>NZ_CM179516.1:0-3540410 GCF_058803365.1 Paenalcaligenes sp. GW821-LYS-B07-1
ATGAACGAATTTTGGCAGTCTTGCGTTCAGACGCTTGAACAGGAGCTCCCGCCGCAGCAAATTAGTGCTTGGATACGCCCTTTGGTTCCTTTGGAATACGATGAAGGGCAGGCAATCTTGCGCCTGTCAGCGCCGAACCGTTTTAAATTGGATTGGGTGCGTAAGAACTTTTCGCACCGCATACAGGACTTAGCCAGCGAATGGTTCGGTCGTCCTGTTGAGCTTGCGTTAGAGCTGGCTGCTAATGCACCTGCTGCACAACCTGCTGTGCCACGTCGTATGCCATCAGCGGCATCAGCATCGGGTGCAGTTGCACCGTCTGCGATGGGCGGCGTTGAACCGGCGGCTGAAGCCGCGGTTGTGAATCCCGCTGCCGTTGTGGCTGATGCGGTACACGAACGTTCGCGTTTGAATCCTGAGCTGACTTTCGATAATTTCGTGACTGGTAAAGCCAACCAGTTGGCACGTGCTGCCGCGTTACAAGTTGCTGAAAATCCAGGTGTGTCCTACAACCCGCTGTTTTTGTATGGTGGTGTGGGCCTGGGTAAGACTCACTTGATTCACGCTATTGGTAACGCCTTGTTGGCAAATGGCACAGGTATGCGTGTACGTTACGTGCACGCTGACCAATATGTGTCCGATGTGGTGAAAGCGTATCAACGTAAAGCCTTTGATGAGTTCAAACGCTACTACCACTCGCTGGATTTATTGTTAATTGACGATATTCAGTTTTTTGCTGGTAAGAACCGTACACAAGAAGAGTTTTTCTACGCGTTTGAAGCCATGGTGGCACAGCGCAAGCAGATCATTATCACGTCGGATACCTATCCAAAAGAACTGTCTAATATCGATAGCCGACTGATTTCTCGATTTGACTCTGGTTTGACGGTGGCTATTGAGCCGCCTGAACTAGAGATGCGAGTCGCCATTTTGCTGCGTAAAGCACAGACCGAAGGCATTGTGATGCCAGAGGAAGTCGCGTTCTTTATCGCCAAGCATTTGCGCAGTAACGTGCGTGAGCTGGAAGGCGCGCTGCGTAAGGTATCGGCCTACGCCCGTTTCCATGGCCGCGATGTGCTGAGTGTAGAAGTCTGTAAAGATGCCTTGAAGGATTTACTCTCTGTTTCCAATGGGCAGATTACGGTAGAAAACATTCAGAAAACGGTAGCAGATTTCTATAAAATCAAAGTAGCGGACATGTACTCAAAACGACGTCCTGCTAATATTGCCCTGCCCCGCCAAATTGCTATGTATTTGGCCAAAGAACTCACTCAAAAAAGTCTGCCAGAAATTGGCGAGTTGTTTGGTGGGCGGGATCACACGACGGTGCTGCATGCGGTGCGTAAAATTACTGAGGCACGCAGCAAGCAGACAGAGTTGAATCACTCTTTACACGTACTTGAACAAACCCTGAAAGGATGACCATGCAACTTGTACAAGCCTCTCGTGACGCATTGCTCAAGCCATTATCGACAGTAGTAGGGATTGTCGAGCGTCGCCACACCTTGCCTATTCTTGCCAACATTCTTTTGCGCAAAGAAGGCTCTAGGGTTTCGTTTATTGCCTCCGATATGGAAGTGCAAATCACCACTCATGCTGATTTTGGTGTGGGTGATGAGAATGTGGCAACCACGGTTGCTGCACGTAAATTACTGGATATTCTGCGCGCCTTGCCTGATGTGGGTGACGTAGTGCTGTCTCTGGTAGATGGCAAACTGATTGTGCAGTCTGGTCGTAGCCGTTTTGCGTTGCAAACCATGGATGCTAACGAGTTCCCTACTTTGGCTCAGCCAGAGCAGTGGGATGTATCGTTGGCATTGCCTCAGCGCACATTGAAGCACTTGTTCAACACGGCGCACTTCGCGATGGCTCAACAAGATATCCGTTACTACTTGAACGGTATGTTGTTTGTGTTTGAACCCGGTTGGGTACGTACCGTGGCAACAGATAGCCACCGTTTGGTACACAATGGTACCGAGATCGAAGGGTTAGAAAGCCGCCAAGACGTCATTGTTCCACGTAAAACAGTGCTGGAAATGCAGCGTCTGTTGGGTGAGATTGATGATGCTGTGCAAATTCAGGTGGCAGGCGGCCAGATTCGCTTCAGCTTTGACCAAGTTGAGCTGATCTCCAAGTTGGTGGAAGGGAAATTCCCTGATTTCACCCGCGTGATTCCATCTACCTATACACGCCATTTCACGGTCAACCGTGAAGCGCTGCAAGGTAGTTTGCAACGTGCGGCTATTTTGACCACCGACAAACTGCGTGGCGTACGTGTGAACTTGGCGAACCACCAGTTGCGTATTTCTGCTTCCAACGCGGAGCAAGAAGAAGCCAACGAAGAAATTGAAATTGACTACGAATTTGAGCCACTGGATGTAGGCTTTAACGTCAGCTACTTGCTGGATGTATTGGCGAACGTCAAAACCGAACAGGTACGCTGGTCGGTGCAGCCGGATTCCAATGCATCGGTGCTGATCACTCTGCCCGATGAGGATGCATTCAAATACGTTGTCATGCCAATGCGCATTTAAGCATTGGCTTACTAAGGGTATAAACAATACATGTCAGATCAAAGCACTCCAAACACCGAGTACGGCGCCGATTCAATTCGCATGCTCAAAGGCCTGGAAGCGGTTCGTAAACGCCCAGGCATGTACATTGGCGATACCTCGGACGGTACCGGTTTGCACCATATGGTATTCGAGGTGGTGGATAACGCCATTGACGAAGCGCTGGCCGGGCATTGTGATGAAATTCTTGTCACTATCCACGCAGACAACAGTATTTCTGTCTGCGATAACGGACGTGGTATTCCTACGGACATTCACAAAGACGACGAAGAGCAACGTAGTGCTGCTGAAATCGTTATGACAGAACTGCACGCCGGCGGTAAGTTTGACCAGAACTCCTACAAGGTGTCTGGCGGCTTGCACGGGGTAGGTGTGTCGTGTGTGAACGCGTTGTCCGAGTGGTTGGATCTGACAATCTGGCGTAATGGCCATGAACACTACCTGCGTTTTCAGCGTGGTGAGCGTGTAGAGCCGTTGAAAGTGGTTGGCGATGCCAACAAAACTGGTACGCAAGTACGTTACTTGGCTGACCACGAGATTTTCAACAACGTAGAGTACACCTACGAGATCTTGGCAAAACGCCTGCGCGAATTGTCCTTCTTGAATAATGGCGTCAAAGTTAAGCTGATTGACGAGCGCCAGAACAAAGAAGAAGACTTCGCTTTCTTAGGTGGCGTCAAAGGCTTTGTGGAATACATCAACCGCGGTAAAAGCGTGTTGCACCCTAACGTGTTCTCGGTAGAAACAGAATCCGAAGCCGGTGGTGTGTTGGTAGGCGTGGAAATCGCCATGCAGTGGAATGACAGCTACGCTGAAAACGTGCTGTGTTTCACCAATAACATTCCTCAGCGTGATGGTGGTAGTCACTTAACTGGCCTGCGTGCTGCAATGACTCGCGTGCTGAACAAATACATCAGCGATAACGAGTTAGCTAAACGCGCCAAGGTAGAAACCTCCGGCGACGATATGCGCGAAGGTTTAGCCTGCGTGTTGTCGGTGAAAGTGCCTGAGCCTAAGTTCAGTAGCCAGACTAAAGACAAATTGGTATCCAGTGAAGTGCGTCCTGCCGTTGAAGAAGCGGTAAGCCGTACCTTAGAAACCTGGTTGCAAGAAAACCCAACCGACGCACGCTCAGTCTGCAACAAGATTATTGAAGCAGCGCGCGCCCGTGAGGCCGCTCGTAAGGCGCGTGAAGTAACGCGTCGTAAGAGCGTGCTGGAAGGTGCTGGTTTGCCTGGCAAACTGGCTGACTGCCAAGAAAAAGACCCAGCGAAATCCGAACTGTACATTGTGGAGGGTGACTCCGCGGGTGGTTCGGCTAAGCAAGGCCGTGACCGTAAATTCCAAGCGATTTTGCCGCTGCGAGGCAAAATTCTGAACGTGGAAAAAGCACGTTTCGACAAACTGATCAGCAGCGAACAGGTCACTGTATTGATTACCGCTTTGGGTACCAGCATTGGCCCAGATTTCGACGTCAGCAAATTGCGGTACCACCGCATCATCATCATGACTGACGCGGACGTGGATGGTGCACACATTCGTACCCTGCTGCTGACGCTGATTTACCGTCAGATGCCAGAGTTGATCGAACGTGGATACATCTACATTGCGCAACCACCACTGTACAAAGTAAAAGTGGGCCGTGATGAGCGCTATCTGAAAGACGAAGCGGAAGAAGCTCAGTTTATGCTGACCATTGCCGTGAAAGATGCGCAATTGCTGCCACGTGAAGGTGCAGAGCCTATTACAGGTAATGCGCTGGAAAGCTTGGTGCGTCAGTACGTATTGGCTGACCAAGTGATTGATAGATTGTCCCGCTTAATGGATAGCGAAGTACTGTCAGCGATTGCTGAGGGTAGCGTTATCAAGCTGGATGACGAAGCCGCTGCACAGCAATCAGCTAAAGAGCTGCTAGAACGTTTGCAAGACCCCGCTAACCCACATCTGTTTACCGTCAGCGTAGAGCAAGACGATGCAGGTCAGTGGCGCTTGCTGGCAAACCGCCTGCACCACGGTAACGTACGTGTGAGTGTGTTTGATAAAGCCTTCTTGCGTGGCTCCGACTACCTGACACTAAGCCGTGCTGGTCAAACCTTCTTGGGTCTGATTGGTGAAGGCGCGATGGTAATGCGTGGCGAAGGTGATCGCCGTAAAGAGTCGCCAATTGACGACTTCCGTGACGCGATGCACTGGCTGCGTTCCGAAGCGGAACGTGGTGTGTCCAAACAGCGCTATAAAGGTCTGGGTGAGATGAACCCCGAGCAGTTGTGGGAAACCACCATGGACCCATCTGCCCGTCGTCTGCTGCAAGTACGTATCGAAGACGCTATCGCTGCGGATCAGGTATTCACTACCTTGATGGGTGATGAAGTTGAGCCACGTCGTGCGTTTATCGAAACTCACGCCTTGCAGGCTGGCAACATTGACGTGTAATTGCTGTGGGTTTCCACATCAATGTGATCAATGAGGTTTGAAAAAAAGCGGACTACTTTTTGTGGGTCCGCTTTTTCTTTATCTGTGTTGAGTTCAGGCCGTTGTTACGTTGAACACAGCTAAAAACAGAAAATTAGTTAACAACGCTTTGTTTGGAAATGGAATGCGCCTAGATAAGTTTCTTGGTGAGAGCACCGACCTCAGCCGCTCTGATGCACGTAAAGTGCTCAAAAGCGAGGAAATCACGGTTAACGGTGAGGTGGTCACCAAAGGCACCTACATAGTGCAAGAGGGCGACGTCGTTAAGTGGGAAGATGACGTGCTCGAATTGATTGGTTTGCGTTATCTGATGCTCAACAAACCCGCTGGCTATGAGTGCAGTCTTAAGAATAGTGCTTACCCTTCAGTCATGACGCTGTTGGACATAGAAAAGCGCGATCGTTTGCACACTGTAGGTAGGCTGGATGTAGATACCACAGGGTTGATTTTGATTACGGACGACGGCCAATGGACGCACCGTATTATTTCGCCCCGCCATCAGTGCGATAAGGTCTATGTAGCAACCTTGGCTGAGCCGTTGCCCGATAATGCCGAAGCTGTATTTCAAGCAGGTATTTTGTTGAATGGTGAAGACAAAGCCACCTTACCTGCTGTGTTAGAACGCATTGACGAGCGCACGGCACGACTCACTATCCAAGAAGGCAAATACCATCAGGTTAAACGCATGTTTGCCTCGTTGGGGAACTTGGTTCTGACCTTGCATCGTGAGCGTATTGGCTCGTTGGCGTTGGATGATACGTTGGAACTGGGCGAGTCTCGCTACTTAACCCCTGCCGAAGTGCAGCAGTTTGTAGAAGAAGGCTAACGTGGTTTTCCCACTCCTACGCCACCATTTGCGTAGAGATTGGGTAAAATGGTTTAGCAATCAACGGGGCCTACGGCCCATGATGTTGACCGATTTTTTATCTTTTGATGGCCCATTACTAGCATGAAAAAAGTTGTCCGCGCCAAGCTGCACGGTATCACCATTACCGGAGCGGATCTGAACTACCATGGTTCCATTACCTTGGATCCGGAAGTCTGCGAACAAGCAGGTATTTTTCCGATGGAGTTCGTGGAAATCTGGAATAAGCAAAGCGGTGCGCGGATTTCTACTTACGTGATTTATGGTGAGCCAGGCTCACGCTGCTGCATTTTGAACGGTGCCGCAGCACGTACGTGCCAGAAAGGCGATCAGGTCATTATTTGCGCATCCGAGTATGTGCAAACGGCTGAGTTGTACGATCTGCGCCCTACCGTGTTGACCTTCACACCTGATAATCAGATTGATGAAGTCATGCACTACGAAGTGCGTAAAACGCCTGAGCGCGATTTCGATTTCCGCATCGTGCGTGACGACCGCCCTACTTCTGATCAGCGTACGTTGGTGGATGTAGATGTGGCTGCCCTGACGGCCGATCTTAAGGCGCGCGGGTTAAGCGATCATGCGATTGCTGATGTGCTGTCTTGTCATCTGTCGCAGTTTGCGCGCTAAGGTGTTTATACCTCGGTAGATAGATGTATTGCTGTATAAGTTGAATAAGCCCCTGTAGAAATGCAGGGGTTTGTTTTTTGTGGGCGCTACGTTGAAGGTTTGTAGGCTGTGACGCTCTATTCATCGCACGCGTTGGGGAACTGCAGGAATACTTTTTGTGATTTGAGACACCAAATCAAAAAAGTTTCCTCTCCGTCCCCCCCCCTACAGTTTTGATCGGCGATAGATTTACTGCCCTTTCTTGTGTGCCGTTGGCCTGTTTTTAATGAGCCAATTGAATAGCGTAATCCTCAGGGAAAAGCGGGCATAGAACACAGGCATGTCTACATTTGTGCTTAAGACGTAGTATCTATCCATGTACTACAGGCACTTTTAGTCGCTTCTGATTCCTGGTTGTAGATAAGGTTTGGCCCTCTTGATTGCGTGTTGTTATGTAGCGTGACTGGCTAGAGCAAAGCCTAAGGCTACGGCAGCCCAGTGTAGGCACGTAGCAATGATGCCCAGCTACCACTGATACTTAAGAACAGCCTCCACAACCATAAAAAAAGCCCGACGCAAGCATCGGGCTTTTTCTACAGCTTGGTGAAGAACTTACACCAAACGTACTAACCAACCGTGTGGATCTGGAGCGCGACCGTATTGCAGGTCGGTCAATGCTTGACGCAGTTCCATGGTGATTTTGCCTGCTGGGGCATCTGGGTTGCCAATCGCGAAGTCATGGCCTTTCAGTTGACCAATAGGGGTCACGACAGCGGCTGTACCACAAGCAAAGGCTTCTACGATATCGCCGGAAGCAACGCCTTCGCGCCATTCTTCAACGGTGATACGACTCTCTTCCACTTCGTGGCCGCGATCGCGTGCCAGTTGGATGATGCTAGCGCGAGTGATACCTTCCAGGATGCTGCCAGACAGTGCTGGGGTCAGCAGGCTACCGTCTTTGCGTACTAGGAACAGGTTCATACCGCCTAGCTCTTCCAAGTATTTGCCTTCTACGGAATCTAAGAACAGTACTTGTGAACAGCCGTTGTCGCTGGCTTCTTGTTGTGGCACCAAGGATGCAGCGTAGTTACCGCCACACTTGGCTGCGCCGGTACCGCCGCGGCCTGCACGGTTCAGTTCGGTGGACAACCAGATAGACACAGGTGCTACGCCTTTGGCGAAGTAGGCACCGGCTGGGCTGGCAATCACGTAGTAAGCGGCACGTTGTGCAGCGCGTACGCCTAAGAAGCTTTCGTTAGCAATGCTGAATGGACGCAGGTACAGGCTGGTCTCTGGCGCAGAAGGTACCCAGTCAGCGTCTGTCTTGACCAGTTGTTTGATGGACTCTACGAACAAGTCTGTAGGCAACTGAGGTAAGGCCAAACGGCTGGCAGAACGCTGTAAGCGTGCGGCGTTGGCTTCTGGGCGGAATGTCCAGATAGAACCGTCAGCATGACGGTAGGCTTTTAGGCCTTCAAAAATTTCCTGACCGTAGTGCAGTACCGATGAAGCAGGATCCAGTTGCAGTGGGCCGTACGGCTGAATGCGGGCATCGTGCCAACCTTGCTCGACGCTCCAATCAATGGCAGCCATGTGATCGGTGAAATACTGACCAAAACCCGGTTTAGCCAGAATGGTGGCGCGCTCTTCCGCGGAACGTGGATGAGTAGAACGGTTGATACTAAAGGCCAGCGATGGCTGAGCGGATTCGGTATTCATGTCAAAGCTCTGCTAAGAGGAAATAAACAATCCTTTAGTGTATTCCAAACTGGGCCGAATGGTGACGGCCTTGCTGGTTCTCCACGATTTTTAGGTAGGATTATGTGGTTGGTGGTGAAAACGCAAGGTAAAACATGTGCCGTGACCATCTTCAACGGGGGAAGTCACTTCTAATTGCCACGATTGCATGTGGCAAACCCGTTTCGCAATGGCTAGGCCCAAGCCAGCTTGGTGCTCTAAGTCACTGCCTGTGTTGGAAGATACAGTGGCTTGCGGGTCTATAAGTTGATCTGTGCGTCTATGGCTGAAATAGCGCTCAAAGATAGAGGTGAGTTCGTCTGCGGCGATACCCGGGCCATCATCTGTGAATTGCAAGCCGTTTTCTATAGAGGTAACGGTTAATGTCGCAGGGGCGGCGTGGGCAATAGCGTTACGCAAAATATTGCGTATGACGGTCATTAAGGCATGCTGATTCAGCGATGGGCGCTGTGCTGTGTCCACCAAATTTTTAATGATGAGCTTAGCGTTTTCAGCGTCTTGTGCTTGCCCTGCCATTGCATCTTGCAGGCAGTCATACAGGGATATCTCAGCACGGGTTTCGGTATCACTCGCATGGCAAAGGCTGTAGGTGCTTTCTAGTGATTGTTTGATGTCTTGTACGGCATGCACAATGCGTTGCAGTCGTGGACGTTCAGACTCATTCACCATCTGATGGCGCAACATCAACTCGGCATCACTGCGAATAATGCTTAGCGGCGTACGAATTTCATGGTGCAGGTTAGCGGTGAATTCACGCTGGTTGGCAATGGTGGCGTCTACTTGATCTTGCGCACGGCTAAAGATCTCCATCAAACGAGCTTCTTCGTCGGTATGGGGAATAGCACTTTTATAGTCACTGGGTAACCAGCGCGTAAGCCGTTCTGTCATGGTATTGATAGGGGTGACTAACCAACGGGCAATGGCTCTACTGAAGAACAGTGCCAGCAAGGTACAGAGCAGCACAATCCCCGCCAAAGCCAGCGCAAACTGGCGCGATTGTTCTATCAGCACAACGGAGTCATACAACACGTAAAGACGGCCATCCATCACATTGGCTACTTGCACGTGCCAGCCGGTGTTGCCCTTATCTATGTAGTGCAAACCCAGCGGCAGTTCACGTAGTTCTTCTGGCATGCTGGGGGCGAGCAAGGTATCGGTTTCACCCCACGCATACATGGACGGCCCCATGTCGCGCTCGAACGGCTGTTGCCAATGATCACCAAAGCGGGATACTCGCACCGCGATGCGCTTGGACTCAGTTTGCACCAAGGTATCCAGCATGTTTTCTTCTAGCGTGGTGTAGATGGCATAAGTGACTACCGCCGATAAACTGACCGCCAGAAAAATTAATAGGGTGAGAACTAAGGTGATGCGTCCAGACAGCGAGCGACGTAGCTTCATGGTGTATCCAGCGTGAGTCGCCAACCTATGCCATGCACGGTTTCTATGCCTTCGTACTGATGTTGCTGTAGGGTTTTACGCAATAGGTGCAATTGACTACGTAGCGCTTCAGAGGATGGTGGCTCCCCTTGCCACAAGTACTCTTCCAGTTTTTGTCTAGGTACGATGCGGCCGGAATAGCGCATTAGCATTTCTAGAATCATCAAACATTTGCGCGGCAGTTTAATGGTTTCGCCATTAATGCTAAGGCTTTTGTCGGCCACCACGTAGCACAGCGGGCCGTATTGCAACGAGAAAGCGGTATCGCACAACTGCCGTGAACGACGTATGAGCGCTTGGGCGCGCACAACGACCTCTTCGAGTGCAAAGGGTTTAGTGAGATAGTCGTCGGCACCGCAGGCAAAGCCTTGCAGTTTGTCTTCCAGTGTCGCCCTTGCTGTGAGTAAGAGTACGGGCGTAGATAGACTGAGTTTGCGGCGCATTTTTTGCAGCATGCTCAAACCGTCCATACCGGGTAGCCCTATATCCAGCAGCACCAGATCGTAGTTGCCTTGTTCTAGGCGATGCAATGCCGATGGCGCATCTCTAGAGATATCGGCAGTAAAGCCTTCGGCCTCTAACGTGAGCAGAATGTTCTCGGCAATGACGGATTCGTCTTCGACGATCAGTACGGTGTAGGGGATAGGGTTTTGTTTCTCAGTCATGAGGATGATCTTCAAGCGGCATCCTGAATACGCTTCAGGCGGGCGCAGACATTTAGGGTAGCAGAGTCAGCGTGAAATTATCATCGAATTATAAATAAGATTGATTATTGTTTTGTTTTATTGCGTGTCAGAGTTTTATTGACGAAAACTTCACGTTCCACTCTTTATTCTGAAATAAGAACAAGTCTCATTTGTTTTGATTGGCGGCTTTTACTAGGGGCAACACCTCGGCTGTAAAGGTTGGCCCTTTTTTATTTCAGGAGAGAGGTACGTGTTAAGCAATTACGCGTCAGCGCAGCAGGACAAGGCGTTGGAGGGGACAACCGTTTTGTCCATGGACAGTTTCAAGCCGGCATTTGGTACGGTAGTGTTGGCAGGCGCAATGGTCGCCATGTCGCCAGTACAAGCAGAAGAAAACAATGCTACCGCAGCCGAAGCAACTGTTCTTAAAGAAATTCGAGTGATGGGTGACGTACCTAACGATACTTACCAAACACCTAGCTCACTTTCCAGCCCTAAATTTACCGCCCCCTTATTGGACACCCCCCGCACGGTGAACATCATCACCGAGCAGCAAATGAAAGACCGTGGTGCCACATCGTTGCAAGACGTGTTGCGTACTACACCCGGGGTGACATTGGGCTCGGGTGAAGGTGGTACCCCAGTGGGTGACCGTCCATTCATTCGCGGCTACGAAGCCAGTACCGATATTTTCATTGATGGTTTGCGTGACTACGCTCGTGGTTCACACGAAACCTTCAACTTGGAAGCGGTAGAAATCATCAAAGGTCCTAGCTCTGCCTACACAGGCCGTGGTGGTACCGGCGGTAGCATCAACTTGACCACTAAAGCACCAAGGCTAGAGCCATTTGTGGAATTGAGTGCAGGCTTTGGTAATGCCAGTCAGTGGCGAACCACGGCTGATGCCAACATGCCCATTGGTGATAGTACTGCCATCCGTTTGAACGTGATGAAAATGGGTGGCGATGTACCAGGCCGTGATGGCCCAGAGATTGACCGTTGGGGCGTAGCACCTTCAATCGCGTTTGGTTTGGGTACCCCTACCCGCCTGACGCTGTCGTACTCCGAGTTGAAAAACAAGGATACGCCAGACTTGGGTATTCCATTTGCGAATGCCGTGAATGATAGGGATACACCGCCCAATGTGGATAGAGAGAACTTTTATGGTCGTATGAACGCAGACTTCCGCGAGAACACCATGAAAACCTCGACGATGTTGTTCGAGCATGATTTCTCAGATCAAACGCACTTCCGCAATATCACGCGTCATTCCGAGTCGTTGAATAACTACTTGATGACTAGGCCCAGTTTTGATAACTGCACCCCTTCTAAAACTAATCCTAACCCTGCACCTAGCTGCTATACCGAAGGCCCTGATGCACAATTCAAACGCGATAACCGTGCTCGTTGGCGCTATAACACCGCAGTGCAGAACCAAACCGACTTGTACGGTACCTTCAATACAGGTTTCATGAAGCACTCGTATAGTGCTGGTGTGGAGTTCACCTACGAGAAAGTTTATAGCCGTGCTGTGACAGGTTTGCCTGCGATAGACACTGATTCTTTGTGGAACCCTAATCCTAATAGGCCTTACAACTTCCGTCTTCAGTACGGTGATAAAACCCAAGACGGTTACATCAAAACGCGCTCCATCTACTTCATGGACACCATCGCACTTAGCGAGCAGTTCTTGCTGAACTTGGGTCTGCGTCGTGAAAGCTTTACCGTTGATGATTTCAAGACAAAGAGCAAGGATAATTTCTGGAATTACCAATTAGGTGCTGTTTATAAGCCTGCCGAAAATGGCAGTATCTACGTGTCGTATGCAACATCCTCTAACCCAGCTGGCGAAAACTTAGGCCAAGGTGGAGGGGCGGACGGTGCAGCTGGTACCGCGACTGTGCGTGATATGAAACCCGAGAAAAGCTACAGTTGGGAAATTGGTACCAAGTGGGATGTATTCGACGAACGCTTGTCACTGACGGCCGCCTACTTTGAAACTCATAAAACGGATGCACGTTCCTCTGATCCGTTAACGGGAGATGTAACTCTTAACGGTAGTAACCGTGTGCGAGGGGTGGAGCTTGGTGCTTCGGGGGCGATTACACCACGTTGGAATGTGTGGGCAGGATATACCTATCTAGCACCTAAAATTAAGGAGTACCAAAACTGTAGTGGTGACGGCATTTTGAGACCTCGTGTATGCAGCGTGTATGACGGTAACCAAACCAAGTTTATCGCACGTCACAGCGCCAGCTTGTGGACTACCTACAAGATCTTGCCTGAGCTGACTTTGGGTGGCGGTGTGACCTACTTAGGCAAACGCTATGTAGATGATGCCAACACATTAGAACTGCCTAGCTACCTGCGTTACGACGCTATGTTGCAGTACGACGTAAGTAAGAGTTTGTCCTTGCAGTTCAACGCGAATAACCTGTCTAACAATGCGCTGTATGATGCATCGCACGTAGGGGTGTTTGCAAACGTCGCTCCCGGACGTTCTTATATGTTCAGTGCCACCTATCGCTGGGAGTAAGCCATAGGACAGCAACAGAGCCTGTTCGCGACGGCTCTGTTGCTGGCACATTAGGAGAAACAGATGATTCTGGTGATTCCCGAAGTTTTCAGTGCAGAAGAGTGCCACGCCATACGTGAACGGCTGGCACAGGCATTCTGGCAAGATGGCCGTGCAACCGCAGGCTATATCGCGGTACAGCAAAAAAGTAATGAGCAATTGAATGTGCAAGACCCCGTGGCAATAGAACTTGCCCAAGCGGTGTTGCAACGCTTGTCCTCGTTGCCTAAGTTTGTGTCCTTTGCCCTGCCCCTGAAAATACTGCCGCCTATGTTTAACCGCTACCAGGGCGGGGGCGCTTACGGGTTTCATATTGATAACGCCATACGTGTGCACCCACAAACGGGTGAGCGTATACGTACAGACATTTCCACCACCGTATTCTTTAGTGACCCAGATAGCTACGAAGGTGGAGAGCTAGAAATTCAAGACAACTACGGCACACAGCGCGTCAAACTACCAGCTGGTCATGCTGTGGTGTACCCCGGCACCAGCTTGCACCGCGTCTGTCCGGTCACGCAGGGTGAACGGCTTGCGGCCTTTTTCTGGACACAAAGCATGGTGCGCGAAGACAGCGCCCGTCAGTCCTTATACGAACTGGACAATGTGGTGCAGCAATTGGCGAGCCGTGGTGATTCGGTAGATGAAGTCACACGCTTATCTGGCGTGTATCACAACCTTATACGCCAATGGGGAGAGACATGAGCCAAGCCGAGGCATCCTTGCAAGGGCTAAGCTGCTTGGCTGATTACGCACAGCGTGCCAGCGAGCTATTACCGGCGGCGACGTGGGCGTATGTAAACTCGGGGGCGGCGGATGGCATCACCCAACGTCGTAATGCGGCAGCCTTTGAACAGCGGATGCTATGGCCGCATGTATTGCGCCGTATTACCGAGGGCAACACTGAACTGGAGCTGTTCGGTAAACGTTATGCACACCCTATTTTCATCGCACCCACGGCTTTTCATGCTTTAGCGCATGCCGATGCAGAACGCGCGACTGCTATTGCCGCTGCTGCACTGCAAGCCGTGTACGTGGTCAGCACCCAAGCCAGTGTCAGCCTAGAAGACGTAGCCGCTGCTACATCCGGCCCACGTTGGTTTCAGTTGTATTGGCAGGCCGATAAAGAGGTCAATTTGGCCTTATTGCGCCGTGCTGAAGCTGCAGGTTACGAAGCCATCGTGATGACGGTAGATGCGCCCATACAAGGCAGCCGTAATGCCGAGCAACGATCTGGCTTTAGCCTGCCTGCGAGCATCAAACCTGTGAACTTGCTGCCCTATGCAGACAAGTTGCAAATACCCGGCGTATTAGAAGCTGGGCAGTCTTTATTTCAACATCCCCTCGTCACTCAAATGGCGAGTTGGGATGACGTGGCATGGTTAGTCAAACACACCACCCTACCCGTACTGGTAAAAGGCATCTTGCGCCCGGCCGATGCGCAGCTAGCCGTGCAAGCGGGGGCAGCGGGTGTGATAGTGTCTAACCACGGTGGACGTGTACTAGACAGCGTGCCTGCCGCCTTAGATGTATTGCCGCTAGTGGTAGCCGCCGTTGGTGCCCACGTACCGGTGTTGGTGGATGGCGGCATACAGCGTGGCACAGACGTACTAAAAGCCTTGGCCTTAGGTGCCAAAGCGGTATTGATTGGGCGGCCCGTATTGCACGGGTTGGCGGTTGCAGGCGCTACAGGGGTAGCACACATATTGCACCTACTACGCACCGAACTAGAAAGCAGCATGGTGTTAAGCGGAGTAGGTTCCTTGGAAGACATAGATTCTTCCTTACTTTGGCAAGGGAGTAACACATGACGAATGTATTAATGACACACAGTGTGGGCGCTGGCTTGTTGCGCCAAGCAGGTATACGCATGACACTGGCGCGTTTGGCGGTACTGAATGTGCTGCACGAACAGAAAGAAGCCATGACCGTAGAAGAAATCTTCAACCAACTACAGCACCACAACACACCGCTTAGTCTGGGTACGGTGTACGGCACCTTGAAACACCTGCACGATGCTGGCGTGATCTATGCACATATGGAACAAGGTAGGAAGCTGCTGTATTCCATGCAGGATGAACAGCCTGTGGGGAGCATGAGCTGCGTTACCTGCGGCAAAAAACAATCCATGGACGACAAACGGATATTACGCGCGGTGGAACAAGCGTGTGCGGATCAGGGCGTGAAGCTGGAGATGTATAGGCTGAACGTGTCGGTGGTGTGTGAGGAGTGTGCGGAGCAGCCTAAGGTTAGGGTTGTGGGGGGGTGATTCAAAATCCCCGCCGCATGTCAAACACTACACCCCACTTCGCCCTTCCTCCACCGCATGACAAGCCACTTGCGTTCCGCCATCGTAACTCACCAACGCCGGCGCTTCACGCTTACAGCGTTCATTCGCCAGCGGGCAGCGGGGGTGGAAGGTACAGCCTGAGGGTGGGTTTAGCGGGTTAGGTACTTCACCTGCTACTGGCGTACGTGCTTTGCCACTGCCACTCATATCCGGAATCGCCCCCAACAGCATACGTGTGTACGGGTGCTGCGGGTTGTTAAACAGTGCATCACGCTCGGCGATTTCGACGATACGCCCCAAGTACATCACACCTACACGATCAGCTACGTGGTGCACGACTGCCAAGTTGTGCGAGATGAATAGGTAGCTTAGACCCAGCTCGCGCTGTAGGTCTTTCATCAGGTTTAACACCTGCGCTTGTACGGATACGTCCAAGGCGGATGTGGGCTCGTCACAGACGATGAAGTCTGGTTTCAATGCCAAGGCGCGCGCGATAGAGATACGCTGGCGCTGTCCACCTGAAAACTGGTGTGGATAACGGTGTTGGTCGGTGGCGCTTAGGCCTACTTGTTCCAACAACTCCCCTGCACGCTTTTGTTGTTCAGCTTTGCTGAGCTGAGTATGGGTTTTGAGTGGTTCGGCAATGATGCGGCCTACGCGCCAGCGTGGGTTGAGGCTGGCGTAGGGGTCTTGGAAGATCATTTGCAGGCGTTTGCGCAGCGCGTGTTGTTGCGCAGCGTTCATGCTGTTGGGGTCTGCCCCTTCAAAGCTAATTGACCCACGTGTAAGCGGGTATAAGCCTGCCAATAGCCGCGCGACGGTGGATTTTCCACAGCCGGACTCACCCACCAAGGCCAAGGTTTCTCCACGGTTTAGGGTGAAGGATACGCCGTCTACGGCGCGCAGCATGACTTTGGGTTTGCGGTAGAGGGTACGTTCCAACCACGATGGGGAAACGTCAAACCAACGTGCGGCATCACGCACTTCTAATAGTGGCGCAGTACTCATGCTACTGGCTCCTCAACTGGGGCGTGATGCAGCCAACAGGCGACTTGGCCTTGTTCGTGCTGCTGTAATTCTGGGCGTTTCTGGATACAGACGGGCATGGCCTCGCTACAGCGCGGGTGGAAGGCACAGCCGGTAGGGATGGCGTTTAAGCGCGGCATGCTACCGGGGATTTGTTCTAGCCTTTCTGTTCCGCTGTCTAGCGTGGGAATGGAGCGCATCAACCCACGGGTATAGGGGTGTGATGGATCACGAATGATGTCGCGCACGGGGCCTATTTCTATGATGCGGCCAGCGTACATTACCGCCACACGGTCGGCAGTTTCAGCGATGACACCCATATCGTGGGTGATTAGCATGACCGCTGTGCCTTTGGATTTGCACAGGTCTTTAAGCAGGTCGATGATCTGCGCCTGAATGGAGACGTCCAAGGCGGTGGTGGGCTCATCGGCCACGATCAGTTCTGGGTCGGCCGCCAAGGCCAGCGCAATCACTACCCGTTGGCGCATGCCGCCAGAGAACTGGTGGGGGTAGTGGTTAATACGTTCACGTGCTGCAGGAATGCCGGTGGATTCTAACAAGCTGATGGCTCGCTCTTGGGCGTCATGCTTAGACAGCGGTAAGTGGGTTTGTATGGTTTCTACCAGCTGTTTGCCCACGGTGTACAAGGGGTTCAGCGAGGTGAGCGGGTCTTGGAAGATAGCGCCGATGCGGCGGCCACGTATGTTGCGCAGCTGCTTTTCTGGCAGGTTATCGATGCGCTCGTCGTGCAGGTAGATGGCACCGTGACTGACGCGCCCAGGGGGCTCTAGCAAGCCTATGATGGCCGCCCCGGTTAGGGATTTACCAGCCCCAGATTCGCCTACTACGCCTAGAATTTCACCTTTGCTGATGTGAAACGAGACGTCATCCAAGGCTTTGAGTACGCCGCGGCGGGTAGGAAACTCTACCGCCAGCTTATCAACGGTTAATAAAGCGCTCATTAGTTCAGCCTCGGGTTCAGTGCGTCGCGCAGCCAGTCACCCAATAGGTTGACGGACAGCACCAGCAATACCAGCATCACGCCGGGGAAAATGGTGATCCACCATTCGCCAGAAAACAGGAAGTCGTTACCCACCCGTATTAAGGTGCCTAATGACGGCGATGTGGGTGGAACCCCTACCCCTAAGAATGACAGGGTGGCTTCGGTAATAATGGCTGTGGCTAAGTGCACCGTGGCTAACACCAATACTGGGCCCATGACGTTAGGCAATACGTGGCTAAACATGATGCGGCTGCGGGATACGCCAATGACTTTTGCAGCCTGCACGTATTCGCGGTTTTTTTCTACCATGGTGGAGCCACGCACAGTACGGGCATATTGTGGCCAACCCGCCAAGGCGATCGCGCCGACTAAGACAGGGAAGGCTATGCTTTCTAGCATGTCGGCAGGCACAGCGGCGCGTGCTACGCCGTCAATCAGCAGTGCAATCAGAATCGCGGGGAAGGACAATTGAATGTCTGCAATACGCATAATCAGCGCATCCACACGGCCACCGGCGTAACCGGCAATAAGGCCCAAGATAATGCCTACCACCATCGCTAAGGCAACTGAGGCAAAACCAATAAGCAGCGAGATGCGTGTGCCGTATAGCAGCGCGGAAAACAGGTCGCGCCCTTGGCTGTCTGTACCCAGTAAGTAGGTGCTCTGGCCATCGGCCTCCCACACAGGGGGCAGCAAGGAATCAAGCAGGTCTATGCTGGCGAGGTCAAAGGGGTCGTGCGGGGCTACCCAGCCTGCACCTAGGGAGCCTACTAAGAGCAAAAACAAGATGATGCTGGCAACAATGGCGACAGGGGAGTGACGCCATGACCATGCCAGATCGCTATCCCAAAAACGTTTTAAGCTATCCATGATTAGTGTCCCCCTGCTTTACCAAGACTGGTGCGTAATCTGGGGTCTACGGCGAAATACAGTAAGTCCACCACCAGGTTGATGACCACAAAGACCAAGGCAATTAAACACAGGTAGGCGGCCATGACGGGTACGTCGGCAAACTGTACAGCTTGGATGAACAATAAGCCCATGCCAGGCCATTGGAAAACGGTTTCTGTGACGATGGCAAAGGCAATGATGCCGCCCAGTTGTAAGCCGGTAATGGTGATCACAGGAACCAAGGTGTTTTTTAGTGCGTGTCCGAAGTGGATGGCGCGTTGGCTTAGGCCACGGGCGCGGGCAAATTTAATGTAGTCACTGCGCAGTACTTCCAGCATTTCTGAACGCACCAAGCGCAGTATCAAGGTGAGCTGGAACAAACAGAGTGTGATGGCGGGCAGGATGAGATGCTTGATGCCATCCCACGTGAATATCCCACTGCTCCACCAGCCGAAATACACCACGTCGCCACGCCCATAACTAGGCAGCCAGCCTAGCTGTACCGAAAACACCAGTATCAGCAAAATACCGATCAAGAAGGTGGGCAGTGAGATGCCTAGCAGCGAAAAGGCCAGAATGCTTTGAGCAATGAAACCGTTACGGCGTAGCGCCGCATAAATGCCCAGTGGTAAGCCGATGACCAATGCCAGTACGGCAGCAACCACAGACAGCTCTACAGTGGCGGGAAGTCGGTCTTTAAGCAGTTCAGCGACGCTTTGCCCTTGGCGCAAGGATAATCCAAATTCACCGTGTACAGCGTTGGACACAAAGTGCCCAAACTGCACCAAGGCGGATTGATCCAGCCCTAGGCTGTGGCGTAAAGCAATGCGGTCGGCTTCGGTGGCATCTTGGCCCAGCATGGCTGTGACGGGGTCACCGATATAGCGAAATAACACAAAGGCCAGCAAGCTGACCACTAACATGACCAACACTGCCTGTATGAGGCGGCGGATGATGAATACCAGCATAATAAGCGGGTTGCGCCCGACCCTTGGTAAGAGTCAGGCGCAGTTCCTGTGATAATGGTCAGAGACCAATTATTGGATGGTGACCCATTGCGGCGTCAGACGGTTGTCGGCACGGTGGATCACGTTCACGTTTTTGCCCATGGCCCAAGGAATCACTTGGTCATGCAAAGGGATGTGACCGAATTCTTGAGCGTGAATTTTCAGCACCTCTTGAATTTGCGCCGTACGTTTGGCGTCGTCAGTTTCAACCTTGATGTTGTCGATCAGTGCATCCACTTCAGCGTTTTTGTAGCCGCCAAAGTTAAAGGAGCCGTCTGCGCCTTCGCCTTTGCTGTGAATCAGACTTTGCAGTGTGTACAGTGCGTCAAAGGTAGGTACGCCCCAGCCGAACATGTAGGCGCTGGTGTCGGAGTTTTGTACTTTAGGGAAGTACGTTGCACGTGGCATGGAGTTCAAGTTGGCTTTCACGCCCGCTTTAGCCCACATCCCTACTACGGCTTGGCAGATGGCTTCGTCGTTGATGTAGCGGTTGTTCGGGCAATCCAGTGTGAAGGTCAGCTCGTTCGGGCCGTAGCCTGCTTCCGCCAACAGCGTTTTAGCGCGTTCCACGTCATACGGTACACGTGTAGCCAGCGAGGCGTCATAACCGTTTACCTGTGGTGCAATCATGGTGCCAGTAGGCGACGATGATCCACGCATCACAGCGCGTTTGATGGCATCCATATCAATGGCGACGTACAGCGCTTCACGTACGCGAGCATCCGCAAAGGGGTTCTTGCCTTTGATAGGGCTGTAAACCAGTTCTGGGCTGCTTTGATCGAAGCCTAGGTAGATGGTGCGATATTCGTTACCTTCTACGATCTTGGCTTGTTGACGCAAGCGCTGCAAATCTTGTGCGGGTGGGTCCAGTACAAAATCCACTTCGCCAGACAGCAATGCTGCGGTACGAGTAGCGTTTTGTTTGATAGGTGTGAAGACTATACGAGTCACGTTACCCGGTTTGGTGTCTTTGCCCCACCAGTTGTCGTTTTCTACGTAGGTAGTACGAATATCTACTTCACGGCTTTCCAGCTTGTAAGGGCCAGTACCGTTAGCGTTACGCGCCGAGAAAGTTTCTTGGTTGGCGTTAAAGTCTTGTGGCTGCTGCGCATTGTGTTGCTCGGACCAGGCTTTGTTCATGATGAACAGGTTGGTCAACTGACGCAGCAAAATGGGGTTAGGGCCGTCGGTGATGATGTCTATGGTGTAGTCATCTACCTTTTTCACTTCTTTAATGCCGTTTACATAGGCTTTGTAGTTAGAAGTGGGGGCCATGGCGCGTTCTAGCGAGAACTTCGCATCATCGGCAGTAAAGGGGGCGCCATCGTGGAAGGTCACGCCTTCACGCAATTTTAGACGCCATGTTTCAGCGTCAGGCTGTTCCCAGCTTACTGCTAGGCCGGGGACCAAGTTAAAATCTTTATCGTAGTCCACCAAAGGCTCATATACATAGCTGCTGGCAGCAATGGTCATGCCTTCGTTTTGGGCGTGTGGATCTAAAGTAAGAATGTCGCCTTGGCTTGCCCAGCGCAAGGTTTTAGCATTCAACGCAACGGGGGCCAACATCAGTGCGGCCAGTGCGGAAATCAGTATTTTTTGACGCATTTTTGGTGTGTCTCCTGACAGTTTGCTGACAGATGGAATGCGGCAATAGTGCCTTAGGCTATATATCAACGTCAACGTTTATTATGGCTTAACCAAATAACCAGTTATTTGATGTACCGTAAAAGATGAGTAGCCTAAAACGCATAGCCCACCTCGATATGGATGCATTTTATGCATCCGTGGAGTTGCTGCGCTATCCGGATTTGCGTGGAGAAGCGGTAGTGATTGGCGGGCGTAGTACGGATGCTCCCAAGACGCTTCCATCGGGGGAGCGGCGCTATGCCCGTTTGGGGGATTATACCGGCAGGGGTGTAGTGACTACGTCCACCTACGAAGCGCGTGCGTTTGGGGTGTTTTCGGCGATGGGGCTAATGAAGGCGGCAGAGCTTGCCCCACAAGCTTATTTATTGCCCTCGGACTTTGATGCATACCGACGCTATTCAGCGCTGTTTAAAGCTGCTGTGGCAACGATATCGGACCGTATAGAAAACCGAGGCATAGACGAGATCTATATTGATCTTAGCCATTTACCTGAAGACAGCGCTACGTTGGCGCAGCGTCTTAAAGATACGGTGTGGGAAGCCACCGGCCTTACCTGTTCTATAGGCATTACGCCTAATAAGCTGCTGTCTAAAATTGCCTCAGAATTAAACAAGCCTAACGGCTACACCATTTTGAGCATGGACGATGTACCAGATCGCATCTGGCCCTTGGCGGTTAACAAGATTAACGGGGTGGGCCCCAAAGCACATATCAAGCTACAAGAGCTCGAGATACATACTATTGGTGAGTTGGCGGCCACGCCCCCTGCTCTGTTACAGCAGCACTTTGGCTTAAGTTATGCACAGTGGTTAAGTCGTGTGGCGCAAGGTAAGGATGATCGCGAGCTAGACCTTAGCCCCGAGCCCAAATCTATTAGCCGAGAAACCACCTTTGATCGCAATCTGCATGTGCGCCAAGATAAGCAGACCTTATCGGCGGTGTTTAAACAGTTGTGCCAACAGCTAGAAGCCGATTTGCGGCGCAAAAAAGTGCGGGCACAAACCATAGGCATCAAAGTACGTTTTCATGACTTCAGTACGGTCACACGCGACCGCAGCGTAGAGATGCCGGTGGTGGAGGCAGCGGATATTCACGCGGTGGCTGGTCAGTGTTTACGACGGGTGCCGTTTGATAAACCGGCGTTGCGTTTGTTTGGTGTCAAAGCCAGTAATTTGGTCCCCGAAGACGAAGCAAGGCGCTGGGATGAGGCGCCGCAACAATTGTCGTTGCTGGGCTGGGAAGACGAGCAAACTTCGTTTTAATGGCCGTGGTGTGGCGCATGCGTAGCGTCTGTGTGCCACATAGGCGGCAAACACGCAGTTTCTCTTGCATTTCTGCGCTGTAGCGGTAAATTATGCATAATTGCATGGTGCTTTTACCGTGCGCGCTAATGCCTTTGTTTACGTGAAACTAAACAAGGGCTTTTGTCCATTGTGGGTGCACGATTTCACCCACTACGTTTTTACCTTATAGGGTTTGCCGTTATGCAATTTGATCGGTCCGGTGCCAAGGCGCTTATGGATATTACAGCTCGCCCGGAGCTGGTTTTTGTTCGAGGTCAGGGTTCCTGGCTGGAAGACCATAATGGCAAACGATACTTGGATATGATTCAGGGTTGGGCAGTGAACGCGTTGGGCCATAGCCCTAAAGTGATCGTAGATGCGATGCACGAGCAAGCGCAGAAACTGATGAACCCATCTCCAGCGTTTTACAACGAGCCTTCCATGGCGTTGGCAAAGCGTTTGACAGCAGCATCGTGCTTTGATCGCGTGTTCTTTGCGAACAGCGGTGGCGAAGCTAACGAAGGCGCGATCAAATTGGCCCGTAAATGGGGCAAAGTGAACCGTAACGGCTCCTACAAAATCATCACATTCGACCATGGTTTCCACGGCCGTACCATTGCGACTATGTCTGCCTCTGGTAAAGAAGGTTGGGACACGATGTTTGCGCCTCAGGTGGAAGGCTTCCCTAAAGCTATCCTGAACGATATTGACTCTGTTAAAGCACTGATCGACGACAAAACCGTAGCCGTGATGCTGGAGCCCGTACAAGGCGAAGGCGGTGTGATTGCTGCTACTAAAGAGTTCATGCAGCAACTGCGTGCACTGACCCGTGAAAACAATATGCTGTTGATCGTGGATGAAGTGCAAACCGGTATGGGCCGTACAGGCAAAATGTTTGCCTACCAGCACTCCGAGATCGAACCTGACATCATGACCTTGGCTAAAGGTATTGGTGGTGGTATTCCTTTGGCAGCACTGTGTGCAACCGAGTCCGCATCGTGTTTCGCACACGGCGAACAAGGCGGTACCTACGGCGGTAACCCGGTGATGGCTGCGGCTGGTTTGGCTGTATTTGATACCTTGGCGGCTCCTGGTTTCATGGAATCCGTACAGGCACGTAGCCAACAGTTGTCTGACGGCTTGAATGCACTGAGCAAAAAATGGGGCATGAATGGCGAGCGCGGTATGGGCTTGCTACGTGCACTGAAAATGGACCGTCCTGACGGTGCAGCGATTGTATTGGCCGCGCGTAACCGTGAACCTCAAGGCATGTTGCTGAATGCTCCACGTCCAGAATTGCTGCGCTTTATGCCCGCACTGAACGTAACTGAAGACGAGTTGGCTCTGGCCTTGTCAGAGCTGGATGCGATCATCACTGAAGTACGCAGCCGCTAAGCACTAGGCCCGTGTAGGGCCTATTCCTTACTTTCTGTAGGGATAAATGAACGTTATATAGTCAACTACATATTGAGCAGTATCAAGCTTTGCTCATTCTCATGTGTAGGCAGGCATTACACCCCAAAACCCTTAATACCTGATGGCTTATAGGCTTGAAAGGATTAAGGGTTTTCTATATAGGTACTTTCATCTACTGAGGTAAGTTTTTGTAGCTATAGGTGGTGTAGGGGCCAACTCGTATTCTGACCATAACGCACTGAACCGCGCTGATTTTTACAATAAATCAAAATGTTGCGGGAAGTGTAAGCAATGATGTCAGGAGAGTTCTATGAGCCCTAGTCCAGAAGCCAACACCGGTGCTACACCGCGCCAGAGCATAATCCGTTTTTTCTCGCGCAAAGCACGGGCAGAATCACTGCAACCGGCTACACCAGCTACCAGTGTGTCTACTTCAGGCTGCCAAGGGGCCGCACGCTCCTGTGCGAGTCAGGCACAACAGCCAGACGCAGGTCGTCGCGCATTCTTGCGTGGTATTCCTGTGGTGACCGCCGCCGCAGTCGCCCTGCCCACACCGGCAATGGCAGACGAGCAAAACAAACACCGTTGGGCCATGTTGGTAGACGTACGTAAGTGCATTGGCTGTCAGGCCTGTACGGTGTCCTGTATTCAGGAAAATGCTGTACCGGAAGGCAGCTTCCGTACGGTAGTGTCCACCTACAGTGTGGCACTGGAAGGCGAAGATCAGCCCGCCGGTACCTACGTGCTTCCACGACTGTGCAACCACTGTGATAACCCACCCTGTGTGCCGGTATGTCCAGTAGGCGCTACCTTCAAACAAGAAGATGGTTTGGTGCTGGTAGACAGCGACCGCTGTGTGGGCTGTGCGTACTGTGTGCAAGCCTGCCCTTACGATGCACGTTTCATCAATCACAACACCGGTAAAGCCGACAAGTGCACCTTCTGTGCGCACCGTCTGGAAGCAGGCTTGTTGCCTGCCTGTGTAGAGACCTGTGTGGGTGGTGCTCGTATTTTTGGTGATCTGAATGATCCCGATGGCGAATTGAACCACTTGCTGCAGGCATCCAAAGATGAGCTGAAAGTGCTGAAACCTGAGGCGGGCACAGACCCACAGGTGTTCTACATAGGGCTGGATGAGAAATTCCAGGGCAAGGTAGTAGGTGAAGCTGCCTTGTGGAAACCTCGCCATACGTCCATCTAAGTTCTGGAGCCTGCTATGTATACCCAAATTGTAGAAACCATCAACGTTTCCCGCGAAGTGGCTTGGTTACCCTGGGCGGTGCAGTACTTCTTCCTGATTGGTTTGTCGTACTGCGGTTTCCTGCTGTCGTTGCCAGGAGTTATGTTTAAACGACCATCGTGGAAAGGGATTTCCAACTTAGCCTTAGCGGTGGCCGTGATCTGCGGTATCAGTGCACCCGTGGCCTTGCTGGCCGACTTGCACCAACCCGGCCGTTTCTTGAATTTCTATCTGCACTTCAATCCTAAATCGTGGATGGCATGGGGTGCGGTATTTATCCCCGTGTATGTAGGTGGTTTGTTACTGTACGGCTGGTTGGCATGGCGTCCGTTGCTGGCTAAAACTGGCGCACAACCTACACGTTACGCCCCTATCGCTAGATGGTTGTCCTTAGGTGGCCATGAAAGTCGTACCGCACTAGGCATTGCTGCTGTAGTGACCACCATTGGTGCGATTTTGGTGGCGTTGTACACCGGTGCTGAAGTGATGGTAGTGGCGTCTCGCCCCCTGTGGAACACACCGTTGTTACCCGTGCAGTTTGTGGTGACAGCTATGGCTGGCGCGCTGGGTATGGTGTTGATTTTCAACCGCATGATGTCGTGCCCTGAACCGCTGATTGTGCAAAAATCCTCACGTTGGTTAGCAGTGAGCCAGCTGTGTGCATTGTTGGTAGGTGCGGTGTGGTTGGCAATTGCGTTGAGTGGCTTGTCTCCTGTACACAGTGCCGCGTTGGCGGAAGTTGCCCCAGCAGAAAACTGGCGCTTGGCCGCTGCATGGGCAGTATTGGCGACGGTGATTACCTTCTTGCTGGCATGGAAACGCCCCGGTTCTGGTTTGTTGATTGGTTTGTTGGCCCTGCACTCTACGTGGATGATGCGTTGGAGTATTTTCATCGGCGGCCAAGAAGTGCCTAAAACCGGCGCAGGCTACTACAGCTACCAGTTGCCCTTAGGGCCAGAAGGATTACTAGGCATTGTGGGTACAGCAGGTTTGTGGGTGTTCTTGTTCATCGCCCTCACCTCTTTACTGCCCTTGAATCAGTTGGGTAATACCCGTCAGGCCTGAATTGTTGGAGTACGAATATGAAAATAGAAAGACGTGAACTCATTGCAGCGGGTGGCTTGGTCGCTTTTGTAGCCGGTTTTTCCCAGACTCTGGGGCGTATGGCCGATAGCGTATTGGGTAAACCTACCGGTGAAAAACGTTTGCACGGCCACTCTGCCGAGCCTGAATACATTGTTGATCAAAAAACTGGCGAAGTACGCTTGAACCCTAATCAGCAAGTGAGCTACACCGGCTGTTTGGGCTGTACCACCTTGTGTGGTGTTCGTGTGCGTGTGGATAAACGCACCGGTGACGTGATCCGTGTCACCGGTAACCCGTACAACCCTCTGTCTACCGAACCTCACCTGCCTATGGATGTGAGCTTTAAAGACAGCTTGGTAGGCTTGTCACGCTTCAAAGATAAAGGTCTGGCTGGGCGTTCTACTGCCTGTGGTCGTGGTAACGCAGCGCTAGATCAAATTAACTCACCTTTCCGTGTGTTGACTCCCATGAAACGTGTGGGTCCACGTAATAGCGGTCAGTGGGAAGCGATTTCCTTCGAGCAGTTGGTGCAAGAAGTGGTAGAAGGCGGCGATTTGTTTGGTGAAGGTCATGTGGATGGTTTGCGTGCGCTGCGCGATCTGGAAACCCCTATTGACCCTAACAACCCAGCATTGGGCGCTAAAGTGAACCAAGTAGGTCATATCGTGAGTGTGAACGATGGCCGTGACTTCTTGGCGCGCCGCTTCTGGCAGAATGCCTACGGTACCTTGAACTACGTGGGTCACGGTTCGTACTGTGGTGGTTCATGGCGTTCAGGCTCTGGTGCTTTGTTTGGTGACCACCGTGGTATGCCACACGCTAAGCCTGACTTGGCACACGCAGAATTTGTGATCTTCATCGGTACTGCCCCAGGTAACGCGGGTAACCCGTTTAAACGTACTGGCGGTATGTTGGCGCAAGGTCGTGCCGCAGGCCGTTTGGAATACGTGGTGGTAGACCCTGTACTGAATAACTCAGACAACCGTGCTGCTGGCGATCAAGGCCGTTGGGTACCGATTCGTCCCGGCACAGACGGTGCGCTGGTGCTGGGCATGATGCGCTGGTTGATGGAAAACGATAGAGTCAACACAGCCTATCTCTCTAACCCTAGCATTGAGGTGGCAAAAGCCAATGGTGAGCCTTCCTTCACCACCTCTAGCTGGATTGTGATTACTGAGCCTAACCACCCACGTTATGGTCGCTACTTGCGCGGCTCTAACATCGGTATGGATATTGGTGAGGCCGAAGCCTTTGGCGACGATGATCCGTACTTGGTAATGAATGCTGCCGGTGAGCTGGTGCCGGTCAAAAACATGCAAGAGTCTGCACAGTTAGAGGTGCAAACAACGGTAGAAGTGGCTGGGAAACCGTTGAAGGTCAGTTCGGCGTATGAACTGCTGAAATCCGAGGTGTTTTCGCAAGACCTAGAGACCTATGCGAACGACTGCGGGATTGGTGCAGATGTCATTGCGGGTTTGGCAGATGAGTTTTCCAGCCATGGCCGTAAAGCCTGTGCCACAGCGCACGGCGGCATGATGTCTGGCGCGGGTTTCTACAATGCGTTCTCGGTTACTACCCTGAATGCGTTGATTGGTAACTTGAACTGGAAAGGCGGCTACGTCATGAACGGCGGTGGCTACCGTGATATGTCGCCCGGCCCACGTTATGACTTGGTTAATTTCGAAGGAAAAATTCAGCCTAAAGGTATACCTCTGGGCCGTAATATTCCTTACGAACGTACTGCTGAGTTCAAGCAGAAAAAAGAACAAGGGCAGGCTTACCCTGCGCAAGACGGTTGGTTCCCTAGCGCCCCAGGTTTGGCTACCGAATGGTTCGCCAGTACCTTCCACGGCTACCCATACAGCTTGAAAGCCATGATTATGTGGATGGCTAACCCGCTGTACGGTGTGCCGGGTTTGCGTGAGCGTTTTGGTGAGGATTTGGCTGACCCCAAAAAACTGCCATTGATCGTGTCTATTGATGGCTTGATCAACGAAAGTAACGCCTTTGCTGACTACATCGTGCCAGACTCTATGATGTACGAAAGCTGGGGTTGGACATCAGCGTGGAACGGTGTACCTACCAAGATGATGACTGCACGTTGGCCGGTGATAGAGCCTAAACAGGCCAAAACTGCCGATGGTCAGCCTATCTGTATGGAAAGCTTTGTGATGGCCTTGGCTAAAGCCATGGACTTGCCAGGCTTTGGCCCTGAAGGTTTGCGCGATAAAGATGGCAACGCTGTACCTCTAGAGCGTGCGGAAGACTGGTTCTTGCGTGGTGCCGCCAACATTGCGTACTTGGGTGGCAAAGCTGTGGGCGATGCAACCGACGACGATATTGCTATGTCAGGTGTAGACCGCTTGATGCCAGCCATGAAAGCCTCTTTGAAAGACGATGAAATCCGCAAAGTGGCCTTGTTGTACAGCCGTGGTGGCCGCTACGAGCCGCCTAGTGCAGCGCAAGACGCTGATAACGATGAATGGCAGCGTCACCGCTTTAGCGACCCGCTATGGGTGTGGAGTGAGCATGTAGGGGGCGCACGTAACGCCATGACCGGTAAGCACTTCTCGGGTTGTGCAACCTGGAAAGCACCGGCTTTCTTGGACGACACCCCTATGCGCACGGTGTACAGCGAAACCGAATGGCCGCTGCTGCTGGTGAGCTATAAATCGGCACTGCAGAACTCCTACAGTATCGCGACACGTATCACTGGTTTGCATCCGCATAACCCTGTGGTGGTGCACCCTGACGATGCAGCGAAACTGGGTCTGCAAACGGGCGATAGCGCTCGTTTGGAAACCCCCGGTGGCGTGATGCCTTGCACCGTCTTGGTACATGCCGGCGTGATGCCGGGTGTGGTGGGCGTAGAGCACGGTTATGGCCACCGCGAATTGGGCGCACGTAGTCACACCATCGGCGGTGCGGCACAGCCTGATCGCTCTGATTTGGCGGCTGGGGTGAACATTAACGATCTAGGTATTGTGGATCCTACCCGCGCTAGCCGTTCGCCTTGGGTAGATTCGGTTTCGGGTGCTGCCGTACGTAACGGTTTACCCGGCAGACTACTCAATGCTTAACGTTTAGCAACATGAAACGGGGTTGCAAAGCAACCCTGTTTTGTGCGACAGTAAATTACACATGGCATCCCGATACAGGTTTACACACTAGGTTACTTGTAACGCCTGCTAAGGCTTGTCATGATGGTTACTCACGGATATTGATGAGGAGGTTCACATGGCACAAACCCTGAAAGCATTCTTGGCAGCGGCTGCGATTGCATTTGGACTATTCAGCCCGTACGCCATGGCACAGGGCTCACCTGCTGCAACTGGTACAGCCATCCCGGTGGTACAGCCTTCTGACGCCCAATTGCAGCGTTACGCGGACATTTACAAAGTCGTGGTTAAGGAAGCCGAGCCTTATCAATCTCGCTTTTCTGCAGCCAAGACTGATGAGGAGCGACAAGCTATCGTCATAGAGGCTGACCAACGTTTGGTCGATGTGGTGAAAGGCAAAGGCATGGAGCTGGACGAGTACAACGGTATCAGCTTGGCCATTCAGCAAGATCCAGCGCTACGCTCCCGCGTAGAGGCTATGGTTAAGTAAGCCAAGGATCCTGCATTAGCGCCTTAGTCTTCAGCGACCGAGGGCATAATCTGATCTAATAAATCTGGGTCGGTCAGTAGCATTAAGTGGGCAAGTTCCGCTGCACTACTGACCGATGCCTTATCCATAATACGTTGACGGTGCACATGCACCGTTTTTTCACTGATACCCAAGCTGCGCGCCACCAATTTATTGGGTTGGCCTAGCGCCAGCAGTCGGGCTACTTCATATTCACGTTGCGATAAATGCGAGAGAGCCTCTTGGGCGGCCGCACGGCGTTCAGATGTACGGCGCAGATGACTGCCTTGGCGCACGGCGTTTTCTACCGCATCTAATAAGGCTTGGTCGCGGAAAGGCTTTTCCATGAAATCACAGGCGCCACTTTTCATGGCTTGCACGGCGAGTTCTACATCGCCATGCCCGGTGATAAACACAATAGGAATAGACCAACCGCGCGCATGTAAGCGTTGTTGCAAGTGTAGGCCGCTCATGACGGGCATACGTATATCCAAAACCAAACAGCCCAGATCAATGGGCACCTCATCGTGTTCTTCCATGAAGGTGACGGCACTGTTGAAGTCGCGCACGTTCCAACCTACGGACTCCAGCAAAAACACGAGCGAGCGCCTGAACGCATCATCGTCGTCAATGAGGTAGATAGTGGATTCTTTGATGGTGAATTCTTTATCAGTCATGTGCGGGTAATAGTAACGTAAAGATCATTCCAGGCCCGTGTTCAGGTTTGGTGGCAGTGAGTTGGCCGCCGTGTGCTTCGGCAATACCAACGCAGATGGCCAAACCTAGGCCTAGCCCATTCTCTTTGGTCGTATAGAACGCGTCAAAGACATGTTGAATTGTGTCGCTTTGCAAACCATGCCCCCAGTCACGCACGGCGATGGACACCAAGTTATCTTGCAGGGTGACTTTGACCTGTAAAACGCGTTGATCAGTGGGAAGGTCGTGCATGGCATCCAGACCATTTTTCAGCAGATTCAATAACACTTGCTGTATTTGTAAGGGGTCGGCCTGTATGCAGGTTTCAGGGGAGACTTGAGCATCTAACACGATGGACGGTGGGGTGGACAGCATATTGCTGAACAGATCCAACGAGTCTTGTATCAGACTAATAATGGGCAGGTGTTCGCGCACCGGGGGGCGCTTACGTGCAAAAGAGCGCACACGGCCCAAGATGCCAGCCGCCGTTTCGGCTTGGGTGATGATCTCACTGGCGGCTTGATTCAACGCCTCAGGATCTAGCCTGCCATTAGCCTGTCTACGCAGCAAACTTTGCCCGTAGTTAATAATGCCAGCCAGTGGTTGGTTGAGCTCATGCGCCAAGTTAGCGGATAGTTCACCCAAAATAGATAAGCGCGACATATGGTCGGCTTTTTCTTGGCTGGCCTGCATACGCTCACGCATGGCTTCACCTTCGGTGAGGGCGTTTTGCAATAACAGAGTGCGCTTTTGGATGAGGTATTCCACGCGTACGGTGTACACCAGCCAACCCAGTAGTACTAACAGGGCAAAGGCTAGAATGGGCCAGTAACGCTCGGCCAAATGTTGCAGCGTGGGTTCGCGCAAGTATTGGTAGGGGCCGATTTTTAACTCTTTGAACATATCGTGTACAGACTGGTAATCAGCCGGTACCGCCCACGATAGTCCTTGTTCGTCTGTAGGCATTTGCAGCAGAGCGACGGCCACTGCACGAGCCAGTTTTGGGTTGGTATAACGCAGCGAGGCCAATGGCCAGTTGGGGTACAGCCGTGATGACACAGCACAGCCCAAAGAGGTAGTAGGCAGCGGAGACACTACGCGGAATCGTTCTTGCCAGTTCGGTAGCGTTTCCAGCAAACAGCCACGTATAGCGCCTACATCGGCCTTGCCGCTTTCCACTGCTTGCCAAACCTTATCCATGGGCAAGCCTGTGAATAGCAGTTGCACATCAGTGTCGGGCTTTATGCCTAGGGCTTCTAACTCGCGCCAGAGCACTTGATAGCTGGTGAAGCCTTCGGGGGAGGTCGCGGCGAGTTTTTGTTTTTTGAGGTCAAACAGAGTGTTTAAGTCACTGCGATCGGCGCGGGCAATGACGGTAGTCCCCAAGGAGTTTTCGGCTGAGGGGCGGCCACCTTGTTCTAGGGTAGCGATACGGCTGGCCCCTAGTAGGGTTTCCAGCGTCACATAATGACCCGGGTTGGTCAGAATAAAATCTATGTCGCCATTTTCAATCGCATGCTGCAGCGATTGGTGATCGCCCTGCTTTAAGATGAAATGGTATTCGGGCAGTGCTTGGTTGAGGTGATCAATGGTGGATTCCCACGTGTCGTGGGTGGCGTCTGAATCCCGGTAGGCCAGTACGCCAATGCGTACGTCTTGTGCTGGCACAGCAAGGCTGTCGGACGCATAACCCAGTAGCAGGGTTAGGGTCAGACATAAGCCCAAAAAGCGGGACAGCAAGACAGTCATAAGACAGGGAAGCCAGTGCGCATAGGGCTTCTATGTTAGCGCATCGTGGCACCCTGCAAAACTTACGACTAACCCCAATTACAGCCTTTGGCAGATGGCTTCGCCCATTTCTGTGGTGCTAGCTGAGCCGCCTAGATCCGCTGTGCGTGGGCCATTTTCCAGAGTGTGTTCAATTGCAGACAGAATGGCGTCGTGTGCGGCGCGATAGTTGTCTTTACCATCACCCAAAAAGTCCAGCATCAGCGCGCCAGACCAGATCATGCCTATAGGGTTGGCGATGTTCTTGCCATAAATGTCGGGTGCTGAGCCGTGTACAGGCTCAAACAAGGATGGGAATTTACGCTCGGGGTTTAGGTTGGCGGATGGTGCCAAACCGATGGTGCCAGTACATGCTGGGCCCAAGTCAGACAAAATGTCGCCAAACAAGTTAGATGCAACGACGACGTCGAACTGTTCAGGCTTCAGAACGAAGCGCGCCGCCATGATGTCGATGTGATGTTTGTCCCAACGTACATCGGGGTAGTCGGCGGCGCGAGCAGCCACGCGTTCGTCCCAGTACGGCATGCTGATCGCCAAACCGTTGGATTTGGTTGCGGCACTTAGGTGTTTAGCAGGGCGACTGCTGGCCACTTTAAAGGCGTAGTCCAGCACACGGTCTACACCGGTACGGGTAAAGATGGATTCTTGAATCACGACTTCACGGTCGGTGCCTTCAAAAATACGGCCGCCCAAGTTGGTGTATTCACCTTCGGTGTTTTCGCGTACGACTAAGAAGTCGATATCGCCCGGTTTTTTGTTGGCCAAGGGGCACGGTACGCCCGGCATCAAGCGTACAGGACGCAGATTGATGTATTGGTCAAAGCCACGGCGGAATTGCAGCAACGAACCCCACAGCGACACGTGATCAGGCACCACATCGGGCCAGCCTACCGCGCCGAAGTAAATCGCATCAAAGGGAGCCAAGTGTTCAAACCAGTTCTCTGGCAGCATGGTGCCGTTTTCTTGATAGTATTCGGCGCTGGACCAGTCCAAATGTTCAAATTCCAGCTCAATGCCATGCTGTCGTGCGGCGGCTTCTACCACTCGCAGCCCTTCGGGCATAACTTCTTTACCTATACCGTCTCCGGCGATGACGGCGATTTTATGAATGCGCATAGTTTGTCTCTGTAGAGGCTTTAATTGTTAGAACTGAAAGCCAGTATAGCGCCGGAAATTGCAAGCGGTTGGGCTGTGAACAGCGTGTTTGCTAGATGGACAGCAAACTTGGGAAAGGCTGAGGGTATAATCAGCAGTTGGGTCTTGATGTTGCGACCCTGATGGCTTTAGTGATCCTTTAAGAAGAACCTCCTGACGTGCACTATCCTGTTCCTCCTCTTACGCAACTAGACTCCTGGCAACACTTTGCAGATGCTGCTTTGCAAGCTTCTGTGCAATTGGATTCCGTACGCTGTATACGCGCGGCGGGTCTGCATGCTGACTTTAGTGGTCAACTGCATTCTGCGGAACTAGAGGCCGCCGCCAAAGCATTGCTGGCGGACAGACAGTTTGAGCAACAACGCGACATTCTACTGAGTGGTGGTGTCAGTAATGTGACGGAAGGTAGAGCAGCGTGGCATACTGCGTTGCGAGCACCTGCTGCACCTAAAGAGGAAATCACAACCGAGCGCGAACGCCTGAATGCGTTTATTCGCACGGCGGATATTAGCCGTAAATGGCGCAACATCGTGCACATAGGTATTGGGGGTAGTGACTGGGGTGTGCGCTTAAGCGTTAGCGCCTTTGGTTACTGTAAGCAGTGGCGTACGGTACGCTTTGTGGCCAATATTGATGGTCACGCGATAGCCGGTGCGCTGTCTGACTTGAATCCTATGGATACGCTGATCGTGGTGGCGAGTAAGTCATTCACCACGGTAGAAACATTAGAGAATGCCTCCCGCGCATTGGAGTGGCTAAAAGCCGCTGATGTGCCTGATCCGTACAGCAATGTGGTGGCCATTACCGCACGCCCTGACCGCGCGCATGAATGGGGCATTCCTGAGCACAATATTTTCAGTTTCTGGGACTGGGTTGGCGGCCGCTTTTCGTTGTGGTCCGCCGTGAACCTGACCACCGCCATGGCGGTGAGCAGTGATGTGGTGGCCGGTATGCTGGCCGGTGCTGCGGCAATGGATAAACACTTTGCCGAAGCCCCTATAGAGCAAAACATTCCCGTACAAATGGCCTTGGCTGGCGTGGTGAATCGCAGTGTGCTGGGCTATGGTTCGTTGAACGTGGCTCCTTACGATTTCCGCTTAGGGCATTTGGTGTCCTACATACAGCAGTTGGAAATGGAGTCGCTGGGCAAATCAGTAGACTTGAATGGCGAATTGGTAACGGTGCCTACCGGTCCTGCAGTGTGGGGGATGCCGGGTACTGATGCGCAGCATACATTTTTCCAGTGGTTGCACCAAGGCAGTGATGGCGCGCCAGTGGATTTCATCGTGTGTCAGCACGCGGATCATAGCTGGCCTACCCACCATCAAACCTTATTAGCCCACTGTTTGGCACAGCGCGAAGCGATGCTGCGCGGTAAAAGTTATGCACAGGCATTGCAAGAATGCTTGTCTAGCGGCATGGAAGCCGAAGAAGCATCTTGGTTGGCTAAACACCGCGTACACAAAGGTGGTCGTCCTAATACCTTGATTGTGTTGCCACATTTGACGCCATATAGCTTGGGGGCGTTGTTGGCAGCCTACGAACATAAAGTGTTTGTGCAAGGTCTGATCTGGGGCATCAACCCCTTTGATCAGTGGGGTGTGGAATACGGTAAGCAATTGGCCGCAGGCATCTTAGGTGAGCTGCGTCAACCTAGTGCAGAAGCGACCCACCACGATGCGTCCACCACCTATTGGGTGCAGCAATTTAGACAGTCCGACGACCAAGACTAATCAAAATAGACAGACAGTTTGTACTGAAGGTATGTGCTCTTAGGGTTTATGCCGCTATGCGCCTTGGTATAGTTAGGCTACCATTAAATGGTCTTACCACTTTACCAAATGTGAGTGCCTGATATAGCGATGGGCGTATCGTGCTGATGCGCTCTCTGTCAGGGCTACACATCTGATCCATTCGTACATGGATTGCGACAGGGGCCTTATGTCTGACCTTCATGAACACAATCTTTATGCGGAATATCAGTTTGACCCTGTGGACAGGGATGCGCTGATCGCCGCATTGCAAAAGGCTACATCTGCTGAAGCCGTTTTGCACACACCAGAACAACTTAAACCCTACGAGTGCGACGGCTTTACGCTGATTCGCAGCTTGCCGTTGTTGGTGGTGATGCCCGCTAACGAAGAACAAGTAGTGCAAGCCATTAAAGTCTGTGCGTCAATGGGCGTGCCTATTGTGGCGCGCGGTGCGGGTACAGGTTTGTCGGGGGGCGCCATGCCGCACCCACAAGGTGTACTGCTGTCATTGGCAAAGCTGAACAAAATTCTGAAAATCGACCCTTATGCGCGCACAGCCATTGTGCAGCCGGGCGTACGTAACCTGAAAATCTCTCAGGATGCCGCTCAGTACGGGTTGTATTACGCACCTGATCCATCTTCGCAGATCGCCTGTAGTATCGGCGGTAACGTAGCCGAAAACGCAGGTGGTGTGCACTGTTTGAAATATGGTCTGACTATCCACAACTTGTTGAAGTTGCGCGTCGTGACTATTGATGGTGATATTCTTGAAATCGGCAGCCATGCATTGGATGTGCCTGGTTTCGACCTGCTGTCGTTGATGACCGGTTCCGAAGGTATGTTGGCAGTGGTCACTGAAGTGACCGTGAAGCTCACCCCTACACCGCAATTGGCACAGTGTATTTTGGCCAGTTTTGATGACGTGGCCAAAGCCTGTGATGCCGTGGCAAACGTGATTGCGGCCGGTATCATCCCAGCTGGTCTGGAGATGATGGACCAGCCAGCGACAGTTGCTGTGGAAGCATTTGTGAAAGCGGGTTACCCATTGGATGCCGCCGCGATCTTGCTGTGCGAATCTGATGGTACGCCAGAAGAAGTGGCCGCCGAAGTGGCTCGCATGAAAGCGGTGTTGACCGAAAGTGGCGCAACCGAAATTCGTGTGTCGCAATCTGAAGAAGAGCGCGCCCTATTCTGGGCAGGTCGTAAAGCCGCCTTCCCGGCAGCTGGCCGTATCTCGCCTGACTACATTTGTATGGATGGCACCATCCCGCGCAAACGCTTGTCCGAGATGCTAGTGACCATGCAAGACCTAGAGAAAAAGCATAACTTGCGTTGCTTGAACGTGTTTCACGCAGGCGATGGCAACTTGCACCCTCTGATTTTGTTTGATGGCAGTATCCCTGAAGAAAAAGACCGTGCAATGGCCTTTGGTGGCGACATTCTGGAGCTTTCCGTGAAACTGGGTGGTTCTATCACCGGTGAACACGGCGTAGGCGTGGAAAAAATCGACCAAATGTGCGTGCAATTCAGCGATCAAGAACGTACCCGTTTCTTTGATGTGAAAGCCGCCTTTGATCCGAATAGATTGCTGAATCCGGGCAAGCATATTCCTACCTTGAACCGCTGTGCAGAAATGGGTTTCATGCACGTGCATCATGGTGAAGTGCCTTTCCCTGATATTCCACGCTTCTAATTTGCCATCCGGAGTGATACGTAACGATGACTACAACGAAATCTCTTATTCAGGACTGGCAGGAGCAACTTGCGCAGGCCACAGCGAACCACACGCCTTTGCAACTGTGTGGTTCGGGTAGTAAAAATTTCTACGGGCCACAGGCCCAAGGGCAGGCGCTAGACCTGCGCGGTAACCAAGGCGTGGTGGATTATGAGCCATCCGAGTTGGTGATGGTAGTAAAAGGCGGTACGCGTTTACGCGAAGTGGAAGCACTGCTTGCTGAGCGCAATCAGTGTTTGGCATTTGAGCCGCCACACTTTGGCCCTGATGCCACGATTGCAGGCTGTATTGCCGCCGGTTTGTCTGGCCCTCGTCGTGCTAATGCGGGTGGTCTCAAAGACTTCGTGTTGGGCGTGAAGATTATTGATGGTTTGGGCCAGCACCTGACCTTTGGCGGTCAGGTCATGAAAAACGTGGCGGGCTACGATGTGTCACGCGTGATCGCTGGCAGTTTCGGTAGCTTGGGCATCATCGATGAACTGTCCATCAAAGTGCTGCCTATTCCAGAGCGCACCCTCACCCTGCAATTAGATTTGCCACAAGACAAAGCTTTGGATCTGTTCAACACCTTGGGTGGTGAGCCGGTCGCTATTTCGGCTACGGCATGGTTCAACGGTAACGCCTATATTCGCTTGAGCGGTGCACCCGAAGCGTTGATAGCAGGTAAAAACCGCATTGGTGGCTCTGAGCTGTCTGAGTCTGAAGCTGCCCAACTGTGGGCCAGCATTCGCGAACAGCAGCACGAGTGGTTCCAGCGCAAAGAAGCGGGCCATTTGTGGCGCTTGTCTGTGCCTAGCACGACGCCTGTGATGGATGCGAATGCCGACGTATTCGTGGAATGGGGTGGCGCACTGCGTTGGCAGTTCAGCACCGCTAGCGAAGACGAAATGCGTGTGCAAGCGAGCAAAGTGGGTGGTACGGCTAACGTGTTCCGCGCACAAGGTGCAGTGACCTCTGCTTTCCATCCTCTGCCTGCTCCTATGCTGCGTTTGCAGCAGCGCTTGAAAAAAGCGTTTGATCCAGCAGGTATTCTGAATCCTGGCCGTCTTTATACGGGAGTTCTGTAATGCAAACCGTATTGGCAGAAGAGTTTATCGGCACCCCTGAAGGGGAAAAAGCCAAAGAAGTCATCGCTAAGTGCGTGCACTGTGGCTTTTGTAATGCGACATGCCCTACTTACCAGTTGCTAGGTAACGAGCTAGATGGCCCACGTGGGCGTATCTACATGATGAAAGAGATGTTCGAAGGTAAGACCGTAACCGGCATTACCATGGAACACTTGGATCATTGCTTGACCTGTCGCGCCTGTGAAACCACCTGTCCATCAGGTGTGCGTTACAGCGAACTGGTGGAAGTAGGTAGACGCGTTCTGGAAACCAAAGTTGAGCGCCCTATCAAAGAAAAAGTCATGCGTTGGGGGCTGAAAGAACTGACATCCAACCCAGCCGTGTTCTCTAAAGTGGCCGCAGTAGGCTACAAAGTACGCCCTCTGCTAACTGAGAGCTTGCAAGAGTTGTTGCCGGAGCGTAAAGCAGAGTCTTTACCCCTGCCTACACGCGTGCATCAGCGCAAAATGCTGCTGTTGGATGGCTGTGTACAACCCACGCTCACACCGCAAACTAACATTGCGGCGATACGCGTACTGGATGCGATGGGCATCACTTTGGTACGCATAGAGAAAGCTGGTTGTTGTGGTGCGATCAAGCATCACATGAATGATTTGGAAGGCGCTCAAGAGCAAGCACGACGCAACATTGATGCGTGGTGGCCCATGATTTCGGGGCAGCAAGTGGATGCCATTATCAGCACGGCTAGTGGTTGTGGTGTGCAGTTAGAGCACTACGGTGATTTGCTGGCTGGTGATGTGCAATACGCAGAAAAAGCCCGTACGATTTCTGGTATGGCGCGTGACATTAGTCGTGTTGTGCAAGACGAATTGGCCTTATTGGATGCTGAAGGCTTACCGCAAGCCAAGCAAGCACTGAAAATTGCCGTGCAAGAACCGTGCAGCTTCCAGCACGCATTGCAAAACAAAGGTTCTATTTCATCCTTGTTGAAAGCCTTTGGCTTCAAGCCAGTTGCCGTACGTGATGGCCATTTGTGTTGCGGCTCTGCCGGTACTTACTCGGTGCTACAGCCTGAACTGTCCGAGCAATTGCGTACCAACAAGCTGGAATCCTTACAGATCAACTCACCAGATATGATCGTGACCGCCAACGTGGGGTGTTATGGCCACTTGGCGGCTAAGTCTCCTATCCCTATCCAGCATTGGATAGAGCTGGTGGACGATGTGATCCGTGTATCAGGCCGTCAGTCGTTGGTGGCAGAAGCCGTCACAGTGTGAGGGCCGTCTACGGCGGGGATATAGCCTACTCGTAGGCCTAAGCGCAGAGTAATGTCACGCAGTATGGTGATGATCTGCTCAATATTGGGGCGACGTAAACCGTCGATGCGGGCAATATGTGGCACGTTAATGGCTGCATGAATTTTGCCCGCAACCCCAAACACTGGCATAGCAATGTTGGTGACCCCTTGAATCTGAATGCTAGGCATGGTGGCATAACCTTGCTGACGCACAGTTTGCAAAATCTGGGTGAGCGCTTCTGGGTCTTGGGCAATTTCCCCGTCAATTTTGATGTGGTGATTCAGCATGCGCGCTCGCATTGCATCATCAGCAAATGCCAACAGCACATGGCCCGATGACGTATCGGTTAGCCCTATTTGTGCCCCTGTCTTTAACCCAAATGACCAACGTTCTGGGCTGTCATTCTGGGCCGTAATCATCACCCTACCATTCTGATACAACGCCAAGTGGCTGGACTGCATGCTGCGTTCTGACAGCTCGGCTAATAGTGGTAGCGCTTCTTTGATCAGCGATTTGATGGGTTCTTGCTCATGTGCCAGCGTGAACAGTTTTAGCGTCAATGCATAGCGATCACGATCGTTGATGTGTATGTAATTACGCTGATGCAGGGTGCTAACCATGCGGAAAATTTCGTTCACGCTACGCCCTAGTACATGGCTGAGTTCATTCAGCGTGTAGCCCTGTGGGCTTTTGCTGAGAACCTCGAGAATATCCAAGCCTTTTTCTAAGGCGGGAGCGCTATAGCGAGCGTCAGTACTGGCTGTTTTTTTGGTGGAAGTGGGTTGTCGCATTACGATTATTATTTCATATGTGAGTTTTTCATTTTACATGCAAGTAAAAAAAGCAGCATTTTGAATTGGGTGCCAGTCCGACTAGGGATTTCACTAATAAGAACAGCTTTCAAATACCGTAACGTATGCCGTGAAGTATTACACAACGCATGCAATAACCTGTTTGGGTTTATTGCGATTTTTCGCACAAAGGATGCGCAGTCGATGAAAGGTCGTTTAGAAAATAAAGTGGCACTAATTACCGCTGCTGGACAAGGTATTGGCCGTGCGACGGCTGAGGCCTTCCTAGCAGAGGGCGCGAAAGTGATCGCAACCGATATTAATCCAGAATTGTTGGAAAGCTTGCAAGGTGCAACCATTGCCAAACTGGATGTGACGGACGGTCAGGCTGTCGCAGCGTTCATTGCAACGCTAGGCCCTGTAGATGTGCTGTTTAATTGTGCAGGTTATGTACATCATGGCTCCATTTTGGAGTGTGATGAAGCAGCGTGGGAACGCTCCATGGACCTGAACGTGAAATCCATGTATCACACTATTCGTGCTGTATTGCCCGGCATGATAGAACGCGGCAATGGTTCCATCATAAATGTGGCATCCGCCGCATCTAGCATCAAAGGCGTACCTAACCGCTGCGTCTATGGTGCGAGCAAAGCAGCTGTGATCGGTTTAACCAAATCGGTAGCCGCTGACTTTGTGACCCAAGGTATTCGTTGCAACACCATTTGCCCGGGTACTATTGAGTCCCCTTCCTTACGCGATCGTATTGCGACACAGGCCTCGAGTCTGAACAGCAGTACAGAAGCCGTAGAAAAAGCATTTATTTCTCGTCAGCCAGTGGGCCGATTGGGCCGTCCAGAAGAAATTGCAGCGATGGCAATTTATCTGGCCTCTGACGAATCCCGTTTTACGACCGGCACCAACATGGTTGTCGATGGTGGCTGGTCTAACTGAGTAAAGGAATTACAGCAATGAAATTAGTACGTTTTGGTCAGGTGGGACAAGAGAAGCCCGGTTTGGTAGACGCGCAAGGTAAAGTTCGTGACTTGTCTGGCGTGGTTGCTGACATTACTGCCGATATGTTGGGTGATGAAAGTTTGGCCAAATTGAAAGGCCTGGATATCAACAGCCTACCAGTAGTGCAGAACCCCGGTCGTTACGGCGTCCCTTACGCCAATCTGGGTAAATTCATTTGCGTGGGTTTGAACTACAGTGACCACGCGGCAGAGACGGGTCAAGAGGTCCCCGCTGAGCCTGTGTTGTTTAACAAATGGTCCAAACCTACTGGTGCAAACGACAACGTTGTGATGCCTAAAAACTCCGTCAAAACAGACTGGGAAGTTGAACTGGGAGTGGTGATTGGTAAAAAAGCACGCTACGTGAGCTTGGAAGAAGCCATGGAGTATGTAGCGGGTTACTGCGTGGTGAATGATGTGTCCGAGCGTGAGTACCAAGTTGAGCGTTGCGGTACATGGGATAAGGGCAAAGGCTGCGATACGTTTGGTCCAGTAGGCCCATGGTTGGTGACACGTGATGAAGTGGCTGATCCACAAAATCTGAAAATGTGGTTGGACGTGAATGGCAAGCGTTACCAAGACGGTAGTACAGCCACCATGGTGTACAACGTGGCCTTTTTGGTGCACTACATCAGTCAGTTCACCACCTTGTACCCCGGCGATCTGATCTCTACCGGTACGCCTCCAGGCGTGGGTATGGGCCAGAAACCTCATGTGTACCTAAAAGCGGGTGATGTCATGACCTTGGGCATTGAAGGTCTGGGCGAGCAGCGTCAAGACGTACACGCATGGTCGGCTGATTTGCTGGACTAAGCACTACATCATCTATCTGTTAGTACGTTCAAGCCTTGCATGGTTACCTATGCAAGGCTTGAGTCGTTTTGGGCAGTGTGGCGTTACGGTGCAGCCGGTACGTTAATGTAGCAGCGGTTTAGGCTGGCGTGCAGTGCGCACAATGGCGTCAATGATCACCGCATAGAGTTGATGCGGTAAATCGTGCCCCATACCGACGATAGGCATGAATTCGGCATTGCTAATGGAAGCTGCTGTATCCATACCGCAAGCTAACGGTATTAAGGGGTCGTCTGTGCCGTGAATCACCAAGGTAGGAGTACTCACTTTCTCTAAGTCGGGGCGTAAATCGCCAGTAGCGATGATGGCCGCTAATTGCCTACCAAATGCCGTGGGGTCATAGGCACGGTTGGTTTCTTCCAGAATCATAGTGCGTTGCGCTACGTCGTCGAAGGGGTATGCGGGGCTAGCAATACGCTTGGCAAATGCCAAACAGTGATTCAAAAAGCCTGCTGTGTCTTCTGCCAGTGTAGGAGCCGGTGTAGTGAGCAAAGCCATGACATCAGGGGCTGCCGAAGGCAGTGTAGGGTTGCCAGTGCTAGACATAATAGAGGTCAACGATAGTACCCGCTGTGGATAGTGGCAGGCCATGAGTTGAGCAATCATGCCACCCATAGATCTACCCACAACATGGGCGCGTTCTATGCCCAAGGTATCAAGTAACCCTATAGCATCAGCCGCCATGTCATGCAGGGTGTAAGGCACATTGGGTGTTTGATGAGCAGCAACGGCTTGTGCCAGTGCTGCAAAATCGGGGGCTGGGCTGTGGGTGAAGTGTGTGGAGCCGCCCGCGTCCCTATTATCAAAACGTATGACTCTAAACCCTTGTGTGGCTAAGCCTGTGCAAAATGTGTCGCTCCACCTAGTCATTTGTGTGCCTAGGCCAGAGATCAGCAAAATAGCATCGGCGTGAGCAGCGCCAAAAATGTCATAGCCCAGCGTGATGCCGTTTGCGGTGAGGTGTTGCATGATGTGGTTCCTGTGTACCGCCCGAGGGTTAGGAGTGGGCAGCACCAAATGCGAGTTTCATAGTGTGTGCTTGTACGTCTTTTGGCCAACTGCTGATTTGGATTTGCAGTGCATCGGCATCGTTCGCGAACAACGCACGTGTGGCCTCTTCATAGCCGGGCAAGTCACCGGCAATGGCCACCATAAAGTGATACGCGCGTTCATGCGCTTTACGGGTTTGGTCTTTGTCACTGTTGGCGCGTTTGGCTTCTTCTACCAGTTTGCGTAATGTGACTGAGGCACCACCCGGTTGTTGCGACAACCATTCCCAATGACGGGGTAACAGTGTGACTTCGCGTGGCACTACGCCCAATTTTGGACGCCCGCGTCCACGGGGAGCGGTGTCATCGGCTGGGTCTGCTGGGCTCGCTGTGGTTGCCGTGGTTGTGGTGGTTAGCCTGGCGAGTATGTCATCGTCAGAACCACGCGTGTCTACCTCTACAGTGCGGCCAGTAGCATCATCAAACAGCAGCACGGCATGATGGGTGCCTTGCTCTAGTGCGTGTTTAATCGCCAGTGCATTGTCGGCGAGTGAGCCAGTCGCCAGACGGCGGTGGCCGTTAAAACTGGTGTAGGTGGAGGTGTGTGCATGGCTCATGGCGATGCCTTTAGAAATGAAGATGTATTTATTTTTACCCGTATAAAATTAAACGTCAATATTACCCGGGTAATATAATAGAAACGAATGGGCGGGAATGTAGCGCGAGATCTACACGTGAGGGTCAGGCGACAGCGAAATTACGGCATTTCGCCAATAAAAAATACCTGCTAATTGTGCAGGTGTTTTAGAAGACTCAGTCTGGCAATACGGTTGTTTAGCCATTTCCATCGCGTATCGCCGCCATATAGCTAGGCAAATTCTTGGCGGGTTCGCTGGCGACGACTTGTAGGCGTTCTATGGTTTTAGCGATAGAACAGCGCAGGTGTTCATCCAAAGCCTGTGCCGCAGCGTCAGAGTCACGTTGAATTAAGGCTTGGATAATCAGTCGGTGTTCTTGTAAGAAGGGGTCCATAGAAGGCAGTTTTAAATAGCCGCCTAGCATGTGTTTGTTATTGATGAGTAAGGCTTGGGTATGCCCCAGCAGCTTGATCAATTCTGCGTTCTGGCAGTAACTCAGGCAACGAAAGTGCAGGTCTTTTTCTAGATCATCCAACTCGGCTTCGCTGACGTTGGGGTAACGTGTCGCGATAGCTTCCAGGCGCTCAAGCATGTTGCTCAATACGGTTTGCGGAATGTGCGCCACGCTATTGCGCAGTGCTGGAGGTTCTAGATAACGACGTATCTCGTATAACTGCTGAACGCGCTCTGCGGTCATGGGGACTATAGACCAGCGACCAGCAGGATCTTTTTCTACCAGCCCCACGCCTTCCAGACGCATTAAGACTTCGTGCGCTACTGTGCGGCTGACGTTAAAGCATTTAGCCAGTTCGGTTTCTACGATGCGTACAGGCCCAAACACCGAGTGATTACAGACCTCTCGTTCTACTTCGTTATAGACCTGTATCCAGGAATCCGGTGAACGAATGGCATCCCCAAATTGCTCCAACGCAGCGAGAGCATCTGGTCCTAAACGGCTGATGTGTTTGACGGCTTTAGCGGGCCCCACGATGACACCACGGCCATCGTGTTTGAGCATGATTTTTTGATCAACCAATGCCTTCAGGGCTGCTTTGACTGGAGTGCGACTAACGTTGAAGGCTTGGGCCACCATGCTTTCGTTAATCAGATCACCGGTGTTCAGCACACGCTGGGTAATGGCATTGCGTAACGCTGTGGCAATGGCTTCGTAAAGCGGTGCGGCGGCAGTTTTTTGCTGCATGTGCTGTTGCATAGACCTGAAGGAGGCCCCGATGATGGGCGGTTGGTGAAAAAGTTGTGCCACATTATGCCACTAGACCATGTGGTCACTACGTTGCGAGGCGTTACAGGTAAATAGTGCCGCGCATATACACCACGGCGGTACCGGAGATCAGCACACGATCGCCAGCCATGGCGCAGTGCAGATAACCGCGTCGTGCGCCACCTTGTCGTGCGCTTAACTGGCTTTTACCCAAGCGCTGTGCCCAATACGGCGTTAGTGCAGTGTGTGCAGAGCCGGTAACAGGGTCCTCGTTAACGCCTACGTTGGGGCCGAACCAACGTGACACAAAATCTACCTCTTTGCCGGGAGCAGTCACGGCTACGCCGCGGTTGGGCAAGCCTTTAAGGCGTGACAGATCAGGATGTAGACGTGTAATGATGCTTTCATCCTCTACCACAACAATGTAATCGTCGGCGGACAGTACCGAGGCAGCTTCAATGCCCAAAGCATCTAGCAACCCATCAGGCACAGCGCATGACTGCGGAGGGCGACAAGGGAAGTCCATTTCCAAACCGTGGGCAGAGCGTTTGACGGACAAGCGACCGCTGCGGGTAGAAAAATGAATCACGTCTTTGTCGTAATTGAGTTCGTGCATCAACACCCACGCACTGGCCAAGGTGGCGTGGCCGCACAAATCTACTTCTACTTCAGGAGTGAACCAGCGCAACTGATAGCCGTGTTCATCTGGCACAAAGAAAGCAGTTTCAGACAAGTTGTTTTCCGCCGCAATGGACTGCAATGTCTGGTCATCTAACCATGTGTCTAGCGGGCAAACAGCGGCAGGGTTACCCTCGAATGGACGGGAAGCAAAAGCATCGACTTGATAGATAGGGAGTTGCATGGTGGTTCCTGAGAAAAATACAGCCCACTGGATCACAGTAAGGCCTCATACCAGAGAATTCAACGCTAACATTGGAATAGGGGTACAGCAAGCACGCTGTACCCTACCCCTACACATCATTTCAGATTGCGGCTGGCGCGTTGGCAGATACGTTGTGTGGCCGATGACGCAGATGCCGCTACCCATTGAGCGCAAAGTTTGCGCACCCATTCGGGTTGGTCTTTGCCCGCATCATTTAACCAGTTCGCGACCGAATCTTGTACGTAAACAGAATCATCTGCACGTAGCGCTTCCAATATGGGTAAGGCCTGCTGAGGTGTTTGTTTAAGTGCTTTCAGATGTGCACACCACACTCCACGCGGGCGTATGGCTTCGCAGGCAAAACGCCGAATGCGTTCTGAGGAAGATTGCGTCCACGGTGTGAGCAGTTGGATCGCGGTATCCAGATCGTTGGCAAGGTGTGGGCGCACAGCCATCCATGCCCATTCACGCACGCCGAAGTGAGCGTCATCAGCCAAGGGCTGTATGGCTGCGAGTCGGTCTGCTAAGGACAAATCAGGTTGTGCGCCAATCATGAAGCAGGCCCAGCCGCGCACCGTGTCAGAGGGGTGTGCCAAGCAGGTAGGTAGCGCCTTGTCCCCTACTTCCTTTAGCACTAGCTCACCTAAGCCTGCCATGCGACGCAAGATGCCTTGCGTGTTGAGGGCTTGGGCGGCTTCTTGTGCAGCGGGTGACAGGGTAGGGAATACTAAGCACAGCAAGCGGTAATGATCCAAGGCCAAACATTCGGTCAGCGTCGCACTTGGGATACTGCCTGTGGATAAGGCTTCTAGAGTGTCAGCGGGGATATCAGCGATGCGGTTGGCACCTTTGCGGGCGGCGGTAGCAGTCATGGCGTGATGGTGGTTAGGCAGGTAGGTTGCGGGCCACTTTGTTCAATAGCGTACTCAGCTGTTCACGTTCCGAAGTGCTGAGATTGGCGTACAGATTGGCAATCCACGTGCTGTGTTGCGTGAAGACTTGGGCAGCGATTTCCTTACCTTTGTCAGTGAGTCGTATGCACAGTGCACGGCGATCTACGGGGTCAGCATGGCGGGCGATGAGCGTATCGCGTTCTAAGCCATCTAGTAGTCCGGTGATGGTGGCGCGGGTAACACCTGCTTGTTCTGCTAAGGCCGCAGGAGCCAAACCATCGGGGGCGTTATCCAGCAAGAACAATACAATAAAGCGCCCTTCTGACAATCCATAAGGGGCTAACTGTGTCGCGCAGTCTCTGTCTATAGCGGCAGTTAAGGACAGCATTTGAAAACACAGCCTTATGTTATCCACAAGCGGAAGCTGCCGTTGTTCGGCCACATTTAGAAGTGCTAAGTATTTTTGTTCCATGTCAAAGCCGCCATATAGTATGTTGCCTAATTATATGTGAGATGGGTCAGAAATGGGAAAAGTTACACACAGGTTTTTGGTTGAACGACATTTTCTATACGGTGCTCATAGAGGTTCAGCGTGGTTATGTAAGGCGTGGCAGTTGCGCAGGAGTGTGGATGGAAATGGTGTTTGCAGTATGTACACAGTCACGCAGAGCACAAAAGAAAACGGCGTGTATTTTTGCAAATACACGCCGTTTCTTCACTACGTTGTCGTTTACAAACCTAGTTCGTCTGCAATATGACGTGCAATAGGCATGGCGCCTGTTGCCGCAGGGGATGGCGCATTCAAAATGGCAGTTAGGCCACCAGAATGTTTGATCAGGAAGTCGTCCACCAGCGTGCCGTCTGGGCGTACGGCTTGTGCGCGGTTAGCACTGCGATAGGTACGCAGATCTGACAAGGTGACAGTAGGACAGTACTTGCGCACAGCGTCTAAGTACACCTGTTTAAACAACGAGCCTTTAAGTTCGTTCCAGGTGGCGCGTGGGTGTTTGGCCAACATTTTCCACAGGCCGCTGTAGCTTAAGGCGGACCACGCGTCGCGTACGTCTACACTGAAATGGCTGTATTTTTCTCGTGCTAATGCCAAAACAGCGTTGGGGCCTACGGTGATGGTGCCATCAATCATAGGCGTGAGGTGTACCCCTAAAAATGGCAAGGTGGGGTCGGGTACGGGGTAAATCAGGCTGTGTACAACTTTGTTCAGGTGGGTAGGCAACACAAAGTATTCGCCACGGAAGGGCAAAATTCTAATGCCGGGGTCCATGCCTAACATGCGAGCAACACGGTCAGAGGCCAAGCCGCTGCAGGCAATGATGTGCCCTGCTTCGATTTGTTGATTGCCCGCTTGCACGCGGTAAGCAGAGCCTACTTGGGTGACGGATGTGACGGGTGCATTGAAGATTACGGTGCTGCCCGCATTTTCTACATCGGCCAGCAATGCACGAGTGATGCCCGCGTAATCGGTGATGGCTGTTTCAGGAATGCGCAGCGCAGCAAGCCCGGTGATCGCGGGTTCCAAGCGACCTAAATCGGTTTGGGTAAGTTGTTCGGTGTGTACCTCGTTTTCGATGGCGCGTTGCTCAAGTTTGTATAGGTTTTCTTGTTCTTGAGGGGTAGTGGCGACCAGTAGTTTGCCGCGTGCTTCGTAGCCTATTTGTCTGGCTGCACAAAAGGCTTTGATCTCGCTTAAGCCTTCGCGGCAGAAACGAGTCTTCAAGCTACCGGGTGTGTAGTACACGCCAGAGTGCACCACGCCACTGTTGCGACCGGTTTGGTGGAAAGCAGGTTGGGCTTCTTTTTCTGCGACCAATACACGGGCTTGGGGGCGACGTTTGACGATTTCGGCCGCCAATGCTGCACCAACAATGCCAGCACCAATAATGAGGTAATCGTATTTCATGGGAAGGGTGATTCCAGTGACGTTCTGTTTGCTTTAGCTCAGGCCGCGCATGGATTCCCATCGTCGTCGAGTGGGCTGCATGTGCGCGACGACAAGGTGGGCCAAGGTGGCACGGTCTTCTTGTTCAATGGCGTTAACCATGGCGGCATGTTCTGCAATCGCTTGCTCCAGCCACTGCCGGTCGGTCATACCGTAAGAACGTATGGGGTTAGAGGCTTCGGTGTAAAACGCGATAGCCTTACACAGGGTTTCATTGCCGCACAGCGCAAAAACTTGGCGGTGAAATTCATCGTTAAATTGATGAATGAGGCGTGGGTCTGCTCCTACCGATGCGGCAGCGGCGTATTGAATGTGCAGAGTTTTTAGCGCATCCAACTCGGCAGCAGAGACCGGAAAAGGCATGATGCTCACCGCTTCTTTTTGCAGCAGTGCTCGCAGGTGGTACAGCTCTTCCACTTCTTGGGTGCTGAAGTCTTTGACGCGGGCCGAACGGGAACGTGGTTTAACCACGATTTGGCGGGCAACCAGTTCTTGAATGGCGGCACGAACGGCATGGCGTTTGGCATCAAAGCGCGCCATCAATGTGTCTTCAATCAATTCCTGATGTGGACGCAAGTGACCGAAAATAATATCGGCTTCCAGTTCTTGGGCAATCAGTTCGGCAGAGGAAGGGGCAAGAGTTTCTGTGCTCATCGGACAATCAGTTCCAGCGTCGAGGGTTGGTCCCAGATCCAGCCATGTGGTGTGCGATGTAACTCAGGGAAATGCCCCGGCACGACGATGTCGGCGTTATCGGCTATCCACTGCAGTGTGTTACTGGATTGGCGATCCGGGTCATATTCATTGGCAGCAGACAGTGTAGCGAGTTCACGGTAGGTTTTACAGGCGTCCCCTGCTAACACAACACGCTTTTTATCCGGATTGACGAAGTGCAGCAAATAGCTACCGGTGGTGTGGCCGGGTGCTTGTCTGTAGAACAGGCCAGGGGCTAATTCACCTTCTGGTGCTTGTATGAGTTGCAGGTTTTGACGCTGCAGGTACTCGTTCATACCTTGGCTGCCAAATACGTCTTCAGAAGCGGGGTGCTGTGCGTAGTCCCATTCTGCCGAGCTGACATAAATGGTGGCATTAGTGAACAGATCAATATTGTTGATGTGATCGAAATGCAGGTGCGACAGAAAAACAGTTTTGATGTCAGCAGGCGTGAGGTTGCGTTCTGCTAGCGCGTTCAGCAACAGCAGACGCGTAGAGTGGTGCCCGGTATCAAACAAGATAGGACCGTGCCCGTCTACATTGACTAGCACTACAGCTGAAAAGCCAAAAAATCCGCCTTTAAAACTTAGGCAATTTCCCTCAACGAGGATGTCATGTTGCACCGCCATGTGCGCTCCTTATTATGCAGGCTTATTAATTATTAATAATACTATCAATATAGAATTTATTGTTCGAATTTGTTGTGGTTTATTGGTCGTTCTAGGGTTTATTCTAATATAGACATTGGATTTAAAGCACTTTACACTACGTTTCATCTTATCGATACTATTATTAATAATATTGATTTCCCCCGCAGAGGAGCACATATGAACGCCTATAAAAGTATGATTGCTGGTGCAGCATTGGCACTGGCCAGCGCAACCACTTACGCAGCCACGTGGCAGATGGCCACCCCGTATCCTGAGTCCAACTTCCACACTCAGAACATTCAGCAGTTTGCTAAAGATGTAGAAGCAGCGACCAATGGTGAGTTGAAAATTAACGTGCACCCAGCGGGTTCGCTGATCAAGCACCAAGAGATCAAAAATGCCGTGCGTTCGCAGCAGATTGAAGCGGGCGAGTTCATTATTTCCAACTTGGCCAACGAGAACCCTATGTTTGCGTTGGACTCCGTGCCATTTGTAGCCGTGTCTTTTGACGACGCCGCCAAGATGTACCACGTGTCTAAACCAGACTTGGAAAAGCTGTTAGGCCGTCAAAACCTGAAAATTTTGTTCTCGGTAGCATGGCCTCCACAAGGTATGTACACCGATCGCCCTATTGAAAAGATCGAAGATCTGAAAGGCATCAAAATGCGTGCATACAGCCCGCAAACAGAGCGTTTGGCGCAATTGGCTGGTGCGGTGCCTACACAGGTAGAAGTGCCTGATTTGGCTCAAGCATTCACCACAGGTCGTGTGAACGCCATGATTACCTCCACATCTACCGGTGTGAACACTACCGCTTGGGATTACCTGACTCACTTCTATGATGTAGCGGCTTTCTTGCCTAAAAACGTGGTGGTGGTGAACCAGCGCGTGTTTGATAGCTTGGATGAAGCCACTCAAAAAGTAGTATTGGATGCTGCTGCTGCGGCTGAACTGCGTGGTTGGGAAATGGCTGAAGCCGATCACATTGCACAACGTAATGTGTTGGAGCAACACGGTATCAAAGTCAGCACAGGCTCTGATGAGTTGAACGCTGCCCTGCAGAAAGTGGGCGAGCAGATGGCTGCAGAGTGGGTGAAAGAAGCCGGCGACGACGGTGAAGTCGTGCTTGAGGCTTACCGCGCCAACTAATACCTAAAACTTAATTAACCAGTGCATATACCCATGCACTGGTGTTTCTGAAGTGGGCAAATGCCATGCGAAAAATCCTGGATAGCCTCTATTCGATCAGTGCAGGTTTAGCTGCAATATCGTTGGTGAGCATAGCCGTTATTGTTTTTGGTCAGGTGGTCTTTAATACGATCGACTATGTGGCTCTTCATTTGTTTGATCAGAGCTTTGGCTTGCTGATCCCCTCTTACTCGCTGTTCTCTGGTTATGCGTTAGGCTTTGCCACCTTTTTGTCATTAGGCTTGGGTTTACGTAAGGCCGTACACATACGCGTGACGTTGATAGAGTCCAGACTGTCGGCTCCTATTCGTCGCGGTTCGCTCACCATGATTGCGTTGGTAGGTGTAGGGATGGGTGTGCTGTTTACCTACAGTTTGGGTGTGTTGGCCTACGAGTCTTTCTTGTGGGGCGACCGTGCAAGTGGGTTGGTAAAAGTGCCTTTGTGGATACCACAAGGCGTACTGTGTGTTGGTGCTGCTGTGTTTTTGGTCGCTGCTCTGGATACGCTGGTAGAAATCCTGCGTACTGGGCGAAGCGAGGCCTTGGTGATTGAATCGGTTGCCGAGGAGGCGCTGTAATGTCTGATGTAACCATGTCATTGATTATGGTTGGGGTGCTGATGTGCGGCCTAGCCATGGGGTTGTGGGTGTCTATAGCGCTGTTTGTGACAGGCTTGGTAGGCGTGCTGTTGTTCTCTAATGCACCGTTGATGAGTGTATTGGCGACCAATATTTGGAGCTCTTCTGCTGAGTGGTCATTGGCGGCATTGCCCCTGTTTATTTGGATGGGTGAGATTCTGTTTCGCTCACGCATGTCCAAAGACTTGTTTTCGGGCTTAGCCCCGTGGATGCGCTCCTTACCTGGTGGTCTAGGCCACGTGGGGATTATGGCGTCAGGTATTTTTGCGGCGGTGTGCGGTTCGTCTGCGGCAACGTGCGCAACAGTAGCTAAAGTTGCCGTGCCAGAGTTGAAAAAACGCGGCTACGATGAGAGCTTGGTGCTGGGTACGATTGCAGGTTCGGGCACGCTAGGTTTGCTGTTGCCACCGTCTATTATTTTGATTGTTTACGGGGTTGCAGCTGAGCTGTCTATTGCACGTCTGTTTATTGCAGGTGTGATTCCTGGTTTGTTGGTGATTGTGTTGTTTATGGCGTATGTGGCCATTTGGTCCACCACGCATAAAGACAAAGTGCCGGCCAAAGATCCACCCATGAGCTTTGCGCAAAAGATCAAAGCCACACGTACCTTGTTGCCGGTCACATTGCTGATCATTGGGGTCATTGGTTCTATTTACTCCGGTTTGGCGAGCCCAACTGACTCGGCAGCCGTAGGTGTAGTGATTGCATTGCTGTTGAGCTGGTGGTTTGGTGATTTGACCTGGAAAAGCTTCAAAGAAGGCCTGATCGCGGCTACCTTATCGTCGTCCATGATTGCTTTCATTTTGGCAGGCTCAGCGTTTTTGACTATTGCTATGGGCTATTCCAACTTGCCAATGAATTTGGCCCGCTGGATTGGTGATCTGGGCTTGAATAACTACGCTTTGTTGGCAGCGTTGACGGTGTTCTTCATTGTGTTGGGCTGCTTCTTGGATGGTATTTCCATCGTGGTGCTGACCAGCGCGGTGTTGTTGCCTGCGGTGAAAATTGCTGGCATTGATCCTATCTGGTTTGGTGTGTACTTGGTGTTGGTGGTGGAAATGGGTCAGTTGACCCCGCCAGTAGGGTTGAACTTGTTTGTGCTGCAAGGCATGACAGGGCGCGATATCTTGTACTTGTCTAAAGCAGCGTTACCTTTCTTCCTGATGCTGCTGCTGACTATTGTGTTGGTGGTGACCATGCCAGACATTGTGTTGGGCTTACCCAAGATGATGTACGGCTAATCTGTTCGTGATGTTAGCCACCACACCGTGGTGGCGAATACTCCTGCTTTACTTTTCTGGCCCGGTTATTGCGCAAGCGATAGCTGGGTTTTTTTTCGTGTGGGTGGCTGTAGCGGCCACAGGTTATTCCTAATTGTGGGGGTAGGCTGAACTGTTTATCGTGGGATAGTGACCAATCGGTCACAGAGTCAGGGGGTAGGAATAAAAAGTAGAGCGTTTCACTCAAAAAAACAGTGAGGTAGACAACTATGAAGGTATTGCAATCCCGTGGGCTGAAGCCCGTGTTGCAGGCGGTGGTGTCCGGCGCTGCGCTGGTTGCGGCAGCACCTGTATTTGGCCAAACCATTACCGCGGTGATGCATTCTGGTTTGCGCATGATGGACCCCATACAAAGTACGGCGTTTATCACCCGAGAGCATGGCTACATGATCTATGACACCTTGGTGGGCATGGATTCGGACTTTACCGTCAAACCGCAAATGGCCGATTGGAGCGTGAGCGACGACGGTAAAACGTACACCTTTACCTTGCGTGACGGCTTGAAATGGCACGACGGTACACCCGTTACCGCTGAGGACTGCATCGCATCCATTAAGCGTTGGCTGGACAATGACAACACTGGCCCGGTGATCAAAGACTTTCTGGTGGGCTACAACGTCGTCAACGATCAGGTGTTTGAGGTACAGCTCAACGAACCTACCAGTTTGCTCTTGGATAGCTTGGCCAAGATCAGCTCGCGCCCTGCTTTTATGATGCCCAAACGCATCGTAGAAGCATCGGCTGATAAGGCCGTGGCTGAGATGATTGGCTCTGGCCCCTTTAAGTTTGTGGCCTCTGAATTTCGCCCCGGCGTGAAGGTGGTGTACGAGAAAAACACGGATTACGTGCCACGCAGTGAGCCTAACGACTGGACATCGGGCGGCAAAGTTGTGAACGTGGATAAGGTGGAATGGGTAAGTATGCCGGATGCCATGACAGCGGCGAATGCGCTGCTGAATGGCGAGGTGGACTACATCGAGCACTACCCGTATGACTTGCTGCCGCTGGTGCAGAGTAATCCTGACCTAGTGACCAAAGTGATTGATCCGCTGGGTAACTGGAGTTACTACCGCATGAATCACTTGTACCCGCCGTTTGATAACAAGTTGGTTAGGCAAGCGGCCATGTATGCGGTTAGCCAAGAAGACGTTATGAAAGCGTTGGTGGGAAATCCTGATTACTACTCCACCTGCCCATCGCCATTTGGTTGCGGCACGCCTAATGCCAGCGATAGCGGCAAAGATATGATCGTGCCGGGCAATATTGAAAAAGCCAAAGCATTACTGGCCGAGGCTAACTACGATGGCACACCAGTGGTGTTGCTGCACCCTACGGATCACGTGATGGCCTCACCGCAGCCCGTGGTGATTGCGGCGGCGTTACGCAACGCCGGGTTTAACGTGGATATGCAATCTATGGATTGGCAGTCAGTGGTGTCTAGACGTGCGAACCGCAGTGCGCCCAAAGACGGCGGTTGGGGGATCTTTTCTACTTACGGCATTATTGCGGCAGCAGTAGACCCGTTTGCGAACACTACCATCGCCGCCAACGGTGATAAAGCATGGTTTGGTTGGCCTGATGTACCCGCGATTGAAGACTTGCGCGTGCAATACGCTAAAGCCGTAAGCAAGGAAGAAAAGCAGAGTATCGCTGCCCAAATCCAAGAGATTGTGTTGGATGAAGGGGTGATTGTGCCGCTGGGACAGTTCCGTACACCGGCCGCGTACAGCACAGCGTTAAGTGATCTGCCTGAAGCGCCTATTACGGCATTTTGGGGCGTGAAAAAACAGTAGAAAGACAGTAAATAAACCGCACAATGCCCGCCACATTTACAGTGGCGGGCGTTCTGCTGTGTTAGCGAGCTAGGGCTTCACGCGCTAGCACCTTACCGGGGCGAGCCGCCGTGGTTTGTCCAGCTTCCCAAACTACCTTGCCGTTCACTAATACCGTTTCTATACCAATGGCTGGGGCGATGGGCCTAGCGAAACTGGAACCTTCTGCAACGGTGTCTGCATGCAGTATGACCAAATCGGCGTAGGCGCCTTCACGTATAAATCCACGATCGCGTAATCCAAATTTTTGGGCGCTTAAGCCCGTCATTTTATGAATGGCTTTTTCGAAACTGAATAAGCCTCTTTCGCGTGAGTAATGCCCCAATACACGGGGGAAACTGCCCCATAGGCGCGGGTGCGGTACAGCATCGTGCGGTAAGCCGTCTGACCCGATCATGGTGTCGTCAAAGGCCAAGATGCGTGATACGTCGGCATCGTCCATGCGGTGGTAAATAGCGCCTGCTGGTTGCAGCCTTTCTACGGCTTGCTCTAAGCTGCACTGCCATTCTTTCTGTATGTCAGCCAAGTCTCGCCCGGCCATTTCTGGGCACGATCTAGACCATGTCACCAGCACCTTCAAAGCCGATGACGCATGTTTGACGGACAGCACGGTAGACGATGCGGCGTAGGGGTAGCAGTCCAAGCAAATGTCTTGTACGCCCATTTGTTGGCGTATGCGTTCCAGCGTTTCGGTTGAGCGTCCGAAGTTGTTTTTGCCTGCGACTTTGTGGTGCGAGATCACGACGGGTAGATTAGCCTCACGGCCAATGCGGAAGGCTTCTTCTAGGGCTTCCATGACGTTGTCCGATTCGTCGCGCAGGTGGGTGCAATACACACCACCAAATTCAGCAGCGACTTTAGCCAGCTCAATCACTTCTTCGGTAGATGCTGCAATGGCCGGATCGTAGGCCAAGCCTGTAGATAAACCTATAGCACCGGCTTGCATGGCTTCACGCAACAAACTTTTCATGCGTTCTAGTTCATCTGCCGTGGCGGGTCTATCTAGCGCAGACATGGCCACGATACGCAGTGTGGTGTGCCCCACCAAGGGTGCGCAGTTTGTGGCGGCGGGTTGCTGCGCTAAGGCGTCTACATAGCTCTGGAAGGTAGGGTGTGTGAACCATTCCCCTTCTCCATCCAGCAAGTCCAGTGGTGGGGTGATGGGGGCGTGTAAGCGTTGTGGCGTGGGTGCCAGTGAAATACCGCAGTTGCCGGTGATCACGGTGGTCACGCCTTGGCTTACTTTAGGCTCCATGCTGTTATTGGACAGCAGCAGGCGGTCATCATGGGTATGAGTGTCAATAAAACCGGGGGACACTACCAACCCACTGGCATCAATGTGTTGGTCGGCTGTCCATTGGCTGCAATCGCCTACAAAGGCGATGCGATCATCCACGATGGCAATATCGGCATCAAAGCGAGGGGTGCCTGTGCCATCGGCCACTTCGGCATGTTGAATCAGTATGTGGGCATGTTTGGCCATAGTCTTTCTCACAGTCGTAGCTCAGTGGATGGCAGGTTCAAGGGGACGAAAATGCTGGAAGTCCCAATGACGTCCGGGGGCCGCTTCAATAAGTGAACGGGTGTACTCATGTTGGGGGCTCACCAGCACTTGCTCGGTAGGCCCGGCTTCCACCACGGTTCCGCGTTGCATCACAATGATTTGGTCGCAAATTTGTGCTGCCACACGTAAATCGTGCGTAATAAACAGCACCGAAATACCAATGCGTTGGCGCATTTCATCCAGTAGTTTCAACACTTGTGCTTGTACGGATACGTCTAGCGCGGATACCGCTTCGTCGGCCACCAGAATGTCTGGCTCTAACACCAGAGCGCGGGCAATACACAAGCGTTGGCGTTGGCCGCCAGAAAACTGGTGCGGATAACGGCTTAGTACACTGCGATCCATGCCTATCCATGCTAGTAGCGTATCAATGCGTTTTTCACATTCGCTGGCACTTAAACCGTAGTTTTGCATGCCTTCTAACAAGGCATCGTGTATGCGCAAACGGGGGTTAAGCGACCTATAGGGGTCTTGGAAAACGATCTGTATACGTTGACGCAACTGTCGTAGTTCTTCGCCTTTGGCTGTGGCTAAATCGGCATCACCCAAAGACACTCGGCCAGATGAAGGCTTGATTAAGCGCATGATGCAACGGGCCACCGAGGACTTCCCCGAACCGGACTCGCCCACAATGCCAATGATCTCGCCTTTGTTCAGGGTGAAAGACACATTGTTGGCGGCCACGACTTTGCGACTGGCCGAAAACAGCACGCGTTCTTCGTAGGTTTTGTTCAGCTCTTCTACCTGCAACATAGGTGCTGGCGTAATGTCGCGTGGAGCAGGAGGAATTAAGCTAGGTACGGACGACACCAAGAGGCGAGTGTAGTCTTGCGTGGGGGCACGCAAAATGGCGTCTCGGGTGCCAGTTTCTACCATGGCACCACGGTTCATCACCACAATACGGTCGGCAATCTCGGCCACCACCCCAAAGTCATGAGTGATGAACAATACGGCGGTGTTTTGCTGTTCTTGCAGCTCACGAATCAGCGCCAGAATTTGCTTTTGGGTGGTGACGTCTAGGGCAGTAGTGGGCTCGTCAGCAATCAGCAGGCGTGGCTTCAGAATCAACGCCATGCTGATGACAATGCGTTGACGCTGGCCACCTGACAATTGGTGTGGGTAAGCGCGGTAGATTTTTTCAGGGTTGGGTAAATGCACGGACTCGAACATCGCCAACACTTGCTTCTTGCGCTCAGAGGGGTTGCGTACACCGTGTACCTTCAGCACCTCTTCCACCTGTGGGCCAACGCGCTCTACGGGGTTTAGCGCAGTCATAGGCTCTTGGAAGATCATGGCCATTTTGGAGGCACGTAGCGTCCGTATGCGGCTAGGCGAGGCCTCTAACAGGTTCTCGCCATCCAACAAGATGCGGCCTTGAGTGGCTTGCAGTTCGGCTTTAGGTAGCAAGCCCATGGTGGCGAGCGAGGTTACGGATTTACCAGAGCCAGACTCGCCCACCAAGCAGACGGTTTCGCCGGGGTGTATTTCCAGCGAAATGTTGGAAATAGCGTGCTGCCCTTCTTTGCTGTTGGCGATGCGTACCCACAGGTCTTGTACCTGTAGAACTGGCTGATCACCCTGTGTATGTGAAAACGGTTGCGTCATCGTTTGATCATCCTTGGGTCCAGTTCATCACGCAGTACATCGCCCAATACGTTGACGCTCAATAAGGTAAGCGCCAACAAAATACCGGGATACAGTACCAAGCCGGGATAGAGTTGAAAGAACATGCGGCCATCGGCCATGATGTTGCCCCAAGAGGGGATTTCTGGCGGCAAACCAGCGCCCAAAAAGCTGAGGGTGGATTCAATCAAAATGGCAGAGGCAAAGATGTAGGTGCCTTGCACAATCAGCGGTGCCCAGGTGTTGGGAATGATGTGCGTCACGATGATTTTTGGAATACGCGTACCCAAGGTGATCGCCGCTTCTACGTAGGGCTCAGTGCGTATAGACAGAATCACACTGCGCACCAGTCGCACCACACGTGGGATTTCTGGAATCACAATCGCTACCAACACCGTGAGCAAACTGCTGCCGGTGAGCGACACCAACGCAATGGCCAACAAAATGCTGGGGATAGCCATGATGCCATCCATGACGCGCATGATGATGGAGTCAAACAGCGGAAAATAACCCGCCAACACACCAATCAATAAGCCTAGGGTGAGGCTGAACAGTGCTGCGCCTAGCCCCACGATCATGGATACTTGGGCGCCGTACACCACGCGGGAATACATGTCGCGGCCAAAGGCATCGCTACCCAACCAGTGCTCCGCACTAATGGGCGATAAACGTGACGCGGGGTTGATTTGTATGGGGTCAGTGGTGCTGATGATGGGGGCGAGTATCGCCATCGCGATCACAAGGACCACAATGCTGCAGGCTAAAAACGCCGCCGGGGACAACAGCCTGGAAAGCAGGCCACGCCAGAGAGAATAGGGTTGCATAACAGACTCCCTCAATAGGTGATGCGGGGGTCAAAGACGGTGTACAGCACGTCTATAACCAAGTTGATGACGATGTAGGTCAGAGAGAACAGCAAGATCACCCCTTGGATAATGGGGTAGTCGCGCGCTTGCACGGCTTCTACGACCAACCTGCCCAATCCTGGGATGTTAAATACCGACTCTGTCACCACCACCCCGCCAATCAGTGCGGCAGCACCAATTCCCACAATGGTGACGATGGGCACGGCAGCATTGCGTAGCGCATGGCGTAAGAACACCGCGCTTTCTTTCACGCCTTTGGCGCGGGCGGTACGGATGAAGTCTTCGTTCATCACCTCGATAACGCTACTGCGGGTGATACGGGCAATCAGTGCTACATACACGGTACTGAGTGCGATGGTAGGCAGCACTAAACGCATGCTGAAGGCATAGAAACCTTGGCTGAGGTCTTTATAGCCTTGCACCGGAAACCATCCTAACTGCAATGAAAAGAGGTAGATCAGTAGATAACCCACAACAAAAGTAGGAATGGAGAAGCCTAGTACTGACAAAATCATCACAAACCGGTCGGTAGCGCGACCATGTCGCCATGCTGCAATTAAGCCAATGGGGATGGCGATCAGCAGAGTGAAGCTCATGGTGCTGATGGCTAAGGCGATAGTGGGACCCATGCGGTCAGCAATCAGGGTGGTCACGGCTGTGCCAGACAGCAAAGATGTACCCAGGTCACCGTGCAGCAATTTGCCTGCCCAATCAAAAAACTGAGTAGTAATGGGTTGATCCAGCCCCATTTGCGCGCGTATGGCTGCCAACTGGGCAGGTGACGCATCATCACCAGCAATCACGGCTGCCGGGTCGCCCGGAGTTAGCCTAAGCAAGGCAAAGATCACGATGGCTACCATGACCACCACCGGTATGGTGGTGATCAGGCGCCTAGCAATGTAGAGAAGCATGCGTGGCCTCCTAGTTGGACTTACTCAACGACCAAAATACCGTGACAGGAGAATGCGGCACGTTGTGCAGAGTCTGACTGTAGGCGGACGGAATGGTGAATTGGCCCAACGGAATGACTACGCCTTGATCAATGGCCAATTCGTTGATCTTCAGAGCAATGGCTTTGCGTTCGGCATCGTCCGTTGTCAGCGCAAATTGCTTACGCAGTGCTTCGATTTCTGGTACATCAGGCCACCCTGCCCACGCTTGTTTGCCGCTGGCGTTCAGTGTGGTATTACCAAAAGGGTCGCCGCTAGAGGCCAAGGTGGCGTAGGTGGAAAATATGTTCCAACCGCCATTCGCTGCATCCGATTGATTGCCTTGTTGCATCACTACACTTTGCCAATCCATGGATTTCAATTGCACATTGAAACCGGCCTTACGCAGTGCATCGGCAATCACCACAGGTTGGGGGGACACGGTTGCCATGTCGGTGGGGTGCAGAATGACCACGGACTCGCCTTTGTAGCTAGAGGATTTCAGCAAGGCTTGGGCTTTTTCCAGCTGCGGTTTGACCACATCGTCGTAACGGTAGTCGCTTTCAAACGGGTTACCACAACCCAGTGTGGTGGCGCAGGTGCGGGAATAGTCAGGGTTGCCAATCAGCGCGTTCAACACTTGCTGCTGATCTATAGCCAGCATGGCGGCTTCACGCACGGCGGGGTCGTTAAAGGGGGCGTGCAGATGGTTGAAACGGAAGTAGGTCCAGTTGCCCAGCTCATCAATGGTGTCCAGTTTTACGTCATCATTGTTTTGCAGCAATGGCAGCAGATCCAACGGAATTTGCTGCATGAAATCAATCTCACCTTGCAGCAAGGCGTTCACGCCAGTGATGGCGTCTGGCATGGTGACCCACTCTACTTTATCCACATTCACAACTTTGCCACCTGCTGTCCAACTGGCAGGTTCAGAACGTGGTTGGTAGTCGGTGTTTTTGGCGTATACCACTTTGACGCCAGGGCGGAATTGGTCGGCGACAAATTTAAAGGGGCCAGAGCCTACAAACTCGGTAATGGCTTCAGATCCGGGCGTGACAGCAATGCGCTCTGGCATCATGAAAGCTGGTCTAGAGCTGAGTTTTGCCAAGCCAGAGAGCAACAGGCCAGTGGGTTCTTGCAGGCGTATAGAGAAGCTTTTGTCATCTACTGCGGACATGTCCTCGACCATGGTCTGCAAGACCTGACCTGTGCCGTCCACACCCATCCAGCGTTTGATGGAAGCGATACAATCGGCGGGCGTCACCGGTGTGCCATCGTGCCATTTCAAGCCGTCACGTAAGGTAAACGTGTAGGTTTTACCGTCGTCGCTGACGCTCCAATCGGCCATCTGAGGTTGAACGTGAAATTGCTCATCCATGCCCAACAAGGTGTCGTAAATCATGTAGCCATGATCACGGGTGAGGAAAGAGGTACTGAATACGGGGTCCATTACCCGCAGGCCAGCATGCATGACGGCAGTCACCGTGGTTTCAGCATGTGCAGCGAGGGGCGCAACGCAGGCGCTAGCCAGCAGCAAGCCGGCCAACGTGGTGCGCGATAGCGGGGCAAGTGTGTGACGTGCCATGTTTGTCTCCTGAGTCAGGTAGGTATTGTTGTGTTTTATGGTGCAGCAGTTGTGGCGGTATTTACAGGCTGAAAAGCGGCGCTAACAACGGCTGTTTGTTACTGGGCGATTGCAGTATGTCGGTTAATAAACGGGCAGAACCAAAGGCCAAGGTGAAACCCAATGCGCCATGTCCCACGTTTAAGAACAAGTTGTTAAAGGGGCTAGCTCCAATCAGCGGTGTGCTGGTGGGGCGCGAAGGACGTTCGCCGGTCCATTCCTCTATGTCACCGGTGGGCGTCAAAGCCGGGAAAAAATCGTTTACCTGCTGGCGTAAGGTGCTGAGTCGAGCCGCGATGGCAGAGGGCTTGTTGACTCCAATATCAATCATGCCCGCCACGCGTAACTTGTCGCCAATGCGGGCGTACACCACTTTGTTGCGGATGTCGCTTACGCTGGCGTGCGGTGCGCCGCTGTGTTCGTCTACCGGGATGGTGAGTGAGTAACCACGTAGGGGGTAAATACCCAAATTCAGCCCTAAGGGACGCGCTAGTTTTTGAGCGCCCGTGCCGTTGGCCAAAATAATGGTGTGGGCATCTAAAGCATCTTGTGCACTAAAGGCTGTGATGCTGTCGCCGTGGCGCTCTAAGCGCGTAATGGGAGTGTTGAAGTGAAACGCCACACCCATTTGTTGCAGGCGTTCTTGCAAGGCTAAGCACAGTTGTTCACAGTCGCCGGCTTCCTCGCTGGGGGTAAATAAACCACCCTGTATGCGGTGTGCAATAGGCGCTAAGCTGGGTTCTTGTTCTACGGTTTGTGCAGGGGTGAGTACGCGTTGTTCTACGCCGTGGCGACCTAGAAAGCTGCCTTGCGCATCACGAGCGGCAGCGAAGCTTTGCGAGTTTTCAAATACCTGCAGTTTGCCGTGATGGTTATGGGCAAACTCTAGAGGTTGTGCGCGTTGCAGGTGGTCTAAGGCTTGGCGACTTAGCTTGCCCAACTGCAGCAAATTTTCCGCACCGCGTCGGCTTTGGCTGGCAGAGCAGGCTTTTAAGAAAGAGAGCAACCAGCTGCATTGTGAGAGGCTAAATGTGGGGTGCAAACGTAATGCCCCATTTCTATCCAACAATAATTTGTGCAGGGAGCGCAGCACATCTGGGGTGGCCAAGGGGGTAACGAAGCTGTAGCTCAGCTGTGCGCCATTGGCTTTGCTGGTGCCTTGACCGGGCTTGGCGTCGGCATCGTACACGCTGACGTCCAAGCCATGACGGCGTAGCTCATACGCGGTGGCTAACCCTACAATACCCGCCCCTATTACAGCGATTTTTTTCATACTGGGCTCCCGGATTGCTGCAGCGCAGCAATTGTGGCGTTGGGAGAGATGTAATCTAAGCTGGTGCGCACCACAATGACGCTTAATTGCTTGCTTTGCAGCGCGGCATGTAATGCGGGAGCGAACTCATCGCTATGTTGCACGTTAAAGGTTTGTGCACCGCATGCAGCGGCAAGTTGGGCGAAGTTGGGGTTATGCAAGGCGGTGGCACTAGGACGATGCGGAAAGTGTTTTTCCTGATGCATGCGTATGGTGCCGTAGCAGGCGTTATCCGAAATGATGATGATGGGGGTTGCGCCATATTGTGCGGCGGTTGCCAATTCGTTGCCGGTCATCATGAAACCGCCATCCCCCACAAAACACACCACGGGGCGTGTGGGCTGCGCGAGTGAACACGCTACAGCAGAAGGCACGCCATAGCCCATTGCACCCGACGAAGGGCCTATCAATTGGCGTGTAGGGCTGAAGCGTAATTGACGCTGTACCCAGCCACCAAAGTTACCGGCGTCTAGACAGAGAATGGCATCGTCAGGCAATAAGGCATCGGCTTGGGCCATGATATTGCCGAACACCACGCCATCAGCTTGGTCCACGACTGGTGTCCAGTCGCGCAGTTCTACGGTTGTGCGGTGCAAGGACGCAATCCAGTCTTGCCGTACAGCAGGTATGGTAGGTGCAGCAGCTTGATTCAGTGTACACAAGCTAGCAACGGGGTCAGCAGCAACCGCAATGTCGGTTTGACGGTAACGGCTAACGACGGCGCTGTCTGGCCAAATGTGTATTAAGGTTTGGGCGGCTTTGGGTGCGGCAGGGAAATGGAAAGATTGGCTGGTGACATCGCCCAAACGGGTACCAATGGCCAAAATCAAATCGCTACGTGTGACGGATTCTTTAAGCGCGGCAGGTAAGCCGTACACCAAGTGCCCTGCAAACAGAGGATGATCGTTAGGAATCAAATCGGCATGGCGTACCGATGTGGCGACTGGCAGAGAAAAGCGTTCTGCAAATTCCAATAAGGCTTTTTTGCCCGCATCACTTTTAAGCAGCCCACCGGCAATGATTAAGGGGCGTTCTGCTTGGCTTACCGCTTGCACAATAGCCTCGGTATCGAGGGCACTGAGTGTGCTGGGTTGGCTGTGACGAGGGAAGATGCCAGTGTGTGGGCAATGGTCTTCCAGCATGTCTTCGGGCAACGAAATAATAACGGGGCCGGGCGTCCCGCTTTGTGCTAAATAAAAGGCGGTGCACAAGGTATCTGCCAGTTGCTCGGCGTGTTCTACTTCCACCACCCACTTAGCCATGTCGCTGAACATGCGCTCGTAATGTATATGTTGGAAGGCTTCGCGTTGTAGGTTTTCGCGTTCTGCCTGACCTACTAAGACCACTAAGGGACAGGCGTCTTGTTGAGCGGAGTGGATGGCAATGGCGGCATTCATGCAACCGGGGCCACGACTCACCATGAGTACGCCGGGGGTGCCAGTGAGCCTAGCGTGCCCCAGAGCCATGAAACCTGCACCACCCTCATGACGGCAGGTAACGACTTCCACAGCGGATTGGTCATGCAAGCTGTCCAGCACGCTGAGATAGCTTTCACCGGGTACGCAATACACGCGTTTGACGTGATGCGCTATCAAGCACTCCACCAACAAATCGGCAGCACGAATGGTCATGTTTTTGTCTCGTCTCGTTATGAATTATGTATAAGGGCTGCTCTGGCTAAGACGGGTCGGATGACTGCTTCCGTAAGCTTTCCAGAGATTGTTCTTTCAACGGTTCGGGCAGGCTGGCGCTAAGCTGGATAAGCGCTTTTTGGATGCGATCCCAGCCCTCTTCGGTGCGCAGTGGCACCCCCAAGAAATGGGTCTCTGTTTTGGAACGCAACGACAGGTACAACACACCTGCCAGCATGATGCCTACCATGGCAGCAAGGTCGGCATCTTCGTCATCGTTCACCGAAGTCAGCGCATCAATAAAGGTACGAGCGGCTTTCTCACGGCGGGTTGCCAACTGTGCGCTCACATCGTTGCGCTCAATCAGTTCCCAACGACGAATTTCTTTCAAGGCGTCGTTACTGGCCAGTGCCGTAATTTGCGCGTTCAACATGGTGAGAATCAATTGCTGCGGGCTACGAGCCTCAGCTTTGTCGTCCAGCAGCATGGACGATTTCCCCGTCCAGAAATCCTGCGTTTGCATCCATTGCAACATCAGGCCAGGTAAGCCGTTGAAGTAGCGGTAGATCAGTTCTTTGCTGACGCCTGCGCGTTTTGCAATGGCATTAACGCCTACGCCCATCATGCCGGTTTCGCAGATTTGGTCTTCCAGCGCCTGCATGATTTTTTGTTCGGTCTGTTGACGACGAGTTAGGGTCATACGTGTGCTCCTATGATCAAAGACAAAGGGGGGTGATGCGGCAGCAGGCGCTGCAGGTGGTCACCGTGTTTGAGTCCTAGCAGGTCGTGTAAACAGGTGCCCAGTACATGGCCATCAGTAGTCACCGCTGTACAACCACCTTGAATGGCGACACAGCGGCCTTCAGCGTGCTGCACGAAGGGATCTGCAGTGTAAATGCATTGCACGGTGGCGGTAATGGGGTCCACTACTATTTGGTCATATGGGGCGGGTAATAGCGGGCAGTCATCAAGCGCCGTCAGCAACATGGCTCCTGTTTGGCTGGAAGGGGCTGGTTCTTGCCACGCTACATCGCACAACAAGGTGGCGATGTGCGGTGTCAGGTGCGGCGCAAAAAAGATGGAATTCAGCATCACCGAAACCTTTTTGTCTTGGTATTGCTGTGCGCCATGATGTTGATCGGGGCGTCGCGCCACACGCTCGGTATTGGCATAGGCGATTTGGCCGTCTGCCGTCACAGTCATTAGACCTGCATCGTATTCGGGGTAGGCGGCGACAGTGTTCTGTATGGCTTGTTCGGGTGAGCCACCTTGTTGCAGTGTTTGCAACGCCAATTGGTTTAATGGCAAGCCTGTAGGGGTGGGCCTATTGGGTAATCTGTGCCCTGTCATCAGCGCTACGCCGGGCAGGCTGGGCAGAAATTGCTGCAGGGGTTCGGGTCTATGTGGGCCGCTGGAAATCAGGGCAGCACGTTGGTAGTTCAGCCACGCAGGATCAAGCTCCAACGCATGACTGCCACCGTCTTGGGTTTGGCTATAGTGCACGGCACCGTCTTCGGCCATAACTGCCAACACAGCAAAGCCACCAATGGAGCCACTACCCAAAATTTCGGCACACCGTAGCACACGCAATGCGTGCACTACGGCATGTTTACCAGTGACTGCAATACCAATCGTCATGCTTAGCTCCAAACATAGTGACCATCTGGTCACATTTAAATGCTAGCACTGCTTGGATTAGCTGAAAAGCGTGTCGTGGTAGAGAAAAACCCTTAAACGGTGAGTGTGTGTTCCGGGCGTTTCCAGCCGGTTTGATCGACGATTCGTCGGTAGTGCTCAGGGCGACGATGCGCACTAAAGTTGAAGGTTGACGCTCTATTAACGTGACATAAGCGAAGATTGCAATCGGCCACTAACAGTTCATCTGACCACGTAGAGGCTTGGGCGACGATCTCGCCAAAGGGGTTCACAATAATAGAATTACCGAACATGGCGTGGCCATCTTCTACCCCCGCTTTGGCGACGGACACGGCAAAACAGTTGTTTTGATAGCAACCTGCCTGTACCACCAAGTTGGAATGCAGCACTTTAAGGTGCGGTGGCTGTTCGTGTTTCACATCTAAGTTGGCAACGGGGGTGTTGTAGCCAATCATCACCAGATCCACTTCTTGCAGGCCTAGTTCGCGCCATGCTTCTGGCCAACGGCGGTCATTGCACAACAACATACCGGCGTTAAAGGTGGCGACGCCTTCAAAGTCTAAACGGCGTACTGGGAAGCCTAAATTACCCACTTCAAAATAGCGCTTTTCCAAGTGCTGTAATGGTCGTTCAGCGATGTATTCAGCATGACCGGGTAAATGGATTTTGCGGTATTTCAGCACTTCTTCACCGTGTCTAGAGACCAAACTAGCGGTGTTGTAGTGATGGTTGTCCTGTGTTTTTTCTGCATATGAAAACTGCAGCATCACACCTTTTTGCTGTGCCAGGTCCAGTACTGCTTGCATGCCAGCGGGTGGCCATTGAGTATCAAACCATTGATCAGCCTCTTCCATGGTTTCGTAGTACCACCGCGGGAAAAACGGGGTTAAGCATAGCTCTGGAAACACGACGACATGGGCGCCACGGTGTGCGGCACCTTCCACCAATTTGAGCATGCGTGCGATCACATCATCGCGGGAATCCGTGCGTTGTATGGGCCCCATTTGGGCCGCCGCGACGGTCAGAATGTGCGACATATAAGGTCTCCGTTTGTGGTTGTAATTATGGCGTGCTGAGGTTCAGCACCGCTTCATAGTGCCACTGCATTCTGACGGAGTACAAGATGGATTCTGGAAAACCTTAGTGCGAAAAAACGGCAAAAACTGCTAAGCGTTTAGTTGTTTAACGTTTTATACAGCACCGGCGCAGTGCCAAAGTCAGTGCGTATGTTAGTGCGAAATTGATAGCCTTTTTTGACGTAGAACTGTTGTGCTTTTGGGTTAGCGACCAATTGCAATTCTGTTGCCCCCAAACTATGGGCGCGCTCTTCAGCAGCACGTAGCAACGCAGCACCTATGCCTTGGTGCCAGCAATCAGGCTCTACAAACAAGTCATCCAATTGGGCTTGTGACAACGCTGGGCGCAGCTCTAACGAGGCAAAGCCTACGAGACGTTGCTGTCGTTCTGCCACGATCAGTTGAGGCAGCAAATCTGGGTGTACGTGATCTATATCGGGCAGTTGTCGCAGTTGTTCGGTGTGCTCACCCCAGGCTAGCGAGGCGCGTAACTTAATTTGCCCTAACAGGGCTAAGTCACTGGCTTGAGCAGCACGTAGGTATAACGTAGGTGTAGTCATGGTTTGGTGGCTATCTATAAGGGTCCACCTGTCCATTTCCGTCATGGGGGGTGGAAGGGCTCAGTTGTTGGCTTCTAGGTAGCCCTATGTGCTTATAGGCCTGCCATAACTGGGTAAAGGGTCGTTCAGATTGCAGTTGTAGTCGGCAAGAACACCATTTTTGCGCGATGCAAAGGTAATTTCGCAAAGCGTGACATAAGTCATGACGCCTGTATAGCGTGTTATCAAGGGTAAATAAGGCTAGTGTGGGGATGTGTTTTGAGGTTTTGCGCTGCGGCATGAGTGGTATCGCAGACCGTTAAAGGCGATATGTAGGTTTGCAAACCTTGACCTTATGTTATGGGTGAGTGGTGGCATTGCCACAGGCCTACCGTGTCTAGGCTGTGCACTACTTTGATGGGTGACGATTACATCGTGTCATAACAAAGTGGTGTGCTCCACAATCCGTACACAATCCCTCGACAGTCATTCCACCTTGATGGCGCACACTGTGACTAGCATCACGTTAATTTGGAGATATGCGTCCATGTCTATCGACACTGCCAGCCTGTTGGCTGACGAAGCCCGGTATTGTTCATTCGGTGATACCGTTCACTATGTTAATCCGCCAAAGATCTTTACAGGCTGCGAAGGCAGTTACATGTTTGATGACGCGGGCACCCCTTATTTAGACTTGCAGATGTGGTATTCCGCGGTGAACTTCGGTTACCGCAACCGTCGTCTGGAAGACGCAATGACTAAGCAGTTAAACACGCTGCCACAAATTGCTAGCCAATACCTGCACCCCACAAAAATCGAGTTGGCCCGTGTGATTGCACAGGATGCCGAGAAAAAATGGGGCAGCCAAGGCCGTGTGCACTTCAACGTAGGCGGCGCACAAGCAGTTGAAGATTCCCTGAAAATTGTACGTAACGCCAGCGGTGGTAAAAGCCTGATGTTTGCGTTCGAGGGTGGCTATCACGGCCGTACCTTGGGTGCCTCCAGCATTACATCCAGCTACCGTTACCGTCGTCGTTACGGCCACTTTGGTGACCGTGCTCAGTTTATTCCTTTCCCCTACCCTTTCCGTCGCCCTAAAGGCATGACTGCGGAAGAGTATGCAGACTCTATCGTGCGCGATTTCGAACGTAAGTTTGAAAACGAATACCACGCGATTTGGGATCCTAAAACTAACCAGTGTGAATACGCGGCGTTCTACATCGAACCCATTCAAGGTACCGGTGGTTACGTGATTCCTCCTGCGAACTTCTTCACAGGTTTGAAACGCGTATTGGATGACCACGGTGTATTGCTGGTAGTAGACGAAATTCAAATGGGTTTCTGGCGTACCGGTAAGCTGTGGTCTGTGGAAAACTTTGGCATCAAACCAGACGTATTGGTATTTGCTAAAGCACTGACTAACGGTTTGAACCCATTGTCCGGTTTGTGGGCTCGTGAAGAGTTGATCAACCCAACTGTGTTCCCTCCAGGTTCTACACACTCCACCTTTGCATCTAACCCATTGGGTACCGCAATTGGTCTGGAAGTGATGAAAATGACTCACGAAGTGGACTTCGGTAAGCAAGTTTGTGACGCGGGTGCTTACTTCCTGGACGGTCTGCGTGACTTGCAGAAACGTCACCGAGAAATCGGCGATGTGGATGGCCTGGGTCTGGCATTGCGTGCAGAGATTTGTACTGAAGACGGCTTCACTCCCAACAAAGCGTTGTTGGACAAAATGGTGGATATCGGTCTGGAAGGCAATCTGGACTATCAGGGCAGCAAACGTGGTTTGGTGCTGGATGTGGGCGGGTACTACAAAAACGTCATTACCTTTGCTCCTTCACTGATGATTACGCGTGCAGAAATTGATGAAGCAATGGCCTTGCTGGATCAGTTGATCACACGTGCCAAACAGGCCTAATGCCAGATTTGCCGTTATTACGTAACGCGTTAGAACCGGCCGCCTTGCATGCATGTTTCCTCCGGCACCCGCCGGAGGGGTTTCATGTATTGGAAGACGTGCCGGTTCCGGCGTTTGTAGCGCCCTTTGATTTGCTCACTACAGCCGATGACGAGTTCAAAGCTCGCATCACCGGTTTTGTGGGCTACAGCATGTGGTCGCGTTGGCTTACCATCCGTACTGCCTTTGTAGGAACTACGGTCAGTGAGTACGCGGTGTGGCCGCCACAGTTGGGCGTAAACGAAGCCGTACAAGCGTTATTGAGAGGGCCCTGTAAGGCGCAAAAACTGACCATCATCAAAGATCTGCCACAGCAATCGCCTTTGTTGTCTGATGACGATAATGCGTATGCAGATGCCGTGGTCGCCGCCTGCCAACAAGCGGGTTTTGTACCGGTTGAAGGCCAAGCCTTGGCGTATGTACCTATTACCTTTGCCAGCACCCAAGATTACCTGGACAAGTTGCCCAAAGATTCACGTCGCTATTTGCGCCGTAAATTGCGTACCCGTGAGCAGATAGACGTCACCCGTGTGTACACCGGTGCGGCGTTTGATGATGACCAAAAAGTGGATGAATACTATGCGTTGTACCAAGGGGTATATGCGCAAAGCGATGTGCACTTCGATAAACTGACCAAAGCATTTTTCACGCAATTGCTGCGCGATCAAAGCAATGGCGGCATCGTATTTGAGTACCGCCATGCCGAAACTCACGAGTTTCTGGGATGGAATTTGTGCTTTGAGCACCAAGGCAAATTGGTGGATAAATACATAGGCTTGTCCTACCCCCTATCGCGGGAGATGAACCTGTATTTTGTGAGCTGGTTTGTGAATCTGGAATACGCTCTGGAAAAAGGCTTGAGCCATTATGTGGCTGGCTGGACTGATCCAGGAGTGAAGGCTTTGTTGGGCGCGACGTTTACGCCCACGCGTCATATGGTGTATGTACGTAACCCAATTTTGCGTGCATTGGCCAGACGTTTTGCCAACCGTTTTGAAAGTGATAGCCAATGGATTACGTCCTAACCCCTTCTGAACCGCTGTTCCCTGTTGTGCTCAATACCGATGATTCCATCGGTACCTTAGGCAATGAGCAGCGTATTACCCTCTCGAACGACTGGCGGGAAGCGGTACGTTTTGGGTGCCGCCGTTCAGTGTGGACAAAGCGCATTGCCGAAATGGAAGCGCTGATGCCCGCTTTTAATGAGCATGGCACGGTGTTCATGGGCAGTGGCGACTTTCACCATTTGAGCTTCTCGCTCATACAGCGTTGTATTGCAGCGGGGGGCTACGATATGCTGCGCCCATTACAGGTGGTGATTCTGGATAATCATCCTGATAACATGCGCTTCCCGTGGGGTATCCACTGCGGTTCGTGGGTACAGCGCGTGGCCTTGTTGCCCGCTGTTGCAAAGGTGCACGTAGTGGGTATTACGTCATCCGATTTGGGTGCGGCGCATGCGTGGGAACATCGTTTGGCTGCACTTTGTGCAGGCAAGCTGACCTACTGGAGCACAAAGGTAGATACTGGCTGGTCGAAGTTGTTGGGCTTGGGGAGTTTTTTCCGCTCATTCGACACCGAAGACGCGATGGTACAAGCGCTGTGCGACACCTTAGCCGAGGGCAAGACAGATACCTATTTAAGTGTGGATAAAGACGCTTTTTCACCAGAAGTGGTGCGTACCAATTGGGATCAGGGCGAATTACGCACACAACACATGCAAGACATTGTGCACGCCTTACGTGGCCGTATTGTGGGCAGTGATGTGACAGGCGAGGTATCGGTGTGGAACTACACCACGCCTTGGAAGCGCTGGCTCAGTACGGCCGATGGCCAAGACACCACGCAAGAAGATGCCGAATTGCCGCAATGGCAGGCACACCAGACACGCTTCAATCAACAGTTATTGCAGATGCTGCAGGCGGCCTGCTCGTAAATAATGACTAGTGTTATTCTGGCTGTTTAGCGGCCAATCGGGTTTCGCTAATGGCCAGACACACAATACCAGCCAGAATAAAAATCGTACCGGTAATTTGCGGCCACCCAATGGTTTCGCCAAAAAGCAGCGCCGACACCACCAATACTGCCACAATTTCTAAGTGCGAGGCTGCAAAGGCTGGCCCAATAGGGGCGTGTTTTAGCAAGGTCATCCAGGCGAAAAATGTGCCTATGTACCCTAGCAATGCACCATAAATCCAGGGTTGACCAAACACACGGCCAAACCAGCTGGCGGTAAATTCCAGTGGAAGCGCATTGTTACCGGCCATTTTAAAACTGACTTGTGCGAAGGTGTCCAAGGCCATTAAGACTAGGAAACCCACCAAATAAAAACGTTTCATGTTGAGTTCCTTACGCTTGCAAGCCCACGATGGCAACACCAATGGAAATTAATACAATGCCAGTCACGCGTAAAGGGGTCAGTTGTTCGTTAAAGAACATGCGCCCTAAGATCATGATGACAACCGTATTGATAGAGCCTAGCAACACACCATTCGATAACGGTACTAGCGACAAGAAGGCCAGCCACATCACAAATTCGATGATGTAGCAGCTGATACCCACCCACAGCCATGGGCGTTTACACATCCAGCGCCAACGATCTAGTCCATCGCCTGCCCTAGGGTCAGCAGCAGCGGCTTTAAGGGCTAATTGCCCGCCGCTATCCAAGATAATATTTGTTATCCACAACAGTAGCACCAACGGTGAGATTGACTCCATCAGTGCGTGCCTCCGGCGCGCACTGGCTGCCCTTCAGTAAGCGAAGCAATGAAATCAGCTGCTTTAGCGATCACGGTACGGCGATCGCGGTCTATGGTAATCATGTGATAACTGTTATCCAGCAATAGCAGTTCTACAGGGGCATTACGCACACCATTGACAATGGCATAGGCGTTGGATACTGATGCAATGTCGTCGTGACGTGCGTGTATCACCAAGCAGGGTGCTTGGATGGCAGACAGGTTTTTCAGTACTGAACGCGATAACGCCTGCATTTCTATCACGCACCACCATGGGTTTCCAGGTAGGCCCGCTTCAGAGCTGTCACCAGAGTTCATTTGTTCTACGACGTGTGCGCGCAGGGCTTCGTCTTTGATACCGTAGGGCGGCTGCTCTAAGAACATGCGGTTGCGACCGATACCTAGTGCCCTAAATACCGGCAAGATAAAGGCCAAACGGGTGTGAGGTGGCATGCTCCAGCCGTCGTGGCGGAAGGTGGTAGACAGTGCCAATACACCTGCAATCAGATCAGGGCGACGTTGTGCCAAGGCTAGCGACAGCACTGCGCCCATAGACAGACCGCCCACAACAACGCGGTCTACCCTAGCAGCTAAGCGGTCTGCGCCTGCGATCACGCTGGCTAACCAGTCTTCCCAACCCGTATTCACCAAGTCGTCTTGGGTGCCACAGTGACCGGCCAATTGCACGGCGTATACGGTGAAGCCTTGTCGGTTTAGGCCACGGGCCAGTACGCGCATTTCGTTAGGTGTACCTGTCAGGCCGTGTATCAGCAGCACGCCAGTGCGTGCACGCTCGTCTTTGCCTTCCAGCAGAAACTCGTGCGGGGTGATCGTGCACGATGATGAGGAAGGAGTAATGCTTACGTTGGGGCGCTCAGAGGCCACCAAGGCAGAGGGAAAAGTAGGTGCTAAGTTGCTCATACAGCTGGTTCCAGTGCCGTGCCGGAAAGTATGCCGGGCAGCAGTGCTAGTGCTTCACGGAAATCGGTGAACGGTACGTGAGGAATGCCTTTTTCGCGGCAATAGTTAATCAGTTTGGCTTTGGCAAGAACCACATCGGCCTTGCCTGAAACACAGAAATCAGAGCTGCCATCGCCGATGTACAGAACTTTGCGTCCGACACTGTGGGAGCTTTGTGCGTGTTGGCACTTGCAGTTGGCGCTGGCACAGGTGGGTTGATTCCACGGAGTCTCTAATGCCCAGCGGTTGCCTTGTTGGTATACCAAGTGGTTAGCCAGAATAGGCAAGTTATGCACACCCTCGCGGCCCAAAATGGTGTTGATGGCGTAATCCAGACCATCACTCACCACAAAAAATGGAATGCCCTGCTGTTGTGCGGCGCTGAGAAAGGCAGGGAATGCTGCATCAACCCCTATTTGTTGCAGGCTAGCGTCCAGCTGCTCGGGGCTCATGTCTAACAGCGCTACCTGTTTCTGCATGCACTCTCGGGAACCTATGTCACCTTGCTCCCACGCTTCTTCCAGCGCTTCCCAGCCGGGTAGGCCGTAGCTATTTAGCAGGCTGTCAGTGGTGTCACGCAGGCTAATGGTGCCGTCAAAATCACACTGTATTACCCATTCCGAAGCGGATTGGCTGCAAGACAGGTCAGCAACGGACAATAAGGGGCGATTAGTCATGAAAGCTTACTCTTACATTCTGGCCAACGCGCACGTTCGCTGGCTCATCAAATTCTAGGATGCACTCCACCACACGGACAGGGCCTCGTTGTGCTTCTTCTTGCAAACGCCCTTGGCGGAACACAGGGCTGACACGAATTACATGTGCTTTAGGCAGAGTATTGCCGTCAGAAGCACTGTCCATGTCGGACGTAATAGTCGCCACCATGCCGGGGCTGATGTTACCCACATAGGCAGCATTTAGCTCGGCACGCACGATTAACGGACGTGCAGGCAACATACTCATCGCCGGTGTATTGGCGCTTACTGTGGCACCAGGTTGGGCGCTAATGCTGATGATTTCACCGGCTTCGGGCGCTTTTAAGGTACGCTCGGCTAGCAAGGCTTTGGCTTGGTTCAAACGTTGCAGTGCGACGTCTACTTCGGCTTGGGCAATGCGTGCATCAGCATCCGCATCTTTAAGCTGCTGTTGAGCGGTGTCGGACTGCTGTACTTGTATTGCACCGGCACGTGCAGCCTGTTCTAGTCTGGAGGCAGTACGGCGCAATTCGGGTAGCTTTGCAAGGCTTGCTTGTTTACGCTCTTGAGCCAGCTTCCATTCGGATTCGGCAACGGCAACCGCAGCGGTTTCAGTGGTGTTAGCTAGTGTCAGCAAGGTTTGACCTTTCTCTACGGTCTCGCCTTCGCGTACGGCTAAGGTGCGCACCACGCCATCTGTGCTGGAAGCCAGATTGATCAAGCCGCCTTCCACATCCACTGTACCTCTGGCTACCGCGATTTTGCGGGAGGAATCTTGTGGCGTAGCGGCGGTGTTGCTTGTGGTGGTGGTGGTGTTATCGGAACACGCACCCAACATCAACGTAGCAGCCGTAAAAATCACGCAACAACGCGTGCGCGTAAAAACAATCATGCACTGACTCCTTCTGTGCGGGCATGCAGGCGCCGGTCACTGCGTATCATGCCGTCTTCCATGCCAATCACGCGGTCCGCGTGGCGCACAAGACGGGGATCATGGCTAACACACAGAACCGTAGCTTGATGTGTGCTGGCAAAACGTTGCAGTATGTCCGCCACGCGCTGGCCATTTTCGGCATCTAGCGCACTGGTGGGTTCATCGGCAAATAAAAATTTGGGTTCTTTTGCAATGGCGCGGGCAATGGCCACACGCTGTTTTTCACCGCCAGATAACTGCGCTGGGCGCATGTGCGAACGGTGTGACAAACCTACGCTTTCTAGGGCTTGCAGTGCACGTTTAGCGCTTTCTTTGTCGGAAATACCTAAGTAGCCCAACGGCAGTTGAACTTGTTCTTGTGCGGTTAAGGCGGGGAATAGATTAAAACCTTGAAACACAAAACCGGTGTGGTGCAACCTGAACGTATCTAACTCGCTACGCTTCATTTTGCTGAGGTCTTGACCCAATGCATGGGCCTCACCCGCATCTGGGTGCTGCAAGCCAGATAATAGCGACAACAATGTACTTTTACCGCAGCCTGACGGGCCAGAAATCAAGGTCAGCTCGCCGGCATACACGGACAGCGACAACGAGCGCAGTACTTGTACTTGCACCATGCCTGACAAAAAGGCTTTGCTGATGCGTATGGCTTCTAGCGTAGGGGGAGTTCGCGGTGTATGGGTAGTAGGCATCAAATATCCCCTTAACGCAGCAGCAATGATGGGTCGGTGCGCATCAGGCTACGTATAGCCATCACACTAGAAAACAGTGCCATCAAACTGACCAATGCCGCACATCCCACTGCGACCAACGGTGTCATGGCGATAGGGACGTGATAGACAGCAGCCAAGCTCAGTAATGCGAGGCTGACCAGTGCCGCCAAGCACATCCCTATGCCGCCAATCAAACACGACTGTTCAATCACGACACGTGCGAGTGCACCACGGCTGGCACCCAAGGCATTCAAGGTGGCGTATTCGCGGGCAGAACCAGCCACTACGGCAGCAAAAGATTGGTTGGTGATGATGGCACCTACCAAACACACAATAATGGCCATAAAGAGCACGGCCATACCGGCACCCGTATCCAGCAACCAGTACAACTGTGATTTGTAGGCGAATTGTGGTGCTGTCCAGATTTCTACAGGACCAAAACTAGTGGCTTCGTTTTGCAAACGTGTGCGTACAGCATCGGCATCTACCGAGGTAGGGGTGTTGGCAACGTAGTAGGTGCTGCCGTATTGCGAGCCGTTGCCCGCAATATTGCGGGCGGTATCCAAGGAGCTCAGCACGTTCACACCACCCAAGCCTCGCAGACCAGGTAATACGCCCACAATATGCACCGGATGAGTGTTGATCCATGCGCGGTCTCCTTCGTGTGCGCCTAGAGTGTCTAAGTCAGCTGGGTCCACAATCACAGCACCTGGCTCACGCAGACGGGCACGCATACCTTTGGACAGCAGTGATGAGAACATCATGGCGTCTTCGCGCGTGGCGATACCAGAGAGGTAAATGGATACGCTACCCGCATCGCTGTGTTCGGCACTCCATTCACCATCTACCCAGAGGTAAGGCTCTACATCGATGATGTCTGGATCCATGCGCATCAGCATTTCTACGTCTTGGTCTACACGCTGTCCAAAGTTCACGCTTTGTGTGCCGGGATAACCAGCCCATAAGGTGGCAGAGGAACTTTTTACGTACAGCGCAGAGGCACCAAAAATACCCAGCACTAGTGCAGCTTGTACTACCAGTAATACGCCAGAGAAACAGACCGCCAGAATAACGGGTACGAAGCGTCGCCATTCATAGACCAGAGTTTTACGCGCTAATGGGATCATGGCGTAACGTCCTTGGCGGCTTCAGGCAATGGTGCACCGCCCAGCGCTTTGTACAAAGCGATGAACGATAGTGTGTGTGAGGCTTGTGCGCGCAACAGTTCGGATTGCGTATCTAACAGCGCACGTTGTTGCAGTAAGTGGTCGTAGCGGCTGGATAGCCCCAACGATTGCAACGTGCGTTGTGATTGCTGCTGCTGTTGCAGGGCTTGCTCTGAACTTTGCAGTGCATTGACACGTTCTTTCTGGTGGGTTAATCCACTTAGGGCATTTTCCACTTCGCTGACACCGTCCAACACCGCTTTACGGTAGCCCAACAACGCGGCGTCTAGCAGCTCTTCGTTGGCTTCCATGCGGGTACGGCGTATGCCCCAGTCCCATAAGGGGATGTCTAGGTATATACCGACTGACGGGGCAGAGTCGGTGCTGGTACGCATGTTTTGTGTGGTGTTGTAGGCGTACAGAATAGAGCCGCCCAGACTTAAGCGTGGGTACAGTGCAGCATGGGCTAATCCTACTTGTGCAGCGGCTTGCAGCACTTCGGCCTCGGCGATGTGTATGTCGGGGCGTGTACGCAGCAAGTCAGCAGGTAGTTCTGCCAGCGAAAACGCAGGTACTTGTAAAGGACGCTGAATGGTGGACCACTCCGCATCGGGTTGATCACGGCCCAACAGTACAGCTAATGCACGTGCAGAGCGAGAAGCAGCTTCGCGTTCCATGGCTAGGGTCGCGCGGGTTTGGGCCAGTCGTACTTGTGCTTGGGTGCTTTCTTCGGGATTGCCAACATGCGCACGTTGGCGCGTGAGTGCCAGTGCTAGCGCTTCCTCATCTACCGCCAGTTTGGTATGCAGCAATTTTTGTTGTTGTTGGCTTAGACCCAAATCTAGGTAATGACGCACTACATCGGCGACTACCATAACGCGCATGCCCTGCTCGGTCGCTTGGGCTTGCAATGTACGTGCACTGGCGGAAAGCTTAGAGTTATCTAAGGCACCGAACAGCCCAAGTTCCCACATCATGTCTAAACTGGCGTGGTAGTACATGTCGGTCGCGGCTACGTCTTGCGTAGGACGTACACCGGCGGTTATGGAGGGCAGATAAGGTGCCTGCCAACGGCCAGCAAGTAAGCGCTCGCTTTCTAAGCGCTTAGCCGCTTGGGCAATATCCAGGTTGGCAGTAAGAGCCTCTTCTATCAATGCGTTCAGAGTGGGGTCTTGCAACGATTGCCACCAGGAGCGCAAGGCAATAGCTGGCGCTGTCTTGGATGTGGTTTCAGACCAAGAGTTGGGCGTATCGGTTGGCAGTTCAGGCGTATGTAGCGTCACACACCCTGCAAGTAGCAGGCTGAGTGCTGCAGAGACGCTGAAGCGGGTAGCAAAATAAGACAAACTGGGCACGTACAAAGGTGATGAAAGTAGGCGTGGCAGCCAAAGTCACACAAAGGCTACCTTAATAGTAAAAGACCAACGTTGCGTGGTGATGCATGTTTTATGGAGAAATGATGGAGCGACTTGCTTCGCTGCAAACGTGGCCGTGAGGGGGCTGAAATCCTACTTAGACTAAGGAGTCTGTACTGTAGTTTTTACGTGGAAAATGGATACTGAAACGCGCCCCTCCCCGTTGCGATGTACCACCTTGTACTTCACCGCCTTGGCGTTCTACTAAGGCTTGCACAATAGACAACCCTAAGCCTGAACCGTCTTTATGCGTGCCGGTAGGGTGCGGAAAACGTTTAAAGGGGTTGTCACGTAACGCATCGGGTAGGCCTGGACCGGCATCACTGACGTGAAGGCTTACCCGTTCATCGTCGTTGGTGACGGCGACTTCTACCCAGTGGCCAGAGTGTGCATAGCGCAGGGAATTTTCCAACAAATTAGACAAAATCTGGCGTATGCGATCGGGGTCTACCATGACCAGCGCATCATCGAGTGAGTCGGGGATGCGGCGTTCTAGCTCCATACCTTGTTCTGCTAGTCTGGCAGAGTAGTTATTTAATTCTGTATCAATAAAATGAGCTAAATCCAGCGGTTCTTCGTGTAGCGACAGCCTATTCGCAAAGGCCATAGAAATAGTGTGCAGATCGTCCACCAAACGGCCTAAGTGCAGGGATTGATCTAGGAGTCCACGTAGTTCTTCAGGAGAAGCGGGGATAACGTCGTCACAAATGGCGTGCAAGCGTGTACTAAGAATGGTGAGCGGCGTACGTAACTCGTGTGACAGCGAAGCAATGGTGGCACTGCGTTCACGCTCTAGTGTTTCTAACGAGTCGATCATACGGTTAAAGTCGCGCACCATATCGGCCATTTCACCACGCGCTTGGCCTGGCAAGGCCCGTACTGTGAAGTCCCCCACGGCGACTCGTTTGGCGGTTTCAGCCATAGAGCCTAAGGGTTGCGTGACTAGCTTAGATAACCAGAAGCTTGCGCCTAGCCCTAAGGGCAAGCCAGCAATCAGGGTGAGTAACAGTGAAAACTGCTCGCCTTTAATAGGATCGCCCACCCAGTATTCCGCGTAAATCTGCATGGCACGGGGGCTGTCCGACAAGCCACGTTCGCTGAGGTCATCAAACTCTACACGTACGTCTTGAGGTAAACGCTGATAGAAATTGCTGTATTCACCACGCCAGAACAGCAGCAAGCTGCTAGTGAGCAACGCCATCATGAATAAAATGACGGCAGCAGTAGCTATACCAAAACGTACCCAGATGCGGTCTATCTTTCTTGCCATAGCCGGTATCCGATGCCACGAACGGCTTCAATCAAATCGTCTTGTCCGGCTTGCTGCAATTTACGGCGCAGCTTGGAAATATGGGAGTCAATCACGCGCTCCAGCGCTTCGCTTTCCGGCAAGCATTGCTCGATAAGGTAGCTGCGAGAAAAACAGCGGCGTGGTTGAGCGGCCAAACAGGCTAATAAACGAAACTCGGTTAGCGTTAAGGGCAGTGGTATGGCTTTATTTTCCACATGTACCAGCGCAACGTGGTCTTGTTCGTCTATTTCTAGGTCGCCCACACGAATGGGGGTACTCACGGAGTGTACATGGGCAGCGCGACGTAATACAGCTTTCACACGGGCCACAACTTCGGCCGGATTAAAAGGTTTGATCACGTAATCGTCTGCGCCTAAGCGCAGCCCCAACAACTTATCCACATCGTCTGCTAAGGCAGTGACGAGAATGACGGGGGTTTGGTCTTCCGCACGTATATGGCGCAGTACATCTAGCCCATCTACGCACGGTAAATTGATATCTAGCAACACCATGTCAGGACGCATGTCTCTGAACAATTGCAGCGCCTCTACACCGTCAGTAGCCATGCAAGTACGCATGCCATCACGTCGTAGATAGGCCTCTAAAACGCTGGCAATAGCTGGTTCATCCTCAACGATGAGGACCAGATGACTAGGGGTAGAAAGCGGTGTGGGTGCAATGCTCATACACAAAAATAGAAGCTATTTATGGCGCTACCAAAGCGGGGTAGCAGGGGTGTTTGTCAGTTTAGCATGCTCGTTTTTTGCTACATATTATCCAAAAAACCGATAAGTGTTGCCTATAAAAGGCCTCACTTATCGGTAGTGGTGTAGCACTTACTTAGCCCTTACTATCAGTAAGGACCGGCAGGTTTAGCGTACAGGGGCTACATCGCTGGCGGTTACTGCAGATGCTTTGTTGTTCCAGCCTTGGCGAATAAAGGTCGCCAATTCTGCAACTTCTTCGTCGCTCAAACGCCATGCGTAACTTTGCATACGTAAACGCGCAGGACGAGACTCAGTAGAAGGCAGTTCTGCACCGTGCAAAATGGTGTAGATCAGGCCTTTAGGCGAGTCGGCGGTAACCATCGGGTTGCCATCCAGTGCTGGGAAAATTTCTGGTGCACCGCGACCATCCACAAAGTGACAGCCGGAACAGTTATCCAGATACAGTCTTGGGCCCAAGGGCATAGAAGGATCAGCAGACGCCAGCAATTTTTCCGTCGCGGTTACCGTACGGTTCGCTGCATCAGGTGCTTCAGGTGTTTTGCCACCGCTGATGTGCTTCAGGTAGGCCGCAATGGCCATGTTGTCTTCGGAAGTTAGGTATTGCAGCGAATCCCCAACTACCAATGACATTTCCCCTACAGCAGTCGCGTAGTCGTTTCTACCTGTCGCCAAGTAGTGTGCCATTTGCTCTTTGCTCCACTGGCCAGCAACGCTGTCAGGGCCATGCAAGCTTGGGGCACTCCAACCGTCTACCTCACCACCAGACAAGAAAGCAGGATCGTTACCGTTCGCGCCTTTTTGAGACATGAACATAGTGCGTGGGCTGTGGCAGGCGGCGCAGTGGGCGGCACCTTGTACCAAGTACGCACCGCGATTGATCATCTGATCATCGGTAGGAGCTTGGAAGCCTACAGGGTTCAGAGCTACCCAGTTCCAGGCACGCAATCCCCAACGTTGGTTGAATGGGAAGGCTAGGTCGGTTTCAGGCACTTTGTTGTTCACAGCAGGTACTGCTTCCATGAAGTACTTGTACAGAGACTGTACATCCGCTTCACTAATGACGCGGTAGTTTTCATAGGGCATTGCTGGGTACAAGTGTGCACCTTGTTTGTTCAGGCCGTCGTACAGCGCTGCACGGAAGTCGTCCAGTGTGTAGTTACCAATACCCGTTTCTTTGTCAGGCGTGATGTTGGTAGACCAGATCACACCAAACGGGCTTTGAATAGCACGGCCACCGGCGAAGGTTTTGCCTTCTGGTGCAGTGTGGCAGGCGATACAGTCAGCAGCGCGCATCATGTATTCACCACGCGCTACGCTAACTTCGCTATCGGGAGCCAAAGCTTGTGCAGGCGTGCGCTCAGAAGGAATCCAGATCATGCCGGCGATCACTAAAACGGCGATCACAATCAGCGCAAGGATTATACGTACAAACGTTTTCATGATGCGTCCTCCTTAGGCCAGAATGCGTGGATTACGCAGGTAGTCGTTACGTAAAGCGTGCGCAGCCCAGTATGCCAACCCGCCTACTAGCCCAGTTGGGTTGTATTGCAGGTTTTGTGGGAAGGCACCCGCACCCATGACGAACAAGTTATGCACATCATGCGCTTGCAAGTAACGGTTCACTACGGAGGAGTTAGGATCATTACCCATCACAGCACCACCCACGTTGTGTGTGGTTTGGTAAGGGCGTACGTCGTACATCGCGCCATCGGCTTTGTACCCAGACTGCATGATATCGGGGTTCATGGATTTGGCAATGTCTTCAATTTTGCCGCGCATGAATTGCGTCATGCGGATGTCATTGGGTTTCCAATTGAAGGTCATGCGTAGCATGGGGCGGCCGAACTGGTCTTTGTACGTAGGGTCCAGATCCAAGTAGTTATCTTGGTAGGACATGCAGGAACCGTGCGAACCGATGCTCATGGCGTGGCCGTACCATTCACCAATGGATTTTTTCCATTCGCTACCCCATGACGGTGTGCCGGCAGGCAAAGGCATAGAGCGAATAGGCTGACCGTTGTAGGTACCGGCAGTGATGTAGCTGCCGCCTACGAAGCCTTCTTTAGCAAAGTCAATTTGGTTCACGCCAAAGTCATCAATCACCATGCTGTTGGAGCCGGTACCGATGAAGGGGTTGAACTCTTTGTCTTTGAAGAACAAGGTGGTGCCGCCCGTCATCTGGTACGCGTAACCACGACCTGTAGCGCCTTCGCCTGTAGTGGGGTTGTAGGGCTTACCAATGCCAGATAACAGCAACAGGTGTACGTTGTGCAGTTGGTAGGCACACAGCAAGACCAAGTCAGCAGGCTGGAACACTTCTTCGCCAGCAGCGTGGTCGAAATAGGTCACGCCGGTAGCGGTTTTGCCATCGGGCGCCAACTCTACGCGCAGCACTTCGGAGTGTGTTTTGTAGCTGAAGTTGGATTTGCGTTTTAGCGCATCCAAAATACAGGTTTGTGGTGAACCTTTGGAGTAGTTGTAGCAACCAAAGCGCTCACAGAAACCACAGAAATTACAGGGGCCCATTTGCATGCCGTACTCGTTCACATACGATTTAGACGCAATAGAACCGGGCAGCGGGAATGGGTGGTAACCCATGGCTTTAGTGGCTTGGGTAAACAGATCAGCATCGTAGGTATGAGGCATCGCTGGCATAGGGTAGTTGCCAGAACGAGGGCCTTCAAACGGGTTACCGCCAGGGATCAGCTTGCCATTGATGTTACCGGCTTGGCCGGAAATACCAGCTACACCTTCAAAGCGTGCCAAGTAAGGTTCTAGCTCTTCGTAGCTCAGTGGGTAGTCGGCTAATTGCATGCCATCCGGGATGACATTACGTCCAAAACGCTCGATGGTGTAGGAGCGCAGGCGCATTTCCTCAGGCTGTGGACGCCATGTGTGGCCGTTCCAGTGCATACCTGCACCACCTACGCCATTACCGGGCAAGAACGAACCTAGAATACGGTACGGCAGTGCATTTTCGCCGGGGGCGTGACGCACGGTGACGGTGGATTGTGAGGGGCGCTGCATGAAGCCGTAACGTACGCCGTATTTCAACTCATCAATCACGTTGGGGTATTCAAAGCCGGGTACGGTGTCGCGGTCTTCACCGCGTTCCAAGGCCAGAACTTCCAAGCCTTCTTGTGCCAATTCCATAGACAGAATGGCACCGGTCCAGCCCAGACCAACGACTACTACATCTTTTTTGGGTGCTGTGCGTGCCATGGTTATGCCCTCTCTCCAGAAATTGAAACCGGCCCCAGTGGGTAACGGACGTTGTACTGGTCAGCCCATTCTTTGAAGCTGGCGCGAGCACCTGGGAAGCCAATATAGCTCCACGCTTGCATGCCATAGTTGCCGCCGTACATGGGGTCAGCAAAATAGCCTTCTTTGGTGTTACCCAGCAGCAAGGTAAAGAAATCGCGCAGTTCAGGCTCTAGACCCATTTTGTTGTCTTGCAGAGCTAGCAATGCAGCGTCTTGCTGTTCGGTAGTGAGCTTGGCAAACAACGCGCCATGCTCGGTTACACACCATGCGTCAAAGGCTTTAATACCTTCACGGTAGAGCTGCGCAGGGTTGTAGGGGGTTTGGTAGCCCAATTGTGGTGCGGCGGCTGGATCGTGAGGACCTTCCATATACCAGTCCACTGCCTTACCGTAATCGCCAGCTAATTGCTGGTCCAAGAACAGAGGAACACGCGTTTCTATGGCTCCTGGACCGTCGCCGTCTGAAGGAATCAAGCGGGCGGTAGCAGCCAAGATGAACGCCCACTCTTCAGGCGTGAAATAGACGGGTGTGTACTGGTCTAGCGGCGGAAAGTCGGCAGGTTTGGCATGCAGTGACATAGGCACATTAGCCAGACCAGCTGTAGCAGCGGACACCATCAAGAAACGGCGGCGCGTCAGACTTCCTTTTTGGGAATGGTCGTGCATAGGAAACTCCTTTTCTAAGTACTCAGATGAAGATCTGAATGACAGGAGAAATAAATAAACAAATGGGTTTGAAGGTTTTACTGCAGTAATTCACACATTAAAATCATTAAGTGCTGTGCTTTACCGCAAACAGTTACATGAATAACAAGACCAAATCAATCTGGTTACATCTGTAAAGCTTTGGAACGAATAATGGGTTGGTCTGGTGTAGTAGCTGAACAGCTTTTTTACAGATGGCCAACGGAATGATTACAGGGATTGTATAGCAATCTGCAGCAGGGTGCGAGTCTGTGGGCGCTTGTCCTTATGCCGTCAGTTGCATAAGAGTAGTGAATGGTATGGGTTATATAAATTTTTTTGATAGTAAATTTATTCTAATAATTATTGAAATATAGATGAATATAAAGTCATTAATAAATAAATTTTATTTTTAATATAAATTGATAATTTAATTTATTATTTGAAGGTATTTTATTTAAATAAAATAAATTATTTTGATAATAAATTAAATAAAAAATAAATCTTTAAGCTATTTTTAAGGTTTGAGAAATTCTTTTGATATTTCAACGGTTTTACGAGAGGGTGTACGTCGTTGTGGCTGTGGATAAATGCGGTGATGAGGGGTTAACTTGGCATTGTGTATACGTAATGCAGTATGGCCGTTATCACGCATTAAAAATGAATTACAGCAGCCATCACTAGACACATCTAAATACGTCCGTACGATCGTTTTGTGTTTTACACATCAGTTACTTCTACCACTTTTTGCTAATTTACTATTCTCAGTAGTAATGCTAGCTAACATATTAAGACGTAGGTGTTGCCCTGTGGGTACGCTACGGCCTACATGTCCGTTAGTTCCGGGCCACGTATACTCTTCTGAAAACCACGCATTGCACAAAAATTGACCCCCAAATTTGGATACTGCTCCAACTTTTTGGGGGCCTTGCAGAGGCTTTAGCGCTATTTACGAGGCTGTCTGGCGGTTGCTTACTAAACTCATGAAAATCGCTGCAAGCAAGGCAGGGATCGCAAAGCTAAAGAAGTTTTGTTGCAGTGTGAGGTTGAGGTCAAACAGTAGGCCTACTGCAAAGGGGCCGATGATGGCGCCCAGACGCCCTACACCCAGAGCCCAACCCATGCCGGTAGAACTCATGGTCATGGGGTAGAAGCGCACAATAAAGGCATATAAGCCTATTTGCGTACCGATGGTGGTCGCCCCGGTAATGATCAAGAGGGTATAGAGCACCACACTGTTGGTGGCAAAACCTAGAGCAGCGATCGCTGCGGCAGCAACAAATAGATAAACCACCAGCACATTACGGCCGCTGAAGTGATCCATGAGCCAACTACAGCTTAGCGCACCGAGTATCGTGCCTAAGTGTACGGTGAATAAAAAGCTCAGGCTGGAACCCAACGGATACCCTGCTTGCAGCATCAGACGTGGTAGCCATGAGGTCATGCCGTACACCACATAAAGCGCCATGAAACACATGGCCCATAGCATCAAGGTACTCAGTGTGCGTCCCTCTAGGAACAGGTCACGAATGACTATGCGTGCTTTGCTGTTGTTCGCAGTGATGTTGGGGTTGCTAAACTGTGTGCCTGTTTCGTATCGGTAATCAGGGCTAACTTTGTTCAGTGTGGCACCTATTTTTTCCCATTGCTGGGTTTGCACCATGTATGCCGCCGATTCCGGCAATTGTCTGAGCATCAAGGGCAGAAGTAGCACCGGAAAGATGGCAATATAAAACATGGCTTGCCATCCAAAGGCGGGGATCACCCAAATACCCAGTATGGCGGCCAACATGCCCCCTACGGAATAGCCACTAAACATCAAGCCAACCGTTAGGCTACGCCTACGTCTGGGTGAGTATTCGCTGGTTAGGCTGGTGACGACGGGCATCACACCGCCTAGCCCTACGCCACCAATAAACCTATACCAGCCGAATTGGGTAGGGCTAGTCGCAAATGCGCATAAGAACGTAAACACGCTGAAAACCAGCACACAAATGGTGATGACTTTTTTCTTGCCTAGCTTATCTGACAGGGCGCTCAGCGATAAGGCTCCTACCATCATCCCTATCAAGGTATAGCTACCGAGCAACCCGGCTGCGGCACCGCTCAAGTTCCATTCATTCATGATGGAAGGCAAAATCACACCCAGTACCGCTAGGTCATAACCATCAAAAATAATGATATAGGCACACCAGAAAATAGTGAGCCAATGGAATTTTTGAAATTTTGCCTCATTAATAATGGGGCATACGTTTACCACCCTAGGCGCTATAGCCTTGGGATTCATTGCTTGTGTCATCTCCCTACTCCTTTTTTCTACGACTAATTGTTTGTTGTGACAGGTATCGTGGATTGAGTGTGCAACGGTGTTACAGGGTCGCTAGCCTGCGCCGGCAACTCTCTGTGGAGCTGTCAGGGCAGTGTTTGGTGCTTTAGTTTTTGTGTCAGGCGATCAGGAATGCGGAAGTGCGGCCTGTTGCTTTGTGTTGGTTATGTAGAGTTTTAGGGTTTGGCTTTTGCCCTGTGTGTCGCTAAAGGCACCACGTCAGAGGCTTGCTGGCGTGCCCTATCGGGCTCTACCTCGGTCAATGGCGTGCAAGGACGTAGGCTTTGCTGGCTTTCTATCACCAACTGCTGGTAGCGGCCGGTAGCCTTATGTTTCCATGCCATTTCGTCTTCAGTCAGGTCGCGCATGACTTTGGCGGGCATACCAGCCACCAGTACTTTGTCTGGAATAATCATGCCTGTTTTGACGAAGGCACTGGCGGCAATAATGCTGAATTCACCCACAACGGCGTTATCCATGACGACGGCATTCATGCCTACCAGTGCATGTGCTTTGATACGACATCCGTGCAAGATCGCACCATGGCCTATATGGCCGTTGGTTTCTACTACGGTATCCCCTCCCGGAAAGCCGTGCATCACACAGCAATCTTGTATGTTGCTGCCCTCTTCTAGAATCAACCGGCCAAAATCCCCTCGCAAACTGGCTAAGGGGGCGACATAGCAGTTGGGCCCCACGATGACATCGCCTATGAGTACAGCATCGGGATGTACATAGGCTGTGGGGTGTACAACTGGCCGTATTCCGTTGATTTCATAAAAGGGCATGGTGGGCTCACAAGTAAAGGGTTAATAAGCGGTAGTGCCAGTACGTTGTGGCAGGTCTTGAGCCGTTTGCTGGCCCAGTTCTTGCTCCATATGGTCGCGAATACGGAATTTCTGTACTTTACCGGTCACCGTAAGCGGGAACTCGTCCACAAAGCGTATGTAGCGAGGAATCTTATGGTGCGAGATCTGTCCACGGCAGAAGTTGCGTATGTCGTCTTCAGTGGTAGAAACATTGTCTTGTAAGATCACCCACGCACACAGTTCTTCACCAAACTTCTGATCAGACACACCCACTACCTGCACATCTTTGATTTCAGGGTGACGGTATAGGAACTCTTCGATTTCGCGTGGGTACAGGTTCTCGCCACCACGGATAATCATGTCTTTGATACGGCCAACGATGTTGCAGTAACCTTCTTCATCAATGGTGGCCAAGTCGCCGGTATGCATCCAACCTTCGTCATCAATGACTTCCAGCGTTTTTTCTTCATCGCCCCAATAGCCTAGCATCACGGAATAACCGCGTGTGCATAGCTCGCCAGTGTGGCCACGTGGCACTGTGTGGCCGTCAGAGTCCACAATTTTGACTTCGCAATGCGGGTGTATAGTGCCCACAGTAGAGACGCGACGATCAACGGGGGCGTCGGTATGGCTTTGGAAGGACACCGGAGAGGTTTCAGTCATGCCATAGCAAATGGTGACTTCACTCATGTGCATTTTTTCTATCACACGCTTCATGATCTCGGCAGGGCATGGGCTACCAGCCATAATGCCGGTACGCAGGCTGCTGAAATCTGAACGGCTGAAGTGTGGATGATCCAACAAGGCAATGAACATGGTGGGTACGCCATAGAGAGCCGTACAACGCTCTTGGGTGACAGCATCCAGCACGCTTTCTGCATCAAAAGCTTCAGATGGATATACCATCGTCGAGCCGTGTGTCATGCAACCAATGTTCCCCATCACCATGCCAAAGCAGTGGTATAGCGGTACAGGAATACACACGCGATCATGGGGGGTGAGCTTAATGGTTTCACCCACAAAGAAACCATTATTCAAGATATTGCTATGGCACAGCGTGGCGCCTTTGGCAGCACCAGTAGTCCCCGAGGTGAATTGGATATTCACCGGGTCACGAGAGCTAAAGGTAGCGCCCAGCTCGTGCAAATGCTCTAGTTCGGATGCGCTAGGAGACACCATCAGACTGCCAAAGTTCATCATGCCGTTGGTGGGCTCAGAGCCCAAACGCATAATGAATTCCAAGCTAGGTACTCTATCCTGCGCATCAGGCTTGCCCTGCAAGGCAGGTTTAAGCTCTGACAAAATCTGCAGGTAGTTACTGGATTTAAAACCAGGGGCCAGTACCAACGCACGGCACCCTACTTTGTTGATGGCATATTCCAACTCAGCCTGCTGATAGGCTTGGTTGATGTTCACCAGAATTAGGCCCGCCTTAGCAGTAGCAAACTGCATGAGCAACCATTCCAGATTGTTAGGCGACCAAATACCCACGCGATCGCCGGGTAACAGTCCGAGGCGCAACAGAGAACACGCTAGCGTGTTGACCTGCTCCTGTAGTTCTTTATAGGTCAGCCTCACCTTGTCTTGGTGTATGACAATGGCTTCGTTATCGGCAAAGCGGGTACAGCTTTGGTCAAAGAATTGCCCTATGGTTGAGGTAATCAGAGGGGTGTCAGTCCTGCCTATTACATGGCTCATGGTGTTGTCTCCTGGGTTGTTTTTGCCGGCTCAGCTTATGTTTTGTTATGCTGCTGACGGTTCGAATTCGATCAGATCGGCTCCATCATCGACTTGGTCTCCTACTGCGCACAGTAGCTTGCGAATCACGCCATCACTGGGGGCGCTAATGGTGTATTCCATCTTCATCGCGCTCAGTGTGAGTAACGGGGTGTTGCGGGTGACATGGCTACCAGCTTCGGCCAGCAACGCCACCACAATGCCTGGCATGGGCGCTTGTAGGCCCTTGTCGTCTTGCTCTTGCGCCACTTGTGGTGGCAAATCATGGGTGCAGTGAACTAACCAGCTTTGGCCGTCGTAGAACACATGGCGTTGGTGCTCAGTGCTGACCACAGTGAGGTCTTGGCAACGCCCATCTAGGCAGACACGGAATTGCTGGTCGCCCAAGGCATTACCATCGGCGGTAAAGCGCTGTCCGTTGACGTCAATGCTCCAACCTTGTGAGGTGGCGAGTGCGCGCACGGTGACGTTACGGTCGTCGTGCTGGAATGCAAACAAGCGTGTGGCGTCCAGATTCGAGCGCCAGTTATCGTTGATGGCCCACGGTGAGGTCTCAGCGTTGTGCTGTGATGCCTCGCGCAGCAATTCGCTCACAGCTAGGGCGGCAAAGGCAGTATCCGGTACAGGCGTAGGTGGCACGAATAGGTGATCGTGCTGACGGGTAATCAAGGCGGTGTCCAAATCGGCCTGCATAAAGGCGGGGCACCCCACCAAGCGCGATAAGAACTGGATATTGGTTTGTACACCAGCCACTTCATAGTGCTTCAAGGCCTGCAGCATTCTGGCTAAGGCGTTATCACGGTCTTCGTCCCAGACAATCAGCTTGGCGATCATCGGGTCGTAGAATGGGGTAATGGCATCGCCCTCTTCCACGCCGCTGTCCACGCGTACATAGCTGGTGTTTGCTGGTGGTTGGTAGTGCAGCACTTTACCGGTAGCGGGCATGAAGTCTTTATCGGGGGACTCTGCGTAAATACGGGCTTCAATAGCGTGGCCAGTAACGTGCAGTTGGTCTTGGCTAAGCGGTAGCGGTTGGCCTGCGGCGACACGCAATTGCCATTCCACCAAGTCCTGGCCAGTAATCATTTCTGTGACCGGGTGCTCTACTTGTAGACGAGTATTCATCTCCATAAAGTAGAAGTTACCGGCTGGCCCCATGATGAATTCCACGGTACCTGCACCCACATAGCCCGTCGCTTGTGCTGCTTTGACAGCGGCTTCGCCCATGGTGTTGCGCAGTTCAGCAGATAAGCCTGGGGCGGGGGCTTCTTCCAGAATTTTCTGGTGACGACGCTGTACGGAACAGTCACGCTCAAACAGGTGTACGCAGTTACCGTATTGGTCAGCAAAAATCTGTATTTCTACGTGGCGGGGCTGGGTGATGTATTTCTCAATTAACACCAAGTCGTCGCCAAAGCTGGCACTGGCTTCTTGTTTGCATGACACCAGCGAGGCCGCGAAATCCTCAGTGCGTTCCACCAAGCGCATCCCTTTACCGCCACCGCCTGCTGCAGCCTTAATCAGTACAGGGTAGCCAATTTGATCAGCTTGCTGCTTCAGGAAATCTGCATCTTGGTTATCGCCGTGGTAGCCAGGGGTAAGCGGTACGTTGGCTGTTTCCATCAGCTTTTTAGCTGCGGATTTAGAACCCATTGCTTGGATAGCGGTGGCTGGTGGGCCAATGAACACAATCCCTGCGTTATCGCAGGCACGGCGAAACTCAGTGTTCTCAGACAAAAATCCATAGCCAGGGTGAATGGCTTCAGCGCCACTGGTTTTGGCGGCGGCGATGATTTTCTCGATGCTAAGATAACTTTGTGCTGACGCTGCTGGGCCAATCAGTATGGCTTGGTCAGCCAAGCGCACATGACGGCTATTGCGGTCTGCTTCGGAATAAACCGCGACGGTTTCTATGCCTAAGCGTTTCGCGGTTTTAATAATGCGGCAAGCAATCTCGCCACGGTTAGCAATCAGAATACGATTGAACATATTAGGACTCCTTGCTGTGCAGCCATTGAGGCGCACGTCTGGCAAGGAAGGCAGCCATGCCTTCCTGTGCTTCGCTGCCGGTACGCAGTTCAGCAATGTTGCGGGCGCAGAGCTCAAGCAAGCTCTGGTCTATGGGTCTGTAGCTCACCGACTGAATCAACTCTTTGGACGCTGCTTGCGCCTCGGGACCACCAGCTTGCAGGGCAGCAAGTAGTGTGTTGATTTTGTCATCCAGTTGGTCGGCGGGTACTACCTCATGGGCAAGCCCAATCGCCAGTGCAGTAGTAGCAGGAATCATCTCTGCTGTCAGGAAATAGCGATGGGCTTGGCGAGGCCCAATGGCACGAATTACATAGGGGCTAATCACGCTAGGAATCAGCCCTAGTTTGACTTCAGACGTGGCAAATTTAGCGGTGTCAGCAGCAACGCACATGTCGCAAGCGCTGACTAAGCCCATGCCGCCACCAATCGCCGCACCTTGTACACGGGCAATGGTAGGTTTACGTAGCGTCGCCAACGTGTGCAGCATGTTAGACAGTGCCAACGCATCGTTGTGGTTGTCTTGCTGGTTGGCATTGACGGCGCTTTTCATCCAGTTCAAATCTGCACCGGCTGAAAAACTTTTACCTCTGGCGGCTAACACTACAGCGCGTACGTCAGCATCGTTATCCAATTGTTGGAAGGCTGTGTACAGCTCGTGAATCAGCTGAGCATTAAACGCATTGTGCAGCTCCGGTCTATTCATCCAGACAGTCGCGACACCAGCGTGTTGGGTAATCTCAAGAAAGCTAAACATCATTACACCTCTTGATAGTGGCGCGTTTACATTCTGAACAGACCGAATTTGGTAGGTTCTATGGGGGCGTTTAGGGAAGCAGAGAGCGACAACCCTAAAATACGGCGGCTTTGTGCTGGGTCTACAATGCCGTCGTCCCATAGGCGGGCGCTAGAATAATAGGGGTGGCCTTGGTGCTCGTACTGCTGCAATAAGGGAGCTTTGAATTGCGCCTCGTCTTCGGCACTCCAGTTCTCGCCCTTGGCTTCCAGCTGATCACGACGGATGGTAGACAGCACACTGGCTGCTTGCTCACCGCCCATCACCGAAATACGGCTGTTTGGCCACATCCACAAGAAGCGAGGGTCATAAGCGCGACCGCACATGCCGTAGTTACCAGCACCAAATGAGCCACCAATCAGCATGGTGATTTTGGGCACAGCGACTGTACTCACGGCCGTCACCATCTTGGCACCATCTTTGGCAATACCGCCGCTTTCGTATTTGCGACCCACCATAAAGCCGCTGATATTTTGCAAGAACACCAGAGGGATATTGCGTTGGCCGCATAGCTCAATGAAGTGCGCACCCTTTTGGGCAGACTCACTAAACAAGATACCGTTGTTGGCAATAATGCCTACGGGCTGGCCGTATAAATGCGCAAAACCAGTGACTAAGGTGTTGCCGTAGCGCGCCTTAAATTCGTCAAAGCGCGAGCCATCTACAATGCGCGCAATCACTTCGCGTACGTCGTAGGGTTTGCGGTTATCGGTAGGCAAAATGCCGTAAATTTCTTCGGGATCGTACAGTGGCTCTTCGCTAGGTTGTAGCACTAGCGACTGCGGTTTTTTACGGTTCAAGTTCTGCACAATGCGGCGCGCTAGATATAAGGCGTGCGCATCGTCTTCGGCGTAATGGTCGGCTACACCCGAAATGCGTGTGTGCACATCGGCACCGCCCAAATCTTCGGCGCTGACGACTTCACCAGTTGCCGCTTTAACCAGCGGTGGGCCTGCCAAAAAGATGGTGCCCTGGTTTTTTACGATGATGGTTTCGTCGGACATCGCAGGCACATAAGCGCCACCAGCGGTACACGAACCCATTACCACAGCAATCTGTGGAATGCCTTTAGCCGACATTTGTGCTTGGTTGTAGAAAATACGACCAAAGTGATCACGATCAGGGAACACCTCATCTTGCATAGGTAAGAACGCGCCACCAGAGTCCACCAAATAAATGCAAGGCAGATGGTTTTTCTCGGCAATTTCTTGTGCGCGTAGGTGCTTTTTCACCGTCATGGGGAAATACGTTCCCCCCTTCACCGTGGCGTCATTCGCAATCACCATGCACTCGGTGCCGTGGATGCGACCAATGCCAGCAATAATGCCCGCAGAGGGTACTTCGTCGCCGTATAAACCGTAGGCGGCTAACTGCCCTATTTCCAAAAAGGCCGAACCTTTGTCTAGCAGATGATCAATGCGATCACGCGGTAGCAGCTTGTTGCGTGCCAAGTGTTTTTCACGCGCTTTTGGGGATGAACCGTCGGCCACCAGTCTGGCTTTGGCGCGTAGGTCATCCACCAGCGTGCGCATAGTTTCAGCGTTAGTTTTGAACTCGTCAGAGCGGGTGTTCAACTTGGAGGTAAGTTTGGTCATACAACCCCCTTCTTAACGGGTTTCTTCAAACAATTCGCGGCCAATCAGCATGCGTCGGATTTCACTGGTGCCTGCACCAATTTCATACAGTTTGGCATCGCGCCAGAGGCGGCCTGTAGGGTATTCATTGATGTAACCGTTACCGCCCAAGACTTGGATCGCTTCGCCTGCCATCCAAGTAGCTTTTTCAGCACTGTACAAAATAGCGCCCGCGGCATCTTTACGCAGGGTGCGGCTATGGCTGCTTAAGTCACAGGCACGACCCAATGCGTAGACGTAGGCACGATTTGCTTGCCAAGTGCTGTACATGTCAGCAATCTTGCCTTGCATCAGTTGGAACTGGCCTATAGGTTGATCGAACTGTTTGCGCTCGTGAATGTATGGCACGACTACATCCATACATGCGGCCATGATGCCCAGTGGACCACCGCACAATACGGCGCGTTCGTAGTCCAAGCCGCTCATCAATACTTTGACGCCATTGCCCACACCACCCAGCACGTTTTCTTCGGGAATCTCGCAATCATCAAAGAACAGTGGATAGGTGTTAGAGCCACGCATGCCCAGCTTGTCCAGATGCGTACCGTGAGAAAAACCTTTAAAGCTTTTTTCTACGATAAAGGCAGTAATACCCTTAGCGCCGGCAGCAGGATCGGTTTTAGCGTACACCACCAAGGTATCAGCATCGCCACCGTTGGTGATCCACATTTTGCTGCCGTTCAGTACGAACTTATCGCCCTTCTTCTCGGCACGCAGCTTCATGGACACGACGTCCGAGCCTGCATTGGGCTCAGACATGGCCAGAGCACCTACATGCTCGCCAGAAATTAGGCCTGGCAGGTATTTGGCTTTTTGTGCAGCAGTGCCGTGACGGGTAATTTGGTTTACACACAGGTTAGAGTGTGCGCCGTAAGATAAGCCTACCGATGCTGAAGCTCGTGAAAGCTCTTCCATGACGATAATATGTGCCAAGTAACCGGCATCAGTGCCGCCGTACTCTTCAGAGCTGGTGATGCCCAATAGGCCTAGATCACCCATTTTCTGCCAGAGGTCGGCTGGAAATTCGTTGTCTCTATCTATATCGGCAGCGCGAGGGGCGATCTCTTTAGCTGCGAAAGACCGTACAGTCTCTTGCAGCATCTCAATGGTGTCGCCAAGAAAGAAATTAAGGCCTGAAATACTCATGGCTTTTCATGCACACCTTTGCAGGTGTGATGCTCCTGTTGGTGATTGGTGTCAGCACAGGAGGGTAAGCCTGTGCTGAACTGTCTCTGTTGCCTCACTGTATGAGTAGTGAGTGCAATACGTATAGTTGATCTAAATGGGTATGGTGATGAATTGATGATAAAGTGGGCATTGGGTCTGTACATGCCAAAAAGGTTGCAAATACTGCCACTCTATATAGTGGTTTACGCCGTGGTGTAGAGGAGGCACCTATGACAGTTATACACAGTTTGCCGTTATTGTTTGGAAAGAAGGCCACTACGCCTATAGCGTTCATCAAGGCTATGGTGCTGGCGTATCAGAAATATGGCATGGATCCTGCCAGTGCCTTACGTAAAGCGCAGATTCCACCCAAGCTGTTGTTGGACGCGAAAGCGCGGGTCACAGCCACACAAATGGAACAAATGTCGGCACTTGCCATGCAGGAGCTAGACGACGAAGCCTTGGGATGGTTCTCTAGAAAGTTGCCGTGGGGGAGCTACGGCATGCTGTGTAGGGCGTCATTGAGCTCGCCTGATTTGGGCATTGCTCTGAAACGTTGGTGCAGGCATCACCGTCTACTGACTGATGATGTGATCTTAAGCTTGGATGTGTCCAGCAATGTAGCCACCATTAGCTTGCAAGAAAATCGTGACCTGGGCGAGATGCGTGAGTTCTGCCATGTCACCTTGTTCCGCTACATGTTGGGCTACGCCTGTTGGCTCATTGATTCACGTATACAGTTACAAGGCGTGATGTTTGCCTTTGATAAGCCCGATCACGCTGAAATCTATCCACGCTTGTTCTCAGGCCAAACCAGTTTTAACGCTGGCCAGTCGGCTATGCATTTCGATGCTCGCTACTTACAGTTGCCGCTGCTGCGTGACGAAGCCATGTTGCAAAGCATGCTGCGCCAAGCCATCTTGTTAACTGTGTTGCCCTACAGGCGCGACAAGCTGCTAGTGCAAGGTATACGTAAACAGCTGCATAACGATTTGGGCTTAACCGCCGAAGAACTGGCCGAGAAACTGCACATGTCGGTGCGCACGCTTTATCGTCATTTGCAAGAAGAAGGCTTTTCTATTCAAGAATTAAAAAATGATGTGCGCCAGAAAAAGGCGATGGAATGTTTAGCGAGAACCAGCAAGCCCATCAAACAGATTGCGTTTGAGACCGGCTTTAAGAACGAGAAAAGCTTTTCCCGTGCATTTAAAAACTGGGTGGGGATTACGCCGCAGAACTATAGATTGCAGGCTAGAGAAGATGCGGGTTTGAAAGATTAAAAACGCGCACAAAAAAACGCCAATCCCTAGGGATTGGCGTTTTCTTTATTCTTGGTGCCGGCTAAAGGAGTTGAACCCTCGACCTTCGCATTACAAGTGCGCTGCTCTACCAACTGAGCTAAGCCGGCGAAATAAGAATTATATGGGGGGTGTTCTTAAAACGCAAGTGTTTTTTCTAAACTTTCTTACGATTCCCCATTTGGTGTGTTTTCAGCCAGGATAGTTGGGTCATTATCGTGCACTAAGTGCAAGAAGTGACGGTGGCGTTCGTACTGATCCAGTATGTCGCCAATGACTTCGTCTTGGCTCCACCCCATGACGTCGTAGTCTTGACCACCCTCGCTTAGGAACACTTCGGCACGGTAGTACACCTCGTCATCACGCTTGGCGTCAGCAGGACGCAGCGTAGGACGAATCACGCAGACTGGGCGTACTTTGTAGCGGAAGTCTTGGTAGGCACCGTGGTGCTCTACGTCTAAGGCCAAGGCGCGCTCTGGCTGTTCTTCAGTGGGCTCCAAAATAGTGAGCTTGGCATCAAAGCCTGATTTACGCAGTTCTGCCGCTACCGCTTGCATGGCAGGTTCTACGGTGTTGTCCAAGAAGCGGCATACTTGTTCGCGCTTGGGCATCACAATCAGATTGCGCAATCGTTTTTGCCAGGGCTGGCCGGGTACAACAGGCTGGCTGCGGGCCACAGTTTGGTAACGGATATGGCGCTTGGTGGCATCCAACTGCAAGGCTTTAAACAGGCCCCAGATGGCGATCAGCAAGATAATAGAGAACGGTAGCGCACTGGCAATAGTCGCGGTTTGCAGGGCTTGTAGGCCGTCAGCTAACAGCAAGGCAATCGCTACTACACCGGCTAAAGCAGACCAGAATATACGTTGCCATACAGGTGATGGCTCGCCGTCTTTAGAGGCCAGCAAGTCTACAACGAGCGCGCCCGAGTCAGCAGAGGTCACAAAGAACACCACCACCATACAAATGGCTAGGCCAGATGTAATGGATGCAAAGGGCAACTGCTCTAGGAACACAAACAAGGCTTGCGAGGTATGTTCTTGAACGAAGGCACCAAAGGACTCCATGCCGCCGTACAAGATCGCATGAATAGCGGTATCGCCAAATACGGTCATCCACAGCAAGGTGAAACCAGCCGGTACCAGCAGTACACCACGTACAAATTCACGGATGGTACGGCCACGGGAAATACGGGCAATAAACAGGCCTACAAATGGAGACCATGCCAACCACCAGCCCCAGTAGAACAGTGTCCAACCACCAATCCAGTCGTTGGGTTCGTAGGCGTAGAGGTTAAAGGTTTTGCTGACGATATCGGACAGATAAGCTCCCGTATTCTGCATAAAGGTTTGCATGATGAATACGGTGGGGCCAAGAATTAGCACGAACAATAGCAGCAATACGGCAAAGGCTAAGTTCAGCTCAGACAAAATCTTAATGCCGCGATCCAAACCACTGGCTACTGACAAAGTAGCCAAGCCGCAGGCAATGACGATCAGAATGATTTGATTCAGCGTGGTCACTTCCATGCCAAACAGATATTCCAGACCGCTATTAATCTGTGCCACCCCAAAACCTAAGGATGTCGCCACACCAAATACCGTACCGATAATGGCAAAGATATCCACAGCGTGACCGATGGGGCCATAGATCTTGTCACCGATCAGCGGGTACAAGGCCGAGCGCAGCTTGAGTGGTAAGCCATGACGGTAGCTGAAGAAAGCAAGTACCAAGGCCACGATGGCGTAAATAGCCCAAGCGTGTAAGCCCCAGTGGAAAAAGGTGATGCTCATGGACTCACGAGCGGCTTCGATGGTGCCGCCCTCACCCGTAGGTGGGCTCATGAAGTGCATGACAGGTTCGGCTACACCGAAGAACATCAAACCAATACCCATACCGGTAGAAAACAGCATGGCAAACCAGGTGATGTTTTTGTAATCGGGTTGGGCGTGATCGGGGCCTAGCTTAATATCGCCGTACCGGCTAACCGCCAAGAAGATGACAGCAAGCAAAATGATGGCAACGGTGAGAATGTAGAACCAGCTAACGTGGGTGATGATCCAGTTTTGCGTGGTGCTAAAGAGGTTTTGGGCAGTCTCAGGCGCAAGAATTGCAAATGCCACGAGAGCCAAAATTAGAAAAGCAGCAGGATAAAAGACGGGGGGATGTAGGCTTGTAGGGGTTTTATTGGACCTCATAGACCTTTTGTACTAGTGTTTTAAAGGCTATTAGTTTATCAGAAATCATTCTGGCACGAATGATTAGCATATGTAATCATTGTCAGGAATTTTTAATTAAGTCTGCGGTGCGGGGTGAGTTTCAATAGATTCATTATTTCTTAAAGTAATAAGTGAATGAATACATTATCGTTCGTATTTATATGGTGACTCTGCATAATGCACTTCATGGATAAACGGTTTTGCCGTTGCAGTCACTCAAATATATTGCGGGGTTAATGATGAATCTGAAGAAAATTGTTGGAGCGCTTGCCTTAGTTGCTACTGCTGCCAGCACAGCTGCTGTGGCTCAAACCAGCATATTGAATGCATCGTTTGATGTGGCGCGCGAAACTTTTGCTGCGGTGAATCCGAAATTTGTTGAGCATTGGAAGCAGAAAACCGGCGAAGACCTCAAAATCGACCAATCTTTCGCAGGTACTTCCAGACAGGCTCAAGATATCATCCAAGGTAAAAAAGTAGATGTGGTGACCTTTAATCAAGTGACCGACATCGACATTTTGGCAGACCGTGATATCGTGGCAGCCGATTGGGCAGAGCGTTTGCCTAATAACAGCTCGCCTTACTACAGCACCATCGCTTTCTTGGTGCGTAAAGGTAACCCTAAAAACATCAAAGATTGGGACGATCTGGCCCGTGAAGACGTAGGCTTGGTGTTCCCGAACCCTAAAACCTCCGGTAATGCACGCTACACCTACTTAGGTGCATGGTTGTATGCCCACGAAAAATTCGACGGTGACGAAGAGAAAATCCGTGAATTCGTAGGCAAAGTGTTGGGTAACGTAGAAAACTTCCCTACAGGTGGCCGCGGTGCAACCGTAGCGTTTGCTCAGAATAACCAAGGCGACGTACTGCTGACATTTGAGTCCGAAGAATTGAACATAGTGAATGGCGAAGAGTTCAAAGACCAAGAGTTCGAGATCGTAGTGCCTCCAAGCAGTGTATTGGCTGAGTTCCCCGTAGCGGTTGTGGACAAAGTAGTAGATGAGCGCGGTACACGCAATGTGGCGACAGAGTACTTGGAGTTCCAGTACACACCCGAGATTCAGCGTTTGCTGGCTGGCTTTAACTACCGTGTGACCAACGACGAAGTTGCCAAAGAAAATGCAGGTAAATTTGCTGACGTCAAACTGGTAAACCCAACCGACGTATTGGGTTCTTGGAAAGACATTCAAACCAAGCACTTTGCTACAGACGGCGTGTTGGATCAGATTCAGGCACAGTAAGTAGTTTGTTATGACAACATTGTCTAAGGCTGTATCCGGGGAGCAGGTCGCAACGGCCTCCCCCGTTCGCCAATGGTTTTTCTTACGTAAACCCATTTTGCCGGGTTTTGGGCTGAGCTTTGGTCTCAGCCTCTTCTATTTGTCCATCGTGGTTTTGCTACCGCTGTCGGCATTGCTGATTTACGTTAGCGACATGACCTGGGCACAGTACTGGCGTGCTATTTCGCATCCTAGGGTGGTACAGAGTTATAAGGTCACGGCAAGTGCAGCCTTTTATTCCACCGTTGCGGCAACGTTTATTGGTTTCTTGATTGCATGGGTGACGACTAGATATAACTTCTGGGGCCGCCGTATGATGGATGCCTTGGTAGATATTCCCTTTGCGTTGCCTACGTCAGTTGCGGGCTTAACCTTGGCTGCGCTGTTTGTACCTGGTGGTTGGTTGGGCCAATACTTTGCTGCCATGGGCATCAAGATTTCCTACGCCTACCCCGGTATTTTGGTGGCAATGACCTTCACCAGCTTGCCTTTTGTAGTGCGTATTGTGCAGCCAGTGATTGAAGAACTGGGCACGGAATACGAAGAAGTCGCGCAAACGCTGGGCGCACGCCGCTGGCAGATCTTCCTCAAAGTCATTCTGCCGCCGCTGATTCCAGCTATTGTGACGGGCGCTTCCCAAGCCTTTATTCGTAGCTTGGGTGAGTTTGGTGCGGTGATTATGATTGCCGGTAATGCACCCTTCAAAACAGAAGTCACATCGCTGATGATTTTTGTGCGCTTGCAAGAGTTCAACTACCCTGCTGCCGCTGCGATTGCATCGGTAGTACTGATGGCTTCCTTATTGTTATTGTTTGTCCTGCAAGTGCTGCAAGGACGTTTATTGGGCTGGCAACGGCAACGATCATGAGAAAGAAACCCCAGAGTTTTGGACAGTGGCTGCAAGTGGGTGCAGGCTTGGCTGTGGTGGTGGTGATGCTCATCATCCCGCTGGCGTTGATTTTTAGTCAGGTGGTTGCAGGTGGTTGGACACTGCTTACCGAAAACCTGAGTGAAGATTTCATGCAGCACGCCATTGGGCTGACGATCTTTGTGGCGCTGTTAAGCGTGCCATTGAACATGGTGTTCGGTATCTTGCTGGCATGGTGTATGACGCACTACCAGTTTCGAGGAAAACGCCTGTTAAGCCTGTTTGTGGATATCCCTTACGCCGTATCGCCCGTGGTGGCGGGTCTGTGTTATTTGGTGGTATACGGTGCTGAGACTATGATGGGCCGCTGGTTAGGTGCCCATAACGTGCAGCTGATGTTTGCATGGCCAGGCATTGTGATGGTTACTATCTTCGTGACCGTACCGTATGTGGCGCGTATTTTGATCCCTGTGATGCAAACTTTGGGTAGCGAGCAAGAAGAAGCCGCACTGAGTTTGGGAGCATCCGGCTGGCAGATTTTCTGGCAGGTGACCATGCCTAACATCCGATGGGGCTTGGTGTATGGCGTTGTGCTGACTAACGCACGGGCGATTGGTGAGTTTGGCGCGGTATCGGTGGTGTCTGGCACGGTGATGAACCAAACACTTACCCTGTCGTTACTGGTAGAACAGTTGAATAACGATTACAAAACTGCTGCTGCTTTTACTGCCGCTGCTTTGTTGGCGGGTATGGCGATCCTGACCGTGGGACTCAAAAGTCTATTGGAATGGCGTTTGCAGCAAAACAAAGCGGCGCCTCAAAACTAACGTTATACACAGGAGATTTTGGGCGGTAGTAGTTTTGCTGCTCAAGAACTTATCCACAGACGTAAAAAAGCCTACCTGTTTACAGGTAGGCTTTTTTGTAGCCCTAAGGCGCTAGACAGTTCAGCAGTCTGTTATTTAACGATTTTCAGGTGCGGCGCTTTATCCGCTGCGCGAGATTCGTTGTTTTCAGCAGCAGGCGCTGGTGTGGCGGCTGGAGCTGAATCAGAGGTGCTGTTTGTCCCCGGATAGACGGGGGACTCAGAGACCTCAAACCCCATACCGGCACCTGTCTCACGCGCATAAATAGCGCTGACGGCAGCAACGGGCACAAATAGGTCTTCGGCAACACCGCCAAATCGTGCCTGAAATTCGATGTAGTCGTTACCAATAATGAGTTGATTAGTAGCGAGTAAATCTAAGTTCAGTGTGATTTGTCCGTCTTGTACATAGCCTGGCGGAACAACGGTGTTGTCATCCACAGTGACCACAATGTACGGTGTGTAGCCATTATCTGTGCACCATTCGTGCAGAGCGCGAATCAGATAGGGTTTGGTAGAAGTCTCTTGCATAGTGTTTAGCGACGCATGACTTTTTCGGATGGTGTCAGGGCCTCAATGAAGGCCGGACGGGAGAACACGCGCTCAGCGTACTTTTGTACTGGAGCAGCGCTCTTAGGCAGTTCAATGCCGTAGTGGTCCAAGCGCCATAGCAACGGAGCAATGGCCACGTCCAGCATGGAGAACTCTTCGCCCAACATGTATTTGTTTTTGGTCAGGATAGGAGCCAACTGAGCCAAATGGTCGCGAATCTGCGCACGGGCTTTTTCCTGAGCTTTTGGATCGGCTGCTTGTCTACGGTCTTCCAAGATGGAAACGTAGGTAAACAGTTCGCGCTCAAAGTTGTACAGGAACAGGCGTGTGCGGGCGCGCATGGTAGGGTCTGCAGGCATCAACTGAGGATGCGGGAAACGCTCATCAATGTATTCGTTGATGATGTTGGACTCGTACAGAACCAGTTCGCGCTCAACCAGAATAGGTACCTGGCCATATGGATTCATGACGGCGATGTCTTCGGGCTTGTTGTACAAGTCAATATCGCGAATCTCGAAATCCATGCCTTTCTCAAACAACACAAAACGGCAGCGTTGTGAGAAGGGGCATGTAGTTCCAGAGTAGAGTACCATCATAGTGAGGATTTCCAGTCGTAGAAATAAAAACAAGAGCCAGCATAGGCTCTGATAATAATACCGGCGTCTTTACAAGATTACCATGCTGCCTGTAGGCAGCATGGTCACAAGACATTACTTGATGTCGCGCCAGTAGGCTTTGTTTAGACGCCAAGCAACAAAGAAGAAGATCAGCAAGAAGCCTATCACAGCATACCCAATTTTCTTGCGGGTATTTTGTACAGGTTCTGCCATCCATTGCATAAAGTTGCTCAGGTCAGCTACATCGCTAGCAAACTCGCTAGCTTGCGATGCATTCACCGGTGTGTATTTAACCGATTCACTAGCGCCACCTTTGTAGTCGGCGGGCAGTGTTTCTTGCTTGCTGCTAGAGAAACCGTACTGATCGAAATTAGTCACAGTACGTACCCAAGATGGTTTGCCATCTGCGCCCACGACTTCAGCAACGGTGGTGCGTTCTACTTGAGTATGACCCTGACGCTGCCACAAGGCATGCGGCATACCTACGCTTGGGAATACTAAGTTATCCCAACCTGTAGGACGGTTCACGTCACGGTAAAACGTACGCAAGTAGGTGTAGATGTAGTCAGTACCGCTAGGGCCCAAGTTCGTGGACAGGGCACGCGCAGTCACAGACAGGTCTGGAGGCGTAGCGCCAAACCATTGTTTACCGTCAGCAGGTGTCATGGCGATGGTCATCAAATCACCAACTTTGTCACCCGTGAACAGCAAGTTCTTGCGGATTTCTTCGTCTGTCAGGCCAATTTCCGTGAGCTTGTTGTAGCGCATGGAGTTGGCACTGTGACAGTTCAAACAGTAGTTAACGAACAGCTTTGCACCGTTTTGCAGTGCAGGCATGTCGGTAATGCGATTAGGGGCGCTTTCCAACGGGTAGCCTGCTTCGGCGGCAACCGCCACCGAGCAAGACAGGGACAACGCCAAGATTCCAAATAGTTTCTTAATCATGGTCTATCCGTGTTGAGTCCTAGTGAGCGCGAAAGGTCACGCGATCCGGTACCTGCTTGAATGTACCCATGCGGCTCCACACAGGCATCAAGAAGAAGAATGCCAGGTAGATGATGGTGCCAATTTGGCTCAGCAGGTTGAACAGGTCGTTTGGTGGTTGTGTACCTAGGTAACCCAGTATCACGAAGTTAATGAAGAAAATCGCGTACAGGAATTTGTGCCAGGTAGGACGGTAACGGATGGATTTCACTGGTGATGCATCTAGCCAAGGCAAGAAGAACAGAATCACTACAGCGCCACCCATGGAGACCACACCCCAGAATTTCGCGTCAAACACTCGTAGTGCTACGGCTACACCTAACAGAATCACTGGAGCAACCAAGCGCATGATGCCTGGCTGACGGCTCTTGAAGAACATGACCACAGCAGCCAATACAGCAGAACCAGCCAGAATCCAGGTGAAATCGGCAGTTGTTGCACGCAACATGGAGTAGAACGGTGTGAAGTACCAAACCGGAGCAATGTGCGGAGGTGTCTTCATTGGGTCAGCTGGAATAAAGTTGTTGTATTCCAAGAAGTACCCGCCCATTTCTGGAGCGAAGAACAAAATAGCCGCGAACACGATCAGGAACCCAGCTACGCCCACGATATCGTGTACGGAGTAGTAAGGGTGGAAAGGAATGCCATCCAAAGGGTTGCCTTTGGCATCTTTGGGGCCTTCTTTGATTTCTACGCCGTCTGGGTTGTTAGAGCCTACTTCGTGCAGCGCGATGATGTGAGCAACCACCAGACCAATAATGGCCAGAGGAATAGCAATCACGTGCAAGGCAAAGAAGCGGTTCAGGGTAGCGTCAGACACTACGTAGTCACCACGGATCCAAATCGCCAACTCAGGGCCAATGAATGGAATGGCGGCAAACAAGTTCACGATCACCTGTGCACCCCAGTAGGACATCTGGCCCCACGGTAACAGGTAACCCAGGAAGGCTTCCGCCATCAAACAGAGGAACAGTGCCACACCGAAGATCCAGACCAGCTCACGAGGTTTGCGGTATGAGCCGTAAATCAGGCCGCGCAACATGTGCAGGTATACCACCACGAAGAACATCGAGGCACCGGTGGAGTGCATGTAACGGATGATCCAGCCACCCGGCACTTCGCGCATGATGTATTCCACAGAGGCAAAGGCCAATGCAGCATCAGGCTTGTAGTTCATCACCAGGAAAATCCCGGTCACGATTTGAATGACCAGCACTAACAGTGCCAGCGAACCAAAGAAATACCAGAAGTTGAAGTTCTTTGGCGCATAGTACTCCGACATATGCTCTTTAAAGAGTGATGACAGCGGGAAGCGTCTATCAATCCATCCTAAGAGTCCTGTCGTTTCGACGGTTTTCTCACCAGCCATGAAACGGCTCCTTTAATCTTTGAAAATTGTATGTCTTATGCCTTATTGTTTTCGTCCACACCAATCATGATGCGGTTGCCGTCGGCAGAAAACTCGTAAGGAGGAATTTCCAGGTTATCGGGTGCAGGTTTGTTCATGTACACGCGCCCGGCAAGATCAAAGGTAGAACCGTGACAGGGGCATAGAAAACCGCCATCCCAATCGCTGGGTAGGCCAGGCTGGGCACCGGAATTCAGGCGAGGGGTGGGGGAGCAACCTAGGTGAGTGCAAATACCGATACAGACAAAAATTTCTGGGCGGCGTGAGCGATACTCGTTTTTAGCGTAAGCCGGTGTGAAACCAGGACGATTTGAATCGGGGTCAGCCAATTGGTTATCGTGTTTGCTAAGCTCGGCGAGTTGTTCTGGAGTGCGGTACATAATCCAGATAGGATTACCGCGCCACTCTACAGTACGCATTTCGCCAGGAGCGAGTGTGGAGATATCTACTTCTACAGGAGCACCTGCAGCGCGGGCTTTGGCTGACGGGGCGAATGACCCGACAAACGGAACGGCGGCGCCAACCCCGGCGACACCTCCAACCGCACAGGCAGTAGTGACCCAGAAACGGCGCGAAGGATCGGCAGGCTTCTGCTCGTCGACCCCGTTTTCTTCGGGCTGTGTCGTAATCTGACTCATTCTAGTATCCTTATTCCTACCCCCCCTGGGGGCATACCACAAAATTTATGAACTTTGGGTCTGGGTTAAGTTATATCAACCCGGTATTATAGCCATTACCCGTCACAAGTGACTTGATCAGAGAGGTTTATATGAGCAAAACCAGTGGTTTTATCAAAGAATTTAGGGAGTTCGCAGTAAAAGGCAACATGATCGACCTAGCCGTCGGTGTGATTATTGGCGGCGCATTTGGAAAAATTATTGATTCACTGGTGAAAGACCTCTTCATGCCCATCATCAGCTTCGTGCTGGGCGGCGAAGTCGACTTCTCTAATCAATTCATTGTACTACGTTCACCTGAAGGTTATACAGGACCCCAAACACTAGAGGCGTTGAATGAAGCTGGGGCTGTATTGCTGTCCTGGGGCAGCTTCCTGACGGTTTTCATCAACTTCATCCTGCTGGCTTTCGTGGTGTTCTTGATGGTGAAAATGGTGAACCGTATGCGCAATACGCTGATGGCAGAAGAGAAAGTAGAGGAAGCGGAAGCTCCTCCAGCACCTACACCAGAAGATATCGTGTTGCTGCGTGAAATCCGTGACTCTTTGAAGACACGTGATGCTGCTCAGTAATGTCGTTATCTAGCGATAACGTCGCAAAAAAAGCCCCGAGTTTCGGGGTTTTTTTGTTTATGGTGTTTTGTACTGTTCTTGCAACAGTTAGATGGGGTTATCCACGTCTAAAAAGTCGACTTGGATGCCAAAACGCTGCGCAATGGCCTCGCCCAGTGCTTTTACGCCGTAGCGCTCGGTAGCGTGGTGACCCGCAGCAATGAATGCCGCTCCGGTTTCGTGGGCGAGATGGAAGTTGGGTTCAGAGGCCTCTCCGGTGATGTACACATCAGCGCCGGCATCGAGTGCGGCTTGCATATAACCCTGAGCTCCGCCCGTACACCAGGCAACAGTAGACACACTTTGTTGTGGTGAACCTACAAGTAATGGCTGCCGTTGCAACTGCTTGCAAACTAGCTGACCCAAGCTTTCTAGGGTCTGAGGTTGCTTACTTTTGCCTAACCAAATGAGTCCGCCGGGGCCACAGGTGACGGGTTCACCTTCATCATCGTAGGCGGGCTCTAGCTCTAATACCTGTGCCAATTGGGCGTTATTACCCAATGTAGGGTGAGCATCCAGAGGCAGGTGGTACGCGAACAGATTCAGGTCGTGCTGCAAGGTGGTCAGTAGACGCTGCTTTTTGATGCCACGTATGCGGGCATCTTCGTTTTTCCAGAACCAACCGTGGTGCACCAGTACGGTGTCAGCACCACGCTCTACAGCAGCGTCCAGCAGGGCTTGTGAGGCGGTCACACCAGTCACGATATGGCGAATACTGTCGCGCCCTTCTACCTGTATGCCGTTTGGACAGTAATCCGAAAAGCGGTGCGGTTGCAGGGTGGCAGTGAGCCATTGCTCCAGCTCTGTTCGCGTGATCTGTGACATGGTGCTTCCATCAATAAACTAAGGTTGAGCGTAGTGCTTAAGCCTCTACCAGTGGTGGTTGTGGGCGTTCGGCTAGTTTGCAGAATAGCAGCGCAAGTAACGCACATCCGGCAATAGCCAGTGGCAATACCACAGGGCTCTGGCCAAAGAAGGCAATCACATACCCTGCCAATGCAGCGATCAGGTATTGCAAGGTGCCCATCAGTGCCGAGGCTACACCTGCTTGCTTACCACTATGGTACATGGTCAATGCTGTCAGATTACCAAAAATCAGTCCCAGCGAGCCAACGGCTAAAGCAATGAGCGTAGCATAGCTCCACAGAGACGCTAACCCCAGTTGTACGATAGCGAACAATAATACGCCACTGAGTAGATGCAGGAACAGGCCTATGTACGTTACCCGTGTTTCGGCAAAACCGCGTTTCAACAGCGAGGTGCTGATCTGCCCGCCTATGACTAAGCTGATAGCGTTTCCAGCAAACAAGTAGCTGAATAGCGTGGGTGTAAGACCGAAATGTTGGGTAAAGATAAACGCAGAATGACTGATATACAAAAATAGTGAAGCAAGGACAAAACCACCTGCCAACGTGTAGGCCATAAAAATAGGTAGGCGCAGTTGTTGTCCATATGAGTGCAGGACACTGCTTATGCTCAGACTACGACGCTGTGAAGGTTTTAGCGTTTCAGGCACAGTAATAATGCCCCAGACGAGACCTACAACTCCGATGGCCGCCAGTACCCAGAAAATGAGTCTCCAATCCCCTTGCTCTAGCAAGAAACCACCAATGACTGGTGCCAAAATTGGGGCAATCATCATGATCTGCATTAGCAGAGAAAAAATGGGTACTGATTCAGCCAGCGTGCAGCGATCTGACACAATAGCGCGTGGTGTGACCAAGCCTGCAGCTGCTCCTAATGCTTGTAGAAAACGAGCAGCTAATAGCCATTCAATACTGGTCGATAAGGCCGCTATTACAGAGCCAAACACGAAAACCACCACCCCTACTAATATAGGTATGCGGCGTCCGAACCTCTCCAGCAAAGGCCCATACACTGCTTGGCCTACAGCCAAACCTATTAAGAAAATAGATAACGTTTGTTGTACACGTCCTGCTGATATACCAAGGTCTGATGCAATCGCAGGCATGCTGGGTAGGTACATGTCTATGGCCATAGCATCCATGGCTGTGAACAAGGACAGTAGCAGAATCAGAGATAGCGAAAGGCCGCTAGTAGCCGTATTACGATGGGAAATCATGATGGTTGTAGTGTGTGTAGTGTGTTGTGTAGGGTGTTGTGTAGTGTGTGTTGCAAAGATGTAAAGAGCAGCATTTCCAGCGCCGTCAGTCGGGCTTGGAACTCTAGGCCATCGGTGTAGATTAGTGTGACGTGCAGGCTGTCTACGATACCTAGGTAGGCGGTGCTGAATTGTGCAATGCTGTTTGGATATGTAGTGAGCTTAGGCTGGGCACGCAATAAGGCCTCACTAAAGTGGTCGCGCAATAGTTGTAAGTAGCCTTCATACCCTTCGTCCAAGGCTGTTTTTAAGGTTAGAGGTTGTAGATAAGTGGCCAATAGCAGTAAGCGTAGTGTTGGGGCTGTGGCATAGCGCTCTTGCAGGCTATTGCAATACTGAAAACCAGGTTTTTCTGTATCAGCCAAGGAAAAACACTGTTGCACATGCTCTCGCTCTAGTTCTAACGCACGGTTGAACGCAGCAAGGAACAACTCATCTTTACTTTTAAAGTGTGCATATAAAGATGCTTTACGTATTCCAGCAGTAATTGCAATTTCATTTAACGATGCGGAGCTGTAGTGGCGCTCGGCAAAGTGCAGAATGGCTGCTTGACAAATACGCTCAGCAGAAGGAGATAGTGCTGTCATGATGTGATGCTCATACCAAGATAAAAACGTATTCTAGCATTACTACCTACCGGTAGGTAGGTAAAAAAAGTAATGTGGCGTATAAACAAATAAGCCGCAGAGTCTGCGGCTTATTTGTTTAGGCTTCTAGTTCGCGGGAATCGGAATCTGCTTCTCGTTTTTTCATGAAGCTGGCAAAGACAATGCCTAGCTCGTAGAGCAAACACAGTGGGGCTGCCAGCAGGAATTGGCTGACTACATCAGGTGGTGTGACAACGGCCGCGATAATAAACGCTCCTACGATCACATAACCACGTACTTCACGCAGTTTGGCCACACTGGTAATGCCTGTTTTGACGAGCAAAATAACGGCAATAGGTACTTCAAAGGTAATGCCGAAAGCTAAGAACATCGTCATGACGAAGTTCAAATAGGCTTCGATATCCGGTGCTGGCGTGATGGAGTCAGGTGCAAAGGTAGCAATGAAGTGGAAAACAGTTTTGAAAACCACAAAATAACAAAATGCCATTCCTGTGATAAACAGCACAGTACTAGAGAAGATCAGTGGCAAGGCCAGCCGTTTCTCGTGTTTGTACAAGCCAGGAGCGACAAAGGCCCATGCTTGGTACAGCACAATAGGTAGCGCTACCATAAAGGACGCTAATAACGTCACTTTGACTGGCACCATGAAGGGTGTGATCACGCCCGTGGCGATCATGCGCGTACCCTGCGGCAACGATGCCAGCATAGGCTGTGCCAATACGTCGTAAATGACGGATGGCCCGGGGTACATGAACAGCACAAAAAATACGACCAGTACGCTCAGTACGGCACGCATTAAGCGGCTGCGTAATTCAACTAGGTGCGAAATAAAGGTATCGCCAGATTGCTCTTGGGTCATTCTTTGGCCTTGCTAGCGTTGTCTGGCGTAGCGGCAGCTTCAGGCTGTGCTGCTTCAGCAGTTTCCGGTAATGCCGCCTTTTTCTCAGCAGCAACCGGTTCTGTGGGGATATCTAACGGTTTGTGTAGATCAGAGAGGGCTTGTTGCGCTTCAGATAAAGGGTCTTTTATGGTGTTGACACTATCGTTGACCGAACTGCGTACTGAATTGGCGGCATCTTGCATCTGGTTCTTCAGTTTATTGATTTCTTCCAGATCCATTTCACGTTGTATGTCCGTTTTGACGTCGTTCATATAACGTTGGGCACGCCCCATCAAGTGCCCTACCGTACGTGCTACCTTGGGTAGACGTTCGGGACCGAGCACTATCAGAGCAACAACAGCAATCAGCAGTAATTCACTGAAACTAATGTCAAACATATGCGTGGCAAAACCTTAAAAGGTGGACACCTTAGGAATCCTGTTTTTCTTTGGCTTGCACATCAATAGTAGTGTTGTCTTGCACTTTTTGAGTCACAGCTTCGGGCTGCTCTTCAGTTTGTGCATCGCGCATACCTTTTTTGAAGCCTTTGATTGCGCCGCCTAGGTCCTCACCTACGTTACGCAGTTTTTTGGTACCAAAAACCAGAGCGATGATGACTAGTACAACCAGCCAGTGCCAGATACTAAAACTTCCCATGTTTGTCTCCGCAAATTAGGCAACGGCGGTAGCCGTGGGTTTCCAGGGGCGCTGACCCCCGATAATGTGTACATGCAAGTGGCCAACTTCTTGGCCACCATCGTTTCCACTGTTGATAACAACTCTAAAACCGCCTTCAGGGCCTGGGCGGCAACCATTTTCGCTAGCAATCTGAGGCACTAATGCCATCATTTTACCCAGCCATGTTGCATCGTTGGATGTCACATCCTGCAAAGATACTACGTGATGACGTGGCACCAGCAGAATATGCACGGGAGCAACCGGGTTGATGTCTTTGAAAGCGACAAATTCGTCGTTCTCGAAAACCTTGGCGGAAGGAATCGCACCTTCAATGATTTTACAGAACAGGCAGTTTTCGCTCATAACGTATAGACAAGTGAAAAAGAGGTCAAATCTTAGTTTACAGCACTTGATGGCTACTGGTGCTTAGTCTTGCTTGCGCTGAGCTTTTTCTTCTAAGCCAGACAAACCTTGTCGACGGGCCAGCTCGGCCAATACCGCTTCGGGGCGGATCTGGTAGTGAGTCAGTGCAACCATACAGTGAAACCAGAGGTCCGCGGTTTCTGACACAATGCGGTCCGGCGTGTTGTCTTTAGCTGCCATTACCAATTCACAAGCTTCTTCGCCTATTTTTTTCAGGAATGCGTCTGGCGCATTCGCAGTAGCAAGTAAACGAGCACTGTAGGAGGTTTGTGGATCGCCGCCATTAGCGGGTAGCCGTGTTTCCAACAAATCAGCCAGTTGGCTGAGCACATTACGGTAGTCGGTGGTCATTGGTAAATAGTGGAAGGGTCTTTTAATACTGGATCTACAGTCTTCCAGTCAGTACGGCCTTGTTCATCGGTATCCAGTCGCTGGTAAAAACAGCTTTCCCGGCCTGTGTGACATGCAATGCCGCCTAGTTGTTCTACGCGCAGCAAAATCACATCACCATCACAGTCTAGCCGAATTTCTTTTAAGTTTTGTGTATGCCCAGATTCTTCACCTTTACGCCACAAACGCTGGCGAGAACGTGACCAATACACAGCACGATTGGTCGCCACGGTTTCAGTCAACGCTTCACGGTTCATCCAGGCCACCATCAAAATGGCGCCTGTGTGGGCGTCTTGGGCAATGGCAGGGATTAATCCCTGCTCATCAAAATGCACTTGAGACAGCCAGTCTTGGGTCATGTTATGTCCTAACCTGAATACCACGCTCGGCTAAATAGGCTTTAGCTTGTGGAATGGTGTAGGTGCCATAGTGGAAAATGCTGGCGGCCAAGACGGCGCTGGCACCACCCTGCAATACACCTTCAGCCAAGTGTTCGAGCGTACCCACACCGCCAGAGGCAATCACAGGGATAGATACAGCATCAGATACAGCACGGGTTAGCTCTAGGTCAAAGCCGGATTTGGTGCCGTCTTTGTCCATGCTGGTGAGCAACAGCTCACCTGCCCCCAGCTTGGCCATACGCTGCGCCCACTCCACTACATCAATGCCCGTACCTTTTTTGCCGCCGTGAGTGTGTACTTCCCAACGAGCAGGCTCACCTGCCGCAGAGACGCGACGGGCATCAATGGCAACGGTCAGGCACTGTGAGCCGTAATGATCAGCAGCAGCGCGTACCAAGTCAGGATTCGCGACTGCAGCGCTATTAATGGACACTTTGTCGGCACCTGCATTCAGCAAACGCTGAATGTCGCCTACTTCGCGTACACCACCACCTACTGTAAGTGGAATAAATACTTGGCTCGCAACTGCCTCGATAATAGGCAGAATCAGATCGCGGTTTTCTGTGGTGGCAGTAATGTCCAGCAAGGTGATTTCGTCAGCACCTTGCTCGTTATAACTGCGTGCGATTTCAACAGGGTCACCTGCATCCACCAAGTCCACAAAATTCACGCCTTTAACTACACGGCCTGCGTTGACGTCAAGGCAAGGAATAATGCGGCAGCTGTGGGTGTTGGTTTCGCTCATGCTTCGTACTCGTCCGCGAAGTTTTGAGCTTCTGCGAAATCTAAGGTGCCTTCGTACAGGCTGCGGCCCAGAATCACACCTTCGATGCCTTCGTGCTCTACTTCGCACAGGGCTTCGATGTCTTTCAGGTTGGCTACACCGCCGGATGCGATGATGGGAATGCTAACGTGGCGGGACAAAGCAACGGTGGCTTCAATGTTGACGCCGCTTAGCATGCCATCTCTACCAATGTCGGTGTAGATGATGGATTCACAACCGTAGTCTTCAAATTTCTTGGCAATATCCAGTACGTCGTGGCGGCTCAGTTTGCTCCAACCATCGGTAGCGATTTTGCCGTCGCGTGCGTCCAGACCTACGATGATTTGGCCAGGGAACGCGCTGCACGCATCACGCAGAAAACCGGGGTTTTTAACGGCGGCAGTACCGATAATGACGTAGCTCAGACCTTGGTCCAAATAGGCTTCGATGGTGTTCAGATCACGAATACCACCGCCAATTTGTACGGGGATTTCTTCGTCAACAGCAGCCAAAATGGATTTGATCGCGGCTTGGTTCACAGGTTTGCCGGACACAGCACCGTTCAAATCCACCAGATGCAGGCGTCGTGCTCCTTGTTCAAGCCATTGTGCTGCCATGGCACCGGGATCATCGGAGAATACGGTAGCGTCATCCAGGTCGCCCTGGCGTAGGCGTACACAACGCCCGTCTTGTAGGTCGATGGCGGGGATTAAAAGCATGATCTCTAGCGTTAATGTCTAAATGGTAAACGAAAAGAAAAAGCCGCGATGCGGGTAAAGTTAAGGTTTCCAGTGTGCAAAATTGTGCAATAGCTGTAAACCGGCCTGTGCACTTTTTTCAGGATGAAATTGCACAGCGAAAATATTGTCTTTTGCGACTGCACTGGTGAAAGCATAGCCATAATGGGTACTTCCTGCGCATAGTGTAGTGGCAACTGGCTTTACGTAATAGCTATGAACAAAATAAAAGTAGCTATTTTGAGCTATATCTACCCATAACGGATGTGGCTGTTGCTGAAAAACTTGATTCCAGCCCACATGAGGGATTTTCAGCCCTTGGCGTTGATGTTCTGAGTGATAAAAAGCCGGACCGTGAAAGCGTACCACATCACCTTCAAATAGATTCAGGCAGTCAGTGTTGCCTTCATCACTATGGCTGAACAGCATTTGCTCACCTACACAAATACCCAGCAATGGTTTGAGGTTGGCTTGTTCACGTAAGGAATGTAGTAGCCCGGACTGTTGCAGGGACTGCATACAGTCAGGCATGGCGCCTTGTCCGGGGAGTACTAGCCTGTCGGCTTGTTGTAGTTGTGCGGGAGTGCGGGCCAGTAAAATGGTGGCCTCGGGGGCTGCAGCTTGAAGGGCGCGGGCAACAGAGTGTATGTTGCCCATGCCGTAATCGACGATAGCGATCGTACTCACGATGGATAGCCAAGAGAGTGGGGGTTAGAGTACGCCCTTAGTGGAGGGGATGATGCCTTCACTGCGTGGGTCTACTTCCAGTGCCATACGCAACGCGCGGCCAAACGCCTTGAAAATGGTTTCGCACTGGTGGTGTGCGTTTTCGCCACGTAGATTATCAATGTGCACGGTAGCGTTAGCGTTGTTAACGAAGCCTTGGAAAAATTCGCGGGCCAAGTCTACATCAAAATTGCCAATACGGGCACGGGTGTAATTTACGTAGTAAAACAGACCAGGACGGCCGGAGAAATCAATAACTACACGGCTTAAGGCCTCGTCCAGTGGCACGTAGGAGTGGCCATAACGGCGCAAACCTGCCTTGTTGCCAACGGCTTGAGCAAACGCCTTACCCAGTGCAATGCCAATATCTTCCACAGTATGGTGATCATCAATGTGGGTGTCGCCATCACAGGACACATCCAGATCAATCAGGCCATGGCGTGCGATCTGGTCCAGCATGTGGTCCAGAAAAGGTACGCCGCTATTTAGATTATGGCGGCCGGTGCCATCAATATTGATGGCAACACGGATACGGGTTTCATTGGTATTACGGGAAACTTCAGCTGTACGCATAACAAAACGGTAACCAGACCGGGGTTAAGGTTTGAGACGGTATTCTGCGCTGGCAGCGTGGGCAAATAGCCCTTCGCCTTTAGCGAGAGTAGCGGCAATAGGGCCTAGCGTTTGAGCGCCGGCCTGCGAGACATTAATCATGCTGCTGCGTTTCTGGAAATCATACACACCTAATGGGGATGAGAAACGTGCGGTACGCGATGTGGGCAGTACGTGGTTAGGGCCTGCGCAGTAGTCGCCCAGCGACTCTGAGCTGTAGTGGCCCATGAAAATAGCACCCGCATGGCGGATTTTTTGTGCCCAACGCTCAGGTTCCAGTGTGGAAATCTCCAAGTGTTCAGCTGCAATGTGGTTAGCAACGTTACATGCTTCATCCATATCGCGTACTAAGATCAGTGCACCACGGTCTTTCAGACTTTGGCGAATGATGGCTTCACGCGGCATGGTGGTGATGAGCTCTGCGATAGCGGCTTCTACTTTGTCTAAGTAGGCGGCGTCAGGGCACAGCAAGATGGATTGTGCCAGTTCATCGTGTTCAGCTTGTGAGAACAGATCCATCGCTACCCATTCGGCTGGTGTGCTGCCGTCAGCGATGATCAGAATTTCGCTAGGGCCAGCAATCATGTCTATGCCCACAATACCAAACACGCGACGTTTGGCTTCAGCAACGTAGGCGTTACCTGGCCCTACGATTTTATCCACAGGCGTAATGCTTTCAGTACCGTATGCCAAAGCAGCAACGGCTTGTGCGCCACCAACCGTGTAAACCTTGTCCACACCGGCCAATGCAGCGGCCGCTAACACCAATTGGTTGCGCTCGCCGTTGGGTGTGGGGGTAACCATGATTAGTTCGCCCACGCCGGCTACTTTGGCTGGCATGGCATTCATGAGCACTGAGGATGGGTATGCTGCTTTGCCACCGGGTACGTACAAACCTACGCGATCCAGCGGAGTGATTTTCTGGCCTAAAACTGTGCCATCGGCTTCGGTGTAGGACCAGTCGGTAGCGCGCTGTTTTTCGTGGTACAGACGTACACGCTCAGCCGCTTGCTCTAGTGCGTGGCGTTGATCGGCTGGTAGTGTGTTCAGAGCCTGTTGCAGTTCTTGGGCTGAAATTTCCAATTCAGCCATCGAATGTGCGGGTACATGATCAAAACGTTGTGTGAACTCAAGCAATGCGGCATCTCCACGCTCTTTGACAGCGTGCAGAATGGTTTTACAGGCTTGCTCGATGGAGTCATCTTGTGTGGCTTCATAAGCCAGCAGATCGCGCAATTCTTGATCGAACTGGGCGGATGTCGTGCTCAAACGGCGGATCATGGACATGGTGCAAATCAAAAGAGAAACAACAGGGTACAGTTTAGTGTATCCGAGATCGTCTAGTTCTGGGGTGGTTCAACCGCTGCGCGCATAAAAGCGTTGATCAGAGGCTGCAATTCAGTCTGACGGGTTTTCATGGCTGCTTGGTTGATGATGAGGCGCGAAGAAATCTGGGCGATCTCTTCTACTTCTTCCAAATGGTTGGCACGCAAGGTACTACCAGTGGAAACCAAGTCCACAATGGCGTCAGCCAGCCCTACCAACGGTGCCAGTTCCATAGAGCCGTACAGTTTGATTAAGTCTACGTACACACCTTTGGACGCGAAGTGCTCACGAGCTGCGCGCGTGTATTTGGTTGCGATACGCAGGCGAGAGCCTTTGCGTACGGCGTTGTCGTAGTCAAACCCTTCTGCCACGGCCACGCTCATGCGGCAACGGGCGATGTTCAGGTCGATGGGCTGGTAGATACCGCCGGGGTGATGTTCGCTGTGTTCGTACAGTACGTCTTTACCCGCGATCCCAATATGCGCAGCACCGTATTGCACGTACGTAGGTACGTCGGTAGCACGCACAATGATGATTTGCAGATCAGGTGAGTTGGTAGGCAGAATCAACTTGCGTGAAGTTTCTGGGCTTTCCAACACCTTAATGCCGGCTTCTTCCAGCAAAGGCAGGGTTTCATCAAAAATCCTGCCTTTGGAAAGTGCCAAGGTCAGAGGACGATTTGCACTGGCTGGGCTCATTCTTCTTCCTTCGTCAGGCGCTCAATGTGGGCACCTACAGCTTGCAGTTTGGATTCCATGCGGTCGTAGCCACGATCCAAGTGGTAAATACGCTCGATGATAGTGTCGCCTTTGGCGGCCAAACCAGCAATCACTAAGCTGGCAGACGCGCGCAAGTCGGTTGCCATCACACGGGCACCCAACAATTGGCTTACACCGGTCACAACGGCAGCATTACCATCGATTTCGATCTGCGCACCCAAGCGGATCAGTTCTTGTACGTGCATGAAACGGTTTTCAAAGATGGTTTCTACTACCATGGCAGTACCGTCAGCGATGGTGTTTAGCGCCATCAACTGTGCTTGCATATCGGTAGGGAAACTTGGGTATTCACTGGTACGGAAACCAGTTGCTTTAGGGCGACCATGCATCGTGCCGCGTACCCAATCTGGGCCAGTTTCAATGTGTAGACCGGCTTCACGCAGTTTGTCTAACGTTGCACCCAGAGTGTCAGGGCATGCGCGACGCAGCATCAAATCACCGCCTGTAGCGGCTACCGCGCACAGGAATGTACCTGCTTCAATGCGGTCTGGCATGATGGTGTGTTCTGCACCGTGCAGGCGTTCTACGCCTTGAATGGTGATGCGATCTGTACCGTGGCCACTGATTTTCGCGCCCATGGCGATCAACAGTTCGGCCAAGTCTACGATTTCTGGTTCGCGTGCAGCGTTTTCCAGAATGGTTTCGCCGTCGGCCAGTGTGGCGGCCATTAGCAGGTTTTCTGTACCTGTCACTGTCACCATATCAGTACGGATCACCGCACCTTTGAGGCGTTTAGCTTTAGCAACCACGAAACCGTGTTCGATGAGGATGTCTGCACCCATGGCTTCCAAGCCCTTGATGTGCTGATCCACAGGGCGTTGGCCAATGGCGCAGCCGCCGGGCAAGCTGACGCGTGCTTCACCGAAGCGTGCCAGTAATGGGCCCAGCACCAGAATGGAAGCGCGCATGGTTTTCACCAGCTCGTAAGGGGCCTCCAAACTATGCAGTTCGTTGGCGCGTATGGTTACGCTTTCGGCATTGCGCTCTACATGAGCACCCAACTGATTCAGCAGTTTTAGGGTGGTGTCAATGTCGCGCAGTTCTGGCGCGTTATGCAGCGTAACAGTATCGCTGGTCAATAACGTGGCACAGAGTATAGGCAGGGCGGCATTTTTGGCACCGGATACGGTGATCTCTCCGTTTAAACGTTGACCACCGGTGATGCGCAGTTTATCCATTCTGTTCAGCCTTGTATTCTTCGGGAGTAAGAGTGCGCATGGACAAGGCATGGATTTCAGCATCCATGCGGTTCCCCAATGCTTTGTATACGCGTTGGTGGCGAGCGATAGCACGCTTGCCTTCAAATTCACGGCTTACGATGATGGCCTCAAAGTGGGCACCATCGCCAGTGACTTCGACATGTTCACAGTCCAGGTTGTCGGCAATGTACTGGCGTACGAGTTCAGGTGTCGGCAACATAATTAATTCCGTAATTTATAGCCCGAAATGAGCATGCGTAGCAGGATCAGGCACAGTACGACAAACACGGACCCAACCACGGCCAGACTGTGCCAAGGGGAGGCATCTGAGATGGCGAAAAAGCCATAACGGAAACCATCAATGGTGTAGAAAATGGGGTTCCAGTGCGATACCGACTGCCAGAAAGGAGGCAGGCTGTGTATGGAGTAGAACACGCCGGACAAGAAGGTCGCAGGCATGATCAGGAAGTTCTGGAACACTGAAAGTTGATCAAATTTCTCAGACCACAGGCCCGCAATTATACCCAGAGCACCCATGACGCCACAGGATAAAATCGCGAAAGTTAGTACCCACAGGTAGCTGTGGATTTGCAGCGGAATGAAGAACAGCGAGACCAAGCCAATCGCAATGCCCACCACTAAGCCACGAATAATAGAGGCGAGTAAATAAGCGGCGAAGATATCCCAGTGGGATAGTGGCGGTAGCAAGATGAAAATCAGGTTCCCACCCATACGGCTTTGCACCAGCGATGACGACGGGTTAGCAAATGCATTTTGCAGCATGCTCATCATCATCAAGCCAGGGATCAAAAAGGCGGTATACGGGATTTTGTCGTATACATTCACACGCCCTTCCAAAATATGCGCAAACACGAGCAAATACAGCAAGGCAGATAGCACAGGCGCGGCCATGGTCTGGCCACCTACTTTCCAGAAGCGCTTGAGCTCTTTGAATAGCAGCGTAGGAAAACCTGAGCCGCCCGGCTGGGTTTGCAATGGGGGTAAGGAATCTTGTGCGAGTTGTGTCAGGCTTTCTTGGTCAGGCACACCCCAGCGCTTGCTTGGCGTAGGTTGTGTGCTCATGCCAGTGCCTCATTCAGTTGTTCGCCATGCATGATACGTACAAAAGCTTCTTCCAGATCGTGACTGCCTGCACTTTTTAGCAGGTTGGCGGTGGTGTCTAGCGCGATGATTTCACCGGCTTTGAGCATAGCAATGCGGCCACACAGCGCTTCGGCTTCTTCCAAGTAGTGGGTGGTCAACAAAATTGTATGTCCCACGCGATTGAGGCGTGAGATAAATTCCCAAAGGTTACGGCGTAAGTCTACGTCCACACCGGCTGTGGGTTCATCTAGGATAATTACGGGGGGTTTATGCACCAAAGCCTGGGCTACCAATACACGGCGTTTCATCCCACCAGACAGGGCACGCATGTTGGAATTGGCTTTATCACTTAAACCCAAATGGTGCAGGATTTCGTCTATCCAGTCGTCGTTGTTGCGTAGTCCAAAGTAGCCGGACTGCAAGCGCAGAGTTTCACGTACAGTGAAAAACGGGTCATACACCAGTTCTTGGGGGACTACTCCCAATGCACGTCTAGACTGCCTGTATTCGCTTTGCACATCGTAGCCATACACCTTGGCAGTGCCTTGGGTAGCTTTGGTTATGCCGGCCAAAATGGAGATCATGGTGGTTTTGCCAGCACCGTTAGGGCCTAGCAAACCAAAAAATTCTCCGGGCTCAATGCGCAGCGAGACATCCTTCAGAGCCTGAAAGGGTGCGGCTTCTGCAGCCTTGGTCGAGCGCAAAAACGGCAGCTTGTGGCGTTTAGGGCTGAAAGTTTTGGAAACGTTTTCAAGCAGAATGGCAGACATGAAAGCACAAAGAGTCGGGCTTATTGGTAAACCCGACTCTGCATAGAGTTAGGATCGGAAAAACAGAGGTGATCCGATCAAGTGTAGCGCAGGATCAGCGGTTTTGCTGATTCAGTGCGTTGATCAGACCATCTATGCCGTTTTGAGCTATCTGGTCGTTGAACTGGTTACGGTAGTTCTGGATCAGCCAGATATTTTCCACATTCAGGTCGTACACTTTCCAGCCTTCTGGTGTTTTTTCCAGACGGTAATCTACCGCGACTGCCGGACCATTGCTTTGATTGATCATGGAACGCACTACAACGTCGTTCGCATTGGCATCACCGCGAAATGGTTGCATGGAAATGCTGGATTTGTCGTCCACTTTGGTCATGGCACCACTGTAGGTACGGATCAAGGTGTTTTTAAATGCATTGATCAGATTTTGACGCTGTTCAGGTGTGGCAGTACGCCAGTGTCTACCAGCTGCTAAACGGGTGGTTTTCTCGAAGTTAACGTAAGGTAATACGTAGTTTTCGATCAGTACTTTAACGGCTTCACGATCGCCGTGGCGTGCGGCATCATCGCTTTTGACGGCGTTCAATGCTGTGCTGGCCACGGCTTCTACGAAGTCTTGAGGTGAGCCTGTGGCATCAATAGTTTGTGCGCTGGCCAGTGGGCTGAACAGTGTCAGGCTGAACGCCATTAGCAAGAGAGCAGGTAATCTAAAAAGAGTCGTAAACATTATGGTTTCTGCCTTCAGTCTTGTGCGGTAGTGGGGGCTATGCTGTTGGTATCTTCATCATCGTAGTCGTCGTCATCGCCGTAGTCTGGCAGAGCGGCATCGCCTGCAGTACCGCCATTCAGACGGCTTTCTACCATCGCGTCACGGCGTTGCAGGTAGGCGTCACGGATGAAGCTGTAGCGATCTAGCGCTACATCATTAACCAATTCGTCAGCGTCTAACAGGTTGGAACGCATATTCACGATGTACAGACCCATCAGCGAGTTACGTACAGGTACGTTTTTGATCGCCATGATAGGAATCACTTCGGTCAGGCTATTAATACCAGCCAATACGGTGACATAACCAGTGGTATCACGCAGCGTGCTTGGGCCTAGCAAGGGCAATTCAATGTATGGGCCAGTTGGAATACCCCAAACACCCAAGGTGGTACCGAAGTCGTTAGGAATACGTCTGGAACCCATTTCGGATGCAACGTCAAAGCAGCCACCAATACCCATTGTGGTATTGAACAGTACACGACCCAGTGTATTGAAGAAGTCGTGCGGACGGCCTTGCAAGAAGCTGTTAGCGGCAGACCAGATATCACCCAGGTTATTGAACATGTTACGGAAACAGTTCTGCGCAGGTTGCGGTGTCAGGGTGTGATAGGCCGACGCGATAGGACGGAACAACGCTTGATCAATGTTGTAGTTGATCGCGTACATGGTCCGGTTGTAGCTTTCGAATGGATCTCGAGGGTTTGGGTTGTTCACGGTCGCGCAGCCGCTCACCAACGCCAGCGCAGCCAAGGTAGAACCGATGGCTAAGGGACGCTTATAGAGAGGGGGTGAGGCTTGCTGTGTAACATTCATGATCAAAAATCCGAGATAAAGAAAGACAAAGATACCAGATGCTGGAGTCCCATATATAGCAAATTGACCGCAGAGTCGTTTTTTGGACGCACTCTATACACCGTGGTGTAGAGGTTATTCGCCGGCTTTGTTATAGAGGAATTTACTGATGAGTTCTTCGAGTACTACCGCGCTCTGAGTGTAGGGAATGACGCTGTTATTATGAAGGGCATCGTCACTGCCACCGGGGGTGATGCCTATGTATTGTTCACCCAACAGACCTGATGTCAGGATAGAAGCAGAACTGTCATCCGGGAACTGGTAACGGTCTTCTAGCTCCATGGTGACCAAGGCTTTGAAGTCTTTGTTATCAAAAGTGATGTTGGTGACACGGCCTACAACTACACCACTGCTCTTGATAGGGGCGCGTACTTTCAGGCCACCTAAGTTATTGAAAGAGGCTTGTACTTGGTAAGTAGGCGCAAAGGAGAAAGAGCTCAGGTTACCTGCGCGCAGTGCCAGAAAGGCTAAGGCTATCAAGCCAATCAGCACAAACAGGCCTACAAGAAAATCAGATCTTTCGCGTGACATGATACGTATCCGTAAAAAATTAATTGCTGAACATCAGTGCTGTAAGCAGGAAATCCAAACCGAGCACGGCTAATGAGCCGGCGACCACTGTACGAGTCGTGGCACGGGAAACACCCTCAGGTGTTGCTTTGGCTGTCCAGCCTGTATATAGGGCGATCAGCGTGACTACCAAACCGAACACAATGCTTTTGATAACGCCGTTTAGTACATCATCAAAGATATCAACGCCAGACTGCATCTGTGACCAGAACGAGCCTGGATCAATGCCAATCATGGGCACACCTACAATCCAGCCGCCAATCACACCAACGGCTGAGAATACGGCAGCGAGTATAGGCATGGCGATCACGCCGCCCCAGAAGCGGGGTACCAATACACGGCGTATAGGGTCTACGGCCATGACTTCCATGGCGGTAAGCTGTTCGCCTGCTTTCATGAGCCCGATTTCAGCGGTTAAGGAGGTACCAGCGCGACCCGCAAACAATAATGCGGTTACTACGGGCCCCAGCTCGCGGCTCAAGGACAACGCTACTAACAAGCCTAATGCTTCTTCGGAGCCATAACGGCTCAGTGTGTAATACCCTTGCAATCCCAGCACGAAACCTACAAATAGGCCGGAGATGGCGATAATCAGCAGGGAGTAATTACCAATAAAGTGAATTTGTTGCGACACCAAACCGGGGCGTCTCAGGGCAATGCCAGAGCGCGCCAGCATGGCAAAAAACAACCGTGTAAAAGCACCCAAACCATGAATGCTCAGTCTGACAAAGCGGCCTAGCGCCGTGATGGGGGAGAGCAGTTTTATCATGAGCGGCGTTGTTGTGTATTTAACCAGTCGTTAAATGCGGGTGTCACGGGGTAGTTGAAGGCGATAGGGCCATCAGGTTCACCGTGCAAGAACTGGGCAATATAAGGATCCGTCGATTTTTCCAACTCAGCAGGAGCACCATGTCCAATCAACTTACCTTGCCCTACGATATACACGTGATCGGCAATAGCGAAGGACTCCGGTACGTCGTGCGTGATCAGTACAGAGGCGCAATTCAGCTTGTCGGTAAGATCGCGTATGAGTTGCGCGGTAATACCCAGAGAGATAGGGTCTAAACCGGCAAAAGGCTCATCGTACAAAATGAGCTCAGGTTCCAGCACAATGGCTCGGGCTAAGGCGACACGGCGTGCCATACCGCCGGAAATTTCGGCGATTTGCAGGTGTGCTGCAGCTCGTAACCCTACGGCATCTAGTTTGCCCAGTACGCGTTCTAGGATTTGTTCTTCGGATAAGTCGGTATGTTCGCGCAGTGGGAAGGCAACGTTTTCAAAGACGTTTAAGTCAGTGAACAGGGCGCCTTGTTGGAATAAAACACCCATGCGTTGTCGGGCGTGGCGTACTTGTTGGTCGTTTAGCATGGCTAAATCGTCACCAAACGCATAGACCTTACCGCTTTGCGCCACAATTTGACGTGTGGCAGCACGCATCAGCGTGGTTTTTCCTGAACCAGAACCACCCATCATGGCCACAACTTGGCCACGCTTAACTTCAATATCAATCTCGCTCAGGACGGTGAATTTACCGTAGCCTAGCGAAGCAGATTCGAACTTCAGCAACGTATCGGAAGAAGAGCTGTTCATGAAATGCAGTGAAAATCCCGTGATGGTGCAGTGTAACGTTTTACGTTGCGCAACAGGATGCGCCACTAACGTATAACGTAGTTAAGTGAAACTGTACCGAAGCGGCTCTATCTCTGGCAAGTCTGGAACGTGTATAAACGTAAACTCGTAAATACACGTCATGGATTGATACCAATCGCAAAAAATGTGTAAGCCTAACCTACAGTGGGGTACTGTTTACCTCTATTTGCCTCAGCGAGAAGCAAAAGACGTAGTGTAAAGAGTATTTGTGGAGTATTTGTGCAGCGGAGAGAAGTAACCATGCAAAAAAACAAAATTTTAGGAAACTGGGTGCGCATATTGTGTTTGGTCTGTGCCCCTTTGACGGCATGGGCTGCACCTACAGAGATTAAGGTAGTGCACGACGGTAAGGCCAATGGCTTTGACAGTAAAGTGGTGAAGCGCTGGGCTGACTTGCTTAAAGAGCGTAGTTCAGGCGATTTGGTGCTGCGCTACGATGCAAAGGCCGATCACACTACTGAACAAGCATTGGCAGATATTGCTGAAGGCAAGAATGTACTGGCTTTAGTGGCATTGCCCGTGCTGGCAAATTACGCCGCGAATCAAGAGATGATGAGCGTGCTGCCCACAGAGGGCAGTGAAACGCTATTTACCGCTTATAGCGAAGCGTTGCGGAATCAAGGCATGCGTGTGGTGATGAAAAATTACTACAACGGTGAACCGTTGTTTCTGGCTAAAAAACCCTTGTACAACGTGCGTGATGTGGCTGGATTAAGAATCGCGACATCCCATGACCCTATTCAGCAAAAATTGTTGGACGATCAAAAAGCTACAGCCGTCGTGTTGGAGCCCGACGAGGTGTCTGTGGCGCTAACGTATGGCACGGTAGATGGTGCAGAAGGCGACTTGTTTACGCTGTATGAACACCGTTGGTATGAACCTGCAAAATATCTATCTGCTATTGGGGCAACGTCTACGATTCGAGTCTGGTTAGGGAGCGAAACTTTCTTAAATGGGTTGTCGCCAGCGGATCAAGAGTTACTGACTACTACTGCTCAAGAAGCGGGGTTATATAGCCAAGAGCTAGCTGAAAAATACACGGCCGATATCAAGCAAGCATTGCAAGGTGAAGGTGTGCAGTTGATTGGGTTTGATGCACGCAGTTCGGTGATGGATGATGAGCGTGGAAGCGGTGTAAACAAAGACTTGTATCGTGTGCCTGCTGCAACAACGATGACCCCATAAAGCAGTTCGGGTATAGTGGAAAAGTCACGATTGAACAATGCGTGCAAGTGACGGTATTACACAATATTTATTAATGCATAACGGGACAAACATGTACGAAAAGCTGGCTTTATATATCAATGGTCAATTTGTGGAGGCCGATGGGCGGGAGACCATGCCGGTAGTGAATCCGGCCACCCAAGAAGTTCTGGGCCAATTGCCAATGGCGACGAAGGCAGACTTGGATCTGGCGCTGGAATCTTCAGCGAAAGCATTTGAGAGCTGGAAAAAATCCTCTCCCATGCAGCGTTCAGAGATTTTGCGTAAAGTAGCCCAGTTGTCCCGTGAGCGTGCTCAGGAAATTGGTCGCAATATTACGCAAGATATGGGTAAGCCTGTGGCTGAAGCTGTGGGTGAGGTCGTTGCATGTGCTGACCATGCTGATTGGCATGCTGAAGAATGCCGTCGTATTTATGGCCGTATCGTACCTGCACGTAACCCCGATGTGCGTCAGATGGTTCTGCGTGAACCTATTGGCGTGTGTGCGGCATTTTCCCCATGGAACTTCCCGTATAACCAAGCTATACGCAAAATCTCTGCAGCGATTGGTGCCGGTTGTACCATCATTCTGAAAGGCCCAGAAACAGCACCTAGCGCTGTGATGGCTATTGCTAAAGCCTTCCACGATGCAGGTTTGCCTCCAGGGGTGCTGAATATCGTTTGGGGTGATCCACCGTTTATTTCCGACTACCTGATCCGCTCACCTATAGTGCGCAAGATCTCTTTCACGGGTTCGGTGGCGGTTGGTAAACAACTGGCTGCTTTGGCCGGCGCACATATGAAGCGCTCCACCATGGAGTTGGGCGGGCATTCACCAGTGCTGGTGTTTGAAGATGCAGACGTAGATCGCGCTGCTAAACAGTTGGCAAACTTCAAAGTGCGTAACGCTGGCCAGGTGTGTGTGTCGCCTACTCGTTTCTACGTACATAAAAACGTGTACGACCGTTTCTTGGCTGAGTTCGTTGATGCGTTGAAACAAGTACGTGTGGGTAATGGTCTGGAACCCGACACACAAATGGGCCCTCTGGCTAACCAACGCAGCGTGCCACGTATGGCTCGTTTTGTGGAAGATGCGGTGCAGCATGGCGGTAAAGTGGTGCTGGGCGGCGAAAAATTGGAAGGTATTGGTAACTTCTTCCCACCAACCGTAATTACTGGCTTGAGCGAAGACTCCATGTTGATGACCGAAGAGCCTTTCGGTCCTGTGGTGCCTGTGGTGCCGTTCTCGGATACGGATGACGTTATCCGTAAAGCAAACCACTTGCCATTCGGTTTGTCGTCTTACGTGTTCACGAACTCCTTGCACACAGCTCATCTGGCAGCGACCGGCATTGAGTCTGGTATGGTCAACATTAACCACTTCGGTAGCGCCCTACCAGAAACACCATTTGGTGGTGTGAAAGACAGCGGTATTGGTAGTGAAGGCGGTACAGAAACCTTTGACGGTTATCTGGTGACTAAGTTTGTGACACAAATCTAAGTCGTTTCACGCTATACAACACAACGCCCACAAGAATTACTCCTGTGGGCGTTGTGCTTTCTGTACAAGCCATCTAGCTGCCGTTGTGTGTGGACAGCTAGATGGGAGCTTTAAGCGTGGGCATCGACAGTTGGGCCGTCAGGATCTACGCTCAGTTGTGTGTCTTTGTTGGCACCGTTAAAGAATAGGTTCAACGCCACAGCACAAATAGATGTTAGCAAAATACCGGATTCGATCAGTGGGCCTAAGCTTTCAGGCATCCACTGTTTGAAGTGTGGAGCCACCAGCGGGATCATGCCAAAGCCTATAGAAATTGCCACAATCATCGCGTTGTTTCGGTTGCTGGTGTAATTCACCTGCGACAAGATACGAATACCTGTAGCGGTCACCATACCGAACATCACAATACCAGCACCGCCAAGTACGGCCGTAGGTAGTGATTCCACCAAGGCAGCGATTTTTGGCAGCAGGCCCAAGATAATTAGGATGACACCAGCGGCCACACATACGAAACGGCTACGAATACCGGTTACGGCCACCAAACCTACGTTTTGCGAGAAGCTGGAGTACGGGAAGGTGTTGAAAATACCACCCACAATCGTTCCCAAACCATCAGTACGTAGACCGGCCGCCAATTCGCGTTGGGTGATCTTCTTGCCTGTCATGTCACTCAGCGCTAAGAACATACCGGTGGATTCGATCAGCACCACAATCATGACCAGCGTCATTGTCATAATGTAGAGCAGGTTGAACTTAGGCATGCCGAAGTGGAAGGGCAGAACAATATCTACCCACGGTGCAGCGGCGACTTTCTCATAGGTCATCATGCCAATGGCTGTAGCCACAATAGCGCCGATGATAATGCCCATCAACACTGCAACGTTAGCCATAAAGCCGCGGCAGAATTTGGCGATTAGCAAGATGGACAGCAGCACGATAGCCGAGATGCTCAGGGCTGGCATAGCAGCGTAGCGCGGATTAGGAACAGATGCTGCGAGCACTAGACCGTCGGGTGGGGGCGGTAATGCAGAACCCGGTGCGGCGGCTTGTTGTACGGCTTGTAGCCATGCAATGTGGTTAGGATCCACGATCTGTGGCGCGGTAGGCCCTACAGGGTTACCAAAGATCCAGTTGATCCCCACACGCATCAAGGTGATCCCAATCATGGTGATGATAGTGCCAGTCACCACAGGCGGGAAGAAACGTAAGAGCCTACTGACTATAGGTGCAATAAGCACAGTGATAATCCCGGCGCCAATAATGGTGCCAAACAGCAGTTGGGCCCCCTCGTGCCCAGGATTAGCATGTGCCATGGACACCATAGGGCCAACAGCAGCAAAGGTGACACCCATCATCACAGGTAGGCGTATCCCTAACCACTGAGTGGCGCCTAAGGACTGTATGATAGTGATTACACCGCACACGAATAAGTCGGCGGCAATCAGTAAGGATACTTCTTCAGGGCTAAGGTTCAGCGCTCTACCCACAATGAGGGGGACAGCGACTGCGCCAGCGTACATGACTAATACGTGTTGTAAGCCCAATAAGCCGAGTTTTCCTGGTGGTAACAGCTCATCCACAGGCGCTACTTTTGCATGTGTCTCCATGTAGCAGTCTCCATTTTATGTGTGATAACCATAATCATGTATGGCATATGACTGTAATGGGGTAAAGTCGGTAGGGCTATACAGCAAAGCAGATACAGAGCTCTTGTTTTTGTATATAGTCTGGGGAAAACCCTAAAGAAAATCAGTTATTTAGCGCTGTGAGTGGGGGTTTTGAGGGAAAACCCTGTCAGGCCAGAGAAGCGGTGTATTGTGTGCCGCCGCCTTGTGCCTACAGCGTATAATCATGAGAAAAAATGAGGGCAGGTAAAAGCTTTACCTGAAATTGCGGTTTTATGAATACACCAATCATGAAGCGGCCCCGCTTATCAGATGAGATTGCAGAGAAAATCAAGAATCTGATTTTTGAGGGGGCTTGGGTACGTGGACAACGGTTACCTGCCGAGCGCGAGCTCGCAGAAAGCTTTGGCGTGTCGCGTCCTTCTGTGCGCGAAGCCATACATTCTTTAGTTGCAATGGGGCTGCTACAAACGCAGCATGGCGGCGGCACTTATGTAGCCGATGAAGTAGGGGCTATTTTCAGAGACCCGTTGCAAAACGTGTTGCTGGCGAATGCCGATGCTCAACGTGATTTGCTGGAGTTCCGTCACATGGTTGAGGGGGCGTGTTCCTACTATGCCGCTTTACGTGCGACAGAGGCCGATAAAGAGCGTTTGAGTGAAGCGTTTAGAGTGTTGAGGCAGCATTACGAGCAACCTCATAGCGCTAACGAGCAGCAGCATCAAGATGCCGATGCGCATTTTCATTTGGTGATTGCTGAAGCCAGCCATAATGCCGTGTTGCTACACACTATACGCAATACTTATGAGGTGCTAGGACCCGAGGTGCGTATCAATTTTGGTGGCGTACAAGAAGGGCAAAACATACGTGATGACCTCATCGCGCAACATCAAGCGCTGTATGAGGCCATCATGCAAGGATCAGCTGATAATGCGCTACTGGCCGCGCAAGGGCACATACGCTACATACAAGACGTGCTTGTTGAGAAAGCAGAAATGCAGCAGCGCGAAGCGCGGGCCAAACGTAGACTAGTTAGTTTTTAGTGAGCCTTGGGTCGGATGCAAGCTCAATACGGCAGCCTTTGTTACCACCGTCCACGCTCTCAATACGGCCTTTAATGGTAACGGAGTCGCCCAGATTAAACGCATCTAGTTGGGTTGGGCGTTTCGTGATCAATGTCACAAACTCAGTTTGACCGTTGGTGACTCGTACATCGAACTGTTTAGCGCTACCCCATACATCGGAGTTGAAGCTGCTCATGCTTTTTGCAACCAGGTTTTGTTCGATGGAAGTCAGGCGACCAGTGGTCTCAATAACTTTACCCATGTATTTATTCGTAGCGCGTGCTTTGTTAGAGCGAATCTCTGCACAAATTTGTGCTGGTGTGTCCGTAATAGGAGCTCCACCCATTGCATCGTTAACGCTGGCAAAAGTGTCATCAATGCTTTTGGTTACGGAGTTTAGTGTTTCACAACCAGCCAAACCCACTGTTAGTGCCGCAATAAGTAGTACTTTTTTCATTTCCCGTGCTCTCTCGGATAGCAAAAATTAGCCCGTAGTATAGCAGCGTGAAAGTAGCTTTTGCCTGTAACTAAATCTTAATTTTGGCGAAGATGAATTATTTAATTTGTCGTAGCTGGAATTAATTCGTTTTGATTAAAAGGTTTTTAATTTAACGCTAAAATAATTTAGCGCGTAAAAACATAAAATAAATTCGGTTCACTGACCAAATATAGATGGCCATTGGGGCCCAGAGTGATTCCCTCTGCTTGCGGAATATTTTGATCGTTATGCTGATAATTGAGTGCTCTATAACTACGTGGTTTACCGTTATCATCTAATTCTAGTAGTGCCTGATTTTGTTCACTTAATAAAATAATATGACCACGCTCAGGCTCCACAATAACGCTAGACAAGTCGTGAATAAACTCTAAAGACTCTAACCAATGACTTACATCTTCAATATGTATATTGTCGAATGAGCATGTGGGTTTTTCGGCACATAATCCATGTAATCGGAACAGCCCCTTGGGTGAATGTTCTTTCACTACATACAACAGATCTCGTATGTGGTCGTAGCCCAATCCTTCCAAGCCACCATTATTGCTGTCAGCAGGGCCTAGAGACAATTTAGGAGCGAGGCTGAGGTCTAGGCGACCCGGCTGCTCAGGCAATTGCGCCAAGACGATTTTGCCGTGTTTCTCGTTACTGAGTGCCACCTGCCCATTGCCTAGGTAGCTAATGCCTTCGGTGTCAGAGATACCCTCTAATGGGTAGGTCGCTTGAATGTCACCCTGTAGATTGAGCTCTAGGATGGTGGGCGGTCTGTTTAACACCGCTAGGAGTGTCTGGTGATCTTCCATATAGGTGAGGCCAGACAAATTTTTCTCAATTTGAGGGATGCTGCGGGAGTATGTGAGCCGGTAATCTTGTAGAGGAAATGAATCCGCGTGTAATGCAGGTTGATTCCAATCCTGGTCGTTTTGTTCGTGTTGGTGCAACCAGTTCAGCACGGGTACGTGTAGATGCTGATAACGAATGGCGTAATACAGGTAATAACCAACGCTGGCTACGGTAGCCAGAATTAATAAAATACGTAGCAGTAAGCGTTTAGTACGCGACTGGCGCGATAAAGAAGTGGACATAAAGCGGCCTACAGCAGAATGAACAATGCATTATAGCGTGCGGGTCATACGGTTTTGTGGACGCCAGGTTGGCCGTGGTCAGCGGTGCTTAGGCAGGCGATATAGCGTGTGAATGGCAGTGCCAGCAAAGTAAAGGGGTATCTGTATAGCTTGAGTATGCCGCCATAAAAAAAACGGGCTACCTAAAGGCAGCCCGTTTTGTATGACAAAGCAGTAAAGCGATTAGCCTTCAGCTTTCAGCGCCAAACGCCATTGATGCAGCAGAGGCTCGGTGTAGCCGTTAGGCTGTTCCAAACCTTTGAAGATCAGGTCGCGTGCAGCTTTGTACGCTTTGGAGGTGTCAAAGTTACCAGCCATGTTGCGGTACAGAGCGTCGCCAGCGTTTTGCTTGTCTACGACGGCAGCCATGCGTTGCAGCGTTGCGTCTACTTGCTCAGGTGTCACAATACCGTGCAGCATCCAGTTAGCAATGTGCTGGCTGGAAATACGCAGTGTGGCGCGGTCTTCCATCAAGCCTACGTTGTGGATATCAGGTACTTTGGAGCAGCCCACACCTTGGTCAATCCAACGAACAACGTAACCCAGAATACCTTGGGTGTTGTTGTCCAGTTCTTGCTGGATTTCTTCAGCAGACCAGTTGGTGTTTTCAGCAACAGGAATAGTCAGAATGTCGTCCAGAACCTCAACTTTCTGGCCTTCCATACCTTTCTGGATGTCGTCTACGCTTACTTGGTGGTAGTGGAGCGCGTGCAGAGTGGCTGCGGTTGGGGAAGGAACCCACGCCGTGTTACCACCGGCTTTCAGGTGACCAATTTTTTGTACCAGCATATCGGCCATCAGGTCAGGCATCGCCCACATCCCTTTACCGATTTGAGCACGACCGCGCAGACCGCATTCCAGGCCAGTTTGAACGTTGTTGCGCTCGTAAGCGGACAACCATTTCTGGGTTTTCATGTCGCCTTTACGTACAACAGGGCCAGCGCGCATGATGGTGTGGATTTCATCGCCAGTGCGGTCCAAGAAACCGGTGTTGATGAACACTACACGCTCGTTAGCAGCATCAATACATGCTTTCAGATTTACGGTTGTGCGGCGCTCTTCATCCATTACACCCATTTTGATGGTGTTACGTGGCAGACCAAGTACGTCTTCAACGCGTGCAAACAGTTCGTTAGCGAAGGCAACTTCGGCAGGGCCATGCATTTTTGGCTTCACGATGTAAATGGAGCCAGTGCGGGAGTTTTTCTTCAACTTCAGATCACGCATAGCGATCAGGTTAGTGAAGATAGCATCCATGATGCCTTCTGGTACTTCGTTGCCTTTTTCGTCCAAGATGGCGGGGTTAGTCATCAAGTGACCAACGTTACGCACGAACATCATGGAGCGGCCTGGCAGTGTTTGTGCTTTGCCTTGCAGGTCGGTGTAGTCACGGTCAGCGTTCAGCTTACGTGTGAATGTGCGGCCATCTTTGCTGATTTCTTCAGTTAGTGTGCCTGTTACCAGACCCAACCAGTTGCGGTAGGCCAGTACTTTGTCTTCAGCGTCTACAGCAGCTACGGAGTCTTCGCAGTCCATGATGGTGGTCAGTGCGGATTCCAGCAATACGTCTTTTACGCCCGCTGCATCATCTTTACCGATAGCATCGTTACGGTCGATTTGCAGCTCAAAACGCAGACCGTTGTGACCGAATACAATGGCTTCTGGGTTAGCGGCGTCGCCACGGTAGCCCATCAGGGTGGAAGCGTCAGCCAAAGTAGCTTTGCTGCCGTCTTTCAGTGTGACTTCCAATGCACCGTTCACAATAGCGTACTGAGTCGCGTCAGTGTGAGAGCCTTGGTTCAGAGGAATAGTGTCGTTCAGGAATTTGCGTGCGAAAGCGATAACTTTGGCACCGCGTACAGGGTTGTAGCCTTTACCAGCTTCGGCACCGCCGTCGTTGGAAATGGCGTCTGTACCATACAGTGCGTTGTACAGGCTGCCCCAACGAGCGTTCACAGCGTTTAGCGCGTAGCGAGCGTTCATGATAGGTACAACCAACTGAGGACCACCTTGCTCAGTGATTTCAGTGTCCACGTTAGTGGTGTTCACTTTCACGGAAGCAGGAACGTCTTTCAGGTAACCGATTTGCTTCAAGAATGTCTTGTAAGCGGCCATATCTTTGATAGGGCCTGGGTTGGCGCCGTGCCATGTGTCTAGCTCAGCTTGCAGACGGTCACGTTCAGCCAGCAATTCGCGGTTGCGTGGTGCCAAATCGTGCACCAGTTTGTCTACGCCTTGCCAGAATGTTTTGGAATCCAAGCCTGTGCCGGGCAAGGCTTCGTTTTCGATGAATTGGTGCAGTGCTTCTGCAATCTGCAGTCTTTCACATGTGATTCGTTTGGTCATGATTGCCTTTGCGTAAGGTTAAGAGGTTGCTGAAACCGGGAGGATAGTCCCGGGCAGGAAGGTCGCTGCAGGGCACGAAAATAGGGATAGGTATTCAGAGCACTGGCTCTGAATGTACTTCTGGTAAGAACACTCAATACTATAAGTATTGACTGATGAGCGGAGAAAATAGCCCGATCAACGCGGAAAAATGGAAGTTGCCCTGAACGAATCCATTTCTTCATAAAGCGTGAATTCTCACATTTTACCAATAAATACAGTGGCTTGCATAGGATGACATGGCTGTGATGTCTTCGGTCTTATATAAGACCTTCCAGTGTTATATAAGACTATACCTAGTATTAGAATGTTTTTATAGGGGAAAGCCCGTACATACCTAAAAGACGGGGGTTTTCTCTATTGTCATAAATCCTGTATACACTGGACTTTTGTTTGAGGCTGTGGACATCATGCGTGAATCTGTGCAATACGATGTAAAAGTGGTTATCCCCCCGGTCATTGGGGCTGAAGAGTTTTGGGATGCCGAGGCAGCCGTATGGCGGCTGATCGAAATCTATAGACGCAACACGGCATTCATACGCGAACAGTTCAGAATGTGCATGGCGCAGGGCTTCACCCAAGGGGTGCGATACCGTGCTTGCTATCCCCAAATACGTATACGAGTAGATACTTTCCAAGAAGTAGATAGCCGCTTGGCATACGGTTACGTAGCGGAGCCTGGTGCTTATGCTACGACGGTGACTAGACCCGAACTGTATTTTGATTACTTGCGTGAACAGATACGTTTGCTGCTGAAGAATCATGGCGTGCCAGTAGAAATTGCAGAATCCGAACAACCTATACCGCTGCATTTCTGCTTGGCCGGTGAGAGCTCGGTACAAGCGGTGTATCCCGAGTCATCCGCACATACCTTGCGTGATCACTTCGACGTACCAAACTTAGAGGTCATGGACGATGCCATTGTGAATGGCACATGGGTAGGTAAACCCGGCGAGGAACTGCCATTGGCGCCGTTTACGGCTCCACGTATTGATTACTCGCTGCACCGTTTGCAGCACTACACCGCGACGCGCCCCGAGTATTTCCAGAAATTTGTGCTGTTCACCAATTACCAGTTCTATGTGGATGAGTTCTGCAAATGGGCGCAGTCTACGTTGGATGATCCTAAGAGCGGTTATACCGCGCTGGTAGAGCCGGGCAATCGTATTACCCGAGCAGGTGGCGTAGTAGAAGGTGCGCATGCCTCACGTCAGCCGCAAATGCCGTCGTATCACTTGATGCGCGATGACCATACTGGCATTACCTTAATCAACATTGGGGTGGGGCCATCTAACGCTAAAACCATTACTGACCACGTAGCGGTGCTGCGTCCGTCAGCATGGCTGATGCTGGGGCATTGTGCAGGACTACGCACATCGCAGCGTTTGGGCGATTATGTCTTGGCACACGGTTATGTGCGTCAAGACAAGGTGCTGGACGACGATTTACCGTTGTGGGTACCTATTCCTCCACTGGCAGAAATTCAAGTGCCATTGGAGCAAGCGGTAGCCGAAGTTGCTGGTTTGTCAGGGTGGGAATTAAAACGCATTATGCGCACAGGCACGGTGGCTTCCATTGATAACCGCAACTGGGAGCTGCGTGACCACCATGAGCCTGTAATGAAGTTGTCTCAGTCGCGTGCGATTGCGTTGGACATGGAGTCTGCCACCATTTCGGCGAATGGCTTTAGGTTCCGTATTCCCTATGGCACATTGTTGTGTGTATCGGATAAGCCGTTGCATGGTGAATTAAAACTGCCGGGCATGGCCAATGCGTTCTACAGTAAGCAGGTAGGTCAGCATTTGCACATTGGCATACGTGCCCTAGAAATGGTGCGGGAAATGCCAAGTGAACGTTTACAGTCACGTAAACTGCGCAGCTTCTTGGAGACGGCATTCCAATAATCTGCACGTTAAGGAGTAGTGATGAAGGCTAACAATCAACCATGGCGTTGGACGGCGCTAGTGATAGTGACAGTGACATTGCTAGGGTGTGCCACACAGCCTTCCACTACGTTGACGTCTGCTGATACCGCGCCTGAGGGAGCTAGCGCCCAGACCAAGCAGCAATTGGTGCATGGTCAACGTCAGATGTTTGCGACAGCTAACCCCCTAGCGACACAGGCTGGTTATGCCATGTTAGAGCAGGGCGGTAGCGCTATAGATGCCATTATTGCGGCGCAAGCCATGCTTACGTTGGTAGAGCCGCAGTCATCGGGCATAGGCGGGGGCGCATTTCTACTGCACTACGACGGTGCAGAGGCACAATTGCAAACCTATGATGGGCGTGAAACAGCGCCTGCTTTGGCGACGTCTGATCGTTTCTTGCAGCAAGGCCAACCTTTATCTTATACACAGGCTGTGAACAGTGGATTGTCCGTTGGCACGCCAGGCGTGTTGCGTGCGCTAGAAATGGCGCATCAACAACATGGCCGCTTACCGTGGGCAACCTTATTTGAGCCTGCTATACAACTGGCGACAGAGGGGTTTAGTGTTAGCCCACGCTTGCATACCTTGATTACGGATAACCAACAGGCGTTGCGTGAGCAACCTGCGGCTGCGGCGTATTTTCTGGATGCACAGGGCCAGCCTTGGCCGGTAGGTCATAGGCTTAAAAACCAAGCGTTGGCAGATACTCTGACACGTATTGCCCAAGATGGTGTGCAGACGTTTTATGAGGGTGAAATCGCCGAAGATATGGTGCGTTCGGTTAGAAATCACCCAAAACCTGGTGACTTAAGTCTCACTGATTTACAAAGCTATGCTGCTGTAGAGCGTGAGCCTTTATGTGGGCCGTACCGCCGCTATATCGTGTGCGGTATGCCGCCACCTAGCTCGGGTGGGCTGACTGTGCTGCAGTTATTAGGAGTGCTGCAGCAGTTTCCCATGCAGCAATTTGCACCACAGAGCGTAGAGGCGGTGCATTACTTCTCGGAAGCAGGCCGGTTGGCCTATGCCGATCGTGATTTCTATGTGGCAGATCCTGCGTATGTGGGTATTCCTGTGAAAGGGCTATTAAACCCTGCCTATCTGCGACAGCGCAGCGCGTTGATACAACCTGACTCCAGCATGGGGAAGGCTGAACCGGGTGATCCTATGTCGTTGTTAGCAAGCTTGGGTCAAGACCGTGCTTATGAGCTTCCCTCCACCAGCCATTTGGTGGCGGCAGATGCTTTTGGGAACTTAGTGAGCATGACCACCAGCGTAGAAGCCGCTTTTGGCAGCAAAATCTTGGTGCGCGGTTTCTTGTTGAATAATCAACTCACCGATTTTTCTAGCTTGCCCACTGACGCGCAAGGTAGGCCAGTCGCAAACCGTGTAGAAGCGGGTAAGCGGCCACGCAGCAGTATGGCGCCCGTGATGGTGTTTGATGCTGGAAAACCGTATCTGATTACAGGGTCGCCGGGGGGCAGTGCCATCATTAACTACGTGGCACAAACTTTGGTAGGTGTATTGGATTGGGGGTTGGATATACAAACCGCCATCGCTTTGCCTCATTACGGCAGCCGTAATGGCGCGACAGAGTTGGAAGAAGGCACGTCAGTGGTGGGCGTGGCCGATGCGTTGCGCGCCAAAGGTCATAATGTGAATATTTTGCCGTTCACCAGTGGCTTACAAGGCATTGTGATCACCAAAAATGGCTTATATGGTGGTGCAGACCCCCGTCGTGAGGGTCTGGTACTGGCAGATTAAAGGTAGAAGTGCTGCAAGGCGGCAATAAACAGTGGTGACGCCAGCAAAAAAATTACCGTAGATACCAGTACAGCACTCGCTGCGATGTGTTTTTGATCGGGCTGGAAGTGCGATACATACATATAGCTCAACACCGCGCAGGGCATAGTCATTTGCAGAATGATAATGGCGGCCAACAGACCGGGCGTACCCAGCATCCAGCAGGCGAGCACAGCACCAATACAGCCAGCGGCCAAGCGCAAAATCGCCATAAAACTGCCACTTTGCATGCCTTCTGACGAAATGTTGGCCAGTGAATACCCCAAACTAAACAGCATTAGCGGAACGGTAATGCTGCCTATTAAGCCTAAGCCGTTCAGTGTCCATTCTGGTACTGGTACAGACAAACTTTTAGCAATGATGGCAAGTAAGGCCGCACTGATCACAATAAATTGTGTGCCCTTGCTGCTGCTTTGTTTGTCGGTCAGTGTACGCACGCCTAGCGTGTTGTGTAGGAAGGTACAGATGGCGAAGAACACCAAGGCTGCCGATAACCCTAGAGACCCAAAAGCCAACGTAGACAGTGGTAGACCTAAATTGCCCGAGTTGGGGAAGGTAGCCAGTTGTATGTTGGCCCGTATAGGTTTTTTGAATAGTTTTAGAGCAGCGACGCAAAGAGCAGCAGCAAGACCTAAGGCGACTACACTAGATAAACCTATGTCCACTAAGGCAGCGGTATCAATGGCGGTGGTGTAGAGCGTGTGGAAAATCAGTGCAGGAACACCCACTAGAGTGACTAGTGTAGAGATAAAAGCAATGTCGAATCGGAGTTTACTTTTACCCCAAATAAAACCTACGCCGCCGCACATGACCAAAGGGGCAATGGAGCTTAGTGCGGAAACATACAACGAGAAAACATCAGGCATAGTACTGCTCGGCGGATCAGGGAGTGTAACAATGGGGGCCACTATAGCCCATACGGTGTGATAGGCGCAGACTAATGTCGGCCAAAATAGAGGCGATCTGCGTCGCCGTGGGGCGTCGCAAGCCATCAATACGCGACACATGTGGTACGTTAATCGCCGCTAGTACTTTGTTTTCTAAACCTAATATAGGCATGGCGATATTGGTGACGCCATCAATTTGAGCGCTAGGCATGGTGGCATAGCCTTGTTGACGTATGGTGTGTAGTAAATCAAACAGTTGGCCAGGGTCCATCTGGTTTTCACCATCAATACGTATGTGGTGGTTCAGCATGCGTACCCGTGTCACCTCATCGGCAAAAGCCAAGAGCACGTGACCAGATGAGGTATCGGTTAAGCCAATCAGTGCACCCATCTTCAAACCAAAAGACCAGCGTTCAGGACTGTCCTGTTGCGCCACAATAATCACTCTGCCGTTTTGATATAGCGCTAAGTGACACGATTGCATACTGCGTTCGGATAGCTCTGCTAATAAGGGTAGCGCTTCTTTGATGATGGATTTGGCGGGCTCTTGTTGGTGAGACAGCTCGAACAGTTTCAGGCTCAGGACGTAACGATCACTGTCACTGACCTGTATGTAGCCGCGCTGGTGCAACGTACTCACCATCCTGAAAATCTCATTCACCCCTCTATTTAAGGCGTGGCTTAGCTCACTGAGCGTATAGCCGTGGGGGCTTTGGCTCAACACCTCCAGTATGTCTAACCCCTTTTCCAAAGCAGGTGCATGGTAGCGCTGGGCAGTGCTCTCGGTAGGTGGAGACAAGCTTGTATCCATAGTTTTTATTCTATTTTTTTATTAATAAAAGGGGTTTTTTGTATGTGGGCAGAAAAACTCGTGATTATTCTTTAAAAACCAAAAGCTAGGGTTTTACCTAGCAATCCTCGCTAGAACAGGGAAATTATTTTTGATAGTCTGCAACAAAAAAATTACATACAAAAAGATTTTTCGTTGATGAAATTACTATGCCCATAGCGTTTCGTCAATGCACGCTACAGAGCATCGTAGGGTGCAGAAAACTGAAGTAATACCCCTAACGGACTGTGGAGAAGACAATGTTAAAAAAAGTATGTGTGGCTCTGGGTATGTCGTTGATGATTGGCTTGACAGGGGCAGCAGCTCACGCGCAAGACGATCAAAGCCTGCAGCGTATTAAAGACCGAGGCACGATCAAGATAGGTTTGATGTTGGATTTCCCTCCTTATGCCAGCTCCGGCCCAGGCAATAAACCCGATGGCTACGATGCTGAAGTGGCGCAGATGCTGGCCGATTATCTGGGGGTAAAAGTAGAGCCAGTCATCACTACCGGACCTAACCGCATTCCCTACCTGTTAACTGACAAAGCAGATGTGTTGGTGGCGTCATTAGCGATTACGCCTGAGCGTCAGGAGCAAGTGCAATTCTCCAATCCGTACTCTGCTGCCAGCATGGTGTTGTTGGGGCCAGCGGATATTGTGGTGGACAGCCCAGCCGATTTCACTAAATACAAAATTGGGGTGCCGCGTGCGAGTACTACGGACATTGGTGTGATGAAAATTGCTCCTGAAGGTACCGATATTCGTCGTTTCGATGATGATGCGTCAGCCTTGCAAGCCATGATTGTGGGTCAGGTGGATCTAGCTGGTACATCCACAGTGATTGCCTCAGAAGTGCAAAAACGTCATCCAGGAAAATTCGAGATTCGTTATGTGATTAACGAGCAAGTCATGGGTATTACCATGCAAAAAGATCGTCCAGAACTAGAAGCCGCAGTGAATGCCTTCCTCAAAGAGAAATTGGCAGATGGCTCTTTGGATCAGGTGTTTGAAAAATGGCTGGGTACACCTTTACCGGCATCCGTACACGCTGCTTCAAATTAATCAGTTGTTAAGCACCGGTGAGTAAGCGACTCGTTTGTTCACCGGCGTCTGGATGTCGCTATGAATTACGTTTTTCAGTTTGATCCAGTGCTGGAAGCGTGGCCGTTGCTGCTTAAAGGCACATGGGTCACGATTCAGTTATCGGCACTATCTATGTTTTTTGGGCTGATTGTTGCAGTAATTTGCGCCAGCATCAAAATCAACGGTAATGCTTTTTTGCGGTTTTTAGTGAATGCCTATATTGAGGTCATTCGCAATACACCTTTTATCATCCAGCTGTTTGTGTTTTTCTTTGCACTGCCATCTATAGGTGTGAAGTGGAGCGCCCATACAGCGGCATTAGTGGCGATGACCGTGAATTTGGGGGCGTATGCCAGTGAGATTGTACGCGCCGGCATAGAGTCTATTCCCAAGGGCCAGATAGAAGCTGGTCGCGCCTTAAGTTTGTCGGGTGTGCAGGTGTTCTTACACATTATTCTGCGGCCCGCCTTAAAAGCGATTTACCCAGCGTTGACCAGCCAGTTTATTTACCTGATGTTGGCCTCTAGCGTGGTATCGGTGATTTCTGCAGACGACCTCACCTCTGTAGCAACTGGGTTGCAGTCCCTCACCTTCCGCAGTTTCGAGATTTATATCACGGTGACGGTGATTTATTTACTGCTGACCCTGTTGTTCTCAGCCATGTTCTCCGTCATCTACAAGTACCTGCTTGATTATCCGGACCGTAAATAATGCGTACATTTGGAATAGAAGATTTCTGGTTTATTGTCCAGGCCGCGCAATGGACGATCTGGCTATCCCTTATCGCATTTATAGGTGGTGGGGTATTAGGGTTGGGAGTTGCGTTAGGCCGAGTATCGGTGCGTGGCTGGGTAAGCCAGTCTATGCGTGTGTTTATCGAATTCTTTAGGGGCACGCCACTGCTGTTGCAGTTGTTTTTAGTGTTTTTCGGCTTGCCTGTGATGGGGCTGGAAATAGGTGTGTGGTATGCCGCTGCGATTGCTTTGATCTTGAATAGTGCGGCATTCTTGGCAGAAATTTGGCGCGGTTGCATACAGGCTGTACCACATGGGCAAAGCGAAGCTGCAGAAGCCTTGGGGTTGAGCTACATCCAGAAAATGATTGATGTAGTGTTGCCGCAAGCGTTGAGAATTGCCATCCCCCCTACGGTGGGTTATTTGGTGCAGATCATTAAGGCAACGTCGTTGACGGCGATTATTGGTTTTACCGAACTGACCCGTGCTGGCCAGATTGTGAATAACGCGACCTTCCAACCCATGATTGTTTTTGGTTTGGTGGCCCTGATTTACTTCATTCTGTGTTGGCCGTTATCACTGTACGCCAGCCGTTTGGAGCGCAAATTAAAGGTCAATTAAGCGTGGGACACGTCACTACACTGTGCGTAGTACCGATCATGAATATTGAGTAGAAGTGAGTCATGTCTAAACCTATTATTACCATGCGCAATGTCGACAAATGGTATGGCGAATACCATGCGTTGGTAGACATTAATCTGGAAGTGCAGCCGGGTGAAAAAATCGTTATCTGTGGGCCGTCCGGTTCGGGGAAATCCACGTTGATACGCTGCATTAATGCCTTGGAGCCTATTAAGTCAGGTGAGATTATGGTGGATGGCATGGTGCTGGATCAGAACCCAGCCCACGTGCAGGCCATTCGCCGCGAGGTGGGCATGGTGTTTCAGCAGTTCAACTTGTTTCCGCACAAAACCGTGCTGGAAAACTGTATGTTGGCACCTATGCGAGCACGCAAAATGGCCAAAGCGGATGCTGAGGCTATTGCATTGAAATACTTAGATCGCGTGCGTATTAAGGCGCATGCGCACAAATACCCCAGCCAGCTATCGGGTGGTCAGCAGCAACGGGTGGCGATTGCCAGAGCGCTGTGTATGAGTCCCAAAGTCATGCTGTTTGATGAGCCTACTTCAGCGCTAGACCCAGAAATGGTGAAAGAAGTGTTAGACACCATGATAGGGCTGGCTGAGGACGGTATGACCATGCTGTGCGTCACCCACGAAATGGGTTTTGCCCGTAGTGTGGCAGACAGGGTGATCTTTATGGCCGATGGACAAATACTAGAAGAAGCCGAGCCACAGCGCTTCTTTGACAGCCCTCAGCACCCCAAAACCCAAACATTCCTTAGCCAGATTTTATAAAAGAGAGTGGTGGGCTGGTTTCGTTAATCACCTTGCTACAACTAGACCGGATCTTCTGTATGTTGGAGGATTCGGTCTAGTTTTTTGTTTAACTGACGCATGTGTTTGCGCAGTTTCTTTTGTTCACGACGTATTTTTTTCAGTTTTTTGTGCAGTGCTGATTTTGTGGTTGTAGGCTTATCTTTGGCCTCTGGTAAGGCCAGCATCGTGCCCCGGCAATTTGGGGCATTACACAAGCACTGATACTGTTTCTGCAGCGTAGGCGTGATGTCGTCGTCAATGACGAGGGCATAGTCATACAGCAGCTCTTCGTCTTTGGCGATGTCTCGCAAGGCTACGATAAACACGCGGGTGCCCGCGCTGTTTTCGTGCCCTTCGCAGTTGGGTGCGCAGGAGTGATTAATGAAGCGCGACTCGTTACCGCCATCACCACCATCTATGATCTTGCCGCAAGATAGCGAGAAGAAGAAGGTGTGAAAGGGGTTGTTGGGGTCTGATGGCTCCATTTCATCAGCTTCCTGGTTGCTGATATGCTTGCCTTCGTATTCCATAATGCTGGTACCAGCAGGAATATCTCGTGCAGCAAAAACCCCCGTCCCGTGTAAGGACGAGGGCTTTACATAGTGCCAAGGTTCAAGGATCGACATGATCATTCGTTGGAGGCCACTTTCTTGGCGGCTTTTTTAGCGACTTTTTTCACGGCTTTTTTGGCTGCCTTCTTAGCGGCTTTTTTAGCAGAGGATTTTTTCGCGGCGGTCTTACCAGGACGAGGCTCGAATTCAAAACTCACGGCGCCTTTGGCGTCACGTGTCAGGAATGCTTTGAACTTGCGGTTTGTGCGGTTGGAAACAAAGCCATCCAGCAAATCAGTTTTGCCGTCAGTCAGCAGCTTGTGCATTTGTTCACGCGAGATTTCCTGCTGCAAAATAACTTTATTGCTACGGAAGTCACATGTTTGTGAAGGACCCACGGCTTTCTCACACACGAAGCGTATGCCATGCTCAAACACGTTAGCTTGGCATTTAGGGCAAGCGCCTACGGGTGTTTGGTCAGAGAAGTCGACCTCTTCTTCGTCTTCCTCGTCGTTCTGGCCAAAGTCGAACTCTAGCTTGAACTCATCGGTGATGCGCAGAATGGCTGCAAAAGGGCGACCCATTTTACTGATGAAGCCAGTTAACGGACCAATTTCACGTTTTTGCAGCAGTTCTTCTACTTCAGGCAACTCAAAAGTGCGCCCGCTAGGGTGTTTGCCGAACGAGAAATCACAACTGGTGCAGGCAAATCGACGGTAGTTTTCTTTCACTACGCTGCCACATTTAGGGCAGGGAGTTTGCAGGGTGGCGTAATCACCCGGTACCGTATCGCGTTCGTATTCTTTGGCGCGTTTCACGATGATTTGTGTCATCTGCGCGATTTTGGTCAGGAAGGCTTCGGGGCCTTCTTGGCCTTGTTCTATTTGTTTGAGGCGGAACTCCCACTCACCAGTCAGTTCAGGTGAGGTCAATTCGCTGACATCCAAACCGGACAAGAGCGTCATCAACTGACGGGCTTTGGCGCTAGGCACCAGCTCGCGGCCTTCACGGCGCAAGTAACCTTCGTTCAGCAGACCTTCAATAATAGAGGCGCGGGTGGCAGGAGTACCCAGACCACGCTCGGACATGGCATCGCGTAGGGATTCGTCGTCAATCAACTTACCTGCACCTTCCATGGCGGATAGCAAGGTAGCCTCAGTAAAGCGTGCAGGCGGTTTAGTGGCCAAGCCGCGCGCTTCAATGTCTTCGGTAAGCACTTCTTCGTTAGGTTGAACGGCAACTAAGTTGTCGTCTTCGCCTTGCGCTTCACGACCGTAAATCGCCAACCAACCGGGGTTGATCAGCACTTTACCTTCGGTCTTGAAGTGGTTGCCAGAGACTTTGGTAATACGTGTGGTGACGCGGAACTCTGCTGCTGGGAAGAAAATCGCTAAGAAGCGTCGTGTGACCAGCTCGTAGATTTTGAACTCGGCATCGCTGAGCTCGCGTGGCACTTGTAGCGTAGGAATGATCGCAAAGTGATCAGAAACCTTTTTGTTGTCAAAGACACGGCGGCTAGGTTTCACCCACTGCTGCTCTACCACTTGGCGAGCAAAAGGCTGTACCGAAGCACTAGCAGAGCTTTGGGAGTCAGCCAAAGCACGCATGGTGTCTTTAACGGTGGCTACGTAGTCCTCAGGCAGATAGCGTGAGTCAGTACGTGGGTAGGTAAGCGCTTTATGGCGTTCGTACAGTGTTTGTGCCAGTGCTAGCGTAGTTTTTGCTGAGAAACCAAAACGGGAGTTGGCTTCGCGTTGCAGAGTGGTCAAGTCAAACAGGGCTGGTGATTGTTGCGTAGAAGGTTTGGATTCTTCACTCACAATGCCAGGTTTGCCGTCGCAGGCTACCACAATGGTTTTGGCGGCCGTTTCAGACCAGAGGCGTGAGTCACGTTTCTCGGGGTCTTTTTCGTCTTTCTTAAATTCGGGGTCAAACCACCTACCGTTATACAGGCCTGCACCTGCCACAAAGGTGGCGTGTACTTCCCAGTAGTCACGGGAGACGAATTTGCGAATGGCTTCTTCACGAGCATGCACAATAGCCAACGTGGGGGTTTGCACACGGCCTACAGGTGTTTTGAAGAAGCCACCGTCTTTGCTGTTGAACGCAGTCATGGCACGTGTGCCATTGATACCTACTAGCCAGTCTGCCTCGGCACGGGCGCGAGCAGCGGCTTCTAGCGGTTTCATTTCGTCGTCGTCACGCAGATTCTCAAAGGCTTCGCGGATGGCTGCCTGAGTCATGGAACGTAACCACAAACGCTGTATAGGTTTGTTTACTTTCGCGTATTGCACGATGTAGCGGAAGATCAGTTCACCCTCACGCCCCGCATCACAGGCATTGATAATGCGGTCTACGTCTTTACGCTTCAACAGTTTGACCAACAGTTTTAGTCGTTCTGCGGAACGCTTATCAGCCACATCCAGTTCAAATTTTTCAGGAATGACTGGCAGGTGAGTAAAACTCCATTTGCCACGTTTAGGGTCGTTGGGAGCGACTAAGCCCAGCAAGTGACCAATACTGGATGACAGTACGTACTGTTCACTTTCGAAGTAGTCCCCTTCACGGGTAAAACCACCCAAGGCTCTGGAAATATCCAGGGCAACAGAGGGTTTTTCAGCAATGATGAGTGTTTTATTCATGTATTTCCAATGACAGCGGTCCCGCAGCAATAGCGCGGATATTACGGGTTGAACCCCGTATGCGCAAGTTCCAGCCACAAGGCCTTACCATTTTTGTGTGCGCAACATTGTTTGCTACTGTACGATAGCAGAAAAAAATTATCCACACTCGGAACTATGTCTAACACTAAATCCTCAGTATCTGCCACGTTCGGTATGCCTGTTTGGCCTAGGTTTTTATTGCGGGCCTCATTGGCGTTAGCCATCCTATTATTGTGTAGCGCATTGATCAGTGTGATTGCGGCGAACTGGTCTGAGTTGAGCAAAACCATACGTATTGCCTTGGTGCAGGGCGTTATTGTGTTGACAGCCGGTTTGGCGTGGATATTACATAAACGTGGCCACGGCTGGTGGCCTGAATATGCGCCTGTACCGTTAATGATGGGGCTATCTGCCGTAGCCGTAGGTGGGCTATGGGCATTGTTAGGCCAAATCTATCAAACGGGTGCGGATCCTTGGCAACTTTTTGCCGTGTGGGCATTGACCATTACGCCATGGCTAGTGGGGCTGCGTTCTATTATCTTAGCCGTGCTGTGGATAGTGATTGTGAACGTAGCAGGCGTACTGCTAGGGTTTAACGCACTGAACATGTGGAGCCGGATGTATTGGTGGATAGACGGCCCCTTGGCTGTGACGCTGATCGTTGTTGTGCTTAATCTGTGTTTATTAGTGTTGTCCGAGGTGTGTCAGCACTATTTACGTGATCCGTTTAGGGTAGTGCCCCGTTTGCTCTCAGCTGTGGCCAGTGTTGCGCTGTTCTATTTGGTGATGGGCGGCCTAATGGAGTGGGAAGGTAGCTTCTTAAGCTATTGGTTAGGGGCATCAGTTGCGATGGCGGCAATGGCGTGGTACTACCGACAGCGTTGTCCTGATCAGGTCAGTTTGAGCTTTGTATACGGCGCTTTTTTGGCGGCGTTGATACCGTTCTTTATTCGTCTTGGTAGCGACGATATTGCGGCGTGGTTCATCTTCACAATTATAGAAATTAGTTTGGCTGTACTGCTGGCTAAAGACTTGTTGCAGCAATGGCGTAAGCATACTGTGCGTGTGGCCATCCCGCAGCAAGAAGGCGAGGCTGCCCCCACTCATACCGATGCGGCGTCACCACCTTGGTTCTTGCGTTTATTGAGGTTGGGCGCGGTATTGTTGGGCAGTGCCCTCATACTGGTGACATTAACGCTGCTTACCGACGCAGAAATCTTTAAACACTCCTTCTGGGTGATGCTGTGCTTTGTAGGCGGTGGCTTGTGGTTGTCGCGCAAAGCAGGTGAAGAAGGTCTGCAAGACATTCCCGCACTATTGGTGATCGTTGGCCTCGTGTTCAGCGGCGTGGAATGGGTCATGCAGGTAGAACAAGAAAACACGATTTATCCTCTCCTGCAGGTCATTATGGGTGTGGTGCTATATGTGTTATCACCTGTATGGCTAGTGAGGTTGCTGGCGGCTGGTTGGACCATTATCAGTGCTTTCTTGTGGCTAAATTTCCATGGTTTGGTTACCAGCTACTATTATGAGTTCCCATGGTTAACACCTTTTATGCAGTGGCAGGTGTTTGTCGTGGTGGTACTGAGTTTGGTGATTGGTGTTAGAGCCCATCAAACGCCGGAGCGTTATCGTTATTGGGCGCCTGCTATGTGGGCAGGGCTGGTTGCCAGTTTGGTGGGTATAGGCTTGATGCCGCCAGTGTTGATGTTTGGCGAGACTCTATCTGAGTGGGCACTAGGTACGTGGATACCAAGCTGGTTGCTTTTCCCCTTACCAGCTGTGGTGTTAGCGGTAGCGTTGCAGCGTCAGAAAGCTTGGTCTGTTGTCACGGCGGTAGGCGTGGTGGTGTGTGTGCTGTTGTCTGTTACGTGGGCAGGCGCGCCGACTATTTCATTGACCTTGGCGTGGTTATTGGTTGCCTATGCATGGCGCAGTCGCTTGTTGTTTGTTGTGATGCTGCTAGCGCTTTTTGTTGCGTTAGGAAAACTGTATTACGACTTCAACATTAGTCTGAATCAAAAAGCGTTGTTATTGGCATGTAGTGCCGTGGTGTTGTTGGTGTATATGACGCTGTTCCGAGGAGCAGTGAAGTCCCTAGCAGCCTTTGTTGATACAGACACTACTAGCCCAATGCCTAAGGGCATGAAGTATTTGCGCCCGGGGCCAGTAATTTTAGCCGGATTGATATTGATACTAGGCTTGGCCAATTACAACATCTGGGATAAAGAGCGTATTTTGTCGGATGGTAAGGCAATCGTATTGGAGTTGGCTCCGGTAGACCCACGTTCTTTGATGCAGGGTGATTACATGTCATTGGACTTCCAAGTGGCAAGGGACGTTTCTAGACTGAACAATGGCATACGACAACAGGACCATATAGATTCCTACGAAGAGGATGGCTCTACGGTGTGGGCGTGGTTAGCACCGCCTGTTGCAGGTGAGTTGGGCTGGGAATTGCAGGCACTGCAAAGCTCACGTGATTCAGACAAAGCCTATCAGTACCGTTATGTAGAGCTAGAAGGCGGCAGTAACCAACGTCAGATTCTTGACGTGGCAGTGCAGCCTGATTGGGTACTGTTACGCTTAGTGCGCAAGAATGGCCAGTGGGCTCCCGGTACCGATGCCTGGTTCTTCAAAGAAGGCCAAGCCTCTGTATTTGAACCTGCGAAGTTTGCCGAATTCCGCGTAGAAAATGGTATTCCACTGCTCAAACATATGCTGGATGAGCAGGGGAACGTATTAGTGGCTAAAGATTAGTGGTAGAGGCGGTCGCCGTCGTCGGTGACCAACTCTTCAAAGATCAGATGCTCGACTTCGGCATCGTTGCTCCAGAGCACGATTAACGTGATGATTTTGATCTTTTCCAAGGCTATAGGCGATTCATCTATAGCCATGGCGCGCTCGATAATGATCTCGCGCAACGTAGGCGGCAACGCGCCGGATTGCTCTAAAAAGCTGATGAAGCCCAAGGCTTCCTGACCTAAAAATTCGTATTCCAAGTCAGTATAGACGCGCAGGCTTTGTTGATGATGCAACGCCTGCAGTGGCTGGTGTTGAGCAGAAGACTCATGCAAACCATGTAACCAGCTCAATGCATCGTTGATTTCATCGTCCTCAAACCCGATGGCAGCCAGCTTGTGCGCTAGCACTTCCGCTTTAGGACAAGCCTGTGGGTTGTAATAGTTTTCAAACAAATAGACAAGAATATCGAACATAAAGCGTAGTGCCGTACAGAAATAGGAAGCGCTAAACGAAAGAAGCGTAAAACCTAGTAGCCACTTTACGCTGAATTTAGGGTGGGGGCAAATAGCATTAGCCGCGAAAAGTAGCGTTTAGCAGGCAGTACAGTTGGCTCTGGCCTCCGCATGTTGTTGTCTAGTGTGGTTAATCAGATAATCCAAGAAAACCAGAGAGCGCTGCGGTATGTGTTTACGGCTAGGCAATGCCGCATACATATTGATGAAACCTGTGCTCCACGGGTGCAGTACACGTACTAATTCACCCCGATTTAAGTACGGAGCAGCCAAGCCTAATACCACCGAAGTAATACCCACGCCATTTAAGGCTGCCGTCAGCAACGTGTCAGTGTGATTAGCAATAATCACGGGGTCTACCGCGATGCTCAGTTGTTCATCTGGCTGATCAGGGTGTCGGAATGTCCAGTTGTCCAAGCGTTCAGAGTCGCGCAGGCGTAAACAGCGGTGCTGGGATAGTTCAGACGGATGCTGGGGTAAGGGGTTACGGGCAGCGTAGTCTGGCGAGGCAACCAAAATAACTTCGGATTCCACAATTTTTCGCGCCACGATGTTGGCGTTTTCTTGCACGTTATTGCCCAACATGGTGATGTCAAAGTCTTCAATGGGTAGTGCGTATTCCGCGCCCACTTGAATCTCTATGCGTATGTCGGGGTAGGCCAAACAGAAGTCGCCCAAAATAGGGGCTACAACGTGGTACGCCAAGGCGGGGGGCGCATAGATACGCAGTCTGCCAGAGAGTGCATTGGTGTGAGCACTGACTTGGGCATCCGCTTCTTCAATGTCTTGCAGAATGTGTTGTATGCGGGCGAGATAGACCTCACCGGCATCCGTTAAATGAACGCGGCGGGTAGTGCGTTGGAATAACCGTGTTCCTAGGTGGTTTTCTAAGTCGGCCACATGGCGGGTGACGGCCGAGGGGGACATATTGAGCGAGCGTGCTGCGGCAGCAAAACCACCCTCATTTGCCACGCGTTCGAACACGTGCATAGCGAGTAAACGGCTCATAAATTACCTGTAGCAAAAATTTATTATTTCGTTTTTTGAAATAGTGTATGTCTTTTTGTCTGGTTTATCTGTTTTTTCGGTTGACTTAAAGTGTAGCCATGGATGCAGCGATACACAGTAAAGAGCATTCATCCCGTGTGAGGTACTAGGCTACACGCAAGAAAGAATAGAGTGAAGTTCTGATTTCAGTAGTGCAAAAAAAGCATTGATGGATTCCGATAAACTCTCTTTTCTACACTTCATGCAGATTCTATAGTGATTCTTATTCTTAGTTAGAAAGAACCCTATCGAGTGTTCTGGGACGTATCGCTACTACTCAAAAGCTATGAGATTGTGTGGTGTTGACCTTCCAATCGTTGAAAGGAATACAGTGAATTCCACTAATCGTAGATAGAGCAAATGCCATTGGTTAACGCTTCTATCCGTAGCTAATTAAGGTGTAGTTATTACTACTGAATTTATTGAAAGGAATCATGATTATGAAACGCATACTACCTGCTCTGAGTCTTGCTGTTGCTACACTGTTTGCTGGCCAAGTGATGGCTTTGAATGTAAATACCACCCCAACACGTGCTGATGTACAAGCTGAATTGGCTCAAGCGATCAACGCTGGTGATATGTTGTCTGGCGATTCCAGCCAAACACTGCGTGAAATGTACCCTGCCGTATACCCAGCTCAACCAGCAGCGGTAAAAACACGTGCAGAAGTACGTGCTGAACTGGAACAAGCAGTACGCGAAGGTAACGTTGTACCAGGCGAATCAAGCGCACGTTTGAATGAAATGTACCCTGCGCTGTACCCTGCCGCTCATCAAAATGCAGCAGCGAAATCCCGCGCCGAAGTACGTGCTGAATTGGCAGAGGCTATCCGTGTTGGCGATATGGTACCAGGCCAATCCAGCCAAACACTGAACCAAATGTACCCACAGCAATACCCATCTAACTCCTAATCGTTAGTATGTAGTGTCAGAAAAAAGCGAGCCTTTAAGGCTCGCTTTTTTGCGTGGGGGGTTCGGGCCTGGACCATAGCCATAGCAGCACGCACAACATGCAGCTGATAGCGATGACGCTAATCCAGAAATGTGGAGCCAGCCATAGCAATAACACGGCGCAAACACTCATACTAGCCAGCGCTGTCCACTTGGCTTGTCTATTGACCAGCCTGCCATTTTGCCAGTTGTGTAAGGAGGGACCGAAAATACGGTGATTCATCAGCCACTGATGAAAACGTGGAGAACTACGAGACGCAGCCCATGCTGAGATTAATACAAAAACCGTAGTAGGCATGCCAGGCAAAATGACCCCAATGATCGCTAGCGCAAAGCTGCATATCGCCAGAATGAACCAACATACACGCAAAAAAGCGGATTGTGCACGCTGGTCAGAGGGCGGGGGCGCAGGGGGCTGAGTCATAAGTCGTCAGGTGATACGTGTACCACCGGGCAGGGTTCGTAATAGGCGAGCCAATAACCACGACAGCATAAAAACGGTGAATGCCATCAAGGGTGTCTGCCAGACTATACCGGTTTGCGCTTGGTATAAACCAATTTGTTGTGCCAGATCTAAAAAGATAGGGTGTACGAGATAAATCCCAAAGGTGAAGGGTGCCAGCATGCGTAGTTGTGGCAGGTGGGGGCGATCTAGTATGAGTTGAAATACGGCCAATGACATCACCGGCACGGTGAGGCTAAAGGTATCGTAAAAGTAGGTGCTGAAATAGTCTTCCGAGGACAGCAGCGTAGTCCCTACTACTGTGGTTGCAATACTGGCAGCCAGTATCCAGCTCGGGTAGGGAATCACCACGCGACGCTCGAACATCATGCGCCCGGCTAAGAAGTAACTAATGTAGGGCAGAAACCAGAGCAGGAAGAAACCGTAGCTGTTGCCTTGGGTTTCTCTATACAGACTTTGCAGCATGGCGAGTACCAGCATGAACAGCAAAATATAGCGGCTTTGCCGTTGGGTACAGTGTTGGTAGAGTAAACGTAGGTAGGGGGCAAATAAATACAGTCCTACCAACATATATAAGTACCACAGGTGATAGTAGGGCTCGCCGCTTGTGGCCTTACGTAGCCATGCTTGGGCATCCATAGGCACACCTTGTTGGTGGTACATCCATGCACCCCAGAACAAGTAGAACACTGACCAGAACAGCAGCGCTGGCAAAATACGGAGACCTCGTTTCTTGTAGAACTCACCAAAGCCTTCGCGTTTAGCGGGGTCTAACAACAGCACGCCACTCACCATCACGAAAATGGGTACGCACCAGCGGGTAGCGGCATCGTACACATTGGCCCAGAACCAGTTGTGTGTGCCGTAATCGGTGGTGGTGGTTAGAGGAACGGCTGCACAGTGCAAGAGCACGACGGCCAAGGCGGCCATCCAGCGAGCAGTATCCAGTTTGGCGTAGTCAGCGTTGGAATAGGTCATAACGGCTAGGTGCAAACTCCATACCCATCACCTTAACAAAAAGGGTCGGACTACACAAAAGCCTGAAGGTTGCTGAATGTATGTGGCGCTGGGTGTTCATATGAACATTTTTATCGTCACAAAAGGTTCATATGGTAGTAATCCGAGCGTAATTTTCGTTTTTTACACTGCTACGTATTCAAATGAAAGGCAATGCAGTGTTATGAATCTTTCGGTTCGACAAGGTGGGATTGTGGAGTTGTTACGCGTGCAGGGGGCTGTGTCCGTCGACGGACTTGCCACGCACTTTAGCGTGACGCCGCAAACCATCCGACGGGATCTGAACGCACTTTATGAAGCCAACTTGGTGCGTCGTCGTCATGGTGGTGCCGAGCTAGCTGGCCATGAGCGCAATGTGTCGTTCCAGACGCGACGTATCACCCACTTTCAAGCCAAAGTACAAATAGGTCATGCTGTAGCCGCGTTGATTCCGGACGGTGCTAGCGTGTTGTTGGGATTTGGGACTACGCCTGAGCAAGTGGCTTTGGCCCTGGTGGAGCATCAGGAACTTACCGTGGTCACCAATAACCTTAGCGCAGCGATGCCGCTTAGCCAGAACCTCAGCAACAGGGTGGTAGTGGCAGGTGGCGTACTACGTCAGCCTAATCCAGAGATTCTGGGGCCTGAGGCAGAGCGTTTATTCAATAGTTTCAAGGCGGATTTTGGGGTATCAGGCGTAGGCGGTTTTGACCTGGAAGGGGCACTGCTGGATTTTGATATGGCCGAATCTGATTGCCATAAAGCCCTGCGCGGTAACTGTCGCACCCGTATCTTGGTGTTGGATCACTCCAAGTTTGGACGGTTGGCGGCGGTACGTAGTGGGTCCGTAGACGATATAGATGTGCTGGTGACTGACTTGCCTTTGCCCGTGGGCTACAGGCAGCGTATTCCAGCGCATGTACAAGTAGTAATAGCCAGTGAGGGTGCAGCATGAGTCAAGCCGCCATTCAATTGCAAGGTATAGGCAAATCGTGGGGGGATCATGCGGTACTTAAGCATATAGATCTTTCTATTCTAGAAGGTCAGTTCACCGCATTGTTAGGGCCATCAGGTTGCGGCAAATCTACATTGCTGCGCATTATCGCGGGATTAGAACAGCCCACTACAGGTAGGTTGCTGATTGATGGACAAGATGCGACGCATCAAGAGCCTGCCCAGCGCGGGCTGACTATGGTGTTTCAGTCGTATGCTCTGTTTCCCCATTTGACCGTGGCTCACAACATTCTGTTTGGGTTGCAGGTGCGAGGTGTGAGTAAAGCAGATCAACGAAAACGCTTGCAAGAAGCGTTGGCGCTGACGAATTTGGAAGGTTTAGAGCACCGTCGACCCGCACAGTTATCGGGCGGACAGCGTCAGCGTGTGGCCTTGGCTCGCAGCATTGTGTCGGGTCACCGTATTTGTTTGATGGATGAGCCGCTGTCTAACTTGGACGCCAAATTGCGCCACAGCGTGCGCCATGAAATCCGTGCACTGCAGCAGCGTTTGGGCTTAACGGTGGTGTATGTGACGCACGATCAAACCGAAGCCATGGGTATGGCTGATCAGGTGGTGTTGTTGAACGCCGGCAGCATTGCCCAGCAAGGTTCTGCACAAGAGCTTTACCAAGAACCTAACAGTATGTTCACGGCGGGTTTTATAGGTAGCCCTCCCATGATGCTAATCCATAGCGACTTTGTGCCGCTGTCATTGTGGCCCACACGCTATGGCTTTGATTTGCCACATAGGGTGTCTATAGGAGTACGCCCCGAACAATTGCAGTTGCACGAACCTACCCCGGAAAGTGTGGTGGTTACGGTCGTGCACCACGAGTTTCAAGGTGCTGATGCCTATGTGTATGTACGTCTTAAAGATGGCAACACCTTGATTGTGCGCGCGCCGCACAGCCGACGCTTTATGGCAGGAGAGCGTTGTGGATTGAGTTGGAATCCTGCACATGCTTTTTACTTCAGTCAGGACACCGGGGCGCGTTTGCAGCTGGCCTCGCCCGTGCTGGCCGCTTAACGTTTAAGAGAGATAGCGATGTTGAAAAAATTTGTGATGACTACCTCTAGTGCATTGTTGATGGGTCTAAGCGCCCAAGCGCTGAGTGCGGTAGAGCTGACCATGTACTACCCCATTTCGGTAGGCGGTCCGTTGACCGAAGTGGTAGATGGCATGATTAACGATTTCCAAGCCGAAAACCCAGACATCAAAGTGAAAGCGGTGTATTCCGGTAACTACGATGAAACGCGTGTACGCGCATTGTCAGCATTGCGTGCAGGTGAGCCTGTGCAATTGTCGGTGTTGGGTGCGTTGGATACGCATGACTTGGTTGACCAAGGTTTGGTAGAGGCCTTTAGCGATGTAGCGCAAGGCGACCAAAACAAAGCGTGGTTGAACAGTTTTTACCCTGCATTGATGGCAAACGGTACCTTGGATGGCAAGGTATGGGGCATTCCGTTCCAGCGTTCTACCATCGTAATGTTCTACAACAAAGACATGTTCCGCGAAGCAGGTCTGGACCCAGAACAGCCACCAAAAACACGTGCTGAAATGGTGGAGGCGGCCCAAAAACTGACTACCGACAAACGTTACGGCTTGATGATCCCGTCCACAGGTTACCCCTACTGGATGTTCCAAGCGTTGGCTTTGCAAAACGGCCACCAACTGATGAACGAAGACGGCACGGAAGTCTACTTCAATGACCCTAAAGCCGTAGAAGTGTTGCAGTTCTTCCAGGATTTGGCACAGAAATACAAAGTCAGCCCAGCAGGCACCATTGAGTGGGGCACACTGCGCCAAGCTTTTGTACAAGGCCAAACAGCCATGATGTGGCACACCACCGGCAACCTGACGGCGGTGAAAAACGAAGCACCGTTTGAGTTTGGCGTTGCCATGTTGCCAGCTAACGAAACAGCGGGTTCGCCTACAGGCGGCGGTAACTTCTACTTGTTTAAAGGTGCAAGTGACGAGCAGAAAGAAGCCGCGGTAGAGTTCGTGCGTTGGATGACAGCACCTGAGCGTGCAGCGAAATGGTCGATGGCAACGGGTTATGTGGGTGTGAGCCCAGCAGCGTATGAAACCAAAGCGCTGCAAGATTACGCCAAAACTTTCCCACAAGCGACCGTGGCACGTGACCAATTGGCAGTAGCTTCCCCTGAGTTTGCTACCTACGAAACAGCCCGTGTGCGTGAGTTGTTGTCTAACGCTGTGCAGTCTGCTCTGACACAGAGCAAAACACCGCAAGCCGCTTTGGATGAAGCACAAACAGCGGCTGATCGCTTGCTGCGTCCGTTTAACTAAGCTGGAACACAGATGAAACCATTGCGTGTGTTGCGAAAGGAATCGGTGTTTGCCTACTTGCTGCTTACACCCTTGTTGGTACTGTTAAGTGTGTTTGCTTTTATTCCTGCGCTGCACACGTTATGGGCCAGTCTGCAAAGTAAGGGGACGGCCCGCCGTCCCTCGCAGTTTGTGGGCATGGACAACTATGACGCCATGCTGGCAGACCCTACCTTCTGGTTGGTACTGAAAAATAACCTGTGGTATGCCGCCGTCACTATCCCCGTCTCTATCGCTTTGGCGTTATTGATGGCGTTGTGGGCGAACCGTGCCATGAGCATGCGGGCGTGGGTACGCTGTGCTTATTTCACGCCCACCATGTTGCCCATGATTGCAGCCGCCAACTTGTGGTTGTTTTTCTATACGCCTGATCTGGGCTTGTTAGATCAGATCATGAAGTGGTTTGGTGGCGGTTCTACCAACTGGCTGGGGCAACCGCAGACGGCGCTAGGAGCAGTGATGGTGGTGACCATCTGGAAAGAGGCCGGGTTTTTCATGATTTTCTATCTGGCTGCGTTGCAAACTGTGCCACCGGAACTGCGCGATGCCGCGCGTTTGGAAGGCGCGAGCCGTTGGCAGTACGGCAGACGTGTATTGTTACCGTTGTTAGCACCCACGACGTTGTTCATTCTGATTAATGCGCTGATCAACTCGGTGAAGCTGGTGGATCACCTGTTTATTCTGACCAAAGGCGGCCCAAACAACGCGTCCAAATTACTGTTGTATTGGATATGGGAAACCGCATTTGCCTACATGGATACGCCTAGTGCGGCAGTGTTGACCGTGATTCTGTTAGGTGGTTTAGGGCTGATCGCCATTCTTCAATTCCGTTACGCTGAAAAGCGTGTGCACTACCAGTAACCATGATGACTACTGTGTACCCTATTCGTAGTACCCCCGCCTGGCGTCGCGCCATTCCCGCTTTCCCGTTAGAGAATGTGGGGGCGTATTTGTTGGCCTTGTTGTGGATATCTCCCCTGTTGTACGCCTGCTGGGCAGCGTTTAGAGACCCTTCTGCGGCCTTGTCGTTAGACATGATGCAGGGCTGGACCTTAGAGAATTTCAGTGCCGCATGGGCGCGTGCGCCGTGGCTACGTTATGTGTTCAATACTACCCTATTGGTGCTGACTATTTTGGTGGGGCAGTTGGTGATTTGTACCTTGGCTGCCTACGCCTTTGCGCGATTCAAGTTTTTTGGCAGCCAGTTCCTGTTCATGTTGCTACTGTTGCAGCTGTTTATCTTGCCCGAAGTGCTGATTGTGGAGAACTTCCGCATGGTGTCTTTATTGGGCTGGACCGATACCGTGTGGGGTATGGGTGTGCCCTATATGGCTAGCGCGTTTGGGGTGTTCTTGTTGCGTCAGGCGTTTAAGCAAGTGCCACGCGAACTAGAAGACGCTGCACGCTTAGAAGGGTGCTCTAGATTGGGCGTGCTGTGGCGCGTGTATGTGCCGTTGGTCAAACCGGTGTACTTGGCCTATGCCTTGGTGTCGGTGTCGTCGCACTGGAATAACTTTTTGTGGCCGTTGGTGGTAAGCAGTTCAGAGCACACTCGCCCGTTAACGGTAGGGTTGTCGCTGTTCGGTGCGCCAGAAAGTGGGGTCAGTATCTCGTTGATTAGTGCCGCAACTTTGATGACGATTTTCCCGTTGTTGGTAGGCTTTTTACTGTTCCAAAAGCAATTTATGCAGGCGTTTCTGCGTGCTGGTATACGTTAAGGACGTGTTATGAAAATCATCCATCTTTCCGATCTGCACATTACGCCCGCAGGAAAAAGTTTGTTTGGCGAAGACCCCATCGAGCATCTGTCGCAGTGTATAGACCATATCAATAGACATCACGCCGATGCGCAGTACTGTGTATTAACAGGGGATCTTACTCATGCGGGTCACCCTTTGGCGTACCAACGGTTAGCAGAGTGCTTAACGGCCTTGAAAATGCCTGTGCGCTTTTTGATGGGCAATCACGATGATCGCGCCGCCTTTGAGCAGGAGTTTACTCAGCAGCCTTCAGAAGTGGCTGGTTTTGTGCAGCATGCTGAAGTCCTGGGTGACTATGAAGCCTTGTATTTGGATACGCTGCAAGACGGTTATACCGATGGGTATTTGTGTGAGCAGCGTTTGATGTGGTTAGAGCAGAAGCTAGCAGCCGCTACTCGCCCCATCTTGCTGTTTTCGCACCATCCTATGCCTATGCTGCAGTACCCATCCATGGATTGGCTACGTTTAAGCAATGCAGAGCAAGTCTTGCCGCTGTTAAAGCGTTGTACACAGCCGGTGCATTTGTTCTCTGGGCATGTGCATCGTTGCTCAGCGGGCGTGTGGAACGGTGTACCGTTTTTCACCGTAAACGGTACTAATCATCAGCATGAGTTGGACTTAAGCACTCCAGGGGCAGCAACGTCTACCTTTGAACCGGCAAGTTACGCCGTGATCTTGCCCCATGCTGAAGGCGTCACCGTGCATTTCCAGCCCTTTGGCTACGATGATTCTGTACGTTTTCCGTATACCGGCAGTTTAGATGCCCTGAAGTGCAGACACGCTTAAGCTTGTGAGGCGGCCTCGCTAGCCTGCATGTCTTGGTAAGCCTGTGCCGCGTTGTGCACGTGTTGCGATGCCAAGAGGTCAGCAAGGTCGCTGTTGCCGTTGATCACCGCATTTAAAATTTGAGCGTGGTCTTCCCAGTTTTGACGTATACGTTGCAGGTTGCTAGGGGCAAACAGCAGGGCAGTGCGGTCACGCAAGGAGCGCATCAGCTCGGTCAGCACAATGTTGCCAGATAGCCCAGCCAAGGTTTCGTGGAATTCGCGGTTCAACGATTGCAGCAAGTCTAAGTCTTCACGCTCAACGGCGGCTTTGCCTTGATCCAGAATCTGTTGCAGTTGTTCAATGCCTTTTTGGTTGCGACGTTGTGCCGCCAACTTGGCGTTTAAGCCTTCTAGTGCAGCACGTACTTCCGCCATGTTGTAGGCAATATCTGGGGACAGTACGGACACGGACGCACCACGGCGCGGTTCGATGGTGACCAAGCCTTCAGACGCTAATTCACGCAAGGCTTCGCGCACAGGGATGCGCGATACGCCCATTTCGGTAGCAAGTTTGCCTTCTACCAATCTATCGCCAGGATGAAACTCACCACTGAGAATACGGTCGCGCAGCTGATCGCGAATGACCGCGAATAGCGAAGCGTGGTTGTCGCCAATGCGACGATTATCGGTATTTTGAGTAGTGCTTAAACTGGTTATGCTCATGGTATGACCTTGCGAATCCAACAGGGACCAAGATTGAATTATACGGTCACCGGACGATTTAACGAATATGGTATACACATGAGCCTTAGGCTACCAGCAGGGTACGTACGATAAGTACTACAGCACTAAAGGTACACACACTGAGCAATAGCCTACGTATAACAGGCAGGCTCACTTTGTGGCGCATTTTCCCAGATAGCGCGAAACCCAGCAGCATAAAGGGATACAGTACAACGCTTAATAGTGCTTGTTGCATGGTGAATAGCCCCGCAGCGATCAGCAAAATCAACGATAAGCTGGCACCCAGAAACAAAATTAATCCTAGGGATGCCCGTAATTGAGCTGCGGCTAAATTTTGCATGGCAATGGCCAACGCAGGTGCCCCCACCGAGGTAAGGGTTCCCATAATGCCCGAGGCAATGCCTGCCAACCCCATATTGCGCGACGAGGGCAGAATACGCAGCCCTTTGGCGCTGAGGGTGACCGCTACCAAAATCATCAATGCAAAGCTCAAGTTAATCATGGTCATAGGCAGTTGGGTCATGGCCAATACGGCAATGAGCGAGCCTATAGCACGCCCTAATACGGCATAGCCCACAACAGGGAACACAATATGCTGGCGTTCGCGCAGCGCGGCGAGCAAGGAAACGCTACCACCTAAGGCCAATAATGGCCCCGGAACGAGCTCTGGAAAGGTAAGCGCCGCTATGGGAGCCACCAGCATGGCAAAGCCCACACCGCCTACTCCCTGCAAGAAAGCCGCCAGCACCACCAGCGCCGCCATTAACAGCCAAGACAGAGGGTCAACCAAACTCAGCAATGACATGAACACGTTTGCTTTTCCTTTTTTTGTATATGGTATTCAGATTGAATGTTTTAGGCTTGAATTTATCAGAGTTTTCCCCAGTATTTGGGGGTTTTATCGAATCCTAAAACAAATTGCAGATAGTATACCGACTTACGAGGTGTAGATGATTTAAATAAAAGTATAGATAAAGGGGGATGTGGCATGCCAACTGATGTAGTGCTGAGTGCGGCACATTGGGTGTATCTGATTGGGGTATTGGTGATCATTATCACCATGCTGTTTAGGGCCAACGTCGTGGTGCCATCGGTGATAGGCACGTTGGCTGTGGTAACCGCCATTACGGGTAGTCCCATTCAGGGGATTATCAGTATTTTCTCTGCCAGTTTTGTGGCGGCCAAAGAGCTGTTCAATATCTTTTTGGTGATCACGTTCATGACTGCCCTGCTGAATTCGCTGAAGCGTTTAGAGGCAGACGTGCGCATGGTGGCACCGTTTCGCAAAGTCATGGTGAATAGCACAGCGTCATTTTTGATGATTGGTGCGGCCACGTATTTCATTTCGCTGTTCTTCTGGCCTACGCCAGCCGTACCACTGGTGTCGGCAATTCTGTTACCCGCAGCTATTGCAGCAGGCTTACCACCGTTGGTGGGGGCGATGGTGATTGCTATCTGTGGCCAAGGTATGGCGTTGTCATCGGATTACATCATTGGCGTGGCGCCCGGGATTAGCGCTAAAGCCGCTGGTGTAGCAGCAGATGTGGGGCTGATTGCGGATAGAGCGCTGGTGCTGTCGTGGATTACCGGGGGCGTAGCGTTGACCTTGGCCTTCTTGTTTATGCGTCGCTACTTTAAGCCTGCAGATACCAAGTTGTTAGATGAGTGGATGGGGCAAGCACCGGACAGCACGCTGGACGAGGTGGAATCGCAAGGCACATACGACAAAGCAGAAATTGCACGGGGCACGTCAGGGTCAGAGCTGACAGCACATGGCAGTTTGAGCGAGAAAGAAAAGCGCTATTCCCGCATCTTGGCCGTGATTACGCCATTGGCATTCTTGGCCGTGATTGGGCTGATGCTGTTGCCACGTTTTATCCCTAGTTTGCCAGTGCTACGCGGCGGAGAGGCTGCCGGTTTGGTAGGTGGGGTGGCCTTTATCTTAATGACCATTGCTACCTGTATGGCTGAGGGGCCGCGCCGCACATTGGATGTGTGCCCTGATCACATGACCGACGGTTTTGTGTTTGCATTCCGTGCCATGGGCTCGGTGTTACCTATTGCGGGGTTCTTCTTTTTGGGCGCTAGCGAAGCGGCGTCTGCCATCTTAGACAGACCTTTGGATCAAACGCCTAGCCTGCTGTTTGAGCTGATTTCTGCAGGTCAACAATACATTCCTGAAAACCATTTCTTGGTGGCATTTGGGGTGCTGTTGGTAGGGATAGTGTCAGGTATTGATGGCTCTGGTTTCTCAGGTCTGCCATTAACGGGCACGTTAGCGTCAGCCCTCGCACCCGTATCGGGCCTGAGTGTGGAAACGTTGGCTGCAGTGGGCCAGATAGGTGCGATTTGGACGGGCGGAGGCACGTTAATTGCGTGGTCATCCCTAATCGCCGTGGCGGGTTTTGCACGGGTACATGTTTTAGATTTAGTGCGGGCACTGACCGTACCCGTCTTGGTGGGGATGGCCATATCCACTGCCTGCGCCGTGTTGTTCTTTTAGGTAATTAAGTATGCAAAGTAGCGATTTTTCATCCATACAGAAATCGGCTGTAGGTGACCGGTGGGCCGTGGCGACCGGCCACCCACTGGCCGCCAAAGCGGCCCGCACTATGCTGCAACAAGGTGGTAGTGCGGTGGATGCGGCCATTGCTGCCGATGTGGTGATGGGCGTGGTAGAGCCCATGGCTACAGGCATAGGCGGTGACTTGTTGGCGATGCTTGCCAAGCCGGGAGAAGCACCAGTGTCCTATAACGGCAGTGGTGCAGCGCCGCTGCTGCTGACTACCGAGCATGTGCATTCTTTACCTAACCAGCGCATCCCAGAGCGCCACGTATTGTCTATCACCACGCCCGGCTTGGTGCGCGGCTGGTATGACGTGCATCAGCGCTATGGGCGGTTGCCGTGGCGGCAGTTGTTCGACGATGCGATTCACTTGGCGCAAGAAGGCTTTGAGGTTGCCAAAGTAGCCGCACAGGAATGGAAGATCTTTGATTTTGTGCTGCATAAAGATCCAGTTAGCGCGGCGCTGTATAGGGCTGGTCAGCCTTATAGCGCTGGTGAGCAATTCAAAAACACCGAGTTAGCCGCTGTGTTGCAGGCTATAGCCGATGAGGGGCCAGATGCATTCTATCTGGGCGAGGTAGCGCTACAAGCAGAGCGAGCCATGTTGGCAGTAGGTGGCTTACTGCGAGCAGAGGATTTCAAGCGTCACCAGGGCTTTTTCTGTGAACCAGTGAGTGTGACACTAGACGATTACACCCTCTACGAGTGCCCACCTAATACCCACGGTATGGCAGTGCTAGAAGCGGTCAAGCAGGTGTGGGAGGAACGCGATCGCAGCGCTCCAGAGGCAGAACTTGCACTAGTACAGGCCACAGAACACGCCATGGCACATGCGGCGCGTGTGGTGTGCGACCCGGCAGGCAACACGGTATGCACCGTGGTGGTAGACAGCGATGGTTTGGCGGTCACACTGATGTCCAGCATCTTTAAACGCTTTGGTTCAGGGTATGCCGTACCAGGTTGTGGCTTTGTGCTGCAAAACCGAGGTTTTGGCTTTTCAGCACCGGGGCATGTGAATGAACCTGGGCCTCATAAACGGCCTTATCACACGGTTGTGCCCGCCATGGCGCTGAAAAACGGCCAGTTTTACATGGGTTTGGGGGTGGTAGGGGGCTTGATGCAACCTCAAGGGCAAATACAGATATGGACCAAAGTGCTGCGTGATCGCTGCCCGCTAGACGAAGCGGTGTATGCACCGCGTTGGCGCTTAGAAGCGGCTGGACGCCTTGCGGTAGAGCGAGGTTTTGATGCGCAGTGCGCAACTTTCTTACGCAACCACGGTTTTTCTGAACCGGATCCGGGCGTAGGTGAATTAGCTGGACGCAGTGATTTTGGTGGTGCTCAAGCCGTACAACGCCAAGCAGATGGCCGTTTGCAGGCTGTTTCAGACTCCAGAAAGGATGGTTGCGTAGCGGTTGCATGACGCTAAACAGGCAGGGTAATTCCCTACTTTCTTAAATTGTATACCGTATACAATATTCTTAAATAATTTAAGCTTCATGTTTTAGTCAGCTGCCGTAGGGCGATGTTTTTAAAAAGGGAAACAGTCATGGAAAAACTATTGAACCGCGACGAATTTCGCGCCGCATTGGAAACTGCCATCAAAGGCAAAAGCGCCAACAAATCTCCATTCAGCATTGCATGGGCCAGCGGCAAACTTAGCCGCGAGCACTTGGCGCGTTGGGCAGAGAACCACTACCACTATGTAGGCCCATTTGCCGATTACTTGGGCTACTTGTACGCACGTACACCCGCAGAATTTGTAGAAGCCAAAGACTTCTTGCTGGCCAACATGTACGAAGAAGAAATCGGTGGCGATCGTCACACTGATTTGCTGATTCGTTTTGGTGAGGCATGTGGCACATCCCGCGCTCGCATCGAAAACCCAGACAACATGAACGCCACTACACGTGCGTTGCAAGCCTGGTGCTACGCGATCGCGATGCGTGAAGATCCAGTCGTGGCGGTAGCCGGTTTGGTGGTGGGTTTGGAATCACAAGTGCCATCTATCTACCGCAAACAAACCCCTACCTTGCGTGAGAAATACGGTTTCACCGACGAAGAAGTGGAGTTCTTTGATCTGCACATTGTGTCTGACGAAATTCACGGTGAGCGTGGCTACCAAATCGTGCTGGAACACGCCAACACGGTTGAACTGCAACAGCGCTGTCTGCGTATTTGTGAAATCGGTGCAGAAATGCGCTTGCTGTACACCACCGCTCTGTACAACGACTACGTAAAAGACGAAATCAGTTTGCAGGAATTGGAACTGGAAGCAGCGTAAGTAGTGGATACACACCGGCGGGCAGATGGGCTGCCCGCCAGTACAGCAACAAAGGAAGTAGAGCGGTGGAAAATCTTAACGATGTTGTGTTCGAGAACTATATCAACGGACAGTGGCAACCCAGCAGCAGCGGGCGTACACAGCCTAATCTAAACCCGGCTGATCAGCGCGACGTAGTGGGCAGCTTTCCGGTTTCAACCGCTGAAGATGCGCAGCAGGCGGTAGCGGCTGCCCAAGCTGCTTTTGCAGCATGGCGCGCTACACCTATTTCGACGCGTGCACGTATTTTGGACAAGGCGGCAGCCTACTTGGATGCCAATGTAGAACGCATTGCAGCAGGGCTAACGCGCGAAGAAGGTAAGACGCTTGCGCAAAGCAAAATGGAAGTGACCCGTTCAGCACAGACTTTGCGTTTTTACGCAGTGGAAGGCCAAACCTACACGGGCGAAACTTTTCCACAGGACGATGCGCAGCAACTGGTTTATACACAGCGCGAACCGCTGGGTGTGGTGTCGGTGATTGCACCGTGGAATTTCCCCATTTCTATTCCTGCTCGTAAGATTGCCCCCGCACTGATCACCGGTAATACCGTGGTATTCAAGCCGTCATCCGACACGCCATTAACAGGCTATTACTTGTGCGAGGCCTTTGCTCACGCTGGTATTCCAGCAGGGGTGTTGAACTTGGTGCATGGACGTGCAGGCGAAGTAGGCCCTGTACTGGTGAAGTCGCCTGAAGTGCGTGCGATTTCATTTACAGGTTCTACCAAAGCGGGCGAAGACATTTGCCGACAAGCGCGCATGAGCACGCGTACGCAAATGGAGTTGGGCGGCAAAAACCCGCTCATCGTGATGGAAGATGCTGATCTGGATTTGGCGGTGAAGCTGGTGATCCAAGGCGGTTTTTCGTTAAGCGGCCAAGCATGTACTGGTACCAGTCGCGTGCTAGTGCAGCGTGGCGTCAAAGCAGAATTCACACGTAAGTTGCTAGAAAAAGTACAGGTGCTGACGGTAGGAAATGGTCTGACAGCCAACCCAGACTTGGGCCCTATTGCTACGCGTGGCCAGTTAGAAAGCATTTTGGAATACGTGCAAATTGGTAAGCAAGAAGCTACACACTTGTGTGGAGGTGACCGTTTGACTGAGGGCGATTTTGCCCACGGTTTCTACATGACGCCAGCCATCTTTACCGACGTTACCCAAAACATGCGTATTGCTCGCGAAGAAATTTTTGGGCCAGTGATTGCAGTGCTGGAATTCGAGAACTACGAGCAAGCCTTAGCCATGGCAAACGATACCGAATACGGCTTGTCGGCCGCCATTGTGACGCGTAGCGCGGAATACGCACACCGTTTCACTACCGACATAGAAGCCGGCACGGTCAAGATCAATCGCACTACCACTGGCAATTTAATGAATGCGCCATTTGGTGGTTTGAAGCAATCCAGTACCTCTACATTCCGCGAGTCGGGCCGAGGTGGCTTGGAGTTTTATACCCAAATCAAAACCGTCTATCGCGGTATTTGATGTTTTGTAAACCAAAGGTTGAGAAGTGATATGAAAAAAATTCTGCGTCTTGAACAGCGTGAAGCCCGTTTGATGGTGGAAGCGGCTATCGCCAAGTCCAAAGAAATTGGCGTGTTGGAAACTATTTGCGTGGTGGACGAAGGCGGTTATCCCATTGCCTTAGAACGTATGGATGGCGCACGTATTACTGGCCCACAAATTGCGTGGAACAAAGCGTTTACTGCAGCTGGCCACAAACGTTCTACGCACCTGTTCACCACTGCACCTAATGGCCCCGCCCTACCAGGCAATGAAGCTTTTGGTATTCAGCTGAGTTTTGAAGGCCGTTTCGCTGCATTTGTGGGTGGTTTCCCAGTAGTGATTAATGGCGAAGTGGTTGGTGGTATTGGGCTGAGTGGCGGTAATGGTGAGCAAGATACCGCAGCGGGTGTAGCCGCGTTGCAAGCCTTGTCCGATGCGCTGAAAGCTGAAGGGCTGGATGTGCTGGTACAGGCTGACATCAAGAAGTAAGAAGGGAGCAAGGATATGGCGCATCGTGTCAATGTACGGGAAACCGGTGAACACTTCTGGGTAGAGCCGGAAGAAACCGTATTGCATGCCGCCAAGCGGCAAGGCATACGCATACACAGTGATTGCGAGTTTGGTGGCTGTGGCACGTGCCGTATCCATGTCACTCAAGGGCAAGTGCAGTATGAAGATGACTGCTTGCCCATGAGTGTGGCTGATGATGAGCACGCTGCTGGCATGGCCGCAGCGTGTCAGGCACGGTTGGTTGGCGATATAGAGATTAGCTTGGCTAATCACCAAGATGAACTGGCCGAGGCGCAGGAAGTAGATGCGACTGTCCTAACGGTGGAACGTGCATGTACCGGTATCTGGCGCGTGCGTTTGCAATTGCCTGAAGGCGTGGTGATGGACTACCGACCCGGTCAATATTTGAATGTGTTGTGTGAGGATGGTCGTACTCGTAGTTTTTCTATGGCCAGTGCAAACGCTGCTAACGGAGTGGTAGAGCTGCATATACGTGAGATAGCAGGCGGGCGTTTTACTCAACAGCGTTTACCCACATTACAGACGGGCGACACCTTGCGGTTGATGCTGCCTCTGGGGCAGTTCTACTGGCGTGAAAAAGATTGGCGACCCATGGTGATGGTGGCTACCGGTACCGGTATTGCACCTATCAAAGCAATTTTGGAATCGTTATTGGATAACGACGATTGCCCGCCTATCAGTGTGTACTGGGGCATGCGTAACGCCGAAGACCTGTACCTAGCAGAAGAAATCGCGGCATGGGCAGATCGACTGTTCGAATTCCAGTTTGTGCCGGTGTTGTCCAACGCTGATGACAGCTGGACGGGCGCACGCGGGTATGTACAGCATCAAGTATGTGAGGACTTCCCTGATTTGTCCGAGCACGCTGTGTATTTGTGCGGTTCACCCGCCATGATCGACGAGGCTAGAGCCTTATTTGGACTGCAAGGGGCAGACAGCCAATACCTGTATGCCGATGCGTTTAACTTCCAAGCGGATAGCCAAGCATTGCCTGCTTAAGGCTGTTTAGCTTTGGAGCGAAACAGATCAGATAAACGAGGCAGATTAATCAGAGGAATACGTTGGCGCAATTGTTGGCGTTGAGCGAAGTAGGGCTGCAACTGTTCGCCGATGGGACGCTCTAGATAGCGCAGTTCGACGGGATTTTTCATGATGGTCTACACGTTGTTGTACTGAATTAAGTATACCGCAATTAGGGTTTCTACTCAAATTTAGGTGTTTTGTAAAGAAAAAGCAGAAATTTCACCCAATTTTTAGGGTGAAAAATAATCTGGTATACCGTTTGTGGATTTCGTTGCGATCGGGCTGATAATCCGGCAGCAGATTTGGTAGTAAGCAGGAGGCCTTATGCCAACCATCACATTTCATAAAGATGATCAGGTTCACGTGGGAGAGGTGCAAGCCAATACCAACTTGGTAGTGCGTGCTGGCATCAAGCAATTCCCCTTTCCGCACCTGAGTTATGGCTGCGGGATGGGTAAATGCGCGAAGTGCGCGTGCAAGGTGTTAGAGGGTGCCGAGCACCTGCCCGCCGCGAACTGGAAAGAGAAAAAACAATTAGGCGACAGGCTAGAGCAAGGGTGGCGTTTGACTTGCCAGCTTTGGATTAACGAAGACATTACCTTGGAACAGCCTGTCACCGTGGAGAGCGAATAATGTATGTGGTACTGACCAGCAAACCGGGTGAATACCGCAGCGAGGCAGGCGTAGGTGTAGAGCCAGTAGCTGCTTATGAATACTATTTTCACGGGCGACTCAAAGCCATTTTTACGATTGCCCGTATTCAAGAAGTATCCAGAGTGCGGATTGTGGAAGAAATCGAAGGGGGCACGATCAACAATATCACCACCCGCCAGATGGAAAAATTCCAAACGCAGCAAGCAGCGTATGACGAGATTTACGGACTGACCCAGTTTGGCACGATTAAGGCCGAACTGCGTGAGTGTGCGTTGAGTGTTTAAGAGGTAGATGTAACTATGGTTCAAATAACCTTTGCTTCCAATAATGATTTGGTGGTGTCAGCCGCAGAAAACAGCAATCTGCTGCGTGTGTCTATACGTGAGCGGGGCGGAATTCCCTTCAAATGTGGTGGCGGGATCTGTGGTACCTGCAAATGTCGTATCACCGAAGGCGTGGATAATACCGACGAGGTGAAAGCCAAAGAACATAAGCATCTAAGCACTGAGGATTTGCAGCAAGGCTATCGTATGGCCTGCCAAACTTTTGTGCGGGGAGACGTCACCGTTACATGGTGACAGAGCGTGAAAGCACTAAGTGCTGTGCTGCGTTTTTCCGTGTATAAAACGGAATTGGTGCAAATACGTTGTAGCGGTAATGGAGTAGGAAATGGGGATAGCAGGCTTTTCTTCAGTAGGCGAGTTCAAGCAGGCATTGACCCGGGACTACAACCGTATCAACAGCACCATTTTTGCTTCAGGCGTGGTGACGCTAAAAATAGATGTGCAGGATGATCGTATCAACATGTTGGCCATACATAAGCGTCAATCTGTGTTGGATACCTTAAGTCGAGAAAACGCACATATTGCTGATTTAGCCGACCTCTACCTGATTAAGGCATTCAAAAAGGAGATGAAACAGGTTTTGCTACAGCAGTACGGGTTAGACACCTTGGCCATATTCAAAGATTACGATGCTGTGGCCCAGTTGTCCTCTACCGTGATACTGCTGAGAAAAGAGGCTCAAACGCAGACAGACTAACGCTGTTGGTATGCTGAATTTGATCCTTGTCGTACAAGCCGACTGGTACGAAGTCTTGTTGTGCTTTGACGGCCTAGGTGCTCACCGTTGGGTGTGGCCGCTAGTGCTGTAGAAGCCGCCAACAATAAGTACAACTATACCGCCGGCCTCGAACTCTGGTTATGACCAGGGCTTGAGGCCGGCTTTTTATTTTGGAGACAAGCGATATGACATGTGTAGGCGATTTGCTAGACGCACTGAATGTAATCACAGGCGGGCGCATGGTGTCCTGTATGGACGAAGTCAAACATGGCAATCACCCCTTTGTGATTTGGAAGTCATCGGGCATTTACGGCAAGGAGGTGCTGGAAATTCCTGGACTGATACACGGCGATGCCAACAAACCAATACGCAAAGTAGCCGTATGTATGACCATGACCGAACTCAGCATTGAGTTGGCAGGGGCTACTGGTGTAGATGCGATTGTGGCGCATCACCCTATTGCTGACGCAGCCAGTTGTGGTGGTGTGACATTGCGTGATTACCTGAATTTGTACGGTATTGCCGCGTTGGAATGCCATGAGGCATTTCATGGTTTGCATCCTGGTATTGCCTATTTGCACGGTCACAAAGTACAGAAAAGCAATATCAGCTACGGCGGTGTACACGGCAACGTGATGTTTGTGGGTGAGCCTTTAGAAGGCATACGCACCATGGGCGATATGTTGGCACGGTTGGATAGTTTCATGGGCTTGGATATGGAGGAACAGCTATTGCTGAGCGAACGCCGTATCAAGAACAACGACAATATCCAAGAAACCAGTTTGCTGACACGCGGCGCTATACGCGTAGGGCGTCCAGATAGCCCGGTAAGCCGAATTTTGCATATTTTCCCGCACACGGGTTTTAGCCCTGAGCATCTGCGTCAGGCCATCGCTGAAAACCCCGATGTAGATACTGTGTTGGCGTCTATTAGTCGCGTGTACGACGGCCATGAGTTGATCGCTTGTGCCCAAGAGCTGGGACTGAATTTTATGGTGGGCAATAGCCATGTATTGGAAATCTTAGAAAACGGATTGCCATTGGCGTATGCCTTGAGTGCGTTATTGGAGGGTGTAGAGGTGGTGATGTTCCGAGACAGGGTGACCTCCACACCCGTGCACCAAGTGGGGACAGAACGTCTGCGCGAGTATGCACAACATGTTTCGGCCGCCCATTTAATGGGTAAGAACGTTTTGAGTTTCCACTAACTTTCCCTTAGGCTGGAGAGAGACATGAATAATAAGATTATAGAAATAGATAAAGTAACGCATACCCCAACAGGCAGCCGCAGGCCGATGGAGCGTATAGAAGGTATAGGTTTGGCACTGTTGGGTCTGGCAATGTTGACCCTGTTTTTCTTTCCCGGCACATTGTCGGGAGCATTTGATACGGTGTTGAATACAGTTAAGCCGGTTGTTGTTGACGTATTTTTAACTGGCCAAGTGGGTATAGCCGTCATTATTAGTGTGATTATCGGTAGGTTGCTTGAGCGTTTAGGCTTTACCGATGCGATGATGCGGGTGTTTATGCCGGGTATGCGTTGGATAGGTATTAATCCAGCGGTAATTATTCCTAGCGTCTACAACATTTTTGGCGATATCAATGCGGCAGGACGTATTTCTGGTCCGTTGCTGCGTCAAGCAGGAGCGACCAAAGATGAACAAAAAATTGCCGTGGCCACCATGGTGCAATCGCAGCAATCCTTTTCTACCTTTATGTTGGGGATGATGGCGCTGACCTTCGCGGGCGTAAACGTGTTTGCGGTGGTGATGATTGCCATTTTTGGCCCACTCTTGCTGTCGCCATTGATTCTGTCCAAGTTGGTGTATCGCAATGTGAAGTCGGTAGATTTGCTGACTGCTCCTAAGTTCACACCTGATACCGACTTTGCACCCATGCTGTTCAAAGCCGCACGTGAGGGTGTAGAACTGCTGTTTTTGATTTTGATTCCAGCTGTGGCATTGGTGTTCTGTGTGATCGGGTTGCTGGATCACATGGGTATCTGGCAACCAGTGAATGCATTGTTAGAGCGCGCGATGTTGGCGTTGAATATTCACCCAGAAACAGGGGTGTTGGCCGTGCTGGTGAGCCCCACGTTGGCGATGGGTAAACTGCAGGCGATGGCTAGTGGTTTAGATCCGTCGTTGGTAGTGGGCTCGTTCATTTTGGCATCGTCAGGCTTGCCGCTCTCGGCGGTGTTTGGCCAGATTCCAGTGGTGTGGGCTGAAAGCTCGGATCTGACCGAGAAAGAAGCCATGAAGGCCGCTATTTTGGGTATTGTGATGCGCTTGCTGACCGCTACCGTATTGGCGCTGTTGTTAACGCCATTGATTAGCTAGCAGGCGAGTGCTTGAGCATTATTGACATCCAACACACAACAGCCTAGCTACTGCAGCTAGGCTGTTGTGCGTAGATTGCCGCAAACGCTTAGGCGGCGTGGCGCTGTATCAGTTGCTGCAGTTGTGTTTGGCTTGCCGCACCAATCATCTTATCGATGACCTGCCCATCTTTAAACAGCAGCACGGTGGGGATACTTTGCACGCGGAACTGGCTCGCCAATTCGGGCACGGCATCAATATCCACTTCCGCAAAGTGTGCTTGCTCGTGTAAGGCTGCGGCCGCTTGTTGATAAATGGGCGCCATCATGCGACAAGGGCCGCACCACTCAGCCCAAAAACGTACGGCATGCAAACCGGGTGTTTGGTTAATGAGTTGATCGAAATTGTTGGTGTTTAAGTCTTGAACCATGATGGCCTACCTTACTCAAAAAGAATGAAATTCGGACGCTGGCATTGCCGTGTCAGCAGAAGGATCTGCCTTTGCTTTTCATTCAATAAATTAATTGAATGATAGTGAAAAGTACAATCTAGGTCAATTCAAGTAGGCATTGAGGTGTTCTATACGGCAATCTGTCGCATAATAGCTTTTGTACTAGGCGTAGCAGAATTTACCCATTTGCGAAGTGCTTGCAGGGCAGGCATGGCATAACAACTAGGAGCAGAATTATGATGTTCAGACGTGACCCTTTTCATATTCTAGAAGCGTATATTCAGTCTGTTGGGGATATGCAGCAAAACTATGCTCAGCTGAAAACCGCACTGCAAAACATCAACAACATCATTGATTTTGCCGAGCACAAAGTGGGTGCTGCCCTTGAAGCTGAACAGGCAGAGGAAATCAGTGAGGTAGGTTTGCAGTGGTTGGAAGGTGTGCGTCAGGGCGGCAATATGGATACGCTGCGCGACCAAGCCAAACAAGCGCTGGACTAAGCTAGACCACATACGGCTACACCAAGAAAAACGCCCCTTACGGGGCGTTTTTTTCTGGCATAACTAGCAAAGCGGTATCTACATCCGGCTAAAAGCGATCCACCCTAAACGGATGTATATCCATAGGCAAATGCTCTCGGCAAATCAATCGTGCAATCAGTTCTCCGGTAATAGGGCCTGTGGAAAAACCGATGTGGCCGTGCCCGAATGCGCACAGCACTTGTTGATGGCGCGGAGCAAAGCCCAGTACCGGCAAGCTGTCGGGGGTAGAGGGCCTATTGCCAGCCCATAGCTGTGAGGTATCCATGCTGTGGGCTAGCCCCAAGGCTTCGCGAGCAGCAGGGTATAGCCGCTCAAGTTGAATAGGATTAGCACGACTTTGTGGGTGTGCCAGTTCAACGCCGCTCAGTAAGCGCAACTGATCTTGCATAGGAGCAGCCACGTAGCCTGCAGCCACATCGTACACCGCACGCCGTAAGGCTGGGCCTTCGGGCATAGGTAGGCTGACGTGATAGCCACGTTCAGCCACTAGCGGAATACGGTAGCCCAGTTGTTGGCACAGAGGCGCACTTAATGCACCCGCTGCAAGCACTACGGTTTGGCTTTTGTAATGTTGCTGCTTACCGTACAACTGTATGTAGCCTTCGGCTGTATGTAGCTGTTGTACTTGATCGTTTACCCATCGGCCACCTTGTTGCTGGAATAGCTGCTGGTAGGCCAAGAGTAACTCACCGGGTGTGGCGACTGTAGCGGTTTCCGTTAGCCAAATAGCGCGGTGAAAAGGGTGCTTAATCGCAGGTTCTAGCTCACGTAAGGCCTGTGTATCTAACACGTCGAATTTCACGCCATGACGTTCAAACAGTAGGCGATCGGCCTCGCTACCAGCAAAACCTTCTGCACTTCTATATAAGCGTAGCCAACCTTCTTGGCGAATAAGGTGCTCGCTGCTGGTACGTTGCGCCCACTTTTGGTGATAGCTCAGTGCCGTGGCAGTAAAAGGGGCGAGTGCAGCTACGGCTTGTTCGCGTCGCTGAGTGTTCGCGTTCGCCATAAAGCGCAGCAGCCATGGCGCTAGGAAAGGTAGATTGCTATAGCGTATACGCAAGCCGTTATCCCGGTTCAGCGCGTAGCGTGGCAAATGTTTCCAGATACCAGCGCTGGCCATGGGAAAGATAGAACCATTGCTGATGACGCCGGCGTTGCCAAAACTGGCTTTGTCGCGTTCGTAGCCCGCATCAATAATGGTGACAGATAGCCCACGCTCTTGCAGCGCCAAGCCGCAGGCAGTGCCAACCATGCCGCCACCAATAATGGTGACGGCAGGAGAAGATGAGTAGGGATCCATAGCGGGTGGCTTAGAACACGACGTCCGAAGGAATATCGCTAGGCTCAATGCCCGCTAACTTCAAGCTGTCTAGAATCCAGCCACTGATTTGGCCCAGATCACGGTTGTAATCCACCCAAACGTTTAAGAAGTCACGCCAATCAGTATTGGTCTCTTTGGCAAAGGCCAAGTTAGAGGTCAACCCTACGATGGGGTCAGTCAGCATAGAGAACTTGCCGATGCTAGGGTTCTTTTTCACGGCAGTCAGACCCAGCAGCACAGCGAACACAGCGCAGTCCACTTTCTTGCTTTGCAGCGCTAGCATCACCTCATCGCGTGTAGCGAAGGCGGTAATTTGGGCTTGTGGTGCATAGCGGCGTGCGGCCATTTCTTGTGTGGAACCTAAGTCTACGGCGATGCGCACTTCAGGCTTGTTTAGGTCTGCCCATTTACTGGCTTGAACACTTTCCTGCGCCACAATGCCGTAGGGGTGCAGATACGTGGGGTGCGAGAAACCAATGGATAACGCGCGCTGTGGGGTGGGGGTGAGCGCCATCGCCAAGTCCACTTTGCCGGTTTGCAGCTGTATCACCGAGTTGCCGTAGGTGGAATCCACATATTCCAGTTCCACATCCAGAATCTTGGCGATGTCCTTAGCCATTTCTACCGATGCACCCGACCATTCTTTGGTAAAGGGGTCACGGGTGAAGTATGGAGGCTCACCTACCAGCGCTGCAATGCGTAGCTTCTTGGTGCGACGAATACGCTCCAGTGTGGACTCAGTGCCTGAGGGGGCGGACTGAGCACTTGCACTGGCAATAGGCAGGCTCAGACCTAGAGCGGAAGCGGCGGCCAGCTTAGCAAGTTGGCGACGGGACATCTGATTGGGCGCATCGTTATTGTAGTGGTCCATGGTTGTCTCCTATAGGACTGGTTACAGCGTGGTGTTGATCCCGTTGATGGGCAAAATCAAGAATGGTTTCTATGCGTTGAGCAATGTGTAGCAAAGCATGGTCTTGGTGGTGCTTACCCAGCAGTTGTATGCCCATAGGTAAGCCTTCCTCGCTGATTGCACTAGGCAAAGCGATGGCGGGTTGTCCGCTTAAGTTGGCAATGGCATTGAGGTTGGGTTGGGTAAGAAAGTAGAACGTGTCTACTTGATTCAACGGACCGGCTACCGCTGTGGCTCCCGGCAGTAGCAAAGCATCTACCGCTTGTAGGCTATGTTCCAAGGCTTGGGTCAGTCGTAGCTTGTCTTGTGTGGCTTGCAGATAGGCGCTGGCAGGGATGTTTTCTCCTACTAAAACGCGACCTCTGAAAATTTGGCCGTATGCCTCAAAGTGTTGGCGCACTTTAGGACCAAATACGTAAGCCACTTCAGCCATCATTAAGAGTGCGCTGCTGGTGTGCAGTGCTTCTAAACTAGGAAGGGACACCGGTACTATCTCTACACCTGCGCTTTGCAACTGCTGTTGTACCCCTTCCATCACGCTGTGCACTTCGGGCTGTAGTAAGGCTTTCAGCCCCCAGTGGCTGGTAGGAATTCCTAACCGTATGGGGCGATTGGGTGCAGCAGAGCGTGTAGCCTGTGGGCACAATGCTGTGAAAATTCGTTCGCAGTCTTCCACGCTATGCGCCAAAGGCCCAGCATGGTCCAGACTGACGCTGAGCATACGTACACCGTCTAAGGGCACCGCACTATAGGTGGGTTTTAGCCCCACTAGGCCGCAGTTTGTACTGGGTGATCGTATAGAACCTGCTGTGTCTGTACCAATAGAGGCCATACAGAGCTCAGCCGCTACGGTGGTGCCAGAACCGCTAGATGATCCACCCGGAAAGTAACCGGCTTTCCAAGGGTTGGTCGCAGGGGGGACAGGCAGGTCGAAGGAGGGGCCGCCAAACGCAAACTCATGGCAGTTGGCTTTGCCCAGAATGATGGCACCAGCAGCGCGTAACCGTGCCACAGCCGCCGCATCTTGTGTGGCTGCTGGTTGGTGTTGCTGTGAGAATGAACCGCCACTGGTTTTCATCCCCGCTACATCCATGTTGTCTTTGATGGATAGGCCTACGCCAAACAGTGGGGGTAAGGCATTAGGGTGGGTTTCCAGCTGTTTCTGCTGTTGTGCGGCTTGTTTTAAGGCGCTGTCAGCATGCCAACTGATGTAGGCGTGCAAGTGCGGTTGTTGCTCAGCGATGCGATCCAACTGCGTTTGCACCACATCGGTGATACGTAATTGGCCACTGCGGTAGGCTTTTTGTAAGGCGGCAATATGACGAGGAATCATGACGTAGACTCCAACACCGATTGCACAGCAATAGGGTCCGTAGGCGTGTGTGTTTGATGAGCAATCAGTTGGGCGATGAGTTGCAGCCCGCGCTGGAACTCCTGCTTTTCCTCGGCGCTAGCGGCATCCGGTAAGGTAGTCGCAAGCACAGTCTGTAAAGGTGTTTCAGGCATGAGCGCCTCGCTGGCTAGCGTGGTGAAAGTGGCTAAGAAACGCTTGGGTAGCGGGTTGCTGTGGGCTGTCTATCAGCAGTTTTGCAGGCCCCTCCTCTACCACCACACCGTCTTTCATGAACAGCACTCTATCGGCCATTTCACGAGCGAATTCTATTTCGTGCGTGACGATCACCATGGTCATACCTTCTTGGGCCAAGGTGCGCATCACGTTGAGCACTTCGCCTACCAACTCGGGGTCTAGTGCCGAGGTGGCTTCGTCAAACAGCATCACGCTAGGTTGCATTGCCAAGGCACGCGCAATGGCAACACGCTGTTTTTCACCACCCGATAAACGGTTAGGGAAGAACTCTGCCTTGTGTAGTAGCCCCACTTTTTCTAGCAAGGATTTGGCTTGCTCAGCCGCTTGTGCGCGACTGTGTTTGCGCACGGTGATAGGGCCTTCCATCACGTTTTGCAGCACGTTCATGTGTGGGAACAGGTTGAAGTGCTGAAACACCATACCGGTAGACGTGCGAAAGCACGCTTGTTCAGCATCACTGGGTTGGCGCTTTTTTTGGCCGAAGTCAAAATGTATGTCGCCTACTTGTACTGTCCCGCCATCGGGCTGTACCAGTAAATTTAAACAGCGTAACAAGGTGGATTTCCCGGACCCTGATGGGCCTATCAGGGCCAGCACGGCTCCCTTAGGCACCTCTAAGGAAATATCTTTAAGCACCACATTGTCGCCATACGCTTTGCGCAGATTTCGTACATGAATCATGGTCGTGCTCCCTAGTTGCTGCGAGCCAAACGGTTTTCAATGTGCTGCACCAGCAAGGTGGCTGGGAACAGTACAACGAAATACGCCAAGGCCACCACGGTATAGACCTCTAGTGGGCGGTAGGTTTCGTGTGCAATAAGCTGCCCTTGATACACCAAGTCCGGTACGGCCAGAACCGACACCAATGAGGTGTTTTTCAGCTGCAAAATAGACTGGTTCATCAACGGTGGGATCATGCGTTTGAACGCTTGCGGCAAGATCACACGGCGTAAGGCCTGCCACTTGCGCATGCCTAGTGCTTTGGCGGCTTCAACTTGCCCGGGGTCAATAGACACAATCCCAGCACGGATGATTTCCGAGTAGAAGGCTGCGCCATACAACGACAGGGCCAGTAGCGCCGCAGTAGGGGCTGACAGATTGATATCAATCAGTACGGGTAGGGCGTAGTAGAACCAGATCAAGATGACCAGAAACGGAGTGCATCGGAATAATTCTACGGCTCCGCGTAGCGGGATGCCCAATGCACGTGGGCTGCTGATGCGACCCAGTGCGACAAACAAACCCAGCACTAGCCCGAAAGCAATGCTGAGCACGGTATAAAACAAGGTGTATTCCAAACCTGCCAGCAGGATTTCCTTGTAGCGCCAGACCTGGCTGAAGTCCCATTGATACATAGGCCTATAGCTCCGTATTACGGCAAACAGAATGGGAAAAAGCGGGCGATTACCCTAGACGTAAACCGCCATCTATAGAAAGTTTCTGACCGGTCACATAGCGGGCGTGCGAACTCAGCAAATAAGCTACTGCGCCAGCTACGTCATCAGGTTGGCCAAAACGTCCTAGAGGGGGCATGGGTAAGCGATTTTGCCAATCCACATGTGGATAACGTTGGCTGTCTTTGAGGGTATAGCCAGGTAATACACAGTTGACGGTCACGCCAGTGGCGGCCAGTTCTGCGGCAAGGCTCATGGCCAAGGCTTCGGCAGTGGCTTTGGCGGCAGCGGTGAGGGGGTAGAGTTCACCAGGTTTGAAGCGGTGCGCCACAAAGGAGCTAGTGAGCACGATGCTGCCACAGGAGGATTTTTCTAAATAGGGTCTAGCGGCTTGTACCAGCTCAAGAAATGCCCCTGCCATGCTTTGTACGGCTTCAGCTAAGTCGTGAGACGACGCTTCTTGCAGGTTTTTCTTGCTGGCATGGCCGGCATTGCTGACGACTTGGTCTACGGTGCCGAAGGTTTGTACACAGGTTTCTACTATACATTTGGCCTGTTGGGGTTCGTTGAGGTCGGCAAAGTAGCACTCCGCTTTAGCACCCAAGGCGCGTACGCTGTCTAGCACTTGTTGCATGGCTTGTTTGCTGCTGTCATCAGCGCCACGCGAATGTAAGAGAAGGGAGGTGTGTTCAGAGGCGAGTGTGCGAGCGATGGCCGCACCAATACCTGAACCAGCACCCGTAATGAGGATGACTCTATGTTGTTCCATGTTGCTCCACCGTTGTTATACCTGTATTCAGGTTTTCTTATATCTATGTCGATAAGAATTTTATTAAGGGCAGCATAGCATGGAGCCTATGCTTGCAGAAGTGGCGGCACGTAAATAAATGCTTCGAGTTTAAGGCGTAAAAAAAGCCGGGAATCTGGTGGATTTCCCGGCTAGTTATCAGGCGTTTACTTCAGTAATCGCCACTGACCATCTTTCACGATGATCATCTCACGACCACGCTCATCAAAGCCGCTGTGATCTTCAGGAGTCATGTTGTACACACCTTGTGTGGCCACAAGCTCAGTGGTTTGTTCCAATGCATCACGCAACGCAGCGCGGAACTCAGGCGTACCGGGTTGAGCTGTTTGTGCAGCAACAGGAATTGCTTTTTCTAGCAACAAGCCTGCATCAAATACGTTCGCACCAAAGGTAGCTGGGGCTTCACCATATTTGGCGGTGTAGCGGTCAATGTAGTCTTGAGCAATCGCTTTGGATGGGTTGCTGTCGTCGATTTCAGGCAGCACCAACATCAAACTAGCTGCTAGTACAGTGCCTTCTACTTCAGGGCCACCCAGCGACAAGAACGCAGGCAGTGCCGCACCGTGAGTTTGGTAGAACTGGCCTTCGTAGCCCAGTTTTGCCAAGGTGACTTGTGGCAGCACAGCGGCAGCGCCAGTACCGGCGATCAGCACGGCATCAGGCTTAGCAGAGAACACTTTTAGTGCTTGGCCTGTCACGGAGTTGTCTGAACGCACATAGCGTTCGGTAGCGACAATCTCAATCCCGTTTTCAGCAGCCAGTTGGTTAAACACGTTCAACCAGCTTTCGCCGTAGGCATCGTTAAAACCAATGAAACCTGCTGTTTTAACACCGTTGTCCACCATGTGTTTCACCAAAGCAGAGCCAATGATGTCATCGTTCTGCGTGGTTTTGAAAATCCACTTTTTCTCTGGCGTCATGGGCAAGATCACAGCAGCAGCACCCACTGGCGACAAAATCGGCGTACCGGATTCTGCGGCAAAAGGGATCAAGCTAATCGCATGCGGAGAGCCAGTAGGCCCAATCAACGCATCGATTTGGTGCTCAGAGATCAGCTTACGGAAAGCAGTCACCGTTTGGTTGGTGACGCTAGCATCGTCCAACGCAATGTATTCGATATCCAGATCGCCAGCTTTCTTAGGTAGCAGAGGAACCGTATTGTTTTGCGGAATGCCAACCATGGCAGTAGAGCCGGTGGAGGAGGTAATGACCCCTACCTTGACTTGGGCAGAGGCGATGGGTGATTGCAGAGCAAAAGCAGTAGCCAGAGTCACCAGCAAGGTACGCAGTAGCATGAGTTCCTCGTAGAGAAAGCGGGATAAGGATGGACAGTAGGAATGCAATTTCACACTTCAAGCTAATAATTTTAACGCATAACCTGTGTTGCTTTGGTCTTTAGCGCTAAAACGAAAAAACCTCTGGTGTTTTGCCAGAGGTTTTCAGCTATTTACGCCAGCATTTTCACACTGGCTTGTAGGTAATAGCAGTGCTGTAAATTACAGCATTTCCACTGCGATAGCGACGGCTTCACCGCCACCGATACACAGAGAAGCAATACCGCGTTTCAGGCCTTTTTGTTTCAACGCACCTACCAGTGTTGCGATCAAACGCGCACCGGATGCACCAATAGGGTGACCCAATGCTGTCGCGCCACCGTGAACGTTCACTTTGTCGTGAGGGATGTTCAGCTCTTTCATAGCAGCCATGGTGACCACGGCGAAGGCTTCGTTGATTTCAAACAGGTCTACGTCTTCAATTTTCCAGCCGGTTTTCTTCAGCAGTTTTTCAATTGCACCTACAGGAGCTGTAGTGAACCACTCTGGCTCATGAGCAAACTGTGTGTGGCCTACGATTTTTGCCAAAGGTTTTACACCCAGCTCGCCAGCGGTGGAAGAACGCATCAATACCATAGCTGCTGCACCATCCGAAATGGAGGATGAGGTTGCGGCAGTGATGGAACCGTCTTTTTTGAAGGCAGGGCGCAAGGTTGGGATTTTTTCAGGCATCGCACGTTGAGGTGCTTCGTCTGTATCAACAACGGTGTCGCCTTTGCGGCCTTCTATAGTGACTGGGGTGATTTCAAAGGCAAAGCTGCCATCTTTGCTGGCTTCTGTGGCACGGCGCAGAGATTCCAGCGTGAACGCATCTTGTTCTTCACGGGTGAACTGGTATTTGTCTACGCAGCTTTCTGCAAACAGGCCCATCGCTGTACCTTTTTGGTACGCGTCTTCTAGGCCGTCCAATGCCATGTGGTCATACACAGTGGAGTGACCATAGCGGTAGCCTTGACGACCACGCAGCAACAGGTAAGGAGCATTGCTCATGCTTTCTTGGCCGCCAGCAACAACGACGTCAGCACTACCACCTACCAGCATATCGTGGCCAAACATGGCAGCACGCATACCGGAACCACACACTTTGTGTACGGTGGTCGCACCTACGCTTTTCGGCAGGCCAGCACCAATAGCGGCTTGGCGTGCAGGCGCTTGGCCTTGGCCAGCTTGTAGTACGTTACCCATGATCACTTCGTCGATCAGGGCAGGATCAATACCAGCGCGCTCTACAGCGGCTTTAATGGCAACCGCACCCAGTTCGTGAGCGGCTAGGGAAGAAAGACTACCCATCATGGCACCCATAGGGGTACGGGCAATCGAAGCAATCACAACAGGATCTGACATGGCAAGAGCTCCTCGGGTTGTTGTAGTCAGGTTGATGTCACTCCATTATCCATTAAATTGCTGCACTGCGGCAATTATCTAATCGCTTAGTAAGGGGATAGGGATAAATATTCTCTAATCTACCCTGTGCGACACGCTCTCGGCATTGATTCCACCATTGCGCATCCAGCAATTCTGCATGGTACTTTTTGAAGGCTTCTTTGATACGTGGGTCGCCCAGCAAAAAGTATTCAAATTCTTCGGGAAATACGTCGTTCTTACCAATGGGATACCACGGTTCGCCGGACATTTCAGCCTCTTCGTTGGGCGCGGCTGGAATGGTGCGAAACTGCATTTCCGTCATACGTTGAATTTCATCGTAGTCATAGAAAACAAGGCGTCCCAAGCGGGTAAGGCCAAAGTTCTTGTACAGCATATCACCCGGGAAGATATTGTTTGCTGCTAATTCACGTATGGCGTCGCCGTATTGTTTAATCGCGCCTTCAATGGCGTTTTCGCTGGCACGAGACAAGAACAAGTTCAGTGGCAGCATGCGGCGCTCAATGTACACATGGCGCAAAACCAGTGAACCGTCGCTTTCTTCTATTTGCGACGGTACTTCACGGCGCAATTCTTCCAGTAATTCAGGGTCAAAACGGTCTAGCGGTAAGGCTACTTGTGAATATTCCCAGGTATCGGCCATACGCCCTGCACGGTCGTGTTTTTTCACCAGTTGATAGCGTTCCTTGACAGTGGCGTGATCCATGCCGCTTTTGCGTATGCGGTCGCGTATCAGCTTGAATACGTAAGGGTACGACGGCAAGGTAAACACGCACATCACCATCCCTTTAATACCGGGCGATAAGGTGAATTGGTCTCTAGAATGTGCTAAATGGTAGAGAAAATCGCGGTAAAACAGCGTTTTCCCTTGTTTTTGCAAACCGATGGCGTTGTAGAACTCGGCCTTGGATTTGCGGGGCAGCAAAGTCACCAAGAAATTCACATAGGCGGATGGAGTCTCCATATCCACCAAGAAATAGGCGCGAGTAAAGCTGAACAGCGTACTGATGTCGTCACTGGTGTCCAACAAGGCATCCAGTGAAATGGTACCAGCGGGGGTGTGTGTCAGCGCAATAGCAAAGGGGTGAATGTTGCCGTGGTTGATAAAGCGCCCCACGATATACGCACCTTTGTTACGGAAGAACAGCGAGTTTAAGACTTGGAATTGGCAGTCTGGGCCTAAACGGTGGCCGGGATCATCAGGCAAGCGTTGGCGCAGCGTATGCACAATGCGGCGCGCCAAGATACGTACTTCGGCAGGCAAATCCGCGAACGGGGCGGCCAAGCCAAAATCCTGAATCATGGTTTTCAGGGTAGGCACCAAGCCCTGTTCTAACGGGTAATAGGCACGGTACGAAGGGCGGCTACCATCCAGATATTCGGTAGCGATAGCAGGGCGTACAAAGAGGAAATCGTTGTTGAAATAGTTACGATGCAGTACGCGGCAGGACACCGAGTTAAAAAACGTTTCTGCACATTCTGGCTGATGGTGACGTCGTAACAGCCCTACAAATTCCCGTTTTACCTGATGCCAAAATTGGTGCTGGGGTTCATCCAAATGGGTAAGTTGGCTATGCTCATCGGGCGTGGTGCGGTTTCCTTTAAGCGCTGAGCTAAGGATGGCGGCACATTCGCGTACGCGTATATCGTAATATTCGATGCGCTCACGAGACAGATGTTGTATGGCATGCCACGCGGCAGACTCGAACAGTACTTTGGCACGCTGCGCACTGTAACGAAACAGCGCATAGTGGCGGTTAAAGCCATTCAGAATGGTCTGGGCAATATCCAGTGGAGAAGGGCCTTTAGGTGAAACTGGGGTGATGCTGGGACTATCTGACTCAAACATGGCTGCGTGTTACCAAGGTGAAAAGTTCCAGAAAGTGCGCTTCAGCAAACAAAGATTGGCTGAGGCAAGGGGCTGTCCTATTATGCCTGTTGCACAGCACGAACGTAATGATTGGAGAAGACAGAATGCAAGATACCCAAGAAGCAGTGACCTATCCGTTTGGTGACACATTGCCTGAGCCTAGTCAGATCATGGAAGTTGCCCCAGGCGTTTTTTGGGCTCGCTTACCCTTACCATTTGCCTTAAATCACATCAACGTGTGGTTGTTGCGCGATGAGTATGAAGGGCAGCAAGGGTGGATGATTGTGGATTGCGGCGTGAATAAAGAGGTGATTCGCGAGCAATGGGAGCAGTTGTTTGCCACACAATTGCAGGGCTTGCCGGTATTGCGCGTGTTGGTCACTCACATGCACCCTGACCACGTGGGCTTGGCAGGCTGGCTGTGTGAACACTGGAAAGCGCCGTTGTACATGAGCATGACGGATTACACAGTGGCCTGTTTGTGGTCGCAGCGTCGTCATGATGCCAAAGCAGCGCAGCAAAGTGGTGAGAACGCGGCGGCGCACTTTGGGCGTAACGGTTTGAGCGACCCAGAGTCCCAACAAAAAATCAAAGAACGCGCGGGCTATTACCCTGGGTTGGTGTCCGATATGCCCAGCAGCTTCCACCGTTTGATGGCAGGTCACAGCATTACGATTGGTGCTAACCAATGGGAAATCATTGTGGGCTACGGTCATGCGCCAGAGCACGTATCGCTGTACAGCCCAGCGCTGAATGTACTGATTTCTGGCGACATGATGCTGCCACGTATTTCTACCAACGTCAGCGTGTTTGACCATGAGCCTGAAGCAAATCCACTGCCCTGCTTTTTGACCTCTCTGGATGAGTACCGTGTATTGCCCGAAGATGTGTTGATTTTGCCGTCGCATGGCAAAGTGTTCAGAGGTTTGCATGGCCGCATAGATGACTTGCAACAGCACCACAAAGACCGTTTGGTCGACACTTTAGAAGCCTGTGGTAGTGCCGGCCTGAATGCCGCAGGGTTGGTGCCCGTGCTATTTAAGCGCGAGCTGGATCTGCATCAACTCACCTTTGCGATGGGTGAAGCCTTAGCTCACTTGCATGCGCTGTGGTACGAGGGTAAGCTGCGCCGCGAAAAACGCGCAGATGGCATCTATTATTTCGTGTGTAGCTAATGCCATCGTGGCTGCACCGCCTCTGCAGACTTTATGCTAGCGTATACCTTTAGCTAATTTCTGCAGGGTACAGTCACTATGAGTCAGTCCTCCTACCGTCATTTGGATACGTTGCTTGCTCATTTAGGGTTAGCCGAGTTTGACCCTCAAACAGGCGCTGCTCCCGTGGCGATTCCTTCCGTGCGTTCCAGTACGGTGAGATTCCGTTCGTTGGAAGACTTGGATGCTGCCCAAGCAGCACAAGCCGCAGGCCAGCGCAGACCTGCTTACGGCAGGGGCGGGCTGGATACACATGCTGCGTTAGAGCAGGTGTTTTGTGAGTTAGAGCAAGGCCAGTATTGTGCGCTTGTTCCTTCTGGCATGGCATCAATTGCCTTAAGTATTACCGCCTTGGCGCAGCACGGCGACCATGTGCTGATCACTGATTCTGCCTACGCTCCTGTACGGCTTTATGATTCTGGTTTGGCTAAACGTTTGGGCATCGATATCACGTATGTGAAACCAGATGTAGCATCTGTGCGTGAAGCCATACGTCCTAACACCAAAATTCTGTACTTGGAGTCTCCCGGTTCGCTGTTGATGCAAATGCTGGATGTGCCTGCCTTAGTAGCCGTAGCCAAAGAGCATGGTCTGGTGACTGTCGCTGATAACACATGGGGCTCTGGCTATGCCTACAGACCATTAGAGCTAGGCGTGGATGTATCAGTGATTGCCGCGACTAAATATGTGGCGGGTCACTCTGATTTGATGATGGGTGCTGTGGTGGTGGGTGATAACCCAGCCCTGATTTCTGCGGTGAAGAAAACGAATTATGCCTTGGGTTATTCGGTGAGTGCTGATGACGTGTGGCTAGCGTTGCGCGGTGTGCGTACCTTGTCGGTACGTATGCGTGAAAGTGCATCCAATGGCCTGAAACTGGCCGAATTCTTGAGTTCCTTGCCCGAGGTAGAGCGTGTGTTCCACCCGGCATTACCTAGCGACCCAGGCCACGCATTATGGAAACGTGATGCCACTGGCTCTAACGGCATGTTGGCCTTCAGTTTGAACCTGCAACCAGAACAAGCACGTCGCTTTGTGAATGCGTTGACGCTGTTTGGTATTGGCTATTCATGGGGAGGTTTCGAGAGCCTAGTGCAGTATGTAGAGCCAGAGCTGGTAGCACCGCACTCCTACTGGAATCACAACACTAAACCATTGATACGTTTACACGCAGGCTTAGAAAATGCGCAAGATTTAATTGCGGATATCTCTCAAGCATTGGTAGCGGCTAAAGCAGCATGACGAATGTTGTACCGGCCACAGGGCCTGTGTTGATTTTGTACACCGGCGGCACTCTAGGTATGGAATTAGGTGCCGACGGTTGGGCACCTGCAGCCGGGTTTGAGCAGCGTATTCAACACGCGCAAGCCACTTGGCCGCAGGCTCAGTCTCTGCCCGCGTGGCGCTATGCAGCCATAGACCCGCCTATAGATAGTGCCAACATGACGCAGCAACTGTGGCTAAGCATGCGCGATGTGATTGTGCAGGCCGCCGAGCAGGGTTGTAGTGGCGTAGTAGTACTACATGGCACAGATACATTGGCCTATAGCGCAGCAGCATTAAGTTTCTTGCTGGGCGGTGTAGGTATTCCCGTTGTGCTAACGGGGTCTATGCGGCCTGCTGTACAACCTGATACGGATGCATGGGCCAATGTGTTTGGTGCATTGTCGGCTATCACTGTCTGTGCTGCAGGTGTGTTTGTGTACTTTCACCAGCGTTTGTTACGCGGCACACAGGTAAGCAAATGGCACAGTGATGCCGATGACGCATTCAGAGCGGTACGCCATGAAGGTGCTGAGTCTATTACTGGTCATGTACCTGTTGCACTGAATTTTCAGGTGCAGCGTCAGCCGGTATCTTTAGTAGTAGTGCCGTTTTACCCCGGCTTTCAGGCTAATGCCTTACAAAGTCTTGTGGATACGGGCGTACAGGGGGTGATTTTGGAGTGCTACGGTACTGGCACAGGCCCAACAGAGGACGCTGAACTCTTGGCCGTACTACACCGAGCTACCGCACAAGGGGTGGCTGTAGTGGGAATTAGCCAATGCCCAGTGGGTAGCGTGCTGCCAGGGCAATACGCAGCGGGCAGTTTGTTGGTGCAGGCAGGGATGCTACCTAGCGGCAGCATGACGCGAGAAGCAGCCTTAGCCAAATTATTTGCCTTGTTGGGAGCGGGCATCACGGCCCAACAACTGCCCGACTACTGGCTTACCGATTTTTGCGGTGAGTTGGCGTAACGCTTAATAGTCATCGTGTTTTAAGCGATCAATACTACGTCTATCACGCTTGGTAGGGCGACCAGCGTGAATGCTTAAGGCAGGCTCCGGAGCCAAGCGGCGCTGTTCAGCCGCACTTTCGCGAGCATGAATGCTTTCAGGCGTTTCGTTATACAGCGTACGGGCAACGGTAGCCGGGCCACGAACGGAGCTAATGGCTTGTACGATCACTACCGTAGCCGGGGGCTGCTTGGTGATGGAAATTTCATCACCCACCTGAATATCACGTGCTGGTTTTGAGCTCTGGCCATTCACCAGCACGCGTCCTTTATTGATTTCATCTACGGCTAGGCTGCGAGTCTTGTAAAAGCGTGCTGCCCATAACCATTTGTCTAAACGGGTCTTGTCCATATCACAAAGTAGGATAAAGATATGATAGAAATCACAGTATAGTAGTAATCACACAGCGCTGTTTCGGCTGTACATTCCGCTCTGCAGTATTCGGGCAATTCATGCGTGACCCAGGAGGTTGAAATGAGTTTTTCGGATTTAAAACAGTTTGGCATCGATCTGGAATTCCCCTATAAAAAACGATACGACAACTACATAGGGGGGCGTTGGGTACCTCCTGTAGCGGGGAATTATTTCGAGAATATCTCGCCCATTACCGGGCAAGTATTCTGCGAAGTCGCACGATCAGACGCCGATGACATTAATTTGGCCTTAGATGCAGCGCACGCGGCGCGCGAGGCATGGGGTAAAACCTCGGTAGCCGAGCGTTCCAATATCTTGTTGCGCATTGCAGATAGGATAGAGCAAAACCTAGAAAAACTAGCGGTGGCAGAGTCCATCGATAACGGCAAACCTGTACGTGAAACACGCGCAGCTGACTTGCCACTGGCAGTAGACCATTTCCGCTATTTTGCGGGCTGCATCCGCGCTCAAGAAGGCGCTATTTCCGATATAGACAGCACCACGGTGGCGTACCATTTCCACGAACCAGTGGGCGTGGTGGGGCAAATTATTCCGTGGAACTTCCCACTATTGATGGCAGCATGGAAGCTGGCTCCCGCTTTGGCGGCAGGTTGTCCCATCGTGCTGAAACCGGCTGAGCAAACACCCGCATCTATCTTGGTGTTGATGGAAGTCATTGGTGATTTGTTGCCTCCGGGCGTGCTGAACGTGGTGAACGGTTTTGGTAAAGAAGCCGGTAACGCATTGGCCAGCAGCCCACGCATTGCCAAAATTGCGTTCACAGGGTCCACGCCTGTGGGTAAAACCATTTTGCACCATGCGGCTGATTCGCTAATCCCCGCTACGGTAGAGCTAGGCGGCAAAAGCCCTAACATCTTCTTTGAAGACGTCATGCAAAACGACGATGCTTTCCTGAACAAAGCATTGGAAGGTGCCAGCATGTTTGCCCTGAACCAGGGCGAGGTATGTACAGCGCCAACACGTATGTTGGTGCAAGAATCCATTTACGAGCGCTTCATTGAAAAAGTGGTGGCTAGGGTAGAGCGCATTAAAAAAGGTAACCCGTTGGATGCTGCCACGATGGTGGGGGCGCAGGTATCTCAGGCACAGATGGACCGTATTCTGGGGTACATCAACCTAGGGCGTGAAGAGGGTGCTACGTGCTTAACGGGTGGTGATAGAAACCGTATGCAAGGGCTGGATGCTGGTTTCTATGTGAGTCCCACTATGCTGCGTGGTGATAACTCCATGCGTGTGTTCCAAGAAGAAATCTTTGGCCCGGTTGTGGCGGTGACTACCTTTAAGGACGAAGAAGAAGCCATTGCCATTGCGAATGACACATCCTATGGTTTGGGCGCAGGGGTATGGAGCCGTGACGGTTCACGAGCCTACCGAGTAGGGCGTGGCGTACAAGCCGGTCGCGTATGGACTAACTGCTACCACTTATACCCAGCGCACGCTGCATTTGGTGGCTACAAGCAGTCCGGTATTGGTAGAGAAACACACAAAATTGCCCTAGGTAACTACCAGCAAACCAAGTGCATGCTGGTGAGCTACAGCCCAGACGCTTTGGGCTTCTTCTAACTTTCTGATGAATCAGGCAGCGCAACGGCATTGGTGGTTGCGCTGTGTTCTAACAAACTGATCAATCTGCGAGTCAACAAGGGGTGCGTGAGCGTACCCCTTTCTGCTATCCCAATCTCTCTGGAAAACGCATGTTTGCCTAACGGGAGCATGCGCACGCCTTGAGGAAAGGGGTAATGCGCGGCGGTCACTGGCACAATGCCTACGCCTATACCTTTTTCTACCGCGTGTATTAACCCTCCTATTTCATCCAGTTCTACAGCGTCATGCACTGATAACTTATGCTGGCGTAAAAACTGTTCTATGCGTCGTCCACCAAAGGACGTGCGCACATAGCGCACAAACGGAGCGTGTTGCAGCAGATGCTGCCAATTGGCGCCAGGATGATGGTCAGAGGCAATCAGCACAAAAGGCTCATGCAGTAAGGTGTGCCATGTGATGTCGGGCGGCAGCGTGTACGGTGGACGCACCATGACAGCCACGTCCATATCGCCAGTATCTACTTGGGCAATGATGTTTAACGAGTCACCGGGTATGACACGTAGCGAAATCCCGGGGTATTCCTGCCTGAACGCCGCCATCGCATCAATTAACCACGACTGCTGAGCAGAGGTGATAGCACCTAATACCAAGGTACCTTGAGCGCCATCGCTATAGCTCATGTTTCCCAACTGCTGCATGGCGGTAACGATATGCTCGGCGCGTGAATGTACCTCACGGCCCTCTAAGGTTAGCGTGGCACGTCTGGCGCTGCGGTCAAACAAGCGTAGTCCTACGTGTTGTTCTAACCGTTGGATCTGCGCGCTTACCGCGCCTTGTGTGAGGCCTATGTGCTCACCGGCTTTGGCAAAGCTACCGTAACGCACTACCGCTAGAAAGGTACGTAATTCACTCAGCATAATTGATCAATTAAATTGATGGAAAACATAAAAAATTATAGCTTTCCATTAAAAATAATTGGTGAGAGACTAACTACGTCTATTTACTTTTTTGAAAGGCAGAATATGGCGTTGGATGCTGAAATTGTGAAGACTCTGGAAGGGGTCACAACGGCCACAATCACTACTGTTTTGTTGAAATTGGGGCTACGTAATACGTGGATACGCGGCACCAAACCGCTGGCGGAAGGGCAGCCGCGCATAGTGGGGCCTGCTTTTACCCTACGTTTTATTCCGGCGCGTGAAGACTTAGCGACGACCGCATCGTGGAGTGCACCTAACTCTACCCGTGCTGCGATTGAAGCTATGCCCGAAGGGTGTGTGGCGGTGGCAGATGCTTTTGGTGTGACCGACGCTGGTGTGTGGGGCGACATTTTGTGCGAGCGCATGGTGAAGCGCAACATTAAAGCGATGGTGACAGATGGCGTGATGCGGGATGGTGCTGGTGTGAAGGCCTCTGGCTTGCCGGTGTGGAGCCAAGGTCAAGCAGCATCGCCTTCAGTGGCGAGTATGACGTTTATCGGTTGGGAAGAGCCCATAGGTTGCGGCGGCGTGGCGATTTTCCCCGGCGATATTATTGTGGCCGATCAAGATGGTGCGGTGGCTATCCCCGTTGCGTTCTTGGACAAGGTGTTGGAATTAGCGCCTGAGCAAGAGCGTCTAGAAGGTTGGGTGGTAGAGCAAGTGCGGGCAGGGCATCCATTACCCGGCTTGTACCCGGCAAATGAAGAAAACATGGCGCGTTATAGAGCCTACCGTGCTGAGCAGGAAGCTAAAGAGGTCAAAAATGGATAAGTTAGACGAGAAATTCAGCCGTTTAGGTACAGACAATGCTCCAGGCCAAGAAGTACGGCAGCGTGAAGGCGCTGAGTTTCAAGCCTTGCTGCGTGGTGAAACTCTAGAAGGTCGCCCTGTGGATTTTTCCCATGGTGATGTGGATGCCTTCCCGCCTGTGGATAACGCCTTGGCTGTGTTTTCCGAGGGCTATCATCAAGGGGGCGCGCAAGCCTATACCGAATATAGAGGTAAGGCAGCGATTCGTCATGAAGTCGCCAAACACCTAGGTACGTTCACGGGTAGCGCAGTGGATGCGGAAGAAGAACTCATCATCACTACAGGCACGCAAGGCGCATTGTTTTTAGCTATTGCGGCGTGTGTCACGCGTGGCACCAAAGTGGCCATCGTGCAGCCAGATTACTTCGCGAACCGCAAACTGGTCAGCTTTATGGAAGGCGAGTTAGTGCCGGTACAGCTGAATTACCATGCGACGCGTACGGCAGCAGGTTTAGATTTGGATCAGCTAGAAGCGGTATTCAAATCTGGTGTAGAAGTATTCTTGTTTTCTAACCCCAACAATCCTACTGGTGTGGTGTATTCCCGTGAGGAAATCGTGCGCGTGGCGCAGCTAGCGGCACAGTACAACGTGACCGTGATTGTGGATCAGCTGTATTCACGTTTGTTATATAGCGGAGAGCAGTACACCCACCTGCGTGCACAACCCGATATGAACAGCGATAACTTGCTGACTATTATGGGGCCATCTAAAACCGAATCCTTGAGTGGCTTCCGTCTAGGTGTTGCATTTGGGGCGGCGCGTTTAATACAGCGCATGGAGAAATTGCAGGCCATTATTGCCTTGCGTGCGGCGGGCTATAACCAAGCAGTGTTGCGTACGTGGTTCAATGAGCCAGATGGGTGGATGTCGCAGCGTATTATTGAGCACCAGCGTATTCGTGATGCTATTCTAGACATCCTGCATGCAGTAGATGGGGTGAAGGTGCGGCCATCACAGGCTGGTAGTTATTTGTTTCCCCAGCTACCTGATCTGGTTGTGAAACCAGAAGAATTTGTGCGTATTTTGCGCGTGCAAGCAGGGGTGACTGTCACCCCGGGTAGTGAGTTCGGGCCTAACGTCACCCACAGTATACGTGTTAATTTTTCACAAGATTATGGGGCAACCGTGCAGGCAATGCAGAGTGTCGCCATCTTAATCCAGAGGTATAGAAAATGAGTAGTAACCAATCCGCCACTCCCGCTCCACAAGGTAATTATTCTCCCGCTACGCGCGAAGGGAATTTGATTTTTACAGCTGGCATGACACCACGTCGTGCTGGTGTGTTGATTCGTACTGGCGGTATTAGCAGCAGCGATCCCGTAGATGTACTGCGTGAATCGGCTGAGTTGGCCGTACAAAATGCACTGACAGCTGCTCGCAGCGTGCTGAACGAGTCTGAGCAACTGCGCAAAGTGGTGAGCATGACTGTTTACGTCGCCAGCACTGACCCTGAGTTCGATAAACACCCTAAAGTGGCTGATTTCGCGTCTGACTACTTGGCTGCTGAATTGGGTGCAGCAGGTATTAGTGCACGTGCTGCTGTGGGCGTTTTCACACTGCCTAGCAAATCGCCACTGGAAATTTCTCTGGTCGTCGCGGTTTAACGGTATGAGATTCTAGGCGGGATACCTTCCTGTCTAGGGTAGAGAAGCCGTGTAATCAAGGGTGATGGGCTGCCATCACCCTTGGCTTGTTTTGGTTATAACAATAACTTCTAATAACTAGAAGATATTATGTTATGGCTAAATGTTAAGTTTTGAAATAAGCAATAGATGCGATAATAAATCGCTCTTTTCGACTGTTTGCTGGGTGGCAAGCAGTCTTGTTCTGAAGTAACCATGCAACCAAAAAATCAAACCAGTGCGGCTACCTTGATACGATTGGACGCCGTAAACAAGACTTTTCCTTTACCGGATGGTTCCACTTTTAATGCCATACGTTCCTTAACGCTAGATATCGCGGAAGGACAGATATTTGGTCTGATTGGTAAAAGTGGTGCAGGTAAATCAACGCTGCTGCGAATGATCAATTTGCTGGAACGCCCTGATAGCGGTCGAGTATTGTTGGCAGGACAAGATTTGACCACGCTGTCCAAGCGCGATTTACGCATGGCTAGACAAGACTTGGGCATGATTTTTCAGCAGTTCAACTTGCTGCAAAATGCCACTGTTTTTGAGAACGTCGCGTTTCCGCTGACACTGCACCGCAGAGTGAACAAGAAAGAAGTAGATACACGAGTGCGCGAGTGTTTGGAATTGGTGGGCTTGAGTGACAAGATTCATCACTATCCCGCTCAATTGTCTGGTGGGCAGAAGCAACGTGTAGCGATTGCCCGTGCATTAGCGCCGCGTCCCAAAGTGATGCTGTGTGACGAGCCTACGTCGGCACTGGATACAGAAACAACGCGCTCGGTATTAGATACTTTACGCGATATTAATCACCAGCTGGGCGTAACGATTGTGATCGTGACGCATGAGTTGCCAGTCGTGTTGTCGTTGTGTACACGAGCAGCGATTCTGGAAGCAGGCCAGTTGGTAGAGGTAGTAGATGTAGCCGACCAAAATACCCCGCGTTTAAGTGCACTGGGGCGTGAGTTGGCTGAAGAAGCACGACGTGCTGAGTTATTGCAGAAATTTTATGCCCAAGAAGGGCTAAGTGCCGCATAAGGGTGTAGAGCATGCTAGATAATATTATTCCCATTCTTCCCGACTTGTGGCTGGCCATAGGCCAAACCTTTTTAATGTTGGGCATAGGGGTGAGCGCAGCCATTGTCTTAGGTGGCCCACTGGGCGTATTGCTGTTTTTGATGAGCCCAGGCCAATCACTCAGTAGCCCTAAAATCTATTTGGTCGTGAGCTGGGTAGTGAACACCATACGTTCGTTCCCGTTCATTATTTTGCTGGTGGTATTGGCTCCTTTCACACTGAAAATTGTAGGTGAACCCATTGGCCCATTAGCGGCATCAGTGCCGTTGTCCGTCGCTGCGATTCCCTATTTGGCACGTCTGGTAGAGCAAAGCCTGCGAGAAGTGCCGCGTGGTGTGATTGAAGCGGCCCAAGCCATGGGTGCATCAGAGTTGCAAATTGTGTGGCGTGTGTTGGCGCGAGAAGCCCGCTCTGGGTTGATTCTTGCCCTCACTGTACTAGCAGTAAGCTTTCTATCCTACTCAGCGGTTGCTGGCGTAGTAGGTGGCGGCGGTATTGGGGATTTGGCCATTCGTTACGGCTACTACCGCTTCCAAACCGATGTGATGTTGCTGACGGTAGCGATACTGATTGTGATCGTGCAGATCATACAGTTTGGCGGTAATGCCTTGGCACACCGACTGGATAAACGTTCGTAATTTTTGTTGTACTTTTATCGTATTACTCAAGGGGTATTCTCATGTTGAAGCTACGCCGCCAGCTTATGCTAGGCACCATTGCCGCCATGCTAACTCTGGGCACCAGCGCTGCTCACGCAGCAGATCCAAACAAACCAAGCTTGGTGTTTGGTGCGACGGCTGGCTATAACTATGATGTGCTGAAGTTGGCCATTGTTCCTCAGTTGGAAGAGCAAGGCTACAAGGTCAAACTGGTAGAGTTCAACGATTACGTGCAGCCGAATATTGCGTTGGCTCATGGTGCGTTGGATGCCAACCTGTTCCAGCACATTGCGTACCTAAACCGTTTTAAAACAGACCAAAACTTGCCATTGAGTGATTTGGTTCAGAGTACAACTGCCCCTATGGGTATTTACGCAACTGGTCGCGACAGCTTGGCTGATGTGCAAGACAAAGACCGTTTCACTGTACCTAACGACCCAAGTAACTTGGCACGCGCTTTGCAACTGCTGCAACAGCACCAAGTGATTGTGGTGAAGCAAGATGTAGACCCACTGCGTGTGACCGAGCGTGATGTTGTGGAGAATCCTAAAAACATCCGTTTGCAGCCAGTAGAAGCAGCTCAGTTGCCACGTACTATTGGCGGCGTAGAGTATGCAGTTGTACCCGGTAACTTTGCGATTGCCTCTGGCTTGGATCTGACCAGCGCTGTAGCGTTGGAGCAGCCCCCAGTAGACTATCAACAGGTAGTGGCTGTACGTACAGAAGACTTGGACAAACCATGGGCTAAAGACTTGGCTGATGCGTTTAAATCCGAAGCTTTTAAAGCAGCGTTGGATGAGCATTTCCCAGGCTACGTACGCCCAGCAGGTCTGTGATATAGCGAGATATTCACATGAGTAACCATGTGAATAGAAAAACCCCCCTGATGCCAATGACATCAGGGGGGTTTTTAATGGGTATGTGAACCTAGCTAATCACCGGTAAAGGTACAACGCTAGGTGTGAATACCCAATGTGTTATTGCGTTAACAAGCCGTTTGCCAGTTCCAGCATTTGTGGAATACCACGAGCCATACTTGGATTGGTGACGTATTTACCGCCTATAGCCAAGCTAGGTGTAGCTTCAATACGGTAGGCACGTGCCAAATCGTTAGCTTTGGAAATCTTGGTGTTCACGCCAAACGAGTTGAAGGTTTTGGTGAACTCGTCTTGATCAACGCCTTGATCAACCGCCCATTGGGTCAGCGCTTTAGCATCAAACAGTGGTTTTCTTTCTTGGTGCAAAGCTTTGAATAGCGCTTCGTGTAGATCCAAACGATCCATGGCTTCCAAGGTGTAATACATGCGCTGCAGATCTACCATGCCGGCATTAAAGGCGATAGGTACACGTTGCAGAACAGTATTTTCAGGAAGTTTTGTAGCCCATTCTGCTACCAGAGGTTCGGCAGTTGCGCAGTGTGGGCAGCTATAGGAGAAAAACTCCAGTACTTCGGTTTTGTTAAGTGTATCCGAGGGCTGAGCCTGTTCCAGCGTGACATACGTTTGTGCTTGCTGGGCCATGGAGGGAGCACTGAAAAGGGCACTCAGTGTTAGTACACTGCTAGCCGCCAGACGAAGAACTGAAGTTTTGTTCATTATAGGATTTCCTTCCTGCTAGATAATAGGCTATAGGACAGTGAGGATCGCATAAAGTTCAAGGCTGACGCACAACAGAGGTAGCGATTTGTTCGTTACCCAACGTGATGCGAGCTTGATTCATAGCATCCAGACCATTGAAAGGGCCTACACGTACACGATTCAGTGTGGTGCCGTTTACCTCGGCAACCTGTACTTCGGCAGGTAAGCCCAACATCAAAATACGCGCCTTGGTAGCATCCGCATCGTTAGCAGAACGGAATGCACCGGCCTGCAAGAAATAACGCTGCGAAGCAGTCGCTTTAGGCGGTGCTGGTGGCGGTATCATAGCGAGCTGTTTAGGCTCGGTGTTGTTCGCTGCAGTAGGTGCAGATGCTGCAGGTTGAGTGGCTGCCGTTGTAGGCGCTGGCACTGCCGGAGGCTTAGCAGCCTCCGGCAGGGTTGCAATCAATTCACCTAGTACGTCTTCATCACGGCGTGTGCCGCCTGAGGGGGCAACAGGACTCAAGCTATCTGGCTGACCATTGGCACCAGTGGTAGGGCGTGGATACAGACCTATATTTGGGTCTGGAGCATCACGCACTTCAGGAAGCAGTACATTGGGAGCAGCACGGCTTGCCTTGTCATTAAAAGGCATGGGCGCTTTAGTGATGTAAAACGCGACTAATGCTGCTGCCGCCAAACCCAGAATGAGGCCGATGATGACACCAAACAGGGTACTGCCACCGCCGCTGGAGGATTTGCTAGATCGGGTATTCTTGCGTCGTGTTGCCATAGTTCCTACATTTTTTCAGGTGCAGACACACCCAGTACACTCAGACCGTTAGCAATGACTTGTGCGCAAGCAATAGCCAAAGCCAGACGGGCACGTTTCAGCGGCAGGTCGTCTACATTGACGCGCTCGGCGTTATACCAAGCGTGGAAGTCTGCTGCACAATCACGCAACCAGAAGGTAATTTGGTGCGGAGCCAAGTCATTGGCTGCCAATTGCAGCATGGCTGGGTATTCAGCCAAACGTTGCAGCATGGTCAGCTCGGTTGGTGCCACCAACAAGCTGGTATCGGCTTGTTGGATTTGCTCCAGCGCTTCGCCGGATTGGTTCACCATCGAGTGTATACGTGCGTGTGCGTACTGGATGTAGTACACAGGGTTTTCTTCACTGCGTGACAGTGCTAGGTCTATATCAAACACAAACTCGGAATCGGCGCGGCGTTGTGCAAGGAAGAAGCGCACAGCATCTTGGCCCACCCATTCAATCAGTTCGCGCATGGTGACGTAGCTACCTGCACGTTTGGAGATTTTGACTTCTGCGCCATTACGCATGACTTTGACCATGCTGTGCAGAATGTATGCGGGGTAATCTTTAGGGATACCAATATCAAGGCCCTGCAGACCGGCGCGCACACGAGCGATAGTACCGTGGTGGTCTGTACCTTGAATGTTGATAGCGTGGTGGAAACCACGTTCCCATTTGGCGACGTGGTAAGCCACATCGGGTACGAAGTAGGTGTAGCCGCCCTCACGCTTTCGCATCACGCGGTCTTTATCGTCGCCAGTGCCCAGTTCTGTAGTGCGTAGCCACAGAGCGCCTTCTTCTTCGTAGGTATGGCCAGCTTTTACCAGAGCATCTACCGTTTTTTCTACACGGCCACTGGTGTATAGCGAACTTTCCAAATAGTAGTTATCAAACTTCAGACCGAAAGCTTGTAGATCCAAGTCTTGCTCACGACGCAGGTAGGCAACCGCAAAGCGGCGGATGTCGTCTAGGTTGTTCACATCGCCAGAGGCTACAACGGTTTCTACGTCGGCTGCACCTACGCTTTTACCTGCGCAGAAGTCTTCAGCGATATCTTGGATGTACGAACCACGGTAGCCATCTTTAGGGAATTCTTCTGACTCAGGGTCGATACCGCGAGCACGAGCTTGCACACTAATCGCCAAGTTCTCGATTTGGTTACCCGCATCGTTGTAGTAGAACTCGCGAGTGACATCAAAGCCTTGCGTAGCAAACAGACGGCAAACTGCGTCGCCCAAAGCTGCTTGACGGGCGTGGCCTACGTGTAAGGGGCCTGTTGGGTTAGCGGATACGAATTCCACCAAAACTTTATCGGTACGTGCTGGTTGAAAACCATACTGCGTACCTTGTTGGGCGATGGTTTGCAGTACCGCTTGGTGTGCCGCAGTAGTCAGGCGGAAGTTGATGAAACCAGGGCCAGCGACTTCAGCGGTAGCGATAAGCTGTTGTGCATCGGGGTTGGCTGCTACGTGCGCCACGATTTCCTGTGCCAATTCACGAGGGTTTCGTTTTGCTGGACGAGCCAATTGCATAGCAATATTTGAAGCAACATCACCGTGTGCAGCCACTTTTGGGCGCTCAAGGGTGATCGTAGGTGACGCGTCAGGAACGAGGGCGTGAACGGCGCTTTGAAGCAGCGCGATGAGCTGTTGTTGTTGCTCTGCAAGCATAGAAATCGTGTGTAGTATCAGGTTGCGTGATGGGGAAACGGAGGTTTACCGCGGCCCATACGTAAAGAAAGTCCAAGGTTTACATGATAGCGTGATTTGCGCTAGATTTCCTCTTTGATTCAAGGTGCTTGGGCGTTTTGCTGCGCCAACCACTGGTAGTAGGCAGCCATATCGACCTCTGCCACTTGATTGTCGTCGCGTGTACGCCAATCTGAAAAACGTCGTAAGAAGGCTTCGACTTGATCGCGTATGTTTCTTCCCAATTCAGGATGGTCTTGTTGATATTGGTTATGAGTAGGGTGTGACGGAGACTGCACACGTCGGTCACTGTTGAGTAGGTAGCGTTCTAGGGCAGAGCGTTCATCGTGCAAGATGGGCGTGCTGACGTTAGTGTCATCGGTGATTAGGTCTTTGAAATTCAGCCCTACAGCGCGAGCTTGCCAGAGCATCCACATCAACGCTACGCGACTCAGATCGCCAGGTTCAGGCTCAAGTAGATCGTGGCCACCACCTATATCAGAGTGAGCGCCTATAAACGCTTGTTCTAATCGGTTCAGATTGCTGGGAACGTCTAGGCTGTATAAGGGGAACATCCAGCGGTGCTCGTTAAGGGCGACGGCATGGGCCACCCAACCCCAAACGGGTGAGACAGATAAATCGTACAGATGATTGGCTGATCCCGACAACCCAAACTGGGCAACCGTATCAAACAATCCCATGAAGCGTGTTTGTATGCACATGGCGAGTAGACCGCGTTGTGGGTGTTGATACTGAAACCAGCCGTTTTGCGTGTGTTGCACAATCAGGTTGGCAAAGTGTCTGGCTAATGCTGCGCCACGGGAAAAACCTAGTATGTCTATGGGAAGTACAGCTTGCCCTTGTCGCTGGCCACGCTCGATTTGGTTGAGTAAATGTGACCACTGATTTTGGATGATCTGATGCGCTTGGCTGGCCGTGATGGCATCCCAATCTACGTAATATGGGTTGCCAGGGCCAGACTGATAGAAGCTTTCGCCTTCATACAGCCTACTTAATAATTGCACATTACTTTCGGTGTGTTGGTTCTGACGTGTGCCGTCAAAGGCAAACAACACCAAACCGGTGGGGTCAGCATAATGGCGAGGTTGCTGCTGTGCATAACCTAGGGCTTGTAGCCCAGCAACCGGGCCTAAAGGGTCAGGCTCTACGTAATAGCCTGGTTCCGGTAGATAAGTACGGTAGCCATTATGGTGCCAACCCGTGATCGGATCGGCGTACTGCCCGGGTAGGCGTAAAGGTAGGTCTACACGATTTACCAACAACTGAGCATGACCAAAAGGAGTAAGCTGCGCCGCCCACACTATCTCGCCATGCTGATCGGTCATGCTGTGAGGTGCACCCAACCAATCGCTATGTATGTGGTATAGCTCGCTGCTTTGATCGGGTAGATAGCGCAGCATGGCTATAGGCACATTATGTGCATAGATATAACGACGCGATTCGTAAACTGGGGCTGTAGGGCTGATACGGCGCTCTTCTAGCTCTAGCCGGGTGCCGTTGAAATAGAACGATCTGCTGTCATTGGGGTAGTGCGCTGCAATGAGCTGCCCAAACGCATTGTGCTCATAACTGGCCAACAAGTCGTGTTGGTTCCATATTTGTTGTAGCTGTCGTTGTGGGCTGTAGCGTAGCGAGAGGACTTTGTTTCCCTGCTGTACTGTTGTAGGTAAACCAGAGGCATCTCGCTCTATGCTAGGTATGGTTATAGCATTGGAATGCCGCAGAGCGCCTTCTTCTGACCAAGCATAGTACTTAGGAGAGTCTTGGTTACGTTGCCAGACTACAGTTTGTTGCTGGTCGTTATACCCAAAGCCATAGCGTTCTTGTGACTGCAGAATAGGTGAAAGGTGATGTTCAGCCTGCAGTGTGCTAGAGGTAGCGTGGTAATAGCGCGTGCTGAGGTAATACAGTTTTTTATCTGAACTCACCGACAACGCATAAGCTTGCCCTGCTGTGTTGTAGTTCAGTTGGGTTATGAGGCCATTTGAATAGGCATAACCACCCGGCAGGCTACGTAACAAGGGTGTATTTTGGCCCATACTGTCTTGCCATGTTATGCCGAGTAACTGTGCAGAGGATTCGGCCCAGGCATAGCGCAAGTAACCACCTTCAGGCAGCGCATGCTCTTGTAATCTGCCTTGAGCATCGTAAACGTAAATATCTTCAAGCGTAGGGAACAGTTGGCGGGTGATGGTGCGGGTCAGTAAGTTGCCCGCTGCGTCGAAGCGCTGTTCTTGAGTTTCAGCAGGGTGTTCTACGCGCAGTTGTGTGGGCTGTGACCACAGTACGTTGGTTTGGCTACGAGCACGATCTGAACGATACTGTAACTGCCAGCGCAGAGGGGTAGAGTGGCGGTAAACCGTGAGCTGGTCACCATTGGCACGAGTTTGACGTAGCGGTAGGCCCTTTAAGTCATAAAACCAACGCGTGGTACCGCTAAGGGCGCTAGACCATTGCTGTAGTTTGCCCCTAGTGTCGTAATCTAATTGCAGACCGGCCCAACCAGCGTGACGAGGCGTGAGTGTTATACCTTGTGCGTGTTGTTGCAGGTTAAGGGTGTTGATCTGTAATTGCCCTTGCTGTGGTGAGGACACCTGCAGATCAGGGGGAGGACAGCCCGGGCACGTAGTTCCAGTAGTGCGAATTAAGCGTCCAGAGTGGTTGAGGTATTGCTGTTGTTCACCAGCTTTGCTTTGTATGCGTATAGGTTGCTCAGCAGAGGCAGGGTAGTGGATAGTGACTGACTGTTGGCGATCTTCTTGTGCTGAACTGATGGCGCGCCCTTGCTGGTCATAGGCCCAATACCGTAAGCGATAGAGCTGACCCGTGGGGCTGTTGTGTTGGATGCTAATGCCCGTTAGCGCAAAGGGGTGGCCGTTTTGATGCTCAACTTCGTATAAATAATGCAGATTACGGCCATCGGGATATTGCACACGTTGTAACCGTAGCAACTGAGACGAGACTGGCTGATCATAATGGTAGGAGATGGTGCCTACAGGGCTATGTAGCTGCTGCAGGTAATAACGTGAGCCGTGTTGCAGGTAACGTAGTTCCAACTGTGTGTGGGTGGTACGTATCCTGTGTAGCTGCGCGGGCCATTGGCTATGGTCTGGGTAGTAGTCAAGATAGGTATGGTGCTCACCCTGCTGCATATGATGCAGTTTGCCTACTACAAAGGTATAGCTGTCACCATTATGGCGGTGCCACGTATAGGTGTCTGGTTTTTGGCCCACTCGTATGAAGCCAAAGGGCGATGGCTTTTCTGTCAGTGTGAGGTCAGACTCACCGGGTAGTTTCACAACATAGCGTCCTGCAGACACAGTAAGACTGAGTTCATAGTTGTGCTGCCATTGGGCGCCTAGAATGCCCAGAATTAAGCCCTGTGCGCTGTAGTAGCGGCCAAAGCCCATGTTGTTTCTGTGCGGTAGTGCAAAGAGATCCCAGTCATGATGGGTTTTGTTGCCGGTGGCCGTATGTATGGGATTACCCGCCGTAGGATCAGGTAACTGATACGGCTGGTTTGGGCTACCTAGTTTGGCATTACAGTGCTGGTCTGCGGTAGGTGCTTGGCATTGCTGGGCATGCAGTGCACCTTGCCAGAGAAGCAGTAGGCTGTATAACAGTAGACGCAACATAAGGCTGAGCCCTCAGACATAAAAAATCAGCTTCTATACTGCAATTTTTTGCGCTAAGCGCGTTACCATAGGGACCATGATGATCTATTGGAGAAAGTGCTATGTTGCTGGTGTTTAGTTCTAAAGCTGCCCCCAACGTCATGATGTTTGCGGAGCATGCATTGCTGGTATTAAAAGCGGCCGGGCGTCCTTACCTTGATGCGCTGCCAGAGCAAGGCGTTATCCCGCATGACCAATTGGCTGCAGCCATTGCTAGTATAGAACGTGCTATTTCATTGGACCCTTCCCATCAAGATTCTGAACACGAAGAGGATGAAGAGAACACTAAACACCCTATGCAGTTGCCAGTAAGTTTCAGACAGCGTGCTTTTCCTTTGCTGGATATGATGCGCCGTTCTGCAGAAGCAGATGTAGATGTGATGTGGGAACCTGCTCATACCGAGTGGTAAGCACAGAATGCAAAAACGCCCCTGGTAGGGGCGTTGTAGCGGCACTGCCAGGGTAGCAGGCAGGCGCTTATAAGTAGCGTGCGCTAATCAGGATCACTGTATTAAGCGCATTCAGCTTCTGCTCGTTTCGCCAGTTCATGACGATTAACGGCACTCAAGATGGCCTTGAACGTAGATGTCAGGATGTCCTGATGAATACCTACGCCAAAACCACTCTGGTTATCGGCAATACGAGTTTCGATATAGGTAGCAGCTTTAGTATCAATGCCACTGCCAATCGCGTGCTCGGTATAGTCCATGACCTTGATAGGCATATTCAAGGCATTGATGAAGGCCGCCAAAGCACCGTCACCGGAACCTTGTAACGAACGCTCTTCACCGTTCACTTTCACTATCAGATCAATGGTGACGCGTTGGTTGCCGTCATCATCTTTAGGGGCACTGTTGATGGTGTGTGTGACCAGTCTCCAAGGTCCTTTGGTATCCAAGTACTCGCTTTCGAAAATGCTGTATACCGCTTCTGGTGTGACTTCTTTGCCTGTTTCTTCGGTTTCGCGCTGAATGGCACGGCTGAATTCGATTTGCAGACGACGAGGCAATACCAAGCCATGTTCTTGTTCCAGCAAGTACGACACACCGCCTTTACCAGACTGGCTGTTGACGCGAATAACAGCATCGTAACTACGGCCCAAGTCGGCAGGGTCGATTGGCAAGTAAGGAATTTCCCAAGGCTCATCCGCTTTCTGTAATACAAAGCCTTTTTTGATGGCGTCTTGGTGGGAGCCAGAGAATGCGGTGAACACCAAATCGCCAGCGTAAGGGTGACGTGGGTGTACAGGAATCTGGTTGCACTCTTCCGCGCACAAGCGGATAGCATCTATGTCAGAGAAATCCAAACCTGGATGCACACCTTGGGTGTACAAGTTCAGCGCCAAAGTGACCAAACACACGTTACCAGTACGTTCGCCATTACCAAACAAGCAGCCCTCAACACGATCAGCACCAGCCATTACGCCGAACTCAGCGGCAGCAACAGCGGTGCCACGGTCGTTGTGGGGGTGCAAACTGATCAGAATGCTGTCGCGACGGGCCAAATTGTTGTGCATCCATTCAATTTGATCAGCGTACAAGTTAGGGGTAGTGGCTTCGACCGTAGCGGGCAAGTTCAACACAATAGGGTCTGCCGGACTTGGGTCCCACGCTTCTACTACGGCATTACATACGTCTAAGGCGACTTCAGGTTCGGTAGTGCTGAACACTTCTGGGGAGTATTCGTAGCGCCATTTGGTGCCAGGCTGAGCCTTAATGGCTTCTTTAATCATTTTGGTGCCGTTCACCGCTAACTGACGCACTTCATCTTTGCTCATTTTAAAGACGATTTTGCGGAATGCTGGTGCACATGCGTTGTACAGGTGGATCATGGCGGTTTTAGCGCCAGTCATTGCTTCTACGGTACGTTCAATCAAGTCCTGACGCGATTGTGTCAAACAGATAATGGTGACGTCGTCAGGAATGCGTTTTTCGTCTATCAGTGTACGTACAAAGTCGAAGTCAGTTTGCGAGGCAGAAGGGAAGCCTACTTCGATTTCTTTGAAACCAATGTTGACCAACATGTCGAAGTAACGCAATTTGCGCGCTACGCTCATGGGCTCGATCAGGGATTGGTTACCATCACGTAAGTCAGTAGACATCCAGATAGGCGGAGTCTCGATGCGTTTGGATGGCCAAGTACGCTCGGAAAAATCGCGGGCGAAAGGTTTAAATGGAATGTATTTGGAAGCGGGATGGGTAATCATTGATGCACCTGTCAGGCGAAAAAAGCATATAAACTTTTTGCCGTCACCAGAACCACTACGTCATGCTAATGACGGCATATAAACACGTGGCTGAATACTGGCTGCCGAACTACCACTAGGCTCTAGGCCCGGCAACCGGGCGCTAGTAGTAGTGGTAGTAGGGTAATCTGGGACAGGGAAATAATTGCACGCACAGCAGCACCGGTGCGACCAGATTGGCCGGCGGAAGCAATGTTGCGAGAAATAGTACGTGCGTTATCCATAACTATTAGTCAAACATGAAATTCGGCTGATTGCAAGTCATTTGTAGGCGCGGCGTCAGCATTGCGATGCGTATTCAGCAAAGCGGCTTGTCGTTCTGCCATGCGAATTTTGTCGAACCGGTTATTGCCTAATTCTTGTGCAGCGCGTTGTAAGTCACCGATAGTAATAGGATTACGACGCTCAGCCCAGGTCCAGTGTATGACCTCACACGCATCTGGTGAGAGCTGTGGAACCAGTGTGTTCAGGGTGTTTTCACTAACGGCGCGTTGTTGCCACAGTCCGTGGGTGAATACTACAAAGCTGTACAGCATGTAGATGATCAGCAGCGTACACAGCAAGCCAATAAACCACCATACATAAGTACCGTAGTGCTGAATGAACGATAAGCCGTCGGCCCCCAAGGCGTGCAGACCGGAATAGTCGATGGTGTCGCCAAAACGTACTAGACGTTGAAGCAAGGGCCACCATATCAGCGCCACCACAATGACGACGATGAGGCTAAGTAGTTTCTGAGGCATAGTCAGGCGCATCAGCGTATTGCGTAGCAGAGCGCGATCGGAGCGTTGAGTAGCAGAAGCTGTTTTCATGGCAACCTAAATTTGAGGATCTGGGAAAGTCTGACAAGCTGGTATTGTTGCAGAAAGCCCGTCATGCCCCCAGTTTTTGGCACCCAAAATTGTTGGTTTTAGCCCACTGTGAGAAAGGGCAAATAGTGTCCAAATATTAGTAGTTGCGTTTTTTGGAACTGAGGATGATAATGGTTCGCATGTATATTTGTATATGTAACGCTATTACTGAGCGTCAGGTGAAGGAAGCTGTAGACAGCGGTGTTTCCACCATGTCTGATCTACAAGCCCAACTTGGAGTAGCTACGTGCTGCGGAGCCTGCGCGGACACTGCCGTTGAGTATTTGCCCGGTGGGCAATATGCCAGCGAAGGTTCGCTGTTCGCTACGCCAATTGCACGTGCACCTGAAACTGTTGAAATGGCCGCAAACGAGTCACAATTGCGCTCAGCTCGCACGGTTTCCTACGCCACCTTGTCCTGATTCGACTTTACTCATACTCATTCTCAAGCTAAGTGTTTGAGAATGCTTCTCTTTTTTGCCTTTTTTCGCGCTAATTATTCTGGCTTAAAGCCTCAGATAATGGTGTCCGGGCTGTTATAGTTAGGTCTGTTTGGCTTAACGTAGCTTTCCGGAGGCGAGAACAATGAAAGGCGACACCAAAGTTATTTATTACCTGAACCAGCAGCTTAAAAATGAGCTGACGGCGATTAACCAGTACTTCTTGCATGCCCGCGTGATGAACCATTGGGGCTTTGGCAAACTGGGGAAGATAGAATACAAAGAGTCCATCGGCGAAATGAAACATGCCGATTTGTTGATTGAACGTATTTTGCTGCTGGAAGGCCTACCTAACCTGCAAGATCTGCACAAACTGCGTATTGGTGAAGACGTGCCTGAAATGCTGGCATGTGACTTGGCTTTGGAAAAAGCCGCTCATGTGACCGTGAAAGAAGGTATGGAATATTGTGAAAGCGTGAGCGATTTCGTTTCTCGCGATTTGCTGCTGAAAATTCTGGACGACACTGAAGAGCACATCGATTGGCTGGAAACTCAGCTGGAATTGATTGAAAAAGTGGGTGTACAGAACTACCTGCAATCACAAATGGGCGACGAATAACGCACTTTTGTACTGTCAATACAAAAAACGCTACGTAATGTACGTAGCGTTTTTTTATGTATCTAGATTTTACAAAGCAGGTTTATCGGCTTGGGCAACCTTCAACTTGGCCCCATGCATTGTTAGGACCGCAGTATTTATTACGGGCATCCCATGAGCAACTAGGGCGTTCAAAGAAGCCTTTTTGCGAACATGCGGCGAGTTCTCGTTGAAACTGTGGAATCCAACTGCTGTTGCCACCCACGTTAGGCACAGGGGCTGTAGGTGGTGGTGGGGGGATAGTGACATCCACAGGCTGTATCGCTTGTTGTCCCGTGCTGCGATTGCCGCCGCTAGATGGACCTATACGAGCCAAACCCTGTAAACCGCTAGGTGACCTAGCACCTTGCTGTCGCAAATCAGAAAGCGCACTAGCAGACAGTCTGGTGCTGGCTAGCGCAATAGGTGGATTGTATTGATCAGCAGTTTTTGCGACGATTTTCCACTCGAAACCTTCAGGTTCCTCAGGCACGCCCAAACGGCCATTGACCAGAGGCTGGGGAGCAGGGGTGACATACGGCTTGCCATCAGCATCTAGCGTAGGCATAAGCTGAGCAGCCTCTTCAATCGCCACCATGTTGGGAGCACGTAATGGGCCATTTTCTACTAGCCAGTTACCCATCTGGATACCGCCCCAGACCGAGGCTCCCAAAGCTAGTAACACGATTGCAAGAATTAAACGCCAGGACATAGTAAGTGTTCGCTGTGATGGTAGCGGCTGGCCCTTTCACAGGAAAGGGCCAGAGCTTGAAGTTTACATTGTAGCGAAAACCTGTCCGCCATGTTCACGCATGGCATGGAATTCTATGCCGGGGTTGAGGTCTTGAGCCACACGCAACTGTGCAGGTGAAGAGGCCAAGAATGCGATGGCATCTACGACGTCGTAGGCGATATTAGCCGCGTTGGTCTCCAGAAACTTCTTCATTACTTTTTCGTCAGTAGCTGTAACCCAGCGTGCCAAGTTGTAGCGTGAGGGGGACAAACGTGCGTCTACGTTGTATTCAGTACGTAGTCGATGAGCGACCACCTCAAACTGCAACTGACCTACTGCACCCAGCAGCAGCACACCGCTGGTGAGGTGTGGACGGAACACCTGAATCGCACCTTCTTCGCCTAACTGTGTCAAACCTACGCGCAATTGTTTAGTACGTAGTGGATCTTTAACTTCTACCGCTTGGAATAGTTCAGGTGCAAAGAATGGCAAGCCTGTGAATTGCAGGTTTTCGCCTTCGGTTAGTACGTCACCCAACTGCAGTACGCCATGGTTAGGAATACCGATAATGTCGCCAGCGTAGGCTTCTTCCAGCAGGTCACGACGTTGTGACAGGAAGGACACCACGTTGTTAGGGCGTATTTCTTTGTTAGTGCGGGCTACTTTCAAACGCATACCACGTTGGAAGTGGCCAGAGCTCACACGTACGAACGCTACGCGGTCACGGTGGGCTGGGTCCATGTTGGCTTGTACTTTGAACACTACACCGCTGAATTTGTCTTCGTCGGGTTCCACCGTACGTTGCAACGCGACGCGAGGTCCGGGTGGCGGAGCCATGTCTACCAACGCATCCAATACTTCTTGCACACCGAAATTGTTCAGCGCAGAGCCAAAGAACACGGGTGTTTGTTTACCTTCCAAGAAAGCAGCGTGATCAAACTCGCTAACTGCTTCTTTAATCAGGTGGATTTCGTCACGGGCTTTGGTGAAGTTATCACCAAAACGGCGCTCTGCTTCTGGGTTGTCCAGGCCAGGCAGCTTTTCATCATCTGCGCTGCGGTGCTCTTTGCCAGAGGTAAATACGTGCAGGTGATCAGCACCTAAGTTAAATACACCACCAAAAGCGCGACCCATCCCGACTGGCCATGAGAATGGAATGGCTTCCATGCCCAAATGGTCTTCAATCTCGGACAGTAGGTTCAACGGTTCTTGAACTTCACGGTCTAGCTTGTTGATGAAGGTAATGATGGGGGTGTTACGTGCTCTACAGACTTGCAGCAAACGAATGGTTTGTGGCTCTACGCCGTTCGCCGCATCAATGACCATTAGCGCCGCATCCACTGCGGTCAGTACGCGATAGGTGTCTTCAGAGAAGTCTTGGTGACCGGGGGTGTCCAACAGGTTGATCACGCAGTCACGGTATTCCATCTGCATCACAGACGAGGCAACCGAAATACCACGTTGTTTTTCGATTTCCATCCAGTCGGATGCGGCATGCCGTTCAGCTTTACGCGATTTCACGCTACCCGCAATTTGGATGGCACCTGCAAACAGCAGAAGTTTTTCCGTAAGGGTGGTCTTCCCCGCGTCAGGGTGAGAAATAATCGCAAAAGTTCGGCGGCGCGAAGCTTCTTGGGCAAGGGTGGACATCAGCAGATACGGTAAAAGAGGCTAAAGCCTGTAGAAAAAATCAGGCAAAACGTCTATTTTCGCTCAAATCTGCCAGACTCACAATTATCTTGCCGTGTTAGGCGGTATTTGTAAGGGTAGAAAAGGGAAAAACTATGCACATCATGGTGATAGGGGCCAGTAAAGGACTGGGGCGCGCCTTGGTAGAAGGTGTGGGTGCAGCAGGCGATACGGTGGTTGGTGTGTCACGACAACGGCCACAAAGTGTGCAGTCGGAAAATGGGGCTACCGTGATGTGGGTGGAGGCTGATATGAGCCATCCCGTAGCAGCAGCTGACGCATTGTCTGCTGCCGCGCCACATGCGATTGATGTGCTGATTTATAACGTAGGCATTTGGGAGCCAAAGGCATTTTCCGAAGACTACAATTTTTTAGAAGATAGTGACGAAAGTATTCAAAAACTGGTTGGGGTCAATATCACGGCCACGTTATTGGTGTTGAAACGGTTGCTGCCGCATGTGTTGCGATCTGACAAAGCTCAGGTGATTTTGACCGGCTCTACGTCGGCGCTACGACAAAGCGGACGCCCAGAAGTCGCTTTTGGTTCTAGCAAATTTGCGTTGAACGGTATCGCAGATTCATTACGTGAAGGCTTTAGGGATCAGGGCTTAAAAGTGAGCGTATTGCAACTGGGGTACTTGAATACCGAGGATGCCTTGTCTGTACCAGTGTCAGAGGCCGCAGCGCGTGATGAGGGGCATACCGTTCCGGTGCACGATGTGGTGAATGTGGTACGTACAATGCTGTCGTTGTCTGATGCTTCGTTTATGCGCGAAGTATTGCTGCCTGCGCGATATGACGACCGTTTCTAAGTAACCATCACAGGTACACACGTCACACTCGCAACGTGTGTGCCTGCTGTAGATTACGAACCGCTGTCTAGGCGTACGGCACGTTTGGCGTTGCGCCCACGTAGCCATTCCAATGTCAGTAGCAGAGCCGTTGAAAACACAATCAGAATCGTGGCGATAGCCGCGATAATAGGGCTGATGTTTTCACGAATACCTGTGAACATTTGACGCGGTAGCGTGACCTGCTGAGGGCCTGCCAAGAATAAGGTGGTGATCACCTCGTCAAAGGAGGTAATGAAGGCGAACAGCGCGCCAGCGATAACCCCAGGGGCAATGATGGGTAGCGTCACCGTGAAAAACGCTCGCAGAGGATTAGCACCCAAGCTGTAGGCAGCGCGCACCAAATTGCTATCAAAACCCTGCAAAGTGGCTAATACCGTGGTGAGTACAAAGGGCGATCCCAGTGCCGCGTGGGTCAGCACCAGTCCCATGTAGCTATTGGTGAGGCCGTAAGGGGCGAAGAACAAATACACCCCCACACCCACGACGACTAGCGGCACGATCATGGGGGAAATCAGCATCCCCATCAGCAGGCTTTTACCGATGAAGTTGGCGCGTTGTAAGCCCATGGCTGCCATGGTGCCCAGTACCGTCGCAATAATCGTAGACAGTGGCGCCACGATAAAACTGTTGCGGGTAGCACGTATCCAGTCTTCGGAACTGAACAACGCTTCATACCAGCGCAATGACAAGCCGGACATGGGGTACAGCAGTAGGCTACCTTCGCTGAACGACAAGGGGATGATCACCAGTATAGGAATCAACAGGAAGATCAAAATCAGCCAACACAGCAACCGTTGTACGATACGCCAGATGCGTTCTGAAGGAGAGAGATAAGGATTGGGTGTCATAGTCGTTTCCTTTAGCCCAGTCCCAGTTCGCGACCCGATAGGCGGCGATACAAGGTGTATAGCACCAAGGTGCCAGCTAACAACAAGAAGCCTAATGCACTGGCCATGCCCCAGTTAATGGTCTGGTTGGTAAAGTAGGCCACGTAGTAACTGATCATTTGGTCGTTAGCGCCACCCAACAAGGCGGGGGTGATGTAATAACCTATAGAAATGATGAATACCAGTAAGCAACCAGCCGCTACGCCAGGATAGGTTTGTGGCACATACACTTTCCAGAACGCTGCAAACGGGTGGCTACCTAGTGAAATGGCGGCGCGTTGATACGTAGGTGGAATTGAACGCATCACACTATATATAGGTAAGACCATGAAAGGCAGCATGATGTGAATCATGGCGATGTAGACCCCGACGCGGTTGAACAGTAAGTCCAAAGGCACATCAATGAGGCCTAATTCCATCAAGGTTTTATTAATGAGCCCTTGGCGTTGCAGCAGCACAATCCACGCCGCAATACGCACCAGCACCGACGTCCAAAAGGGGATCAGCACGCAGATCATCACCAGATTGGCGCTGCGCGCACTCATGCGGCTCATCCAGTAGGCGAGCGGGAAGCCTAACAGCAAGGCCATTACTGTTACGCCCAGACTGATTTCAAAGGTGCGGGCAAAAATGTCTTGGAAGGCAGAACTACCTTCGGGGACTTTGACGATGTCACCTTGGGTGTCACGCTTCAAATCCAGCGAGGCTAGCAGGTAATAGTCAGAGTAAGCGTTATCGTTGTTGGCAATGGCACGCCAGTACTCCACCTCGCCCCAGCGAGGATCTATAGCAATCAGTTCATCGCGTATGACCTCAGGCGACTTGGTGTCTATGTCGGCCAATGGCATTTTGCGCACGGTCTTAAAGATTAAGGTGCGATAACCAGCGATTTCGTAATTTAAACGGCGTGCTAAAAGGCCAGAACCAGCGCCGTCTTTGGCGTGTTGCAAGTCTGTAGCCAAGGCGACGAAGCTTTCCGCTGGTGGTGCATTTTGTTGATCCCAGGTTTTAAGCGCAAGTAGCGTGCGTGGCATGTGCGCGATAACCTCTGGGTTATCCACGGCTCTAAATAGCAATGCTGCAACGGGAATAACAAAAATCACCAACAAAAAGATGGCCAATGGAGCCAATAAACCGGCCGCTTGCCAGCGCTGTTTGCGGTGTGCTTTGACCACGGCTTTTTTAATGTCCGCTGTGGACAGCGTCATGGAAGAGTTCATTCAGATGTACCCGTAAAGGAGGCCGCACTCTCTACTCTATAGAGAGTGCGGCCTCATCACAGAAGGCTTATTGAGTAGACCAAGCAGTGAAACGTTGATCCAGCTCTTCACCGTGATCAGCCCAGTAGTCATAGCTGGACAACAGCGCGTGTTCGGCGTTTTGTGGCGAGTTAGGCATTTGTGCCAAGGTGGCCTCATCCAAGTTGTCTATGGCTGACTTATTGATAGCGCCGTAGTTGATGCTTTGAGCGTGTTTGATCTGTTGCTCAGGTTGTGCTGAGAAGCTGATGAATTCTTCTGCCAGTGCTTTGTTTGGTGAACCCATAGGGATCACATAGTAGTCCAAGTCGTAGATACTACCGTTCCAGACAATACGTAGGTCTTGGCCTTCGGCGTTAGCAGCGGCAATACGGCCGTTATATACCGTAGACATGACTACGTCGCCTGCTGCCAGCATTTGCAAGGGTTGTGCACCGGCTTCCCACCACTGAATATGGGGTTTCAGTTCGTTGAGTTTATTAAAAGCGCGGTCTACACCTTCAGGTGTGCTCAATACTTGGTAAACGTCTTTAGGTGCGACGCCATCTGCCATTAAAGCAAACTCTAAGTTGTAGCGAGCGCCTTTGCGTAATGCTCGTTTACCTGGGAATTTTTCCACATCCCAAAAGTCAGCCCACCCGTTAGGTGCGTCTTTCAGTGATTTACCGTTGTATGCCATGACGGTGGACCATACAAACACGCCCATGCCACAGTCGTGCACCGCTTCGGGGATAAGTTGATCTTTAGCGATGATGTTGTCCCAATCAAGTTGCTCAAATAAACCTTCGTCACAGCCACGGCTAAGGTCGGCGGTCTCAACTTCCACTACATCCCAGACTACGTTATTGGTGTCTACCATGGCTTTAATTTTGGCCAATTCACCGTTATAGGGGACGTTCAGGATTTTGATGTTTTTTTGTTTTTGTAGCGGTTCAACAAAGGCGGTTTGTTGTGCTTCGCCGGCAGCGCCGCCAAAGTTCACAATGGTCAGATCACGAGCAAAGGCGGACTGAGCTCCAAATGCCAACATACTACTGATTACACCAATTGCTACCTTGTGGGATGTTTTCATGGTTGTCTCCGTTATATCTAGGTATAGGATGTACTGATGCTACTGAGGGTGACTCAGGCGGTAAAAACGCGGGCAAAGGCTGAGGGTAGTTGTAGTGATAGCCATGCGCCCGGAGCAAGACTGGTATCTGAGGACAATTGACTGATCTGCTGTTTGATACTGACCTCTTGCTGATCATGGGTCTTGCAGATCAAGCGTACGTGGTCGCCCAAGTACACGGTGTTTGTGATTTGTGCCTGTAGGCAGTTGTGGGTGGGCTCGGCCATGATTTGAATACGTTCAGGGCGAATGCTCAGTACAGCGGCTTGCCCGGCAGAGGCGTGGTTAACGTTCAAACCGTGGATCACACTATCGCCACCCAGTGTAATGTGGCACATGTCGCCGTCAGCGTGTGAGACCGTGCCAGTCAGTAGATTGTTATCCCCCACGAAACTCGCTACAAATGGATTTTGTGGTGCTTCGTATAAGGTGTTAACTGACGAAATTTGCTGAATAATGCCGTCGTTAAATACAGCGACGCGATCCGACATGGTCAGGGCTTCGCTTTGATCGTGGGTAACATATACAAAAGTGATGCCTAGCGATTGATGCAGTGCTTTGAGTTCCAACTGCATGTGTTCGCGTAATTGCTTATCCAATGCGCCTAAGGGTTCATCCATCAACACCAGCTTGGGTTCAAACACCAGTGCACGCGCGAGCGCAATACGTTGTTGCTGACCACCCGACATTTGAGCGGGATAACGTTTTGCAAAAGCCTCCATTTGCACCATTTCCAGTGCTTTGCGTACTTTGGCTTTACGTTCGGATGCCGGTAAGCGGCGAACTTTGAGAGGATACTCCAAGTTCTTTTCCACAGTCATGTGGGGGAACAGAGCATAGTTCTGAAACACCATCCCTATATTGCGCTGGTGAGGCGGGACGCGGTTGATGTTTTGTTGGTCTAAATAGATGTTGCCAGTCGTGGGGTATTCAAACCCAGCCAACATCATTAAACAGGTGGTTTTACCAGACCCGGAAGGTCCGAGCAGGGAAAGGAACTCTCCTTGCTGAATATCCAGATTGAGATCTTTAACTACAAATGTCTCGCCGTCATAGGATTTTTGTACCTGCTCAAAGCGCACCAGTGGTCGTGTGGACACTGATTGGTCTCCTTATTTGTCTCATTTTGATCTTTTAATAAGGGGCAATATAAGTGAAGCTAGTGGACATGACATAGAGCCATTTAGGTTAAAAAGTAAGGATCCACTTTTGAGATAAAACTTTAGTCTCAGTGCAATTTTTAGTGCTAAAGGCAGTGATGATGCGGCGCACAACGAAACACGCCCCAAAATGGGGCGTGTTAGCGTACTCATGCAGTAAAGGGTAAATCCCTAGGGTCAGGAAGCCGTGTTGGCGGGGCGTCGTGGACGACGCTGGCCTGCTGGTTTACCTTGGCCTTGAGGCTTGCCTTGACCTTGGCGCGGAGCCGATCGGCGTTGATTGCTGCGGGGGCGATCACGTTCACGGTCAGGGCGAGCAGGACGGCTACGCTCTTCGGTGGCCGCACTGCGTACAGGTGGTTTGAAGTCAGGAAACTCAATACGAGGAATGTCCTGATTGATCAGTTTTTCGATGGTTTGCAGCATACGGCTTTCGGTACGATCCACCAAGGACAGTGCCAAACCATCACTGCCTGCACGACCTGTACGACCAATACGGTGTACGTAGTCTTCAGGTACTTGTGGCAGTTCAAAGTTGATTACATACGGCAACTGGTCAATATCAATACCGCGTGCCGCAATGTCGGTGGCGACTAGCACCACGACCTTACCGCTTTTGAAACCATCCAGTGCACGGGTACGAGCAGATTGGCTCTTGTTACCGTGTAGAGCGGCGGCATTTAAACCATCTTTGCTCAGTTTCTCGGCTAGTCTGTTGGCACCATGCTTGGTACGGCAAAACACCAATACTTGGTGCCAGCCGCTTTCACGGATGATGTGGCTGATTAGTTCACGTTTATGGCTCTGCTCAGTCAGCACCACGTTTTGCGTGATGCGCTCAGCGGTTGTGTTGCGCGGAGCAACGGAGACCTCAATAGGGTCTTTCAGAATTTGGTGTGCCAGTGCACGAATCTCGGACGAAAACGTAGCTGAGAACAGCAAGTTTTGACGCTGTTTAGGCATCAAGGCGAGTACACGGCGAATATCACGGATGAAGCCCATGTCTAGCATGCGGTCGGCTTCATCCAGCACCAAGGTTTCAGTGCGAGACAAATCAATGGTTTTTTGACCGCAGTGATCCAGCAAACGGCCTGGGGTGGCAACGACCAAGTCTACGGGCTTTTGCAGCGCACGGATTTGGGGGTTGATGTTCACACCACCAAACAGCACCAGTGAGCGAATGCGGCTATGGGCACCGTATAAACGTACCGATTCTTCTACCTGTGCCGCCAATTCGCGGGTTGGGGTCAGAATCACAACGCGGGGTGAACCGGGCTGTAGTTTTGGAGCGGGTTGAGTCAACAAACGATGCAGAATGGGCAGCGTAAAACCAGCTGTTTTACCCGTACCAGTTTGTGCGGCGGCGAGTAAATCGCCACCTGTCATCACGTGAGGAATAGCCTGGGCTTGAATGGGCGTAGGGTGGGTATAGCCTGCATCAGTGATAGCCTGCAACAAAGGGGCGGCCAATCCTAATGAGGCGAAAGTAGTGTCAGAATTCAAGAGAGTTTCCAGCAACCAACCTTATTGCTTTCAGGGCAATACCAATCCAGGTCGGTGACAAGCAGGTAGATAAACCAGGCGCACTAAATGGCCTGACAGTAGCGCGTTGTAATTGGTAAGAACGCGTAGAGAAGCATAAATTATAACGTGTTCAGTCCACGGTGTGGAATTGCTGCGGTAGAGCGTGTTTTCGCTTATTTGGGGCTAGTCGTGTTCAGCGGTAGCAATACTTCCAAACATGTATGACCGGGTCGTGACTGCACATGCAAGGTGGCGCCTATATGTTGCATACGATTGGCCATGCTGCGCATACCTATACTAAGGCCAGCGGTTTGTACGGCATCCACATCAAACCCTATGCCATTGTCTTCGATGATGAGCTGCAATGTGTGAGTATCTGACTGTTGTACAGCAATGCTCAGGTGCGTGGCTCGACTGTGTTTGACGACGTTGGTGAGGGCTTCTTCCACCAGTCTAGTTAAGGCCAAAATTTGCAACGGTGACGGGCGTGGTTCCCAGTGTGGGCCAATGACCCAATCGGCCTTTATATCTAGGGAATCAAACAAATTCCCAAAGCGATAACGCAGGGGGGCAATCCATGTGGATGGTAATTCGGGTACATCCAGTTTGGCGCTGGCACCTGCATCAATGAGCTGACGTAAGTCGTCCCGCAGCAGTTTCAGAATAGAGAGAAACTGTTGGTTGGGTAGTGGCGTTTTCTGCTGCTCAATCATCGCCATAGACCGCATCAGTGAACTGCCCAGCCCATCGTGTAAGTCTTGAGCAATATGCAGGCGCTCTTGGAGCCTAGAGTTGTTCAGTGCCAGCTCATGCTTGCGTGCTAGTGTGTCTCGCAGTTCTTCCCTGGCCTCAGCGACGCTGAGGGTGAGCTCTTTGTTGAACTGCTCAATACGACGCATCGTGTTCACTAACCGCCAGCTTAGCAACGCCGACATGAACAACATGGTGAGTAGGCTGGTATACGCCGAGTACAAATGTACCGAGGAAGACAGCCCTAGTATGGTGAGGGTGTCATGCACACTGGTCGCAAAATAGCTCAGTAAGCACAGCGATAGCCATATTTGCTCAGCTTGTTTGTTACGCCATGCACGAATGGGAAAGAGTAAGCAGGTACTCCAAAAGACGATAAGGGCGATAAAAAACACCCCTAACAGTACCAACGGTACAGCGGCTGGGGATGCGAGCAGCACGGCCGGTGAGGCGAGCACAAACAGGACTATGGCCGCAATGCATAATCGCCTAATGTGTGTGTAGTTACCGAAACTCCACACAAACAAAGAGAAGCTAAGAATAAAACTGAGGAACAGTAAGATGTTCACTCTGGATAACTGTAGTGAATCGCTAAACAGAGGGCCAGTTTCGTGTCGCATCTGTAATGAACAATACAACACCCACAGCAGGGCTTGCAGCGCGTACAACCCATAACTTTGCTCATTGCGACGGCGTAGCCAGATAAAGAACGCCAGCGTTCCTAATACGCCTGTCACTCCTAGGTTCAGTAACAGCAAGGCTTGGTTGTGCCACCAGGCGGTGCGTTGTGTAGCTAAGACCGTAGGAAGGGTGCCTAGCTCTATGTACTGCAATCCTGTGAACTGTGTAGTCGCACCGCTTACCCATATCCAGATGGTATTTAGACCGGGTTTTAACAGGGCGTCGGGTAGCACCCAATAGCGTGGAATACCGATGCTGCGTGATAACGGTTCGCTAAGGTTGGCGTCCCGCCAGAGCAAGGAGTGGTTTAAAAATACAGCGCCCGCCACACCCAGAGAATTAATGTGCAAAGCGAGGGGTTGGTTATCGCAGTTGGGGTTTTGCCACTGCAGCTTGTACCACGCATTACCTCGGTAGGCAGGCCAGCGGCTAGCCCAGCCTTTGTCGGGCAGAGTCGTTGTGTGCCAACTCTCTTCAGGCGGTGGTGATAAGGGCTCACCTACTGCCTGAGCGACTTCTACCGCAATGAGTCTAGGCTCGCATGTGTTGGGGGGCTGGGTTTGCGCCTGCGCCGGAGCCATAAGCGCACATAACCCTAGCGCCAGAGTGATCACGTTGCCGCAGTGGCGAAGCAAGATAACGAGCATGCTGCGGTAGGTGATACCCATGAATGAAAAGTCTGCAAGTTAGGAAAGCAGCCCCTGTGATCGTGCTTTAACGACAGCACGGGTGCGGGAAGACACCGCTAGTTTACGGTAGATATGCTTCACATGACATTCCACGGTGAATCTGGATAGCTCTAGTTTTTCAGCTATTTCACGATTGGTTAGGCCGTCGGCTACGAGTTGCAGTATTTCCTGCTCACGTGTGGTGAGTGTGGAGTTCGCTGTTTGTGAGGGCTCTGGTGGCGCGGCAACAGGTTGTGCTGGCGCAGGTTGTAGTTCCGCAATGATACGTCTGGCCATGAATGGATCAATGGGAGCGCCACCACGCAGCACGCTGCGTATGGACAGGGCTACTTCCACATCTTCACGTTCTTTCAGCACATAGCCTGTAGCACCGGCACGTAACGCAGCCAAAATGGCGTCTTCGGTGCTCCATGCTGAAATCACCAAAATACCTAAGGAAGGATCAGCGGCGGATAACTCAGCAATAAGGTCTAGACCATTTCCATCAGGCAAACCCAGATCAACTAAGGCCAAAGCGACCGGATGCTCAGCTAGTCGGGCACGGGCTTCGGCTAGATTAGCGGCAAAAATTAAGGCATCAGGTGTATAGCCCAGTTGTTGCAAGATGAGATCTAGTCTGTGTTGGACCAGATTATCGTCTTCCACAATCAGCACGGGTGCGGGTAGCGTGAGTTCTGTGGCGATGGGGGCAGAAGGTGACATGAGCGCAACTTTCAAGAAAAGATCTGGGAACAGCAATTGACTTCACTATGGCCTAAAACAAGGCTTTCGGGTATCCCTGAAAGCAGTGATAAACCGTAAAAATAACAAAAATACACAAAGCTGAAGCCAGCACCATACTGTGTGGTGCTGGGTAGGTACAGAAGAGCTGTATTTACTGCTCAGTAGGTATATCGAGAAATGAGGTGACTTGTGTGTGTGTACTACGGCGGTCCGGTGATTGGCGACTGATTTGTACAGTGTGCCAACCATCTTGGCGGGCAGCGTCTAGTTCTTGATGTGTTGCAGACACATACAACAACTGTTCAGCAGGGATCCCTAAGGTTTCGCGAATGCTGCGATAGGAGCTGCTATCGCGTTTAGAACCTACCGAGCCATCAAAATGCCCATTGATGAGCGGCAGTACATTGCCATGATCACTATGGCCAAACAGTAGCTCTTGTGCAGCAATGGTACTGGACGAATACAGGTACACAGCCTGCCCAGCGTTATGCCAGCGTTTGATCTGTTCATAGGCATCTTCGTAAATATGCCCCGTGAACTGTCCGCTGATATAGCCTTCTGCCCAGATCATGGCCTGTAGTTGTTTGAGCGCAGGTGAGGGCTTGTCTATATCTATATAGTGCAACAACTCGGCGATCAGCCGGTCTAACCCAGCTAACGGTAGTTGAGCCTCGGTACGCAACGACAGTAGCGCGCTTTTCACAGCGGGTTGCGTGTGCTGTTGCCGCAGAAAATTGGCGATATGGCGTCTCGCATAGGGAGACAAGGTTTGATGCACAAAGGCAAGGTCTGTCGTGGTGCCTTCTACATCGCAGAGGATTGCAGAAATCATAAGGTGGCGCCAAACATTGGCGTAGTCGTTTACGGTGAAACAAGTACTGACAGCTTAAGGCAGAGAGCCTACGTCATAGTATCATCGAGTTTTGTGACGAGCCAATGTGTCGCGAAGCGATAACCAATGTAAAGAGATCTTGTCCTGTACAGCGGCTCACGATACTCTTTTCTCTCTACTTTTTTGCCATGTGAACATCATGAAAAATTCTTTACGACTATGGTTGATTTCCGCGATGGCACTGTTGCTAAGCGGTTGTGGCTACAACGAAATTCAGCGCCTAGATGAGCAGGTCAAGGCAGCGTGGTCGCAAACACTGAATCAGTACGAGCGTAGGGCTGAGTTAGTACCTAAATTGGTAAGCTCTGTGAATGCGTATATGGTGAATGAGCGTAGCGTATTGGTGGAAGTCACCGAAGCACGTGCACGTGTAGGTAGCATCCAAATTACGGCAGAAGACCTGGATAACCCAGCGGTGATGGAACGTTTCCAGCAAGCGCAGGGTCAGTTGTCCTCTGCATTGTCTAGACTGTTGGCGGTATCGGAGAATTATCCACAGCTGAAAAGTGACGGTTTATTCCGCGACTTAATGACTCAACTGGAGGGCACAGAAAACCGCATTGCTACTGAACGTGGTCGTTATGTGGAAGCGGTGCAGGCCTATAACGTGTATATCCGTCAGTTCCCAGCAGTAGTAACGGCCAAACTGTTTGGCTATAAAGTGATGGAAAACTATGGCGTAGACCGTGAGTACGATATTCGCCGTGATCCAGAAGTGAAGTTTGATTTGCCTGCATCGGCAACCGCTAGATAGTCGCTCACAGGACATGACTATGCGTAGTAACACCGCCGTTTTGCTGCGTTATTGGCGCAGTCTGTTGATGGCATGGTTGTTGGCTGTGGTGTGCTTGCCAGTGCAAGCCGCCACTGTTCCTGTGCCTAAGTTGAATGATTGGGTCACCGATACCACGGGTACGTTGAGTAGCGCTCAACAACAAGCCATGAGCCAGCAGTTGCAGGCGCTGCAACTGGAAAAAGGCGCACAGCTTTTTGTGTTGGTAGTTCCTACAACGGGTAGCGACACTATTGAGAGCTATGCTCGGCGTGTGTTTGATGTCTGGAAAGTAGGGCGCAAGAAGGTGAACGATGGCGTACTGCTGTTGGTGGCTAAAGACGATAGGCGCCTACGCATAGAAGTAGGGTATGGGCTAGAGGGTGCCATTACCGACTTACAGTCCGGTCGCATTATTCGAGAGCAAATTACCCCCGATTTTGCGCAGGGCGACTACGCTGCGGGCATACAAGCGGGGGTGAATAGTTTAGCCGGCTTAATTCGCGGTGAAAGTTTGCCACCGGTTGCGCAAAGTGATGAGGACGATGAAAGCCCGGCTATTGTGCTTATCCCCTTGGCGTTTTTTGCGTTGGTGATGCCTATGGCAGCAGCGGCGCTGATGTCGGGCGTGTTTGTGTTCATCTTGTTTGAAAGCCTACCACTGGCATTAATAGGTGCCGTTGTGGGCTTGGTGATCTCGATCATAGGTTATGTCATCGGTGCGGGCGGGCGTCGCTCTGGCGCGGGTAGAGCATCCAAATATGGCGGAGCCTTAGATGGGCTAGCCAGTCATGGCCGTAAACGCGGTCGTGGAAACTTCCCCGGAGGCGGTGGTGGTTTTGGGGGCGGCGGCTTCGGCGGTGGTGGAGGTTTTGGCGGAGGCGGCGGTGGCGGCAGCGGAGGCGGTGGCGCTTCCGGCAGCTGGTAGGAGGGAATCATGGCAAGAATGTTGAAAAATATGATGGGCGTGTCGCAGGTGCAAGGCCATTGGTTACGGCATAAGCATTTCACCGCCCAAGTGCTGGATCAGGTAGCGCAACGTATACATGCGAGTGAGCAAGGGCATAGCGGTGAGTTGGTCTTAGCAGTAGAGGCAGTGATGCCTAGCCACGAGACGGATAGCCATTTACGTGCCTTAGAAGTGTTTGGTCGATTACGTGTATGGGATACGCCGTTAAATAGCGGCGTGTTGTTGTATTTGGCGTTAGATCAGCGCTACATAGAAATTGTGGCTGACCGTGGTATTACGGCGAGTGCAGAGCAGTGGCAAGCAGTGTGTACTAAATTACAGCAAGCATTTAGCCGTAAAGCCTATGTTGAGGGCTTGCTTCAAGCAGTAGAAGAAATAGAAGCTATTTTGCGCAGTGTCGCACCACCCTTGTCCTTGTCGGATGAGCCTAATTATTTACCGGATGAACCCGTGCTGCTGTAAGCATCACGATACTGCTTCACCATTATTGATGTGTTTACCCCTGTTTTTTAGGTTTACATGACTCACGCATTGACTTCACGTACTACGGGCTTTCAGGCGCATTGTCTGGCAGAGGCAGTGCGCTTGAAAGAAAGTGGCTGGGGGCCGTTGGAAGATGCGGCCGAAGTACGGCGAGCCATTGCCCAAGGCGGTAGCCTAGAAGATAGGTTGGTGTTTAGAGCCGCGCTGTTGGCGCAGCGTGAGGGCTGGGTAGCGGCGTATCAACGATTGAGTCAGGTAGGGCGCTGGTTGCTACCCGCATGGCTGGTATTAGCGGTGGTAGCGGGGCTGAGTGCCGTATGGGGTGTATTGGGTGCTGGTGCATACATTAACGTGATCACCGCCGTAGTGAGCTTGGTGGGGCTGAATGTTCTGACACTAGTGTTGTGGTTAAGTAGTTTTCTCTTTAACAGCGATTCTGCACAGCAAGGTAGTGTGCTAGGTAAGTTGAGCTTAAAACTAGTAGGCCGTTTTGCGCGGGGTGAGGCGGCGACTTTGGTGCTGGGCGCAGGCGTAAACGTAGTGGTACGCCAAAAGTTGGGTCGTTGGTTGTCGGGACTCATTAGCCACACATTTTGGCTATGGGCCACCTTGGTCGCTATTTTGGCATTGCTGTGGGCTTTGTCCGCTAGACGTTACGGCTTTGGTTGGGAAACGACGTTGTTGTCGCCAGATAGCTTTGTGGCGCTGGTAGAGAGTTTGGGTAGTGTGCCACGTTGGCTGGGTTTTGATGTGCCGTCTGCTGAATTGATACGCATGAGTGATGGCTTAACTCGCCTGACACCGAATGATCAACGCGTGTGGTCAAGTTGGTTATTGGGCTGCTTGGTGTGTTATGGCTTGTTGCCACGTTTGGTGGCCTGGTTATGCAGTGCTGGTGTAGTGCGTTTTCGCTTACGGCATTTGCAAATAGATAGACAACTGCCGGGCTGGATAGAGCAGCAAGAACGATTATTGCCAGTGCATGTGCGGGTGGGCATTGATGCGGAAGCTCCTACCGATCAGGTTGCTGTTGCTCAACCTACTCTCTTTGAATTCCCTCAAGCCACTGATACGGTGTGTGTGGCCGCGATAGAGTACCCACAAGACCGTAGCTGGCCACCATTACCGATGCCAGAGACGTGGATTAATGCGGGTGTGGTAGATACACGCGTACAGCGTGGGCAGCTACTGCAACTACTGCATCAACGTTCGCCAGATTACCTGTTGCTGGTATGTGATGCTAATCAGACCCCAGATCGTGGAATCGTGGCATGGTTAGGCGAGCTCAGTAGCTATGGTCGTTATTGCGCGATTGTGCTGCAGGCTGCTTCTGAGACTGGAGTGCAGCCAGAGCGCCTACAAGCGTGGCGCGATAGATTGAGCGCGGCAGGTTTCACATCTGAACAACTGCACATCAACCTGCAGTCTTTATTCCCCCATTCTTAATGAGCTATGAATAACCAGTCTTCTCTTTTGCGTTTGGCGGTAGTTGGGCATACCAATACCGGTAAAACATCATTGTTGCGTACGTTGACGCGCGACACAGATTTTGGGGAAGTGCGCAATAGCCCGGGGACTACGCGCCATGTGGAAGCCGTACGGCTGACCGCTGATGGTCAAGCTGTGGTGGAGTTGTTTGATACCCCTGGCATCGAAGACAGCATGGCGTTGCGTGATTATCTTGAGCGTTTGGTGCAGCCGGGTGAGCGTTTGGATGGGCCCAGCGTTTTAGAGCGTTTCTTGCAGATGCCAGAAGCCGTTGGTCGCTTCGAGCAGGAAGCCAGAGTGGTGAAGCAGTTGTTGGCCTCGGATGCAGGGTTGTATGTGATTGATGTGCGCGACCCAGTGCTAGCCAAGCACCAAGATGAACTGCGTATTTTGGCGTGGGCAGGCAAACCGTTGCTGCCAGTGCTGAATTTCACGCGTAGCGAAGAGCAGCGTATTGATGAGTGGCGTGCTGCGCTGGCGAGTGTGGGTCTACATGCAATTAGCGAGTTTGATACGGTAGCACCGCCGCTCAATGGTGAAGAGCAGTTGTACGAACGCTTAGCGCTATTGGTTAAAGAGTCACATGCCCAAACGCTGAAGGCGCTGATTACGAATGTGCAGCAACAACGTGCGCAACGATTAGAAGATGCGTGGCGCTTATTGGCTGATTTGCTTGTTGATGTGGCGGCATGGCGTATGGTGAGCGAACCCGATGAGCGTTCTATGCAAGAAAGCACACGCACCATGCAAGAGCAGGTACGTAAGCGCGAAGAGCGCTGCGTGAAAGCACTGCTGAAACGATTTAATTTCACCTCTAGAGACTACTTGCCAGATACCTTGTCGTTAGACGGTACGCGTTGGGAAATGGATCTGTTTAATCCCGATGCTTTAAAAGACTTAGGTGTGCACATGGGTAAAGGAGTAGCCGCGGGTGCCTTAGCAGGTGCTACGGTGGACTTATTGACGTTGGGCTTTAGTCTGGGTAGCGGAACCGTGATAGGGGCTGCTGCCGGCGGTGTGTGGCAGGGTTTGGATAAATGGGGCCAACGCTTGCTAGGGAAATGGCAAGGGAAAATGGAACTCACAGTGGATGACAGCGTGATACGTGTTTTGGCATTGCGCCAAACAGCATTAATTCATGCATTAGAACGTCGGGGTCATGCTGCTCAGATACCCATTGCTATTGCCCGCTCTGTGGTGGCTTTGGATACTGAGACGGCAAATGAGTCAGAGACAACGACCCCATTGGTTGATGAACCCAAAGCTGTAGATTGGCGCAAAGGTGGCTTGCCAGTAGAACTCATGGAAGCCAGATTGCATGCAGAGTGGAGCGCAATGCTGCACATGCAAACAGCATCAGGCCGCAGAGAGCAGGCGGTAGCTGCTCTAGCGGCCCGGCTACGTGTTTAACGGTGGGTAATCAGCCTTTCTTGCTGATCAGGCCATAGATAAAGAGTACGATGATAGCGCCGATGACAGAGCCTATCAGGCCTACTTGCGCACCTTGCTGATACAAACCTAGGCTTTGCCCTAAAAAGCCGCCTACCAGCGAACCTATGATCCCCAGTACAGTTGTCAGGATAATGCCCATGCTTTGGTTGCCTGGCATGATTGCGCGTGCCAGCAAACCTACGATGAAGCCTACGAGTAGCATCCAGATAAAGCCCATAATCCGCTCCCTGTTACATATCAAGACGTTTCTATTGTAGAAACTGTGGAGAATGTCTGCGTGCTAGATACGTAATAAATTTTGTCAATTTTTGTTAATTGAATACGTATATGTAATTTAAATTAGAAGGGAATTTGTAATTTCAATTGAATGTAAATAATTATAAATAATGATAAGAAACAAGATTAAGAGAGTGAAGAATGAATGCTGGAACACAGATTGGATTGTTACGACTACATAGCATTGATACGTTAGGTAACAGCAAGCTGGGTGCTGCTAACATCTAGTAAGCAATAAATGCTATTAGGCTAGGCCCAGCAAGGCGTAGAGCAGTGTCTTAGCAGCAGAATTGTTGTTTTGATGCGCTGCGACGTAAGGGCTTGTATCTACAGCATAGAGACTAGGTGTTTTTGCAGTTCTATACCTATTTCTCCAATAAGAAGTGATAAAAACATAAGAAGCATTAATTGTGAATAAGAGTTAATATCTGGCCTGCAAAAGAATCTAATATCATCAAAGATTGTAAATAAGTTTAATGTGTGACAATAAATTGCCGTACTGTGTTTATAATTTCCGAAAATACTTATCTGCTTCATTTTGTATGCGGCCGGAGACAGCAATGGGTGATATGCCAAATGGGGCGAAGCAAAGAGTAAGATTCTGGGGTTGTGTGGGCATTTTTTTATTGATGCTCTTCACGACAGGACTTTCTCAGGCGGAAGATAGTAACGATGTGGTACTGACTTTTGTGGGTCAGAAGGCGGGCGATGACGAAGCCCATGTCTACACAATGAGCTATGCCGAGCTATATGCTTTCCCCGAACAGAGAATACAAACGTCCACACAGGTGACCTATGGTTCCCATATTTTCAATGGACCCTTAATACGTAACGTATTAGACCAATTCAATTTTGTGGGTGATACCGTCAGATTGGAAGCGCTGAACGGGTACATTATTGATGTGCCACTCAGTGACTTCAGACGTTTTGATGTGATTTTTGCGCACTCTATGAGCGGGCTGCGCCTGTCCGTCAGGCATTTTGGCCCGGTCTGGGTGGTGTATCCCCGTGACTCCATTAAAGAGCTGCAAGATATACGCTACGACATGCGTTGGGTATGGCAGCTACGCACTGTGGTGGTCTACGATAGTGCTAATAATCCTAGTCTCAGTAGTTGTCTTTACTGTGACGATGCATCGCAAGGATAAGCAATAGATAGTAGTGCAGGTAAGTCCTGCATATGATTGAATGTGCGCTGTACACCTAGCTCCAACAATGGGGCTGGGTTGTGTTTGGGGTCATAGGCCCACACCGTTGCACCAGAGGCTACGCCAGCCGTAATGCCTGTCACGCTATCTTCAATAATTAAACAGCGTTCAGGTGTGCAACCCAGTACAGACATGGCTTTCAGATAGACATCTGGATAGGGTTTGTTGCGGGGTACATCGCCGCCGCTAAAAATACGATCCTCAAAATACGGTAATAACCCTGTCATATCCAACTGCAGATGCAGCTTGTGATATTCACTGGCCGAGGCACAGGCCATTTTTTTGCCCCAGTGTGTTTGTACGGCTTGTAGCGTAGGGATGATGCCGGGTACAGGCACCAGTTTTTGGCGTAGGGATTGCATTAGTCGCAAGTGGAATTCATCTATCCAGTCTTGTTCTAGTTTTTTGCCTGTGCGGGCTTGAATCAGCTGTAGCTCATCCCGGGTGGATTTGCCGATGAACAGCGTTTCGCACTCGTCGGTGCTCAGGTGCCATCCTAGGTCCGCTAGCATTTCTTGCAGCAGTCGTAAGGCCAGTGGTTCGCTGTCTACTAAGACGCCATCGCAGTCAAAAAGAATGGCCTCATATTGCATGATTCCTGCTACCCCAACAATGTATTACCCATGTGTATTGTTACACAGTACTGTGTAGTGCTGTAGAACGATCCAAGGTCAGCCCCGTGTGTGTGAACGGGTCTGATACCTAGTAATGGACTATAGCGAGATGGTATGGTTGCCATCATCAAGCGGCACATACTGCACAGGCTGCACCAGCACAGTTATGCAATACCGAATTGCGTGTGCCAGCTCGTGTGCCTGGGCCGCGTACATCTGGGCCTGCCAGTGCTTGCTGTGGCGTTAGCGCACGACGAGGGCCATCTTTGAATTGCAGGCTACGAGGTGCTGTAATCTTCAGGCTAAGCGTACCTGTTTCGCAATCTGGACAGGTGCTGGGATCATGGCGACGTGCCATGGGACGTAATGCACTGACTATGCTGTCACAGTGGGAGCATTCGTAATCGTAAAGAGGCATTGTGATCTCACTAATCAGTCTGCCCACCCTATAACGCGTTTGCCATAGGGTGGGTTGTAGCTATTACCCGCGGGTGGTTTTTACACCAGGACGGCCGAAACGAGCAGCTTCATTCAGTGCTCCTTTAGGCAGAATATCGGTATCGAAAATTCCGGTAGGAATGGACACAGATGCGGATGCGTTAGGCAGATCAACGACACCGCCGTAACGGCCTTCAACAGGTGCTGCGGTCAGCAGCATGTAGGCTTGCGCTGGACTCAGGTCGGTGACACGAGAGATGTAATCGATAGCAGCCAGACAGGCTTGTCGGTAGGCAACGGTGGCATCCAGATAGGTGTTCACACGGTTTTCTACGCTGATACCAGTGAAGCTCAGCCAGTCGTCGTAACGTACATCGTGTTTGCCTGGAACGTAGATAGGTGCAGTGATGCCGTATTTGGCCATGCCGCCTTTGATCAGGTCAAAGCCCAGATGTGCTGCGCCATCCATTTCAATTGCACCACAGAAAGAGATCTCGCCATCCCCTTGTGAGAAGTGCAAGTCACCCATAGACAGACCTGCGCCTTTTACGTACACAGGGAAGTAAATGCGTGAACCGATGGTCAGGTTTTTGATGTCCAAGTTACCGCCGTGCTCACGTGGAGGCACAGTACGAGCCGCTTCAGCAGCGATGCGATCAAACTCGGCGCCTTTAAGACCACGCAGCACGGCTGTGTCGGCGTAAGGCATGTTGGCTTGTTTTTTAGCGCCCAAAGGAGCTTCGCGACGATTCCACTCACGCAGCAGATCGTGAGAAGGCAATGTACCGATCAAGCCAGGGTGCATCATTGCGCCAATACGCACGCCAGGAATGTGTCGGGAGGTGGCATACATACCGTGCAAATCCCAAATCGCTTTGTCAGCATCAGGGAAGGTATCTACCAAGAAACCACCACCGTTTTCTTTGGCGAAAATACCAGAGAAACCTACAGGAGTGATACAGCGAATATCCAGTAGGTCTACAACCAGAATATCGCCAGGTTCAGCGCCTTCTACGTGTACAGGACCAGTTAGTGGGTGAGCACGGGTTAGGTCTACATCGCGTACATCGTTCACACTATCAGTGTTTTTGATCTGGGCATCTAAGAAGTCCAGACATTCCAAGATGATTTCTTCACCCGGTTTAACGCTAGTGAGTTCTGGAATGTCAGGGTGCCAGCGGTTATGACCGATTTCTGCCTGTTCAGATAATGGAGCTCCAGGTTTAATTTTAATGTGCTGCATAAGGTCTCCTTTTTAGAGCGAAGGACGCTTGCTTGTTTGTTTATAAATATATATGCCGAGTGATGTATTACGTCAGCTTCCGTAATAACAGCATGGTGTGATGGGCTTTGTCAAAGAGGGAAAATAGGCGTTGAGTTCTGAAATTTCACCTTCTGAACACATGACTGACGCCGTCCAATTTTGGAATAAAAAAGGTATTACCTCTTATGTCGTTGTGTTTCATAGGCTTGAGGGCATGTTAACGATCGTTAGAGTTTTGCATCATCATGCTGCGTACGACGTTTTGGCAGTTTTTGTAGTAGCGCCACCACGAGAATCTAAGGGTAAACACGAATTTCTGGTGCGTTTTTTTATTTGTGTTTATTTTAGTAAATAGGGCGTTTGGCGAGTCCGAGTATTCCTGGAAACAGGCCTCGTGATCGCAAGGTATTTTTTCTCTGGAGCTCTGGCACGCCTGGCGTGCCTGCACATCTTTTTAATGAGCAACAGAGGAAATAATCATGAAGTTGATTACTGCCATTATTAAGCCCTTCAAGCTAGACGATGTTCGAGAAGCGTTGTCTATGCTTGGTGTTCAGGGCATGACCATCAGCGAAGCGCGAGGCTTCGGTCGACAAAAAGGACACACCGAGCAGTACAGGGGTGCGGACTATATTGTCGATTTTCTTCCCAAACTACGAATTGAAATAGCTGTCAGCGACCACGACACCGATAGGGTGATCGAGGGGCTGTGCGCAGCGGCATTCACCGGCAATATCGGCGACGGTAAGGTGTTTGTGTTGCCGTTAGAGCAGGTGGTTCGCATTCGTACGCAAGAGGCAGGGGATGGGGCACTTTAGCGCCCATCCCAAACTAATGATTTACCTTTCAAGGAATATGTATGAACTCAACAGATTTTGCGTGGGTCAGTATGTCGACTCTGCTCGTACTGATGATGGTCGCGCCCGGCCTAGCGCTTTTCTATGGCGGGTTGGTGCGCGGTAAAAATGTGCTGTCTATCTCCACGCAAGTATTGGCAACTTTTGGTTTGGCCATAGTTTTATGGTTTGCCTATGGTTACTCCTTAGCCTTTACCGATGGCAATGCCATTATTGGTGGCTGGTCAAAAGTGTTTTTGGCGGGGGTGTTTAATCTTCCTGAAAACACCTTTGAAGTCGCTGGCAGTATTCCTGAAATTAGCTTCGTGGCCTTTCAAGCTACCTTTGCCGGTATTACGTGCGCACTGATTGTGGGCGGTTTTGCAGAACGTGTACGCTTTGGTGCAGTGATCTTGTTTACAGCAATTTGGATGACCTTTTCCTATTTGCCTATTGCGCATATGGTGTGGTCCCCGGGTGGCTGGTTGTTTGAACGTGGTGCACTAGACTTCGCAGGCGGCACAGTTGTACACATCAACGCGGGGATGGCTGCTTTAGTGGCGGCGTGGTACACCGGGCGTAGATTAGGCTATGGGCGTGGCGAAGCATTGCGTCCGCATAATCTGACGATGACTATGACAGGGGCAGCCTTGTTGTGGGTAGGTTGGTTTGGTTTTAATGCAGGTTCAGCATTAGGCGCAAACACACTCGCGGCGTTGGCATTCTTTAATACGCTAATCGCTGCAGCCGGCGGTATTCTGGCATGGTTAATAGTAGAACGCGTGCTCAAAGGCAAAGCTTCGTTATTGGGTGCGGCATCAGGTGCTGTTGCTGGGTTGGTAGGTATTACGCCGGCAGCGGGGTTCGTCGGGCCATTTGGTGCATTGCTGATTGGTGCACTGACTGGTGCGGTGTGCGTGTGGGGCGTTAATGGCTTACGACATGCACTGAACGTGGATGATGCGCTGGATGTGTTTGGCATTCATGGCGTGGGCGGTATTGTCGGTGCTTTGTTGACCGGCGTGTTCAATGCCCAGTTATTGGGTGGCCCAGGTTTGGCAAGCTTTTCTGAAGTGCCTTACCAACTATGGATACAGGCAGAAGGCGTGTTGATCACCATGATATGGTCTGGCGTAGTCACGTTAGCAGGATGCGTGATTGTGAATGCAGCAATTGGATGGAGAGTAACCCGAGATGAAGAACGCACTGGATTGGATATTTCCTCGCATGGGGAATCCGCATATTCCAACTGATAGTAGTCATATCAGTGAAGGAGCAAGGGCAGGCCATTTGGCCTGCCTTTCTCTTATCACCATAGCTAAGTCTTGAAGTGTGATGCAAGCTTTAGCTATGGTAATAGGCCCGAAACGGGCAGATGCAAAAAAGGCCTGAGTTCGGTGTGATACCAGAATCTCAGACCTTAGCTGCGTAGTGACTGACTGCCGAGTAGGGGGTCAGCTCACTATGCGGTCTTGTGTAACATTAGCCAATAGCGATTTATTGTGCTTTGCGTGGAGCGATCATGTTCTCTGGACGCATTACATCAGACAGTACATCTTCAGCCAGCAATTGCTCTTCCTGAACCAGTTCCAATACGCCACGACCTGAGTCCAACGCATGTTTAGCAATACGTGTGGAGTTTTCGTAGCCGATGTATGGGTTCAATGCAGTGATCAAGCCGATGGACTGTTTAACCAGTGTTTCGCAACGCTCTTGGTTAGCAGTGATATCGTCGATACACAGAGTGCGCATCATGTCGGCAGCGCGTGCCAGCATTTCGATGGAACTGAACAATTTGTAGGCAACCAGTGGTTCCATAGCGTTCAATTGCAACTGACCAGCTTCAGCAGCGAATGTCAGTGCCAAGTCGTTACCTATCACTTCGAAAGCTACTTGGCTTACGGCTTCAGGAATTACTGGGTTTACTTTACCTGGCATGATGGAGCTACCGGGCTGACGTGCTGGCAGGTTGATTTCGCCAAAGCCAGTGCGTGGACCGCTAGACAACAAACGCAAGTCATTGCTGATTTTAGACAGCTTAACTGCAGTACGTTTCAGTTCGCCGGACAGGGAAACGAAGTCGCCCATGTCGGAAGTCGCTTCGATCAAGTCTGGAGCAGCTTTGATATCGAAACCACTTACGTCAGCCAAGAATTTCACAGCCAACATTTGGTAGTCGGGGTCAGCGTTGATCCCTGTACCAATGGCGGTGCCGCCTAGGTTCACGGCTTCCAACAGCTCAGGAGCTTGTTGACGAATACGACGTGCATCTTCAGCAATGTTGTTTGCGAAAGCGCGGAACTCTTGACCTACAGTCATAGGTACAGCGTCCTGCATTTGGGTACGGCCCATTTTCAGAATGCCGTCAAAAGCGTCGGCTTTGCTGTTGAACGAGGCAACCAGCTGATCCAAGCTTTGAGTCAAACGCTCAATGCTCAGCAACAAGCCTACGCGAATCGCGGTAGGGTAGGCATCGTTGGTGGACTGAGCCATGTTGACATCATTGTTGGGGTGCAGGTGTTTGTACTCCCCTTTCTGATGGCCCATGCTTTCCAGTGCCACGTTTGCAATCACTTCATTGGCATTCATGTTGGTGGACGTACCAGCGCCACCCTGAATCATGTCCACTACGAACTGATCCAGATATTCGCCATTAATAATGCGATTACACGCATTGGTAATAGCTTGGAATTTTTCGTCACTCAGGCAGCCTAACTTGTTGTTGGCTGATGCGGCGGCGTGTTTGACCATTGCCAAGGCGGCGACAAACTTAGGGAAGTTTGCCAGAGTAATACCGGTCAGATTGAAGTTCTCGGCTGCGCGCAGTGTCTGTACACCGTAGTAGGTGTCGGCAGGGATCTCTCGTGTTCCAAGAAGGTCTTTTTCTATACGTGAGAGTGAAGAAGTGCTCATAATTAGATGTTTTTAGACGTAGATGTCCGCGGTGATAAAAAACAAAAAATGAAGTGATCGCCCCTTACCAAATTCAATCGATGATGGGCGATGCTTGTGATGAGCATGCAGGTTTTTACGAGTGATGGAGCCGCATTCACAAGATCCTGTGTAGGGAGTGAGCGTAGGACTTCAATGTTCGTCATCTATGTTTTTGGCAAGACGCCGCGATGCCCGCGACCCGTACTTAGTAGGGTAGTAACCATGACATGAACCCTACATACTAACAGGCACAGCCGGGAAGTGACACCGTTCTGTTAATTATAGGGTTCGGATGGAGCAATTGTTTCGGCTGATTTACAAAAAAACTCCAATCGTTGCGTGAGATTCACTTTTTTGTAACCTAAAGGATTTCGTTGTATTCACCGCGTGGGCATGGGAAAGACACCAGCCTTTGTAGGACGGTTTTGATGTGCTGAACAGTGGCAGTTGAAGGCTGCATGAGTGGGTAACACTACATGCAGCGTACTGAGATTAGGCGCGATTGTGAACGCCGGTAGGCTTAAGGTGCGAAAGGCGCAGGGTTTACAGACAAGGCGCTGTTGGTCAGCATTTCGCCCAGTAACTGTGCAGAACCTGCCGCTAGCGTGAAGCCCAGAGCACCGTGTCCGATGTTCATCCAGACGTTCTGGGTGTTCGGGCAAGCACCGATAATAGGTTTGCCAGTAGGTGTAGCAGGTCGCAGGCCAGCCCAAGGCTGAGCTTCGCTCAGATTCAATTGCGGGAATGTACCTTGAATCTGGTTTTTCAAAATAGCGATACGTTCAGGATCTACCGCGTTGGAGAAGTTTTTAATATCTACCATCGCGGCAATACGCAGTTGTGTGCCAATAGGGGCGTACACAATACGACGTGCGTAATCAGTCACGCTGATTTTAGGAAACAGCGCCGATTGATTTTCTTGATCTAACGTTAAGCTGTAGCCTTTAAGCGGGAACAGCAGCGGGGAATACCCCAGCGGTTTCAACAAGCTGCCACTTTGCACACCTGAAGACACCACAAAATGGTTGGCTTGGATTTCGCCAGCGGTAGTGTGTACGGCGTTAACAGTAGAGCCAGAATTTTTGAAACCGTGTACTTTCACACCGGTTAACAGAGTAAAGGTGCTGGTTTGCTGTAATTTCTCGAGCATGGATTTTGCCAATACGTGGCAATCACCCACCTCTTCGTCGGCGGTATAGACCGCGCCAATAGCACGACCACGCATGCCTTCCATGGCAGGTTCTAACGCAAACAGCTCTTCGGCATCCAGCAGTTTTTGCGATGCCCCCAGTTTGGCTTGTTTCTCTACTTGTGCACGTGCACTGTCCCAGCTTTTTTGGCTTTCATGCACAATCAATTTGCCGTTTACCTGATGGTGGAACGACAGTCCATCGTGTTCTAACCAGTGATGAATATTCTTACGGCTCAGGAAAGACAACGACAACAATGCCTGCGTAGACGCGCTTTGCACAGAGCTTCGACATGCCATTAGGAAATGGCTAAGCCAACGCCATTGCGTGAAACTGAGTTGTGGGGTGAATTTCAGCGGAGAGTCTTTGCGGCCCAGCCATTTAGGTAGGTCTACAAAAACGGAAGGATCGGCCAGTGGGGCCACATAGCTGTAACTTAGCTGTCCGCCATTGGCGAAACTCGCTTTCATCGCAACATCGTGTTCAGCTTCAATCAGGGTAACCTGAATGCCCTGTTTGGTAAGTTGGTAGGCGGAGGCAACACCAATGATCCCGCCACCAATAATGCAGACATGCATGAATATAACCGTAACGTTAAATGGGTAACGCTACGATTCTGACAGTGAAGCCTAGACTTTTCCAATAGCCAAGTAGGTACAGAGTATAACCTTAGGGTATGGGGTGAGGGAAAAGTAGATTGTCAGTATGGTTAGGAAATACGTATTGCTTGCAGACTTTCTGCAAGGTATCAATCAAGGTACGTTGCACGGCAGAGAGTGGGTCATTAGCGTGCGTCATGAGGGTAATGGGGATGGTGGTGTGCGGGTTCAAGCGACTAATCATCAACCCTTGGCGCAGCATGGCCTGGGCGGTGATGAGATCTATCACTGTTTCCCCCAAGCCTACCGCTACCAGCGAGCAAGCTACATAGTGGGTTTGCACTTGAGCAGTAATGGTGGTCTCTACGTTGTACTCATCTAAGAGGCTTTGTAGAATGCGGCCAGACGGGTCTCTAGAGTCCAATGCAATGTAATTCTTGTGGTTCAGGTCGGTAATATGTTTGACACCTAGTGCGCCTTCGGGACCTAGATGTACCAATTCAATTTGCCCTATATGAGTCAGCTGAATACCGGGTGTTTCTTCACTGGAAAAAGAAATAATCATATCCAGATCGCGCGATAGTAGAGCCTCGCGTAATTCACCGCTGTGGTGTGCACGCAGATCAAAAGTGATGTGTGGTTGAGCCTTTTGGCTTTGGCGCATGACTTCGGGGAGTAGCCCCAACCCCATGGTTGGGTTGATGCCTATACGTAAGTGGCCATGTTGGCTATGACGTAGATTGAAGGCCAGCCGACGCACGTGGGCTAACTCATGCTGTAGGTGTGCGACACGGGGTTCCAGAATGCCTGCCTCACGCGTGGGTTGTAAGCGCCCCTTGATACGTTCAAACAGCTTAAAGCCTAGTTGCTGCTCGGCGCTGGCCAGCAGCTTACTAGCAGCGGGCTGTGAAATATGCAGAAGCTTGGCGGCATCGGTCAGTGAGCCAGTACGGCAAATGGCATCGAAGATTTCTATATGGCGTAGACGCATAGCAGGCAGAGAGCACGAAAATCAGGAGAGGTGTTTTCATTATTACATGGCTTTAAGTTATAGGGGAAAGCGTAAATACCCATAACCGTCGTGGTCGCCATCGGTCTGCGCCGCTACAGGGAGAACTAGACTAAATAGCGATTTTCTTTATGGCTAAAGTGAGTAGGATTCATGTGTCTTGCTGTGCAAGATTTTCTTGATTTAACGCATTTAGTTTCTAAATTTTTGCCTTATTTAGCCTTTCGCGGTTATATGCTGAAAGCATTCTGGTGTATAAGTTGGCTGTGTTCTTCTGAGGTGGTTCAGGAAAACAAGTATTTGTTATCCATTGATTTTCCAGTATGATTTTACGATACATATGTTTCTTTTTTGTGTTTTTGAGATTCATTTGTTGTTGTGGAGGGGTTGCGAATCAGGGATTTCACTTGTTTTTTTCAAGCCTGAGACCTGTACCATCTAGTGGTCCGTTCTGAATAAACCGAAGGGTTTGTAACGTCGTAAGACGCGTCAATAGAGGAGTCATATATGAATAAAAAGTTAAATGTAAAAGTAAAAGGTTCTGCGCTGGCAGTGGGTGCGGCATTCTGCTCTTTATTGCTGGCTCCTCTGCCAGCAACAGCGCAAACAGAGTTTGTGAGTATTGGTACAGGTGGCGTAACTGGGGTGTACTACGCTGCAGGCGGCGCGATTTGTCGTCTAGTGAATAAAGACCGCGATGCACATGGCGTACGTTGCTCTGTAGAGTCCACAGGCGGTTCGGTATTTAACGTCAATACCATTAAAGCAGGTGAGTTGGATTTGGGCGTGGTGCAGTCCGACGTGGGCTATAACGCCTATAACGGTGAAGGCCAATTTAAAGACGCCGGCGAGTACAAAAAACTGCGTTCGGTATTTTCACTTCACCCTGAGCCATTCACTGTAGTGGCGAGCAAAGAAAGTGGTGTTAAAAACTTTGAAGAGCTTAAAGGTAAGCGTTTTAACGTAGGTAACCCAGGTTCTGGTACGCGTGCTTCTATGGAGCAGTTGCTGGAAAGAATGGGCACCACACCACAAGCCTACTTCGCATTGGCATCAGAGCTGCGTCCTGACGAGCACGGCCAAGCGCTGTGTGATGGCAAAATTGATGGCTTTTTCTATGGTGTAGGTCACCCCTCCGCCAACATCCAAGACCCAACCACTACATGTGGTGCGCAATTGGTGGCATTGACGGGCGATGCGGTTGATTCCCTAGTGGAAGAGTTTCCGTACTACGCCAAAGTAGAAATTCCAGGTGGCGTTTACCAAAACAACCCTAACGACATTCCTACTTACGGCGTACTGGCTACGTTTGTGACATCCGAAGATGTGCCTGAGAACCGTGTGTACGAAGTCGTGAAAGCGGTATTCAACAACTTCGAAGACTTTAAGCGTTTGCACCCAGCCTTCGCTCACTTGAAGAAAGAAGACATGGTGAAAAATGGTCTGTCTGCACCTTTGCATCCTGGTGCAGAGCGCTTCTATAAAGAGCAGGGCCTGCTGTAATCCTTTGTATTAGGGAAGGGCGTTTGCATACGTACCTTCCATCGTGGGCTGCCTCAAAAAGGTGGCCCACGTTATCTAGATAATCAGAAAAAAAGGATGGATGATGAGTAGTGATTCCAATCAGCAAGCCTTGCAGCAGATGGTAGAAGAGGTAGATCGAGGAGGGCGTAATGTTAGCGGTGCTGTGGCGCTGATTATTGCGGTAGTAGCGTTGTGCTGGGCATTTTTCCAGCTGTGGTATGCCTCCCCATTACCTTTTACCTTTCACATCGGTATTTTCAATGATACTGAGGCGCGTGCCTTGCACTTAGGCTTTGCCTTGTTTCTTGGCTATGTCTCGTTTCCTGCCAGTAAAAAATCAAAGCGCGATAGTGTCCCCATCACCGATTGGGTATTAGCGATTATTGCGGCTTTTTGTGGTGCGTATCTGTTCTTGTTCTACCGAGAACTGGCGTTGCGCCCCGGTATTCCTACCACCATGGACATTGTGGTAGCCAGTATTGGTTTGGTGTTGCTATTAGAGGCAACGCGCCGTGCGTTGGGCGCGCCAATGGCTGTGTTGGGCACGCTGGTTATTATTTATGTATTCTTAGGCCCATATTTGCCGGATGTGTTGGCACACCGAGGCGCTTCGCTTGAGCGCTTGGTATCGCACATGTGGCTGACTACCGAAGGTGTGTTCGGTGTGGCGCTGGGTGTATCGGTATCGTATATTTTCATCTTCGTGATGTTGGGTTCTTTGCTAGACCGTTGTGGCGCAGGGAACTACATGATGCAGGTTTCTTTCTCGTTGTTGGGGCACTTGCGTGGCGGCCCGGCCAAAGTGTCGGTGGTATCGTCGGCGGTGAACGGTATGGTGTCGGCATCGTCTGTGGCTAACGTAGTGACTACGGGTATCTTTACTATCCCGTTGATGAAACGTGCTGGTTACGGTGGTGTACGTGCAGGGGCAATTGAGACGGCTGCTTCGGCAGACGGGCAAATCATGCCTCCTGTGATGGGGGCTGCAGCATTCTTGATGATTGAGTATGTGGGCATTCCCTATACGGAAATTATCAAACATGCACTGTTGCCTGCGATGTTGTCCTACATATCGCTGTTTTATATTGTGCATTTAGAGGCGTTGCGTCTGGGCTTGCAACCTATGCAAGCGGCTATACAAACACGCACTCCTATTCAGCGCATAGGGCGAATAGGTATGGGGATTTCTGCCACCATTATTGTGGTTGCACTGATCTACTGGATAGGTGTGGGTACCCAGCAATTGTTCCCACAAAAAGCCTTTGGTATTTTGGTCACCTTACTGGCGGTGCTCTATGTGGGGCTGGTTTGGGTGGCGTCTAAACATGACGACTTACCTGCTCTGGTGAAACAAGACGGCACGATGACGCAGCCTGAAGTATGGGCCACCGTGCGTACGGGTTTGTTTTTCCTAATCCCCATCGGTATTTTGGTATGGTGCTTGACCATAGAGCGTTTCTCGCCTGGCCTGTCAGCCTTCTGGGCAGTGACAACCATGTTGCTGCTGATGCTAACGCGCCGTCCTTTACAAGCATTCTTCCGTCGTCAACAAGTTGGTACCGCATTAGCGGAAGGTGTTAAAGATACTTTGGTAGGGTTGCAAGAAGGTGCCCGCAACATGGTGGGCATTGCCTTGGCGTGTGGTACGGCAGGTTTGATTGTAGGTACCATTACGCTGACTGGTTTAGGTCTACGCATGACGTCCTTTGTGGAGCTGGTGTCCATGGGGAACGTGCTGTTGATGCTGGGTTTCACAGCGGTAGTGTGTTTGGTGTTGGGCTTGGGTATGCCAACCACGGCTAACTACATCTTAATGGCAACCTTGATGGCACCGGTGGTGGTAGAGCTGGGCGCACAAAGCGGCTTGATTATTCCGCTGATAGCAGTACACATGTTTGTGTTCTATTACGGATTAATGGCGGACATCACGCCACCTGTAGGGTTGGCGACCTTTGCGGCGGCAGCGATTGCGGGTGAGGACCCACTGAAAATCGGTATTCAGGGCTTCAAGTATGCGATGCGTACAGCCGTGCTACCGTTTATGTTCGTGTTTAACCCACTGCTCTTACTGATCGGTATAGAAAGCTGGTACGAGTTTGTGTTCGTGGTGTTTGGTTCTATTCTAGGATCGCTGGCTTTTGCCGCCGCTACTATGGGTTGGATGCGTATCAAATCCAAATGGTGGGAAATCCTGCTGTGTTTGGTAGTGATGTTTATTATGTTCCGCCCAGATTGGTTCATGAATCACATACAAGAGCGTTACTTGAATGCAGAACCTGCACAAATCTATGCGGTGGCGGGTGACTTGCGTCCAGGCCAGCAACTGGTGGTAGAGATTGAAGGGATGACGCTAGAAGGCGATACCATCCGTAAAACCGTTGCGGCAGAATTGCCTATGCTGGAAGAGGGCTCTACGCTCACCGGCGAAGCGGCTGGCCGTAAGCGTATGGCCGATGCGGGTATAGGTATCATGGCGTTTGGCGACATGGTACAGATTTCCAACATTGGGTTTGGTAGCCAAGCTAGACGTTCAGGTTGGGAGCAGGGTTGGGATGTCATGGTTGTGAAACAGCCTAATCCTGATGCCTTAATGGATTACTACATGTATTTACCAGCGTTGTTGATTCTGGCTTTCTTGTGGTGGAACCAAGGCGTGCGTATGCGCAAAACCGAAAACGCGTAATCGTAGCGTGTAGCTAAATCGGTAAACACAATGGCCACCTACATAGGGTGGCCATTGTGTTGTTAGGCTTGTACGCGCGTGGTGACGCGTTGGCCTATCGCAGGCAGTTCAAAACAGCCCTCTACTTCCACAGCTATATGCAATACGGCAGCACAGTCGCGAGCAATGACTTGAGTCAGCATTTCTACGTCACGCACTGTTTTGTGGCCTATGAATGCCTGTATATAAGCGCTGAGTGAAAATACTTCCAGAAAACGTTGAGTGGCTTGATAGCGAATGGCGAGCGTAGATCCAGCACCAGGGTTATGCGACGCAGGGCATAGCTCAGGTAACGTCAGCACATGTTCTTGCCAGCTTTGAAAGTGGGGATGCGGGTTAGCAATAGTTTTCAACACTGCGCCCGTGTCGGGTGAGGTGTAGCTGTTAGCATCAGCCGGCACGTAGGTATGATCGGTAGGAGTGGTCATAAGTAGAGTTCGCGAAGAAAGTCAGGGCGATACGGTGCGGCGTTCACGCACAGAAATAAACGGTAAGTACGCCACAGCGGCAGCAATGATGTATTTACCCAGCACATCGGCATAGACAATTTGCATCATGTCATAGCTGCTCATCACGCCTGCAAACGCTAAAAGGGTAAAGGCCAAACTGTCCAAAGGGACACTTACTGCATGGCTAGCTAGCACCCGTTTATGCCAACGATAATGGCGTAACCGCTGGAACATAGCGGTATCGGCGAGCTCGCTAATTAAGATCGCCACAAATGAGGCAAATAAAAATCGGGGACTGATTTGGGCAATAAACTGACCATACAAGGTAGTGATTAGCACGGCGGAAGCTATAGCCAGATATACCGTAGGTAGGCCGTATTGGTGTAGGCGATCACGCAGAGTGAATACTGCGGCAAAAAAGATAGAACCAATACTGAACAGCCCAAACCAAGGCAGCTCAATAAAGCTATCCAAGTAGACATTGGCTAATAGAACGGCGCACGCATACGCCGCTAGCCATATGGCGCGCAACATAGAAAAACTCCTGCTACCACCAGAAAAATAGTCCGGCGTAGCGTCATAGCGAAGGTCGCGACAGAGGGCTGAAATCCCAAGCCGCAAGTAACCGCCAAGTTTAGCGTACTTTATTGAAAAATCACTAAAAAATAGCGTATGTTATACTAGTAGTCTAATTTTTTAGGAGCAAACTATTGGCTAAAGAAGAAATCCTTGAAATGCGTGGCACAGTGAACGAAGTGCTGCCAGATTCACGCTTCCGTGTGACCTTAGAAAACGGTCATGAATTGATTGCCTACACAGGCGGTAAAATGCGTAAACACCACATTCGCATTTTGGCTGGTGATGATGTGTCACTAGAGCTGTCGCCTTATGACCTGAGCAAAGGTCGTATTACTTTCCGTCACCTCAAAGATCGCGCCCCTCGTCAACCGCAAAATCGCGCCGCACGTCGTTAATCTGAACGCTGCAGGCTGTTGCCATAGCAGTTTCTGTCACCCTTTATCGTCGTTGCATACGTTCGCGTAATGTAGGCAATGCCAAGTCTTTGACAGATAAGGTGGGCTGCTGAATAGGCCAGGGGATGGCTAGATCTGGGTCATCCCAGCGCACACCATCCTCATCGTCTGGGCAATACACATCCGTGCACGAATACTGTACGTCTGTGACCTCACTTAATACGCAAAAACCATGTGCATAGCCTGGCGGAATCCAGAGCTGTAGCTGGTTTTCGTCGTTTAGCTCTACCCCTATGTGTTGCCCATATGTGGGCGAGTCAGGGTTAAGGTCTACCGCTACATCAAAGGCCGCACCTCGGCTGACACGTACCAATTTCCCTTGGGGGCGGGTACGTTGTTGATGCAGGCCACGCAGCACACCACGCTGTGACCTGGAATGATTTTCCTGCACAAAAGGCAGCGTCATTCCAGCCTGCTGATAGCGCTCTAGCTGGAAGGTTTCTGTGAAAAAACCACGCTCATCTTTATAAACTTTGGGTTCTATGATGAGTACGCCGGGTAGGGAAGTGGTAATGACTTTCATGAGTGTGAGTGCAGAGAGAAAGGTGATTTTACCGTATACGTAAGCGGAGCCAGATAGGCTCTGTGCCATAATTCGTATTCGTTCAAGCCTTGTGGGAAACTTTACGTCATGCGTACTGGCCCGTCTTTCTTTTACCGTCCCAGTGTAGCAATCTTGATAGGTGTGCTGCTGGTAGTGCTAACCGTAATGGGGTTGGCGAGCTGGCGTTATCACACGCATATTCAAGTATTGGAAAAAGAAAGTGTGTTGCTGCAGCGCTTGGCGTCTCAGCGTGCTGGTCAGCATGATGCTCACTTAACGGCATTAGCGGCGGTGGTACAGACAACAGCGGATCAGCGTGGCCACGAACTCTTCCAAGACGTGGCTCACAGCATCCTCAATTTCTACCCCAGTATTGATGCGATTGAATTAGTCACGCAGCCGGATGCAGCAGAGTTACCCACAGGTGTGGGGGCTGTGGATCCGGAAATCCAAACATGGATACAAGAGCAGGCGTGGACTGGCAATGAACATATGAAGCTGTTGGTGCACCCCACGCATCCTGGCCACTATTTGTTGATTAAGCGTAATCCTAATCTGGATGCATTGGGCTATGCCTTGATGCTAGATATAGATGCAGCACGGTTGCTGGGCAATGGCGAGGCATTATGGTCCAAACCAGACGTTACGCTGCGTTTGTCTTTACCCGATGGCACGCCATTTTTGGGGGCGGCTACCGATGCCTCTACTACCTTACACTTCTCTAAAGCGCTCAGCAGTGCCACACAGCCCTTGTTGCTGGAAACAGGCCTGCAGTTGAAGTGGGATGACCTATTGCCTCTATGGCCCACGTTAGGCATGGCGTTGTTGGTGGGTGTAGCGTACGCAGGGGTATGTTTGGCGTGGCGTCAGCGTAGACGCGTGAATGCCGCAGTGGAGCAAGCGCGTATCAGCGGTCTAGAGTCCAGATTAGCCCATGCGTCCAGAGTGAATGCCTTGGGGGAAATGGCCAGCGGCCTAACCCACGAGCTTACCCAACCATTAACGGCAATCTTGGCGCAAAGCCAAGCGGGTAGGCGGTTGCTCAGCAAAGGGGACACCGAACGGCTGGCTAAGTCTTTAGACGAAACCGTTATCCAAGCGCAGCGTGCCTCGGCGATTTTGCAGCATTTCAGGCATTGGTCGCGTCCACAGCGCTTACCTACAGCGTGTTTTGATCTACGTGATGCGCTGCATAATGTGCAGGCACTATTACGCCAAGAAGCACAAAATCAACAGGTGCAAATCACATTGAAAGTGCCTGCGACGCCGTTATTGGTAAAGGCAGATTCCATAGAGATGGAACAGGTGCTTTTTAATCTGCTACGTAACGCGATGGATGCGCTACAGCAGATTACGGGCGATAGACTCATTACGATCACCGCATCAGACCACGGTAATCAGGTACGAGTAGATGTGGCTGACAATGGTCCTGGCGTACCGACGCATTTGCGAGGCGAACTATTTACCCCATTTGTGACCGGCAAAGAGGGCGGAACTGGGTTGGGTTTGGCATTAAGCCAACGTTTAGTAGAACGAGCAGGTGGAGAATTGTTGTTACAAGAAACCGCCGATAAGGGAGCAATATTTAGCATACTCTTAGCCAGCCAACCCGCTACATCGGAGCCTCACGAATGAGTCACCCTGTTTATTTAGTAGATGATGACCAAGCCGTACGTGATGCGTTAGAGCTGTTGTTATCTACGGTAGACATTGCTGTACACAGCTTTGCTGATCCACAACGATTCTTGGCGTCGGTGAGTCAGCTAGCGCCTGGGTGCATCATCATGGATATACGTATGCCGTGGGTATCAGGGCTAAAAGTACAAGAAAAACTGCTGGAGCAAGGCGTAGACTGGCCCACCATTGTGATCTCTGGGCACGGCGATATAGAAGCCTGTAGACGTGCGTTCAGAAATGGCGCTATAGATTTCCTGTCTAAACCCATAGATGAACAAGACCTGATTGATGCCATACAAAAAGGCCAAGAAATCCTAGAGAAGCGCTTACGCGTTCAGGCAGAAAAAGAAGAAACCTTAGCCTTATTAGCAAGCCTGACTCCTAGAGAAAAAGAAGTGTTGGGTAGAGTGGCTGCCGGTTTTACCTCCAAAGAAATCGCAGAAGGCTTGGGCCTGTCACCACGTACCGTAGAAAGTCATAGAGCAGCATTAGGTGCTAAGTTAGGCACCACCTCACAAGCAGAGATGACGCGCTTGTGGTTGGAAGGCAGGGAATATCCGTAGGACTACGTAGCTAATCAGCAAGCACTACGCATAGTGCAAAAAAACGAGCCCGTTTACTCTGTTGTTATCTTTCTTACTCAGTGGAGATTCACCATGATTCGTACACTCGCGTTAACGTCTGCTTTGTTGCTTCCTTTGGCTGCTGGTGCTCAAACCACCTTGCCCACCGCACCGTATTTGCCATTAGAACTCGCCACTCAAGCCGCACAAGCGGCCGTACAAGCATGTGCCACCGAAGGCTATGCGGTAAGCGTTGCTGTTGTAGCGCGAGATGGCGCAACCAAGGTATTGCTTAAAGCAGATAACTCTGGCCCTCACACTGTAGGCAGTGCTACGGGTAAAGCATTTACCTCGGCTGCAATGGGACGTGATACTGCTGGGTTGGCTGAGTTCATCGCCTCTAAGCCCGCTAACAATGGTATGCGCGATATGGACGACCGCATGGTGATACAGGGCGGCGGCCTACCTGTGAAGTTTGGTAATGCCTTAGTAGCTGGTATAGGCGTCGGTGGAGCACCTAACGGCGACCTTGATGCGCAATGTGCATTGGCTGGTCTAAAAGCGATTGGAGCTGATGTGTAAATAAGCTTTCAATTGTAACTTTTTGAAAAGCCTGCCTAGTTTTTGCTAGGCAGGCTTTTTTGTATCTAAAGAATGGTCCAGAATAACGCCGTCACTAGGCACAATATCTTTACAATATAACGTTACGACCTATTTATATTTTTAAGTAGGGGAATGTCATCGTACCTGAGTACCAGTAAACACATGAAAATCCTTGTTACCGGTGGGGCCGGCTTTATAGGCTCCGCACTTGTCCGCCACCTGATTCAGCACACAGACGATCAGGTGGTTGTGGTGGATAAGCTGAGTTATGCCAGTAGCTTGGAATCATTAAGCAGCGTGAGTGGGCATGAACGCTTTGCGTTTGAGCAAGCGGATATCTGTGATCATCAGGCTATGACCCGTATTTTCCAGGCTCATCAACCTGATAGCGTGATGCATTTGGCGGCGGAATCCCATGTGGACCGTTCCATTTCAGGGCCTGAGACCTTTATACAGAGCAACATCGTAGGCACGTACGTTTTGTTAGACGTCGCCAAACACTATTGGTCAGCCTTACCAGAAGACAAAAAATCCCAATTTAGGCTGCTACACGTATCTACAGATGAAGTGTACGGTGACCTAGGGCCAAACAGCAGCCATCTAGCAGTAGAGCACAGCCCTTATGCGCCTAGTTCGCCTTATGCGGCGACCAAGGCAGGCTCAGACCATTTGGTATGGGCGTGGTGGCGTACCTATGGGTTGCCTGTCATTCTTACCCATTGCTCCAATAATTTCGGCCCTTATCAGTACCCAGAAAAACTCATTCCGCTGGTGATCTTAAATGCCCTGTCTGGGCAGACCATTCCTTTATATGGTGATGGTAAACAAGTACGCGACTGGCTATTTGTAGACGATCACGTAAAGGCGCTATGTAGCGTCTTGAAACAAGGGAAATTGGGGGAAAGCTACAATATCAGCGCGCAGACAGAAAAGCAGAACATTGAGATTGTGACTCGCATTTGTGCATTGCTGGATGCCTTATATCCAGAGTCGGCATATACCCCTCATGCTCAATTGATTGATTATGTTCAGGACAGGCCTGGACACGACGTACGTTATGCGCTGAGTGCAGAAAAACTGAATACCGAAATAGGTTGGCTGGCTGAAGAAGGGTTTGATGCGGGCTTAGCAAAGACCGTTAGTTGGTATGTGGAGAATCTGGCATGGTGCGAGCATATACGTGTCGCGCACAATGCAGAGCCTAAGGACAAACATGACTAATATGCCGTTCAAAGTCTTGCTGTGTGGTGGTAGCGGCATGCTTGGTCAGGAATTACTGCACAGCATTCCTGATGGCATAGACGTGTGGGCACCAAGCTCTACTGAATTGGATATACGCCATAAAGAAATGGTGCTGCAGAAAGCTGCTACCTACCAACCCGACCTCATTATTAATGCAGCGGCTTATACCAACGTAGATGGCGCCGAGACCAACGAAGCGCTAGCATTCGCTATTAACCGTGATGGTCCAGAGAATTTAGGCATCTATGCGGCACAAGCCAATATCCCCGTATTTCATATCTCTACCGACTATGTGTTCGATGGCACTAAAGGTGAGCCATATACAGAAGAGGATGAGCCTAATCCTATTAATGTGTACGGGAAGAGTAAGTTAGCAGGAGAGCGAGCTTTACAGCAGGTTTGCGAGCAAAGTCTGATACTGCGTACTAGTTGGTTGTTTAGTCAGTATGGGAAGAACTTCGTAAAAACCATCTACAAAGCGCTGAAGGAAGGAAAAGAGCTGCGAGTTGTGGATGACCAGTATGGATGTCCAACTGCGGCGGCGTTAGTGGCTGAGGTGTTGTGGATATTGGCAGAAAGGCATAAGCAAAATGACTTATTGCCGTGGGATATTTTTCACTTTAGCAATCAGCCTGCTTGTTCTTGGTATGAGTTTTCTTGTGTACTAACATATCAGTCTGATTTAAGTGAGCATATGACCGTGACCGCAATTACAAGTCAGGAATACCCGTCAGCACTGAGAAGGCCTTTTAACTCGAGTTTAGATATAAATAAAATAAGAGAAATTATTGATTTTAATCGTGGCTTGGGTTGGTATGAGTATTCAAAAGAAATATTATCAAAATTCATATAAAAATTATGTCTGACCGTCGAGTTATTTTTCATAATGTATCTTCACTGGCTGTGGTAAGAGGTCTGGAGTATTTGGTTCCAGTTATTCTTCTTCCTTATATGGTTAGAATTCTTGGGCTGGAAGGTTTTGGTCTGGTGAACTTCTCACTAGCTTTTGCTCTTTATTTTTCGGCCTTTATGCAGTATGGGTTTGCTTTAACTTCAGTAAAGAAAATTGCAAGAGCGAGGGATAATAAATCAGAGGTTGAATATATTTACTCTCAAACAATGAGTGCTATATTTTTTCTGATTTTTGTTTGTGCGATTATATATTTCCCGATAATTTATTTTTTTGATAAGTTTAGAGAGTATTTTTTGCTTCATACATTTTCATTTTTCTTCATAGCCTCTCAGGCTTTGTTTCCTACTTGGTTTTTTCAAGGTATGGAAAACATGAAGCAAAGTGCAATTATTAGTATGGTTTCTAGGGTTGTTTTGTTGTTACTAACATTAATAATGATCAGATCACCTGATGATTATTTTATGGTTCCTGCTATTAATGCAGTATCAATGATGATATGTTTTTTATTTTCTATATTTTGGATATCTAGAAAATGGAAAATTAAATATAAGATTGTTTGTTTTGGTGATATTCTAAATGTTTTGAAAGAAGGGCGTCATGCATTTTTTGCACAAATGGCACCTAATCTATATATAAATTCATCAACTTTTCTGTTGGGAATTTTTTCTAATCCTATAGCTGTAGGTGCATTTAGTGCAGCGGCAAAATCTATCGATCTATTTAACTCTTTTGGGATGATAGTATCCAGTGCTTTTTATCCTTTTCTAGCAAGAAAGCCAGAGTTTATAGAGAAATTTCAGAAGTTTATGTTGGCTTCTGGATTGTTTTTAACTGTTTTTTGTTTTGTTTTTTCAGAATTGATTGTTGTTTTGTTATTCTCCAATCAAAATTTGGTAATTATTGAATATATAAGATACTCTGCTGTGGGTATTCTGGCATTTTTCGCTATGCGTGCTTATTATGATAATGGATTAATGCTTAAAGACCGAGATGATTTGGCTGGTAGAATGGCTTTGTTAGTTTCTCTATTATTCTTTATTCTGGGTATTATCTTTATTCCGCTATATGGTGTCATAGGTGCTGTATTGACTTTGACAGGAGCTAGATGTTGTATGGCATTGGGATGGTATTCCATGTATATAAAAAATAAAAAATTAAATAGTAATTAAGAGTTTTCATGAAAAAAATAATATTTATACATGATGGATTAGCATTCTATCCGTCGATGATGGCTAGCAAGAAATTTTTCTCTAATCTTGGTTATATAGTGAAAGAGTTAAGAAGAGAAGAGATAAAAGAGAATGATGATTTTAGTGACTGTATACTTTGGTTGATGATGGGGTTTTACCCAAAGGCCATAGCAAAAAAAAGCTTAGCTGTAATACATGAATATAGATCTTTATCCTTGGGTCGTGGGAAATGGATGAAAGATTATTTGAAGAAAATATTAAATCATCAACCTTCTTATAGGATATTTCAATCTGAAAAAATAAGGGAAATATTAAATAGAAATGATGGTGTTCCTTATGGAATACTTTCCTTGGGTGTTTCTTCAGATATTATAGGTTTTAAAATTGATCAAAAAAAAGAGGATAAGAAATATGATTTTTGTTATGTAGGGGCAATCAACAAAGATCGAGAAATAGATAAAATGCTAGATAGATTCTTGCAAGAATACCAAGGCGAAAAAACTATTGTATTGATTGGTGATGTGAAAGATGATATAGAAAATGAATACCGCAATCATAAAAATATCATTTTTACAGGAAGGGTGCCGCAAGAAGCTGTTTATGGGGTGGTAAATCAGTCCGAGTTTGCAATCAGTTATGTACCTGATATTGCTCCTTATTGTGATCAGCCACCAACTAAGCTTTATGAATATGCAGCGCTGGGATGTAAAATTATTGTCAATGATTCAAGATCTAATACTAATGAGATCGATAAATTTGGCATAAAAGCATATGTTATGGAAAATGGCCATTTTCCTAAAAATGATGTATTACAAGAAATAGCAGATAATTCATTTTTTGACCCAACTCCTTTGTATTTCGATAGTGCTATTGTGAACTCAGGAGTTGTTGAGTTCTTGGAGAAAATTGTTTAGATGTTTTTATGAAATGTAGGTGGTGATCTGGTGATTCTTAAATTAAAAAAAGATTATTTCACAGAAATTTTTTGCACTATCTATGCTATAGCCTTGGTTCTTAGCTATGAAATTCATATTTTTGATTTTCAACCTATTCCACAATTAATAGCATATGGTTTTTTTCTAATTGTTATATTTATAAATTTTAAATCATTGATAATTTATAAAAACCTTCCAATGATTATGGTTGTGTTTTTATTTTTTTGGCTATTGCTTTCTCTGTTGATTAGATTAGGAATTGAATCTGGAGAAGATGGTGGGGATGTATTAAAAATATTAGCAGTATTTTTGATATTTTTCTCTTATATTTTATGTCCAACAAGAATTATTGAAAATATATTTAAGATTTTTTTCTATATTGTATTTATTTCATCTTTGTTTAATTTGGTTTTGTTTATTTCTGGTGGAAAATTTATTTTATGGGAAGCGATTTACGGAACTAGATATGCTAGTTTCTATTATCTTCACAACTTTGCAGGTGCTCTTTTTGGGTTTCAATTAATTTACTCTATTTATGATAAAGATATTTCTCAATTTTTTAAAATTTTAAATATATTTTTATCTATTTTTTCTCTTATTTTTAGTTTCTCTAAAGGCAGTATAGTAGCTGTTTTTCTTGCTGTTTTTATCGCTTCATTTTCATTCTCTAGTTTATCTTTTAAGATAATACCTACGACTTTAGGTGTTCTTTCTATTTTTGTTCTTTATGTTTTCATGGATGAGTTGCAAGCTGCATTCCCTAGATTTAGGTTTTTCTCGGGATTAAATGAAAGAGATGAAATGTGGGAAGCTGCATTTGGTGTTCTGGATGACACTAAACTAATGCTCCTTGGTGGTGGGGAGCCATATTTACATAATATGATAGAAGGAATCGGTAAAGATTACTTAAGTACGCACAACTATTTTGTAGATACTCTTGTCACTAATGGAACTATTTCATTTTTCCTACTAATAACTTTATCTTTGATAGTTGTTTATGGCTTGCGCTACAAATCTAAAAGTAAATTATTCTTTACATTGGCGATTTATTTATTGATTAGTGCTAATAAGAGTAGATTTTCTTTAGGTGGTGTAACGTTGCTATCGGTGATGCTGTCTTTTGTTTTTGTTTATGCCATTCAAACGTGGGGTGGCAGTAATTCTAAAATAAAAAATTTAAAATGATCTGGTTTAATAGTTATGAATATAGTTCATGTTGTTGAGGCTTGGAAGGGTGGAATTGCTAGTTATGTCCAGAGTCTGGTAAGGGCACAATTAGCAGATGGCCACCAAGTATTTCTATTTGCTGATGAGGAGCAGTTTCAATCTGATGCAAGAGACATTGGGGTGAAGGTTGTCTTTTATCAGGCATCTAGAAATCCATTGAAATTTTTCAAAATTGCTAAAGAACTTCAAGGAAAAATATCTCCTCTAAATGCTGATGTTGTACATTGCCATAGTACGTTTCCTGGAGTGTACTGTAGATTTTTTAAAAATAAGTCTAAAACAAGATTGATTTACACGCCCCATGGATGGAGTTTTTTTAAGAAGGACGTTAGCTTTTTTGGTAGAAAAGTTTATGGTTATGTGGAGAGGTTGCTATCTTCTAGATGTGACAATGTAATGTGTATGTCATTTGAAGAGGTAGAGGCAGCTAGAAAAATAGGGATTCTTGATGAAAAGCTAAGAATGATTCATACAGGAATTTTGAATATCCCTATGCATGAACAGAAACTCAGAAAAGATCTAGAGAAGATAAGGATTGGTTTTTTTGGTAGATTCGACTACCAAAAAGGCTATGATTATCTGGAGAAGGCCGTTCCTTATTTATCAACTAATGTAGAGTTGCATTTTTTTGGTGGAGCTGTCCGCGGTGATTTTAAGGCTATCAATGCAAATAATGTTATTAATCATGGTTGGATTCAACATGATGAGATGCATAATTGGATGCTTGAGATGGATGCCATTATTTCTCCATCCAGATGGGAAGGTTTCTCTTTAACGATCCTAGAAGCAATGAGGGCTGGTAAGGCATTAATTATTTCTGATAAATCATCATTACCAGAAACAGTAGTTTCTGGATATAACGGAATAATTCTGTATGACCTGTCACCAGAGGGTTTAGCTGCATCTCTGAATGCATTATCTGTAGACGAATGTCTAGAAATGGGGCAGAACTCCAGAAAAATCTTTAAGCAATGCTTTGCTTTTGAAGAGTTTTACAGGAAGGTTCATGCTCTATATTTAGGAAAATGAAGGTCAGGGTTTGTTATTTACAAACCCTTTGAACACTGTGAGAAAGATAATCTTCAAATCTAACCACAGTGACCAGTTGTTGATATACCAAAGGTCATATTCAACGCGCTTCTGCATTTTTTCTATAGTGTCTGTCTCGCCTCTATAACCATTCACCTGCGCCCAGCCTGTAATTCCAGGTTTGACCTTGTGGCGTTTCATATAGGACTCTACAAGGTCTTTGTAGTGTTCATTATGAGCGAGGGCATGCGGGCGTGGGCCTACGATAGACATACGGCCTTGCAGTACATTGTAGAACTGTGGCAACTCATCCAAGCTGCTCTTGCGCAGGAACGCACCTAGACGGGTTACACGCGGATCACCAAATTTTGCTTGTGTTACTTGCCCAGCTACTTCTGTGTGTACTTCCATAGATCGGAACTTATAGACCTTAAAGCGACGGCCATTAATTCCTGTCCGATATTGTTTGAAAATGATGGGCCCTCTAGAGGTCATTTTGATCGCAATAGCGATTGCTAAACAGACAGGTAATATTAGGATTGAGATAATAGAGCCAATAATCAAATCCTCAATACGTTTCACCAGACGTGCAGAGCCTTCCATTGGACTCAAACTGATATCTAGCGCATAGAGTCCAGCAATTTGACTGACCCGGTGATTCAATAGCGGTAGATCACCCAAGTCTGGTATGAAGCGCACTTCTACTGTGAGGTGGCGTAGGCTGTGCAAAATTTTCTTGATGGACTCGCCTTCTTGTAAGGGTAGACACAACCAAACCTCATGCACATTTTGCTCACTCACTGAGGCGATGAGTTGATCAAACCATTGTTGATCGTTTTCTAGCTTGAGTCGTTGTCGTACTTCATAGCCTACGCGTCCTAAATCAGGCAAGCTTTTGGTAATTTCTTCTGAGGGTATATGACCTTCTACGACCAATACATGTTTCTGGTTTCTGCCTTGAGTACGTGCAAAGCGTAGTAGGAGGTAGGTGCTCAGCCGGAAGAGGGTAACTGCTACTAGGGCATAGAGTGCTGTGGTGCTTAACCAAAGGCGCGAGTACTGACCTGTTACTTTGGTAGCGACAGCAATCCCAAGCAGTAGGGCAAAGGCCAAGAGCCAGCCGGTATAGACTCTGCCTAGTTGCCTAAGAAAGGGGCGGCCACGCCAAGAACCATAAGTATCCATGCCCAGTTGGCAGATGGTGCCCATCAAGGCGAGTGCTAATGTGGCAACTTCATAGCGGGAACTCATGCTCCAGAAGTCAAAACGCTGGTGATAGGCAACGTATGCTGCGCCAATGACCAGTGCTATATCAATCAATCCAGCGAATAGAGCTAAAGGGTAGCGTTCTGCCAGAATAGGAGCGGGGGAGTGTTTCTTAGACATGCGCACAAAGTAATAGGCTAAAAACACATAGCCATAGTCAGGGAATACTGTGATTATAGAAGGGGTCTTGTTAGACAGCCAATCAACAAAGCAGGATTAATAACGGTTTATGACAATGTAATGAATTGATCTGAATTGTTAGTGTTTATTTTTCCCGCTATTGGTGTGCTTTTGCACAAGAATCAGTGGGAAGTAAGCACTGATTACGGATGATGAAGGGTGTTGATGTTTTTCTACACAAATTATGAATCGTGAGTTGTTTTACAAAACATTTCGTAAATACGCTACCACCGCTTCCCGATTTCTTGATAACGGCACTCTCTGCCCTTTGCTTCGATACGTTCACGAACATACCAAATAGCAATGCCGCAATAGCCTTGCCCCTCAACATAACAAAAATGGGAAAAAGTGCGGAATGGCTGCTTCTCTGGTGCTACGATAGGTTTTTTGTCAGATGACGGCCATATGCCGTTACGGAGAAAACTCTATGTGGAAAGCCATAGCGGCTGTGGCCGTTGGGGCGGGGAGCGGTGGTGTTTTGCGTTGGCTATTGAGCCTACGGTTAAATGCTGTCTGGCCAAATATGCCACTAGGAACCTTAATTTCCAATTTAATAGCGGGCTACATCGTAGGTGTGGCGGTGGCATGTTTTGCGCAGATGCCCAATGTATCCCCTGAGTGGCGATTGGTCATCATCACCGGTTTTTGTGGTGGGCTATCTACTTTTTCTACGTTTTCCATCGAAGTTGTCACAGCCTTAGAGCGAGGCGCTTATAGCTGGGCGTTAGGGATGGTGACGGTGCACGTTTTAGGCTCTCTGCTGATGACTATCGCCGGCTTGGCGACGGTATGGTGGCTGAAGTCGGTTTGGTAAAGGATATATAAGCATGGGGCTGGTCCCTCTAGAAATCAGCGCCATGGGCAAAGCGCTACCCTCAGAACCGGTGTTGTCATCATATCTAGATAGTCAATTAGGTAAACCGACTGGATACGTGCAAAAACGTTCTGGCATTGTGTCTCGATCGTTGGCGGATGCCTCGGTGTTACAGGCGGATCTGGCTGCTCAGGCGCTGCATAATGCCTTAGATCAGGCTGGTTGGCATCTCAACGAGGTAGATTTGTTGATCAGTGCATCTGCGATTCCTGTGCAAGCGTTACCTTGCACGGCCACGCACATACTACGCGCTGCACAGGCGCCCGATGGTACTCCAGGTTTTGATGTGAATCTAAGCTGCGGCAGTTTTGTGGCGGCTTTAGAGGTGGCTAGCGGTTTGCTGCAAGTAGGTAGGTATCGGCGTATCGCGATTGTGAGCGCTGAGTTGGCATCGCGTGGCCTGAACTGGGAGGACGAGGAGTCCTCATACTTGTTTGGTGATGGTGCTGCTTGCGCGTTGGTGCAAAAAGGGAATGGCAGCCAAGGTATTCTAGCGACGCGTCTGGAAAACCATATCTTGGAAGGCGATTTTTGTGAAATCCGTGCGGGTGGCACACGTGCTAACCAGCGTGCCGGTATGCAAGAGCAGGATTTCTATTTCAAGATGCAGGGGCGCAAGGTCTTTAAGATTGCTTCGCGTTTTATTGATGGCTACCAAGAGGCGTTGCTGCAGCAAGCAGGCTTGAGCTTGGATAAGGTGGATCTAGTGATTCCGCACCAAGCTAGCCACTTGGCCATGCAACATATTCATAAGCAGCTGGGCATTCCTACGCATAAGTTGATGGATATTTACGCGACACACGGTAATCAGGTGGCAGCCTCAGTGCCGACGGCATTGTATGAAGCTTTTCACCAGCAACGCTGCAAGGCGGGTGATGTGGTGATGTTGATCGCTACAGCAGCAAGTGTGTCGTTTGCTGGCATGATTTTGCAACTGTGAGTTGTTGATGACGCAACCTTCTTCATTACCTACTGTCTTGGTGACTGGCGCTACCAGTGGTTTGGGGCGAAATGCTGCATTGTGGCTGCAGCAGGCCGGGTATGCGGTGATAGGTCTAGGTAGAGATCAGCAAGCAGGTGCAGAATTGGGCAAGCAAGGTGTGCGGTTTGTGGCCTGTGACTTATCCACAGTTGCATCGGCAACCTTACAGGCCTTGGTACAGCAGGTAGATTGGGTATGGCATTGCGCAGCGTTATCCGCACCGTGGGGCGATAAGCAGGCTTTTGTGGCTGCCAATGTGGTGGCCACCCAGACGTTAGCGCAGGCAGCGGGCCAAACTGGGGTACAGCGTTTTGTGCATATTTCTACGCCATCCTTGTATTTTGATTTTCAAAACAGGCAGCAAATTCCAGAAAGCTTTGTCGCGAGCAGGTTTGCGAATACTTATGCACAGACCAAATTTATGGCTGAAGGCTGTATACAGCAGGCGCAGCAGCAGTATTCGGAAACGCGTTTTACGATGTTGCGCCCACGCGGTATTTTTGGGCCCTACGATAGAGTGATTGTGCCGCGCCTACAAGAACAGCTGGCGCGCTTTGATGGGGTGCTAAAACTACCGCGTGGCGGCGAAGCTTATGTGGATTTAACCTTTGTGTTGAATGTGGTGCATGCCATGCAGTTGGCCAGCACCCAGCCTAACTTGCCACCTGCTGCTGTGTATAACATTAGTAATCAAGAGCCTATTGTGCTGCGTGATGTGATTGATACCTTGTTCAGGCAAGAGCTAGGGCACGATATACGCATTCAGGCTGTGCCGTATCCCGTGCTGTATGCAGTGGCTACTGGTATGGAAGCGGTCGCCAAAATCACAGCTAAAGAGCCTATGCTGACGCGGTATAGCGTGGGTGCTCTAAGTTTTGATATGACGTTATGCCCGCGTAAAGCACAGCAAGAATTGGGCTATTACCCGTTGTATTCCATGCAGCAAAGTATTGCGTTGACGGCGCAATGGCTGAAACAGCAGCAAAGGTAACTCATGGCAATCTTGCATACGTATGAAGTGGGATATTGCATGCACCCAGCCTGTGTGGCGTTGAAAGGTAGCGGCTTTAAGCTATGCCGTTTTCCTGCACGGGCCTATGTTATTGAGGTAGGGCGTGAGCTATGGGTGTGGGATACCGGTTATGCCAGCCATTTTCATACGCGTACCGCTAAAGGGGTATATCGCTTATATCCAGCGGTTACACCTGTGCACTTCCAGAATGAGGAAGCGCTTATTTTGCAGTTGGCGCAGCAAGGTATAACGCGTAAGGATATACGGGGCATGGTGCTGTCGCATTTTCATGGTGATCATATTGCAGGATTACGAGATTTCCCCGATGTAGAAATGTATGCCAGTAAGCCTGGTTGGGAGTATCACAAAACCTTGAAAGGCTTACGAGCTGTGCGTAAAGGCTTTGTGCCAGGGCTTATTCCCGATGATTTTGAGTCACGCATACAGTTTGTAGAGCAGTGGGAATCATGTGCGCTGCCGCCTGAGTTGGCTCCGTTTGAGTTTGGCTGGGCACTGCCTGATAGCGATGGCGAGGTGTTTGTGGTGCCGTTGCCGGGGCATGCGCGAGGGCACATAGGTGCTTTTATCCATACCGAAACAGGGTGGGTGTTATTAGCCGCAGATGCGGCATGGGCACCAGAAAATTACACTGAGCTACGCCAGCCAGCGTGGATTGCTCGTTTGATCATGGACGATGCCAGCCAAATGCTACAAACCTTGCAGAAGCTGCATGCCTTACATCAACGTGGCGTGGTGAAAATTTTGTTGGCGCATGAAGGTGGTATTCCCTCTACGGTGGAGTCTACCTAATGGCGCAGGGTCTACAAACGTTGTGGCAGTATGCTAAAGCCAAACGCTTGCAGCAGCGGGTACGGCGCTGGTCACGCGAACAACTAGAACAGTACCAACAGCAGCAATTACAGGGGTTTATGCAGCGAGTGCTGGTAAAGAGCCCATACTTTAGTGCGTATGTAGGGCAGCCTTTATCAGCATGGCCGTTGATGAATAAAGCCAGCATGATGGCGCAATTCGATCAGATGAATACGGCGGGGCTGAACCGAGATGAGCTGTTGGAAAACGCCTTACATGCCGAGAGCAGCCGTGATTTTTCTCAGTTGGTGTCGGAGTACAGCGTGGGCTTGTCGTCAGGCACATCAGGTACTAGAGGGTTATTTGTGACTAGCCCTGCTGAGCGCGCTTTATGGTCAGCAACGATTTTATCCAAGCTATTACCTAAAGGCTTGTTCGCGGGCGAGCGCGTAGCGTTATTTTTACGTGCTGATAATGCGCTATACCAAAACGTCAACAGTCGTTTTCTGAGCTTTAGGTTTTTCGATCTGTTGGCCAATTTTGATCAGCAGTGCCAGGACTTAGAAGACTATCAACCTACGATCTTGGTAGCACCAGCTCAAGTGTTGGTGGCGTTGGCGCAGAAGTGTCAGGATAGCAGCCTAACGATCAGCCCCGCACGCGTGATTTCCGCTGCCGAGGTGTTAAGCCCTCAAGATAAACGAGTCTTGCAACAGCAGTTTGGTGATGTGGCTGAGGTGTATCAAGCTACCGAGGGTTTTCTGGGTTCTACCTGCGAGCAAGGAGCTATGCACCTGAATGAAGAGTCGTTAGTGGTGGAAACAGAGTGGCTGGATCAGACCCGTTTTATTCCCATCATTACTGATTTTCGTCGCTCTACACAGCCCGTAGTGCGCTACCGGTTGGATGATGTGCTGCATGATAGTGGTTATTCCTGCCCTTGCGGTAGGCCTACGAGGGTGATTAGTCACATAGAAGGTAGAGCAGATGACCAGTTGTGTTTGCCGGGCGTAAAGCAGCCGTGGGTGACGATCTTTGCGGATGCGTGCAATAGAGTATTAGCTACTGTTTTGCCGTGGGACGTAGATTACGTGTTAGAGCACACGATGTCTGATGAGGTTGAGCCTGTCTTGCTACGTTTGCATGCTCCGTTATCGCCTGCGCAGCAACAGCAGGTGCAGCAGGCATTATGGCAATGGTTTGTGACGCAGCAGGTAGATGTACAAAGATTACGCTGGGAAGGTGTGTCACATGCTGTGCCGCGTGATTTCTTACGTAAAAAACGCCGTATTGTGCGTGTGACTAAGCGGGTGGCGGCGTGAGTGTGTCACCAACAGAGAGCCAATCGTTGTTTTACCGCTTGTGGTGGATGGCATGGGGCTGGGGAACGGTAGGCGTGGTCTACAGCCTGACGGATTACTGGCAAAGTGTGGGGCATGTGGTCCCTGAAACATGGTTAGATCAGGCTATATCCTATGACCAAAGTGCGATTGTGGGGTACTTGTCGTTCTTTGTGTTGATCCCGGCAGCGTACTTATTTGCCGAGCTATCCAGAGTGCAAATACTGGCACGGCAAATGCAATGGGGGGCATTGTTCTGTGGGGTGATTTACCTACTGTATCCCACCACCATGGTGTATCCGCCGGTAGAGCTAGGCACGTGGACGGGGCCATGGGTGACATGGCTGTTACATATAGATTCCAGTCAAAACTGTGTGCCTTCACTGCATATCTTGTTATCGTTATTAGCGGTGCATGCGGTATGGCACGGTAAGCATTGGTGGGTGAAAAGTGGTTATGCCGGTTGGTTGGTATGGATTACTTATACCGTACTGCAGTTAAAACGACATTTGCTCATCGACGTGATGGCGGCTGTGGTGGTAGCGATAGTGGTGATTGCATTGAGTGCGTATTGGCGGGCAAATAGAGCAGAGGTGCAGGGTGACGCAGATTAATCTGATGGTTTTCCCTCTGGCGTTTATGCTGTTTTTTATTGTGGCCGAGATGTTTGTGCTGCAATGGCAGGGTAGAGGGTCAGAGTTCAGTTGGAAAGACACTATTTTGAACCTGAATTCTGGGCACGTAGTGTTGTGGCTGTTTAGAGGCTTTGAGGTCTTTGTATTCGGGTGGGTAGCCAGTCACTGGAGCCTAGATGTGATCTCGCGCTGGCCCGTCGTGTGGCAGTGGGTGTTTGGCTTCATTGTCTGGGATTTTTGCTTCTACGTACTGCATTACACACATCACAAAATTGGTTTGCTGTGGGCCATTCACGAAGTACACCACGAAGGGCGCTACTTCAATGTGTCGTTGGGGGCACGTAACTCCTGGTACTCGTCATTAAGCTCTATCCCTTTCTTTGTGTGGATGGCATTTTTAGGGTTGCCAGTAGAGATTTTTTTGGTGGTTTCTACCATTCATTATGGTGTGCAACTGTTCAACCATAATGCGGTGACGCCACGTTTACTGTGGTTGGAAAGCTTTATGGTGACGCCTAATCATCATCGTGTGCATCATGGCGATCATCCGGTGTATCACGACACGAATTTCGGTGGCACCTTCCTGATTTGGGACAAGTTATTTGGCACCTATAAGACAGCACAGCCTGAGTACCCCGTGTGCTATGGCGTGACAGGGCATGATGCGTCTACGAATCCTGTACATACCAATCATGATCCTCTGCGTAGATGGCTACGTAAACCTATGCTGCAGCGTTCAGCCATTACTGCACAGTGGCCCGCATGGGTGATCGCGACGGCAGGCGTAGGCTTGTTTGTCGTGGTGCTGCTGTATGTGGCGGGCGATGGGTATTGGGAAGTGTGGCAGCAATATTCTATCTTTATGTTATTGGTGTTGGGTACGGTAGCGATAGGGGGCTTATCGGAGGGTAGAAACTGGGCACGCTGGGGCTGGATTGCCGTAGTAATGGGTCTCGCCGTGTGGGTGATTGGGATACTGGCATGGCATCAGTGGTACTGGTGGTTATGCTTGGGGGCGTTGGGCATACATGCCTTGTGGGTGGTGCTACACCGCCCGTCGCCTGTGGCCTAAACCAGTAGTAGCGACGCTACTGGCACAGCAGATGAATACCGTATTTCGTTTTCTCTATGTGTGCAGTGTGGTCAGTGCAGCAAGCCTGTTCACCAGCAGTGGCGCATGCGCGCAACCTTTGCCTGATTGGATAGCTCAAGAAGTAGAGCAACTGAACCAAGAGGATGTCATGGTGCCTGATGGGGGTGTGATTCCCGGCAGCTATGGCATGCACTTGTACGTAAACAATCGGCTGGTAGATGTACTGGAAATTCCGTTTGCCCAAAAGGGGACGGGGGAAAACCGCAAGTTACTGCCCTGTTTAACCGAAGAGAGTCTGCGCAATGCAGGCATCTGGCTATTTCAGCCCTCTACCTTTCAAAGTGGTGAGCGCTTGTGTTTGGATTTAGACAGGCTGCGCTACATCACTTATAAAGCCGACTGGGAAGATCGATCTTTGCTGCTCACCGTGCCACAGGCCTATTTGGATGTGCAGAAGTTGCAGCAAGTAGAAGAAGGTCTATGGGATGACGGCATAGATAACACTTTCTTGAACTATGCGTATTCTGCTTCTCGTAATGCGAACAAGCGAGAGCAATATCTGAACATACGACCTGGCATCAATTTTGGAGCATGGCGCTACCGTAATTATTCGGTGTGGCACAAAGATGATGTATCCCAGAGTTGGGAAAACCTGAATAACACGTTATCGCGCAACATACGCTCGTTGCACAGTGAGTTGGTATTGGGTGATGTGTATTCGTCAGCGACGGTGTTTGATTCCATTCAGTTCAGGGGCGTCATGCTGCAAAGTAGCGAGCAAATGCGCCCTGTGGGGGAACGAAATTATGTGCCTGCAGTGAGTGGGGTGGCGAGTACGGATGCGCGTGTGACCATACGGCAAAATGGCCAAGTGGTGTACCAAAGCTCGGTGCCTGCGGGGCACTTCACTATTACCGATTACTCGCCCGCCAGCTATGGCGGCAATTTGCATGTGACAGTGCAAGAGTCTGATGGCAGCACCAATGAGTTTATTGTGCCTTTTGCCTCTGTCCCCATTCTAGAACGTAAGGGTGGAGTGAAATACAGCGTAGCAGTAGGGCGTTACCTAGAAGATAGTTGGGATGGTGCTCACCACAATGTGGGGCAGGCGGAACTAGTCTATGGTCTGAGTGATTTCACCACGTTCTACGGCGGTACACAGATGACAAACGATTACCGAGCGGCCGCGCTGGGTATAGGGCTGAATTTAGGGCAGTTTGGCGCCTTGTCTAGCGGGGTGAAATACGCACGCTACGATACGCGTCATGAAGGCACGCGCAGTGGCCGTGCATTAGTGATGGATTATGCCAAAGGGGTGACTAGTACCAACACAAGGTTCTCGTTTAGCTTGCAGCAGCAGTTGGACAAAAACTATCTGAACTTTAAGGACGCGATTGCCTTTGATAGGCCTGCAGATCAAGAAAAAAACCGTGTGGGGGCGTCTATTGTTCAAGGTTTGCCCGACAGCTTGGGGGCGTTGAATGCCGACATGGTGTATCAACGTTTTAGAAGTGGGCGCGACATACGCTCATTAAGCGTGGGCTACACCGGTACATATAAAGGCATTAATTACGGCCTGTATTTCCGTCGCTATCAAGATACGGGTAGGGAGCGCAGCGCGTTGGCATCGGCAGAGCGCGGGCGTAACTCCAGTGAAGTGATGTTCACCGTGGGCATCCCGTTATCGCGTAAAGGGGAAAACAGTTTGCGGGCAGGCTATACCATCAGTCATAACAACGACGGGGTGGTGGATCAGAGTGTGAGGTTGGATGGCGATGCCTACGATAAACGGCTGAGCTGGGGTGTGCAGCAAGGGTATGGCACACACGGTACGGCAAATTATGGTGGTGTGAACGCGGTGTATAGAGGTGGTTTTGGTGAAATGAATGCGGCGTTCTCCTACGCGCGGCATAACCACAGCACTGTGAGTTATGGGATGACCGGAGCAGTGACCGCATCGGAGTATGGGGTGGTGTTTTCTCATCCGCTGTCTGAGTCTAATGCCATGGTGGTTGCACCAGATGCTGAGGGCATACGGGTATTGAATGGTGTCAATGTGCATACCGATGAAGACGGTTTGGCAGTTGTGCCGGGCTTGTCTGCATACCGTAATAACACCATTAGGTTAGACAGTCGTAGTTTGCCTCTGAATGTGGATGTGAGCCGCTTGTCGCAAACAGACTTGTACCCCACCAAGGGGGCATTGGTGTTGGCAGAATTCCAAACCACCAAAGGCTACAAAATCATGCTGCTGTTTGGTAATCAGGATATTCCATCTGGTGCACGCGCCTACTTGGAAGATGAGTTGGGTCAATATTTCACGGTAGGGGCATTTAACCAGTTGTACATGGTGTCGCCCACGCCTGCCGGCAAGCTCGCCATCTTCTGGCCAGAAGGCGAGGCTTGGCAGCAGTGTTTTGTGGACTTTGACGTGTCCAACACCGAAACCCATAACGACATACACCTAATCACAGCAGATTGTCAGTCTGAGTAAGCGGCCGTTCCTCTAGTTGCCAGCCTATATCAGTGGCGTTAAGAGTATGCGTTAAGGCTAATTGGTCTAGAAAATGGCTATCGTGAGACACCACCATGAGGCTGCCTTGATAGTGACGCAGCATGTGTTCTAAAGCGTGTAGAGCGGGTAAATCTAAGTGGTTGCTGGGTTCGTCTAACAGCAGAAGTTGGGGTGGCTCATCGGCATAGAGTAGGCACGCTAATGCGGCTTTAATGCGCTCGCCACCACTGAGTTGTGCGGTGGGTAGTAGGATGCGTTGGCTATCTAAACCTAAATGCACCAACCGTGTACGTAAGTTGCTTTCAGCGGTTTTTGGGGCGGCGTCACGAAGTTGTTCCAGTACGGTACGTTGTGGGTCCAGTGTGCGCAGGTGTTGATCCAAATAGGCAAAAGGCACATTGACTTGCCTAACTCCAGACAGCGGTTCAACGTGGCCCGCTATCACTTTTAATAGGGTGGATTTTCCACAGCCGTTAGGGCCATGAACGGCCACACGCTGGCGACCATAGAGTGTAAAGGTGATGGACCGCAGAGCAGGGTCACCATGAGGTAGCACGATTTCTTCTAAGACCACTGCACGTTGTTGCGTGGGTGGTGTGCCATGCACTGCGTGTATAGCTGTAATGCTTTCTTGAGTTAATTGTTGCTGGGCCTGCTGCAAGTGTTGACCAAGCTGCTGCAGGCGGGCGGCTTGTTGTTGATGAATGCGGCCAGCGGAGCTTTCACTGCGTTCTTTTTGTCTATCCAATAAGATCTTGGCTTGATTGGCTTCTTTGCCATGTTTGGTGCCTTGGGCCTGCCTTTTGGTTTGGCGTTCTTGTAGCATTTGTAGGCGTTTATGCTCTTGTTTTAGGGTGTGTTGCTGGTGTTCCAATGCCTGCGTGGCTGCAGCGTGAGCAATGGCTTTTTGTTCGCTGTAGAACTGGTAATTACCGCCGTAACTCTGGATGCTGGTAGGGGTAAGTTCCAGAGTATGGTCTACCCTGTTTAACAGTGCTCTATCGTGACTGATGAGCAGCAAGCCGTTGGGCCATTGCTGTAGCTGCTGTTGTAGGGCAGCGCGGCTACGGCTGTCCAAGTGATTAGTAGGCTCATCCAGAATCAGTAGGTCTACGTTGCTCATTAGGGCACCGGCCAGTGCTAAGCGCATACACTCACCGCCACTCAACTGCTGTGCAGGTGTGTGGGCGTGTAGATGGCCAAGACCTGTGTTGTCCAGTGCTTGTTGCAGCTGTTGGCGTACATCCCAACGGTCAGCCAGCACATCAAAGTGCAGGCTGTCTGTACTGCCCGCTTCTATGTGCTGTAAGGCGGTTAGGGCATCATCTATACCTAGCAATGATGCGATGGTGGTGTTGTCGTTGATGGGGATGTGTTGGGGTAAGTAGCGGACCGAACCCAAACGTTGGCAGCGCCCGTGACTAGGCATCAACTCGCCAGCCATGATGCGAGCCAACATGCTTTTGCCCACACCATTGCGGCCCACTAGCCCGGTGCGGGTGCTGTCTAGACTAAGGTTTAGGTCAGAAAAAAGAATACGTCCGTCGGGCAAGCTATAGCCGACGTTATCAAGTAAAAGATAAGGAGGTGTCATGCGCGTAACCGTAGAGTAATGCCGTACATCCCCGCTAAGAAAGGGGGGCGAAAACAGGCCGTCAATGTGTGAGCGGTGGCATTACAGGCGCATGGGCGTAGTACCTCGATGGGGATAAGAGTTTTTAGTATAGAGCGAGGGAAACGTCGCTGTCTAGAAATGAGGTTTTTTGTAAGGTGGTGAGCCTTTTGTCGTGTATGCTTGGCGACAATCCCTCGTTAAGGACCTAGGGTACGGTAGTCGCCGTGGAATTAATCCCAATGTGGTGTTTGTATGTCATCGAACAACGATCAGAAAAGAAATTGGCAAAGCGATGTAGAGAAGGCCTTAAATGTGGTCACTATCATTTTGACCATCCTGTTGATTATCTGTATTTCCATAGAAACATTTGAGGATAAGCTGTCTCAAGGGCGTTCTATTTACCTCACCATACAGTTTTGGATCTGCGGGTATTTCTTACTGGATTTTCTTATCCTTTTCTTGTTGGCGAAAAATAGGCGACGGTTCTTCTGGCGCTATTTTGTAGTGATTTTCCTCTCTATACCGTATCTGTATATTTTTGAGTATTTCTCTATAGATTTCTCGCACGAGGTGACGTATTTATTGCGCTTTGTGCCCGTTTTGCGAGGGGGCGCTGCCTTAGTGGTACTGACGCGTATCGTGGTGCGCAATAGCATTACCAGTTTGTTCATCTCCTATATTGTGATTTTCTTCTCACTGATTTATTCCCAGACACTGATCTTTTATATTTTCGAAGTAGGTGTGAATAAACAGGTGAAAGACTATTACGACGTCTTATGGTGGGCGGCCATGATGGTGACTACGGTTGGCTCCGATATCATTGCACAAACACCTATAGGCAAAGTATCAGCTACCACTTTGGCAGTAATAGGCATGACCACTTTCCCTATTTTTACGGTCTATATTACGTCGCTGATTCAACGTATGAATCAGGCAGATGAGAAAGTACCTGTTGTGCAAGAAGATAATTAAAAAACGGCGATAGCTTCGCTTCTTTTAAAAGCTTTACTTTCTTTTACCGTCTAGACGGAGCGTGTCCGTTACACTCAGGTGATTGTTATTTCGCTCGGGGTGGAAAAACTGTTATGCGCCGGATTAAAAACGCCTGCGTAACACGTCAAACTACACGTGCCATGTGGCTAGTTTTAGCCGGGTGGCTGCTGTCTGGTTGCAGTTCCATGTTGACCGAAGGTAGTAGTGCAGCCGCTGGTATAGCGGGGGTTGCCATTGCCGACAGAATAACGGATAACGCTGCGGCTGCAACGGGCATAGGTTTAGGGGTGCAAGCCGCGACACGCGCTGGTGTGCAATACATGCAGCGTACTACCCGAGCAGAAGAACAAGATGCGATTGCACTGGCTGCTAGCACTTTGCAAGTAGGTGAGGTAGCCGAATGGCAGGTCAGCCATAAAATCCCCATTGAAGAAGATGCCTACGGGCAAGTGACGGTCAGTAGGCTCATGGGTGGTATGGGGCTGCAATGCAAAGAGGTGGTGTTCTCGGTGGTGTCTGTAGAGGCCGATGAACCTGAGCGTGAACAAGAGTTTTATGTCAGCACTATTTGCCAAGACGGCAAGGTGTGGCGCTGGGCGAATGCGGAACCCGCAACCTCGCGGTGGGGCTCACTGCAATGATGGGATGGCGTGGCCTAGTCTGTATAGGATCGCTGGTAGTGAGTCTGTCGGGGTGTGCATCATCCAATATTGGTAGTGCTGTAGGGGCAATCACTGGGGTGGCTGGTAGTGCGATCACTGCAAATCCTGCCATCGGTTTTAGTATAGGGGTAACCTTCCAAGCCGCTACCGATGCTTTAGTGAAATACGTGCTGCGCGAATGGCAGAACGACCAGCAAAACTACATGGCTAACTTGGCAGGTAGTTTGTCTATTGGACAGACCGTTTCGTGGGAAGTGTCTAACACCATTCCATATGGCAACGAGAAAGGGCAACTGGAAGTGGTGCGCGATATTGATAATGCGCTCGCACGGTGCCGTGAGGTTTTATTTACGGTGGAAGGCGCAGAAGAGCAGGTAGTGCCCTACGTCACGTCAATTTGCCATTACCAAGGTGAGTGGCATTGGGCGGTAGCAGAACCGTCCATAGAGCGTTGGCAGGGCCTGCAGTAATTACTTGTACGATTCCAAAAACAGCGTGCACAGTGCTTGCATGCCTGCTTCGTCTTCGGGGTTGAAGCGTGCCAACAACGGGCTGTCTACATCCCAAACGCCTATCAACTCGCCATTGCGTACTAAAGGAACTACCAGTTCCGAGTTGGAATCTGCATCACAGGCAATGTGTCCGTCGAAAGTATGCACATCGTCTACGCGTTGAATGCGACGAGTGGCTGCTGCTGTGCCGCATACCCCTTTATTCAGTGCAATGCGTATACAGGCGGGTTTGCCTTGAAACGGTCCTAACACCAACTCTTTGCCATCAAAGAAGTAAAAGCCTACCCAGTTCAGGCCAGGAATGGCGTTGTAGACCAGAGCGCTAAGGTTAGCCGCATTGGCAATCTTGTCGTGCTCGCCCTCGAATAAACCTTTGGCTTGAGCTAGCAACGACGCGTAATCGGTGTCAGGCATCATGATGGTTTCCCATGCAGAAGTCAGAAAGCTTTATTGTAGCGTGTGGAGAAAAGAGAGCTAGCGTGCGAATGTATCAGGAATGAATAACCGTTACAGGGCACAGAAAAACGCCCTTTCCTGAGCAGAAAGGGCGTAGGGCGTAAGCGTCTTAAACTGCGGCAGAAACGATAATTTCTACCAGCAGTTCAGGAGCTGCCAATTTGGCTTCGCAGGTAGCGCGTGTAGGCATGTTGGCTTTGTCAGCCCACTCACCCCAGACTACGTTCATGCCAGCGAAATCGCGGTCAATGTCTTTCAACCAGATTTGCACGTTCAGCAGACGGGATTTGTCGGTACCAGCTTGTGCCAGGAAGCCGTCAATTTTTTGCAGCACTTCACGTGTTTGTGCACCAATATCGCCGCTACGATCAGAAGCGGTCACACCAGCAACGTGGGCTACACCACCGTGAATCACAATGCGGCTCAGGCGTTCGTTACTATCAATGCGTTGAATATCGCTCATGGGATTTCCTATAAATTAAGAAGAGTGTTCCCCGCTTTCTTGGAAGCGGGTGATGGAAAAAGCACGGAGATCCAGCGAAGCGCGGCCATCACAGACCAATTCGGACACTAAACGTCCAATCGCGGGGCTTAGCTGGAAGCCGTGAGCAGAAAAGCCGAAAGCATGGGTTACGCCTTGTACCGTAGAGCTGGGGCTGATAACAGGGATACTGTCAGGCATAAATGCCTCTACACCTGCCCAGACGCGGTTAATAGCGACATGCTGTAAATGGGGAAATAAATCGGTGACGGTTTGCGCGCTTTTATACAGGGCAGCGGCGTTAGCATCTGCACAGCGTGCGACCTCATCAGCGTCACACATTAAGCTACCGCCAATGACTACGGTGCCGTTATCAAATTGCTTGAACGACAATGGTCGGCCTAATGCGCCTAAGGTGGGGCGAACGAAAGGGGCCACGCGTTGGGTCACCATTAGCATCAAACCGTTGGTTTTAGCGGGTGTTTCTTCGCCTAGTTGGCGGGCAAAACCATTGGCCCAAGCGCCTGCCGTGTTCACAATATGGCCACAGCGAAACTCTTGAGTGGCTGTATGTACTACCCAATCTGCACCATGGGGTTCTACCTTCAGCACGGGTGATTGTTCATGAATACGAGCACCTAGTTGGCTGGCACTGTGCTTGAAGGCAACTACCGTTTGGAAAGGTAGCGCATAACCGTCACGTTTGGCCCAGATACCGCCGTGTACATGGGGGCTGATGCTAGGCACTAGCTTGCGTACATAGGCGGCATCAATCACTTCTTCGTGATGAAACCCTAAGCTGTTTAGTAAGGCGACGCGTTCAGCTGCTACCTGCATTTCTGCTTCGTTTTCAGCCAGCTGTAATTGGCCGCTGCCTACAAAACCACAGTCGTGACCGACTACCTCGGGCATACGGTGCCAGTAGTTGTCCAAGGCCATCAGTGAAATGGGGATTTCAGCGACGTGTCTACCTAGACTCCGCACGCCACCGGCATTGACACCAGAGGCGTGGCGTCCACAGTATTCGGCTTCCAGCAGGGTTACGGATAACCCGCGTTTGGCCAAATGATAGGCAGAGGACAAGCCTTGCAGGCCACCGCCTATCACCACGACATCGCAGTGCGTGTGGTCAGAGTTATTCATTGCCCGCTAACTCAGCCAGAGTAATGGGTTTAATAGGTGGACGTATGCGGTAGTAACCCACGTCACCGGCGTTGCGTTGCAGTTTGTCGGCAATTAGCTCAGTTACGGTAGTGCCGCATTGGCGGCCTTGGCAGGGGCCCATACCACAACGGCCAAAGGCTTTAGCTTGGTTGGGGCCTACGCAACCGTGTTCTACATATGAGTTGATGTCGGCGGCGCTTACGGCTTCGCAGCGGCATACCAAGGTGTCACCGGTAGGAATACGGTTGGCTTTTTTAGGCTCGTATAGCGCATCAATAAAGGGACGTATGGCAAGGTTGCGACGCAGGTCATTGCGTAACGGTGCCGCTAAGGTGTCACGTTTTGCTTTGTCTAATTTGCCTAGCTGTTGGCACACTTCTAGTGCAGTAAGCTTACCTTGCAGGGCGGCAACCACAGCACCGCCAATGCCAGCGCCATCACCTGCGGTGTAAATGCCGGGCACGTCCAAGGCACCCCAATCAGAGGTAACCGGTGTCCAGCACAACTGCTCGCTATTCCACTCGTGTTCGGCACGCAGCGACCAACTGATTTGGGTGTTAGGGATTACACCTTGATGCAGCAGTACTACATCGGTTTTAAGGGTGTGGGAGTTGCCTTGGCTAGTGAAGCGAATACTGTTTACGGTTTCTTCGCCTTGGATGGCGATGTCTGTACAGCCTTTATAAACGGGGATATTGGCTTTCTTGATGGCATTGATCATGTTCAGCCCTTTGCGCAGGTAGTTAAACGCGCGTAAGGCTGGGAACAAGTGTGGCAAGGCAGCTTTAATATCAGCGCGACGGCTGGTGTCTACGATGGCAGTAATGGCGACATTAGCTTGTAGGTATTGGTAGGCCAACAAATACAGCAGTGGGCCGCAACCTGCTAATACAACGGGGCCGTTAGGTACTACACCTGCACTTTTCAGTAGGATTTGAGCACCACCACCGCTGAGTACACCAGGTGTGGTCCAGCCGGATACAGGGAAAGGTCGTTCCATTGCGCCTGTGGCCAAAATGACGTGGTCAGCTTGCACGGTGATACTTTTACCGTCTTTTTTGTAGCTGACTTGGCGGTCGCGGTTTACCTGCCAGACTGTGCTGTCTGGCGAGTAATCAATTAAGGGGTGTTGCGCGGCTTTTGCAATAGCAGCGCCCGCGGCATAGTCAGGCCCCAAAATAGCTTGGCGCTCGGCAGTCGTGCGCGTAATGGAACGGTAGATTTGCCCGCCCATACTGTTTTGCTCGTCTAGCAATAAGGTTTTGATACCGTGTTGCGCACATTCACTGGCAGCGGATAACCCCGCTGGGCCGGAACCAATAATTACCACCGGCACATGCAGGGAGGGCGCTTTAGCGTGTTGTGGATTAGCAGTCAGTTCAGTCATGACAGGTTTCCGTCGCATTTACAGTGTTGATACGCATTCCTTCAGCCACCTGGACCATACAGGACTGCACATTAGGTACATCATCAATTTCAACCAGACATTCAAAGCAGACGCCCATCATGCAGTAGGGGCCGCGCGCGCTGTTGTCAGCAAGGTTGCGTCGAATGGCTGCGGGGCCCAGCGTGAGTAGTGCGGCGGCAACCGACAGGTCGTTGGCCACACTGTGCGGGGTGCCATTCACCACAATGCTGACGGAGGGAGCGTTGTTATCTGTGGCAAGGGGCAGTTTTCTAAATAAAGCTTTAGTGAGCATGTTCTTCTCCCAGCGGGCTGGTGCGTGCTGCATGAAAACGGTTGGCCGTGAAGGCCTGAATGGCTTCAGGTTTTTGGTCGCCTGCAATCCACGGCGCAATAGTGAGTGCATGGTTAGCGGCCAGCGTGACACCGCTGTGGCAGGTGACCAGAAAGGCGCCAGGCATACTGCTGGATTCTTGGTAGATAGGGAACCCGTCGGGGCTCATGATGCGCAGAGCAGCCCACGAGCGTACAACACGGGTGTTTGCCAATACGGGGAAGCAACGCACTGCGCGCTGTGCAATGTTTTGCAGCACAGGGGTAGTGGTGCCGTCGTTGTAGCCCACGTCTTCTAGTGAATCGCCCAGTTGCACGGTGCCTTCATCCGTTTGGCGCACATAGTTAGTGGGGAAGTTTAAGAAGGCCGGTAGGCGTTCGGTAATCAGCACTTGTCCGCGATTAGGTTCTACGGGCGCATGTATGTCTACTTGCTGTGCCAGTTTTTTATTTGCTAAACCGGCGGCCAACACGACTTTCTTCGCGGCAAACCTGCCTGCAGCGGTATGGCAAATGAATAAACCGTCTTTGCGTTCAATACGCTCTACGGCTGCATTGCTATGCAGAGACACGCCTTGATGGTGCATGGCACGGTGCAGCGCCAAGAACAGCTTTAAGGGGTTTACATGCCCATCCATAGGGGAGTAGGTAGCCCCTGGAATGGTGGGGCCAATACTGGGTACTAACTCTTTAAGGGCTTTGTTATCCAGAACCTCAAAGTCATAGGGAGCCCCCACCTCACCACGTAACCACTCTAGGTTTTTTACTTTGCTTTGTAGGTCGTCTTCGCTAAGGGCAAGGCTTAGCCCACCTTTTTGCTGCAAGGCGACGTCTACGCCTGTTTGGGCGGCTAAGGCACGCGCTAATTCAGGCCATTGTGTAGCAGAGCGCAAGCTCCAGCGTGCATAGTCTGACAAGCCAGCGCCTTTGCCTTGTACCCATACAAGGCCAAAATTGCCGCGCGATGCTCTAAGGGTTTGATCACCTTCATCCAAAATAGTGACTTTTTGGTCTAGCCGGGAAAGCCCCCAGGCTAGGGCGCTACCTACCAATCCGGCGCCTACAACTACGATATCTGATGTGTGCACGTTTACTTACCTGCTAGAGTTTTTACCGATGAGTACTTGATCCAGGCCAACAATCCTATCCAGCAGGACCATCAGAATTAACGTGCCCACAATGAGTACGGTGGATACGGAGGTCACCAGTGGATCAATGGTGTGGGTAATCTGGTTATACATGGCCACAGGCAAGGTAGTAGTACCTGGCGTAGCCACGAAGATGGTCATCGTCAACTCATCGAAACTTTGTATGAATGCCAGCATCCAGCCACCTACTACTCCCGGCAGAATCAGGGGAATAGTGATGCGTCGGAACGTAGTCCAGCGCGATGCACCTAATGACATGGCTGCATTTTCAGCATCGTTACCCATGCCCGTAGCGGCAGACAGTACCAAACGCAGGGCGTAAGGCATCACTACAATCACGTGGGTGAAGGCCAGCCAGATAAACGAACCGCTGATACCTACTACGTTGAAAAAGCGCAGGAAGGCGACCCCCAATACCACTTGGGGAATCATCAAGGGGGACATGAAGAAAGCTGTTACGACACCACGTCCGGTAAAGTTGTAGCGGACCAAAGCCAAGGCGGCAGGAATCGCTAACACAATCGCGATGGTGGCAGAAACCAAGCCAATACCCAGCGAGAGCCAGAAGGCCGACACAATTTCACGGGCTTCAAAAATGGCGTAGAACCAGCGCAGTGACAAACCGTCTGTAGGCAGTGAAATATAGCCTTTATCGGTGAACGAAACGGCGATAACAATCAGTAGAGGGGCCAGGATAAACAGCGTGAACAACGCGTGGTAGATCAGGGCGAGCCAAGAGTTTTTTCTCATGATTCTTCCTTAGGAACTGAAGACTTGTTTGAAGCGGCGTTCAATCAAGCGGTTGGCGCCCAGAATGATGATGATGTTGGCAATCAGCAGAACGATGGCGATGGTAGCGCCCAACGGCCAATTCAACGTGCTGAGGAACTCATCGTATGCGGCTGTGGCAACGACTTTTAGGCGACGGCCACCCAACAAGGCTGGCGTAGCAAAAGCAGATGCAGACATGGCGAAGACGATGATGCTGCCCGATAAGATACCCGGCAAAATTTGCGGCAGAATCACGCGACGTGTCACGGTGGCAGGCGAAGCTCCCAGCGACAAGCCGGCATTTTCCACCTGAGGGTCTAGTTTTTGCAGCGATGCCCAGATGGAAATCACCATAAAGGGCACCATCACGTGGGTCATGGCAATGACCACACCGCTCATGGTAAAGACCAAGCGTAGGGGCTCATCCACAATGCCTAAGGCCATGAGGATTTGGTTAATCAGACCATTATTGCCCAGCAAAATGGACCAGCCCAAGGTACGCACCACCACAGAAATCAGCAGCGGAGCCAGAATCAGTACCAGAAACAGCCCGCGCCATGGTCTGCGCATACGCGACAAGATCAGCGTTTCGGGTACCCCAATCAAAATACAGATAAAGGTCACGCCTAAGGACATTAGTCCCGTACGCATGAAAATTTCGTGATAGTAGGGGTCGCCAAATACTTCCAGATAGTTGGCCAACGTCAGAGTGTCTTGCACTCCAAACATGCCGTCAAAAACTCTAAACGACAATACGGCTGTCAGGCCTAGAGGGACCAGCAGCATGGTCAGGAAAACCGCTAGACCCGGAGCAGATAACAGCCAAGGCGCGCTACGAGATTGCGATGCCGTGGTCATGCCTCGTCTCCTGCTTCTACCAGACGCAGATCGCTGTCTTCCCACAGAACCGACACTTGGGTGCCTTCTTCTGGGGCATAAGCGTTTTTGTTAGGAACACTGACGCGTAGTGTGCCCAGTGCAGTGTCCACATCTAGCATCCAGTTCGCACCCAAGAACAGACGGGTGGTAACGGTACCAGCCAAGCCTTGGCCTTGTGTGCTGTCTAAACGGATTTTTTCAGGGCGGATGTTGACCTGTACTTTTTTACAGGTGAAATCGTGAGTACGAGCAATGGCTACGGTGTAGTCAGGGTGAATCTGTACGTGATGATGGGTGTCATCTTGCTTAACGATGAGGCCATCAAACGAGTTGGTTTTACCTAAAAAGCCAGAAGCAAAGCGTGATACGGGGTGTTCATACGCTTCGTAGGGGGTGGCCAACTGCACAATACGGCCACCGTGCATGACGGCGATGCGATCGCTCATGGTCATGGCTTCTACCTGATCGTGCGTAACTAAGATGGTAGTAATGCCTAAGCGACGTTGGATCATGCGCAGTTCTACGTGCATTTCTTCACGCAGTTTTGCATCCAAGTTGGACATAGGTTCGTCCAACAGTAGTACTTCTGGTTTGATCGCCAAGGCACGTGCAATAGCGACACGTTGACGCTGACCACCCGACATTTCAGCTGGGTAACGTTTACCCAGACCATCCAGTCGTACCAGTGACAGGGTTTCTTCGATACGTGATTGGCGCTCAGACTTAGGTACGCCGCGCATTTCTAAACCAAAGCCCACGTTCTCGGCCACTGTCATGTGGGGGAACAGGGCGTAGCTTTGAAACACAATCCCCATGCCGCGAGCTTCTGGACGCATACCAGTGATGTCTTTGCCGTTGACGCTGACACTGCCCGAGGTAGGGGAGAGAAAACCAGCGATCATCTGTAGGGTCGTGGTCTTGCCGCAGCCAGAGGGGCCAAGCAAAGAAATGAATTCACCTTTTTCAATGTTCAGGCTTAAATCTTTTACGGCCTGAAAATCGCCAAAGGTCTTTCTAAGGTTTTGGATCTTGATGAAGCTCATGGTGTACCGGAACTGTGCAAAGAAGACAAAAGTGCCGACTTGGGAGTCAAGCCGGCACGTGACTCAAAATTAACGCTCTACTGTACGGTTCCAGCGGTTAGTCCACTGGGCGCGTTCTTTGTTGATGATGGTCCAATCTACGGTTTCCAGAGCAGCAATCTGTTCTTCACCGTAAGGCACTTTGGCGGCCACTTCTGGTGCCAGTTCAGTTTTGCTATTTACAGGACCCCATGCTTGGCCATCAGCCAGCAAAGCTTGAATTTCTGGGCTGACCAAGTATTGGATAAAGGCTTGTGCAACAGGGTTGTTTTCAGCGCGGCCAGCAACAGGACATACACCAGTCAGCAATACCATCGTGCCTTCTTGTGGGTACACGAACTCAACAGGAAAGCCTGTTTCTTTTAGTGCTTCCACACGACCGCTACCCCATACGCCAAGAATGGCATCGCCGTTCTGGAACAGTTCAGTCATCTTGCCTGGGGAGGGTTCCCATGCCAGTACGTTAGGGCCAACTTGATCGATGATGGCTTCAAAACCAGGGTCTATATTGCTTTCGCCACCACCACGCAGTTTGGCGAACTTGATCAGTGTTTGCAGACCGTAGCCGTTAGAGATCGGTGGGATGACGACTTTGTCTTTGAACTCTGTTTTGGTCAGATCTTCCCATGACGTAGGAGCAGGCAGGCCGGCTTGGGCAAAGGCTTCGGTGTTGTAGAACAAACCGGTCGCGACTACGCCAATTGCCATGCTGGTGTCAGAAATTTTGGCCAGTGGGTACAAATCGTCGTAAACCGGAGAGGGTTCGATGCTGCTACAGAGACCAAACTGGTTAGCTTGTGCCAACGGGCCATCATCCAGCAGGGCCACATCAAATTCTGGGCGGTTTTTCTGTGCTACCAATTTAGCCAGTGTGTCGGTGGAGTTACCCGCGACGTACATGACTTTGACGTTATGCGCTTTTTCAAAGTTTGGAATGATTTTGTCTTTGAACAGCGTTTCAGTGGAGCCACCATAGGCGCCGACGTTAAGAACTTCTTGTGCAACCAAATTGGTTGAGAAAGCGGTTAATACAGCAGCAAAGAGAACGGAGGTTCTAAGCATGGTATCTCCTATAGGGTAATGTCATAAGTCAGAAAACGGGCTAATGGTGATCTAGAGCTATATATTTCATTGTTTTAATTTATAGTATTAATGAAATTTTAGTGTGACCAATGCTTATTTATAGACCTTGTATGTCTTTTTGCTATGACTGGAAAAATAACCTTACGATTACTAGAAGGTTTTAGGGCTGTAATGCAGGCTAAAACCGTGACTGCTGCGGCTTTGGTGCTAAATGTCTCGCAACCCGTAGTGACGCGGTTGATTCGGGATTTAGAAGAAAATATAGGGTTTTCACTGTTTGTTAGAGAACAAGGAAGACTCAAGCCAACGGCAGAAGCGCTGATTTTGTATGAGGAAGTACAACGGTCTTTGATCAGTGTGGATCGAATTTTGCAAAGTGTGGAGATGTTGCGCGACGGCCACCAAGGCTATTTGCAGATCGCTGCGGCACCAGCATTAGCGCTGTCTTTTTTGCCAAAAATGATGGCTGGCTTTAGTGCTCAGTACCCCGGTGCGCGGTTAACCTTGCACATGCACGGCTCAGAAACATCACTGAATATGGTGTTGAGTGGCATGTGTGATATTGCGGTGGTCATGCTATCAATGCGTCAGTCAGGTACCTATGGCGAACGTATTTTGTCGGGGCGTATGGTTTGTGTGCTGCCAGTAGGGCATAGGCTTGCACAGCAGGCAACGGTAGGGCCGTGGGATTTAAAAGGCGAAACCTTTTTGTCGCATCCTCATGTGCTAGATACACGTTTGCAGATTGATGCTTTGTTTGCGGCGCATGGTATTCAGCGTGAAATGCGGTTGGAGTCGCAAATTTCGTACTCGTTGATAGAGTTGGTGGCGGCGGGGGCGGGAGTGGCCTTAGTAGACCCATTAACCGCAACGCTCTACAGGGGCGATGGGGTCGTGTTTGTGCCGTTTGATCCTATAGTGGTGAATCACTACTCGGTGGTCACCAGTTCAGAGCGCCCACCTTCAGTGCTGCAAGAGCGCTTTATTGAACAGTTAAAGACGTCGTTATATGACACCTTGGCGCCTGAGTATAGGGTGGTAGGGGGCTAGGTTGTGATGCCAAATCCCCAAGCAGAACCTGCAGCACTGCTTGGGGAAATCGCAGCATAGACACACAACTGCGGTACTGACCGGGCCTAGAAGTTCATCGTGGCCGATAACAGTACGGTGCGTGGTGAGCCTTGGCCTTGGCTTAGTGGGGCTACCCAATAGGCTTTGTTGGTCAGGTTTTCAATGCTCAGGCGCAAGGTCAGTGGATTACCTGCTAAGGATGTGCGGTAGCGGGCACCTACGTCGTAAGTGGTTACGCCAGGCACATAGTAGCTGTTGGATTTATCCAGATATTGCTTGGATTGTGACGACAAGTGGGCGCTGAGTGTGAAGCCTTCAAAGAAGGAGGGCTCCCATTCTGCACCCAGTTTCACGCTCCAGCGAGATAGGTTGGTTACGTAGTTGTTGCGCGAGGCCTCGTCGCTGGTCTTGTGATAGCGCGGATCCAAATATGCGACACCACCCGTCAGACGCCATTCGGGCGTCACTTGGCCTACCACCTGAATTTCGGCACCACGGTTGCGTTGTTCACCACCGTAACTAAGCGAAGGTTTTTCACCTGCGCGACCAGGTACTTCATAGGTGTTGGGTTGAGTGATCTGGAACAACGCAGCCGTAATGGCGTAATCGCCAGAGTCATACTTCAAGCCAATTTCATGCTGTTTGGTGCGCTGTGGTGGGAAGATTTCGCCATCGTTAGAATAGTCGTCACCCACTTGCGTGCCTTTGGTGAGGCCTTCAATGTAGTTGGCGTAAACCATCCAGTCTTCGTCTAAGCGCCATACACCAGCAATGGCGGGGGTAAGTGCACTTTTGTCGTAGCGCACGCCAGAAGAACGGTTGTGGGTTTTAACAGTTTGGTGACGCAAACCCAAAATCAGTCTAAAGCGATCGTCAGCGAACGACAGCGTATCGGCTAGACCAAAACTGTACAGCTCGGTAATGGTGGCAGGGCCTAAGGGCGCTTGTGCGAAGTTAGGGCGCTCTGGATATACAGGGTCGTAGATGTTGATATCCGCCGTCCAGCCTTTTAGTGCGGTATTCGACATACGGCTGTTTTGACGGTACCAATCTACGCCCATGCTGAGGTTGTGTTTCACCCCAGCTGTATCAAATTCGTAGAACAAACCAGTGTTGGCTGCCACGTTGCGGCTTTGGTTATGACGACGGGTCACTTTAAGGCGTAAATCACCTTGGTCGTTCAGCAGCACACTACCTTTGGTGTTGTAGTTGTGCATGCTGGATTCGCTATAGCCTACCGAGGCATAGGCGCTGACCTGATCGTTGAAATCGTATTCAGCACGCGCCATGGCGGTGTTTTCGCGTATTTGTGCCGATGCCCATGGCGCACTCAGCAATACATCCCCTTTAGGTGCTGAAGGCAGTGGGTTTTTCTGTAAGTCTTTGGCCAAACTAATACCGCGATTGACGCCGCTAATGTATTCATCCAAATGGTAGAAGTCTGTTTTTAGGCGGAAGGCACCACCGTTATAGTCGGCACCTAATGAAACGAATTTATCGCGGTTTTTGCGATGATCCACCATGCCTTCGCCATCTTTGAAGACGGTGTTGAGGCGTAGACCAAATTCATTGTTCTCACCAAAACGTCTACCCAAATCCAGATGGCCACCAAACTGGGAAGGTGCCATATAGGTGGCGGTGAAGTTGGTGATGGGGTCTACGGTGGCGCGTTTGGTCACCATGTTGATAGAACCGCCCACATCGCCACTGGCGTTCATGCCGTAGAGCAGCGCTGAGGGCCCTTTGAGTACTTCTAAGCGTTCGGCCATGGCCATCACGCGTCTGCCGCTGGTAAGGCCTTGCATACCGTTTAGGTATACATCGCCTGCCGAGAAACCACGGATATAGATGGTGTCTTTACCTGCTGTGCCGCCTGAGCCGGGTGTTTGTACCGACGGATCATTTTTACTGATCAGAATGCGCAGTTCTTGGCCTTGTTGATCTTCTATATAGGCGCTGGTGTAGTTCACCGTGCTGAACGGTGTTTCCATATTATCCAGATTGCCTAGCAAACCGATGGAGCCACCTGTGGCTAGATGGTTGCCGCCATAAGCAGGTGCCAACTCTAAAAAATGGTTTGCTTTAACCTCAATGGCTTCTAGGCTACGTACCGATTTATCCTCTTCGGCATGTAGTAGTGGTGCGCAGCCCAAACCCGCGATACCCAGCCAGATGGCGTAGCATTGACGTGATGCCACTTTCTTCCCCCTTTCTTTGAATTGAAATGATAATGATTTTCATTAATTATATTTAAATATGACAATTAATAACCCTGTGTTATTTAGGGCTATGGCAAGCGGGGGGAGGAAACGGGGCAAATCTGAATGAATGTGAATAGTGCGTTGCAAACCTATACACAGCGTCGTATAGCGGTATAGTGTGGTTTGTGCGCAAGCCTAAACAATCAGCGCCATTTGCTGCATGTAGGATTCACCCTCGTCAATAAGGTGCTGTTCTGACACTACACATCGTAGGTGGTCGAGCGGTTGCCCCGCTTTTATCCTGAGAAATAAGGCCGACATTACCCAATATGGCTACGCAATCTACAGCTACTTCCACGCAAAAAGAAACCTTGGCGTACTACTTTGTCGCCGCAATGATTGGTGTTTTAACGGGCTTGTTGGGCTCGGTTTTTCATATGTTGGTCGGGCATTCACAACAACGAGTGCACCTACTACCTGAATGGCTAGGGCTGGAAGGTATATGGCAGTACGTGGGCATGGCTGTGTTTTGTGCGGCAATGTTCTGTGGGGCGGTCGCCTTGGTGCGTAAATTTGCACCAGAAGCCAGTGGTTCAGGTGTGCAAGAAGTTGAAGGCGCGATGGCGGGGCTGCGTACGGTACGCTGGCAACGTGTGCTGCCAGTGAAGTTTGTGGGTGGCTTGATGGCGCTAGGCGCTGGCTTAGTGGGTGGTAGAGAAGGGCCTACTATCCATATGGGAGCATCCATCGCGCAGGTATTGGGACGGCGCTTCAAAGAGGCTAGAGCATTGCTGGGTGCGGGTGCAGCGGCAGGTTTAACTGCTGCCTTTAATGCGCCGTTGGCATCAGCACTATTTGTGATCGAGGAAGCACGCAATGTGTTCCCCTATAGTGTGCGTGCTTACTGTGCGGTATTGATTGCGTGTGGTTCTAGTGCGGTCATGACCATGTTGGTATCGGGCTCTACACCATTTATGCAAATGTCTAGCGTTGATATGCCCATGTACATGTTGCCTGTATTTGTAGTGCTGGGCATGATCCTAGGGTGCGCGGGGGTGGTATTTAATCGCACCATTTTGGTGGGTTTAGATCTCTCGCGTCGTATCAGCTTATCGGTGTCGCCGTATTTGTTACCCACATTGATGGGGTTGTTAATTGGGCCGCTGGTATTAAGTTTTCCACAGGCAACTGGCGGGGGTGAAAACTTGGCCGTGTTTGTCGCCAATCACTCTATTAGTATAGGGTTGCTGGGGTTACTGGTATTGGTGCGGTTCTTTATGACTACCGCCAGTTATTCCATTGGAGCGCCAGCAGGTATTTTTGCGCCCATTTTGGCATTGTCCGCCACCTTGAGTGTATTCCTTGGGACCTTGTTAGGCGAAGTGATGACCTTGCCGCCTGATGCGACTATTGCTTTTGCGGTGGCTGGGATGGCGGGTATGTTTGCCAGTACCATTCGTGCACCCTTGGTGGGTGTGGTGTTGGTGATAGAGCTCACAGGTACATATAGCTTGGCTTTGCCTAGCTTATTGGCGGCGTTAAGCGCATCTGTTGTCGCTGCAGGCCTAGGCGGTAGGCCTATTTACGAGCAGTTGCTTGAGCGCACTTTAACCTTGGCAGGCCAGCCGCTGCCTATACGTAAAGAGGATATGTAAGTCCGAGGACGCGCAGCGCCTGTGCCTTTTTATACGTCATGATCAAAACAGCCCAAAAGCCTAGTGGCCTTTGGGCTGTTTTGTTACGTGGTGCTCGACGCGTCACGTAGTCGTGCTGCTAGTACCGGTAGGTATTAGTTACCTTGCTTGCGCATGGTTTTTTCTACGGTATCAATAATTTCGCTCAGTACGTGCAGATTGTGGCTATGACTTTTGCTTTGTTCTTCGCTAGGTACTTTACGTAGTTCAACCAACTTACGTTTCAGCACTTCAACAACATGGTTGCCGTTGCGTGCAATGCCTTCTTCGCTAGACAGTTCAGCGATAACGGAAGTCAGACCTAGTTCTGTGAGTGTGTTTGTCCAATCTGCGTGGAAATTCATAACCTGCTCTCCTTAACGACATAAAGTGACTTGATTTGTTACATGGTAGCTGAAACCGTCAGAAGAGAAAGCAAGCAAGCGTAAAGATGCTGAGGTGTTTCAGGCCCTATAGAGAAGGCTAGGGCAGGGAAGAATGCAGAAGGGCGCGCCAAGCTATAGTATGGTGTGTGCTTGTTTTAGCAGCCAGAAATGCAAAAAGCCCAATCCGAAGATTGGGCTTTTTTAATTCGTGGTGGCCTTGGGCGGAATCGAACCACCGACACAAGGATTTTCAATCCTCTGCTCTACCGACTGAGCTACAAGGCCACGAAGAAAATAATTATAGCACGTGGTTTGGGTTTGTAAACCCCCTGCAACAAAAATTTTAATAGCAGCCTGATTTGCCTCAGGGAAGCGGCATTTACAAGGCCCTGGTTTGGGTTCTGGGCGGCGGGCGCTTATAATATGTTCCATACCTAAATTATCCTTAGTGGCTCAAGTCAGTGGACGTTCTTACTTTTGGTCTGAATTACGTCTCCGCACCTGTTGCTGTGCGTGAGCGAGTGACGTTTCCTATGGACGTGCTTCGGCCCGCCCTGGAAGGCCTGCGCTCGGCCTTTGGAAAGAGCGTTAGCGAAGCCGCCATTCTGTCTACCTGTAATAGAACAGAGATCTACTGTGCGGCGGAACCACACGTGGTTGAGCGTCTGCCTGAGTGGATGGCTGAATTTAATAGCCTGAAATCCAGCGAGCTGGTTCCTCATCTTTATCGTTACCAACAAAATGGCGCCGTGCGTCACGCCTTCCGCGTGGCCAGTGGCTTAGATTCCATGGTGCTGGGCGAACCCCAAATTTTGGGGCAGATGAAAGACGCGGTGAAAGCCGCCGAAGAAGCAGGTGCACTGGGCACGTTGTTGCACCAGTTGTTCCAGCGCACGTTCTCTGTTGCTAAAGAAGTACGTTCACAAACAGCAATTGGCGCGCACTCAGTGTCGATGGCTGCAGCAGCGGTACGTTTGGCTGAACGTGTGTTTGGTAATTTAGGCGACAGCAAAGTACTGTTTATCGGTGCTGGCGAAATGATTGAGTTGTGTGCGACACACTTTGCGGCGGCTAGCCCCAAATCCATGTGTGTGGCCAACCGTAGTTTGGACCGAGCCGAATCCTTAGCGAATCGCTTTTCAGCCCAAATGATGAAACTGTCCGATTTGCCAGACCATATAGATCAATACGACGTCATCGTATCCTGTACGGCAAGTTCCTTGCCCATCCTTGGTTTGGGGATGGTAGAGCGGGCTATTCGTGCCCGTAAACACCGTCCTATGGTGATGGTGGATTTGGCGGTACCTCGCGATATAGAACCTGAAGTCGCACGTCTGTCTGATGTGTACTTGTACTCAGTAGACGATTTAGGTCGTGTGGTGCAACAAGGCACCGATGCTCGTAAAGCGGCTGTAGTTCAGGCCGAAGCAATTATTGATACCCAAGTGCAAAACTTTATGCACTGGTTGTCTAACCGCGAAATCGTGCCTACGTTGATTGATGTACAGCGTAATGCCGACCAGCTACGCCAGCTTGAGCTGGATCGTGCTCGTCGCATGTTGGCTCGCGGTGAATCACCTGAAGAGGTGATGGAGTGGCTGGCTCATAGCCTGACACAGAAGTACCTGCACGGCCCTATGGCCGAATTGAACCGCAGCGAAGGTCCACAACGCGAACAGTTGTTGGATATGCTGCCGCGTTTATTGCCTGATTCGCACCGTCGCCGGTAGCGACGCTCGGTTGCGTTCATTCTTGGGCTGTGAGCAGGCAACTCTGCACGGGCCCGCACTTTGGTCCCTACCGTTTTCACACACTATCCCTGCCTTATGAAAGATTCTATGCGTACCCGGTTGGAGCAGTTGGCTCACCGGTTGATTGAAGTGGATGCTCTGTTATCTGAGCCAGAAACCGCGTCAGATATGGACAGCTTCCGTAAATTGTCTCGCGAGCGTTCCGAGTTGGAACCTGTAGTGGAAGCCTTTAATCGCTATGTGGCCACCGAGGGCGATCTGGAAACCGCACAAGAAATGATGCGTGATCCTGAAATGCGTGAAATGGGCGAAGAAGAGTTCCGTATTGCGCGTGATGGTATCGCGGCATTGGAAGACGAGCTGCAACTGTTGTTGTTGCCTAAAGATCCTGATGATGGTCGCGGTATTTATTTAGAGATTCGTGCGGGTGCAGGTGGTGATGAAAGCGCCATTTTCGCAGGTGATTTGCTGCGTATGTACAGCCGCTTCGCTGAACAAAAAGGCTGGCGCGTGGAAATGATTTCTGCGCACGATGCTGAAATGGGTGGCTATAAAGAGGTGATCGCTCGTATTGAGGGCGATGGTGTGTATGGTCAACTGAAGTTTGAGTCGGGTGCGCACCGAGTACAACGTGTGCCTGAAACCGAAGCTCAAGGTCGTGTGCATACTTCTACGGCAACCGTTGCGATCATGCCAGAAGCCGATGAGGCCTCTGATATTGTGATTAACAGCAATGATTTGCGCATCGACACCTTCCGCGCCAGTGGTGCGGGTGGTCAGCACGTGAATAAAACCGACTCTGCTGTGCGTATTACTCACTTGCCCACAGGCGTAGTGGTTGAGTGTCAGGATGACCGTTCACAGCACCGTAACCGCGATAAAGCGATGCAAGTGTTGGCGGCAAGGCTGAAAGATCAGCAATTGCGCGAGCAACAACAAAAAGAATCTGATCAGCGTCGTTCGTTGGTGGGTACGGGCGATAGGTCCGAGCGTATTCGTACGTATAACTATCCACAGGGCCGTGTGACCGATCACCGTATCAACCTGACGCTGTACAAGCTGGGCTACATCATGGAAGGCGATATGGAAGAAGTGATCAACGCCTTGTTGGCTGAGCACCAAGCTGAACAGCTGGCGGCCTTGGCTAACGCATAATGGATACGGTACGCGCCTGGCAGCGCGCCTCACGGCTTCCCCGATTAGAGCAGCAAATGCTTTGGGAGCATGTGTTGGGCGTAAGCCGAGCATGGTTGATCGCTCACGATACTGACGAGTTGCCAGAAGCTGCCGTGCAAGCGTATGCGCTGCTAGAGCAAGAGCGTTTAGGTGGCACACCAATGGCGTATTTGGTGGGCTGGCGTGAGTTTATGGGGCACAGCTTTAGTGTGTCGCCTAGTGTGTTGATTCCGCGCCCCGATACTGAAACATTGGTAGAGCATGCGTTGAGCTGCCTAGAAGGCAAGTCACAACCGCGCGTGTTAGATTTAGGCACAGGCAGCGGCATTGTGGCGATTTCCATTGCGTTGGCTAGGCCTGATGCGCAGGTGGTGGCGACGGATTTCAGTGCTGATGCCTTACAGATAGCGACTAAAAACTCCCACGATTTGTGTGCAAAAGTCGAATTTTTTGCAGGGAGTTGGTACGATGCACTGCAAGGCGTTGAAGGTTTTGATGTAATTGTTTCCAACCCCCCTTACATTGCGGCAAATGATCCCCATCTATCAGAGGGTGACGTGCGCTTTGAGCCAGATATGGCGCTAAGTGATGGGGCAGATGGTTTGACTGATTTACAGACTATTATTAACGGTGCTTCGCAATTTTTGTTGCCTTCAGGGCAGCTTTGGATGGAGCATGGTTGGGATCAAGCTGTACAGGTACGTCACATGTTGCAGCAGGCCGGTTTCAAGGCGGTGCACAGCAAACAGGATCTAGCCGGAATTGAACGCATCTCCGGCGGGTGCATTAACGATTTTTAAGGTGGTATAGACCATGAGCGAAGTTCAAGATTTTATCCGTGAAACCGTGACCGAAAACCCAGTTGTGCTGTTTATGAAAGGTACAGCACAAGCTCCTCAGTGTGGTTTCTCTGCTCGCACTGTGCAAATCTTGCGTGCAGTAGGTTTGAACCAAGTAGTCACCGTGAACGTGCTAGACGATGAAGAAGTACGTCAAGGCATCAAAGATTTCTCTAGCTGGCCTACTATTCCCCAGTTGTACATCGGCGGTGAATTTGTTGGTGGTTCCGATATCGTTTCCGAAATGTTTGAAAACGGCGAACTGGAAACTATGCTGCGTGAGGCTGGGGCTCTGGAATGAGCTCAGGCGTAAGGCAACGTATTATTGTTGCCATGACAGGCGCAACGGGAGCACTTTATACGGTGCGCCTGTTGCAAATGTTGCAGCGCTGCGAGGGGGTGGAAAGCCATTTGGTGGTTTCACCCGCCGCTGTACTGAATCTAGATTATGAGTTGGGCATGACACGCCAGCAGTTGTATGATCTGGCCGACGTGGTGCACAGCCATAAAGAAGTGGGTGCGAGCATCGCCAGCGGCAGCTTCAAAACAGCCGGTATGATTATCGTGCCGTGTTCTATGCGCACCTTGGGCTCAGTAGCCCATGGCTTAGCCGATAACCTGATTACCCGTGCCGCTGATGTGGTGCTGAAAGAGCGCCGTCGCTTAGTGTTGATGGTCAGGGAAACACCGTTTAACTTGGCGCACTTGCGCAATATGACTGCGGTGACGGAAATGGGGGGTATTATTTTCCCACCCTTACCGGCGTTTTATTTCAAACCACAGAATATTGATGAGCTAGTCGATCACTCGGTGCAGCGAGTGTTAGCCATGTTAGATATTGATGTCCCCGGGCCAGAATGGCAGGGGCTAAAAGAAGAACGGTAAGCCGTTTTGCTTACCGTATATTTTTCAGACCTTCCAAAATCAACGTGGTGGCGAGATCAGCGTACTCTTCGCGGCTGATAGGGCCATCAGGCCTAAACCACATATAGACCCAGTTCAACATCCCAAACAATGACATGGTGACCGGCTTCAGTAGCGGGCGTTCGGCATTGATGTCGGGGTTGATTGCGCGGATCGTGTCGGCGATTTGCACCACAATCTTGCGTTCCAGCATGTTAATTTCATGCGTTTCTTCCTCTGGAAGCGAACGCTGGCAATTCAGCTGTACCAAGTGTTTGTCATCGGCGTCACGATAACATTCTAGAATTTGGCGCACCAATTTACGCAGGCGTACTTCAGCAGGATCGTTCTTGCTTTCTTCGGCAACAATTTCTAGCGCGTCATCCAGTTCTTCAAGGTGACTACGGATGATGTCAAAAATTAAGGCAGTTTTGCTGGGGTAGTAGTGGTACAGCAAAGCCTTGGAAACTTGGCTGCGAGCAGCAACTTGTGACATGGAGGCTTTTTCCATGCCTAGCTCTGCAAAAACGGCAGCAGCATTGGTTAAGATGTGCAACTGCTTTTCTTCAAAGTCAGCTGCGCGTGAGCGAGCCATATTTTTCCTGTGAAAGTAAAACTATCAGTGTAGCGTATTCTTGTACACCAGCCTGTAACAGGCTGATGTACAAGGGGTAATTATTGCTTGGGTCGGTTGTCCACAATACGTTGTGCTTTGCCTTCAGAACGTAAGGTTCCAGGCTGGGCAACGTTGATGAGGGTACTAATGCCGATGATGCTCTTGATGTGGTGAGCCAGTTCTTTGGCGGCACGCTGGCGAGAGACTTCATCGGTAGCTTGAGGCTGACACTCAACGTGAACGGTCATGTTGTCCATACGGCCAGACTTGTTCAGTTCAATTTTGAAGTGGGCAGCCAAGCCGCTGCATTTCAGAATTTGCTCTTCAATCTGTGTGGGGAACACGTTTACGCCACGCAAAATGATCATGTCATCACTGCGACCAGTGACTTTGGCCATACGTCGCATGCTACGAGCAGTACCTGGCAGCAAACGGGTCAAATCACGAGTCCGGTAACGAATGATAGGCAAGCCTTCTTTGGTCAGGGTGGTGAATACCAGTTCACCTTCTTCACCGTCAGGCAGCACTTCGCCTGTTTCTGGATCGATGATTTCTGGGTAGAAGTGATCTTCCCAAATGTGCAGACCGTCTTTGGTTTCCACGCACTCGTTCGCCACACCTGGGCCCATCACTTCAGACAAGCCATAGATATCCACAGCGTGCATATCGAAGGCTTGTTCTATTTCCAGGCGCATGGCGTTGGTCCATGGCTCGGCACCGAAAATACCGACTTCCAGCGAACACTCACGTGGATCCAAGCCTTGGCGGTGGAACTCGTCCAAAATGGACAGCATGTAGGACGGAGTCACCATGATGATACGAGGTTTGAAATCGTTAATCAGGGATACTTGACGCTCAGTCATACCGCCAGAAATAGGTACTACCGTACAACCCAGTTTTTCTGCGCCATAGTGAGCACCCAATCCGCCTGTGAACAGGCCATAACCGTAGGCGTTGTGCATGATGTCACCAGGTCTACCGCCAGCGGCCTGAATGCATCGGGCAACCAATGTGGCCCATGTGTCGATGTCATTGCGGGTGTAGCCTACAACGGTAGGTTTACCTGTAGTACCTGAAGAGGCGTGAATACGAGCCAGCTTTTCACGTGGTACCGCGAACATACCGAATGGGTAGGATTTGCGCAGATCATCTTTGCAGGTGAAAGGGAACTTGGCCAAGTCTGCCAAGGTTTTCAGATCTGAAGGGTGTACGCCAGCTTCGTCGAAACGCGCTTTATAGAAAGGGGAGTTTTCGTAGGCGTGTGTGAGCGACCATTTCATGCGCTCCAACTGCAGTGCGGAAATTTCATCACGCGAAGCCAGTACGATGGGGTCCAGATCAGCTTTGTTAGGAATGATAGGTTCCATGGTTTTGTGTCCTCTACTTCTCTATTTCTTTGTGTAAGCCGTGCCTCTTAGGGCTGGCTATCAGGCAATAATGAACCTTTGATGGTGCGCGAAAGGCCGCGGAATTCTGCGATGTGTTCTCCACGTTGGTTGTGAAGACTAATATCGTAGATACCGCTGCGACCAATTCGGCTGACTTCACGTGCAGTAGCCGTGAGTTCGTCGTGTTCGAATGCAGGAGCCAAGTAGCTAATAGAGCATTGTTGGGCCACTGTTCGTTGGTTATAGGTATTGCAGGCGAAAGCAAAGCAGGAATCCGCCAGAGTAAACATGTAGCCGCCGTGGCAAGTGCCGTGGCCGTTTAGCATGTGCTGCGCAATACGCATGCGGATGGAAGCAGTGCCTGCATCCACATTAAGCAATTCCATGTTCAGATGTTTGGTGGCGTGATCGTCCACCCACATGGCATCCGCACAGGCTTGTGCCAAAGCTTGAGGGGAAAGAGTCGTTGTGCTCATCTTATTTCCCCTTGAATTCAGGTGCGCGTTTTTCCAAGAAAGCGGTCACGCCTTCTGCGTAATCGTGGCTGCGTCCTGCACGGCGCTGTAAGTCACGCTCTAGATCTAATTGTTGATCCAGACTGTTTTCAGAGGCGGCTTGAATCGCTTGTTTGACTAAGCCTAGGCCAAATGTTGGGCCCTGAGCCAGTTGACGTGCCAGTTTAGTGGCTGTGTCTTGCAGTTCGTCGTCTTCTACGGCTTGCCAGATCATGCCCCATTCGGCGGCAGTAGTGGCCGTCACCGGGGCTGCAGTCAGTGCCAAGGCTTTGGCACGAGCCTCACCAATAAGGTTAGGTAAGCTCCATGTGCCGCCCGAATCTGGCACCAAACCAATCTTGGAAAACGCTTGGATGAACTTGGCCGAACGTGCAGCCAAAACGATGTCACATACCAGTGCGATATTGGCACCAGCACCCGCTGCTACACCGTTCACTGCGCAAATTACGGGTTTTTCCAACGCACGAATTTGACGAATCAACGGGTTGTAGAACTGTTCAATCGTCAGCCCTAGATCAGGTGCAGCTCCTGCTTTACGTGGATCCCTATCACCCAAGTCCTGTCCGGCACAAAATCCGCGGCCCGCACCAGTCAACAGCACAGCACGTACTTCAGGATCTTGGCTGGCGCGTTCTAGTTCGGCGCGCAAGGCCAAATGCATCTCGGTGTTAAAGGAATTTAGCTTTTCTGGCCTGTTTAGGGTCAGGTGTAGTACGCCTTGGTCAAGACGACTCAGCACGCAATCGTGTGCAGGGTTCATTGCATGTCTCCTATTGCTTTAGAACCAGTGGTGCCGAACCTTGCTTTGGTAGGCTTTGATTTTTTTGCTTATTTTCTCAAAGTTCGGGTATTCGGGTTGTTACTATTGCATAAACCGTCCGGTCGGTCAATAATATTTGCCAAATGTAGACATAGGAAAAACCAGTATGCAGAGTTTATTTGAACAGCACCGCGCCACCCTCGAGGCGGCGTTAACAGCCCTGCAAAAACGCGGGTTCTGGACAGCATATCCAGAAGTCCCCAGCGGCAAATTTTATGGTGAAACGGCCAAAGATGATGGCTTGGCAGCGTATAACGCTACGCTAAATAGTCACTTTGATTTGCCGGGCCATCCAGGTGCTTATACGGTAGGCCAAGAGCAGTCGCCGTATGGTCCGGTGCTGGGCATTACCTACCCTGCTGTCGATGCACAAGCACTGGTTACGCATTCTCAAGCGGCTGCAAAAGTGTGGGCAGCAGCATCGCACGAAGCACGTGCGGGTGTGTGTTTGGAAATCTTGGATCGCCTGAATAAACGTAGTTTTGAGATGGCCCATGCGGTGATGCATACCTCGGGTCAAGCCTTTCCTATGGCTTTCCAAGCAGGTGGCCCACACGCCCAAGATCGTGGTCTGGAAGCGTTGGCCTATGCGTGGGCTGAAATGGCTCGTATTCCGGCCGAAGCTCAGTGGGTTAAGCCACAAGGCAAAGCCGGTGACTTGGTACTGGAAAAACACTGGCAGATTATTCCGCGCGGCGTGTCGGTACTGATTGGTTGCCAAACTTTCCCTACATGGAACAGTTACTCCGGTTTGTTTGCCAACTTGATGACCGGTAATACTGTCATTGCCAAACCGCACCCTGCTGCGATTTTGCCTATGGCGATTACGGTACAAGTGGCCCGTGCTGTGCTGACAGAGCAAGGTTTCCCTGCAGATGTGGTGCTGTTGGCAGCAGAAGACGCCGGTACTGGGTTGGCCAAAGACTTGGCTGAACATCCTGATGTGGCACAAATTGATTACACCGGTTCACATACTTTCGGTAAATGGTTGCGTGCGAATGCTGCTACCCCGTTGGTGTACACCGAAGAAGCAGGCGTAAACAGCATCGTTGTATCAGCAACGGATGATTTCAAAGGCATGTGCCAGAACATTGCGTTCTCGTTGGCACTGTACAGCGGTCAGATGTGTACTGCTCCGCAGAATATTTTCATTCCCAAAACAGGGATACGTGCAGGCGACGGCCACAAAACCTTGGAAGAAGTGCAGCAAGGTATTGCCGCTGCGATTGATGGTTTGTTAGCAGACCCTGCGCGTGCCGCTATGGTAGCGGGTGCATTGGCGAATGCCGATACATTGGAGCGCGTGCAATCCATGCGCAATGTAGCCCCAATTGTGCGTGATTCTGCACCTATAGAAGGCTTAGAAGGCGCGCGCACTGCCACACCATTGCTGTTGTCGGTACAGGCTGAAGACGAAACGTTGTACGGTGCTGAATGTTTTGGCCCCATCGTATTTTTAGTGGCAGTAGACAGTGCAGAAGAGGGGGTACGTCGCGCTGCTACATTGGCTAGAACTAAAGGGGCGATTACCGCTGCACTGTACGAAACCGATGCTGACGCAACTCAAGTGGCTATTCAGGCCTTTGCGGCAGCGGGTGTGAACCTGTCCATCAACTTGATGGGCGGTATTTATGTAAACCAAAGCGCTGCATTCAGTGATTTCCACGTCACAGGGGCTAACCCTGCAGGAAACGCATGCGTGGCGGATGCTGCTTTTGTAGCAAACCGCTTCCGTGTGGTGATGTGGCGTAGGCCGGTGACACAGTAAGAACAAAGAAATCAGGGAGTGGCCAGCAAGGCCACCCCAATAACAAGTAGTTCACTTCAACAAGCTAGGAGACATGAGATGACTCAATACGCGTCAAAGAAAAACGTGTGCAAACTTGCTGTGGCCGCTGTGCTGTCTTGCATGGCAGTGAGCAGTCAAGCTGAAATCCTGATCGGCTCTTCCGTATCTTCCACGGGTTTTGCATCGTTTTTGGGCGAGCCTGAAGAACAGACACTGAAAATCCTTGTAGAGGATATCAATGCCAGAGGAGGTGTTGGTGTTAAGGGCGAAAAAATCCGTTTGATCTCGTATGACGATGCGAGTGATGCCAACAAAGCGCGTACTTTTGCGACGCGTTTGGTAGAAGATGACGAAGTTGTGGCCATCATCGGTGGTTCTACAACAGGCGCTACGATGGCGATCATGCCTGTAGTGGAAGAGGCAGGTGTGCCATTCATCTCGTTGGCTGGTGCGATTGAAATTACTCAGCCAGTACGTAAACACACGTTCAAAACCCCTCACACTGATCGTATGGCTTGTGCCAAGATTTTTGAGGACATGAAAAAACGTGATCTGCACAACGTAGGCTTGTTGTCCGGGTCGGATAGCTTTGGTTCTTCCATGCGCAAACAGTGCTTGGATATTGTGGACGAGTACGGCATCACTGTTGTGGGCGATGAGGTGTTTGGCCCTACCGATGCGGACATGACTCCACAGCTGACCAACCTGAAAAACAAAGACGGTATCCAAACCATCATGGTGATGGGTTTGGGTTCAGGCCCTGCCATCGTGACACGCAACTACTCACAATTGGCGATTGATCTGCCTTTGTACCAATCTCACGGTGTAGCGTCTGACGCGTTCATCGAGTTGGCTGGTGCTAAAGAAGCTGAAGGCATCCGTTTGCCAGGTACACCGTTGCTGGTAGCAAGTTTGTTGGCTGCTGATGATCCACAACGTCCTGCTGTGCAAGCTTACAAAGAGCGCTACGAAAGCAAAACAGGTAAACCTGTTTCCACATTCGGTGGCTATGCCCACGATGCGCTGTACTTGATCGTAGATGCGATTGAACGTGCTGGTTCCACTGATCCAGCAGCAATCCGCGACGCCTTGGAAGCTACCAAAGGTTTGGTAGGCACAACTGGTATCTACACCATGACGCCTGAAGACCACTTGGGTCTGGATTTGACAGCATTCCGCATGCTGGAAATCCGTGATGGCAAATGGACAATTATTGAGTAATAAGGTCATCCGTGGGGTGTGGCAGTAGCCACCCTCCACGGTGGGCACGCAGAACGTCTGGAGACAGATATGTCCGAATTTATGCAGTTCCTGTTATCGGGACTGACGGTAGGTGCCGTCTATGCTCTGGTGGCACTGGGTTTTACCATTATTTATAACGCTTCTGATGTGGCGAACTTTGCGCAAGGCGAGTTCGTGATGTTAGGGGGCATGATTACAGCTGCGGCGTATACCGCGGGCGCACCTTTACCATTGGCTGCCGCCTTGGCCATTGTGGTGACCGCAGCGATTGGTGTGCTACTGAATAAGTTGGCCATTGAGCCAGCACGTGGCGCACCGGTAGTAAGCCTGATCATTATTACGATCGGGGCATCCATTTTCGTACGTGGGGTAGTGCAACTGGTTTTTGATAAACAGTTGCATAGATTTCCTGCGTTTTCAGGTGATGATCCCATTCGGCTGCTGGGGGCAACAATTTTGCCGCAGAGCTTGTGGGTGATTGCTGGTGCGTTTGTGGTGTTCTTTGGGTTGTGGCTGTTCTTTACGCGCACCCTGACTGGCCGTGCAGTATTGGCAACGGCAAACAACCGTATTGCAGCGGTGCTGGTAGGTATCAACACTAAATACGTGATGACACTGTCGTTTGCTTTGTCGGCAGCTATCGGTGCATTGGCGGGTGTGTTGGTGACACCTATTACGCTGACCAGCTATGACATTGGCATGACCATGGCACTTAAAGGGTTTGCAGCTGCGATGTTGGGCGGTATGGGCAATCCTAAAGGTGCATTGGTGGGTGGTATTTTGCTGGGCGTGCTAGAGGCCATGACAGCGGGCTATATCAGTTCGCAGTACAAAGACGCAGCAGCATTTGTAGTGATTTTGGCGGTGTTGTTCCTGATGCCACAGGGGCTGTTTGGGCGTAAATCCATGGAGAGGGTGTAAACCATGAAAAGATTGTCTCCTAAACATACCACTCTGCTGATTCTGATTGCGCTGATCGCTATTGCGCCGTGGTTCTTCCCGTCCTCCTACTACCTACGCGTGGGTTCACTGGTGTTTGTGAACAGCTTGGCGGTGGTGGGGATTGTGATTCTGACCGGTTTTGTGGGGCAGATCAGTTTGGGTCATGCCGGGTTTATTGGTATTGGTGCTTATGCTTGTGCGTTGGCCCCTAAACACTTAGGTATCTCGGTGTTGTCTGCCGCTGTATTGGGCGCTGTGGTTTCCGGCGTTTTGGCTTGGTTGGTTGGGCGTCCCATCTTGCGTCTCAAAGGCTACTACTTGTCCGTCGCCACCTTGGGTTTTGGTGTGCTGATTTCCATGATTCTGACTAACGAGGCATGGTTGACGGGGGGCCCAGACGGTATCGTGGTGGCTGACCCGGGTTTGCGTGCGTTGCTTAAAGAGTGGGGTTTGAACCTGAATAATGCCGAGTTCTGGTATGCCTTTAGCGGTATTGCGTTGGTAATTGGTGCTGCCATTGCCTTGAACTTGCAATACAGCGCAACAGGTCGTGCCTTACGTGCTTTGCACGGTTCTGAAGTAGCTGCTCGCACCGTAGGTGTAGATGTAGCGCGTTTCAAACTGCGTGGTTTTGTGATCTCTGCCATTTATGCCTCATTTGCGGGTTCCATTTTGGCGATGCAAAACCGTTTTGTGACACCTGATGTAGCCGGGTTTATGCACTCCATTGAAATTGTGACGATGGCCGTGTTGGGCGGTGCGGCGTCTGTATTGGGTGCTGTGTTTGGTGCAACGTTGCTGACAGCGTTGCCGCAGGTGCTGACCTTCTTGCAAGAGTACGAGCAGATAGTGTTGGGCTTGATCATGATGCTGGTCATGATATTCATGCGCGAAGGCGTATTGCCTAGCTTGTCACAAAAACTACGCGGGAGAGGTTAATGAGTCTATTAGACGTTAAAAACGTAGGCATCTCTTTCGGTGGTTTGCGTGCTGTGCATGACGTAAGTTTTGCGGTGCGTGAAGGTGAAATTGTTTCGGTGATTGGCCCTAACGGTGCTGGTAAAACTACCTTGTTCAATATGCTGTCGGGGGTATACCAACCGCAGCAAGGCGAAGTGTTGCTGAACAATGAGCCTGTCACGGGTATGGCGCCACATTTATTGGCACGCCGTGGTATGTCACGTACCTTCCAGAATTTGCAGATTTTTCCTGCTATGACAGCTTTGGAAAACGTGGCGACGGGTTTTCACCTGCAAGAAAACGGTTCGTTATTGGCCGATTTGCTAGGCTTGCCTTCAGCACGTAGACGCACCAAGCGATCAGAAGACCAAGCGCGTGAGCTGCTTGATCGTGTAGGGCTAGGGCGTGCTGCGGAGTTCGAAGCAGGTTCGTTGTCTTACGGTTCGTTAAAGCGCTTGGAAATTGCCCGTGCATTAGCGTTAGGGCCCAAGCTGTTGCTGCTGGATGAGCCGGCGGCAGGGTGTAACGCGGTAGAAACGGAAGAAATTGAGAAGCTGGTGGCCGAGGTTGCTGGCAGCGGTATTGCGATTTTGCTGGTAGAGCACGACATGAAAATGGTGATGCGTATTTCCAATCAGATCGTAGTGCTAGATCATGGCGAAAAAATTGCAGAAGGGGTGCCCGCAGAGATCGCAAGCCATCCGCGCGTGATCGAAGCCTATCTGGGCGCAGCCGCTAAAGAGGAGGCAGCCAAATATGCTGAGTGTTAATCAACTACGTTCCAGCTATGGCCGCATTGAAGTGCTGCACGGTATTGATCTGGAAATCAGTGCGGGTGAGATTGTCGTGGTGGTAGGTGCTAATGGCGCTGGTAAAACTACCTTGTTGCGTTGCTTGTCTGGCATTCAGCCAGTGCAAGATGGCAATATTGTGTTTAGGGGTGAGAACCTGAACACCATGCCTGCTTACCAGCGAGTGAAGCGCGGTTTGGCGCAGTCACCCGAAGGACGCCAGATTTTCACCAGCTTAACGGTGGAAGAGAATCTGCGTTTGGGTGCGTATCTGTACACCGATGACAAAGTAGATAGAGACATGGAAGACGCCTTCAACATGTTCCCTATCTTGCGTGAAAAACGTAATTTGGCGGCGGGTGGGTTATCGGGTGGGCAACAGCAAATGCTGGCGATTGCGCGCGCGTTACTTAGTCGTCCGTCGTGCTTATTGTTGGATGAGCCTAGTATGGGGTTGGCCCCCATTTTGGTGGCTCAGATTTTTGATGTGGTGAAAAGTCTGAAGGAGTTGGACGTCACCGTATTGTTGGTAGAGCAAAATGCGTTTGGCGCATTGTCAGTTGCTGACAGAGGCTATGTGATGGAAACAGGGCACATCACCTTGTCCGGTCCTGCTCAGCAATTGATAGAAGACCCACGCATACGCTCGGCCTATCTGGGGATGTAAACGATGAATATTGCTATTGAACGTAGTGGGGCTATTGCGATTGTGCAGGTGGATAATCCACCCGTAAATGCACTATCCAAAGATGTACGCAGCGGCTTAATTGCTGCCGTACAAACGCTGGATGCAGACCCCTCTGTACAAGCGGTACTGCTGACTTGCGCAGGGCGTACCTTTATTGCGGGTGCAGACGTCAATGAGTTTGGCAAACCGCCTCAAGCACCGCACTTGCCTGATGTGATTGCAGCCATTGAGCAAGCCACTAAACCGTGGCTAGCAGCGATTCATGGCAGCGCGTTGGGTGGTGGTTTAGAAATCGCGTTGGCGTGTAGATTCCGTGTGGCGTTGAGCAATGCGCAACTGGGTGTGCCTGAAGTAAACCTGGGTCTGGTACCTGGTGCGGGTGGTTGTGTACGTTTGCCACGTTTGGTAGGTGCGCGTAAAGCGGCTGAGATGGTCGTTAAAGGTACTCCCGTTAAAGCGCCGGCGGCATTGCAAAGCGGCTTGGTAGATGCGGTGTTTGAAGCTGATCTACAGAAAAATGCACTCACGTGGCTAGAGCAGGTATTGGCACAGCCATTACCGCAGCCTGTATTGCAACGTTCAGTAGCGGGTGAGGCCTTGTCCTCCGAAGAGTGGGCACAACTGGCTAAAGAGTTGTTGCCACGAGATAAACGTTTGCAAGCTCCAGCTATGGCGTTGGAGTGTGTGAAACGTGCGTGCGAAGCGCCGGTAGCAGAAGCGCAAGCCTTCGAGCGTGAAACCTTCCTGACCTTGCGCGGTTCTGCACAAGCACGCGCATTGCGACATGTGTTCTTTGCAGAGCGCGGCGCGACCCGTCCACCAGAAATCAAAGGTATTGATACCAAAGAAATTCAGGTGGCTGGCGTGGTGGGTGGTGGGACCATGGGCGCAGGCATTGCCATGGCATTGCGTGATGCAGGCATCAACGTCGTGTTGATGGAGCGTGATGCTGAGTCGTTGCAGCGTGGTTTGGACCGTATCAGCTCTACGTACCAAAGCAGCGTGAAGCGTGGCCGCATCACGGCGGAAACTGCTGAAGCACGTATTGCAGGTGTGCGTGGTGTGACCGACTACACCGGCTTGGCCGAAGTGGATCTGGTTATCGAAGCCGTATTTGAAGACCTGCAAGTGAAGCGCGATGTATTCACGCAACTGTCCACCGTATGTCGTTTGGATGCCATTTTGGCGACCAATACGTCGTACTTGGATCCATCTGCTATCGCTCTAGATATCGTAGCGCCCGAACGTTTTATCGGCCTGCATTTCTTTAGTCCAGCACAAATCATGAAGCTGCTGGAAATCGTGCCAACAGAACAAACCTCCATGCAAACGCTGGCTACCAGTTTTGCGTTGGCGGCTAAGTTGCGCAAGATTCCAGTACGAGCAGGCATTTGTGATGGCTTTATTGGCAACCGAATTCTGCGCGTACTGCGTGCGCAGGCAGAGCGCTTGTTGCTGGCGGGTGCTACACCTAGCCAAGTAGACGCCGCGATGCGTGCCTACGGTATGCCTATGGGGCCGTTCGAAGCTCAAGATTTGGGTGGTTTGGATATCGCAGCCTTCCAGCGCAAAGCAGCGAAAGAGCGTGGCGAAGAGGTCTTTGCTCCAGTGGCTGAGCAATTGTGCGAGATGGGTAGATTAGGTCAGAAAACCAATGGTGGCTGGTATGACTACGTACCCGGTGAGCGTCAGGCTATAGAGTCGCCAGTGGTGGCTGAAGTCATCGCCAAAGTGGCTACTGATGGGGCCAAACAAGCATGGACCGAGCAAGACATCGCGGATTGCTTAGTGTTGCCTATGGTGAATGAGGCCGCGCTGATTCTGCAAGAAGGCATTGCACAACGTTCTGCTGATGTGGATTTGGTAGAGATTCATGGCTACGGTTTCCCACGTTGGCGCGGTGGCTTGTTGCAAGATGCTCAAGAGCGTGGCGTAGCCGAGGTGGTACAACGTTTGCGTCATTTTGCCGCAATGGGTATGACACCAGAGCCTTGCCAAAAGCTGCTAGCTGTAGCAGAAACTGGTACATTTTGAGGGTTGTAGCCCACTTAATGTTTTTTGAAGCCTATGCCACTCCTGTCTACATCTACGCCGAACACCAACGCGGGTCAGCAGCTAGTCGATACGTTGCTGCAAAACTGCCAGCTTAAAGCGGCAGCGTTTATCGTCACCTTGTACGGTGACGTGGTAGAACCGCGTGGTGGTGTAGTGTGGATGGGAAATATCATCGAATGCTGCGCTGCTGTGGGTATCAGTGAAAATCTGGTACGCACAGCGGTGTCGCGATTGATGGCGGCAGGGCAGTTGCAGGGTGAGCGGGCAGGGCGTCGCAGTTTCTACCGGTTGACCAACGCCGCGCGTACCGAGTTTTCGTATGCGGCAAAAGTGCTGTATGACTACCAAGCCACGCAGCAATGGCGCTTGGTCTACGTAGAAGGCGATGATTCTGATGCCATCATGCGTACCTTGAAACGTTTGGGCTATGCCGCAGTAAGCCCTCGCTTGGCGATGGGGCCAGATGACGTACCACTGCCCAAACAAGTATTGGTGTGGCAGGCCGAAGTATTGCAGGGGCGCGATAACATGCGCACCTTTGTGGCAGAGCATTGGGACTTACCGCGTTACGCCGAAGCGTATCAAGGCTTTATTTCACATTTCCAGCCAGTAGAGGCGTTGCTCTCGCAGTTAGAGCCCGCTACCGCACTGACATTGCGCTTGCTGATGGTGCATGAGTTTCGTCATGTAGCCTTGCGTGCGCCGCACTTGCCAGTAGAAGCCTTACCAGAAAACTGGGAAGGTCATGAAGCCCGTCAGTTGTTTGCCCGTTTGTATTTGGCTTTATCAAAAATGGCTGATACCAAGGTGGTGGCAGACTTCGTTAGTATTGACGGTGAATTGCCTGGCAAGAGCCAGCAAGTAAACCAACGTTTGGAACGTTTGGCGGCCGTTTTGTAAGTAGCAGCAAAAAAATTTAGCCTGAAACATTACAAATTAAGAGAAAACCCTCATTGATCTGTAATGTATTAAATGGCTAAATACTCATGTGAACATATATAACCGTCCGGTCGGTCATTAAATAGACTGGAGCAGATCCAACAGGAGAAACAGACCTATGTCCGAGGCTTTTATCTGTGATGCTGTACGTACACCCATAGGCCGATATGGTGGCGCACTGTCGTCAGTACGAGCAGATGATTTGGCGGCAATGCCGTTGACTGCGTTGATGCAGCGTAATCCTAATGCGGACTGGTCGCTGGTGGACGATCTGATTTTTGGCTGTGCGAATCAAGCGGGTGAAGACAACCGCAACGTGGCTCGTATGGCAGTATTGCTGTCTGGTATGCCAGTGAATGTACCAGCAACCACCATCAACAGACTGTGTGGTTCGGGCTTGGATGCCGTCGGTATGGCAGCTCGCTCCATTAAAGCAGGTGACTGTGATTTCATCGTGGCAGGCGGTGTGGAAAGCATGAGCCGTGCGCCTTTTGTGATGCCCAAAGCGACTAGCGCGTTTTCACGCAGCAATGCGGTGTATGACACCACGATTGGCTGGCGCTTTGTGAACCCCAAACTGGCAGCGGCCTTTGGTGTAGACACTATGCCGCAAACCGCTGACAACGTCGCGGCAGATTTCAATATCAGCCGTGAAGACCAAGACTTGTTTGCTGCGCGTAGCCAAGCACGTTGGGCAGCAGCACAGGCAGCCGGTGTGTTTAACGACGAACTGATGACCGTCAGCATTCCTCAGCGCAAAGGCGACCCTATTCTAGTGACCGAAGACGAACACCCACGTCCTGGTACTGGCGTAGAGCAACTGGCCAAACTGAAAGGCGTAAATGGTGCAGATCTGAGCGTGACAGCGGGTAATGCTTCTGGTGTGAACGATGGTGCATGTGCCTTGGTAGTGGCCTCAGAGGCTATGGCGGCACAACAAGGTTTCAAACCGTTGGCTCGCGTCGTAGCAATGGCTGCTGCGGGTGTAGAGCCACGCGTGATGGGTATTGGTCCAGTAGAAGCCACTCGCCGCGTACTGAAACGCGCCGGTTTGCGCTTGGAGGACATGGATCTAATCGAATTGAATGAGGCGTTTGCTGCCCAAGCTCTGGCCGTAACACGCCAATTGGGGCTGGCGGATGATGCGCCACATGTGAATCCCAACGGGGGCGCTATTGCTATAGGCCACCCACTGGGTATGAGTGGTGCTCGTCTGGCAGCAACCGCAGCATATCAGCTGCATCGCCAAGGCGGCCGCTATGCGCTGTGCACAATGTGCATCGGCGTAGGGCAAGGTATCGCACTGATTATTGAACGAGTATAGAACGCAAGGTGACATCCTATGTATGCACAGGTAATTAATACGGGCAGTGATCGCGTACGCCGCATTGATGAAATGTCGGCAGACGAGCAGGCCTTCATGGAGCGTATTGAGCGCGGCGAAAAAATCGAACCTAAAGAGTGGATGCCAGAAGGATACCGCAAAACGCTGATCCGCCAAATTGGCCAGCACGCGCACTCTGAGGTAGTAGGTCAGTTGCCAGAAGGTAACTGGATTACACGCGCTCCTACGCTAGAACGTAAAGCAATTTTGTTGGCAAAAGTACAAGATGAAGCCGGTCATGGCTTGTACTTGTACTGTGCGGCCGAAACGCTGGGTGTCAGCCGCGACGAACTCATCGAGCTGTTGAACTCCGGCAAGATGAAGTATTCCTCCATCTTTAACTACCCAACATTGAACTGGGCCGACATCGGCGCAGTGGGTTGGTTGGTGGATGGTGCCGCCATTATGAACCAGGTGCCTCTGCAGCGTACATCGTACGGCCCGTACAGCCGCGCCATGATTCGTATCTGTAAGGAAGAGAGCTTCCACCAGCGTCAGGGCTACGACATCATGATGAAGATGTGCGAAGGCAGCCCAGAACAAAAAGCGATGGCTCAAGATGCGTTGAACCGTTTCTGGTATCCCGCTTTGATGATGTTTGGTCCTTCCGACAAAGATTCTGTGCACTCGGCACAGTCTATGGCATGGAAAATCAAAATCAACACTAACGATGAACTGCGTCAGAAGTTTGTGGATCAAACCGTGCCACAAGCCAAGTACTTGGGCTTGACCGTGCCAGACGAAAACCTGGTGTGGAACGAAGAGCGCGGTGCATACGATTTCTCCGAACCTGACTGGAATGAGTTCTTTGAAGTGATCGCCGGTAATGGCCCGTGCAACAAAGAGCGCTTGGGTGCACGAGTTAAAGCGTGGGATGACGGTGCATGGTTCCGTGAAGGTCTAGCCGTACACGCTCAGAAAAAGCAGTCGCAACAGCGCAAGCACGCCTAAGCGTACAACACAGCGCCGATGGTGACATCGCTGTCGGCACGTACATCTAAAACTGTAGCAATAACAAGTGAGATAAGGAGGACAACACCATGTCTCAAGAATGGCCTCTGTGGGAAATTTTTATTCGTGGTCAACACGGTTTGAATCATAGACACGTAGGTAGCTTGCATGCGCCTGACGCGGAAATGGCAATCAACAATGCTCGTGATGTGTACACCCGTCGTAATGAAGGCGTGAGCATCTGGGCAGTGAAATCCGAGGATGTGGTAGCAAGCGCGCCATCCAAACGTGGCCCGTTGTTCGAACCTTCCAATTCCAAAGTGTACAGACACCCAACATTTTTCAAGATTCCTGAAGAAGTGGGGCACATGTAATGACTACTACCCAGTTAGACACAACGACGGCTTTGCAGCAGCTGTTGCTGCGCATGGGCGATAGCACTTTGATTCTGGGTCACAGGATTTCAGAGTGGTGTGGCCACTCCCCTATCTTGGAAGAAGATATCGCCATGGCGAACGTGGCGCTGGACTTGATTGGTCAGACACAGTTTTGGTTGGGTCTGGCTGCCGAGATAGAAGGCGAAGGCAAAACAGCGGATCACTTGGCTTACCTGCGTGATGCTGTGGCATTCCGCAATCTGCTGTTGGTAGAGCAGCCTAACGGCGACTATGCCCACACCTTGATGCGTCAGTTCTTATTTGATGCGTGGCACCACTTGCAACTGCAAGCACTGGAGCAATCCAGTGATAGCCGTGTAGCAGAGATTGCTGCCAAAGCCTTGAAAGAAGTGAGCTACCACTTGGAACGCAGCGGTGATTTGCTGATTCGTTTAGGTGATGGTACAGACGAAAGCCACCGCCGTATGCAAGAGGCACTGGATAACTTGTGGGCGTACACCGGTGAGATGTTCATGGGTGACGAATTTGATGCAGCCTTGGCAGAAGCCGGCATTGCACCACAACCTGAAAGCCTGCGTGACGCATGGTTGACTTGTGTGAAAGAAGTGATGGCAGCAGCCACACTGACCTTACCCGAGAATCCCTTCATGCATAAAGGCGGCAAACAAGGTCGTCACACCGAGCACTTGGGTTATATCCTTGCGCAAATGCAATTCTTGCAACGCGCCTACCCTGGCTGTACGTGGTAAGCATCATGAACACGCTATCTCGTCCAGAACTGGATCAGGTATGGCAATGGCTAGACGCCGTGCCTGATCCTGAAATTCCAGTGATCTCATTGGTGGACCTCGGCATTATCCGTGAAGTGTATTACGAGGAAGACACGTTGGTTGTGGTGGTGACTCCCACCTATTCCGGCTGTCCGGCCACCACTGTGATCAACGAGGACATAGAAGCCGCCCTGCGTGCTCAGGGTATAGAACAGGTGCGTTTGGAACGCCAGCTCTCGCCACCTTGGAGTACCGACTGGATGAGCGAACGCGGTAAAGAGCGTTTGCGGAACTACGGTATTGCACCACCAGTAGAGCAAAGTACCGATGGCAAGCCCGCTCGTATTTGGTTGCGAGCCGAAGGCGCACCAACGGTACCTTGTCCACGCTGCAACTCCACACGCACAGAACGGGTTAGCCAATTTGGTTCTACGCCCTGTAAGGCCAACTACCGCTGCCAGGATTGTCTGGAACCGTTTGATTATTTCAAATGTATTTAAGCCTAGCCATTGGAGGAAATCATGGCACGCTTTCACCCCTTGCAAGTTATAGATGTGCGTCGCGAAACGCGCGATGCCGTAGTCGTTACACTGAAGCCGCGTCCAGAAGACGACGCATTGTTTACGTTTATCCCAGGTCAGTATCTGACCTTCCGTCGCGAATTTGAAGGCGACGAGCTGCGCCGTTCGTACTCCATTTGCTCCGGCTTGGAGGAGGGCGTGTTGCGCGTGGGGATTAAACGGGTGGATGGTGGTGCGTTTTCCTCGTGGGCAAACGAAGAACTGACTGAAGGCGCTGTGCTGGAAGCCATGCCTCCTATGGGTAACTTCCATATTCCTATGGAACCCGAAAGCTCACGTCATTACCTAGGTTTTGCGGGTGGTAGCGGCATTACGCCTTTGCTGTCCATCATCAAAAGCACGTTGTCGAGCGAGCCACAAGCGAGTTTTACGCTGGTGTATGCCAACCGTCAGATCAGCTCCATGATGTTTCGTGAAGAACTGGAAGATCTGAAAAACCAGTACATGGAACGCCTGTCTATCATCCATATTTTTGATAGAGAAGGCCAAGAGATTGAGTTGTTTACAGGTCGTATTGACCGTGAAAAATGCGATGGTTTGTTTGGTGGTTGGATCAACCTGCCGTCCGTTCATACTGCCTTTATTTGTGGCCCTGAGCCCATGATGCTGACCATTGCCGATGCTCTGAAAGAACATGGTTTGGCTAAAGAACGCATCAAGTTCGAGTTGTTCGCTTCGGCGCAGCCTGGTCGTGCTCGTAAGCAATCTACCAGTTCTGAAGCCGGTAGTGCCGCCAGAATGTGTGCAGCAACCGTGACGCTGGATGGTGTAGCACGCAGTTTTGATTTCCCTAAAGAAGGTCAAAGCTTGTTGGATGCGGCGCTAGAAAACGATCTGGATGCGCCCTATGCCTGTAAAGCTGGCGTGTGCTCTACCTGCAAAGCCAAAGTGCTGGAAGGTGAAGTAGAAATGGCCGTCAACCACGCTCTGGAAGATTACGAAGTTGAGCAGGGTTATGTGCTGAGTTGCCAGTGCTATCCCTTGAGTGACAAGGTGGTAGTGAGTTTTGATGAGTAAGGGGAGTCGCTATGTCCGATACCATGAAAATTGAAGAATACTTAGAACAGGGCGGCGTACTGAGCTCGCCTGAAAATGCACCAGCTCGCTATCGTGGCGAGTTGATGCGCATGATGTCTGCTTTCGTGGATAGCGAACTGGCTGCTTCGGCAGGCTTTGCGTCTTCTATTAACTTTGCTCCCAACATCAAAGCACGTATTGCGGCTAGCCGTATTACGCTGGAAAAAGCCGATCACGCACAACGTGTATTGGAAATTATGCGTAGCTTCGGCACCGATGTAGAGCGTTACGAGCAACAGCATGACTGGGCCGCTCGTTTGCCTAGAGATAATGCGCTGCCTACGGCGCGTCAGGGTTCGGACATGCGCTTATCGGTGTTCTACTTCCCTCTGAGTAACTGGGTAGATGCGGTAGTGATGAACGTGCTGCAAGGTTTTGCCGCTGAAGTACAGTTGGAAGAGCTGAGCAAAGTGTCATACGGCCCCTTGGCTGAAGTGTTCCGCGAGATTGCCCCCCAAGAAGTGCGTCATGCCGAATTGGGTCAGGAAGGCTTGTCTGTGTTGGTAAAAGCAGGCACGCATACTCAGCAAATCAAAGAGAGCTTGGCGTACTGGCGCCCACGTGTAGCAGCAGGTTTTGGTCAACAAGACTCCACGCGCTACGCCATGATGTGCAGACTGGGTCTGCGTCATGAAAGCAATAGTGATCAGTTGCTGCGCTGGGAAAAGCGCGTGAACGATCATTTGCAGGCACTAGGTTTACACGCCTGATCAAAACTCTATAACAGGAAGGAAAGTTTCATGACCATTTCATCGTCAAAGCCCACGCGTCTTGAAAGCTATGTCTGCGGTAGCTGGACAACTGGTACCGGGGCCGGGCAGACGTTGTTGGATGCGGTAACTGGTGAGGCGGTAGCTGTAGTAGATTCCACAGGTTTAGACTTTGCAGCCATACGTGAGTATGGCCGCAAAACAGGTGGTAAAGCATTGCGTGCTATGACGTTTCATGAGCGCGCTGGCATGCTCAAAGCGTTGGGTTTGGCCTTGTTGGAATGCAAAGAGGAACTCTATGCATTGTCCACACGCACTGGTGCAACACGACGCGACAGCTGGATTGATATTGAAGGGGGTATAGGAACACTGTTGACCTATTCCTCTAAAGGTAGACGCGAACTGCCTAATACATCGGTATTGTTGGATGGCGGTATTGAGCGTTTATCCAAAGACAACAGTTTTAGCGCACAGCACATTTTGACACCGCTGCAAGGCGTGGCTATTCACATTAATGCGTTCAACTTCCCTTGCTGGGGTATGTTGGAAAAACTGGCGCCTACGTGGTTGGCCGGTATGCCTGCTATTGTGAAACCTGCCAGCCAAACCTCGTACCTGACCGAATTGATGGTGCGTCGTATGTTGGATACCGGTGTACTGCCTGAAGGGGCATTGCAGTTGGTATGCGGTTCAGTAGGTGACTTGTTGAGCCATGTAGATGGCCAAGATGTAGTCACCTTTACAGGTTCTGCGTCTACAGGCCGTATGCTGCGTAGCAGCCGCGCCATAGTAGAAAACTCTGTACGTTTCACGATGGAAGCCGACAGCCTGAACGCTACAGTTCTAGGCACAGACGTCACACCAGATAGCCCTGAGTTTGCGCAGTTTGTGCGTGAAGTCGTGAATGAGATGACCGTTAAAGCGGGTCAGAAATGTACCGCTATACGTCGTGTCATGGTGCCACGAGCATTGGTACCTGCGGTGCAAACGGCGTTGTCGGAAGCCTTGGGCAAAGTGGTAGTGGGTGATCCTGCTGCTGAAGGCACCAAAATGGGGCCTTTGGCTAGCCAAGATCAGCGCAAAGAAGTGCAAGAGCGTGTTCAAGAGTTGTTGGCAGAAACCCAAGTGTGGTTTGGTCAGCCAGAGCAAAGCGATGCAGGCGCATCGGGTGCGTTCTATAACCCGGTATTGCTGTACTGCGATCAGCCTATGAGCGCTAAAAAAGTACACGATGTAGAGGCGTTTGGCCCCGTTAGCACGGTGATGCCTTACGACTCCTTAGATGACGCGATAACGCTGGTACGTAAAGGGCAGGGTAGTCTGGTGACTTCCGTTTTCAGCTACGATCCAGCCGTTGTGCAGCACGTAGTGTTAGGCATGGCTGCATTCAATGGCCGTATCTTGGTGTCTAACCGAGATAGCGTGAAAAGCTCAACTGGGCACGGTTCGCCCGTTCCTGGTGTAGTGCACGGCGGACCAGGCCGGGCAGGCGGTGGCGAAGAGCTAGGTGGTTTGCGCAGTGTGTTCCATTACATGCAGCGTACAGGTGTGCAAGGGCCACCAACTATGTTGTCCGCCGTCACTGGCCGTTGGGTAGCCGGTGCTCCAGCACAAACAGAAGGGCCGCATCCTTTCCGAAAATCGTTGGCAGAGCTAAAAATCGGCGATCAGCTGATTACGGCAAAGCGTACGGTGAGTTTGGATGATATTGAACATTTCGCGCACTTCACAGGCGATACCTTCTATGCTCACATGGACGAAGAAGCTGCTAAAGCCAACCCCTTCTTTGATGGTCGTGTAGCACACGGTTATCTGGTGGTGTCTTTTGCGGCGGGCTTGTTTGTGGAATCGGCACCCGGTCCAGTATTGGCTAACTATGGTGTGGATAACCTGCGTTTCCTGACGCCTGTGTATGCCGGTGATACCTTGGGTGTGCAGTTAACGTGTAAAGAAATCAATCCACGCAGCAGCGCTGAACACGGTGAGGTACGTTGGGATTGCGAAGTTACCAATCAAAATGGTGATGTAGTCGCACTCTACGATGTACTGACTATGGTTGCGAAAAGCTGGGAGAACTAACCCATGGCCCAGATTTTTTCTTTCGGTGGCGTGATCCCCGTTGTAGACCCTTCAGCGTACGTGCACCCTTCGGCGACGCTGATTGGTGATGTCATCATCGGCCCTGCTTGCTATGTAGGCCCGGGCGCTGTATTACGTGGTGATTTTGGCCGCATACAGTTGATGGCTGGGGCTAACATTCAAGATAACTGTGTCGCCCACAGTTTTCCGGATGCTGACGCCATCGTAGAAGAAGATGGGCATATTGGGCATGGCGCTATTTTGCATGGCTGCAGAGTAGGTAAAAATGCCATGGTAGGGATGAACGCCGTCATCATGGACCGAGCCATAATTGGCGAAGACTCTATTGTGGGGGCGATGGCGTTTGTCAAAGCCGCCATGGAGATTCCACCGGGGCAGTTGGTGATGGGGGCGCCTGCACGTATTGTGCGCTCGCTCAAGCCTGAAGAAATTGCGTGGAAAAGCGAAGGTACAGCGTTGTACCAGCGGTTGGCACTGGAAGCAGGCCAAACTATGCGTCAAGAAGCAGCGCCGTTGTCTGCACCCGAGCCAAATCGGCCTAGGGTACAGGGGCCTGAGTATGATCCGTTATTGATCACACGCTTAAAACGGGCCGCTGGGATAGAACCCAGCTAAGCAAGCCGCGTTATTTATCTAGACGGGCCACCACAGCAGGACGCTTGGTGGCTTCGTCGTTTTCATCCTGCCCAAACGTGTGAGTAAGCGGCTGGTTGAAGTCTTCTGTGTCAAAGGCCATATCGCCTTCAGCATCAGGCTGACCGCTGATGGTTAAGCCTTCAAAGTCGAACAGCTCTTTGTCCATCAAGTGTGATGGCACCACTTTGTTCAACGCACCAAACATATTCCATGTACGGCCTGGGAATTTTTTGTCCCATTCTGCAATCATGCGGTTGGCTTCTTGGCGTTTCAAGTTGACTTGAGAACCGCACAAGTTACAAGGGATGATGGGGAATTCGCGAACTTGAGCGTATTCAATAATGTCTTTCTCGGCCACATACGCCAGAGGACGGATCACAATGTGCTTACCGTTATCCGACATCAGTTTTGGTGGCATGGCTTTCAAGCGGCCACCATAAAATAGATTCAGCATAAAGGTAGCCAGAATATCGTCACGGTGGTGACCCAAGGCAACCTTGGTCGCGCCCAGTTCTTCGGCTACACGGTACAAGATACCGCGACGCAGACGTGAGCATAGCGAACAGGTAGTTTTACCTTCGGGGATCACACGTTTGACGATGGAGTACGTGTCTTGAGTTTCGATGTGGTAATCCACACCAATACTTTCTAAGTACTCAGGCAATACATGTTCAGGGAAACCGGGTTGTTTCTGATCCAGGTTCACTGCCACGATATCAAAGTGTATAGGCGCACGGGCTTTAAGCTTGATCAGTAGATCCAGCAACGTGTAGGAGTCCTTACCACCCGACAAACAGACCATGATCTTGTCGCCGTCTTCAATCATATTGAAGTCGCCAATCGCACGTCCGGCTTCACGCAGCAGGCGTTTTTCCAGTTGCAGGAAGTTGTGACGTTGTTTTTTTTCTTCGCGGGTCAGTGCGGACGTTTCTTCGCTGACGGCGGCTTCAGGGGAGTGGAGAGTCATGGTGTAACGATACGGCTTTGTTCAAGTTCAATGCCAACGGCATCGCAGTCGCTGAATGCCTGAGGTTTGCTGATGCGCAAGCGTAGGCGCATAAGGTCCGGGAAATCGGTAAATAGCCTGCGGGCTACTTGTTCAACCAGAGTTTCGAGCAAGTTTACGTGGGCTTGTGTGCACTCTTCAATGATGGCGTTACGCAATTGGCGGTAATCCAACACCGTAGCGATATTGTGATCATCTACAACGTGGTGTGTGAGCACGTCGAATTCAGCATCAATATTAATAGGCTGTGTAGCGCGTAGCTCATGCTCCAGTATGCCGATGCGGGCACCCAATTCCAGATTGGTAAAGAAAACGCGGCGAACGGAGGGTGGCGGAGGTATTGCCGAAGCGAGAGTCATAACAAAAAGAAGAGTATTTAAAGCAAACTGAAATCGCGTTGTAGGCCCATGAGGTGTTGGCCACCATCTACAACAAGAGAGGAACCGGTGATGCTGGGGTTTTCTGCCAGCATTAATGCCGCATTGGCGATGTCATCCGGGGTGCTGGCGCGACCTAGAGGGGCCAGAGCATGGGTGCGGGCGAAATCGTCTTCACTTTGCAGATGACTGGGCATGGTCAGGCCAGGAGCTAATCCTACCACGCGAACATAGGGTGCTAGCCCCTGAGCAAGCATGGTGGTGGCTGATTGCAACGCTGCTTTACACAGCGTGTACGAGAAAAAGTCGGGGTTATAGCCCCACAATTTTTGGTCCAGCAAGTTGATCACCACACCTTGGCGCGCAGGGTGGTGGGGTTGTATGTGTTGCTGAAGTTGTTGTGCGAGCTCTATAGGCGCAACAAGGTTAGGCCCCAAGTGCTGGTTTAACAGCTCGGCTGAAAACTGGCTGGCATTGTCATATTCGAACAGCGAGGCGTTGTTAATCACTGCATCTAGCTGCCCTAGTTGTTCCACGCTACGGGTGAAAATGTCTTTACGATCTTGAGCATTCGACAAATCACCCTGTACCAGAGCACAACGACGTCCTAAGGCTTCTATTTCTGCTGCGGTCTGTAGGGCTTGTTCATGCGAACGATGATAATGCAGGGCAATATCCCAGCCCTGACGGGCAAAGCGTAATGCCATGGCTTTGCCCAAGCGCTGGGCTCCGCCCGTAATCAGTACACAGTTAACAGCAGATGAAGCGTGTGTCATGTCAGGAAATAAGACGTTTAAGCGAACAAGTCTGTTGTGGGGCCGGGCCTAATTTGGCACGGAAGCTGCGTAATTCATCACGGCGAAATACGTGTAGCTCTACCTTGTCTCCGGCGGTGTAAGCGGCAAGCAGCTTGTTTAAAGATGCTTGATCGTTGACGCGTAAACCATCCAGAGCCACGATTATATCGTTTGCAGAAATTCCTGCGCGATGAGCTGCACCGTCTTCATAGGCAGTTGCCACTTGCAGCCCTTGTGGGCTGTTTTTGAGGCGTACCCCCAAGGAAGGTAGAGGACTCTCTGCTTGCCATTGTAAATCTATGCCTTGAGCCTGTAATAGCGGCTGCAGAGGCACATCGTCACGGCCATGGGCATAGCGCTGAATGAAGTCGCTAGTATCTACACCTGTGGCCTCTAATATCAACCCAGGAATAGCTGCTTCGGTAACGCCATGAGGTTTGCCTTGGTAGAAGTCACGGCCATAGCGCTGCCACAATAAACGCATGACATCATCTAGACTGCGTTGATCTTGTGTGTGTTGACGCAAATAGAGGTCTAAGCCTAAGGCTACCAAGGCCCCTTTACTGTAATAGCTCACTAGTGCGTTAGGCGAGTTCTCGTCTTGTTTGTAGAAACGCGTCCACGTATCAAAGGAGCTTTCCGTGATGGATTGCTTAAATCTACCGCCTGTACGGTGTACTACGTCAATGTTTTTGGCCAACAAGCTCAGGTATTGCTCTTCGCTGACTACCTTGGCGCGCAACAGCATCAAATCATCGTAGTACGAGGTAAAGCCTTCAAACACCCACAGCAGCTCGGTGTAGTTAGGCTGTAAATACTGATACGGCGCAAAGGCGGCAGGTTTAATACGTTTTACATTCCAAGTATGGAAGTATTCGTGGCTGACTAAGCCCAAGAAGGTTTGATAACCGGCAGTTTTGGGCTGGCCGCGTTGGCTAAGCGTAGGCAAGTCACAGCGAGAAGCCATCAAGGCTGTGGAGCTGCGATGTTCCAAGCCGCCGTAGTCGTCACCTGTCACCATGGTCATAAAGACATAGCGATCGGAGCTATCTAAAAACGGTACACGGTTGTCATCGGGCTCAAATAAGCTGATTTGGGCTTCGCAAATGGCTTTGGCGTCAGCGGCAATGCGTTCCAGATCTAGGTTCGGAATAACGCCGGTAAACACCATTTCGTGCAATGCACCATGGGCATGAAAGCTGATATGCTGTGGTGTACCCATCTCTACAGGGTGATCCAGTAGAGCGTCATAATCTGGAGCCATATACAGCCCAAACTCATGACGTTTTGCAGCACCTTTGGTGCGTTTTGGGGCCAGCGGCAAGCTGGTGTAAACGCGCCAGTCTTTTTGTTTTTTTGGTGCTTGCAAATCGACAAAGCAGGGCTGATCTTCTTGACCGTGTACGCCTAAAAATACGCTGGTGCCGTTAAAGAAAGAATGGCTTTCATCGACGTGAGCGCTGCGCACTGACAAATCCCATGCATAGACGGTGTACTCAATATGCAAAGGGCCGTTAGTAGGAGCGCATAGCCAGCGGTGGCTATCCAATTTTTGTACGGCAACGGTTTTTTTGTCAGACATGGCGCTTAAGCTCTCGATTTGACGGGAAAAGTCTCTAATCAAGTAGCTACCAGGGATCCACGCAGGTAAAAAAAGTTCTTGTCCTTGGGGATTGGGTTTGGGAATATGCAGGGATACCTGTATACGGTGTCCGGCAAGATCAGGAAAACAAACGCGATACAGTATATTTTTGGCAGTCATCTTTTACTTTCAAGAATGCTTAACGGAGGCAATGTGAGCGAACCATCTTTAGTTCTGGTCGAAACCCGCGGACGCGTGGGTCTCGTGCAGATGAATAGGCTTAAGGCACTGAATGCATTAAATAATGAATTGATTAGCGAGTTAGCGCAAGCCATGCGGGCGCTGGACGTTAATCCTGATATCAGTGTGATCGTATTGACGGGCAGCCCCAAAGCGTTTGCGGCTGGTGCTGACATTGCCGCCATGAAAGACTGGTTCTTTCAAGACGTGTATGGCGCTGATTTCTTGGGTGGCAATTGGGAAGACTTACGTCGTATACGCAAACCAGTGATTGCAGCCGTGTCAGGCTACGCATTGGGTGGTGGCTGCGAGTTGGCCATGCAGTGCGACATGATTATCGCTGGCGATAACGCGCAATTTGGTCAACCTGAAATCAAGCTGGGCATTATTCCTGGTTACGGCGGCACACAGCGCTTGCCTCGCGCCATTGGTAAAGCCAAAGCGATGGATATGATCCTGACTGCACGCATGATGAACGCGCAAGAGGCTGAAGACGCTGGTCTGGTGTCTCGTGTAGTGCCAGCTGAATCACTGATGGAAGAAGTGATGAAAATTGCTGAAACCATTGCCAGCATGCCATTGCATTGCGTGATTATGGCCAAAGAAAACGTTAACCGTGCTTATGAGAGCCCATTGGCAGAAGGCTTGTTGTTTGAGCGTAGAAATTTCCATGCGTTATTTGCAACTCAAGATCAAAAAGAGGGCATGAACGCATTTGTGGAAAAACGACCACCAAAATTCCAACACTGTTAATAGTGTCTTTGATTTTGAGCAAGCTATACGGGGCGCGGCTTTGCGCCCCGTTAACATATTTCGTTGCCGTATTATGACTAAAAGAAGGTAACGATTTGTGGCGTGAATGCCTTTGTTAATTTGCGTGAAGCAAAAAAAAGACGCTATACTTTACGGGTTTGGCACCAAGCAACTTAGTGATGAATTGCCATATTTACACGATTTTTCGCATGTAAAGTGTTGTCTTGCAAGGAAATCGTATCCGAGCAAGATATTCAATCAGGAAGGCTAAGTATGCAGCGGGCCAACAACACCGATAGCACTCAGTTACAGGCTGTCGGACCAGAAACCAACGAAGTACAAGATCACAACAAGCTGGTTCTGACACCAGAGCAACGAAGCCGACTGGCTAAGCGTTCTGGGGCAGGAATAGTTCGTGTGCTTATGGCTCAGGCAGTCATGGCAGTAGTGGTCATCTTGATTTCGTGGATGGTCGCAGGTAGCAATGCAGCACTCTCAGCTTTGCTGGGTGCAGCAGCCTACTTGATACCGAATGCACTTTTTGCCATGCGGCTATTGCTGAATTTGTTCAGCGGTAAGACAGCAACAGTACAAGCCTTCTTTGTGGGTGAACTGTTCAAGCTAGGCTCAGCATTGGGTATTTTGGCGCTAGTAGTCTGGTCTGATACGGGTTGGCTAGTGTGGCCGGCCTTGTTGTTTGGGCTGCTTGGTGTATTAAAGGGATATGTGCTGCTGCTTGTCGCAGGCAAGTTGCCATAAACGATTAACGGGTCTAGTGCCCATAATGTATACGTCACAGGGTAATTCAGATGGCTGCCAGTGGTAATTCGCCTCAGTCTGACTACATTCAGCACCACCTTGTTCACATGAACAGTGTGGGTGAAAAGCAGAGTGTTATAGCCGATTTCAGCATCATTAACTATGACTCGATCTTCTGGTCGCTGCTCATGGGTTTGCTGGTTGTGTTTTTCTTGTACCGTGCAGCACGCTCTGCAACAGCAGGTGTACCAGGTCGTTTCCAAACTGCCGCTGAAATGCTGGTTGATTGGGTTGCAGATCAGGCTAAATCCATCGTTCACAATGAAGAATCCCGCCGCTTTGTGGCACCAATGGCACTGACAGTGTTCTTGTGGATCATTTTGATGAACGTGCTGGACTTGGTTCCCGTCGACTTCCTTGGTTGGATCTTTATCCAAACAGGTTTGGCTAGTGAGCACGGCGATCCTCTGTACTACCACCGTATTTTGCCAACCGCTGACTTGAACATCCCTATGGGTATGTCGTTGGCCGTGTTGTTGATGACACTGTACTACAGCGTCAAAATGCATAAGCCTGCTGGCTTTGTGAAATCATTATTTACAGCCCCCTTTACCTTTGGTGGTATTGCTGGTGTGCTGCTGGCTCCGTTCAACTTCTTGCTGAACATTATCGAGTACGGAGCCAAAACGGTTTCTCTCGGTATGCGACTGTTCGGTAACATGTTCGCGGGTGAGCTGGTTTTCATGCTGATCGCTTTGTTAGGCGGTGCATGGACAGGGTTTAATGGCTCAAGCATTGGCTTGGGTGTAGGTCATGTATTGGCCGGTTCTATATGGGCAATTTTCCATATTCTGATCGTGCTGCTACAGGCGTTTATTTTCATGATGCTGACTCTCGTTTACGTAGGTCAGGCTCACGAAGGCCATTAAACATATTCCGGGTTTGGCGCGGTGTCCGACCCGGGGCTGATCAGGTTTTCTGCTACGCCGTTCCGTTTTTATTTGTTTTTTTGAACACAAGATTTTTAACCAAGGAGTTGTCATGACCAACGTTGCTTTAGTTGCACTGGCTTGCGGTATTATCGTCGGTCTGGGTGCATTTGGTGCCAGTATCGGTATTGCCCTGATGGGTGGTAAATACTTGGAAGCTTCTGCTCGTCAACCAGAGCTGATGAACGCTTTGCAAACCAAAATGTTCCTGTTGGCTGGTCTGATCGATGCGGCCTTCCTGATTGGCGTTGGTATTGCCATGTTGTTTGCGTTTGCTAACCCATTTGTTGGTTAATAGCGGCGCGTCCGCTGGCCCTACGGCGGACAGGCAGTTGAGGTTGGCGGTGCTGTAAATTGCGCCGCTCTCGACTTGAACATAGGGTGTCGGTACATTTTTAGCCCGGCACAAGAGGTATTTAAGGGATACGACCGTGAATTTAAACGCGACTCTCTTTTTCCAGATGATCGTGTTTTTCGTCTTGGCTTGGTTTACGATGAAGTTCGTATGGCCACCACTGACGAGAGCAATCGATGATCGTCGCCAAAAGATTGCCGATGGTCTAGCTGCAGCCGATAAAGGCAAAGCTGATCTGGCACAAGCCCAGGCACGTATCAGTCTGATGGAAGCATCCGCGAAGTCCGATAACCATGCACGTTTGGCTGAAGCTGAAAAGCAAGCCGCTGCACTTATCGAACAAGCACGCGCTGAAGCTGAACATGAAAAAGCCCGTATCATCGCCCAGGCTCACCTGGACGCGGTACAGGAAGTGCAGCGTTTGCGTGATCAACTGCGTGGCGACGTGGCCAAACTGGCCGTAATTGGCGCTGAGCAGATTCTGCGACGCGAAGTTGATTCTTCTGTGCATGCCGAGCTGTTGAACCAGCTTGAAGCAGAACTTTAATCTGAAGGTAGGCCATGGCTGAACTATCGACTATTGCCAGACCTTACGCTGAGGCGCTGTTCGAGGCTGTACGCCAAGAACAGGGTGCACTTGAGCAATGGGCGGCCCTCTTGTCCGAAATGGCTCAGGTGGCTGATCTTCCCGACGTTCGTGAAGCACTGGCTACGCCCACGCTGAACAATACGCAGCGTTTTGAGATTTTTTCAGGTCTGCTGAAAACCCCACTGAATGACAAGGCACGCAATCTGCTGAACTTGCTGATTGCTAACGGACGCCTGCTGCTGTTGCCGCAGGTTGCTGAACAGTTTGACCTTCTGAAACATAAACAAGAAGGTAGTGCTGTAGCCCGCATCAGCAGTGCGTTCCCCTTGCAAGGTGATGAGCTGAACAAGCTTGTTGCCGCACTTGAGAAAAAATTCGGTTTGAAGCTAGAGCCTGAAGTCACCGTTGATACTGATTTGATCGGCGGCGTTCGCGTAGTGGTAGGCGATCAGGTACTTGATACTTCCGTGCAGGCCCGTCTGGCCCGCATGCGCGACACATTGGCAGCTTGATGGCAGGCCAGAATACAGGATTCCAGGAGTCTGAACATGCAACTTAATCCGTCTGAGATCAGCGAACTGCTCAAGAGCCGAATTGAAGGCCTTGGCGCGTCTGCAGACATTCGCACGCAGGGCACGGTCGTTTCCGTGACTGACGGTATTACACGTATCCACGGCTTGTCCGATGTGATGCAAGGGGAAATGCTAGAGTTCCCTAACAACGTATACGGCTTGGCGCTGAACCTGGAGCGTGACTCCGTTGGTGCCGTTATTCTGGGTGAGTACACAGGCGTGTCGGAAGGCGATCCTGTTAAAGCTACAGGTCGTATTCTTGAGGTTCCTGTGGGTCCTGAACTGCGCGGTCGCGTAGTGGATACACTGGGTAACCCAATTGATGGTAAAGGCCCTATCAACGCTAAAGCTACGGACGTAATCGAAAAGGTTGCTCCTGGTGTGATTGCTCGTCAATCCGTTGATCAGCCTCTGCAAACTGGTATTAAAGCGATTGACTCCATGGTGCCAGTTGGCCGTGGTCAGCGTGAATTGATTATTGGTGACCGTCAGACTGGTAAAACAGCTGTGGCAGTTGACACCATCATCAACCAGAAAGGCAAAAACGTTACTTGTGTATACGTAGCTGTTGGTCAGAAAGCTTCTACCATCAACAACGTAGTACGCAAATTGGAAGAGCACGGCGCTCTGGAATACACAATCGTAGTTGCAGCGTCGGCTTCCGAGTCCGCAGCGATGCAATACCTGGCTCCTTACGCCGGTTGTACGATGGGTGAATACTTCCGTGACCGTGGTGAAGATGCTCTGATCGTTTACGATGACTTGACCAAACAAGCTTGGGCATACCGTCAGGTTTCCTTGCTGTTGCGTCGTCCTCCAGGTCGTGAAGCTTACCCAGGTGACGTGTTCTACCTGCACTCCCGTTTGCTGGAGCGTGCTGCTCGTGTAAACGCTGAGTACGTAGAGCGTCTAACTAACGGTGAAGTAAAAGGCAAAACTGGTTCTTTGACCGCGCTGCCAATTATTGAAACCCAAGCTGGTGACGTTTCCGCTTTCGTTCCTACCAACGTAATTTCTATTACTGACGGTCAGATCTTCTTGGAAACAGACTTGTTCCACTCCGGTGTACGTCCTGCGATTAACGCTGGTATTTCCGTATCCCGCGTGGGTGGTGCAGCTCAGACCAAAGTTATCAAGAAAATGTCCGGTGGTATTCGTACTAACCTGGCTCAGTACCGTGAATTGGCTGCGTTTGCGCAGTTCTCTTCTGATCTGGATGAAGCTACACGTCGTCAGCTAGAGCGTGGTCGTCGTGCTGTGGAGTTGTTGAAACAGCCTCAGTACGTAACATTGGAAGTGTGGGAAATGGCAGTTAGCCTGTTCTCCATTAACAATGGTTACTTGGATGACCTCGAAGTTGCGCAGATTCTGCCATTCGAAAAAGCTTTGAAAGACTCGCTGCGTAGCAAACATGCAGACCTGGTAAACCGTATCCAAGATACGGCTAACCTGAGCAAAGAAGATGAAGCTGAATTGGCTGCCGCCATTCAAGACTTCAAAAAGCACGGCTCTTTCTAAGTCTGGAGCTAAGGCAGGGGCAGGCTTGTTCTGCCCCATATAGCGGGGCAGGTGCCCTGTCCCGATAACGCCTTTACAGGAAAGTGTGATGGCTGGAATTAAAGAAATTCGTACAAAGATCAAGAGCGTGCAAAACACGAGCAAGATCACCAAAGCCATGGAGATGGTGGCGGCATCCAAAATGCGCAAGGCGCAGGAACGGATGCGTGCAGGCCGTCCTTATGCGACCAAGGTACGCGAAATTGCAGCGCACCTGATGCAGGCACACCCAGACTACGCACACCCCTACTTGCTTGAGCGTGAAAAGCTGAATGCAGTTGGTGTGGTAGTAGTTAGTACGGATAAAGGCCTGTGTGGTGGTTTGAATACCAACATTTTGCGTTTGGTATTGGCTCGTCTGCGCGATTTTGAAAATCAAGGCATTAAGGTACAAACCACAGCGCTGGGTAGCAAAGCTGCTTCTACGCTGGCACGTGTTGGTGCCAATTTGGTGTCTCAGGAAGTGCAGTTGGGTGATGAACCTAACCTTGAGCGTCTGATCGGTGCAGTCAAAGTGCAGATGGACGATTTTGTTGCTGGCAAGATTGATGCAGTCTACCTAGCTACAAGTCGCTTCGTAAACACCATGACTCAGGATCCTACGTTTATTCGTTTATTGCCACTGCCTAGCGGTTTGGCAGATCCTTTCCAGGTTGTGGGCGAGAGTGCAGCAGCAACTACAGCACTCAAATCTGAATACGGTTGGGATTACATCTACGAACCCGATTCGAAAACTGTTATTGATGAACTGTTGTTGCGCTATGTAGAAGGTCTGGTGTATCAGGCTGTAGCGGAAAACATGGCTTCTGAGCAATCCGCCCGTATGGTGGCGATGAAGGCCGCATCCGATAACGCCAAAAAAGTGATTGGTGAGCTGCAACTGGTTTACAACAAAACCCGTCAAGCTGCTATTACTAAAGAAATTTCTGAAATCGTGGGGGGTGCTGCAGCCGTGTAATCGGTGTGTGGCTAACCATTAAGTTATTATGCAAGGACTAAACATGAGCAACGGTACCATCGTTCAGTGCATCGGCGCCGTGGTGGATATTCAGTTCCCCCGCGACAGCATTCCTAAGGTTTATGACGCCTTGAAGCTTGTCGATACAAGCTCCAAATTCGCCGAAGAAGGTTTGACCTTCGAAGTTCAGCAGCAATTGGGTGACGGCGTTGTCCGTACGATTGCTATGGGTTCCAGCGACGGTTTGCGCCGTGGTATGGAAGTAGGCAACACCAACGCTCCTATCTCCGTTCCAGTTGGCTCCGCCACTCTGGGTCGTATTATGGACGTACTGGGTCGCCCAATCGACGAAGCTGGCCCAATCCCTACTGAAGAGCGTCGCGCTATTCACCAGGATGCCCCTAAATTTGACGAGCTGTCCCCATCCGTGGAATTGCTTGAAACCGGTATCAAAGTGATCGACTTGGTTTGCCCCTTTGCTAAAGGCGGTAAAGTAGGTCTGTTCGGTGGTGCGGGTGTGGGTAAAACCGTGAACATGCTTGAGCTGATCAACAACATCGCTAAGCAACACAGTGGTTTGTCCGTGTTCGCTGGTGTAGGTGAGCGTACTCGTGAAGGTAACGACTTCTACCACGAAATGGCAGAAGCTGGCGTTATTCAACTGGACAACATCGGCGAATCCAAAGTAGCCATGGTGTTCGGTCAGATGAACGAGCCTCCAGGTAACCGTCTGCGCGTGGCATTGTCCGGTCTGACTATGGCGGAAAAATTCCGTGACGAAGGTCGTGACATTCTGTTCTTCGTAGATAACATCTACCGTTACACCTTGGCCGGTACTGAAGTATCCGCGCTGTTGGGTCGTATGCCTTCCGCCGTGGGTTACCAACCTACACTGGCTGAAGAGATGGGTAAACTGCAAGAGCGTATTACTTCCACTAAAACTGGTTCTATTACCTCTATTCAGGCCGTTTACGTTCCTGCGGATGACTTGACTGACCCATCCCCAGCAACAACTTTCTTGCACTTGGACTCCACAGTTGTATTGTCTCGTGACATCGCTGCTTTGGGTATTTATCCTGCGGTTGACCCACTGGGTTCTACAAGCCGTCAGTTGGATCCTCAAGTGGTTGGTGAAGAGCACTATGCAATTGCTCGTGGCGTACAGCAAACTCTGCAGCGTTACAACGAATTGCGTGACATTATTGCGATTCTGGGTATGGATGAGCTGTCTCCAGAAGACAAACAGATTGTTGCTCGTGCACGTAAGATCCAGCGTTTCCTGTCTCAGCCTTTCCACGTGGCAGAGGTGTTTACAGGTGCTCCTGGTAAATTCGTTACATTGAGCGAAACACTGCGCGGTTTCAAAATGATCGTTGATGGTGAGTGCGATGCACTGCCAGAGCAAGCCTTCTACATGGTTGGCGGCATCGACGAAGCATTCGAAAAAGCGAAAACCCTGTAAGGACTACTCATGGCTACGCTTCAAGTTGATGTGGTCAGTGCGGAAAAATCGCTGTTTGCCGGGGAAGCCAAGTTTGTTGTGCTTCCTGGTGAATCAGGCGAGCTGGGTATTTTGCCCGGCCACACCCCACTGATTTCTCGGATTCGTCCGGGTATGCTGAAGATCGTTATGGCCGACAACAGTGAAGAAGTGATTTTCGTTGCTGGCGGTATTCTCGAGGTTCAGCCTTCCAAAGTAACGGTTCTGTCTGACACAGCTATTCGTGCTGCTGATTTGGACGAAGCCAAAGCATTGGAAGCCCGCGAGCGCGCCGAAGAAGCTCTGCGCAATACCAAAGATCAAGCGGATATGGCTGTAGTAGAAGCTGAGTTGGCCATGCTGGCCGCTCAAGCAGCTGCAGCACGTAGATTCAAGCAAAATCCTGGTCACTAAACTGACTAGGTGTTAGCCTGAAAGATGCATGATCTACGGATCATAGAGCGATCAAAAACCCCCTGCTGATGCAAATCTGCAGGGGTTTTTGTTTTGCCCTGCTGATGCGGTCAAAGCATTTCTCCGCTACCTTTGATACTACTGTAGGTGTGCTGGGCCGCGCTGGCGTAGAGTGTGTCAACGAAGCCTATTAAGGGCTTTGTTCATGTGGGTTGTCCACAGTTAGTGGAACGTTTATCACGATGCTGTGTATAACGATTTTTAGACGTTTTAAGGCATCTAATTTTACTGTGTGTGGGTAAGGGCTGGTTTAGTCTATAAACAGCGTGTGGAGCTTTATAGTGACTGTCTTATGATGGGTAATATAAAGCAGCTATAGGGATAACAACACCAGCCGAGTAAAGCTGCGTAACGATAGCGTGCATGCGCGTTTCAGCCGCTATTAGGGTGCTGCGCTAAGCAATGCATTGGAAATAAAAAATGCCCAGCTAACTGTGTGCTGGGCATCGCTATTGTGCAAGCTGTAGAACAGCGTATTTGTGCTGCGTTAGAGAGAAAGTAGCTGTGTAGATGGGGCCGTATATAGGCAGCGAATTTTTTACTTCCCGTCTATCAACTGCTGTATGTCATCAACAATGTTATCCACAGGCGTGCCATAGTTGATATACAAGCGTAATTTACCTTTAGGATCGTACACGTAGGCACCTGCAGCGTGGTCCATAGTGTAGCTGTCTGGGGTAGGGCCAGGAACGCGTTGGTAAAACACTTTGAAGTCGCGGGCCATTTTCTCTACTTCGTCCGGGCTGCCAATCAAAGCGTGGGCGCTAGGATCAAAGCTGTCCAAGTAAGCACGCATGACTTCGGGGGTGTCTCGCTCGGGGTCTACAGTCACAAACAATATTTGCAGTTTGTCGAAGTCTTCGCCCAGTTTCTCTTTTACTTCTGCCATTTCTACCATGGTGGTGGGGCAGACGTCAGGGCAGTGTGCAAACCCGAAAAATACATAGACGACTTTGCCTGCGTAATCTGCCACGCTGGTGTAGCGGCCAGTATCGTCAGGCATGTTCCAGTCTTGGGCGTACTCTACTTGACTGAAATCCATGGCATGAAAGGCGGGCTTCTCGTCAGAGCAAGCGCTAAGCCACAACAGGGGTAAACACAGTAGTAGGGTACGAGTCCAAGACATAACGAACAGCTTTTATAGCAAGTAGTGATCCAGCAACAAGGCAAGGAATATGCCGCTTAGGTGCCAGAGAGACCAACGGAAGGTTCTTTTTGCCAAATCGTCGGAGTAGTTTTTGTACAGCGCATACCCGTAGGCACAAAATATGCCGCTCAGCACAATGGCAGTAATCAGATACAGCCAAGAACTCATGCCATAGAAAACGGGCAACAATGTCGTGATAAACAGCGCAATGGTGTAGAGGAATATGTGGCGCGCAGTATAGTCCATGCCGTGTGTAACAGGCAGCATAGGCAGGCCAGAGCGCTTGTAATCCTCAACCCTATACATCGCTAGTGCCCAGAAGTGTGGGGGTGTCCAGACGAAGATAATCAAGAACAGAATGATGGCTTCTATATGCACTTCACCGCGTATGGCTGCCCAGCCCAGCAGCGGAGGCATCGCACCTGATGCACCACCAATCACAATATTTTGGGATGTCAGGGGCTTCAGAATAATGGTGTAGATAATGGAGTAGCCAACAAAGGTTGCCAGAGTCAGCCACATAGTGAGCATATTGGCATATGTCACCAGAATAAAGCAGCCCAGCGAACACAGAATGGCAGTGAATAGCAGTGCCTGGCGATCAGAGAGTTCGCCACGAGCAGTAGGACGCCACGCTGTACGCTTCATGCGGGCATCAATGGATTTTTCTACGAAGCAGTTCACAACGGCGGCAGCCGACGCTACCAGCCAAATGCCAAAGCAAGACAGCAGAATTCGTACCCATTCGGCACGGTCTGGCCAATGGGGGAGTGCCAGCATCATACCGATGAAGGCGCAGAAAGCAATGAGTTGTACCACCTTAGGCTTAGTCAGTACCCAAAATTGGGACCAACGTGAAGCAGTGACGGCGGTGAGGGTCGCATGATTCATAGTGCGCTCCAGTAGCAGGAAGCATCCGGCCAGCCGTAGGGCCGGCCGGGTGCGAAGAGCGAACGGACTAACAGTTCAGGGCTGAACTTATCCGTTGATCATCATGTGGTAATGCATGCTCCAGATGATCCAGATAGACAATGCAATAACGATGAACAAAATAACTAAGGTGAACACGAAACTGGCCAAATTCCAGCCGTTTTCGGACGAACGGTTCATGTGCAAGAAGAACACCAACTGAACGATTACCTGGATCACAGCAAAGGCAACCACGATCAACATAGTGGTTGGTTTGCTGAGAACAGGGTTCATCACCAAAGCAAAAGGAATAACAGTCAGAATCACGCACAGAACAAACCCAATGCCGTACGACTTGGCGCTGCCGTGGCTTTCTCCTGCGCGGCTTGTGGAGGAATGTGACATGTTAAAGAGCTCCAAACAGGTACACGACGGTGAACACGCAGATCCAAACCAGATCCAGGAAGTGCCAGAAAATGCTCAGGCACGACAGGCGTGTGATGTTGGTAGGTGTCAGGCCGCGTGTAGTCAGTTGATGGATAACCACAGCCATCCAGATCAAACCGGCAGTAACGTGAATACCGTGTGTGCCAACCAATGTGAAGAAGGCACTCCAGTAAGCGCTACGGGTAGGACCAGCACCTTCAGCAATCAGGTGCAGGAACTCGTAGATCTCCATGCCAATAAAGGAAGCACCCAATACAAACGTTACGCATAACCAGCGTAGTGCGGCTGCTTTATCTTGGCGATGTACTGCCAGCATGACAAAGCCGTAGGTAATACTGGAGAACAGCAGAACAAAGGTCTCAACCAGTACGAAAGGTAGTGAGACTAGTTCTTTGCTGGTGGGGCCACCAGCAAACGCATTGCTTAATACCGCAAAAGAAGCGAACAACGTACCAAACAGTACGAGGTCGGACATGAGGTATATCCACATGCCCAGGACTTTTGTGGAGCCCTGGTCGTGTGAGTGATCGTCTGCGTGGGCGTGATCGCCGTGGGCAGCCGAATGAGCGGATTGTTGAGTCATAGTCGACATGTTGCTATCAACCTTTCTGTGCAAGCGCAGCTTGATGATGCGCATTCTCTATACGTTCAATTTCATCAGGCTGGACGTAGTAGTCCACATCATCGTTGTAAGAGCGAACGATGAAGGTGATGATCGTTGCAGCGAAACTGCCTGCAGCCAACCACCAGATGTGCCAGATAAGCGCGAAACACATCAACAGCAGGAACCCGTTAACAATCATTGGTACGCCAGTGTTGCGTGGCATATGGATAGGTTCGTAATGCTTAGGAGGTGGTGGTAAACCACGCTCTTTAGCTTCGTGGAACGCATCCAGATCATCAACCACAGGGGTAACAGCGAAGTTATAGAACGCTGGAGGAGAAGAGGTTGCCCACTCCAATGTACGGCCATCCCATGGGTCGCCAGTAACATCCAGGTTTTTGTTGCGGTCGCGGAAGCTGACGTACAACTGCAGCAGCATGAAACCAATACCTGCCAACACGAACAGTGCACCCACGAAGGCTACGTACAGGTACGGTTGCCATGCAGGGTTGTCGTATTGGTTCAGCCTACGTGTCATGCCCATGAAGCCCAGCATGTACAACGGCATGAACGCCAAGTAGAAGCCGATGACCCAGCACCAGAAGGAGTAACGACCCAGACGCTCATTGAGCTTGAAGCCGAACATTTTCGGGAACCAGAAGTAGAACCCAGCAAAGTAACCAAACAGCGCACCACCAATAATGGTGTTGTGGAAGTGAGCGATCAGGAACAAGCTGTTGTGCAGAACAAAGTCAGCACCAGGAATAGCCAACAACACGCCTGTCATACCGCCGATGGTGAATGTCACCAAGAAAGCGATAGTCCACATCATAGGTACGGAGAACTCTACGCGGCCACGGTACATCGTGAACAGCCATGTAAAGATCTTCACACCAGTTGGGACGGCAATAATCATGGTCATAATGCCGAAGAAGGCATTGACGCTGGCGCCGGAACCCATGGTAAAGAAGTGGTGCAGCCACACTACGAAGGACAGCAGACCAATAGCAATGGTCGCGCCTACCATGGATTTGTAGCCGAACAGTTTTTTGCGTGCAAAGGTAGCTGTCACTTCGGAGAAAATACCGAAAGCTGGCAGCACCAAAATATACACTTCAGGGTGACCCCATGCCCACACCAAGTTTACGTACATCATTGGGTTACCGCCCAATGTGTTGGTGTAGAAGTTGAAGTCTAAGTAACGGTCTAGTGTCAGAGCGCCCAGAGCTACGGTCAAGATTGGGAACGCAGCAATAATAATCGCGCAAGTGACAAAAGAGGTCCATGTAAACACGGGCATTTTCATCAGGCCCATGCCTGGTGCACGCATTTTCAGGATAGTCACAAACAGGTTAACCCCGGTCAGCAGTGTACCTAGACCGGATGCCTGTAAGGCCCATATGTAGTAATCCACCCCCACTCCAGGACTGTATTCAATCCCAGATAATGGCGGATACGCTACCCAACCTGTTTGAGCAAATTCACCTACACCCAAGGACAGCATAACCAGCACAGCGCCGACTACGAAGATCCAGAAGCTGAACGCGTTCAAGAATGGGTAAGCCATGTCTCGAGCGCCGATCTGCAGAGGCACTACTACGTTCATCAGACCCACAACAAATGGTGTGGCGACGAAGAAGATCATGATCACGCCGTGGGCGGTAAAGATCTGGTCGTAGTGTTCTGGGGGCAGGAAGCCTTCGCTACCGGGGCCGGCAGCAGCTAACTGTGCACGCATCATCAGTGCATCGGCGAAACCGCGCACTAACATGACGAGAGCTACAACGATATACATGATACCGATGCGTTTGTGGTCTACGGTCGTGAACCAGTCACGCCAGAGTACGCCCCACTTCTTAAAGTAGGTGATCGCACCTAGTAGGGCGACACCGCCCAACACGATACCGATCAGGGTCACCACGACGATGGGTTCGTGCAGGGGTATGGCGTCCCATGTCAGTTTTCCAAACATGACCTTTACTCCTTGGTTGTATTGGATGGCTCGGCATCCAATGCCGGCGCCGGTGTGGTGTTAGCACCTACACCAATGAACTGGTCTATTACTTTCTTGAACAGTTGAGGTTCAACTGAGCCGAAGTAAGTAATAGGGTAGTAATGACGAGTAGGCTTAGCCAATTCAGCAAAGCTAGTCATATCCAGTGTTTTGTCGGACTCGTGTACTTCGTCTACCCATGCGTCAAACTCAGCATCCGTCAACGCGGTTGCCATGAAGTGCATTTGGGAGAAGCCGTTGCCACTGTAGTTGCCGGACATACCGCGGAACTCCCCGGTTTCATCGGCAATCAGGTGCAATTGAGTACGCATACCCGCCATGGCATAAATCTGACCACCCAACTGAGGGATGAAGAAAGTATTCATGGTGGAGTTTGAAGTGATGCTAAATGCCAAGGGGCGATTCGCAGGGAACTTCAACTGGTTAACGGTAGCAATGCCTTGGTCTGGGTAAACAAAGACCCATTTCCAGTCGGTAGCAATGACTTCCACGTTCAGTGGTTCTACTGTCGACTCTAGAGGCTTATAAGGATCCAATTCGTGGGTGGATTTCCACACAATGAATGCAAGAATGCAAACAATGATCAAGGGAACCCCCCAAACCACAACTTCAATTTTTGTGGAATGAGTCCAGTTTGGTGTGTATTTTGCTTTTTGATTAGATGCCCGGTAACGCCATGCAAAGATAAATGACATGACGATGGCGGGAATCACCACAATAAGCATAAGCGCGACGCAAATAATAATCAGATCGCGTTGGGCAATGCCTACAGCTCCTTTAGAGTTGAACAGCACCCAGTCGCATCCGCTAAGACCCAAAAGCATAAAAGCCATGAGAGCATAACGGGTACGGTTCCAGCAAGTTTTCATCATGCCTAGACCTTGTGTAATGGTTTTTCCAAGAAGATGAGCGTGTATTGACGCAACAACAGGGACGTTGCACTTACTCTTGGTATGATGGCTATGTAAGGAGAAGAGTCAGCACCATACAAGTGTAAAGAATGTTCCATGCAAGTTCGCTATTGTATGGTAATTTTATGGGGTTTTGTATAGAGGAGGTGAGTTTCCGTTATGGAAGTTCCAACCACAATCCGTAAATTAAAAAAACCAAACTCCTCTTGGGTCAGGCCTTTCCAAGACGGAGAAGGATCCCTTTATCAACAGATTTCCAACCAAATCATCAATGCGGTACATGATGGCGTGTTGCGTCCAGGGGACCGTTTGCCACCTCAGCGTGAGCTGGCGCAAGCGATGGGTGTAGATCTTACAACGGTTACACGGGCGTATGCAGAGATACGCGCGGCCGGTTTAATGGATGCATACGGGGCAGGGGGCTCCTATATTTCCTGTACGAGCGCTGAGGATCACGGGACTGTAGACCTCAGCATGAACACGCCTCCTTTATTAGGAAGTGCGTTGTTTAGTCGTATGATGTTGTCAGCTATGAGCCATGTGCAAAAGCTGATGTCTAATGCCGATTTCATGAGTTATCGCATTGGGGCTGGTCTAAGCCAAGATCGCCAAGCAGCGGCGGCATGGCTGAAACCTATGCTAAGCAACGTGGATGGTGATCGCATTGTGATTTGCTCAGGGGCTCAAGCTGCTCTGAGCGCGTTGCTGTTGGCGCGTACCCAACCTAATGATGTGGTAGTGGTAGATAGTTTGACGCATCCTGGCTTCTTGGCCGCTATACGCGTATTGCAGCGTAGAGTGGTTACGGTGCCTGCCGATGCGGATGGTATGTTGCCTGATGAACTAGAAAAAGTATGCAGAGAAAACAAGCCGTCCTTACTTTATCTAGTACCTACTATTCATAACCCCACTACCGCGACTATGCCGCAATCGCGGCGCGAAGCTATTTATAGAGTGATCACGCGCCATGACGTGGCTGTGATCGAAGACGATCCCTATTGGTTGTTGGCAGGTGATGCCGCACCACCTATTGCGGCGTTGGGGCTGTCATCTACATCGGGACCACCGGTGTTTTATGTCTCTACCTTGTCTAAGTGTTTGGCGCCGGGATTGCGCACTGCTTATTTGGTGGTGCCACCGTCAGAACCTATAGAGCCTATTTTGGATGCATTACGCTCATTAAGCTTGATGCCTGCGCAAACTATGGTGTCTAGTGTCACGCACTGGATACAAGAAGGGGCGGCACAAGAATGGATGCGCCAAATACGCCAAGATGCGGGTCAGCGGCAGAAAATTGCTGCCAGTATCTTGCCGGGCAAACCTATTGCTCACCCCTATGGCCTGCACCTGTGGTTAGAGCTATCACCGAAGTTGGATCAATATAGGTTGATACAAACGGCACAAGAGCAAGGCTTAGGGGTTACCAGCTCAGACGTGTTCTGCGCTTATGAGTCGTCTCCGGGGGCTATTCGTATTGCTTTGGGTGGGGCGCCAGATCATACTCGCTTGCAAGTAGCCCTAGAGAAATTGGCAGATATTTTGCTATCTGCTGATAAACCTCAACGAATTTCGGCTATCGTGTAGTTATTTTTGCCTTACATGTTTTTTGTAAATACATACAAGAATGTCTTGTATGCAGTAAAATAAAGCTCATGTAGGGTTTAAAAAATGGATGAAGTATGTCGTCTCAGCAAGGCCAAGGGCCAAGACGTTCGCGTTTGCACTTTCACATTATTATGGCTGGAAGTGGGGTGTTTATTATTCTGATGCTCGCTATTTTGGCGTACGTCATGTCTAGACCGCAAACTCCAGCAGTGCAGGCAGCTGAGCAGCAAGCCATACTGAAATGTCGTGAGCGTAGTGTAGATCCCAGTCGTTCTCTGATTGCACAGCAGGAATTGGCGAAGTCATGCCAAGAAATGACTAAGCAATACGTACGTAAATTTGGGCAGCAGCCGTAAGTAGTGGGTTGGAGTCAGAATGAAAACAACGCCATCGTCTACGGTTGAGCGCCCAAGTTTTGTGCGTCGTAATGCTTTACGTATCTTTGTGAGCGTCTGCATGCTGATTTTGTTCGGCATGGGGGCAGCATTGTGGCGTTACTTTGGGATAAGTGGCTTAAGTGCTTACCCAGAACAAGCTATTGTGTTTGAAGATACGGCACTGCAACTGCCTATAGAATTAGCAGGAGCTACGGGCCGCATTCGTATGGTGCACTTCTGGGACCCAGAATGCACCTACTGTAATAGAGAAACCGGTGCGCACCTTAGCTATTTGATTAGCATGTACAAACGCGCCAATATTGATTTCTATAGCGTGCAAAAACCCGGCTCTACCGGTGAGTTACCGACTTTCTTACAAGGTAAGCTTAAACCTTTGGATTACATCCCTGGCATGGAACACATTCCGGCTAGCCCTGCGGTTGGCATTTGGGATGCGTCTGGGCGTTTGGTGTATGCCGGGCCGTATAGCTTGGGTATGGTGTGTACGTCGGCCAATAGCTTTGTAGAACCTATATTAGATAGGCTGGTCGCTGGTGAAACGGTAAATCAGCGGGCAGGCTTTTTGGCAGTGGGCTGTTATTGCCCGTGGACAGAGCCCGCCAAGCCTTAACGTACGCTAAAGTTCTCGAATAGCCCTGATAAATGGTCTAGTGTGTTGGGGGCTGGAAAGTGTGCATGACTGACATGGTTCAGCGCATGATTGATGCAGCCCTCACTGCGGAAACGTTGCAGACTCAAAGTAGATACGCCTAGCGATGCCAGTTCATCTGCCATCTTGCACAGCTGCTCATCACTATGCAAACTGGCATGTATGGTGGTGCGGCACTCGTAACTGACCCCACTTCTGAGCAAAATTTCCAAGCTGCGTTTAGCGGGTTCACCGCTGCGAGGCAGTTTGGTGATGGCTGGATAATCAGTAAAACGGGTTTTGATGTCCAAACCTACCCAATCCACCAAAGGCAGCACACCCTGTAACGCATCAGGGTATGCGCCGCCGGTGTGTAAACCTATTTTGAAACCACGTTCGCGTACTTGTGCCATCGCTACTGGCAAGATGGGATCTAGTAAGGCTTCACCACCACTAAATACCACGGCATCTAATAACCCATGCCGTGTATCCAGCCATGTTAAGACGTCGTCCCAATCTACAGGGCTTTTGGCAGTGCGCTCTAGTAAATGTGGGTTATGACAATAATGACAGCGCCACGGGCAGCCTTGGATAAAGATGACGGCGGCCAGTTGGCCCGGGTAGTCGGCAGCACTGAAGGGCGTCAGCCCGCCTATTTTTATCTTGCGCCCGGGGCGTATGGGCCAAGGCGTGACCGTGGTGGTTGTCATAGTGCTTAGGCTCGTTTGCGTAGAGGCTCAGTGTTGTGCTGCGGATGTTCTGCAAAGTGCAGGCGCTCGTGAAACTCCCCTTGTTTGCCAATATTGAATGAGGATACAGGGCGGTGATAGCCCATGACACGTGTCCACACTTCGCAGGCTTGTCGTTCTTCATTACGCAAAACAGGGTGTTGGGTGGTAGTCATCGTCAGTACTCCAATAGCTTAATGGTGAGTGGTGGTGTGACGGGCTAGCAGCTCGTCATCGCATTTGGGGCAGAACTCATGTCGCCCAGACAGGTAACCATGCTTAGGGCAAATGGAAAAAGTAGGGGTGATGGTGATGTAAGGCAGGCGGAAGTTTTCCAAACTACGTTTAACCAGCGTGCGGCAGGCATCCACCGACGAAACGGCTTCATTCATATACAGGTGCAGAACGGTGCCGCCGGTGTACTTACATTGCAAGTTGTCTTGGTGCAGCAAGGCCTCAAACGGATCATCACTAAAACCAACGGGTAATTGCGATGAATTGGTGTAGTAAGGCATGTCTTCGGTGCCGGCTTGTAGTATGTCGTTATAGAGTTTTTTATCTTCTTTGGCGAAACGGTAGGTGGTGCCTTCGGCGGGAGTGGCTTCTAGGTTATAGAGGTGGCCAGTTTCTTCTTGGAATGCCACCATGCGTTCCCGCACGTGATCTAGCAAACGCAGTGCAAAGTCGTGGCCCCAAGGCGTGGTGATATCGTGCTTATCTAAGGTGAAGTTACGGATCATTTCGTTAATACCGTTCACACCCAAGGTGGAGAAGTGATTACGCAGCGTACCTAGGTAGCGTTTGGTGTAAGGGAATAGCCCGTCATCCATATGCTGCTGTATGACCTGACGTTTGATTTCTAGGCTGGTTTTACCTAGTTCTAACAGCGCATCTAAGCGATTAAAAAGAGCCTGCTCATCCCCGGCGTATACGTACCCTAAACGGGCGCAGTTAATGGTGACTACACCTACCGAGCCAGTTTGTTCTGCTGAGCCAAATAGCCCATTGCCGCGTTTCAGCAGTTCGCGTAGATCCAACTGCAAACGGCAGCACATGGAGCGCACCATATTGGGTTCTAGCTCAGAATTGATGAAGTTCTGAAAGTAAGGCAGCCCGTAACGTGCTGTCATGGCAAACAGGCGATCTGCATTTTCGCTGTGCCAATCAAAGTCTTTGGTGATGTTGTATGTGGGGATAGGGAAGGTGAACACGCGGCCTTTGGCATCACCTTGGGTCATGATCTCCATATAGGCACGGTTAATCATGTCCATTTCAGCTTGCAGATCACCATAATTAAATGGCATCTCTACACCGCCAATCACCGGCGTTTGCTCTTGCAAGTCTTCGGGGCATACCCAATCAAAAGTGAGGTTAGTGAAAGGGGTTTGCGTACCCCAGCGTGATGGCACGTTGAGGTTGTAAATCAGTTCTTGCATGCACTGCTTCACCTCGTCATAAGGCAAATTATCTTTGCGTATAAATGGTGCCATGTAGGTGTCAAAAGAACTAAAGGCTTGAGCACCTGCCCATTCGTTTTGCAAAGTACCCAAGAAATTCACGATTTGACCCACCGCACTGGATAAGTGTTTGGGCGGAGCAGACTCTACTTTTCCGGGTACACCGTTTAGCCCTTCATGCAGCAAGGTGCGCAGTGACCAGCCCGCACAATAACCAGAAAACACATCCAAGTCGTGTATGTGTAGGTCGGCATTGCGATGTGCCAGACCTACTTCCGGTGGATAAATATGGCTTAGCCAATAATTGGCTACTACCTTGCCTGCGACGTTTAGAATTAGCCCGCCCAAAGAGTACCCTTGGTTGGCGTTGGCATTGATACGCCAGTCACGCCTGTGCAGGTATTCCTCCATGGTGTTGCCTACCTCTACAACAGGAGCTAGTGAGGGGTGATGGTCATCATCCAGCGCGTGACCAGGTAGCAGTGTCATAAGGCTCTCCATCTACATATTGTGTTTAAAAGTATTTTTGAAACTATATATAGTGGTTTAGAGCATAGGTGCTAGTGTGATAACAAACCTTGATCTGGATTAAAAACTTGTGGGTTTGTGTTTTGTGCAGAGGGCGTGAGTAGGGGGAGTCTGATGGTTGTATTCATCGCACACGCTGGGGACTGCAGGAATACTTTTTGTGATTTGAGACACCAAATCAAAAAAGTTTCCTCTCCGTCCCCTGACTGTTCTGAATGTGGTGAGGTTTACAGCCCTTTCTTTGGCGTACAAATTAAAAAATACTTTCGCAGCCGCAGGGCTACGGCAGACAGTGATTGATCTGTGGGTTTTTACACTCTAGGTGTGCAAACCACATCTCACCAGTTAAACCATGAAAGCCGCATTCATTTCCCATGTTAGGAGACTGCCACAGTACAAACTGGGGCGAGTAGTGGTTTCGCCCCAGAATGCCAGATGTTGATTAACGATTAACCGAATTACGCAGTGTTTTGCCTGCTTGCCAGTCTAATAAGTTATCCACAGCCAAATCCACCATGCCCAAACGCGTACGTTTGGTGGCGCTGCCTATGTGGGGTGTCAGCACCGCATTGGGGGCATTGAGTAATTCTTTGGCAATGTTCGGTTCGTTTTCAAACACATCTATACCTGCGGCACCCAGTTTGCCGCTTTGCAGCGCATGGGCTAAGGCCACATCGTCCACTACACCACCACGGGCAATATTCACCAGTACTGCAGTAGGTTTCATCAGTGCCAGTTCGGTGGCGCCGATGAGGTGGTGAGTGGCTGGGGAATAAGGCACCACCAAAATTACATGATCCGCTTCTTTCAGCAGGGTTTCTTTGTCTACCCACGTTACGCCGGGAGTGTCTTCGGCAGCTAGGGCGGTGCGGTTGTGATACAGCACACGCATACCAAAACCCATCGCGCGGCGTGCTACGGCACTGCCTATACGGCCCATACCAATGATGCCCAAGGTGCTGCCGTGTATATCCATACCCAACCAACCATCCATAGACATGGATTTCCATTGCCCATCACGCAGCCAGCGCTCGGATTCGCTGATGCGTCGGGCAGCGGCAAACATCAATGCCCACGCGAGGTCAGCGGTGGTTTCGGTTAATACGTCGGGAGTATTGCTGACCGGGATGCCTCGGGCTGTGGCTGCAGCTACGTCAATGTTGTTATAGCCTACTCCTATGTTGGCGATGACTTTCAGGTTGGGTAGTTGCTCCAAAATGGCGGCATCGATACGGCTGCTTGCCGAAACGATCAATGCCTCGGCACCTTGTGCCCAGGCTACCAACTGTTCACCTTGCAACGCGTTGTCTGCTTGATGGGCGTGTACGGTAAAACCAGCCGCTTCCAATTTGGCCAGTGACTCAGGGAAAACGCGAGCACAAACGGCAACGCGGGGGGAAGTAACACTCATAAGGGGCTCCAACAAGCAATTAGCCTAAATAGCGAGGTAGGTACAGCGACAGTACGGGGAAGGCAATCAAGATTGCCAAACGGATGATGTCGGCAAACACAAAAGGCATCACACCACGGTACATGGTAGCTAAAGGAACCTCAGGTAATAGGCTACGTAAGACGATGACGTTCATCCCGAAAGGGGGCGTAATAAAGCTGATTTCCGTGACCACCACCACGATAATGCCAAACCAAATTAGATCAAAACCCAGATACTGAACCAGAGGGTAGAACACGGGTACGGTTAGCAAAATCATGGACATGCTTTCCAGTACAGCGCCCAGCACAATATAAAGCAGGCTGATCAGAATGATGACGGTGTACGGGCTAAGGTCAAACTGCATGACCATGGTTTTGAGGTCATCAGGCAGTGAGGTGAAGTTGATGAAATTGGCAAACAGCAACGCGCCAATAATCACCATGAATAGCATGCCGGTAGTTTGGGTGGATTCTATTAATACTTCGGATAGGCTGCGCCACGTTAAGGTGCCGCGTAGTAACGAGAACAGCATGGCACCAAAAGCGCCAATACCAGCGGCTTCGGTAGAGGTGAAAATACCGCCATAAATGCCGCCCATCACAATGCCGAACAGTACCAGCAAGCCCCATACTTTTTTGATAGCTTGCCAGCGTGCTGCCCACCCTTGGCGTTCACCCGCTGCGGGGCCAGCATTAGGATTACGCCACGTTACCCATGCCGATGCCAGCAAATACAGCAAGATGGCTAAGGCGCCGGGAATCAAGCCTGCTGCAAACATTTTGCCAATGCTTTGCTCGGTCAAAATGCAGTACACCACCATCACAATGGAAGGCGGCAACAAGATCCCTAACGTACCACCCGCTGCAATAGAGCCCGTGGCCAGAGCAGGGTCGTAACCAAAACGGCGCATTTCTGGGTAGGCCACTTTGGACATGGTGGCAGCCGTTGCTAAGCTAGAACCACACACGGCACTAAACCCACCACAGGCCAAAATGGTAGAGAGCGACAACCCGCCGCGTCGGTGGCCCAAGAAAGCGTGAGCAGCGTTATACAGCTCTTTGGATAATCTGGCTTGGGTGATGAAGTTGCCCATCAAAATGAACAACGGCAGCACAGACAAGGTGTATTGGAAACCGCTTTCATACACCATGGAGCCCGCCATAGCGTAGGCGGATGACCAGTTACGTATCAGTGCTGTACCTACCAAACCTACCAGTGCCATGGCAAACGCCACGGGTACTTGCAGCATGATAAGGGCAAGCATGGCCGCAAAGCCTAACAGCGCTTCAGTCATGATGTAGCCCTTGGAAAATGGTTTGTAGAAGTTGCAGCAGGTGATACAGCGTGGTTACGCTAAGCATCACTGCCATGAAGTAAGCAACAGGGGCAATGGGCAACAGTAAAACGGCCGTTTTGTCACCGTAGTCTGCGATTTCAGCGGCTTTTCCCCAGCTCACGACAGCTAGCAACCCTATGATGCCTAACGAAATCAGGTCACCCAAAATACGTTGTAGCCAACGAGTACGGCCATGCAGTGCCATCGCCACCAAGTCGACGGTAATATGGCCTTTAGCGGCTGACGATAGGGCGATGCCTGAAAAGATCACGCCTACCATCAGCAATTCGGTTAGCTCTACCGAGCCAATCACCGGGAAATTGAAGAAATAGCGTCCCGCCACGTCCAGCATGGTGAGGCACATCATCAGAAAGAGTGTCACTTCGGCGATGCGTCGTATGACGCACAGCACAGGACGAAGCAGAGCATTCATCATGATTTCCTGATTGAGTCGCAGGGATTAAGAGCGGCTGTCTATTTCCGCATCCAACTGTTGCAGTTGCTCGCGGAACTCGGCGAGTACCGCTGGGCCATCAATATTCTTGGCCGCTGCAGCATCTAACCAGGCCTGCTCAAAGCGTTGAGTGCGCTCGCGTACCGCTGCCACGAGTGCTTCGTCAGCCGCTATGATTTCTACCCCTTTTTCTTGGCCCGCTTTGAGTGAGCCCGCATCCGCGCCACCCCAGGCAGCGCCCGCCATGCGAGCGGCATACTCTCCGCTGAGCCTATCCAGAATTTCACGGTCTTGTGGATCTAGGCTGTCGTAGGCATTTTGGTTCATGATCAGACCATGAGAATCACCGTAAAGCCCACCGGGGAAGCGAGTGATGTAACGCACCACGTCGTCTAGCTTAAAGGCCGCCAACGACTCGCCAGGAAAGAACAGTCCATCTACTACACCGGTGCTCAGCAGCTCATAGGAGTCGGGAGCGGGTTTGACGACGGGATTCACGTTTAGCGCTTGGGCTACGTCAGCAGCCATACCACCACCTACACGTATTTTTAGACCATTAAAGTCCTCAATAGTGCGGATAGGTTTGCTGCCCGTCATCACTAAGCCCGGGCCGTGGCCATACATGCTAAGTAGTTTGACGCCACGGTGCTCGCCAGCATCTTTCAGGTATTGGTCGTAAATGCGCCATGCCGCAACAGAGCGCGCTTCGCCGTGATCGCCGGTTAAGGGTAAAGACGCCAGTTTGGTCAGTTCAAAACGGCCTGGGTAATAAGCGTGTGAGATAAAGGTGATGTCTACCAAACCGTTACGTGCGGCATCGTAGTGGCCCGCAGGGTTGGTGACCGGCTTGGGTAGTAAGCGAGGTTTAATGCGGCCTTCGGTTTGTTCTTCTATTTCGGCTAACCACGGCACGATAAAGCCTGCAACCAACGAGTGGGTAGGTGGAAGCCAGACCGATACGGTTAATTCTGTGGGGGCGGCATGAGCAACATGGGCACTGCTTAGCGCAAGTGCTAGGCCAGAGCAGTACAGCAGTTTTTTACAGAGTTTCAGCATAATAAGTCTCCTTGTGGTCTCTATGTTTTATATGTATCAAGCTGATGGGGTGGTAAGCAGGGCTCTGTGTATCAGGTTTTCAATCGTGTGGTCATGGGTGAACCCAAGTTGGTTAGCGAGGGTGGTGTCCAAGGTGGGCCAGCGGCCAAATTGTGCTTCTATGTCGGCGTTAGGTTGCCAACTCACTAAGTCGTTGCGATCAGCGCCATAGCGTTGTGCTAACCCTTGCACCAACTCGCCCGTAAGTACGCGTAATGCGGGTAAGGTGACTACTCTGCTAGTAGGCCAAGCCGAGGCTGGCGATACGGCCGCATGCAGCAGTTGCGCTAGACAGCAGGGTAAAGAGATCAACCAGTTCGCTGCATCAGACGACACTGGGCAGGTATAGGCCGTACCGGCAGCCATGTGCTGTACAACGTCGCTGGAAAAGCTGGATAAGGCAGCTATGGCTTGTAGTGGTCTGGCAATAATGCCGGGTAAGCGCACCGAACGACCATCGATGTGACCAAGACGGCTGTAATCAGCAATCAGCAGCTCAACCATGCGCTTATGCGTGCCATAACTTAAGGTAGGCTGTATAGGGGTTTGATCAGTAATGTGGCTAGGCAATGGCGTACCAAACACGCCAATAGAACTGGTAAACACCACTGTGGCTTTATGCGTTTGGTGGCGCAGATCTTCTAGCAAAGCCATCGACGCCTGTAGATTCACCTCCAAGCTTAAACGCAGGTTTTCTTCGGCACGTTTGCTGGTGATGCCGGCTAGATGAAACACATAATCGGCAGGTTCAGCCAATACTTGCTCGCGTACCGTGGTTTGGCAGATGTCACCCTCTACATCGTGTAGAAATGTGGGGGCGTGCTCTATGGGCGGTAGCGCTAGATCCGTGCGGCTTAAGCGCGTGATGGCTTGGTCCGCAAAATGGCTTTGCGTGCATAACCAACGAGTCAGCGCATGGCCTATATAACCGGCAGCACCGGTGATGACTATGTGCATGATGTGTGCTCCGGCGTGGTGCATAAGCCGGCTTGCTGCAAGATCACGAGAAACTTCAGCCCTTGCTCAAATGTAGCGGCGGGTTTGTACTCGCAACCTATGCTGCCTAGGTAGTGCGTGTTTAGTAGATAGAGCAGGGCTTGCAGCATTTCCGGGTGCTGTTGCAGGTTAGGCTCATGGCGTTGAGCAGGATCAGCAATTTGCACATGAGACACCACATCTCGGCATGATTGCAGGGTTTCCAGTAGCGGTAAGCCTTCTACTAAGCTGTGATAGAAGTCGAACTGCAGCTTGAGTTGAGGGGAGTTCATCGCCTGCACAATAGTCAGCACATCAGCGGGGTTCCAGTAGGCATAACCAGGTAAATCACGACGGTTGAGTGCTTCCAGTTGCAAGGTGATGCCGGTGCCAGCCGCTTGGTTCAAAGCGTAGCTAAGGTTTTCTTGTAGCGTGTCTTGCCAGTGCTGGGTATCTATATGCTGCGTAATGCCAGCCATAACGTGAATAGCGGGTACGCCTAAGCTGTATGCGGTGTGCAAGGCGCGATCAAAGTCGGCTTTGAAACGCTCTTTGGCTTCGGGTAGGGCAGCCAACCCGAAATGATCAGCCTCAATAGGGGTGTTGATCAGTAGTGGCTGTAGTCCGTGGTCTTCTAAGGGCAGTAAGTATTCTTGCGGGTGCAAATCGTAGGGAAACAGCATTTCCACATAGCTGAAGCCTTGAGCGGCAACGCGTGCACAGCGTTCCGCAAAGCTCACATGTTCTGGGAATAACAAGCTGAGATTGGCAGCAAAACGCATGGTGGCTGGCTCCTGTGGCTACGCTTGTGCCTGAAATGTAGGCAAGCTATCAGGGTGGCTCAGACACACCAGCGCTGAAATTTCAGCGGTCCCTAACCCTAAGGCGCTGGCTAGCCGCAGGTTTTGCTGCACTGTTGCGGCGAGCGCGGTAGGGGTACGGGTTTGCTTGGCTAAGTCTAAAGCGCTGTCTATGTCTTTAAGCATGGTGTCTAACGCACCCACACTATGGTGTTGTGCTTGCAGCATGCGAGGCGTAAATAAGGGCAGCAGTTTGGAGTCCGCCCAGCCACCTTGTAGGGCTTCGGGTAGTTTGGCCGCATCCATACCAGCAGCGCGGGCTAAGCTTAAGGCTTCGGCGATGGCGTTTAGCGTAGCAGCCACAATGGTTTGGTTGCACAGTTTGGCAGTTTGGCCGGTGCCGGAGTCACCCATGTGGGTGATACGAGCGGCATAGGCCAAGATAGCAGGTGATGCTTGCTGTAACGCGGTTGCTTCGCCGCCTACCATCACGGTTAATGTACCTTGCTCGGTGCCCGCCACACCACCGGAAACGGGGGCGTCTAACCAGTTAGCCTGACACTGTTGTTGCAGCCGTTCAGCCAGTTGCTGAGTGATAGCTGGGGCGATGCTGGAATGGTCTACCACCCATGATACGTTGGGGGCGTGGGCCACACCATTTTCGCCAAACACCACTTCCTGTACTGCTGTGGCATCCAGCAAACACAGTAATACGCCGTCTACATCCGTAGCCGCTTCTTGAGGCGTGCGGCATGCGGTTGCCCCTAGCACTGCCATTGCTTGTGCTTTAGCAGGGGAGCGATTCCACACATTAACCTGATGTCCTGCGGCTAATAACCGCTTCACCATGGCTGTGCCCATTAAGCCTAAACCGCAGAAAGCTAGTTTCATTCCTCGCCCTCCGCTGGATCATAGGGCCAATCCAGATTGCCGGAATGTGTGGTGGCCCCTTCGTTGGCTGGGCCTACCAATTTTGCGTATTTCTCTAGTACGCCAGCTAAAGGAGCACGCTCCAGCGCAGGTTTGTTGGCGCGACGCAAAGCGAGTTCTTCATCGCTGATCTGTAAGTTCAGGCTGCGGGTAGCGGCATCAATGTGAATGGTGTCGCCGTTTTGGATTAAGCCTATAGCACCACCCATTGCGGCTTCAGGGCTGGCGTAACCAATACACATGCCACGGGTAGCACCAGAAAAACGGCCATCTGTTAGTAAGGCTACTTTTTCGCCTTTGCCTTGGCCGTAGATAGCTGCTGTGACGCTTAGCATTTCGCGCATGCCGGGGCCACCCATGGGGCCTTCGTTACGTATCACCAGCACATCGCCATCTTGGTAGGCTTGCGTGGAGACCGCTTTCATACAGGATTCTTCGTTTTCAAAGACTCGGGCTGTGCCGGTGAACTGTAGCGATTTCAGACCAGCAATTTTTAGCAGCGCGCCATCGGGACACAGATTGCCTTTGAGTACGACCACGCCGCCGGTGGGGTGCAATGCCTGAGAACAAGGGAAGACGATTTTATTGTCAGGGTCGGGGAAGTGTTCTAGCGCTTCAGCCAGTGTATTGCCCTCAATGGTGAGAGTGTCGCCGTGTAAGAAGCCACCTTTTAATAAGGATTTCAGCACCACTGGTGTGCCGCCGATGCGATCCAAATCACGCGCTAGATACAAGCCGCCGGGCTGCAGGTTCGCAATTAATGGTGTGCGCTCAAACACACGGCCTACATCTTCCAGTGTGAAACGAATACCCGCTTCGTTAGCAATGGCGGGGATGTGCAACGCTGCGTTGGTAGAACCACCGGTCGCGGCGACGACTGCACAGGCGTTTTCCAAGCTTTTTTTGGTGACTAAATCGCGAGGTAGTGGGCCGCCGGTAGACAAGATAGACATCACTTGTCGACCAGCACGGCGTGCCAAAGCCAAGCGACTGCTGTAGACCGCGGGCGTCATGGAAGAGCCTAGCAATGACAAGCCCAGGGTTTCGCCTACCATCGCCATAGTGTTGGCTGTGAACTGACCCGGACAGGCGCCAGCAGTAGGGGATGAGCTGCATTCAATACCGCGTAGTTGGTCCAAACTGATGGTGCCACTTTGGTAACGGCCTACCGCTTCTATAGTGGTCAAAATGGTGCTGTCTTGGCCGGTTTCTGCATCAAAACCCGGCAGCATTGAGCCACCGTACACAAATACCGAAGGCACGTTGGTGCGTACCATACCCATCATGATGCCGGGTAAGGTTTTATCGCATCCAGCAAACCCCACTAAGCCATCATAAGCATGGCCACGCACCATCAGTTCTACGCTGTCGGCAATGGTCTCGCGGGATACTAAACTCATGCGCATACCCGCATGGTTCATCGATGTGCCGTCTGATACTGAAATAGTAGAAAAACTGATGGGCACACCACCGCCTTCCGCCACGCCTAAACGGGCGTGGTCAGCTTGTGGGGCTAATGACATGGAACAGGGTGTGTTATCACCCGTGGTGCTCACAATACCTACAAAGGATTGCTCCAGCGAATGGTCATCCATACCTGTGGCGCGTAAAAAGGCACGGTGTGGCGCGCGGGTGGGGCCACTGGTCACGACGCGGGAACGGTGTTTGTGCAACATGGAATGTCTCCTCCGATGAGGCTTAGGCTGTAGGTTGTTGTAATTGCAGCAACTGCTCAAAAGGCCAACTGATGTCGGCTTGCAAGGCTTCTTGGGCGGCCTTGGCGTCTCTGTTGCGCAGTGCATTCACGATGGTTTCGTGGTGATCATCAATAGGGGTACGTTCTGGCCCGCAGTGCTCGCGCACTTCACGTAAATAGGGACCAGATTGCAGCCATAGGCTTTCAATCATGCCCAGCATGACGGGAGATTGAGCGTAGCGATAAATGCAGAAGTGAAACTGCCTATTCAGTTCCAAACTGGTGGTCATACCGTCAGGTTGGCTGCGGCTGCGGTGTATGTCTTTGGCAAGTTGGGTAAGCAGCTCTAAATCTGGTTCGCTGACATTGCCCGTGGCCCATTGTGTGACCGCGCCTTCAATCAGCACACGTGAGCGGCGCAAATCTTCGAGGCGTTCAAGGGTAATCAGCGGTACACGAGAAGAACGGCTGCGCATAGGTTCTAGTGCTTGTTGAGCCACCAAACGACGCAATGCCTCGCGTACAGGCATGGTGCTGGTATCTAAGTTGTCGGCCAATTCCTGTATGCCCAACACCTGACCAGCACGGTATACGCCGTGCATGATGCGGTTGCGCAGTACCTGATACACCGCGTCGTGCACGGAAGTGCGAACAATAGGCCCTGTTGTACCGGGAAGATGTGCGTCCATATGCACTCACCTAAAATTAATATGATTTTTGATCTTTGATCAAAGATATAGGGAGACAAAAAAAACCAACACCCGGGATTTCCCTTGATGTTGGTTTTGATAGGGGGCTGCTATGGCCTTAGGAGGCAGGAATGCTTTGTTTATTTACGTACAGCGTTTGTGTGGGGTAAGCAAAATCAGCACCGTGTTTTTGCACGATATCGATGATCTTCAAATACACATCTTGCTGTATACCTAACCATTCTGCCCAGGCGGTGGTTTTGGTGAAGCAGTAAATCATGATGTTCAACGACGAGTCAGCAAAGGCATCGAAATACACCAAAATGGTTTGGGTTTGGTCTACGTCGGTATTGCTGTGTAAATAGGCGTTGATCTCGTCCACAATCACGCGGATTTTGGCGGAGTCTTCGTAGCGCAAGCCAATTTGCGTATTGATACGGCGGTTAGTCATGCGCCCGGGGTTCTGCACGCTAATAGTCGAAAACAGTGAGTTGGGCACATACAGCGGGCGGTTATCAAAGGTTTTAATTTTGGTAATACGCCAGCCAATCTCTACTACCGTACCTTCAATATTACGGTCGGGGGAGCTAATCCAGTCTCCTATATTGAACTGCCTATCATAGTAAAGCATTACCCCTGAGAAAAAATTACTCAGGATATCCTTACCGGCCATACCGATAGCGATACCACCAATACCCCCGAAAGCCATCAAGCCCGACAAACTTAGCCCGAAGTGCTCACCAAACATCAACAGCAGCACCACAAACAAGGCGATTTTCAGCATTCTGGCAATCACACGTGTAGATGTAGGATCGCTACCTTTGCTGATTTGGTGTTTTTCAAAGAGGGTAATCAGCAGCGATATTTGCCGCAGAACAATCAGCGCGATTACTAATACGGTGATGAAATCAATGACACTGGTGCTGGCTGTACGCAGCTTGTAGTCCACGATGGCGTATTCAGCATATTGGTTCACTGTTAACGCAAGCGAGCACAGAAAGGCGCTTTGTATGACGTGAAAGGTGATTTTGCGCGTCAGACTTTGTTTACGTTTCAGTCGTACGTCAGCCCATAACGCACCGAACAAACAAAATAATGCAATACCTAGACCTATGGAATACTTGATTAATAAGTCTCCGGATACGGCAAGCAATTCTTCTGGCATAGAGTTGAATGAAGCTAAAAAGAAAAATGCAGAATACCACGGCTATGCGCATGCCTAGGTGTCAAAAAGTGTGTTGAAACTGCAGTCTTCAACTGCATTGTGGGTGTTTGGCTGCGTTATTTCAGGAAGCGCTTGATCTGTTTAATGTCGTTCTATATTATGAATTTTACGTTCTATATATAGAACATTGTTCGTTTTACTGAATTGTTGGTGCTTGAGGGGCATGACTATCATGGATATTCTTTTTCTAGGCTCTGATTTGGAAGCCTTTAGTGCGTCTTCCTGTCATACGCGTCATTTGGATGGGTTGCTACGACCCGCTAATCTGCATCGTGTTAAACAGTGTTCATCTTCTGAGCTGCATACATTGGAAGAACACAGCATTGATGTGATTATTTTGGATGCAACCGTGCCCACGATGGAAAAGAATCAGAAAAACGAAGACATGTTGGGCGCGGTATTACGTGTAGCCAGACGCGGTTATATTTTCAACACGCCTGTAGCAGCTAGCCAAGCAAGGCTTAGCAAAGCGGCTTAACGTCGTATGGATTCCACCACTAGCCACGCGGTGGCGGTGGTATCCCCAATATTACTGATCACGTGTGGCTGATCAGCGGGGTACCGGGCTGTTTCGCCTGTTTGCAGTTGCTGCTCGCTATTACCTGACTGTACTTTCCAGAGCCCTGAGAGCACCGTTAAGTGTTCTCGGGTGCCGGTTTCATGGGGATCAGAAGCCAGCACGCCACCAGGCTCCACGGTTAAGGCATACCATTCGGTAGTGCCTGCCAAATCTATGGGCCCCAAAATGCGTAGCTCACAGGTGCCATCTTTGTTTTTGATAACAGGCGTTGCATGAGCGGATTGCAGGGTAATGGTAGGTTCCGCTGCCGAGACCGCTTGCATACCCAAACCCAAAATATCTCCCACACTGATATCCAGTGCTTGCGCCAATTTCCACAGCACAGCAATCGTAGGATTGGTCAAATTGCGTTCTATTTGCGACAGCATGGATTTGGACACCCCAGAGCGTTTAGAGAGGGCATCCAAAGAGAGCTTCTGTTGGCTACGAATGGCTTGAATAGCCTGGCCTACAGGAGGTGGATTGTGCGGAAGGGAGGTCATATCCCGTGCCATATCTCTACCTTTATATGGGGTGATTCGGTGGGCTGATTTTACTACGGGCTACAAATTAAATTCTGTGACAATGCACACTGCCCCGATTTTGTTTCTTACCGTTAAAATAGCGTGGGCCAAAATACAGGATAGAGTGATATATGGGGCTTACCCAGGATGCCGTTATCGTAACCGAAACCTCTGGGCAAACGACCGTCGTGCGTTTGCAAGGCCAGTGGGAGGCAGGCGTATTAAGTGACGAAAAGCATAGCAAACGATTGCTGCCCGAATTACGTAAGGTTGCAGGCAGTACGCCGATCTCCTGGGATCTGACCCAAGCTCAAGGGCTAGACTATGTGTCTGCCCAAATATTGTGGGATTGCTGGGGACGGCAATGGCCAGAACAATTACAAACTACAGATATTCAGCAGGCCATTCTGGAGCGTGTGGCAGAGCTCACAGTAGAACCTGTTAGTGAGCCCCAATGTTCACTCTTGCAGCGTGCATTTGTTTCATTAGGGAGCATGACGTTTAACGGCCTGAATCACGCTAAAGGCATGATTAGGTTGTTGGGGCAGTTATTGCTGGATGTGCTGAAGTTGATTCGCCGTCCATCACGTGGCCCGTGGCATGATTTCTCTGCACACTTGTTCAGAATGGGCGCACAAGCCTTACCCATTACCGCGTTGGTGGGCTTTTTGATTGGTGTGGTGGTGGCATATTTATTGGCGCTGCAATTGCGCCAGTTTGGTGCCGATGCGTTTATCGTCAATATTTTGGGTATCTCGTTAATACGGGAACTCGGGCCGTTGTTAGCCGCTATTTTGGTGGCAGGTAGGTCAGGCTCTGCCATTACTGCACAAATAGGCGTGATGCGGGTTAACGAAGAGTTAGACGCTATGCAGGTGATGGGTATTGCGCACGGCTATAGGCTAGTGATGCCCAGAGTATTAGCACTGGCTGTTGCCATGCCGTTGGTAAGTGTGTGGACCACATTGGCTGCCTTACTAGGGGGGATGTGGGCATCTGAAGCCAGTTTAGGTTTATCGCCTGCGTACTTTGCGCAAGCACTACCAAACGCGGTGCAGGTCGCCAACGTGTGGTTAGCCACAGCTAAGTCTGCCGTGTTTGGTGCGGCGATTGCCCTGATAGGTTGTTACTGGGGTTTGTGGGTGAAACCCAATACGGAAAGTTTGGGTGCGGGTACCACTGCATCGGTGGTGACCTCTATTACTGCCGTTATCTTGCTTGATGCGGTATTTGCGATCTTGTTTAAAAGCGTGGGGTTCTAAGTCATGCATCAGACACAGGCCCAAGCCGCAGAGAAAAATAGCGATATCTTGGTAGATATTAAAAAATTGTGGACCGTTTTTGGCACGGGCGACAAAGCTTTTGCTGTGCACCAAGATTTAGATTTACAAATACGTCGCGGTGAAATACTCACGATTGTGGGTGGTTCAGGTACCGGTAAAACTGTATTGCTGCGCCATATCTTGGGGTTAACACGTCCTACCAAAGGAACGGTGCGTATTGATGGGCAAGACCCAGCATCATTACCCCCAGAGGGCGCGTCGGCACGCATAGGGATGCTATTTCAACGTGGTGCGTTGTATTCGGCATTTAATGTGCTGGACAACGTGGCCTTTGCGTTGCGTGAGCAGCAAAGTTTGCCCGAGCAAGTCATACGCGATGCGGCGATGGTGAAGCTACAGATGGTAGGGTTAAAGCCTGAACATGCTTCACGTATGCCTTCTGACTTATCGGGTGGGATGATCAAACGTGTGGCGTTGGCGCGCTCGTTGATTATGGACCCGCCCTTATTGCTGCTGGATGAGCCTACTGCAGGTCTGGACCCACGCGGCTCAGACGAGTTTTGTGAATTGCTGTTAGCGATGCACAAAGAGTTGGGCTTTACCGTGGTGATGGTAACTCACGATTTGGATACCTTGTACGCGTTGAGTGACAGGGTGGCCGTGTTGGCAGAAAAGAAAGTGATTGTGGAAGGTACTACCGACGAAGTAGTGCAGTTCAAACATCCTTTTATAGAACAGTTTTTTCTGGGTGAACGAGGCCGTCGCGCACGCGAACCCATGCAATCTTCAGCGACGGCACAGACCGTCTCGACGCAGCATCCGGAGTCGAATTAAATGGAAAATAAATCACATGCCATGGCAGCTGGCGTTTTTGTGCTGGTCGTTGCAGCACTATTGAGCTTGCTGGCATATTGGCTGACCCGCGATCAGGGTACTTACGTGGATTATGAGCTTTCCAGCACGCAAGCTGTGACAGGCTTACAACCGCAAGCTGCCGTACGCTACAAAGGGGTAACGGTGGGGCGTGTGGCCTCTATAGGGTTTAACGACGAGCATCACGGTATGGTGATCATCCATATTAAAGTGGAAGAATCTACCCCTATTTCTGCCAAAACCTATGCTACGTTGGGATACCAAGGGGTGACGGGGTTAGCGTACATAGAATTGGATGATGACGCTGTAGCACAGCCTGCGTTGGGAGAAACTGCTAGTGGGTTTAAACGCTTGGAAATGCACCCTTCACGGTTAAGTCGTCTGGTGGAAATGGGGCCAGAGTTCCTGGGCGAAATCCAAGAAACCGTGGTGAGTCTGAATGCATTGCTGAGTAAAGAAAACCAGCAGGTATTAATGCAGTCCATCGCAGGGATGGGGGCGGCTGCGCAAAATGCGGCGGATGTCATGGAAGGCTTAAAGCCAGTAGTGGCAACTATTGCTAAAGACATTGAAACCGACATGCAAGTCATACGTCAGGCTGCGGGTAATCTGGCCAAAATGGGCCAAGACGTAAGCGGTATTGTGCAAAATATGCGCGCTCCGGGAGGTGTCATTCCGAATTTGCAGCAGGCGGCACAGTCCTTGTCTGTAGTGGGCTCGGAACTGGGTAATGCTACCCTGCCAAGCTTGCAACGCATGATGGAAGAAGTCAGTGGTGCAGTACAAGAAGTCAAAGTATTGATGCATCAAGTGTCCAGCAACCCACAACGTTTCCTGTATGGCCCAGATAGTAGTCAGCCAGGCCCAGGTGAGCGTGGTTTTAGAGCGCCTGCTGCGAACTGATAGGAGGATAAAAAATGGTTGCGACACAAGGAAAACTAAATTCCATGAAGAAAAGCATAGCTCTCAAAGTAGGCCTGTTAGCAGGGGCAGTAGTGCTGTCTGCGTGCTCGGTGTTACCTAAACCCCCAGCAACGGCAACGTTATACGATTTGGGCCCAGCAATTAGCAAACCTGTAGACCTACCAGTAGGTAAGCGTCCAGTGATGGTTGCCGCGATTACTGGCCAAGGCTTGATTCCGGGTAGCACAGCGATGTTGTACCGTTTTGCGAATGTGGATCAGCAATTACGTGCCTATCAAGAAGCCCGGTGGAGCCGTCCTATTGAACAATTGTTTGGCTTGCAACTGCGCCAGCAGTTGGAACAAGGGCGTCCTATTCTGGATAGCGAATTCAGTGTGACGCGTATGCGAGCAGGTGATCAGTATCCATTGGTGCTGCGTGTAGACATAGAAAACTTCGAGCAAATCTTCCAAGACGATCAACACAGCAAAGCTGTTGTGCAGTTGCGTGCCACCTTGGTTGAACCTGGTGCAACAGGTGACAAACTCTTGGCACAACGTACCTTTGTCAGTGCTATTGATGCGCCCGAAGCTAACGCTGCAGGTGGTGCACAAGCGTTGGCAAACGCGAGTCGTACGTTGGCAGGTGAAATTGATCGTTGGTTACGCAATTACGAGTAATGTGACACGCATTGGGTGAGAGCAGCATGAAGTTTGGCTACACGATTATTTATGTGCCTGATGTGGATGCATCATTGAGTTTTTTTACGCAAGCTTTCGGCTTTAAACGTCGATTCTTGGCCGAATCTGGTGATTATGGCGAGTTAGAAACTGGCCAAACTACACTGGCATTTGCCGCGCATACGTTGGGTGAAATGAACTTTTCAACTGGCCACGTAGAGGCGCATACATCAGAAAAACCGCTGGGTATAGAAGTCGCATTTGTGACTGATAATGTGCTGAAAGCCCATCAAAAAGCCTTAAAAGCAGGGGCTATAGAGCTTGAAGCGCCTATTATCAAACAGTGGGGGCAAGCCGTGTCGTATGTGCGCTGCCCCGACGGCACCTTGGTGGAGTTGTGTAGTCCCGTGGGTGGCTAAGTAATAAGAAAAGGGCTAGATAGGTAGCCCTTTTTCTTCTTTTACCCATTCCAATACAAAGCTGGTACGACAATCACGAACGATCTCGTGGCGTAGTAGCTTGTCAGATAAAAAGCGTGAAAAGTGCGCCATGTCGCGCACGACCACGCACAGCATGTAGTCCATTTCTCCCGCCAAAGCCACACAGCCTGTCACCTCAGACCACGATTGCACCAGTGACCTGAACATTTCGCGCGGGCTGTTTTTGGCGTGCGAGCTTTGCTTTTCCAGACGCAAGTTAATGTAGGCTGTCAGACCTATGCCTATGGCTTCAGGGCGTATGGTGGCCCGGTAATCCTGAATCACACCTTCTTTTTCCAGACGTTTTACACGACGTAAAACGGCAGATGAGGACAGCCCTACTTGGGTGGAGAGTTCGTCAAAAGAAGCGCGTGCTTGTTGTTGCAACAGGCGTAGTATGTGAATGTCGGCCTTGTCTAGCTTAAAATCATTCATATCTTTAACCAATTATCTAATTTTTGCAGGATTACTGCGTATTATAGGGTTTAACTGAGCTGTCTTTGCATTTTTAGTGCAGTGCTTGAGTCTTAAAATAAGTCTATCTAAAAGTCTTTTCTTCAGGAGAAAGCTATGGCGGATTTGTTTGAGAACCCAATGGGGCTGGATGGTTTTGAGTTTGTGGAGTTTGCCTCTCCAGAGCCAGGTCTGCTGGAGCGAACTTTCGAATTGATGGGCTTTACCGAAGTGGCTCGCCACCGTTCTAAAGACGTATCGTTGTACCGTCAGGGTGACATCAACTTCATCGTCAACCGTGAGCCTAATAGCGAAGCGGCCTACTTTGCAGCTGAACATGGCCCTAGCGCCTGTGGTATGGCTTTCCGTGTGCGCGACTCTCACCATGCTTACAAGCGTGCGCTAGAACTGGGTGCTAGACCCATCGAAATTGAAACTGGCCCAATGGAGCTGCGTTTGCCTGCCATTCGAGGTATTGGTGGCGCGCCGTTGTACTTGATTGATCGTTATCAAGATGGCCATTCCATTTACGACATCGACTTTGAATTTATTGAAGGCGTAGACCCACATCCTGTAGGTTATGGCTTCAAATTTATCGATCACCTGACACATAACGTGTACCGTGGTCGTATGTCCTTCTGGGCTGATTTTTACGAGAAACTGTTTAACTTCCGTGAAATCCGTTACTTCGATATCAAAGGCGAGTACACCGGTCTGGTTTCCAAAGCCATGACAGCCCCAGATGGTAGAATTCGTATTCCTCTTAATGAAGAGTCAGCTCAAGGGTCTGGGCAGATCGAAGAGTTTTTGCTGCAGTTCAACGGGGAAGGCATACAGCATATTGCGCTGCTGTGTGATGATATTTTCCATGGTGTAGACCAGTTGATTAAAGCCGGTGTGCCGCTCATGAAAGCGCCACCAGCTACTTACTATCAAATGCTAGAGACGCGTATTCCCGGGCATGGTGAAAACGCTGACGAGTTGAAGGCACGTGGCATTTTGTTGGATGGTACGGCTGAAGGTGGTCAACGACGTCTGCTGCTGCAAATTTTCTCTGGTACGTTGCTAGGCCCAGTGTTCTTTGAGTTTATCCAACGTAAAGGCGATGAAGGCTTTGGCGAAGGAAACTTCAAAGCACTATTTGAGTCCATTGAGCGTGACCAAATTGAACGCGGTGTGCTGGGCACAGCAACAGCTGAATAAGCCACGCCGCTTGTAACCATCAAGGAACGATGATCATGTTGAAATTGGATGACCAGGAAAGACAAATAGCATTAGAACAGTTGCCTTCCTGGCAGTATGAAGCACAACGCGGCGGGCTGATTCGACGCCAGTTTGTGCTGCATGACTTTACTGAAGCGTTTGCGTTCATGACGCAAGTGGCGTTGCATGCTGAAAAACATGATCATCATCCCGAGTGGAGCAATGTCTATAACCGAGTAGAGATTGTGTTGACCACACATGATGCTGATGGATTGAGCCAACGCGACATCGCGCTGGCCCATATTATTGACTCTGTGTTTGCTCGATGCGCTGCATCAGCTGATCAGGCCTGATGCAGGTTTGATAGCAGGAGGATACCCACATGGTAGAAACACAAAGCAGTACGTTGGATAGCGCCAAGCATGGCTTGGCAGCGGGCGACAGTTTTCAGCCCGAACGCGCAGATTGGACCATTGATCAAGGGTGGGATCGCTACACGGCAGACGAGCACAGTGTATGGAAAACGCTGTTTGAGCGACAAACCAAATTGTTGCCTCAACGTGCATGCAAAGAGTTCGTAGAGGGCATGAAAAAGCTGCCTATTTCTGCCGACAAAATTCCACATTTTGAGCAGCTTAGCGAAGTGCTGATGAAGCACACTGGCTGGCAAGTGGTGGCGGTGCCAGGCTTGGTACCTGATGATGTGTTCTTTGAGCATTTAGCCAATAGACGCTTCCCTGCCGGGCAATTTATACGCAAGGCTCATGAGCTGGATTATCTAGAAGAACCCGACGTGTTTCACGACGTGTTCGGTCATGTTCCCATGCTGATGAACCCCGCCATTGCGGATTACATTCAAGCCTACGGCAAGGGTGGTTTACGTGCTAAAGAATTAGGGGTATTGCACCGTTTAGCTCGCGTGTACTGGTACACCGTAGAGTTTGGTTTAGTGCTGGAAGATGGTGCGCCACGCATTTATGGTGCGGGTATTGCATCGTCTCGCACCGAAAGCGTCTTTAGTTTGGAAGACGACTCGCCTAACCGTATCGCGTTTGATCTAGACAGGGTGATGTGTACCAATTACCGTATCGATGATTTCCAAGAAAGCTATTTTGTAATCAAGGATCTGGATGCGTTGCTGGAGTTAGCGGCCATTGATTTCCAGCCAGTCTATGATCGCATTGCAACGCGCCCTGATTTAGACCCCGGTACTATTTTGGCTGACGATAAGGTGTATCACCGTGGTTCGGGCCGTTACCATGCAAACAAAAAACCTGTGGCGAAATAAGCGGCAGGTTGGATTCTTACCGTAGTTAGGAAGTAAACATGCAAAATACGCACTCACCTGTGGTGATGATTAGTGGTGCTAGCGGTAATTTAGGGCAGGCTGTAGCGCAGCATTTTGCGCAAAAAGGTGCGCGCTTAGTACTGGTGGCACGTAATCGTAAAGCGTTGGAAGCAGTGGCTCCAGAAGGCGATAACGTGTATTACCTTCAGGCTGATTTAATGCAGCCAGAAGCCTTGCAGCAAGGTGTGGCCGAAGCTGTCAAACGCTTCGGACGTATAGATGTGCTGTGCAATGTGGCGGGTGGCTTTCACATGGGTGAGCCCGTGCATGCTACACCCTTAGCCGCTTGGCAGCAGCAATACGACATGAACGTTATGACGGTATTGCACACAGTGCAGGCAGTGGTACCGCACATGCTGCAACAAGGTAGTGGCAAGGTGGTAAACGTAGGGGCTTTTGCGTCACGCCAAGGTTTGGCTGATATGGGCGCCTACATTGCAGCAAAAAGTGCAGTAAGTCGTATCACAGAAAGCATGGCAGCTGAGCTACGTGAAAAAGGCATTAACGTGAACTGCGTATTGCCTACGATTATCGACACGCCTCAAAACCGTGATGCCATGCCGGATGCAGATCCAGCTCGTTGGGTAAGCCCTGAAAAATTGGCGGCAGTTATTGGCTTTTTGGCATCCGAAGATGCGAGTGCCATTCACGGTGCCAGTGTGCCAGTAACAGGGCTTAGCTAACCTAACCGTGGTCCGTAGCGTTTGGGGTTGCTAAGTAGAAAGCAAAGACGCTGAAACCTCACCACATTCAGAACAGTCAGGGGACGGAGAGGAAACTTTTTTGATTTGGTGTCTCAAATCACAAAAAGTATTCCTGCAGTCCCCAGCGTGTGCGATGAATACGATTTTATGCCTCAGCGTCGGGTTGCTGTGCTGGGGCAGCTTGGTGAAATGCTGGTAGCGCTTCGCAAGCGTCTACGATGCGACTAATCGTAGGGTAGTCTTCCATAGGTAGCTTGAAACGCTTGGCGTTGAAAACCTGGGGCACCAAGCAGCAGTCGGCCAGCCCGGGCGTATCGCCGTGACAGAACGTACCAGTATGTGGATCGTTCGCCAACATGGTTTCCACGGCAGCCAAACCCTGTTTCAGCCAATGCAAATACCACTCGGTTTTCTGATCGTTATCCACACCTAAGGTGTTCTGCAAATACTTCAAGATACGCAGATTGTTGATAGGGTGAATATCGCAGGCAATGGTTAACGCCAATGCACGCACACGCGCGCGTTCAGCGGGCGTAGCAGGCAGTAGAGCGACGTCTGGGTGGGTCTCATCCAGATACTCGATAATCGCTAACGATTGCGTCAGTGTCAGGCCATCATCGGTTTCCAGACTGGGGACTATGCCCATAGGGTTTTTTGCCAAATACGCAGGCTGATATTGCTGTCCGCCATCCTGCAATAGGTGCACAGGGATGATCTCAAAAGGCAGTTTTTTCAATGCGAGGGCAATACGAACCCTATATGCCGCAGAACTGCGGAAATAACTATATAGTTTCATGGGATCTAGGCCGGTGAGGGCTACCCGCCTGCGTGAGGCAGACGGGCATACCTAGTGGATTAGGAGTTTGGTACTACGCGTTGTTCAATAGAGCCAAAAATGCTTTGGCCTTGCGCATCCAGCATCTCGATTTTCACAGTGTCGCCGTATTTCAAGAAAGGTGTTTGTGGCGCACCAGTTTCAATGGTTTCGTACATACGTACTTCCGCCAAGCAGCAGTAACCTACGCCACCGTTCTCAATGGAAGAACCGTGCAGGTTGCCCTGTTTGTTGGATACCGTACCCGAACCAATGATAGAACCTGCCTCTACTTCGCGAGATTTGGTGACGTGTGCCACCAGTTGCGCAAAGTTGAAGGTCATGTCGGTGCCTGCATCTGGGTTACCAAACAGTTTGCCATTTAGGTGCACAGTCAAAGGACGGTGTACTTTGGTGTCTTGCCATGCATCGCCCAGTTCGTCGGGTGTCACCGCTACAGGCGAGAAAGCAGAAGCGGGTTTGGATTGGAAGAAACCAAAACCTTTAGCCAATTCACCAGGAATCAGGTTACGCAGCGATACGTCATTCACCAGCATCAGCAAACGGATAGCACCTGCTGTTTGTTCTGGTGTAGCACCAATAGGCAAATCGCCAGTAATCACAGCGATTTCCGCTTCCAGATCAATACCCCACTCTTCAGAGGGAACAGGAATATCGTCACGTGGGCCGATGAAAGAGTCTGAACCGCCTTGGTACATCAATGGGTCAGTCCAGAACGAGGCTGGCAGCTCAGCACCACGAGCACGGCGTACCAATTCAACGTGATTCACGTAAGCAGAACCATCTGCCCACTGGTAAGCGCGTGGCAATGGAGAGTGCACCGCTTGGCTATCAAAGGGTTTTGCATCAGCCACTTCGTTACGGTTCAATGCGTCGTAAACGGTTTGCAACTGAGGTGCAACCTGCTCCCAGTTATCCAGGGCAGCTTGCAGGGTGGCAGCGATCTGGGGCACGGGCGTGTAGCGTGTCAATGTCCGGTCTACAACGATCAGGGTACCATCACGGCCACCTTGTTTCAGGGTAGCAAGTTTCATAATGACTCTTCCTTAGTCGGTATTGGTGGGGCGGGGCTACGCGGTAGCCCCAACTGTATTAGTTAGCAGGAGCAGCGCGCAGCTTCTCGATTTCGGAGAAGGTCTCAGCAGCGAACTCAGGACCGATTTCTGCGTTAAAGCTTTCCCATACAGGCTGCATTTTCTCGCGGAAACGAACCATTTCAGCATCGCTTACGTCGTTAACCTCTAGGCCTTGAGCGGCCAAAGCGGCTTGGGCTTCAGCGGCTTGCTGACGAGCAATTTCACGTTGGTAAATTCGGGTCTCTTCAGCTGCTTCTTTAATGATCTGTTGATCCGCTTCAGACAGTTTGTCCCAGAATTTTTTGGATGCCAGAGGCAAGAACGCGCCGTAGGAGTGTTTAGTCAACGACAGGTATTTCTGTACTTCGCCCAGTTTCAAGGAGGACGTTACAGCAGTAGGTGTACCTTGGCCGTCGATGGTGCGAGTTTCCAATGCGGTGTAGATCTCAGGCACAGCCAAGGACACAGGGTTTGCGCCTAGTGCTTTCAGTGTTTCTTGAGAAATCTTGGCTTGTACAGCGCGGAATTTCAGGCCTTCGAAGTCTTCAGGCTTAGTAATAGGATGCTTGCTGTTGGTCGCGTTGAAGAAACCGTTTTCCCAGTACGCCAAACCTACCAACCCTTTTTCTGGCAGTTGATCCAGCAAACGCTGACCAATAGCGCCATCTAAAATGGTGTCAGCTTCTTGCTCGTTAGCGAACAAGAATGGGTAATCCAGAATTTCAAACTCACGCACCATACCGGTCAAGGTAGAGGTTTGTGGCACGGTAAATTCAATGGTGCCGCCTTGCAAAGCCGAGGTTACTTGTACGTCGTTACCCAACGCTGCGTTGTAGTAAGGGCGGATTTTGATACGGCCATCACTTTTCTCTTTTACCAAGTCAATAAACTTGGCTACACCCAAACCTTGGTGCGACGTTTTAGGCAGCGTTACTGCAAATTTTGCATCAATGGTTTGAGCAACAGCTGCGCTGGACAGCAAACCTGTAGCCAGTAATACACCCAGTTTTTTTAGTAGCGTAGTGCGCATAGGGATATCTCCAGAATAATAAGTATTGTGTTTAACGCCACCACGAAGCAGGTGTGATCACCAGCTGTGGGAACAAAATAAGCAGTATCAAAATAAGCAGCTCAGCGATCAAGAAAGGCATCACGCCACGTGTTGCGCGTTCAATGCTGATCTTGCCCAGCGAGCTTACAACGTTCAGTACCACCCCAATTGGGGGCACGATCATGCCAATCGCGCAGTTCATGACAAACAGCACGCCTAGGTAAACAGGGTCTACACCAGCATCTACAGCGATAGGCACGAACACGGGTGCAAAAATCAGCACCAATGGAATCATGTCTAACACCATACCAGCGGTGAAAACCACAGCCATCATCACAGCAACCAACAAAATCGGGTTGTCTGTAAAGACATCCATCCACTCACCAACTTGGTAAGGAATGTCGGCAATGGTGATCATGTAAGACGCCACCATAGCCAGTGCTGCCAAGATCAGTACCACAGCCGATGAACGAGCAGACATCAGCAGACAGTGATAAATGCGGCTCCAGGTGAGCTCACGGTAAATCACCGTACCTACAAACAGCGCGTATGCCGCAGCCACTACAGCGGCTTCAGTGGGGGTGAAAATCCCAAAGCGCAAACCACCAATAATGATGACTGGCATCAGTAGGGCCCAGAAGCTTTGGTAAATCACTTTCAAACGCTCACGCATAGGAACGCGAGGGTTGATGGTGACGGTAGTGTCTTTGCGGGACACCAAGTACCACGCTACGATCAGCGATACAGCCATCAAAATACCGGGCACAATACCAGCCATAAATAGGCGGGTAATGGACACGTTGGTCACTACACCAAACAGCAGCAAACCGATGGAAGGTGGCAATACTGGGGCAATAATCCCACCAGCCGCCATCAAACCACCTGCACGTGCAGGGTCGTAACCGGCTTGGCGCATCATAGGCATCAAGATCGCTGCTAATGCAGCTGTATCTGCCACGGCAGAGCCAGACAAACTGGCCAACAGCAGGGCAGCAAAAATCGTGACGTAACCCAGACCACCACGTAGGTGACCAAAGAAGGCGCTAGCCAAATTCACAATACGTTTAGACAAACCGCCGGCGTTCATAAATTCGCCAGCCAGAATGAAAAACGGTACTGCCATCAAAATAAAGTTATCTGCACCGCCAATAGCGTTCTGCACCACGATTTGGGTATCGAACGAGTCGGTGGCCATCATGATGCCGATGGCAGAAAACAGCAGGGCAAAAGCGATGGGCATGCCGATAAAAATCAGCCCAACCAGAATGCCAAGAAACAATAATACGGCGGTCATGTTATTCGTCTCCGCCAGGGAAGCCTGTGGGGCTAGTAATGCTTTCCCACATATTCAAAATGGTACTTAAGACCAAGCCCACACCAAAAACGATAGCGGTGCCATACAGCCATGCATAGGAAATGCCGAGTACAGGGTAGCTATTGTCCATATTGATGAGGGTTTGCTTCCAGCCGCCAATCACGAAAATAACGCCGCCAACCAGCATCAGCAAACTACTGATCGCTACCAAAAACTTGCGGCAGGTAGGTGTGCGTTTGGCCAGAAAGGAATTAAAAGCAATGTGGGCGTGCTGACGAGTTGCCAGCACCGCGCCAAGGAAGATCAGCCAGACAAACAGCAGTCTTGCTAATTCTTCCGAAACCGCAATACCTGAGTCGAAGCCATAGCGCAGAATGACATTACCGAATACCAGTATGGCCATGATGGCAAGGCAAACAACTAGAAACAGCTCTAGCCCCTTGTTGATCCAATGTGTCAGGGATTTAAGAAACATGCGTGATCCAGAGGTTTAGTTGGCCTGATAGCTGCCGTCATGCATCCACTGTGCATGTTGTGGGGCTTTTTTGGTGCGGTCCCACTCTTCCAGCATTGCCCATTTCACGTCATCCAGTTTCTTGCTCATGTCTGGGGTCGCGGTGTTTGCAGCCAACTCTAGACGGTGACCGTTAGGATCAAAGAAATAGATGGATTTGAAAATGGTGTGGTCAGTAGGGCCAACCACGGAAATACCATCAGCTTCCAACGTGGCTTTAGTGCGCATCAAGTCGTCTACGGAATCTACTTCCAGCGCCAAGTGCTGCACCCACGTAGGTGTGTTCGTGTCACGACCCATTTCTGGTCGAGTAGGCAGCTCAAAAAACGCCAATACGTTACCGTTACCTGCATCCAAGAATACGTGCATGTAAGGATCAGGTTCTTTAGTGGAAGGCACTTCATTTTCAGCAATAGCCAGAATGAAACGCATGTTCAGGTACTTGCCGTACCACTCCACAGTTTCCTTAGCGTTTTTACAGCGGTAAGCAACGTGGTGAATTTTTTTGATTTGCATGGATGTCCCCTTAAAGGTAGAGCTGTGATCATGTGGGCCTTGTAGCCACATAAGGAGCCAGAAGTGGCCCAGATCACACAGTGACGAACCTATTACAAGGCATAATTACTTATAAAACAAATGATATTTATGGATTGTTATATCAATTTACCTTATAAATTAGGGGTAACCATTAGTTGAGGAAAACCACGTGTCTGCAGATCAATTACAGCTTTTGCGTAGCAAGCGTAACGTGACCTTACGGCAGCTACGTGCCTTTGTGGCCGTAGCGCGTACAGGCAGCTTTTCGCTGGCGGCGGAAAGCTTGTTTGTGAGTCAATCGGCGGTTAGTGCGCTCATTAAGGAATTAGAGACCGCGCTAGGTTTGGTACTGATTGATAGAAGCACACGTAGGTTGCAACTCTCCGAGGTGGGGGAAGATTTATTACCCATTATCGGAAAAGTGCTGAACGATCTAGACCATGCGCTGGATGAGTCGGCCAACTTGAAAGACCTCAAAAGTGGGTTGGTACGTATTGCTGCGCCACAGTTAATGTCGTCCACCTTATTACCTGGCATTATCGCGGCTTATACACAGCGTTATCCTGGTATACGGGTGAAGCTGGTGGATTGCGCCGTGGAAAGCGTGGTATCACGTGTGTTTTCAGGCGAGGTGGATATAGGCTTAGGGCCTGAGCGAGACAATAATTCTGATATTCATGCACAAGCGTTATTCAAAGGCCCGTTTATGGCGGTATTTCCACCGGGGCACCCGTTAGAAAAACTGCGTAGAGTGTGCTGGTCCGATTTGACGCAATATCCACTGATCTCGTTGCAAGGCCAATTTATTGAGCGGTTGTCTGAGGATCTGTACGGCGCCATTCGTGGCATGGTGTTAGAACCTGCGAATGAAGTCACCTTTATGTCTACCGCATTGGCAATGGTGAATGCCGGTTTGGGTGTGACCATTTGCGTGGCCTATGCCACCCCGTTGGTCAAACTGTACCAATTAGAAATGCGCGCCCTATATCGCCCCGTGATCACACGTAGTTTTTATTTGTTTACTCGACAAGGGCGGGCGTTATCTCCAGCCGCGACTAGCTTTATACACTTCCTACATGAATACATGGGGCAGCACCCTATGCTGAAAGCGACAGGGCGTAGTAAAGCGGCGAAAACGTATGAGTAGGATTAAACGCTGAGCATTTTCTGAATCAGGTCGGCCGTAGAGCTAGCCCCAAATTTTTGCATCAAGCGTGAGCGATGGATTTCCACGGTACGGTGGCTAATGCCTAGCTCTTTGCCTATGACTTTGGCGCTTTTACCTTCCAGTACACGGGCTGCTACTTCGCGCTCACGTGCCGTGAGCTGATGCTCGGAAATAGGGCGCTGCTCGCTGATGTCCTCAAAGCTCCAAATGCCAGCATCATGCGGTTTTTCACGGTCAAAAGAGCGGCCCGTCACGTGACACCAGAAAAATTGCCCACTAGCACGCTTCATAATGCGACTGTCGGAATATAGGCCAGTGGCATTCATGATGGGAGGAATGCGTAGTCCTAGCCGTTCAAACTCATCTACTGTGGGGTACAGCGTGAGAAAAGATTGTCCCATTAGAGCATTGCGGGTGGTCTGGAAAATTTCACAGACCCGCTGATTGCACTCCACAATGGTGCGATGACGCGAGATAACAAGACCGATGGGAGCCATTTCAAAGGCCAATCGGTAATCTTCCAGCATTGACAAAGCGACTCCTGTACGAAAAACTACGTATGCGCTTACGTAGTGCATCTTGGTAAATTATCATAGCAAGCACCTTAAGCTGCCAAGTCTACCTACCATTATCCGTAAAGTGTGGCACGATAGACTTGATGAATAATTATTGACGGAGGACTTACCTTGAACAAACTCTATCCTTCGGCGGCGGAAGCTCTGAAAGGCGTAGTAGCTGATGGCCAGACTCTGGCTGTAGGCGGCTTTGGCCTGTGTGGCATTCCTGAAGCATTGATTGATGCGCTGCGTGACTCTGGTGTGAAAAACCTGACTGCTATTTCCAATAATGCGGGTGTGGATGGCTTCGGTCTGGGCAAACTATTAGAGACCCGACAAATCAAGAAGATGATTTCTTCTTACGTAGGGGAAAACAAGGAGTTCGAACGCCAGTATTTGTCCGGCGAATTGGAACTGGAATTTACACCTCAAGGTACGTTGGCTGAAAAGCTGCGTGCTGGTGGCGCAGGTATTCCTGCATTCTTCACTAAAACTGGCGTGGGTACCTTGGTAGCAGAAGGTAAAGAACTGCGCGAGTTCAACGGTGAAACCTACGTGATGGAAGAGGCTTTGGTGGCTGATGTAGCGCTGATTAAAGCTCATAAAGCCGATAAGTCCGGAAACCTGCGTTTCCGTTACACAGCACGTAACTTCAATCCAGCGGCAGCTACCGCAGGCAAAATTACCATTGTGGAAGTGGAAGAAATCGTGGAAGTGGGCGAGTTGGCTCCTGACGATGTGCATTTGCCCGGCATTTATGTACATCGCATCGTGCATAACCCCAATCCCGAGAAGCGCATCGAACAGCGCACCATTACCACCAAGGCAGGAGCTTGATAGTCATGGCATGGACCAAAGATCAAATGGCAGCTCGTGCTGCCAAAGAATTGCAAGATGGTTTCTATGTGAACCTGGGTATCGGTATTCCTACGCTGGTGGCTAACCACGTACCAGAAGGCATTGAAGTCTGGCTGCAAAGCGAAAATGGTATGCTGGGTATTGGCCCATTTCCTACCGAAGACGAAGTAGATGCCGACCTGATCAACGCCGGTAAACAAACCGTGACTACACTGCCAGGTTCGTCCATTTTTGGTAGCGACCAAAGCTTTGCCATGATTCGTGGTGGCAAAGTGAACCTGTCCATTCTGGGTGCTATGCAGGTCACTGCTAGCGGCGACCTAGCCAACTGGATGATTCCAGGCAAAATGGTGAAAGGTATGGGCGGCGCGATGGACTTAGTAGCTGGTGTGAAACGTGTGATCGTGCTGATGGAGCACGTAGCCCGTAAAAAAGACGGTACTACCGATCTGAAAATTCTGCCAGAATGCACACTGCCTTTGACTGGCGTGGGCGTGGTAGACCGCATCATCACCGATTTAGGCGTGATGGATGTGACTCCCGAAGGTCTGAAGCTGGTTGAATTGGCTGAAGGCGTAAGCTTCGAAGACATCCAGTCTCAAACTGGTGTTCCTCTGTTGCGGTAGAATCGCGGCTCCGATGGTGACGGCCACGGGCCGCACAGCGGGATTTATAAGCCATAGCACCAAGAAATGGCTGGCCCTCACAAGGGGTCAGCCATTTTTTTGTGCAACGTTGTAATGGTTCTGATCTGTATAAACAATAAAATATCCGGAGAAGTTGTATGTCTACATTACAAGAGAGCCGATCGGCTCGTTTTGCTATGCGTTGTGCCAATTGGGCAGAACGTTGGTTTCCAGACTCATGGGTGTTCGCGACCTTGGCAGTGCTGATCGTAACAGTGGCGGCATTAGCCATTGGTGCGCCAGTAGGGGCAACTGCTAAAGCATTTGGTGACGGTTTTTGGAGCTTAATTCCCTTCACTATGCAGATGGCTTTTGTGGTGATTGGCGGTTATGTGGTGGCCAGTTCAGGGCCTGCTTCTAAGCTGATTGACCTGTGTGCCAGAGTACCTAAAAATGGCCGCTCAGCCGTGGCATGGGTAGCGATTGTGTCTATGTTGGCATCGCTGTTGAACTGGGGCCTGAGCTTGGTGTTTGGTGGTCTGCTGGTGAAAGCCTTGGCTCGCCGTACCGACATTAAAATGGATTATCGTGCGGCAGGTGCTGCAGCGTATCTGGGTTTGGGTGCGGTATGGGCATTGGGTTTGTCATCGTCGGCAGCACAGTTGCAAGCTAACCCAGCCAGTTTGCCGCCGTCCATCTTGGCTATTACTGGTGTGATTCCGTTTACAGAAACGATTTTCTTGTGGCAATCCGGCGTGATGTTGCTGACATTGATCGTGGTATCGGTAATCGTGGCCTACATGACTGCTCCTAGCGATGGCGCAGCTAAAGATGCAGAAGCCTGCGGTGTAGACCCAACGGTAGAGGTTCCCAAACCTTTTAAGCCTACTCGCCCTGGTGAGTGGTTAGAGCACAGCCCACTGCTGATCATCGTGTTGGTATTGTTGGCTGGTGGTTGGTTGTGGCAAGAATTTGCAACTAAACCTGCTATTTTGGCGATTTCTGGTTTGAATACCTATAACCTGTTGTTCTTGATGGCTGGGGCGTTGTTGCACTGGCGTCCACGTAGCTTCTTAGAGGCTGTGGCCAAAGCTGTGCCTACCACTACAGGTGTTTTGATTCAGTTCCCGCTATATGGCTCTATTGCTGCCATCATGACCACCGTTCAAGGTTCTGGTGATCACACTATTGCTCATTACATTTCCGAATTTTTTGTGAGTATTGCCTCACACGATACCTATGCGTTGTTGATGAGTGTGTACTCGGCAGTACTGGGTTTCTTCATTCCATCGGGTGGCGGTAAATGGATTATTGAAGCACCGTATGTGATGTTGGTGGCTAACCAATTGGAATACCACCTGGGTTGGGCAGTACAGATTTACAACGCGGCGGAAGCCTTGCCTAACTTGATTAACCCCTTCTACATGTTGCCATTGTTAGGGGTGTTGGGAGTGAAAGCGCGTGACTTGATTGGGTTCACCTTTGTGCAATTATTGGTGCATATCCCTGTGGTCTTGTTGCTGCTGTGGGGGCTTGGGCAAACGCTGGTTTACTTTGCGCCAATACAGCCATAGTAGATAGCGAGAGTTCCAACAATTAAGATGTTGAAGCAAAAAAGGCCAACCTTCATAACGGTTGGCCTTTTTTCTGTGACTCTTTGCTGGGGATCGTTTAGTTAGCGTTGGCTGTAGTGCTGATGGTAGCGAGTGTAGCCGCAGCACACAGGTTAACGAAATCATGCAGGATCTTCCGTGCAACGGGTGTAGAACCTAACGCTGCACACATGGCAGGAATGTCGTAGCCCTCAGTGCTAAATAGGGCTTCACGTCGACTTAGAAAATAGCTCATCACCTCGGTAGAAAATTCGGGGTGAAATTGCAGTGATAACGCGTAAGGGCTGTAGCGCAAAATCTGGTGAGCATCGTGTTCAGATGAGGCCAGCACGGTTGCTCGCTCAGGTGGTTGCAGCACGCTTTGCTCATGCGTGAGATTAGCCATAAACGAGGACGGTAAATCTGCCAGTAATGGATCGTTTTTAGCGGCATCATGCAGTTGTATAGGCAGTTGGCCTATTTCACGGCCAGATGGGTGGTAATCCACAACGCCACCCAGCGCGTGAGAGATCAATTGGTGGCCATAGCAAATGCCCAGTAAGGGCAGTTGTTGGTCTATGGCTAGTCGTATCCAGTCTGCGGTGTATTCGCTCCATGCTTCCCGGGCAGTCACCATCGACGTAGAACCCGTCAAAATTGCGCCGGCAAGTAGGTTAGGCTCAGGTAAAGTATCGCCCGATGCGGGATACAGTACTTTCACGGCAATGGGGGTTTCTGGCAGCGCCGAAATAACCCAATCTGATTGCACCCCGAGTTTTTGCTGTATATCCAGCGGTGGGTCGCCCATTTGTAAAATAGCCAAGACCTTGTGTTGCATGATGTGGTGTGTATAAAACGCAAAAAGAAAGGAGTGATTACTGTTATCTAGCTACGTAGTACGCAGCCAGCAATGAATACTATAAGATAGCAGCTTATAGTGTTATGTACATTTTTCTTCTTTCTATAAGTCCCCAACATGTTTTCGTTGAGTAAGCAGGAATTAGCTCTGGTCGCGGTGACCATGTTGTGGGGAACTACCTTTCTGATCATACACACCGCCATGCAATACAGCGGCCCGCTGTTTTTTGTGGGGCTGCGCTTTGTGACGGCAGGGCTTATAGGCTGGGTGGTATTCAGACGCGCAATGCGTGGCATTACACGCACAGAATTGTTGGCTGGTACGGTGATAGGTGCGAGTATTTTTGCAGGCTATGGTTTGCAAACCTACGGGCTACAAACCGTAAGCAGCAGCATGTCGGGTTTCATTACTGCGTTGTATGTACCCATAGTGCCGTTGCTGCAATGGCTGGTATGGCGTAAAGCGCCCAGTCTCATGACCTTGATAGGGGTCACACTGGCCTTTCTAGGTTTAGTATTGTTGGCGGGACCTACGACTGCAGGTTTTAGCCTAAGCGCGGGTGAAATTGCCACGTTGATTGGGGCATTTGCCATCGCAGTAGAAGTGATCTTGATCGGTTATTTTGCAGGCAAAGTTAATGTGCAACGCATTACGGTGGTGCAAACAGGGGCAGCAGGCGTGCTGTCATTACTGTGTATGCCCATTGCAGGTGAGTCCATTCCCGAGTTTTCATGGGTGTGGTTGGTGGCAGCGGTAGGGTTGGGCTTAAGCAGCATGGTGATTCAGTTCACCATGAACTGGGCGCAGCGTACGGTGACGCCCACACGGGCCACCCTGATCTATGCCAGCGAACCAGTATGGGCTGGCATAGTAGGGCGGATTGCGGGCGATAGACTGCCTGCTGTGGCCATCATTGGTGGCGCACTGATCGTATTGGGCGTATTGGTCAGTGAATTCAAGTTGCCACGACGAAAAAAACGCGCTCGAACCGAAGCGACTTAGTCGCTGCTGTTTATCTGGAGAAGTCTTTGTCACAAGTGACAAATAATCGCTGGCTAGTGTTGCTAGCTGTAATGCTGTTGTTCTTTCCTATCGTGCTGGATTTCACGATCCTGCATATTGCTATTCCTTCCCTTACATTGGCTTTGCAGGCTAGCGGCACAGAAGTGCTGTGGATCATCGACCTGTACTCGCTGGTCATGGTGAGTATGCTGATTCCCATGGGGACACTGGCCGATCGTATAGGCCACCGTTTGCTGCTGTTGTGGGGTGTAGTGGTGTTTACCGCTATGTCTGTTTTGGCAGCCTATGCGTGGACGTCTGCCGTGTTGATTTTGGCGCGTGCCTTGATGGCATGTGGTGCCGCCATGGTGATCCCCTCATTGCTAGCGATCATCCGACAAAGCTTTGAGGATCCCAAAGAGCGAGCCCTGGCATTAGGGCTGTGGAGCGCTGTAGGTTCTGCGGGGGCGGCATTGGGGCCGTTAGTGGGTGGTGCATTGTTGGAGCATTTTTGGTGGGGCTCGGTCTTTTTGGTGAACGTTCCCATCATGCTAGTGGTGGGGCCTTTGGCGTATGTGTTGATTCCTCGCCATTTTGTGACCGGCAAAGGGGAGTGGACTATAGGCCAAGCACTGATCCTGATGGTGGGCCTATTGGCTGCCGTATATGGGGTGAAATCAGGGTTTAAGCCGGATGGTGACTGGGGCTACAGCTTGCTGTTCTGCGCGATAGGCGTAGGGCTATTGGCGTGGTTTGTACAAAAACAGCGTCACTCTGATGCGCCTATGTTGGATATGGGCTTGTTTGCCTTACCAGCGCTGCGTACCGGTGTCTTGATGGCTACTGTAGTGATGGGGGCGTTGGCGGGTGTAGAGCTGACCATCGCGCAAGAGCTGCAGTTTGTATTGGGTAAAAGCCCGCTTTCTGCGGCGTTGGTGATGTTGCCCTTGATGGTGTCGTCAGCAGTGGGTGGGCCATTGGGCAGTATGTTGTTGGCACGAGTAGGGTTGCGGCCTATCGCTACCTTATCGCTGTTGGTGTCTGCGTTGAGTTTATTCGGTTTGGGCGCCAGTGATTTCAGTCAGGTAGGTCTGGGCATCAACATTATGTTGATAGGTTTGGGCTTATCGCTAAGCGTGGGGCTAACCGCTTCATCGGTGGCGATCATGGGCAGCACGCCAGAAGAAAAAGCGGGCGCTGCTGGGGCATTAAGCGCCAGTAGCTACGACTTGGGTTCGGCATTGGGGATTGCAGGGTTTGGTTTGGTGTTAACCGCAAATTATGCGAACCACATCCAACTACCCGCAGGTTTGCCGCCCGAGGTAGCCAGCAAGGCAGGTTTGTCTATTGGTGAAACGATGTTGATGGCCCAGCAGTTGGGTGCTGAACAAGGTCATGCCTTGGTTCTCGCAGCCCAAAACGCTTACTCTAGTGCGCATAGCATGGTGCTGTTTTCAGCGGCGGCATTAGTAGCGTTGCTAACAGGTGTGGTGTGGCGCGTATTGCGTCATTATCAGTCGCCTGAAGACGCTAGCGCCTCTGCTGAGCAAGGTGCCTAAGCGGCAATCTACACAGGGCGTTTTAGCAGTTCTGCAAAGCGTTTTTCAACCCAGCGAGCTGTTGGGTTGAGCGCTTGCCCTTGCAACCACAGCATACGCACAGACAACAGCGGCAAGACCAACGATGGACAATGTACTTGCTTCAGCGGTTTGGGGTAGCTGTCGTCTGTGGCCACGTTCAGTGGCAAAATCGCCCAGCCCACATCATCGGCTACCATCTCGGCAATACTGTAGAAACTATCGGAATGCCACAGTCTAGTGCTGTAGGTGGGTTCTTCGTCGCCATCAGTGTGCATCACCAGTTGTCGGTATTGCATCAGGTCTTTACGGCTAACGGGTTGTTCTTGCAATAAGGGGTGGCCGCTGGCTACGAAAATCCCTTGAGGAACGGTACCGATATGGCGCTGATCAAAGCAGTCGTGCACCGTTTCACGGTCGTAGTGAAAGGCTATTTCGGCGCGTTGTTGTTCTACATATTCAGCAACTTCGGCGGCGGTGCCATTTAACAACGTTAATTCTAGCTGTGGAAAACGGTCAGAAATCTCGCGTATTAACGTACGTATGGCGGTGTAGGGTAGGGCCTCATCTAAGGCTAACGATAGTGAGGCATCATCACCTGCCGCCAACGACTGCGCGCGCTGCTCAAGCTCTTGGGCCTGACGTAATAATTCACGGGCTTCCATCAACAGCACACGCCCCGCTTCGCTAAGCTGGGCGTTGCGTCCGCTGCGTGTAAACAACTCTACACCTAGGTCAGCTTCCAAGAGAGAAATCGCTGTACTGACCGCCGATTGGGCCTTGCCCAAATGTCGTGCAGCCGCGCTGATTGACCCCTGTTCTGCCGTGGTCACGAATTGTCGAAGTTGTTCAAGGCTCCATTGCATAACGCCATCCTATCTCAAAAATAGATAGGAGTCATCTTTGTAAATTCTTATCGGCGGTGGAGAATAGCTCCGTGTTCCGCAATCTATGAGGATTATCGTGTTAGTCAAACCTTGGCTGTTCTTATTGGCAGCCATAGCGGCAGAGATAAGTGGTGTGACCACCATGAAGGTAGTTTCCGAGTCTGGATCTGTGACTGCTCTGTTGTTTATGTATGCCATGATTGGCTTATCTTTTTATTTCTTAGCAACGACGATGCAGTATCTACCAATGGCCCTGACGTATGCCACCTGGGAAACCATTGGATTAATCGCCATTGCTTTTATCGGATTCCGATTTTTCGGTGAACAAGTTAGTACGCTAAAGTTGGTTGGTATAGGCGTCTTACTAGTAGGTGTGATGCTGGTGAATCTGGGTGTTCCACATCAGGTGGAGGAGTCATAATCATGCAAAACGCAGAATGGATTCACTATTTTTTCATGTTGGCCGCAATTCTTTTAGAAGTAGCCGCTAACATATTCATCAAATATTCAGATGGTTTCAAGAGGCGCTGGGCTGGGTTTCTTGGTATTGTCAGTATTCTTCTTTCGTTCACAGCGCTGTCTCAAGCCGTACAAGGTATTGATCTGTCCATTGCGTATGCGTTGTGGGGCGGTACAGGTATTTTCTTAACCACGATGGCGGGTCGCGTGTTTTTCCAACAGCGCTTGAATCGCTCTGGTTATCTGGGGATTGGGTTTATTGTTCTGGGCGCGTCAATTCTAAAATTGGCCTAATCGCGGGTTAGGGCAGTGCGTGACACGCGTCACGTAAAAACTGTCTGGGACTGCAGCCGGTTAAACGTCGGAACATAGCAATAAAGGCAGAGGATGTGGCATAGCCCATATCTAGCGCCACGGCCTCTACACTTTGACCTTGCTGCAAGCGGGGCAGAGCATGAATCAAGCGTAAACGCTGACGCCATTGCGTTAATGACATGCCTAGCTCCTGCTGGCAGCGACGTATCAAGGTACGTTCGCTACCATGAAAGTACTGCTGGGCTAGCTCGCTAAGCGAGCGTGAGTCGGCCGGGTTATTGCGCAGTACAGCTAGTACGTTTTCCAGATCGGGATCGTTGCTGTGTGGAATATAGCTGTTCGTGGTGGGAGCTTCTTTTAGCTGATCCACCAACACCAATAATAGCCGCTGATATTCTGGCGCCGATGCAAGCAGGCGCGTATCGCGCAAATACTCTAATACATTACGCAGCAATGGTGATACCAGCATGGCGCAGCCTTGTTCAGGCATATCCGCGCACAGTTCAGCACTCACGTATACCGAACACAACAACGATGCTTGATGAGAAAAGGCGGTGTGCGGTGTGTATGGAGCAAGCCACATCCCCATTTGTGGCGGAATCAGATAGTTTTTACCTTCGGCATATACCTCGGTAATGCCACTAAATGAATACACAAATTCTCCCCAAGGATGACATAGCTCGGGGTAGCGACTGTATGCGCGCGGATTCTCAATACGAAAGAAAATAGGGTCGGGCAAGTTGTCGGTAAAGGGTGGGCAGATTAATACTGCCTCAGAGAGTACGGGTCGTTTATGCATGTTGTGGCTATCCGTAATGATAGGAAGTCAGTTTCTCACTATATTTATCTATCACGCCTAGTAGATACTATAGAGCATTACATAGCGTGCAAGGCGTGACATAAAAATGAGAAAAGCGGTAGACAGTTTTGCAGTATCCATCATGGTGGTGCTGTGCTTGGTGTGGGCGATGCAGCAAGTGGCGCTTAAAGGTTCTGCCGATTACATGGCACCTTCCATGCAAGTGGCCTTGCGCTCAGGGGTGGTCGCCATACTGATTTGGTTAATACACCGGTGTTGGCTTAAAGACTCGTGGTTACCAGGCATTATTGGGCGTTCAGGCCTTGTGGCTGGTGTGATGTTTGGGCTAGAGTTTTTGCTTATCGCCGAAGGGCTGCGCTATACCAGCACCTCGCATGTGGTGGTATTTCTTTATACGGCGCCTATTTTTGCAGCCATAGGTTTGCACTGTTTACTGCCTGATGAACGTTTAAATCGCCTGCAGTGGGTGGGCATTGTGTTGGCATTCTTGGGGATAGCGTTGGCATTTTTATGGCCGGCTCTCACCAAAACAGCGACCACCGATGGGCAGTCCTTAAGCTGGTTGGGTGATATATTGGCCTTGGCTGCGGGCGCATTCTGGGGTGGCAATACCGTGGTTGTGCGTACTACGAAGCTCAAGACGGCACCGGTGACACAAGTACTGTTTTGTCAGATGTGGATTACCTGCGCGGTGGTGATGGGCTTTGCTGTGTTAAGCGGACAAACTGCTGTGACGCCAAGCACTACACTGGGTATTAGCTTGTTATTCCAAATTTTTGTGGTGTCATTGACCAGCTATTTCATGTGGTTCTGGTTGTTAGAGCGCTATCTGGCCGCAAGGCTGGGTGTGCTGACATTCATGACGCCTATGTTTGGCTTGGTATTGGGGGCATGGTTATTGGATGAGCAGGTTGAGCATTCTTTCTTGTTTGGCGCCTGCTTAGTGCTCATAGGCGTGTTTTTGGTGAATGGGCAGGCCTGGTTACAAAAAAAAGTGTGGTCAAAAAGCCAGCGTAACGAGTAGCGATTTTCACCTACAGATATAATTTTTAAGAGGACGACCTCTCACCATCCAGTGTGTAGATTACCGGGACGACCCGGCTTTTTAGGAGAAAGCCAAATGGCGTGGTTCTTGTTAATTCTCGCGGGTGCGTTTGAAGTGGTGTGGGCCTATTCCATGAAATTATCCAATGGGTTTACCCGACTCGGGCCGTCGGTAGTCACCATTGTTGCCATGATTATCAGCTTCGGCTTGTTAGCTGTCGCGATGCGTACGCTACCTTTGGGTACGGCCTATACCATTTGGACCGGTATAGGTGCGGTGGGGGCTTTTATTTTGGGCCTAACCCTCTTGGGTGAGCCTGCTACCGCGATGCGTATTATTGCCGCCGTACTGATTGTGTCTGGCTTGGTACTAATGAAGCTGGCGTCCTAATGTCTACAGGCAGCACACTAAGACAGTAGTGAGGTTGCTTGTTCGTACAGATGCCTACAAAACAGCAGAAGCTACAACTTCTGCTGTTTTTTTATGCCTGATCTTAGTCTAGGTGGGGAAGGGGGCTGTTTTAGTATTGGCCCCTAACCCTATCCCTGCGTGGCTATGTCACCACTACTTTCCTTCCATCATCAGATCCTACTTTCGCTAAGAAACGCCTAGTATTCTCCTGCTGTTGCAGAACCTATATAGGATTACCCTAGGGTGGGTTGTGTTGTGAAAATTTTGTTATTAGTATTTATTAACGAAAAATAAACCACACAATCAATAAATATTAGTAAATTATTCTACTAAGTGAGTTTTCACAAGAATCGTTTTCTGGAGAAGAAAGTGGGTGAATCAGGAAGTTCAACGCAAACCATGCTGACGCAGGTAGGACGGGGCGGGGAATCCTCGTTGCAGTATGTGAATCCGCCTATAGTGCGTGGCACTACGGTTTTGGCTCAAACTCTGGAACAGTGGCGTCAGCGGGCTAAATTGCCTTTTAATGCCAAGCCACAAGCTAACTATGGTCGTTTTGGCACGCTGACAACGGCAGCGTTCGAGTCGGCCATTGCTGAGCTAGAAGGGGCTTATAAGTCCTTTTGTTTTCCGTCGGGGTTAGCTGCCTGCACACACTCGCTGCTGGCAGTGTGCAAGCCCGGTAGCCATGTATTGCTGACAGACTTTGTGTACTGGCCATTACGTGAGTTTGCTGAAAATGTGCTGACGAAATTGGGGGTGGAAGTAGAGTTTTTCACTAGTCAAAACACGGCCGATGTGCTGAGTTGCTTCAAGGAAAACACCTGCGCCTTATACCTAGAAGCACCGGGTTCTATTTCGTTTGAAATGTGTGAAGTCGATGAGTTGGCTCATGCAGCGCACCAGCGTGGCGCCATTGTGCTGATGGATAACACGTGGGCTACACCCCTACTGTTTAAGCCTTTAGATCATGGTGTGGATATCTCTATACAGTCCGTCAGTAAATACATAGGCGGCCACTCCGACTGCATTATGGGGGTAGCGTCTTGTACTGAAAAAGCGTGGGATATGCTCTCTAATTCGGTGACGCGTTTTGGGCAAACAGCATCGCCAGATGATCTCTATCAGGCATTGCGTGGTTTGCGTACTTTAGACGTACGGTTGCGTCAGCATGGTCAGTCGGCGCTGAGCGTAGCGCACTGGTTAGAAGCACAACCAGAGGTACAGCGTGTGTGCTGTCCTGGGTTGGAATCGCATCCGGGTCATGCCACATTTAAACGTTTATTCCGTGGCGTATCTGGCTTGTTTTCCTTTGTGTTCGAGCCCATGCCCGAAGAAAAGCTAGCGGTGTTTTTCGACTCTCTGCGTATTGTGGGTATAGGTCTGTCGTGGGGTGGTTTTGAAAGTTTGGTGGTGCCGCTAGTCGCCAGACCGGCTTCGCAAATTCATGATGATTACCCCAAAGAAGGCCAGTTAGTCAGGATTCATGTGGGCTTAGAGAACATCGAAGACCTCATCAATGACCTGCAGCAAGCCTTTGCACAGATGCGTCTTTATGAGCCCAAAACTGAGCACGGCATGGTTTAGAACTATACGAAACTGGTAAGTCGCTATAAGCATATACATAATTCCTCGTTCGGGACTTACCTTTTAGCGTGATAAATTTTTGTAATACTTTTGGCTGTTTTTAAAACTACTAGAAGTATTGGTGATGTTTATTAGCAGTATGGTAGGGGGAAGCAACATGCTCGATTATTACTCTCAGAGTTATGACGAGGCACGATCTGCATTTTTATACGCAGCCAAAAATGTAGGTCAAACTAGGGTGTTAAGCCAAGAATTGCCAGGGTATCAAGGCGCGACTGGCGAGGCATTAACGCAGGACGCCGTCTATATAGGCGACCCGGATGCCAAACACGTACTGGTGATGTTGTGCGGTACCCATGGTTTAGAAGGGTATGCCTCCTCTGCCTTACTCACAGCCTTTTTAGATGCAGTGCACCAACGCACTATCGTATTGCCCACAGACGTTGCCGTGCTGCTGGTGCATGCCGTGAATCCGTATGGTTTCTCGTATATGTTGCGTACCAACGAGCGCAACGTAGACCTGAATCGTAATTTCATTGATTTTTCTACCACCACGCCAGCCAATCCGCTGTACGCGCAGATACATCCGTTCTTGTGTGGGGCTACATCTGCACAACAACAGCAGGATAACGCGCAGGCTTTGCAGCAATGGATAGCAGAACACGGCAAAAACAATTTTTTCCGTGCTTTGTTTGATGGTCAGTACGACATAGAAGAAGGGCTGATTTATGGTGGTCAGGCCCGCCAATGGTCCAATTTGGCCTTGGAAAATGTGGCACACGAATTTCTACAAGATAAAGAAAAGGTGGTGTTCATAGACTGGCACACTGGTCTAGGCGAATACGGCCATGCTTTCTACCTCTGCTTTAATGAGCCCGGCAGCAGCGAGTGGCAAGAATGCTGCGAGATGTGGGGCCAAGACAATATAGAAACCAAAGCAGGTTTTGATGGTAGTGAGCGCCCCAAATACTCTGGTTTGGTTTTTAACGGGGTACGCAGTTTTGTGGGGAAAACACGCTTTGTAGGGGCGGTGATTGAGTTTGGTACTACACCGCCGGAATACACCATCAGTGGTCTACAAGCAGATAACCGTTTGCGTTTTGATAGCAGCTTAAGTGATGAAGAGCGTGAACAACTCAAAGCCGATGCCTTTGATGCTTTTTGCCCGCTAGCGCCTGAGTGGCGATTGGATGTGCTGAAAGAAGGCCTGCGTATCAGTGAGCGTGCACTGCACAGTTTGAACAAGTAAAACACCATGCAAACAATTGATCATTTTATGTTTGGCGCCAAGCAATTGCCGCCTCTAGCGGAAGCTTTCGCCTTGAAAACGGGAATGGTGGCTGAAACCGGTGGCAAACACCGTTTATTCGGCACACATAACCAACTGATAGGCGGTGGTTCTAGTCCCTACTTAGAGCTGATTGCGATCGATGAGTCATCAGATGCACAGAGCGTGTTGCGATATGAGCTGCAAGCGTTAGAGCGGCCTACTTTGCACCGTTTCATCATGCGTAGCACCTTGGCAAATTTTGATGCGTTAACGGCTGCTTACGCGGTGGCAGGCATTGAAAGCGATGTAGTGCCTTTGTCTAGAGAAAGTCAAAGCGGTGAGATGCTGCAGTGGCATTTGCTGATACCGCGCCCCAATGCGTTGGGTGTGTTGGCTCCCTATTTCATTGATTGGGGTGATGCTCAGCATCCTTCCGAGCGCTTGACTGACCAGTTTAGTTTGGTGGCATGTCAGGCAGGGCACCCAGAGCCCGTTGTAGTACAGACATTGTGGGAGGCATTGGGCGTGAATATTCCCGTGTCCCACGCAAAACAACCAGAGCTGAACATTACGATTCAGTCGGCAAAGGGCGTGTTTCAGCTCCCTTAACTCATCACAGTAAACAATATTCCTCCAAAGAGGCGGTGTTAGCCATGAAGAAAATCGCATTGAGTGTGGCCTTATTGGCCAGTAGTAATCTGTACGCAGCAGATGATTTGGAAAAAGTCCGTATAGGCTTTCCTCCAGCGTGGTCGGCCGTAGAAGCGGCCATTCCCTTTGGGGATGCGCTGGGCTTCTTTAAAGAAGAAGGTCTAGAGCTGGAATACGTATCAGTACAAGGTACGGCCGTGTTGTTGCCACAGGTGGCGAATGGTTCGGTGGAGTTCGGCATTATGAGCCCTGACTTGTCCGTCATTGCTGCTGCCAAAGATGAGAAATTCCCTATTCAGTTCTTCTACAACTTTTACCCACGCAATATTTTTGAAATCACCGTCTTGGAAGACAGCGATATCAAAACCTTGGCGGATCTTAAAGGCAAGAAAATGGGTGTGGGCGCATTGAGCTGGGGCAACCTGCCTATGAGCCGTCTCATGCTGGGTGATGCGGGTGTGACCTGGATGAAAGATGTGCAAGTGATGCCTGTGGGTGTAGGCCCTGCGGCATGGCAGCGCATGAAATCCGGTAGTGTGGATGCGCTGAACCTACCGGCTCCGCAAAACGTGATGATGGAAAAAGACGGTACCGCCATTCGTCGTCTGCCTATTCCTGAAGAGTTTGCCAACTTGTTTGCGAACGGGGTAGCCACCAGCGAACAGTTAATTCAATCCAACCCTCAGTTGGTGGAACGTATGGGACGCGCGATTGCTAAGTCGTTTGTGGCGTGCGCAACGGATACTGAAAAATGCGTGAAAGCTTACTGGCAAATCGACCCTAGCTCTAGGCCAGATGCGGCTAACGAGGCTAAGTGGGTAGACACCTTCTCGGCTGTGAACGACGGTACGTACAACATTATTGGTTTGTACGACATCAAAGAAAACTTCGGCCAATACAACAAGGCTGATTGGGAAAAATTCGCGCAAAAACTGTACGAAGGTGAGCAGATCTCTACGACGGACTTTGATGTAGAAACTCTCTACACCAACCAGTTCATCCCCGGGATCAACAATTTTGATGTAGAAGCCGTACGTAAAACGGTGCAGCAGCTACCCAACTAAGCGCAACAGCCAGGATTGAGTCATGTCGTTAACGTTGAAAGATATTGTGGTCAGCTATCCCAGTAAACGTGGTGAAGTGCTGGCTCTGGATAAGCTGGACCTATCGGTAGAGTCGTCCTCCTTTGTCTCGGTACTGGGGCCGTCGGGCTGCGGTAAGTCTACGCTAGTACGTTTGGTCTCGGGGCTGTTAAAGCCTACAGCCGGTCAGGTGGAATTTAACGGTCAGGTCATCAAAGGTGCACGTGACGACGTAGGTGTGGCATTCCAGCAGGCAGCATTGCTGCCTTGGAAAACGGCACTGGATAACGTATTGCTGCCTATGAGCTTGACTGGAAAGTCGCCACGCCAGCACCAAGAACAAGCCCGTGATTTGTTGGACTTGGTAGGGCTAAAAGGCTTTCACGATCGCTATCCCTTTGAGCTGTCTGGCGGTATGCAGCAACGGGTGTCGTTAGCCCGTTCACTGATACGTAATCCGTCGGTATTGGTGATGGATGAGCCTTTTTCAGCACTAGACGCCATGACTAGAGAAAACATGATGGTAGAGCTACAGCGTATTTGGCTGGAGAAAAAACCATCGGTGTTGTTCATTACGCACTCCATACAAGAAGCGGTGTTTTTGTCTGATCGCGTGGTGGTGATGAGCGGTAGACCCGGCAAGATCGTGGCTGACGTGAAGATAGATATTCCTAGACCACGCAGCATCGATACCTTGTACAGCCCGGAGTTCATCGAGATGTCTAACTATCTGCGATCGATTTTTGATGATCACGAATGAGCTAAGGGGTAGTGATCATGAACCAAGTGTTGAAAAGAGTGCTGTTGCCCATAGCACCAGTGATCGCATTTTTTGTGATTTGGTATTGCGTGATAACGCTGTTCCATATCCCGAATCGTGTGTTTCCGGGGCCTGAAGCCGTCTTAGAACGCATCTATAACGGACTGTTTAAAGATGCCGATTTGTGGCCGCATTTGTCGCAGACCTTGCAAAGCACCATCTTGGGGTTCCTGTTAGGGACGTTGCTGGCGGTGGTGTTTGGTAGTGTGTTGGCCATGTACAAGCGGGTAGAGCTGTTGATGTATCCGGTTGTGGTGGTGTTACAGGCCGTGCCTAAAGTGGCGATTGCACCGTTGATTTTGCTGTGGCTGGGCTATGAGACCAAAAGCACTGTGGTTCTGGTGGCCTTGATTTGTTTCTTCCCCATTTTTGTGGGCACCTTTGTAGGCATACGAGCCACGCCACCTGTGCTGTTGGATCTATTCAAAAGCTTAAATGCCAACAGCCTGAAACTGTACTGGCATTGCTGCTTGCCTAATGCCGCAGGTTCCATCCTCTCGGGTTTGCAAGTGGGCTGGGGCTTTGCCTTGGTGGGCTGTGTGGTGATGGAGTTCATCGTAGGGATGGGCGGTGCGGGTTTCTTGATTGATAACTCAGCCAACTCACTGGATACCACAACTGCTGTAACCGCCATGGTACTGCTAGGGGTGTTGGGCTACGTAGGTGGAGCGCTGCTGACCTATGCCAAAGAGAAATTGGTGTTCTGGGAAGGGAGTAAACGCTCATGAGTGATAACTATTTTTTCGCACCTAAATGGCAGCGTGTTGTGTTGCCGGTGTTGGGTGTGATTGTGTTGATTGCTGGTTGGCATTACCTAGCGACATACGTAGTAGCTAACCCCACACTGATGCCTGATCCTATCAGCGTTTTTAAAAACGTGGCAGCGTGGGGAGGCCAAGGGTGGTTTGAAACCCATTTTGTGGCCACGGTGATTGCCACCTTAGTGGGGCTGCTCATTGGTGCCAGTTTGGGTTTCTTGTTTGGCATTGTGGTTAGCGAAGTTGAAACCTTATATCGCGTGTTTCACCCCATTGTGCAGGCTTTGCAAGCTATGCCCGTAGTCGCTATCGCACCATTGGTGATTGTGTGGTTTGGCATTGGCTTGGCTTCTAAGATTGCCTTGGTTGCCATTGGTACGTTCTTTGTCATGTTTATTCATACGGTAGCTGGTATGCGGTCGGTGTCGTCTGAGTTGGTAGACATGGCTAAGGCCTTTGGTGGTGGACGCTGGCGCATTGTTTTTTTAGTGAAAATCAAGTCGGCTCTGGATTATGTATTTAGTGGTCTAGAGGTTTGCGCAGCCTTGAGCTTCATCTTGTGTGTAGTGGGCGAGTTTTTAGCCGCCAAAGCAGGGATTGGCTATTACCTGCGGGCTGCTTCCTACGATATTGATGCAACAGCCATGTTTTCAGCTGTATTTGTGCTGGCGCTTTTAGCAACCTTGTTGGCCTTTGCCGTTCGGGTTTTGCATCACCATTTGGTTTTTTGGAAATACAGCAAACATTAAGTACAGGAGAGCACTATGAGTCAGGAATTGCGTCAACTTTTTGAGAACCTAATTGAGGAATCACCCTTCATCCAAAGTTGTGGCATGGAGCTGGTAGACCTTGATGTAGAGGCCGCTACAGTAGACATGAAAATGCCGCTGTTGCCAAACTTGGCCAGAGACCGCGCTGCCACCCAGTTTCACGGTGGTGCTATCGCTTCGTTGATTGATACCGCCGGTGATTTGGCGGTGGCGTTAAGTGTAGGTGGTGCAGTACCTACCATTAACTTCCGTGTGGATTTTATTCGTCCTTCCAGTGGCCCATACCTGATTGCCAAAGCCGTAGCGCGCCGCGTGGGGCGTTCGGTTGGGGTGGCGGATGTGGATGTGTATGACGAGCAGGGCAGACTGACGGCCATTGGTCGTGGCTGCTACAGCGCGCAAAAGGGCTAAGCCATGTCTACAGAGCAATTTCCACAAAGTAGTAATCTGGGTGGAGCCATTGCTGAGCAGGTGAGCCCGCAGCAAGCCTGGTTGATAGAGGTAGATGAACGCGGGCAAGAGCGCGTGTTCAGCTATTATGATCTGCACGATCAGGCAGCACGTATTGCGGGTTTTTTGCAGCAGCAAGGCTTGGCCAAAGGTTCACGTATTGGACTGATGGGTTTAAATAGTGCGGAGTATCTACTGGCTTATTACGGCATTATGCAAGCCGGTTATTGCGCGGTGCCCATAGGTTTCAAACTGGCTTCAGACACCATTCACTACATCGTACGTGATGCACAGGTGCAGACGGTGTTTTGTGATAGTGAATTTGAACATTTGCTGCCCACCGGCACGGAGCACATCAATCTAGCAACGCTATTGAACACGGTAAGCAGTGCCAGCAACAGGACTGAAATCGTCGTGCCACAGCCTAGTGATGCCGCAACGATACTGTATACCTCGGGGTCTACTGGTGTGCCTAAAGGAGTGCCGCTTACCCATGGCGGTTATATCTGGGCACTGCAAAAAATGCGTGTGAACGGGGGCGAGTTTTTTCAAACCCAGCATGCCAAGGTTCTATGTGCTGCACCGTTGTCACACATGAATGCCTTGTTCTTGTCAAAGTTGGTGACGGCATACGGCGGCACCTTAGTGATGTTGAAGAAATTCACGGCACAAAGCTTCCTACAAGCTTGCCAAGATCACCGCTGCCAAGTGGTGACAGCCGTGCCAACCATGTTGGCGATGGCACTGCGCGCATTAGAAGATCAACAGTTCAGTTATGACTTTAGTTCAGTGCTGAGTGTAGCAATGGGCTCGTCCCCCATCACTGATGAGCTGCATCGCAGTGTCAGTGCGTTGTTCCCCAATGCCACTGTGAATAACAACTGGGGCACCACCGAAACTGGGCCTGCCGTTTTTGGGCCGCACCCTACCGGTTTGACACGCCCAGCCTTGTCCTTGGGGCATCCCATTGCGGATGTGGAGGTACGTTTAGGTACGGATAACGCCGAAGAAGGAGAACTGTGGGTACGCAGTAAAGCGGTGATGCCAGGCTACCTGAACCGTGATGATGAAACAGCTAAATCCCTGCACGAAGGTTGGTACAAGACCGGCGATGTGATGCGTAGGGATACGGACGGCTTTTTCTACTTTGTCGGTAGGGTAGACGACATGTTTGTCTGCGGAGGTGAAAACATTTACCCCAGTGACGTAGAGAAACTGCTGATGAAACACCCGGATGTGGTGCAAGTCGCTGTAGTCGCCGTAGTAGATCAGATCAAAGGTCAGGTGCCTGCTGCATTTGTGGTGAAGCGCCAAGCCTCACAGATCAACGAGGACGATATCAAGCAATTTGCGTTGCAAAACGGGCCGGTGTATCAGTATCCGCGCCATGTACGGTTTATTGAAGACATGCCTTTGCTGGCAAATAACAAGCTAGACAAGTTGAGCATCAAAAAAATGGCCGCTGGCTATGCCAAATAATATTTCTCTAGTGAGTGAGGGAACGATGAAAGCACAAGTTATACAGTCCCACGGGGGCATTGAACAAATTACCTTTGAAGCCAATTGGCCTACACCTACTGCGGATGCAGGCCATGTCATCATTAAAGTGGGCGCCTGCTCGCTGAACTACCACGATCTGTTTACGCTGCGTGGTATGCCTGGTATTACCGTGCCTATGCCCATCATCATGGGTATTGATATGGCCGGTAGTATTGCCGAAATAGGCCCTGATGTAGAGGGTTGGAAAGTAGGTGATAGAGTCTTAGTAGACCCGCTGGTTCTGAACCCGTACCAGCTGTTGGGTGAGACTGTGAATGGTGGCTTGGCTGAGTACTGCAAAGTGCCTGTAAGCCAGCTTATTCCTTTGCCTGATCGCGTGAGCTACGAGCAAGCAGCTGCCTTGCCGGTGGCTTATGGTACGGCTTATCGCATGATGGTGACCCGTGGTGGCTTACCGCTGGATGGCAGTGCTAAAGGCAAGAAAGTCTTTGTGCTGGGGGCGTCGGGCGGTGTGGGTACGTGCTGCGTACAGTTGGCCAAACTGAGTGGGGCTGAAGTGATTGTGGCGGCATCCAGTGATGACAAACTAGAAAAGCTGCGTGAGCTAGGTGCTGATCATGGCATCAACTACAAAGAGCAAGACTTCATCAAAGGGCTGCACGATCACGTAGGTAAACCACGTATTAGTGGTACTGGTGGCGTGGACATGATTGTGAACTTCACCGGTGGTGATACCTGGGTATCGTCTATCAAATCGTTGAAAAAAGGCGGAAAGTTGCTGACATGTGGTGCCACGGCTGGTTTTGATCCTAAAACCGATCTGCGCTATATCTGGACCTTTGAACTTACGGTATTGGGCTCCAATGGCTGGATGCGCGAAGATCTGCATGCGTTGCTGGCATTGGTAGAAAAAGGCGATTTGAATCCACCTGTGGACATGCGCTATCCATTAGAAGACACGGCCCAAGCCTTTGCGGCGCTGGAAAACCGTTCTGCTTTCGGCAAAGTGATTGTTCAACCTTAACAACGACAGGAATACGCATATGGCGCAGCTACAAGGAAAAGTGGCTCTGGTTACCGGGGCCAGCCAAGGGATAGGCTATCAAATTGCATTGCGTTTGGCGCGATTAGGCGCTTTCGTGTGTGTGCATGCACACCGATCCAAAGAATCGTTAATGCAGTTAGTGGCGACTATCGAGGCAGAGGGCGGAAAAGCTGCGCCTATTTTTGCAGATTTATCCGATGTAAAAGGGCCATACGATATCCAGGCACAATTTGATAAAATTGTGGCCGACACCGTTGGCGAAACAAGATTGGATATATTGGTCAATAATGCAGGTGTATTGAAACGTGAGCCAATTGAAAGTGTGACGTCAGAGCAGTTTGACCTGACACTAATGGTGAATTTAAAAGCCCCATTTTTTCTGACACAATGCATGTTGCCCCGTTTGCGAGATCACGGGCGGATCATCAATATTTCTTCTATGGGTACACGCATGGCCTTTCCTGAAATGGCCGTGTATGCGCCAGCTAAAGCTGGGCTAGAGGCATTGACGCGCTTACTGGCGGCACATTTAGGACCTCGAGGAATTACGGTAAATACTGTTGCACCAGGCCTGACAGAAACCGCTATGAGTCCTATTGATGAACACACAGCAGCACGAGCCATTAACAGCATTGCATTAGGGCGCATTGGTGCTCCCGGTGACATTGCCGACGTAGTCGCTTTCTTGGCAACGGATGAAGCTAAATGGATTACCGCGCAGCGTATTGAAGTAAGTGGTGGGCAAAAAATTTGAGTTAAACCATACTTTGCCAATCATTAATATTGATTATTTTAAGGAAAGAAAATTGGATATTATTGATAGGCAAATTCTACAAATTCTACAAGAAGATGCGGATGTGGCTATTAGCGAAATCGCAGCGCGAGTTGGTTTGTCCAGCACGCCATGTTGGAAGCGTATACAGAAATTAAAAGAAGAAGGAGTTATCCAGAAACGCGTTGTACTGTGTGACCCTGAAAAATTAGGGTTAAATACGACGGTATTTGTGAAAGTATCTACCAATCATCACAACGAAGACTGGATTAAAAAATTTGCCTTATCGGTTCAGGATATTCCAGAAATCGTAGAGGCTTATAGAATGAGTGGTGATGTGGATTATTTACTGCGTGTGATCGTCAATGACATTCAAGGTTATGACGCAGTCTATAAAAAGCTGATTCAGGCGTGTGATTTACACGATGTTAGTTCCAGCTTTGCGATGGAAGTGATTAAGTATTCCACTGCATTGCCGGTGCAGGACAGATCCAGCAAAGCCTAGGTAGGCTTTGCCGTCATTTACGCAGGCTCTATGTCTGTACTGTTTTCTACGATGGTGCGGTTCTCGGTAGAAAGGTAATGGCAGATACGCCATACATGGTAGGCGATGCGTTCTAGCCAACGCATGGAGTCCAGAATATGCAGGGCTTGGGCCGAGTCCCTGTAACCGCTAGCTGTTTCAGTCATGATTTGTGTACGTGCTTGTTGGCGTAACACACTTAGGGCTTCATTCTGATGGGCCAACACCTGCAACCAACCTTCTTCAGCTTGTCCTGATAAGCCTTGGATGGCTAGTTTCAGTAAGTGGTCTGTGCTGTTTAAGGCTTCTTGAAGAATAGCGGGCACATTCTCTATGGTTGTTAGGCGCACATTAACGGTGCGGCCATAGATTCTTAACAAGTGATCTAGAACGTGCATTTGGGCTAAGTGAGTGGACACTAACGCATCATGTTCATCGGTTAAGCGTATACCAGCAAAGAACTCCTGAGAGTCGTCCAACGCCTTGTGTAAGCGTTGGCGTTCTGTAGGGCTTAACGGCGACTCTGTGGGCATGGTGCAGAGCTGGCGAGCTACGGTAAACAGTTCGCTAGACAGCAACACCAGCGTTTTATGCATAGAGCCCAGGGCCAGCTCAGGCACTTGCAGTTGCGAGTCATCCAGTTGGCTAGTCAGCGTGTTTTCACGTTCTGGCAGTATGCGTTCTATCAGGCGTGCAAAGCGCGCGGCGTTGGGCAAGAAAATCGCCACACCCACCGAAATAAATAAGGTATTGAAGGCAGCTAGCGCCACAGCCCCTGCTTGCAGATGCATATAGGTTTGCATAGCATCAATTAGCCAAAGCAGTATAGGTAGAATCATCAGCGCAATTAAGCCGCTAGATAAGTTAAACAGCACGTGAGTCAGTGCGGTGCGGCGTGCCAGAATGGAGCCACCAATAGCGGCTAATACCCCTGTCATGGTGGTACCGATGGCAGCACCAATAACCAGAATGGCTGCTTGTTCAAAACTGATCGCGCCTACGTCCAAGGCGGTTAGTGTGGCGGCCACCATTGCAGCGGATGATTGCAGAATCACCGTCATCACTGTACCAATCAGCATGATAAGAATGCGGTGCCACCAACTGTCAGGTTGCAGCGATTCTAAGTTCAGCATGCTGCTTAAGCCGGTCATCCCGGATTGCAGGGTATCAATCCCCACAAATAGCATGCCAAAACCGGCCATGGCTATCCCTAACGCAGGCCAGCGGCCACGGCCTAGTAACTTGATAAAAGCACCTATGCCTATGAGGGGCAGCATATAGAGCCCTAGGCTGACCTTTAATCCCAATGTGGCGATAATCCAACCTGTACCAGTAGTACCCAAGCTTGCGCCCATCACTACGCCAATGGCTTGTGTGAAGCTAATTAAGCCTGCACTGACAAAACCAATCAAGGTAACTGTGGTGGCGGTAGAAGACTGCAGTAAGATAGTAATTAACGCACCGGATGTAAAGGCACGAAATGGCGTTCCTGTAAAACGTGCTAACGCTTGGCGTAAAGAATTACCGGCAAATGTCGTCAGGCCGTCGGTAAGCATAGACATACCGATCAGGAACAGGCCTATACCGCCTAATAGCTGGAAAAGGGTGCTAGTCATGAAAAAGGAAGGGCAAAAATAAGAAACGGTATGTGGTGATCACCATACCGAATACGCTCTCACATGGTACGTAGAAAGCAGTGCTGCTGCAAGGTGGCATGATCAATGACTGATATAAATAGTAGCGATTAAATTCGCAACACACGGGAAAAGAAAGGTAGTCTGAAGTGCGGCTTGTTGTGCAGTGAACGCGTGCATCTTCTTCTGCTCAGTTTTCTTTTTTGTTTTTATATTTTTCTAGTTGGGATTCCGATATGCATCGTTATAAAGCGGCGCTGATCAGGATGACCATGCTTGGCTTGGGCGCCATAGTTCCTTCTTTGCTCTTTGCCACGTTGTCATGGCAATTCAGTCTATACAGTGAAGAACAGAGGTTACGTAGTGTCGATCACCTGATTGTGATGCGCACAGAAGATACCCTGCGAGCCGCCGAAGATGCATTGAAAGCATTGTCAGCGTATCAGGTAGAGGCCTGTTCGCCACTGCATTTGGAGAGGATGCGGCAAGTGGCGGTGAACTCTCCTGCTATTCAAGAATTAGCGTACACCATGCCCGATGGGAAAAAATGTGTCTTATGGGGACAAGTAAATGTTTTCATGGGGATACAAGATGTTAGTTTTGGTACGCCCGGCGGACTGGAAGTAACAGCTGGTATAGAGCTAAGCGAGTTGGAAGCGGAACGGGTACTTCTGCTGCGCTACGGTAATTACGAGGCTATGGTGCGGGAATGGCGATTTATGGATATGTATCTAACTCGCCCAGCATTGTTAGCATTAGCTACCATAGATGGTACCTTAGTCGCAGCCTCGGCAGCCTTTCCGCAAGAGCTACTCACGCAAGTATTCAGTGTTGAAAATGGTGAGCCCTGGCGAGATAAGCGTTACATCACAGTTATGGAGCGCCACGGGAATTGGCTAGCGTTGGCCATGGTGCCTAGGCAAGGTTTTCTGAGCTATATACAAGAAAACCGCGAAAGTATGATGCCCACCATATTGATGCTCACCATGTTGAGCTTGTTACTCACCTTGTACTTAATGTTAAAGCCACGGCCACTTACCGCGGCATTGCGGCTTGCTTTACGTCGACGAGAGATGGAAGTGTACTATCAACCCATCATGCATTTAGAAACTGGTGCGTGTGTGGGGGCTGAAGCATTGATGCGCTGGAGGCGGGGTGATGGCTCGTGGATCAGTCCGGAAGAATTTGTACCTGCAGCAGAAAAAAGCGGTCAAATCATTGAGCTGACCAACTTATTGGTTGATCGCGTGGTGGTTGAGGCTGGCGATTTTCTAGTGCTAGACCGTAATCTGCACATTAGCTTGAACTTGAGCTCGCATGATGTGCGCAGTGGACGTATTTTGCCTGTGCTACGTGAAAGCTTCCTTGAGCAAGGGGTAAAAGCCGAGCAACTGTGGTTAGAGATCACCGAACGGGTGAGCATGGATATTGAAGCCGCTAGAGACACATTGAACACGGCTCGTGATGATGGTTTTGTGGTGGCAATTGATGATTTTGGTACGGGGTATTCCAGCCTGCAGTATTTGCAGAGTTTGCCAGTGGATGTACTCAAAATAGACAAAGCATTTATTCATTCTATTGGTACTGGTGCAGCGTCTAGTGCGGTAGTCTTGCACATTATCAAGATGGCGCAAAGCTTAGGGTTGGTAATGGTAGCTGAAGGGGTGGAAACTCAAGAGCAAGCTGATTACCTGCGTGCTAATGGCGTGGATTTTGTACAGGGTTGGCTGTATTCTAAAGCGCTGAGCTGGTCGGATTTTGTGGCGTTCTATAAACGCCACCAAACTACTGGTGGCACTACGCCATGGACAAAAGAATATGACTATTATCCGTCACGGCGGCAACCTAAGCCTGATGTGTCGGCTGGGCGTATGATTGAAGCGGTTGGTGAATAAGGGGCTGTACTGACGCATAAAAAAAGGGGTTTAAACCCCTTTTTTTATGCGTTGCTATTCTGGTTAAACACCATGTTGTCGCGATGAATCAGTTCAGAGGCTGACATGCTGCCCAAAATTTCAGCGATTTTATGGCTAGGAGTACGCAAGATACGTCGAGTGTCAGAACTGGAATAGTTGATTAAGCCACGTCCGTATTCCACGCCATGCTCATCCACGCAGGCTACTACGTCGCCACGCTCGAAGTCGCCTTCCGCATGTATCACACCTATAGGTAGCAAGCTCTTGTGGCCGTTGGTCAGCGCTTTGATGGCACCTTCGTCTAGGGTGACTCGACCGCGCACACGTAGGTGATTCGCTAACCAGCGCTGACGGGCTGATTTTACGGGTAGAGTGGCACGGAGTTCTGTGCCTATGCATTCGCCTTGAGCCAATCGGTGCAAGACGTTTTCCTCTCTACCTGAGGCAATCACAGTATGGCCACCACTGTTGGCAGCGCGTTTGGCGGCCAAGATTTTGGTTAGCATACCACCTGTACCTACAGAGCTGCCTGCACCACCAGCCATTTTTTCCAGAGCTGGATCACCCGCTTGCGCCATCGAAATAAATTTAGCGTCTGGGTTACTGCGTGGGTCGGCACTGTAGAGTCCTTTCTGATCGGTCAGAATAATCAGGGATTCAGCTTCAATCAGGTTAGTAACCAGAGCGCCCAAGGTATCGTTATCGCCCAGACGAATTTCGTCGGTGACGACGGTATCATTTTCGTTAACGATAGGTACTACACCCAGCGCTAACAGTGTGTAGAGCGTGCTGCGTGCATTCAAATAGCGGTGCCTATCTGCCAAGTCTTCATGCGTCAGCAGAATTTGTGCGGTACGGATGCCATGTTTAGCAAATGCCACTTCATAGGCTTGAATCAGCCCCATTTGTCCGACGGCCGCCGCGGCTTGCAGTTCGTGCATCACACTAGGTCGGCGCGTCCAACCCAGTCGGGCAATACCTTCGGCAATCGCACCACTGGAAACCAGTACGACTTGTTTGCCTTGACGGTGCAGCTCAGCAATTTGTGCCGACCACTGTGCAACGGCATTGCTATCAATACCGCGACCATTATTGGTCACTAGTGACGAGCCTACTTTCACAACCAAGCGCTTGGCCTGGGCAATAACAGAGGTGTTATCAGACGATACAGACATGGGGGGACGCAGCAAATAAAGAGGTGATACTACAGTCTAGACTAAAACAGGTACCCGAATGGGTACCTGTGGATTTTAGCGCTGAATGACGCGAGAACGTCGTCTTTGCTATTCGTTGTCTGCTGCCGGCGGGGGTACGTCAATGTTTTGTCGTTTTTCGTCAAAACGAGGATCAACATGTACAAAAGTACCTGCTGCTTTTTCTTCCGCCTCTTGCTGTTGACGACGTTGTTCGTCCAGCCAGTTTTGAATGTCGCGAACCAGCTCTTCAGTGCCTTGACCTGTTAGGGCGGAAATGCCATAGATAGGAGCTTTCCAATCTAAGCGTTTCACCAACTCTTTACGCAGGGCTTCAGGGTCATCCACCATGTCGAGTTTGTTCAGCGCTAGCCAGCGAGGTTTGTCGCCTAGTTCTTCGCTGTACAAATTCAGTTCGGCAGTAATCACTTGGATTTGTTCTAACGCAGCCTCTACTGGGTCTACGTCTTGATCCAAGGAGCTAACGTCCACAATGTGCAGCAACAAGCGTGTGCGTGACAGGTGGCGCAAGAATAAGTGGCCTAAGCCGGCGCCTTCTGATGCGCCTTCAATCAGACCAGGAAGGTCGGCAATCACAAAGCTGTGCGAGGCCGAGGTACGTACCACACCTAGATTAGGGTGCAGCGTAGTGAAGGGATAATCAGCAATGCGTGGGCGAGCATTCGATACTTTACTGATAAAGGTGGATTTACCTGCATTAGGCAAACCTAGCAGACCCACATCAGCCAACACTTTCAGCTCTAAGCGCAGTTTGCGCTGATGACCCATTTCGCCTGGTGTGCATTGACGAGGGGCGCGGTTGATACTGCTTTTAAAGTGTAAGTTACCCAGACCACCTTGACCGCCAGCGGCCAAGATAACTTCTTGATCATGGTGATCCAGATCGAACAATAGCTCGCCTGTTTCGGCATCCATAATCGTGGTGCCCACTGGCATACGCAAGACAATATCAGTGCCAGCTGCGCCGTATTGATCTGAGCCTCTACCGTTTTCACCGTTACGTGCGCGGTGCAGTCGCGAAAACCGGTAATCAATTAAGGTGTTGACGTTACGGTCAGCGATAGCATATACGTTCCCGCCTCGACCGCCATCACCGCCATCAGGTCCACCTTTAGGGATGAACTTTTCGCGGCGAAAGCTTGCAGCGCCATTGCCGCCGCGACCGCCTATAACCTCAATGGTTGCTTCGTCTACGAATTTCATAAAGTGATTTGACCTGATGTGTAATGTACTAATGTAAAGATAGATAGTGTAAAGCAAAAAGCCCTGCCGGTTTGGGGCAGGGCTTTGATACCGTCAGTAATGATGCTTATTCAGCAGCGATTACAGAAACAGTACGTTTGTTCAGAGCACCAGAGATGCTGAACTTAACATGACCATTCACCAAGGAATACAGGGTGTGGTCTTTGCCCATGCCCACGTTCACGCCGGGGTGGAATTCAGTACCGCGCTGGCGAACGATGATAGAACCAGCATTGATGGCTTGGCCACCGTAGATTTTGACGCCCAGTCGTTTCGATTGTGAGTCGCGTCCGTTCCGCGTAGAGCCGCCGCCTTTCTTCTGTGCCATTTTTTAAACTCCAGTTATGCCGGAAGTTCTAAAACTGTACGCTAATTAAGCGTTAACAGCTTCGATACGAACTTCGGTGTAATTTTGACGGTGACCTTGTGTTTTGCGATAGCCCTTGCGACGGCGCATTTTGAAGATCTTGATTTTTGGGTGACGGCCTTGTGCAAGAACAGTAGCTTTAACCACGGCACCATTAACAAAAGGAGTACCCACTTTCAGGGACTCACCTTCACCAACAGACAAAACCTGGTCTAGCGAGATTTCTTGCCCAATGTCTGCCGGTATCTGTTCTATTTTCAATTTTTGGCCAGTAGTAACACGATACTGTTTACCACCGGTTTTTATAACCGCGTACATAGGGAAAATCCTAAAAATCTGGCGAAAATCGCCAAAATCATAAAAATAAAATTATTAGCCTTTTAAGCTAAGCCTTTTATTGTAGGGGAAAAACTTAAAATCTGCAATAAAACAAGCACCTGTAGGGCAGCCTTGGAGGCTGCCCTAGGTGGATCAAGAGCGGTAGTCCGCGTTGATCGTCACGTAATCGTGTGAGAAGTCGCAGGTGTAAACCGTTTCGTTGTGCGTACCACGATTTAAATCGATGCGCATCACGATTTCAGCTTCTTGCATCACGCGCTGACCATCTTCCTCTAGGTAGCTGGCTGCGCGACCACCTTCTTCAGCCACCAAGACATCGCCCAGCCACAGGCGCAGTTTGCTGACGTCTAGGTCTTTGATACCAGCGTAACCAATGGCGCACAGAATACGGCCCAGATTTGGGTCGGATGCGTAGAAAGCGGTTTTAACCAGTGGTGACTGTGCAACAGCGTAAGCCACTTTCAGGGCTTCTGCTTCGTTGGCAGCGTTTTCAACCTGAATGGTCATGAACTTCGTAGCGCCTTCAGCATCACGCACGATTTTTTGTGCCAGTTCGGCTGCTGCGGCAGTCAATGCTTGGTATAGAACAGCGTAGTGTGGGCTCGCAACGGAATCCACCATCACACCATTTTGGCCAGTAGCCATGATGATGAAGGAGTCGTTGGTAGAGGTGTCACCATCAATAGTGATGCGGTTGAAAGAGCGGTTCGCAATAGAACGTGTCATCTCTTTCAGCAATTCAGGAGCAATACCAGCATCGGTAGCCAAGAAGCCCAGCATGGTTGCCATGTTGGGTTTGATCATGCCAGCGCCTTTGCTGATACCGGTGATGGTAGTCAGCGTGTCGCCCAGTTTGATCTGGCTAGAATGAATTTTAGGCTGTGTGTCGGTAGTCATGATGCTGTGTGCCGCATCAAACCAGCGGTTAGCACCAAAGCTGCTTACAGCCGCAGGCAAGGCGGCAACCAGTTTGTCCACAGGCAGCGGCTCTAAAATCACGCCAGTAGAGAAAGGCAGTATTTGCGATGGACGCAGATCCAGCAGTTCAGCCAACTCTGTACATGTACGGCGAGCATTCTGCAAACCGCTTTCGCCAGTCGCTGCATTGGCATTACCTGTGTTGATGACCAATGCACGTGTGTCGGCATCGGAGTGCAGGTGTGCTTCACTAACCTGCACAGGTGCCGCGCGAAAACGGTTGGTGGTAAAGACGCCAGCAACCGTACTGTTGGGAGCAAGCTTAAATACTGTTAGGTCTGGACGACCTGATTTATGAATACCAGCAGCAGTAATACCGATTTCAACGCCAGCAACAGCGTGAATCTCGGATTCAGCGGGAATTTGCAGATTGACAGCCATAACACACCTGTAGGTGAGAGAGATCAAAAATAGGCTTTAATCATACCCGTTTTGCTGAGTGCAGTGCAGCTACTGATGGAGCTTCGTCGGTATGACGAAAGGTAGGTCAGCGTAAACGGCTACAGTTAATTCTTCGCCATCTCAGGGATGTGGCTGAACAGACGTGCCATCGTTTTCAGTTCGCCCAACTGCTCATAGAGTTTCTGATGGCTGTTCTTGGACAACGAAGCGAACAGTGTACGAATCCATGACTCATGTGCTTGGGAGATTTTCTGATACAGCTTACGGCCTTTAGGCGTTAAGCGAATCAACGAACTACGGCGATCAGTATTCAGTTTGGTACGTTCTACCAGACCATCTTTTTCAAGTTGATCAGCAATACCGGTAATGTTGCCGTTCGTGACCATCATGCGTCTAGAGAGATCACTCATTTTCATGCCGCCTGCCTCATGCTGTAGTTGGGCCATGAGATCAAAGCGTGGCAATGTGGTTTGAAACTCGCTACGCAGGCGACTACGGATTTCGTTTTCTATAAAAGTGGTACAGCTGAGCAGTCGTAGCCATAGGCGTATGTCCTGATGATCGCTAGAAACCACACGGCTTTCTAGGTCAGGAACATCAGCTAAGGTCGCAGTAAAGGGGACATCATGCATATTCATGGCGGTATTCCATAGAGAAGCGCTATATGAATTCAAACCCAGTTAAGGGTTCAGATAATGCATTCAATTCTATTAGTGAGGGGTATCTTTGCCTTGCGAATAATCAAGCTTTTAACATTCGTCTGCTCACAAAAAAGCCACTGCCGCATGACACGACAGTGGCTTGAAGCCCGCTAAATACGCCTTTTACAGCGAAACAACTTAAGAATTAAAGCTGTTTAAATACTTGCTCGGCGGCGTTCAGAGTTTGTGCAACGATGGCGTCATCGTGAGTCAAGGAGACGAAGCTTGCCTCGTACGCAGATGGAGCCAAGTACACACCAGCATCCAGCATGCCATGGAAGAAGCGATTGAATTTTTGTGTATCGCTTTTTGATACTTCGGCAAACGATGTAGGCACAGTGTCAGTGAAGTACAGACCCAGCATGCCGCCTACGTAATCGCTAGAAAATGCATGGCCAGCGGCGCGAGCGCGTTCAGCCAAGCCTTCGGCCAGCACACGGGTTTGTTTTTCCAATTGATCGTAAACGCCAGGAGCTTGTAGCAGTTTCAATGTGGCTAAGCCAGCCGCTACAGCAACAGGGTTACCAGACAGCGTACCTGCTTGGTACACAGAGCCCAATGGGGCGATGCAATCCATGATTTCGGCTTTACCACCGAAAGCGCCTACTGGCATACCGCCACCAATCACTTTAGCCAGTGTGGTCATGTCAGGACGAATGCCGCTAATGCCTTGCACGCCTTTAGCGCCTGCACGGAAGCCAGTCATCACTTCATCAAAAATCAGCACAGCGCCGTGTTCGGTACATTGCTCGCGCAGAGTTTCCAAGAAGCCTGGAATAGGTTTGATCAGGTTCATGTTGCCAGCAACAGGCTCAACGATAATGCAAGCAATATCGTCAGCGTGTTGAGCAAAGGCAGCTTTAACACCTTCGATGTCGTTGAAGTTCAGTACCAGCGTGTGCTGGATGAATTCTGCGGGTACACCAGCGGAAGTGGGGTTGCCGAAAGTCAGCAAACCAGAACCTGCTTTCACCAGTAGGCTGTCAGCGTGGCCGTGGTAGCAGCCTTCAAATTTGATGATTTTATTGCGGCCAGTGTAGCCACGGGCCAAACGAATGGCGCTCATGGTGGCTTCAGTGCCGGAGCTGACCAAACGTACTTTTTCAATGGATGGCAGCAGTTGGCAAATTAGATCAGCCAGTTCTACTTCACCTGCAGTAGGTGCACCAAAAGACAAGCCATGTGCCGCGCTTTCTTGCACAGCCTTGATCACTTCAGGGTGTGCGTGACCCAGAATAGCCGGGCCCCACGAGCCTACGTAATCAATGTACTGGGTGCCTTCTGCATCCCATACCCACGGGCCTTGTGCGCGTTGGATAAATCGTGGGGTACCACCTACTGAACCAAAGGCTCGCACGGGGGAGTTAACACCACCAGGAATATGGTGGCAGGCACGTTCGAACAAATCTGCATTGCTAGTCATGTGAAGTATCCGGTAAAGGTGAGCGTGTTAAGCGAATTTGGCAAAAAGATCCGTAAAAGCTTGTGCTCGCTGGTAAACGTTTGGAGCCTCAAACAGGCTACTAATAACGGCTATTGTATCGGCTCCGGCCTGAATTACGCTGGCAGCATTGTCCAGTGTGATGCCGCCAATGGCGACTACGGCGGGTCTGCCTAATGCATTCGCATGTGCGCGGCAATGGGCCAAGCCTTGTTGTATATGTTCGGGTAGCGCACGAGGGGCGTTAGGTTTGATGCTAGAGGGGAACATGGCACCAAAAGCCACGTAATCCACATCAGCTTGTATGGCTTGCAACGCAAGCTCTGGCTGATTGTAGCAAGAGGCACCCACGAATTTCGGGCTGGGCAGCGCGGCTCTGGCCGTGCTCAGTGAGCCGTCATCTTTACCCAAATGAGCGCCGTCAGCGTGGCATTGCAACGCTAATTCCCAATCATCATTGATCAGCAAGGGTAGGTGCAGTTCGCGGCAGCGTTTCAGCAAAGCGTCTAACTGCGTGGCGGCCAGTTCAGCGGTAGCCAGTTTGCGGCGCCATTGCAGCACAGCCATGCCACCACGGTGCGCGTCAGAGACTGCATCTAGTAATTTGGCGGTGTCATCCCATTCAGGGGTGACACCATACAAGCCACGAGGAAAACGTAATGTCTGGGTCATAGAGTTTGATTCAATATGAGTTTGCCCATGCCAGCTTGAAAATGCCGTTCTGCGCTGCTTTCGGTAAAGCGTATAGCGTCAGTGATGGCGCGACTCATGGGTTTGGCTTGTGCTAGCCCTGCGGCAATCGCAACGCTAAGCGTGGAATCGGTGTCATGCAGGCGATGTGGAGTGGCTTGCAGTGGCCAGTGTTGGCGTGTGCCGTCTTGGCCTAGCAGTTGGTAGCGAGCTGGTTCTGTTCCGTGGGCGGTAGTGGCGCTTAGCAATTGGTTAGCACCTAAATCCAGCACCGCTTGGAATACATCGTCTTGCTCAGGTAGGTGGCCTGAGTTTTGCAACTGTTCCAGCAGCGTGCTGTCAGCCACGACTAGGTCGGTTTGTGGCAGTACCAGTTGAAAAATCGCGTCCATGACATCATCTGTATCAATGTCATGGTCGGCCAGCATGTGATCTTGCAATGACTGCAACTGCAACACCAGTGGAATGGCTGTGTAGTCTGCAGCGACTTGAGCCAGTACACTAGCGGCCTCTGCGCTGTATAGCGGGCCAGCCTTGATGGCGCTGATGGGCATATCTTCCAGCAAACAGCGCATCTGGTCATACAGGTGCTCGGGCGGCACAAGTTGCAATTGCTCGCAGGAAATGGTGTCTTGTACGTGCAAACTGGTGACTACACTTAGCGCGTGGCAACCCAAGCGAGCACAGCTGATGCTGTCCGCCATAAGGTGGGCTGCACCAGTAGGATCCAGAGGGCCAAACAACAACACCAAAGGTGGTGAGGAAGGCGGTAAATCAGTAGCCATGATGTGAAAAATCAATGAAACTTGAGCAAAGTACGCCAGATTGGCGCAGGGTTTAGTATTATGAAGCCCATTTTAATGGATTGCCTGCGTGCAGGGGGTCCAGAGTTTTTTGAAGAGAGAATTTGAGTTATGCGTACCTGGATGTGTTTGATTTGTGGCTGGATCTATGATGAAGAAGCAGGCCTGCCTGAAGAAGGTATTGCGCCTGGTACCCTATGGGAGGATGTGCCGCCAAACTGGGTTTGTCCAGAGTGTGGTGCACGTAAAGAAGATTTTGAGCTGATTGAAGTCTAATTTCAGTCGTGACGCTACGACATTTAGTATTGGGGGGTTCAACATGAGTGCAGCGGAGCAGACGGTGGACACACCTGAGCGTATTGATCTCTCCAAACAATTGCTGGTGGCGATGCCTGGGATGGTGACCGGTAGTTTGGCCGGCACGGTGATCTATGTGTGTGAACACAATGAAAACGGTGCGCTGGGCGTAGTCATCAATAGACCTACCGATATGACCATCGGAGATCTGCTGCAACGTATAGAGTTAGAACTGACGTTAGACTTAGAAGAGCAGCAGCGTGCCGTCTTTTTTGGTGGCCCGGTGCAAACAGACCGAGGGTTTGTCTTGCATGCTCCAGCAGGTAGTTATAGCTCCAGTATTGCATTGGGCGACATGGCTCTAACCACATCGCGTGATGTATTGCAGGACGTAGCGGGCGGTAAAGGGCCTGAGCAAGTTCTGATTGCCTTAGGGTACGCAGGATGGAGCGCAGGACAGCTAGAGGACGAAATGTCCCAAAATGCATGGTTAAACGTGGATGCAGATGCCAAAATTTTGTTTGAGCTGCCTGCTGGTGAGCGTTACCATGCGGCGCTGGCACAGTTGGGTATAGACCCAGCCATGTTGAGTATGGCTGCTGGTCATGCCTGAGCTAACTGTACTGGCCTTTGATTACGGCCTAAAAAAAATTGGCGTGGCGCTAGGCAATACGTTGACCTGGCACGCACGCCCCTTAACTATTTTGCGGCCAGTCACTAAAATTCAACGTTTTGCAGCGATTGAGGCGCTACTCAAAGAGTGGCAGCCGGATCAGTTGGTGGTGGGTTTGCCGCTCACTACCTCTGGCGAGGAGCAATATGCATCCTTGCGTTGCAGACGTTTTGCCAACCAGTTACAAGGGCGGTACGGGCTACCAGTAGTTCTGGTGGATGAACGAGGGTCTAGCATGGAAGCTCAGCAAATACTGGGCAATCATGACGATGATGATGCGGTGGCCGCAGCTGTGATTTTGCAGCGTTGGTTGGATGCTGCCCAAGAAGGGCAGCCTATTTCTACACAAGCAGGAATTGAATCTTGAGTGTATTGCGATTTGCCTGGCGCGCTGCCGGGCTACTGTTGTGGCTGATAGGTGGATTACTATCCACACTGTTACTTTTCCCCATTATTGGTTTTTCACGCCGATTATGGATGATTCAGAATTGGTCTAAAGGTTTGTTGGCTATTTGTGGCGTCAAAGTCGTCGTGCAAGGCAAGCCGGTATTGAACGGTTCAGTCTTATGGGTATCCAATCATTGTTCTTGGTTGGATATTTTTGTATTAGATAAGGTGCGTGCTACCTGTTTCGTGGCTAAGAGCGAAATTCGTAAATGGCCAGTGATAGGGTGGTTGGTATCTGGTGCGGGTACGGTGTACATAGATCGTACACACCGACATGCCATTAAAGGTGTGAGCGAGCAGATGAATCAACGCTTCGTTCGCTCTGAAGCCGTGGGCTTGTTTCCTGAGGGCACAACGTCTGCGGGTGATGAGGTCAAGCCTTTTCATGCTAGCTTGTTTGAAGCCGCTATACGAGTGAAAGTGGATATTCAACCTGTGGCGCTGCGCTACTACCAGCATGGCGAGCGTAGTGCTCGTTTTGCTTTCACTGGCGATCAAAGCTTGATGGCAAACATTTGGATTTTGCTGTGCTCACGTGGCGCAATGGTGGAGTGCGAGTTCTTAGAGGTTTTGCCTGCTGAGCATTGCGCTGAGGTAGGTAGGGCAGTCGTAGCAGTCGAAACGTGGCAGCAAGTACATGCTGCCGTCGTAGAAAAAGCGTAAGTTAAAACGCGAGCGGGTTTAGCGCCTGAGTTTCTTGGTGCGCTACCTGCACAATCTTTCTATCAGGTAAGCGTATGGCGGTTAGTGATTCACCCCATACGCAGCCGGTATCCAAACACACGGCATCAGGCCGTTGCATCAAGCCCAAGGTAGACCAGTGACCAAAAATCACGGGTACTTCTAGTGCACGATTCGGTAAATCAAACCACGCGGTGTGGCCCTCTTGTAGATCAGGTGGGCCTTTGTGTTTGGTGTTTAACCGCCCGTCTGGATAGCAGGTACGCATACGGGTCAGAATGTTGATGATCAAGCGTAGTCGGTCTTGCCCTTGTAGCGAGTCGTTCCATACATCGGGGTGATTGCCAAATAAGCCCTCTAGCAAATTTTGCCAGTTAGGTGCTTGCAGGCAGAGCTCTACTTCACGCGCGTGGGCTAAGGTTTGTGCCAAGGTCCAGCTGGGAGCCACGCCAGCATGTACGATCAAGTGATCGTGAACCTGCAGGGCTAAGGGGCAATGGCGTAGCCAGTCTACGAGTTGCTCGGCATCCGGAGCAGCCAAAATTTCTTGAGCTGTATCCGACTTTCCTACTTTGCGTACGCCAGCCGCGACTCCCAACAAATGTATATCGTGATTGCCTAATAGGGTGATGGCTTTATCTCCCATGGATTGGGCAAACCGTACGCAGTCCAGAGATAGTGGGCCACGGTTAATCAGGTCGCCTGCAAAGCAGAATAGGGCATCGTGATCGGCTTGTATCACTGGGTGTGCCAACAGAGCTTCTAGGCTTTGATAGCAACCTTGTACATCGCCAATCACCCAGACTGGTTTGGAGGTCTCAAGAATCATATCAGTCAGCCGATGCCAGCATGGTGCGGCGACGTGCGAAACGGTTACGGTTTTCCATTAACAGCAAGGCTAGCAGCGCACTACCTAGCGCGATGATGTTAGGACCTAAGGCCGTAATCCACGGAGCCCATTTACCGAGCGTACCAATGTTCAACGCCATCTGGTTGGCCATGAAAAAGCCCACGCCAATCAAGATACCTGCAAACACTTTAGTCCCTACACCACCTCGACGTGTTTGCATGAAACTGATGGGGGCGGCAATGGTAATCATCACCAACAACGTGAAGGGATAGGCGATCTTGCGCCACAACGCCACCATTTGTCGGTCAGTCTGTAGTTCATTGGCTTGTAAATAACTGATGTAGTCCATCAGATCGCTGGCAGACATCATTTCAGGCGTCAGAATACGGGCAATTAACCGGTCAGCGGTTAACGACGTGCGAATCTCTAGTGTGGACTCGTTAGCCAGTGTGCTTAAAGGTTTTTCAGGGGCTTGCTCGCCGTGCAATGCCTGTGAAGACGCTGGGTCTATAGTGATGATAGTAGCTTTGTCCAAGCGCAGGCCGTCACTGTGGAACTGGCCTGTAGGGGCTTGGGTTAAGGTGTCTAAGGTTTGTTCGGGTAGCATTTCCAGCACAGTGATGTTGTCCACTTTGCCGCTGGCTTGAATACGCTGAATATTAATGATGCGTGAGCCGCCGCCCTTGATGTTTTCCTTAAACCAATAGCCGCTGCTTAAGCGACCACCACCGGATCGCCCCAGTAACTGTAGTTGGGCTTCACTGGCTTTAATCTGTACAGCGGGGGTGATGTATTCGGACAGCAGGAACGCACCCACCATCAATGGTATGGTGATCACCCACAGCATGCCTAGCATGCCTAAGCCGCTTACGCCCGACACGCGCAAAATTACCAGTTCGTTACGCTGCGCTAAGCTGGCTAACGCCAATACAGCGCCGATCAGCAACCCTATGGGCAGCAGCTCGTACAGGCGGGTAGGAAGTTGCAGGCTTTCCAGATAAAACAGGTTCAACAACGTGAAGTTTTTATTCACTTTGTCTAACTCGTCTATCAGAGCAAAAAAGGTAAATAGTCCCAGTAGGGCGAGAAGCACTACAGCACAGGATCGGTAGATTTCAGAGGCCAAATAGCGGCGAGCAGTGCGCATTGCAGGGACTTACTAAAGGTCAAAATGCTAAAGGATAAAGCTTAACAAAATTGCTGCGTGGCTGCTTAAGGAATCTGCACCAAACGCATACGTTGCTGGATGGTGTTGGTGCGACTATTTAAATAGCGGGTATTACGATGGGTGTCGTAATAAACAGGGTTAGGCAACATGGCAGCCAAGTTGGCAGCTTGTTTGGGGGTAAGTTGATTAGCACCTACTCGGAAGTAGTGTCTGGCAGCGGCTTCAGCACCAAAAGTGGCTGTCCCCCATTGAGCAATATTAAGGTAGATTTCCAAAATACGCTCTTTGCTCATGACAGTTTCAATCATGTAGCTCAGCACTAGCTCTTGGCCTTTACGCCAGTAGCTGCGGGAATTAGATAAAAACAGGTTTTTGGCGACTTGCTGCGTAATAGTAGAGCCGCCTCTGCGTAACGCCGAACCCTTTTCCGCTTGTGAACGGTTATAGGCTAAGGCGCGACGTATGGCTTCCCACTCAATGCCTTCGTGATTGAAGAAGTTGGAGTCTTCCGATGCAATCACCGCACGCTTTAAGTTATTGCTGATGTCTGCATAATCAACCCATTGATGGGTAATAGTTGCAGTAGGGTCATGGTCGCGCAGTTCTTCTATGGTTTGACGCATGACGGCGCTAGCCGTAGGGTTTTGCACGCTATACCAACACACCATGAGGAATAAATACACCTGATAGAGCAACAACAACGCGATAGGTAGCAGCACAATAAGGCTGACCATCTTGAGCTTGTTCAGTCTGCTCTTAGGCAGTGGGGCGGTGTCGTCTAGCATGACTAAATAGGGCTTAGAGCGCTTGGCGCAATTGATCCAGTACGTTTTCGGTACGCGGTAGCATACCATGCCAGATTTCAAAGCTAACGGCTGCTTGGCCTACTAACATGCCTAAACCGTCTGCTTGCTGTGAGGCGCCTTGTTGTGCCGCTTCTTGCATGAACAGTGTGGGTTCAGCGCCGTACATCATGTCGTACGCTAAGGAATGTGCGCTAAAGCTCAAGGCGGGCAGCGCAATACGTTGTGCGCCTAGGCTGGCCGAGGTGGCATTAATTACGATATCCCACTCGCCTGTAGCACTGTCTAAACCGCCAGCGAGTATGTAGTTTTTATAGTCGGGGCAGTGTTGTAGAAATTCGTCTACTAAACCGTGGGCTCGGCTAGCAGTGCGGTTGACCACCTGCAAAGTATGGCAACCAGCCTCTAGTAACGGCAGTAAGCAACCGCGGGCAGCGCCGCCCGCGCCAATCATGAGTACACGTTTGCCTTTGGGGTCAAAACCCAAGCGGATAATATCGTTCAGCAAGCCCAAACCATCGGTGTTGCAGCCGTGTAGGCCATCATCTTCCATCCACAACGTGTTGACGGCGCCAGCGATACGAGCGCGTAAAGAGAGCCTGGATTGGCACTGCGCAAATGCTTCTTCTTTGAAGGGAACCGTAACGTTCAAACCCTTGCCACCCTCGGCAAAGAATTGCTCGATGGTGGCGTTAAAACCATCCAACGGTGCTAGCAGGCGCTCATACACCAAAGAAATGCCACATTGTTCGGCAAATGCGTGATGGATAAAAGGTGAACGGCTGTGGGCAATAGGGTTGCCTATAACCGCATAGCGAGCAGTGTTGGTCATGGTTGTGTGGTCAGTTGATGCTGAGAAAAATGCCAAGTACGTGTGATAGCCAGTCCGTCTGTTTCATCGCTGAGTTCAGGAGGAAAAGGGGGGAATGGTGCAGCCAAGCGCACGATGCGTTGTGCCGCTAACGTAAAGAGGGGGTTAGGGTCAGGTTTGTTGATGGTAATGCGCTCTACGCTACCGTCTTTGCGTATGAATACCGTGAGTTGTACTGAACCGGATAAACGGCCACGTGCTTCGTCAGGGTAGTGCTCTGCGCCCAGCGTTTCAATTTTATGGCGCCAGTCTTCAAGGTATTCGGCTTGCGCTGATTGGCGAGCAGAAGGAGCGTCGTATTGATAGCGCGGTTTGCGGTTGTAGAGTTCTACTTCATCACGCAAGCGTTGCAGTTGTTGGGCTAGGGCTTGTAGCTGAGGATCTTGATCGTCGGTGTCAAAGCGTATGCCATCACCGGTGTAGTCCTGCGCATAACGTGCTTGGGCAACTTCCCATTCCGCTTCTAGCGTGCTGAGCAGTTGCAATTGTTCTTGCTCTAGCTGCTGTTGGCGACGTTTGAAGGCCTGTAAGACTAACTGGTCTGGGGTGGGCATGGTTTGAGATTCTGCGGGAGCAGAAGCGCTCACATCCAACTCGCTTGAACCACCGCCATCCGCTTGCCACTGTGCGAGTAGTTTGGCTTGTAACGGGGCAGACTCAGTACTGAAGTTAACGAGTGTGACGTCCAGTTCTGAAGGTATTGGGGGGGTAGAGGCAGGAGTGCGCTGCCACCACCAAAGCAAACCTACATGTATGAGTACAGAAGCCAGAATCGCCCACCATAAAAAATCTTGGTAGGGTTGTGCCGCAGTAGAGGGGGGCAGGCGGTTCATGGGGTTAGGCGGCGGCTGGCGGATCCAGCACATCCAATAGACGGCAGGAAACGTCTAACTGTAGCTCATCAATCTGGCAAATTTCTAGGCGCAATTGCTGGCCACGCTCCAGAGTTCCTAGACCACCAACTCTGGTTGTGAATGGGCAGTTGTTGAAGCGTACTAAGTCTTCTTTGATGAAGGTGGCTTCTACCTGATGAATGTCTTGTTGCTGTAACCAGCGCAAAACCCAGTAGCGTTCAATGGTGTGCTGGAAGTCGCTCCATGCGGTGTATTGGGAGTCAAACGCTCCAATGATGGCGTACAGATCAGCATCTTTAGGTTTGAACGGAGCAACCAAGCGCGCGGATACGCCGTGTTGAGCGGCAGCCAGAATTTGCCATTGGTTGACCAAGTCTACGTAACGGCGCAGTGGCGATGTGGACCAAATATACTGGGGCACACCAATGCTTTCGTGTGGTGCAGCGTGGGTAGACATGCGAGTACGCATAGCTTGTTGGGAGCGATAAATACCTGGCAAGCCAAGTTGTACCAGTAACCCACCCCACAGGCTATTTGCCATGATCATGTATTCCGCCGTCAATAACCCTAATGGGGCATTGCGCACACGAGGAATTAAATTGATAGGGCTATCGGGATCATCGGGTGGGCCTTGCAGGTCGAAGGTGTATTCCACACGATTATTGTTTTCGGGCTTGCCGCGTACTTCGTCACGTTTGGCTGACAACTGGCGGGAAAATTGCCACAAGGGACGCAACCAGTCGCCATAGGGCAAGTCTACGTCTGGGTTTTCCAGCGCTTCCAGTGTGACGTGTGGGTCTAGGTCGCTTTGTACCAGGTTTTCTTGTACAACGATTTTTTCCAGCTTAGTTTCACTATGGAAAATTTCGCCTGTGCTCAGGCTACCTTCTACATACAGCGACAGCGTAGGGCGTTCTGCACCTGCTTGCAAAGAGAAGTGGTCAACGAACTCGTGTGGCAGCATGGGGATTTTTTGCCCAGGCATGTACACGGTAGACATACGCTTGCGCGCCATTTGGTCGAATTCGTTATCACGCAAAATTGCTAAACCGGGGGTGGCGATGTGCACGCCTATGCGTACACGGTCATCATCCAGTTTGGTGACCGATAATGCGTCATCAATTTCGATGGTGCCGGCATCATCCACGGAGTAGGCTTTGGCATCCGTAAGCGGCAAGCCTTCCAAAAAATCACCCAGCATGACAGGTGGCAGCTCTATGCCGCGCGGAAAATGCTGAGAGAAGAAACGATAACGGTGCAATGCCAAGGCGCTAGGCCATGCGTCCAGTTTCAGCAGCAGTTTTTCTGCGCTAAGGCCAGACTGCGTAACGGCAGCATCAAAAGCTTTCCACTCTTGGGTGTTTTTATCAGGGCTGATCAGTAAAGACCCAGCTACCGCGGCAATTTCCGGTGGCAACTCACCATTGAGCATGGCATCAGTCCATGCTTTTTGTTGAATCTCTTGTAGGCGTTTGCGTTCTATGGCTGCCAATGCAGCATTCAGAATGTCAGGTGGTGCGGGGCGGTAAAGGCCGCGACCTTTGCGGTGAAAATAAGCAGGGGCACTATGTAGTGCCAGGATCAGTGCGGTTTTTTCTATGGCGTTCGGCTCGTGACCGAAGTAGTCAGCGGCAAACTCGGTAGCTTGAAACTCATCTTGGGGAGCGCATTCCCACAAAAAATTGATATCCAAGGTTTGAGACAGTGTTTCTGCCTGCTCGAGCAGTGTGCTGGGTTCGGGCTGTTCAAATTCAAAAAAGACGGTGTTTTTTTTGATTTTGCTGCGTTTTCCGCTAGCAGACTCTACTTGCAGGGTGCTGTCTGCGTCGGAAAATATTTTTTCAGCTTTGAACTTACCGCTGTCTTCAAAAAGGACGTACATAAATCGGGGTGTAACTTGGAAAACTAGGGGTGGGTAGTAGTGCGGAGTTTCTCGAGAATAAAGGCGAGAATCTCGTCCTCGTACTCTGCGAAATCAGAAATGCCGTGATCACTACCTTGTATGATTTTGCCTTGGCTACCAGCGTAATGGTCAGCCATTTCTTGCCAATTTAGAACCTCGTCGCCTGTGCAGGCTAATAGATAGTAGCGCTGCGGATCTTTTGGGGGGTGTTCGGCTAATGCTTCGAGTTCAGCGACGTACTGTTCTAGAAAGTGGAACGGTTCGTCGCTATGAAATAAGGTGTGTGAACCCACGTGTTTTCGTAGGTCGCGCGCTGCATGTACTACTGGGTTCAATAATACAGCCGGAGCGCGATAGTGTTCAGCTAAATGTGCGGCGTAATAACCGCCTAGTGATGAACCCACCACAACCAGAGGTTGGTCTGGTGTGGTGGCTTGGTGTTGTGCAATGAGCTGGTGACACAAAGCAATGGTTTCCGCTGGGCTAGCAGGTAATTGTGGGCATACCCATGAGTTTTCTAGCCCTAATGCTCGTAGTCGCGCTGCCAAGCGCTGTGCCTTGAACGAAGAGGGGGAAGAGCGGAACCCATGCAAATAAAGAATCATGATGTGTACGTTAGACTGTAGTGGACAACGCGTTCAGTAGTTTTTGGTGTATGCCACCAAAACCGCCATTACTCATGACCACAATATGATCACCGGGCTGTGCTTGACGGACGATGGCCTGAATCATGGTATCTAAATCATGCCATACCGAGGCTTTATCACCCAGTGGGGACAGTACGAAGGCCGCGTCCCAACCTAGCATGTGTTTACCTTGGGATTCACCGTAGCAGAAACTAAGATCAGCCTCTTGCAGTGCTGTAGGGAGTCTGGCTGCCATGGCGCCAAGCTTCATCGTGTTAGAGCGTGGCTCAAGTACCGCCAGAATGCGGGCATTGCCTACTTTGGCACGTACACCTTCTAATGTTAGAGCAATAGCAGTGGGATGGTGAGCAAAGTCGTCGTATACCTTGATACGGTTGACCTCACCGCGCAACTCCATGCGACGCTTCACGCCTTTAAAGTTAGACAGTGCTTCACATGCAACTTCTGCCGAAACGCCTGCGCTTTGTGATGCAGCAATCGCCGCCAGCGCGTTGAGTACGTTGTAGGAGCCGGTAAGTTCCCATTGGATACGGCCACATAACTTTTGCTGATGGTAGACCAGCAAATCGCTGCCATCTAATTCAGCATGCCATTCACCACCGTTACCAAAGCGGGTAACGGGTGTCCAGCAACCACGTTGCAACACATGATCTATATTAGTATCTTGTGCAGGTGCAATGATTTGCCCTTCGGCAGGGATGGTGCGTACCAAATGATGGAATTGGGTTTCGATGGCAGACAGATCCGGGAAAATGTCAGCGTGATCGTATTCCAGATTGTTCAAAATGGCCGTGCGTGGACGGTAATGCACGAACTTGGAACGCTTATCGAAGAAAGCCGTGTCGTATTCGTCGGCTTCAATCACGAAATAGCGTTGTTCAGGTTGGTAGCGTGCTGATAAGCCCAGATCGGGGGCGACGCCGCCAATCAAGAAGTTAGGCTGCAAGCCCGCGTGCTCTAGAATCCACGCCAACATAGAACTGGTAGTGGTCTTACCGTGTGTGCCAGCTACAGCGAGTACATGTTGGTTACGCAGTATGTGTTCACCTAGCCATTGAGGGCCAGAGATATAAGGTAGTCCTTGGTTGAGGATGGCCTCCATCAGCGGGTTACCGCGTGACACTACGTTACCAACTATATATAGATCAGGGTTGAGTTGTGTCTGGCTAGCATCAAAACCTTCAATCAGTTCTATGCCTTGCTCTTCCAGTTGGGTACTCATGGGGGGATAAACGCCTGCATCACAACCAGTGACGGTCATGCCAGCAGAACGAGCGATCAGGGCCAAACCGCCCATGAATGTGCCGCAAATGCCTAAAATATGTACGTGCATGGGAAACCTCCGGCGTTCATTGTAGTCAGTTATGTATTGGCTTGGGTAGAGTGTGTACAGTAGTATTTAGGCAGTTCAAATTGAGTAGAAACATGGATAGACGCAATTTTATGAAAGCCTGTGCGGCAGCCGGGCTATATGGGTCAGCAATATCATCAGTATGGGCCACTGATGTGACAGCCAGCGGTTTCTACCAGCAGTCATTTACCACGCTGGATGGCGAAAGCCGTGGCATGGAAGATTACCTGGGTAAACCGCTGTTGGTGAACTTCTGGGCGACATGGTGCCCGCCTTGCGTCAAAGAGATGCCAGATCTTGATGCTCTGAGCAAAGAGTTTCCGGATGTGCGTTTTCTGGGAGTTGCCGTCGATACCACTGCAAATGTGAACAAGTTTCTGCTGAAAACTCCAGTCAGTTATGACATTTTGGTGGCAGGCCATCGTGGCATACAAATCATGCGCGATTTGGGTAACCGACAAGGTGGTTTACCGTACACGATGCTGTTTGATGCTGAAGGTAGTGAGCAGCATCGCGTATTAGGGCAAATTAGTAAGGCATCTTTAGCATTAGAATTGGCAAGCCTCGCCGGGTAGGCGTAGAATTGTGCGGATGCTATGATGCGGTATTTATAGACATTTAGCGCATTTTGGCGTAAAAAGTCGAACTGTCTCCACGAAAAGATAAAGCATGGCGCAAAACATTCTGGTTCTGCATGGGCCCAATCTGAATCTGCTCGGTATGCGTGAACCCGATATTTACGGGCGACAAACCCTGGCTGATATCAATACACATCTACTGGATGTGGCTACTGGTATGGGAGCTCAATGCCATGTTTTTCAGAGCAATCACGAAGGTGCTCTGGTAGACCGCATTCAAGCGGCTGCTGGTGAACGCATCGATTACATCATCATTAATGCTGGTGCCTACACTCACACCAGTGTGGCGATTCGTGATGCTCTGGCTGCAGTATCCATTCCTTTCGTGGAGGTTCATCTTTCAAACGTATATCAGCGGGAAACTTTTCGCCATCACTCGTATCTGTCTGCGATGGCTAAAGGTGTTATTGTGGGGCTGGGTGCATATGGCTATGAAGCTGCATTGCGCTTTGCTTTGGCACAATAAGTTTCGCTAATGGATATGTCCGATTTGACCAATTTTTTCCGCACCGTATCAGCTTTAGCCTGAGGCGGTGTAGCAGGAAGCACGCATGGATCTTAGAAAACTCAAAACCCTGATTGACCTAGTAGCAGAATCCGATATTTCTGAGCTGGAAGTAACTGAAGGTGATGGCAAAGTACGCATCGTTAAAGCGTCTGCTGCTGCCCAGCAAGTAGTGTATGCAGCCCCTCAAGCGGTTGCTCCTGCTGCTGCACCAGTTGCTCCCGTTGCTGCTGCACCTGCCGCTGAAGCTGCACCTGCAGTGCAAACTGGCCATGTGGTGCCTGCACCAATGGTTGGTACTTTCTACCGTGCGCCTAACCCAGGTGCTGCACCGTTCGTAGAAGTAGGTCAGTCCGTGAAAGAGGGTGATGCCCTGTGTATCATTGAAGCCATGAAACTGCTGAACGAAATCGAAGCAGACAAGAGCGGTGTGATTAAAGAAATTCTGATTGAAAACGGTGAACCCGTTGAATTTGGTCAACCTTTGTTCGTGATCGGCTAAGTCCATGTTTGACAAGATCCTCATTGCCAACCGGGGCGAAATCGCCCTACGTATCCAGCGCGCATGTCGTGAAATGGGCATCAAAACGGTGGTGGTGCACTCGGATGTTGACCGTGAAGCCAAGTATGTACGATTGGCTGACGAGTCCGTGTGTATTGGTCCAGCGCAGGCTCGTGATAGCTACTTGAGCATGCCCGCCATCATTTCCGCCGCCGAAGTCACCGACGCTGAAGCCATTCACCCTGGCTACGGTTTCTTGGCTGAAAACGCCGACTTCGCCGAGCGTGTGGAAAAATCGGGGTTTGTTTTCATCGGTCCTCGTCCTGAAACCATTCGCCTGATGGGCGATAAGGTGACGGCCAAGAAAACCATGATCGAAGCAGGTGTGCCGGTAGTACCGGGCTCTGCTGGCGCATTGCCGGATGACCCTCAAGAAATCACACGTATTGCTCGTGACATCGGGTATCCCGTGATTGTTAAAGCCTCTGGTGGTGGCGGTGGCCGCGGTATGCGCGTGGTCTTCACCGAAGGCGCATTGCTGACAGCCGTCGCGACAACGCGTACTGAAGCTGCAGCAGCGTTTAACAATCCCGAGGTATACATGGAAAAATACCTCGAGAACCCACGTCACATTGAAATTCAAGTGATGGCTGATGGTGGCCGTAATGCAGTGTGGCTAGGCGAGCGTGATTGTTCCATGCAGCGTCGTCACCAGAAAGTTATTGAAGAAGCGCCTGCTCCAGGTATTCCACGCAAGCTGATCGAACGTATTGGTGATCGCTGTGTAGATGCATGTAAAAAGCTGGGCTATCGCGGTGCAGGTACATTCGAGTTCTTGTACGAAAACGGCGAGTTCTACTTTATTGAGATGAACACCCGTATTCAGGTTGAGCACACTGTGACAGAAATGATCACAGGCTTAGACTTGATTCAAGAACAAATTCGTATTGCTGCCGGCGAGAAATTCACTCTGCGTCAACGTGATATCGTGTTTGAGGGCCACTCTATCGAGTGCCGTATCAACGCTGAAGATCCATTCAAGTTTATTCCTAGCCCAGGGAAAATCACCAACTGGCACACACCAGGTGGCCCAGGCGTACGTATGGATTCGCACGTGTACTCTGGTTACACAGTTCCGCCTAATTATGATTCCATGATTGCGAAGCTGATTACCTACGGTGCAACACGTGAACAAGCGATCGCACGTATGTCTATCGCATTGTCTGAAATGGTGGTGGAAGGTATCAAAACCAATATTCCTCTGCATCGCGAACTGATGCAAGATGGTGCGTTCCGTGAAGGCGGGGCCAGCATCCACTATTTAGAGCAAAAACTTGCCCAACGCCCATAAGGCAAACGGTAAAATAAGAACAGGGGTTTAGTACCCCTGTTTTCTTTTGGTGGAATAAATTATGCGAGAACTGATACTGCATTGCAGCGAACAACAGGCTGAGAGCTTGTCCGATGCCTTGCTGGAGCTGGGCGTGCTTTCGGTGTCGGTTGAAGATGCTGATGAGCACACCGATCAAGAAAAACCGTTGTTTGGTGAGCCAGGCCTAGAGCCTGAAGTATTGGCATGGCAGCGTAACCGTGTGGTAGCGCTATTGCCAGAAGACGTAGAGCCCGAAGATATGGTGGCTCAGCTTCAAGAGCATGTGGATATCTCTGTGCCGGCTAATGCATGGTCGGTGCGTGAAGTTCCAGATAGCGATTGGGTACGTATTACTCAAGCGCAGTTCGGCCCCATCCGTGTGGGCGAAAAAGTATTGATTGTGCCCAGCTGGCACCGTGATGATCCTGACTTGGTTATGCCAGATCAAGGCGATGAAAGCGGTGTGCGTATAGAGTTGGATCCAGGTCTAGCTTTTGGTACGGGTAGTCACCCCACCACGCACCTGTGTTTGCACTGGTTGTCTGACGCCAACTTGGCTGATCAGCGCGTACTGGATTACGGCTGTGGTTCGGGGATTTTGGCTATTGCTGCTAAAAAACTGGGTGCCAGTTCCGTAGACGCGGTAGATATAGACGAGCAAGCTGTTAGCTCCACAATCTACAACGCTGAAGTCAATCAGGTAGCTGTGAATGCAAGTCTGCCTGATGCCTTAGAAGATGGGCAGTACGATGTGGTAGTGGCGAATATTCTATCTGGCCCGCTAAAAGTGATGGCTTCTATGCTGTGCGGACGTGTACGTCCGGGCGGCTACTTGGCATTGTCTGGTATTTTGGATTGGCAAGCCGAGGACCTGATTAAAACCTATGGACAGTGGATTCCCATGGAGGTATGGCAAGAGCGCGAAGGCTGGGTATGTTTGGCAGGTCGCCGACCCGCTTGATTAGGTAGTGATGGCTATGGAACTGGTTACGCTTTGTCCGCATTGTCAGACGCGTTTTACGGTAAACGTTGAGCAGTTGCAACGCCGTAAAGGGTATATACGTTGTCCACAGTGCGCAGCCATTTTCGATGGTTTTGAGCAGGTAGTTCCTGAAGGGCCGCAACCGCAAACGCCACGTTCAGTGACGCAAGCAGATGGCTTACAACAGTGGCAGCCTGAGCCTACCCCAGCTCCCGTTAGCCGTACTCCATTAGTAGAAATACCACAGTCGTTTGTTCCCGTAGAGGAAGAGACGGCTGAGTACGATGAGACAGACTACGTTGATGATCAGGACGATTACGACGATCAGGATGCTCAAGAAGACGCAGAAGAGCAAGAATCAGAGCCAATCGTAGACAACGTAGAATGGATTTCTGCTCGCTACGAACCTCCTGCGGATGATGAACATCATCAACCTATTTATGAAGATCCTGATGATCATCGTGAAGAGGAAGACAGGTTCTTTGTGTCACCACGAAGTGGTGCAGCAGCAGCCCCACGTGAGCCAGCATGGCGTATAGGTGCTGGGCAAGATGACGAGTCGCCGGTGTTTATTGCCAGTGGCCGTGCACGCGACGAAGAGCGTCCCTATCACCGTTATGATGAGCCCCACGACCTGCCGCGTAGCTTTAGGCTAGCCAGATTGTTCTGGGCACTCGTGGCTCTGCTACTCTTAGGTGTGTTGGCGGTGCAAGCCCTGTATGTATTTCGTTTGCAAATAGCCAGTGCCGTACCGATGACGCGCCCTGTGTTGGAAGCATTGTGCGAAAAATTAGGCTGCACAGTACCCTATGTACGTAATATTGCTGATATCAAAGTGGTTTCGTCGGCGTTGCAGGTACAGCAAGCAGGTTCGGGCAATAGTGTGCAGCAATATCAGCTACGTGTACGTCTGCGTAATGCCGATGATCAAGCGCAAGAATGGCCAAGTTTGGTGGTGACGTTTACCGATGTGGCTGCAGCCGTGGTGGCACGCGTGGAAGTATTACCCAAACAGTATCTGACTGCTCAACAGCTAGAACAGCCTTTTGCGGCACAGTCGGAAATTGAGTTTGTGTTGCCGGTGCAATCAGCAACACGCATCAATGGTTATAAAATCGATAAATATTTTAGGTAGGCTTATGTCTGAGCGAATTCTGGTATGTGGGTCGTTGGCTTTTGATACTATCACGGTATTTGAAGGGTGCTTTAAAGATCACATTCTGCCTGATAGTGTGAAATCACTGAGTGTGTCTTTCCTAGTTCCTAGCATGCGTAAAGAGTACGGCGGTTGTGCTGGGAATATTTCCTATAACCTGAACTTGCTGGGCGCTCAGGCAGTACCTGTGGGCACTATTGGTATAGATGCTCAAGATTACCTGCAATACCTGAATAATTTGGGTATTGATACCAGCATGATTCAGATGCGCCCCGAGACGTTCTCGGCGCAGTGCCACATCACTACCGACTTAGACGGTAATCAGATTGCAGCCTTCCACCCCGGAGCGATGCAATACTCTAGCGAGAATGACCTGTCAGGCCAAGAGGCTGGTTGGGCTATTGTGGCCCCAGATTCTAAAGCAGGTATGTTTGCCAATGCAGAGCGCTTGCACCGTCAAGGCACTCCGTTTATTTTTGACTTGGGCCAAGCAATGCCTTTGTTCGATGGTGACGACCTGCAACGGATGATCAGCATGGCCAGTATTTTGACTGCAAACGACTACGAAGCTGAAGTCATTGAGCAACGCACACAGCGCTCTATTACTGACATCGCCAAGGGGTTACAAGCAGTAATCATTACGCGTGGTGCCGAAGGTGCTAGCCTGTATACTGACGGTCAGGAAATCACCATTGCTCCTATCGCTGTGAGCGATTTGGCTGACCCTACAGGATGCGGTGATGCGCATCGCGGTGGTTTGCTTTACGGCTTGGCAAAAGGTTGGAGTCTTTACGATTCTTGTTGCTTGGGTAATGTGATGGGTGGGATTAAAATTGCATCCCAAGGTCCTCAGAATCACCAGCCTTCGCGTGCAGAGATCAGTGCATTGCTGAAGCAACATTACGATCTGGATGTGAAATTCTAAGGCGTAGCGCCTTAAGGGCATCGTTCCCGTATTTAATAATGGAGTACCTATGATTAGTCTAGCAACAAAACAAGGCGCAGCACGACGTTTTGCTGCGGTTGCCTTGGCCGTGTCTCCTTTAGTGTTCTTGGCTGGTTGTGCCAATAAATCTGCATCCAGCAATGTGTATACCTATGGGCAAGCACAACGCGAACAAATTGTGCGCATGGGTACAGTGATTTCTAGTCGCCCTATCGTCATTCAAGACGAACAGAGTTCTGGCGTAGGCATGGGTGCTGGCGCGGCGATTGGTGGCGTTGCCGCAAGCACTATTGGTGGTGGTCGTGGCCAAACGTTGGCGACTATTGGTGGTGCGTTACTTGGCGGTTTGCTGGGTAATGCCATTGAAAATCGCGTAGGTAAAACAGACGGTTTGGAAATTACCGTACGTTTGGATAACGGTGAAACTCGCGTTATCGCCCAAGAGGCTGATATCCAGTTTGTACCTGGTCAACGCGTACAGTTGTTGAGCGGCACAGGCCCAACTCGCGTGGTACCTGCTCCGGCGCAGTACTAATACTGCAGCAGTTACAAAAAACGGGACACTACATCGTGTCCCGTTTTTTTATTCCCGACTGGAAATAGCACGTCCAGCTTCTATCAGTAACGAGGCGATGCGTAGCTCATCGTCCGGGCCTTTCCAGCGCGATAGTGACACAGCTATATTGATTGCACCCACAGGTCTATTGTCGGAATTCACAATCGCCACAGCCGTGGAAATATCGCCCAGATACAGCTCGTTTTCTGCATGCGCATAACCTTTCATGCGTATGTCTTCTAAGCGCTTCAGAATGCTAGGTTTGTCGTAGATGGTGTGCTGTGTATAGGGCACCAGCTCAGACGCATCCAAAATAGCTTCTGCTTCAGCGGTAGGCAGTGCGGCCAGCATGGCCAACCCTGACGACGTACAGTAAGCCGGTAGACGCGTACCAACAATCACTTCAGGTGTTAGCACGTGACGGCTCACAATACGCTGCAAATACACAATTTCAGTGTTATCTAACGTCGAAAAGTTGACGGTTTCTTCTGTTTCTATGGCCAGTTGCTGCAAAAACGGTGTAGCACGACTTACTGAGTCATTAGAAGAAATGTACTGATGCGACAGGTCCAGCATACGAGGCGACAGCTCATAGAGCTTTGACTCCTCATCTTTCATTAAAAAGCCTAAATGCTGCAGCGTAAATGTAAAGCGCTGTGTAGCGCTGATGTCCAATTTGGATAGTTGAGCAATCTGCGATAACGACAGTTTGCGATGTTTATGGTTGAACACTGCCAGTACCCGAAATGCTTTCTCTACCGAGTTCACGAACAGCGACGACTCGGTAGGGGCTTTGACGGCACGACGACGTTTTGGGGACTGAGCAGCAGTTTGGGAAGAGTTCACAGTCATGTTTGAGTGTTTGTAAATATTTATCGCATAACAATAACATGCGATTTTTCTGTTTTCAACGCAAACCAAAGTCTACGTTCTTATGTGATTGTTATAGAAGAAATTTTACTTATTGTTGATGTTTTTCCTTTTATGCATCGGGGAAGGAATATGTCTCTGTTAATGGATTTCCCTAGTTTTTTTACTTTTACTAAGAAAATATCATTGTTTTCACTAACAATTAATCGCTATGCAATAAAAGGTTATTTTATGAGCAATAAGTTTATCGAGACAGAAAAAATTGGCAACGTTGCAGTGATCCGTTTGAACCGACCAGCGAAGCTAAACGCATGGCATGGCGCGATGCGCGAAGAAATTATGCAGGCGCTAAAAACCTTTGATCATGATGACAGTGTTCGCTCATTGATCATGACGGGTGCTGGCAATCGTGCGTTTAGCGCGGGTCAAGATTTGGAAGAAGCGCAAAACTTTGACGTCAGTGATTCAGGGGTATGGATTCAGTCTTGGGAACGTTTTTACGATGTGCTGCGTAATCTGCAAAAACCATTAGTAATGGCGTTGAACGGTACCGCTGCAGGTTCAGCCTTCCAAGTCACCTTATTGGGTGACGTACGGGTTGCGCACGCAGGCGTGAAAATGGGCCAGCCTGAAATTAACTCCGGTATTGCGAGCGTGACTGGGCCGTGGATCATGAATTTGATGTTGGGTATGTCCAGAACCATTGAGCTCACTTTGACTGGCCGCATGATGGAAGCCGACGAAAGTCATCGTATTGGTTTGATTCATCACTTGGTGGCAGAAGACCAAGTGTTTGCTAAAGCGTTGGAAGTAGCCCAAGAGTTAGGCGCTAAGCCGCCTGTAGCGATGCGCTTGAACAAGCAGCGCTTTAGAGAAATGTCTGCAGCCAGTTTTGCAGAAACAATGGATGCCGCCACACGCCTACATGCCGAATCGTATGCCAGTGGTGAACCTGTACGCATGATGGAAGAGTTCTTCAAAGTGCGTAGAGATCGTAAAGCCGCACACTAATCTACATACCTAAAAATCAGTTGTGGCTGTGCTGTGAAGAACCACTAAACGAGTGCACTGGAGAGAGACATGGATACACCTAAAAGTATGATGCGCCGCCGAATATTACAAGCCACAGGCGGTTTGGCATTGGCGGGGACTGGCCTAGGCGCGTGGGCCAAAGACCAAAAACTTATCGTTGCTGACCCTGGTGGTCCGTACTCTGCAGCGTACCGTAAAGCCTTTTACGATCCGTTTGAAAAAGAAACGGGAATACGTGTGGTGAACGTGGCGCGTGAGGCGCAGCCAGTGGCTCAGATTAACGCCATTGTGCAGACCAAAAACTATATTTGGGATGTGACCACACTCACCCTGTCGGCAGACATTCCGTATTTGGAATCGCAGAACTTGTTGGAGCCTTTGGGCTTTACGTTAGCCGACGTGCCAGGGTTGATTCCAGAGGCGCTAACGTCTACATGGATGGGTGTGGATATTTATTCCACGGTATTGGCCTATAGAACCGACAAGTACGGTGAGCAAGGCCCACAGACATGGGCTGATTTCTGGAACGTAGAGAAGTTTCCAGGGCGTCGCTCGCTGCGTCGTAATCCGCTCGATACCTTAGAGCAAGCGCTCATGGCAGATGGTGTACCGATGGATCAACTCTATCCACTGGATGTAGACCGCGCTTTTCGTAGTCTGGACAAGATCAAACCGCATATCGCTATTTGGTGGACATCTGGTGCACAAGCTATGCAAGCCATCCAAAACGGTGATGTAGACATGATTTCCACATGGAATGGGAGGGCGCAAGCTGCTATAGATAATGAGGCGCCTGTCAAAATCGTGTGGAATGAAGGGTTGTACTCCATCGAAGGGTGGGGGATTCCTCGCGGCACACCACGTGCCGACATAGCCAAACAGTTTGTACGTTTTTGTGCCGATAAACAGCGCCAAGCTTTGTTCACCGATGAGCTGGCATATGGGCCTACCAACCAAGAAGCGTTTGAGTTTATTTCTCCAGAACGGGCAGAAATCCTTCCTAGCGCACCACAGAACTTTACAAACATGGCATTGCCAAGCCCTGAGTGGTGGGCAGCGAACCGTCAGGAAGTGACGGAGCGCTTTAACAACTGGATTATTTCTTAAGAGTCTCTGGTATGTACAAGTTGGAAACTAAAGGTCTCGCCAAACGTTATGGCGAGACGGACGCTCTGTTGCCTACAGATTTGCAAGTGAAGGCAGGTGAGTTCCTGACCTTGCTAGGGCCATCAGGCTCGGGCAAGACCACGTTGCTGATGATGATTGCTGGTTTGGTGGACCCTAGCGGTGGCCAACTACTGATTGATGGGAAAGATGCCACCCATGCCGCAGCAGGTCAGCGCGGCATAGGGATGGTGTTCCAAAGCTATGCCTTATTTCCGCATATGAATGTGTGGGACAACGTTGCCTATGGTTTGCGTATGCGACAAGTTAAAGGCGCAGCGTTGAACTCAGCAGTAGAGGACGCGTTGGCCATGGTCAAGATGAGTGACTACGCCAAACGCTTGCCTAAAGAGTTATCGGGTGGGCAGCAGCAACGGGTAGCACTGGCGCGATGCTTTGCTTACCGTCCATCCGTGGTGCTGCTGGATGAGCCTCTGGGTGCGTTGGATAAAAAACTGCGGGAACACATGCAGCTGGAAATCCGCCGTTTACACGATGATTTAGGTGCCACCTTTATTTATGTGACCCACGATCAAGACGAAGCGCTGACCATGAGTGACCGCGTCTGCTTGATGAATCAAGCTCGTATTGAGCAACTGGGTACCCCACAAGAGTTGTACGACCGCCCTTGTTCACGTTTTGCTGCCGACTTTATTGGGCAGTCCAACCTCTTAGATGGATGTATGACAGCCACGCAAACCTTTGCAGCGGGTGCATACAACCTGTCAGTAGAGTCGGCCTATGTGCCAGCGAACCACCACCACGAGGCGTCTACGTTACTGGTACGTCCAGAAATGGCCGAGCTAGTCACACCTGCAGACGGTTTCGTACAGGGCACGGTAGCTGAAATGGTGTTTCTGGGTTCAGAGATACGCGCACGCGTGAAGCTGGATGGGATGGCAGACTCTGACGAATTGTTCAGTGTTCGTTGCCATAGACGTCATGCAGCAAGTTTGGGTGACAAGGTGGGCATTCGTTGGGATGTAGCCTCTACCAGTGTGCTGATGCAGTAGGAGCAAGTCATGAACAATAGGGCTGCGACGCTCTCGTTAAGTGAGCCTAGACCATCCAAACTGCGAAAAAACTTACGGGTATGGCTGCCAGCTTTGCCAGCCATCGTTTTTTTGGGTGTCTTTTTTCTATTACCGGTACTGCAAATTCTGCAGGGCGGGTTTATGTCTGCCGAGGACGAGTTCAGCATTAAGCAGTTTGCACGACTGTTTGAAACGCCGGTATACGTCAAAGTGCTGTGGACAACCTTTGGTATTTCCGTCTTAACCGCTGTATTTTCAGTGGTGTTTGGCTATCCCATTGCGTTGCTACTGAGTAGCTTCAATGAGCGCCGCAGGAACCGCTGGTTACTGTGGATTATGCTGCCGTTTTGGACCAGTTATCTGGTGAAAACCTATGCATGGATGCTGCTGATGTCACGTAGTGGGGTATTGACCAGCGTGGCCGAAGCCTTGGGGCTGATTGATGGCAATGCGTCCTTGATGCCTTCGTTGTCAGGCGTGCTAGTGGGTATGGTGCATGCCATGTTGCCCTTAGCCGTGTTGACCATGCTACCTATTATGCAAGGCATTAGCAGACAACTGGGACAAGCCGCTGAAACCTTGGGTGCAGGTAGAGCAACAGGTTTTCTGACCATCTTCTTGCCGCTTTCTATGCCGGGTGTGGCCGCCGCCGGGTTGTTGGTGTTCATTACTAGCTTGGGCTTCTTTATTGTGCCTGCTTTGCTGGGTACGCCACGCGAAACCATGATTGCCCAGTTGGTAATTTCTTCCGTGCTGGAGCTGTTTGATCTGAAGTTTGCAGGAGCGTTATCAACGGTATTGCTGTTGTGCTCCATTGTGGTGTTCTACGTGTATGACCGTATGGTGGGGTTGACGTCCTTAGCCGGTGCCGAGGCCAAGCGCAGTAGTAAGTCTGGCTCCGGAATGATGCTGAAACTGTTGCTGTTTATAGGCCAACGGTTGGATAGATTCTTGCCGCTCGCCTCGCCAGCCTCATCATCGTCGAATCGTGTGCTCAATGGTTATACCTGGCTGATTCTGCTGTTTCTAGTGTTGCCCGTCATTATTGTTGTGCCCATTGCGTTTACTAAGAATGCTGTTGTGGCGTTCCCGCCAGAGCTATTCAGCCTGCGGTGGTTTAAAGAGTTCTTTAACTCTTCGGTGTGGCAAGCCGCGGTGATTCGTTCTTTTGGCATAGGGCTGACGACGGCATTTTTAGCGGTGGTACTGGGTTTTGGGGCCACCTTTGCGTTGACTAAATTGCCTTCCAAATGGACCAAGCTGTTGTTTGGGGTGTTTGTTGCACCGTTAATCGTGCCTCGTATCGTGATTGCCATCGGCTTGCTGTACTTGTTTGCCAGCACTGGCTTAGTGGGCACGGATCTGGGGATGGTGATTGGTCACACCGTGTTGGCATTGCCTTATGCGGTGGTCACGTTATCGGCAGGATTGCGGTTGTTTGATTGGCGCTTGGATGATGCTGCACGTATTTTGGGTGCGTCCGTGATGGCGCGTCTACGTACGGTGATTTTGCCATTATTGGCTGGCAGTTTAGCGTCAGCGTTTTTGTTTGCATTCATCGTGTCGTTTGATGATCTGACCATCGCTATTTTTGTCAGTGGCGGTATCAACACCACGTTGCCTAAACAAATGTGGGATGACATCCAGTTGGCGGTAACGCCTACGTTGGCAGCGGTATCAACAGTATTGCTGATTGTGGTGACTGCAGTGATTTCAATTTCTTCCTATTTCAAAAACAGGCGTAGTGGACTATGAACGGTTTTGAGCAGTATTTTGCAAAACGTATAGAAAATGATCAGTGGGATGTGGTGCCGCTCTTGTACCGAGGGCTGAGTCAAACTGCTGAGCAAGATGTGATTGAGTTTGAGTCTGTGCCGCTTTCTAGGAAACAGTTAGGGCAACAGGTAGCGGGATTCCAGCAATGGTTGGCGGCGCGTGGCATCCAAAAAGGGGATAGTGTTGCAGTCATGCTGAGCAACACAGCCGAGCATATAGCGTTGTTGTATGCACTGATGTTGTCTGGGGTGATTTGGATTCCTGTGAATACCAAAGTGAAGGGGCCAGGCGTACGTTACATCGTAGAGCATGCCGTGCCATCCTTAATTATTGCGGAAGCTGAATTTGCCGAGGTGTTGGCTGATGCCGGAGTCAGCGCAGAGGCCTGGGTAGAACTGCAGCATATACAGATAGCGAGTGATGCGGTGTTGCAGAATCCTGCTATTGCGCCATCGGACACCTTATGCATTATCTACACATCGGGAACCACTGGTGCGCCTAAAGGCGTGGTGTTCACCCATAGGATGATGCGTGTAGCCAGTGAGGCGGCGATTCAGGTTGCAGGTGTCAAAGAAGGAGCACGCTTGTTTTTGTGGGAGCCCTTATGTCACATAGGGGGCGCACAGATGTTGTTGGTGCCGTTCTTAGAGCGTGTTTGCCTACTGATTGTGAAGCGTTTCTCAGCCAGTCGTTTTTGGTCGCAATGGCAAGCAGCCAGAGCTACCCATTTACATTATCTAGGTGGCATTCTGGATATTTTGGTGCGATTACCGCACGACGAAGTACCAGAAGGCGCAAGCATTCAAACGGCATGGGGGGCTGGCGTTTCTAAAAATGCATGGCAAAGCGTGCAAGAGCAATTAGGCTGCGAGTTACGCGAGTGCTATGGCATGACGGAATGCTCCAGTTTTGCCACTTTTAATGCATCCGGGAAACCAGGCTCTATAGGTACGGCGTTGCCGTGGATTCGGGTAGAACTACTGAATGACGAAGGGCTAGCCGTTGGCGAGGGTGAAATTGGTCAGATGGTGCTGTCCAGTCCGCTAGAGGGCGTGTTTTTACCTGCCTATTTGCATAACCCAGAAGCCACACAAAAAGCGTTAATACAGGGCAAGCTCTACACCGGTGATGCTGCATGGCGTGATGCGGATGGTGATCTATTTTTTGTAGGTAGAAAAACCGATAGCATGCGAGTACGCGGTGAAAACGTCTCGGCATGGGAAATTGAGCGGGTTTTTGCCGAGCATGATGCCGTAGAAGCCTCTGCAGCGGTAGGGGTAGCTAGCGACATTGGCGAACAAGAAATCATGTTGTACGTGAAGTTCAGACCCGATAGCGAGGTGGAATGGAGTACGCTGATAGAGTGGGCAACTAAGAAACTGGCGTCGTACCAAATGCCGCGTTTTTACCGTGTAGTAGATCGTTTCGAGCTAACACCGAGTGAACGCATCAAAAAGCATTGTTTGGATAAAAATAGTGCACTGGCTTGGGATAGACTCGCCACGGTGGCATGACAGCAGTAACCTAGGCATATTAAAAAAGCCCGCAAAAGCGGGCTTTTTTGATGGGGCGTTGTAGCGGGCAAGCACTTAGAATGCGCCAGTAAAAACGCCTAATTTCAGTCTACCCAAAATAAAGATGCAGATTTGGGCCAGTACCAGCAATGCCAATGGCGAGAAGTCAAAAGCGCCAGTGCGTGGCAACAGTCTGCGTATGGGGTTCAGCAATGGTGCTGTCAGCGTATTGAGTATAGGCATGACAGGCGCCATTGGGTTGATCCAAGACAGCAGAGCTTGAATCAATGTGACCCACAACACCATGTTGGCAATCCAGCCGCCTACTGTGAACACAGCTGACAGCAATGCACGCAGCCAGAAGTCACTTGGCACAAACAAACCGGCATCGGTGAGCAGCAGCAAGGTCAAGGCGACGTGTACGTAGGCCACGATGTAGGCGGCGGCAAGACTTGGCCAGTCTACGTGTTGTTGATTGGGGATGAATCGGTGCAAGGGGAGTACCGCCCAATCAGTCACTTTGAAAATGGCTTGGGAGTAGGGGTTAAATGGGTGCAGGCGTATGGCATACAACCATGCACGCAGCACAAAAGCTATGCCCAGCAAACTGAGGGCAATATTCGCAATAAAGTACAAAATATCAGTGAACATGGCAGAGAGCGAAGAAAAAGCAGAAAGGGTAGATCCAGAAGGTCAAAAAACACGGGCCAGTCTTGATGCGCTGGCCCAGATGTTTTTTGGTCTTACCTTATGGGCGGTTACCGGTAGGAAACGGCCAGGAACCTGCAGGGTTCACATCACGCTTTGCGGCGGGTGCTTTCGTGGCAGATTTGGCAGGTTTTTTGGTAGCCGCTGCTTTGCTAGCGGTGGTACTGCTGGCTTTTTTTGCTGTGGCCATAGTGAGGCTACTCCTTGCGTGTAAGTCATAGCAGTGGCGAGGTGGCAAATGCCGGCACACTGGCTATAGAGATTCAATCATGCCTATTTTACAGGCATGAGTCTGCTTTCTAGTGTCCTATTTTAGTCCTCTCTGCGGTTAATGTTTTAGCTACCTACAGAGAAATACCTAGGGCCTCTCTAGGGTAACAAAATGTAGGTGCTTACAGTGTGTAGAGAAATTCCCATATAGGGCAGGCAAAGGCTATGAGCTGAGGTAGAATATTTTGCTAGGACACAGAGATAGTGCTCTGTTCAATACAGTATTCGCAAAGGTGACTTATGCGTGCAGGCGCACAGATGAAGCGAAAAGGGATGAATTACCTGGCAGGTTTGGCAACACTGGTTTTGGCTGGTTGTGTGACTATGCCTACTGAAACACCAACTACTCAACCTACTGCGCCAGTGGAAACGCGTCCTACCGCGTGTACACCGGCTAGCCCAGAAGATCCGGTGATCGGGAACTGGTTGAGCAAGCGTAACGAAAAAGGTATTAAAGGCGAGCTGCGTACACTGGTGACGCTGCAGGCTAATGGGCAAATGCTGTATACCGAGCAAGTGAAACGTCCACGCCAACCGTCCCAAGGATTATCCGAAGCCGGATGTTGGGTACGTGATGGCCAAGCTGTGGTGCTGCAAACCTTGGAGTCCAACGGTTTGGCGGTAGAGCCGGATGATCCGTTGTTCACTAACCGATTCGTGATTGAGCGTCAGCAAGGTAAACGATTGGTAGTGCGTTCTGAAAGCGGTACACGCTACAGCCTAGAGCAGGTGTCCCCAGGATACCGACTGCCGTTCTAAGTCAGTCATTAAGCTGTTTCCATCAAACCCCTGTTAGCGTACGGTTAACAGGGGTTTTTCTTGGTCATTACACAACACTTTAGTTGTAGATATGTGCTGTTATAGGGGTGATGTTCGTATCGCACAGCAAAAGACTTTATCGCACACAAAAAATCGTTAATTATTTTAATAGCCTAATCAATAGGTATAGCTCACCGCATAAGGATGATAACGATGAGAATAGGGATACCCAGGGAGACAATACCCGGTGAAACACGAGTAGCCGCTACACCTAAAAGTGTGGAGCAACTACTGAAGCTGGGTTTTGATGTGGTGATAGAAACTGACGCAGGAAAAGCCTCCAGTTTTGATGATGCACTGTACAGCGCTACTGGCGCAACGGTAGCGGATGCAAGCAGCGTATGGGAATGCGAATTGATTTATAAGGTCAATGCGCCTACTTCCCTCGAAATTCAGCTCATACAACCCGGTACTATGCTGGTGTGCTTTATTTGGCCAGCCCAAAACCCCGAATTGTTGCAAAGCCTACAAGCAAAGCAGATTACTGTGTTGGCCATGGATATGGTGCCGCGTATTTCTCGAGCACAAGCGATGGATGCCTTGTCGTCCATGGCGAATATCAGCGGTTATCGAGCGGTAGTTGAAGCAGCCAGTGCATTCGGGCGCTTTTTTACGGGTCAAATTACCGCCGCTGGAAAAATGCCTCCTGCCGAGGTGTTGGTGATTGGTGCGGGCGTGGCAGGGTTAGCTGCTATAGGGGCAGCTCGTCAACTAGGTGCGATTGTGAAAGCCTTTGATACCCGCTTGGAAGTGGCTGAACAAATCACCTCCATGGGGGGCCAGTTTTTGAAGTTGGATATCCCTGTAGAAAATACGGGTAGTGGTGATGGCTACGCCAAAACCATGAGTGATGAATTTATCGCCGCCGAGATGAAACTGTTTGCTGACCAGGCGAAGCAGGTAGACATCATCATCACGACAGCAGCGATTCCTGGTAAGCCAGCCCCTAAACTGATTACTCGCGAAATGGTAGACAGCATGAAAGCGGGTTCGGTGATCGTGGATTTGGCCGCGTTAACGGGCGGAAACTGCGAATACACCGTGCCAGGCGAAGCCATTACGACGGCAAACGGCGTGACGGTAATTGGTTATACCGATTTGGCCAACCGTTTAGCAGGTCAAGCATCGCAGTTGTATTCAACGAACTTGGTGAACTTGGCTAAATTGCTCGCACCCGCTAAAGATGGTGTGGCGGTGCTAAACCAAGAAGACGTAGTGCTGCGTAATATGCTGGTCTGTCACCAAGGCGAGCTATTGTATCCACCGCCACCTATTCAAGTGTCGGCAGCACCTACGCAAGCTAAAGTCGCTAAACCGACTGAGGCCGTTGCCGCACCGCCCATGGCGCTGTGGAAAAAATTACTGGCAGTGGGCGTAGGTGGGCTGTGCTTCCTATGGTTGGGCGCGAATGCACCCGCTGCATTCTTGAATCACCTAATTGTGTTTGTGTTGTCGTGTGTGGTGGGCTACTACGTGGTCTGGAATGTCACACACTCTCTGCATACGCCATTAATGTCGGTGACCAATGCGATCTCCGGCATTATTGTGGTGGGGGCTTTATTGCAGATAGGTCAAGGCAATGGTTGGGTGTCATTTCTAGCTTTTATTGCCATCTTGATTGCTAGTATCAATATTTTCGGCGGGTTTTTTGTGACTCACCGCATGCTCAAGATGTTCCGTAAAGACAAATAAAAGGAAAAGAAATGTCTCAAGGTCTAGTAACAGCTGCTTATATCATCGCAGCATTGATGTTCATCCTGAGTTTGGCGCGTTTGTCCAAGCAGGAAACCGCACGTAGCGGTAATTACTTTGGTGTGGCTGGCATGACGCTGGCGTTGATCGCGACAGTTTTCAGCGATCAAGCCTCTGGTTTTGGCTGGATTATTCTGGCCATGCTCATTGGTGCAGCTATTGGCCTGATCCGTGCTCAGCGCGTAGAAATGACCCAGATGCCTGAGCTGATTGCATTACTGCACAGCTTTGTGGGGTTGGCAGCCGTATTGGTGGGCTATAACAGCTACGCCAATGCCGACAGCGTATCCCCTGATATGCACACTATTCACTTAGTAGAAGTGTTTGTGGGTGTGTTTATTGGTGCTGTGACATTTACAGGGTCGTTGGTGGCGTTTGGTAAGTTAAATGGCCGTATTTCCAGTAAACCTTTAGTGTTGCCGCATAAACATAAGCTGAATTTGGCTGCGTTGGTGGTCGCGTTCTTGTTGTTATTGGTGTTTGTGAGTGCCGATGGTTCTACCATTGCCTTGCTGTTGATGACGCTGATTGCGCTAGCTTTTGGATGGCACTTGGTGGCCTCTATTGGTGGTGCGGATATGCCCGTAGTGGTGTCTATGCTGAACTCTTACTCTGGGTGGGCAGCAGCGGCAGCTGGGTTCATGCTAGAAAACGACCTGCTAATTGTGACGGGGGCGTTGGTGGGTTCGTCGGGTGCGATTCTGTCGTACATCATGTGTAAAGCCATGAATCGCTCATTTTTGTCAGTGATTGCGGGCGGTTTTGGCACCGAAAGTGGAGCGTCAGATAGCGCCGAGCAAACTGGCGAGCACCGCGAAATCCAGCCTGCCGACGTGGCTGATATGCTGAAAAATGCACGCTCTGTCATCATCACCCCCGGTTACGGTATGGCAGTGGCTCACGCACAAAATGCGGTGTCTGAGATCACCGAGTTTTTGCGCCAAAAAGGGGTAACGGTGCGCTTTGGCATACACCCTGTAGCGGGGCGTTTGCCGGGACACATGAACGTCTTGTTGGCTGAGGCTCGCGTACCTTACGACATCGTGTTAGAAATGGACGAAATCAACGATGACTTCGCCAATACGGATGTGGTGTTGGTGATCGGTGCTAACGATACGGTGAACCCAGCAGCCGCTACTGACCCGCACAGCCCTATAGCTGGCATGCCGGTATTGCATGTGTGGGAGGCACAAAACGTGATTGTGTTCAAACGCTCTATGAACTCCGGTTATGCAGGCGTGCAAAATCCGCTGTTCTATAACGAGAACTCGTTCATGTGTTTTGGGGATGCCAAAGCAACGGTAGAGCAGATATTAAAAGCGCTATAAACCATTCAAAGGCCTGTTTAACAACAGGCCTTTGTTCCTTGCGGGCTGGCGTCAGCGTAATGTATGTAGACGCAATGGCCATTGGCATCGTGCTGTATGTGTAAATCCCAGCCCAGCTTCTCACACAATAAGGTCACGATGTAGAGTCCAAGACCGCTACTGCCTTTTTGAGGTGGGGTGGTAGATAATCTAGTCACAGGCAGCCCAGTACCTTGGTCACAGATGCCTATGTGTGTGTGTTCTAAGGTGATGGTGATGGGGCCGCTGGTGTGCTGTAAGGCATTGTGTATCAGATTACGCAGCAAAATTCTGACCAACACAGGGTTGCTGATGAGTAGTACTTCTGAGGACGGCGCTTGCAACGATACCCGTTGGTTGGTGTCATAAAAGTGCGATGTATCTTGGATAATCTCTTGTACAGTTTGCGTCAGCGCAATGGATTCTATAGGAATATCTTGGGCGTCTTGGCGCGACAGTTTCAGCAGCGCATCCACGTTATCCGCCATTTCCGCCGACGCACGACGAATTCGCAGCAATGTCTGTTTATCGTTAGGTGATAACTGATTACGGTGCTCAATCACATCTAAGGCACCCGACACCACTGCAATAGGCGTGCGTAGTTCGTGACTGGCTAAGCTAAGTAGCTGCTGCTCACGAGCAATGAAGGACTCTATTTCAGTCAGAAATAAGTTCATGGTCACGGCAATGTGATGCAGTTCCTTGTCTTGGTAATGTAAATCCAAGGGTGGGATTTTTTTTCCAGTGGGCAACGAGGCAATTTGTTCGCTCAGTGTTTTCAGTGGCGAAATCAGTTTGCGGCTGCTCCAGTACGCCAGTAGCAAACTCAGCAGTACCATCCCTATCATGATGGCGGCGACGGTAAGCAATAAGTCTGATTCGCGCTCTTCGAAAGCGGTAATGTCACGTGCCCAGTACAGAGTGCCTTGCTCAGTCTGTTCTACATTGATCAGATAGGTCTTATTGCCCAGAGTGACTTCTGCCTTAGTGTGTTGATCCGTAGGTGAAAAAGGGGCGGGTAATGCTTCAGGTATAGGAGTACCAGTAGGCACAAAGGCAATTTTGTTCAGTGATCCATCCCAAATGAACAGGTTTTGCTGATGTTGAGCATTTAAAAGTTCAGGCGGAATGTGGTCTGCCTCTGCACCCAGTAAGACATCCTCTAGGTTTTCATTGGTCAGCAGCACAGTAATGACAGTCACCAGCATGCTGATGACCGAGAGTGCAAACAGGGCTTTGTAAATTCTAGAGGAAATGCTTTTCATGGGTTACTCAGCCGTGTGCAAAATGTAGCCCCGCCCGTGCAGTGTTTTCACTAGCGGCTGCTGGGTGAACTCGGTGAGCTGTTTACGTAGCGCATATACGTGTGTGCGTACCGTATGGTGTTCAGTGGCTCGGCCATCCCATACTTGCTCCACCAATTGTTCATGGGTGACCGGTCTGGGATAGGCACGTAATAGCACCTCAAAAATCTTCGCGCTGTAACCCGTTAACGTACCTACACGCTCTTTTTGCATAAACACTGTGTACGTATCGGGGTCAAAGCTGACGTCTTTAAAGTGCAGCAAGGGGTCTGATGATACTGTTCTACGACGGGCCAAAGCCTGTACACGTAGGCTAAGTTCTTTAAGGTCAAAGGGTTTGACCAGATAGTCATCTACGCCTGCATTAAACCCCTGAGTTTTGTCATCAATATGGTCTTTGGCTGTAATCAGGATGATGGGTGTGCAGCAACGTAAGTCGTGGCGTACCCGTTGGCTAATTTCAAAGCCGTTAATACCGGGTAGCATCACATCCAACACAATCACGTCATATTGGTTAGTGGCTAGCAGGTGTAACGCAGTGAGCCCATCCGAGGCAAAATCAGGAGAGTACTGCGATTCATCATTAAAGTATTCAAACAGATTTTCAGCCAGAGAAACATTGTCTTCAACGATCAACAAGCGGATTTTGCCAAAGTTTTGTGTCATATCAAGGTTGTGAACGCATAAATAACTGATAACGCTTGGAATAAGCAATAGCGGTGTAGGGCTGGTCTGTTATGGTTTTCAACGTTTGGGTATTGTCGTTCGCGATCACAACAAATCGAGGGGCAGCAGCTTTGTCGTTGCTGTTAAAGACTGCCGGATCTATTGATGCGGTGCGCTCCTGACTGTAAAACCTAGCGGAAAAGGTAGGTTTGCTTACGAAGTATAAGGTATCGCTAGGTGTGGCACGCGCTAAAAATGCTTGGACAATAGGGCGTTCAGTCTTGGTAATGGTGACATCCTGTAAGCTGAAGCCTGCCAACACGAGCCCGGCCATAGGGACTAATGCCGTAGAGGCCGTAACTATACGCTGGATAGGGCGGTTGATAGGAGGGCAGTAATACGCCGTCAAGATAGCCAGAGGGGCTAAACCAGGTAACAAATACGTCCATAAGATGTTGCCGGCTGCGGTAAAGAATATCGCGGGAAACAGCGCCAAAATAAACAGGTACAGGCTACAGGTAGGTAGCGACATAAAGGCGCGTAAACCATGTTTGTGCCACGCTTTAATCAGCAAGCACAGACTGAGTAATCCCCACGGGAAAGTAGCGGGGAACAGCGAAATCCAGATACTGCCTAACGGGGCTTTATGGGCTGTACCGTACAAGTCGCCTTGCCAGCCGGGCACCAAGAAACGGCTGATGTGCTCACCGATCAAAAAGTAATTCAGAAAGCCGGGTGTTTTGAGCTCAGCCAAGATATACCAAGGCAGGGACAGCGCACAAAACAGCAGTGTGCCACTTACCCATGGTAGGCGACGCAGTAGATTCAGCACAAAGCGACGTCTGAAGAAAGCCAGCAGCACTAAGGGGGTAAAGCAAAACACCAGTGCTAGCGGGCCTTTAGCGAGCATACCTATGCTCAGTCCCACAAAAAATGCCCAGCCCCATGCTTTAGACGGTTGCGTTGCTTGCTGTAGCAACGCCACCATGCTGAGGCTTAGCCCCACATTCAAATAAGGGTCAGTAAGTACGGCACCGGCATTGCTGAATGCCAAACACATGGTGTTGTAGATCACCGCAGCCAGTAGCGGCGTGTAAGACTGGGCGCGGGTAAGATGCGGTTGCAGCTGCATGAGGCAGCGTGTGCCATGCATAATCAGCGCGGTAATGGCGATATTTACTAACCATGAAGGTAGCCTGCCCGTAAACTCGTTGATGCCAAACACCTTGAACGACAAGGCTTGCGCCCAGAATGACAGGGGGGGTTTACCCCAAAAAGGGACATCTGGAGAAAACCACGGTGTAATCCAATCATTGCTTTGCGCCATGATTTGGGCGATAGCCGCATAGCGAGGTTCAGAGCTGTCGGCATACGGCAATGCCCACATGATTACTAACTGACTACACAGTGTAAACAGCAGAAGCGACCACAGTGTACGAGACACGCTGTTAGATGTGTGAGGCATGTTTATAGTCTTGTTGATAAGACGATAGCAGTGATGTGTCGGCGCCAATCACGCCTTTGATCAGGAATACAGGGCGTTGTTTGGTTTCTAAATAGGCTTTGCCCACGTAGTCACCCACCAAGCCCAAGGCACTCAATTGCAAGCCACTGAACATACCCAATAGCAAAATGCCTAAGGTCAGGGTGGTGACGGGTGTACCCATGTATAAATGCTCTACTAGTAGCCATACACCGGTGATCATGCTGCCGATGAAAATGAGCAAGCCACTGAGCAAAATTAAGCGTAATGGGGCGGACGAGAATGAGGTAATACCATCCAGCGCCAAGTTGCAAAGATGCAGGTAGTTCCACTTGCTTTGACCAGCAGGGCGTGGAGCACGGTCATACTCAATGACGTGAGTGTTAAAGCCCACCCATGCAAACAAGCCTTTGTTGTAGCGGTTGCGCTCCGGCAATTGCAAGATAGCGTCAATCACCTGTCTGGACATCAATCTGAAGTCGCCCGTATCAGCAGGAATACTAATGCTGCTCATGCGGTTCAGTAGGCGATAGTACAAGTGTGCGGTGCTGCGTTTTAGCCAAGAATCGCCCTGACGAGTACGACGTTTCATGGTGACTACATCGGCACCTGCTGCCCATGCTAATACCATGTCGGGGATCAGTTCAGGTGGGTCTTGCAAGTCGGCGTCCATCACAATGACGGCATCGCCTTTGCAATGTTCCAAACCAGCGCTTACTGCGGCTTCTTTACCAAAGTTACGGCTTAGAACAACGATGCGTAATGGCAGTCCTTGAGTGACGGCTTGGCGTAGCAGAGTAAGGCTGTTGTCTTGGCTGCCGTCATCCACAAACACGATTTCGTGACGTAAACCAGTGGTTTGCAAAATGGCCAACAAACGGGGAATCAATAGCGGCAGTACCGCTGCTTCGTTGTAGAGTGGGATCACTACGCTCAGCATTTTCGCTGATGATGTATGCAGTGTTCTCCAGGGTTCAGCAGGAGCGTTCATGAAAGATGATCCTCTGATAAGCAAATAAATTAAGTGTGGCAAGGCTGGCGCTTGTGAGCGCTTGTAGTAATAACGGGTGGAGCGTAGGTAGCAGTATGGTTAGCCCCTGAAAAATAAGTGAGTTCAATGCAATGTTGGTGCAGACCAGCAGCAGGTATCTCAGTACCGCTGAACGGTGGGCTCGCGTGCTGCGATACACCAAATGGTATTGACACATATAGTTCAGAACAGCACCGCTAATCGCTCCAATAAAGGTCGCCGTTTGGGCGGGAACCGAGTGCTGCAGCAAACCGTAAAACACACAGATATGCAGCAGCGTCGCGGTCACACTACTCAGCAGCGACGCTGAGAGGGTGGGAATAAGTGTTTTGAACATCGTTGGTAGTAGGTACGGTATAGCTACGAGAGTCATACATATAGGTAGGCCATAGCGCATAGGCTTTAGCGGTTTCCAGCGCTTGCTGGCGTGTTTCTACTACCTGATATTCAGCGGGGGCGGTATAGGTGAATTGGCGATGTTTTTTGCCAGGTTCCAATACCGTCAACAAGTCTTGATACAGGTAGCCAAAATTCTCGCCGTATTGCATGATGGCGCGTTGTACGGTCTGACGTTTGGTCAAATCTTGACCAATCATCGGGTGCACAATAGAGGCATCGGCTAACGATAACAACGTGACAGGCAAGTCGATTTGGCTGATGATGCGGTCGTCTTGTCTGGCGGCAATAGAGCCACCCAAAATCAATGCAGGAATATGGAAGTGGCGCAGTGGGATTGCATCGGCACCACCGACACGGGCGTCATGGTCAGCAGCCACCAAGAACACGGTGTTTTCCCAGTAACTTTCTTGTTTGGCGCGTTCAAAGAACTGGCCAATCGCCCAGTCGGCATAACGCACGGTATTTTGTACGCTAGCAGCTTCACCTTCAGGAGTGATGCGGCCGCTTGGGTATTCCCAAGGCGAGTGGTTGCTGACAGAAAAAGCCAAACATAGGGTAGGGGTGTCGTTAGCTTGGCTCAGAATGTCATGCACTTTATTGAACATGTCTTCGTCGCTAGCACCCCATGTGCCTACAAACGCAGGGTCTTTGAACTGAGCGCGTTCATGCAGCTCGTCAAAGCCGTTGCCCATGAAAAAGCCTTTCATGTTGTCAAAGTGCGCTTCGCCGCCATACACAAAGTGCGAACGGTATCCCAAGGGTTTTAAGCCTTGTGCCAAGGTGAAGAAGTTCTGTTGAGCACCGGAAAGACGCAGCACAGCATCGGAGGCAGAAGGGGGGAAGCCACATACCAGCGCTTCCAAACCACGAACTGAACGTGTGCCGGTGGCATAGGCTCTGCGGAAATTCCAACCTTCGGTAGACAGTTTGTCTAAATGCGGAGTGAGGTCTTGCCCGCCCAAGTTACCCACAAACTGGGCACCTAAGCTTTCTTCCACAATGATGACGATATTCAACGGTCTGGCGTGCGAGTGGTTAGCAATGTGCTGGTGCACGCTAGGCAGATTGGGATTGGTGCTTTGGATACCCGCTTGCTCCAGTACCAAGCGCTGCATGTCTGCAGTAGGTAAATCACCATACAGATCAGCCGCCGAACGCTCGTTTTTCAGGCTGTACAAGGCATAGGCCACGTTATAGGTGGAGTTTAGTGCCAAGCTATTCAACAAGCAGTCACCGCAATATGCAACGGTAGAAGGGTTCAGGGGGCGGTGACGCAGCGTGCCACGAATGGCCAAGAACGACACAGCAGCACCTGCCAAGCTTAAACCTAAGGCAACAGGCCAGCTAAACGATTGTGCTAAGGGGAAGGTGCGGCCAAACACGGCACTACCGGCATAACATAGGGCTGCCAATAAGACTAAGGCTCCGATCACGGGCAATTTATAACCTTGCCACAACATGCCAGCCACTTCTTTTGGGTGTTTCAGATAGTCGGTGTACAGACGGTTTGGACGTACATCGTATTCCAAGATGAATTGCATGCTGGATAACTCAGGCAAGAGCACGAGTAGCCATGTCACGCCTAGAAATACAGCGGTAACTTGCTGTGCCCACAGTACGTGGTTGAACCAAGGTGCAAACAGTAGGGGCAACGCCACGATAAAACCTACCGTAGTGGTATCAACGCGCAAACCACCTAGCATAATAGGCAGCAAACCGCCGGCGCTCTGAACCCGTTTGTGTTGCCAAAGACTCAGCAGCAGTCTGGAGAGACTTAGGCATACATAGGTGCTGATGCTGAAAAAGAGAATTTGCCAATACATAGTGTGAGCGACTCGTCTTGTGTGCTGAAGATGTCAGCGTAGTAAGGAGAATGTAGGCAAATTGTAGAAAGGCGCTTGGTAGTGATATATCAAGCAAATATCAAGATTTCATCAAGTTGAAGGTTGAAATAACATTGTCGAGTAACAAAGCGCGTAAATAAGTGGTTCTGTTTGAGCGAGTGATAGAGCTATGTGTGGCATACCACAACAAAAAAACACAGTGCCTAACGAGAATATGAATACTGGCTTAAAATACGGTGTAGTCAGACGCTACAGCGTCTGTATTTATTTGGAATTACGTTGAAATCGCTATGACCACCTCCACTGTTAGAACACGCTTTGCTCCTTCACCAACCGGCTTTTTGCACTTGGGCGGGGCGAGAACTGCTTTGTTTTCCTGGGCATTTGCACGCCATCACAAAGGTACTTTTGTGCTGCGTATTGAAGATACGGATCTGGAGCGTTCTACACCGGAGGCAGTGCAGGCCATTATTGATGGTATGAGCTGGTTGGGCATGCATGCCGATGAAGGCCCGTTCTACCAAATGCAGCGTATTGAGCGTTACCAAGAAATCATCGCGCAGATGCTAGAAAACGGTACGGCTTACTACTGCTACAGCACACCAGAAGAAGTAGAGGCCATGCGCGAGAAAGCGCGTGCGTTGGGCATGAAACCTCGTTACGACGGTACATGGCGTCCTGAAGCAGGCAAAACATTGCCGGCTATTCCTGCTGATCGCAAACCGGTAGTGCGTTTCAAATGCCCACAAGAAGGCGTAACAGCGTGGGACGACATGGTGAAAGGCCGCATCAGCTTCAGCAACTCTGAGCTGGATGATCTGATCATTGCGCGTCCTGATGGCACCCCTACGTACAACTTCTGCGTGGTGGTAGATGACTGGGATATGAACATTACTCACGTGATTCGCGGTGACGATCACGTGAATAACACGCCACGTCAGATCACTATCTTGCAAGCCTTGGGTGCAACGGTACCTGAGTACGGTCACGTGCCTATGATTTTGGGCCCAGATGGCGAGAAACTGTCCAAACGCCACGGTGCTGTGAACATCATGGATTACGACACCCAAGGTTACTTGCCTGACGCTATGGTGAACTACTTGGCACGTTTGGGTTGGAGCCACGGTGATAACGAACTGTTCAGCCGTGAGCAATTGATTGAGTGGTTTGATACGCGCAGCCTGAGCCGTTCCGCATCACAGTGGGATCCTAAGAAACTGAACTGGGTGAACGCACATTACATCAAGCAAACCGATAACGACGCGTTGGCTGCTGTGGTGGCTCCACGTGTGTTGAAGCTGGATCCAGCGGCTAACGTTAACCAGTTGCCAGCCGTATTGGCCCTGATTAAAGACCGTGCTGAAACCTTGAATGATTTGGCTGAAGGTGCATTGTTGTTCTGCAGCGCGTTTACGCCAGCGCCAGCCGAGTTGCAAGCTGAAGCGCTGACCGAAGAGTCCCGCGCTGTGTTGGCGACCTTTGCTGAAAAGGCGGTGGCGTTGACAGAGTGGAATACCGAAGCCTTGGCTCAGGTCATCAAAGACACACTAGAAGCCCACGGCATCAAAATGCCTAAACTGGGTATTCCGCTGCGCGTGGCCGTAACAGGTCGCAAACAAACCCCAGCGATTGATGCTGTATTGGCCTTGTTAGGACGTGAGCAAGTTCTGGCACGTTTGGCGCAAGCTGTATAAAAACGTCGCTTTTTTGCCTGTGAGGGCAAAACACAAAACCCCATCTTTACTAACAAAGATGGGGTTTTTGTTTGTAGGACCAACAAAGATTGTCATCAGCAAATAATCAGCAGATTGAAACGTATAACTTGGTGGTAGCATAGCGCGACCTAACTAACTGCCTGTTATCACCAAGGAGTTTCGTGCAATGCAGGTCGATTCTTTTCAAAGCTTTACGCTGACAATTTTGTTGCTGTTTATTGGTAAGGGATTGGTAGCCCGCATCAATTTTTTGCGTGCCTACAGTATTCCTGAGTCCTTGGTGGGTGGGTTGTTGTGTGCTGTGACGACATGCGTCATTTTTTATGGTTTGGGGCTCACCATAGATTTTGATTTACGCCTGCGCGACGTGCTGTTGCTGTATTTCTTTGCGGGTATTGGCCTAAATACCGATATACGTTCGTTGGCCAGTGGTGGCAGGCCGTTAGCGATACTGACAGGGCTATCGGTCTGCTTCATGGTGCTGCAGAACATGACAGGCATGGGCTTAGCGCAAGTCTTTGGTTTGGATCCGCGTGCAGGACTGATGCTGGGCTCTATTTCGCTGACTGGTGGAGTGGCCACCACCTTGTCGTGGACGGAGTACTTTACCGATAACCTAGGCATTGCCAATGCTAAAGAGCTGGGCTTGGCGGCGAATACCATAGGCTTGATTGCTGCATGTGTGATTGGTGGTCCTATTGCTGCGGCCTTGATTGGCAAATATAAGCTCACTCCTTCCGAGAGCATAGAGTTGGAAGTGGGTAGCATGCACAAAGAGGAAAAAGTCGCCCGTATCGACTATTACGGTGTGTTGATGGCCTTGTTCTGGTTGAACATGGCATTGATTGTGGGTGGTTTCATCAACCAAGGCTTGGCGCAAAGCCCCGTGGTGCTGCCTGAGTTTGTAGGGTGTTTGGTGGCCGGTATTGTGATTCGGGCCATAGGCACGTTAAGCACATTAGAGCGTCAAGGCAGAATGTGGCGATGGCCCATTATGCAGCCTGGTTTGGCGCTTATCTCTGACATTTGTTTGGGTGGTTTCATCACCATGGCATTGATGGGGCTACAGTTGTGGACGCTACAACCAGTGTTGGGTTTTATGCTGGTATGTATGCTGATTCAAGTAGCCTTGGTTGTGCTGTTTATCTTCGTGGTGGTCTTTCGTGTCATGGGTAAAGACTACGAGTCTGCAGTGATGTGCGCAGGCTTTGGTGGGATTACTTTAGGCTCTACCGCAACGGCGATTGCCAACATGACTGCGGTAACACAGCAGTATGGTGCTGCCCACAAAGCCTTCATTGTGGTGCCACTGGTGTGTGGGTTTTTCATCGACTTAGCAAATGCACTGGTGATTGGTGTAATGGTGAACCTCACGCCATAATCTAAATGAGAACTGTTGCTTTTATCAGCCAAATAGTGGGTTTTAGGTAGTTATACTCTCTATAATATCCGTAATAGGAATTACTATCATTAACATTCAGTTGATGTGCTGTAGTTTTTATTACGGAAAATATCGTGACGTTCAAATCAAATCAGACGTTAGGCGGGGTAATAGCAGCTTTATCTTGCTTAAGCGTGGCAGCCCCTGTGTTGGCTCAGCCGGTGCAGCAGTTGGAAAGCATTAAGGTGCTAAGCACCGCCGAAGAAGAATTAAAAGAGTCTCTAGGCGTTTCCATTATTACCTCCGAAGATATAGAGAAAAATCCATCCGTGACGGATTTGACCGATATCTTGCGTAAAGAACCCGGCGTGAACTTAACCGGCAGTGCCAATTCTGGTATGCGCGGTAATCGCCGACAAATTGATATACGTGGCATGGGCCCCGATAACACCATGGTGTTGATCGACGGAAAACCAGCCACATCACGCAATGCATCACGCCAAGGTTGGACCGGCGAGCGAGATACTGACGGCGATACTGGTTGGGTACCACCCGAAGCGATTGAGCGTGTAGAAGTATTGCGCGGCCCAGCGGCGGCGCGTTATGGCTCTGGTGCGATGGGTGGTGTGGTGAACATCATCACCAAACGCCCTACGGATGAGTTCCATGGTTCGGTGACAGCATTTAGGCAGATACAAGAAGACGGTAAAGAGGGTGATAACTGGCGTACCAACTTCAATTTGTCAGGCCCTATCAGCGACCGCCTCGGGTTTAGGGTGTATGGGGGCTATAGCAAGACTCAACCTGACGCCATAGACATTAATAAAGGCCATGCACCTGAGAAGAACGGTTTCGTGGATGCTTCCGGCAAAACAGGTGTGCGTGATAAATATATTAATGGTTTATTGGCGTTAGATCTTACATCAGAGCAGCGCCTAGAGCTGAGTTTTGGTAGCAGTAGAAAAAGTGACCTGTATTCGGGAGATACGCAAAACACCATCGGTAGCAGTACCGAAAATGGTGGGAACTTTATCCCTGCTTCAGAGCTTTTTAATTCCGAAACTACCATTGTCTATCGTAATACGGTGGGCTTAAGCCATCATGGCGACTGGTCATGGGGTACTTCGCGTTTAGAGGCCAGCTATAGCTACACGCGTAATAACCGAGGCACTGAGGGTTTGTTTGGTGGGCCTGAAGGAGCATTCTTGTCAGGACAAGGTACGTCTGGCCAAGACTTGCGCTACAACAGCGTACTCAAAGAGTCACGATTAGACGGCGAGGTGAATATCCCATTCATGGCTGGTGGCATGGATCAAATGCTAACAGTGGGAGGCGAGCTTTTACATGAATCGTTGAATGATCCAGGTAGCTTGCGTTCGTTGATGGTGGGAGGAAATAGTTGGGAGCCATCTGGCCTTGCTGGGCGTAATGGTAAAACGAAAACCACGTATACCAGTGGTGCGCTGTATGTAGAAAACAATATGCGTATCAGCCCTGATTTCACGCTGATTCCCACCATACGTTTTAATCAGCACGAAGAGTTCGGTTTCAACGTAAGCCCAGGTTTAACAGCTTCTTACGCATTGGGTGATTTCTGGTCGGTAAAAGGGGGTATAGCTCGTGCCTATAAAGCACCTAGCATGTACCAATCTAATCCAAATTACTTGTTGTACAGCCAAGGTATTGGTTGCCGGCCTGGCTACTCTACTGGTGGTTGCTACTTGCAGGGTAATGATGACCTGAAAAGCGAAACCAGCATCAACAAAGAAATTGGTATTGCCTACGATGACGGTGAGTTAAGCACTAGCTTGACCTATTTCCGCAATGATTACAAAAACAAAATCATGGCTGGGGTAGAGTCTTATGGCACGGTCACCAACGGTCGTGGCCCTGCAGATATTTTGAAATGGGAAAATACGCCTAAAGCGGTAGTGTCTGGCTTGGAAGGTAATCTGTCCATGCCGCTAAGCGATACAGTAGATTGGAACACCAACTTTACTTATATGTTGGAATCCAAAGACAAAACCTACAATCAGCCGTTAAGTATTATTCCTAAGTACACCGTGAACAGCTATGTACGTTGGATGCCTACTGAAAAACTTACCTTACAAGCTAATGTGACATGGTATGGCAAACAAGAGGCTGCCGACTTTGATATCCGTAAAGGCACAGACGTGTCTGGCCCATCGCTGAATCCTTACGCATTGGTAGGCTTTAGCGCCGGTTACGAAATCAGCAAAAACGTGTATGTGAAAGCCGGTGTGAACAACTTCTTTGATAAGAAACTGTATCGTTATGGCTTAAGTAATGGTAACCAAGCATCGGTGACTAACAGTGCTGGTGCTCGTACGTACAATGAGCATGGTCGTTCCTTATTTATCGATGTACGTGCTTCGTTCTAAATAAGCAGCATACAAATCAAAAATGCCCAGACGACACTACTGTCATCTGGGCATTTTTTGATCAACTATGTTGAAAGCTAAGTGCTAACAGGCTTAGCACTAGACATTCACGCGTTGTCCTCAAACTTATGCACAGCCTCGGGGGACAATATTTCTGCGTTGGCATTGATTTCCTCAGGGCTGAGTACGGCAATCAATACTTGTGCCAATGCTTTAATCATGGGGTCGGTATTAGGCCGATGCAAAATCGCCAATTCAAAGGCATCAATACTGGGTAGCCCTTGAGCGGCGCCCAGCTCTATGTGCTGACTGGTGACAGCGCGGCGCGGCAATAAGCTGATGCCCATACCGTGCGCAACAGCGCCTTGGATGCCGCTCAAACTAGAGCTAGTAAAACTGATGCGCCAGCGGCGACCTAAGGACTCTACTGCACTGATAATTTCCTCTCGGTATACCCCTCGATGTGGGAAAGTAACGAGTGGAATGGGATCTAGGTGAAATACGGGGTGGGAGGCACTGTCTACCCATGCCGTATGCTCGGGCAGTAGAGCCACTGCAGCACGGTTATGGTGGCGCTGCTTAATCAGAATAAGGTCCAGATCACCTTGGTCGTAATCTAAAAGCAAGTCACGGCTTAGCCCACTGGTGACTTCTAAACGTACTTGTGGGTAGCGTCGGTTAAACGAGGCCAACGCTTGCATAGTACGGCCACTGGCAAAATCTTCTGGCACGCCTAAACGTGCTGTCACCGTAATTTGTGCGCCTGACAGTGCCTCTGACATTTGATCATTGAGCATCAGCATTTGTCGGGCATAGCCTAGCAAGGTTTGCCCCATCTCAGTGGTGGCTATGCCTTGGTTATTGCGTTCTAGTAGGCGGTGTCCGGCTTGTTCTTCTAAGCGCCTAATCTTTTGGCTGACTGTGGATTGGGTAGAGTGCAGGCGGGTAGCGGCACTGGTAAAGCTGCCACATTCTACGACGGCCAACAGGGCACGCAATAAATCTAGGTCGTACAACAGTCTATTTGTTTTATCACTGCTCATCATCGTTGTAGTGGGATTCTAAATTGATAGGTGTGCGGCTTACATGCATGCGTGTTACGGTAATTACGTAAAGTGGACGCCGTGCTGATGATAAAGAAATCTATGCAATAACAGTAGGATAGCTGGATACTAAAAAGCGGCATGCATATCAGGTTTGTGCAAATAGTAGCTCACTATCATTCATTTAATAAATGAATACACTAAATTAAAACATTTAATTTGCTAATGAATGAGCCTGCCAGTAAGGTATAAGAGTCCCCGCGCATTGCAGCGACGGCGTAAAAAATGCCGCTACGGCAGGCTTTCCTCGTCCTACACAACGCGACAGGCGTTTCTACTGAATCTCTATCGGAATCGTTATGTCCAAAGTCAATTACTATGCCCCCGCAGGTGGTCATCCGCCGCAGACACAACTGCTGACTGACCGTGCCATGTTCACCGAGGCTTATGCCATCTTGCCTAAAGGTGTATTGCAAGACATCGTGACCAGTTACTTGCCTTCGTGGGAAAAAACCCGCTTGTGGGTACTGGCTCGTCCACTGTCCGGCTTTGCTGAAACTTTCTCGCAATACATTGTGGAAGTTAGCCCAGGCGGCGGTAGTAACGATCCTGAATCCAACCCAGAAGCTGAAGGTGTGGTGTTTGTGGTTGCAGGCCAGTTGGAGCTCGAACTGAACGGCGAGAAACACACGATGGACGAAGGTGGTTACGCCTTTATTCCTCCTGCCAGCAAATGGAAACTGCACAACCGCACCAATGCGTTGGCAAGCTTCCACTGGATTCGCAAGCGCTACCAAGAGGTAGAAGGCGTGCCACATCCAAAAGCTTTTGTGACTAATGAAAAAGACATCACTCCTATCGTGATGCCTGACACCGAAGGCCGTTGGAGTACTACACGTTTTGCTGACATGTCTGACATGAGTCACGACATGCACGTGAACATCGTGAACTTTGAACCCGGTGGCGTGATTCCTTTTGCGGAAACGCACGTGATGGAGCACGGTCTGTACGTGTTGGAAGGTAAAGCGGTGTACCGTCTAAACCAAGACTGGGTAGAAGTAGAAGCAGGCGATTTTATGTGGTTACGCGCATTCTGCCCACAAGCATGTTATGCCGGTGGCCCTGGTCGCTTCCGCTACTTGCTGTACAAAGATGTGAACCGTCATGCCAACCTGACCATTGGCGGTACACGTTAAGTAGTATTGATTCTCCGTGTCAAAAAAGCCTGAGTTCTGTGTATACAGACTCAGGCTTTTTTGCGGCGTAGCACCTTAGTGAGGTACGGTGTTTTCAGATAGCTGCGCGTGATACGGCTCTAACCGCATACCTATGGTTTTAGCCCAGTCAGCAAGGGGTAGCGGCGTTGTTGAGCGTAGTACGCGATTCATACCTGCTTTGATCAGTCCAAAATTATGCCAACCCCCAAATTTGTAGGGGGTGACTTCACGCCAGTTTTGTTGATCATCTTGTTCACCCACTACAAAGCGGAATGAATAGTTGCCAGAGCCTGCTCCCATACGCAGGTCGCTAACAATAAGCAGATCGTCTTGCACATCAAAACGTACCCAATCACCACTGAACCAGCGTAAGCGTTGCAGCGAAGCGGCCGTAGGAAGGCTATCAGCTAAGTGATGGTTATTGGCAGCGCAAAAATATTCTGATTCGGTGGTGTCTAGCAAACCAGTAATAACCTCGCAGTCTACGCCGGCATCTGTACGTACGATGGAGCGCCATAACAAGGTGGTGAATAGCTCTGGTGTCGTGAAACTGGCGGTAGGGGTGTAGCCTAATTGTTGAACTCTAGCTTGGGCTTGGGTATCCACATGATGCTGTATAGCTACGGTTAAGGCTAAATAAGCCGTGCTTAATCCTAAGGCCCAATGACATGTTTTGATGACGCCACTGCGCCCACCCCAGCCCAATAGCAGCAGCGTGGCTACCAACAGTGGCAGGGTGTAGACCGGATCAATAATAAAAATACTGGCCCACGATTGCGGTATAGGTTCTAGCGGCCACAGCAATTGCGTGCCGTAACTGGTGAAGGCATCCAGCAAGGGGTGCGTGATTAACGTGAGCCACAGCGCTAAGAACAGTCGGCTAGCCCCGTATCTCGGGTCGGGGCGCATCAGTCGCCACAAGCAGGTTATTAGCAGTGCTAACCCTGTGAGCACGAACAGCGAATGTGAGAACCCACGATGGCTGGTCATCGCCAAAATGGGGTCCTGATAACGCATGACTACGTCTAGATCAGGCAGTGTGGCCAACACGGCACCAGCAATAGCAGCTTTACGACCGTGATAACGACCAATGATACTGCCACAAATGCTGGCACCCAGAACGGCTTGGGTAAGAGAATCCATAAACAACGCGGGGTATAATAAACAACAATGAGTGAGTATCCACCTTGGTCTATTGTACGGGCCTTTTCTTGCGCTAACGCAAAGAGCCTGCAGTTTTACTGACATTGGCAGGGTGGATAACGTTATGATTCTAATTTCTTCTTCCTGCCGAGTACCATGGCCAAATATCTTGTTGCTGCCCTCTACCATTTTGCTGAGCTAGACGATTATGTCAGTTTGCGTCAGCCGCTCTATGACTTCTGTGCTGAGCGTCAGATCATTGGTACGCTGTTGCTAGCCCGAGAGGGGATCAACGGTACTATTGCTGGCCCTGAGCAAGGCATCAAGGAAGTGCTGGCGTATTTGCGTTCCGATCCACGCTTGGCCAAGTTGGTGCACAAAGAGTCGTGGGCTGACAGCATGCCGTTTTACCGTTTGAAGGTAAAACTGAAAAAAGAAATCGTGACTTTAGGTGTGCCTGACCTGAAAACCGCTGAAATGGTGGGTCAATACGTAGCGCCTGAAGATTGGAATGCGCTGATCGAATCTCCTGATGTCGTGTTAATCGATACTCGTAACGACTACGAAGTGGGTATTGGTACCTTCAAAAACGCGATCAACCCCAAGACCGATAGTTTCTCAGAGTTTCCTGAATGGGTAGCTGAGCAACGTAAAGAAGGCGGTGTGTTGGCTGGTAACCCTCGTGTGGCTATGTTCTGCACAGGCGGTATACGCTGTGAGAAATCCACTGCCTTTATGCGCTCCCAAGGTTTTGAAGACGTCTATCACTTGCAAGGCGGCATTCTAAAATACCTGGAAGATATCACCGAAGACAAAAGTTTGTGGGATGGTGAGTGCTTTGTGTTCGACGAGCGCGTTTCGGTAGGGCACGGCTTACGCCAAGGAGATTACTCGTTCTGCCGTGCGTGCCGTATGCCACTCAGCGAAGCTGATCGTCACGACGAACAGTACGAAGAAGGCGTTAGCTGCCGTCATTGCCATGACAGCCTAGACCCAGAAAAAGTTGAACGTTTACGTGAACGTCAAAAACAAGCGCAATTGGCGCAAGAACGTCGTTCACGTCATATCGGCGCTCCGTTAAGTGAGCTGCGCGAGAAAAAGCATGCGTGGAGACAAGAACTGGCCGAGCGTTCGCGTTTGGCTCAAGAAAAAGCTGAGGCAGAGCGTAATAATTAAAGTACGTATTCACCTACAGCTATAGGCGCTGCGCAGGCGCTATGGTAAAACCGGATGAGCATATCTTATGCCATCCGGTTTTCTTTTGCGGGTAAGCCACCACGACAGTCGTACTTGGATGTGCTGACATACCACGCCGCGCTAGCTGTTTTTGGAGTAATTGTGAGTTTGCCGATTTTGTATTCTTTCCGACGTTGTCCCTATGCCATGCGTGCACGTTTGGCATGGGCTGCTAGTGGATTGCAGTGTGAACTACGCGAAGTAGTACTGCGCGACAAACCACAGGCATTGCGTGATGCGTCTCCCAAAGCAACCGTACCTGTGCTGGTGTTACCCACAGGGCAAATCATCGACGAAAGCCTTGATGTGATGTATTGGGCACTGGGGCAGCAAGATCCTGAGGGTTTATTGCAGTCAGCACACGAAAACACCATCAAAGAACTAGTACGTGCTAACGATGGCCCTTTTAAAAAAGCGCTAGATCGCTATAAATATCCACAGCGTCACGAAGCTGAACATGGTGAGCGTAGTGCAGAAAGTTATGCACAAGAGCAACGTGAGCTCGCCATGCAGCACATTGCCAATTTAGAGGTACGTCTGCAATCTCATACCTACTTATTGGGTGAGAACATCAGCCTAGCAGATCTGGCATTAGCCCCTTTTGTGCGTCAATTCGCACATACCGATGAGCAATGGTTTGCCGCTCAGCCCGTACCAGCAGTACAGCGTTGGCTGGCTGCATTTATTGCATCGCCTAGGTTAGAGAGGGTGATGAATAAGTATGAGCAGTGGCAAGAAGGGCAAGAGCCGGTGATGTTTCCACCGGCTTAAAGAGCGAATGTATTCAACAAATAGCCCTGCAGTTCCCCGGCATGTGCGATGAATGCAGCATCAACATACTCACCGCTGGCTGCAGTAGCTAGCACTGCGAAAAGTATTTTTTAATTTGTACACCAAATAAAAAAATACTTTCCTCCGTTTTCCCTCCGTCGCTTGCCATGGTTTTTGGTTTAGTAGCAGTTGAGGGTGTATGGTTCTTCTGCGGTTGTCCCGCATATGCAATATCTGTAGCAGTTACAGAGCAACAATTAATAAAGAGGCTGCTAAAGAAAGGGCAGTAAACCTAGCCATACTTAGAACATTCGGGGGGACGGAGAGGAAACTTTTTTGATTTGGTGTACAAATCACAAAAAGTATTCCTGCAGTTCCCCGGCGCGTGCGATGAATACAGCCGTCAGCAGCTAACCCTATACGCAAACAATAACTCGCCACAAACAACAAACCCCTAGCAAAAGCCAGGGGTTTGATCGCGGTCTCCACCTAAGCCTGCATCAGCAGGCAGTAGGCGAGGAATAGGCTATTAACCTTACTCCACCATACCTGCAGCTACGCACGAGAAACCACCATCAACGTGAGTGATCTCGCCAGTAATACCAGCAGCTAGGTCAGACAACATAAAGGCAGCTACGTTACCAACGTCTTCAATGGTCACGTTACGGCGGATTGGTGTCACGCTTTCAACGTATTTCAACAACATAGAGAAGTCTTTGATACCGCTTGCAGCCAATGTTTTGATTGGGCCAGCAGAAATACCGTTAGCACGAATACCGCGTGGACCCAATGCAGCAGCCAAGTAACGTACGCTAGCTTCCAAAGAAGCTTTAGCCAGACCCATGGTGTTGTAGTTAGGTACAGCACGCTCAGCGCCCAAGTAAGTCAGTGTCAGTACGGAACCTTGACGACCTTCCATCAGTGGCAAAGCTGCTTTGGCCAATGCTGGGAAACTGTAGGAGGAAATGTCGTGAGCAATTTTGAATGCTTCACGAGACAAGCCTTCCAAGAAGTCACCCGCAATCGCTTCGCGCGGCGCAAAGCCAATAGAGTGCACCAGACCATCCAAACCGTCCCAGTGGGTACCCAGAGTGGCGATCGCATCGTCGATTTGCTGATCTTCAGCTACATCCAGAGGGATAACGATGTTGCTGCCTAATTCGCTGGCGAATTCTTCCACACGCTCTTTAAAACGCTCGCCCACATAAGTAAGAGCAATTTCTGCACCTTGCTGATGACAGGCTTGGGCGATGCCATAAGCAATGGAGCGATTGGAAATTACGCCGGTGATAAGAATGCGTTTGCCGGTGAGGAAACCCATGCTGAATAGTCCTTTCTTCTCTAAAAAATAACGTGCCAATTTACCAGAACGCAACTCAAGACGGTACGCGTAGCTGACTGCCTGGCTGTATATTGTTGTTGCGTAGTTTATTCAGTTTTTTCAGCTCTGAAACAGAAGTGTTGTATTTACGAGCAATGGCGAAGAGTGTATCGCCTTTTCGTACGCGGTAGTTACGAACCACAGCACGACTGGCTGCAGCACGTGGTTGTTGTGCCTGAGCTGCCAAGGTGGCTTGGGCGGTGACCGGTGCGCCTTGCGCTGTCATGGTGATACGGGCATCCGTAGCATCAATAGGTAGCAACAATTGTGCACTAGCAACGGTTTGTTTGGCGTTTAAGCCGTTTAATGACCGTAGTTCAGCCACTGAAATGCCATGATCTTTGGCAATAGAAGCGAAAGACTCGCCGCGTTGAGGCTGGTACACCTTCCAGTTACTGAGCTTGCCGGTATACGCCGCTAAGTTGCGTTTGAAGGTTTCTACTTTTTCAGTGGGCAGCAGCAATGTGTTGTTGGTCGCTGGTATTACCGGGCGATTGTGTGCGGGATTCAGCATACGCAGTTCATCCACACTCATTTCAGCCAATTGTGCAGCAACCGTCATGTCTATATCACCGTTACGGGGAACCGAGGTGAAATAGGGTTCATTGCTGATGGGGGGAAGTGTAATGCCGTAGCGCTTGGGATCAGTGATGATGTTTTTCAGCGCTTGCAACTTAGGTAAGTAGTTGCGAGTTTCTTCTGGCATGGTGAGCGATTGATAATCGCCCGGTAGGTTTTGGCTTTCGTTGCGAGCAATAGCGCGTTTTACAGAGCCTTCACCCCAGTTGTAAGAGGCCAAAGCCAAATACCAGTCGCCTTGGAATTCGTACAGATAACTTAAATAGGTGAGCGCGGCATCGGTAGAGGCTATAGGATCACGGCGCTGATCCATCCACCAGTTTTGCTCTAGGTTGTAGTACTTGCCTGTGCTTGGAATAAACTGCCACAGACCAGAGGCATGAGCACGAGAGTACGCATCGGGGTTATAGGCGCTTTCTACAAAAGGCAGCAACGCCAGTTCTGTAGGTAGACCGCGTGCTTCAATTTCATCCACGATATGGAAGAGGTATTTGCTCGCGCGTTGGCTCATTACCAATAACGATTGTGGGCGGGACGCGTAGTAGTCAGTCCAGTAATCCACTAGATCGCTGTTTAAGTTGGGGATGGAGTAGCCCCTACGAATGCGATCCCACATGTCGCGTGGTGGGTGGGTGAGGTCAATGGTGCGCGATGTATCAGCGGCGATGATCGGACCATCATTTTTTTGCACGTGTTGTTGCTGGCTAGCGCAACCAGCAAGCACCATCAGCATACATACGGTAAATAGACGAATTATTCTCATGGGCAGAGTCAGGCTTGATTTTTCCATTCGCGTAAACAGGTGAAAACATCTACAGGCGTAGCCAATGGGGTTTGTGCGCGGGCGGTGGCAGCATGTACAACGTCTGATTCGCGAATACGCAGAAACGGATTAGTGGCCAGTTCTGTTTGCAACGAGGTGGGAACGGTAGGCAAATTGTCTGCGCGCTGCTGCAGAGCCTCTTCATACCGTGCCAATAAAGCCGGATTATCAGGTTCAACGGTTAAGGCCCATCTAGCGTTGGATAAGGTGTACTCATGCGCACAGCAAACCAACGTGTCGGGCGGTAAAGACGTAAGTTTACCCAGAGATGACACCATTTGGGCAGGGGTTCCCTCAAACAATCGTCCACAACCCATGGAAAAAATTGTATCTCCACAAAAAAGCAGGGGGGGACAGCCTTCGGGTATGCTGTAATACGCCACATGGCCTGCCGTATGACCGGGTATATCTACCACAGTACAGGCAAGCTTCAGATCAGGGATGTGTAGTTGGTCGTCTTGTTTGACGGCGACGTTGCGGGAGGGAATGCGCTCACTGGCGGGGCCATAGACTACCGCATCGGGAGCATGGCGCAGTAAGCCGTTGATTCCGCCCGTGTGATCGCCATGATGATGCGTGATCAAAATAGCGCTAAGCACCAAATTGCGTTGCTGCAGTGCGTGCAACACAGGTTCGGCCTCACCCGGATCTACAACTAGAGCATATCCGGCGTATTCAAGTAACCATATATAGTTATCATTGAAGGCAGGAAGTGGCGTGAGCGAATAGCCGGTAGTAGCAAAGGAAGCTAGCACATTCATCATAGTTTAGGACGATCAAAACAATGGAACAGGCCCGAACCGAACAACTGATGCAGTGGCAGCATACGGTACCAGGACGTCATGCTCGAGCCTGGATGCATAGACAAGTCAATGCACTGGTAGGCAATACATTCGGGTATCATGCCATACAAATTGGTTTGCCTCATTGGGACTTACTACGAGCGAATCGCATCGCTAACAAATTTTGTACGGTGGACACTCAGGACGTGGACATTGTACGCAAAGGTTTAGTGATCTGTGTGCCAGAACAGTTACCCTTTGAATCAGAGAGTGTAGATCTGATGGTATTGCCCCATGCGTTGGAGTGCTCACATCAGCCACACCAGATTTTGCGAGAGGTAGAACGGGTCTTGCGTCCAGAGGGTAAAGCGGTTTTTGCAGGGCTGAATCCCTATAGTTTGTGGGGCCTGCGTGACCGTATCCCTGGTTTGGAATCGCATTTGCCAGTGGCGCCAGCACAGTATGTTTCGCAGGCGCGTTTAGAAGACTGGCTAGAATTACTGTCTTTTGATGTGACGCAGGCAAGTCAGGGTGTGTATATGCCGTATTGCCAAAGCCGTCGGTGGTTACACCGTTGGGCATTTATGGACAAGCTAGCATTGCGTGGTTGGCCGCTCAGTGGCGCTGTCTATGTGGTAGAGGCCATTAAGCGTGTCAGTGCCGCCAAGTTGGTGGGGCTGGAATGGAAGCAAGTGCCCCCTAAATTTAAATCCCGAGCTGTTGCTGCGGCACGCCGGGATGCCAATATGTAAAGTAGTAGCTCATGGAACGAAAAGTGGTAAATATCTGGACAGACGGTGCATGCAAAGGAAACCCCGGGCTAGGCGGTTGGGGTGCGTTGCTACGTTATGGCCCTCACCAAAAAGAGATTTTTGGTGGTGAAGAAGATACCACCAACAATCGCATGGAACTTCTGGCCGTGATTCGGGCCTTAGAGTTGTTGAAGCGCCCCTGTAATGTGACAGTGCATACTGATTCGCAGTATGTACAAAAAGGCATGCTGGAATGGATGTCGGGATGGAAAGCTCGCGGGTGGCGTACAGCGGATAAAAAACCTGTTAAAAATGCAGACTTGTGGCAGGAATTAGATAGCTTGTCGCAGCAGCATACCTTGCAATGGCAGTGGGTGCGTGGGCACGCTGGCGATGCAGGTAATGAGCGAGCCGACGTGTTGGCAAACATGGGGGTAGACAGCGTGCGACAGCATAATGAGGCGTAAATGAAAAAAAAGTGGGTGATCTGGGGAATTCTTGCCATCCTGATAGTTGGGGTTGGATTGGTGTACGGCGGTGCCAAATTATTGGTTAACGATGCAGGCACCAGACAACCAAGTAATGCCAAACTGGTTGAGGCTACCGAAATAGTGGCTACAGAACGGGTAGGCGTACAAGTGGCAGATGCCCAGTTCCACGAATTACAGCGTTCGCTGAGTGCTGTAGGTTCTTTGAAAGCACGTGATTCTGTTGCCTTGCGAGCCGAAATCACTGGCACGATTAAAGACATCACCTTTGAAGAAGGCCAGCCTATAGAGCGTGGTCAAATTTTGGTGCGTTTGGATGACAGCATTGCGCAAGCCCAATTGTTGGAAGCAAAAGCCAAACTGAGCTTGGCCAGTAGTCAGCATCAACGTTCTAGACGACTCAGCGAGCAAGGGTTTATTAGCTCACAAGCTCGTGATGAGTCAGCTAGTCAGTTGCAAGTTGCTCAAGCAGCTGTGGCGTTGGCGCAAGCGCAATTGGATAAAACAGTAATCTTGGCACCGTTTTCTGGCTTAGCTGGATTAAAAAATATTTCGGTAGGTGACTATGTGAGTCCCGGCAGCGAATTGCTGTTGTTAGAGGCTGTAGACATGTTGGAAATCGACTTCCGCATTCCCGAACAGTATTTGTCGCGCGTGACTCCCGGCACGTTGGTAACAGCGCGTGTGGATGCTTTTCCTAAAGAAGAATATGACGGCCAAGTCACGGCTATTAATCCCGTCGTAGATGCCGCAGGGCGTTCCCTGTGGTTGCGTGCACGTTTGCCTAATGAGTCGTTGTTATTGCGCCCTGGGTTGTTTGCTCGTGTGACGTTGCAGTTAGGGACAGATTCTGTGGTGATGGTGCCAGAAAGTGCTATTCAGCCAGCAGGTGACGCACAGTATGTGTTTTTGGTGGTGGATGGCATTGCTCAGCGTACCGAGGTGAAAGTGGGGGCGCGTGAAGCAGGTTGGGTAGAGGTACAAGGCGTTGCGCCTGGTGAAGTCGTGGTGGTGTCAGGCGTGCAAAAGCTCGTTGATGGCACGTCCGTTCTGATTCAACAGCCTAAGTGACGCTTTCAGGAAACCGCTACTATGTTGCTTTCTGATGTTTGTATACGCAGACCGGTATTTGCCACCGTTTTATCGCTGCTGATCGTTCTGATAGGGCTGATTTCTTACGATCGCCTCACTGTGCGTGAGTACCCTGCTATTGATGAGCCTGTAGTGTCGGTATCCACCACCTACAAAGGGGCCTCGCCCGAGGTGATTGAGTCTCAAATCACCAAGCCACTGGAAGATCAGTTGTCGGGTATTGAAGGCGTGGATGTGATGACTTCCCGCAGTCGCTCGGAACGTAGTCAAATCAATATTAAATTTGATTTAAACCGTGATCCCGATGCGGCGGCAGCGGATGTGCGCGATAAAGTGTCACGTGCTCGTAGGTTCCTGCCAGACGAGGCAGACGAGCCCATCATCAATAAAGTCGAAGCAGACTCCACACCTATTGTGTATGTAGGGGTGGATATGGGGACTTTATCGCCCATTGAGGCCTCTGACTACATCAACCGTTATATCAAAACCCGTTTGTCCGTATTACCGGGGGCGGCAGAAGTGCGCGTGTTTGGTGAACGCTTGCCTTCCATGCGTATTTTTGTAGACCGCGCACGGTTGGCGGGGTACGGTTTGACGGTGCAGGATGTAGAGGATGCGTTACGCAGCCAGAACGTACTGATTCCGGCAGGGCGTATAGAGTCTAATGACCGTGAGTTTACCGTAGTGTCGTCTACCGATTTGCAAACTGTAGACGAGTTTAAACAGATCATTGTGTCACGTTCACAAGGCTTTCCCATACGTTTGGGTGACATGGCCGATGTGCGTATTGCTCCAGCAGAAGAGCGTGTATTGGCACGTTTTAATGGCCAGAACAGTTTGACTATTGGTGTGACAAAGCAGTCCACGGCTAACCCGTTGGATTTGTCGCGCGCGGTGCAGTCTGAACTGGAAGTCATTAATACCAACTTACCTGGCGACATGCAGTTGCTGGTGTCTTACGACAGCTCCATTTTCATTGAGCGCTCTATCGCGTCGGTGTACAGCACTATTCTGGAAGCGATAGCGCTGGTGGTGCTGGTGATTTTCTTCTTCCTGCGTAATGTGCGTGCCAGCTTAATTCCTATTGTGACCATTCCGGTGTCGCTCATTGGTGCGTTGGGCTTGATGTACGCTTTCGGGTTCTCCATCAATACGCTGACCTTGTTGGCAATGGTGCTGGCGATTGGTCTGGTGGTGGATGACGCGATTGTGGTGCTGGAAAACGTCTATAGGCACATAGAGGAAGGTAAATCCAGCATAGAAGCCTCGTTTATTGGTATTAAGGAAATTGGCGGTGCGGTAATTGCCATGACCTTAACGCTGGTGGCGGTGTTTGCGCCCTTGGCATTTGCAACAGGCCGTACTGGGCGATTGTTTATCGAGTTTGCGCTAACGCTAGCTGGGGCGGTGGGTGTGTCGGGTTTTGTGGCGCTGACCTTAACCCCCATGATGTGCTCCCGTTTACTGAAAGCACCTACAGGAAATCCTGGCCGTTTATATCAACTGATTGAGGATTGGTTAAACGGCTTAACTCGCCGCTATCGCAAGCTGCTACTTAAAGCGCTGCGATATCGTGTGGGTGTAATGGTAATGGGCTTGGTTGTGGCGCTCTCTAGTGGTTGGCTGTTTACCATTATTAAAAGTGAGCTAGCGCCTATTGAAGACAGGGGCGTTATCTTCGGTATGGTGACCTCCCCAGACGGTGCAACGCTGGATTACACATTGCGAAATGTGTTGGAAGTGGAAGGCATGTATCGCGAGTTGCCAGAAATGCAGGGTATTCAAACCATTATTGGTTTCCCCACGGTAACGGACTCTTTTGCTATTTTGCGCTTGGTTCCATGGGAAGAGCGCGATCGTAGTCAGCAACAAATTGCGAACCAATTACAGCCTAAGTTCAAGGCACTAAGTGGTGCACGTGCTTTTCCAAGTAATCCGGCGTCACTAGGGCAGCGTGCAACGTCCAAGCCTGTACAGTTTGTGATCATGGGGCAAGCGCCGTACGTAGAGCTAGATGCAATTGCCAAAGACTTCATGAAAGCGCTAGAAAGCTATCCTGGTTTGCAGAACTTGGATATAGATTTGCGTTTGAATACGCCAGAGCTACGCGTAGAGTTGGATCGCGATAAATTGTCCGACAGCGGTGTGAAGGTAGATGTAGTAGGCCGCACGCTAGAAAGCTTGATTGGTGGGCGTCAGGTTACGCGCTATGAAACAGATGGCGAACAATACGATGTGATTGTGCAGGTAGATAAGCCAGATCGCACGCGTCCTAATGATATTTTGGATATTTATGTGCGTGCCGAAGACGGCAGCATGGCACCGCTAGATAGTTTCTTAAACATACGAGAAAGCGTGTCGCCACAGTCGTTGAACCACTTTAACCGTCTGCGTGCGGTGATTGTAGAAGCTGGTGTAGCACCGGGCTATGCCTTGGGTGAGGTGTTGGCGCACATGCATCAAGTTGCTGCTGAAGTACTACCCGATAGCGTACAAACCGATTTGGATGGGCAGTCGCGTGAGTTCAGGGATTCCTCTGGCAGCATGTACTTTATTTTTGCGATGGCGTTAATGTTCATCTATTTGGTGATGGCCGCGCAGTTTGAGAGTTGGCGTAACCCGTTCGTCATCATGTTGTCGGTACCTTTGTCCATGACAGGGGCGTTATTGGCGTTGTGGCTAAGTGGTGGAACTTTATCCATCTATAGTCAGATTGGCCTGATTACCCTAGTGGGATTGATTACCAAACATGGTATTTTGATAGTAGAGTTTGCTACCCAGTTACGGGTACAAGGAGTAGGACTATACGCAGCCGTGGTGAAAGCCTCTGAGTTACGTTTGCGTCCTATTCTGATGACCACCGGCGCGATGGTGCTAGGTGTGCTTCCGCTGGCATTTGCGACAGGCGCGGGGGCAGAAAGTAGACACCAGATTGGTTGGGTGTTGGTGGGCGGGTTAACATTCGGTACGTTATTGACACTTTTCGTGGTGCCAGTTGCGTATACGTTTGTAGCAAAAAAAATGTTGAAGAATTAAGGCCTAGATCGAATACTAGGTAGTCAGGGCGAAATAAAGGATCATCTGGATAATGCGACAAATAGTTTTTGATACGGAAACCACAGGTTTGGATCCCGCAGAGGGGCATAGACTGGTGGAGCTGGCTGGGGTAGAGGTCATTAACCGTACGCTGACTGGTCGCCATTTGCATCTGTATGTGAACCCTGGGCGGGACAGCGACCCGGAAGCCTTGGCAGTACACGGACTGACTACTGAGTTTTTGTCGGACTATCCGGCGTTTGAGCAGGTAGCACCCCAAGTGTTGGAGTTCATCAAAGGGGCGGAGGTCATTATTCATAATGCTCCGTTTGACTTGAAGTTCATGGATGCTGAGTTCGCGCGTTGTGGGTTGCAGAACTTCACGAGTTATTGTGAAAAAGTAACCGACTCTTTGGTGTTTGCGCGTGAGCTGCACCCAGGTAAGCGCAATAACTTGGATGCACTGTGCGAACGTTATGGCATTTCTAATGCGCATCGTACTTTGCACGGCGCGTTGTTGGACTCGGAGTTGCTGGCTGATGTGTGGCTAGCAATGACCCGTGGGCAAGAAAGCCTGATGATGAATGCTTATGACGACGGTGTTAGTGATGATGATCAAGCCGCTCGTTTTGGCTCAGTGGATTTTTCAGTATTGCCTATTGTGCGAGCCACGGATCAGGAACTGCAGGAGCATCAGCAGTATCTGGAAGCGTTGGCAAAGGCGAATGGTGAGCCGGCTCTCTGGAGTAGGCTTGCCGATTAATAATGGTTTCATGTGTTGCAATGGGCGTAGTGCAGCCGTAATCGAATAACCCCATCATTTATGTATTAGGTCGTTTGCTGTAGGAGCTGCGATAAGGGCGAGTTCATACGTGCTATACGCATTGCTACACCGTGGAGATGCACGCTTCAATGTTTAGTCGTCAAACTCAGAGCCCCAAAAAAACAGTGTATGGATATGCATTGTTAGTGATGGTGATCTTTCTGGCGTTGGTGTCTTATGCCGTGGTGCAGTTGGTCAACCAACAAAAGAATATGCGCACAGAAATGGCTGGGCACATGCTGTGGGCCAGTACACAGGCCCAGCAAGAGGGCTTGCGCCTAATGGCTCAAATTGCCATGGTGCGTGCTGATAATGGCGCGTCCTACGACAGCCTATTCAGCCAATACGAAATATTCCTTAGTCGTTTGACGCTGCTGCTGACTGGGCCGCAGAAGCGTAATTTGATGCGTTCCGGCGAGCTGAATTCTTTGCTAAATGTGGTGGGTGAGTTTGAAGGCAGTGTGATTTGGAGCGATGGTAGGAAGCTATCCACAGAAGAGCTTTTACACTTGGAGAGCAGTTTAAAACCATTGTTGTCTCAGCTTCAGGTGTCTAGCAATAGAGTCTTGTTGTATGAGCGTGAAAACACTAGCCTCTCACGTGATGTGCAGATCAAAGCCGTTTGGCAGTTAGTGATAGGTGTGCTGGGCTTATTGGTCAGTGGCGGATATTTGTTCTTCTGCCAACTTATGGAAGTGCAGCGCGCGCAGAATGCTGAGCGCATGACCATACGGGCAAAGGAGTTCTCCGAGTTGTTGCTGGGAGCGTCTGACGAAGGCGTACTGGTCTTGGATGAGCGTTTTGTGTGTTTATCTTGTAACCGCGCAGCGCAAAGCATGCTGAATCTGAACCCTGAGCGGGTAGTGGGCAAGAGTGTGCTGTCTATTCGTCTGTTTCCGCAGTTAGAGCCTGCTGTGATTGAGGCGTTGAACGGTCATAAAGCAGAGCTGAACAACATAGAACTGATTGATGCCTCGGGTGAAATTCGCTACTTAGACTTCGCCGTCTTCCCCTTGCACCTGAAAAATGGCCCCGATGGTGTGGTGGTGTTCGTTCGTGATAATACCGAGCGGTATTCTTCCACACTGGCGATGGAACGTCAGTGGGATGAAAAAGCGACGCGAGCATGGCGACGTAGCCAAGAGCTGGAAACCGTACAGCGGCAATTGGTACGCGTTTTTGACGCGGCTCCAGTGGGATTGTGTGTGTTTTCCTCGACTGGTGAATGCTTGTATTCCAACGTTACTAGCCAAAAGCGGTTGATAGAAGAACTGGGTGAGCAGCAACAGCACGTGGCCGTAGGTTTGCAAGGAGCGTTGGATCGCCTGAACTATTTGCTAGAGCAGCAAGGTCAGTTGCAGCCCGGGCAAGGTCCTTGGTTTGAGGAAGGCAAACGCGCTGATGCGGATGTACACATGCCGGATGGTTCTTGGCAGCGTGTGAGTTACGACATGCTAGAAGGCGGTGTGCACTTGTTCTGTCAAACAGATATCAGTGCGTATAAACAAACCTTGTGGCTACAGCAGCAGCTAGGTCTGCACACGCAACACCTCAGTACATTGAGTACGAAGTTTGCTGAGCAATTGGGAAGCTTACTGTCTAGCAGCGAATCCATACGGGGTGATGAGAAAACCAGCTCTATGCTGCAAACGCAGCGTGAAAACGTAATGGATATGCAGCGCAATGTGCAATGGGTGAATTACCAAATTAATACGGCGCTTGAAACGTTACGCTTTATGAGTGGTGAGGTACGCGCTATTCCAGCGCCGTATGCTTTGTTCGATATGCTGGATGAGGTGCTGGTGCAGTCTAAAAAGCTAGCCCCTGATTTATGGATCAATCTGCACACTGAGGTGTATAGCGGCTTGATGATTGAGGGTGACGAACGCCTGATACAAAAAGCGTTATTGGGTTTGTTACTGCAATATGCAGATAGCTTGGGCAGACAACATGCGATTTCGCTACAAGTAGAAGAGCATGCGTTCCAGATTGGTATCGTGCTGCGTCCATTGATGCCTAATGAGCAGGTTGAAGCTTTGTTAGGTCTGGGAATGGATAAATTGCACGATACCAGCCCTGATGTCATGGGGATGGGAATTTATCTGGCACGCCAAGTTGCCCGTATGCATGGCGGTGACGTGTATTGGGGACATGACGACGAAGGTTCGTTATGCCGCTTCACCTTTGACAAAAGCTTTAAAACAATAACGATCTAGGTTAGAGCGGCAGGTGGTAGCGACGTTTGTGTCGCTCGCCCATGGCATACATGGGACTGTTAGGGGGCACATCTACCGTATCTACGTAGGTGGCGCCCAAGTTTTCACAGGTGCGTCGTGACGGTGTGTTGTCAGGGTTGCAAGTGATCCAGATTTCTTCTAACCCATTTAGCTTAGCCAGTGGCAATAGTAACTGGCAGGCTCGGCGCGCGTATGCTCTACCGCGAAAACGCGGGAACACTTCATAGCCTATGTGGCCCAAGTGATGCAGAAGATCAGCGTGGGTACCGATGCGTAGATGAATCACACCCGCGATTTCTTGCCCGGTTTGCATACTGAATTGATAAAACGGTGCCCAGCCTTTCACAGGGTTGTGGTGGCAGATAATATCAAGTCGCAACTGGAGATCGCGGTCTACAAACTTCAGATGTTCAGGATTGGCCAGCAAGGTGAGGAATAAGGCAAAGTAGTAGGAGAGAGGCTAAGGCGCAAAGGCCCGTAGCGTTGGCTTCTAACCAGTATATATCAGCTTGCTAAGAATTTTTTGGTTGTGCTCTTGAATATCGTTATATACATGATACTATAGCGGTGCTTGTAGCAATTTTTTTGCTGTACTCCAGTCATGCTCAGCTGTCCCTGTGCAAAACATCTGACGGAGTATTTGCCGCAACTCTGTGTATGCAGAGTGCGGCATTTTTTTTGTTTCAGCGATTGAAAAGTGATGTAACAGTATGGTTAGAAAGTAGAAAATGTATCTGCGCGTGGTTTTTTTGTCTGCGAGTCATGACCTGATAAAGCTGACGGCGTAAAATACGCTTCCGTATTTTTGTGCACCACAGTCTGCATTACGCAGATTTTATTAGGAAGAATTATTTTGGCTACTCGACGGACAGCGCGTTGGAACGGCGAGCTGGAATCGCTTTCCCCAGAGTTTTTGAAAGACGTGATTGAGCGTATGGAGTCTTACGGCGATCGCGTACAGTTAGAATTCCCTGGGCATGCAAAGCGCCCCAATTATCAGGTCATCAACAGCCGTGGCTTCAAGATGGCATTTGACAGTAAAAACCTGTTAATGCAATTGAACGAGAACGGCGAAGTGAGTGATAACCTGTCCGATGTATTCAGCTTGGAACAGGTTAAACAAGCATTGGTGGCTCCTGCAGCACCAGTACGCCGCAGTAGCAGCAGCGGCTCACGCAGTAGCTCCGGCACGACTCGTGCTCGTGTGGCATCACGTGCTGAGCCGGATCCTGTGGAAGTGGAAAAATACAATTATTTCCGCGTACACCGTGAGTTCTTGCCTGATGGCATACAGCAATACTCTGCAGACATTACTCGCCTGATGCGTACAGGCCTGAGTGCAGAAGATGCATTTAACCAAATCGTAGACGAGCACTTCTAACGTTACGAATTGGTAAGAAAACAGGCATGGTCTTGCCGTGATGGCAGCCATGCCTGTTACTGATGTGCATCAAATACTCACAAAAAAAGCATGTCAGTATCGGGAAACCCCTCTTGTCGCGCTAGCCTGAAATGGGCATTGTTATAAGGTTATGGTTCTGGGTGCAAAACACCTGACCGCGTCATATCAACAATACATTCAGGAGGTAGGCGTATGCGTTTTATCAAAGCGCTAATGGGGACAGCCTTGGTGGCAACATCACTAGTAGGCGGGGCAGCATCAGCCCAGAAAACGGAGTTCATCAATATCCTCACCGGTGGACAAAGTGGGGTGTATTACCCAATTGGGGTAGCACTTTCACAGATTTATGCGCAAACCATTCCTAACGTCAAAGCAACGGCGCAAGTTACCAAAGCTTCAGCAGAGAACATGAACTTGCTGCAAGCTGGGCGTGGTGAACTGGCGATGGCTTTGGCTGACTCAGTGTCGGACGCATGGGAAGGCAATGAAGAAGCAGGCTTCACCCGTAAATTAGACAAATTGCGTGGCCTATCTGGCACTTACAACAACTACATTCAGATTGTGGCGAATGCTGGCTCTGGCATTAACAGCCTAGAAGATTTACGCGGTAAGCGTATTTCTGTGGGGGCTGCTCGCTCAGGTACAGAACTCAATGCACGCGCTATCTTTAAAGCAGCTGGCATGAGCTATGACGACTTTAGCAAAGTAGAGTACCTGCCGTTTGGTGAGTCTGTAGAGCTGATGAAAAACCGTCAGTTGGATGCCACCCTACAATCTGCTGGGTTAGGTGTATCGTCCATTCGTGACTTGGCAACATCGGTAGACATCGTCGTAGTGCCTGTGCCAGTGGAAGTGGTAGAAGCCGTAGGCAGTGAAGCTTACCAGCCTGCCGTGATTCCTGCAGGTACCTATGCAGGTCAAGAAGTGGATGTAGCAACTGCTGCTATTCCTAACTTCTTGGTCACACACTCTGGTGTGTCAGATGACTTGGCCTACGAAATGACCAAGCAGTTATACGAAAACATCGACTCACTGTACGCCGCACACAATGCAGTGAAAAACATGAAACTGGAAAACGCGGTTAAAGGCATGCCTGTGCCTATACACCCTGGCGCCGAGCGCTACTACCGCGAAAAAGGTGTAATTCAGTAACTTGCTAATGAATGGCATACGTTGATTAGCGTGTAAGCAGTGATTCTGAGCATCATCAGGAATCACTGCTTTTTTTGATGTGAGTAATGGGCAATATGAGCATGGATCACGATCAATCCGCGGGGGCGCTCCCACGGTCTATCTTTTGGGTAGCGGTACTGTTTTCTGTTTTCCAGATCTACACCGCTGCATTCAGTCCTATTTCCAGCCAAGTGGTACGTGCCATACACGTAGGCTTCGTGCTGTTGATGATTTTCACCTTGATGCCTACATTTTTTGGCAGAAAAATTCCAGTATTAGGGTGGATTCTGGGCTTAACAGGTTTTGTATTCAGTTTCTACCACTGGGTGTTCGAGTCTGATCTGACGGCTAGGGCCGGCGAAATGACCACCGAAGACATGGTGGTGGGTATTGTGATCATTGTGTTGGTGTTTGAGGCAACACGCAGAATGATGGGGATTGCCTTGCCCATCATTTGTGGTTTGTTCTTGTTATACGGTTTGTATGGCGAGTTCTTACCGGGCAGTTTTGCGCACCGAGGTTACGGCTTTGACCAAATTATTAGCACCTTGAGCTTTGGTACAGAAGGTATTTACGGCACACCAACCTATGTGTCTTCTACCTATATCTTCTTATTCATCTTGTTCGGTTCGTTCTTGGAACGCGCTGGGATGATTTCGCTGTTTAGTGACCTAGCGATGGGTACTGTGGGTCACACCCGTGGTGGTCCGGCAAAAGTATCCGTAGTGAGTTCTGGCTTGATGGGCACTATTAACGGGTCTGGCGTGGCCAACGTGGTGACCACAGGGCAGTTCACGATTCCGTTGATGAAACGTTTTGGGTATTCCTCGGCGTTTGCGGGCGGTGTGGAGGCTACGTCTAGTATGGGTGGGCAGATCATGCCTCCGGTAATGGGGGCGGTGGCCTTCATTATGGCCGAAACCATTAACGTGCCTTATGTGGATATCGTCAAAGCGGCTATTATTCCAGCCATTTTGTACTTCTTCACTGCATTCTGGACTGTGCACTTAGTGGCCGGTAGAGAAGGGCTATTTGGCCTGCCTAAAGAAGAATGTCCAAACCCCTGGAAAGCTATACGTACCCATTGGTATTTGCTGATTCCATTGATTGGCTTGGTGTTCTTGCTGTTCTCGGGCTATACACCACTCTTTTCTGGAACAGTGGGGTTAGGGCTGACGGTCATCCTGATTTTTGGTGCGGCCGCGATTAGTGGTTGTAGCCAGAAAATGATGCGCTATGTGTTTTGGATACTGCTGGGATTAGCGTGTACAGGTTTTGTGAAGTTTGGTGTGATTACCTTCTTTGCGATCATTGCTTTGCTTGCCGCCTTCTTGCTGATACAGCGCAATAGCAAAGACGTATTGCGTGACTCTATAGAATCTTTGGCTGACGGTGCACGTCATGCACTGCCGGTAGCCATTGCGTGTGCGCTGGTAGGGGTGATTATTGGCATTATCAACCTAACAGGGGTAGCGGCTGAATTTGGTGGTCAAGTGATTGCCATTGGTAAAGACAATCTGCTGTTAGCGTTGTTCTTGACCATGATTACGTGTTTGGTATTGGGTATGGGGATTCCTACCATTCCTAACTACATTATTACCAGCTCGTTAGCAGCGCCTATCTTGTTGCAGTTGGGTGTGCCTCTGATCGTTTCGCACATGTTTGTGTTCTATTTCGGGATCATGGCAGATTTGACACCGCCGGTAGCGTTGGCGGCGTTTGCGGCTGCACCTATAGCCAAAACCTCAGGCTTGAAAATCAGTATACAAGCGCTGCGTGTAGCGATTGCGGGCTTTATCGTGCCCTATATGGCGGTGTATAGCCCAGCCTTGATGCTGCAGGATTACACCAGCCCTATCGAGGTGATTTATGTGGTTGCTAAAGCGGTTTTCGCCATCGTGTTGTGGGGTGTGGCAACGACGGGCTTCATGAAAACCAAAGTGCAAGTCTGGGAGCGTATCTATGTGTTCGTCGCCGCTGCCATGTTGGTGTGGGCAGATCCTATTTCTGACCAAATCGGTTGGGGTATGACCGCACTGTTCCTTGTGTGGCACTACATGCGTAGTCGTGGTGTAGAACAAAAGGCAGCCTAATGCCCTTAAGTGCAGTAGTAGGCATTTGTTTGCAATTAGCTGGGGCACCGGAAGCGGTGCCCCGCTATGTGCCTACCCAACGCTTTACGTTGGCGTGGGAACATTCCATTGAAAAAGTACGCTGGGAGGAAGACTACCTATTGGTACCAGCGAGTTCTACTGAAGACATTGCTGATATTTCGTTAGTAGAAGCCAGAGTCAAAGGTTCAGCGGCTGGCATGGAGCCGCCTGATGATGCGTATTTGAAAGACGGGTGGTATCACTACACGCCCGCCTCATTACCCGTGCAGGAACTACGGCTGACTCGTTCGGGCTATACCGCTGACTATGATCTGTGCATAGATCAACAGTGCCAACGCTTAGAACATTACGTGGAAACAGATGGCGGCATCACGCTGCTACGTGCGTGTAAGCCCCCAGTTACTGCAGACCGCGTTCCTTCGCAATAAGCTGGCGTTCTAAACGGCTGGTATAGGTTTGCACCAAGTTTTCAGCAGCGCCTTGTAAATTCACAAAAGCAGCGCCTATATGGCGTATAGGCGTGCCGCTAGGCAGCAGCAGTTCGCGCTCGCGTGTTATCTGCAAGGTAGCCGTGACTGTGCCTACATCGGGTAGATGCAGCGTACAGTCATGCAGCATCATGCCCAAGCGGAAGTTAATGTGCCGGTTTTTATCCAGTAAGGCCACGCCGCCCACGCTGATATCGTACAAATCGAATACCACAGGTGGCTGAGTGAGCATCAGCGCGCAGGTGGCTGGGTTAGACACAGGCACAGGCACACGGAAAAATTCGCGGCGTTGAATACGGCGCATGAACCTAGGCAGTGCCAAGCACAAAGCCGGTTTCCCCTCAAAATAGGTGGCGGTGATTTGATCGGTGGAAAACTGTACTTTGACGTGATCAATGCTGGTTTCAAAGTCTGCCGTACCGGCATCCAGAAACCGCTGGTTGATGGCGTCGTGTGAGGCGCAGTCAACAATTAAGTGTTCGGCATCCAGATCAATATCCAGCATGGTGGTAACCACGGAGATCTGGGGATGCGGCCCCTGCATTTGAATGAGCAAACCATCATCTAACATGCGTCGTAGCAGGCGCAACATTTCATAACGGGAGCCGATACGGTGCGGATCGTGCTCAGTAGCAGGGGAAGTAGACATAGCTGGTTAGTATTCAGCAGAAAGTAAATAAAAAAGCTAAGTGGGGGAGCTTAACACTAACCAGAAGGCTTTAAGGCTTGAACAAGCCGCTACTTGCAGGGCTATAGTCTATTTTAGGTGCTGACGAGCGCAACGAGCGGCAGCTAAATCCCATGCAGCACAACCTATGCTTTTATAAAACAAAGGGCGTGAGGGGTGTGGGGCGTGTTGTTGAGCAAGAGCGATAGGCTGCACTTGATCCCAATCTACCTTTGCTTGTATTAGATCTCCTGCTTCGTGCGGGCCAGAAACTTTGTCGTCTATATAGTGCAAACTTGCGCGTACCGTGTCGGCGGCGAACTCGGCCATATCGTGTCGATAAGCCCCCATACCTATTAATAAGCGATCAGCTCTGGCCGGGTGATGGTACACCGGGGTTGAACTGCTGGTCGTGCCAATAACAACATCGGCATCATCCGGGACATGGTTGGCAATATGCAGTGGAATATGTGGTAGCGCTTGCTCCAGTGCGCGTGCTTTTTGGGTGTTGCGAGCGACTATGCTGATGCGGCAGTTTGGATAGAGAGCATGTATGGCTTGCGCATGGCCTTGGGCTTGCACGCCAGAGCCCAAAATGGCGACATGGCGGCATTGGTTCTGCCACAGTAATCGTATACCCAACATGGATACCGCAGCAGTACGTCTAGCAGTAACGGTCGGGCCATCCAAAACAAACAGTGGCAGACCATTCACGCCATCGTATGCACATACCAATCCTTGAATAACGGCCAAATTGATGTCCGTATTTTTTGGCATGATATTGACCAGCTTATGTATGCCGATGTCGTGTGCGGTTGCTGGCATGGATAGTAAGGTGGCCCCATTGGGGTAGTCCACGCTTTGACGGGTGGGGGCATGAATGCGGCCTAGGTGATAGTCCTGAGCGGCGTGTGCCAGAGCATCAGTCAGTGCAGGGTAGGGCAATGCGGCGGCAGTGGCCTCTGCATCCAGAACAGCAATAGGGTGATGCATAGTCTCCTCCATGTAGGGTTGGGCTTGTCTCGTAGACAAACGTTATAGTCCTGCTCTAGTGCTGATCCACATCACCTCTGCATCACCGTCATCACCATGATTGATGACACGGTGTAGCATGCGGCTGTCTATATAAAAACAGTCGCCTTGATGCAGGATTGCTGGTTGGTAAAACTCGGTGTGCAGCTCTATGCTGCCGCTGAGCACGTACACGAATTCCTCTCCTTCGTGTCGGCTCCAACCATCTTGTGGATCAATATTGTGTGCTTTGATGCGAGAGATAAACGGCATGATGTGTTTATTCGCCAACTGAGAACACAGCACTCGGTGTTCGTACATAGGCGTTTCATGCCGTTCGCCATTACCTGCTCGCTCTATAGTGCGTCGCCCTGCACCCATATGTTCTTGGGGTGGGGTGAATAGCTCCGCTATATCGACCTGAAACCCCCTCGCCAGACGCAGTAATACATCGTAGGTAGGAGAGCTTAGGCCGTTTTCTATCTTCGACAAACTGGACGAGGCAACACCGGTAGCGCGGCTAGCTTGCTCCAAAGTCCAGCCATGATGCTGGCGCAAAGAGCGTATGCGTTCAGCTAACGCAGATACCGAAGCTTGGACATCTGGATACGTCACGATAGTTTTCCTTATAGGGTGCCAATCAGGCAAAAAACATCAGTGTTTTTTACCGCCTCCCAAGTACGCATCACGCACTTGAGGATTGGCTAGCAACTCATCTCCGGAACCAGTCAGCGTGATTTTCCCATTGGTCATCACATAACCACGACTAGAGAGCTTGAGCGCATGGTAGGCATTTTGCTCGACCAAGAAAATGGTTTTTCCCAGCGAGGTAATGTCTTTTAGTATGTCAAAAATTTGCGCCACGATCAGTGGGGCCAGCCCCAAGCTGGGTTCATCCAGCAAAATCATGTCAGGTCGCCCCATCAAAGAACGCGCCATTGCTAGCATTTGTTGTTCACCACCAGAAAGCGTACCTGCACGCTGGTTACGTCGTTCTTTTAAGCGGGGGAACAAGGCAAACATCTCAGCTTTGTCGGCATCGGCATGTTCCATACCGATGGGCAGCGTGCCTATCAGCAGGTTTTCTTCCACGGTCATAGAAGGGAAGATTCGACGACCTTCCGGTACTTGTGACAGCCCCTGGCGCGCAATGTGGTGTGGGGGTAGCGCGGCGAGGTTGGTGCCGTTGAACAGGATCTCGCCTTTACGTATTTTGGGTAGCCCGAAAATACTCATCAGTAGTGTGCTTTTACCGGCACCGTTGGCACCAATCAAACACACAATTTCGCCACGGTTCACATGCAGGGATACATCATGCAGTACCTGAATAGCACCATAGCCATTACATACGTTTTTAATATCCAATAAGGCTGAGCTCATACCTGCTCCTCTGTAGCCGTGCCTAAGTAAGCAGCAATAACTTTGGGGTTGTTACGTATGTCGTCTGGGCAACCTTGGGCGATTACTTCGCCGTGATCCAGCACCACAATATGATTGGAAATATCCATTACCAACCCCATGTCGTGCTCAATCAGCAGTACGGTAACGCCGAACTCGTCGCGAAGCAGGTGTATCAACGATGCGAGGTGATCGGTCTCGGAAGGGTTCAAGCCCGCAGCAGGCTCATCCAAGCAGATCAACAACGGCTCGGTACACATGGCGCGGGCGATTTCTAAAATACGCTGCGAGCCATAGGGCAGCTCACCTGCCAAACGGTTTGCTTGGTTCGCCATGTTTAAGCGTTCCAACCATTGCATGGCTGTTTCCACGCCTTTGCGTTCCCGCTCTTCAAAACGGTTAGATGCCCACATGCCGCGCCACAGGTTGCCGTCTAAATGGCGGTGTTGGGCAACCAGAAGGTTTTCCAAGACGGTCATGTCTTGGAATAAGCGGATGTTTTGAAACGTACGGGCAATACCTGCACGAGTCACTTGGTGTGATCCACCTACTAGGGGGCGAGTCAGCAGTTTGGCCACTTGTGCGTTGCGGCCATCTTCTCTGTGCAGAGTAATGGTGCCTTCGCTGGCACGGTAAAAGCCCGTGACGCAGTTAAATACCGTAGTTTTACCTGCTCCATTGGGGCCTATAAGAGCAGTAATAGAATGACGCTGCACATCAAAGTTCACGTTGTTGTTAGCAATAATGCCGCCAAAACGTTGGGTTAGTTGACGTACTGTCAGGATGGGATCGTTCGCATTAGTCATGTTTGCCTCCGGCAAAAGCGGGGCGCTTGGCACGGATTAAGCCATGTGGACGCCAGATCATCATCAGAATCATCAGTACACCAAACATCAAAATACGGTAGTCAGCGAGGTCACGTAACAGCTCAGGCAATAAGGTCAGAGCCAGCGCAGCAATCACTACACCCAGCATAGAACCCATACCACCCAACACCACGATGGACAAAATAAGCACCGACTCAAAGAAGTTAAAGGACGTAGGGTTGATAAAGCCTTGGTAGGTGGCAAAGAACACACCTGCAATACCGCCTGCAATCGCACCAATGGTAAAGGCCGACAGTTTGATGGTGACGTGGTTAATACCCAGTGAACGGCAGGCAATTTCATCTTCGCGCAGTGCTTCCCACGATCTGCCCAACGGCATGTAGCGCAAGCGGTTGAAAAATCGCAGGGTGATGGCAACGACGATAAACAGGACTACGTAAATAAATAGAAACTTGTAATCGCCGTTGTATGACAGCCCAAAGAACTCATGGAAAGGTGTATTGCCATTGCTACTGCGACGAGCAAACTCCATGCCAAAGAAGGTGGGGGATGGTGCAGCGGCACCGTTAGGGCCACCGGTAACATCTGCCCAGTTGGTTAATACCAAACGAATGATTTCACCGAAGCCAAGGGTCACAATCGCCAGATAGTCACCGTGCATGCGTAAGACAGGGAAGCCCAGTAATGCACCGCAGGTGCCGGCGACTATAGGTACCAGTAACAGAGCAGTCCAAAACCCGAAATCAAAGTACTGTGCGCCTAATGCTAGCAAGTAGGCCCCTACAGCGTAAAAGCCCACAAAACCCAAGTCCAGCAAGCCAGCCATACCCACTACGATGTTCAGCCCCAGCCCCAACAGCACGTAAATCAGAGCCAGAGTCAGGTTACTGATCCATACCTTAGGTAGTAGGCCAGTGATGTTCAACAAAATAGGTAAGCTCAAACCCGCTAGAAACAACAGGGGTACGTAGATTTTCCAAGCGTTTTTCTGGCCGCGAGGTTTAGGCAAACTCACCCCAAACACGAATAGCACAAACAGGCTGATCAATACCAATGCAGAGCTTGCGCCCACAGCAATCACTTTTTGCCAGCCTAAGAAGCAAGCAAACAGAGCAAACAGCAGGCAACTGCCAAATACGCGCAAATTTTTAATGGCTGAGGGGGCGGAGGTAGACTCTACCGTGATCTCATCCGAGGCATTTTTTTGCTGCAACCGTTGCAGCAAGCGATTACCCGCAGGCAACTGTGCTAATACCGACACGCCAAAGCGCACTACGGTCACTAACAGCGCTAAGTAGATACCGTTCAGCAGTAGTGGTGTGCGTTCGGGCAGGAACTTGAAGTCGTACTGATTCAATACCAAGTTGGTAATGGGACCCAGCAGAATCAAGGTAACCACACCTGCAATTAACGCATCCTTAATGGAGTGGCCCCAAGAAATGGGAGCATGGGAAGTCGTATGCATGGGTTACACCTTTTCCACTGCAGGGCGTCCAAGCAGGCCACTGGGTTTGAAAATCAACACCAGTACCAACACGCTAAACGCAAATACATCTTTGTAGTCACTGTTGACGAAGCCAGCAAAAATGGACTCCAGCACGCCCAGCAATAACCCACCCAGCATGGCGCCAGGTAATGAGCCAATACCGCCTAATACGGCTGCACTAAATGCTTTTAAACCAATAATGAAGCCCACATAGAAATCGAAAGAGCCATAACTCAACGTCACCAGCACACCCGCAATCGCGGCCATGACGGAGCCTATGACAAACACCATAGAGACAATGCGCGCACTGTTAATACCTAAGATCGTGGCCATTTTGCGGTCTTGTTGTACCGCACGGCATTGGCGACCTAGGCTGGTGCCATGAATCATCCATGTCAGGATAGCCATAGCGGCTATGCTCACACCGATGATAATCAGGTTCATCAGGCGAATTTGAATGAAGTTGTCGTCGTCGCCCAAACGGAAGCTGCCAGAGATCAAAATAGGCACGCCTTGTACATTAGGGCCTTGGGCAAGCTGCACGTAATTTTGCAGTACCAACGACACCCCGATGGCGGTAATCAATGGGGCCAGTCTGGTGGTTCCCGTCAGAGGACGATAAACGGTGCGTTCAATAGACCAGCCGTACAACCCCGTGATAGCCATGGTCACAATCAAGGTAGTGAGTAGGGCAAATGGTACAGATTGAATACCGAAAAAAGAAATGACGGCTAAGGTAATGGCGGAAATATAGGCGCTCACCATATAGATGTCACCATGGGCAAAGTTAATCATGCCGATGATGCCGTACACCATGGTGTAGCCGACTGCGATAAGACCATACACCGAGCCCAGGGTCAGGCCGTTGATGATCTGTTGACCAAAGATATAGATGTCCATGGACACAAACTCCAGGTTGGCGGGTAGCGGTTGCTACCCGCCGGGATAAGCGAAAGCGGTTTACTTCAGTTCGGCATATCCACCGTTGTTATCCCACTGGTACATAACATAGTTGGCAACTTGTAAGTCACCTTTGCTATCCCATGCTTTAGGGCCTAATACGGTTTGCACCTGATTGGCTTTCAACCAGTCAGCCAATTCTGTACCGCTGGTGGAGTTGGTTCCAGCCAGAGCGGCGGCTAAGGCTTGTACGCCAGCGTAGGCATACAGCGTGAAGCCATCGGATTTTTTACCCTCTGCGGTCAGTTTGGCTACCACATCTTTACTGCTGTCCATGTTGCGAGGGTCTTGAGGAAAGGTCATGTAGACACCGCTGGCGTACTGGGGGCCACCTGCCGCAGTCACGAAGGCAGGGTCCACAATGCCATCATCGGAAATGAAGGGTTGTTTCATGCCTTGCTCACGCATTTGGCGTACCAGCGTACCTGCTTCACCGTGCAAACCACCGAAGAATACGGCGTCTACATCAGCACTACGCATACGAGTAACCAGCGCGTTGTAGTCACGCTCACCACGGTTCACGCCGTCAAACACGGCAACTTCTACACCCGACGCTTCTACTGCTTTACGAGTGGCATCAGCTAAGCCGCGACCATAGGTGTCTTTATCGTGAATTACGGCAATACGCTTGGCTTTGAGGTCGTTCACAATGAAGTCACCAATCACCAGCGCTTGCTGATCGTCCCTACCCACAATGCGGGTGACGGTAGGCATATTGCGTTCGGTAATGATGGGGTTAGTGGCACCGCATGCCATGGAAAGTACGTCGGCTTCGTCGTAAATTTCAGTGGCGGGAATATGGCTAGACGAGCAGAAGTGGCCCACTACACCTGCCACTTTTTCTTGGTCAACCAAACGGTTGGCAACGGCTACAGCTTGCTTAGGTTCGCAAGCATCGTCACCTTTTACTAGCTCTAACTGCTTACCGTTAACCCCGCCGTTGGCGTTGATTTGCTCAACAGCAGCCACAGCACCAATCCAAAGCTGATCACCAAATGCAGCGTTCGCTCCGGTGAAGGGACCTGCAATGGCGATTTTTACGGTTTCGGCGGCAGATGCGGCGAAGGGAAGCGCCAAGCAAAGCGTGGCGGCCATCATGGAAAAAGCAAACTTCCTTTTCATTTCATTGTCTCCTGATTATTGGAATAGTTGTGCTGCGTTGTGCCTGGTGGCAAAAAGGCGTGTTAGACGACGTTTTTCTCAATCAATGGCTGATTTTCTAAAATGCGCTGCCAGCCTAAGCGAGTGAGATCTAAAGAGCGGAATTGGCCATAAATAATCAATTCACTAAGCGCTCTACCTACAGCAGGGGCTTGCTGCATGCCGTGCCCGCTTAAGCCATTGGCAAAAAGCAGGTGCTGCATGTGGGGGTGTGGACCAAGAATCAAGTTTTGATCCAACAAGTTCATGTCGTAATGACCAGCCCAGCTACGTACCAAACGCAGCGCCTCAAAGCCGGGCACGCGTTCTGCCAGCAGTGGCCATAACAGGTCATCAAATAATTCGTGCTGCACATCGAAGTCGGTGCAAGGAGGGTCTTGATCGGCGGCAGGTGCAATACCTGCAATAAAGCCTTCGCCTTCAGGGCGGAAGTAAGCGCCGGTAGGGTCAATCACCATCGGGCAGCCTGGTACAGCAGCAGGGGAAGTGAAGTAAAACACACTGCGTTTGTGGGATTGCACAGGCAAATCAATGCCAGCAGTCAGGGCCAAGCGGGTAGCGTCGGTGCCGGCTGCGTTAATTACAAATTTGGCATGAATTTGTTCGCCGTTATCCAGTTCTACACCCGTGATGCTGCCATTTTTGTGCAGCAGTTTTTGTACACGTGCCGAGCGATAGGTAGCTCCTAGCGAGATGGCTTTGCGGCGCATGCCTTGCATCATGCCGTAGGCGTCTAACCAACCTTCGCCACTTAGGCCCAATGAGCCGGCCGCCAGGTCGCTGGTATTCATCCACGGGTATTTGGCAGCCAGTTCTGGTGCGTCATACATGTGAATGTTGGCGCCCTCAGCTTGCTGAACTTGCAGGTTGGAGCGCAGCGTTTCCACACCATCACTAGTGGCCAGAAACAGGTAGCCGCCTTCGACGAATGCGGGGTCGGCAGCATCGCCATCCACATCCATGTTGCTTTTGAACTGGCGTAAAAATTCCGTACCAAACATGGACATACGGATGTTTTCCGGGGTGGAGAACTGATGTCGTATAGAGGCTGCGGACAGGGTGGTAGCGCAGTGTTGGTAGCTAGGGTCTTGCTCCAGCACCAGCACCTTACCCTGAAAATCGGGGTTGGAGAGCAGGAAATAGGCGGCTGAACTGCCAGTAGCAGCGCCTCCTACGATCACGACATCAAACAGCTGGGTTTCCATGATGAATAATTCTCCGGTATCGGATACGAGTGGTTGTGCTATGTGATGCTATTATTTTCATAAATGTGAAAATATTTTATTGGTGTTTTCCCTTTGAGTATAAATTTTCCTATACGAAAAATGATATTCTGATTAGAAATACGGTGACCTGCTAGTTGCCGGAACTTTGTCCCCTGTTCATTGGATGGAAATTGCTATGCAAACTGCAGAATTATTAGAAAAGCTGGGTGTGGACGCAGCGAGTATCCGTGGTGGATCGCTGTCGGTTTCTTCACCTGTGGATGGGCAAGAAATTGCTCGCGTCGCGCAGCAAAGCGTTGCCGACGTTGCTGTAGCAGTACGCAAAGCCAAGCAGGCGTACACCGCATGGCGAGCTGTACCTGCACCGCGTCGAGGAGAGTTGGTGCGCTTGTTCGGTGAAGTACTGCGCGAGGAAAAAGAAACCTTGGGCAAACTGGTGTCTATAGAGGCCGGGAAAATCTTGGCCGAAGGTGCTGGTGAAGTGCAGGAAATGATTGATATCTGCGACTTCGCCGTAGGGTTGTCTCGTCAGTTGTACGGTTTGACTATCGCGTCTGAGCGCCCTGGTCACCGCATGATGGAAACCTGGCATCCACTGGGTGTAGTAGGTGTGATTTCCGCCTTTAACTTTCCCGTTGCCGTGTGGTCATGGAATACCACCTTGGCATTGGTGTGCGGGAATGCCGTGATTTGGAAGCCATCCGAGAAAACACCGCTGACTGCCTTGGCTTGCCAAGCGCTGTTTGAGCGTGCATTGAAACGCTTTGGCGATGCGCCAGAAGGCTTGAGTCAAGTGCTGATCGGCGAACGCGATGTAGGCGAAGCCTTGGTAGACAATCACGATGTAGCGCTGGTGTCGGCAACAGGTTCTACGCGTATGGGACGTGAAGTTGGTCCACGCGTAGCAGCTCGCTTTGGTCGTTCCTTGCTGGAATTGGGTGGCAATAACGCCATTATCGTGAGCGAATCGGCAGACTTGAATTTAGCCATGCGTGGCATTTTGTTTGGTGCTATTGGTACGGCCGGTCAGCGTTGCACCACCACTCGTCGTGTGATCGTGCACGAAAGTGTGGCAGATGATCTGTTGAAACGTTTGCGTAAAGCATATGACAGTGCGGTTATTGGTAGTCCATTGGAAACAGGCACATTGGTAGGCCCGTTGATCGATAAAGACTCGTTTGATGCCATGCAAACTGCACTGAAAAATGCGCGTGAGCAGGGTGGTACCGTACACGGCGGTGAACGTGTGCTGCAAGACAAATACCCCAATGGCTACTATGTGAAACCTGCGATTGTGGAAATGCCAGAACAAAGCAGCGTGGTGAAACACGAAACTTTCGCACCGATTTTGTATTTCATGCGTTATACCGATTTCCAAACCGCGATAGACATGCAAAACGATGTGCCACAAGGTTTGTCATCGGCTATCTTCAGTAACGACCTGCGCGAGGCAGAATACTTCTTGTCCGCGAATGGTTCGGACTGCGGTATTGCCAACGTGAATATTGGTACATCCGGTGCTGAAATTGGTGGTGCATTCGGTGGTGAAAAAGAAACCGGTGGTGGTAGAGAGTCGGGTTCCGATGCATGGAAAGTCTATATGCGTCGTGCAACAAACACCATCAACTACTCCCGAGAATTGCCACTGGCACAGGGCATTCAATTCGGCGATTAATCCTAGCGTTTGCCTAGGGCGTTGACCGAAAATGCGCTGTTTAGGCAGCGCATTTTTTGTGGGCCATGGAGGTCGCAGGGCCGTCCCAAGACCGTAAACTCCCCTCGGGGGCAGAGCCTTACGTAGCAAGGCTGTGTGGGGGCATTGAAGGTCGCAGGGCCGTCCCAAGACCGTAAAGCCCCCTCGGGGGGCAGCGCCTTACGTAGCAAGGTTGTGTGGGGGTATTGGAGGTTGCAGGGCCGTCCCAAGATCGTGAATTCCCCTCGGGGGCAGCGCCTTACGTAGCAAGGTTGTGTGGGGTATTGAAGGTCGCAGGGCCGTCCCAAGACCGTAAACTCCCCTCGGGGGCAGAGCCTTACGTAGCAAGGCTGTGTGGGGGCATTGAAGGTCGCAGGGCCGTCCCAAGACCGTAAAGCCCCCTCGGGGGGCAGCGCCTTGCATAGCAAGGCAGCGTGGGGGCATTTTTTGTTTGCATTTGTTTTTTCTCTAGTGCCTGAAAGCGCGGCACAATGTAGCGTCCTTACTTTTAAAAAGTAAATAACGAGGTGTAAACCGTGAGCTTTTTAAACTCTTTGATGTCCGTTGCATCTGCAGCATTAAATCCCGTACAACAAGAACGTGCCAGCCTGATTCCAGCGTTGGTGTCCTTGGTAAATAAGTTTCCAGGTGGCTTGAATGGCTTGATTCAAACCTTCAAACAGGGCGGATTAGCCAAGGTAGTGACATCATGGATGAGCAGTGGTGAAAAGTTGCCTGTGAGCATGGGACAGCTAGAACAAGTATTAGGTCATAAAGCCGTAGCGACGATGGCGGATGACAGTGGCTTAAGCGAAAGCAAAGTGCTGTCGCACTTGACTGAATTGTTGCCTGCTTTGATCGGTGCGTTTTCCGGTTCAAACAATGCTTCTGAATCTTCAGGAGAGCTGGATGTACAAAGCGTTATCGCTATGCTGATGAAAGATCGTTAAGGTGAAATGTAGTGCTTTCAACCCTGCTCACGTTGTAGGGTTGAAAGAGTGGGGTTTGCTAGGTGGATCATTCTGTCATATTGTAACTAAACATAAATATAGATAATATTTGTTACATTGAGGCGGGTAGCTTTAGGCAGCAGGTTTTCTTGCTGTCATTTATTGGAGGCTTTGTGATGCAGACACCACTACAAGAAACCGCTACATGGCTTAATCAGCGCTTAACGGCGCGTGAGCTTCAAGTCATGAAATTGGTCATACAGGGATTGCCGAGCAAGTCTATTGCAGCAAAACTAGGAATTTCGCAGCGTACCGTTGATGCTCATCGAGGTAGCATGTACAGCAAATTACATGTGCGCGGTGCAATGGAGCTGGCACATTTGGTCTTCACGCGGGGGATGCGTAGTCGTTACAGCTTGGCTGAACCGGACGCTGACGCGTTCAACGGTTCAGGCCAAACACAAAATGGCGCTATTACTGAGCGCGATTACATTGCGGAGCAGGACGATCATCCAGTTCGCTGATGGGGTCAATATCCGCTTGGCGGCTCAGTAACGTTTCCAGAGTAGGACGTTGTTGGTTAAACGTTTGAACTTTCATCTGGTTATTGTTTAAGAAACTGAGCTCAGCCAATATCGCCTCATTACTTAACTGCAAAATAATGCGATTAGGCTGGCTGCCTACCTGATACCAGCAACCACTGGTGGCATGTGTCGGGGCAGAGCGGTCAGCTGCTTCAATGCGCATACGCCATACACCGGAAGGGGCTGTCGTTAACGTGGTGCGTAGTGGTACGCACAGCGCATCGGTAGGTGAACACGAGATCGTACCCAAGAATGTGCGTGGCTCCACCAACTCGCGTACCTGACGGCTTTCGATCAATTGCTGATCAGCAGTACGAGGTTGTTCTGCCACTGCATCTTTACCAAAACCGAACTGCAACTGAGAAGCCGCATGATTATGTTGGGCTCTGGCAGAGTTTTGCGCATCATTTTCAGTATCAGAGCGGCTGCTTTGATAGGAAGTAGGCGTAGATTGGCTGGCACAGCCTGCCAATAACGCGCACAGCGCTAGGCCTGTAAGTAGGGAACGGCTTGGGAAAGCAGATGTAGTAGAAGCACGCATGATGCCATCCTGTGCAGGTAAGTGAGCGGATTAAAGAATCATTATAAGGCGGTTCACGACTAAGGATTCCAACAATGCTGTATTTGCTGTGCGCCATTGTGGCGGTTGTTTTTACGGCTTTTTCACAGGGCTGGGCAAAATCGTATGCTCTGATCTTGCAACAGGGTGCAACACCAAATTGTCGCAGCTTATATAGAGCAGTTCAAAAGGCACTCACTAATCCACGCGAGTGGTGGCGTATGCCGTGTTGGCCAAGCTCTTACTGGCACAGAAGCTGTGCGGTGTTTTTGGTAGGGGTAGCTATCTTTTTCTCTACGGTTTATCTTGCTACCGCAGTGCAACGCATTATGCACGATCGCGTTTATTGGGGTGTGGGTCTCTGGTATAGCAGTTTGACTGTGTTGCTATTATTTTTAGTGTGGTGTGATCTATATACGCGCTTATTGCCGGATGCTGTAACGATCCCAATCATCGTGTTACCGTGGTTGATACAAGTGTGGTTTACGGTAATGCTAACTACATCAAGCACAGCATGGTGGTTCGCTGTGGCGCTGTATGCAGGTTATCGTAGTTGTCAGCCTTTTATACAGAAGCCGCCCATAGGGGCTGGCGATATCAAGCTGTATTTGGGGTTATGGGCTATAAGCCCGCAATACCATGCTGGTTTTTTACTGATTTTGATTGCTGCGGTGGCGTGTTGGTTTATACAAGCCTGTTGGCAAAAACGCTGTTTACCTCGCGGAGCATGTGCATTTGGGCCATACTTATGCCTAGCGTATAGTGTGATCAATGTATGGGAGTCCGGCCTGCATGTGGGTTTTCCCCCGTACGGGTTTTAAGGATGCAAAGCCTATGCTAAAAATTGGGTTAACAGGTGGGATTGGGTCAGGCAAAAGCCAAGTGGCAACACTGCTGGAAGAGTGGGGTGCCACCATTGTGGATACTGACTTGGTTGCTCATCAACTGTGTCAGCCAGGTGGTGCAGCCATTGATGCGCTTGCTGAACAATTTGGTTCTGCGTTTATCACGGCAGAACAAGGCATGGACAGACAACGCATGCGCGAGCATGTATTTGCCAACCCGGCAGAACGTCAACGATTAGAGGCGTTACTGCACCCATTAATTTGGGAAGAGGCACGTAGGCAGGTGATGTCTGCAGGAGGTTTGTACGTAGTAGTAGTGGTTCCGCTATTAATAGAGCGAGGCCGTTGGCGTAATCATGTAGACAGAATTTGTGTCGTGGACTGCGATGAGCACACCCAGAAACAGCGGGTGCGTGAGCGTAGTGGGCTGACGGATGAGGTCATTGAGCGTATCATGGGTGCGCAGGCAACCAGAGAGCAGCGTTTGGCTGTAGCCGACGATGTAATTGTGAACGATGGCAAGACCACACTCAGTGCACTTCGTCAGCAGGTCGAGCAGTTGCATCAACAATGGTTGCAACAGCGTTGATACATCAAAGTACGTTTTATTTAGCTATTTAAGGGTTTTTTTCGCGTGATTCTTTACGAGTATCCCTGTAATGAACGTGTACGGGCCTTCCTGCGGGTCGAATATCTGTTTGATCGTCTCCATTACTTTATGGCGGGCGACGATCCCCATTTGCACCAGATAGCCGTTACTACATTGTTCGAGATACTGGATGTTTGTGAGCGTTCAGATTTACGTGGAATGATTCTGCAGGATATTGAGCGTCAGCGTCTGGCCTTATCTGCGCTGCGTGAGCATCCTGGCGTGTCCAGCAAACTGCTGGACAACATGCTAAATGAATTGCAAGAAGTCACTAGCCCGCTGGCAGCTCAAGGGCGCTTGGGGCAAAACCTTAAAGATAACGATTGGCTAGGCAGTTTGCGTGGCCGATTGTCGGTGCCAGGTGGTTGTTCGCAGGTGGATATTCCTTCGTATTATGCATGGCAGTCTAGGCCCGTGGCGCAACGCCGCGCCGATCTGCAATCGTGGTCAGAAGCCTTCCAACCTATGCATGCAGCCTTGATGCTGGTATTACGCTTGCTGCGTGATGCTGGCGATGTGCTAGAGCATACGGCCCACGAAGGGAACTATCAGGAAATGCTGGGTGGAAAATCGTTCCAGCTGTTACGCGTCTGGGTAGACGAAGCGGCTGGCGTATTCCCCGAAATGAGCGCAAACAAGTATGTGTTATGGGTGCGTTTTGCCTTGCAAGACACCACCAATAAACCTGTTCCCTTAACGCGCGACATACATTTCAAATTGGCACGCTGCAATATAGGTTAACAAGCAGGCACTTTCTCTACTGAGAATGGAACTTATTTAGTTACAGAGAGTCACAGGGTGGGCAAGGGCTTGCTGCAGTAGTGGTATCAGGTCCCTGACACACGCTACACAATAACTTGGGGGCGCATAGCCCCTTACTTAAATAAAAATAGCTTTGCTTGTTGGAGAGCAGTGAATGACCAATTCTGCATCCCGCTCAAAATCCCGTGCACGGGTGATATGGTGGTGCTTGTTGATTCTGATTGTAGTAGGGGCCGTTTATTGGTGGCAGTCTAGTCGAACAGCAGGCGGGCAGAATGCCCCTAAAGGCCGTCCAGGCATGATGGGCATGATGATGGGGGCAAAGGTACCGGTACGTGCTGCGCAAGCGCATTTTGGGCAACTTCCGGTATTGGTTCCAGCTATTGGCACAGTACAAGCCTTTAATGTGGTGACGGTACGCAGCCGTGTAGAGGGTGAACTGATAGACATCGCCTTTGAAGATGGTCAGTGGATCAAAGAAGGTGAGCTACTGGCGCAAATAGACCCGCGTGCCTATCAAATACGTCTAGATCAGGCCAAAGCACAACTGGTGCAAAATGAAGCGCAATTGCGTTTGGCGAGATTGGATTTAGACCGCTATAAGCGTTTGTCCAAGCAAGATTCTATTTCATTACAGCAACTGCAGAATCAAGAAGCCTCTGTGCAGCAATTGCAGGGTGCTGTACAAGCTGCAAAAGCAGGTGTGGATGAAGCTCAACTGCAATTGGATTACACCCGCATCACTGCGCCGTTAAGTGGCCGTTTAGGTTTGCGCACGGTGGATAAAGGTAACTTGGTGTCGGCAGGCAGCACAGAGGGGCTGGTGGTGATTACCCAAACCCAACCTATTGCGGCGTATTTCTCATTACCTCAACAAGATTTACAGCGAGTCCAAGAAGCCGTGCATGAGCATGAGCTACTCGCTAATACCGTGTTAGATAGCGGTGAGAAAGTGGTTACTACCACTCGCGCGTCGTATCCCAGTATGGTGTCAGTCACGGTCAATAATCGTAATGGTGAATTGCTAGCCACCGGTGAGTTGATGGCTATTGATAACCAGATAGATGTGAACACCGGTACGGTGCGTATCAAAGCCAGATTTGATAACGAAGACCACAAGCTTTTCCCCAATCAGTTCGTGAATGTGAATGTATTGCTGGGCCAGCAAGAAGGCGTGATTGTTCCTGCACGCGCTATACAAAGCGGCTCTATTGGTGACTACGTGTACGTCATTAATGCTGAGAACAAAGTGAATGTTCGTGCCGTGCAAACCGGCGTCAGTGACGATGTGGATTCCGTCATTCTTAATGGCTTGGAAATAGGTGAGCAAGTGGTTACCGAAGGGATGGACCGTTTGCGTGAAGGCTCTGAAGTGGAATTGATTGCGCCAGAGGGCAAGACACAGTGAACTTCTCACGCCAGTTCATCTTAAGGCCTGTGGCCACCACCTTGGCTATGTTGGCCTTGTTGGGGGCTGGGCTGTTGGGCTACCGGTGGTTGCCGGTGGCGGCATTGCCTCAGGTGGATTACCCCACCATTCAGGTGGTGACTTTATACCCTGGTGCTAGCCCTGATGTGATGACGGCGTTGGTGACATCACCGCTGGAGCGACAGTTCGGGCAAATGTCGGGCTTGGCACAAATGACCTCGTCCAGCTCGGGCGGCGCGTCGCGTATTACCTTACAGTTTGATTTGGGTTTGTCGTTGGATGTGGCCGAGCAAGAGGTGCAGGCGGCTATTAATGCCGCCTCTACTACCTTGCCGTCCGATTTGCCTTCACCACCTATTTATAACAAGGTGAACCCGGCAGATACGCCGGTGATCAGTTTGGCGATAATGTCGCCCATGCTGCCGCTAACGGAGGTGCGTGATTTGATCGATCTGCGTGTGGCGCAGAGGTTATCGCAAATTACGGGCGTGGGGTTGGTGAGTATTGCGGGTGGTCAACGTCCGGCAGTGCGCATACAGGTGAATCCCGAAGCGTTGGCGGCACAGCAGTTAACGCTAAGTAACGTACGCCAGACGGTGGTAGCGGCTAACGTGAATCAGCCTAAAGGTACGTTAAATGGGCCGGTGCGCTCTACCTCCATTAGCGCTAACGAACAGCTGCAATCCGTTGCCGATTACGAAAATCTCATTCTTCGCTATGAAAATGGCTCTGCCCTACGTTTAGGTGATGTGGCTACTGTTGTGCATGCCGCGGAAGATGCACGCCAATCAGCATGGTTTGGTAGCACACCCGCAATTTTGCTGAATGTGCAGCGTCAGCCGGGTGCAAACGTCATCGACGTGGTAGACAAAATTACCGAGTTGCTTCCTTCCTTGCAGCAGGCAATGCCCGCCGGGGTGGATGTGGTGGTAGCGGCTGACCGTACACGTACCATTCGTGATTCTGTTTCGCACGTACAGCAAGAAATGCTGCTGGCGATTGTGCTGGTGGTGTTGGTGACTTTTGTGTTCCTGCGTACATGGACTGCCACCTTTATTCCTGGTGTGGTGGTGCCGCTGTCACTAGCAGGTACGTTCGGCATCATGTTCTTGATGGGCTTCAGTGTAAATAACCTGACCCTGATGGCGCTGACCATTGCCACAGGTTTTGTGGTGGACGATGCCATCGTCATGATCGAAAACATTGCCCGCTACATAGAACAAGGCGAAAAACCGTTAGCGGCTGCATTAAAGGGCGCTAAGCAGATTGGCTTCACGTTGTTGTCGCTGACTTTCTCGTTGATTGCTGTGTTGATTCCATTGCTGTTCATGAGCGATGTGATCGGGCGCCTGTTCCGAGAGTTTGCGCTTACCTTGGCGGTAGCGATTTTGTTGTCGCTAGTGATTTCGCTGACGCTGACCCCTATGATGTGTGCACGCTTGCTGCGTGCGCATAGTGATGAGCCCGCTAATCCATCGGATGCAGAGAAACCTCAGCGTTTTTATCAGCGCATCGTAGCGTGGTTGGGTCATAAAACAGATGTGATGATTCAGCGCTATGACGATGGCTTGAAATGGGTATTGCGCCACCAAGTGCTCACACTATGGGTAGCCGTGGGCACGATGGTATTAACCGCCTTGCTGTATATGGCGGTGCCTAAGGGGTTCTTCCCCGCACAAGATACAGGCATGTTGCAAGCGATTACGGAAGGGCCACAGCGCGCTTCATTCCAAGCAATGTCTAGCCTACAAACACAGGCAGCCGAAGAAATCTTGCGTCATCCAGACGTAGAAAGTGTGACCACGTTTATTGGAGTAGACGGCAACAACGCGACGCTGAACACCGGGCGTATGCAGATCAGTTTGCTGCCACAAAGTGAGCGTTCGCAAGACGCCGTCACTATAGGCAAACAACTGGAAGAAGCAGTTGCAAAACTCCCCGGCTTGCAGGTGTATATACAAACCGTGCAGGAATTGACGGTAGACGACCAAGTTGCCCGTAATCCGTATCAGATGGCCTTGTCTGACCCTGATAAACGGGTATTGGAAACATGGTTGCCATTGTGGGAAGATGCGCTGGCAGCATTACCATCTATTGCGTCGGTGGCTACCGATCAGCAGCCCGGTGGCCAGCAACTAATGCTGGATGTAGATCGTGATACGGCTGCCCGATTAGGGGTGACGAAATCCACGTTAGACGATGTGCTGTACGACGCGTTTGGGCAGCGACAGATTTCTACCATTTATACCCAGTCTGCCCAGTATAGAGTTGTGTTGGAAGTGGCTGAAGGCTACAGAGAGCACCCCGAAAACGTCGCCAATTTGCATATACCTACCAGCAGCGGCACGACAGTACCGTTAAGTACGGTAGCCAGTTGGCGTATTGCGCCCATGATGCTGAGCATAGAAAGGCTGGATCAGTTTCCTTCAGCCAACGTGTCATTCAGTTTGGCTGCTGGCGCATCGTTGTCAGAAGCGGTGGCCGAGATTCAAGCGACTCGTGTGGATATAGGGTTGCCTGACTCTGTAGAGCTGCGTTTCTTAGGGGCTGCCAGAGCCTTTGAAGCATCACTGTCCAGTACCTTGTGGTTGATGCTAGCTGCCGTAGTCACCATGTACATCGTGCTGGGTATTCTGTACGAAAGCTATATACACCCCATCACTATTTTGTCCACCTTGCCGTCCGCCACTATTGGCGCACTGGCGGCCTTGTTATTAGCAGGGCGAGACCTGGACATGATTGGGGTGATAGGCATTATTTTGCTTATCGGTATCGTGAAGAAAAACGCCATCATGATGATCGACTTTGCCTTGGTCGCACAGCGCGAAGAGGGTTTATCGGCACAAGAGGCCATTCATCAAGCTGCTTTACTGCGTTTCCGTCCTATCTTGATGACCACTTTAGCGGCATTGTTTGGGGCATTGCCCCTGATGTTCGCATCCGGTTCGGGTGCAGAGTTGCGTCAACCTTTAGGATTGGTGATGGTAGGTGGTTTGTTGTGTAGCCAAGTGCTTACGCTCTTCACCACACCCGTGATTTATCTATTCTTCGATAGACTATCCACACGCTGGAAAGCGGCTCGCGCTACAGGGAGCGAGGTTAGCGCATGAGGTGGCTAACCCTCTTTATCGTGCGTCCCGTTGCCACCACCTTGGTGTGTTTGGCCATGGTGGGGGCCGGGGGGTTATCGTTGTTTATGCTGCCCGTTGCCCCACTGCCCGAGATGGATTTTCCCATGATCATGGTAGAGGCACGATTGTCTGGTGCTAGCCCTGAAACCATGTCGTCCAGTGTAGCAATGCCGTTAGAGCAATCCTTGGGGTCTATTGCTGGGCTGATGGAAATGACATCACGCAGCTCAGAGGGCTCTACACGTATCACGTTGATGTTTGACCTTGACCAAGACATCAACAATGCGGCACGCGAAGTGCAGGCGGCCATTAACCAAGCACGGCCTATGTTGCCATCGGGTATGCGTGATCCGCCGTCGTATTTCAAAGTTAATCCGTCCTCTATGCCCGTGATGGTGCTGGCAATGACATCGCCTATTGCGACGCCAGCAGAACTGTATGACTTGGCAACCACCATCGTTGCGCAAAAGTTGGCGCAGGTAAAAGGTGTGGGTGAGGTGTCGGTGGGGGGGGCATCGCTGCCAGCGGTGCGTATTAGCTTGAACCCACGCTTGCTGAGCAGCATGGGGGTGTCGCTGGATGAAATACGTAGTGCCTTATCACGTGAAAATGCCATAGGCCCTAATGGGTATTTAGAAAACAATGAGCACCAGTGGTATGTGAACTCAGGGGCGCAGATGAATCGCGCTAATCAGTTCCGTCCATTAATCGTGGCGTGGCGTAACGGTAATCCCATACGCCTGAGCGATGTGGCCTTGGTGGAAGACAGCACGGAAACCTTATATAACGCAGGCTTTTCTAATGAAAAACCGGCAGTATTGTTGATAGTACGTAGGCAAGCAGACGCCAATATTATTGAAACCGTGGATGCGATTCGTGAACGGTTGCCCGATTTTGAAGCCATGATGCCCGCTGATGTGCATATTTCAGTAGCACAAGATCGCACGCCTAGTATTAGGGCATCGCTAGATGAAGCACGTAAGACACTGATCATCGCCATGGTTTTGGTGGTACTGGTGGTGCTGGCATTTTTACGGGATTGGCGGGCAGCGTTAATTCCCGCGATTGCGGTACCAGCGTCGTTGCTGAGTGCCTTTTCACTGGTGTATTTCTTTGGCTTTTCGCTCAACACCATTTCGTTGATGGCATTGATTATTGCCACCGGCTTTGTGGTGGATGATGCCATCGTGGTGTTAGAAAGCGTGATGCGTCACGTGGAAAATGGGGTCAAACCGTTTAGGGCAGCTATACGCGGGGTACGTGAAGTAGGCTTTACCGTATTGGCCATGAGCATTTCGTTGGTAGCGGTGTTCATTCCACTGTGGTTGGTGGGGGGATTGGTTGGTCAGTTGTTCAAAGAGTTTGCCGTTACCTTGTCAGTGGCTATCTTTTTCTCGTTGCTGATCTCGCTGATGCTAACGCCTATGATGGCAGCGAGATTACTACCAGAAACCCCTAAAGCTAAACCCATGCTTCAGGGGGTGAGCCTATTGTTGGGGCGTATAGGCCATGTGTTTGCTGTGGCCTATCAGCGCAGTTTGGCATGGGCATTACGTCATAAGCGCCTAACGCTATTGTCATTGTTTTTGGCCATTGTGATGAATGGCTACTTGTTTGCGGTGATTCCCAAAGGCTTGTTCCCGCAACAAGATACAGGCCAGTTAATGGGCTTTTTCAGGGTGGATAAGGGCACGTCATTTCAAGGTATGTTGCCCAAGCTGAACAAGTTTAGAACGATCTTAATGAATGACCCAGCGGTGCAAAGTGTAGCGGTATTTGCGGGTGGCCAAGGGTCCAGCACCAGTTCTACGATTCTGATAGAGCTTAAGCCATTGGATGAGCGTGATGCCAATGCCAATACGGTGGTTGCGCGTTTACGTGAACAGTTGCAGTCTGAGCCCGGTGCTCGTATGTTTTTGACGCCGCAGCAAGATATATTTGTGGGTGGAGCTGGGCGTGCGGGGGCCTACCAATACAGTTTGCTAGGTAGTGACTTGGCGCTGCTGAAAGAGTGGATGCCCAAGGTACGTAGGGCCATGGCAGCGTTACCTGAGCTTACTGATGTGGAAGCCGATTCTGAAGAACCTGGCTGGCGCGTGGAAATGCAAATTGACCGTGAAAAGGCGACGAGCTTAGGCGTAGACATGGCCTTAATTGCGGCAACCTTGAATAACTCATTTAGCCAACGGCAAGTGTCGGTGGTGTATGGGCGCTTGAATCAGTACAACATTGTGCTGGGCGTAGAAGAGCGTTTTGCCCAAGATGTGGAATCACTTAAACAAGTAGAGGTGATCAGCAAAGACGGTAGTCGTGTACCGCTTTCTGCCTTCACCGATTTTGTGCCAGGTTCAGCACCGTTGAGTGTGAATCACGAGGGTTTATTTGTTTCTGAGAGTATTTCTTTTGCCTTATCCGAAGGCGTGTCGCTAGAGCAAGGCGTGAATGCGATAGAGAAGTCGTTGGCAGAAATCAGTTTACCCACCAATCAAATCCAAACCGGTTTTGGCGGTACTGCTAAGCTGATGCAAGACTCATTGGCGCAGCAGCCATGGCTGATTCTGGCCGCGCTGGCCACCATGTACATCGTGTTGGGTATGCTGTACGAAAGCTATATTCACCCCATCACTATTCTGTCTACCTTGCCGTCAGCAGGGATTGGAGCCTTGTTGGCCTTGATGGTGATGAAAGAAGACTTCTCGGTGATCGCCTTAATTGGGGTGTTTTTGCTGATTGGTATTGTGAAGAAAAATGCCATCATGATGGTGGACTATGCACTGATTGCCGAGCGTCGTGATGGTCTGCCACCGGAGGAAGCGATTTATCAGGCCTGCTTGGTGCGCTTTAGGCCCATCATGATGACCACCATTTCTGCTATTTTGGGTGCCGTACCACTGATCGTCGCTACTGGAGCTGGCGTAGAAATGCGTCAGCCGTTGGGGTTGACCATCGTGGGTGGGTTGTTATTAAGCCAAGTGCTGACCCTCTATACTACGCCGGTGGTGTACTTGTATTTGGATCGTTTCCGTCAACGTTATCTTGCTAAGCGTCGTGAACGCTTGTCTAACCATGCTGCCTAATTTCTCTCGTTTCCTCATGAGTTCTGTTGCGTCCTTGCTATGGAGCAAGCGTACGGTAGGTGTGGCATGTAGCGTGTTGATTGCAGGGTGTGCCATTGGGCCTGACTACCAGCGTCCAGAGTTGGATGTGGGTGTGAATTTCAAGAATGAGGCTATTCAAACTGCGAAGGCGACCGATAACCCTGGTTGGTTATTGGCGCAACCAGCAGATGAACAAATTGGTGTGGTGAAGTGGTGGACTGCATTTAATGATCCATTGCTATCGGAGTTGGTGGGAAAGATGCTGGCGCATAATGCAACCTTGGAGCAATCAGAGGCACGTTATAGGCAGGCATTGGCAGCACTAGGTAGTGCACGAGCCGAGTTTTACCCCACATTAAACAGTTCTGGCAGCTACACACGTAGTGGTTCAGGTTCAAGTACCCCCAGTGCGAGCGACAGTTACTCCATGAGCCTCACCGCAGGGTGGGAACCGGATATCTGGGGTAAGGTACGTCGCTCTAATGAAGCGGCTGAGGCATCACTGCAAGCCAGTCAAGCTGATATTGCTGCGACGCAATTAAGCTTGGCCTCTACGTTAGTGCAAAGTTATTTCCAGGCCAAAAATGTGTGGGTGTCTCAGCAACTGCTGGACCAAACTATTGCCGCGTATGAGCGGGTTTTGCAAATCACCCAAAACCGCTACGAAACTGGTATGTCATCGCGCAGTGATGTGGCTTCGGCACAAGCGCAATTAGAAAATGCACGCACTCAGCGTTTATCGTTGAATAGGCAGCAAGGGCAATTGCATAACGCCATGGCTGTATTGTTGGGGGTAACGCCTGCTGCTATGCAAACCTTAACGTTGGAAGGCTGGCCAACGCTGCCTAGCATGCCGGCTGCGGTGCCGGTACAGCTTCTAGAGCGTAGGCCAGATGTGGCGTCAGCTGAACGACAAATGATGGCGGCAAATGCCAGAATTGGGGTAGCACAAGCTGCTTGGTTGCCCGATTTAACCTTAAGTGCTCAAGGGGGTTACCGAGCCAGTGAATGGTCTGATTGGTTCACTGCACCGGCGAGATTCTGGAGCCTAGGCCCTGCATTGGCCCTACAGATTTTTGATGGTGGTGCTCGTTCAGCACGAGTGGACGATGCGCGTGCCGCTTACGATGCGCAAGCAGCGTCATACCGACAAACGATTCTGGATGCCATCAAAGAAGTGGAAGATGGTTTGGTGCAATGGCAAGGCTTGTCGGCAGAAATGCAGACACAGCAACGTGCTTTGGATGCGGCCCGAGAATCTCTGACGTTAATGCGCAATCAGTATGCCGCAGGCATGGTGGATTTCTTGAGTTTGGCGCAAGTGGAAACCAGTACGTTAAGCACTGAACGCAGCACAATTTCTCTGCAAGCCGATCATTATATCGCTGCGGTGCAGTTGATTGCAGCGTTGGGTGGAGGCTGGGATGCGACTAGTCTGAGCCAGCCTCCGGTATTACAGCAGTCACCGGTGCAAGACTAATCGCCTTGCATCCAGTCTACTAAGTCATCTACCCAGTCGCCTGCAGGCAGGCCCAAACGGGCTTCCAGTATGGCGGATTTTTGGTAGAGCTGTTCAAACTCTATTTCCGGTGCGTTTTTGAATGCAATGGCAATCACGTTGCCATCATGCGACTCGGGTAGCCACGCTACGGCGGCAAAGGTGTCTTGCAGTTGCTGTATGTGGCGGCCATGAACAGATGGGTTACCCAAAATATTCACAGTGAGTATGCCGTCATCACGCAGGCTGCGTGCACAGTTGGCGTAGAAGTCTTCGCCTTCGCAGGCAGGCTCTTGCGCGTCAGCACTGTACAGGTCTACTTGTAGTACATCAATGCTTTGGTCGGGGGCTTCTTCTACGTAGCGGTAAGCGCAGCTCTGCAGCACAGTCAAGTTAGGGCCGTCTTCAGGCAGGTCGAATAGCAGTCTGCAGGTTTGTATTACCTCCGCATTGAGTTCTACTGCCGTCACGTGGGCGGATGAATAATGCTGATGACAAAAACGGGTCAAACTGGCTGCGCCTAACCCCAACTGCACAATATGTGTGGGGTTATCTTGAAATAACGACCACATCATCATTTGCTGTATATAGGTAAGCTCTAGCTGATCGGGGTTTTTCAAGCGCATAACGCCCTGCACCCAGGGGCTACCTAGGTGCAGGTAACGTAGACCATCACGTTCTGAAATGGTTACCTGATCGGTCATGCGTTGTGCCCGATGTGGCGTATGCCGGCAATGCCGTGTGCGCCATGCTCAGTGGCCTCTGCCAACGAGGAGTTGGATTGGCCACCTATAGCAAATACTGGTCTACCTGCTTGCCATGCCAACTCTTGGAAGGCAGCCCAGCCCAAACCTTCTTCGCCAGGGTGAGAGGGGGTAGGTAACACATGGCCAACGACGATAAAGCTGGCGTTTAGCTGTATGGCGGCTTCTAGGTCAGCACTGTTATGCGCCGAAACGCTTACCAGTGCTTTTTCAGGTAACCCCAGTACAGGGTCAGCATGAGCGGTATCGGCTTTAAGCCCCGCTTGTGCTTGCGCGGCCCAGTGCTGAGCATCATTGGCGCGCAGTTGTACACCGTCGCCTTCAGACCACCAGTCTTTAGGGTGTACGCTATTGATCAAACAGCGGGCGCCGTATTTCCAGCACAGTTCTCGGGTAGCTAACCACGCTTGATGCAACATGTCGCGTTGCTCTGCATCGTCAGCAGCGAGTTGTTCCCAAGCTGGTTCGCGGAATTGCACCAGTTGAATGCCATCTTCCAGAGACATTTCCAAGCGTTCTAGCCAAGCATCGGTGTGTGCAGCATCATCTATGTGGCTGAGCAAATAGCGGTTAGGCAGGCTCAACCAGCGCATAGGCGGCTCAGCAGCAGGCAGCACAGGTTCTACGGACAATGGCCAGCACGGTGTGAGCCACGTGAGTTCTTGGCCTTCCACGCCTTTTTCTTCGCCATCCCACGCATCTACTTTGTAAAAAGAGAGGCGGACGATGTTTTTGGGATATTCATGTACGTACTCTATCCAAGGTGTGGAATGCGTTACATCAATATCCAGCTCTTCTTTGAGCTCGCGACGTAGTGCTTGTGGCACGGTTTCGCCGGCTTCTACTTTGCCACCGGGTAGTTCCCAATAACCGGGCCACGGTTTGTCTTCGGGGCGTTTGCCAAACAGTACTTTACCGTCCTCACGCAAAATAAGGCCTACTGCTGCGTGAATACGAGGCTTAGACATAGCGCGCTGCCCAGTCACGTGCGAATTGACGTGCAACACGACCGGAGCGTGAGCCACGGTGCAATGCCCATTGCAAGGCTTCAGTACGGGACTCTTCAATTTGCTCTGGTGTGCAGCCAGCTTGTTGTAGCCAGTGGTTCACGATATCCAGATATTTGTCTTGGCTAAAGGGGTAGAACGACAGCCACAGACCAAAACGCTCAGAGAGAGAAATTTTCTCTTCTACCGCTTCACCGGGGTGGATCTCACCATCAGAGTGTGGTTTAGCTTGCAGATTCTCGCTCATGTACTCAGGAATCAGGTGACGGCGATTCGAGGTAGCGTAAATCAGTACGTTATCACCGGGGGAGGCCACAGAGCCATCCAACACGGATTTCAATACTTTATAGCCAGGTTCGCCATCTTCAAACGACAAGTCATCGCAGAAAATGATGAAGCGTTCAGGACGTCCACTGATCAGGTCAATGATGTCGCCCAAATCGGCCATGTCGTCACGGTCTACTTCAATCAGGCGCAGGCCTTTGTCAGCCAAGCTGCACAGCATGGCTTTTACAAGTGAGCTTTTACCGGTACCACGTGCGCCAGTCATTAGTACGTTGTTAGCGGGTTTGCCTGCTAGGAAATGCAGGGTATTGCGCTCAAGTGCTTCTTTTTGGCGTTCAATGTGGTGCAGGTTATCGGGTTGGATTGCCGCAATATTATGTACAGAATCTAACCATCCTCTAGAGCCTTGTTTGCGCCAGCGAAATGCGTAGGCATTCCAGTCTGTTTCGGGGGGAGCCGGAGGCAGCCAGGCTTCAAGTTGAGCCAGGACGCGTTCGGCACGTTGGATCAGGTTGCTCAGGTCGGGCGTACTCAAAAGAAGTCTCCAAAAGTACGTAGTAAAAGATCTATTATCGCTAAAAAAATGATTATGACTAAAAGGTGCTGTTCTTTCCCTACACACCCTGCGCTCAGGTAGCGATGGCGTGCTGTCGCGAGAGCTCAGAGTTAGTAAAAAACGGTTAGAAGTCAGAAAGATAGTAAGTAGACGCTGCGAAATATAGACAAACCCGTATAATTAGGTGTTTTGCGCAAGCTGTTGCGCGATGTGTATCAACTTTTTACCATTCGGAAATTTGTCTTGAGTCTCCCAGATCTGATGAGCCCTATAGCCGATGATATGCGCGAACTGGACGCAGTCATTCGCGGGCGTCTTAATTCGGAAGTTGTCCTTATTCGTACTATAGGGGAATACATCGTCGGTGCTGGTGGCAAGCGTATGCGTCCGGCAATGTTGTTGCTGGTGGCTAAAGCGTTGGGCTACGAAGGCAGGTTTCACCATGTGTTAGCTGCAGTGGTTGAGTTCATCCACACGGCTACGCTGTTGCACGATGATGTGGTTGATGAGTCCGATATGCGTCGTGGCCGTAGTACTGCCAACGCCGTATTCGGCAATGCTGCCAGTGTATTGGTAGGCGATTATTTATATTCGCGTTCGTTTGAAATGATGGTGGAATGCGGCTCTATGCGCGCCATGTCGGTGCTGTCTGGTGCCACCACGATTATTGCCGAAGGCGAAGTGCTGCAATTATTGAACGTGCACGACCCTGATGTGTCTAGGGAACGTTACCTGCAAGTTGTGCGCTACAAAACAGCTAAGCTATTTGAAGCCGCTGCTCAAGTAGGTGCTATTTTGGCCGGTGCGAGCGATGAGCTAGAAGAAGCCGCTGCTGCCTATGGTCGTCACATTGGCACTGCATTCCAGTTGATTGATGACGTACTGGATTACAGCGGTGATGTGGCTGCGTTGGGTAAAAACGTAGGCGATGATTTGCGCGAAGGTAAGCCTACGCTGCCATTGATTCGTGTCATGGAAGTGGGCACGGAAGAAGAGCAGCAACTGATCAAACAAGCTATTGAAAATGGCGATGGTGACTTTGAAGCAGTAGCTCGTGCTATTCACAACACTGATGCATTGGCCTACACACGTGATGCCGCTGATGCAGAAGTGAAGTTGGCGTTGAATGCGATCCAAGCGTTCCCAGCCTCTGACTTTAAACAAACCTTAATTGATTTTTGCGCGTTCGCGGTCAAACGCGACCGTTAATCTATGGCAGATCTGAGCCGGGTATTTGGCATTATTGGTCGCTCGGGTAGCGGTAAAACTACTCTGGTCGAAGCCATGCTACCTTGGTTTGTAGAGCGCAACATAGAGGTGGCTGTGATCAAACACAGCCACCATCAATTAAGTTTTGAACCCCCACATAAAGATAGCGCCAGATTTCGCACGGCTGGCGCCAGAGAGGTGATCGTGGCATCGCCTTATCAGTACGCGCTGTTTCACTCGTTACATGGGCAAGACGAGCCAACGTTACAGCAACTCGTAGAACGTTTGGGGCCAGTAGATCTGGTGTTGGTAGAGGGCTACAGGCAAGCCGATATCCCCCGTTTAGAAGTACACCGTCCGTCTAGGGGCATTCCCCCTGTCTATGCTGAGAATCAAGGTGTGGTGGCTGTGGCAACAGATGTAGCAGAGTTGACGCAGTGTCCATTACCCTTGTTAGACTTAAATCAGCCTGAGAAAATTGCTGCATTCATTGCTCGCACGTCAGGCGTGTTGTAACGCAGATTGCGTGGCATTACAGCCCATCATCGCCCTGAAAAAACGAGCACGATTTTTCGAGTAGGGAAACACCCATGGATCTAACCACTATTCAGTTGAATATCCCTCAGACCGTTGGCTTAGCCGCTGTGTTCTTAGTGTTGGGAGAGCTAATCAAAGGCCGTGTGCCTGTATTAAGCAAATACTTTATCCCCAGCCCCATTATTGGTGGCTTGCTGTTTTCGGTACTGATATTGATCGGCCACCAAACTGGGGCATTTGAGATTACGCTGTCCAAGGATATACGCGAATTCTTTATGGTGGTGTTCTTCACCACAATCGGGTTTTCAGCCAGTTTAGAACTACTGAAAAAAGGTGGTTTGGCGGTACTGATTTTCTTGGCGGTAGTTGTGGTGTTGGTAGTGCTGCAAAACATCGTTGGTGTAGGTCTGGCAGGCGCGATGGGTGCTAACCCCTTGCTGGGTTTGGCCGCAGGTTCTATTTCCATGACAGGTGGGCACGGTACATCCGGTGCGTTTGGTCCTATCTTGGAAGGTTTGGGAGTAACGGGCGCGTTGCCAGCAGCGATGGCTGCTTCTACATGGGGGCTGGTGTTTGGGTGTTTGATCGGAGGGCCATTGGGTCGCCGATTAATGCAGCGCTACAAAATCAAAGGGCGTGCACACACAGAGGTGTCCGAGTTCGAAACGGATGACTCTCAGGATGTGGCAGCAGTTTCTGCGGATAAAAAACAAAGCAAACAGCACTTGTTGGGCACCATTATGTACACCGTGGTGTTGTTGGCGATTGCCATGGGTATTGGTGTCACGATCACTGATTACTTGGCTACCAAAGAGATCGTGCTGCCAGGTTATTTGGGTGCGATGTTGATTGCCGCAATCATGCGTAACGTCATTGACCTGCGCAAGCTGCGTTGCCCCGAGCACGAAGTGGGCGTCATTGGTGAGGTCGCATTGGCATTCTTCCTGACCATGGCATTGATGGACATGAAGTTGTGGGAACTGGTAGACGTAGCCGGCCCATTGTTGGTGATTCTGGTAGCACAAACTATTTTGATGGGGGTCTTTGCGTACTACGTTACTTTCCGCATCATGGGTCGTGACTATGACGCAGTGACCATTTCTGTAGGTCATTGTGGTTTTGGTATGGGTGCTACGCCTAATGCGGTGGCTAACATGCAAGCTTTCACCAGCAAAAACGGCCCATCCCCTAAAGCCTTCTTTGTGATTCCTTTGGTGGGTTCATTGTTTGTAGACTTTGTGAACGCTCTAGTGATTACGGGCTTCATTAAACTGTTTTCTTAAGCATAGACACGTTGTAGGCCGTTAAACAGCTAGCAGCATAATGTGGACTGACACAATGAGTACGACACAGACAATACGAGTACACACACGCTGCGGCTGGGCCGAAGGCGATGCATTGATGGAGCAGTATCACGATGAGGAGTGGGGTGTTCTCATGCGTGATTCCCGCGAGTTGTGGGAATGCTTAATGCTCGAAGGCTTTCAAGCCGGCTTAGCGTGGATTACTGTGCTGCGTAAGCGCGAAGCCTTTAGGCTGGCTTTTGATAATTTCGACCCTGCTAAAGTGGCGCGTTATACCGAGGCGGACATAGAGCGCTTAATGGCTAATCCCGGCATTATTCGCTCCAGAGCCAAAATCGTTGCCACTATTAAAGGTGCGCAAATCTACGAAGACATGAAAAGTAAGGGCGAAAGTTTCAGCGACTTTTGCTGGTCATTTACCGATGGCAAAACGCTGTTGAACGATGGTGTGACTAGGCTAGCAAGCAGCCCCTTATCTGAACAAATCTCTAAAGCGTTAAAAGCCAAAGGCTTTAAGTTCGTCGGGCCTACCATTACCTATGCTTGGATGCAGGCCATAGGGATGGTGAATGATCATGACGTGAATTGCTTTAGACGCAGCCTCTGCATGTTGTAGCCCTTCATAGCTTCTGTGCCCGGCTTAAGAAAGGGTTTGTAGCCCTGACTATATTCAATACTGCTGTGGGGACGGAGAGGAAATTTTTGTGATTTGGTGTACAAATCACAAAAAGCTTTCCTGCAGTTCCCACAGCGTGTGCGATGAATACGGTCGTCTACGTTTTATAGCGCCCACTCGTACTGAATAGTCAGCGGAGCATGATCACTAAAGCGTTCAGCTTTATAGACCTCAGCATGGCGTGCTGTGGCGGCAATACCGGGAGTAGCGATTTGGTAATCGATCCTCCACCCCACGTTGTTGGCCCACGCTTGGCCACGGTTGCTCCACCATGTGTAGCACTCGGCAGTGGTGTCAGGGTGCAGGCTACGGTATACGTCTACCCACCCCATTTCGCTGAGTACCTTGGTCATCCATGCGCGTTCTTCGGGCAAGAAACCGGAGTTCTTTTGATTGCCTTTCCAGTTTTTCAGGTCAATCTCTTGGTGGGCAATGTTCCAGTCGCCACAGATAATGAATTCACGACCAGTTTCGGTGCGTTCTTTCATCAAGGCATTCATCCATGCCTCAAACCTCTCTAGGAAGCGGTATTTGGCGTCTTGGCGAATATCACCACTGGTACCTGAGGGTAGGTAGGCGCTAACCAAACTCATGTTGCTGAAGTCAGCGCGAATCACACGGCCTTCTGGGTCAAACTCATCACAGCCCATACCCTCGCATACTTTGTCTGCAGGGCTATTGAGGTAAAAACCCACGCCGCTGTAGCCTTTGCGCTCAGCCAGATTGAAGTGGCCTGTGTAGCCCTCAGGGTGACGCATGGCGGCGGTTAGGTCTTGGTCTTGGATGCGAACCTCTTGCATGGCTACCATGTCGGGGGCATAGCTCTTTAACCAGGCAGGTAGCTCTTTTTTAAAGGCAGCACGGATGCCGTTCAGGTTCAAACTCGTAACTTTTAACAACGCTCAATTCTCCCTTGCGATCTGCATGTAGCCGCTATTTTATCCGCCCCATACTCTGCTGACCAGAAAGCCCTCAGAGCATAGGGAAATGCTTAGCTTATGGCGTATCAAAGCGGTAGCTGGATACCGTAATGCCCCCAAAGGCATCTTGCTGGTAGTGAAATCTGTGCACAGCGTCATGCTCGGCAGCACCAACGGCAACAAATAACGGTACCAAGTGATCTTCGCGCGCATGAGCAATACGTGCAGCGGGTGCATTTTCCCAATTCAGCATGGCGGGAATGCGTTGTTTAGGCGTGTCATGCAGCAGCGTTTTTTCTAGCCACGCGTCAAACTGTGCAGAGGGTTCACGGCCGCTAGGGCCTAGATGACGCAGGTTGTGATAGCTCAAACCACTACAGATGATCAACACATTCTCATCGCGCAGGCGTTCAATTGCTTTGCCTAACTGTATGTGCAGGGCAGGATCATAGTGCTGGTGAATAGATAATTGCACCATGGGTACCGACGCATCAGGATAAATACAGTAGGCGGGTACGAAGGCACCGTGATCAAAGCCGCGCTCAGCGTCTATGTGTGCTTCTAGCTGATGCTCGGCAAGCAGCTCCTTAACGCGTTCAGCAAGCTCCGGTTTACCGGGGGCGGCATAGCGCACATCGTAGGTGTGTGCTGGGAAACCGTAATAGTCGTACAGCATGCTGGGGTTGGGGTGGCCTTGTACAGTAAAGCCATGGACGCTTTCCCAGTGTGCGGACACCATCAAAATAGCACTGGGTTTTTGATTACCGAGTTGGCGGGGGATATCTGCTAGCGCAGTACGCAGGGGAGCATACGAGGCTTCAACCTCAGGTATCCAAGGCCAAGGGCCACCACCGTGGGAAATGTAATAAACGGGCAGACGCATGAAATACTCACCAGAAACAGGAAAACAATGTGTGGGATTCAAGCTGTATGGACAACGCCAGACAGGAAGTTCAGCACATAGTATGAAATAATAGGTCTTTTTACGCGCTAAAAGGTTCGTTTTATGGTTGACGCAGTGTCACAACGTCGAGAATTTGTTCAGTTTGCTCTGGAACAGGGCGTTTTGCGCTTTGGCGAATTCAAAGTGAAGTCTGGCCGTTTGAGCCCCTACTTTTTTAATGCAGGGCTGTTCAATACCGGCGCTTCTGTAGCGAAATTGGCGCAGTTCTATGCACAGGCTTTGGTGGATTCCGGTTTGTCTTTCGACATGCTGTTTGGGCCGGCTTACAAAGGTATTCCGCTGGCAACAGCGACTACCTGCGCGTTGGCAGCACATCCTGCTTTGCAAGGCCGTGATATCCCTTTTGCTTTTAACCGCAAAGAAGCCAAAGATCACGGCGAAGGCGGTACCTTGGTAGGTGCGCCGTTGCAAGGCAAAGTGGTAATTATTGATGATGTGATCACAGCCGGTACATCGGTACGTGAATCTGTAGACATCATCCGCGCGGCGGGTGCAGAACCAGCAGCCGTGTTGATCGCTTTGGATCGCATGGAACGTGCCGGTGCGGATGACGCTTTGTCTGCACACTCTGCTGTGCAAGAAGTAGAGCAACGCTATGGTATTCCAGTAGTAAGCATTGCGTCGTTAAGCGACATTATGTCTTTCTTAGATGGCAATGCGGAATTGGCTGCACATCGTGAATCAGTAGCAGCTTATCGTGCCCGTTACGGTGTGAACGCTTAAGGTCGCTACTGAAAGTGTGCGTATTCCTGCAGTTCCCCGGCGAGAGCGATGAATACGATTGTCAGATCCCAATAAAAATGGCCGGATTATCCGGCCATTTTTTAGTTCAGAAAGAACAGAATTCTTAGCCTAATTTGGCTTTAAGAATGCTGGACACCTGACCTGGGTTGGCTTTGCCTTTAGCAACTTTCATGACCTGGCCAATCAGCGAGTTGAAAGCTTTGTCTTTACCTGCACGGAATTGCTCCACGATATCCGGATTAGCAGCAATCACTTCGTCAATCATGGCTTCAATCGCGCCAGAGTCATTGATCTGTTTCAAGCCTTTGGCATCAATGATGGCATCAGCGTCAGCACCGTGATCACCTTCCCACATTGCTTGGAATACATCGCGCGCAATTTTGTTGGAAATGGTGCTGTCAGCAATGCGCAGCAACAGTTTAGACAATTGCTCAGGCGTTACTTTCGCGTTGCTGATATCCAGTTCTTCACGGTTCAGCGCCGCCGCCAATTCACCACTGATCCAGTTTGCTGCCAACTTAGCATTTGCAGTACCAACCAGTGCAGCAACCGCTTCAAAGTAATCGGCGGTACTACGGCTGGCTGTCAATTGTGCGGCATCGTAGGCGCTCAATTGCAGTTCAGCTTCATAGCGAGCACGTTTAGTGGCTGGCAGTTCTGGCATCTGTTGACGCACGGCTTCGATTTTCTCAGCCGAGATGAACAGTGGTGGTAGATCTGGGTCAGGGAAGTAACGGTAGTCGTTAGCGTTCTCTTTGGAGCGCATGCTACGTGTTTCGTCACGGTCTGCATCGTACAGACGTGTTTCCTGAATCACTTTGCCGCCGTCTTCAATCAGTTCGATTTGTCGACGTACTTCATAGTGAATTGCACGTTCCATGAAGCGGAAGGAGTTGATGTTTTTCAACTCACAACGTGTACCGAATTCTTCTTGGCCTTTAGGACGTACAGACACGTTCACGTCTACACGGAAAGAGCCTTCCTGCATGTTGCCATCACAAATGCCCAACCACACGACCAAGCTGTGCATGGCGCGGGCGTAGGCTACAGCTTCAGCGGCAGAGCGCATTTCTGGCTCGGACACGATTTCCAGCAGTGGTGTGCCAGCACGGTTCAAATCGATGCCGGTGGAGGACTCACCGTATGGGCCTGTGAAGTTTTCGTGCAGTGATTTACCAGCGTCTTCTTCTAGGTGAGCACGGGTCAGGTTAATAGTGTGCTCTTTTTCGCCTACAAAGAAGCTCAGCGTACCGCCTTGCACTACCGGCAGACCAAATTGGCTGATCTGGTAGTTTTTAGGCAAGTCAGGGTAGAAGTAGTTTTTACGGTCAAAAACAGACTTAGGTGCAATGTGTGCGCCTACTGCCAAGCCGAAGCAAATTGCTTTGTCGGCGGCTGCCGCGTTAAACACCGGCAGCGTACCAGGCAAAGCCATATCTACAGCGCTAGCTTGCGTGTTAGGGGCCGCACCAAAGCGTGTGCTGCTGGACGAAAAGATTTTTGACTCAGTCGAAAGCTGGGTATGGATTTCCAGCCCTATAACAATTTCCCATTCCATTATTCTGCTTCCGGTTGTCGTTGGTGCCAGTCAGTATCTTGCTGATACAGCGAAGCGAGAGCCAGAATTTGGCCTTCGTTGAAGTAGTTACCTACAATTTGTAGGCCTACTGGCAGTGGGCGGGCATCGTTGCTGAAGCCGCAAGGGATAGACATGGCAGGCAAACCGGCCAAGCTAATACCCAGCGTGTAAATGTCAGCCAACCAGTTGGCGGTAGGATCAGCACTGGTGCTGTCCAACGATGTTGCCAAGGTAGGGGAAACAGGGCCCATGATTACATCGCAGCTGGCGAAGGCTTTTTGCAAGTCGTCAGCAATCATGCGACGTACACGTTGCGCTTGCAGGTAGTATGCGTCGTAGTAACCTTCGGACAGCACGTAAGTGCCTACCAAGATACGACGTATAACTTCGCCACCGAATGCTTCAGCACGTGAGCGGCTGATCATTTCTTCCAAGTTGCTGTACGACGCGCTGCGGTGGCCAAAACGTACGCCATCAAAGCGAGACAGGTTGCTGGAGGCTTCTGCGGGGCTGATGATGTAGTACGCAGGGATAGCTTCGCGTGTCAGTGGCAGCGAGATATCTACACGGGTAGCGCCCAGTTTTTCAAAATGCTGAATAGCAGCGTCAATGTGGCGCGCGATTTCAGGATTCAGGTCGCTAGTAAAGTATTCACGTGGCAAACCAATACGCAGACCAGCCAATGGTTTGGTGCCTTGTTCAGCAAAGCGTTCATTCCATTGTTTGTAGTCATCGCGCACACGCTCGCCAGTATTGGCTTTGCCGTGGCAGTCTTGCAGGCTGGTAGGATCTCGTTCGTCGAAACCGCTCATGGTGCACAGCAGTTCAACCAAGTCGCTAGCGTGGCGAGCGATAGGGCCTGCTTGGTCCAAGCTGGAGCCGTACGCAATCATACCGAAGCGGGATACGGTGCCGTATGTGGGCTTGATACCGCTTACACCGCACCATGCGGAAGGTTGGCGAATAGAACCACCGGTGTCAGAACCCGTAGCGGCCAATGCCAAACCAGCGGCTACAACGGCAGCGGATGCGCCAGAAGAACCACCAGGGGAGTGCAGCTTATTCCATGGGTTTTGGATAGCGCCGAATGCGGAGTTGCGGCTATCAGAGCCCATGGCAAACTCGTCACAGTTCAGCTTACCCAAGTTCACAGCACCAGCATGCTGGATTTTTTCTACGATAGTGGCATCAAACGGGCTGACGTAGTTCGCCAGCATTTTGCTACCTGCCGTAGTGCGCCAGTGACGTGTCACGAACACGTCTTTGTGCGCAATAGGAATACCAGTCAGAGCAGTCGCATTACCACGTGCTAACAAGACATCAGCGGCATCAGCCTGCTGCAATGTCAGGTCGGCGTCTACATGCAGGAATGCATTGAGTTCAGGTTGTTGTGCAATACGTTGCAACGTATCTTGGGCCAACTCGCGTGCGCTAAATGTTTTGTCACGCAACGCCGTGCCCAGACGTTGTAGGGAAGTATATTGGGTGAGTAGGGACATGATGGATTACTCGATGACAGTGGGCACAAGGAACAGGCCGTTATCTTGCGCGGGCGCATTAACCATGAGGTCAGCGCGTTCTGTTTCTGTGGCAGTGGGCGCGGCCTGATCGGGGCGCAGACGCAGGGCGATTTCTTGGATGGCTTCAAGCGGGTGGGCCATAGGCTCTACACCTGTGGTATCAACAGCTTTCAAGCTGCCGATAAGTCCAATAATCTGTTCGAAGTCCTGAGTAGCCTGGTTTGTCTGCTCCGGCGAGAGTTCAATGTGCGCCAGTTGTGCGATGCGAGCGACATCCTGCTGAGAGATTGCCATAGTGATTCCGGAGTATGGATGATATCTGCCTAGCGGCTGCGACGTTCACGCAACCAGCCAAGCAGTCAAATGACGGGAATTCCGTATTTTAGCGCGGCTAATGCTAATACGCACGGCCGCACTGCTAGCCCCATTATAAGGGGCTGAGTTTGCGCTATCCAGCAGACGGTGTGTTGCGAGATGAAAAAGGTGTTTTACAGTATTTGCTGCAGGAAGTTGCGGGCACGTTCTGTTTTAGGGGCTGCAAAGAATTCTGCCGGGCTGCAGTTTTCCAAAATACTACCTTGATCCATAAATAGCACACGCTCAGCCATCTGTTTAGCAAAGCCCATTTCGTGCGTGACGCACAGCATGGTGATGCCGCTGCTGGCAAGTTTGACCATCACGTCCAGCACTTCTTTGACCATTTCAGGGTCTAAGGCGGCAGTGGGCTCATCAAACAAAATGATTTTTGGATCCATGCACAGGGTACGGGCGATGGCAACGCGTTGTTGCTGACCACCAGACAATTGTGTGGGGTATTTTTCAGCGTGGCTGGACATGCCTACTTTTTCCAGCAGCTTACGTGCTTCGGCTTCGGCTTGAGCGCGACTTAAGCCTTTAACGCTCATGGGTGCCAAGGTGCAGTTTTCCAGTACCGACATATGCGGAAATAGGTTGAAGTGCTGAAATACCATCCCTACGTTACGCAGTGTTTGTACGCTTTGTGTGTTTTGCTGCATCACGTTTACGCCATCAATTAGAATGCTGCCTTTTTCTGCAGCTTCTAATTGGTTAATACAACGTATCAGCGTGGATTTTCCTGAACCAGATGGGCCACACAACACAATACGCTCACCTTGGCGTACTTCCAGATTGATATCTCGTAGAGCATGGTATTCGCCATACCATTTGTTCAGCCCTTGTATCTGTATTACCGTCGGATTATTGCTAATAGAGGTTGGAGCGTTATCCGTAGGCTGGGCGTCAAGAAGTTGCGACATGAGTATCAGTTCCGGGGAGAGATAAAACGTTGGGCGGAATAAGGGGCAGGGTCGGTGAATGGAATTTCGCCAGTCATCATTTCAGCCAACAGGCGGCCAGAGGCTGGGCCTAGTGTGAGGCCGTGATGGGCGTGACCGAAGTTAAACCACAAGCCAGTGTGATGTGGTGCAGGGCCGATAATGGGGCGCATATCGGGCGTGCAAGGGCGTCGACCCATCCACGGTTCGGCTTCTACAGCCGCCCCTAATGGCCAGTATTGGCGAGCGATGCGTTCGGCTTCGCGCAACTGTGCAGGGTTCGGTGCGGCATCAGGGCTAGCCAGTTCTACACCAGTAGTCAGACGCACCCCTTGCTCCATAGACGCCAGTACAAAACCCGCTTGGGAGTCACACAACGGATGTTCCGGTGCAGGGGTATCGTCACTAGGCGTGAAGTGCAGGTGATAGCCACGCTTTTGTACCAAAGGAATACGATAGCCTAGCGATTGGCACAGTGGTGTGGCGTCGGGACCCAGCGCAATCACAACTTGTTTGGCGTTAATAGCGCCTTGGCTAGTGGTTGCTGTCCAGACAGAGTCCTGTTGCGCTAAGGCATGCACGTGGTCTTGTATAAAACTGCCGCCGCGCTGTGTGAACAGCTCGGCATAGCCTTGTACCAATGCGCCGGGTGCGGAAACCGTCCACGGGTCTAGCCAATGTATGCCGCCTACCAAGTTATGTGTGGTGGCCAGAGCGGGCTCACTGCTGCGTAGCGCTGTAGCGTTCAATATTTGGACTTGCAGATCATATTGCTGGCTCAGGCGTTTGGCTTGTACCGCTGCACTCGCAAAAGCTTGTTGGTCACGGTAAATATCAATCCAGCCTTTCTCGCTAATGCGATGCTGCTGATTAGCGTCACGTATAAAAGGCGCGTGCTCGGTAATGCAGCGCTCAATTAAGGGCAGCATGTCGTTTGCCGCAAAGGCTAGACGTTTGGGAGACGACTCTTTCCAGTAGCGGTACAACCATGGGGCCAGCGCGGGCAATGCTTTCCATTGAAAGCGTACATCAGGTTGATGATTACCTGCGTAGCGCAGTAAGGCTGCCGGGCTATGTGGAAATGCGTAAGGGATGACGCTTGCACGTTCAATTAACCCTGCATTACCAAAACTGGTGCCTTGGCCCGGGGCTTGTTTATCGATCAAACCTACACGCAATCCACGTTGCTGTAGATGCAGTGCGGTGCTTACGCCCAGAATGCCGGCGCCCAGCACCAGCACATCTAGCGCTGAGGTAGAGAGAGTGTTACTCATGATTCGTGCAGAATGTGGCGTGACAAATGAGACTCTATGCGACGAAGGAGCCTACGGATGATTTCCACAATAATTAAGTACAGTACGGCAGCCCAGAGGTACACCTCGAAGTTAAAGCTGCGCGAGAACGCGAGTTTGGCTACGCCCATCACATCATAAACAGTCACCAAGGATGCAATCGCACTGGCTTTGATCATGAGGATTAACTCGTTACCCAGAGGGCCAATGGCCACTAGGGTAGACTGCGGCAAAATGACTTTGCGCATGGCAGTCCAGCGTTTCAGGCCCAAAGCACGGCAGGCTTCGTATTGGCCTTTAGGTATGGCTTGCAAACTACCACGGAAAATTTCAGCTTGATAGGCGGCAGTGTTTAGCGTGAACGCCAAGAGGGCGCAATACCAAGCATCGCGGAAGAACCACCACAAGCCCACGTCTTTCCAGAAAGTCGTCAGCGAGCCCAAACCGTAGTACAGCAAAAATAGCTGTGCCAACAGGGGAGAACCCCTGAAGAAATAAATGTAGCCGCGACAACTGTATTGCAACAGTGGGTTTTTGTTCAAGCGTCCTAGCGCTAGAAGCAGGCCCAAAACCATGCCCAGCGTATACGAGAAGGCCACTAGTTTGATGGTTACCCACAGGCCATCCAGCATGCGCATACCATAACGTTCTAGCAGGCTCGCGTCTAAAAAGGAGGACAGTATGTTGAAGACGGTTTCGTTCATGACCGTGCCTCTTGGTGGTGTCGGCCGAAATAGCGTTCGGCACGGTTAAACACTACGCCAGATAATGCAGACAAGAGTAGGTAGAGTACGCAGGCGGTGCTGTAGAACAAAATAGGCTCTTTGGTGGCAGTGACAGCCAAGTTGGTTTGACGCATAAGATCAACCAAGGCAATGCTGGATACCAATGAGGAATCTTTAAGCAGGGTGAGCCAGTTATTGGATAAACCGGGCAGCGCAACGCGCATCAACTGGGGCAGCGTAATGCGCAAGAAGGTAGTGCGTTTGGATAAACCTAATGCACGGGCGGCTTCTAGCTGGCCTTTGGGGATGGTTTTAAACGCACCACGCCAGACCTCACTGGAAAAGGCAGCCAACACTAAACTGAACGCAAACACCGCAGCAGCAAAGGCATTGATGTGAAATTCAGTTTCGTATCCCAAGCGTTTTAGAATGCTTTGAATCCCCATTTGCGCACCGTAGTACACCAGCAATAGGGTCAGCAGCTCAGGCAATCCGCGGAATACAGTAGAGAAAACAGTAGCCGCCGCACGCGGGAGGCGTCGGCGGGAGCGGGTGCCAACCGCAACCAGCAGCCCTAAGGGCAGGCCAAAAGGGATACAGCATAGAGTCAGGGAAATGGTTACCAGTGCACCCATTAAGAGTGCACCGCCCCAGCCCCCCTGCCCAAAGGAAAGCAGGCTTAGCAGATCAAGCATGTGAAAAGTCCGTCTTGCTTATTGAACGCGGAAAATGTCCATGCCGAAGTAACGCTGGGAAATATCCTGATACGTACCGTCTGCGCGGATTTCTTCAATAGCTTTGTTAAAGCGCTCGCGCAGTTCGTCTTCGCCTTTACGCAGTGCTACGCTGGTTTTGCCTTCTGTGCCGGGCAAGTCGCCCAACAGTTTGCAGCAACCTTCGCTGTTTTTCTCTAGCCACTCTAGCAGTGGGAATTTGTCGTGTACGATCGCATCCAAACGGCCGCTGATTAGGTCAGCACCTGCTTCATCTGGAGTAGGGTACAAGCGCACGTCAGAACCAGCTTTGCCGTATACATCTTCAGCGTACATACCTTGAGTAGAGGCAGATTGAGCGCCGACGATGCTGTCTTTCATGGCTTCAGCAGAGGTGTCTTTAATGTCAGAGTCCACAGGTACTGCTACCGACAATACGGTGTAGTAGTAAGGCTCGCTAAAGGCTACGTGCTGTGAGCGCTCTTCAGTTTCCACCATGGAAGACACTACGGCATCAAACTTCTTGGCTAATAGCGCAGGGATAATACCATCCCAATCTTGAGCTATCAGTTCACACTTCACCTGCATTTTGTCGCACATCGCATTGGCGATATCTACGTCAAAACCGTACAGCTTGCCGGAAGCATCAACGGCGTTAAACGGAGGGTAAGCGCCTTCAATACCAATACGAATAGTTTCTTGAGCTTGAGCAGAAAACGCTGTGAGTGCGCCAGCAAGGCAAAGAGCTTTAAGCGAGAGTTTCATGATGAAGGACTCCAGTGTGTAAGTGGGTGCGTCTGGCGCACGGGAGTTAGTTAGGCGAGGAGTTCAGGTCGAATGATGTGTAACCAACGAACTCATGATTCAGGCTGGCAATCTGATTCAGACGTTTCTCCGCCTGGCTCTCCAGCAGTACAAAAACCTCATTGACCAGCAAATGGGCCAGCACCAACATGGGTGCCGTGCACTCCCAGAAGAGGTCTATCTCGGTAGGAACACGTAGAACTTCGTCAGCATTTGCATCGGCCCAATCGCAAAAGGGGTCGGTGACTAGCGTGACGGGAAGGCCTCTTTCACGTGCTTTTTGGCACAGCAATAAAGCATGGGAAGAGTAACGACGTGCGTCAAAAACAATAAGTGTTGCATTGTCTGGATGTGTGAGCAAGGCTTCACTAAAGTGACCAGCAGCATTATCCACGATTTGTACGCCAGGGCGTATATATTGCAACAAATGGGCCATGCTAGCGGCCACACCACGCTCAGTTTGAAAACCAGCAATCAATACTTCTGGCTTATACGCCAGTCGCTGAGTGATGGTGCTCCAAGAGGGCGAACGAGTAAGTTCATACACGCGAACTTGCGCAGCAATGCTGAGTTCCAGACTGCGTGCGTAATCGTGCGGAGCGGTATCAGTACGGCGAGCAAGAAAATCTTGCATACGTTCGCCTTCTAACCAAGGGCTATTGCCCAAGTCGTCACGCAGATTTTGTTTCAAGTCTTTAAGATGTTTGAAACCTAACTGTCTACAGAAACGTCCTACTGTGATTTCGCTTAAGCCTAGTTTTTTGGCGAGGCTGGCAGAAGTTTCAAACGGTAAGGTACCTAGATTGTTCAGCATGTGGCCTGCAATACGACGCTCGGAGGCTGTTCCCTCTAGATGGGACTCTTCTAAGCGTTGTAGTAAATGAGAGCGAGGACGTGCTGAATTCATGTGTAATCTGATAGTTTTCTAACATTTTTCGTATTATGACAGGATTCTATCCTGGAGGATTTGGGGGAATCCCTAATCTGTGTACGAAAAAAAAACATTTAGTAATGAATATAGCCGTATCAGCCCCTAATTCTGTCAAATGGGCGGGCGATAATACGTTATCATTAATCCTTTAGGGTATTTTGTGTGTTCGTCACGGTGCCTTGGGCTGAAAGCGCTGGCATGCTGCGACGAATGGCGCGGTACATACCTACTAGTTTCCCACTTACAACTTATAGCGCGCCCATGTTCGGATTCCTACGCAGTTATTTTTCAAGCGATATGGCAATCGATCTCGGTACGGCCAACACCCTTATTTACGTAAGGGGCAAAGGGATCGTGCTGGACGAGCCTTCCGTCGTCGCAATTCGCCATGACGGCGGACCTAACGGTAAAAAAATTATTCAAGCTGTTGGTCACGAGGCTAAACAGATGTTGGGTCGAGTACCTGGCAACATTGAAGCCATACGTCCCATGAAAGACGGCGTTATTGCCGATTTCACGGTTACCGAACAGATGCTTAAGCAGTTCATCCGTATGGTGCACCCACGCAGCATGTTCGCGCCTAGTCCACGTATTATCGTGTGTGTGCCTTGCGGCTCTACACAGGTTGAACGTCGCGCGATCCGCGAATCAGCATTAGGTGCTGGTGCTAGCCAGGTGTACTTAATCGAAGAACCTATGGCTGCAGCTATCGGGGCCGGTTTGGCCGTATCCGATGCAAGCGGTTCCATGGTGGTGGACATCGGTGGTGGTACTACCGAGGTAGCGGTGATCTCCTTAGGTGGCATGGTGTACAAAGGTTCTGTACGCGTAGGTGGCGATAAGTTTGATGAAGCGATCATCAACTACATTCGTCGCAACTACGGCATGCTAATCGGCGAGCCTACTGCTGAACGTATCAAGAAAGAAATTGGTTCTGCTTTCCCTGGTACCGAGGTTCGTGAAATCGAGGTTAAAGGGCGCAACCTATCCGAAGGCGTGCCACGCAGTTTCACTGTGTCTTCCAACGAGATTCTGGAAGCGCTAACCGACCCTTTGAATCAAATTGTTTCGGCAGTCAAAATTGGTTTGGAACAAACTCCACCAGAATTGGGTGCTGACATTACCGAGAAAGGCATTGCCCTAACTGGTGGTGGCGCTTTGGTGCACGATTTGGATCGTTTGCTGCAAGAAGAAACAGGCTTGCCTGTAGTCGTAGCAGACGACCCACTGACATGTGTGGTACGTGGATGTGGGGAAGCACTGGAACACCTAGAAAAACTGGGTGCGGTGTTTATTTACGATTAATGATCGTCTCACCCGGCGGGTGATCTACTTGCCGGGTTTCTGTTCGGTTCATGCATGCAAGAACAAAGCTCGATTCGGCTTTTTAGGCGTGGGCCCTCTGCAGAGGTACGAGTAGCAATTTTTGTGATTCTGGCATTGGCGCTGATGATAGTAGATGCGCGCAGTTCATTGCTGGAACCCGCTCGTCGGGCGTTGTCCGTGATTGTGTACCCCTTCCAGCGGGCTGCGATGGCCCCCGGTGACTTGGCTTCCTATCTGAGTAGTTGGCGAGACTCAGCAGCCTTGGTGCGCACAGAAAAAGAAGCTCTGCAACGTCAGCGTGTAGAGTTGGCGCAGTTGTCCACGCATGCGGCGCAACTCTCAGTAGAGAACGAACAATTACGTCGTTTGCTGCAAGTCGCAAACGCCGTGACACAGCCGTCGGTGGCAGTAGAGGTGCTGTATGAACCTCCTAATGCCTTCAACAGGCGTCTGGTCTTCAATAAAGGTTCTTCCCACGGTATTCAAGCTGGTATGCCCGTCATTGATGACGGTGGTGTAGTAGGCCAGATTGTGCGCGTCACACCGTATACCGCAGAAGCCGCACTGATTACCGACGACAAACTTTCTATACCGGTACAAATTTTACGTAGTGGGCTACGTCTGATAGCTTTTGGTGGTGGCGTAGGGTCACGCATCGAAGTACGTTACCTAAGCTCTGACGTAGACATAGAAGTAGGCGATGTGCTGGTGACCAGTGGTATTGGTGGGTTATTCCCTGCAGGCTTGCCCGTGGCGCGCGTAGATAGCGTAGACCGTGATGTAGCAACTGGGTTTGCTGTAGCCGTAGGTACACCGTTGTCTTATCCTGAGCGTTACCGACACTTTTTGGTGCTGTTGGTAGAAGAATCCGAAAGAAAATCTCTAGAGCAGGAGGACGTGGATGAATAAGCCAGCAGGGCGTGATTCACGCCAAGGCTCGTCTCTTAGCTCATTGCGACCCATAGATTCCTCACCCTTCAAAAACGAATCCAGTGGTTGGCTAGTTTGGGGTTCGGTATTTTTGGTTTGGGTACTATCCATGCTGCCGTGGCGGCACTGGGAGTACGCACCCGATTTCCTGATGCTGGTTATAGCGTTTTGGACACTGCACGAGCCTCGCAAGGTCAATATGTTGATGGCCTTTGTCTTGGGCTTGTTGATGGATGCGCATGATTCCAGCTTTTTAGGCGAACACGCAATGGCCTATGTGCTGGCATGTTATGGCGTGATTGCATTGTCCAGACGCTTGCTGCTGTTTGGCGCGTTTGCACAGATGGTGTATTTGTTGCCGGTGTTTTTTATAGCAAGCGCCATACCGCAATTCTTGCACGCATGGTTTGCCGGTGAATGGGCGGGGTGGTCTTGGGGGCTAGCCGCACTTTTAACTGGTGTGCTGTGGCCTTTGGCTGATTTCCTATTGTTATTGCCACATCGCAGATTGGATGAGGCGGATGATGGTTCGGCATAACGGTAGAGCCTGCCATGTTCGAGTTTAAAAAAACCTCTCGACTACATAAACAACGTACCTTAATACGTGCTTGGGTTGCCGGCATTTTAGGGGTGGGATTGTTGGCATTGTTGGGCGCGCGTCTGTGGTATTTGCAAGTAGACCGTTATGAAGGTTTGGCCGCTAGAGCTGACCGTAACCGTATTGCGGTGGTGCCCATTGCACCTAGACGTGGTGAGATTACCGATAGAAACGGAGTAGTACTGGCGCGTAACTATCGCGACTACACCCTGAGCGTGGTCCCTGCCCAAATTGAGGGTACGGTAGACGAACTATTAGATAGCTTGGGTGAGATTGTTTACCTTAGCGAGCGCGATCGCCGCCGTTTCAAGCAAGCCTTAGTACAAAACAACCGCTATAGCGATATCTTGCTACGCAACAGCATCAACGAGGTCGAAGCCTCGTGGTTTGCATCACATGCATTTAAATTTCCCGGTGTGAGTTTGCAGGCTCGTTGGGTGCGTGAGTATCCACAGGGCGAATCGGCTGCCCACGTTATTGGTTATGTAGGTCGTATTTCTGAAGCCGATGAACAGCGCTTAGATGAGTCAGGCGAGTTGGGTAACTACCGTGGCACGTTGAACATAGGCAAGAAAGGCATTGAAAAGTCGTGGGAAAGAGAGCTGCACGGTAGAACCGGCTTAGAAGAGGTGGAAGTTACCGCCTCTGGTAGACCTGTGCGTGTGTTGAATCGCGTGGACCCTGTACCCGGTCAAAACTTACAGTTGTCTATAGATATTGGGTTGCAGCGCGAGGCTGAAAAGCTCTTTGAGGGGCGGCGTGGCGCATTGGTAGCTATAGAACCCAAAACGGGTGAAGTGCTGGCTTTTGTGTCGGCACCGTCGTTTGACCCCAATTTGTTTGTAGACGGTATTGATGTAGAAAGCTGGCGCAAGCTGAACGAGTCGCCTGATCACCCATTAATAAACCGTCCATTGTTTGGTACATACCCCATCGGGTCTACCTATAAGCCCTTTGTGGCGTTGGCGGCGTTAGCGTTGAATAAGCGTGGTGCCAACGAGCGTATCTCTGACCCAGGTTATTACGAATTTGGTGGCCAGCGTTTCCGTAATGCAGGTAATGCGGCTTATGGTCCTACCAATATGCACCGAGCACTGGTGGTGTCATCTGATACCTATTTCTACTCGCTAGGCCCAGAAATTGGCGTTGATGCTCTGCACGATTTCAGTAAACAGTTTGGGTTTGGGCAAATTACAGGCATTGACTTGGATGGGGAGCGTCGCGGTATTTTGCCGTCGCGCGAATGGAAGCGCCAAGCCTATAAAAAACCTGCTGATCAGCGCTGGTACGCCGGTGAAACCATTTCTGTAGCGGTGGGCCAAGGGTATAACTCGTTTACCTTACTGCAGTTGGCACAAGCTACCTCTACCTTGGCGAATGATGGGCTGTACATCAAGCCGCACTTGGTACGCCAAACCGTAAATACCGAAACTGGCGAAAGTGCTTTGGCGGTTAGCGAGCCGTCGTATCAAATTCCTATAGACCCTGCGCACATCAAAGTAGTGAAAGATGCATTGGCTGATGTGATTAAGTCGGGTACGGCCAGACGTGCTTTTGCGGGTGCCAAGTACCAGGCAGCGGGTAAAACGGGTACCGCACAGGTGTTTAGCTTGCGTGGTAGCAAATATAGAGCCTCGGCTATTGATGAGCGGTTACGAGATCATGCCTTGTTCATGAGCTATGCGCCGGCCAATGATCCTGAAATCGCTATTGCCTTGATTGTAGAAAACGCAGGTTGGGGGGCTACCCAGGCAGCTCCTATTGCCAGACGTCTGTACGACTACTGGTTAGAGGAGCGTAAGAAGTCATGAAGCGTTTGATGCAATGGGGGTTGAGAGCAATCACCATCTTCGATTGGCCACTGTTGTGCCTGCTGTTGCTGTTGGGAACACTGGGTTTAGTGGTTATGCATTCTGCCGTAGGCAGTACCGATTGGCGTTTTGCTGACCAATCCAGGCACTTTGTGGTGGCCTTCTTTGTGATGTGGATAGTGGCGTTGATCCCCTTGCCATGGATTATCCGTATTACGCCGTATGTGTATGCATTTTCTATTGTGCTATTGCTAGGCGTAGAGTTTCACGGCGAAGCCAGTAAGGGTGCTAAACGTTGGTTAGATTTAGGTATAGCGCGTATCCAGCCCTCTGAAATGTTGAAAATCACCGTTCCGCTAATGTTGGCATGGTATTTCCATCATTACCAAGGGGCCAAGATGAAGCTGATGGATCTACTGATCGCCGGCGTTCTATTGGCCATTCCATTCTTACTGATTGTTCGTCAGCCCGACTTAGGTACTGCGTTGCTGGTGTTTGCGGTAGGTTTCAGCGTGATTTATTTCGCTGGCTTGTCTTTTTGGTTGCTGGTTCCAGTAGCTGTTGTGATTACAGTGGGCCTAGGTTTGATTCTGTATTACGAAGACACCTTATGTACGCCTGGTTTTGACTGGGTGGTGCTGCATGAATACCAGAAAGGGCGGGTGTGTACGTTACTGAATCCGGGGATGGATCCCTTAGGGAAAGGTTTCCACACTATACAGTCCATGATCGCAGTGGGCTCGGGGGGCGTCTATGGTAAAGGCTACATGATGGGTACGCAGACCCACTTAGACTTTATCCCTGAGCGTACTACCGACTTTGTGTTTGCTGTGTTTGCCGAAGAGTTTGGCTTATATGGCGGCATTATGCTGCTGGTGTTGTATGCCTTGGTGATTATTCGTGGGCTAAGCATTGCTGCACATGCGAGTAATACCTTTGGGCGTTTGGTAGCCGGTTCGCTTGCAATGATGATGTTCGTTTATGTATTTGTGAACATCGGTATGGTCACAGGTATTCTGCCCGTCGTCGGGGTGCCGCTGCCTTTTATGAGCTATGGTGGTACTGCGCTGCTGACCTTGGGTGTAGCGTGTGGCTTATTGATGAACATCTACAGATATAAGCCACCTAGCTTGAACCCCTAACCCCAGATTTAGAACAGCGTTGCTGCCTCGGTTTTTGGGTTGGGGTACAACCCATCCAACAGTTTACGTATGGGGGCAGGAAGTGCCGCGTCGGGCAGGGCTTCTAGCGGTACCCAGTGTTGGTTAGCGCGGCGTTCCATAGTGTCTGTGCTTTGCACAAACCATGGGTTGATATGTAGCTTGAAGTGGCTAAACACATGCAACATCGCAGCCATTCTAGAGTCCTTGGGTAAAGTGATACCCAAAGATTGGCTGAAGTCTTTTAGGCCGTCTAAGGTTTCAAATTGTGGAAGCGTCCATAAACCACCCCAAATACCATGATCGGGCCGCTGCTCTAGCAAAACATGCCCATCTGACTCCACAATTACTACATGGCATTCGCGTTCAGGTTGAATTGCTCGTGGCTTACGCGTGGGCAACTCTGCTGTCTGTTGGTTGGCATGCGCATAACAGTCCGACACCAGCGGGCATTGCTGACAGTTAGGCTTGCTGCGTGTACAGAGCATAGAGCCTAAGTCCATCAGTCCTTGGGTATAGGTAGCCATGTCCAAATCAGTAGGGCTACGTTCTACCGTTTCTTCGGCCAAGGCCCACAACTTCAGCTCGATTTGACGTTGTTGTGGATGGCCATGAATACCAAAGTAGCGGGTAAAGACGCGTTTTACGTTGCCATCCATGATAGGGCTACGTTCGCCAAAACAGAAGGATGCAATGGCTGCAGCCGTAGAGCGGCCTATACCCGGTAAAGTGGCGAGTTGCTCACTACAGGGGGGGAATTCGCCACCATAGTCACTCATGACTTGCTGTGCGCAGCGGTGCAAATTGCGTGCGCGGGCGTAATAGCCCAAGCCCGCCCAGTAAGGCATCACCTCATCTTGAGTGGCGCTAGCGAGGTCGGCTACGGTAGGAAAGCGCTCTAAGAAACGCTGGTAATAATCAATCACCGTAGTGACTTGGGTTTGCTGCAGCATGATCTCTGACAGCCACACCCTATAAGGCGTACGTTGTTGCTGCCAAGGTAGGTGATGACGGCCATGCTGCGTTTGCCACGCGACAACTCGCGCGGCTAGATTTTCTGTACTGCTCATAACTTAAAACTGCGTACTGCGGGTAACGGACCATCTGGCTGCCAAAGCGGCAATCAGGGCGATGAGCACGGCAGCTGCTAGCAGGCTCAGGCCATCAGGCAGGTGCAGTTGCACATGTTGCTGGTAACTGGCAGCCAGACGATTCAAGGCTTCACTTAATAATGGCAAGGCCAGCCATGCTAACAGCACGGCTACCAAGCTTGATGCTATACCAGTGATAGCACCTTGGTATAAAAATGGTCTGCGCACGAAGCTTTCGGTAGCACCTACCAAGCGGGCTACGGCAATTTCTTCACGCTGGTTTAGTGCTTGCAAACGCACCGTATTGAATACGGTAGCAATCATAATCACTGCTACACAGAGGCTGAGCAAACTAAGCGCTACACGTATAAATTGCAGTAATGAATCCAAGCGTTTTAACCAGTCGCTGTCTAGCTGTACGCGCTCAATGCGTTCGGTGGTGGCAAGCTCAGACGCCAAACGTTCAGCCACACCGGTTTGATCGGGAGCGTCTTTAAGGCTGAGTACCACGCTGTGTGGCAGTGGGTTTTCACCCAAGGTGCTTAACGCATCTGCCCACAGAGGGTTCTTTTTCAATTCGTTATACGCTTGATCACGGCTGATTAACGTGCTGGAAAGCACATCATCTGCATACTTCTGGTGTAAGTCACCAGTGAGTTTCTGTGCTTGTTCTAAGGACGTGTCTAGCTTCAGGTACAGCGTGATTTCGGGGTTAACAGGTAGGTCTTTTACTAGTGGTTGAGCGGACACCAGCAAGGCCCAACCAATCAATGGTGCTGCCAAGGTGAGGGCAATGACCAGAATGTTGGCTAGCGATGAAAACGGTTGATGAATCAGTCGGCTAAAGGCTGTGCTTGCGGCATAGCGGTGTTGACGTAACCAGCGGTTCATAGTGGTACACCTGCGAAATCAGAAAAACGTCCCTCTTCAATAAGCAGGGTACGGCGGGCGTATTGAGCCATCAGTGCGCGGTCGTGCGAAGCAATTAAGGTTGTGACGCCAACACGGTTGAAATCCAGAAACACATCCATGATGCGTTTAGCACTGGCGGCATCTAAGTTAGCCGTAGGCTCGTCGGCAATGACGATGGCAGGGCGATTCACAATGGCTCTGGCGATAGCCAAGCGCTGTTGTTCGCCACCGGACATCTCTATAGGCGTAAAGCCTTCTTTACCTGCTAAACCCACTTTTTCCATCGCGGCACGGGCGCGTTTTAGTGCTACCGAGCGCTCTACGCCTTGTACTTCCAAGGGCAGCAGCACGTTATTGATGGCGCTGCGGTCATACAGCAAATGGGTATCTTGCAGGATCACGCCTACTGCACGGCGCAAATAAGGACGTGCACGAGCAGCAAGCTGGTCTACGCGTTGTTCCTTCAGATAAATACTGCCGCGGCTAGGAGCTTCCAAGCCACCAATAAGTTTCAGTAATGTGGATTTACCCGCACCAGACGGGCCTGAAACAAAAATAAAGTCACCACCTGCAATTTCAAAGTTGATGTCCGCAAGAATGTTTTTTCCGCGGCCGTAAGATTTGAAAACGTGTTGAAACCGGATCATGGCATGAGACTGGCAGGAAACGATGAAGGGAATCGGAGTTAACTCCGAGCGCACGTCTATTTTATCGCTAAAGGGAAAGTGCGGATGTTTTAATCTGTGTGTAATGAGTAGGATGGATAAAATTTGACCAAAGTTAGCAGTAGGATCAGCTGTATTTACCACAAGTAAATCTCTAGAGGAGACGTTCATGAAAATCGTAAAAACGATTCTGTTGGGCTCTGTGGCAGTATTGATGAGTTCTGGTGTGACTTATGCAGCAGAAACCTTAGATAAGGTGAAGCAAAAAGGTTTTGTGCAATGTGGTGTACACGTAGGTTTACCAGGCTTTTCCATTGCCGATAGTAAAGGGCAGTGGGGCGGTATAGATGTGGACTTATGTAAGGGTATTGCTGCGGCTATTTTTGGTGATGCCACTAAATTCAAAGTAACTCCGCTGACTACACAGCAGCGCTTTACCGCATTGCAGTCAGGAGAAATCGACGTACTTACACGAAACAGTACAGCCACCATGGCGCGTGATACCACGCTTGGCCTGATTAGTGCGGGTGTTAACTACTATGACAGCCAAGGTGTCATGGTGAAGAAAAGCTTAGGTATTGATAGTGCTACCGAGCTAGATGGAGCAGCAATTTGTGTGCAGCCAGGCACCACCACTGAACTTAATTTGGCTGACTGGTTCCGCTCTAATAATTTGAATTTCAATCCTGTCGTCATCAACAACCCAGACGAAGCCATGCGCTCTTTCTTGGCAGATCGTTGCGATGGCTTTACCACCGACAAATCTGGTTTAGCCGCGATGCGAGCCGCACAGGCTACCCCCGATGACTTCATGATCTTGCCAGAAGATTTCTCCAAAGAACCGCTAGGGCCAATGGTGCGCCAAGGCGATGAAGAGTGGTTCTTATTGGTACGTTGGGTGCTAAACGCTATGAACGAGGCGGAAGAGTATGGTGTAACGTCTAAAAACGTCGATGATCAACTGAAAAGTGATAACCCAAACATACAGCGTATCTTGGGTGTATCAGGGGAAATGGGCAAAGGCCTGAAGCTGGATGACAAATGGGCCTACAACATCATCAAGCAAGTTGGTAATTACGGAGAGGTATTTGATCGTAACCTAGGGGAACCAACACCCTTGAAATTGGAACGCGGTTTGAACGCTACATGGAAAAATGGTGGTTTAATGTATGGCTGGCCAATCCGTTAAGCAGTAGCTACATTCGGTGGCCAGATCAGACCGGAAGGGGTTCTTCCGGTCTGCCACTACTTGGCTGTTTGAAGAGACAGACGGAATATGGCAAAGCATAAGCACAACCATACCACTACTAAAATTCATTTTTCCTGGAATGATCCGTTCATAAGAGGGATCATCTACCAGGTCATCATTATTGGTTTGTTGGCCTTTGGCGTGTGGTACTTGGTCAGCAATACCTTGCACAACTTAGCTGTGCGCAATATCTCTACCGGCTTTGATTTTTTAAATCGTGAGGCAGGTTTTGGTATTGGTGAAATGAGCATCGACTATCAGCCCTCCGATACGTACGGGCGCGCGATCGTTGTGGGCTTGATTAATACCTTGAAAGTGTCGGTGATAGGCATTGTGCTTGCCACTATCTTGGGCACGCTACTGGGTATTGCGAGGCTTTCCAATAACTGGTTAGTGAAGAAAGTCGCAGCAGTGTATGTGGAAGTTATGCGTAACGTACCGCTGTTGCTGCAACTGTTTTTCTGGTATGCCTTAATTATTGAGTCCTTGCCGCGCCCTAAAGATGCGTATGTACCTTTGCCTGGGGTGTTCATGTCTAATCGCGGGCTACAAGTGCCCACGCTAGAGGGGCATGCGTGGAGCTGGATTGTAGGCGGGTTGGCAATAGCGATTGTCTTAAGCGTACTGTTTGCGCATTGGGCCAGAAAGCGTCAAGAGCAAACAGGTATCATGCCGCCAGTGTTGCGGGTAAGTGGGTTGTTAATTGTGATCGTGCCTGCATTGCTGCTGTGGATAAGTGGCGAAGGTTTGCACCTCAGCTTTCCTGAGTTGCGCGGTCTGAACTTCAGAGGTGGTACTTCCTTAAGCCCTGAGTTTGCGGCGTTGTTGCTGGGTTTGGTGGTGTATACCTCGGCCTTTATTGCCGAGGTGGTGCGTTCTGGTATTCAAGCCGTGAGCAAAGGCCAGTGGGAGGCCGCAGAGTCTATAGGTTTGCCACGTAGCCTGACCTTAAGATTAGTAATTTTGCCGCAGTCGTTACGAGTCATCATCCCACCCATGACTAGCCAGTATCTGAACTTAACGAAAAACAGTTCATTGGCGGTGGCAATTGGCTATCCAGACATTGTTTCAGTGGTGAACACTACCTTGAACCAAACTGGGCAGGCCATTGAAGGTATCTTGATTATTATGGCGGCCTATCTGACCGTGAGTTTGTCCATTTCTGTATTCATGAACTGGTATAACCGGCGTCTAGCCTTGGTGGAGCGCTAATCATGAGTACTAAACCTGTATCACCTGTACTGGCTCCTCCGCGCCAACAAGTAGGCGTGTTGGGGTGGTTGCGCCAAAACCTGTTCTCCACACCACTTAATACCCTATTGACGGTGTTGGTGGCATGGCTGCTATTGATGTCTATTCCTGCTCTAGTAGAGTGGGGGTTAATTAATGCCGATTTCACGGCAACGTCTGCACAAGAATGTAGAGAAGTCACTGGTGCCTGTTGGGCATTCATCGTAGAAAAACACCGTTTAATTTTGTTTGGTGTGTATCCCTTTGATGAGCAGTGGCGTCCCTTATTGGCATCGTTGGTGCTGATACTCATGTTGGTGCTGAGCTGTATACGCCGTTTCTGGAATGCTTGGATGGCCGTGATTTGGACCATAGGGCTAACCGGCTTTGGTGTGCTCATGTGGGGCGGTATCTTTGGCTTGAGCTATGTGGATAACAGTCGATGGGGTGGTTTGCCTTTAACGCTGATGTTATCTACCTTCGGTATCGCATTCGCTTTCCCGCTAGGTGTGTTGCTGGCGCTGGGCAGACGCTCTCATTTGCCAGCAGTTAAAGCTGTGTCGGTGATCTATATTGAGCTGATTCGTGGCGTGCCGCTGATCAGCTTATTGTTTATGTCGTCGGTGATGTTGCCGCTGTTCTTACCAGAAGGCTTCAGCATCGATAAGTTATTGCGTGCGCAAATTGCCATCATCTTATTTGCTGCGGCGTATATTGCTGAAACTGTGCGTGGTGGTTTGCAGGCTGTACCTAAAGGGCAGTACGAGGGGGCGGAATCCATTGGTTTGAACTACTGGCAAACCATGCGCAAAATTGTGCTGCCGCAAGCGTTGAAAATCGTCATTCCGCCCTTGGTGAGTATCTTTATTTCCTTATTCAAAGATACTTCGCTAGTGGTCATCATCGGGATTTTCGACCTAACACAAGCCGCTAAAGTAGCCTTGGCCGATGCGGCATGGCGAGGGTATAGCACGGAAGCCTATCTGTTTATCGCCGCTATTTATTTTGTGTTCTGCTACAGCATTTCCCGTTATAGTCAGTCACTAGAAAAAAGTCTGAATTATGGACAGCGCTCCTAAGCAAAACGTCCAGTCCCCATGTTGATCTTGGGTTGAGAAGGAGTTCTTTATGGCAGAGCAAGCCATCATTCGTCTGGAAAACGTACACAAGTGGTACGGTGAGTTTCATGTATTGCGGGACATTACTCTGCAAGTAGCCAAAGGTGAACGTATTGTGATTTGTGGCCCATCGGGCTCGGGTAAGTCTACGTTGATTCGCTGTATTAACCGTTTGGAAGAGCACCAACGTGGACATATCTACGTTGATAACATGGAGCTCACTAACAATCTCAAGCAGATAGACGCCGTACGCAAAGAAGTAGGGATGGTGTTTCAGCACTTCAACTTATTTCCACACTTAACGGTGCTAGAAAACCTCACACTAGGCCCAGTGTGGGTGTTGAAGCAGCCCAAAGCAGAGGCCGAAACCAAGGCGTTAGAGTATTTAGATAGGGTACGTATTCTGGAGCAAGCCAACAAATACCCAGGGCAACTATCGGGTGGTCAGCAGCAGCGCGTGGCCATTGCCAGATCGCTGTGTATGAATCCCAAAATCATGCTCTTTGATGAGCCCACCTCGGCACTGGATCCAGAAATGGTGAAAGAGGTATTGGACGTGATGACTGGTTTGGCCGAGTTGGGCATGACCATGCTGTGCGTGACCCACGAAATGGGTTTTGCGCGCAAAGTGGCTGATCGCGTGATCTTTATGGATCAAGGTGAAATTATTGAAGTCAACACGCCAGATCGTTTCTTTGATCACCCAGATAACCCACGTACAAAAGAGTTCCTAAGCCAGATCCTGCGCTAAATAGAGCGGACTTCACTAATTTGTCAAAATTGGTGAATCAACTGGTGTGTGCTGTACAACTTACCAGATAATACATAGCTGTTAGATACCGTTACAGCATGTCCGTACTCTATACCGGAAACCGGTAGTTTTTTTAGGAATAATACTTATGAAAACCTCTTTAAAACTCAACAGGCTAGTGGCATGCATAGGCGCAGCAGCAGTAATGACTGGCTGTGCAAGTATGGAAGGTAAAGGCGGCGATACCGCAATGGGTTCTGGAATTGGTGCGGCGATTGGTGCTGGGTTAGGGGTATTGATTGGCGATAGCACAGAAGGTGCATTGATCGGTGCAGGCATTGGCGCAGTCGCTGGTGGCATCGTAGGTTATAACTGGTCAGCCATCAAAAATGATGTAGAAAAATCCGGGGCTAGCGACCTAGGTGTGGCGGTGACTGAAATGCCAGATGGCACCTTGCGAGTACACATTCCTAGCAACGTGTCTTTTGAGTCTGGGCAGTACCAGCTCAAACCTGCATTGTTGCCCGTTTTGGATAGCGTAGCTCGTGCGTTGATTCAGCACCCAGAATTGCGTGCTAAAGCGATTGGCTACACCGATAACACGGGCTCCTTACAGTTGAATCAAACTCTGTCACTAGAACGAGCTCAAGCAGTGACAGGCTACATGGCTAACCAAGGCGTACCACCCTCACACATGATGGACGAAGGCCGTGGTCCAAATAATCCTATCGCTAGCAACGACACACCTGAAGGCCGTTCGTTGAACCGCCGTGTAGAGTTGTTCTTGTATGCAGTGAAGCCGTAGCGATTTCAGAGCAGCGAGCAGCAATGAAGCCTCGGGAGACCGGGGCTTTGTTGTTTGTGTAGCTTACACACTCACCAATGCAGCAAGGAGTCACTCTATTAAGAAATACGTGGAAAGAGCTGGTGTGTTTACTGTGGAGCGGCCCGCTGGATGCCTATACCAATTAATAAGGTTAAGCTGCCAGCCCTTCAGTAAGTGTTGCGTGCGTTATGTCATAGACCAGCTTCTCGTACTCGTCATTCAAATAGCGCATACGTTTAGTCGCAACGAACCCTAGACTACGATACAGCTTACCCAGATTTGGTTTAGCCACATCAGCTAACAGACCTACCTTGCTAAAGCCCTGAGCATCAGCTTCCGCAATTACTGCAATCACCAACTGCTTAGCAATACCGCCACCACGGTGCTCAGGATCCACGGCCAGCGAGTCTATATAAATCTCGTCGTCATCTGACTCCCTAGGAAAATCGCCGCCCTGACTGTCCAGAGCAGAATAGCGGTCCTCATCCGTGCCTTTAAAAAACAGAATACACCCAACCACTTGCTCGCCCTTACGCGCCAGAATCACGTTTTGATAGCTAAAATAAACATCAGTACGAGCGAAGTCCTGCTCATATTTGGCAAGCGCTTCAGCCAATGTTGGTTTGCCTGAAATTGCCATGACAGCATCTTCATCAGCCAGTGCGATTAGTCGCACAGCGGCTTTAGCATCGGTTTTTTTGGCTTTTGAAAGAGTTAAATCTTTTGGCATAAGGCACCACATCATCATATTGAAACCCGGTGTAGCGATGTCTCGTTGCTTAGGGTAATAACGTGGTCAGGCTACGTGGGTGAGACAGTATTTTCCTGCATCATGCTTTAGTCGCCAAGATAAGTGCCATCTAGGAAATTGATGAAAAGTGATGGGTAATGCTTAGGTTTCGAGTGCTAATTAGCCTTGTGACGAGTAGGTTGATGTGGGGCAACCCATAAAAAAAGGGGATGAACAAAAACCACACGTTCATCCCCTGCACCAACTAATTACCGCAATGTATTACGCTTTGCCGAAACCGCCACCACCTGGGGTTTGGATCACGAACACATCACCAGGTTGCATCTCTGCAGATCCCGTTGCACCAATTTCTTCTTGGCTGCCATCCGTACGAATTACATAGCTTCTACCTACTTCACCTGGCTCACCACCTTCCAGACCAAACGGCGCTACACGGCGACGGTTAGACAAGATAGAAGCCGTCATGTTTTCTAGGAAGCGTACGCGACGAGTACCGCCGTTACCGCCAGATGCTGCACCTTTACCGCCGCTATTAGGGCGAATAGTGAAGCTTTCTAACAGCACTGGGAAGCGCCATTCCAGTACTTCAGGGTCAGTTAGTCTGGAGTTAGTCATGTGGGTTTGCACCACGTCTGTACCATCAAAGAGCTGACGCTCACCCGTTTCTGGGTGATAACGGAAGCCTGCGCCTGAGCCACCCGAGATAGTCTCGTAGTACTGGTGCGTGTTATTCCCAAAAGTGAAGTTGTTCATGGTGCCTTGAGCGGCAGACATTACGCCCAATGCACCGTATAGTGCATCAGTAATGACTTGCGAGGTTTCCACGTTACCGGCCACTGTCGCTGCTGGTGGGTTCGGGTTCAGCATGCAACCTTGTGGGATTTTTACGGTGATAGGTTTCAGGCAGCCAGCGTTCATCGGGATGTCGTCATCTACCAGTGTGCGGAATACGTACAACACCGCAGCCATACACACGGCCGATGGCGCGTTGAAGTTGTTTTCCAACTGTTCAGAGGTGCCAGTGAAATCAATTACAGCACTACGAGTAGCAGCGTCTACTTCTACGCTCACGTTAATGACGGCACCGCTGTCCATTTCATAACGGAAATGGCCATCTTTCAGCACACCGATCACACGGCGTACCGCTTCTTCAGCGTTATCTTGTACGTGCTGCATGTAAGCTTGCACCACGTCCAGACCAAAGGTGCCTACCATGCGGCGCAGTTCTTGCACGCCTTTTTCGTTGGCAGCAATTTGAGCACGCAAGTCAGCAATATTCTGTTCTACGTTACGAGCGGGATGTGGGCCACTACCCAGCAAGTCACGTAACGCTGCTTCACGCATCAAACCGTTTTCTACCAGTTTGAAGTTGTCGATCAACACACCTTCATCAATCACCGTACGGCTGTTTGGCGGCATGGAGCCGGGGGTAATACCGCCCACGTCTGCATGGTGACCACGTGATGCGACAAAGAACAGAATGTCTTTACCTGCCGTATCAAACACAGGAGTGACTACAGTGATATCGGGTAGGTGAGTACCACCGTTATACGGGTCGTTCAGTACGTAGCTGTCGCCTGGGCGCATTTTGCCACTGTTACGACGAATCACGGTTTTGATACTTTCGCCCATGGAGCCCAAGTGCACCGGCATGTGAGGCGCGTTAGCAATCAGGTTGCCATCGGCATCAAACAAGGCGCACGAGAAGTCTAGACGTTCTTTGATGTTGACCGAGAACGCTGTGTTCGCAAGGGTTGCACCCATTTGCTCAGCAATGGACATGAACAGGTTGTTGAAGATCTCCAGCATCACTGGATCAACATCAGTACCAATCGCGTTCTCACGACGTTGTGCTACAGCACGAGTCATCAAGATTTCACCACCACCCAAGATTTCCAACTGCCAATCGGGTTCCACAATGGTCGTGCCGCTAGCATCACAAATGATGGCTGGGCCTAACAGGTGGGAACCGGGTTGCAGGTCTGCTCGTTGGTAAATTGGGCATTGATGCTGTTGATCGTGCGAGAACAACGCTGCGGTGCTGGCGGCGTTTGCGATTTGCGCACTGGCAGCAGGGGCTGCGGCAGCCACAGGGCTTTGCTCGGAGCTTGCACCAATGGCTTCTACCGATACGGCTTCTACGATGAGTTTTTTGTCTGGCATCAAGAAGCTGTAGCGCTGCAAGTAGCTGGCTTCAAACTCAGCTTGCATCGCTGCTAAGTCGCCGTAGTTCACCAGCAAAGCAGAGTCTGTACCTTCGTAGCGCAGGTGAGCACGTTGCAGCATTTTGATGCGTTGTGCCGGTACACCTTGAGCCAAGACTTCGGCGCTGGCTTGTTCACCCAACAGTGCCAGTTGCTCTTCGTACAGGGGAATATTAGCGGTGTTCAGTTCGGCTTCCACGCTGATTTCACGCATGGCGGTAATGTCAGCCAAGCCCATACCGTAAGCAGACAACACACCAGCAAAGGGGTGAATCAAGACGCGGCTAATACCCAAAGAGTCGGCCACCAAGCACGCATGTTGACCACCCGCACCACCGAAAGAAACCAAGGTGTAGCGGCTGACATCGTAACCACGCTCGATGGAAATTTTCTTCACAGCGTTGGCCATGTTGGCTACAGCAATGTTCAAAAAGCCTTCAGCTACCTGTTCTGGTGTGTGATCACGACCCGTGCTGGCTTTGATTTCAGCAGCCAACTCGGTGAACTTCTGGCGAACGATATCGCGGTCCAGTGGCTGGTCAGCTTTGGGGCCGAAGATGCTAGGGAAAAATTCAGGTTGGATTTTGCCTAGCATGACGTTGCAGTCCGTCACGGTCAGAGGGCCACCATTACGGTAGGCGGCTGGACCAGGGAAAGCGCCGGCAGAGTCTGGGCCAACACGCATACGAGCGCCATCAAAGTGCACAATAGAACCACCCCCCGCCGCAACGGTGTGGATGTTCATCATTGGAGCACGCAGACGTACACCCGCCACAATGGTTTCAAAGGTACGCTCAAACTCGCCGTCATAGTGAGAGACATCGGTAGACGTACCGCCCATATCAAAGCCGATTAATTGCGATGCACCGGCAGCGGCGGCTGTACGAGCCATGCCCACGATACCGCCAGCAGGGCCTGACAATACGGAGTCTTTACCTTGGAAGGAGTGTGCCGAGGTCAAACCACCGTTGGACTGCATGAACATTAGGCGTACGCCATCTAACTCGCTGGCAACGCGGTTCACGTAACGACGCAAAATGGGGGATAGGTAAGCATCGACCACGGTGGTATCGCCCCTACCTACCAGTTTCATCAATGGGCTGACTTCGTGGGAAACCGATACCTGACCAAAACCCATCTCACGCGCCAATTCGGCGATGATTTGCTCGTGTTGGGTGTAGCGGTAGCCGTGCATCAGTACAATAGCCAGTGCGCGGTAACCAGCATCGTAGGCTTCTTGCAGTTGTGCGCGTACAGCGTCTTTATCTAGTGCTTTTTCAACCGTACCGTCAGCGTGAATACGCTCGTCCACTTCTACCACGTGTTGGTACAACAGCTCAGGTAAGTGGATCTGACGATCAAAAATACGTGGTCGGGCTTGGTAACCAATACGCAGCGCATCTTTAAAACCACGTGTGATGAACAGTACAGTAGGTTCGCCTTTACGCTCTAACAGGGCATTGGTAGCGACCGTTGTACCCATTTTCACCGCTTCGATCAGCTCGCTAGGAATAGGGGCATCCACTGCCAAGCCCAACAGGTGACGAATACCTGCCAGTGCGGCATCCGGGTATTGAGCAGGGTTATCAGAAAGCAATTTGTGCGTAAGCAAATGACCGTCGGGGTGGCGGGCCACGATGTCGGTAAAGGTGCCTCCACGGTCTACCCAAAATTGCCATTTAGAAGTTGGGAGCGTTGTATCTTGTGTCATACCAAGTCCTTCGTTGTAGCGTCGTAGGAATAATTCAGCGTAAGGGGGGCCGGACCCCTGTAAACAGGGGCCTAAGCATTGTTAGTAAGTTAAGGTGGCTGCCTGCCGTGTACAGCAGGCAGCGGTGTTACATAGCGTTAGGTAACCACATGACAATTTCCGGGAAAATGGTGACCAGCGCGGTGGCCAAGACCAGTATCCAGAAAAACGGTAGTGCCATCTTCACCAGTTCAAACAAGTTTTTGCCGGTGATGTTTTGAATAACGAAAAGGTTAAAACCAATAGGTGGCGTAATTTGTGCCATTTCTACGGTCAGAATTAGGTAAATACCAAACCAGATAGGATCAATACCCGCAGCTAGTACAGTAGGCATTAATACCGACGTGGTTAGCACGATCAGCGAAATACCATCCAAGAAAGCGCCCAGCAGGATGAAGAACACAGTTAGCGCGGCAATCAAGGCGTAAGGGCTAAGGTTCAGCGAAGCAATCCATGATGCTAGGTTGCTAGGCATACCCGTAAAGCTCATAGCGCTGGTCAGGAAGCTGGCACCAATCAAGATGAACGAGATCATGCATGAGGTACGTACTGCACCCATCAAACTGGCGGAAAAGGATTTCCAGTTCAGCGAACGACCTACACCAGCAATAATCAGCGAGCCAATCACACCAATAACGGCTGCTTCGGTAGCAGTTGCAATACCAGCGTAAATAGAACCGATCACACCAGCGATCAGTAACACTACAGGTAGCAACAAGCGCAAGCGGTACAGTTTTTCGCGCAGGGTGATTTCTTCTACTTCTTTAGGAATACCACCAGGATTGCGCAGTGACCATAACGCGATATAGCCTGAGAACAGGAAGATCATCATGATGCCGGGCAAAATACCAGCAATAAACAGCTTGATGATAGAAACCTGTGCCGCGACGGCGTACACAATCATCACGATAGAAGGTGGGATCAGCAGGCCCAATGTACCGGCACCGGCGAGCGAACCAATACTGATGCCTTCATCGTAACCACGGGACTTCAGCTCTGGCAGTGAAATACGGCCAATGGTGGCAGCTGTAGCAGCAGAAGAACCGCTCACCGCAGCAAAGATACCGCAGCCTACTGTATTGACGTGTACCAAGCGGCCGGGCAGGCGTTGTAGTAGTGGGCCCAAGCCTTTGAACATGTCTTCAGCAAGACGAGTGCGATACAGAATTTCGCCCATCCAGATAAACAGCGGTAAGGCCGTTAATGACCAGCTAGCGGCTGAGTCCCATGCTTTGGTAGCAAAAATAATACCGGCAGGATTATCGGCGAACAGCATCAAACTGATCATGCCGCACGCTACCAAAACGATAGCAACCCATACCCCCATGCTCAATAATAAGAGCAGGGATATAACGAGGATTATGGCTTGAGTTAAGTCACCCATGATCAGTTCTCCTCCAGTGGCTGGTTACGCAGACAGCAAACAAGCCGACGGAACAGCATGAGTGTGAAAATACAGAGGCCTATGGGCATGCCAAATTGTGGAATCCACATAGGTACAGTCACGATGCCTGATGAAACATCGTTAAATTGGTAGGATTCGTAAACGAACTCCATCACGTAGTACGACATCCAGATGCTGAAACCCAATGCCAGTAGTGTTGCCAACAGCTCGTAGGGTTTGTGCAAACCTTTAGGCAAGAACTGCAGAATCAGGGTTACGCGAATGTGTTCACCGCGTAGCATGGTGTAAGGCAGCGCCAAGAAAATAGAGGAAGCCATGGCCCATGCCGCAAACTCGTCTGAACTGGGGATCATTTTCCCCATCATGCGACTAACGATTTGGGCTGTGACCAAAATTCCAATGAGGCAGAGAAAGCATGCAGCGACTACGCCGCATGCTTTGGCCACGTGTTCTAGCCATTTCATAAACAATCAGCCTGTTTAGTTACCGCGGTAGGCATCAAGGATTTTCTGTCCATCAGGGCCTGCTTTAGCTAACCATTCGTCAGCCATGGTGGCACCGATCTTTTGCATATCAGCACGAACAGCGTCTGGTGGAGGCAATACAGTCATACCGTGATTGCTCAGCGTTTTGGTCAATTCTTCGGTACGTTCTCTACCCATCTGCCAGCCACGTGTTTCTGCACGCTCAGATGCTGCCAACAAGGCTGTTTGCTCGGCTTCGCTCAGGCGAGAGAAAGCGCGTTTGTTCACGATAACGAAGTTCAGCGGGATGAAAGCTTGCACATCGTAGTAGTGAGACACGTAATCCCATGCTTGAGTATCTACACCGGTGGAAGGTGAGGTGATCATGGAATCAATCACACCGGTAGAGAAAGCTTGTGGCACTTCTTGGGAGTTCACAGTTGTTGGGGTAGCACCCATCAGTGTGGCCAAACGGCTGGTGGCTGCGCTGTAAGAGCGGAAGCGGGAACCGTTTAGATCATCCAAAGAGCTGATTTCTTTCTTAGTGTAGAAGCCCTGTGATGGCCAAGGAGCTGCATACAACAGCATCAAGCCTTGTTTGTCCAAGCGCTCAGTGATAGCTGGTTTAGCCAGATCCCACAATCTTTGGGCGTCATCAAAGGAGGTAGCCAAAAACGGTACGCTATCAACTTCATACAGTGCGTCTTCGTTACCGTTAATGGACATCAGCGCTTCACCAATTTGGATCACGCCTTGTTGTACGCCACGTTTTACTTCTGGGCGTTTCAACAAAATACTGTTGGACTGCACGTTGATTTTCAAGGAGCCATTGGTGGCTTCATCAACGTCTTTAGCAAACTCACGTACGTTAATAGTTAGGTAGTTGTTATCAGGCTGTTCGGCGCTCATGGTCCAGGTGGTAGCAGCTTGGGCTGTACCAGCCAAGGCCAACATACAAGACACGGTTAACAGTTTTTTTATCATTTTAGTAACTCCTCCAACGAGTGAAAAAAGTGCTACGGGATAGGATATGACGTTAGCGAGGTTGTAGATCGCTGGAACGCAAATCCCACAGCAAGGAGAAGGTGGTGGCACAGGTGCCATCCAACTTGAACTCCTCAATAATCCAACGAGACACGGCAGCAGCTACCGGTTCGGTGGTCGTGTCGATAATCAACACGGGTTCCAGTATACGGTTGGATGTGTCTTCCGATGGTAAAGGGGTAGACAGCTCCGTATCTGGGGTAAGCAGACGTAGTGCCAGAACGCCATCCATTTGTTTTTGGATTTGTTTGGCAATATGACTGACTTGTTCGGCGGTAGCTTGATCACCTAAGGTAATCAATGCAATAGCAGCACCTGTACCAAAGCCAGCCAAGGGCTGTACTTTCATGACGCGGCGCTGGCTGTTTTGCATACGGCTAAAGTTGCTCAGCGACCAAGCTGTTTGGTGCTGGAATGCCTGCTGATAAGTAGGGCTATGAAATACCGAGATATCTTCGGTGCGGTATAGCGCTAGGTAGCGGCGTTCGTTTTGTGGGTTTTTGTAGCGTCTGGCCCAGCAAAAGCCTGGGATGGCAGCGCGTTCTTCCATATGTTCGCGGTCATACCATTGGTTGAAGTCGTCCTCGTAAGTAGGATCAACATTCGTCCAGATGAACAGTTCACCTGGTGTGCGCTGGGCAGAAATCATACAAAAGTCCCCAATATAGTAGGTATAGGTTCAGGCTATTGTGTGCAGACTCGGCTTTATGCTCAATCAGTTTATTTTGGTGTTGAGTGATAAGAAATATTTATAGGCCCCGCAACGCCAGTGTTTAAAGGCGATTGTGGTGTATTGACAGGGTGAGCTAAGGGGCCAAATAGGGGGAAAACCCGATGCTGAGAAAAAGCTCAAATGCAGGGTCTGCCACAGTATGGTGATTTTTTTGTAATTAATGGTGGTGCAAAAGGCTAGCTTTATGCTAATGTTCAGCTTCTAGTAAGCTATTTGTCAGGCTGTGTCTGACAAAGCCCTCATAAGACACACGACACATGATGTAGTCGTGAGCAAGGAGTCATAGATGATTTCGCAACGATTTTCCCGTGTGCTGGCAACGATGCTGATCGCGGTATCAGCCGCCGGTATGCTGGCAGTTTCCTTTGATGCAGAAGCACGCCGCATGGGCGGTGGCAAAAGCCTTGGCCGTCAGTCCTCGAACGTGACTCAGCAACGTCAAGCTGTTACGCCTCCAGCAGCCGCTAACACTGCTCAACGTAGCGCAGCACCAGCTGCGGGCGCAGCGGCAGCAGGCACAGCAGCTAAGTCGGGTATGTCCCGTTTCTTGGGCCCTCTGGCCGGTATCGCTGCTGGTCTAGGTATTGCAGCATTGTTGTCCAGCATGGGGCTGGGCGGCGCGATGTTGGAATTCCTGTCTAGCGCAATCCTGATCGGTATTGTGGTCTTTGGCGTGATGTTCTTGATCCGTCGTTTGCGTGGTGCAGGCACTCGTACTGCCACTCAAGGTGCCGGTAATGTGAATAATCAATACCGTCAGTCTAACGACCCAGGTATGCAGCCTCAGTACCCACGTGCTGCTCAGCCAGCACCTGCCGCGCCAGTTTCTGCTGCACCTGCAGCGGCTACTTACGCAGCGCCAGAGCAAACCGAGGTTGATCCTAGCTGGTTCATTCCTGCTGACTTTGATATCACTTCTTTCTTGGCAAACTCCAAACAGCGCTTCGTGGAAATCCAAGCTCTGTGGGATAAAGGTGATGTAAACGCACTGCGCGAATACTTGACCGATGATTTGCTGATCGAAGCCACGCCACAAATTCAACAGCGTGAAAGCGATGACAGTTCCACCGAAGTGGTATTGCTGAATGCTGAATTGCTGGGTATCGAGAAAGTAGCAGGTGGTCACTTAGCTAGCATTCGTTACTCCGGTATGCTGCGTGAAGGTCAAGGTACAGAAGCGTTCCGCTTTGAAGAAGTATGGAACCTGTACAAAGAAGACAACGCTGGCTGGCTGGTGGCTGGTATTCAGCAGTTGACTGTCAACGACTGATAGAAGGTTGTTGGGTCATCCTAGCGACAAACGCTATACCTATACCGTGGTGTAGCGTTTGTTTTTATCCTTGTTGTGTACGTGATAAACAAGGCTACGGGTTACACTAGGGCATTTCCTATGTTACCTGCAGGGTGATCGTGTCAGAGGCAAATTTCATGTCAGTAGTTCCGGATTTCTTGCATCCTGCTCGCATGGGGGTGCGCTTGATCAACCGATTGTTAGTGCGCGATGAATGGGCACAGGCACGGTTGGCGGCGTTTTCCGGGCATAGCGTGCGTGTAGAGGCAGGGCTGTTGCGGTTTCAATGCAGTATTACCGCCAATGGCCAGCTACAACATTGCGACTCTTCTGTTTTGCCTGACGTGACACTAACGTTACCGGCAGAACGGCTTTCTCAAATCCCTTCAGTACTACAAGGTGGTGACCCCTCCGCGCTCACGCAATTGATGCGTATTGAAGGTGAGGCTGCACTCGCTAATGTGGTAGCCGACTTAGCGCAGTCACTACGCCCTGATGTAGAAGGTGAGTTAGCCGCTGTGGTAGGTGATATACCGGCTGTGCGTTTGCTGTCAGGGGCTAAAAGCCTTTTTGATGGCAGCCGTAAAACAGTACGCAATGCCGCAGAAAACCTGGGTGAATATCTGGGTGAGGAAAGTGACCTATTGGTGTCACACAGTCGTTATCAGATGTGGAAAGCGCGCTTCCAACAAGTGGAGCAAGCACTAGAGCGCACCGAGCAAGCTGTACAACGTCTTGAGCAGAAAAAGAGGTTGTCATGCTGATGAGTTTTTGCCGTTTCTTCTACATTCTTTACATCGCTTTTAAGTACCGTTTAGATGAGCTAGTGCTGTCCAGCATTCGTCATCCGTGGGCGGTGCGTTTGCTGCGTATTGTACGGTTTGGGCGTGCTCCTAAGCTGCCGCGTGGTGAGCGTTTGCGTTTGGCATTGGAATCCCTAGGGCCCGTGTTCGTGAAATTTGGGCAGGTGTTGTCCACACGACGTGATTTGATTCCTTTGGATGTGGCCGAAGAGCTTGCCTTGCTGCAAGACCGTGTGCCACCGTTTGATTCTCAAGTTTCAGCCAAAATCGTAGAGCAGGCTCTGGGTGCGCCTACCAACCAACTGTTTAAGCATTTTGAGGTAGACCCTGTTGCGTCTGCGTCTATTGCACAAGTGCACTTCGCTGTACTGCATAATGGCCGTGAAGTTGCCGTAAAGGTACTGCGCCCAGGTATGCGCGAGGTCATCGACAAAGATTTGGCGTTGATGCGCACCATGGCACGGTTAGTAGAAAAAACGGGGCCGGATGGCCGTCGTTTGCGCCCGCGTGAAGTTGTTGCTGAGTTTGAAAAATACTTACACGACGAGCTGGATTTAATCCGTGAAGCCTCTAACTGCAGTCAGTTACGTCGTAATTTCGTCGAGACGCCTGAACGTGTTGAACTCTTGATGGTGCCTGAGGTGCACTGGGATTATTGCGCCCACAATGTGTTCACTATGGACAGAATGCGTGGCATTCCCGTTAATCAGATTCAACGCTTGCGTGATGCAGGGGTAGATCTGAAACAGGTGGCGCGTAAAGGGGTAGAGATTTTCTTTACTCAGGTGTTTGCCGATGGTTTCTTCCATGCAGACATGCACCCAGGCAATATCCGTATTTCTGATGATCACGATACTTTCGGACGCTACATTGCACTGGATTTCGGTATTGTGGGGTCGTTGTCAGAGTTTGATAAAAACTATCTGGCACAGAATTTCTTGGCTTTTTTCCGTCGCGACTATCGTCGTGTGGCACAACTGCATATAGAGTCAGGTTGGGTGCCCGCCGATACGCGCGAAGAAGAATTGGAGGGGGCGGTGCGTGCGGTATGTGAACCGCACTTTGATCGCCCCTTGTCACAAATATCGTTAGGGCAGGTGTTGTTGCGCCTGTTCCAAACATCGCGGCGCTTTAATGTGGAGATTCAGCCGCAATTGGTGTTGCTGCAAAAAACCTTGTTGAACGTCGAAGGTATGGGGCGTGATCTAGATCCAGAGCTGGATCTATGGGATACCGCCAAACCGTATCTAGAAAAATGGATGTATCAACGTATTGGGCCACAGGGCCTGAAGCAGCAACTTAAAAAGGAAGCCGGTCAGTGGGCACAGATCATGCCACAGTTGCCACGCCTGGTTTTCGATAATCTGAGTCGGCCAGATACTACGCCGGTGGTCCTACAGGAATTACGCCAGTTACGCACGGCACAAGAGCAGAACAATAGGTTAATGACCGTATTGTGTGCATTGTTGGCTGTGATCGTAGGTCTGGTGCTGTGGGCTGTGAAAGTACTGTAGTGCCACATCAACGATGTGTGGCACTGACATAATTCTGAGAACTACACCCCCTAAGATGGAGTGTAGCTTTACCCTCTAAGGATGAGAGATGTTATATCCCGAGTTGTTCAAATCCATGGAAGCTGTACGCTGGAACCTGTCTCACGACATTCCCTGGGATGACTATGATGCGTCCAAGCTGACCGATGAACAGGCTTATACCATCAAGATGAATGCCATTACCGAGTGGGCAGCGTTGCCCGCAACGGAAATGTTCTTACGTGATTTTCGTAGTGACAGTGACTTTTCGTCCTTCATGTCGATTTGGTTCTTTGAAGAGCAGAAGCACTCTTTGGTGCTGATGGAGTATCTGCGTAGATTCCGCCCTGAGTTGGTGCCTACCGAGGAAGAACTGCACAACGTACGTTTTGAGTTTGATCCCGCCCCTGCCATGGAAACCATGATGTTGCACTTCTGCGGCGAGGTGCGTTTGAATCACTGGTATAGACGTGCTGCCGATTGGCACACAGAGCCGGTTATCCAAGCCATATACAAAATTGTGGCTCAAGATGAAGCCCGTCATGCTGGTGCGTACCTGCGTTACATGCGCCGAGCTTTGACTACGCCTAACGAAGCAACCAAACTAGAAACGCGCTTGGCGTTTTCTAAAATTGGCGTGTTGATGGCGTCTGCGCACCGTACAGCGCAAGCGTTGCACCCCACCAATTTGCACGTTAATAAAGACATGTACCCAGAAGACACTGTGCAATCCAAACTGCCGTCACCTGGTTGGTTGGAGCACTGGTTGGATGACCAAATCCGCTTTGATAAAGAGTGGGAAGGTAAAGTGTCCACCCGTATTCTGCACAACATGTCGTTGTTAATGGGCGAAGACTTTAAATCGGTGCAAGAGCTAAACCGTTACCGTAAAGACTTGAGCAAACAGCAGCAACTTATCGTAACGGCCTAACGATTATGGCAATCACCTTTGAGCAAAAAATCTACACACCTGAAGCACTGGCCAGCGCGGTAGAGCGAGGCGAACTGCCACGTCCGTTGGTATTTACGAATGGTGTGTTTGATATCTTGCACCGTGGCCACGTGAGCTATCTGGATGCGGCATCACAACTGGGCGCAAGCTTGGTTGTGGCCATCAATACCGATGCTTCTGTGCGCCGCTTGGGTAAAGGGGATGACAGGCCGTTAAATGGAGAGCAAGATCGTGCTGCATTGTTAGCAGCACTGTCTTCCACCACCGCAGTGACGTTCTTTGCGGAAGACACACCAGAAGCCATTATTGCCGCCTTAAAGCCCGATCTCATCGTGAAAGGTGGTGATTACGATATGGAAAAACTCCCCGAGACAGCCTTGGTGCGCAGTTGGGGTGGTGATGCAGTAGCCATAGACTTTGAGTTCGACAGATCCACTACCGCGCTGGTGCGCAAAATCCGGCAGTAACTCATGGAGCAGGCTTTTTTACAAGGCGCAGTATTAGGCCTAGGCTTGATTGTGGCTATTGGTGCCCAAAACATCTTCGTGCTGAAGCAAGGTTTATTACGCCAGCATGTATTCTGGGTAGCCTTAATCTGCACAGTGTGCGACATCATTTTGATGGGTGCAGGTGTGTTTGGGGTAGGCACACTGCTGAGCCAAAATGCAACGCTGACACGCGTGTTGGCCTTTCTGGGCGCCGCATTTGTAGCGTATTACGGCTTCAGGGCGTGGCGCAGTGCTTGGTTAGGCAGCAGTGGCATGCACTTGGATGGCAGCGCCGCTAAAGTCAGCTTAAAACGCGTGGTACTGATCACCTTAGCTATTACCCTGTTGAACCCGCATGTGTATGTAGATACATTGCTCTTGGTGGGCGGTATTGCTGCTACCTACGAAGAACAGCATAAGCTGGGCTTCTGGCTAGGTACCAGTGCAGCATCTATCGTGTGGTTCTTCTCTATCGCCTATGGTGCGGTGTTGTTATCACCGTGGTTACGTAGCCGTTTAGTATGGCGAGTGATAGATACGCTAATTGGCGTATTTATGATGTGGATTGCTTGGTACTTAGTCCAATACGGAATAGCCAGCGCGTAACTGGTTTTGACAGCTAAAACCTACGCTATCACTTAAGAAAGGGCAGTAAACCTGCCAACATGCAGAACTTTCGAGGGACGGAGAGGGAACTTTTTTGATTTGGTGTCTCAAATCACAAAAAGTATTCCTGCAGTCCCTAGCGTGTGCGATGAATGTTGTGCTCCCCAGTATGTGCGATAAACACCGCCACCGATAAGGGGGCGTGTTTACACCGCCGGCTGTGGTTGATCCAGCAGCGCATCTAACGCCTGCAGATCATCATCATTCAGCGTGCCCGCAGCTTCTTTCAAACGCAGGCTATTTAACAGCGTGTCATAACGTGCTTTGGATAACGCACGTTGTGTTTCGTACAGCTGTTGCTGCGCATTCAAGACGTCAATGTTGATACGCACACCCACCTCATAGGCCAACTCGTTGGCATCCAATGAAGCTTGACTAGAACGCTCTGCCGCCTGTAACGCGCGTACCTGTAGCAGCCCCATATTCACATCAGTGAAGTATTGGCGTGCAGCGGTAATCGCATTGCGTTTAGCGTCTTCTTTCTCGAAATTCTGCTGCTGTAAGCGAGCCGTTTGCTCACGTACACGCGAAGAAATGGCACCACCTGAATACAGCGGGATATTCAGTTCTAAGCCTATGCTGCTATCTAGCGCACGGGGTGAGCGACTGTCTTGGTACACGCCTTGTTGATTGCTGCTGCCAGTACGGGCCTGTAAAGACAGGGTAGGGGCATGCTCATTTTTAGCGGCATCCAAGGCTGCTTGGGTGCTTAACCAGTTCAGTTCAGCCTTTAGAACACTAAGATTACTTTGTGAGGCTTGTGTGGCCCACGTTTCTGGTTGCGCCGGTTCTGGTGTGGGCAGGTTATTGGTAGATAACCCATTGAGTACCGGAGCAGGCTCAGCAATCAGAGCTTCTAGTGCTTGCTGCTGTACTTGTAAGAGGCTTTCGGCGCCCACAATAGAGCTGTTCACCAAATCTAGCCTAGCTTTGGCCTCATAAGCGTCGGTGATAGAGGTCCCACCTAGCTCAAACGATGCTTCGGCTGATTGTAATTGGTGAGTAACGGCTTGGCGTTGGGCATACAACGAGCGCAGTGTATCTTGCGCAGTTAGCACGTTAAAGTAGGTTTGTGCCACGCGAATCATTAGCTGTTGGCGCGCTTGTTCTTCATTTAGAACAGCTACGGCAGCTAAGTGTTTGGAGCGTTCGTAGAGACTGTAGGCTTGCAAATCAATAATCACCTGACTAAGCGTCAGATTCCATTGATTCATGTTGCTATGGCCATGTTGCTTAAGTGTGCTGGCCCTACGACGATCAGTAGTGCCTGCTTGAGCATTTCCCTGCAGGTGGGGTAATAGCTGTGCTTTAGCCTGATTGATTTGCTCTTGGTCAGCGGTGCTGGCATAGCGTGTGGCGGCATAAGCCGGGTCACGAGCTAAAGCCAGCTCCCAAATATCAAGCAAACCTGCCGCAGAGGCAGGTAATGCTGTGTACAGGGAGCTGAACAATAGGATGCTCAGCGTGCGCCGCAAAGGGCGACGACGGGAGCGATTAGAATTTGAAATGCGAAATAGCCGTACCATGCAAAGCTTTGATGTTGGTATCAAAAAGAAGTTCCACGTCAAAACTTGCCGCACTAGTACGCGTGATACGGGTCACGGTCATTACAGGTTGCTGGCCAACGACTGCTACCAAACGGCCACCAATAGCCAACTGATATTTCAGCGCATCAGGTATGGTAGGAACCGAGCCAGTCAGCAAAATTGCATCGTATTCGGTAGTACCCCAGCCTGCGTGAGCATCGCCAGTTTCAACGGTAACATTCGTGATTTTGTTACGTTGCAGATTGTTTTTTGCAAAGCCAGCAAGCGTACTGTTGATTTCAATAGAGGTCACTTGCTGGCACAAACAGGCCAGCAAGGCGGCTTGGTAGCCCGAACCTGTACCGATTTCAAGTACGCCATCAGACGGTTTGAGTTGCAGCTCTTGAGCTAGACGGGCTTCCAAGCTGGGGAACAGCATGGCTTCACCTGTATCTATACCGTCAACAATCAGTGGCAGCTCGGTGTCGGAAAAGGCGGCGCCTTCCATTGAAGGAGGAACAAAGCGCTCACGCTTTACCTCAAACAGGGCAGCAAGCACATTCTCATCAGACAGGTGCCAAGGGCGGATTTGTTGCTCGATCATGTAGTAGCGGGCACGTTCGAGCTCAGACAGCGCGTGAATGTTCATAACGTCCAATAAGCGTTTGGTTAGTCGTACAGAAATCTGATTATAGGACAGGATGTCTGATACTGCTTTGTTCAAAAACAGACTTTTCTATCCAGTACTTCAAGTCATGGGCAAGCAGGCAGCATTTGCTGCAGAAGAATACTAGCATTCTGCACCGCAATACTCATAAATTGCTCAAAATCCATGTTGGCGCCGTCATTGGCATTGTCGGAAATAGACCGAATGCAAATCACAGGCACCTTATTCAGGTAGCACACTTGCGCAATACTAGCACTTTCCATCTCGCAAGCAAGTGCATTGAACTGCTGGTGTATCCAGCGGCTTTTTTCTGGGCAAGCAATAAATTGATCCCCGCTGGCAATGCAGCCAGTGCTGACCTGATGCCCAGTAATGTGGCTGGCAGCAGCCTGAGCCAATTTACGTAGCGTAGGGTCAGTAGGGAAGTACAGCGTATCCATACGGAAGATCTGTCCTGGCGGCAAGCCTAGGGCAGCGATATCCATATCATGCTGTACCAAGCAATCAGCAATCACTACATCACCGGGGGAAATGCCAGGGCCTATGCCCCCCGCAATCCCTATATTGATGACACGGCTTACAGCGAATTCAGAAATCAGTATTTGTGTGCAGGTAGCGGCATTCACCTTACCCACACCACAAATTACCGCAACAACAGGTTTGCCTGCGAACAGGCCTTGGTGAAACTGCATGCCAGCACGTTCATGAGTACTGGCATGATCCAAATGCTGCAGGACGATTTCTAATTCTTCCTGCATGGCCACAATAATGGCGGTGCTATGTGTCATAACTACAGTGGTGACTCAGACCAAATCAAGAATTAACAGGTGGCCACCAGTGGTGGAAATGATGCACTGGCCCGTGGCCAGAGCCAATTTGCATTTCGTGTGAACGGGCGATGGCTTTAAACAAATATTGTTTAGCCAGTTTTGCCGCCTCAACTGCATTGGGTGTTTGAGGCAGCAATGCCGCTAATGCTGCTGACAAGGTGCAACCTGTGCCATGTGTGTTCTTGGTTTGGATGCGCAAAGCAGGCATTTCTACCATTTGATCGCCGTTAAACAGCAGATCAGGGCAGTCGTCACCAGGTAGGTGGCCACCTTTTAGAAATACCCAGCGTTCTTTGCCATCATCAATGAGCTTATGCAGTTTCTCGGCTACGCCATACATTTCTTTGATTGTCTCTGCAGGACGAGCTTCCAGCAGTACTCCGGCTTCAGGCAGGTTAGGCGTAATCATGGTGGACTGTGGCAGCAGCTGTTCACGCAGGGCGTTTACTGCTGGTTTTTCCAAAAGCAAATTACCGCTTTTAGCCACCATGACGGGGTCTAACACCAGGTGCTTGGGTTTCCAATGCGCCAAGCGGTCAGCAACCACTTCAGTCACGCGTTGTTGCCCCAACATGCCCAGCTTCACCGCATCAATACGCACATCGTCAAACAGCGTATCAATCTGCAAGGCCACAAAAGCGGGGTCCACTGGCAAGATGCCAGTCACGCCTTTGGTGTTTTGTGCAGTCAGTGCTGCAATCACACCGTTAGCATAGGCGCCAAGCGCGCTCATGGCCTTTACATCGGCCAATACGCCAGCACCCCCAGAGGGGTCTACGCCGGCGATGGTCAGAGTACTGGGAATCATAGACTTCACTTAGAACGAGAATGAATCATGCCTTCAACAGGCGAGCTAGGGTCTGCATCGTAATATTTGCGAGGTACACGGCCAGCAAGGTACGCATTACGGCCAGCTTGTACGGCTTCTTTCATGGCCAATGCCATGCGAATTGGGTCGCGAGCACCTGCAATCGCGGTGTTCATCAACACGCCATCACACCCTAATTCCATACCAATCGCTGCATCCGAGGCGGTACCTACACCAGCATCTACCAAAACGGGTACGGAAGATTGGTCGATAATCAGGCGCAGGTTCCATGGGTTAATAATGCCCATACCGGAGCCAATCAGTGATGCCAATGGCATGATGGCCACACAACCAATGTCTTCCAACATCTTGCACTGAATAGGATCGTCAGAGCAGTACACCATGACATCAAAACCTTCGCTGACCAGTGTTTTGGCGGCAATCAAGGTTTCAGGCATGTTTGGGAACAGGTTTTGGGCGCTGCCCAGCACTTCCAGTTTCACCAACGAGTGGCCATCCAGCAATTCACGCGCTAAGCGCAGAGTGCGTACAGCGTCGTCTGCAGTAAAGCAGCCGGCGGTATTAGGCAAAATGGTGTAACGGGAAGGAGGAACGTAGTCCAGCAGGCTAGGCGCGTTAACGTCTTGGCCGATGTTAGTGCGACGGATGGCGACGGTAACAATTTCTGTACCACTGGCTTCAATCGCTAGCTTGGTTTCTTCGAAATCCTTGTATTTCCCTGTGCCTACTAGCAGACGGGACTGATAGGATTTACCAGCAATAACAAATGGATCGGCAGGAGTAGTAATGCTCATGGTGGTGATGCTCTAGTGGTATGACAGAAATGCTAGGGTTATCCGTAGCGTCAAAACCTTAAAGGATAATGCATTTATCAGGGTTTGGCAGGGCTTTTGCCATGCTGCGTCGCAGCATGTTGATTTGCTCGTACGTGATCCACATAGCCGCACAGTTGCTCGGTGGCATCAATCAATCGAGGGCCGGGTCTATAAAGTAGGTCAGGTGAGATACCAAAAAAGTGTCCTGCGATGGCGGCAGGTAGTTGGTGCTGTTGCCAGTAGTGCAGGCGTTCTTGTTGCGTTAGAGTAGAGGGCTGAGAGACGATCACCACTTGTGGATTACGTAAAAGCAGCTCTTCGGGTAGTACTTGTGGAGCAGCTACCGTGCTGTGCGCATAACTATTTCTAGCGTTGCAGGTGGCTAGTACGTCAGCGATTAATGGGTCGTTGCCGATGGTATAGATGGGGTCGTGCCCCAATTCTAAATATACCGACATAGTAGACTTTCCCTGTAGGGCAGGGCTGGCGAGCGCATCTAAACGATCATCCAACTGCTGTGCAACAGGGCAGGCAATATCACGGGTATTAAATAGCCAACCCAACCGGCGTATTTCCTGGGGAATATCGCGTAGACGGGTAGGGCGAGAATACAGTAATGGGATGCCTAAGCGTTCTAGCGTAGGTTGCATGGAGGCAAGCGTACTGCCCGGTAACCACGCAAAAATAGCATCAGGTTGTAGTTCTAGCAGGCGTTCGGGGTGCAGCGTGATGCCATCCCCTATACGTGGCAGTGTGGTGGCAGCTTTGGGGTAGTCGCTGCTGCTTACTGTCGCAATGATGGCGTCATCAGCTCCAGCGGCATACAGCAACTCGGTCAGATGTGGAGCAAGACTAATCGCCCGTTGAAATGAGGGTGAGGGGGCTGTGCTGCTGCATGGATCATCAGGGATGCTCAATGTCTGCTGTGCATGCGCAGGTTGCACTAATACGGTGAAAGGCAGGAGAACCGAGATCAAACAACAGCGTGTTTTATGCACTATGCCCATGAGCATTGTTTCCCTAGATGAAACCGCTGCCTGATTAACGTGGTCAGGCAGCGGCGGTAGGCTTACATGCGCCAGGTCAGGTTTACAAACACGTTAGAGCCAGGAGTGTTGTAGCCGTATGCATACTCATAACGTTTGTTAAAGACGTTATCCCAACGTACAGAGGCCGTAACGGATTTACTGAAATCGTATTTTGCTGTCAGGTTCACCAAGCTGAAGCTGCCCAAGGTGACGTCTTTTGCAGGGAATGAGCGGAAGTCTTGATCTGAACGTTTAGCCGTCCACGAGTACTCTGCACCTACTTGCAGGTTAGTGAAACTGTAGTTAGCACCCAGTCGGTACACTTGCGCAGCACGACGAGTTAGGCGGTTGTCGGTTTCTTTATCGCGAGGGTTAGTTAAATCAAGGCTACCCCATAGCGACAAGTCGTCGAACTGTTGATCGAACATCAACGAGTAACCTTTGATCTTGGCACGATTGGTGTTGAAGTACTCGCCGTTAGGGCCACCGGCAAAGCGCCAGTTAATCAAGTTGTTAATGCGATTTTGGTAGGCGACCAGTTTCACAGAGCCTGTGTCATGGGTGTAGGCAATACGCGCTTCCACGTTTTTGGATGTTTCAGGCGATACGGTGGAAATCTGCGCGCTTTGGTTCACGTAGTCTTCGTACAAGGTAGGCATTTTGAAACCTGTGTTGTACGAAGCCCCTACCGTCCAACGGTTGGTGATGTCGAAGTCATAGGCTACAGCGCCTGTAGTGCGGCTGGTATGGCTCGCAATACGGTCATGGCGTAGGCTTGCTTGCGCATGGTGTCGGCCGTAGTTCAAACTGTAAATCAGCGCACCAGCATTGCTGTGACGTTTAGCGTTTAAGCTGGTGTAGCCAGCCTGTTTGCCTCGCTCATCATTGTGTTCCAGCAGAGCAGTCAGCGTTTGGTATTGGCCCAGCGTGACGTCGTTTTGCCATGCGTAGTTACGCAAGGTGGTTTGGTAGGACGAGGTCTCTACGTTAAAGCTGCTGTAACCCTGACGCGTTTCACGCGTTTCGTTAACGCTCAGCTTGCTAGTCCAGTTACCGAAGAATTTATTGGTAGAGCTTAAGCCATACGCTTGCTGGCGTGTCGCACTGGATTCTTGGCCGGTGTAGCCGGTAAATTCACCATTAATGTATGACGAGAATAGGTGAGCATCCAGACGATGTTGATCTGAAAATATATAACCTAAGTCGGCTTTGACACTATTGCTTTCGTAGCCGTCTGCGCGTTTAGATGCTCCTACATCAGAATGGGCGTTGGTAGAGCGGAAGCCGTCGCTATTGGCCATAGAGCCAATCAGGTTGTACGACAAACCATTGCTTTGACCGGAAAAGCCTATGCTGCTTTTGAACAGGCTGTGTGTACCAATCCCCATCTCTCCCCAGAAAGCCATAGGTGTATCGGTTTGGCCTTTTTTGGTGATGATGTTGATCACGCCACCAATGGCTTCTGAACCGTACAAGCTACTGCCAGCACCACGCAAAATTTCGATGCGCTCAATTTGGGCAGGATTAATCGCATTAAAGTTAACAGCATTAGAGATACTGCTATTAATACGTACGCCATCAATCAATACCAATACGTGGCGGCTATCCGTACCACGCATGAAAATTGACGTAGGGGTTTGGGGCCCACCGGTGGTGCTAATTTGAATACCGTGCTCACGTGATAGCAATTCAGCCACGCTGCTTTGACCGGCTTTTTCCAAAGTAGCTCTATCAATAACGCTGACGTCACCCACAACTTCGCTTTCCAACTGCGCCACACGGCTAGCAGTAACGACAATGTTGTCTAATTCGGAAACGGGTTCGGCGTGTTGTGCTACGGCACAAATAGGGAAGGCACAGGCTAGCAGCGCAGCCAGACTAGTTGTTTTCATGATGAATCCTGTAAGGCGCGCGACCCCGCACACCACACTAAAAACAGGCTACGCCTAAGTTGCTGGCTAGCCACAAATACTCAGGGATATCAGGGCTCGGTATCGGGCTGACATGCATGGAGCATGAGTACCGTTGCGGGGGCAGCGCTGTTTATTCTATGAAATAGGGCCAGGCTTCCCGATGAACAGAGTGATTTTCTGTTCAGCTACATAAGAAAAGTAAATCTTAGTATGTACCTTGATATGCAAGGGGAATTTAGCATAGCACCCATGCGGGGGTACAATACATCTCTTTGGCTGTGGTGTAAGCGAGTCGTTTTTTACACTACCTACGCAGCGCTTGACGATTTTCAGGATTTTGCTCGTGACCGTGTCATATCCCGCTATTCCATACCCCGTATCTTCGTACACCCGTGCAGGGGATTTTGTACAGTTGTTGGCTGATCGCATTGTGATTCTGGATGGCGCGATGGGCACCATGATCCAGCGCTACAAACTAAGCGAAGCAGATTTTCGTGGTGAGCGATTCAAAGATCATCACAAAGATGTACGGGGTGATAACGAGCTGCTGTCGTTGGTGCGCCCAGACGTTATTGAAGCCATACACCGCCAGTATTTGGAAGCGGGTGCAGATGTGATCTGTACCAACACATTTGGGGCGACAGAGGTCGCCCAGAGCGATTACGCGTTGCACGGCATCGCCTATGAACTGAACGTCGCATCAGCGCAAATTGCACGTAAAGTCTGTGACGAGTTTATCGCTAAAGGTCAGCGTCGCTACGTGGCAGGGGTGTTGGGGCCACAACCCAAGACAGCTTCTATTTCTCCCGACGTGAATGACCCGTCCGTGCGTAATGTCACCTTTGAAGAGCTGCGTGATGCCTACACCGAACAGCTCAATGGCTTGATTGATGGTGGCGCCGATATCGTACTGATAGAAACTATCTTCGATACCTTGAACGCTAAGGCTGCAATTTTTGCCGTTGAGTCTGTCTTTGATGAGCGCAAAATCCGCTTGCCGGTGATGGTGTCTGGTACGGTGACGGATGCTTCGGGCCGTATTTTGTCAGGCCAAACGGTAGAGGCTTTCTGGAACTCGGTACGCCATGCTAGACCCGTCACCATTGGTTTGAACTGTGCGCTGGGCGCAGCGTTGATGCGCCCCTATATCGCCGAGCTGTCCAAAATCTGCGACACCTACATCTGTGTGTACCCCAATGCAGGTTTACCAAACCCGATGGCAGAAACAGGCTTTGATGAAACCCCTAAAGACACCTCTGGTTTATTGCACGAGTTTGCTGAAGCAGGGTTAGTGAATATGGTGGGCGGTTGTTGTGGTACGACGCCAGAACACATTCGTGCGATTGTGCAGCAAGTGCAAAACCTCCCACGCCGCCAAGTGCCCGAGATCCCTGTACGCACCCGCTTGTCAGGTTTAGAGGCTTTGAACTTTGATGAGCAAAGTCTGTTCATTAACGTGGGTGAGCGTACCAACGTGACGGGTAGTAAAGCCTTCTTGCGTTTGATCCGTGAAGAGCGTTTTGAAGAAGCTTTGTCGGTGGCGCGCCAGCAGGTAGAGAACGGTGCGCAGATCATTGACATCAATATGGATGAAGCCATGTTGGACTCGGTTGCCAACATGCGTAAATTCTTGAACCTGATTGCTTCTGAACCCGATATTTCTCGTGTTCCCATCATGGTGGATAGTTCCAAATGGGAAGTGATTGAAACGGGTTTGCGCTGCATTCAAGGTAAAGCGGTGGTGAACTCCATCTCACTGAAAGAGGGCGAAGAGTCTTTCTTGGCGCATGCGCGTTTGTGTCGTAAGTACGGTGCGGCAGCCGTGGTGATGGCCTTTGACGAGCAAGGGCAGGCTGACAGTCTAGAGCGACGCAAAGAAATTTGTGCGCGTGCGTACTGGATGCTGGTGAATGAAGTAGGCTTCCCGCCTGAAGACATTATTTTTGACCCCAACGTCTTTGCGGTCGCTACCGGTATTGATGAGCATAACAACTACGCGCGAGATTTCATCGAAGGCGTGAAATGGATTCGTCAGAATCTACCTCATGCTCGTATGTCGGGCGGTATTTCTAACGTTAGTTTCTCGTTCCGTGGCAATGAAGCCATGCGTGAAGCCATTCACACCGTCTTCCTGTACTACAGCATCCGCGAGGGGCTGACCATGGGGATTGTGAACGCCGGTCAGCTAGGTGTGTACGCTGATCTGGATGAAAAAGTACGCAATATGGTGGAAGACGTCATATTGAACCGTGCTGATCCCGTCGCTAAAGAAGGGCCTGATGACGAGCGCAGCTCCACTGAGCGGTTGGTGGAGTTGGCCGAGAACATCAAAGGTTCTGGTGCTAAACGCGAAGAGGATCTTACGTGGCGTGAACAACCTGTACGTGCCCGTTTGGTGCATGCGTTGGTGAATGGTATCACCACCTTTATTGTGGAAGATACGGAAGAAGTACGCCAAGAAATAGCCAATGCTGGTGGTCGTCCTATTGAGGTCATTGAAGGGCCATTGATGGACGGTATGAACGTGGTGGGCGACTTGTTTGGCGAGGGCAAGATGTTCTTGCCACAGGTAGTGAAATCCGCCCGTGTGATGAAACAAGCCGTGTCGCACTTAGTGCCTTTTATTGAAGAAGAAAAACGCCAAATTGCGTTGGCTGGTGGCGATGTGCGCTCTAAGGGCAAGATCGTCATGGCGACGGTGAAAGGCGACGTGCACGATATCGGTAAAAATATTGTGACCGTGGTGTTGCAATGTAATAACTTCGAAGTGGAGAACATGGGCGTGATGGTGCCATGTGCTCAAATTCTAGAAAAAGCCAAAGAAGTAAATGCCGATATGGTGGGCTTGTCTGGGTTGATTACACCTAGCTTGGAGGAAATGAGTTATGTCGCCTCTGAGATGCAGCGTGACCCGTATTTCCGCGAGAAAAAGATTCCGTTGTTGATTGGTGGTGCAACCACTAGTCGCGTGCACACCGCAGTGAAAATTGCACCTCATTACGATGGACCAGTGATTTACGTACCGGATGCCAGCCGTTCGGTAGGGGTGGCAACCAACTTGATGTCAGACAGTCGTGATAACTACGTGCAAGAAATTGCTGAAGAATATGACATGGTACGTACGCGTCATGCGAATCGCAAAGAAACACCGCTGATCAGTTTAGAGGATGCTCGTGCTGATGCGCCGCCTATAGACTGGGCTAATTACACGCCACCACGCCCCAAGTTCATTGGTAGACGTACCTTCATTAACTACGATCTGGCTGACATTGCACGCTTCATAGACTGGACGCCATTCTTCCAAACATGGAGCCTCTTTGGTCGCTTCCCACGTATTTTGGAAGATGAGGTAGTAGGCGAGCACGCTAAACAGCTGTACGCCGAAGGCCAAGCGATGTTGAAAAAAATTATCGAAGGTCGCTGGTTGCAAGCCAATGGTGTGGTGGCCTTCTACCCAGCCAATAGTGTGAATGGCGATGATATCGAGGTGTACAGCGATGAGACGCGTTCCGAGGTGCTGTTCACATGGCGTAACCTGCGTCAGCAAACTGTGAAACGGTCTGGCGTACACAGTAAATGTTTGGCTGATTACATCGCACCTAAAGAAAGCGGCATCATTGACTACATAGGTATGTTTGCGGTGACGGGTGGTTTGGGTATAGAAAAGCATTCCGAGCGCTTCCAAGCAGAGGGCGATGACTATTCAGACATCATGCTCAAAGCGTTGGCAGACCGTTTTGCTGAAGGCTTTGCAGAGTGCCTACACGCTCGGGTACGTACTGACTTGTGGGGCTATGTGTCTGAGGAAGACTTGGATAACGAAGCCTTGATTGATGAGCGTTACCAAGGTATTAGACCTGCTCCAGGTTACCCATCTTGTCCTGAGCACGTGGTGAAAGCAGATATGAACCGTGTGATGCAGTGGGAAGATATCAACATGCAGCTGACCGAAAGTTTGGCGATGTTCCCTGCTTCCAGTGTGTCGGGTTTCTACTTTAGCCATCCAGACGCACAGTATTTCAACGTAGGCAATATTGATGAAGACCAGTTGCAAGACTACATACAGCGTTCCGGCAGAGACGAAGACGATGTACGTAGATCGTTAGCATCAGTATTGCGTGGGTAGTATTCATGGGACGCACAGAAACCATTACGTCTTCAGATCACGCCGCGAATACGCGGCGTAGAGCATTAGGCGAGTTCTTGCGTAGCGTGCGTGAACGCACACGACCAGAAGCATTGGGGCTGCCTGCGGGGAGTCGACGCCGTACCCCAGGTTTGCGACGTGAAGAAGTTGCGCAGTTGTGCGACATCAGTGTGACCTGGTACACCTGGATGGAGCAGGGGCGAGAAATCGCTATCTCTCCTACCGTGTGTGCACGCTTGGCGGGCGAGTTGCGTTTGGGACGAGCCGAGCGTCAATATCTGTTTGAATTGGCAGAATGCGCTGATCCTGAGCATGGCGAGCTGCAGACTCAACTGCCAGACGGCTTAGAAGATTGCGTACGCAGTATTGCCGCCCCTGCTTATATTCTGGATAGATGCTGGAATGTGCTGGCGCGCAACGACGCCTTATTGCGGTTGTTTGATGGCTGGCCAGATAGAAACCCAGCCCCTAACTTATTGCACTACATTTTCCTAGATCCTGCCGCCCGTAGCTTGGTGGTGGACTGGGAGCAGCGTGCAACACGAGTAGTGAGTGAGTTTAGGGGGGACGTAGGGGCGCATGTAGACGAACCTGAACTACACGCGTTGTTGCAGTCGTTGTTATCGACTAGCCCAGTATTTGCACAGTGGTGGGGCCGACAAACAGTGGTAGAGCGTGAGGGTGGTTTGCGCAGCTTTTCCCATCCAGAGGATGGGGTGCTGCACTTCAGGCAATACACCTTCAGGCTGGCTATACGGCCAGACTGTAAGTTAGTGATGCTGATTCCTCAAAAAGACGACTAATTAGGCTTTTTTCAGGAATTCGGCTTTAAGCTCGTAGCTGACGCCATCAATTTTGCAACTGACTTCATGGTCGCCTGCAACAATACGGATACCACGTGCTTTGGCACCTTTTTTCAAGGTAGTAGAAGAGCCTTTTACTTTTAGGTCTTTGATCAGGTGAACATCATCACCGTCTTGCAAAGGCGTACCGTGTGCATCTTTGATCTGGCGTTCATCGGATTCGGCAGTGTTCTCTTCGGCGTGAATAGACCACTCATGCGCACAATCAGGGCAAACGTAGAACTCACCGTCTTGGTAGGTATGTTCGCCAGAGCAAGATGGACAGGAAGAGGGGTGTGTCATGGAAACTCCAGTCTAAGGGAATTAAGCATTAATTCTATGATTTTGACTGCAGATGTTAGCATAAGGCGTTTTTTTTTCGCTTTGCGCTAAAACGTATAGAAAGAAGAATGACGTAACTGTAGCCGGGTTTACACGGCAGGCTCTGTTTATGGGCGGGTTTGCAGTAAACTCAAGGTTTGGTGAATGCTATTTGTTAAGTGTGCGGTGATTATGGCCAAGAATTACGAATCTGAAATTACACAATTCCTGAAAGGCTTCAAACAGGAACATCCAGAAACTGACAACCGTCAACGCGAAGGTCGCGGTCGTTTGTGGGACAAACAGCTGGATGCTGAGCTGCAGGAAGGCTACCGTGCCGGACGTGTGGCACAACCAGCCTATGTGTACTACTCCAACGACTAATGTTGTGTGATGGCTGAGTCAGCCGATTCACAGATCACATCAACCGATGGAGGGGCTGTTGCCCCTTCGTTACTTGATGCAGAGATATTTGCGCGTTTGTATGGGGAACCTTTGTTTAAGGTTCCTCAGGATCTTTATATTCCTCCAGATGCCCTCAAGGTGTTCCTAGAGGCCTTTGAAGGCCCATTGGACTTGCTGTTGTATCTGATACGTAAACAGAACTTCAATGTGCTAGATATTCCTATGGCGCAGGTGACGGGTCAGTACCTGGCCTACGTAGAGGAAATTCGTCGTACCAACTTAGAGTTGGCGGGTGAGTATTTGCTGATGGCAGCATTGCTGATAGAGATTAAGTCTCGCATGCTGCTACCAGTTAAAAAATCAGACACCGACGAAGAGGTGGAAGATCCACGAGCCGAGCTGGTGCGACGCTTGCTCGAATACGAACGTATGAAAATGGCATCGCAAAAATTAGATGCGTTGCCACAGTTGGGACGTGATTTTGAACGTGCCCATGCACATCTAGATTTACATGTAGAGCAGGTACTGCCGGATATTAGCCCCGAGGATCTTAAAGATGCTTGGCGCGACATCATGCGTAGGGCACAGCTGAACCGTAGCCATACCATTACCCGTGAGCAGTTGTCCGTACGCGACCACATGAGTCAAATATTGCGTCGTTTGAATGACGCACAATTTTTAGAGTTTACAGCCCTATTCATAGAGCGAATCGAGGAAGGCGATGCAGTTCCTGTCCTTGTTGTGCACTTCTTGGCCATGTTGGAGCTGGTGCGCGAATCGCTGGTGGAAGTAACTCAAACCGAACCTTATGCCCCCATTTATGTACGCCTAGCCTTTGTGCGTACCGAGGGCTCTTCTATTCAATAATGCCGTTCTGGTATTGGAGTTTTCAGTGAAAGTTGTACACACCATTCAGGAGCTACGCGACCATCTGCAGGGGCAGACTCGGGTTGCATTTGTGCCTACCATGGGCAACCTGCATGAAGGGCATTTGGCGTTGATGCGTTTGGCGCGTCAGCACGGTGACCCAGTCGTGGCCAGTATTTTTGTGAACCCACTGCAGTTTGGTCCAAACGAGGACTTCAATCAGTATCCACGTACATTGCAGCAAGATATAGACAAGCTAGAAGCGGCGCGCGATGTATATGTGTTGTTCGCACCGTCAGAAAAAGAAATGTACCCAGAGCCGCAAAGCTTCCGTATTGATACGCCTAAAGGTTTGGGTGATATCTTGGAAGGTGAGTGCCGTCCAGGTTTCTTTGAGGGCGTGAGCACCGTGGTGATGAAGCTGTTTTCTTGCGTGCAGCCACGAGTAGCCGTGTTCGGTAAAAAAGATTACCAGCAGTTGATGGTGGTACGTAGCATGTGCCGCCAGTTCCAATTGCCTGTAGAGGTATTGGCACACGAAACTGTACGTGAAGAAAGCGGTTTGGCGTTGTCTTCGCGTAATCGCTATTTGAGCGAGCAAGAAAAAGCCAAAGCGCCTCAAATGTATGCCTGTTTACAAGCTGTACGCGCGCAAATCCAAGCCGGTTGTACTGATGTGGCTCAAATCGAGCACGACGCTGCACAACGGTTGGCCTTGGAAGGCTGGGATGTAGATTACCTTACGCTGCGCCGTCAACGTGATTTGCTCACACCAGAATCAGACGAGATCAAAGCTGGTGAAGCCTTGGTTGCATTAGGTGCTGCCAAACTGGGTAGCACACGCTTGATCGATAACTTGGAAATCTAAAAAGGCAGGCCTTGGGTATGCCTTCAGCAAAGAAAGCCACGCTTATAGGTTTGCTTGCCGTATTGTTATGGAGCCTGATCGTAGGCTTAATACGCGGGGTCAGCGAAAGCTTTGGTGCGGTAGGAGGTGCGGCGCTGATTTACAGTGTGGCATCACTGATTTTGTGGGTAAGCGTAGGTTTCCCTAAGGTGCGAGAATTCCCACGCCGTTATCTGGTGTGGGGCAGCGTGCTATTTGTGCTGTATGAGCTGTGTTTGGCCTTATCCATAGGCTATGCCAGCCATGCTAGGCAGGCAATAGAAGTGGGAATGGTGAACTATCTATGGCCTACGCTAACAATTGTCTTTGCCATTCTTTTCAATAAGCAAAAAACCACGTGGCTGATCGTGCCAGGTTTTGTGTTGTCTATGCTAGGCGTGGCGTGGGTATTGGGTTCAGATCACGGTTTGGATCTACCCGGCATGTGGGTGAATATTCAAGAAAACCCACTGAGCTATGGGCTGGCCTTGTTGGGGGCGTTGATTTGGGCGGCCTATTGCACGGTCACCACACGCATTGCGCAAGGTAAAAATGGCATCACGCTATTTTTTATGTTGGTAGCGATGGCGCTGTGGGGGATGTACGCCGTGGGAGAGCAGCCATCTATGCATTTCAGCGTGGGCTCATTGGTGTATTTGGTGTTAGCTGCCATTGCAATGGGCTTTGGTTATGCAGCGTGGAATGTAGGAATTTTGTACGGAAATGTGACGTTGCTTGCTGGGGCGTCGTACTTTATTCCGGTATTTTCGGCAGCCTTTGCGGCATTGCTGTTGCGTACACCGTTGTCATGGTCATTCTGGCAAGGTGCGGCAATGGTGTGTGTAGGGTCTGTGTTGTGTTGGCAGGCTACCCGCAAGAGGTAGCCTTACCTAAACGCTAGCTTATTTAGCAGCGTCCAATGCTTGGGTCAAATCAGCCAAGATGTCATCAATGTGCTCAATCCCGATGGACAAGCGCACCATATCCAAACTTACACCCGCAGTTTCCAGCTCTTGCTCGTTTAACTGACGGTGTGTGGTGGTGGCTGGGTGGCAAGCCAACGATTTGGTGTCACCGATGTTAACCAAACGAGTGATCAGTTTCAGTGCATCAATAAAGCGTGCACCGGCTTCACGACCACCTTCAATACCGAAGCTCAAAATCGCAGCAGGTTTGCCGCCCATGTAACGTACTGCCAAATCGTGCTCTGGATGCTCTGGCAGACCCGCGTAGTTCACCCATTTTACTTGTGGGTGTTTCTGCAAGAATTGTGCCGCTTTCAGGGCATTTTCTGTGTGACGTTCCATGCGCAGGGGCAGAGTCTCAATGCCTTGCAAGATTTGGAATGCATTGAATGGAGACAAGGCTGCACCAGTGTTACGCAGAGGCACTACGCGGCAGCGGCCAATAAATGCAGCTGCGCCAAAGGCTTCGGTGTACACCACACTATGGTAAGACGGATCAGGCGTATTCAGGATAGCAAAACGTTCTTTGTGCTCAGCCCAAGGGAATTTACCGGAATCCACGACTGCGCCAGCAATGGTTGTACCGTGGCCACCCATGTATTTGGTCAGTGAGTGCACCACGATATCTGCGCCGTGTTCAAACGGGCGGCAGAGCGCTGGGGATGCAACGGTGTTATCCACAATCAGTGGTACGCCATGACGGTGAGCCAAGTCAGCCAAGGCTTGAATGTCTACGATGTTTGCGCCGGGGTTGCCGATGGTTTCGCAGAATACGGCTTTGGTGCGTGCATCAATCAGGGCTTCGAGTTTGGCTAATTCGTTATGGGCTGCAAAACGAACCTCAATGCCTTGACGTGGAAACGTGTGCGCAAACAGGTTATAGGTGCCGCCATAAAGTTTACTCACCGAAACAATATTGTCACCCGCCTCAGCGATGGTTTGTATAGCATAACTAATAGCCGCCATGCCGGATGCTACAGCTAGGGCAGCAACACCACCTTCCAGTGCCGCAACGCGCTCCTCCAACACAGCATTGGTTGGGTTCATAATGCGAGTGTAGATATTACCGGGTACCTTCAGATCAAACAGATCCGCGCCATGTTGGGTATTATCAAAGGCGTAAGAGGTGGTTTGGTAAATCGGTACGGCAACAGCTTTAGTAGTTGGATCAGGGCTGTAACCAGCATGAACGGCAAGTGTTTCCAGTTTCATAATGGGAGCGGGCAAAGAAGGTAAGTGAAATAATCGCAGGTAATATATGCATCGTACCGGTGGCTGACTGGCTATAGTTAGACAGAAAGCAGATTTCTATATTTCTTTTGGTAATGTGCAACCGGCTGATAGTACGATTGTAGGCTTATTGCTGGAAAAACACACTTTTTTACAGTGTGATGCGCAGTACCAATGGTTGCGGTAGCATGCAGGCTGGAAGCGTGAAAGCTCAGCACAAATGGATGGAACGGTGGTTTGAGGACTAAATGAAAGTGTGGTTCAAGCGTAGCCTATTAGGCTTGGTAGTGATTTTCATCGTGGCATTAGTAGGTGCCGCCATTTTCTTGCTGACTTTTGATCCTAATGCCTACAAACGTAAGCTAGAAGAAATCGTCTACGAGCGCTACCAACGTACCCTTGCTATAGAGGGTGAAATAGAACTGTCCTTATTCCCCCGTATAGGTTTGTCTGTTAACGGCGTGTCGTTGTCTGAGCGTAATAGCAACCAAACCTTTATGTCGGTAGACAGTGCTCGCTTTGCCGTGGCGATTTGGCCGTTGATGTCCAACCAATTCGTGGTGGATCATGTCTCGCTAAATGGCTTTAAGGTTTGGCTTGAGCGCGAAAAAGACGGCAGCTTTAATTTTTCCGATTTACTTGATGACACCGCACTGGAAAACGAGCCGGCTTCTACAGCCAGTTCAGGCGGTTGGATCATAGGTTCTGCACACGCTGCTGAAGTAGAAAACCCAGCAGAAGGTACCGTGTCTGCCGAACCAGCACCCACTGAATCCGCTAAAGAAGAAGAGCTTGGCTCCGAACTCAGCAAAGTATTGGCGAGCTTAAAAGAGGCTGTGAGTCCAGATACAGGTAAAACACAATTTCAAATTGATATTGCGGGCCTAGATTTCCGTGAAGGCGAAGTGCACTACTACGACCATATCTTAGGTGGTGGTGGGCAAATCGTAGGCTTAGACATGAACACTGGGCGCATGACCTTTGGGCAGCCTTTTGATCTGAAGTTTAAAGGCCGTCTACAAGGAACCAAACCACATATGGAGGCAGCGCTGGATGGCCAAGCATTGCTGCGTCTGGACCCTTACAGTCATATCTACGCTGCTCAGCGTATCAATGTGCAAGTACAAGGAGATGTGGGTAGCTACAAAACCGAGCAGCTGCAGCTTAAAGGTGGTGTGGAATACCAATCCTTGGTGGGTGTGGTGCGTGTACAAGGCATGGAGCTTACCTCCCAAGGAGAGCTGGTCAGTCGAACTATGCCGCTCTCTGATGTACAGGCAAGCCTGAGCATTCCAGATCTAGTTTATGCAGGCCAGCATTCGTTATTACGTATTCAACGTATGGCACTGCGTACCAAAGGTAAGTACGAGCATGATTCGGTAGAGCTGGCTTTGGATGTGCCTGATGTGTACACAGACAGCAACTCTGCGGAGATGAAGTCTCCTATAGTGGGTAGCTTTATCCGCTCTGGTGTGAACTCTACAGGCGTTAAATTGCGCATAGAAGATCTTAGCGGCACGGATCAACAGTTGCGGGCTGAGCGCTTCAGCGTAGACACTGTCTTAAAACAGCCTTTGCAGGCTTGGGTATTGAAAGTGGCTAGCCCCTTGGTATGGCAGCGCGAACAAAAAGAGCTGTCTTGGGAAGGGCTTAAAGGAGTATTTAGCCTTGAGGATGAGGGTTTACCTAATCAGCGTGTAGAGGCAGATGTCGCAGGCTCGTTGACGTGGGTAACGCCCGTAAATCAGTGGAATACGCATCTGGATATTGGTGAAAGTGCAGGGCGTATTGCGTTGGATGCACGTTATCAGCCGCAAGCAGCTCCAAATCTGGATTTCACCATGCAGGTGCAAGACACCGATTTCGCCAATTGGATTCCATCCGCCGAGGTGCGTAAGCAGCGTGGTCGAGTGGTGTCGGGCGAGCAGCAAGATGCAGAAGAAAAATTTGTGGGTCCAGTGGCTGGTACAGTCATGGACTTAGGTTTCTTGAACAAATACACCGTACAGGGCAAAGCACAGCTACAAAATGTGAAAGTGGGCAAGCTCACGCTAGAGCAGCTCAAAGCAGATTTAGGCATAGGCCAAGGTGAGCTACTGTTGAAACTCAACAGCGCAGAGTTCTACCAAGGTAGCTTGTTGAGTGAGCTGCGTTTGAAGGCGGATAGTAGTGTGCGTGCTTCGGTAGATGCCTATGGCATCGAGTCAGGCGCGATCTTAGAGGATGCGTTTGGGCAAACCCGTATGAGCGGTAAGAGTGATATCAGTGCTCGAGTCACCGCCTCGGGGCATACACCTGCAGCCTGGTTGCGCAGCCTAAGCGGTACGTTTAACTTGGATACCGTAGATGGCCGTGTTTATGGTCTAGATGCCTTTGAAACACTAGCAAGTGTTGTGGACGTGGCTAAAAATGCGTTTAGCCCTCAGTTACCGCCTCTGGCGTTAGGCTTTGACTTACGCCGTAGCACCAGTTTTTCGGCCTTGAGTTTGCAGTCTACCTTGCGCGATGGCGTGTTGAGTTTTAACTCTATGTTGGCAAATTCACCTGATTTACGTATCAGCATGCGTAAACCATCGTCCATCAATTTGGTGGATCAGAGTTTGGATTTGACCTTAGAGTTCCGCCTACAAAGCCAGATGCGTAACAACGCGAATGCCAGTTTGTTGAAAGAGCTGTTTAGGGTAACTGTCCCAATACAACTGGTGGGCTCTCTCTCGCATCCAGAGCACAGAATCTTGTGGAATGAGATCAGCAGCAAATTGGTACAGCAGGCGCTGGAAAATGGCTTAGTAGAAAAGTTAGTGGGTCAACCCTTGTTGGATACGCTGATGGATGCTCGCGAAACAGGTGCAGCACTGACTAAGCGTGTGGAGCAAGCCGCACCAAGCCGTAGTTTGGGAGTGTTGTTTAGAGATTTGTTGGGGGGTGTAAAACCCTAATAAAAAACGGGGCTGATAGCCCCGTTTTTTTGTCTGTTTAGGCTTCAGTCAACCCAGCGAGTTTCTGAAATTTCTTCAGTAAGATCTCTTGGCTTTCTTGATGCTCAGGGTGCACTTCAATGCACTCAACAGGGCAAAAGACAATGCACTGTGGCTCGTCAAAGTGTCCCACGCATTCAGTACAGAGTGAAGGATTGATCTCGTAGATCTCTTCACCCATGTAGATAGCGGTGTTGGGGCACTGCGGCTCACAGACATCGCAGTTAATGCATTCTTCGGTAATGGTAAGGGCCATGGCTATTGCAAAAGCTAAAGCAAAACAATGAGTTCAGTGTATACCGTCTGGCCCTTCTTTGCCGCTTTAACCCTTTTTAGCGAGTAGTTCTTGTTGTTCGCGAGCGATACGTGCTTTGCTGACCAACCAACGTTCTACGGAAGGGAATACAAACTTGCTGACATCGCCACCCAAAATAGCAATCTCACGCACGATAGTGCCAGAGATGAACTGGTATTGGTCAGACGGAGTCATGAACAGGGTCTCAACTTCAGGCAACAGGTGGCGGTTCATACCAGCCATCTGGAATTCATATTCGAAGTCGGACACAGCACGCAAACCACGCACGATGACTCGACCATCTTGTTCACGTACAAAGTCTTTGAGCAAGCCGGCAAAGCTTTTGACTTCCACATTGGGGTAATGGCCTAGGACTTCTCGGGCAATCTCCACGCGCTCCTCCACGCTGAAGAATGGCCGTTTAGCTTGGCTATGAGCAATACCCACCACCACGTGATCAAACAAGTTCGCCGCACGGCGTACTAGGTCTTCGTGGCCACGAGTAAAAGGGTCAAAGGTACCGGGGTAAACAGCTGTAATCATAAGATATTATTAATTATCGATGAGAGTGGTAGCAAATGTTGCGCAGAACAATACTGTCACGATGAATATGTAGTTATGGCGTTAGGCATTATTATCTGTTTTTTGCGCTGCAGCAAACATGAACAGTGAATAATACACACTTCCTGCTCGTTGCTCTCGTAATGGCGTAAGAAACTCAGGGGCAGTAATAGTATTTTCAGACTCTACATACACCAGAGCATCCGGAGCTAAAATACGAGGTAGTAGGGGCCAAACCTTCTCCAGCCATTGCTGGTTGAAAGGGGGATCCAGAAAAACCAGATCATAAGGCATTTCAGTACGTTCCAAAACATGCAGAGCATCGCCCGCATGGATACGTACAGACAGGGCATCTAGCTTGTTGCGTATTGCCCTCAGCGATGAAATGGCGTTTGGGTTGTTTTCTACCATTTGTACATGCGCGACGCCGTGCGAAGCTGCCTCAAAACCCAAGGCACCTGAGCCGGCAAACAAGTCCAGCACGCGTTTGTGCTGAAAATCGTCCTGCCAGAAATGGCGTAACCAATTAAAGAGAGTTTCGCGTACACGATCAGGAGTAGGGCGTAGCCCTGCCGCTTCCGGTACAGTGATAGGTGTGCGACGGTATTCCCCGCCTACAATACGGATTGTGTGTTTTTTCATGGGCGCGTAGTATCGCCAGTGGCGTGATCCAGAATTTTGCTTAAGTGTAGATTGTATGTTCAGTTTTTTTAAAAGAAAGAAAGCCGCAAAAGAAGAGGCTGTTGTCAACACGACGCACGAGCCACTTCAGCCCGCAGCGGTAGAGAACCCTGTGCCAGAGGTGCCCGAGGCTGAGGCCGTTGTGCGCGCACCCGCGCAGGTAGAGGTTTTAGCACCCGATGATGGCATTTTTAAAGAGCATGCGCGGGAACTACCAGCCGTGTCAACGGCTGATGAGCCAGTGGTGGAAGCACAACCTGTAGTGCAGACTATTGTTGAGCCAGAGCCAGAGCCAGAGCCAGAGCCAGAGCCAGAGCCAGAGGTTATCGTGGTTGCGGAAGTAGAACAACGCGATAACATCGTTGCCGAACCCGAACCCGAACCCGAACCCGAACCCGAACCCGAACCCGAACCCGAACCCGAACCTCAGCCTGCGCCGCAAGCAGAGCCAGTGAAAGGCTCTTGGTTGTCACGTCTACGACAAGGGTTGTCTCGCACGGGCCAAGCCATTGGCGGTATTTTCGTTGGCGTTAAGGTTGATGAAAACCTGTTCGAAGAGCTAGAAACCGCATTGATCATGGCAGATGCCGGTCTGGAGGCAACCGAGAAGCTGCTGACAGAGCTGCGCGCCAAGGTGAAAAAAGACCGTATCGCTCAAGCTGAGGATGTAAAAATCGCCTTGCGCGAAATTCTGACCAATCACCTTAAAGTGTTGGAAAAGCAATTTGATCTGACTGCAGCCAAGCCATTGGTGGTGATGATTGCTGGTGTGAATGGTGCAGGTAAAACTACGTCCATCGGCAAGTTGGCAAATGATTTCCAAGCTAAAGGTGCATCCGTGCTGTTGGCAGCAGGCGATACGTTTAGGGCAGCGGCTCGTGAACAGTTGATCGAATGGGGCGCACGTAACAATGTGGCGGTAATTGCTCAAGATGGTGGTGACCCTGCTGCGGTAGCCTTTGATGCCGTCAACGCTGGTAAAGCACGAGAGACTGGTGTGGTGATGGTGGATACTGCTGGTCGTTTGCCTACCCAACTGCACCTGATGGAAGAGTTGAAAAAAATCCGTCGCGTGGTAGCTAAAGCAGACGGCAGCGCGCCGCACGAAGTACTGCTAGTAGTAGATGGCAATACTGGTCAAAATGCGTTGTCGCAGATTAAAGCCTTTGATGCTGCCATTAACCTCACTGGTTTGGTGGTGACTAAACTAGACGGTACCGCTAAGGGTGGTATCTTGGCCGCTGTGGCTGCGGGTGGCCAAGGTGTACGTCCTGTGCCTGTATATTGGATTGGTGTAGGCGAAGGTATTCACGATTTGCAGCCATTTGTGGCCAGTGAGTTTGCGTCGGCACTGCTGGGCGATAGAGCCTAAGTATCCTTTGCACAAAGACATGCCACCTGAATCCTACAGGTGGCATTTTTTATGTCATTACGCCTATGTGTGCCACCAACAGCGTTATTGCTATCAGCGAACCCCAGAAGGCAGGTAGCCAAAACGAGCACGGAATCGTTCAGAAAATCGTGCAGGGGACTGGTAGCCGCAAGCCTGCGCAACATGCGGAATACTCCAGGATGTGGTTTGTAGCAGCATCAGGGCATGGTGCATACGGGTGTCTATCAGCAGGTTTTCGAAACGCACGCTTTCACTGGCAAGACGTCGCCGTAGTGTGGCCTCGCTCATTGCCAATGCTCGCCCAGCCTCGTGTGCGGTCCAGGCCTGATCTGGTGCTTCGCTAATCAATGTGCGTAAGCGACCAGCCGTTCCGCTCTGTTTGGCCCCGCGAAAGACATGTCCTCGTTCAGCAAGCGCAAAGAGTAAATCTATGAGCCTGCACTGTAGTCGTTCGTCGCTGACACGTTTGATGTCCACGCTTTCTAGTACCAACTGAAACGTAGCGGTTAGGTCTTCGTCCAGCGCTGTTAGTGTATAAGGAACCTGTTTAGCACCACCAGGGGCAGGAGCGTAGCTAGTGCGCTGAAATGCTTCTAGTAAGGGTGCCGAGAGAGTCAGAAAAATAGAGCGGAAGCACTTCTCGTGATCATCTGGCGTTTTTACTAAATTGACGCAGGTGCCCGGTTCGACGAGCAGCAACGATGCCCGTGCGTCAATCGCAAGTGGATGCGTGTCATCATCCAAATCCAAACGACCCGCTGCGATCAGCAGTACGGTGGCGTCATGGAATAAAAATCCCGGAGTATGTTGAACTCGCGTCAGAACAGGCTGTGCCAGTGCGCACAAGCCGCGCCGAAGCACGGGGGTACCAGATGGTAGCTCCCAGTGCTTGTGAGCCTCGGCGTGTGAGGTCGGTGAGGCAGTTTGCCGTGGCTCTACGAGGCGCAGTTTGTTCTGATTCACAGGTTAGTTCAATGGTACGGATGGGTTGAGACTGTACAAACCGGTGAGGCTGGCTTGTCCCAGCACAGGGGCGGCCTTCAATGCGGCGAGCACGTTGGCGCCTGTGAGTGGCCCATTTACCGACAGAGAGGGGGTTGCCAACGCATAGACCGTGAAAATGTAGTGGTGAACGAGTGTGTCATTCCAGGGTGGGCATGGACCATCGTAGCCATGGTAGTCACCCTTCATTTGATCGTCGCCGGCGAACCACGCTGTGTAGTCGTTGACGCCGTGGCGCATGCCGCCCATCGTAGAGGGACCTGGTTTGCCGCGTGGTGTGACGCCATCTGAATGCGAGCCTGCAGCGATCTCTGTAATGCTGGCGGGAATGTCTAGCAGTAGCCAGTGAAAGAAGTCAATTCTTGGTAGGTTGGCAGGAACCTCACGACCTTCCTGATTCACGTCGTCACCGCAACTTGGCACATCAGGGTCGTGACACACAATGACAAACGACTGGGTGCCTACTGGGACATCGTTCCATGCAAGATGTGGATTGCGGTTTGTTGAGAGAGCAACGTGCTGGGCAGCATCTGGCACGGCGAAAGCAAATTCGCCAGGAATGGCCTGACCGTCCTTGAAACTGTGACTGATGAGTTGCATGTGAGGTGTGGTCCTGTGGATAGTTAAAAGCATGTTGTGCTGAGTGGAGCACAACTGATGGCCATTCTACGGGCGCAGGTATTCCTCTAAGGCACCATATCCAATCAATTATTTCACATTCCCAATCAAAATGATCCCTTTTGATGGGTTTGGTGCGGTTTTGAGCGTGTAGCACACGCTCATGCCGGTTTTCTTTTAGACAGGTAGGTCTTATTCTGGATAAGCAGTATGTACCAACTGCTTCAGCACTTTCTTTGCTTGCTTCACGTAATGTTGTCGCGTGGCAGTTAGCCAACCTAGCGCCCAATAGCGTTGCTCTGGGTCATCCAAATGCTGCTGGCACCATTCGTGGGTGACATCGCAGTCAGTGATTTTCCCCAAAAAGTGCTGTGTGTTACGCAGTGCATCGTATAGCGGTCTATGCGATGAGGTACCTAGAAACTCCAAGCAATAACGCAGAGTTTTAATGCGGTTACGCAGTCTGTGTTGTTGGCGCTGACTCAGCTCGGCAAAGTTTTGGCTACGCAATTGAATGGACTGTAGTTGAGCACGCAATACGGCATGTAAGGCCAAATAGGGTTTGGGCTGTGCGTCGTGGCTTTCTTCCTCAACCAGGCTTTGGCCACTTAGCAGTTGGGCGAGGTTGCTTAATAAACAGCGCTGAAAACTGGCGCTGGCCGCCAATTGCTGTATCTCTGCGCTGGTGCTGGCAGTAGTAGGTAGCACCAAGGCAGGGCCAGGTAAGCCAGCTAACATCAGACGAGGCAGAGTTTCTAGACTCAGTAAGTCAGAATCTCTTGCTTCTCCAAACATGGCAAAAAATGGGCGCATTTCACGTGTGACAGCCTGTTCTGCTGTGCTCATCCATGGGCTGAATAAACGTCGGCAGGAACGTAGTCTGCGCATCCCTACACGCATTAAGGCCAAGTAGGTGGCTTGCTGTTCTTCATCGGCTTCGTGACCATCAATGCCCGCCAACAATGACGCATTACGGATAATTTGCCCCAGATACAGCAGAGCACTGTCCACATACCCTTGTTGCAGGTTATGGATGGTAGGAAAGGCGTGAGTGTGCAGTCTATAGGCTTGATACAGCGCATCATGTACGGCTTCACCACTGGTGGCGCCGCAGTCTACTATCTGTGCCAAAATATCACCGCGTTCTGATTTGCTACGCAAATCAATGATGAGGCCAAATTGCTCCATCCATTGGCCACCCAGTTGGAAAATACTGGCTACATTGCCTTCAATTAGTTCAAACTCAATTTCGTTGACGGGCAGTTCTACGTGGCCGGATTGGATAACGCCATTGTCCAAGGCGATCTCTATGATAGAACCTGCGCAGTCTAAGCGTACGTGTTGACGCTCTATGCGTGTTTCATAGCGTGGAGCCAATTGTGCTGCATGTTGTTGTACTACCTCAGCGGCAGGTAGGTTGTTGTAGAGCGTCAAATCCAGTGTGGGCGTGGGGCGCACATGGTTGTATTCCAGCTTTGACAGCTCATCAGGGCCAGCAGCTTTTAGAGTTTGAATCCATTGCTCGCCTTCTAGGCGTAAACGCAGGGCAACACGAGCTTTGGCCAGCGTGCGAGACGGTGTGTCAAAGTAAATAGCATGTAGGGGCTGGATGGAAGGGTTTAATGCTGCAATCTGATCCAGTAGCCCCTTCCGGCTCTGTTCAGGCACATACAGTTTCAGCTCGCGTTCTAGCACAGGGATGACAAAAGTGTTGGGTTGATGAGTGATATTGGCACACGCCATCAGCGTATTGTACGAATTTGCCGTGCAAGCGCTAAAATGGAGCTATCTACTATAAAGCAGGAACGTCATGAGTCATACAGTACAGACAGAGCTTTCCGAAGCGGATATGCAACAGGCAATTTCATCCGTGACCGAGATCGTGGCTGAGCTACGGGCTGGTCGGATGGTGATTCTGGTCGATGAAGAAGACCGAGAGAATGAAGGCGACTTGGTAATGGCGGCAGAATTTGTCACGCCAGAAGCCATTAACTTCATGGTTACCCATGCACGCGGACTGGTGTGCCTGACCCTGACCGAGGAACGTTGCTTACAGCTGGACCTGCCCCTGATGGCGTCCCGTAATGGCACTCGCTTTGGTACAAATTTCACGGTGTCCATTGAAGCCGCAGAAGGCGTGGCTACCGGTATTTCAGCTGCTGACCGTGCTCGCACCATTAAGGCTGCCGTAGCGCACGATGCTAAACCCGCTGATTTGGTACAGCCTGGCCACATTTTCCCCGTCAAAGCGGTGAATGGTGGTGTGCTGGTACGTGCCGGTCATACTGAAGCAGGTTGCGATTTGACTCGCATGGCAGGGCTTACTCCTGCTGCCGCTATCTGTGAAATCTTGAAACCTGATGGCAGCATGGCACGTTTGCCAGACCTGATCGTATTTGCGCGTGAACATGGCCTGAAAATCGGTACGATTGCCGATTTGATCCAATACCGTAGCGAACACGAATCCATGGTTGAGCGGCTGTTCGATAACGAATTGGCCACGCCTTGGGGTAAGTTTCAAGCGATTGGTTACCGTGACTTAGCATCAGGTGCACTGCACTTGGCGTTACAACATGGCACTATTTCGCCAGACACCGAAACGCTGGTGCGTGTACACGAGCCAACAACTGTGTTGGATTTACTGTGTTCAGAAGGCAAAGAGCACAGTTGGACAGTTGCTGGCGCATTGGATGTCATTAAACAGTCCGAGGCTGGTGTCGTGGTGCTGATGAATTGCCAAGGCGAGGCTGACACCTTGTTTGAACAGTTCTCCGCACGCCAAGCCGAGGGATCCTCTGCTACAGGTGAACAACGTCAACACCGCTACGATTTACGCACTTACGGTATTGGTGCACAAATCTTGCGTGATTTGAATGTGGGCAAAGCGCGATTACTGGCTCGTCCACGTAAAATGCCAAGTATGGCAGGCTTTGCCCTGACCATTACGGGTTACTATAGCGAACCAACTCATTCTGCTTGATCGGAGCCGCCACTATGAATCCTTATATTGTAAATCCTGACTTTAACGGCGAAGGCCTGCACGTAGGTATTGTTCGTGCACGTTTCAACGAAGAAATCGGTACAGCGCAGCTGGAAGCTTGCGTGGCAGAACTGGTGGCGTTGGGTGTAGATGCACGTGACATCACTGTGCTGTCTATTCCTGGTGCTTTGGAAGCGGGTTTGATTTTGGCTCAAATGGCTGAAACAGGCGAGTTCGATGCATTGGTTGCATTGGGTGCCGTAATCCGTGGTGAAACCTACCACTTCGAAATTGTCAGTAATGAAAGCGCAGCGGCCATCAGCCGTGTGTCGCTGGAAATGGGCATACCTATTGCCAACGGTATTCTGACTACCGAAAATGATGAACAAGCGCAGGTGCGCGCTGCTGAGAAAGGCCGTGATTGTGCCCGTACAGCGGTAGAAATGGCCAACTTGATGGCATTGCTAGAACCCGACTTCGATGAAGAAGACGAGTTCGAAGAGGAAGAAGATTTTGACAACGACGACGAATAAAATGCCGGGTAGTAACGGTCGCCAGAACCCCACTCGCAGTGCCCGTAGACGGGCACGCGAGTTTGCGTTGCAGGGGATTTATGCCTGGTTGATCCGTGGTGTTGATGGTACGCGCGAAGCGGGTGCTATTGATGCACACATACGCGGCGAAGAATACTTTAACGACGCCGATGCACAGTGGTATCACACGCTGTTTTACGGGGTGATTCAAGAGGCACCAGAATTGCGCGAGCAGTTCATGCCACACGTGGATCGTCCTTTGGAAGAGCTGTCTCCCATTGAGCACGGCATCTTGTTGCTGGGTAGCTATGAGTTAGCCCATCACGTAGAAGTGCCTTACCGTGTAGCCATCAACGAGGCTGTTGAGTTGGCAAAAGAATTTGGTGGCACTGATGGCTTCAAGTTCGTGAATGGTGTTCTAGACCGAGTGGCAGCGGCAGTACGTCCTGCTGAAGTGAAGAAATACCAGAATCGCAGCTGAGTTGCCTAAAGAATTTGATCTAATCGCACAGTATTTCACCCGTCCTGCCCCTGAAAAGATGGTAGGGGTTGGTGACGACTGTGCGATTTTTTCATTACGCCCAGGCTATGACTTGGCTACCAGCACCGACCTGTTGCTGGAAGGGCGGCACTTTTTCTCGGATGTAGATCCCTATTTGCTGGGCCGCAAAGCGCTGGCTGTAAATTTGTCAGACCTTGCGGCAGCGGGTGCTTCAGCGCGTGCTTGTTTGCTGAGTTTGGCATTGCCGTCGGTAGATGAAGCATGGTTAGCAGGCTTTAGTCGTGGCTTTCTGGAAATGGCGGATGCGCACCATTGCCCCTTAATTGGTGGTGATACGACCCGATCACTGGATCACATTACGATTGGTGTGACGGTAATGGGCGAAGTACCCAGAGGTAAAGCGTTATTGCGTAGCGATGCGCAAGAGGGTGATGACATTTGGGTCACGGGGTATCTGGGGGCTGCAGACCTAGCATTACGCTATTTAAGCGGCAACCTAGAGCTAGACTCACAGCGCTTGCAAGCCTCTAGAGCGGCCTTGGAAAACCCGGCACCTCCTGTGTCGTTTGCGACGCACCTACCCGGTATGGCACACGCTGCTATCGATATTTCTGATGGCCTAGCACAAGATTTAGGCCATATTCTAAAAGCCAGCCAATGCGGCGCGGAACTGATGCTGGCAGATCTTCCTATGCATGACGCTCTACGTGGTCTATCTACCGATCTACAGAATGAAGCCATGTTGGCAGGTGGGGATGTATTCCAGTTGTGTTTTACCGCTGCTGCAACACAGCGCGACGCGCTGCAAGTGTTGGCTGAGCAACATGATATTGTGGTGCATCGTATTGGCCGCATCGTTAACGGTTCTGGCCTACGTGTAGTAGATCAGAACGGACAACCTATTCTCTTAGCTCATCAAGGTTTTGATCATTTCGCCTGATGATGCCTGTGCGACAGGAAACAAGCATGGTTAAAGATTACTCTCAACAGTCTCGCCCTTCCTTGCGTTGGGTGTTTGAGCGCCCTGAGCGCATTGTGGCCTTCGGCTTTGGCAGCGGGGTGATCTATCCTGGCCCCGGTACCTGGGGAACCGTACTGGGTTGGGCGCTGTGGTTGGTGCTTGGGCAATTTATGCCGCTGTGGTTGGCCCTAACCGTAGGGGGCGTGGGCTTCTTGGTAGGGTGTTGGGTCAGCCAAAAAGTGGGCGATGAGTTGGGCGAGCCAGATCACAGTGGTATGAACTGGGATGAAGCCGTTGCGATGTGGTTGGTGCTGTGCTTTACACCGGCCTCGTTATGGGCACAGCTCTGCGCATTTATTCTGTTCCGATTTTTTGATATTGTTAAACCGGAACCTATTCGCTTCTTAGACCGTCGTTTTAAAGGTGGTTTTGGGGTGATGCTGGACGATTTACTTGCTGCGCTTTATGTGGTGATTATCATGGCGCTATTGGTACGTTTCGAGGTGTTCTAAATGCTGAATACATCCATTATTGAGTTGGCTGCTGCATTAGGTGACAAACTGACGCGAGAAAAGCTTTTTCTGGCGACAGCAGAGTCTTGCACAGGTGGTTTGGTAGCAGGTGCTTGCACGGCTATTGCAGGCTCCAGTAACTGGTTTGAGCGTGGGTACATCACCTACAGCAATGAAGCCAAGCAAGAAGAGTTGGGTGTGAATACTGATACGCTAGAGCGTTTTGGTGCGGTAAGCGAAGAAACTGCCATGGAAATGGCGGCAGGGGTATTGGCGGTAGTGCCTAAGGCAGATTTAGCGGTGTCTACTACAGGCATTGCTGGACCGGGCGGGGCTACAGCAGGTAAACCTGTAGGTATGGTGTGTTTTGCGGTGGCTAGGCGTACAGAAGAAGGTGTTACTGCGCGTGCTTATACACAGCTTTTTGAAGGTGATAGAGCGCACGTACGCGAACAGGCTGTGCAGTTTATTTTGCACAGCGCATTCACGTCATTGTAGAACTTAACGACCGCGCGCTTGATTGATAGCGTCGCGAGTTTGGCGAGCCGCTTGTGCAGCGGCCTCACGCCAATCTTCACCTTGGCTAGCGTACAAAATAGCGCGTGATGAGTTGATCATCATGCCATTGCCTGTGCTGCTAGCGCCTGCTGCAACAGTGGCAGGAATATCACCACCTTGAGCCCCAATGCCTGGAATCAATAGAGGCATATCGCCTACGTGCTGACGTACGGCGGCGATTTCTTCAGGGAATGTAGCACCTACCACCAAACCGCACTGACCATTCTTGTTCCATTTGTTTGCCACGAGTTCGGCTACATGCAGGTACAAGGGCTGACCGTTTTCCAATTTCAGGAATTGTAGGTCAGAGCCGCCAGCGTTAGAGGTGCGGCACAGTACGATGACGCCTTTGTCATCCCATTCTAAGTATGGTTCTACTGAGTCAAAGCCCATGTATGGGTTCACGGTAACGGCATCGGCTTGGTAACGGCCAAAGGCTTCTAAGGCGTAATGATTGGCGGTAGAGCCAATGTCACCGCGTTTGGCATCTAAGACTATAGGCAGCCACGGGTAATGTTCACGTACGTATTGGCATAGTGCTTCCAACTGTTCTTCAGCAGCACCTGACGCAAAGTAAGCGATTTGGGGTTTGATACCGCAAGCGTATTCGGCTGTAGCGTCTACGATTTGGCGGCAAAACTCGAAAATAGCATTAGGGCGATCACGCAACTCGGCAGGAAATCGGTTGGGATCGGGGTCCAAGCCCACCATCAAAAGTGAGTTGGTTTGATTCCAGGCGTGTTCTAGTTTGGAGTTGAAGGTGTTCATGTGCGTGCGTGATGGGGGCTAAAGAAAGGCATCAACCTAGTGTTGATGCCTGTTGGGACGGACTACATTATATGACAAAGCCCTGTGCATGGCATGGCAGTGCAACAGGGCGGTCATTACAGGCTGTACTTTGTGGTACGTGGGATCACACTACTATCATCACGCCTAGTACAAGACAAAGCAGCAAAATGTAGATTTTGGCGTGTATGCGATCGGGGATACGGCCAATCCAACGTGCGGCTAATCGTATGCCTATCCACGACCCTACTACCAGAATTAAGCAGGCTGCTAAATCTACATAACCAATGTGCCAAGCGCCTAGTGATACGGCATCGCGGGATGCCAGCACCATGTAGGTTAAGGTGCCGGAAATCGCCATAGGCAATGACAGAGGGTTAGCCATGGCGGTAGCGCTGGTCATGCTGGCGCCACGTCTACGCATTAACGGCACGGTCATCACACTACCGCCTACGCCCAACAATGCAGCAAAACCACCAATCGTAATGCCTAGTGATGCCAACTGCAGTGGTGGCATGGGGCGTATATTGTTTTGGCTTTCGTGCAAGAAACCAGGTCTAAACAAACTATCTAGAATGGTGAGTATCAGATAAATAATGAATGCCCAGCGTAGCCAGGTGGCATTCAAGTTCAATGCTGCCGTTGCACCGATCACGGCACCAATCGCAATGTAAATCAGGAAAGGGCGTATTAAGTCCCAACGTAATGTGCCAGCGATGAGGTGGCGTCGTGTGGCTAAAGCTGTACCAAAGATCATCACGCAAGTAGACGTGGCCACGGCAATATGCATAGCTGCTTGGCCTATTTCGCTTTGCGTACCATGCAGCGCTAGCAACAAGGTATACAGCAGTGGTACCACAATAAAACCACCGCCAAAACCGAATAACACTGTGGTGACACCAGTCAGCACACCAAAGCCTAAGAGTAGCCAGTACATGATCAATCTCTAGAATTAAAACTGTACTATAGGCACGCTAGTTCTGGCCTGCTTTCGCTTATTGGTCAATAATAAGTGAGTTTAGGCCAAACAGAGAAAGTTATGCACAATGTACGACTCAGAGAGGTAGAGGATGTTGACCGCCCTGTGTTGGCGATAGGTACAGACTACGCGCCGGGTACGCTATTGGATACGCACAGCCATAGGCGAGCGCAAATGCTGTATGGCATGAGTGGGCTGATGGAAGTGGATACTGCAGCAGGCGCGTGGGTGATTCCACCGTACAGTGGCGTGTGGATTCCTGCTGGGCAGCCTCATCGTGTACGTATGCAGGGGGTTAGTACACGTAGTTTATACATAGAACCACAGGCAGCACCTAGAGCAACAGAGCAATGCGAGGCGTTGCTTATTTCACCGTTATTGCACCATTTGCTCTTGGCATCTTTAGATGTTCCCGCGCTTTATGACGAAGCAGGGCGCGACGGGGCATTGATGCAATTACTACTGTACGAGGTAGGGCGTGCGCCTGCCATGCCACTGTTTGCTCCATTGCCGCATGATGTGTCGCTAGCAGAGCAGTGTAAAGCTTTCTTATTGCAGCCTAGTATCCAATCCCCCCCTGATGCATGGGCAGAATCTTTACATAAAAGCTTACGCACTTTCACGCGATTTTTTAGACAACAGACAGGCATGTCATTTGGTGAGTGGCGTCAGCAAGCTTGCTTAATGGCTGCATTAACGAGATTGTCCACAGGGCAATCGGTGACACAAGTTGCATTGGACTTGGGGTATGAAAGCCCTGCAGCATTTTCTGCAATGTTTAGAAAAAAATTGGGGCGGTCACCGTCAGCGTTTAGGCAAGCAGATTTGCCTGCCTAAACCAATGCTAAGGGCGTTGAAAAGCATGAACGCAGTTATTTCTCTTCATCGCGTAGAGTGAGCACTTTAACGCCAGTGCGTGTGACAGCAACAGTATGCTCAAATTGGGCAGAAAGCTTCCCGTCGTCAGTAACTACCGTCCAGCCGTCGTGTTCGGTATGCACGTAGTAGCTACCTTGATTCAACATAGGTTCAATGGTGAACACCATACCTTCTTTTAAGGCCTGCCCAGTTTTGGGTTTGCCCCAGTGCAGTACATCAGGCTGCTCGTGCATTTCTCTACCAATGCCGTGGCCACAGTAGTCCCGCACAACAGAATAACCATGCAGGCGTGCGTGGCGCTCAATGGCATGGCCTATATCACCTAGTCGCGCACCAGGGCGCACAGCACGAATACCTTTCCACATGGCTTCGTAGGTAATTCGTACTAATTGCTTGGCGGCTGGCGATACGTCACCCACCAAGTAGGTTTTGCTGGAGTCAGCAATAAAGCCATTTTTTTCCAACGTAATATCGAAATTCACGATATCGCCGTTTTGTAGAATGTCTGTGTGTGAGGGCATGCCATGACACACTACATTGTTGGGTGAGGCATTGAGGGCATAGGCATAGCCGTATTGACCCTTGCTAGCAGGGCGAGCGTGTAGCTCATGAACAATGAAGTGATCAACGATGTCGTTGATCTGCATGGTGGTCATGCCTATCAAGTTGTAGCGATCTAAATGTGCAAAAACAGAAGCCAGCAGTTTTCCTGATTCTGCCATCAGGGAGAGCTCTTCGGGGCTTTTAATCATAAGGATGTGCTACTTGCCGATTGAGGGTCTACGCCTGCGGCTTGCAGTTCACGAGCGACCAACTCATTGAATGGCACGGTGGGGTTCATTTCGCACAGCATGCCCATTTTGATCCAGAAAGCGGCTTGTGCGTTGATGGATCTGCAGGTGACAGCGCTTGCTTTGCGTAGTTGATCGTGCAGCTCATCGTCAATATTTACTATACCCATATACTACCTATATACGAAACGTATATGAATCATATCATATGGGATGTTTGTGATGTAAAGCAGCAAAGAAAAAACCCTGCAGCAATGCTGCAGGGTTTTTAGAGGGGTTTCACGCTTTTGCTAAGCAAGGCGCGAAGGAGGATGGGGGTTTAGAAGCCGCCCATGCCGCCCATACCACCCATGCCGCCCATGCCGCCCATGTCAGGCATACCTTCTGCCTTGTCATCAGCGATTTCGGCAACAGCAACTTCAGTTGTCAGCAACAGGCTGGCTACGGAAGCAGCATTTTGCAGAGCTGTACGTGTTACTTTGGTTGGATCCAGAACACCAGCAGCTACCAAGTCTGTGTACTCGCCTGTGGAAGCGTTGTAACCGTAGTTACCTTCGCCAGCAGCAACAGCGTTTACTACTACGCTTGGCTCGTCGCCAGCGTTAGCAACGATAGTGCGCAGAGGAGCTTCGATAGCGCGCAGTACCAGTTTGATACCAGCGTCTTGATCCAGGTTGTCGCCTGCCAGTGCAGCAACAGCAGAGCGAGCACGAATCAGAGCTACGCCACCGCCAGGAACGATACCTTCTTCTACCGCAGCGCGAGTGGCGTGCAGAGCATCTTCCACGCGAGCTTTTTTCTCTTTCATTTCTACTTCAGTAGCAGCACCAACGCGGATCACAGCAACACCGCCAGCCAGTTTGGCTACGCGCTCTTGCAGTTTTTCACGATCGTAGTCGGAAGTTGCTTCTTCGATCTGAACGCGGATTTGTTTTACGCGTGCTTCGATGGATGGGCTGTCGCCTGCGCCATCAATGATCGTTGTGTTTTCTTTAGCTACTTCGATGCGTTTGGCTTGACCCAGGTGCTCAAGAGTAGTTGTTTCCAGAGACATACCGGTTTCTTCGGAAATCACGGTACCGCCAGTCAGGATAGCGATGTCTTCCAGCATAGCTTTACGACGGTCGCCGAAGCCAGGAGCTTTAACAGCAACAGTTTTCAGGATACCGCGGATGTTGTTCACAACCAGAGTAGCCAGAGCTTCGCCTTCAACGTCTTCAGCAATGATCAGCAGAGGACGGCTGGATTTAGCAACTTGCTCCAATACTGGCAGCAGGTCACGGATGTTGCTGATTTTCTTGTCGAAGATCAGGATGAAAGGCTCATCCATTGCAGCAACTTGTTTGTCTGGGTTGGTGATGAAGTAAGGAGACAGGTAGCCGCGGTCGAACTGCATACCTTCTACTACGTCCAGTTCGTTTTCCAGGGATTTACCGTCTTCAACAGTAATCACACCTTCTTTACCCACTTTGTCCATTGCGTTAGCAATGATTTCGCCGATGGATGTATCGCTGTTTGCAGAGATAGAACCAACTTGAGCGATTTCTTTGCTAGTTGCGCATGGGCGGGACAGTTTGCGCAGTTCTTCAACTGTTACAGCAACAGCTTTGTCGATACCACGTTTCAGGTCCATTGGGTTGATGCCAGCGGCAACGTATTTCAGACCTTCTTCAACGATGGCTTGAGCCAATACAGTAGCGGTAGTAGTACCGTCACCAGCGTTGTCGGAAGTTTTGGAAGCAACTTCTTTCACCAACTGAGCGCCGATGTTTTCGAATTTGTCTTTCAGCTCGATTTCTTTAGCAACGGAAACACCGTCTTTAGTCACGGTAGGAGCGCCGAAAGAGCGATCCAGAACTACGTTACGGCCTTTAGGGCCCATCGTTGTTTTTACAGCGTTAGCCAGTGTGTTTACGCCGCGTACGATACGTGAACGGGCGTCATCACCAAAAAATACTTGTTTAGCAGCCATTGTATATTCTTCCTAGAATTTGATACGTGAGACGTAGGGTTACTCGATGATCGCGAGAACTTCTTCTTCGCGGATAACCAGCAGCTCTTCGCCGTCTACTTTGACAGCCTGGCCTGCGTATTTGCCGAACAAAATTTTATCGCCGACTTTCAGGTCCAGGGGCTGAACCTTGCCGTCATCTGTGCGTTTGCCGGGGCCTACTGCAACTACTTCACCTTGATCAGGTTTTTCAGCAGCGCTCTCAGGGATAACAATACCGGAGGCAGTGGTGCGCTCGTTGTCCAGACGCTTTACGATCACGCGATCGTTCAGAGGACGTAGTGCCATGGTTGAACTCCTGTTCAAAAAAAGCAAATAAATTTGATAAAAATGGTTCGGGAGAAGTGTTAGCACTCAACCCGAGAGAGTGCTAATAATTATAAGGGCGAAAATTTGTAATTCAAGAGCCTATATACCTAGGGGGTGTAAGTGTTTCTCCTAGGAATTAGTTGTCTTGGATGTTTCACCTAAGCAGCATGACTACATGCGAATTAGGGGATTGCCCTCTACCTCTACGCACCCATTATTTATACATGGGGGTAGTCAGGTCGCTTTCAAGCTGCTGTTACATCTTTAGTGTGCGTAACAGGTGGTAGTGCTTGCGCTGTCACAAGGTAGTCAAAGCCCAAGTATGATGTACTGATAGATATGTTTTTATGTGATTGCTGTTCTGTTTAGGGAGAGTGCAAAGCATGTCCGGGTCCAGTCTTTATGACCAATTTATAACGTTGGCGAAAAATCAGGAAAAACGTGTGTGCGCTGTGGCGCATCCCTGCGATGAAGTTTCTCTGACCGCCGCTTTGGAAGCGCGCGAGCAAGGTTTTTTTGATTTGGTGTTGGTAGGGCCGGAATCCCGCATCAAAGCGGTAGCCAGCGCGCATCAGTTAGACATCTCTGGCGTGCGCATCGTCAATGCAGCGCATAGCCACGAGTCAGCTGAAATAGCAGTACGCGAAGTCATGGCAGGGCGTGCTGAGCTGTTAATGAAAGGCAGCTTGCATACTGATGAATTGATGCACGCAGTATTGGCTACCGATGGCAAAGGCTTACGTACTGAGCGCAGACTCAGCCACGTATTTTTGATGGATGTGCCACGCTATTCTGATTTGCTGTTCATTACGGATGCGGCAATTAATATTCATCCAGATCTCACCACCAAAGCCGATATCGTGCAAAACGCCATTGATCTGCACTACGGTTTAGGGTTGGGGCAGCCGCGTGTGGCGTTGCTGTCAGCGGTAGAGCAAGTGACTGCCAAAATTCCTAGCACCTTAGAAGCCGCAGCGCTGTGCAAAATGGCCGACAGAGGGCAAATTACTGGCGGATTAGTAGATGGGCCGTTGGCCTTGGATAACGCGATTAGCGTGGCAGCGGCTGAAATCAAAGGCATACATTCTCCAGTCGCTGGCAGGGCACAGATTCTGGTCGTGCCTGATCTAGAGGCCGGTAATATGCTGGCGAAAAATCTAAGCTTTATGTCGGGTGCTAAAGCAGCAGGTATTGTGCTGGGTGGGCGTGTGCCTATTATCTTGACCAGTAGGGCAGATAGTGGCGAAACACGTTTGGCATCTTGCGCAGTAGCGTCGGTGTATGCTGCCTATCAGCAAGCGCAACGTGCTGCTGCATTGTTGGCTCAGCAGGAGTCATAGCATGAGCATTGATACCTTATTGGTGGTGAACGCGGGTAGTTCCAGCCTAAAGTTTCATGTGTATGCTCTAGACCAAGAGCAAATTGAAGGGCTACGTTTTTGGTTTGGTGGCCAAGTATCGGGTATTGGTACGCCACGTGCGGTGCTAAAGGTAAAGGATTCTGATGGCAAAGAGCTGATCAACCAGAAGCTCAGCGAAGAAGAAGCGAATAACTTACGGCAAGCACAAGATTTGTTGGCGACATGGCTAGCTACGCAATTAGACAAAGCGCCTGTGGCGGTAGGTCACCGCATCGTGCACGGCGGTGTCAAAATGACAGGTAGTCGAGTGATTGATGATGAGGTGTTGTGGTATTTAGATAGCTTGGCACCACTGGCGCCTTTGCATCAGCACAATAACTTGGCTCCTGTGTCGGTGATTAAAGAGCGTTGGCCAGAGATGCTGCAAGTAGCGTGTGTGGATACGGCGTTTCACTGTTGCCAAAGCACCATGGTGAACCACTACGCATTGCCTGAGAAGTATTATGAGCAAGGCGTGCGCCGTTATGGGTTTCACGGGTTGTCGTACCAATATATTAGTGAATACTTGGCGGCTAACATTCCACGGTTGCATCAGGGACGAGTACTGGTTGCGCACTTAGGTTCAGGCGCGTCAGCCACGATGGTGGTGGATGGGTTAAGTCGTGAAAGTACGATGGGCTTTACGGCGTTAGATGGCCTACCTATGGCAACTCGTCCTGGGCGTTTAGATGCGGGTGTGGTGTTGTGGTGGATGCAGCAGCAAGACATGACAGCCGCTCAAATCCAAAACCTGCTCTATAACGAATCAGGCCTCAAAGGTATATCCGGTATTAGTGGTGATATGCGTGAGCTGTTAGCAAGCGATGCGCCATCTGCAAAGTTAGCGGTGGATTATTATGCCTACCGTGTTGCAGAAAGTTTGGCGGGGCTGTGCGTGTCCGCACAAGGTGTGGATGCGTTGGTGTTCACCGCAGGGGTGGGTGAGCACAGTCCAGAAATACGTGCTCGTATCGTGGCGCATTTGGGGTGGTTGGGGTTAGAGCTGGATGTTGAAGCTAACACCGCCAACCAGCCCTTAATTTCTACCCCTCGTAGCAAAGTGGAAATACGGGTGATTCCTACAAATGAAGAATTGGTAATCGCCCGCGAAACTTTGCGCCACTATAGCGAGCAATAGCATTAGCGCAACATGCCGGCCGCTGCCGTTTGGTGAGTGGCCGGATCAATCAAAATAAACGCACCTGTAGCGGGTTGAGTTTGATAGGGCTCGTTCACTAACGGATCGCGTACAGTCAGGCTAATCGATGCTAGATCATTCATGTGCAGACTCTGCGAGCCTGAAATAGGCTCTAAGGTCTCAATATCACGCACGTGGTGAATGGCAGTTAGTTTGGCTTGAGTGAGTCGTGTGCCCTGTTTCAGTAGGTAGTGACGTGCCGGGTTAAGGGCCGTTGTGTCCAGCCAGCATAGGTCTGCTTCCAAGGTGCGCGAGAGCGGAAGGTTTTCGGTAGCCAGACTAATTAAATCACCACGCGAAATATCCAACTCTTTATCTAGTGTCAGGGTCACAGCGTCGCCGGCTTGTACGCTGCTGACGGCTTGCCCTGAACGTAGTAACGATGTGATGGTAGCGGTGGTTTGGCTAGGCCATACGCGCACGCTATCGCCTATGCTTAAGGTGCCGCGCTGTAATTGACCAGCGTAGCCACGAAACGCCTGTGCGCTGTGTCCGTCATGGCGTATCACCCATTGTATGAATAAACGCGCTTCGGGTTGTGGAGCAGGCGTTTCAGTGGGCAATTGCTCTAGTCGCTGTAGCAGCGGTAAATCGCTAAACCAGGGCGTGTGTGCTGAGGCTTGGCTGATATTTTCGCCCTGTAATGCAGAGACTGGAATGGCATGAAAGCTTTTGATGCCAACTTGTGCAGCAAGCTTGGCGTAGGACGCGGTGATGGTCTTGAACACGTTTTCGTCCCAATCCACTAAGTCCATTTTGTTGACTGCGACGATAATGTGCGGGATGTTCAACAACTGGGCAATAGTAGAGTGGCGGCGAGTTTGGGTAAGTAGCTGACCATCACGTGCTTTGCTAGCATCAATCAAAATGATGGCTGCTTGTGCAGTAGAAGCGCCCGTAATCATGTTGCGGGTGTACTGCTCGTGCCCCGGCGCGTCGGCCACAATAAACTTACGTTGTGGGGTGGCGAAGTATCTATAGGCAATATCTATAGTGATGCCTTGCTCGCGCTCGGCTTCCAGGCCATCAGTCAATAACGCCAAATCAGGTTCGCTGGCAGTGGTGCGGCGATATTTGGATTTGTTGATGGCAGTGAGCTGATCGGCAAAAACCCCGCGAGTATCTAACAGCAGTCTACCGATCAAGGTAGACTTCCCATCGTCTACCGAGCCAGCAGTGATGAAACGCAGTACGTCGGTGGTGTTGGCGTTCACCCAAGATTCATTGACGGTATTCATTAGAAGTATCCTTGTCGTTTGCGGTGTTCCATGGAGGCTTCAGAGCTTTGGTCATCCATGCGCGTGGCTCCACGTTCGGTCAGCGTAGCTAGAGCGGTTTCGCGGATGATGTCGGCAGGCGATGCAGCATCAGATTCCACGGGGCAGGTGCACGAAATATCCCCTACAGTGCGAAAACGTACTTGTACGCGTTCAATGAGTTCGCCTTCTTGTGGTGGTGTGAGCTCGGTATTGGGGATCAATAAACCATTGCGACGTACTACCTCACGTTCGTGAGCGTAATAAATGGGCGGTAGGGCAATGTCTTCACGCAAAATGTATTGCCATACGTCTAGTTCCGTCCAATTGGAAATAGGGAAGGCGCGCAGGTTTTCGCCGGGGTGTATGTGCGTGTTGAATAGATGCCAAAGTTCGGGGCGTTGGTTTTTAGGGTCCCATTGGCCAAACTCATCGCGGAACGATACAAAGCGTTCTTTGGCTCTGGCTTTTTCTTCATCACGTCTGGCACCGCCAATGCAGGCATCAAAACCAAATTCGGCGATAGCTTCTAGCAATGTGACGGCCTGCGCCCCGTTGCGCGACGAGTTTGCGTGACGCAATACCACCGTGCCGCGATCAATAGAGTCTTCTACGGAACGCACAATCAAGGTTTCGCCAAGCTCAGCGGCGCGTTGATCTCTAAAGGCAATTACTTCGGGGTAGTTGTGGCCCGTATCTATATGCAGCAAAGGGAAGGGCAGTTTGCCAGGTCTGAATGCTTTTTCAGCCAGCTTCAGCAGAACGGCAGAGTCTTTACCGCCTGAAAATAACAGTGCAGGGCGTTCACATTCGGCAGCGACCTCCCGCAGCACGTAAATGGCTTCGGCTTCTAGCCAGTCCAAATGGGTACGAGGGGAAGGAAGGGCACTCATGATAGCTCCTGTGTAGTCGAAGATTGAGACAAGGGGGCGGCGTGCAAACCGCACTCCACACTATGGCGTTGTTCCCACCACCAGCGGCCTGCGCGCAGGTCTTCGCCGGGGCGGATGGCTCGGGTGCAAGGGTCGCAACCTATAGAGGGATAGCCTTGGTCGTGCAGCGGGTTATAGGGAATATCCAAGGCACGGATGACTTCCCATACGTGTTCGGTGTGCCAATCGCACAAGGGGTTGAATTTTTCCAGCCCGAACTGCATATCGTGTTCATGTGCTTGCAGTTGAGTACGTGTTTGCGATTGCTCACGGCGTTGTCCGGTGATCCACGCTGATTTGCCCTGCAGATAACGTTGTAGTGGCTGCACTTTGCGCAGTTGGCAACAGGCTTGGCGTAACGGTAGGCTGTCGTAAAACGCGTACGCACCATGCTCGGCAACATGGGCGTTTACCGCTTCTGTGTCGGGATGCAAAACTGTAATAGCGCTTTGATATTGTTGCTCTACCCGTTTTGCTAGTGCCAAGGTTTCTTTAGGTAAACGACCGGTGTCTAGCATAAAACTGGTAATAGCAAGGTTTTGCTGACGTATGGCGTGTTCTATCACCATGTCTTCGGCAGCCAACGAGTTGGCAAAAACCGCATCAGGATACTGCTCTGAAATCAGTTGTAGTTGATCCAGTAGTTGCGCCCAGAGATTTTGGGTGACTGTTGATATTTGTTGTACGGCAGAAGAGGTCATGGCGCTATAGTCAGTATTAAACAGAAGATGGCGTCAGGTTGGGTGGCCTGGCAGGGGTATGTCTATAGGCCATTGTCTGTTCCCCTTGCGGTGAAAGGAACGAACTAAAAGTTGGTTTCTTATGGCGGTTGTCTATATGGAGCGGCAAACTGATAGCGTTGTCAGTGCTTTGCGTAAGTTGGGTAGGCCTGTTACCATGGAGTTAGTGAGATTATTACTACTTCGATATGGTGATAGATAAAATCAATCAACAGTATTGTATTAATCAATTTCACAAATCAAGCAGTGCTTCCTATAATGGAATCACTAACTAATTGCTAATCACTGAATGGAGATACCTAGCATGTCTTTAATCAACACACAGATTCTTCCTTTCAAGTCTCAGGCTTATGTGAACGGTGAGTTCAAAGAGTACACAAACGAAAGCATCGCCGGTAAATGGGCGGTGTTCGTTTTCTACCCAGCTGACTTCACTTTCGTGTGCCCAACAGAATTGGAAGATCTGGCTAACCACTACGATGAGTTCAAGAAAATGGGCGTGGAAGTGTTCTCCGTTTCCACAGACACTCATTTCACACACAAAGCATGGCACGACACTTCCGAAGCTATCGGTAAAGTTCAGTACCCAATGCTGGCTGATCCTACACAGCAATTGTCTCGTAACTTCCAAGTGCTGATCGAAGAAGAAGGCATGGCACTGCGCGGTACATTCGTTGTGAACCCTGATGGCGTGATCAAAGCCATGGAAGTGCATGACAACGGTATTGGCCGTGATGCTAAAGAATTGCTGCGTAAAGTTAAAGCAGCTCAGTACATCGCCAAAAACCCAGGCGAAGTATGCCCAGCTAAATGGGAAGAAGGTGCTAAAACACTGACTCCTTCCCTGGATCTGGTTGGCAAGATCTAAGGATTGATGCCTAGGTTTACGGAGTAGATTGCTACTCAGTAAACCAATTATCCGGCCCTGTGTGGGCCGGATATCTGGACACTAGTCTGGATTACTATGTAACTAATTATTTCAGAGGAGCCCTTCATGCTGGATGTCAACTTAGTCACTCAACTTAACGCGTACTTAGAAAAAATCACGCAACCAATTGAGCTGGTTGCGTCGCTGGACGACGGGGCCAAATCTCTGGAACTGCGTCAGCTGCTGGAGCAAATTGCAGGTCTGTCCGACAAAATCACGTACCGTGAAGATGCTGACAGTGCTGAACGTAAACCATCATTCAAGATCAACCGTGTAGGCTCCGATATTAGTGTGGCCTTCGCCGGTATCCCTCTGGGTCACGAGTTTGCCTCTTTAGTGTTGGCACTCTTGCAAGTGGGCGGCCATACGGTACGTTTGGATGATGACGTTGCGGAGCGAATCCGTAATTTAGAAGGTGACTTCAATTTCGAGGTCTACTACTCACTGAGCTGCCAGAACTGCCCCGATGTAGTGCAGGCGTTGAATGCAATGGCGGTCATTAACCCGCGCATCCGTCCTGTGGCCATTGATGGTGCGATTAATCAGGCAGAAGTTGAGAAACGTCAGATTATGTCCGTGCCTACCGTGTTCTTGAACGGTGAGGTATTCCACCATGGTCGTGCTAATGCCGAAGAGCTGTTGGCCAAAATGGGTGGTAACGATAGCGAAGCCCAAGCTGAAGCTATTAATAAACGTGAAACCTTTGATGTGTTGGTAGTGGGTGGTGGTCCTGCTGGTGCAGCCGCTGCGGTATATGCTGCACGTAAAGGTATTCGTACAGGTGTAGTGGCCGAGCGTTTTGGTGGTCAGGTCATGGATACGATGTCCATCGAGAACTACATTTCTGTGCTGGAAACAGAAGGGCCTAAATTGGCTGCTGCTATGGAAGAGCATGTGAAAGTCTACGGTGTAGATATCATGAACACGCAGCGTGCCCAAGAACTGATTCCAGGCAAAGAAATTCAGGTAAAACTGGAAAACGGTGGTGTGTTGAAAGCTAAAACCGTAATCTTGTCCACAGGTGCCAGATGGCGTCAAATGGGCGTGCCTGGCGAAGAAGAATACCGCAACAAAGGCGTGGCTTACTGCCCGCACTGCGACGGTCCGTTGTTCAAAGGCAAAGATGTAGCCGTAATTGGTGGTGGTAACTCGGGTGTAGAAGCAGCTATTGATTTGGCTGGCTTGGTGAAACACGTCACGTTGCTTGAGTTCGGTGAAAGCCTGCGTGCAGACGAGGTACTGCAACGTAAATTGCGTAGCCTGTCTAACGTTACTGTCTTGACCCAAGCACAAACTACAGAAGTGCATGGTGATGGTGCCAAAGTAACGGGTTTGCAATACACCAACCGTGCTACAGGTGAAAGCCATAAAGTGACATTGGATGGTGTGTTTGTACAGATTGGCTTAGTGCCTAACACAGAGTGGTTGAAAGGTGCAGTAGACCTGTCCAAACACGGTGAGATTGAAGTCGATAGCCGTGGTCAAACCTCCGTGCAAGGTGTGTTTGCTGCCGGTGACGCCACTACGGTTCCGTACAAGCAAATCATTATTGCTGCGGGCCAAGGTGCTACAGCTGCACTGTCAGCCTTTGATCACTTGATCCGTAGCTCAGTGGAATAAGCAGCAATTACTACTATGTAGTACATGCCCGTCTGGTACGAACCAGACGGGCATTTTTTATTCGCTGTCTTGCAGACTCTCGGGCACCCATTGTCCGCCCAATATTTCTTCGCAGCATTGTAGCCATGCCCGAGCTGCTAAGGATAAATAGTGCCCATTCCATACCGATGCCACTTCCCAGCGCAATTGTTCAGGAGCTAAGGGGAGGGCTTTAAGGTGAGTATGCGGAAAACGGGCTAAAAAAGGCTCTGGCAGTATGGCCACGCCTAGGCCTGAGTTCGCGAGCGATGCTACCCAGTCCCATTGGCTACTTTGTGCCACGATATGAGGGCGTAGACCTTCTTTAGCAAAGGCTTGTCGTAACAGACGTGTCAGGCCAAACTCATTGCCCATCCAGATTTGTGGGATGTTTTCTAAATCTTGTATCTGCAAGGTTTTGCTCTTGGACGAGAAAAATGAGGTATTCCCCAATGCCCATACTTGGTGCGATACCACAGCCTGACTTTGCAGTGCTAAATCCGAAGCTACCGGCAAAATACTGAAGCCCAGCTCTAGGTCTTGCGAGGCCACCTGTTGTTCTATGGCCGGGCCGGGTAGCTCTTTGATGTACAGTTGTATGTCGGGGTAGCGCTTGGCAAAGGTGGTCAGCACATCGGTAAACAGCAGGTTAATCATGGGGGGAATCCCCAGCGCTAATCTACCTTGCTGCAAGGCTTGGGTCTGTCTGACATCGATTTCCAGCCGCTGTATGGCGGCTAATACCTCTTGGCCACGTTCCCACACAATACGTCCGCTATCGCTCAGTAAGAATTGTTTGGCTTCCCTGATGATGAGGGTATCGCCAAAGTCATCTTCCAGTTGCCGCACCATTTTGCTCACCGTGGATTGGGTGACTCCCATATGCTGCGCTGCAACGGTAAAGCTACGCTGGCGCACGGTTTCAATGAAATATTGCAAGGCTCTGACGTTCATAAATTTGACATGGATAAAAGGAATGTTAGCCAATCATTTTATTCATAATATCAATGATATTCTGCCTCCACAATCACTAGAATCAGGAGATTAGAATGTTCAAAGACCGCATACGATTAGCATCGCTAGAGCAAAAGGTTATGACTGCTGGGCAGGCGGCACGCTTATTCAGCGATGGTATGACAGTGGGTATGAGTGGTTTTACCCGTGCGGGTGACTGTAAAGCGATGCCAGTAGCATTGGCAGAACGCGCTAAACAGGAAACTTTGCGTATTAATCTGCTGACTGGTGCGTCACTAGGTAATGGCAGCGATGGTTTGATGGCTGAAGCAGGGTTGTTGGCCAAACGCTCGCCTTTCCAAGTGGATTCCACACTGCGTAAGAAAATCAATGCAGGCGAAGTATTGTTCTGTGACTATCATTTGTCGCAACCTGCTGAGCAGTTGCGTGCACAAGGTGGTCGTCCTGTAGATATCGCTGTGATTGAAGCGGTAGCTATTGCAGAAGATGGTGGCATTGTGCCCACAACGTCGGTGGGTAACTCTGCCAACTTTGTGGCTCAAGCCAAGCAAGTGATTGTGGAAATTAATTTGAGCATGCCTGTAGCACTGGAAGGCTTGCACGATATTTATATCCCAGAAGACAGACCTAATCGTCAGCCTATCCCTATTACTGAAGTGTCCGAACGCATTGGCCAAACTACCATTAAGGTAGATCCAGCGCGTATCGCTGCTATTGTGATTACGGATGCACCTGATAGCCCCTCTACTGCGACGCCTCCTGATGCTGAAACCAATGCGATTGCGGCACACGTAGTGCAATTCTTGCAAGGCGAAGTAGAAGCTGGCCGACTGACAGAAGAGTTGTTACCTTTGCAGGTGGGTATTGGTTCTATTGCCAATGCTGTGACCTACGGTTTGGCCGAGTCGTCATTCAAAAATCTCAGCATGTACTCTGAAGTACTGCAAGACAGTGCAGTAGCGTTGTTGGACTCCGGCCATTTGCGCTTTGCGTCAGCATCGTCGGTGACATTGACGGCGCCTGTAATGAACAAATTCATGGACAACCTAGAGCGTTACCGTCATCAGGTAGTGCTGCGTCCACAAGAGATTAGTAACCACCCTGAGCTCGTGCGTAGATTGGGCATTATCGCGATTAACGCCGCCTTAGAATTTGATATTTACGGCAATGTGAACTCCACACACGTGAGTGGCACACACATGATGAACGGTATTGGTGGTTCGGGTGACTTTGCCCGTAATGCCCACCTATCCATCTTTGTGACGAAATCTTTGGCTAAAGGTGGTGATATCAGTCGTGTAGTACCAATGGTCTCGCACGTGGATCATTGCGAGCATGACGTTGATGTATTGGTTACTGAGTGCGGTTTGGCTGATCTACGAGGTCTGGCTCCGCGTGAACGTGCCGTCAAGATTATTGAAAATTGTGTACACCCCGATTTTCGCGAAACAATGGCTTCTTACTTTGAGCGCGCCTGTCAGCGTGGCGGTCACACACCCCACCTCTTAGAAGAGGCATTGTCCTGGCATTTGCGCTACGAGCAAACTGGGTCTATGCGTGAAACAGCAGATGCTGCTGTGTAACGTGTTTTGAAAAAACCATACTTGTGGGTTTTTACCGGCGTAGAGCCGGTTTTTTTTTGCTGTGCATCATGAGTTGCCACAGGTTGGAGTAATATGGTTTTTTAAAAACTCCAGTTAGGTGAAGCAGGTGTTCGAGAGCATAGGGGTAATCAACTTAGGAACCTATCTAGCAGGTGCGCTCCTGATTATTCTTTTGCCTGGCCCCAACTCACTGTACGTGTTGGCCACAGCTGCCACACATGGTGTACGTGACGGATATAAAGCGGCTGCAGGCATTTTCATCGGCGATAGCATTTTGCTGTTTTTAACAGCGGCTGGCGCTGCCTCTCTTCTGCAAACCTTACCAGCCTTGTTCTATACCATCCGTTTGGTCGGAGCGGTGTATCTCGCCTATTTGGGCGTTCGTATTCTATGGTCTTTACTACACCCTCAACCCACTGTTGAGGTGCGTACTATCAGTACTGAAAAAGGGCATGGCGAAAGCCGGTTCTTCAAAGCGCTTACGCTCAGTCTGCTAAACCCTAAAGCCATTTTGTTCTTGGTTTCCTTTTTTGTTCAGTTTGTCGATCCCAGCAAAGGGCATCCTTGGCTAGCATTTTTAGTGCTAGGGGTGTTTTTACAAGTATTCAGTATGGCGTATTTGTCCGCACTGATCTTTGGTGGAGCGCGTTTGGCCAGCGCGTTCAGGCGTCGCCGCCGTTTGGCTAGCGGTGCGAGTGCGGCTGTAGGGCTGTTGTTCATCGGCTTTGCAGTGCGTATGGCACTCGCCCGTTAATGTGTTTATTGATAAAGGAAAAATGATGAGTTCTCCTGTTCGAGTAGGGATTGCTGGTTATGGCAATCTGGGGCGTGGTGTAGAACTAGCCCTACAACAGAACCCTGACATGCAACTGGTTGCGGTGTTTACCCGTCGTAATCCTGCGGATGTAAAACCGTTAACAGCTGGTGTGCCGGTATACAGCTTGGATGATGCCGAACAGCACAAAGACAGCGTGGATGTCATGATTCTGTGCGGTGGTTCTAAGAACGATTTGCCAGAGCAAGGCCCTCACTTGGCTCAATGGTTCAATACTATCGATAGTTTTGATACTCACGCCAAGATCCCTGAGTACTTTGCTGCAGTGGATGCTGTTGCTAGCCGTACTAAAAATATCTCCATTATTTCTGTAGGTTGGGATCCAGGTCTGTTCTCGCTGAACCGTTTGGCTGGTGAAGTGGTACTGCCAGAAGGCAACACCTACACATTCTGGGGCAAAGGTTTAAGCCAAGGTCACTCTGATGCGATTCGTCGTGTAGATGGCGTAAAAGCTGGCGTACAGTACACCTTGCCAATCGAAGACGCTGTAAATCGCGTACGTAGCGGTGAAAACCCAGAATTGAGCACACGTGAAAAACACCGTCGTGAGTGTTTTGTTGTGTTGGAAAATGGTGCAGATGAAACTCGCGTGCGTAACGAAATCGTGACCATGCCTGATTACTTTGCTGATTACGACACTACTGTTAACTTCATCACTGAAGCAGAGTTGAAAGCTAACCATTCAGCTATGCCACACGGTGGTTTTGTTATTCGTAGTGGTGTGTCAGGTGCTGGTACATCGCAAATCGTAGAGTACTCGCTGACCTTGGGTAGCAATCCAGAGTTCACCTCTAGCGTATTGGTCGCCTATGCTCGTGCGGCACATCGTTTGGCTCAAGCTGGTGATGCAGGTGCGAAAACAGTATTTGATGTGGCTCCAGGCTTGTTGTCACCCAAATCTGCTGCGCAATTGCGTAAGGAACTTCTATGATACCTGCCGCCTCGCTCGGAAACGGGCTTGTATTAGGCAGCACCCGAACCTGGCAGATTTTTCTGCCAGGTTTTCTTTATGGGTTATCTCACGTGTTCGCGCTCTAGCAGGCGCAGGCTGTATCGGTACCAGCGCATTGTCATCAAGATCGCGACAACGGTTAGGCCGCATACCAATCCAATCCATATACCTACGCCTTCCATATCTAAACCGAAGGCCAGCCAAGCACCAATAGGTACACCAATTAACCAATAACCAATTAATGCCAAGAGCATGGGTGTACGTGTATCGTACAAGCCTCGTAGCATCCCTGCTGCTACCGCTTGCGCGCCATCGGTTAATTGGAAGAGGGCAGCAAAGAATATAAAGTGCGTTGCCGTGATAATCACAGCGCGGTTTTCGGGGGCGTGAATATTAATGAAGAAACGAATAAGTTGTTCAGGCATGCCCCACATCAGTATCGCTGCAATTGCCATACAGCTTACCCCCAAGGCATAGGCTGCCCAACCTGCACGTACAGCTGCTCGAGGGTCTGCTCTACCATTAGCTAAGCCCACTCGTATCGTTGCTACCTGCCCAAATCCCAGTGGGAACATATAGGTGATGGTGCAGATCTGCATGGTGATGGCATGTGCTGCCAACGAGGTAGAACCTATTAACCCCATCATGATCACGGCAGCATAAAACACCATGGTTTCCAGGGTGAAGGTGATGGCAATAGGAAAGCCTAACTTCAGAATTTCCCACTGCAACGTGGGTTGAAAGGTCCAACGGTGTGCGCGTAACTGTAAAAATGAAAACTCAGGATGTTTGTGTGCAACGACCAACATGCCCACGAACATGAACACGCTAGAGAGCACACTGGAAATCCCTGCACCGGCGATGCCCAATGCAGGTAGCCCAAAGTTCCCAAAGATTAACAGCCAGCCCAAAACAGCATTGAGTAAAATCGCTAATGTTGCGATGAGCAGTGTCCACAGGGGGCGCTCATAGGCAGCCAGTAGTGAACGCAGTACTAAATAGAATAAGTAGGGGAGCAGCGCCCATTGCAGGCTATGCATGTAATGCCCTGCCAGCGCAGCCGCCTCGGGTGTTTGGCCCAGCATTAATAGTATGCTTTCGCTATTCCACAGCAGTATCCAAAACGGCAAACACACCAACATAGCCGTATAAAAACCGTGGTGGATGATGGTACGTATAGCGTGTTTGTTTTGCCTATCTTTCCCTAAGGTCGTGGCCAGCATGGGGATGATGGCAGACAGTAACCCCAAGCTGAAAATCATGCACGCTTGGTACATACCCCCCGCCAAGGTCGCCGAGGCCAGTTGTTCCTTACCTAAGTGGCCGATGTAAATCACATTGGTAGTCAGCAATGCGATTTGCGCCAAGTTAGTTAGAATCAGCGGGGATCCTAATCGTACGGAGGCTTGGAGTTCCTGCAGCCAACTAGTTTGCGTTGCGTTCGTTGTCATACCGGTTACAAGAGAAGATAAAACACCACCCCAGAATTACATTTGGCAGGGGGCTGCCATAGTACACTTGCACTTATGCGTCACTGGAATAGAGCTTACTCGCGTTTAATGTCAATCTCGCTAACAGCATGCTTGCTGATAGCGGTGTTGGTGCGTGGTGTTATTCCGGTGGGATTTATGCCTGCACCCTTGGGTGCAGAGGCCATGTCTGCCCTGACATTCTGTGTCAATGGCCTGTCAAACCAGAATATAGCTTTCTTGCACTTGGCGCAATCGTCCCCCATGGACGATGACAGCCACCCTGTTCACGATTGTGTATTTGGGGTGGGACACGGCAAAGAATATACTCCTTCTCAGACCTTGCCTTTGATGGCTGGTGTTTTGTTGTTTGGGTTAGCGTTAATTCCAATACAACAACGAAGACAGCTGTACTCACGACGATTTGGGCCGCCCTTAGGGGCAAGGGCACCACCTGTTTGCTGATGTGATGCCGCCGCACGATGGTGCGATGAAGGCTGCATGCTCGATCAAAACGAGCACATCTCTCTAGATCAAACAGGAAATCTCATGAAAAAAACAGTAACTATTTTGAGCGCGCTGGGCGCATTGGGTGTGGCTATGAGTGTACAAGCACAAGGCCACAGTGGTCATGCCATGATGGATCATGGTTCTGCTTGGCAACAAGCGCATGCCGCTACCTCTGTAGAGGTACAGCATTGCTGGATTCGTAATATTCCTACACCAGCCCCATCTGCAGGGTATTTTGAAGTGCTGAACAAAGGCACCGAGACGGTGCAATTGCTGGCTGCAGAATCAGACCGTTATGGCGACATCATGCTACATCAAACAGTGACTGAAGATGGTCTGGCCAAAATGCGTATGGCTGACAAAATTGAGATTGCAGCAGGTGACCAGCTGGATTTTGTACCCGGTGGCTACCATGCAATGCTAGAGAAACCTACAAGCCCAGTGCAAGTCGGTGAGCACGTGACTATGCGTTTCTTGTTTAGCAATCAGCAAGTGGCTACAGCACAGTGTGAAGTACGTGCCGCAGGAGCAAGAAACGAGCACGCTCACTAAGCAGGGAATATAGTACGCAGATGAAAACAGGGCCTTTAACGGCCCTGTTTCTTATTCAGCGATTGCTGTTCTGGCTGTTTGGTTATCCACAGCCTGCAGAAAGCGCAATAAGCTTTGATTGAAGGCTTTGGGATTCGCCAAGTTCATGCCATGGGCGGCATGAGCAATGGTGACTTCATACGCATGAGGAAAGGACTGTAATAGATGTTGTATGCATTCTGCATAGCGCGGAGGACTATGCTGGCCACCCATAAACAATACGGGGCAGCGTAGCACTTTGGTAAGCATAGGTAAATCTACCAGATAACGCTGCTCTGTAGATTGTGGCAGTAGCGTGGGGGCGTTGTCGTGCACCATTTCACGGAACCAACGTACCATTTGACGCCATGTCCCGTCGCCATTCACAGCATCCACAAACAGAGCAAGCCCGGCATCTATTTGGCCTTGTTCTATCAAGTTACATGCATCTCGCAAATATGAGGCTGCAGGAGCGTCTTCTGACTGCACTAGCCCTGGGTCAGCTAGCGTAAGCGAACGTAGTCGTTCTGGTGCAAGTTCAGCGAGCAGCAGGGTGACTACGGCACCGCGGGAGTGACCAACAATATGGAACTGGCTGTCTTTGCCCAGCAAGCTATCTAATTGCTGTAATAGCAACTTGGCTTGCAAACGTGCATCAAATTTGGAAAGCTCCAGCGTAGGCCAGTAACCCGTTAGGCTAGGGGCAATCACGCGATGTGTGCGCGAGAGATCGCTGGACTGCCAGCGCCAATACCGGTAATCACATAACGAACCATGTACGAGCACGACTGGCGAGCCTAAGCCCTGATCTAGGTAGAGTGGGGAAGAGGCGGTGGGTTCCAGCATGATTGAAATACTACAGGTGAGAAAAAGCGCCCCACAAGGGTGGAGCGCTTAGAGACTTAACAAGATTAACGCAGCAGTTCCAGTCGGCTTTTTGCAGTGTCCGCAGCAGCAGTACCTGGGTAATCTTTGACGATGCGTTGCAATGTTTTTTGTGCAGAAGCGAGGTCGTTTTGTTCTACTTCGCTAGATGCTACCACCATCAGAGCATCAGCCGCACGAGGGCTGCCTGGGTGGTCTTTAACCAGTGCTTGCAGCTTCTGGATGGCACCGCGGAAGTTACGTGAGGCATACAAGGCGCTGCCTTCGTAGAAACGTACTTCGTCTAATTGAGGGCTATTCGGGTAGGCATCAATAAAGGCAGAAAAGCCGCTGGCTGCCTGCGGATATTGTCCACTACGGTATAAATCCATGGCGCCTTCATAAGCGGCTTGCTCTTGAGGGTCGTCAAACATGGTCTGGTTGGAGGTGTCGCCACCTTGACCTTGGGAGTTCTGCCAGCTGAGCTGCTCTACTTTGCCGCGTAATGTGGCAACCTCTTGGCGCAGCATATCCACTTCGTCCGCCAGACGTAGGCGAGCTTGTTGGTTTTGCTCATTCATTTGACGAATTTGCTGGCGCAGCTCAAGAATAGCGCGTCTAGCTTCGTCATCGGCAAAAGCTTGGGCAGGCACTGCTGTAAAGAGAAACAGCGAAGCGAGGGAGGGCAATAACAGTCGGCGTAAAGGCAAGTTCTTCATGTCAGTGTCTCGAGTCAATAAAAACGCCGTGATGGGCAAACTTGCCACCACGGCGTTAGTGTAAACCAGCTTTTAAAAATTAACGCTGGTAAACGATGTCTGCACGACGGTTTTCAGCGTAGTCGGCTTCGGTGTTACCGTGAGCACGAGGACGCTCTTTACCGAAGCTGATGGCTTCGATCTGGTTAGCATTTACACCCAGCAGGCTCATCATGCGAGCAACTGCGTCGGAACGGCGTTGACCCAGAGCCAAGTTGTACTCGGAACCACCGCGCTCATCCGCGTTACCTTCAATACGGATGTGTTGCTGTGGGTGGCTAGTCAGGTAGGTGGAGTGCATCTCTACCAGGCCACGGTACTGCTCAGGAACAACATAGCTGTCAAACTCGAAGTAAACAGAGCGTTGTTGTGCCAGAGGGCTTTGTGGGTTGAACGGATCCATAATTTGGCCAGAGGTTGTACCGGTAGAACCACCACCAGTGCCACTGCCATTTTCGTCCAAAGCAACAGAACTACATGCTGCCAATACCATGGACATAGAAGCTAATAAAAAACCTTTAAAAATGCGCGAGCTCATTTGAGTTCCTTTAAAAAAGAGTCACACAGAAAACGAGTTAATTAGTAAATGGACCCCAGGTTGGTTCACGTACTCTTCCGTTCAATGATGACAGGGTTTGCCGCACGCGTCCGTCAACAGATGTTACAGCCAGTACGCTACGTCCGCCTTGATTCGAGCTGTAAAGCACTTGCATGCCATTTGGCGCAAAACTTGGAGACTGGTCGTCAGAACCATTTGTCAGTAGTTGTTCAGAGCCTGTTGCCATATCTTGAATAGCAACGCGGTATGCACCATTCCTGCGTGTAATATAAACAAGGTTATTGCCGTCGGGAGAAACCTCAGGCGATATATTGTAGCTCCCATTGTAGGTAATGCGACGAGCATCACCACCATTTACGGGGACTTCGTAAATTTGTGGGTTGCCACCACGGTCACTCGTGAACACCAACGAGCTGCCATCGGGCGAAAAAGTAGGTTCTGTATCAATCAACGGAGAACGCATAATACGGCGCAATCCGGAACCATCTGCGTTAATGGTATAAATTTGAGAGATACCATCGCGGGACAAAACTACTGCCAATTGTTGGCCATCAGGCGACCAAGCAGGGGCGCTATTATTGCCTTTGAAGTTAGCAACAGGTTCGCGTTTACCCGTAGCCAAGGTTTGCACGTAAACCACAGGCTTTTCAGTCTCGAAGCTTACATATGCAATTTTGCTACCATCTGGCGACCAAGCTGGCGAAATGATTGGTTGCTGGGAACGCAACATGACCTGTGGGTTCTGGCCATCAGCGTCCGCAATTTGCAATTCGTAGTTGTTGCCATTCTGTAACACGTAGGCAATACGTGTGGAAAACACGCCACGAACACCCGTGATTTTTTCGTAAATACGGTCTGCAATTTGGTGTGAAACACGTCTTAACTCTTTTTCAGAGCCTGCAAAAGCGATCGCATCCATTTCATTTTTATTAACGGTGTCGATCAGACGGTACTGCACTTTGTACTGGCCACCGTCTTGCGTAACGGAACCATATGCCAAATAGTCGGCACCACGGTTGCGCCAATCATTAGGCTCTACAGTGCTGTTGACGTCCAGCGTGCTGCCGTTGGTGTTGATCAGTTGGAACTGACCAGAACGGCTAAGGTCGGCACGTATAACTTCGGCCACGGACTGGGATGCCTGGTTGTTGGCAAAGTCAGCCACGGCGATGGGGTACTGTGTAGCCCCTACACCGGAAATATCCACCCTGAGCTGAGCTTGGACTGGGCTGGTGCTCAACAGTCCTGCCGCCAGAGCGACAAGCCCGGCGAACATGGAGCGCCAATGGCGGCGGCCCTGGATGTTAGCGGAGTATGCTGCGGTCATGTTCGGTATTCTCCTGATTACTCGTACATACGATATTCGCCATCAATATACGAAGGATAGCGGCCATTAGGCGGTTTGGGGAAGGGCGAGCACTTGGCTATCCCTTTTTGTACTGCATCATCGAACAGGGCAATACCCGATGATCTCAGTATTCGTACACTACGTACCGTACCATCACTATTCAGATCGGCGCGATAACTTAGTGTTGGATTGTTACCTCCACTGCGTGCAGGTGTATTGTAAATGACCTTAGGACGAACGCAGGCACGAACCTGAGCGCCATAACCGTCATTACCACCACCGCCACCAACTTGGTTGCGGTTAGATGTACCACCAGCAGCACCAGCAATTTGTTGTCCGTCGCCCAACATGGCAGCACGGAAAGCATCTTCTCTGGCTTTGCGTTCTGCTTCTTCGCGAGCGCGACGTTGTGCTTCGGCACGGGCACGTTGCTCAGCTTCAGCGCGTGTTTTACGCTCAGCTTCCTCACGGGCTTTGCGGTCTGCCTCGGCTTTTGCTCGTTGCTCGGCTTCTTCGCGAGCTTTGCGATCAGCTTCTGCTTTGGCGCGTTGTTCAGCTTCTTCACGGGCCTTGCGATCAGCTTCTGCTTTGGCACGTTGCTCAGCTTCTTCGCGAGCCTTACGGTCGGCTTCGGCACGGGCACGTTGCTCAGCTTCAGCGCGTGTTTTACGCTCAGCTTCCTCGCGGGCTTTACGATCAGCTTCTTCACGAGCTTTACGGTCTGCCTCTGCTTTTCTGCGGTCTTCCTCATCTTTTTTGCGCTTGGCTTCCGCCAACGCAATATCAGGATCTACTTCAGGAGGCGTACTTTGAGCAGGGGGAGGTGTGGGTTCGGGTTTAACTTCCGGTGGTTTAGGAGCCACGGGAGTCGGATCTGGTTCAGGTTGTGGTTCTGGCTCGTCGGGTTCTGTGATGGGCTCGTCTTGGTTTTCTGCAATCGCCACATCGCCCTCGGCCCACAGTTCTATCTGTACGGGGTTAGGAGAGCGAGGTGTGGCAAATAGACTGATGACCAAAGCAAGCAACAGCAGACCGTGCAGAATCAACGCATACATCAGCCCGCGACGCTCGTCTTGGGCCTCTGGTGTGCGTGAACTGTTCTGACGTAATGCGTGCTTGAATAGTTTCATACCTACTCGTCTTTATTGACTAGCAGACCCAAGCGGGTAAAGCCCTGACTGCGCAGTTGGTCCATGAGCTCCATAACGGTTTCATAAGGGACTTTGCCATCAGCAGCAATAACGATGGGGTTTTCATTTTGCATCAGCGCTTGAATTTCAGCGATCAGGTTAGCTTTGTCCACGTCTTGGAACTCAGAGCCACCTTCACGTAAACGCAAAGACACTTGTCCTTCTTTGTCTATCTGTACCTCAATAGGAACTGCCGGCACTTCAGATGCCTGACCTACTGTAGGTAAATCGATAATTCCGGGCGTGATCATGGGCGCTGTCACCATGAAAATCACCAGCAGTACCAACATGACATCAATGTAAGGCACCACATTGATGTCATTTTTCAGCCGGCGGCGACCGCGTCCTGTACTGTTACGTATGGATGGCATGCTTATTGCACCTGGCGTTGCAGAATATTCAGAAACTCGTCGATGAAGCCATCAAAGCGAATAGACAATCTATCGATCTCTGTGGTGTAGCGGTTATAGGCAACCACTGCAGGAATAGCAGCGAACAAACCTATAGCTGTAGCGATCAACGCTTCCGCAATACCAGGAGCCACTGAGGCTAAGGTAGCGGATTGAGCGCCAGACAAACCGATGAACGCGTGCATGATCCCCCATACGGTACCGAGCAAGCCGATATAGGGGCTGACCGAACCGGCAGATGCCAAGAAGCTTAAGTTGGTTTCTAGACTATCTAGCTCACGCTGGTATGCTGCACGCATAGCACGGCGAGGGCCATCAAGCAGTGCTTCGCCACGTTGAGAGGTGCGACGGGCTTTCAAAAATTCAGCCATACCTGCTTCAAAAATACGAGCTAATGCACCATGTTCATCACGGCGAGAGCCAATAGATTGTTGCAGGGCGCTTAGATCACCACCTGCCCAAAAATCGTCTTCAAAGTCTCGGGTTTGTTCTGTAGCGCGTTTCAGCGTAGCGCGCTTACTGAAAATATATGCCCAAGACAAAATCGAGATACCGAGCAAAATCAGCATTACTAGCTGAACGGGGATGCTGGCATCGAGTAGTAGAGTCAGTAGCGACAGATCGCCTGTGGGTTGCATGGTTAGTCTAATGCCTTTTCCAGAGTAGAACGTAATTCGGGGTTGAACTTAGCTGGTCGCAGAGTTTGAGCGTCCACGCAAACTACTTGGACGCTACTTTCGCATAACAGTTCAGTATCGCGCCATGCGCTTTGCTGAAAAATTATGGAGGCAGATCCAAGATGTTGGATGGTGCTTTGAATAGTTAGCAGATCGTCTAAACCAGCCGGTTTGCGATATTGTATTTCAACATTCTTGACAACAAATATTTGCCCAGTAGTTGCTGCCATGGAGGACTGGTTGATGCCCAGTCCTCGTAACCATTCAGTGCGCGCACGTTCAAAGAACTTCAGATAGTTGGCATAGAATACAATGCCTCCCGCATCCGTGTCTTCGTAATATACGCGAATCTGTATCATAGTGTTTCCAGTAGGCGCAGCGCCTCTTCTACTACGGTATCCGGAGCAATTTTATGCACTACGCCATCGCGTCGGGTTTGCAGTTCTACGATGTTTTCTTGTAGACCGCGCTCACCTACGGTAATGCGTACTGGAACACCAATTAGTTCCCAGTCGGCAAACATCACACCAGGACGAATATCTCTATCGTCAAAAATCACATCCACGCCTTTGGCTTTCAGGGCTTGGTAGATTTTTTCAGCTTCGGCACGAGCGGTTTCGCTTTTGTTCAGACCCAAGCCACAAATCACCACCTCAAAAGGTGCAATGGCGCGTGGCCAAATCATACCTTTTTCGTCGTGGTTTTGCTCGATTGCTGCAGCGGCAATACGGCTCACGCCAATACCGTAGCAACCCATTTGCATGATGCTTGGTTTGCCGTCTTTATCCAAGAATGTCGCGTTCAGTTTTTTGGAGTAGGTATCGCCCAAGAAGAACACGTGACCTACTTCAATACCGCGTTGAATAGCCAAGGTGCCACCACGAGGGTCTGGGTCACCATGCACTACATTACGCAAGTCAGCAACAGTAGGTTCAGGGAGATCACGGTCCCAGTTCACGCCATCGTAGTGGAAGTCTTCTTCGTTCGCACCGCAGATAAAGTCGTGCATGTTGGCAACGGTACTATCTACTACCAAGCCTACAGGTTGTTTGGTGTTGATTGGGCCCAAGAAGCCAGGTTTACAGCCAAAAGCTTCGATGATTTCAGCCTCAGTTGCCAAGCGGTGACCTTGTTCGAAACCTGGTAGCTTAGATACTTTTACTTCGTTCAGTTCGTGATCGCCACGGATCAACAGCAACCAGATTTTTGTGGTGGTGGCTTTGGTTTTTTCATCAATGATGTCTGTAGCCACAACCACTGATTTCACGGTGTCAGTCAGTGGGCGACCCAACAACTCAGCAACGGCTTCGCACTTTGCTGCTGCAGGAGTAGCGACTTTGGTCAGTTCACGGCTAGGGGCGGCACGTTCAGCAATCAAACATGCGGCTTCGGCCAGCTCCATGTTGGCAGCGTAATCGGTCTCTGGGTTGTACACCAGAGCGTCTTCGCCGGTATCCGCAATCACTTGGAACTCATGGCTGCGTGAACCACCAATAGAACCGGTATCAGCGGCAACAGCACGGAACTCCAAGCCCAAGCGCGCAAAAATACGCATGTAAGCGTTGAACATGTTGTCGTAGCTGGCTTGTGCGGATTCCACATCACGGTCGAAAGAGTAGGCGTCTTTCATGGTGAACTCACGGCCGCGCATCAAACCAAAGCGAGGGCGACGTTCATCACGGAATTTTGTTTGGATGTGATAAAAATTCACGGGCAACTGACGCCAGCTATGAATTTCATTGCGAGCAATATCTGTTACCAGCTCTTCGGAAGTGGGCTGCAGGATAAAGTCACGATTGTGTCTATCCTTGATTCTCAGCAGTTCGGCGCCATATTTATCCCAACGGCCCGACTCTTGCCACAGCTCGGCGGGCTGCACTACAGGCATGAGCAATTCCAGTGCACCTGCACGGTCCATTTCTTCGCGCACAATGTTTTCAATCTTACGCAATACTTTCAGGCCCAACGGCATGTAGGAGTAGACGCCGCCAGCGGCTCGGCGAATCATACCTGCTCGAGTCATCAATTGATGGCTGGTAACTTCGGCTTCTGTAGGGGCTTCTTTTAAGGTATTAATGTGATACTGGCTTGCATGCATGGTAGTGAACTCAAGTGATACGTATAATTAAAGTAATTGTATTGAATTTTGCATAGAGGTGGCCCATGTTAGACCGTGAAGGCTACCGTCCCAATGTTGGCATCATTCTGGCAAATCGCAAGAATGAAGTGTTCTGGGGGAAACGTATCCGGGAACATGCCTGGCAGTTTCCTCAAGGAGGCATCAACTACGGTGAAAGTCCGGTGCAGGCTATGTACCGGGAGCTTTACGAGGAAGTTGGTTTGCTTCCCGAACACGTGCGTATTTTGGGGCGGACCCGCGATTGGTTACGGTATAACGTTCCCAATCACTATATACGTCGTGAATCACGCGGCCACTATAAAGGGCAAAAACAAATTTGGTTTTTGTTGCGTATGGTGGGACGTGATAGCGATGTTAGCTTGCGTACCTCCTCTACACCTGAATTCGATGCATGGCGTTGGAGCCAATATTGGGTTCCTATGGATGCCGTCATCGATTTCAAACGTGAGGTGTACTTGCAGGCACTTAACGAGCTATCAAGTCTGTTGTTCAAACACAGGCAAGAATCCCGTTATTTGAGGCAACGTCTACATCCCAGCGGTAAGGTAAAGACAGCAGCTAAAAGTCTAATTTTACCGTCTGAATGACAAAGCATGGCGACACACCTGAGGGTGTGTCGCTTTTTTTATTTATGATTGTGGGGCTTGCGATTTCCCAAGCAGGGTAATCAGACTAGAGCTATCTAATCGGCCCCCACCTTGCTCTTGTACTTGTGCGTACAGTTGGTCAATCAAGGCAGTGATAGGCAAGCGAGCGCCATTGTTGCGGGCTTCGTTGAGAACTAAGCCTAAGTCTTTGCGTACCCAGTCAACGGCGAAGCCAAAATCAAACTCGCGATCCAGCATAGTTTGGCTACGGTTATGCATTTGCCAGCTAGACGCAGCGCCGCCGCCAATCACTTTAACGACACGTTGCATATCCAATCCGGCATTTTCACCGAATGCCAAGGCTTCTGCTAACCCCTGAATCACACTGACCACACAAATTTGGTTCACCATTTTGCACAACTGACCAGAGCCAGTGTCGCCCAACAGTTCGATGATGGTGCCGTAGTGTTCCAGATAAGGCAGAGCTTTTTTAAAGTTGGCATCAGATCCACCGCACATGATACTGAGCTTGCCAGCTTCAGCACCGCTTTGGCCGCCAGAGATAGGCGCATCCATAAAGCCTACCGATTTTTCTGCACAAACTGTGGCCATTTCACGGGCGACGTTAGCAGAAGCGGTAGTGTGATCAATAAATAGGCTACCTGCTTTAGCGTGCAGCAAAGCGCCATTCTCACCTTGAATAACTTCACGCAGGTCATCGTCATTACCCACACAGAACATCACAAAGTCGGCATCACTTGCTGCTTCGGCGGGCGTGGTGGCGACATGGTTGCCGAACTCGGCTTGCCATGCCAGCGCTTTGCTGTGCGTGCGGTTGTACACGGTGACATGGTGGCCTGCTTGTGCAAGGTGGCCAGCCATCGGGAACCCCATTACCCCTAAACCTATAAAGGCTACTTTTGCGGAGGTTAGCGGGGCATACATTTTTTTCTGTATAGAGGGCATGGAGAACTCCTAGTGAGGCTGCAATGCTAGGGATTTACGAGTGAAAAGGTTAAGGGTTACGATCATGCCTGTGTGAAGGCATTTCTGTCCAGTTTAGAATAATTGTAAGGTGTGGCATCAGGGCGATTTTTGCTTTGAACAGACTTTTTTAGCATTAGCTTGGCTGTTCAGGGTTATGATGTGCACATGTTTTGAATGGTTCTGACTACTCGTCTACTACATAACTATGCTCCAGGATCTTAACCATCTAGCCGACAGACTTAGTGCGTTGGCCGCGTACGCCACCCAACTCAAGTCTGAGCGGTCCGTTCTATTGTCACGCATAAAAACCCTAGAAGGGGAGTGCGCGTCGCTACGAGAACAGTTAGACAAGCAGCAAGCCGACTATGCATCCATGGCAGAAATCTCGGTACGACATCAAGCCGACGTTGATGCTGCACGCAAACAGGCAGAACAAGTGCAAGAAGCTCTTTTTGTAGAGCTGGTTCAGCATCAAGATGAAGCTCAGAAGCTTAGGGACCAACTGGAACTTAGCTTAGGCCATAACCAAGAGTTGCGTCAGGTTGCTGAGCAAGCGCGTGATCAAGTCACCGCTGTGTTGCAACGTTTGCCCGGGCATATCGAGCAGGAATAAGACATGGAACGTATTAATATCACTCTGTTAGGGCGCGAATACACCTTGGCTTGTGCGCCTTCCGAGAAAGCAGATTTGTTATCTGCAGTGGCACATGTAGAAAAACGTATGAAGCGTGTGCAAGATAGCGGTAAAATAGCAGGCAACGAACGTATCGCTACCATGGTTGCTATACAGTTGGCTTTAGAGTTCCTGACATTGCGCGCCCCGGATGGCCCACTTAGTAACCTTGCATTAGGCGATTTCAAGCGTAAAATAGAAGACATGCATCAGTTGATTGATCAAGTTGTTGGTCCAGAGGCTGTAGCTCGTTAAAGATTCGATCCATGCTTTATATGGCGATGGATCACCCAGTAAGTCCCTGCCGTGTTCGTGACGTGGCTATATATTCCTTGAACCAATGCTTATGGCATTCAGGTCGCTGGATTTATAAGCAGGAGCGATCGCTACAAGATAGCGAACCCGAAACTTATATGATGGCGGCCAATCTTTGGACCCTCGGTTCCCAGGATGCCAGCCTTGACGGCACAGGTGGGGCAATTTTTCAAAGCTCGTTGCATTTTGCAACGGGCTTTTTTTGTTAAGGAGTTTCTATGCGGACTAAACGAACCCTTTCTCCCAAAAAAGCTGCAGCGGCAATCTTGGCTGCATATGGGATGTTGACCTTGCCATTAAGCGCGATGGCAAATGAGGAAGAAACCTCTAAAGCACTACAGCGTCCGCCTGTCATCAGTCTACAGTCCGAAGCGTTTGCTGAGGTAGAGCAAGACACCGTGACGATTTATCTGGCTGCGGAGTTTGATGATGCCCAGCAAGCAAACGTCGATAAAAAATTACGTGAAGCGCTAGAAGCTGTGTTGGCCGAGGGGCGTAAACAAGAGGTAGTGAAGGTCAGTAGTGGCAACTACCGTATTTATCCAAACAGTGATAGAAAAGGCGTTATTACGGGTTGGAGAGGTCGTGCCGAGGTGCAGTTGGAGTCCACTAACATACCTGCAGCCAGTGAATTAGCAGCTAAAGTTTCTAAAGATATGCCTATTGCTGGTCTGAGCTTCTCTGTATCCCCAGAGGAGCGTGCCCGGCATGAGGAGGCTCTAACCGAAGACGCAATCAAACGGTTCCAAAGCCGTGCCAAGCAAATTGCATCTAGTATGGGCTATACAGATTTCCGTTTGAATGAAGTAAACGTAGGTGGTTCAGGCGGTTATTACCGCCCGCCAATGATGCGTGCGATGGCGGCTGACGCTGGCTCATTCAAAGCGATGAGTTCAGAGAGCATGCCGCTAGAAAGTGGTACAGAGCAAGTTAGTGTGTCGGTGAATGGTTCTGTTTACCTGCTCGGAGGAAAATAAACAGGCCTATCAGTATCATCGGTAGTGATAACAGCTGGCCCATGGAAAGGCCGGCTGTTAGCAAGCCCAAGAAACTATCTGGTTCACGGGTGTACTCAACGATAAAGCGGAAAAAACCGTATCCTATTAAAAATAGCCCGCTAATTTTTCCTGTGGCGCGAGGCTTGCTGCTGTATATCCAAAGAATAATAAACAGCAATATGCCTTCTAAAGCCATTTGATACAACTGTGATGGGTGTCGTGCAATACCGTCTTGTGCTTGAGGGAACACCATTGCCCATGGCATAGAACTGGCTCTTCCCCACAGTTCTCCATTGATGAAGTTCCCTAATCGGCCAGCTGCTAAGCCTAGCGGAACCAGAGGAGCAAGAAAATCACTCAATGTGAAAAAGCTGATTTTTCGCTTATACGCAAAAAGAGCCATGGCGGCCAATACACCTAACAGTCCACCGTGAAAGGCCATGCCGCCTTGCCAGACGTAGAAAATCTCTAGTGGGTGCTGCAAGTAATAGGCTGGTTTATAGAACAGTACATAGCCTAAGCGTCCACCCAAAATTACACCGGCTACACAGTAGAAAATCAGGTCTTCTAAACCTTGGCGGTTTACCGGAGCCAATCCCTTGCGTATACGTGCTGTACCTAATAGCCATACCAATGCAAAGCCAGTTAAGTACATCAAGCCATACCAATGAACGGATATGGGGCCAAGTTGTAGAGCAATGGGATTGAACTGTGGGTGTACAAGCATAGTGTGTTTAAGTGTGGGTCCGGCAAAAGCCATGCATGAGATGGCTGGTCAGATGGGCAGTAACCATTATGACAGATGTTTATGGCACTCGTTCCCTGCTATTACACGTAGTAGTTATCCACAGTAGTTAGAACCGTTACGGATGGATAAAAAACTTCATTGGTAACGTTGCCTATGGTTTGCAAGCGCTTTGGGATGGCTGGTGTATTGGTAAAAGCGGGATGATGGTAGGTAGAGGTGGTTGGATATAGGGAATATCTGATATTTATATAAGAAAATGATGTGCTATTTTTGCGTTGGATCTTGATTTTATTTTTATGAAGTTTGTGGGTTGAAATAGCAAATATGTAGTGGAGGTGGTTGATGGGGGGTAAGGGTAATGATTATGTAAAAAAATAAAGTTCCATCTAGCAAAACTTTAGAGGATTTTGTTTTGATAGGTGGAACAAAATGGTATTTTTATTGACTGTAAATTTATTTGGGTGAAAGAATGAATTGATAATAATTACGGGATCATCCATATGAAGAGGGATTATAAGGGGAACGATTTTATTAGGCTGGCAGATAGTCCTAAAGAGCGCAATTTTGTATATGCACTGGGCAGAGGCTTTGAGTTGTTGAGGTGTTTTGGTGCAGATGAGCGCTTCGTAGGGGTGGCCGAGTTATCTAGGCGCTCAGGTATCCCGAAACCCTCAGTGGCTAGATTGGCCGGTACGTTGGTGAGGTTGGGATACTTGGAGTTTTCGCCAACGCATTCCAAGTACTCATTAGGCATAGGCGTAGTGTCTTTGGGGCATGTGTTTTTATCCAGCTTACCTGTGCGCGATAAACTTAGGCCGTTGTTGCAACGCTTAGCAGAATATGCACAAATTACCGTGTCTGTAGGAATGGGTGATAGGCAGAGCATGGTATGCATAGATAGCATACGTGGTAGTTCGGTGTTGGAGTCGCGTCATAGTGATGTGGGTGTACGCTTGCCGTTGGCTAGCACCTCTATGGGTAGGGCTTATTTGGCGGGTCTACCCGAGACTCAGCGTCATACTGTGTTAGCACAATTACGAGACCTAGATTTACACGGTTGGGCGAAAACTGAAGAAGGAATCATGCAAGCGTTGCAAGACTATAGGCTGCGTGGCTTTTGTGTATCCACAGGGGAATGGAAAAAGGGTATTAACGGAGTGGCTGTGCCATTTATTGACGCAGATGGAAACTATATGGTTATAGACTGCTGTGCGGCTGAGTTTATATTAAGTAAAGATAAAATTGAAAATGATATAGGACCAAGAATTATAAATATAGTAAAAAGTATATCCGCCAATAAATATAATAAATTTTATAGATTATGATTTTTTAATTATTGGTAGTTAGTGGCAATTTATAAAAATTAATAAAGAATAATATTTTTTGTACACAGTATAGGGTGCGAGCCTAAGCTATCTGCAAAGATGGGGAATAGGCGCTGTGTAGTTCATCATCTTGCTACTCATCATGGCGCTGACAAGAATTTAGTCTGAAAGTGCCGACTGGGCTTTAACGCCTCTACAGATTAGGTATCATAAGAGGGAAGCTAACGCTTTAGCTTTATTGGTCAGCTCTATTATCTGTGCGTGGCTCGCTCACATGTATAGGGTGATGATTAGTACAGGAGAGGAGTTATGGACAAGCATGAAGACAGGCAAATAGAAACCGCTCTGTTAGGTGGCGGGTGCTTCTGGTGTCTGGAGCCAGCATTCGCACAATTAGATGGTGTTGAACAAGTGTTGCCAGGTTATGCGGGCGGCAAACTGGAAAACCCTAGCTATGAAGAGGTCTGCGCAGGGCATACAGGTCATATTGAAGTGGTGCAAATCCGCTTTGATCCACAGCGTATAGACTTTGAGGAGTTGTTGGCGGTGTTTTTCGCCATACACGATCCCACCACGCTAGATAGACAAGGTAATGATGTGGGGGCGCAGTATGCGTCGGTGATTTTTTATCAATCCCAACAGCAGCGTCATCAGGCTGAGGCAATGATTCAGAAAGTGACGCAGCTATTATCTAAACCAGTCGTTACGCAGTTGCGTCCTGCCAGCCGTTTTTGGTCAGCAGAAATGGTGCATCACGAATATTACGAACGAAATCCACAGCAGGGTTATTGTCGAGTCATTATCGAACCTAAGCTACGCAAGTTCCGTGAGCAGTTTCGAGGCAGATTGAAGAAAGCCTAATGTAGATAGGTGTGCGCGTGCAATGTGGGTGATTAGGTTGGTAAAGCGCGTTGTACATCTGATGTGAAATACTGATAAAAAAAGGGCTCTATATATAGAGCCCTTTTTTTATGGGCAAAATATACCCGTGTGATTGTACTGATAGTTGGTGGGTAATGTATATGAAGAAGGTGTCTGGCTTGGCCCGCAAGTGTGGACGATGTTTAGCGTGTCATTGTTCTATCTATATATAGAGTGGTGTTGAAACGGAGCTTTCAATAACGTGTGAGGGTGGAGAGGTGAATGTCTCTATATATAGTTAGTGGGACAGTATTTCGCCAGGGTTTGGTTTGTGAGCGTATAGGTTGCTGGTACTTTGCTGATCTACTGGGTCGCCATGCAGCAGGTAACTATCCTCACTCTCCTCCGCATCATCTTCATCTTCTTCTTCTTCTTCTTCTTCTTCTTCTTCTTCTTCTTCTTCTTCTTCTTCTTCTTCTTCAGTCAGTCAGTCGGAAAATAAGAGTGAGTTAATGACTTCTTTCTAATGAGAACGGTGGGTGGAGTGCAGGGGGTGACTATTCTTATATAGAGCGATGTGAGTATGACTCCGGTACGAGGCAAGGAATGGCAGGAATTTTTGTTCATGATGATTGGTTCGATGCCGTTTGCCTGAGCTGTTGCTCAGAGAGCAGATGCGCTGGTGGCCTAAAAAGAAAGGAGTTTGTGGAAGAGAAAAGAGGGGGCGTGATATGTGCTTTATATATAGAGGTGGTTTAACTCTAGCTATATAGATAGAGCATACTGATGTTTGTGATGCATGAACTGGTGTTGCTGCAGATCTATGTAGTAAGTAATGGCACGATTGGGTGATCCTGGTGTTGTTAGTCATCCTTCTGTCTGTAGAGGAGTAAGTCTTTGCGCAGCATTTCGATGTATTAACTACCGGTGTGCGATTGCTTGTTAGGGGAGAGGTGGTTGAGAGTTGTGAGGCAGTTGCTATAGATAGATAGATAGATAGATAGATAGATAGATAGATAGATAGATAGATAGATAGATAGATAGATAGATAGATAGATAGATAGATAGATAGATGGGGGTGGAAATGGGTTCAGAGCAGGTTCTCTGGTTGGGGTTTTTGGTCCCTCGAAAATATTTCAAACCGTAAGTCATTGAATTGATGGGTGTTTGAAAATATCTTCATAAAATCTTCATTTGTTTGTCATAAATAGCTTGTGTGGCTGTGATTGATGGTGCTATAGTTTCGTTTCTTCGTTGCAAGACATACGGGTTTTCCCTAGGTGGATCCCACGATCAAACAACGAAAGCCAAGTAAAACAAACGTTTGACAGGCATCAGGGAAAAGGACTATAGTTCACTCCCTTGTTTGAAAAGCAGTTTGCTTTACAAGGCAGCGGTCTTCTGCGGGAGGTTGCGATTCATCCGAAAGGGTGAAACGGCAAGAAAATAAATCTTGACAAGTTTTAAAAAACCATGTTAAAGTTTCTTTCTTTGCTGAAGAGCACAAAACTTAGTTTTCAGGTTTGAGAGTTAATTTTTGTGAGTGGGTTTTGAGGTGGTTTCGGTTTTAAATGTTTTGAAAAAAACGCTTGACACCAAAAACAAAATACTTCATAATTTCACTTCTCTGGTTTAGCTGCAACGGCAGCGACTAGCTACTTCGGTAGCAAGTGTTCTTTAAAAATTTAACAGCCGATAAGTGTGGGCGCTTGGAATGAGTGGACCAACCTTCTCACGAAGGTTCGCCAACTAAATTGACAAGTGCTCACATAAAGAAAATTAGGTTTTTGCCTTGTGCAAACAACTCTAAATTTCTTTGAGTACGAATTACTCCGTCTTAGGTAGCTTCGGTTACTTAAGGCAAATATACAGAGATTAAACTGAAGAGTTTGATCCTGGCTCAGATTGAACGCTAGCGGGATGCTTTACACATGCAAGTCGAACGGCAGCACGAGAGAGCTTGCTCTCTTGGTGGCGAGTGGCGGACGGGTGAGTAATGTATCGGAACGTGCCCAGTAGCGGGGGATAACTACTCGAAAGAGTGGCTAATACCGCATACGCCCTACGGGGGAAAGGGGGGGATCGCAAGACCTCTCACTATTGGAGCGGCCGATATCGGATTAGCTAGTTGGTGGGGTAAAGGCCTACCAAGGCGACGATCCGTAGCTGGTTTGAGAGGACGACCAGCCACACTGGGACTGAGACACGGCCCAGACTCCTACGGGAGGCAGCAGTGGGGAATTTTGGACAATGGGGGAAACCCTGATCCAGCCATCCCGCGTGTGTGATGAAGGCCTTCGGGTTGTAAAGCACTTTTGACAGGGAAGAAATAGCAGGGGTTAATAACCTCTGAAGATGACGGTACCTGTAGAATAAGCACCGGCTAACTACGTGCCAGCAGCCGCGGTAATACGTAGGGTGCAAGCGTTAATCGGAATTACTGGGCGTAAAGGGTACGCAGGCGGCTAGGAAAGAAAGATGTGAAATCCCAGGGCTCAACCTTGGAACTGCATTTTTAACTACCTGGCTAGAGTATGTCAGAGGGGGGTAGAATTCCACGTGTAGCAGTGAAATGCGTAGAGATGTGGAGGAATACCGATGGCGAAGGCAGCCCCCTGGGATAATACTGACGCTCAGGTACGAAAGCGTGGGGAGCAAACAGGATTAGATACCCTGGTAGTCCACGCCCTAAACGATGTCAACTAGCTGTTGGGGCCGTTAGGCCTTAGTAGCGCAGCTAACGCGTGAAGTTGACCGCCTGGGGAGTACGGTCGCAAGATTAAAACTCAAAGGAATTGACGGGGACCCGCACAAGCGGTGGATGATGTGGATTAATTCGATGCAACGCGAAAAACCTTACCTACGCTTGACATGTCTAGAATCCTGAAGAGATTTAGGAGTGCCCGCAAGGGAACTGGAACACAGGTGCTGCATGGCTGTCGTCAGCTCGTGTCGTGAGATGTTGGGTTAAGTCCCGCAACGAGCGCAACCCTTGTCATTAGTTGCTACGAAAGAGCACTCTAATGAGACTGCCGGTGACAAACCGGAGGAAGGTGGGGATGACGTCAAGTCCTCATGGCCCTTATGCGTAGGGCTTCACACGTCATACAATGGTCGGGACAGAGGGTCGCCAACCCGCGAGGGGGAGCTAATCTCATAAACCCGATCGTAGTCCGGATCGCAGTCTGCAACTCGACTGCGTGAAGTCGGAATCGCTAGTAATCGCGGATCAGAATGCCGCGGTGAATACGTTCCCGGGTCTTGTACACACCGCCCGTCACACCATGGAAGTGGGTTTCACCAGAAGTAGGTAGTCTAACCGTAAGGAGGACGCTTACCACGGTGGGATTCATGACTGGGGTGAAGTCGTAACAAGGTAGCCGTATCGGAAGGTGCGGCTGGATCACCTCCTTTAAGAGCGAAGGTTCACAAAGCGAAAGCGTCCACACTTATTGGCTGTTAGAAAGTTCATGACCAAGGTAGTCACCAACGAAGCAGTAACGAATTGGGTCAGTAGCTCAGTCGGTTAGAGCACCGTCTTGATAAGGCGGGGGTCGTTGGTTCGATTCCAACTTGACCCACCACGAATACCACGGGGGATTAGCTCAGCTGGGAGAGCACCTGCTTTGCAAGCAGGGGGTCGTCGGTTCGATCCCGTCATCCTCCACCAAGATTTTTACGGTGGTGATTGAAGTTTGGTCATGAAATGCAGTGAAGTGCAGCTTGAAATGTCGAGTTGCTTGGGTACTGACAGTTTAACGAATAGCATTGTTGATGACAGTGTTACTCGTTGGGCTGATAAAGCTCATCGCTGGTTATGTTCTTTAACAATCTGGAAAAAGCACAACGAAGTGTATTCATGTATACACCAACTTAATTGTTGGCTGTATGAATAGACGGGTTGTGATTGCAAATCAACAATTTTGTTCAAACAAAGTTCTTTTTTGAATTCGAGTAAAATCGAATCCAAGCAAACTTGATGAACGGCACAATTGCTAAAACTCATAATCCTGTAGCCTTAAGTGTTATAGGATCAAGCGAATAAGTGCATGCGGCGGATGCCTTGGCGATCACAGGCGATGAAGGACGTGGTAGTCTGCGAAAAGCTACGGGGAGCTGACAAACAAGCTTTGATCCGTAGATGTCCGAATGGGGAAACCCACAGTAGCGATACTGTATCCTACACTGAATACATAGGTGTAGCGAAGCGAACCAGGTGAACTGAACCATCTAAGTAACCTGAGGAAAAGAAATCAACCGAGATTCCGGAAGTAGTGGCGAGCGAAACCGGACCAGCCTTAACGTGATAGTCGATTTGATAGCTGAAAAAAATGGAAAGTTTTACCGTAGTGGGTGATAGTCCCGTAAGCGAAATCAAATCGGTGGTACTAGGCGTTAGATAAGTAGGGCGGGACACGTGAAATCCTGTCTGAATATGGGGGGACCATCCTCCAAGGCTAAATACTCGTGATCGACCGATAGTGAACCAGTACCGTGAGGGAAAGGCGAAAAGAACCCCGGAAGGGGAGTGAAATAGATCCTGAAACCGCATGCATACAAACAGTAGGAGCACCCTTGTGGTGTGACTGCGTACCTTTTGTATAATGGGTCAGCGACTTACATTCAGTGGCAAGCTTAACCGAATAGGGGAGGCGTAGCGAAAGCGAGTCCGAATAGGGCGATTCAGTCGCTGGGTGTAGACCCGAAACCAGGCGATCTATCCATGGTCAGGTTGAAGGCACGGTAACACGTGCTGGAGGACCGAACCCACTAATGTTGAAAAATTAGGGGATGAACTGTGGATTGGAGTGAAAGGCTAAACAAGCCTGGAGATAGCTGGTTCTCTCCGAAAACTATTTAGGTAGTGCCTCGTATATTACTGTTGGGGGTAGAGCACTGTTTTGGCTAGGGGGTCATAGCGACTTACCAAACCATGGCAAACTCCGAATACCAACAAGTACAGTACGGGAGACAGAGCACCGGGTGCTAACGTCCGGACTCAAGAGGGAAACAACCCAGACCGCCAGCTAAGGTCCCTAAAACGGGCTAAGTGGGAAACGAAGTGGGAAGGCATAGACAGTCAGGAGGTTGGCTTAGAAGCAGCCACCCTTTAAAGAAAGCGTAATAGCTCACTGATCGAGTCGTCCTGCGCGGAAGATGTAACGGGGCTAAGCCAGTTACCGAAGCTGCGGATGCACAGTTTACTGTGCGTGGTAGGAGAGCGTTCTGTAGGCCTGCGAAGGTGTTCCGTAAGGAATGCTGGAGGTATCAGAAGTGAGAATGCTGACATGAGTAGCGATAAAGGGGGTGAAAAGCCCCCTCGCCGTAAGTCCAAGGTTTCCTGCGCAACGTTCATCGGCGCAGGGTGAGTCGGCCCCTAAGGTGAGGCAGAGATGCGTAGCTGATGGGAAGCGGGTTAATATTCCCGCACCGTTGTAAAGTGCGATGGGGGGACGGATTGCAGAAGGTCATCGGAGTGTTGGATATCTCCGTTGGGGCATCGAAGAAGGCGCTTAGGCAAATCCGGGCGCGGAATTCAAGGATGTCACTGGATAGAGCTACGGCTCTAAACTGATTGGAAGTGGTCCCAAGAAAAGCCTCTAAGCTTCAGCTTTACAAGACCGTACCGCAAACCGACACAGGTGGACGGGATGAATATTCCAAGGCGCTTGAGAGAACTCAGGAGAAGGAACTCGGCAAATTAATACCGTAACTTCGGGAGAAGGTATGCCCCGGTAGTGTGATGCGCCTGCGCGCAAAGCATGAAAGGGCCGCAGTGAATCGGTGGCTGCGACTGTTTATTAAAAACACAGCACTCTGCAAACACGAAAGTGGACGTATAGGGTGTGACGCCTGCCCGGTGCCGGAAGGTTAAGTGATGGGGTGCAAGCTCTTGATCGAAGCCCCGGTAAACGGCGGCCGTAACTATAACGGTCCTAAGGTAGCGAAATTCCTTGTCGGGTAAGTTCCGACCTGCACGAATGGCGTAACGATGGCCACACTGTCTCCTCCTGAGACTCAGCGAAGTTGAAGTGGTTGTGATGATGCAATCTACCCGCGGCTAGACGGAAAGACCCCATGAACCTTTACTGTAGCTTTGCATTGGATTGTGAACCGGCCTGTGTAGGATAGGTGGGAGACGTTGAAGCGTGGACGCTAGTTCGCGTGGAGTCAACCTTGAAATACCACCCTGGTCTGTTTATGGTTCTAACCTAGGTCCCTTATCGGGATCGGGGACCGTGCATGGTGGGCAGTTTGACTGGGGCGGTCTCCTCCTAAAGTGTAACGGAGGAGTTCGAAGGTACGCTAGAGACGGTCGGAAATCGTCTTGATAGTGCAATGGCATAAGCGTGCTTGACTGTGAGACTGACAAGTCGAACAGGTACGAAAGTAGGACATAGTGATCCGGTGGTTCTGTATGGAAGGGCCATCGCTCAACGGATAAAAGGTACTCTGGGGATAACAGGCTGATACCGCCCAAGAGTTCATATCGACGGCGGTGTTTGGCACCTCGATGTCGACTCATCTCATCCTGGGGCTGTAGCCGGTCCCAAGGGTATGGCTGTTCGCCATTTAAAGAGGTACGTGAGTTGGGTTTAAAACGTCGTGAGACAGTTTGGTCCCTATCTGCCGTGGGCGTTGGATACTTGACGGAGCCTGCTCCTAGTACGAGAGGACCGGAGTGGACGTACCGCTGGTGTATCGGTTGTCATGCCAATGGCATTGCCGAGTAGCTAAGTACGGAAGAGATAACCGCTGAAGGCATCTAAGCGGGAAACTCGTCTGAAGATTAGGTATCCCGGGAACTTGATTCCCCTAAAGGGTCGTTCTAGACCAGGACGTTGATAGGCTGGGTGTGGAAGTGCAGTAATGCACGTAGCTAACCAGTACTAATTGCCCGTGCGGCTTGATCCTATAACTCTTAAGGTTATAAGTTTTAAGTGTCGTTCAAACAAATTTAGCAGTACAATAACGCAATCCCAAACATGAAACACTGCATCATACTGTTGATGTAGTTGTGCTAATTCCAGATTTAGTTGACATGCTTCGTGTGAAGCATGTGAGCAAGCCAGTTACGCTTGACGACCATAGCAAGGTGGAACCACCCCTTTTCCATTCCGAACAGGACCGTGAAACGCCTTTGCGCCGATGATAGTGCATATTCGTGTGTGAAAGTAGGTCATCGTCAGGCTCTTACACCAAAAGCCCCGCATCCAACCGATGCGGGGCTTTTTTATTGCCTGTTCAAAACACACACAATACAACTCACATACCCATTACGGGCTGCTCTACGGCTCTACATCGCTTGCTGAGGCGTGTTATGTGTAGAGATCAACGTTAGCGCTCTGCTAATTACCAGGCACTATTACTACGCTGCCTGTTGAGCCAGCTTCTCTTTAGCATAGACCACCTGCATACTCTGCCTAAGAGTTGTTATAGTTACAGCTCTAGTTGAACTCATAATGAGTCTCTATAACAAGCGAGTAATGGTTGAGTGATTAGATATGGTCTGATAGTCGTACTAGCAGGTTTAATGGGTTGCTCTAGTACGTATACGCCTAGCAAGAAAGAGCAGATACAACTGACTGCTTGGGGTGAGGATGATAGTGCGCTATATCTAGTAGCTGATCCATCTCCTACGTATGGCTTTGCTAAAACAGAGCTGTTTCCATTATTACAGTTTTTGGAAACACCTCTTGGGCAGAAGATAGCTCATCGTTCAGCGATAGTTGAGGTGTTTTCTAACCAGGGTGCAAAAGCTAGGTTTTTTCTATATATTCCCGCTACTAATTTGTCAGAGGCGGACAAGGTAGAACTGCTGAATATTTACCAGTTTGAGATTTTTAAGCCAGATGCATATAGTTTTGTGCGCAATATTCCCGCCTTAGCAAAGGCGCTAGTTGATACAGATACGTTGTACACAAAGCAATGGAAGATAGAGCAAGGCGTGGTTGTGGCGGATGTGCTTCCGTCGTCTACAGTAATGACTACGTTTACTGAACCTATAAAAGCTGAGTTGCGCTATATGGAAGGTGAGTTGCGTATGGCTCCTAACTTAGTGGAGTCGATAATTTGGGCACCTTTTATGCTTCCTCTGTTACCCTTAGGTGCATTAAGCCACTAACTGTATAGAAGAGTGTAGGCGTCTTGCTTATCTAGTGTTGTATGAGTAGATACAAAAACGGCCCTGTTCTTACAGGGCCGTTTTGTTTTAGCGCGAGGCTACATTTGTGAGCTTTACTTAGGCAGCTCACCTTTTTCGATTTTGTTAAAGAAATCTTTGGTTTCTTTAACAACTACTCCTGACAATAACAGCAAGGCAATCAAGTTAGGAATAGCCATTAAGCCATTGAAGGTATCCGATGCGGCCCAGACCAGATCCAGACTGGCTATAGTACCCATCATTACGGATGCAACGTATACCACACGGTATGGCAGTACAGCACGAGTACCTAGCAAGTAGGCAGCACATTTTTCACCATAGTAGCACCAGCCCAGAATCGTACTGTAGGCAAAAAATACTAGACCAAAAGTAACGATGTAGCCACCCCAACCAGGCAACATAGCATTGAAACTATGTGTGGTCAGTGCTGCGCCTGTGCTGCCATCAGCGTACTGACCAGCCATAACAAGAACGATACCAGTGATAGAACACACTATGATGGTGTCTAAGAATGTACCTGTCATGGATACTAGCGCTTGGCGACCTGCATGGTCTGTTTTAGCCGCAGCGGCAGCGATAGGAGCAGAACCCATACCAGCTTCGTTGGAAAATACGCCACGGGCAACACCGTAACGAATTACTGTACCTAGAGCACCACCAGCCACAGCACTACCTGTGAAAGCGTCTGTAAAAATCAAGCTCAATGCAGGTAGCAGTTTTTCAAGGTTGAACAGAATAATGATCAAACCGCCTAGCACGTAAACCACTGCCATTACAGGTACGATGACGGATGCGGCGCGAGCGATACTTTTAATACCACCCAAAATTACCACGGCAGTAAGAATAGTCAGCACGATCCCTGTCAGGGCGTGTTCAATGCCAAAGCTGGTGTAGATAGACTCAGCAACCGAGTTAGATTGCACAGAGCTGCCAATACCAAATGACGCTACTACAGCAAAAATGGCGAATAGTACAGCAAGCCATTTCATGTTTAGGCCGCGTTCGATGTAGTACATAGGACCGCCAGCCATTTCGCCGCGTGCATCGGTGATACGGTAATGCACTGCCAAGATACCTTCTGCATATTTAGTGGCCATACCAAAAATAGCAGTGATCCACATCCAGAATACGGCGCCAGGGCCACCTAATACCACGGCGGTTGCTACACCCGCAATGTTACCAGTACCGATGGTTGCTGACAGAGCTGTCATTAGTGCACCAAAGTGAGAAACATCGCCAGGCTCTTTCTCCTGCCCGGGAGTGCGAGTGAAGGCTTGGCGTAACGCCATGGGTAGTTTGGTAAATTGCAGCCCCCTGAGTCGTACAGTGAGTAATACACCTGTACCTACCAGCAAGATCAACATTGCTGGCCCCCATACCCAACCGCCTACTGTTTCAAAAACAGCCTGTAGCTTTTCCATGTTATCCCTCAAGTGTGTTTTAGTTAGATTTACCACTTTTACCATGAGCAGTTCGAATCAGAGAATAGGGGTATGTAGCATATTTAAAAAAAATTATGAAACAACATAAATAACACTAAATAAATTTAGATAAGAAGAGAGCATTTTGGAGTTACGGTATATATATGATTACCATGCTGTATAACGGCGATATTAATTATTGAGGCTAGTTACAGCAGAAAAAATTAAATACTTATTTTTTATATAGTGAAATACCTTTTCTATTCAAATGAATAATTAGTATTGGTTTTCGCATGCAATGATTTAACCTAATTACGGATAAAATAAATGCAATAAGTTAAATGCTATTCTTATGGTTTTGTACGCTGTAGAATATTTTATCAGCACGATGCAGGATAAAGCAGGGCTCTCTTCCTGGGTGTGAAATGCGGTAAGTGGGGGGCTCGTATCAGGAAAGCTACACATCATATCCTACGATGCACAAGGAAGAATAAGCCGCTTAGAGGCTGATGTAGAACAGCTTTTGGGCATGCTGCGCTGTTTGATGGTGTATAGATGCATCATTCTTCGTTGCCTGATACTCTGCGAATGATCATTAAGCGTTTACAATGCTTAACAGTGCCGCACCCTTGTGGTGCCTGCTGCTATTTTATGTTTTTGGAGGTATGCATGACTCAACTGAACCAGTCTGAAACCGAACAGGGCTTGCCGTTCCGTACCATTGTGCATGTTGTATATGCTTTGTTCGCAATTGGTATCGTGAGCATGGGTGTTTTTGGTGCAAGTATTATTGCTTCCATTGTTCTAGCGTATTACAAACGTAGTGATGCGGCAGGAACCATTTATGCTGCACATTTAGATTGGGCAATTAAAACCTTCTGGTGGGGTTTGTTATGGATGTGCGTAAGCGTCCTACTCACTTTTATTTTCATAGGTTGGATTACTGGGGTAGTTACCTTGGTATGGATTATCTTTCGTATTGTGAAAGGTTGGTTGGCTCATTGGAATGGCCAAAGCCCGGAATTTGAATAATCCGCAGCACACAGAAAAAATGCATCAGGCCCTGACGATTCAGGGCCTGATTCTTTTTAGGGTGATGAGAGCATAGTGCTGGTGTGGGGAGTTGCTGCCATGCGGCATACCACTCGTTTGTTGATTGTGTCGCATCTGTATAAAAAATACCCGCCATGGTGGCGGGTAGTCTGGGATTCCAGTGCGAGGGGCTTATTTTAAATGAGCGCTCAGCAGTTTGCTTAGTTCAAACATGTTGACTTGATCTTTGCCTAGTACTTTTTTGAGTTTAGCGTCAGCGTTGATGTTGCGGCGGTTAGAAGCGTCCTGGAGGTTGTGTTTCTTGATGTATTCCCAGATTTTCTTGGTAACTTCTGTGCGCGGTACAGCTTCGGGACCAATTACAGCTGCCAGAGCAGGGCTGGGGGTAAGTGGCTTCATGAATCCAGTGTTGGGTTTACTGGCAGGTTTTTTACTATTGGCCATGAATAGAGCTCCGAGAAAATTGAAAGAAATGCCACAGTGCTGCTAAATCGTACAGTAGCAGCATAACTCGTGCTTCCCTATAGGCCAATCATCAGGAGGGGGGAGATTTGTTACTGTTTGAATCGGGTCAGAAGCCCTGATGTTTTACGGGCTTACGCGCTGCAGAACTTCAGCGACTGTTGCATAATGTCAATGATGCGCTCAATGGCGATGACCCAGAACAAAGCATAGGCTTTTTTGGATAGAACCGATTTTATGACACTTACTAATACCCTAACGATTCCCCGCCCAGATGATTGGCATGTGCACTTGCGTGATGGTGCCATGTTAGAGGCCGTTGTAGGTCACACAGCAGCACAATTTGGTCGTGCCATTGTTATGCCTAACCTGACTCCGCCAGTGACTACGGCAGCTCAAGCTGTGGCTTATCATCAGCGTATTGTAGATGCTCTGCATAAAACGGCTCCGACCAGTCGTTTTCAGCCATTGATGACCTTGTATTTGACGAACAACACAACAGCTGAGGAAATTCGTCGAGCGAGTGAGTCGGGTGTGGTGTATGGGGTAAAACTGTACCCGGCTGGTGCTACAACCAATTCAGATGCAGGCGTAACGGATGTGTTGCGTTACTGTGGTGCGGCATTGGAAGCGATGCAAGAGTGTGGCTTGCCATTGTTGGTGCACGGTGAAGTGACAGACCCTTCCGTGGATTTGTTTGATAGAGAGGCCGTGTTTATTGATCGCATTATGATCCCGCTGCGTAAACAGTTCCCCGAGCTCAAAGTCGTGTTTGAGCATTTGACCACAGCAGAAGGGGTGGCATATGTGAGTCAAGCAGAAGGTGCTATTGGTGCGACCATTACCCCACAGCACTTGCTGTATAACCGCAATGCTATTTTCAGCGGCGGCCTGCGTCCACATTGGTACTGCTTGCCTGTATTGAAGCGTGAAAAACATAGGTTAGCGCTGGTGGAAGCTGCAACAGGTGGTTCTACGCGTTTCTTCTTGGGTACAGATAGTGCGCCACATGTTCGTGGCCGTAAAGAACAAGATTGTGGCTGTGCTGGCTGTTATACAGCTCTGCATGCTATGGAGCTATACGCAGAAGCCTTTGATGCTGTAGGTAAGCTGGATAAACTGCAAGCTTTTGCCTGTGAGAATGGCCCTGCATTTTATGGTTTGCCAGTGAATACAGACACCATTACGTTGCAACGACAAGAGTTTGAAATTCCCGACCAGTTACAGTTGGGCAATGAGATACTTGTGCCATTAGCAAATGGTAGAAAGTTAGCTTGGTCAGTGACTAGCGCATAATAATAAAAAAAGGGGCATAAAGCCCCTTTTTTTATTGCCCAGCCTGTGCCTTTTCTTCCAACGCCTCCCAGCGTTCGAAAAGTTGTAGTAGCTCAGCTTCTAGTGCTTCTAGAGAGCTTTGTACTGTTTGTGCGGCATCGTTACCATCTTTGTACAAATCTGGATCACTGAGTTTGGCAGCTAACTCTGCCTGTTTGCTTTCCAGTTGAGCAATTTTCTCTGGCAGTGCATCCAGTTCTTTTCTCTCCCATGGGGCTAGTTTCTGGTTGCGATTAGCCTTGGAAGCTGTTTTCTCTTTATCAGAGGCAGTTGCGAGAACGGTCGTAGTGGTAGACTCAGTTGCCGGAGTGGGGCGTTGTAGTAGCCACTCATCATAGCCACCCACATACTCACCCCATTTGCCATTGCCTTCAGCGGCTATAACTTGAGTCACGATGTTGTTTAAGAAACGTCTATCGTGGCTCACCAGCAAAACGGTGCCTTGATATTCTTGTAGTAGATCTTCTAGCAACTCAAGGGTTTCAATATCCAAGTCGTTAGTAGGTTCGTCTAGCACCAGAATATTGGTGGGTTGAGCAAACATGCGTGCTAATGCCAAGCGAGCGCGTTCGCCGCCGGATAGAGAGCGTACAGGGGAATTCGCGCGAGCTGGAGGGAAGAGGAAGTCTTCCAGATAGCTCATTACGTGTTTACGCTGGTCGCCAATCTCTACCCATTCGGTTCCGGGGCTAATGGTTTCGGCCAAAGTGGCGTTTTCGTCCAAAGAACTACGCATTTGGTCGAAATAACCTACTGTTAGGTTAGTGCCATGACGGATTTGGCCGGAGTTTGGTGATAATTTGCCCAACAGTATTTGCAACAGTGTTGTTTTACCTGCGCCATTTGCACCAATCAGGCCGATTTTGTCACCACGCATTAGCACGGTAGAGAAATTGTTGATGAGCAGGCGCTCGTCAAAACCATGAGTAATGTTTTCAGCTTCAGCAACCAGTTTGCCAGAGCGTTTGCCTTCAGAGATGGCTAAGCGAACGTTGCCCATGCGCTCACGGCGTGCAGCGCGTTCTCTGCGCAATGACTCTAATCGGCGTACACGGCCTTCATCACGCGTGCGACGTGCTTGTACGCCGGTGCGAATCCACACCTCTTCCTGTGCCAGGAATTTATCAAACTTGGCTTGCTGTTGGGATTCGGCTTGTAGCCATTCGGCTTTACGTTCTTGCCAGCGACTGAAGTTACCAGGAAAGCTAAAAAGTTGACCGCGGTCTAGCTCGATAATGTGTGAGCTGACGCTATCAAGGAAGTCCCTGTCGTGGGTGATCACAATGACGCTGCCACGGAAGCTTTTTAGTAACTGCTCCAGCCACAAAATACCGTCGAAGTCTAAATGGTTAGTGGGTTCGTCTAATAGGAGTAGATCGGGCTCATTGCTTAAGGCTTGAGCCAACGCTACACGCTTACGCATGCCTCCTGACAGCGAACCTATCAGTGCATCGTTAGGTAAACCCAACTGATCCATCAACGCACTGATTTTGGCTGGGCGTTGCCAATCCTCTGTTTCGGTGTAGTCGCCGCAGAGAAAATCGTAGATTTGTTCGTCCGGAGGCAGGTCTGGTTCTTGCTCGACGGTGGCCACGCGCAGCCCACTGCTGCGCATGATTTGGCCGTCATCAGGCAGCAATCTGCCGTCAATAAGCTTTAATAGCGACGATTTTCCTGCGCCATTGCGACCAATTAAACCGTAACGCTCACCAGAGTGAATGGTGAGGCTTGCGTTATCCAGCAAGGCATGATGGCCAAACGCCAGATGTATCCCAGAAAGGGTGACCAGATTGCTTGACATGCTGCTCCGTAAAAAATCTGAAGAAAGTCTGATATTGCTATTGTCGCAGGTTACAATACATTTGTGAGGCAGGCTGGGCAATCGCGGTAGCAATATCGAGGAAGGTCCGGACTCCGTAGGGCAGGATAGCGGCTAACAGCCGTCCGATAAGTGGGCTTCGGTCTGCGAGTCGAGGAACAGGGCCACAGAGACGAGACTGCGACGAGGGCACAACATGTTGTGCACAGTAACGGCTATCTCCGTTACTTTGCCTTCTAGTAAGGCAGTCGTTGCAGGGTGAAACGCGGTAACCTCTATCCGGAGCAACATCAAATAGGCATACGTGAACCTTGTGTTCAAAGGGCGGCCCGCTCGAGTATGCGGGTAGATGGCTAGAGTGTGTCAGTAATGGCATACCAAGATGAATGATTGCCGACCAGCGTGCTGGTTTACAGAATCCGGCCTATAGGCCTGTCTCACACTTCTTCTTCTTCTTCTTCTTCTTCTTCTTCTTCTTCTTCTTCTTCTTCTTCTTCTTCTTCCCAAAATCCCCTTTTTTTCTTCCGTACTGCGTTCGCACAGTGGGCTCTGCACGTGTGTGCACTTTTCCTGTGTCAAAGCCTGTCAATTGTGAGGAAATGCAAGTTTTTGAGAGGTGTTTTCCACTTTCTCCTAATAAACAACTTTTAGATTGGAATGCAATTTATTGATTTATAGGGATATTTTAAAATCGAACTTTTCTAAGAAAGTCAGCTAAGTGTTTGTTGTCATTGGAAAAAAATGCGTTTGCGTCTTGACCTTGATGACGGCATGGCTTAGAGTGGGGAAAAGTAGGTTTTTGTGTAAAAAAGTGGGAAAAAGAGCATGTTCCAAGGAAGCAATGCACTCACGTTGGATGCTAAAGGTCGAATTGCGATTCCGACCAGGCACCGTGACGCCTTGTTATCGGCGGAACAGGGACAACTCACTTTGACGCGGCACCCTGATGGTTGTCTTTTGATGTACCCACGATCTGTGTGGGAAGAAAAGCGCCAACAGATTGCAGCGTTCCCCATGTCAGCTCGTGCATTGCAGCGTTTGATGCTGGGTAGCGCACAGGATGTGGACATGGATTCTGCTGGACGGATTTTGATTGCCCCTGAATTACGTACGGCCGTAGGGCTGGATCGTGATGCCATGTTATTGGGTTTGGGTGGTCATTTCGAACTGTGGAATAGTGCCGAACTGGAGCGTCGCCAAGCAGCCGAACTGGCTGAAGGCATGATGTCTGATGTATTTGAACAGTTTTCTTTCTGAGTCGGCTAATGGAGCTACAGCATCGTTCCGTTCTCTTGGAGCCTACGGTAGCGGCTCTGGTGAATCCCGTATTTATGGCGCGGAGGCCAGAGTACCGTCCGGAACCCACGTATAGGTCCGGTGTATTTGTTGATGCCACGTTTGGACGTGGTGGTCATAGTCGAGAATTGCTACGCCACGTCGATGCCGATTCTCGTTTGTTTGTCATAGATAAAGATCCTGAAGCTATTGCTATTGCGAATGCGCTGGCAGCAGAGGATAAGCGTGTACGTGTAATACATGCAGGTTTTGAGTCAATGGTAGATGCACTGCGCGAACATGGCGTGCACTCCGTTGATGGCGTCATGATGGACTTGGGTGTGTCTTCCCCCCAATTAGATGATGCCGAACGAGGTTTCTCGTTCATGCGTAATGGCCCATTGGATATGCGCATGGATAACAGTAGGGGGCCGACTGCCGCTGAGTGGTTGGCTCATGCCGATGTCGATGAGATTAAGGAGGTCATCGCAGATTATGGCGAAGAACGGTTTGCTTTCCAGATTGCAAAGGCGATTACAAGTCGCCGCGAATCCTCACCGCTACGTACAACGCATGATCTCGCCGAGCTGGTCGCCAGTGTCGTCCGCTCGCGCGAAAAAGGTCATCACCCAGCCACCAGGACCTTCCAGGCTGTACGGATTTACCTCAACCGCGAGCTCGAGGAGCTTGCGCATGCGCTCCCGTTAATTCTGGAGCTACTTAACCCAGGGGGGCGTTTAGCGGTGATCAGCTTTCACTCATTGGAAGATCGCTTGGTGAAGCAATTCATGGCCGCGGCATCAAAGCCGGCTATGGTGCACTCGCGTCTTCCAATTGCTGAAAAAGACATGCCGCAACCTTGGTTGCAGTCATTGGGTCGCGTGTTGCCTGATGACACTGAGGTTCAACATAATGTGCGCGCACGCTCTGCGGTACTGCGTGTGGCCGAACGTACCACTACACCTTTGGACGCCGACTGGCAAACCAAGCTAGAGGCTGTTAAGGCTTATGCAGCAGGTGGTACAGAGAAAAAGGGGAAGCGTAGATGACTATCCGTCTGCTCCTCGCGTTGGCGTTGATGTTGTCAGCCATTTCCTTGGTAACGGCTCGTTATCAGGCGCGTGAGGGCTATGTGGCGGTAGAACGTTTGCGCAACCAAGCGCAAGCTCTAGATATAGAGTGGCGTCGTCTACAGTTAGAACGGGCAGAATTGACCCGCAATGCTCGTATTGATCAAGTCGCACGCAAAGACTTGCAGATGGTAACTGGAACCCCCGATCGTACTGTGTATTTACGGGGGCAGCAGCTAAGTTCCTTATCTTCTAGCGATGAGGAGGATTAGCATGAAACGCTTTGGTTATCACGATAATCCGGTCCTAGAAGGTCGCCTGCCCATGTGGCGGGCGAAGTTGGTTTTGTTGATGGTCATGATTGGTTTCATGGCTTTGTTGGGTAAAGCGCTGTATTTACAGGGGCTTTCTACCGAGTTTTTGCAACAGCAAGGCGAGCGCCGCTACCAACGTACGATTGAATTGCCACCTATGCGTGGCAAGGTATTTGATCGTACTGGGAACGTAGTGCTGGCAAGTAGTGTGCCAGTGAAAGCTGTGTGGGCAATTCCTGAAGATGCGCGTCGCGCAACGCCAGAACAGGTGGCTGCGCTCGCTGCGTTGCTGGAAATGCCTGTGGCTGATGTGCAGAAACGCCTGGATATTGAAGACAAAAACTTTGTTTATATTCGTCGCCAACTTGATATGGATGTAGCAGCAGAAGTTGCTGCGTTGCGTATTCCAGGTATTCACCAGCAAGACGAAATGCGCCGCTCTTACCCAGAGGGCGAGAGCGTAGCTCACATTATTGGTTTTACTAATATTGAAGACCAAGGTATTGAGGGAATTGAACTGGCATTCAATGCTGAACTGTCAGGCCAATCAGGTTCGCGACGTGTGATTCGTGACCGTCTAGGTCGTATTGTGGAAGATGTGCGTGACGCTATTCCTCCTGTGCATGGTACCGATCTGCGTCTTTCAGTAGATGCCGGTATGCAGTACGACACCTACTCAGTCCTGAAAAATGCCGTAGAAACAAATAAAGCGGCAGCCGCAGCAGCGATTGTGTTGGATGTGCAAACAGGTGAAGTGTTGGCATTGGTGAACTTGCCTACGTATGACCCTAATGATCGCGCTGATCGTAAAGGCGGTGCACTGCGTAACCGTGTATTAACGGATACGTTTGAACCTGGCTCTATCATGAAGCCATTCACCGTAGCGCTGGCGCTAGATAATAAAAAGATCACAACAGAAACTAAATTTAATACAGGTAATGGTACGTATCGCTATCAAGGGGCAACCATTACTGACGTGAGCCGTCACAACGGTACGTTGGATGCTGCAGGTATTTTGCGTCGATCCAGCAATATTGGGATGGCCATGATTTCAGAGCGACTTACCTCTGAAGAGATGTGGAACAAATTTAATGAACTGGGCTTCGGTCGTGTGCCGCATACGCCTTTTCCTGGTGCAGCAGCAGGTAGGCTGCGTCCATGGGAGCGCTGGCGCCCTATTGAGCGAGCCACCATGGCGTACGGCTATGGGTTGTCAGCATCGTTGCTTCAGATCGCACAGGCCTATACGGCCTTTGCGCGTAACGGCGATGTGGTGTCGTTGTCGTTGCTTAAGCGTGATACACAGCCCTCTAGCGTACAGGTATACACCCCAGAAGTAGCGCAAGAAGTACGCCGTATGTTGCAAGCAGCGGCAGGCCCAGAGGGGGCTAGGCTAGCGCAGGTGAAGGGTTACACCGTTGCCGGTAAAAGTGGTACAGCACGAAAAATTGTGGATGGTAAGTACAGTAGATCAAGCTATAGAAGTTCATTCGTAGGCTTTGCTCCTGCTACCGATCCACGCATTGTTGTTGCGGTCAGTATTGATGAGCCTAGAGCAGGCGGTTACTTCGGTGGTTTGATCGCGGCTCCCGTATTTTCTGAAATTGTTGCCAACAGTTTGCGCAGAATGGGTGTGCAGCCAGATGCACCGATTGAGTCGTTGGTGGCTGTAAGTGCCAAGAGAGGTGAATAATGATAAATAAAACAACTAACCAAATTTTGGAGTGGTTGCATCAGCAGGTGTCGTCATCGGCCCAGTTGTGCTTGGACTCCCGTCAGATTGAAAAAGGGGATGTGTTTTTTGCATGTCCTGGCATAAGTGGTGATGGACGCGATTTCATTGCGAATGCTGTAGCAAATGGTGCTACAGCGGTGGTGCGTGAGCAAAGCGACCAACCTGCTAATGTCGATGTACCTGTATTGGATGTCGCGAACCTAACCGATGTGCTGGGCGATGTGGCTCACCAATGGTGGGGACGACCTTCTGAGCAGATGAAGGTTATCGCTGTCACTGGTACAAACGGCAAAACATCCAGCGTGCAGTGGATAGCTGCGGCACTAAATAATTCAGAAGTGCCTTGCGGAACCATTGGTACGCTAGGTGTGACGTTGCCAGACGGCACGAACTTGGGTGGCAAACTGACTACACCTGATGTGCTGACGATGCATCGTAGTTTGGCCAAACTGCGCGAAGCTGGTGCAAACTTAGTAGCCTTAGAAGCGTCGTCTATTGGCATTGTTCAGGGCCGCTTGGATGGCGTACACATTGCCATTGCTGCATTGACTAATTTGTCTCACGACCATTTGGATTACCACCTGACGTTTGAGAACTACCAAGCTGCCAAAGCAACGCTATTCCAATGGCCAGGTTTGGAAAGCATGGTAATTAATGCGGATGATGCTTTTGGTCAAACCGTGTTGGCAACATCCACTGAAGCCAGAAAAATTTCGTACTCCCTACAAAGCCGTGAGGCGGATGTGTTTGGGGATGACGTGCATATTGGTGGTGATGGTCAAGTTTTTAACTTGGTTACGTCACACGGCACCGCTCAAATTCTGACCCGTTTGTTGGGTGAGCATAACGTAGCTAACTTGCTGCTGGTTTCTGGTGTGTTGCAAGAACTAGGTTGGCCTGTAGCGAAAATTGCTCGTTTGATGGCAACGCTAGGCCCTGTTCCTGGTCGCTTGGAAATTGCTAAGTCCTTGAGTATTGCTAACCGTGCTATGCCATTACCGCTGGCGGTTGTGGATTACGCACATACCCCCGATGCACTGGAGCGTGCCTTGGTGGCACTGCGCGCCGTAGCGCAGGTACGTGGTGGTAAGTTGGTATGTGTGTTTGGTTGTGGTGGTGATAGAGACACTGCTAAGCGTCCGTTGATGGGTGGTATTGCTGCGCGATTGGCGGATACCGTGATCGTGACTACCGATAACCCACGGTCAGAAAACCCTGAACATATCATTGCGCAAATTGTGCAAGGTATTGAGGGCGAGCACGAAGTTATTGAGGACCGTGCACAAGCCATTCTGCAAGCATTGTGGAGTGCTGAAGCTGCCGACGTAGTATTGATTGCTGGTAAAGGCCATGAGGATTACCAAGAAGTAGCAGGCGAACGTCATGTGTTTGATGATCGTCAGTGGGCTGCTTTTGCTCTGACATGGTTGAAAGGCGTAGATCTGTGCACAGACAGTCGCCAATTGCAGCCACAAAACTTGTTTGTAGCTGTGCGTGGTGAACAATTTGACGGCCATACCTATTTGCAGCAAGTTGCTGAAAAAGGAGCATGTGCGGCATTGGTTGAATACCGACAGCCAGAGATAAACTTGCCTCAGTTTGTGGTGGGTGATACGCGTCAAGCGTTGTTGCGCATTGCTAAGGTGTGGCGTCAGCGTTTCTCTATTCCTGTGATTGCTGTGTGTGGTAGCAATGGCAAAACTACCACCAAAGAAATGATCGCCGCGATTCTGCGTGAAAGCTTGGGCGCGGATAATTTCGTCGCTACGCTTGGCAATCTGAACAATGATTTGGGTGTGCCGCTGTCAGTATTGCGTTTGCGTGATACCCATCAAGCAGCTGTGTTTGAGTTGGGCATGAATCATCCTGGCGAAATTGCGGTATTGGCTGATGTGGCCAGACCAACTATTGCATTGGTGAATAACGCCCAGCGCGAACACCAAGAATTTATGCACACTGTACAGGCAGTGGCAGAAGAAAACGGCAGTGTTTTCAGCTATCTGTCCGAAGACGGTATTGCTGTGTTCCCTGGTGACGATGCCTACACTGCATTATGGCAAGACTTGGCTGCTGGCAAAAAAGTGCTGACCTTTGGTTTCGGTGACGGGTTGGCTGTGTATGCAGAAAGCATTCAAGTGAATCCAGCGCACACACGTTTCCAACTGCACGTTCAAGCTGAAGATGTAGCCATCAAGCTGCCAGTTCCTGGCGTACATAATTTGCGTAACGCTTTGGCTGCTACAGCGTGTGCGGTAGCTGCAGGCGCTGAGTTATCAGCTGTAGTTGCTGGCTTACAGACCTTTAAGCCTGTGAGTGGTCGCATGCAGCCTAAATCAGTGGTAGAAGGCTACCAATTGATTGATGACAGCTATAACGCTAATCCTGACTCGGTACGTGCCGCTATTGATGTGCTGGCCGAACTAGACGGCCGTACGGTATTGGTATTGGGCAATATGGGCGAAATTGGCGAGACTCGCCAAGCAGCGCATGCTGAGGTAGGTCAGTACGCAAAAGAGCGCGGTATTCAACACCTATTGGTCATAGGCTCTGATGCGATGTTTGCAGCCGAGGCTTATGGTGATGATGCAGAACATTTTGAAAGCATGGAGGATTTGCAAAAGCAGTTGATCGCTTTGATGCCAGCCCATGTATTGGTTAAAGGGTCGCGTACAGCACGAATGGAGCGTGCGGTGCAGGCATTGGAACAACATTTTGCAATAACAGAGGGAGCTCAGAATGCTTCTTGAGCTGTCACGTTGGCTCGCGGATTCACACGTACGCGCTTTCGGGGTATTTGAATACATTACCCTGCGAGCGTTGCTGGCTGCTGCCACATCCTTGATCATTGGGTTGTGGTGCGGGCCTTGGGTGATCCGTAAATTGACAGAAATGAAGATAGGCCAAGCTGTGCGCAGCTATGGGCCTGAGTCTCACCTGCAGAAAAATGGCACACCAACAATGGGTGGTGTGTTGATCCTGATCTCCGTAGGTATCAGTACCTTGTTGTGGGCCGACTGGACTAACCGTTTCGTGTGGGTAGTGTTGTTGGTGACCTTCGGTTTTGGTTGGATTGGTTGGGCTGATGACTACAAAAAAGTCGTGAATCATGATCCAGAAGGTATGTCCTCACGCCAGAAATTCTTCTGGCAAGCACTAATAGGTATTGTGGCGGCGGTGTACTTGAGTTTTGCGGTGTCTGCTCCAGCAACCGTAGACCTGTGGCCTTTGTTTAAAGATTGGGTAATGAGTGGTTTCACGATGTCATTGCCTACTCGTGCTGACTTGATTGTTCCATTTTTCAAGAGCGTGAGTTATCCACTGGGTGTGTTCGGCTTTGTGGCACTGACCTGGTTTGTGATTGTGGGTTCCAGTAATGCCGTAAACCTGACCGATGGTTTAGATGGTTTAGCCATTATGCCTACTGTGATGGTGGGCGCTGCATTGGGTATTTTTGCTTACGTAGTAGGTCGTGTGGATTACTCCAAGTACCTGCTGTTCCCCTATATTCCAGGCGCTTCCGAGCTGATGGTGATTTGTGCGGCAATAGGTGGGGCAGGGTTAGCGTTCTTGTGGTTTAACGCGTACCCAGCACAAGTATTTATGGGTGACGTGGGCGCTCTGGCTTTAGGTGGTGCCTTGGGTACTATCGCCGTGATCGTACGTCAGGAAATAGTGTTCTTCATCATGGGCGGTGTGTTCGTAGTAGAAACCTTGTCCGTCATGATGCAAGTGATGTGGTTCAAGTACACCAAAAGGCGGTATGGCGAAGGTAGGCGGTTCTTTAGGATGGCCCCATTGCATCACCACTTTGAAGTAAGCGGCTGGAAAGAAACCCAAGTAGTAGTACGTTTTTGGATTATCACCATCATGCTGGTCATGATTGGTTTATCGACACTGAAATTACGATGAACAACTATCACTTCCCCTCGTTGCGTATCGACGGCCTGACCCTAGTTCTGGGGTTGGGGGAGTCTGGTATGGCTGCGGCGCGCTGGTGTGTAGAGCGAGGCGTTTCTGTACGCTTGGCGGATACGCGCGCAACGAATGCAGCGGCGCAAGCGTTGCAGGAAGAGTTTCCACAACAAGTGAGTTTGTGCCTAGGTACACAAGCCTTGGAAAACTCCGTGTTGGATGGTGTGCATAGCGTAGTGATTAGCCCCGGCTTGTCTCCTGAGCAGGCAGGTGTCAAAGAGTTGTTGGCTTATGCTGCACAGCAGGGCATTGATACCCTGAATGAAACAGAGTTGTTTGCTCGTGCATTAAATGACATGGCCGAGCAAGGCTATCAGCCTAAAGTGGTCGCAATTACAGGTACTAATGGCAAAACCACCGTCACAGCGCTGACACGCTTTATGTTTGAGTGCGCGGGTATGTCTGCGGTCGCTGCGGGCAATATTAGCCCAGCAACGATTGCGGCACTACGACAGCATTTGAATGCTGACACCTTGCCAGAGGCTTGGGTGTTAGAGCTCTCTAGCTTCCAGCTGCATAGTCTGCATTCATTGCGTGCTGATGCGGCATGTGTACTGAATATTAGTCAGGATCACTTAGATTGGCATGGTTCTATGGAGGCTTACGTGGCTGAGAAAGCTCGCGTGTTTAGCTTTGCTAAGTGCCACATTGTGAATAGAGATGATGCGGCTATAGTAGCCATGGTCAGCGATGTGCGTGCTCCTCATGTACGCTCTTTTGGTGCAAGTGCTCCTGTATTGCAAGGCGATATGGGTTTGCAAGACGAATCTAGCTTAAGTTGGCTAGCTGTTGGCGAACCAGAACCTAACCAAGGCGAACGACAACCCGCTACTGCAGTGCAGGCTTTGATTCCCGGCACAGCATTGCGTATCCGTGGTCAACATAATTTGATGAATGCCCAAGCTGCATTGGCATTGGTTCGTGCAGCTGGTCTGGATTGGGAGCCTGCATTAGATGCTCTGCGTAAATACGCAGGTGAGCCACACCGTGTAGAGCTGATTCGCCATATTCAAGGTGTGCAATTCATCAACGACAGCAAAGGTACTAACGTAGGTTCTACAGTAGCTGCCTTACAGGGTTTTGATCAGCCTATGGTGCTGATTGCTGGTGGTGAAGGTAAAGGGCAGGATTTCACGCCATTGGCACAAGCAGTGGCTAAATCGGCTGTGGTAGCGGTGGTGTTGATTGGCCGCGATGCACCTATTTTGGAAAAAGCCTTACAGCAAGAGTCCACCACACCTATAGTGCATGCTTCGTCGCTGGATGAAGCCGTACGTATGGCCTACGAGCGTGCACCTGAACATGGCATGGTGCTGTTGTCACCGGCTTGTGCCAGTTTCGATATGTTCAAAAGCTACGAGCACCGTGGCCACTGTTTTGTGGAAGTGGTGCAAGAACTAGCACTGGATGAGGGAGAGGTAGCATGAGTCTATTTGCCGACCTGACCTCTAGCGTGAACGCTGTTCGGCCTGGCCGCACAGCGTTGCCGGCATTTGATGTTGCATTGCTGGCAGCTGGCGTGGTGTTGGCGGCATTTGGCTTGCTGATGGTGTATTCGGCTTCTATCGCGTTGGCAGATGGCCCGCGCTATGAAAGCTATGGACGTTACTACTTTGTCGTACGCCATGTGATCTTTTTGACCATAGGCTTGGTGTTCGCTTTGCTGGCAGTGAATTTGCCAATGCGAGTGTGGCACAAGTTGGCTATTCCACTGTTCTTATTGGCAGTGGTGATGTTGATGGTGGTCTTGGTGCCTGGTATTGGGCGTGAGGTGAACGGTGCGCGACGTTGGTTGCCATTAGGGCCAGTGAACTTTCAGCCTTCGGAACTGATGAAAGTGGCGATTTTGCTGTTTGCTGCTGATTATACCGTTCGTAAAAAAGAACATATGCAAACCTTCTTGCGCGGTTTCTTGCCTATGGCAATGACGCTAGCTGGCGTAGGTTTGCTGCTGTTGATGGAGCCTGACTTGGGGGCGTTCATGGTGATCGTGGCGATTGCTGTGGGCATTATCTTCATCGGTGGCTTGAACGTGAAATTGTTCGCAAGCCTCTTGGGTAGCATGGTGGTGAGTTTCTTGCTGCTGATCTGGCTATCGCCATGGCGTAGAGAGCGTATTTTTGTGTATTTGGACCCGTGGAACCCAGACAATGCGTACGGTAGTGCGTACCAGTTGTCACACTCGTTGATCGCTTTAGGGCGTGGTGAGTGGTTTGGCGTAGGTTTGGGGTCTAGCGTAGAAAAACTGCATTACCTGCCTGAAGCCCATACTGACTTTATTGTGGCTGTGATTGGTGAGGAGCTAGGTTTTGTTGGTGTAGCCGTTCTCATTTTGCTCTTTGGTTTCATCGTATGGCGCGGTTTTGAAATTGGCCGCCAAGCCTTGGCGATGGATAGACAGTTCAATGCCATGGTGGCACAAGGAGTGGCCATTTGGTTTGGCGTGCAGGCCTTTATCAATATTGGTGTGTGTTTGGGCTTGTTGCCGACTAAAGGTTTGACTCTGCCTATGGTGAGCTATGGTGGTTCCGGGATTATTGCCAACTTGGTGGCCTTTGCCATTATGTTGCGCGTGGATTATGAAAACCGCAATTTGATGAGGGGGAAACGCACATGAGCAAAACCCTGTTAATCATGGCGGGTGGTACAGGTGGGCACATCATGCCAGGTTTGGCGGTGGCGCATGAAATGCGTGCACGTGGCTGGCGCGTGGTATGGATGGGGCACCCAGACCGTATGGAAGGTGAGTTGGTGCCTGAGCATGGTTTTACCTTAGAGCCATTGCGCTTTGCTGGTGTACGCGGCAAAGGGGTAGGCACGCTAGTTAAATTGCCATTGACGTTATTCAAAGCATGTAGCGCTGCAGCCGGTGTGTTGAAACGTGTACAGCCTGATGTCGTACTAGGCATGGGTGGATACGTGGCGTTTCCTGGTGGCTTGATGGCTGCCATGAAGCGTATTCCGCTGGTCATACACGAGCAAAACGCAGTAGCGGGTACGGCTAACCGTTGGTTGGGTAAGCTGGCGAGCAAAACACTAGTAGGTTTTCCGGGGGCATTGCCCGGTGCTGTGATGGTGGGCAACCCAGTGCGCGCAGCGTTCCGTAATGTAGCTCCTCCTGAACAGCGTTTGGCTGGCCGTCAAGGCAAGCTGAAGCTGTTGGTGGTGGGTGGTAGCTTAGGTGCTGCTGTGCTGAACAAAACTATTCCTGCTGCATTGGCGGCTATAGATCCAGCGCAGCGACCCGAAGTATTGCATCAAGCAGGCAAGCAACACATTGATGATGTGCGCAAGCGTTATGCAGATGCTGGAGTCAAAGCAGAGTGCGCAGCCTTTATTGGTGATATGGCGCAAGCCATGGCACAGGCAGATTTGCTAATCTGTCGCGCTGGTGCAATGACCGTCGCAGAAGTCGCGGCGGCTGGGGTGCCGGCGTTGTTCATTCCATTGCCACATGCAATTGATGATCACCAAACGGCAAATGCTCAGTATTTGGCAGGTTGTGGTGCTGCATGGTTGCAGCCACAACGAGAGTTCACTGTTGAGTGGTTGGCACAGTGGCTAACAGAAAGAACCCATGATGAATTACTGCGCACGGGTGTCCATGCGCAAGAACACGCCCAGTTGCACGCAACAGAACAAATCGCGAATGCGTGCGAACAGTTGGTAAGGAGGGCGGTATGAAGCACCGCATTAAACATATACATTTTGTAGGGATAGGCGGCTCAGGCATGAGCGGTATTGCCGAGGTGATGTTGAACCTTGGTTATGCGGTGAGTGGGTCGGACATACAGGAAAGCGCTATTACGCGCCGCCTGTCAGAACTGGGTGCGAACATTGTGATTGGCCACAATGCCGAGAACGTGCAAGGTATGGGGGCAATTGTGACCTCTACCGCTATTGCCGGTGATAACCCAGAAGTATTAGCAGCACGTGCCGCACGCATCCCCGTGGTGCCACGTGCGTTGATGTTGGCTGAGCTCATGCGATTAAAACGCGGCATTGCCGTAGCAGGTACGCATGGGAAAACCACGACTACCAGTCTGGTAGCCAGTGTGTTGGCCGCTGGTGACTTGGATCCTACGTTTGTGATTGGTGGCCGTTTGAATTCGGCTGGTGCCAATGCGCGTTTGGGTCAGGGTGACTACATTGTGGTAGAGGCAGATGAGTCAGATGCTTCCTTCCTGAGCCTGTTGCCTGTGATGGCGATCATCACCAACATCGATGTAGACCATATGGACACCTATGGTCACGATGTGGCGCGCTTAAAAAGTGCATTTATCGACTTCACACACCGACTGCCGTTTTATGGCAGTGCCGTGTTGTGCATGGATGATGCCAATGTGCGCGAGATTATTCCTTTCGTATCACGTCCAGTAACTACCTATGGTATTGAGCAGCCTGCACAAGTACGAGCAGTGAATTTGCGCTGTGTGGGTACATGCATGCACTTTGACGTAGAGCGTCAAGGTAGTACGGGCATGTTGCCTACGCTGTCCATCGTGCTGAACTTGCCAGGCAACCATAATGTATTGAATGCCTTGGCAGCGATTGCCGTTGCTACCGAGCTAGGCGTACCAGATGCTGTTATCGCTAAAGCACTCAGCGAGTTCACCGGCGTAGGTCGTAGATTCTCGCAAGTGGGTGATTTTGATGTGCCTGAGCGCAATGGTGGTGGCAGCTTTACGGTAATTGATGATTACGGTCATCATCCCAACGAGATGGCTGCTACATTAGCGGCTGCGCGTGGCGCGTGGCCTGAAAGACGCATTGTTTTGGCCTTCCAACCGCACCGTTACACCCGTACCCGCGATTGTTTTGAAGACTTCGTGAGCGTGCTAGGTAATGCGGATGCTGTCTTGCTAACCGAAGTGTATGCCGCAGGTGAGAAACCACTGGTAGCGGCTGATGGTCGTTCCTTGGCCAGAGCTATTCGTGTAGCAGGCCGAGTGGAGCCTGTGTTTGTGGCAGAAATCGAAGAGCTGCCACGAGCCATATTGGATTTTGTACGTGATGGTGATGTGGTGATCACGATGGGTGCAGGTAGCATCAGTCGTGTCCCCGCACGTTTAGGGGAAATAGAATGACGCAGAGTTTTGGTAAAGTTGGCGTACTGTACGGTGGCCATTCCGCTGAACGTGAAGTTTCTCTGATGTCTGGTCAGGGTGTGTATGACGCCTTGCGTAGCAAAGGTGTAGACGCCCATTTGTTTGATACCGGTGAGCGCTCGTTAGCCGAGTTGGCCGAGCAAAAATTTGATCGCGTATTCATCGCACTTCACGGCCGTTATGGTGAAGACGGTACTTTGCAAGGTGCGTTGGAAATGCTGGGCATTCCTTACACCGGCAGCGGTGTGATGGCATCTAGCGTGGCCATGGATAAAGTCATGACTAAGTGCATTTGGATGCAGAAAGGTTTGCCTACACCTGCATTCGAGTTGCTGGATAGCGATGCTGAACTGGCTGGTCTGGAACAGCGCTTAGGTTTGCCTTTCATTATGAAGCCACAGCACGAAGGTTCTACTGTAGGTTTCTCCAAAATTGATAGCGTAGAGCAGATTTCTGCGGGCTACGCCTTGGCTGCTCGCTTTGACCATGTGTTGGCTGAGCGTTTCATTAAAGGCCGTGAGCTGACTGTGCCTGTTTTGGGCGTGGGTGAAAGTGCTCGTGCATTGCCTGTGATTGAGATCGTAGCACCAGGTGGTAATTACGACTTCGAGCACAAATACATCAGTAATGAAACACAGTACTTCTGTCCTGCTAATTTGCCTGAAGCCTTGAGTCAGGAAATTCGAGAAATCACTCGTCAGGCTTTCTTGGCGCTGAATTGTGAAGGTTGGGCACGTGCTGACTTTATGTTGGATGATCAGAACCGCCCTTGGCTGTTGGAGATCAATACCTCCCCAGGCATGACCAGCCACTCTTTAGTACCGATGGCCGCTAAGGCGGAAGGCATTAGTTATGCGGATCTGTGTGTGCAGATTCTGTCTATGGCTAGCTTGAAAGTGCGTGCTGTAGCACGTCTTGAGAAATAGGAGTCCCTTAGATGTTTGCTGACGCTCGCCTCACCAATTTTGTTGCCAATGTGCTGGCTTTGCTAGCCGTGGCCGCAATAGTGGTGGCGGTCGTCATCTGGAGTGTGCGTAGACCGTACTTTGTCATCAAGACAGTACAGATAGAAGCCGTGCAGGACGAAAACCTGAACTACGTCACACCCGCAACAGTGGGGGCAACGATTGCTGGACGATTGAATGGTGATTTTTTCACTATTGATTTGGACAGCACCAGAAAACTGATTGAAACCGCTCCATGGGTACGACGCGCACAAATTAAACGTGTGTGGCCAGATACCTTGTTGGTACGCATAGAGGAACAACAACCACTGGCGTACTGGAACGAGAACGAAATGATCAACACCTGGGGCGAGGCGTTTGCCGCGAACGAAGGCGTGTTGGATGACGAATTGGTGTTGCCCCAGTTGTTTGGGCCACCTGCATCTGAGCGTTTAGTCGTGCAGCGTTATGCCGAGGTGGCAAGGTGGATGGCGCCTTTGGGGGCGAACATTCGTGAGATTACCTTGAGTCCGCGTTATGCGTGGGAAGTCGTGCTAGCAGATGGCATGCGATTGAACTTAGGGCGTGACCCTGCAGCAGATAGCGCTGACTTACACGGTAGAGCCGGTGCGTTGCCTTTTGCTGCCAAGATGGAACGCTTTGTACAAGCTTGGCCAGCACTGATGGAACGTCTGGATAACCGCCGGATTGCCAGTGCTGATTTACGTTACACCAATGGGTTTGCCATTACCTTGGCTCCCCAAACATCAACTCCAGTGAAACCATAATTAATATGACCCGTGACATTAAAGACTTAATCGTTGCACTTGATATCGGTACCAGTAAAGTGGTCGCCGTGGTGGCGGAGATCCTGCCAGAAGGGCGCTTCGAAGTACTGGGGTTGGGGCAGCATGAGTCGCAAGGCATGCGCAAAGGGGTAGTGGTCAACATTGAAACTACCGTGAACTCCATCCAGCGCGCACTGGAGGAGGCTGAGTTGATGGCAGATTGCAAAATCCGTGAGGTCTATACCGGTATTGCAGGCAGCCACATCACCAGCTTTAACTCCAGTGGCATGGTGGCGGTGAAAGACAAAGAAGTGACAGCAATGGATGTGGCTCGTGTGATCGAGACAGCTAAAGCAGTCAATATTCCTACTGACCAGCAAGTGCTGCATGTATTGACCCAAGAGTTCATTGTGGATTCGCAAGAAGACATTAAAGAACCCATAGGTATGAGTGGCTTGCGTCTGGAAGTGCGTGTGCACATTGTGACGGGTGCTGTAAGCGCTGCGCAGAACATTGTGAAATGTGTACGTCGTTGTGGTCTGGAAGTACAAGACCTGATCTTGCAACCATTGGCCTCCAGCTTGTCCTGCCTGACTTCTGACGAGAAAGAGTTGGGTGTGGTGTTGGTAGATATTGGTGGTGGCACTACAGACATCGCGATCTATACCGGTGGTGCGATTCGTCACACCGACGTGATTCCTATCGCTGGCGACCAGATCACTAGCGATATTGCCGCGATGTTGCGTACACCTACACCGGATGCAGAAGAAATCAAACTGCGTTTCGGTTTGGCCAAACAAGTACTGGCGCACGACGATGAAATGATTGAAGTACCTGGTTTGGGTGATAGACCTAACCGTCAGGTGAAGCGCCAAGCGTTAGGCGCCATTATCGAACCTCGTGTGGAAGAGCTATTCACCTTGGTACAGCAAAGTCTGCGTGAATCAGGTTACGAAGATTTAGTGTCGTCCGGCATTGTTCTGACCGGTGGCTCGGCCATGTTGCCAGGTATTGTGGAACTGGCAGAAGACGTATTCCTGAAACCGGTGCGAGTAGCCGTTCCAGCCTACGAAGGTAGTTTGGCTGATGTAATGCGCAACCCACGGTTTTCTACAGTGATGGGTTTGTTGACAGAAGCGCGTATGCAAAATGCGCGTGGTCGCAAAGTGGCTCAGCAGAAAGGTAGTGTGAAGTCTCTGTTGGCACGCATGAAAGAGTGGTTCATGAATTAAGCAGTACCGCATTCACCTAAGTGAATGCGTTAGATGGAAGGAGGCGTTTCAATAGCCTTGCGAGCCCACAGCGCTGGCAGCGATATTGAAGCAATTCTTAAATATGCAGCATCGGGGGGCAAGTTAACTTGCCAGATACTTAAAGTGAGGGAGTCGGAAATGATGAACTTTGAAATGTTGGAAACTGACAGCAATGCGACTGTCATTAAAGTAATTGGGGTGGGTGGCGCTGGTGGTAATGCCGTCAACCACATGGTCCGTTCTGGCGTGCAAGGTGTGGAATTTGTGTGCGCCAATACAGATGCTCAGTCATTGGGTAGCAGCGAAGCTGCTGTACAAATCAGTTTGGGTAACACCGGTCTGGGAGCTGGCGCTAAACCTGAACAAGGTCGTACCGCTGCTGAAATGGCTCGTGAGCAAATCCGTGGTGCGCTGAACGGTGCTCACATGGTGTTCATCACTGCTGGTATGGGTGGTGGTACTGGTACGGGTGCAGGCCCAGTGGTTGCAGAAGTAGCCAAAGAGCTGGGTATTCTGACTGTGGGCGTAGTGACTAAACCGTTCGAGTTCGAAGGTGCACGTCGCATGCGTATGGCAGAGGAAGGTATCAACGAGCTGTCCAAGCACGTACATTCCTTGATCGTAGTATTGAACGAAAAACTCTACGATTTGATGGACGAAGATGCCACTCAGGAAGATTGTTTCAAGGCTGCTGATGACGTGTTGCACAACGCGTGTGCCGGTATTGCCGAGATCATCAATGTAGAAGGTAACGTGAACGTTGACTTCGAAGACGTGAAAACCATTATGGGCGAGCAAGGTCAGGCCATGATGGGTACAGCAGTCGCAACCGGTGACAACCGTGCTCGCGAAGCCGCTGAACGTGCTATCGCTTGCCCACTGCTGGAAGGTGTGGACTTGCACGGTGCGCGTGGCATGCTGGTGAACATCACTTCGGGTCGCAACCTGAAATTGCGTGAAACACGCGAAATCATGGACACCATTCGTGGCTATGCCGCTGAAGATGCAACAGTAATCTTCGGTACAGCCTACGATGATTCCATGGGCGATGCGTTGCGCGTAACCGTGGTAGCAACAGGTTTGGGCCGTGTCCAAGCTAAGCCACAGTTGGTACAGAACAACGAGCAAGTACTGCGTACAGGTACTGATAACGAGCCCGTTAGCGGTTTTGACTACGCTCAAGCAGAAGTGCCTGCAGTTATTCGTAACCCACGTAGCCAAGCATCTGCTCAAGTACGTGCGTTGGAAACAGCCGGAATGGATCACTTTGATATTCCTGCTTTCCTGCGTAAACAAGCAGACTAAGTGATAGAGTAAACACATATCCCCCGATTCATGTGTAGACTCTCGCACGGTAGCGCATCACCATGGGGTGATGCGCTACAAGCGTATGTATGAAATGGAACTAACTGTCATTTCTTCACACTAATAAATCAGTGTGGCAAAGCCATTAACGGTACAATGGCTAGTTATAAAAAATTTACTAAGCAAGAACATTGACCATGTTACGTCAACGCACCATAGCCAAAACCGTTCGCACTAAAGGGGTGGGGTTGCACTCCGGCCGACGGGTGGAAATTACAATGCGTCCGGCTGCTCCTAATACCGGAATTGTGTTTCACCGCATCGATTTACCCGAGGTGGTAGATTTGCCTGCTCGAGCTGATCAGGTGGGTGGTACGCGTATGGCGTCCGTGTTGCAACAAGGCTCTGTACAAGTGTCTACTGTTGAACACTTGATGTCCGCTTTGGCGGGTTTGGGCATTGATAACTTGCATATAGACCTGACGGCAGAAGAAGTTCCCATCATGGATGGTAGCGCGGGTACCTTTGTGTACTTGTTGCGTTCTGCAGGGCTGGAAGAGCAAAGCGCGCCTAAGCAGTTTCTGCGCGTGCTGAAGCCTGTAGAAGTGTCTGAAGGCGAAGGTAAAGATAAGAAATGGGCGCGCCTAGAGCCCTATGATGGTTTTGCGCTACGTTTTTCTATTGATTTTCATCACCCCGCGATTAACGCAACAGCAAACTTTGCTGAAGTGGATTTTGCCAAAGACTCCTACGTGAAAACCATCGCCAGAGCGCGTACGTTTGGTTTTGCAAGCGAAGTAGAGGCAATGCGAGCCGCTGGTTTAGCGCGTGGTGGTAGTCTGGATAACGCGATTGTGCTGGACGAGTTCCGTGTATTGAACTCTGATGGTCTGCGTTACGAAGATGAATTTGTAAAACACAAAATTCTGGATGCTATCGGAGATTTGTATCTGATAGGACATCCCTTGGTGGCTAGATATGTAGCCAACAAGTCCGGGCACGGTTTGAATAACCTGCTCGCACGTACTCTACTGGCTGATGAAGAAAGCTGGGAACTGGTGACTTATGACAAAGCCGAGCCTGTGGCGGCGGCATTTAGTCATGAGTGGAAGCTAGTGTGACGGAGTCACCGCAGTAGAACTACGAGAGGATCAATTATGGCCCGGACTGTTTAAGTCGGGCCATGATTTTTAATAAGCTTAGCAATAGCAGTGGCCAGAGGCCCAGGCTCCAACGACTGATGTAAGTCTTGGAAAGCGTCTAACGCTTTAGCATCCAGTGGCTGCACATTACGTGCGGGTTTGGGAAGGTGACTGTTGGTACCCAAACTGGCTTGCACCATCACCTGCACGTCAGTAAGTTTCCAGCCCACTTCGTGTAGACACTGCAATATAGAGGTAGAACACTGCCGCAACCTAGCTGCATAGGCTGGCGAGGGAACTGCTAAGGTAATTCGTTGTCCTTCTATATGGGCAACTTTGCAATGCGTATCTGCAGCAAAACGTACTTTCTGGTGTAGCAGTTCTTCAATTGCTAAGAATTGATTGGCAGTAGCCAGCACCGTTGAGCTGCTTCGATCATGACGTAACCATTCCAAGGCTAATTCAGAAGCCTTGTGGGAACGAGTAGTGCGGCGTGGCGTAAAAGTAGATGCCATAACAGAAGTAAGAAAGGAAAAGCAGTGAAACAGCCGACTAACTCCAAAGCAGTACACAGCCGACATCGTAGTTTGATGATAACGTTGATTGTAGTGCTTGGGATAGCGCTCTCCGCCGGTATAGGGGCCTGGATACAATATAAGATCAGTGCCAAGCCTGCGTTGAGCCCAGAGCAAGAACAAGCGTTGAGCGCCCAGCTATCTCGGGATTCCGCTTATGTGCGTGAAAGTATGCGACAGATGGCTGAGCGTGTGGGTACGTTGCAAGCGCGTCTTTCTCAAATGGATACGCTCACTCGTAGATTGGCTGAAAAAGCCGGTGTTAATGCTGATGTATCCGAGGTGACGGATGCCATTAATGGTGAAGAGTCCACGGTAGTATTGCCAGATGATTGGAGCGCTGAAGGTCTGGGGCGTGAGTTAGATGGCTTGATGGCGCAAATGAACGATCAACAAGACTGGCTACAAATGCTGGATATGGTGATGGTAAGTCAAGCAGGTACTGAGGCGTTGGTGCCTACTGTGCATCCTGTGGATGTCAGTTACATCAGCTCACCATTTGGTTGGCGTCGTCACCCAATTTCAGGTCGTCAAAAATTACACGAAGGAATGGACTTCGCAGCCCCTATTGGTACACCGATTGTGGCAGCTTCAGGTGGCATTGTGATCGAGTCCAGATATAAACCTGGTTATGGCAAAACCGTAGAGATAGATCATGGCAATGGCTTGGTAACGCGCTATGCGCATGCTTCTTCGCTGATTGCAAAGCTAGGTGAAGTAGTGGAAAAAGGCCAACTTATTGCCCGTGTTGGCAATACAGGACAAGTAACTGGAGCGCATTTGCACTTCGAGGTATTGCAGCAAGGAACACCTATAGATCCCGCCTCATTTTTGCCCAAAGTGGATGAGAGCAACACATTGTTTGCAAAGAATAGCGAACAAGAGGCAAGCGATTAGGCCTCAGGTGCGTTAAACTCTATCAATTTCCTGCTGCTTTTCTTTTAACGCTCAGATTAAAGGGATGCGGGAGCATCAGTAGGTGCTGCCCGTGTGACACGATACAAGAATGGTTTCATTGCTCAAAAAGCTTATTGGCAGCCGCAACGACAGGTTGCTACGACAATACCGTAAACAGGTTTCGCAGATTAATGCGTTAGAGCCTGAGTACGCCGCCCTCAGCGATGACGCGCTGCAAGGCAAGACTGCTGAATTTAGACAGCGGTTGGCCGATGGCAAATCTCTGGATGGGTTATTGCCTGAAGCTTTTGCCGTAGTCCGTGAGGCCAGTAAGCGTGTGTTCGGCATGCGTCACTTCGACGTGCAGTTGCTGGGTGCGATTGCATTGCACTACGGCAAAATCGCCGAGATGCGTACAGGTGAAGGTAAAACACTGATGGCCACATTGGCCGTTTACCTGAACGCGCTGCCTGGTAAAGGCGTACACGTAGTGACGGTCAACGACTACTTGGCGCGACGCGATGCGGACCAGATGAGCCGTCTGTACAACTTCTTGGGTTTGTCCGTTGGGGTGGTTGTACCTCAGCAAGATAACGAAGAGAAAAAAGCAGCGTATCAAGCAGATATTACTTACGGTACAAACAACGAGTACGGCTTTGATTACTTGCGCGACAACATGGAGTACCGCGCAGAAGATCGCCGTCAACGTAGTTTGACCTACGCCATTGTCGACGAGGTGGACTCCATCTTGATTGACGAAGCGCGTACACCACTGATCATTTCTGGTCAGGCTGACGATAATACAGAGCTGTACAAGGCTATGAATGTGGTGCCTTCCATGCTGACACGCATGAAAGAAGAGCCTAAGCCACACGAGCCAGAGCCTGAAGGCGATTTCTGGGTAGATGAGAAAGCCCAGCAAGTACACATTTCTGAGGCAGGTCACGAACGTGCAGAGCAGATTTTAGTAGAAATTGGTCTGCTGCCAGTAGGTGAATCTCTGTACGACCCACGTCACATTTCGCTGATGCACACCTTGTTGGGTGCGTTGCGTGCGCATAACTTGTTCTTCCGCGATCAGCAGTATGTTGTGCAGAACGACGAAGTGGTCATTGTGGACGAGTTCACTGGCCGCTTGATGGTGGGTCGTCGTTGGTCAGACGGTTTGCACCAGTCTGTAGAAGCCAAAGAAGGCGTGCGTATTCAGAACGAAAACCAGACGCTGGCTTCCATCACCTTCCAGAACTACTTCCGTATGTACGACAAGCTGGCCGGTATGACGGGTACAGCAGATACAGAAGCCTACGAGTTCCAAGAAATTTATGGTCTGGAAACCGTGATTATTCCTACCAACCGCCCAATGGTGCGTGTGGATCAGAATGATCAGGTCTATAAAACCGACCAAGAGAAATACGCGGCTATCCTGAATGACATCAAAGATTGTTATGAGCGTGGTCAGCCCGTATTGGTAGGTACTACCAGTATTGAAAACTCTGAGTTGCTTTCCAATATGTTGAATGCAGCGAAGATGCCACACGAAGTATTGAACGCGAAACAGCACGCTCGTGAAGCGGAAATCGTAGCAGAAGCCGGTAAGCCAGGTCACATTACTATTGCGACCAACATGGCTGGTCGTGGTACGGATATTGTGTTGGGCGGTAGCGTTGAGCGCCAGTCCATGATTATCCAAGCCGATGACTCTCTGAGCGAAGACGAGAAAGCACAACGTATCGCAACGTTGAAAGCAGAGTGGAAGCCTCTGAACGAGCAAGTAAAAGCGGCTGGCGGTTTGCGTATTATCGGTACAGAGCGTCACGAATCTCGTCGTATTGATAACCAGTTGCGTGGTCGTGCTGGTCGTCAGGGTGACCCAGGTTCTTCTCGCTTCTACTTGTCGTTAGACGACTCCTTGATGCGCATTTTCGCGGGCGACCGTGTACGTGCCATTATGGACAGACTGCGTTTGCCTGAAGGCGAGCCTATTGAAGCGCGCATGGTATCGCGTTCTATCGAATCGGCTCAGCGTAAAGTTGAGGCACGTAACTTCGATATCCGTAAGCAATTGCTGCAATACGATGACGTGTCTAACGATCAACGTAAAGTCATTTACGCACAGCGTACAGACGTATTGGAGTCTGAAAACGTCAGCGACGCTATTGCTAACTTGCGTATCGCTGCAGTAACAGACTTGTTCCAGCAATACGTGCCAGAGCATTCCATGGAAGAGCAGTGGGATCTGGCTGGTTTGCAAGCAACGTTAGAAAGCGAATGGCAGCTGAAAATTGATTTGGTCGGCATGGTTGAAAAAGACACTAGCTTGTCTGAGGAAGACTTGTTGGATGCCGTGTTGGAAGCTTCTGCTAAACAGTTGCAAGACAAAGTGACTCAAGTGGGTGCTCAGAACTGGGCGAGCTTTGAGCGTGCTGTGACCTTGCAGTCCATCGATACACAATGGCGTGGTCATTTGCAGGCGTTGGATCACTTGCGTCAAGGTATTCACTTGCGTGGTTACGCACAGAAAGATCCTAAGCAAGAGTACAAGCGCGAAGCGTTTGCGATGTTTGCAGCCATGTTGGATCGCATCCGTGATGACGTAGTACGTGTACTGCTGACAGTACGTATTCAACCTGCAGAACAGCAAGCTCCTGCTGAGGCAGTGGCTCAACCTGCTGCCGAGCAAGTGCGTTACCACCATGCTGATTACGATGCGGCATTGCGTGGCGAAGCTCTAGATCTGGATGAGGAAGCACCAGCCGAAGGTGATGAACAACGCGTAGGCCGCAATGATCCTTGTCCATGTGGTAGCGGTAAGAAATACAAGCACTGCCACGGTAAGTTGAACTAACCCGCCAGGTGCTCAAGAAAAAGCCTGCCATTGATGTGGCAGGCTTTTTTTATGGCGGTTGCTCTAGTGTAGCGCGCAGGTGGTTAGTTTTCTTCCTCAGGATATCCAATACTTTTGGATATGGTCATGGCGATTTCTCGTAGGCGAGTTGCGGTAGAGCCATCCCAGTTTTCATCAAAACTATTGCTAGGCCCCATGATGAGAATACCAAGCACTATATGCCCATTAGCATCAAACACAGGCGCACAGAATGCATCTATGCCTGGGATGGGCATGCCTAAAGTGCGTGATAAGCCATATTTTCGAGTTTCTGCTAAGTGTTGCTCTAGTACAGAGTTATCGATAACGGGCTGAGAGCCAGTACGTCCATTTTTCTGACGTTGTTCTAAGCGTAGGTGCTGTTCTACTACCTTTTGTGGCAAGTAGGCTGCAAAGAGTCGCCCTGTCGCGGTATTGGCAAGCGACATCACTGTACCTGCCCGTAAGTTTACATGCAGTGTTTCAGCGGGTTCTTCGAGGCGGACGATGGTGGCACCTAGATTTCCCCATACTGCTAATGCAACGCTATAGCCCGTTTCTCTGGCTAATGTCTCGGCTAAAGGCGTAGCTTCTCGCAGCGGGTCTAGCCTACGTAAACGAGCAAGGCCTAGTTGTAATGCTAAGGGCCCCAATTCATAGTGGCCCGCATCATTTTGCGTGACAAAACCAACTTTTAAAAAGCTCACCATATAGGGATGAGCCTTGCTAGTACTCATCCCTGCGGCCGATGCTAAATCTTTTAGCGGTAGGGGAGTGCCTTGTTGCGCCAGTTGATTCAGTAGCTCACTACCAATCTCTATGGATTGAATACCGCGTCGATTCTTTTCTGTAACGGAAGGAATAGGTTTTTGCATAGGTTCAGAGTAGGGAAAACGATGACTGAATTATAGGTATAGAAAAATATTTTGTGTTTAAAATATTGAATGTATTCGTTAGTATCAGATATTAAATCTTAGGTGAACGCATTCGTTAGGTGTTGGAGACAGATAATGCCACAAAATAAGATGTCAGTAGACGTTGTTGTTGTAGGAACGGGAGCTTCAGGTATGTCTGCGGCGATTACTGCTGCAGCGCAAGGCTTGAGCGTTGTCGTATTAGAAAAAGAAAAACTGTTTGGGGGCACTACGGCGCGTTCAGGTGGTTGGTTATGGATACCGGGTACACGCCTAGCAACAGAACAAGGGATTCACGAGCCAGCGGGTGCGGCTAAAACGTATTTAAAGCACGAGACCACTACACACTTTGATGAAGCGCGAGTAGATGCATTTTTAGAGAATGGCCCTAAGGCGGTAGAGTTTTTTACACGAAACACGTGTGTGCAATTTGATATGCCTCCTGTTTTCCCGGATTATCACGCCGAGGCAGAGGGTGGCCAACCTGGTGGGCGTTCAATGGTGACCCGTCCGTTTGATGGTAGAGAGCTAGGGCCTCGTGTCAAAAAACTGGCACCAGCGCTGCCGGAACTTACGGTGTTTGGCATGATGCTGGGTTCTGGAGCCGAGATTAAGCACTTTATGCGTGCATTCAAATCACCCACTTCATTTTGCTATGTGACAAAACGCTTGAGTCGGCACTTTTTGGATGTAGTGCGTTATGGCCGTGGCATGACACTCACTAATGGTAATGCGTTAGCAGGGCGTCTAGCGAAAGCAGCACAAGACTTAAAAATACCCGTGTGGTTAGAGGCGAAAGTGACCGCGTTGCTGCATGAGCAGGGGCGTGTGGCCGGTGTACGTGTACAGCATGAGGGTAAAGAACAAGAGATTGCTGCGCGTTTAGGCGTGGTGTTAGCGTGTGGCGGTTTTCCGTATGACATCCAGCGTCGTAAGGCATTATTTCAACATGCCCCTACTGGGCAAGAGCATTTCTCTCCATCGCCTTCCAGCAATACCGGTGATGGTTTGCGTTTGGCTGAAGAGGTGGGGGGATATGTAGATCCTACGATTCCACATGCAGCAGCATGGGTGCCTACATCGGTCACGACTCGCACAGATGGTTCCAAAGGGGTGATGCCTCACTTTATTGATAGAGCGAAGCCCGGCGTGATTGCCGTGAATAAAAAAGGCAAGCGCTTTGCTAATGAAGGCAACTCTTACCATGACTTTGTGCAAAGTATGGTGGCAACGTGTGCAGATGATTCTGAGGTAAGTGTCTGGTTGCTGTGTGATCACAAAGCCTTGCGTAATTATGGTTTGGGCTGTGTTGCACCTTTCCCTATGCCTATAGGCAGACACCTACGTAGTGGGTATTTGAAAAAAGGGAACACTATTGCTGAGTTGGCGACGCAAATAGGCGTGGATGCCGCAACGTTGGAGCAGACCGTTCAGGAGTTCAATCAGCATGCTCGTCAAGGCCAGGATCCACTCTTTGATAAGGGTGGGCAGGCCTATAACCGCTATCAAGGCGATGCCAACGTGAGCCCAAACCCGTGTTTGGCTCCATTGGAAAATGGTCCTTATTACGCTATCAAGTTAGTGGTGGGTGATATAGGTACTTTCGCCGGGCTGGTGACTGATGCACAAACCCATGTGTTGGATAGCAGTGGCCAACGTATTAAGGGGTTGTTTGCTGTGGGGAATGATGCTGCCAGCATTATGGGGGGCAATTATCCAGGTGCTGGTATTACGTTAGGCCCGGCTTTGACGTTTGGTTATGTGGCGGGGATGGAGCTAGCTGCAGAACAACAGCAAGTAGATGCCTAGGCGAAGGGGACGCTAATGACTACAACAAACTCAACCACCGTACCGTTGTTATTGGAAGGTCGCTTAGCCTTTATTACTGGGGCGGGGCAAGGTAATGGTCGAGCTCTAGCTATAGGTTTAGCGCAGGCGGGTGCCCGTGTGATTGCGACGGATGTGCAACTGGCTGCAGCAGAGCAAACTGCCGCATTGATTACAGCGCAAGGAGGTCAGGCATGGGCCTACAGCTTAGATGTTTGTGATGCGCAAGCTTGTGATGCTGTAGCAGAGCGAGTAGCTGCTGAGGTAGGGCAGATCAGTGTACTGATTAATAACGCAGGCATCATTATCCGCTCAGGTATGACAGCGCCACACGCGGCAGAGAACTGGCGAACCACTATGGATGTGAATGTGCAAGGTACGTTCAATGTAACGCATGCATTTTTACCGGCGATACGAGCCACCAAAGGAAGTGTGTTGAATATTGCCTCTATTGCAGCGTATGCCGGGCAAGGCGGCAGTGTGGGCTATTCCCCCTCTAAGGGGGCGATAAAAATGTTTACCCAATCGTTGGCAGCCGAGCTTGCACCAGAGGGGGTGCGCGTTAATGCATTGGCGCCAGGGGTGATTAATACACCGATGACGGCTGCAACTCAAGCGCAGCCAGAACGATTGGCGAGCTTTATGACGCGTATTCCTATGGGACGGTTAGGTGAGCCAGATGAATTGGTCGGCCCTACCGTGTTTCTGGTTTCTGATATGGCCGCGTATGTGACTGGCGTCACGTTGGCGGTGGATGGAGGCTTTCTAGCAGTCTGATGTAGTGACATTAATAATTTTATAGGCAGTACAAAGGAGACATGGATGAGTATTAGAAAATTAGGCATGTCCCTGCTAGCAGGGGCGGTATTGGCAGCAGGTAGTGTCAATGCACAGGAAATTCGGTTTGGTTACAACGGTGATTTATCTGCGTCGCCATCTGCTCAAAGTGGACAGGCGGCAGTGTTAGGCATGCAGGCTGCTATAGAAGATTTGAATGCGGCAGGTGGTGTGCTGGGGCAGACCGTGACGTTGGTAACTCGTGATGATGGCTCTGCGCCACCACGCTCCATACAGAACATGACTGATCTTATCGACAATGAGAAAGTGCAGGCAATTTTTGGGCCGACTAACTCAGGTAATGCAATGGCCTGGAAACACATAGCCAATCAGAAAAAAGTGCCAGTAATGGGCAACGTGGCTTCGGGTACAGACATTACTAAGCCTATGCGAGCGAATGCAGACAACTACATGTTCAGGGTTTCGATGGTAGACCGAGAGCAAGTGGCTGCGTTGATGGCCTATGTCAAAGCCAATTCTGCCGATTCCAAAGTGGTAGGTCTGATGGCAGAAACCACTGGCTATGGTCAGGGGGGGCTGAAAGACATGGAAGAAATTGCCAAGTTGCAAGGTATAGATATTGCGCAGATAGAGCACTTTGGTGTGAACGATACTGATATGACATCGCAGTTAAATAAGATGCGTGCGGCCGGTGTGGACACCATTGTGGTGTGGGCGCAAGGTACACCTATCGCGCAGATTATTCGCAGCATGGAAAAGATTGATTATTTTCCACTCACGTTAACGTCATGGTCGTCAGACAACATTACTTTTTACGATGCGGCAGGCAGGACCTTGTCTGAGAAACCTTTGTTCATGCGCACTGTGAGCGAGGAGCGCACACCAGAACAAGAACAGCTTTTTGCACGCATAGGCAGCAAGTTGCGAGCCCCTAGTTCCTTTTCTTTTGCATTGCATGGTTACGACTCGGTGTTGCTAATGGCTGCAGCGATGGAACAAGCGGGATCCACAGACGGCACAGCAGTGCGTCAAGCGTTAGAGTCCTTGCAAAAACCAGTGCAGGGTTTGCTGAAAGTATATGAAACCCCTTTTAGTGAAACGGATCATGAGGCCTTAAAGGCAGAGGATTTGGTATGGATTCGTTGGAAAGATGGCAGCCTTTTGCCACATACCAATCCCATTATTGAGTCATTAAATAGCCAAAGTTTTATTCAGTAAGCAGTAGTCATTATTACTAAAAAAATAGCATCGGTGTTCGGTCCGCGGAGGGCCGAACACAGTAGGAGACAGATTCATGATTGATGCTCTTTTACAGGCGCTGATTAGCGGCTTGGCAGTGGGTAGTGCGTACGCGCTAGTTGCACTGGGATTCAGTATTACGTTTACCACTACAAAAACCTTGAACTTTGCCCATGGGGATTTTGTGTCTGCGGGTGCCTTTATAGGCATGAGCGCACTATTTTTAATTTTGGGGATGCCTATTAGCTCTACCTCATTTGGCACGGTAGTGCCGGCGGGGGAAACACAGTTCTTAGGTCTGTTTATCGTGCTATTGGTGATGGGGGCATTGGGCTGGTTGCTGTATGTCTTGGGGGTACGGCCTTTTGCGGGACGTCCAGGTTTGGCATGGGTTATGAGTACCTTGGGTTTTGGCGTCATCTTACAAAGTGTGGGGATGGCGATTTGGGGGCCTAGACCAGTGGTTGTGCCTTCTCCAGTAGGCGATTCTGTTATCCGTTTTTTGGGCATAGGCATACGCCCTCAAGAACTATTGATGCTAGGGGTGTCAGTGGTGGTCATGGTGGTGTTTGAACGCATCATGAATCACACCCTGATTGGTAAAGCGTTAAGAGCAGTGGCGGCAAATGGCGCTGTAGCTAGTTTAATGGGCATTAATACGCAGGCTATGATGGTGGCGGCCTTTGTGATTAGTTCTATGCTGGCTGGTTTGTCAGGATTTTTGTTAGCCCCTATTACACAAGCTTCTTTGTTTATGGGATTGGCTATAGGTCTAAAAGGTTTTTCTAGCGCCATGATCGGAGGGCTGAATAATCCGCGTGGGTGTGTGATAGGAGGCTTTGTACTGGGTGTGTTTGAGTCAGGCGTGAATTTATGGGAAGCACAGTGGCGTGAGGTGGCTGTATTCGTGCTTGTCATTCTTGTGCTGTCTTTCCGTCCTACGGGGTTGTTTGGTCGTAATTTGGCGGAGAAAATCTAATGAAATCATTTTCTTCTCTGCATGTGGTAGTGGTCGCGGCTGTATTGATCGCCTTAACTAGTCTGGTTGGCAATGATTATTACCTGCGTATTTTGTTCATGATCTGCGTGTATTACATGTGTGGCATAGGCATGAACGTACTCGTGGGGTTTGCAGGGCAAAAATCACTGGGTCAGGCGGGTTTGTTTGCTGCTGGTGCGTATTCAGCTGCTTTACTGACAGCCAACTGGGAAGTCAACCCATGGTTAGCATTTGCTGCTGCTGCGGTGATCTCGGGGATTTGTGGGGTATTGATTGCAGTGCCCTCGCTGCGTGTGCGAGGCCCATATCTTGCCATGGTGACTTTGGCGTTCGGTATTGTGGTAGAGCGCTTGGTGAGCGAGTGGACGGCGGTATTTGGCGGAGCGCAGGGTATTTATGGTATTGCGCCGTTAACGTGGAATGATGAGCCTTTAAGCACCACTCAGTGGGTGTGGTTTGGTATTGCTCTTTGTGCTGTGACACACATTGTGTTGAGCAATTTGCTGCGGGGGCGGTTTGGGCGCGCCATGCTCTCTATTCAGGCCGATGAAATTGCTTCTTCTTCGGTTGGGGTAAGGGTGCATCGAGCCAAAGTGATTGCTTTTGTGATTGCCGCGATTACTTGCGGTATGGCAGGGGCAATGGTGGCTCAGCAGAATCAATACATTAACTCTGACTTTATCACCTTCCACCTTTCTATTTTTATCTTGCTGTTGGTTCTGTTTGGTGGACCAGGCAAGATGTCTGGCCCATTAGTGGGGGCCATTATTCTGACTATTATCGAGGCTATGTTAGCGCGCTGGCCCTATGTGCAGAATTTTTTGTATGGCTGCTTACTGTTGTTTGCACTGTATTTCATGCCTGGTGGTGTGGTGGGGTTATTTGCCCCATGGTTTGGTAAACGTAAGGCTCCTTCCACGGATGTAGAGCCTCTACCACTGGAAACGTTAGGAAAACAAACTCAAGGTGAATTGCTGAAAGTCTCTAACCTAGATAAAGCCTACGGTGGGGTTAGACCAGCATGCAATATTTCGTTTGAGTTACAGCGAGGCCACATTCATGCCTTGATAGGGCCTAATGGTGCAGGTAAGAGTACGTTGATCAACATGCTAACGGGAGCAGTGGTTCCGGACAAAGGGTCTATTCGTTTCCTTGGGAATGAGATTGCAGGCTTTCCTATGCACAAAATCTGCCAACTAGGGATGGGGCGTACGTTTCAGAACTTACGGTTGTTTGCAGAGCTATCTGTGGTGGACAACGTGATGTTGGGCCAACACAGCCGGATGAGCAATGGTATTTTTCGCTCCCTACTGAATTTGCCTGGTGTTCGAGTTCAAGAAAACATTACTCGTAGAAAAGCACAGCAGTTACTGCAATTGGTGGATTTAGCGGCTTTGGCGGATCAGCCAGCCGGTAGTTTGCCCTACGGTTTGCAGCGGCGGGTAGAGTTAGCGCGAGCGTTGGCAACAGAACCACAGCTACTGCTCCTGGATGAGCCAGCAGCCGGGTTAAACCCTCAAGAAACAGCTGAGCTGGGTGAGTTGTTAAAACGTATATGTCGCTGTGGGGTCACTATTTTCATGGTGGAACATCACATGGATTTGGTGATGTCTGTATCGGATCACGTCATTGTTTTGGATTATGGCGTCAAGATTGCAGAGGGTAGACCGGCGGAGGTGCAGGCCGATCCTAAGGTGATAGCTGCTTATTTAGGAGTGGATGATGAAGAGGATATTGCCATGTCGTTCGCACCAGCTACAGCCATCTAAAGCGAGGAAATACGATGCTTAAATTGGAATCAGTACGTGTTTCTTACGGCGCTATAGAAGCAGTTAAAGGGGTAGACCTACACGTAGGTAAGGGGGAGGTCGTGACTATTATTGGCGCGAATGGCGCGGGTAAAAGCACATTGCTTAAGGCGATTTGTGGACTAGAGCCGCTGTCAGGTGGGCGAGTGCTTTTAGATGGTCAAGATTGCTCCAATTTACCTGCGCATAAACGGGTGCGCCTAGGTTTGGCCATGTCCCCAGAAGGGCGTGGTGTGTTTGCGGACCAAACGGTATTAGAGAATCTATGGCTGGGGGCGTATATGCGCCGAGCAGATAGATCTGGGGTTGAAGCCGATATTGAGCGTGAGTTTGAGCGTTTCCCCCGCTTACGAGAACGTCAACACCAATTGGCGGGTACGTTATCCGGTGGTGAGCAACAGATGTTGGCTATTTCACGAGCCTTAATGAGCGAGCCCAGCATTTTGTTATTAGACGAGCCTTCGCTGGGATTGGCGCCTCTGGTAATACGCGACATTTTTACAGCCATCCGACAGCTACGCAGCAGTGGCCTCACCATCGTGTTAGTGGAACAAATGGCGAAACAAGCATTAGGCGTAGCAGACCGTGCGTATGTATTGGAAATAGGACGTGTGACTATGGAAGGGTCAGGGTTGGAACTGTTGAATGACGACAAAGTTAGAGCCGCCTATTTGGGCACACATTGAGAGTAATTTTTGTACTAAGGAAATCTATCTATGACACAGACTAAGACTTTTGCCAGCCACGCAGACACTGAAGATAAAAAAGTAAGCTTCACGCAGCTATCGGCAAATGCCTGGGCATATACCGCTGAGGGTGATCCCAATACTGGGGTGATCGTGGGCGATGATGCGGTGATGATTATTGATACGCAGGCAACACCAGCGATGGCTCAGGATGTGATCCGCCATATACGCCAGATTACGGATAAACCCATTAAATACGTGGTGCTGTCTCACTACCATGCTGTGCGTGTGTTAGGTGCAGCGGCGTATTTCGAAGAAGGTGCCCAAGAAATTATTGCTAGCCAAGATACCTATGACTTGATTGTAGAGCGTGGTGAGCAAGATAAAGCCAGCGAGATAGGCCGTTTTCCTCGATTGTTCCGTAATGTAGAAACAGTCCCGGAAGGTTTGACATGGCCTACACAAACGTTTGTAGGGGAAATGCGTATTTGGATGGGATCGGTAGAGGTGAAGTTAAGCCAAATCGGTCGCGGTCATACCAAAGGTGACATTATCGTAGAGCTAGAAAGTCAGAATGTATGTTTTGCAGGTGACTTGGTGGAATACCAAAGTGCAGCGTACTCAGGTGATGCGTATTTTCGTGATTGGCCTAGCACTTTGGATCGATTGGCAGAACGTAACTTTGATGCCTTGGTCCCAGGTCGTGGTGCCGCGCTGCAAGGTGCTGCAGAAGTACGTCAAGGTTTAGCTTCTACGCGCGCCTTTGTTAGTGATGTGTATACCAATGTGTTAAATGGTGTATCTGAGGGCAAAGCGCTGAATGCAATCTACCGAGAAACTGTAGAGAAATTGCGTCCGGTGTATGGCCATTGGTTTATTTTTGATCACTGCATGCCGTTTAATGTGAGCCGCGCCTACGATGAGGCCAGAGGCATTGCAGACCCTCGTATTTGGACAGCTGAGCGTGACATAGAAATGTGGAAGGCCCTAGAAGGGTAAGCTTAAGCTTTCTTTATCCTCAGGAGCAGTCAGTATGCAGGCGCCATCACAGTCAGAGGTAATTAGCTCTGACTACGTACAAAAACGTTTGGCTTTATGCGGCTTTACCGCCATGTTTGCAATGCGTATTTGTGATGCGTTATTACCCGCCCTAGCCAGTGAGTTCAGGGTGGATAGTGTAGCGGTGGCGCCGGTGATTTCTGCTTTTGCCGTAGGCTACGGCATTATGCAAATCCTATATGGTCCGTTTGCAGAACGATTTGGCAAATTACCCCTAGTGTTTTTTGCTGCCTTAGGTGGGGCGGGCACATGTTTATGGGCAGCGTTAGCCAGTGGCTTAGAGGTATTGATCTGGGCTCGGTTGTTTTGCGGCGGGTTAGTAGCAGGCATTGTGCCTATGTCTATGGCGTGGATAGGAGATAACAGTAGTGAGCAGCAGCGTCACGTGATGTTGGCACGCTTACTGAGCGCTACTGTGTTGGGCATGATAGTAGGGCAGTTTTTTGGCGGCATAGTGGCGGTCACAATAGGGTGGCGCTGGGGGTTTGCCTTGTTGTGCATGTTGTTTGCTGGGGCAGCGTTCTGGTTGTTGCCTTTGTTACGCACCGCCCAGTACAAAGAGAAAGCCAAAGTGCTGAGCTTTTGGCGCAATTGGTGCAATGTACTGAAACGGCCCATGGCTCGTATGGTATTGCTGCTGGTGGGTATTGAGGGTGCGCTGGTGTATGGCGTTTTAGGTTTTGTCCCTTTGTATTTGCACACACAGGCGCATCTATCATTACCTGTGGCTGGGGCCATTGTGACAAGCTTTGGTATAGGCGGGCTGTGCTATACCCGTACCGTCAAATACTTGTTGCAACGCTGGGGGCGTAATGGACTGATTTTCTACGGTGGTTGTGGCGTGATGGTGGGGTACTTGCTCTTAGCCGTTTGGCCAGTGCCAATGATCGCTACCTTAGGGTGTTTGTTTGCGGGTTTTGGTTTTTACGCTTTACACAATAGTTTCCAATTTTTAGCCAGTCAGATGGCTCCTGCCATGCGGGGTACAGCCATAGGTTTATTTGCTTGCTCATTATTTTTGGGGCAATCCGTAGGGGTGTCAGTGGTGGCCTGGTCTATAAATAGATTGCAGTCCGCGCAATTGGCGCTTGGGGTTAGTGCGATTTGTGTAGTGTTGTTAGGCAGTTGGCTAGTGTATTGGCTGAAATGCTTGGCACCTGTGCGCGTGCGTACTTGATGCGGTAAATAGGCAGCGTATTTCCCTGTGGGTAGAAGTAGTCTGGCGGTGGTTTGAGTATTTGATGAGGTGTTATGTCTGGCTACACAGATCCCTATTTGTTTAGACCCTTGCGTATACGTGAGCTCACACTGCGTAATCGTATTGTGATTTCTCCTATGTGCCAACATGCTGCAGAACAAGGCAATGCTACGCCGTGGCATTGGGTGCATTTGGGTAAGTTTGCCTTGGGTGGTGCGGGGTTAATACTCAGTGAAAGCACGGCAGTAGACCCTCGGGGGCGCATTGGTAGTGCTGATTTGGGTCTCTGGAATGATGAACAGGCTCTGACACTACAACCGCTAGTGCAGTGGTTGCAAGAGCAAGGCTGTGCCTTTGGTTTGCAGCTAGCACATGCCGGCCGTAAAGCGGGTAGCCAGCCTTTATGGGAAGGCGGGCGGGCGATAGACCCCGCGTACATGGCACAGGATATAGATGCGTGGCAGCGCGTTGGACCTAGTGCATTACCGGCAGGGCCAGGTTGGTCTGTGCCTATGGCGTTGGATGAGCAAGGTATTCAAGCCGTTATAGAGGCGTTTGTAGCGGCAGCAGTACGTGCGGATCGTATTGGCGTGGATGTGATTGAGTTGCATTTTGGGCATGGTTACTTGGTTGCTAGCTTTCTGTCTCCGTATGCCAATCAACGTCAAGATCAGTGGGGAGGCAGCAGAGAGGGGCGTATGCGTTTGGCGGTAGAGATCGCGCGTAGAGTGCGGCAGGTATGGCCAGAGTCTAAGCCCTTGTTTGCCAGATTGTCAGTGGTAGATGGCAGCATAGGTGGTTGGAGTGGGGAGGACTCTATCGTTTTGGCGCAAGCCCTAAAAGCCTGTGGCGTGGATGTGATGGATTGCTCATCGGGAGGTTTAACCGAGGAGACGCGAGCATTACCAGTACCACGAGGTTTGGGTTTTCAGGTGCCATTTTCAGAGCAATTACGACAGGGTGCTGATGTGATGACACAGGCAGTAGGCATGATTGTGGATGCCAAGCAGGCAGAAGCCATTCTGGCGCAAGGTAAAGCCGATCTGATTGCTATAGGTAGAGAGGCGTTATATGACCCTTATTGGCCTCATCATGCAGCTCAAACGTTAGGAGCAGATGTGAATTTTGAACAGTGGCCAGTACGGCATGGTATTTGGTTACGTAATAGAGCGCCTGTATTACATCGAGCCAGAATAGAGCAAGCAGAGGCCTAAGAGTCTAGTCAAAGGAGGTGTTATGGCGATACGTATGGGGTTGTTATACAAGAAATCAGAGTGGACAACGCAGCAGTTTCAACAGTATTGGCTACAGGAGCACGGGGCATTAGCGGGCTTGCTTACTGGCATACGCCATTACTGGCAAAACCACATCGTAGAGCATCACCAGCGGGGTATACAGTTTGCTCGCGGCACATGGGAAATAGATGGATTTTCAATCTTAGATGTAGATACAGAAAATGCATTTGTTGCGGGAGAGCTAGCGCAGGCGTTGCAGCAAGATGAGCAATATTTTTTGTCTAGGCTGCATATATTGGAACTGCAACGGCATGAGGTGATTGCTGTGTCTGATGTGGCGCAACGTAGTCAACTGATGAAACGCATGTCGATCCTACGTCGTCGTGATGACATAAGTGAAGAGGCCTTTAGAAAAGAGTGGCGGGTGCATGCAGACTTGGTGCAGAAAATGCCAGGTGTCAAAGGCTATAGACAGAATGTTGTGCTACGCAGAGAAAAAGTGAAAGGGCAGGTTTGTGCTTATGAGCAGCTCCCTATTGATGGCGTGGTAGAGCTATGGTTTGAGGACGCTGCTAGCATAGAGCAGGCTTTTGGCAGTGAGCAAGGGCAGGAAACCATGGCGCATGCGCAAAGTTTCTTGCAAGAAATCACTGTATTTGGCGTGAAGGAATACCAAGTACGGTAATTCGCAGCATACAAAAACGCCTTTCAATCTAAGGTGAGCACTCACCAAAAATTGAAAGGCGTTTGTTGTAGGTCTAGGCGCTTACAGCAGGAACAGCGTTGCCAACCCTAGGAATAGGAAAAAGCCTAGTGAGTCTGTACCAAAAGTCAGCAATACAGAAGAACCCACAGCAGGGTCTTTGCCAAAACGGCTACGCAGGGTAGGGATCAATACGCCTAGAGCGGCACCAATCAGCATGTTGCCGATCATGGCGGCCATCATCACAGCAGCAATGGCGACAGAACCTGAGATAAACCACGCGAATACGGCAGTGACCAAACTACCGCAGGCCCCTACCATGAAGGTCACCATCAGCTCGCGTTTGACCAGTGGCCAGATGTTAGAACCCGTGATACGGCCTGTGGCCATGGCACGAATAATCATGGTCATGGTCTGGTTGCCGGAGTTACCGCCAATACCCGCGACGATAGACATCAGGAACGCCAAAATCACGATATGACTAACGGTATCCTCGAAGCGAGAGGCCACGAACGATGCTGTAGCTGCCGTACACAGGTTGATCAGCAACCAAGGGGCACGGTTACGTAGCGCACTGAGAGCAGGAGCAAAAATATCTTCTTCTTGCAAACCGGCACGTGATAACTCTTGTTCTTGAGAGTCTTCTTGCAGAACGTCAACTACCTCGTCAATGGTCACGCGCCCAATCAGGCGGCCGTAATCGTCTACTACCGGAGCAGACACCAAGTCATAACGTTCAAACGCGTTAGCGGCATCAGCATCAGAGTCTAGCGGGTGCAGACTAAGGTAATCAGCAGCCATAACATCAGACACTAGCGTTTCTGGGTCGGACACCAGCATACGTGTTAGAGACAATGTACCTAACAGACGGTCGTCGCGATTCACCACGAAAATCTGGTCAGTATGGTCAGGCAGCTCTTGCAGACGACGCAAATAGCGCAATACTACTTCTAAGCTCACGTCTTCACGCACGCGCACCATGTCGAAGTCCATGATCGCACCCACGCTGTCTTCGGGGTAGCCCATGGCTTCTAGCAATTGTGCACGCTCAGATTCGGTCAGGCCTTTCTGCACCTCAGCAATAACTTCGGGGGGCAGGTCAGGGGCCAGATCCGCGATCTCGTCGGCATCCATGTTAGCGGCAGCTGCAATCAGGTCAGCTGGCTCCATGGTTTTGATCAGAGATTCACGCGCCCAGTCTTCAATTTCCAGCAGCACGTCAGCGTCGTACTCGTCGCTAACTTGTTGCCACACGACTTGACGCTCGTTTTCTGGCAAGGATTCCAGAATGAACGCAATATCGGCAGGGTGCAGATTATTGATGATGCTGCGTATTTCTTGCTCGTGCCTGCGATGTGTCAGGTTAGCAAGTAGGTCTTCACGGTCTGAGCCTTCGTGTTGACGCTGCGCCAAAGTTTCTACAACTTCTTGGCGTTTTAATACGGATTGTAGTTTTTGTAGAGCAAGTTGCGCGTCCTCCGGCTCAAGTCGGCGGACGGCAGGACTGGTGCGCTCATGAACAGATCCAGTCATAGGCAATACCTTCAGTCTAGAGGGGGAAGTTCGCGGCTGCGGCGGTTTGTATCAGTAGCAACATAAGTCAATGTAGCTTCCGTTACTTTGACGACTTCATGTTGTAGGCGTTGGCGTTCTGCGTACACCTCTACCGACACAGTAATGGAGGTACGGCCAGTTTTGATAATGTCTACGTAAAAGCTAAGTAGGTCGCCCACAAATACCGGTTGTGTAAAGGTAAATGCGTTGACCGCAACGGTCGCCACGCGACCATTGGCGCGTCGAGCAGCCAAGATAGAACCAGCGATATCCACTTGCGACATAATCCAACCACCAAAAACGTCGCCATACATGTTGGCGTCGGATGGCATGGGCACCACACGCAAGATGGCATGCTTGTCATCTGGGGGCAAGCTACAGGGTTGGGAGGCTTTGGGCACGATGATTCTCTCCTGCATACGTAGAGCCTGTATTGTAACGGCTGGGCAATTTATTGCCGTGAAACATTTGTTAATGGGGGTTAGGGTTTAAGGTAATGTTCGGCTAAACGAACCCAGTAGCTAGCACCGACGCTGAGGATTTCATCGTTGAAATCGTAGCTGTCGTTGTGCAGCATACAGGGGCCTAAACCGTGACCAGAAATTCGGTGATCGCCTTGACCATTACCAATCCAGATATAGCTACCAGGACGCTCTTGCAGCATGAATGCAAAGTCTTCTGCACCCATGGATGGGGGAAGATCTTGGTGCAGCGCATTGTCGCCAGCCATCTTACGAATCACGTCGGCAGAAATAGCGCTTTCTTTGGCGTGATTGATGGTGGGGGGATAGCGTCTATCGAACTCAAACGTGCTTTGGCAGCCCATGGCCGCGCAGCTCTGCTCGATGATTTCGCGCATGCGTGTTTCGATGGTATCCAGCGCTTCATTGCTGAGGGTGCGTACCGTACCGCGCAATACAGCTGAGGTAGGGATGACGTTGTCAGCAGAACCTGCATGAATTTGTGTGACGCTGAGTACAGCGGGGTCCAGCGGGTCTATGATGCGGCTGACAATGGTTTGCAGGCTCATCACTAATTGAGCGGCTGCTGTAATAGGGTCTACGCCCAAGTGTGGCATGCCACCGTGAGCGCCTTTACCGTCAATCTGAATACTGAAGGAGTTGCTCGATGCCATCACAGCACCTGGGTGTACAGCAAACTCGCCAGCGGGTAGGCCGGGCCAGTTGTGCATGCCAAATACCGCATCCATAGGGAAACGGGTGAATAAGCCTTCTTCTATCATTTTTCGTGCGCCTGCAAAGCCTTCTTCTGCAGGTTGGAAAATTACATAGACGGTACCGGTGAATTCACGATGCGAGGCTAAGTAGCGTGCAGCGGAGAGCAGCATGGCAGTGTGGCCATCATGACCGCAAGCATGCATTTTGCCGTCATGGCGGCTGGCGTGGGCAAAGTCGTTCTGCTCGAGCACAGGTAGCGCATCCATATCGGCGCGCAGACCAATGCTAGGACCGGGGCCTAGGGTTCCTTTGATGATACCTACTACCCCAGTGCCTGCTAGGCCTCTGTGTATGTCTATTCCCCATTCTGTTAGCCAGTGCGCTACGGTGTCTGCCGTGCGGTGTTCTTCGTAGGCCAGCTCAGGATGAGCATGCAAGTCGCGCCGAATGGCTGTGATGTCGTCTTGCCAGGCAACAATGGGGTCAAGCAGATTCATGACAAAGCCTTTTAAGAGTAAATCTGTGAACCCCATAGGGTAGCATGCCTAGTGGCTTTTCGCCCTGTTTAACGCTGTGGTGTGTACCCTAAACACGGTTGAATCATTTCTTGCAAAGCGTTGTGTAGCGGGGCGTTGCTGGCAACGACATGCCCAGTAGAGGGCCAAGGTTGCTGCTGGAAAATGTCTTGGCAAATGCCACCAGCTTCACGCACGATTAAGGTGCCTGCGGCGACGTCCCAAGGCGCTAAGCCCATTTCCCAGTACCCATCAAAACGACCGCATGCTACCCATGCTAAATCCAGTGCGGCGGCACCGTTGCGGCGAATGCCACGTGTGCGGCGAATGCCAGTTTCTAGCGTAGGTAGATAATGATCGGCAAAGCTGAAATCGCGGAATGGAAAACCGGTAGCCAGCAGCGCGTTATCCAGATTGTCAGTGTCTGTGCAGCGTAGGCGTTGTTGGTTTAACCAGGCGCCTGTGCCGTACATGGCAGTAAAGAGTTCTTCACGGTTGGGGTCGTACACTACAGCGATCACAGGTGTGTCGCAAGTAACTGGGGTGTCGCCAGCAACGATACAACCGGGGTGTGCAATCAACGCGATAGACACCGCATAGTGAGGAATGCCGTGTAAGAAGTTAGTGGTGCCATCTAGTGGGTCTATGTACCATGTGGCAAGCCCTTTGCTGTCACCGCCGCTTTCTTCTGCCACAATGCCAAACTCTGGCGTTTGCTCACGTAGAATTTCCAATGCGGCCATTTCCGCATCTCTATCGGCTTGGGATACCAAGTCGTTCTTGGCTTTGGTATCAATAACCAAACGATCACGGTGTGCAGCGTGGGCCTGTAAAATGCTGGCTGCTGCATGTGCGGCGCTGACCGCTGTAGCAAGCGCGTCGCTGAGGGGAAGGCGTGTAGAAGAGAGCATAGCTAGACGTTAACCTATGTTTGTTTCATGTATTTATTGTGTATTAAAACGTATTAACATGACGGGCGGATTTCAAAAACTACAGCCGGCTACACCTTCTTTCAATCAGAAGGGGATAGCACAGAGCTTGCAATATGGTGATGTGTACCATTCTACGGCAGGCGCACTGGCGCAAACACAGCATGTGTTTTTAGCAGGCAATGGGCTGCCTGAGCGTTGGCAAGGTCGACCACACTTTAGTATTTGTGAGACTGGCTTTGGGCTGGGTAACAACTTTTTAGTGACATGGTTGAGTTGGTTGCAGGATGCTGATCGTAGCCAGCGTTTGCACTTTGTCTCATTTGAGGCGCACCCGTTCCAGCATGATGATTTAGCACGCATGCATGAACACACCAGCCCCGAACTACAGCCACTGGTGCGGCAGCTTTTGGCGCAGTGGCCAGATTTATTACCGGGCATACATAGACTGTATTTTGAAAACGAGCGTGTAACACTGACACTGGTGTTTGGCGATATAGAACAAAAAGCCAAGTTGGTGGATGCGCAAATTGACGCGTTTTTTTTGGACGGCTTTGCACCACGTTTAAATCCCCAGATGTGGTCGCGACGGCTATTTGGTCAACTAGTGCGTTTGTCGGCCAAAGGGGCGACTATGGCGAGTTGGTGTAGTGCAGGTCAGGTACGCCGGGATCTGCAAGATGCTGGTTTCCTGATAGAAAAAGTACCGGGGTTTGCACATAAGCGCGAAATGATACGCGGCGTGTTGCGCGAGAAATTAGGGCGACAGCCTAGTGCTACGCCTAAGCATGTAGTGGTTATAGGGGCAGGGATAGCGGGTGCAGCAACAGCCGCTGCATTGGCGCGCCGAGACATACGCGTCACCGTAGTGGACCCTGTACTGAAAGGTGGCACTGGAGCATCACACTTGGGGCATAAGGCCATCGCTATGACGCCATTGCTTAGTGTGGATGATGCGCCGCGTATGCGATTAAGCCGTGCCGGTATGTTGGTGGCTGAGCGACAGTGGCAACGTGCTGAGGCAACAGATTGTTTGCCCTTAGGAACAGTGCGAGTAGCAGTGGATGCTGAGGAAGATAAGGCAGGCTGCAAAGCGGTAGAGGCGTTGGGCTTTCCAGATACTTGGGTGCAGTATTTAGGTGTGGCGGCTATGTCTCAACGCTTAGGGGGCGACGTCGCGCATGGAGGGCTGTACTTCCCTAGAGCGATGCGAGTGCAGCCTGATAAGTTGATTGAGCGACTGTTTACACACACCAACATTAGTTTGCTACCTACCAAAGTCCTGAGAATAGAGGCATTAGAGACTGCTTGGCGTGCCATATTAGACACAGAGCATGCCGAGACAGAAACTCTTCATGCAGATGCTATTGTGTTGTGTGTGGCGGGCGCTGTATCTGCGTTATTGCCAGAAAGTGTGCGAGCCAATAAAGCCTATCCTTATATAGAAGAGATGGAGCAGTTGCCGGGGCAGGTCAGTTACTTTGTGGCCTCAGAAATGGCTAAGACGCCTACATATATAGTGGCAGGGGAAGGCTATTTATTACCTGAGGTAGAGGGTGTGTGCACGGCAGGTAGTACCTATGGCGCAAATGGCGAGCCAGCACAGGTAACGGAACAAGGTCATCAAGAAATACGAGAAACCTTGCAGCGCTGGGAATCGTGGTTGGCATCCGCTTCTATACAGGGTGGCTGGGCTGGTTATAGGGCGGCGCTCAAAGATCATTTGCCTTTATATGCGGGCAGCGATCAGAATCTCGCGATTATTTCTGGTTTGGGCTCAAACGGCTTTGCATGGAGCGCTATTTTGGCGGAAGATTTGGCCGCAGCGTGGAATAATGAGCCGCGATTGCTAGAGAGGGATTTATCCCGAGCGCTGGGTCTGCGATAATAGAAACTTTATGAACGAAATTTAGGTGTTTTTGCTTTTAGATTTGGTTTTGTAGCAAAAATACGTCAAAATAGACACTTTATTCCCTTGTTGGGCAGTGCCCGAGGATCGTGCTGTGTCGTCCAACACTCACCTTGCTGACGTGACGCAATTGTTTAATCTTCAAAGTAACCTTGCCAATAAACCGTCTGTAGCGGATTTTCAGGCTGAACAGACAGATCAAATCCTGCGTGTGGAAGCGCATTCCCCCGGCGTATTTAGGCTGCGTTTTGGTGGCCTCAAACATATACAGCCAGAAAAGGTCAGCCTGCGTGCGCAGCAGCAGGCCGAAATGCTATTAGTGCGGGAAGATGCCGTAGGTGAATTTTCCCAAGAAACTGTAGCGCAAGAAGGTGGCTGGCGTTTAGAGCAGGGCGAGTACGCGCTGGTGCTGAAGCCTAATCCATTTTCTTTTGCGCTCTACAAGGGCGACGAGCTGTTGCTGCAACTGGCTGCATCGGGTGTGTGGCAAGACGAAAAAGACGAGCAGCAAGGCTGGAATGCCGCATTTGCATTGCAGGCTGATGATGTGTTGTATGGTTTGGGCGATAGCCAAGAAAGCTTGAGCCGTGACGGCCAGCAACTGTTGTCCGATTTGCCAGAGCATCGTGTATTGCCATTGCTGTGGAGCACCAAAGGCTGGGGCGTCTATGTGAACACATTAGAGCGCGTCGAGCATGACGTGGCTGTAGAGCAAGATGGTCGCTATAACGTGCGTGCATCGGCTCCCGTGTTAGATATCTTCTTGTTTGCCGGTGTTCCTACAGAAATTTTGAACCAATATACTGCGCTAACCGGACGTGCTGGTCAGCCCGGTGTATGGCCTATGGGCGTGTGGTTGCAGCAAGCGGCAGGACAGTCCATTGAAGACACTCTGAACTTAGCGACTACGCTGGGCGACACCGGTGTGGGCCTAGATGGTGTGATGGCTGCTGCGCCTGCGCTATATGGTTTTATGCCTGACCGTCCCCTGTTTGTATGGGATGAAACACGCGTACAAGATGGTCGTGATTTAAGCGCGAAGATAGAAAAATCTGGCGTGCAATTGGCAGCGCATACTTTCCCAGGTGTGATTGCCGATACACCGTTGTTTGAAGAGTGGGAAGATCGCGGCTGGTTGTTGATTGATGACGATACAGGTGCGGCGTACCAGTTTGAAGGTGATGAAAACAGTGCAGGCAAACCCTTTGGTTTACTGGACCTGACCCATAAAGATGTATTCAAAATGTGGGTGGAGCGCCAGCGTCAAAACTACGATGAAGGATTGGGGGCGCCGGTATGCACAGTGAGCTACAACATTCCCGATAGCATTACTGCACGTGGTGGTGAGTCAGGTGCTTTGCTGCGTACGGTATATCCGATTCTGGTACGTCAGGCATTGTTTGAGGCTTTTGCTGGCCATAAAACACCACAAGAAGGTGTGATTTGGAGCACTAATCTGTTCCCCGGTGTGCAGCGTTACAGCATGCAGTTGGGCCCAGATGTGAGTAATGATTGGGAAGGTATGGAGCGCTCTTTGCGTTCCGCATTGGCATTGGGTAACAGTGGTGTGACCGCTCAATTGCATAAGTTGGGTAATGCAGAGCAGCCTACCGACTCCATGAGCGCAGAACTGTATGTGCGCTGGTTGGCGATGGGCGTGTTTTCTGCCAACTTCTGTTTCCAAGCAATTCCTGCATTACTGCCTTCAGCATTCGATGAGAAAACCCAAGAGTTGGTTCAGCACTGGCTGCGCTGGCGCTATCGCTTAGTGCCTTATGTATTAGGTATTATCGAAGAATCTGTACGGTGTGGTTTGCCTGTACAGCGCTCTATGGCATTGGAGTTTCCTGACGATCCTATTGCGCAGCAATGGGACACGCAATATATGTTGGGCTCTGCTTTGCTGGTGGCCCCATTCTTGCAACCTGGCGAAGAACTCGAAGTGTATTTGCCTGCTGGCAGCGCATGGTGGGATTTGAGTACTGGTTGGCGTTACGAAGGTGGTACCACCTGGACGGTCACTGCGGGCTTAGATAGATTGCCGGTGTTTGGTCGTGAAGGTCATATGCTGTGCTTAGGGCCTGAGGTAAAAAACACCAGTGAGTTCAACTCGGCTAGATTGCTGGAAGAGGTATGGATGTTTGGTATGCCTGAACACAGCCCTGAAGTGATGCGTAACAAGATTCGTGTCATGCAGATGCAGGGTTCTAGCTATATCAAAGGGCTGGAAGGTTTGAAGATTCTGCCGGCAGAAGGTCTAGAGGTGAAACGTCGTGGTGCAGAAGTACGTATTTCGCGTGCACGATAACTACCTACAATAGATCTCTATAGCACTATAGAAAAAATGCCCCACTGGTTGGTTATCCAATCAGTGGGGCATTTTTTATGGTGTGTGATGAGATAGGGCGGGGGACAGGTTACCTAGTTATTCATCGGTTGTTGTTTCGGCCTGAGCGCCCACTATGGATATTTGCATGCATAAGGCTTGCCTAGGTGACGACAAAAGAGCTGCAAATGCTCCGTCGCATGTGCAACATCCTAAACATTTAGAAGCTAAACGTAAGTTAGGTGACAGCTTACATTGTGGTTACAGTCGGAATATGGTGTCAGATAGTGTTCACGTGAGGTTCGATTTCTAGATTTAGCATGCTTGTGAGTGACGACTGTTTTTTTTCGCGATAACGTGATTATTATATTTTGCTGTATATGCAAACAGTAAAAATGGACTTTTTTCAGTGTTTCGTAAAAAAAAGCATATTTTTAAGAAATATTCGTAGAAAGTGCTTGACGCACTAGTACAGCTGGGGCATAATTTAATTCTTCGGCGGGTCGTTAGCTCAGTTGGTAGAGCAGCGGACTTTTAATCCGTTGGTCGCGCGTTCGAGTCGCGCACGACCCACCAGTCGAATTCATGAAGTAAACCAAATTTGATTTACTTCGCTACGAAAGTAGCTGAAAATAAGCCCCTGAAAAGGGGCTTTTTTTTTGCCTGTTTTTTGAGTTTTGAGAAAAACCTCTAAGTTTGGCTTGTAACAAACAAATAGATGAATCTTTATAGTTATATGTGCTTTAGGGGTTTAGTCTGAATCCTTCGCAGCCCCCCCACTGATTCTTACGGTGAAGCCAGATGGTTTGACATACAGAACAATGGAAAGGGCCCTCCCACTTTGCATTGTGTCGTTCCACATAGCTTTCTCCGTTTTTCATGAAGGCATGGGGATGAGTGCCAGGAACAGCTACCGGCAAATCTAGACAATGGTCGCAAAGTGCGCGTGTAACTATAGCTTGCATATTAATCTCACATAACGGGTTAATGGGCGGTATTACAAGCAAAACGCTAAGCTATCTTAACCTAATTATGCAAAATTGAAATGATTTGCATACTAAGTTGAGATTTGTTTGTATTTTGAAACTAGTGTCAATAATTTCAGTTTAAGTAATTTAACTGTTTATTTACGTCATTTTGGTGCTTATTTACTAGTTTTTTTAGTTATAAGTAAAATGATTTTGAATACAAACACTATGGTAGATTAATACAACACACTGAATGGAATTGCCAAAAGGCTATCTGCATTCAATGTGTTTTTATTTGGTGGCTAGCACGTTGTGATTAGGTTAGAGAAAATAGAGAAACGCTATACCAGCGCCAATAAAGAAGTGATCGCATTGCATGACATTAATCTGCATATTCGACGCGGCGAGGTGTTTGGTATTATCGGACGTAGTGGTGCAGGCAAAAGCACCCTAATTCGTCTATTGAATATGTTAGAGCGCCCTACAAATGGCTCAGTGAGCTTTCAAGGGCAATGTATTTCTTCATTAACTGAGCAACAACTGCGACCCATTCGCCAAAAAATAGGCATGGTGTTTCAGCATTTCAACTTGTTGCAATCACGTTCTATCTTAGAGAATGTGTGCTTCCCATTGAAATTGGCGGGATTAAATAAAGCGCAACAGCATGCCAGAGCAAAGGAAGTGTTGCAGCTGGTTGGGTTGGAGCAGCATGCTCATAAATATCCTAGACAGTTGTCAGGTGGCCAGCAACAGCGAGTAGGGATTGCACGAGCGTTAGCTAATCAACCTGAACTGTTGTTGTGTGATGAGGCGACATCGGCATTGGACCCAGAAACGACGCAATCTATTTTGCGTTTGTTATTAGAAATTAATCAGTCTTTGGGTTTAACTATTGTATTGATTACGCACAGCATGGATGTGATACGGCAGGTGTGCGATAGGGTGGCGGTTATTGAAGCTGGAGAGGTGGTAGAAAGCGGTGATGTGCTGGATGTATTCTTGCACCCACAACATGCCGCTACCCAAAGTCTCTTGGCGGAAAGCGGTAATGATACGGATGGCTGGCGCTCTATGGGCCAAGGTGTAAGCGGTAGAGTTATGCGTTTGAGCTTTAAAGGCGATGCTACCGTGCAGCCTCTTATTAGTAGAGTTAGCCGCGACCTGAGTTTGGATATCAGTATTTTGCAGGGGGCAGTGAGCCGTATTAAAGGCGTGCCGTACGGGCAGTTGGTGGTGGCGGTAGAAGGGCAGGCCGCACAGCAACAGCAATTAGGAAGCATGTTGGATAGTTTGGGTGTGCAATACGAGGAGCTGCGAGCATGAACTGGTCTAATTTAGATTGGCCGTTGCTGGCAGAGGCAACGCTGGATACGCTGTTAATGACAGGGGCATCGTTGGTGTTCACCGTTATTATTGGTTTGCCGCTGGGGGTGCTGCTGTTTCTAACCAGTCCTAAGCAAATGATGCAAAACAATGGGGTGTATCAGGGCTTGTCGTTGGTGGTGAATATTCTGCGCTCAGTGCCATTTTTGATTCTGCTGATTGTGATGATTCCGCTCACGCGGGTGTTGGCAGGTACATCATTAGGGGTAGCGGGCTCTATTCCTCCGCTGGTTGCTAGTGCAGCACCGTTTTTCGCACGACTGGTAGAAAACGTGTTGAAAGAGCTAGACCCTGGTGTGTTGGAAGCGAGTCGTGCTATGGGGGCAAACTCACGTGAGACTGTGGTGATGGCATTGCTTCCAGAGGCAAAAACCGGCGTGGTAGCGGCTATAGTAGTGACCGCCATTATGTTGGTGGGTTACTCCGCTATGTCAGGGGTGATTGGTGGTGGTGGCCTAGGTGACTTGGCGCTACGTTTTGGTTATCAACGTTATCAAACGGATGTGATGGCGGTGACGGTCATTATCTTGGTGGTGTTGGTGCAGTTAATGCAGGTGTGGGGAGATAAGTTGGTAGCGCGTATGAATAAGCGCATCGCTTAACCCTATTGAATTTCTTTCAAGGAGCTTTTATGTTGCTGAAAAAATTGGTGGCAAGTGCATTGGTAACAGCGTTGGGGCTGGGTGCATCGTTGGCAAATGCTGAAAAACTGAGCGTAGCCGCTACGCCAGTTCCTCATGCTGAATTGTTGGAGTTTGTGGCTCCGCAATTAGCAAAAGAGGGTGTGGAATTGGATATCAAAGTATTCACAGACTATGTACAGCCTAACCAACAGGTGTGGGATGGTGCTATTGATGCCAATTTCTTCCAGCACAAGCCTTATTTGGATACCTTTAACAGTGAACACAATATCAACCTGGTTTCTGTAGGTTTGGTACACGTAGAGCCGTTTGGTGCGTATTCCAAAAAAATCAAAACATTGGATGAGTTAAAGGAAGGTGCATTGATTGCATTGCCTAATGACCCGTCTAATGGTGCTCGTGCTTTACTGTTATTGCAGCAGCAAGGGCTGATTACATTAAAAGATCCTAGCAATATTTTGGCTACTTCCAGAGATATTGAGGAAAACCCTAAGAAATTAAAATTCAAAGAAATTGAAGCCGCCACATTACCACGCATATTGCCTGATGTGGATATGGCTCTAATTAATACTAACTATGCATTGGAAGCAGATTTGAATCCATTGGAAGATGCATTGTTTATTGAGGGTGCCGAATCGCCTTACGCAAACTTGGTTGCTGTGAAGGCTGGCAATGAAGAAAAAGAGGCTGTAAAAAAGCTGATTCAAGCATTGAATAGCGAAGAAACTCGTGCCTTTATTCAAGAGCAATATAAAGGTGCCATTGTTCCTGCATTTTAATATGTAGAAACAATTTTGTAAGAAAGCGGTGCAGCGATGCACCGCTTTTTTTATGCCCAAAAGCTAAGTAGTGTGATGCCCATCAAAGATGCGGGTTATTCTCCATACAAAAGAGGGGGCTTTTATTACTATAGTTATACTCTTTGTAGCAGCGATTTATCCAATTGCGCTACGGTGTAGTGAAGTTTGGCGTTATGCATGCCAGATACTTATATCCCCCTAGTAGGAGTCAAGCAATCATGAAGCACACTATCAAAGCATGGCTGGCTGCTGCAGCACTGATGGCATTGCCATTGGGTGCGCAAGCACAAGGCAAAGAGTTGATCATGGCGACAGACACAGCGTTTGTACCATTTGAGTTCAAGCAAGATGGCAAATATACGGGGTTCGATATTGATCTATGGGATGCCGTAGCTAAACAAGCTGGTTTGGAATACAAGCTGCAGCCTATGGATTTCAACGGCATTATTCCAGGCCTGCAAACACGTAACGTAGACGTGGCGCTCGCTGGTATCACCATTAGAGATGATCGCAAGCAGGTAATTGATTTCTCAGACCCTTACTATGAAAGCGGTTTAGCTATCTTGGTACGTGAAGATACCGATGGCATTCAAAGTGCAGCAGACTTAGATGGCAAGCAAGTGGCCGTGAAAATTGGTACAGCGACGGTGGACTATCTGAACCGTGAAGTACCAGGCGCCAAACTGAAGCTGTTCCCAAATATTGATAATGCCTTCTTGGAACTGGCTACTGGTCGTGTAGATGCTGTGGTGCACGATACGCCTAACGTCCAGTACTACGCACAAACAGGCGGCAAAGGCCATGTCAAAGTAACTGGTGCGGTGAAAAGTGGTGACTTTTACGGTATTGCTTTCCCTAAAGGTAGCGAGCTGGTACCGGTCGTGAATGAGGCTTTGGCTGCTATCAAAGCTAATGGCACCTACGATGTCATTTACGAAAAATGGTTTGGCAAACAGCCTGAGTAAATCTTAGGTGACAGCATTGCAACTCCAGAGCGGCCAGCTAGATCAGGGCCGCTCTTTGTTTATCACGTTACGGTTTGTACTGACGGTAACGACACACTAAGTAGGTGTAACGGTGACATTTGAATGGTCTGTAATTTGGAATGCTTTGCCCAGCTTATGGGAAGGCACCAAGATGACACTTTATATTACGGTGCTGGGGCTGGTAGGAGGCTCAGTGCTGGGTTTTTTGACAGGGGTGATTACTACCTATGTAAAAGGGCCTATAAAGCTGTCCACGTTACCTATACAAATACTGGCGATGATCGCTAAGGCGTATGTACTACTCATTCGTGGCACTCCCATCGTAGTGCAAGTGATGTTTATTTATTTCGCCTTGCCATTATTAGCAGGTATGCGCATTGATGGCGAGTCAGCGGCGATTTTCACCTTGATGGTAAATTCTGGTGCTTATATTGCTGAAATTGTGCGTGGTGCCTTGCAGTCTGTGCCTAAAGGATTACAAGAGGCGGGTGAAGCAATGGGTCTGCCTTTCCATAAAATCCTGATTTACATTATTGCGCCAGTAGCATGGCGTCGCATGATTCCTGCTATGGGCAACCAGTGCATCATCAGCCTTAAAGACTCATCACTGTTTATTGTGATTGGTGTGGCAGAGCTTACTCGTCAAGGGCAGGAAATCATCGCAGGAAACTTCAGATCTGTAGAGATTTGGGGGGCGGTGGCTATTATCTACCTGATTTTGACAGGGATTATTGCGTTGATCTTGCGTACGGTTGAACGTCGCTTGCGTGTGGTGTGATGGAGCAGGAGAGCAAAAGATGAAAATCGTAGAGTTCAAGCAGGTCATCAAACGCTTTGGTGATAACACAGTATTAAACGGTGTGGATCTCGAAATAGTGCCTGGCGAAGTGGTGGTGATTGTGGGGCCATCTGGCTCGGGTAAATCTACACTGCTACGCTGCATTAATGCCTTGGAGGGTATTGATGAGGGCGACATCGTTGTAGATGGGTTAAGTGTTCTAGACCGTCCAGCGCAAGTGCGAGCACTGCGCCGAGAAGCTGGTATGGTGTTTCAGCAGTTCAACCTATTCCCACAATTAACAGCGTTAGAGAACGTGATGTTTGGTCCTGTACACACGCGTGGTGCGGCTAAAGCAGAGGCCAAGAAACAAGCAGAGGAGCTTTTGGCTAAGGTGGGGCTGGCTGAGCGTATGAATCATTACCCTAGTGAGTTATCGGGTGGGCAGCAGCAGCGTGTGGCCATTGCTAGGGCCTTGGCTATACGTCCCAAGCTGATGTTGTTTGATGAGCCTACTTCGGCGTTGGATCCTGAGTTGCGTTTTGAGGTGCTGAAAGTGATGCAGGATTTGGCCGAAGAGGGCATGACCATGATCGTGGTGACACACGAAATGGAGTTTGCTCGTAAAGTGGGTAGCCGTTTAATATTTATTGATCAGGGGAAAATCGCTCATGATGGAAACCCTGAGGAGCTATTAAGTAACCCGCCTAGCAAACGCTTGCAAGACTTCTTGCAGCACGTGGCGTAAGGAGAAACATCGCGTTGTGTCATCTTTGTTGTCACAACGCGATGTGGGGTAGGATCTCAACAAAAAAGGGCCTGTAAAAGGCCCTTTTTTATTATGCATGAGAGTGTGCTATCAGCGGATATTGATGATGCGCATAGCCTTGGCGCGTTTGTTGCCAGGCTCAAAAATTTGAATAGTGATTTGGCGTGGGCTTACACCATCAGGCAGGGTAACGTCACCAATAAGGTGAGCGTAACGGCCTACAGAAACTTCGATGGGTTCCAAATCAATGTAGCCAGTGCGACCGTTCGGGTAGCGACCTTGGATGTTGAAATGCATTTCACCCGTAAAGGTTTGGTCGGCTTGATCTTTATCTTGCATCAGCAAAATGTTGTAGTTCAGCTTGCCATCGCTGGTGCTGAACGATGCGGAGCGTATACCTGGGGATGTACCACGTGGGTCGGCAGGCATGGCATCGGCAAACAGATCAATGTCTTTCTTCAGCGCATCTACGATCTGGTCATGGTTATCCAGAGAGCCTTGCTGGGATTTGAGACGCGTTTGGATTTCTTCCAGTTCGCGAGTGGTTTGTCCCAGTTGCGATTGCAAACGCTGATTTTCAGCATTGGCACTATTTAAGTCAAAGTGCAGCTGTTCGGATTGCTCTACTGTCAGGCGAGTAGGGCCATAGCTGGTTTGAATGAATAATAGTCCACCAGCACCGATAATCACGCCGGTTAGCATAAGTACCAACCAACGAGGAATGCGGCGTTTTCTGCGGGAGTAATCGTAGGCGGTAGGTCTGAATACGGGGCGTTTGGAACCGAGCATGGACTGAGAAGTATCTGCGGGTGAGTGGGCACCTGACAAGTCAGGCTTTGATCTGAATACTGATAATAACGTGCCTATTCCAGTGAGCCAAGCTGATGGGATATTTTTTCTAGACGCTCAGGGGTACCTACATCGGTCCATGAGCCTGCTAGTAACTCACCACTCAGTTGTTGTGTAGACATGGCTTGTCGTAGCAAAGGCCCTAGTGGGGCGGGCTGGCCTGCAGGTAGCGAGGAAAATAAGGCAGGCTTATAACACGCTATACCGCTGTAGGTAAGCGTTTTATCCGAAATTGTAAGGGGATGTTCCGAGAGCAATTTACTTGGGCTTTGCAGGTAAAAATCGCCCTTGGTGTGGTGCTCAGGGTTTTCTACCATCCATAGATGGCCCAATAGCTCACTATGCTGCAAGTGGTTTGCAGCGGCAAAAGCTTGTTGGGCATCCCAGTCGGTGAATACATCACCGTTAATAATCAGAAAAGGGGCATCGCCCAGTAATGCCAAGGCCTGCCGGATGCCGCCAGCGGTTTCCAGGGCAGGGTTTTCTGGGCTGTATTGAATATGCACGCCGAATTGGCTGCCATCTTTTAATTGAGCCTCGATTTTGTCGCCTAACCATGCGTGATTAATCACTATGTCAGTAATACCAGCGCGTTGCAGGCGCAAAATATGCCATTCAATTAGCGCATGATCGCCGGCGCGTAATAGTGGTTTAGGGCAATGGTCGGTCAGAGGCCGCATGCGTTCGCCGCGGCCGGCCGCCAAAATCATGGCTTTCATTAAAGGGTGACTCCCAGTACGGTTTGACGGCCCTCAATGCGGTCCAGTACTTTGCGTATAGGGAATAGCTCTTCGTAGCGGCTGCACACTTGGCGTATGTACGCTTGTAGTCTAGGTAGATGGGCCAAATACCAATCTTTGCCGTCGCGAATAGACAAGCGGCAAAATACCCCCAGAATACGCAGGTTACGCTGCACGCTCATCCACTCGTAGGCTTGATGAAACTCAGCGAAATCACGACTTACAGGAAGGTTGGCGTGTATAGCTGCTTGCCAGTAACGAATAGCCCAATCCAATTGCTGCTCTTCATCCCACGTGTGTCTGGCATCCATGACTAACGACGCTAAGTCGTAGGTGATAGGGCCAAGTACAGCATCTTGGTAGTCAATAATGCCAGGACGCATCGTATCGTCTGTGGGCATCATCAGGTTGGGGGTGTGGTAGTCACGGTGTACAAACACTTGCGCCACACTGACGTTATCTTCCACGAGCGCGGCAAAGCAGGTTTGTAGCGCTTTGCTTTCTTGTTCGGTCAAGGTGGTGTCACAATGTTGATTAATGAACCATTCTTCAAACACTTGTAACTCTTCCAGCATGCGAGCTTCGTTATAGTGCGGCAAGCCTGTGCTGTCAGCTTGTTGTAGCTGTACCAAGCTTTGGATTGCTCCGCGGTACAAGGTTTGGATGGTTTGATTGTCTAAACCTTTTTGCAGAGCATGCCAAAAGTTGTCTTGGCCCAGATCGCTCAGCAGTAAAAAGCCTTGTGCGACGTCGCTGGCTAAGATGCGCGGCACATTTAGGTCATGAGCGGCGAGTCTGTGGGTAATATCCACAAAAGCGGCGGTATCTTCTTTAGCCGGAGGCGCGTCCATCACAATTAGGGTGCCATGTTGGCTGTCCAGACGGAAATAACGTCTGAAACTTGCATCGCCAGAGGCAGGGCGCAGCGTATCAAGGCGCAGGTCGTTAACGCAGTCCAATGATTGCAGCCAGCTTAACAAGAGCTGATAACGGGTGTCATTGGTGAGGTTTGAAGTGGCATCCATGGGCTAAGAACAAAGATTTGCAAGAAAAAAGGCGAATTGCGCTGCCGTATCGGGCGAGCTTATCTATAATAACGGGTCACGGCCAGCAAAAGTGTGGCCGGCCATTACTTTAGTGTAATTCTATTTTCCTGGGGATACGGATCCGGTGCGAGCGGTCAGACGTTTTCATTTATTGTTGTTAGGCTCTCTGACGTGCGCCGTAATGCCTGTCAAAGTGGGGGCGAAACAGCCCTCCTTGCAAGCCTCCCCTGCGTTGCAGGTTCGCCATGTCGCCGATGATGACATGACCTCCTTCTTGGTTGGTGACAAGCTAGAAAACCAAGAAAACGGCGAAGTGGTGTTAACGGGCGATGCGCAAGTGCGTCGTATAGATTCCGTTAGTAAGGGCGATCAGATCCGTTACGACCGGAATACCGGTGATGTAAAAGTGCGCGGTAATGGCGTACTGATGCGCGGAGGCAGCATTGTGCGCAGCCCCAGCATCGACTACAACATGAAATCAGAAGAGGGCGAATTAGATGCCATGCACTTCTGGTTGGCTGGTGGTTCTTCGGGTACAGCGGAAGCCGGTACGATTTACAACAGCGACCACATGAAGTTGGACGATGTGCTGTATAGCGGTTGCCCGTGTCCTGAGCCCGCCTGGTACATCAAAGCCCCTACCGTCGATTTGTACATAGACGAAAACCGAGGTGTAGCGCGTAACAGCGTGCTGTATTTCAAAGATGTGCCTATTTTCTACTCGCCATATTTCTCATTCCCACTGCGCGAAGAGCGAAAATCAGGTTTCTTGACTCCTATATATGGCTACACCAGTAACAGCGGCTTGGAATTGGCCTTACCGTATTACTTCAATCTAGCCCCGAACTACGATGCTACGCTGACACCGCGCAATTACTCTAAGCGTGGTTTGCAGCTGGATGGTGAGTTCAGGTATTTAGGCCGTAGCTATGAAGGCCAAATCAATGGTTCGTATTTGAATCATGACAATAAAACCCGTGAAGCGCGCTGGATGTTATCTACGCAGCACCGTCAGCGTTTAGGCTACGGTTTTGGGTTTAGTGCACGGTATAACCGCGTATCGGACGATAACTATTTCCGCGATCTGACGTCTATTGACTTGGGTAATGCCAATATTAATAACTTGGCGAGTTCAGCGGCGTTTACCTGGTCTGGTGCCAAGTATTTCAATGCCTCGCTGTCGGTGACTCAGTATCAGACACTGCAGGATGAGACGGCTGGTTACAGAACTCCTGAATACAATCAATTGCCTAGTTTGAAAGTGCGGGGGGCTCGTTACAACTGGGGTGGTTTTGATGTAGTGAGCGAAAATGCTGTTACGCGATTTGAAATGCCATATTACTCGGGCACGTTGTCGCAGTTTAATAAGTTTCGCACCTTAAGAAGAGAGCCTAACGGTACGCGAATGTCTTCTTTGACGTCTGTAAGCTACCCTATGGTACGTCCATATGGGTACATTACGCCGAAAGCATCTTTGCATGTAAGTCAGTATGATACCGACTGGAGCGCTCTACCAGATACAGATAATAATCGTGTAAGACGCCAGAACCCCCATAGTAAAGGGCGAGCACTGCCACTACTTTCGATTGATTCAGGTTTGTATTTTGAGCGTGACACTAGTTTATTTGGTAATGCAGCAATACAAACTCTAGAACCGCGCATGTATTACCTGTATGTACCTTACAGAGATCAGAGCATGTTGCCGGTCTTTGATACCAGTGTGGCGTCCTTTAACTTTTCCCAGGCTTTCAGTGAAAACATCTACAGTGGTGGTTGGGACCGCATTGCCAATGCAAACCAGTTAACGCTGGGGTTGACTACGCGTTGGCTGGATGCTGACACAGGTGAAGAGCGCATGATGCTGCAAGTAGCGCAACGCCTGTATTTTGAAGATCAAAAAGTGTTTTTGCGTAATACTGCCAACAATGAGTATCCTGAAACTCGACGTCGTTCAGATTACTTGTTTGGTGCCGGTGCAGCATTGACGGATACGTTGAGCTTACGTGCAGATGCGCAGTTTAATCCACAGTCTAGACGTACGAACCGATTGAGTGCAGGTTTTAGATGGCAGCCACAGCGCTTGGCGACTTTGTCTGCATCATATCGTTACGAGCGTGACCCTAGAGCCTTTGATAATCCTAACTATTTCAGAGAAAATCCTAATCAGGTAGATAATGGTAGAGAGCGTGTGTCAGTAACCACGCAATGGCCTTTGTCTAATAAAGTGTTTGCATTAGGACGTGTGGATTATTCCTTACAGGAAAAACGCAGTACACAAACCATTTTTGGTATGGAATACAAAGGCGAATGTTGCTGGGCGGCGCGTGTCGTCGTACAACGTTATGCGGTATCTGCTGAGAAAAGTAATTCGGCAGTATTCCTGCAGTTAGAACTGTCTGGGCTAGGCGCTGTAGGCCCTGACCCGATGAAGATGTTGCGTGAGCGTATTGTTGGGTATGAACCCATTACGCCAACTAGCACAGAAACAACCACCTTCGAGAGGTATGAATAAAGATGCGGTTACGCTGTTCTAAATTTGTGTTGTCAGGAAGTCTGGCGCTGGTGTCTACGCTGTTCGCTGTGACAGCGGGAGCCCAGCAGACCGCTCAACCCGCAGAACGTTCTGCCCGCTTCGTCGATGGTATTGCCGCGATTGTTGATTCTCAGGTGATTACACTGCGCCAGGTAGATAACGAGTCAGCCATAATTGCTAAGCAGTTGCAGGCGCAGAATATTCCTTTGCCCGATCAAGAAACGCTGCGTTTGCAGGTGTTGAATAGACTGATTGATCAGACTATTCAAGAGCAAGAGGGTAAGCGTTTGGGCATCGTGATTACGCCTGAGTTTTTGGAAAATGCCGTGAAAATGGTGGCTGAGCGCAATAAGATCACCCCTGAGAAACTGCGCCAAGAAATCACTAAAACAGGTATGACGTGGGATGAGTACCTCAAAACGTTACGCCACGACTTACTGTTAGATCAGTTGCGTCAACGTATGGTGGATGAGCGTATCTACATCAGTGATGCTGAGGTGGATGCCTACCTGAAAAGCCAAGGCGTACAAGTACGTAGCAATGCTGGTGTGAGTCAGCCCTCTGCTGCGGCGAGCCCTATATATATAGAGTTGGCACAGATTCTGGTACGAGTCCCCGAAGGTGCTGACAGCAACACAGAACGCAATCAGCGTTTGAAGGCAGAGGCATTGCTGGCACGTGTGAAAGCGGGTGAGGATTTTGCGGGTGTGGCTGCGGCGGCCTCTGAGGGGCCTGAAGCGCTAACTGGTGGTGTGCTGGGTATTCGTCCTTTGACGGGTTGGCCTGATCTGTTCATTGAGAACATCAAAGACCTGTCTTCTGGCCAAGTAAGCGGTCTGGTACGCAGTGGTCAGGGTTACCATATTCTGAAAGTTACCCACCACGGTGGTCAGGACAATAACGTAGATCCTTCCTTAGGGCATGGCCAAGCATCTGGAGCACCTGCAGAGCAAGGACCTATGATGGTTACGCAAACTAAAGCACGCCATATCCTAATCAAGTTGTCGCAGGTACGTGATGACGAGCAGGCTAAAGAGCGTATTGAGCAACTGAAACAGCGTATTAATCAGGGTGAGTCTTTTGAGGTACTGGCTCGCAGTAACTCTGAAGATAGCACTGCACCACAAGGTGGTGACTTGGGTTGGTTAACGCCCGGTGAAACTGTGCCGGCATTTGAGCAAGCCATGGATTCATTGCAACCAGGTCAGGTGAGTGAGCCTGTACGTTCGCAGTTTGGTTGGCACTTGATCCGTGTGGACGATAGACGCACCAAAAACATGGAAAATGAGTACCGTCGCATGCAGGCGCGTCAGCACTTGTTCGAGCAGCGCGTAGAGCCTGCGTTGGATGACTGGCTGAGCCAGTTGCGCGGTAGTGTATATATAGATAATCGCCTAGAAAAAGCATTGTCGTCGGAGCAGTAAACAGCATGGCTAAACATGAAGCCCGCAAGCGATTCGGACAGAATTTTTTGCATGATCTTTCCGTAATCGATGATATTGTGCGGGCGATAGATTTGCGTCACGACGATAAAGTGATTGAGATTGGCCCCGGTTTGGCTGCGTTAACGCGGCCATTATCGGAGCGCTTAGACCATTTGAACGTGATTGAGCTGGATAGAGATCTGGCTCATCGCTTGCGCAACAGCTTTAGCCCCAAGAAACTGACGATTACAGAAGCCGACGTATTGACGGTGGACTTTTCCGACTGGGGCGACGATATACGCATTGTGGGTAACTTGCCCTATAACATTTCCAGCCCGTTGTTGTTTCATCTGATGTCGTTTGCGCACTTGGTGCGTGATCAACATTTCATGTTGCAGCGTGAAGTGGTGGATCGTATGGTGGCGAAACCTGGCAGCAGCGATTACAGCCGCTTGTCGGTGATGCTGCAATCACGTTATCGCATGGTTAAGTTGTTCGATGTGTCGCCAGAGGCATTTGATCCTGCGCCTAAAGTGGTGTCATCCATTGTGCGCATGCGACCTTTGCCTGAAGATAGACCTCAAGCCAAAGATACGTCGTTGTTCGAGCAATTGGTGGCTGCAGGCTTTGCGCAGCGTCGAAAAATGCTTCGCGGTAGCTGGGCTAAATGGGCTGATAGTATTCCTTGGGAAGAGGTAGGTATCGCTCCTACCGCACGCCCAGGCGAAGTGAGCGTGCAGCAATTTATTGCTGTGGCTGATGCGCTGACTGAGCGCGGTATTACCGGCTAATCTAGTACAGGCTAGGCTGTAAAAAGCCTAGCCAAAAAACCAATAGCAGACACTAATGGCCGCAATCACGCCGGCCACGTCTGCAAACAGTGCGCACCCAACAGCGTGGCGACTGCGAACTACCCCTACAGAACCAAAATATACCGCTAGCACGTAGAAGGTGGTTTCTGTGCTGCCTTGAATGGTGGCTGAGAGCAATGCAGCAAAGCTGTCTACGCCATGATGGTTCATTGTTTCCAACATCAAGGCACGTGCCGCGCTGCCCGAGAAGGGTTTAACTAGAGCGGTGGGTAGGGCTTCTACAAAGCGGCTATCCATGCCTAAGCTGGTGACACCCCAGCGTATGCCATCTAGGAGCATATCTAGGGCTCCAGAACTGCGTAATACGCCTATGGCACACAGCATGGCTACCAAGTAAGGAAGCAAGTCGCGTGCTACGGCAAAACCGCCCTTAGCGCCTTCTATAAAGCTGTCGTAGACAGGGATGCGTTTCCACGCACCTACGCCTAGGAATAGCAAGATAATCACAAAGAGGCTGAGATTACCGAGTAGTGAAGACAAGCTACTGATGGCTGCGGTGCTGAGCGTCGCCAAAAAAGCCATAAATACAGACATACCGGCGAGTAATCCAACTAGCGTTAACAGCACCACAGGATCTGTTAAGCGTAAGCGCTGCATGATGGCAACGCTAATCAGGCCAGCTAAGGAGGATACTGATGTGGCCAGCAGAATGGGTAGAAACACCAGAGTAGGGTCCGGCGCACCTTGCTGTGCTCGGTACATGAAGATGGTGACCGGCAGCAACGTCAGCGATGACGCATTGAGCACCAGAAAGAGTATCTGGGCATTGGTGGCAGTTTGTGGTGTGGGGTTAAGGCTTTGTAAGGCCTGCATCGCCCGCAAGCCTATAGGCGTAGCAGCGTTGTCTAAGCCTAAGCCATTCGCCGCAAAATTCAGTGTAATTAACCCTAAAGCAGGGTGCCCGGCGGGGACTTCTGGCATGAGACGTTTAAAGACAGGGGCCAACCATTGGCCTAATTTCTCAACGATGCCGGCGCGCTCAGCCACACTCAGAAACCCCATCCACAGGGTCAGTGTGCCAAACAATATCAGCATGATGCTGACCGATAATTCGGCCATCTGGAACAAGCTGCTCACCATGCGGTTGAACACATCGGCGTCACCCATCCACAACCATTGAAACAGGGCGGCAATGGAAGCGATCAGAAAGAAACTGAACCAGAGTATGTTAAGCATCTATAGCGTGCGAGAAGAAAACGAAAAAACAGGCCAATAAAGGCCTGTGTAGGAGCTTAGTCGTTACGACCCGATTTTTGAATCAGCTCAATTTTGTAGCCGTCAGGATCTTCCACAAAGGCAATCACGGTATTGCCGTGTTTCATAGGACCCGCTTCACGTACTACGTTACCGCCTTTGGCTTTGATGGCAGCACAGGTGGCGTAAGCGTCTTCTACTTCAATGGCGATGTGGCCATAGGCATTACCCAAATCGTAGCTGTTTGTGTCCCAGTTATGAGTCAGTTCCAGTACGGCTGCTTCGCTTTCATCTTGATAACCTACAAAAGCCAATGTGAACTTGCCATCTGGATAGTCTTTTTGACGCAGCAGTTTCATGCCTAACACATCCGTATAGAAGGCTAGGGACTTTTCAAGATTGCCAACACGCAGCATGGTATGTAACAAGCGCATAGTGAATGACTCCATAGAGTTAAAGTAAAGGAAGCGTGTCAGGATGGTGCTTTTTGAGCAGGTTCCTGGCCGCCACATAATCTGGCATGAGTTGTTCTACTACCCGCCAAAAAGCGGGGCTGTGATTCATCTCTTTAAGATGAGCGACCTCATGGGCTATCACATAGTCTACCGCAGCAATAGGAAAGTGCATGAGTCGCCAATTAAGCATAATCATACCGTCACTGCTGCATGAGCCCCAGCGTTTAGCTGGGCTGGCTAAGCGCAAACCGCTATAGGAAATCCCCAATTTGTTGGTGTAGTAATCCAGTCTTTCTATAAAGTACTGGCGAGCTTGTTCTTGCAACCAAATTTGGGCGAAATCTTGTACTCGTGAGCGTTGTGCGTCTTGGCTCAAAGGCAGGGTGAGTGTATCGCCAGAGCAAGGTGCATGAGCTTGCCCACTAAACGTGCTTTTCAAGGCGCTGGGGTTTAACTGCAAAGCGATGGCCACGCCCAAATAGGGAATGTTGCCATTATGGCACCATTGGCTTTGGCCTAAGGCCAATTGCTGTAGGCGTTCTTCCCAGTCTAAGAGCTTGCGCACAATCCATGGGAATTTTTGTTCCAGCGCATCGTGTACTTGTGCGGAGGAAACCCAAGTGGGAGCAGTGATGACTAGCCCTTGCTCGTTAACGCGTAAGCCTATGGATTGGCGTTTAGAGCGCTTGAGTAAATACCCTAGCTCTTGCCCTTGTACTGTATACAGATGCCAACTGGTGCCCACCGGTAACCGGTCTGGCTTGCTAAGGATGGGAAGAGTAGGTGTAGTGTCTGTGGTGCGTGGCGCTACCGCTTTAGTAGGGGTAGTCGACGCATCATTGAATAAGGGTAACTGGGCCATGGCGCTACGAGTAGCGTTCAGGGTTCAGTACACGCATTTCGCCTTCAATCCAGTCCTCTACGGCTTGGTTTAGGGCTGCTTGCGACATGCCTTCAGGGTTAATAGCTGGGCCAAACGATACAGTGATTAAACCGGGTGTTTTGATGAACGCATTACGAGGCCAGCACTCACCCGCATTGTGAGCAATAGGTATCACCATGCTATTGGTACGGCAGGCCAGCATGGCACCGCCTTGCTTGTAGCGGCCCGTTTCACCTGGAGGGATGCGTGTACCTTCTGGAAACAGCAACGGCCAACGACCTTCGTTTAAGCGCTCTTGCCCTGTTTTTACGATTTGCTTCATGGCATCGCGGCCATTGCTGCGATTGATAGGGATCATACGCAGCAGTGCTAAGCCCCAGCCAAAAAACGGAACACGGTGTAGTTCACGTTTGTAGACGAAACAAACGTCTTTAGGCAGGTAGCCGCAAAAGAACATGGTTTCCCATGCTGATTGGTGCTTAGACAGCAATACAGCAGGGCCATCCGGCAGATTTTCCCAGCCTTTGACTTGCCAGCGTATACCTAGAATGTATTTGGCTCCCCATACGGCCAGATGTGGCCAGCCAGCGGTGAGCTTGTAGCGCCAGCGTAGTGGCAGCGGCGACCACAACAAACACAAAATGGAGTAGGGGATTACGGTAATCAGCAAAAAGAGCTGATAAAGTACGGCGCGTAAAATCAGCATGTAGACGTTCCTAACCAGTCATCCACCACGGCGGCCAGATTGGGCCGCACAATGCAGCTTTCTGGTAAACCGCCATTTTTTTGGGTTTTTAGTCCGTTTCCGGTTTCTACCAGCCACGTTTTGCAGCCTGCTTCAGATGCCGCTTGCAGATCACGTAGCGAATCGCCCACTGTCACGATATTTTGCAGCGACGGGTGTTCGTAGCGTCTGGCGATATCCAGAAACATACCGGGGGATGGCTTCCTACAGGTACAGCCATCATCTGGACCATGAGGGCACACAAAAATGGCATCAATTACACCACCGAATTTGGCCAGCTCGCGGCGCATCTTCAGGTGTATGGCATTTAGGGTTTGCATGGAAAACAGCCCTCGTGCCAAGCCAGACTGGTTAGTCGCAACAACGACTTTCCAGCCCGCTTGAGAGAGCCTTCCTATGGCTTCCAGACTACCAGGCAGGGCTTGCCATTCGTCAGGGCTTTTCACAAAAGCGCTGGAGTCATAGTTAATGACTCCATCGCGATCCAGTATGGCGAGCATTAGGCAGCCAGCCTAGAAATGTCAGCAACCTGATTCATCAACTGGTGCAGTTTTTGCAGCAGGGCCAAGCGGTTGTTACGTACCGCAGGATCTTCAGCCATCACCATGACATCAGCAAAGAAGTTGTCCACAGGTTCTTTGGCTTGTGCCAACGTAGCAAGGCTTGCGCTGAACTCACCGGCCAAGAATTGGCTTTCTGCCACAGGAGCCAATTGCTCAATGCACGCCGCCAGCGCTTGTTCTGCAGGTTCTGCCAGCAACGATGTTTGTACAGCACTGAGTTCGGTCTCTGCTTTGCGCAGCAAGTTGCCAATACGCTTGTTAGCACTGGCTAAGCTTTGAGACTCGGGCAGGGCAGCGAATTCAGAACATGCTTGAATACGGGCCTGCACTTGTTGCAGTGGTGGCTGTTGTGCCAACACGGCTTCAACGACGTTACGATCGTGGCCGTTAGCAACCAACTGGTTTCTATAACGTTCGTAGATGAAGTCTTGTACTTCAGCCAACGTGCTAGCAGCCAGTTCGCCTTCTTCAAAGCTTTGTGCAGCGATTTGCAGCAGCTCGTTTAAGTTCAAACGGCTATGGGCGATATCACCCAAGTAACCACCGGCTTCTAGCTGTTCAAAGGCACTAATCAGGCCCAATGCAGCACGACGCAACGCGTAAGGGTCACGCTCGCCTGTAGGAGCCAAGCCAATACCCCAAATACCCATCAAGGTTTCGGCGCGTTCGGTCAAGAACAATAGTGCAGACACTAAGCTAGCATCAGTGACAGCGTTGTTTAGACGGTGCTGGTATTGGTTGCGCAGGGCATCAATGACGCTAGCATCTTCGCCATCAGCGGCCGCGTAGTAGGCACCCATCACACCTTGTAGCTCAGGGAATTCGCCCACCATGTTGGTGTTCAAGTCAGCTTTGGCCAGCAGTGCAGCACGATCAGCTAAGGTCACATTTGCACCCAAGCGTTCGGCCAAGGCACGAATGATGGTACGCATACGTTCTACACGTTTGCGTTGTGAACCCAGTTTGTTGTGGTAAACACTGTTTTCCAAGCTGGAAACGCGCTCTTCCAACGGTTGTTTACGGTCGGTTTCAAAGAAGAATCTAGCATCTGCCAAGCGTGGCAGAATCACTTTTTCGTTACCTTGAATGATGTTGGAAGGATCATCCAACTGCATGTTGCTGACAATCAGGAATTGGTTGGTCAGCGTACCTTGTTTAGGGTCAAACAGAGGGAAGTAGCGCTGGTTCAGACGCATGGTCAGAATCAAGCACTCAGGTGGTACTTCCAAGAAAATAGGGTCGAATTGGCCTACGTAGACGCTAGGGTGCTCAACCAGTGCAGTTACTTCATCTAGCAGCTCTACCACTTCAGGATCGGTGCCTAGGCTAGCATCTAGACGTGTGCAAGCCTCTTGCAGTAGTGCTTCAATGCGAGCACGGCGATCAGCGTAAGACGCAATCACTTTACCTTCGGTTTCCAATTGGCCTACGTAGCTTTCTGGGCTTTGGATTGTAATCAGGCTTTCGCACATGAAGCGGTGGCCTTTAGTGGTGCGGCCAGCTTGCAGACCCAACGTGTTAACAGCAACGACATCATCGCCCCACAGTGCGATCAAGCTGTGTGCTGGACGCACAAAGCGCACGCTAGTCTGGCCATCCGACAATTGGTAGCGCATGACTTTAGGGATAGGCAGGTGCGTAATGCTGTAGTCCAACGCGGCTTGCAGGCCTTCTGCCAATGCAGCGCCTTTGGCCATGCCTTTAGCGAACAAGCAATCTTGTTTGCCATCGGACTCTACGTGCAGATCTTGCGCAGTTAGGTGGCCCAAACCTTTGCTTTCCAGACGTTTGCTCAGTGCAGGTGTCAGGTTGCCATCGGCATCCAGACCGATTTTAACTGGCATCAGTTTTTCGGAAAACGGCTGGTCATCGGCTTGGCCTTTGACGCTGCTGATTACAGCGGCCAGACGGCGCGGTGTGGCGTAGGCAGTCGCTGTTGCATCAGCATCTACCAAATGCTGTTCGCGCAGTGTTTTGAGCAGACCTTCAGCAAAGGCCTGGCCCATGTTGTTCAGTGCTTTTGGTGGCAGTTCTTCTGTTTGCAGTTCAACCAGCAATGAGCGGGATTCGTTTGGCGTCATGGTCATTTATTTGGCCTCCGCAGCGCTGCTTGGCAGCATAGGGAAACCAAGGCGTTCACGTGAATCATAGTAGGCTTGTGCCACACCGCGAGACAGGTTGCGGATACGGCCAATGTAAGCAGCGCGCTCGGTCACACTGATGGCGCCACGGGCATCCAGCAAGTTAAAGGTGTGTGCAGCTTTAAGCGTTTGTTCGTAAGCAGGCAAGGCTAGATCAATTTCGATCAGGCGTTTGGCTTCACTTTCGTAATCTTGGAAGTGCTGGAACAAAATCGCCGCGTTAGAGTGCTCGAAGTTGTAAGTAGACTGCTCTACCTCGTTTTGATGGTAGATGTCGCGGTAGTACACCGTGCGGCCATGCGCATCACGTGTCCACACCAAGTCGTACACACTTTCCACACCTTGGATATACATCGCCAGACGTTCTAGACCATAGGTAATCTCGCCGGTAGCGGGCACGCAGTCCAAACCGCCTACTTGTTGGAAATAGGTGAATTGGGTGACTTCCATACCGTTTAGCCATACTTCCCAGCCCAAGCCCCATGCGCCTAACGTTGGGTTTTCCCAGTCGTCTTCCACAAAGCGTATATCGTGCTGTTTAGGATCGATGCCTAAGGCTTTCAACGAACCTATGTACAGATCCACAATATTTTCTGGCGCAGGTTTTAGCACTACCTGATATTGGTAGTAGTGTTGCAGCCTATTGGGGTTCTCGCCGTAACGTCCATCGCCGGGGCGGCGTGAGGGCTGCACGTATGCAGCGCTCCATGGCTCTGGGCCAATAGCACGTAAGAAGGTTGCTGTATGGGAAGTGCCGGCGCCGACCTCAAGGTCAATGGGTTGTAGCAAAGCGCAGCCTTGTTTATCCCAATACTGTTGAAGCGTAAGGATCAGTTGCTGGAAAGTAAGCATAGGGTATAGAGACTATGGTTCGATGTACTGCCAAAATTCTTCCATTTTAGCTGGTTTTGAGCGCTGACGGGGCAGAGACTGTGTTTGTTCTACGCGAGATGAGGCAGGACAAGTACAATAACCGGATAAGACGTTTTGGCTTTTATTTGAACAGAAGACAAGCATATGACCACGATTATCAAAGAACAGGACTTAATCCAGTCCATTGCTGATGCCGTACAGTTCATCAGCTACTACCACCCCGCCGATTACATTCAGCACTTGGCTCGCGCATATGAACGTGAAGAAAGCCCTGCCGCCAAAGATGCCATCGCTCAGATTCTGACCAACTCACGCATGTGTGCAGAAGGTCATCGCCCTATTTGTCAGGACACCGGCATTGTGAACGTGTTCCTGAAAGTCGGTATGGATGTGCGTTTTGACATCAAAGGTAGCTTGCAAGAAGCCTGTGATGAAGGTGTGCGCCAAGGTTACTTGAATCCGGATAATCGTCTGCGTGCATCGGTACTGTCCGATCCGTTGTTTGCCCGTAAAAACACCCGCGACAATACGCCCTGTATTGTCTCTGTAGAGCTGGTGCCTGGCTCTACAGTGGATGTACAAGTGGCAGCCAAAGGCGGTGGTTCCGAGAATAAAACTAAATTTGCCATGTTGAACCCTAGCGAATCCTTGGTGGATTGGGTGTTGCGCATGGTGCCAGAAATGGGCGCAGGCTGGTGTCCTCCTGGTATGTTGGGGATTGGGGTTGGTGGTACGGCTGAAAAAGCCATGCTGATGGCCAAGCAGTCCCTGATGGAAGACATTGATATGTATGAGCTGCTGCAGCGCGGTCCGCAGAACAAGTTGGAAGAGCTGCGTATTGAGCTGTACGAAAAAGTGAACGCCTTGGGTATTGGTGCGCAAGGTCTGGGTGGCTTGACTACCGTGTTGGACGTGAAGATCAACACCTACCCAACGCATGCTGCTTCTAAACCTGTGGCCATGATTCCTAACTGTGCAGCTACACGTCACGCACACTTTGTGCTGGATGGTTCTGGCCCAGCACACTTGCAAGCTCCTTCGTTAGACTTGTGGCCTGATGTGCATTGGGCACCTGACTACAACAAGTCCAAGCAAGTGAATCTGGATACGCTGACTAAAGAAGAAGTTGCCAGTTGGAAACCCGGTGAAACGTTGCTGCTATCTGGCAAAATGTTGACGGGCCGTGATGCGGCTCATAAACGCATTCAAGACATGTTGGCCAAAGGCGAGAAATTGCCAGTGGACTTCACGAACCGCGTGATTTACTACGTTGGTCCTGTGGACCCAGTACGTGACGAAGCTGTTGGCCCAGCAGGCCCAACTACAGCTACTCGTATGGATAGCTTTACCGACATGATGTTGGAAAAAACAGGCTTGTTGTCCATGATTGGTAAAGCAGAGCGTGGCCCAGTGGCGATTGAAGCGATTCGCAAACACGGCTCGGCTTACTTGATGGCTGTGGGTGGCGCGGCTTACTTGGTGTCCAAAGCCATTCGTGAAGCACGCGTAGTAGGCTTTGAAGACTTAGGCATGGAAGCCATTTACGAGTTTGAAGTCAAAGACATGCCGGTGACTGTGGCCGTGGATTCCGAAGGTACATCGGTACACAAAACAGGCCCAGCGGTATGGCGCAAACGTATTGCAGAGATCCCTGTGGTTCCTGTGTAAGTACGTACGGTTGCTATTAAGGACGAATGTGGAAACACATCGTCCTTATGAGAACACCCTATGCGTAATGCTGGGGTGTTTTTTTATGTGCCGTTCGTGTGTAAAGGTGGGGGGAAGCCTCTTAGTGGCGGCTGCCTGCAGTTCCCACAGCGCGTGCGATGGATGCCGTCTCCCAATTTGGATAATCACCGTACTCATCCTCAAACAACAAAGCCCCAGCAACACACTAGGGCTTCATTAGCAGTCTAAGACTAGCAAATGGGAACAGCGTAGACGTATGAATCAATCGTCGTCTTCGTCATCAAACCCCATATCTAAAGCCTCAATACCTTGATCCGCCACGCTAGGCAGTAAGTCCTGCACTGAACCTTGAGCCAACTTCAGCGTAGGAGCCAAATCAGCCAAGGGGTACAGCACAAACGCACGTTGGTGCATTCTAGGGTGCGGCAGGGTGAGTTCAGGTGTATCCATCTGGGTATCACCAAACACCAACAAGTCTAAATCTAGTGTGCGCGGGCCATTGTGCTCAGTGCGTACACGGCCATGTTTGTTTTCCAAGGCTTGCAATGCATGCAACAGCTCTAGTGGATTAAGCGTAGTGTGTAGGCTGACTACTGCATTAATGAAGTCAGGGCCTGATGCTTCAAAGGGCTTAGTGCTATAAAAACCAGAGCTTTCCAAGTTGGAGCAGCCTGGCAGTTCACGCAGTTCATCAATCACATCCAGCAGCATACCAATGGGGTCGCCCAAGTTAGCGCCCAAGGCAATGTAGGCAAGTGTTTTACTCATTTGAAGTGGTGTCCTGCGTGGCGGTGCTTTTTGGACGTCTACGCGGTGCGCGACGACGACGGGTACTAGTGCTGGTGCTGCGTGGTGCAGTAGGGCGGGCCTCTATCATGGCGGCGCGTGTTTCTGTATTTTGGCTATCGGCCAAATCCATCCACCATTGAGCCATGATGCTATCTACCTCTTTGGCTTCGGCACGTAACTGTAAGAAGTCAACCGCAGCACGGAAACGAGGGAGTTCTATCATGCGCCAGATAGCACGGTTATTGACCCGTTCAAAACGAGGCTGCATAAACCAGATTTCACGAATATCGCCTTGATAACGACGCTGAATAGGCAGTACGTGACTTTGTTCTTCGATCACGATGTCGCTGGCTTCAGACAGTGCTTGCGCTGGTGGCGAACCCGCTTTGATGCGCTTTTCCCATTGCTCTTGCACGGTTTTCCACAACAGGGCAGCAAACACAAAGCTAGGGCTGGTGTTGCGACCACTACGTACACGGCTATCGGTACGCGCTAGTGCAATTTCCAAGAACAAACGTTGTTCAGGGTCTGCTAGGCTGTGCTCCAAAAACGGCAACAGGTATGGCACTAATGCCTCTTGCTGCAGTTGTTCTAAGCATCGCAACGCATGACCGCATTCTAGTAGCTTTAACAGCTCATCAAAGAGTCTGGACTCTGGAACATTAGTAATAAGCGAGGCCAGTTTTTGAATGGGTTGATGCGTTTGTGGCTCGATGCTGGCGTTTAACTTGGCAGCAAAGCGCAATGCACGCAGCATACGTACAGGGTCTTCACGGTACCGCGTTTCGGGGTCGCCAATCATACGCACCACACGGTTTTTCAGATCTTCTACACCGTTGTGGTAGTCAATCACTTCTTCCGTGATGGGGTCGTAGTACAGCGCATTTAAGGTGAAGTCACGGCGGTTTACATCATCCAGCAGTTCGCCGTACTCGTTATCACGCAGAATGCGGCCATGAGCGTCAGTTTGTTGCTTTTGGGTGTCTCCAGCCCTGAAGGTAGAGGTCTCGATTATTTCTCTACCAAAGACTACGTGCACCAGCTTAAAGCGTTTGCCAATGATACGAGCGCGTCTAAATAGCGGGCGTATTTGCTCTGGCGTGGCATTGGTGGCCACGTCAAAGTCTTTGGGCTCCAAGCCGGCGATCAGGTCGCGCACAGCGCCGCCTACTACATAGGCTTCGTAGCCATGTTGTTGCAGCACTTCGCACACTTTAAAAGCGTGGCGAGACACGAGGTCAGGATCAATCCCGTGCTGGGATTGACCCAATCGTTTGGGGCCTTTAGCTGGTGCGGCGAAAAGTCGCGCGACGAAAGTTTTTATTGTTCGTTTCAGCATGTGAGTTGATTAGGATTTTTCATCCATTAACTGTACGAACAGGTCTAGCACGGCCCAATTGCGATCTTGGGCTGTGCGACGCAGACTTTCGCCAGGGTTGGTGGCCACAGGATCAGAGACCAGTTCCATTAAAGGCAGGTCATTGCTGGAGTCGCTGTAGAACCAAATGCGGTCGAAGTTGTTGCGTTGTAGGCCTAGTTCGTGCAGCCACTGGTCTACACGAGTAATTTTGCCTTCTCTAAAGCTAGGCACGCCGGTTAGTTTACCAGTGTAAATACCATCACGTTCTTCGGCTAAGGTGGCAATCAGGTGCTCAATACCCAAGGCTTTAGCGATGGGGGTGGTAACGAATTCGTTGGTGGCAGTAACGATGGCGCACAAGTGGCCTTGCTGTTGGTGGTAACGCACCAAATCCAAAGCGGCTGGTGTAATGGAAGGCAAAATCACTTCTTCCATAAACTCAGCTTGCCATGTCAGCAGTTCTTGACGTGGTGTGTTGCTTAACAGCCCCAGCATGAATTCGGCGGACTCTTCTGCCGTCAGGTTGCCTTGGTTGTAGCGATCCATCAGATCTTCGTTTTTACGTCTAGCTTCTTCTGGATCACCGGCACGACCTGTGCGAGCCAGAAACTCGGCCCATTGATAGTCACTGTCCAAAGGGAGCAGGGTGTGGTCCAGATCAAAAAGTGCCAGATTGGTTGGGGTATTCATAGCTACTCAACAGAAAGAAGGCCTTCGGCCAGTAAATCTCGGAGCAACGGCAACGTAATGTGCCGTTTGCGCGTTAGGGAATAACGGTCCAGTGCATCAATCAGGTTGATGAGCTGGCCCATGTCGCGTTCATAGCGGGTTAAAACCCAGTGCATGACCTCTGGGGTCAGGTGCAAACTTTTTTCTAATGCACGGGTGCGCAGCGCTTCTTCGCGTTCCGCATCCGATAAGTGTTGTAATCGGAATACCAAATCCCAGCCTAACCGTGTGCGTAAGTCTTCACGTACCTTGGTGGCCAATGGTGCAAACTCACCAGAAACTAGGATAATAAAGGCTTGGCTGGATGCTGCGCACTCGCGCCAGCGATTGTACAGAGCAAATATTGCAGCTTGTCCTGCCGCGCTGAATTGTTCGATGTTGTCAATAGCGACAAGTGGTTGGGTGAAGGATTCAGCCGAGATTAGCTTCTTTAGCTGCGCAATAGAGTCAGAAGCACTAAAATAGACTCCGTGATGACGCGCAGCCATGGCTTGCAGCAAATGCGTACGACCAACCCCAGGCGCGCCATATAGATAAATGGCGCGACCAGACTGACACTGCATCAGGGCGTTTAACACTTCCTGATTGGAACCGATAACAAAGTTATCCAGTGTTGGTGTAGGGGTTGGAGAAATATCCAGAATCAGTTGTTGGTTCATGTGTCGTACAATCTCATCCAACCTGTAATTCTTACATATCCCACGGCTTTTCTCATGACAAACAATCAATCCGTATCATTAACCTACCGCGATGCTGGGGTAGACATTGACGCAGGGGATGCCCTTGTTGATCGCATCAAACCTTTAGCCGCTAGAACCATGCGCCCTGGCGTCATGGCAGGTATTGGCGGCTTTGGTGCCCTGTTCGAGGTACCTAAACATCTCAAAGAGCCCGTATTGGTCTCTGGCACTGACGGTGTCGGTACCAAACTACGCTTGGCTTTTGACTGGCAACGCCACGATACCGTTGGTATTGACCTGGTTGCCATGAGTGTTAATGATATTCTGGTTCAGGGTGCTGAGCCATTGTACTTTCTGGATTACTTTGCGTGTGGAACTTTGTCAGTGGATACCGCTGCACAAGTTGTCGCAGGTATTGCCAAAGGCTGTGAGCTGTCCGGTTGTGCGTTGATTGGTGGTGAAACAGCAGAAATGCCTGGTATGTACCCAGAAGGCGAGTACGACTTGGCTGGTTTTGCAGTAGGTGCTGTAGAAAAGTCACACATCATTTCTGGCCAAAACATTGAAGCTGGTGATGTGGTGTTGGGTTTGGCATCTAGTGGTGCACACTCCAACGGTTTCTCGTTGATCCGTAAGATCATCAGCCACGCTAATGCGAAGCCTACAGACCTGTTAGATGGCCGCCCATTGTCTGACGTCGTAATGGAGCCAACACGCTTGTACGTGAAGTCCATGCTGTCCGCGTTGGCTGCTCACCGTGAAGCCATCAAAGGTATGGCACACATCACTGGTGGTGGTTTGTTGGAAAACATTCCTCGCGTTCTGCCTAAAAACACCGCAGCACGTATTCAGCGCGATGCATGGGAAATGCCAGCATTGTTCAAATGGCTGCAAGAAAACGGCGGCGTAGCCGACGAAGAAATGTGGCGCGTTTTCAACTGCGGTATCGGCATGGTGGTTGTTGTGCCTGCAGCTCAAGCTGACGCGGTTGCGGCACACCTAAGCGAGCAAGGCGAAACGGTTTACCGTCTGGGCGAGATCGTAGAAAGGGTTGCAGATCAGCCACAAGTGCTGATGGTGTAAACCTTAGGCGGTGGGCCAGACCTTAGCGGCAGCGTCCACCACCAATTCCGCTTTGTGCGGATTTAAGCAGTCCATCATAAGCCGCTGCGGGTCACTACGTAGCCAAGTCAATTGACGTTTGGCTAGCTGTCTGGTGGCAGCAATGGCTTTTTCAATGGCGTCCTCTTGTGAGCACTCGCCATCCAAATGTGACCACAGTTGTCTGTAACCCACGCAACGAATAGACGGTAGCGTAGGGTTTAGGTCTGGTCGAGCGTACAGGGCTTGTACTTCTGCAAGTAGTCCCGCATCAATCATGTGTCGGTAGCGTAAGGCAATCTGCGCATGCAGCCATGCACGATCAGAAGGCTCTAGGCTTAGCGTGTGAAAGGGGATGCTGGGTTTTTGCCGCTCTTGTTCCTGCAACCATGCACTCATGGGTTTACCGCTGATCTCGTAGATTTCCATAGCACGCTGTATGCGTTGGCTATCGTTAGGGGCCAAGCGTGCAGCGGTGATGGGGTCGTATTCTGCCAGCAATTGTTGCATAGCAGGCCAACCTAATTGTGCCGCTTGTTCGTCTAAGCGTGCGCGCACCTCAGGGTTGGAGGATGGCAGATTGTTCAGTCCTTCGCGCAGCGCCTTGTAATACAGCATAGTGCCACCACAGAGCAGCGGATAATGACCACGTTGCCAAATTTCATGTATGAGCTGTGTCGCGTCCGTTGCAAAGTCAGCGGCGGAGTAACTTTGTGCTGGATCACGAATATCCAGTAAGTGATGAGGAACTAACGCTTGTTCTTCGGCGTTAGGTTTGGCCGTGCCTATATCCATACCTTGGTAAATAGTGGCCGAATCCATCACGATGATTTCTATGGGCCATCGTTTGGCCAAAGCCAAGGTAGAGGCACTTTTGCCCGCAGCGGTAGGGCCGGTCAGGCAAATGACTGGCAGGCGTGAGGTGTCTGTACTCATGTTTTATTGTCCACGCAGGAAAAGTTTGTCCAAATCAGCGATGGACCAGTAAAACCAAGTTGGGCGGCCGTGGTTACACAGATCAGCTCTGTCGGTGTGTTCCATGCGGCGTAGTAAAGCGTTCATTTCGTCCAGTGTTAGGCGGCGGTTTGCGCGTATAGCACCGTGGCAGGCCATCGTCGCGAGCAGTTCGTTACGTTGTTGAGTCAACTGTGCTGAACTGCCTATATTGTTCAGGTCTTGCAAAACGTGGCGGGCTAGGGCTTCAATATCACCTCGTGCTAGTAAGGCAGGTACTGCGCGCACGGCTAAGGCAGTAGGGCCAGCAGGGCTGATTTTTAGTCCTAGTTCTTGCAAGGCTTCTTGATGATTTTCCACCAAAGCCATATCAGTTTCAGAGGCTTGGAATACGATGGGTACCAGTAATTCTTGGCAGGGCAGATCGCGCGCATCCATCGCTTGTTTAAGCTGCTCGTACACCACGCGCTCATGAGCGGCGTGCATATCCACCAGAATCATGCCGTGCTGAGTCTGCGACAAAATATAAATGCCGTGCAACTGGGCGATTGCTATACCCAGGGGTAGTTCCTCTGCAGCAGAGCCTGGTTCAGAGGCTGGTAAGGTTGCGCCAACGGTAGATACTGGCTCAGACAACGCGGGTGGGGGCGTGTGCTCAGGTAACGGAGCATAAAGCTTTTGCCACTGTTCGCCTTGTTGGGTGCTCTGTTGCAGATCAAAGCGGCCTTGATGTCTATAGCTAGGCTGCAAGGGTGCGGTAGGTGTAGAGCTTGCAGATGCGCCACCGGCTACGTACGTAGGTGACGTGGCGGCAGGGAATGACATGACCGACGGAGCGGCCTCATCCATAGAATGTGTTTGATGTTCCGCTTGGCTTTGTGCCAGAGCGGCCCCCAATGTTTGCACAATAAACTTATACACAGCCCCTGATTCGCGGAAACGTACTTCATGTTTTGCGGGGTGTACGTTCACATCCACAGTATTGGGGTCTACGTTCAAATACAACGCATACGAGGGCTGTCTATCGCCATGTAATACGTCGGAATAGGCTTGTCGTATTGCGCTGCTGACTAATCTGTCGCGTATAAAGCGACCATTCACGTATAGAAACTGCTGATCTGTACGGCTGCGTGCATGTGCAGGGCGAATGATTAGGCCGTGCAGCGAGATCAAACCTTGGGTTTGGCCAATGTTAATGCTTTGGCTGACGAATTCTTCGCCTAATACATCCAGAATGCGTTGTTCGATAGAGCCGCTGCGCCAGTGACGCGTGGCTTTGTCGTTATGAAACAGTCTAAAGCTAATGTCAGGTCGTGCCAGAGCAATACGCTCTAAGGCTGTGACGCAGTGGCCGTATTCGGTGTTTTCAGTACGTAAGAATTTGCGGCGGGCTGGGATGTGGTCAAACAATTGGCGTACATCTACCGTGGTACCCAAATTACCGCTGGCGGCTTCGGGATGCTGCTGGTTTTGACCCTCTAGTTCCCATGCATGAGCAGCATCTGCCGTACGTGAGCGCAGTGCCGTGCGCGCAACTGAGGCGATAGAGGCCAGTGCCTCCCCCCTGAACCCCATAGAGGCTACAGCCTCTAGTTCGGACAGGCTACGGATTTTGCTGGTGGCATGGCGTGTGAATGCCAAGGCTAATTCTTCGGGGGGAATACCATGCCCATCGTCGGTAACTGCTATGCGGCGTATACCGCCTCCTTCTAAACGTACTTCGATGTTGCTGGAGCCTGCGTCTAGGGCATTTTCCAGCAACTCTTTGAGTACGGATGCAGGGCGCTCAATAACTTCACCTGCGGCAATCTGGCTTACCAACAGATCAGGCAGGGCGGCGATAGAGTGACGAACTTGCATATTCTGTAATTTGTAGTGAGAGGGTACGTATTTTGGCGTTAACGTGTTGTATAGTCTGGTGTTCCCAAAATATAGTACGACGTTGGATAACGATGCCTGAAATACTGACGATGATTTTGCAGATAGATCAAACGCTAGGGCTCTGGGTAGAGCAATATGGTGCGTGGATTTATCTAATCCTGTTCCTTATTATATTTGCTGAAACTGGTTTGGTGGTTTTCCCTTTCCTTCCTGGGGATTCGCTGCTGTTTATTGCGGGTGCGTTTGGCGCTTCAGGCATGTTGGATCCGGTCATGCTGGGTGGCTTGCTAGTAGTGGCTGCGTGGTTGGGTAATACGGTGAACTTTTACATAGGACGCTACATAGGGCCTAAAGTATTCACGACGGAGTCCCGTTTCTTAGACCGTAAAGCCTTGGTAAAAACACAAGCCTTCTATGCCAAGCACGGTGGCAAAACCTTGGTGTTGTCTAGATTCTTGCCCGTGTTCCGTACCTTTGCTCCGTTTGTGGCTGGTGTGGGTAGCATGAACCAAGCACTATTCCAGTTGTATAACAGTTTGGGCGCCTTCTTGTGGATTGTGGGCTTGATCGCGGCAGGTTACTTCTTCGGTAACGTTCCGTTCATTAAAGATCATTTAAATACCATTGTGCTGATTGGTATTAGTGCGGCAGCAGTACCCGTAGCAGGCGGTTTGGTTTGGAAGCTTGTGCGACGTGGCACAGAGAAACAGCAGAAATAAAACAGGCTATTGGCCTAAGGCATAGCTAGAGTTAAAAAGACTTTGCCCCCATTTCTTGCCGCGTTGCGGTACAGAAATGGGGGCAAGTTGTATGAGACTACGTGCTTATTGGCGTTTCAGAGCCATACCCAACAGCAGCATGCTCCAGCCTTGGAACAGTAAGTCTACGGATAGAATTAAACCTAGTACCCATAAGCTGTTGGTAGGCCAACCAGCAGCAATAATCAGGCCTACAACCAGGGTTAGCAAACCTGACCATGCAATCCAGCCACCGCCTGCTTGTGTGCGGTTTTGTAGCCATACCCACAGGCGGAAGAAACCAGAAGCGATTAGCGAAGCACCAAAAACTAGGGTCAGAACTTCTGCACCTACTAATGGATTTAGGATAGCAATCACACCGGCTACCAAATACAGCAAGCCACTTAATGACCAGAACAAGAAAGAGCGCCAGTTTTTGCAGCTCCATGCATGCACGATTTGCAATGAACCACCAATGGCCATAAGCACGCCAATAAACAGCACGCTAGCCAAGGTAGCACCTACCACGTAGATAAACGCAATTAGACCCAACACCACAAATGCGGCACCCAAACCCATCAACCAACCTGGGCGCAATTGTGACTTCCATGCCTTGATCAGGTCATTAGGGTTAGGAGGTGTGTGCTGCGGCTGAACAGGTTCAGTGCTCATATAAATCTCCGATGGTATGCAAAAAGGTTAGCCGTGGTTTGCCAAGGCGACGCCAGATGAAAAATAGTCGTTGATGCCAGACAGCATCGCTTGAGCTAATTTGTCTTGGTGACCAGCACTGCGCAGCAAACGCTCTTCGTTAGGGTTACTAATGAAGGCGGTTTCAATGAGGATAGATGGAATATCCGGTGCTTTCAGCACAGCGAAACCAGCGCGCTCTACCTGACGTTTGTGCAGTTGGTTGATTTTACCAATCTCGGAGAGAATGCCAGAACCCACACGTACAGAGTCGTTAATCTGTGCAGAGGTGGACAAATCTAGCAGCACCTCAGCCACCTGACGGCTTTGGCCACCGATATTGACCCCGCCCACTAAGTCGGCTTGGTTTTCTTTATCGGCCAGCCAACGGGCAGCAGTACTGGTTGCCCCGTTTTGGGACAATGCATAGATGGACGAACCCCGAGCAGAGGGCTTGATCCACGCATCAGCGTGAATAGAGATAAAGAGGTCGGCCTTCACACGACGAGCTTTTTGTACCCGTACACCTAGCGGTACGAAAAAGTCTCTGTCGCGAGTGAGGTAGGCACGCATATTGGGCTGCGCATCAATCAAACGCTTCAAGCGCTGGGCAATTTGCAGCACTACGTCTTTTTCGCGTGTGCCACCTGGCCCAATCGCACCCGGATCTTCGCCACCATGACCAGGATCTAGAGCAATCAGTACAGGGCGGTTGCGGCCAGGTGCCTGATTGACGCGAGGTACCGTTGTAGTGGGCGGTGGCGTTGTGGGTTGAGCAATACGAGGTACTTCTTGGCCTTGCACGGACGGTGGCGGAACCACTGGTTGGTTTTGTGCCAAGCTTTCTAGTACACCGGCCAATGGGTCGTTATCGTCAAACTGTTGCAATGCCAACAGAGGATCGGCCGCTACACGTGGGTACAGGTCTACCACTAAGCGGTATTTGTACTCACCTACCGGTTTAAGTGTAAACAGCTGTGGGGCAATGGGTTGTTTAAGATCCATTACCAGACGCACCACGTTATCGCGGTTTTGGGCGATACGAATGGTGGAGATGTAGGGGTCGTTAGGGCGAACTTTGGACACCAGTTCTTGCAGCGTGCTATTCATGGTGAGACCTTCAATGTCTATCACCATACGATGCGGGTTTTCTAGTGTGAAGTGTTCAGCCTTTAATTCGGTATCCATTTCCAGCGTGACGCGTGTGTAGTCGTCAGCAGGCCAAGTACGCACCGCAACAATGGCACTGGCGTGGGCTACGCGTGGAATGATGGGTAAGAGAATTAATGAGGACGCGGACGCCAGCAAGCGTCGGCGGTTTATGCTCTGGGTGGTAAATTCTGAATTTTTGTTTTGATCAGTTCTAGCCATGATTGCCCCTTCTTGCTGTAGGCCGAGAGATTGATCTGCCTGCCCGGTTCGCAATAGTCAAACGTGATCGTTAGGTCGGGAGTGGGTAACAACGCACCTGCTTGATCAGGCCATTCAATGAGCACAACAGCATTTTCTTCAAGCATATCACGAAAACCCGCATCTAACCATTCTCGGCTATCGCTAAAACGATAAAAATCAAGATGATACGCCTTTAAGCTAGAAAGATTATAGCTTTCTACTAGACCATAACTTGGGCTTTTGATACGTCCAGTTACACCTTCATGTCGCAAAAATGCACGCGTGAAACTGGTTTTTCCTGCGCCTAAGTCACCAATAAGGTGTATGTGGCCACCATTATCGTTAGCGGAGCACACCAACGGCGACAGCCATTCGGCCACTTGCTGGGTGACGGATTCGTCAGCAGCATAGAGGCTAAGACTAAGCAAAGGGGCAGAGTGTGTAGTCATGACAATAAAGAAAGAGAAAACAGGGTCCAGAAAGGCAATGGTAGCGCAGCCAAGAGTGTACCTAATGACAATGAGGTTGCCATGAGATTACTCGTACTGGTCTGCGCTGTGTTCAGGACTAGCTATGTATAGAGCACAGTAGCGTGATGTGATCTATTTTTTATCCGACATTTTCGCGAAGAAGTTAGCCAGAATCGCACCACTTATGTTGTGCCAAACGCTGAACAACGCGCTAGGAACGGCCACAATAGGATCAAAGTGTTTGCTTGCCAAGGCGGCGCCTAAGCCACTATTTTGCATACCAACTTCAATAGCGATAGCTTTACGCTGTGCTAAGCCCAGCCCCATGATGCGCGCAACGATGTATCCAAAGAGATAGCCAAAGGTGTTATGCAAAATGACAATACCGATGATTAGCAGGCCAGTTTCTTGCAAACGAGCGTTGTTCAGGGCCACAACGATTGCCACGATCATCACAATGCCAGCTACCGATACTATAGGCAAAACAGGTGTGATAGCAGAGACGCGAGCCCCTAACAGCAAACGCACCACTAACCCCAGAGCAATAGGCACAATCACAAAGTTAATGATGGACATCATCATGGCGTAGAAAGATACGTCAATGCTTTCAGCGGCCAACAGTTTCAGCAATAGTGGTGTCATGAACGGGGCCAGCAATGTCGTAATGCTGGTAATGGTTACGCTCAATGCCACATCACCACGAGACAGGTAGGTGATCACGTTGCTAGAGGTACCGCCAGGGCAAGAGCCTACCAGTACCACACCCAGCGCTAACAGCGGGTCAATATTAAACAGCTTAACCAGTGCCAGAGCCAGCAGCGGCATGATAATAAATTGAGCGCATACACCTAGCAGAACTTGCAGAGGTTTTTTTACTACCTCCGAAAAGTCTTTTACCGTCAGTGTCAGGCCCATGCCGAACATGATGATCCCTAGAAAATAGACGATTAAGTCTTTCAACGGGACGAATAGTTGGGGGGAGAAGAACCCCAACAAGGCAAATAATAAGGTCCAGATGGCAAAGGTTTTGCCAATGAACTCTGAAAATAGATTGAGGAAACGCATGGGAATCGTAAACAGTTAAGTAAGCAGAAGAGTGCTTTTAAAAAGCCACATGATGATTGCTATAAAAACAGCTTTTGACTGTGAGTGACGACTGGCGCATCAGTGTCAAAGGTGGAAACAGTCGTTGCCAGCGTCACGGTGTAGCAGATTCCATGTGATGATGAATCTGTGTGGTAGCAACCATCATGATAAAGAAAATTGAATCCAAAGAGGAAGTGTCAGTGCCGCCAACAGTGTGCCTAACGACATGGTGGTGGCAACCAAGTCGCCTTTACCGCCCATGCGAGCGGCTAGAACGTGAGCTGATGAGGCCGTAGGCAAGGCTGCAAAAAGAATCAGCATTTGTGTTTCTAGTGGGGATAGCGCCAGCAACTTGCTAATGAATACCGCAGAAATGGGCACAATCAGCAGTTTGACAGCAATAATCCAACCCACCAAACGTTGGGCACCGTGCAGTGCCTTAATGGAAATCGTCGCCCCCACACACAGCAAACCAATGGCCAATGCGCATGCTCCTAAACGGCTTAACGCGGTGTTAATGGGTTTGGGCATGGAAATATCCAGCAAGCTAAAGGCCAAGCCTAAGACGGTCGCAATAATGAGTGGGTTAGCCAGAATTTCTTTGTACGGGTTGCGATTACTATTGCGGGCCAGTGCATGCACGGCCAAGACATTCACTATAGGTACAGACAAACCTACAAACACGGCCATAATCGCTACACCGTTGGGGCCAGCCAAAGCAGAGGCTAAGGACAAGGCCAAATAGGTATTAAAGCGAAAGGCGCACTGTTGTAGCGAGGCATGTTGTAAGCCATCGCATTTCAAAATGGGTTTAGCTAACCACGCGGCTCCAGCACCTACAGCGGTTAAGCACAGTACGGCGGCTAGCAGTAAGAGGGTTTCGTCGCCTTGCAGTGAGGTCTGACTAATAGAGTAGAACAGCAGCGCGGGGAACAGCACGTAGTACACCAGCTTTTCAGCGTAACTGAAAAACTCACCTTGAAAGCCTAGACGGTGCCGCAATAGGGCGCCAAGTGCGATCAATAGGAAGTCAGGCAGTATCAGTAGAAAAGTATCGAACATGGTGGAAAGTCTAGGCTGGTCGCGCAATCTGTTAGATTACGCTATTTTCATTTGCCCGTACCAGCCTATTGTCTTTATAATTTTGGGCTGTGGCTCCATAGTTAAATGGATATAACTTTCCCCTCCTAAACAAAATTGGGCACGCATAGGCGAAAGTCTTGCAGTGAATGCGCTTAAATTCGGTGAACCCCCTGTGTAAACGCGGCAATACCGAGCGAAGCCTCTAAAGAGGAACGTGTAGAGACTCGACAGGCGCAGCCTACGGCATTTTTGCTATGGCTAAGATAGAGTCCAGACTACAAACCTGCGCAATGCAGGGCAGTGAAAACTGTAGTGGTACGAAGGGAAGATTACAGGTTCGATTCCTGTTGGGGCCGCCATCTATTGCGGGGTCTAAGTGTTAATGGAGAGCCTTAGTGGCTGTTTTTGATAAACATATCGGTTCGGTTGTGATTGATCCGCTTCTGTTCCAGCGATGGGGAAGTGTGGCTAGTGCTGCACGTAACCCGAAAAGGGCAGTAGTGGGCTCTTGCTGCGGCCGCCGTCTAACCTATACGTTAGGTTGGACGCGACAGGTTAGACGGGTAAATCCCTTATGAAACATATACTTGTCTAACCTCCTAACCTGTCTCATGTGCGCGCCCGCAGGCGCGTGCGCATACGTGCGCGTAGACGTAGCGTTTTATCTCTATTAACTATTTTGTTTAATTTTAATGATTAAGGTTAGACGGTTAGACAGAAGTAATAAAATCAATAACTTATACACGTCTAACCTATACGTCTAACCATAAATAGAGGTTAGACGGTTGGACGGATTTTCTTTTTTAGAATCAAAGACCTGCACCACAATAAAAACAATTTCGTTACTTATACCGGATAGGCTAATATGTGCTAACCTGTCGCGGTTTTAGTGTCTACAGACATTACCAATGAGCCCAGTCGCATTGCGCACTGGGCTTTTTTGTTCCTTTGTTCCCGCTTCCTCCTACTCGGTGTGCTCCCCCGATGTGCTGGGCTCATTAGTGATGTTTGTGGTTGCTGGCATATACTGCATTTTTCAATGGAGTGGATATGTCAAAGTTAAAGTTTCTAGCGGCAGTCGCGCTTGTTGGAGGAATGACACCAGCTGTAGCATCTGCGATGTTGTTAAAGGTCGATGGATTGGGCGAAAGCCTGAGAGCGCATTTAAATGAAGTTCCGCAGTGTAGTGGCTTGAGGTTTGAGGTTGATCAGCCTATAGGTGATAGAGGGTGGTTCTTTACGATTAAGAATAAAACCTCTATTGACGTTGTGGTCAGGCGAGATGGTGATCAGGTAGAGTCGATAGAGGCTGTAAGTGCAGATAGGAATCAGCAGGCGCTTGAGGACATGATGTGTTTGACCATAGCTATGATGCGCACTATCCAGCCGGATTTAATTGAAACATCAGAGGCGATTGAGGAAGCATCGAATTTATGGACTGGGGCAAAAGATAAGCCGTTTAGAAAAGCATTTTTCTTTGATACGTCTACAGCGAAGCTACCCCCTTTAGTGTTTACAGCGAAGCTAACCCCTTTAATGTTTACTGTTGAGTAGTTCGTTGTATTGGATAGGTAAGCCCTGATTTTATCGGGGCTTTTTTTATGGGTGTAAAGGTATGGCAACAGCAGCTCCTAAGCCTTGTCGTAGCACAGGCTGCTCTGCTCTTGTGTATGGCGGCAATGGGTATTGCGCCAAGCATCAGGACAAGGTGGTGACGTGGCAATCAGAGAGAACAGGTAAAGGGCGAGGTGGTAGGCCGTGGCGCAGAGTTAGATTGTTCGTATTAAATCGTGATGGCTGGTTGTGTCAGTGTGAGGATTGCGGGCAAAGATTAGTGCCTTTACCTGCAAATGAAGTGGATCACATTAGTAATAAACGAGATAAGCGTGGTCGTTTGGACGATTCACCGCAGAATTTGCGGGCTATTAACAGTGAATGCCACAAAAAGAAAACACAAAAAGAGGCTCAAGAGGCTAGATCAGGGCGTTAGGCGGGGGGAGGGTAAATCTCTACAGGGCTTATGCCGGACACCAGACGCCTAGTGTTCTTTTATACGAGACAGTTTTTTTAGATAGGGGGGGTCAAAAGGCCCTCCCTTTTTTATATGAGTAAGCATCTTCAAGTTGTTCCTGGTTTAAAGGATCAGGCAACTGGGCAAGTTGCGTCTATTCAAAACGTAGCATCGGAGATCCCATCTACAGTAGCGCGACTTTCTGCAAAGGAAAAAAAACTATGGGATCACGTTACGCAATCCCTGCATGAGTGTGGGTTGATTCATCGGACTGATGCAATGTTGCTAACGGTCATCTGTAAAACGTTTGTCCGGTGGGTGGAGGCTGAGGAGCACTTATCCAAGCTCATGAAAGAAAACGATGGAGCGTATTTTGTAAAAACGCCTAATGGCTATGAGCAGCCACACCAGATTTTTTATGTTGCTAGAAACTTAAAACGAGACTTGTTGCAGTGGTTGCCGATGCAAAGCGCCAGTATCCCTCCCTTGCCGAAGGAGGCCCGTCAGCCGGAGCCTCTCTCGATATGCTCGCCCACATGCTCGGCAGGATTGGCGAAGTTGCTGGAGAGCTGGCAGCATATGGGGATGCAGCGAGAGTCGCTGGATTAACTTGTGAGGCTTCTTATGATGGGTTGAGAGCTGAAAGGAGTGGTTCTTTGCCTCCTTAATTTTGTAGGTATCATTGTAGGTATCTATTCATTATATGGCGTGTAGGTATTGTTTTTAAATGGTGTGTGTATCCTGTTGGGGCCGCCATTTATACCGCATACTTTAGATAGTAGAGCGCTATCAAAGCGTAGAGCATAGCGTTTACTATTCATCATCTAAATTCTGTCATGTTGGCCTTTTATGATGCAGTAACGGCATCGGAGTGGCGTGCGCTGCGCTGAGCCTTGTGTTCCTGTTTTGTAGTGCCAACGATGATTTCCCTGCCATTCCAAGCTTTTTTGCTGGTCGCCCAGCATGGCAGCATTACGTATGCTGCTCAACGGCTAGCGCTTAGCCAGCCCACCATCACTAACTATATACGGCAGATAGAACAACGCTACGGTATTGAGCTGTTTTATAGGCAAGGTAAAGGGCTGGTTATCAGTAAGGAAGGGCAGCAAATATTGCCGCATTTGCTCTTACTGCAGCAGCAAGCCACGCAAGTGGAGTTTATGCTGCGCGACTATAAAAAAATGCAGGGTGGATGCTTACGGGTAGGGGCGACAGGCCCGTACTACATCATGGAAAAGGTGCATGCTTTTCAAGCGTGTTATCCAGCGGTAGAAGTTTGTTATCTGCAAAAAAACTCTGTAGACATACTGAATGCGGTACGCAACTACGAACTGGAAATAGGTACGTCTTCTTTACTCATACAAGACGATGCCATGAGCTGCAAAGTGTTGGCGCAGGATCAACTTTTCTTCGTGTGCCACGCGCGCCATCCCTTAGCAAGAAAAACGTCAGTGTCCTTAAACGATCTGGTGAAGCATGACTTCTTAGTGCGTGAACAAGGGTCGATGACGCGCCATATCGTATTGGACAGTTTGCAGCAGCACAATGTGAAACTGGCCTCCCTCATTGAGGTGGGTAGCCGTGAAGCCATCCACTGGGCGTTGCGCCATAACATGGGCTGCAGCTTGTTGCCCCAACGTGAAATTCCTCCTTTTCCTGACTTACGAACTATCCCGTTGTTGGATGTGTCATTGCCCGTGCACGAGTACGTGTATTTCTTGAAAGAGCGCCAAGAAACAGCGGTGATACAAGCCTTCGTCGACACCTTGGAATTGACCGCACCGTAAATTTTGTAATGCATGCATCAAGAAAAGCATGGTTGCTGTCATTCACCTATCACTTCACCTCGCGATACTGGCACATGTTCCTGGTTGTACGTGTGTGCAACGTATCACTTGCTATAGGCATGACAAAAGAGGGGTGGGATTTGTCATGTTGTGTGGCGATTTTAAAGAAGCTCTATCATGAAATTGGTTCCTCTTCGTAAGAAAAAAGGCTGGCGCGCAGGAACAGTTACCGTAACGGTGCTGTTGACAGCATTATTAAGTGCGTGTGGTGGCAGTAGCGATGATGACGATTCATCGGTCAAACCACCTGAGCAAAATTTTGGTGCTCTGGGTGGTAAGAAAACACTAGTCGTTCATGTGGATGGTTTGGTGATGGAGCCGTTGCAGGCTGCGTTATCTGCACATCCTAAATTGCAGGAACTGGGTGACGTGTTGCCGTTGCGCAGTGGTGGCTATGCCGGTACTTCATCAGAACAACAAACAAAAGCATTGCCAAGCTGGGCATCCTTGCTAACCGGCACATGGTCGTTAGAGCACGGTCTGAGCACGACACTGCCTAGCACCGGCCCAGCACTCAAAACACCCACTATTTTTGATTGGGTAAAACAGGCTGACCCAGAAGCGCAAACCGCGTTGGTGGTAAGCACACCGGATTACCTCACTACCTTGCAAGCCAACGTAGATGAGGGTGACATTACCGAGGTGTCTGAATGTGCCAATAACGATAGCTGTGTGACCACACAAAGCCGTGAAGCCGTGGTGGAAGGCGCTGATTTTATTTTGGCGCAATACTCCGATTTGTTGGCTCAGTCAGGAAAGTACGGCTTGGGCTCTGAGCAGTACAAGAAACAACTACAAACAGTGCTGAACGATATTGACGGTTTGTTGACGTTGATCGCAGAACGTGAAGCGTTGGCGTCGAACGAGTCGTGGCAAATCGTGCTGGTAAACAGCTACGGTATGGATGAGTTCGGCACGGTGTCGGGCGCACAGTTCGAGCGTAATAAAACGGGTTGGATGTTGAGCAATATTCCTGTGAGTGACACGGTTATTGCAGACGGTGATGCGTCGCGTGGTGTGCTGGATCACGCGGCTATTGTGGACGTACTGCCTACGTTGTTGGTGGGTATGGATGTGACTCAGCCAGTGGGTGCCTATGCCTTTAACGGTAACGATCTGCGTAACCCAGTGCAGCTATCCAAACTGGTATACGACTACAACCTCAGCACGTACAACTTGGTGCTGGAGTGGACGCTATACAGTGACGATCAGTTTGCCGCGCCAGTGGAAATTTATCGTGAAGGCCAATTGTTAGCGAGCGTTGATGCCACGACTCGTCGTTATGTGGATTACATGATCCCTAGCGGTGCAGAGGGCGAGTTGTTGCCATTGCGTTATGAGATTCGTACACAAGGTGGCACAGCAGCGGTGCAAACCGTGGTGTTGCCTCCTCCTATGCTAAATCCTAGCGTGCTGAACGGCATGGTGATGTATTACCCATTCCTGAATGGTAAAGCTGATGACGTGAAGCAGGTATCTACTTTCACACCATGGAATGCCGCTAACCCAGGCGGCACATGGGTGAACAATGCCAGCGATTTACCGTACAAACCCTCCACAACACCTAGTGCCAATAGTGCCTTGACGATGGATCTGGGCGTATACAAACAAGGTGGTTTTGCGGGTTACAAGCTGAACATGGCGAATGCTGATGTGACGATGGATCCTTCCGTTGATGCCTTCACGATTGGCTTTTGGTTCAAAACAGACGGTGTATGTATTGGCGGTGGTTCTTCTGTTCTGGCGAACAAAGACTACGACAGCGGTAATAACCCCGGTTTGGCAATTGGTATGTTTGGTGGCTGCGAACTGCGCTTCAACACAGGCGGTGGTGGCAGTAGGGACGAGTTGCAAGGCTTTAGCTTGACGCCTAATGAATGGGCGTACGTCGCTGTGGCTGTGGACAAGAAAAACAAACAACTTTACGCCTATTTGATGGACCCTAGCGCTGGTCAGCAAAACAGCCAGAAAGCCATGGCAGATGCCCGAGTGAAAGCCATTGGTGGTACGGGTGTAGGTCTGATGGGCTTTGGTGACGACGTGACCGGCAAGTACTCCAGTAACTACAACTTTACCGGCATAAAGAGCTACACCGATTTGGCCGTGTGGAACCGTCTGTTAACGCTGGATGAGGTGAAAAATATTTACGCCTCTCGTTACCCCATTTCTTCCTTGCTCCCTTAAGGGTCAGTTATGCACACCTCAACTTATTTCTTGCGTTCCGCTACATGGGGACGTTACGTAGGCCGCCTATTTTGTGTGGTGGCGCTCAGCATAGGATTGGCCGCTTGCGGTGGTAGCGATGACGATGACTCATCTCCTACTACACCTGAAAAGCCAGAACCACCCGCCGCAGTAATGCACTGTGCTCCTTAATTGCAGGACAAGATAAACGTCATGAGTGTATCCAGAAGAAATTTTATTCGTGGTATGGCTGGTAGCAGTGTTGCTGCAAGTGTGTTGGCAACCTTCCCGCCTAGCATTAAACGTGCATTGGCCATTCCTGCGAATTCGCGTACCGGTACGATTAACGATGTAGAGCACATCGTGGTGCTGATGCAGGAAAACCGTTCCTTTGACCACTACTTTGGCACCATGAAAGGTGTGCGTGGTTTTGGGGATAGATTTACGATTCCAGCGCCTAATGGCCGTTCCGTTTGGGAGCAGCATGATAGCGCCGGTAAAGAAATTACGCCTTATCACTTAGATAGCAGCAAAGGTAATGCGCAACGTGTCAATGGCACACCGCATAGCTGGGTAGATGGTCAGCTAGCATGGGATCATGGTCGTATGACCGAGTGGGCCAAGCATAAACAAGCGCACTCCATGGGGTTCTATCGTGAAACAGAAGTGCCTTTCCAGTTTGCGATGGCTAATGCATTTACCTTGTGTGATGCCTATCACTGCTCCATGCATACCGGTACGAACTCTAACCGTTTGTTCATGTGGACAGGTACTAATGGCCCTACGGCCTCTAACGAAGCAGTAGTGAACAATACGCTGGATGGCATTGGTCCATCCACAGATGGTTTTGAGTGGAAAACTTACCCTGAGCGTTTAGAAGAAGCAGGCATTAGTTGGAAGGTATATCAGAACATGCCTGATAACTTTACGGATAACCCATTGGCTGGGTTTAGACAGTACCGTAAAGCCAATGAAGACTCCGGTAAGCCTGTGGGTGGCAACCCCTCACCAGCCTACCACCCTGACGACGATGCGGTTGCACCGCTGTACAAAGGTATTGCGAACACCATGCCCGATGGTGGTATGTTGCAGCAGTTGCGTGACGATGTGCTGAACAATGAGCTGCCACAGATTTCGTGGATTGTAGCGCCAGCTACGTACTCCGAGCACCCAGGACCATCTAGCCCAGTACAAGGTGGTTGGTATACCCAAGAGGTGTTGGATGCGTTAACAGCAAACCCAGAGGTATGGAGCAAAACAGTATTGCTGGTGAACTTTGACGAAAACGATGGTTACTTTGACCACGTACCGTCACCGTCTGCACCGTCTTACAACCCAGATGGAACGTTTGCGGGTAAAACCACATTGCCAGAGCAGGATGTGAGCTACGAGTACTACACTCACCAAAAACCAGTGAGCGCTGGTGGCCAGCCTGCACCAGACAAAAAAGTGTATGGCCCAGGTATTCGTGTTCCCATGTATGTGATTTCCCCATGGAGCCGTGGCGGTTGGGTGAACTCTGAAGTGTTTGATCACACCTCTGTGATCAAGTTTATGGAAGCGCGTTTTGGGGTGATGGAACCTAACATCAGCCCATACCGTCGTGCCGTATGTGGTGACTTGACCTCTGCTTTCAACTTTAAATCACCTAACGATGAGCCATTGCCATTCTTGAAAGGTCGTTACACCAAAGGTGAGGCGGACTCTATTCGTGCTGCTCAACAGGCATTGGCACAGGTACCACGTCCGTCTATTACGAAGTTGCCTGCACAAGAAGTGGGTGTACGTCCATCACGTGCCTTGGATTATCACCTGCATGTGAGTGCACGTTGTGATGCCAGCGCTGGTGTGATGCTAATGTTCAGCAATACCGGTAAACGTGCGGCGGTATTCCACGTATATGACAAGCTGAATCTGGACCGTTTGCCACGTCGCTACATGGTGGAACCAGGTAAAACTCTGGAAGATACATGGAACGTTGTGAAAGACAACGTGGGCCGATATGACTTGTGGGTGTTGGGCCCTAACGGCTTCCACCGTCATTTCAAAGGCAACACGAGCAATCTGACCTTCAATCCAGCCATCCCAGAAATTCGTGTGTGTTATGACGTCACGAATGGCGATGCGTACGTGGAACTGATGAACGGTGGTAAAGAAGCATGTACCTTTACGGTACAAGCTAACTTCTACCGAGAGGATGGTCCATGGGCGGTAAAAGTAGGCCCAGGTGAGAAACAGAAGTTGGCATGGGAATTGAAACAGAGCGGTCATTGGTATGACTTCTCGGTGACTACCGATACTGACAGCAGCTATGTACGTAGATTTGCTGGTCGTGTAGAAACCGGCCAGCACGGCGTGAGTGATCCGGCATTGGCTTTGCAGGATTTCTAAGCTAATGCTGCACTATGCAGGCAAACGCCCATGAGTCTCTCATGGGCGTTTTTTATTGGTGTGGGGGCGTGGCTAAAGGATAATAGGCAAAACACCAGAAATTGTGCAAAGGAGTTAAATAGTGGCCGTGAACCTTGCCGCCGAGTTAGTGCGTATTAGCGAACTTGATGAGATAGAGAGCGCGCACGCTTATGAAGACCTTATGTACGATGCGTCCAGTTTGGTTGAGCAGGGCCAGATTGAGGCGGCGTTACCTATACTCGAGGTACTGGCAGAGTTGGATCCCTACGATGATTTACTACAGGCCGTTGTGGAACCTGCTATCACGTATTTAGAGGCATTAGGGCGTCGAAGCCCCATACCTCTCTCAGACATCGAGCATGATTTGTTGCAGCGATTTCATATGTTGGCGGACGATAAAAAATATGTAGCCGTGGCAACGAGTTTGTTTAGAAGCTACGAGCACAAAAGACGCGATGCGTTGATGCTGGCGTTGGTCTATGTGGATAAGTTGCCCGAAGCAGCGAGCCATTCCAAGGTTGGAGCATTAGCGGCACAAATTCATAAGGCCCTAGCGCAACCTATAGGCATAGAAAGTGTGCGTATAGGCGGCAGGTGTTGAGGCGGGAGATACGACGGCGGCAAGTACGGGTTTATTGAATCAACTGGTTCAATTCGATAATAGGCAGCATCACTGCCAACACAATCAGCATTACAAAGCCGCCCATAAATAGAATCATCAGGGGTTCTAGGATGGCTGTACTGGTGGTGGCACGTTGCTCTAGTTCGGTAGAAAGCGTGTTGGCAGCGCGTTCTAGCATGAGGTCTAATTGCCCTGTGCGTTCACCACTTTGCACTAGGTGTATTAATAGCGGTGGAAAGCCTTGGTGTTGGCGTAAGGCTGCGGCAAGACTAGAGCCTTCTTGTACGGCCAGCGTGCTTTGAGCGATGGCTTGTTGTAAGTGGGTATTGCGTATGGTGCGCTGTGCAGCCTGTAAGGCTGCCAATAACGGGACGCCACTGCTATTCAAAATCGCTAAGGTAGACGCAAAGCGAGCAATATCCACGCCTTGTAAATACTTCCCTAGTAAGGGGGCTTTAAGCAGTTTGGCATCCCAGGCTAAGTGTAGTGCTGGCACGCGTAAGGCAAGGCGCCAACCCACAACGGCCATGCTCAGAACAATAAGACACACCACACCCCATTCACGGGTGAAGTCACTTAACCAAATCATCGCGACGGTTAAGGGGGGCAAGCTATTCTGGGTTTGTACAAAGGCGTTTACCACCTGCGGCACGACATAGCTCAGCATAAAGATCACAATCAATACCGACACAATGCTGACGATCACAGGGTAGATCAGCGCATTGGTGAGCTTATTGCGTAGTTGGTGACGTTTTTCTATGTAGTCTGCCAGTTTGGTCAGCACAGTATCCAACTGGCCTGAGTGTTCGCCAGCATCCACCAAGGCGCGATAAATGTCGGGAAAAATGTGTGGAAATTGTCCTAAGGCTTGGCCTAGGCGTTGCCCTGATCGTATTTCTTGGCGTATGTGGCGTAGCACCTGTTGTGTGGCCGCGCTGTCGCTTTGTTCTATCACCGCAGTTAAGACCGCCTCTAAGGGCAACTGCGCATCTAACAAACTAGCCAGTTGGCGGGTCATCCAACTTAATTCTCGGTCGCCTAGTTTTAAAGAACGCTGAGAGTGACCTCCTGTGCGCGATTTGGCGCGCAGTTTCAGCACTAACAAGCCTTGCTGCGCCAGTAACGATTGCGCTTGTTCGGGCGTGTCAGCTTCAATGAAGTCCTGTATGGTTTTACCGGCAGCGTCTAGGGCGTGATAGTGAAAGTACGTCATGGCTTAGTGTTCTCGCGTGACGCGTTGTAGCTCTTCTTCCGAGGTTTGTCCGCTGTCTAACCAGCGTAAACCGTCGTGATGTAAGTCGTGCATGCCGTGTTCTTGTGCATGGTGGCGCAACGTATGCGTATCAGCGTTTTGGCTAATCAGGCTACGTAAGTTGTCATCCACCACAAACAATTCATGTATGCCTGTACGGCCTCGGTAGCCTGTGAACCCACAATGCTCACAGCCCTGTGGATTGCGCTGTGCACGTCCAGAATCTATAGGTGTTTTGCAGTGTTCACACAGCTTACGTATCAATCGTTGAGCTAAAGCACCTTGTAGCGTACTGGCAAGCAAAAACGGTTCTATGCCCATATCAATCAAACGGGTGACGGCTGATACCGCATCGTTGGTGTGCAAGGTGGCTAACACCAAGTGTCCGGTCAGCGATGCTTGCACGGCAATTTGTGCGGTTTCTAAATCGCGGATTTCACCGATCATGATGACGTCTGGGTCTTGGCGCAGGATGGCGCGCAGCGCCGTGGAAAAATGCAGATCAATGCGCGAGTTCACTTGTGTTTGCGAGACGCCAGCCAAGTCGTACTCAATAGGATCCTCTACGGTCAAAATGTTGGTGGTTTGCGCATCTAAACAACCAATGGCGGCATATAAGGTGGTGGTCTTGCCGCTACCGGTAGGGCCAGTCACCAACACAATGCCATGGGGGCGACGTATCAATGAGGTCAACTGCTGGTAATGGCTAGGGGCCAAACCTAAGGCGGACAGCTCTAGCCTACCTGCTGACTTGTCCAGTAAACGCAGTACAGCCCGTTCGCCGTGACCAGTGGGTAAGGTGGACACACGCACGTCAATGGCGCGCCCCCCTACACGTAACGAGATACGGCCATCTTGGGGCAGGCGTTTTTCAGCAATATCCAACTTAGCCATGATCTTGATACGCGAGATCAAGGCGTTATGTAGGGCGCGCTTGGGCTGCACAATATCGCGTAGCGTGCCGTCTATGCGAAAGCGCACCACCGAACGGTTTTCAAAGGGTTCTATGTGTATATCGCTGGCACCTTGGTTAGCGGCTTGGGTCAGCAAGGCGTTGATCATACGGATGATGGGAGCATCATCGCTGGACTCTAACAAGTCTTCCACCTCCGGCATTTCATGCATGAGGGAGTCCAGATCAATCTCGTTGCTGGCGGCATCCATTACTGCCGCTGCGTTGTCTTGCTGACCGTAAGAGCTGTTTAACCACTGTTCAATTTCTTGAGCAGGCACCAGTTTGAAATCAGCTTGCCTATAGCGTCTACGTACTTCGGCCAACGCCCAGTCGGGCGTGTCGGTACAGTGCAGAGCTTGCAGTTGGTGATTGTCCTCACGCAGGATCAGACGTTGGGTTTTAGACCAGCTATAGGGCAGTAGCATTACTGTTGGCCTCGCAAATCTACCTGAGATTGCTGCAACGGTGCTAGGTCTGGCAAGGCATTAGGGCCGCCAATGTTGCTGAACCACAGGTCGTTGAAAGGCATGGCTTGTTGAGTAGAACGCATGTAGTTGTAGCGGTCCAAAGTCAGGCGTTGGCTATCTTGCTGGTCACGCACAATGTGGGGGCGCAAGAAGATCATCAGGTTGGTCTTGGTGCGTTTACGTGTTTCATAGCGAAACAGGCTACCTACTACGGGCAAGTTGCCCAAAATAGGCACGGCAGAGGTGCTGTCGTGCGTGCTGTCTTCCAGCAAACCACCCAGCACAATCACTTGACCATCATCCACCAGCACATTGGTTTCCAGCGCACGTTTGCGAGTCACTAAGGTAGAGCTACCCATAGAGGCATTGGGATCTATGCTGCTGACCTCTTGGTACAAGGCCAGTTTGACCGTACCGCCTTCCGAGATTTGTGGGCGTATGCGTAAGGTCAACCCCACGTCTTCACGCTCAATGGTTTGGAAGGGGTTGCTAGCACCGTCGCCCGAGGTGGTGTATTGCCCCGTCACAAAGGGTACGGTTTGGCCTACGATAATGCTGGCTTCTTCGTTATCCATGGTGAGCAGGTTAGGTGTGGACAGGACATTAGCCGCACCATTTTTTTCCAAAGCACGGGCGAGCACTCCCAAGTTGACGATCTCTTGGCCTAGTACATTGACGGTGCCTTTTACCAAACCCAAGCTTAAGCCTTGGCCAAGTGCATCTAATGTTGTGGCACCAGTCAGCGTAGTGCCTACGCCGCTACCACCTAAGTTTGTGCCGCCTACAAAGCCGCTGCCACCTTCACCTAAGTGGCTACCACCTGCCATCCACTGAATACCAAACTCGGCAGCATCTTCGGCGTTAACTTCAATGATTAAACTTTCTACCAGCACTTGCGCGCGGCGTTGATCCAGCAGATCAATCACCTCACGTATGCTGCGATACAGCGGTGGTGGAGCAGAAATAATTAAGGTGTTGGTAGAGGGGTCCGCTTGAATGGTAGCGCCCCCGGCGGAAACACTCACCGGCTGCAAATTGCTGGGTTGTGGCAGGGCGCCAGACGCCATCAAGTTATTTTGCATGGTGTCAGCATTGATGGCTGTGGGCGCTGGATTAGTACTGGCTGGGGCTGCCGCAGGCATGGCCGATCCCATGCCCGTGCCTGTCGCGGAGCTTTGTGGGTTTAAGCCTTCTAGTGCACCTTTCAGTACCTGTGCCAAATGGGTGGCCTGAGCATTTTTAAGGTACACCACATGCAGATTGTTAGGTCTGGCATTAGGCGAATCGATTTTGTAGATTAGGTCTTTGGCCATCTCTAATCTAGACGAACTACCAGCGCGGATAATGATAGAGTTCGTGCGTGGGTCAGCGACGATTTGCGTACGTGCATAGGGTTCGCTATTGGCATCATTCAGCAGTTGATTTGCCAAGGCCGCTACGTCCAATGCTACACCGTGTTCGATGGTGATGAGCTCAGTGTTTAAGCTGTGTGAGGTATCAATGCGCGCAATCACATCGGCGACGCGAGCAATGTTGTCGGCGTAGTCGGTAATCACCAAACTGTTGTTATTGGGGTAGGCGGTGATGGGGTTGCTGGGCGACACCATCGGGCGCAACACAGCGACTAAATCAGCAGCTTTCTCGTAGTTCAGGTTAAAGACCTGCGTGACAATTTCACCGCTGAGGTTGGTCAGTTCTGCCGCCGAGTAACTGACGGCACTGGCGTGCACTTTGGCTTCTGCTTCTGGCACCACTTTGCTGCTGCCTTCACTGTGTACGACAGCAAAGCCCTGCATACGCAACGCACCCAATAGCATGCTGTAGGCTTGTTGTGGGCTCACAGGTACTTCAGACACTAACGTGAGCTGCCCTTGTACACGAGGGTCTACGATGAAGTTTCTGCCCGTGAATCTTGCCAAGGTGCGTACCACTTGCGCTAAGTCGGCTTCCACAAAGTTTAGGGTCAGGGTATCGCCAGGGTTTTGTGCCCCTATAGGGGCTGGGGCCGATAATCTAGGTGTTTCAGCGGCTTGTTTCCACGTAGAGGCAGGGCGCACAGGGCGTCTGGAGCTATCGCCTACTGTACGTGTGCCCGCAGGTTGAGCGTAGGCATCTGCGGCCACGGTTCTTGAGGTTTGAATGGTGAGCGGGCTAGACGGCTGGCGGGACTCTGACTCTGACAAGGTACTACAGCCTTGAAGTACCAAAATGCTGCTTAATGCTGCTAACGGGAAAAAACGTTCAATACGCATAACAAAAAATCACGCCAAATGATCAATGTGCAGCCTGCAGGCGAATAGCAGCACGTCCATCTTGGACGGGGCCTAGCAGGTGCAATAACGGTTGTAAGGCAGCAAAATATTCTGGGTTGCTGTAAGCCTCCCCGGTAAAACTCCAGGGTTGTGTGGCGCCGAAGCTGCCTTGACCACGCAATTGCAGCGGGCCTTGTTCGGTACGTAGTTGCAATGAGGACGACTTGGCCAGTTGTAGGTCCAGTACATACGAGCCCAAAGGGCGTAAGGAACTGACGGCCACAGTGGCGTCTTGCCAGCGCAGTTGCAGGTCTATGGCTGCAGAGGAGTTGGCATAGAAGGTGGGCCAGCTTAGGCTAAGGTTGCCTTGGGGTTGCAGCGATGCCAGTAAGGGATGGGCGCTACTTAACAGGCTGGCCGGTAGTTGCAAACGCGATTGACCAATACTGAGTCTGGTACCGTTCAGAGTCAGCAGTAAGGGTTGTGCAAGGTCATCGCTGTTGATCTGTAGTTGGGGCCACGGAGTCCAGTTCCACTGCCAGTGAATACGCGAAGGTAGCGCTTGTGGGTGTTGAGTATTCACGATGAGTTGTGAACTTCCTTTCCATAGAGTGCCTTCACTGACATTGAGTTGTAGAAAGGCTGGCATAAAAACGTGTAGCCAGGATGCGGGAGCAGCCACCAAAAAACCGGCTGCAAACGCGAGGGCAGCCATAAGAATAAGAAGAATTCGTGTCATGATTGTGACACTCCCTCAGTAGTGGGAGTTTGGTATTGCACGGTCACGCTTCCACTGAGTACGCCAGCTTGTTCTCGTCCTTCAACGCGTGACCGAGAAAGCTCGGTAGCCGTAATGTGTAGGTTCAGCGATGCAGGGGTGTGCAGCAGCCATACCAGAACATCCGCTGCGGGTACGTGATGTAGGCGTAATTGCCAGCGGTTCGTGTGATCGGGCAGGGCAACCAGTGTGGCCTGTTCACTCTTAAAGGGCTGCAAACTGTTTTGCAGTGCCTCGTATACCTCTGTAGGTGAGTATTGGGCCGTCGGCGTTGCAGTAGGTGTGGGCTGACCTAGTAGTGTTTGCAACTGGGTAAATTCGTAGTGCGCGACGCGTAGCTGCTGCGTGTGTTGTTGTGATAGCTGCCACAGTTGAAACGCTACGTATCCCAGCACCAAAAAAGGCAGACACCATAACAGCACACGTGCCCGCAACCGTTCTCGTGGGGTTTGGCGTTGCCACTGTTGTTGTAGGCCAGAAAGTAATGGTTGCAGACGCTGATCTAGACGCTGGCGTAATTGCAGTAAGGAGGAGGCCGATTTCATGGTGTTAAGGGTTGTAGTTGCAGCACAAGAGGGTCTTTTTTAGGCTCATATAGCCACTGCAATCCTTGTGCTTGCAGCTGTGTGTGAGTCTGTTCCAGTAATGAGTCTACGGATTGCGTATTGCTATCTGGTTGCAGCGTGATGCGTAGGGTGTGATCGTCCCAGACTATGGATTGCACGGCAGGGGCCAAGGGCTGCAGCCATTGGGCTGATTGTTGTAGTAACGTCGGCAAGCTAAGCGCAACAGACTGATCTGGTTGGCCAGCACTTTGCAGCGCTTGTTGTGCTTGTTTAAGGGGCGCAATCACCACCGGTAATTGAGGCCAACGTTCACTAACGGCTTGCTGTGCCAGAGTTTGTAGCTGTTGCAGTTCATGACGTTGTTGGCGGGTGTGCACATACAGAGCGGCTACCAGCACCGCCAACGCGATTAATGCCCAGCCTAGCGGACGGCGTAGTCGCTTTTCAAAAGGGGTGTGGTGTTGCAGTTGTGCGCCTAATTCCAGCGCTTTATTCCAGACATAGCAGGTGGGGGCGTTGGCCTGCGTTTTGCTCAGGCAAACAGGCTGCATCAGCACACGATTTACCCCTAGCGCATGCAGACTATGTAGCAAGGTTTGCAAAGGTGCTCGCTCTGTCCACGCCACACTAAAGGTGTGCTCTGGTAGCGGCTCATAACAAAACAGATGTTGCTGCAGTGGTGCCAGCAGCATTTGCTGTAAACGGCTTTGTATGGCCATGGCTTGCTGGGCTTTTTTGACGGGAGGGATACGAATGGTGGTGTGCACCGTATCCAACGTATGCACCATCAATAGAAATGGCACCGTTGCAAACTGTTGGGCCAATTGCCTAAGCGTAGCGTTGCCTTGTCGTGTAATGTGCTCACGCTTGTAGATCAGCGCAAACGTCACCTCACTTTCTACGGTGAGATGCTCCAACTCAGGCAGCAAAATTTGTAAATGGGTGCGCATGATTAATACCGTATCCAGCGGGTGAAGGCTTGTGAGCCTTTGCGTTCTAACAGGGCGTGCAACGATTGCTGGGTGCCGGAGATTTCCAATAGTCCTTGCGCGCTAAACCAATGGCTTTTTACGCCTAAGGTGCGAGCAGGAATGGACAGCCCCGACGGTAGTTGCAAACTGAGGTCTGAGGCTTGGTTAAACCATCTGCCTTGGTCTCGTTGTGTGGTGAGCCTTACCGCATCGGCAAGGCTTAAGCCGTCTATATAGCTATGCAGTACTTGGGGGGAAGCCATGTTGATGTTCAGCAACGTAGCTGGGGGTAGCAACGTGGTGTAGTCGTCTAAACGTGCGCGCTGGGCCGGGCTTAACGATTGTGCAGCGATGAGCTCCGAAGGAAGCCTCGGCCCCACTTGGGTGGCAGGGTGCTGCGTGCTTTGATAGGCCTGAGCAAGCTGTTGAGCGAATGCGGTAGCCAAGCTTTTGGGTAGCTGCACACTGTGCAGCAGTTTTTCTAATCGGGTGATTTCTTCAGGACGAGTTTCACCGTTACGCTGCAAGCGTAATAGATTGAATTTGGCTTGTTCATCGCTAAGGAAGCCCGAGAAATAGGCTGTGGTGCGTTCATCTTCTATAGGCATGCGGTCTATGCGTTGTGCCCACAAGCCATTTTGGGTAGTAATGGCGCTATGGCGGTTATCTTGCTGCAGCAATTGACGCGTCCAGTCCATCGCGCCGCGCAGCAACCACGTAGCTTGGGTGACATCATTTTCAATGATGGACTGTTCGCTGGATTGCGTTTGTTTGCTGATTAAAGCTGCGGCAATTGCGCTGGTGGCAAACACGATGACCAGCGCATTAATGACGGCCAAACCTTGCTGTGATGTGAAGCGATTCATGATAGCGGGATCACCTTGCGATAGCGTACCGATTGGCCGCGCTCTAGTCTGACGATAGTGATTTCTATGCCAGTAGGTGCTCGTGTGGTTTGTGTCAGCGGTAGCGGCATCCAGCCTCGCGCTGGTATCCACGCTCGTGCTGTGAATTGTTGAACGTCATCCAATACTGGGTTTTGTGCAGCGGGTAAGGCACCAGGCAAGGTCGCAAACGGTATGCCTTGGTCTCGGTACAGTACGTTGTTCTCACTACGCCATTGCAGCCACACATTGCCCACAGCAGGTGGGGTGGCGGTTTGGCGTATGGCTAAAAAGTTGCTGCGTGGGTGTTGCTCCCAGACCAGTGCGTTATAGGCCGAAGCTATACCGTCAGGATGCAACGGAAAATCGCTAAGCTCTTCGTTCAGCAACGGTGAACTGTGGCGTTGCAGTATGTCGTGCTCCAACTGCTGTAGCACAGCATGTATGGATTGATGGCGTGTTTGCGTGTCTTGCAACTGTGATTGCGTACGTTGTATGTAATCCAGAGCACGCCATGACAGTACGCTTAGCAAGCTCATGATTAACAGCGTCACCAACACTTCTAATAAGGTGAAGCCGCGCTGTGTTGTCGCTGTGCGCTTCATGGTTGCATCAGAATGCCGTGTAAATAGGCAAAATTCTGCTGATGGTCGGGCAGCGTGACGCGCACGGTGATTTGTCTAAACTTGGCATGTTCGGTACTAGCGCTGGTGACTTCACAGTTGAACTCGTACATGCCTTGCGTACAGGGGTAATTCTGCGTTCCTGGAGAGGGAAACTGCTGTTGCAGGCGTAGTTCAGCCAGTGTGTTGCTAGCACTGTGCAGAGCCAGATTGCGCATCTTGAGCGATTGAGTGCTGCGGGTGCTAAGTTGCAAGGCTTGCAACACTGCCGTCAGCGCAATGCTAATGATGGCCAGAGCCACCAACACCTCTACCAAGGTGTAGCCCTGTTGTGATGCGGTGCGTTTCATGGTGTGCTGACATCAAAATTGCCATGCAAATCTCGGCGGATAATCAGCCTGTCTACGCCGTTATCGAGTGTGATGAGCAAGGGGGAGTACAACCACGAGGGTTCTATCAATAACGTGCTGGATGGTTGCAGCGTTACCTTGGTGGATCGTGTGCCGCGCCATGAGATATGGGAGAGGTGGGCGGGTAGGGGCGGGGCGAAGACGCCATTTCCTAGTGCTTCAAACCCAAAACCATCTTCGTGCTTTTGCCAACGCAATATTTGCTGATGTTGGATGGCGTAGCGCTGGGCGGCCTGAAAGCGCTGCGTCAACAACTTGGCATCTTGGCTGACGCTGTTGTCGTAGGTAGAGGGTAGGTAATGTATGCCTACGCTGGTGCTTATGCCAATGATGAACAGCACAATAATGACTTCCAATAAGGAAAAGCCGTATTGCCTAGCGTTGTGCTTATTGCCAAGAGCCAATGTCAGCATTCATTTCTTCGCCGCCGCGTTGACCATCCGCGCCAAAAGAGAACACATCCACATCGTTACTCACGCCGGGATTGAGGTATTGGTACGCATTACCCCAGGGGTCCGTAGGCACTTTATCCAAATAACGCTGCCAGTTTTGTGGCACAGGCGGTGCGGAGGGTTTTTGCTGTAACGCTTGCAGACCTTGTTGTGCATTGGGGTAGAAACCATTGTCTAAGCGGTATAGCTTCAACGCTTGCATGATGCCGGCAATATCTTGTTTGGCAGCGACAACGCGGGCCTGATCGGGGCGACTCAATAGGTTAGGAACCACCAGTGCGGCCATGATGCCCATGATGACAATAACCACCATGATTTCTATCAGGGAGAAACCGCGCTGTGAGGCTTGGGCGGCTGTAGAACGGGGGAGTGAATGCTGTGGTGTCATACTTCTTTCATTAATACATGCCAGACTCTGAGGTGGAAAAAATCATGCCGGTCAGAGCACTGTTGAATCCGGTCCCCAGTGTATAGATGAGATATGTCAGTTTTATGGCGCGATGGATACAGCGTTTAATGGTGGTGATAGCTGCTGCCGTAGCCGGTTATGGCACTGCCTATTTGGCTGCACCAACCACATTACGTTTTGCGCCGTTGGCTGCGACGCATACTGTGTTGCAAGGTATGGAAGCCGATGCCGTAGCATCGTGGTTTGGTACAGCAGGCGGCCCAGTGCGCATACTCATACAAGGCGTGATGAGTTCTAGCCAAGCTAACCAAGGCGCCGCGCTATTAAGCATTGATGGTGCACCCGCACAAGCCTATAGAAATGGTGATTGGTTAGCCGATGGTGTGCGTTTAGTCGTGGTAGGACCGCGATCTATACAAGTAGAACAGCACGGCGCTCGCTACACGGTGGAGGCCCCTCAAGAACCCGTTGCAGTCTTGCAAGAAGCCATACGCGTGGTACACCCTGCACCATGATGGTAATGCTAGCGGTGGGGCTACTATCCCTTTGGTATTTACGCTGGCAATGGGTAGTCTGTTGCCATGAGTTTTCAGTCGCTGGATTGAGCAATAGTCGTCGGGTAGGTCTGTTTTACAGTGGGATAGTGGCGAGTGTATTGCTGGCCCTGTTTTTGCCTGTTAACGGGCAGCAGCAGGTGGCACTGAGCGTGTGTTTTGTACAGCTATGGCTGTTGATGTGCTTTGACGGCTGGTATGGCTATTTACCCGATAAGTTGAGCTACACCTTACTGTGGTCTGGATTGCTGTGGTGTGCTTACGATGCGCCGTGGTTATTGCAAGATCGTGTGTGGGGGGCAGCACTAGGTTACGGTTTACCGTGGGCAGTAGGTGCCGTATTTGCGTTATTACGCGGTAAAGAAGGCTTGGGGCGTGGGGATGCTAAGTTCTTGGCTGGTATAGGTGCATGGTTAGGCGTGCTAGCTGTGCCCTATGTGCTGTTTGTGGCCAGTGCGTTGGCCTTGTGTTATGCCGTGCTGCAGCGTTGTCGTATTGCCAGTTGGCCCACCATGCTGTATTTTGGCCCGTTTTTAGGGCTGGCCGCTGGCATTATGTTGGTGGTGCAGTATTGGCGTTAAGGCCAGCGGCAAGTACGTCGTGTTAGTCGGTTTGGTCTAAACCCATCTGCCAGAAATCTACCTCTAAACGTGTGGCATCTCTAAAGGTAGTGGCCAGATAATCCATACGAGCTGGACCTATGTGGCTAAGGTGTTGGTTCAACCAGTCTTTCTCGGCGTTGGCGGCCTGCTGAAACTCTGGGCTGATATACATCTTGATCCAATCGGCGTATGGGTTGTTGTCGGATAAATCAGTGAAATCTTGTTCCACCAACCAACTGGCGATTTCAGCGTAACCAATCAGACACGGCACCAGCGCGACGTGCAAATCCAATAAATCACCACGGTTACCGGCATCCAATACATAGCGGGTATAGGCCATAGTGGCGCGGGCTTCAGGTAACTCGCCTAGCTCTTTTTCGCTAATGCCCCAGCGCTCGCAGTACTGAATGTGCAGGCCCATTTCCAGATCAACAATGGCTTTAAGGCTATCCAGACCTTGGCGCAGTTCTTGCATGGAACGGCTTTTATAAACAGCTAAACCCCACGCACGGGCAAAGTGCACGAGGAACAAATAGTCTTGGCGTAAATAGTGTTTGAAGGCTTCGGCAGGTAATGATCCTGCACCTAATTGGCGCACAAAATCGTGCTGAGTGTAGGCTTTCCACGCATCGTGGCAACGTTGTTTAAGCTGATCAAAAGGAAGCAGAGTAGAACTCATGGGGCCTCTTACAAAAGAAAAAGCGCTATAGGGGCTCACACTACAGGGTGTTAGGGTGTGGTGAGGGGCTCAGAAATTTCTATTAAGTTCAGGTCGGGGTCACGCAGATAAATAGAGCGTATGGGGCCTGTGGCACCTGTGCGTGGCACAGGGCCTTCCACAATGGCGGCGCCTTTTTTCTGCAAATGGGCAATGACCTCGTCTAACGGGCGATCAGCCATAAAACATAGATCTAGCGCGCCGGGTACAGGCAAGTGTGCTTTGGGCTCAAACTCAGCGCCTTTAACATGCACATTGATTTTCTGATTGCCAAAGCTAAAAGCTTTGCGGTTCTGGCCAAAGGTGACCAACTCCATGCCTAAACAGTCCACATAAAAGGCTACGCAGGCTGCTTCGTTGCTGGTGGTCAGTACCAAATGATCGAGGTGATGAATCATGCGCTGTTCCAGTAAAAAATTAAGCGTGCGCGTCTAGCCCGGCGTCTACAGGTGTAGCACCTAAAGCAGTGACCAGTGTGCTAGGAGGCAGTTCTAGCAGGTAACCACGCTTACCGCCGTTGATCAAAATAGTAGGAAATTCCAGCAGGCTTTGTTCTATGAAAATAGGCATGGTTTTGCGTGTGCCAAAAGGTGATGTGCCGCCCACCATATAACCAGAGTGTCGTTGAGCAACTTCTGGTTTGCAGGGGGTGACTTTCTTCACACCTATTTGTCTGGCGAGGTTTTTAGTAGAGACCTCGCGGTCGCCATGCATCACGATAATTAGCGGCTTGGCATTTTCATCTTCCATGATCAGCGTTTTTGCGACTTGGGCGGGCGGAAACTGTAGCTGTCGGGCCGCCTCTTGAGCGCCACCGTGATCAATATAGTCATAGTTGTGTTCAATAAAGGCGATCTTTGCTTTGCGTAGCCACTGGGTGGCTGGGGTTTCGCTAACGTGTTTTGCTTTGGCCATAACGAAATTATGCTCGTGGATGGTGTTGTTGATGCAGTTGTTTGAGCCGTTCTCTGGCAACGTGAGTGTAAATCTGAGTGGTGGAAATATCAGCGTGACCAAGCAGCAATTGCACCACGCGCAAGTCTGCGCCGTGGTTTAACAAGTGCGTGGCAAAGGCGTGGCGCAGTACGTGTGGCGATAGCGGTGCTTGAATGCACGCTTGCAGTGCGTACTTTTTGATCAGCAACCAAAATGCTTGTCGGGTCATGGCTTGGCCACGGCCGGTCACAAACAAAAAGGGGCTACGCTGTTGGCCTAAAATCAGTTGCCGTGCATGTTGCAGATAATTCTGTAGGCTGTCTTGGGCTTGTGCGCCCAAAGGTACTAATCGGTCTTTACCACCTTTACCGCCTACTACGCGTATCACACCATCGTTCATGCTTAGGTGTTGCAGCTGCACGTTGATGAGTTCACTCACGCGCAGCCCGGTGGCATACAGCGTTTCCAACATGGCGATATCGCGCAACCCCAAAGGCGTATCGGCGGGTGGTGCTTGCAGTAGCGCATCTACTTGCGCTTCGCTTAAGGTGGCGGGCACACGAACGGCTTGTTTGGATGAGTTCAAATTTTGGCAGGGGTTATGTGCGATCAGTTGTTGACGCAGCGCCCAGCCATAGAACTTTTTCAACGTCGCCAAACGGCGGTTGGTGGTGGTGGCTTTATGGGTTTGAGCCTCTACGCTGCGCCAGGTCTGTATATGTTCGGTTGAGGCATCCAACAAGGTTTTGCTGTGTTGTTCTTGTAACCATTCAGCAAAAATAAGGAGGTCGCGCTCATAGGCAGCCAACGTATTGTTGGCCAATCCTTCTTCCAATAAACAGTATTCTAAAAAGGCGGCAAGTTGGGGCGTAGTCATGCTTAGCATATTACACCGAGAGAGTAGGTAAGGCAGTGGGGAGCCACCGCATTGCTAATCACCTAAAAATCCAAGGTTTGTAGTGTTTGCGGTATCTATATACATCTATATATAATGCTTTCATAGATTCTTACAACTTGCCAAGGAGAAGGCATGAAAAGCTATAGCCGTATTGTTCGCGCTCTGTGTGTATCGGGTGCATTGAGTGCAGGTCTGGTTTTTGGTACTGCTGTTCAGGCCGGTGAATTGTTGGTGTCGGGCGCTGCTAGCCTGACTAACGCGTTCAAAGAAGTTGGTGAGGCGTTCGAGAAAAAACATGCGGACACTAAGGTGCTGAACAGCTTTGCTGCATCAGACGTGTTGTTGCAGCAAATCGTGAATGGTGCTCCGGCTGATGTGTTTGCATCGGCAGACCAAAAAGCGATGGATAAAGCGGTTGAAGCGGATGCCATCGTGCCTGATTCACGTGCCGATTTCGTGCGCAACCAAGTTGTGCTGATTGTTCCTAATGACAATCCTAAAAATGTAGAAGGCTTGGCATCGTTGTCCAATGCTGACGTTACTCGCATCGCTTTCGGTAACCCTGAAACTGTGCCTGTAGGCCGTTACACCAAAGGTGCTTTGGAAAAAGCAGGCGCCTGGGATGCAGTAACTGAGCGTCAGGTTTTGGGTCAAAACGTGCGCCAAGTATTGGATTACGTGAGCCGTGGTGAAGTGGACGCAGGCTTTGTGTTTGCCACTGATGCTGCCATCATGAAAGACAAAGTGAAAGTTGTAGAAGTGTTGGAAACAGTGACTCCTGTAACTTACCCAATCGCTGTTGTGAAACGTGATGGTGCTAACCCACAAGCACAAGAGTACGTAGATTTCATCTTGTCTGATGAAGGCCAAGAAATTTTGGCTAAATACGGCTTCTCTAAGCCTTAATTAGGCTAAGCATATGCTGTCAGGACTGTGGGTCCCCCTGTTACTTTCATTGAAGGTGGCAGGGTGGGCCACTTTTTTTGCCTCCATTCTGGGTATTGCCGGTGCGTACGCCTTGTCGCGCTGGAAGTCCCCATTCTGTAACGTGGTTGACTCAATCTTGACGTTACCGATGGTGCTGCCTCCTACCGTAGTGGGGTATTACCTGTTGGTATTGTTGGGGCGTCGAGGCGTGGTAGGGCAATGGTTAGCACAGTGGAACATCGAACTAGTGTTCACCTGGCAGGGGGCTGTGGTCGCCGCGACAGTGGTGGCCTTCCCCATGGTGCTGAAAGCAGCCAGAGCGGCCTTTGAGGATGTGGATCAGCGTTTGGTGAATGCCTCTAAAATTTTGGGTGTGTCCGATGCTGCCACCTTTTTTAGAGTCACTTTACCCTTAGCGATGCGCGGCATTATGGCTGGGGTATTACTAGCTTTTGCCCGTGCTTTAGGTGAGTTTGGTGCCACCTTAATGATCGCGGGTAGTATTCCGGGTCGCACACAAACCTTATCCATTTCTATTTACGAGGCTGTGCAAGCAGGTAATGATGATTTGGCGATGGTATTGGTGATTACCACCTCTATTAGTTGTGTGTTGGTACTGTGGCTGGCAAGCTATATCAAGCCTGCTTATGCTCGCCGACAAGGGGCACGCTGATGAGTATTACCATACGCATACAGCGCACCGTAGGGCAGGGCGATAGAAGTTTTAGCCTCGATGTAGACATACATACTGAAGCCAGACGCATTGCGCTATTTGGCCCTTCAGGCTCTGGCAAAACCTTAACGGTTCAAGCCGTGGCAGGTTTGTTACGCCCTGATAGCGGCCATATTGCCGTGGGCGACAGGGTGTTATTCTGTTCGGAAAAGAAAATTCTGGTATCGCCACAACAGCGCAGGTTGGCGTACCTGCTGCAAGATTATGGCCTGTTCCCTCACCTCACGGTGGCGCAGAATATTTGCTATGGCTTGCGTCGTTCGTGGTTGAATCCTAGCCGCAAGTTTTTACCTGAATCCGCAAAACGTTGGGTGCAGGCATTTGAGCTAGAAGCGGTATTGCATAATTATCCAGCCGAAATTTCTGGTGGACAAAAGCAGCGTACAGCCTTGGCACGAGCGTTGGCCGTAGAGCCAGAACTGTTGATTTTGGATGAACCGTTGGCGGCACTGGATGTGCATCTACGCCGAAAAATGCGTGTAGAGCTACGAGAGCTTCAGCAGCAGTTGGATATCCCGTCAATTATCATCACGCACGACCCAGAAGATGCCGTGGTGCTGGCTGATGAGGTGTATCGCATACGTCGAGGCAGCATTGAAGGCAGTTGCTCACCAACTGCCTTACAAGCTGAATCTGAGCAGCAATTAGCTCAGGAAGAAGTCGCTTAATCTAAGGTGCCCAGCAGTACGCTGGACGCTTTGAAAATTGCGCAGGCGTCTTGCCCCAATGTGAGTTTCAAACGTTGCAGGCTTTCAGTGGTGATGGTGGCTGCAATACGATGACCGCTAGGCAGTTCCAACCCCACTTCAGCACCCACAGCCTCGCTTTGCAAATGCACGATTTTCCCTTGCAGGATATTGCGTGCAGACATGCGAGTATTGGCGCAATCGGTACCGATGATAATGGATGATGCTTTGATGAATGCCAAGGCGCGTACGCCTTTGGTCAAGCCTAGTGTTTCCACGCTTTCACGTGTGACTGACGACACAATATCAAATTGCTCACCAATGCTCAGTCGTACTTCAGCGCTAATCTGCGACAAGGTGACGTCGCTGACTGTGCCAATAAAGTTATTTCGTGCAGAAGTTTGTACCATCATGTTTTGCAATACTTGCATGGTTTGTTCAGAGCCCGGGCGGGCACGGGACAGGCGCTTCATGAAGCGTTGATGCACTTCATCAAGATGCTCGTAGAGTTCCAGAATTTCAATGGCTTTTGGCGTCAGCGTCGCACCACCACCGCGTTGTCCGCCGGTGTTGCGCTGGATGAGGGTTTCATCAGACAGGTTGTTGATGGTGTCTATGGCATCCCAGGCGGCTTTGTAGCTTAGCCCTATGTCGCGGGCTGCTGCAGAAATAGAACCATGCTCACGTATCGCGGCCAACAAAGCCATGCGACGTGGGTTTCCCCAGTTCTGGGTTCCAGATCTAAACCAAATAGAACCAGCCAGTTCAAATTCAGGCAAAGAAGAGTCGGACATAATTCAAACAGTAGCGTCAGAAAGGAAACGACATCCTAGTATGGGAGGTCGCTACAATAAGCATCTATATTACAGGACAAAGCGGAGGCAAATCCCCGTCATGCAGGAAATTCCTTATTTGCAGATGCACGAACTGGGCGAGTTGGAGAGTACTCAAACCCTGATTCTGACGGTGAACAACCGTTTTGCCCGGCGTATTCTGGAAACGTTGCAGCGCTCGCTGAATGCTGGCCAACGTACGATGGCGGTGCCAGAAATCATGCCAGTAGGAGCGTGGTTGCGCCAGTTGGCTGACGAGCTGTGTTTTAGCGAAAGCTTTTCTCCAGCGGCACACGTGTTGGACAGCTTCGGTTGTCACTATGCATGGGAGGAATCCATACGCGAAGAGGAAGCCTCTGAAGGGGAAGGCTTGCTGGATATGCGTCAAGCCGCCAAGCTAGCCAGTGAGGCCGACACCTTGCTAGACGATTGGCAAATAGAGGTAATAGAAGCCGAGCAGTCCCCCGACTACGAGCGTTTTTTGCGCTGGCGCGAGCGTTATAAGACTAGGTTGCAAGAGTCAGACTTAGACGATGCCAATAGGTCTGCCAATAGAGTGTTGCAGGCGCTGCAAGCCTCGGCCTTACAGCCACCGTTTGCCATGCTGGTGTTGGCGGGCTTTCACGAATTGTCGCCACGTTTTACCGTGTTGCTGCAAGCATTAAGTGCTCAAGGGGTAAGGTGCTATCAGTTGGCCACACCTGAAGTAGAGGTCTCGGATCCGTTGCAAATAGCCGCCCACGATAGTGATCAAGAATGGCGTTTGGCTGTGCAATGGGCGGTAGAGCAGTTGCGCGCTAATCCGCATCACCGTGTGGCGATTGTGGCGGCGCAGTTGGAAAAAAATGTGCCCTTGGCGCATAGGCTGTTAAGTGAAGCCTGTCGTGGCGATGGTGATAATGTACCGGCTCTGGCATGGAACGTGGCGGTAGCTAGGCCCTTAACGGAATGGCCATTGGTGCGTGCTGCGTTGGCATGGTTAGAAGTGATGGCCGAGTTATTGCGCACGGAAAAAGTTGCCGCTGGTACCTTAGGTAAAGCCTTGTTAGCCGGTGCGTGTGCAGGCAGTATGAATGAAGCTGCTGCCCGGGTGATGTGGGATGTGCGCTTACGTCAGCAAGGCGAACTCAGTCTGGATACCCTCACATGGGAAACTGCACTCACCGAGCGTCTACCTGAGTTGCATCAAGCGTGGGGTGTGGCATGGGCGCATTTGCAAGCACAGCCAACACGCCAGTCAGCATTAGGCTGGGCGCAATGTATGCGTACGCTGTTGCAGCACCTAGGCTTTCCTGGTCAAGAAAGTTTAGATAGCCATGCGTTTCAGGTGATGGAAGCCTTTGATGCCAAGTTGGGGCAGTTTGCTCAGCAAACGCCCTTGTTGTCCACACTACGTTTTGGGCAAGCGCTGCGACTGTTGACCCGTTTGCTGCGTGAAACAGCCTTCCAGCCACAGCGTGACCCCTCATCCCGTTTGGATGTGTTGGGGATGCTGGAAGCCGAGGGCGGTCAATGGGATGCTATCTGGATTTTAGGGTTAAGCGACGAGGTATTGCCCGCTGCAGTGCGGCCTAATCCGCTCATTCCTTACAGTGCACTACGTCGCGTGAATGCGCCTCGCTCTACGCCTGAGCGTGAGTTGCAATGGGCGCGTTATTTATTTGCTTCGCTATGCGGCAGTGCCAAGACGGTACGCGTTAGTTATCCACAGTATCAGGGTGAACAGTTATTGCGTCCTAGTCCGCTATTAAGCAAGTTGGAACAACAAGACTACGCGTTACCGGCGGTGGATACTGCAGGCGCTGCGCTGGAGTATTTGCGCGATGAGCATGGCCCTGCACTACTGCAAAATACGCAAATCCGAGGTGGTGCTGGAGTGTTGGATACGCAGGCGCGATCTCCCTTATGGGCGTTTGTAAAATACCGATTATCTGCTGCCGCCTTGCCAGACTACGCACAAGTGGGTGAGCAAAACGTGCGTGGTCAGTTTTTGCACAGTGCAATTGAACGCGCATGGGAGGCGTGTGAGCCACGCACGCAAGCGGGCTTGGCACAGTGGTTAGAAACTCAGCCCGAAGGGTTGGGGCAGTGCATTGAAAAAGCTGCACAAGAAACCTTACACGGCTATTCAGCACGTTTGCGTCAATTAGAATGCGAACGCGCCGAGGTGGTATTGCGTAGTTGGTTTGGCTTTGAGCTAACACGTCCCGATTTTGAAGTGCGATCACTAGAGCAAACCTTGTATTGGGCCTATCAGAATTTGAGCTTATCCATGCGTTTAGACCGATTGGATCAGTTAGCGGATGGCAGCGTGGTGGTGCTGGATTACAAAACTTCGTTGAATAGGCGTAACCCGCTAGACGACTGGTTGCGGCCTAGACCTATAGAGTTGCAGTTGCCGCTGTATGCCGCGCATTTGCAGCAACAAGGTGAAGAGGTGGGCGGAGCCGCGTTAGCGTGGCTGAATACCCGATCGCCCGGTGTGACAGGTTATGCGCAACAGCCGTTTGGTGACGTGACCACGCCAGAGTCAGCCAGTAAAAAATATGATCTGCCCGATTGGGAGTCACAAGTGCAACAGTGGCAGCAGGCTATTGAAGCCTTGGCAGCAGAGTTCTGCGCGGGCTATGCCGCAAATCAACTATGGAATGAGCAAGATCTTATGTTTTGTGACGTACTGCCGATGCTGCGCTTGAATGAGGTGAACGATGATCACGCCTAATGATGCCGCCGTCCGGCAAACCGCCATTGATCCCAGACGCTCATTTTTGGTGCAGGCCCCTGCAGGCTCTGGGAAAACCGAACTGCTTACCGATAGAATTCTGGCGTTGCTGGCAACTGTGCGACGACCAGAAGAAGTGGTCGCTATTACCTTTACCAAAAAAGCCGCAGCTGAAATGCATGCGCGGGTGCTGGAAAAGTTGCGTGTAGGGTTATCGGATACGCCGCCCGCAGAAGCCTATAAGCGCCAAAGTTGGGAACTCGCTCGCCAAGCCATGCAGCGTGACGTAGAGCTGGGTTGGAATTTGTTGGAATACCCCGCACGTTTAAGTATTCGTACCATTGACTCCTTGTGCGCGCACTTGGTGCGAGCCATGCCGTGGGTGAGTGGCTTGGGCGGTATGCCTGCCGTAGCCGAGGATGTGAGCCAGCATTACCGACGTGCCGCGCAAGCGACGTTGGCGATGATTGAAGAACAAGAGCCAGTCGCTAAAATGATGGCGCACATGGATGTGCACGTACCGGCAGCAGAAGAGCTATTGATGCAAATGTTGGCGAGCCGTGATCAGTGGCAGCCTATTTTGGGTGATCCAGAAAGCATCTTCCAAATCGAAGATAACCTTGAAGAAATCCTGCAGGCAGAACTAGCCTTGTTGGCATCCGCTATGCCTTTAGGCTGGGCGCAAGATTTAGCGCCGTTGGTGCGCCATGCTTCTGAACAGCTCGCGGCAACCGGTAATGACAGCCTGCAGTTATTGCAGCAATGGAATGGTGAGCCCTTACCGGCAAACATAGACGCGTTACCACAGTGGCGCTGTTTGGCTGATTTTCTGCTGACTGGCAAAGGTGATCTGCGCAAACGTATTACAGTTGCTCAAGGTTTTGCTCCTAAAACAGCCGAAAAAGCAGCATTAGAGGATTGGATTGCATCCGCCGCTGTTGAGGCTCCGTGGATAGCTGCCTTAGCGCGTGTACGTGATTTGCCTAATGGCTACAGTGAAGAGCAGCTAGACGCGTTGATGAATTTCATCCAAGTACTGTGGTTAGCAAGCTTTCAGCTACGCCAAGTGTTTGCCGAACAAAGCGAGGTGGATTTCATTGAGATCTCACAGCGGGCTTTGCACGCCTTGGGTAGTTCCGACGAGCCTTCAGAGCTTTTGCTGAAGGCTGACCGTGCCATACAGCATTTGCTGGTGGATGAGTTTCAAGACACCAGTTTGACGCAAATCGCATTGTTGGAACGCTTAAGTTCTGGATGGGAAGCAGGTGATGGTCGTACCTTGTTCTTGGTGGGCGATCCCATGCAGTCAATCTACCGATTCCGTAAAGCGGAAGTGGGTTTGTTCTTGCGCGTGAAAGCGGCACGAGCCTTAGGTTCAGTAGATTTAGAACCTTTGACCTTAACCACTAACTTCCGTTCGCAAGCGGGGTTGGTAGAGTGGGTGAACGTAGCAGGTAGGTGGCTATTTCCTGCTTACGATGATAGCGATATGGGGGCGGTGAGTTATAGTCCGTCGGACCCATTTAATCCCTCGTCTGAACACGTTGCAGTGAACTTTCATCCTGTCTGGAGTACCACTGAAGACGAGAGTACCGATCTCATTGCTCAGCAATCACAGCAACAGGTGGTGGCGTTATGTAGAGACGGCTTGCAGCGATATACGGGCAGTGCCCACCCTGTTGCAGTGTTGGTGCGAGCACGTAGTCATTTGCGCCAAGTGGTACGTGAGCTCACCATGCAAGGCATTCCGTGTAGGGCAGTAGAGCTAGAGCCTCTGGCCAATAGACCGGTAGTGGGCGATTTGGTGCAGTTGGTGCGTGCTTTGTGTCACCCCGGCGATAGATTGGCATGGTTAGCAATCTTGCGCTCCCCCATGGTGGGGCTGACACTCAGCAGCTTACACAGCTTATGTGGAGATGATACCAGCACGCCTATTCCCGAATTATTGTCTGCGCTATTGACCAGTCCAGAACGTAGTGCGGCTTTGGAGGGTAATGAGTTGGCGAGATTGCAGGCGGCAAGCGCTGCCTTATTTGCACAAAGCAATCGCAGTGGAAGCCAACCTTTTGCGGCGTGGTTACAAGAGGTCTGGCAACGCCTGGGGGCCGAGCAGGTATACGCTCACACCGCCGATCGTGACGATGCCGAACAGGTATTCCGCTTACTTGAAAATCTTGCGCCCTATGGTGACGTGAGCGTCAACGACTTTGAGGAACGCGTACAGCGATTATTCGCTGTGCCGCAGGGAGCAGGGGAGTGTGTGGAAATCATGACCATACACAAATCCAAAGGCTTGGAGTTTGAGTCGGTCATTTTGTACGGCTTAGAACGTGCCGCGCGTGGCGACACAGCGCCGCTGATACGTTTAGAGCAAAGTGATGGGCGTTTACTATTAGGGCCAGTCAAACCGCGCGGCAGCGAAGACCAAGACCCGGTTTCAGCCTTTTTAGCAAAACGCGAACAGCAGCGAGCCTTTCATGAGGCCAACCGCTTGCTGTACGTAGCCGTAACCCGTGCACGTAGCCAACTACACATAGTAGCTGACATGAAAGTAGACGATGCAGGCCAATTCAAAGCACCGAGCGGACAGAGTCTATTAGGCAGGATTTGGGATTGCTTACCTAAAGATGATGCTGCAACAACCATGGCAGAGCTTGGCACAACAGCAGCGACCTCAGGTACGCAGCGTTTGTTGAAACGTGTACAACAGGTACAGCCCGTTGTCGTACCTCCCAAAACAGTCGCTGTGGCACATAACGCGTGGCGCTGGCCAGAATCCACACAAAACGAAAGTGCTCTAGGTATAGTGGCGCACGCGTGGTTAGAGCGTATGGCCGCAGCACCTGCACAGTTTACTGATGCGAGCAGCATCACTCCGTTTGCTAACACCATGCGCAAACAGTTGCTACGCGCGGGTACAGAGCCAGAACGCGTCATGCAGTCTCTGGATATTCTGCAGCAAACTCTTAAAGCTACGATCAGCAGTGAGCGAGGGCAGTGGTTATTGGGTGTAGCCAAAGCCTATAGAGAATGGTCATTGCTAGATGCTGGTGGACGGGTTTCAGTGATTGACTTAGCAATCTCGCAAGAAGATCACTGGTTGATCGTGGATTACAAAACCTCCGCGCCAGCAGAAGGTGAAACCGTTCCCATGTTTGAGCGGCGCATGCTAGAGCGTCACGGCGCACAGTTACAGCGCTATTGCGAACAAGTGCAGGCGTTGGATGGGCGGCAGGCTAAAGCGGCGTTGTACTTCCCACGAGTAGACTTGTGGGTGCCCTATGTGATTACGCCGGTGGGGAGCCAGATGGCGTTGCTGTGAGCCTGCTTGTTCACAGCATGGGTGATGAGTGCTGCATTGAGCTGATCAACGGTTGATTGCATTAGCTAGCACTGCGAAAAGTATTTTTTAATTTGTACACCAAATAAAAAAATACTTTCCTCCGTTTTCCCTTCATCGCTTGCCACGGTTTTTAGTGCGGTTGCTGTTGGAGATGGTGAGTACTTCTGTGGCCAATGAAAGAGGCACGCTCACCAATTTCTGAAGATGCCTGCTTATCCCATGTGCAGATAATCTCGGCACTTGCTGCCTCCATAAAAATAACTAAGCTGTATTTTCTGATGATACAACTGACATTACAGGCAGTCTCAAAGCTAGCTTCCCAACTGGATCAAGCCGCGCCAACACCCCAAAAGAAAGGGCTGTAAGCCTCACCACATTCAAAACAACCGGGGGACGGAGAGGAAACTTGTTTGATTTGGTGTCTCAAATCACAAAAAGTATTCCTGCAGTCCCCCAGCATGTGTGATGAACACAGCACAAAGTTATTCTGCAGTCTCCAGCAAGAGCGATAAAAACCTCCCCTTACCTTTACGTATCAGCACCTTATAAAACCACCACCTAGAATTTCACCTAGCCTGCCACACAGCTGTAATACCTATGCTACAATCTTCCGTGGCGGGTCCCTTCGCATGGTTCAACAGTCAACCTGGTCAGGTCGGGAACGAAGCAGCCATAGCTGTCCCGAATCAGTGCCGAAGTCAGGCTCGCCACCCTTCTACTGGCCTATGCCTATCTGTTACATCTCCCCCTTTAGCGTTATTCTGCCCATCGAACACGGGAATCCGGTACACTTTTGCTTTCGATAGCATCTAGTGGATGCTGGTAATTTTCTGGCCTTCTAAAAGCATGACCTATCTTGTTCTTGCCCGTAAATGGCGCCCCCGTTCCTTTGATACCCTCATTGGTCAGGACCACGTTGTCCGTGCGTTGAGCCATGCGTTGACCACGCAAAGGCTGCACCACGCGTGGCTGTTCACGGGTACTCGTGGGGTGGGGAAGACCACGTTGTCGCGTATTTTGGCAAAGGCGCTGAACTGCGAAACAGGTATTACACCTAATCCCTGTGGGCAATGCCGGGCGTGTCAGGAAATTGATAGCGGTAGGTTTGTTGATTATGTAGAGCTGGATGCGGCGTCCAACCGTGGTGTGGACGAGATGACGCAGTTGCTGGAGCAAGCAGTGTATGCACCAAGTGTGGGCCGTTATAAGGTCTACATGATTGACGAGGTGCACATGCTGACCGGGCATGCGTTTAACGCTATGCTGAAGACCTTGGAAGAGCCGCCAGCACATGTGAAGTTTATTTTGGCGACCACTGATCCACAGAAAATTCCTGTGACGGTGTTGTCGCGTTGCTTGCAGTTCAACCTCAAGCAAATGACAGTGCCCGCGATCGTTGAGCACTTGCAGCAAATTCTAGAAGAAGAAAAAATCGAGTTCGATGTGCCAGGTTTGCGTTTGATTGCGCAAGCGGCAGCGGGCTCTATGCGTGATGCGCTGTCATTAACCGATCAAGCTATTGCCTATAGCGCCGGCAACGTGAGTAACGATGCGGTGCAAGGCATGTTGGGCACTATTGACCAAGGGCATTTGTGCCAGTTGTTGCGTGCGTTGATTAACCGTGATGCACAAGCCTTGATTGCTGTGGCGGATGATTTGGCTCTGCGTGGGCTGTCTTACTCGGCCGCGCTAGGTGATTTAGCCGTATTGCTCTCGCAGATTGCGGTAGAGCAGCGCCTACCGGGTGCTACACCTGCCGAGCATCCCCTGCAAGCGGATATTCAAGATTTGGCCAAGCAGTTGGGGCCAGACTTCGTGCAGTTGTTTTACTCCGTCGCGGTACATAGCCGTAAAGAATTGAGCTTGGCTCCGGATGAGTACGCTGGCTTTGTGATGGGGTGCTTGCGCATGTTGGCGCTGATGCCGGGTGATACCTTGCCATCACAGCCTGACATTCGTAGAGAGCCGTCAGTGGCCGCGCCTACTGTGGCTGCTGCGGTGGTGACGGCGCCCCAAGTGGCATCACCACAGCTAGAGCAGGCGGTAGAGTCTGCAGTAGAAGCCGCTCAGCATGCTCCTGTGGACAATCCAGCGCCAGCGGCTGCCGTTGAGCCTGCACCGGCAGAACAAACGGCTCAAGCCGTTTCGCCTAGCCCTGCGGCGACAGCACCAGTGGAAACACCCGCTGTGCAGCAACCGCCTGCGGCACGTGATGATGAGCCACCCGCACCGCCAGCAGGTGCGATGCCGCCAACCACAGAGGTGGGCGGTACGATTCTGAATAAGCCTAGTGCTCCTGCGCCAGAGGTTGCGGTTGAGCCAGCAGCGCCGGTGGCTGAGCCTGCTTCGGCGGCGAATGAGCCCCCTGCGGGTTTTGATGATATTCCGTGGGAAGATGAAGCCAGCGCGAGCGATGATGCTCCGTATGAGCAAGCGGGTGATCCAGGTTTTGATGACTCGTTCTCGGGCCAAGATGATGTGTCGTCTTTTGAGGCGAATGTCGCGGAACCAGATTTATCGGGTTTAATCACAGAACCTAGAGAAGTCGCAAAATCTGCGTCTCTCAAAAGAATGAACTCTGAAGGTTGGCCTGCGGTGGCAGCTAGCTTGCCGCTTAGCGGTTGGGCGGCGGAGCTCGCACGTCAGAGTGAATGGATTGGTGCTGACAAAGAAGGCCAGATCGTGTTGCGTGCGCAAATACGTTCAGCGGACGATAGCCAAGCTAAAGCCAGATTAAGTACCGTGCTTGCTGAGTATTTTGGGCAAGTAGTACGGGTTAATATTGAATACGGTGCAACGGGCGATGCAACGGCGTATGCGGTAGAGCAGGCCGAGCGCGAGCAGCGTCAGATTCAGGCGGAGCAAGATGCGCCTAAAGACCCGTTTATCGTCAGTTTGATTCGTGAGTTCGGGGCGCAAATTATGCCTGGCTCCATTCAGGCCAATCATTTGAAGGCCGTTTAAGTTTTAGGTTTTATTTCAACAGGAAGACGTTGTTATGATGAAAGGACAGATCGCTGGGTTGATGCGTCAAGCGCAGCAAATGCAAGAAAACATGAAAAAAGCCCAAGAGGCCTTGGCTAGCATCGAAGTAGAAGGTGCTGCAGGCGGTGGTCTGGTGAAAGTGGTGATGACATGTCGCAATGACGTGCGTCGCATCACTATCGATCCTAGCCTGTTGGAAGATGACAAAGACATGTTGGAAGACTTGGTTGCTGCAGCGATGAACGACGCACTGCGTAAAGCTGAAGCCACTTCCCAAGAGAAAATGTCTTCTGTGACAGCCGGTTTGCCATTGCCTCCAGGCATGTCTCTGCCGTTCTAATGTCCACACCCGTATTACCTGAGCCCGAACCACTACGGGCGCTTATTGATGCGCTACGACGCTTGCCCAGTGTGGGTGAACGTACCGCGCGTCGTATGGCGTATCACCTGCTGCAGCACGATTTGTCAGGTGCGGTGGTATTGGGGCAGGCGCTGGATAGAGCCACTCAATCATTGAAGCATTGCGAACAGTGCAATAGCTTCAGTGAGACAGTGGTTTGTTCCCTGTGTGACAATGCACAGCGCGATAAATCGTTGCTGTGTATTGTGGAAACTCCTGCTGATCAGAACACCGTTGAGTCCAGTCATGGTTATCAAGGGTTGTATTACGTGCTGATGGGCAGACTTGCACCCATAGAAGGCATAGGCCCGAACGAGCTGCAATTCGATAGATTGCTGCAACGAGCCAGTGGGGATGAGGTGCAGGAAATTATTCTAGCGACTAACTTCACCGCAGAAGGTGAAACCACAGCGCATTATTTGGCTGAGCTTTTGCGTCAGCGCGGTAAGCGCGTGACACGTTTGGCCAGAGGTGTGCCAGCTGGTAGTGAGCTAGAATATGTAGATGCCAGTACGATGGCATGGGCATTGCAGGAGCGTAGGGAAACCTAACGCTCCCGCGTCGCCATTAGGCTTGCTGAGCTTTGACCTGAGTGATCAGTTGATCCAGAGTCAGCGCATCTGCAGTAAACAGTCTGATGCCTTCGGCCAGTTTTTCTGTAGCCATCGCATTGTCATTCAGACGTGTGCGGAAATTAATTTCATTATTGGCACGCCATTCAGGTGCTACATCTTTGGCGTATTCAGGATCTAACTGCAACGGCACCTCGCCTGTTTTTTCTTGCAGTTCAGCCAACAGGGCAGGGCTAATAGTCAGTAGATCGCAGCCACTTAGTGCTTGGATCTGGCCAATATTTCTAAAACTCGCCCCCATGATCTCAGTTTTGATGCCATAGGTTTTGTAGTAATTAAAAATCTTGCGCACGGATTTCACGCCTGGATCGTTCACGCCAGCGTTAGCGGCTTCGTCCCAACTGCTGCCCGCACTTTTCTTGTACCAATCGTAAATGCGCCCAACAAAGGGTGAGATCAGGGTGACATTAGCTTGTGCGCAGGCAACGGCCTGTGTCAGCGAAAACAACAACGTCAGGTTGCAATGAATGCCTTCGGACTCAAGCTGGCGTGCCGCTTGTATGCCTTCCCACGTGGCGGCTAATTTAATTAGCACACGCTCACGGGAGATGCCGGCAGCTTCATATAATTCAATAATAGTACGGGCACGCTCGATACTGGCTTGGCTGTCAAACGACAAGCGGGCGTCTACCTCAGTAGAAACGCGGCCAGGTACTATGTCTAGAATGGCGCTGCCAAATGCCACTAACAGGCGGTCGCACAGCTCGGTAATGCTGGCTCGCGGTGCAGCCTTCACAGTTTTTTCCAGCAGGTAACGATATTGTTCCTGCTGTACGGCTTTGAGAATCAGCGACGGGTTAGTGGTCGCGTCAGTGGGCCTGAAGGCCTTCATGGCTTCAAAATCGCCGGTATCGGCCACAACGGTGGTGTGTTGCCGTAAAGATTCAAGCAAGGTGGTCATGGTCTACTGCCTTATCACATCAACTACGGGTCAGATACAAGCCACATACTGTAAGCTATTTTCTGAAAAAGCGTGGAATATAAACGTCTGATTTTCGTAGTCCTTTATGTGAAGGCCGAAGTCAGCGTATAATTGGAAGGTTTATTTGTAAATTTAAAATCCGGGGTTTAAACGTGCTGCCGTCTCTCTTTCCTGAAGAGTCTCATGCTACATCAACTGCAATCCTGGCCCTTTCCGATGGTACGGTATTTAAAGGTATCTCTATCGGTGCAGAAGGCCACGCAGTTGCCGAAATAGTCTTCAATACAGCCATGACTGGCTATCAGGAAATCCTCACCGATCCCAGCTACAGGGGTCAGATCGTTTCTCTCACTTATCCACATATTGGTAATACAGGCATTAATGCTGAAGACTCAGAGTCTGCAGGCGTTCAAGCTGCCGGTTTGGTGGTGCGTGATTGCGCGTTGATGGTTTCCAATTTCCGTTCAGAACAATCGTTGCCAGAATACCTCAAGAAAGAGGGCATTGTGGCGATCGCTGGGGTTGATACCCGTAAGCTGACTCGCATACTGAGAGAAACAGGCGCTCAGGGCGCATGTATCTTAGTTGGCGATGACGCCGAACGGGCCATTCAACTGGCCCGTTCTTTTGTGGGAATGGTTGGTCAAGATTTGGCCAAAGAAGTTTCCGTGCGCCAACCAGGTGGTTGGACACAAGGTTCCTGGGCTTTGGGTGGTGGTTTCACATCCCCAGAACTGAATCGCTTCAAAGTGGCAGTGTATGACTTTGGTGTGAAGGCCAATATTTTGCGTCTGATGGCAGACCGTGGTTGCGATATCACTGTATACCCCGCGCAAACACCTGTTGCCGACATCTTGGCTACACAACCTGATGGTGTGTTCTTGTCTAACGGTCCTGGCGATCCAGAGGCATGTAGTTACGCTATCGAGGCGACCAAAGCTGTTTTAGAAGCCAAAGTGCCTGTGTTTGGTATTTGCTTGGGTCATCAGATTCTGGGCTTGGCACTAGGTGGCCAAACCGTGAAAATGAAAACTGGCCACCACGGTGCAAACCACCCGGTACAAGAAGTAGCGTCGGGTCGTGTGTTCATCACCAGCCAGAACCATGGTTTTGCGGTAGACGCCAAAACGTTGCCAGCAACTGCCAAGGTTACTCATATTTCGTTGTTTGATGGCACGTTGCAAGGGTTCGAGCTGACAGACCGTCCTGCGTTTGGTTTCCAGGGGCACCCTGAAGCCACTCCAGGCCCCCGTGATATCGCCGCCTTGTTTGATACCTTCATCAACCTGATGGAAAAACAGGCCTGATCCGCCTAGCAGACGAAAAAGTATTATGCCAAAGCGTACAGACATAAAAAGTATTCTTATTATTGGTGCCGGCCCTATTATTATTGGTCAGGCGTGTGAGTTCGACTACTCTGGTGCTCAGGCGTGTAAAGCCCTGAAAGCCGAGGGTTACCGCACGATTCTGGTCAACAGTAACCCGGCGACCATCATGACTGACCCTGCTACAGCAGACGTCACGTACATTGAGCCCATCACATGTGAAGTAGTAGAGAAAATCATCGAGCGCGAGCGCCCAGATGCTTTGCTGCCAACCATGGGTGGTCAAACAGCCCTGAACTGTGCTTTGCAATTGGCAGAGCGCGGTATCTTGGACAAATACAACGTCGAAATGATTGGTGCCAACGCGGCAGCGATCGATAAAGCAGAAGATCGTCAGAAATTTAAAGAGGCGATGACTTCCATTGGTTTGGAGTCTGCGAAATCTGGTGTGGCTCACTCCATGGAAGAAGCATGGGATGTGCAACGCCAGATCGCCGCTGAAGTTGGTACATCCGGCTTCCCCGTGGTGATTCGTCCTAGTTTCACATTGGGTGGAACAGGTGGCGGTATTGCTTACAACCACGAAGAATTCGAAACCATTTGCCGTCGCGGCTTGGAAGCTTCACCAACTAAAGAGTTGCTGATCGAAGAATCCCTGCTGGGTTGGAAAGAGTTCGAAATGGAAGTGGTGCGTGATAAAGCAGATAACTGCATTATCGTGTGCTCTATCGAGAACTTGGACCCAATGGGCGTGCACACTGGTGACTCCATTACTGTGGCGCCAGCTCAAACACTGACCGATCGCGAATACCAATTGATGCGTAATGCATCTATCGCTGTATTGCGTGAAATCGGCGTGGAAACAGGTGGTTCCAACGTACAGTTTGCAGTGAACCCAGATAACGGCCGTATGATCGTTATCGAGATGAACCCACGTGTGTCCCGTTCTTCTGCTTTGGCTTCCAAAGCAACCGGTTTCCCTATCGCTAAAATCGCAGCACGTTTGGCCGTAGGTTACACACTGGACGAGCTAAAAAACGAAATCACAGGCGGTCTGACTCCTGCTTCGTTTGAACCTACTATTGACTACGTAGTTACTAAGGTTCCTCGTTTTGCTTTTGAGAAATTTCCTCAAGCTGACTCCCGTCTGACCACACAGATGAAATCTGTAGGGGAAGTGATGGCGATGGGTCGCACCTTCCAAGAGTCCTTCCAGAAAGCCCTGCGTGGTTTGGAAGTAGGCGTGGATGGTCTGAACCAAATGACTACCGATCGCGAAAAACTGCAGATCGAGTTGGGTGAGCCTGGTCCTGAGCGTATCTGGTACGTGGGCGATGCATTTGCCCAAGGCTGGAGCTTGGAAGAAGTACACAACATCACCAAGATTGACCCATGGTTCTTGGCGCAAATCAAAGATATCGTGGATATCGAATTGGCGCTGGAACAAAAAACATTGGCCGATTTGGATCGTGACACACTGTTCGGTTTGAAACGTCGTGGTTTCTCCGATCGTCGTTTGGCCTTCTTGCTGGATACAGCAGAGTCCGAAGTACGTAAAACACGTCACCAGCTGAATGTTCGCCCTGTGTTCAAACGTGTAGACACCTGCGCTGCAGAGTTTGCTACTAACACAGCGTACATGTACTCCACGTACGAAGAAGAGTGTGAGTCTCAGCCTACTGATCGCCAGAAAATCATTGTTCTGGGTGGTGGCCCTAACCGTATTGGTCAAGGTATCGAGTTTGACTACTGCTGCGTGCACGCCGCTACGGCATTGCGTGAGCAGGGTTACGAAACCATCATGATCAACTGCAACCCAGAAACAGTGTCCACAGACTTCGATACATCGGATCGTCTGTACTTCGAACCACTGACTCTGGAAGACGTGCTGGAAATCGTACACATCGAAAAACCGGTAGGTACTATTGTTCAGTACGGTGGTCAAACACCATTGAAATTGGCACGTGCTTTGGAAGCTAACGGTGTACCTATTATTGGTACTAGCCCAGAATCCATCGACATTGCTGAAGACCGTGAGCGTTTCCAAAAACTGTTGACCAAATTAGGTCTGCGCCAGCCACCAAACCGCACTGCTCGTACAGAAAGCGAAGCGATTGCGATGGCGGGTGAAATTGGTTACCCACTGGTGGTACGTCCTAGCTATGTGCTGGGTGGCCGCGCGATGGAAATCGTACACGAGCAAACTGACCTAGAACGCTACATGCGTGAAGCGGTTAAAGTCTCCAACGATTCCCCAGTGTTGCTGGATCACTTCCTGAACAACGCTACCGAAGTAGACGTAGATTGCTTGTGCGATGGCGTAGACGTATTCGTGGGCGGTGTAATGGAGCATATTGAGCAAGCTGGTGTTCACTCCGGTGACTCCGCATGCAGTCTGCCTCCATACTCGTTGTCCAACGAAGTAGTCGAAGAAATCCGTCGTCAAACAGCGTTGATGGCTAAAGCCCTGAACGTAAAAGGTTTGATGAACGTACAGTTCGCAATTCAAGATGGCGATGTGTATGTGCTGGAAGTGAACCCACGTGCCTCACGTACTGTGCCGTTCGTATCCAAAGCTACAGGCTTGCAGTTGGCAAAATTGGCTGCACGTGTGATGGCTGGCGAAATGCTGAAAGACTTGTGCTTGGAAGCTCCAGCAAAAGAAGGCTATTTTGCTGTAAAAGAAGCCGTGTTCCCATTCGTGAAATTCCCTGGCGTAGACACCATTCTGGGACCAGAAATGAAGTCTACTGGTGAAGTCATGGGTGTGGGCCGCAGCTTTGCAGAAGCATTTGTGAAATCACAAATGGCTGCTAGCGTGAAATTGCCAGAGTCCGGTCAGGCATTCTTGAGCGTACGTGATGCAGACAAAAAACGTGCTGTAGCAGTGGCACGTGGTTTGATCTCTCTGGGCTTTAGCGTTGTGGCTACACGTGGTACAGCAGCGGCAATCAGTGAAGCGGGTCTGGAAGTGAAAGTAGTGAACAAAGTCACTGAAGGCAGACCACACATTGTGGACATGGTCAAAAATGGCGAAATCGCTTTGGTCATCAACACAGTGGAAGAACGACGTAACGCGATTGCTGATTCACGCACTATCCGTACTCACGCTTTGGCGGCTAACTTGGCTTACTACACCACGATTGCTGGTGCAGTAGCGGCGGTTGAGGGTTTACAGTATATGCGTCATGGCGAAGGCCTGCGCGTGTACTCCTTGCAGGAAATGCACGGCCTGTAATAGGGTAACCAAGCCGTATAAAGTAGTAACAAAACCAGCTAGATCCGTTATGGGTCTGGCTGGTTTTTTCATGGTACCTTTACGCATGTATTCCCTGAAATAACTGCTGGACGTCATATCAAGCAGAGGGAGAAAGCGCCGGTTTTCCCAGATAAAACATTCATCAATAATAAAATCTGGTTGCAGGAAATAACGATACTAGACCTACTCAGGGTTATTCTGGGTATGGTGCTTAAGCTTTTGTTCTATAAAGTATTTTTGTTGATTTATAGCTAGTATCAAATATTTTTATTGGACGTAGTGTCAGGCATTCCCTATCTTGCTGTCTAACCTTAACTCTAGGCTAGTTATTTTTACAGGGAGACTACCGCAATGAAGCTACGCTGCAAACCTTTGTTGGCTGCTCTGATGTTGGCGGCCACTGGTCCAGCTTTGGCTGGAACCGTGACAGTCATTACCTCTTTCCCCAAAGAGCTGACTCAAGCGTATAAATCTGCTTTTGAAAAAGCGAATCCGGATATCAAACTGGAAATCCTGAACAAAAATACAGTTTCCGGTATTGCTTACGTACGTGAAACACCTGAAGGAAAACGTCCTGAGATTTTCTGGGCTAGCGCACCAGATGCATTTGAAGTGTTGTCCCAGGCTCAATTGCTAGAAAACGTGTCCGACATCGCTAACCCAGCGGTACCTGCGACTATCGGTAGCTTCCCTATTAATGATCCTAACGGCATGTTCTTGGGCCAAGCCTTGGCGGGTTACGGCATTATGTACAACACCCGTTTGGTGAAAGCGAAAAAACTGCCAGAGCCTAAAACATGGGAAGACTTGTTGCGCCCTGAGTGGTTCAACAACGTAGGTCTGACCTCGCCATCGCGTTCCGGTACCACTCACCTGACGGTAGAAACTATTTTGCAGGGTGAAGGCTGGGAAAAAGGTTGGGAAACATTGCTTCGTATGTCTGGTAATAGCGCGGCATTGACTGACCGCTCCTTTGGTGTGCCCGATGGCGTGAATAATGGCCAGTTTGGTGCCGGTCCCGTGATCGACTTCTTTGGTCTGTCTAGCAAGTACTCGAATTTCCCTGTGGAGTTTGTTTACCCCGATGAAACCGCGATTGTGCCAGCCAATATTGGCTTGATTGCGGGTGCAGCCAATACTGAAGAAGGTAAAAAGTTCATCGAGTTTTCGCTGAGCAAAGAAGGCCAAGAGCTGTTGTTGGCCCCGCAAATTTCCCGTTTACCTGTGTTGCCCTACGACCAATTGGACAACGTCCCAGAGAACTATCCAAACCCACTGGAAATCGTAGAGCGCAGCAAAGTGAACTTTGATGTGGATCTGTCCCAACAGCGCTACTACATTGTTCAAACTCTGTTCGACCAGACAATCACCTTCCGCCACAAAGAACTGCAAGCAGCGAGCAAAGCCATTATCGATGCTGAAGCCAAACTAGGCGCTAACCCACAAGGTCAAGCGGCTGAGTTGTTGGCCGAAGCCAAGAAACTGGCTTGGGCACCACTGATCAGTGCTGAACAAGTGAAAGACCAAGCATTGATAGACCTGTTTGCAGGCGATAAAAAAGATACCCAGATCAGCCAACAATTGTCCAAATTGCAAGGCGACTGGAACAGTCAAGCCAAGGCTAACTATGAGAAAGCTGTTGAGCTGGCAAACCAAGCTGCGTCCCTATAAGGCGTAGATGTGACACACCCACTCTTCTAGCCGGAAGAGTGGGTCTTACTGTTTTTTATTACTGACGCGATGTGAGCAGTCTTGTCGCGGTGTATTCATGGCGCACTCTTTTTCTTCCCGCTATCCAGTAGGACTAATCATGGCTGCACTTGTAGTGCTGTCCTTTTTAGTATTCTTTCTGGTTGTTCCTGTAGGGAACGTGTTCTACACAGCATTCTTGGATGCTGACGGTGGCTTTACGCTGGGTCACTTTGGTGCATTTTTCCACCAAACCCTGCTTAAAGAATCGTTCATGAACAGTTTATACGTGGCCTTTATGTCCACGGTGTTCGCGTCGTTGATTGCCATTCCTTTGGCGTATTTGACGATTCGATTCCAATTTCGTGGTGCGCTGATTATTCAGACACTGGGTATTTTGCCGTTGATCATGCCGCCCTTTGTAGGCGCGGTTGCAATGCAACTGTTGTTTGGCCGTTCTGGTTCGTTGAACCTAATGCTAGACGACTGGTTTGGCATCACGCTGCCCATTATGGATGGCTTAAACGGTATTATTTTTGTTGAAGCGCTGCACTATTTCCCCTTCATCTTGATGAACCTCACCGTTGCTCTGCGCAACATTGATGGTGCGATGGAAGAGGCTGCAGTGAACTTGGGTTCTAAAGGCTGGCGCTTGTTCCGTCGCATCATTTTCCCATTGGCGTTGCCTGGTTACATTGCTGGTGCATCGTTGGTGTTCGTGAAAGTGTTTGATGACTTGGGGACACCGCTGGTATTGGGCATTACCAATATGCTGGCTCCGCAGGCGTACTTGCGTATTACCCAAGTAGGTATTGATGATCCGTTGGGTTACGTCATCAGTGTGCTGATGATTGGTTTCTCTATCTTGGCATTGTGGTTGTCCGCATCCGCATTGAAAGGTCGTGATTATTCCACCATCCAGAAAGGCGGCTCGTCTATACAGCAACGTCGTCTGACCAAGCCTCAAGCATGGTTGGCATACATCTGGATTGCCTTGGTGCTGCTGCTGGTATTGTCACCGCACATTGGTGTGTTGTTGCTGTCCTTGGCGACAGTATGGAGTTACGCGCCGCTGCCTGATGGCTATACCTTGGCGCACTACACGGCAGTATTCCAAGAGTCGCAGGGCATGATTAAAAACACCTTGTTGTACTGCGGTATAGCAGCAGGTGTGGATGTGATCTTGGGTACGGCAATTGCCTATATTATGTTGCGTACCAAAATACCGGGGCGTCAGTTTATGGACTGGATTGCGTCTGCCGCGTTGGCGGTGCCCGGTATTGTGTTGGCCATTGGGTTTATGCGTACCTTTAGGGATGTGAATCTACCCTTTACTGAAGTGGGGCTGACCTCTACGTGGCTGCTTATCATGATTGCGTATGCGGTGCGGCGATTACCGTACGCGCTGCGATCGTGTGTGGCCGCCTTGCAGCAAATTAGTGTGTCACTAGAAGAGGCCGCAGCATCTGTTGGTGCTAACCGTTTCAATACGATCCGCCGCGTGGTGATCCCACTGATGGGTGGCGGTATTTTGGCCGGTTTTGTGACAAGTTTCATTACCGCAGCGGTGGAGCTATCAGCCACCATTATGCTGGTGACGCGCGATAGCGATGCACCCATGAGCTACGGTATTTATCTGTATATGCAAAGTGCATCAGGCCGTGGGCCAGGTGCAGCGTTAGGGGTATTGGCAGTGGTTGCGGTGGCAGTCGGTACCTATATTTCCCATGTCATCGTTGAACGTACGTCTGCGCGTCAGCGCCCAGGTAAGGTGGATCAGGAATAGCCATGAAGAAAGTAAGTGTTGAATGCCGTAACATCCGGCTTGCCTACGGTAAAAATGAAGTACTGAAGGACATCAATTTAACGATTGAGCCCGGCGAGTTTTTCGCTTTGTTGGGGCCTTCAGGTTCAGGGAAATCTACATTGCTGCGTTTGATTGCTGGTTTTAATCAGCACAACTCCGGCCAGTTGCTGATTGATGGTAAAGACATTGGCAATATGCCTCCGCACAAGCGCAACATCGGTATGGTGTTCCAGAGCTATGCGCTGTGGCCACACATGACAGTGTGGGATAACGTAGCTTTTGGTTTGGTAGAGCGTAAGCTGCCACGTGCTGAAATACGCGACAAGGTAGCTTCTGCACTGGAGCTGGTGGGGTTGGCTGACTTTGCTAAACGTAGGCCTAACCAGTTGTCAGGTGGTCAGCAACAGCGTGTGGCATTGGCACGTACAACAGTGATTGAGCCGCAGGTCCTGCTGCTAGACGAACCGTTGTCTAACTTAGACCAAAAACTGCGTGTACAGATGCGCCAAGACTTGCTGTCGTTACAGCGTCGTTTGGGTATCACCACCATTTTTGTGACACACGATCAAGAAGAAGCCATGACTACAGCCGACCGTATGGCTGTGATGGATCAAGGGGTGGTGCAGCAAGTAGGTGCGCCAGCTACCTTGTTTGACTTCCCGTGCAACCGATTTGTGGCGAACTTTGTGGGTACCATGAACGTGCTAAACGGTACGGTTAAAGAGCGTTCTGCCTCGTCTATCACGCTGCATGTGGAAGGCATAGGTGATGTGAATCTGCCTCTGACACCGGATGTGCCTGAAGGTAATAGCATAGCCTTGAGCTTCCGTCCGCACACTGTGCAACTGGAAAGTGGCAATATGGGGAAAATGGATGCGCGTTATCTGTGGATTCCTGGCAAAGTGGCGCGTAGCGAGTTCTTGGGTGAGTTCACGCGTTACGAAATTGATGCGGGCGACCAGATTATCGTGGCCGATCAGGCGCACTACGCTGGTTCTTCCTTGTTGATGCCAGGCGCACCTGTAGCAGTTGGGGTAGAACCTGCGCAGATTCGTTTGCTTCCCGTCTAACCCGCTCGATGGAAATTCATCAAATCAGGGCTTTTGTTACCGTAGCGCGTCTAGGCAACGTGACGCGTGCAGCAGAAGCTCTGAACCTGACTCAGCCTGCGGTGACCACGCAAGTTAAAGCGCTAGAACAGAGCTTAGGGGTGAGTCTTTTTGAGCGTGCAGCAGGGCGCATGAGCTTGTCCAAAGCAGGCGAACGTTTACTGGCTACCGCAGAGCAGCTACTGGTTCAGTCCCGACAACTGAAATCCGAAGCCAAGCAACTGCAAGGTGAGTTGAATGGTGTGATTTCATTAGGGCTGCCCAGCGAGCACTTAGACTTTTTACGCCTGGGCGAGTTGGTCAATAAAATCTCTACCCAGCTTCCTTTAATTGAACTGCAAACGCAGATCATGCCGGCAATGCAGCTGGAAGAGTACGTCAGTACCAGTAGACTGACAGCAGCTTTCAGTATTTCAGTGTATCCACCCAGAGACGTTAACTGGTTGCCATTGCGTAGCATCAGTTACCGATTGGTACTGCCGAATAAAATGGCACAAGAAGTCAGTTTAGGGGGGTGGTCTGAAGTGGCAGCGCTGCCGTGGCTAGATGGTTCCCTTGGTAGTCATACGCATTTGTTATTGCGTGACGTATTTGAAAAACGAGCCCTTACCCCCAGAATCATTTTGCACAGTGACGATCAGGCACAAATGGATGCCTTAGTACGTGCAGGCTCCGGGTGTGCGTTGTTGCGTGAAGAAGTAGCCTTGCAAGGCGTGCGACAAGGCCACTTTACGATCTGGGGTAACGTTAAAATGGAAGCGTCGTTGGGGTTTATTACCCCACTGGAAAGCGTGGAGTCGCCCCTAACAGTGGCGTTGATCTCCATGCTGCAGCGTATCTGGCACCTAGATGGTGCCTCTACAACATGAGTAGTTATGGCTAGTACACATATTTGGTTGATAAGGCACGGCGAAACTGCATGGAATGCAGATCGTCGTTTGCAAGGGTGGCAAGATATTCCTCTGAATGAGGTGGGTGAGCAGCAAGCCCGTAATCTGGCAAGTTTCTTAGCGTCGGATAGGTTTGACGTGCAGTTTGATCAGGTGGTGAGCAGTGACTTGCAACGTGCTGCTCAAACCGCAGCCATTGCGTGCGCGCACACAGGCTTAGATGTAGTGCTAGAAAAAGGCTTACGCGAGCGTGGTTTTGGTGTCTTGGAAGGACGTAGTTGGGACAGTTTTGGTGGTCGAGTACCCGATCAACCTGGCGATAGCGCCGATCTTGCGCCAGAGGGTGGCGAGTCTATACAAACTTTTCAGCAGCGGGTGTTAACTGCTGTGGAGCAGTTGGCCGATAAGTACCCAGGTCAGAAGCTAGCTGTGTTTGCGCACGGTGGTGTGATTGATATGGTGTGGCGTAGATTGCTGCAGGTGGATTTGTATGCACCTCGCACGCAAACTATTTTGAACACCAGCATTAACCATTTCAGCGTAAGTCCGAGCGCATCGGGTTACGACTGGACAGTGCAGCGCTGGGGGCAAGCCTCGCATATTTCTGAAAATGCGCTGGATGATGTAGGTTAATAGCCCCAGTGGTGTAGATAAAAATAAACCCCGCCAAGGCGGGGTTTTATAGTGTTCTAAGGCTGTTGCGCCAACCTTTGAACGATAACCGCTGGGCAGGCGGTGGCTTTTTATTGTTGTAGTAGAACGCATAACACTGCCTAGGGCAGTATTGAACGTAAATTCTATTGTAAGCCTATTCTCAATGAAAATTTGATTATGGTTTATACCAAGAACTGAGAATAGTGTTGCATGTTACATGCTTTTGTTCATAAGTCCTTGTTGTTCCATGAATACTGCTTGCCCGGATTGTAGCTCAGTCTTAAACTTTCGCCTCAGTTAGCTACTCTTTTCTTCTTTTTCCTATGTCTGATTCTTATTTTCCCCGCTGGAAGCGCGTGTCTCACGTACAAGCGGATGGGGTAGTGCAGCCTGATGAATGCCTGCCTGGCCCACAAAGTGTGGCGATGGCTGCTCAGCACGTAGTAGCGATGTTCGGCTCTACTATTCTGGCTCCCTTGTTAATGGGTTTTGATCCCAACTTGGCCATCCTGATGTCGGGGATTGGTACATTGATTTTCTTTGTGTTCGTGGGCGGTAGAGTTCCTAGCTATCTGGGTTCCAGCTTCGCGTTCATTGGTGGTGTGATTGCCGTCACTGGTTATGCTGGTGTGGGCCCCAATGCAAATATAGGCGTGGCACTAGGTGCTATCATCATGTGTGGTCTAGCTTATACCCTAATTGGGGCATTGGTATGGGCCATGGATTACAAAGCCGGTCGTGCAGCAGCCATCATCAACCGCATGATGCCACCTGTAGTAACGGGTTCCATCGTTGCCGTAATTGGTTTGAACTTGTCGCCCATTGCCGCCAAAAGCGCGATGGGTGGCGGCACCTTCGATTCCATGATGGCGTTGATGACAGTCATGTGTGTGGGTGGTGTAGCCGTATTCACGCGTGGTGTAGTGCAGCGTTTGTTGATTCTGGTGGGGATGATCGTAGCGTGTTTGTTGTACGCGATTTTCACCAACGGTATGGGCTATGGCGTGCCTATAGATGTGAGCGGCGTGAGCAATGCCAAGTGGTTTGGTATTCCTAGCTTTTCATCTCCAGTCTTTGATGTACAGGCCATGAGTGTGATTGTGCCTGTGGCTATCATTCTGGTCGCAGAGAACTTAGGCCACATCAAAGCAGTGTCTGCTATGACTGGCCAGAACCTGGACAAATACTTGGGCCGTGCCTTTGTGGGTGACGGCGTAGCGACGATGTTGTCTGGTTCGTTGGGCGGTACAGGTGTGACGACATACGCTGAAAACATCGGTGTAATGGCAGCTACCCGTATTTACTCCACATTGGTATTTGTGTTTGCGGCCATTATTGCGTTGTTCTTGGGCTTTTCACCTAAGTTCGGTGCGGTGATCCAAATGATTCCAGGCCCTGTGCTTGGCGGTATGTCGGTAGTGGTCTTTGGTTTGATCGCTGTGGCCGGTGCTCGTATTTGGGTAGTGAATCAGGTGGATTTCAGCCATAGCGGTAACTTGCTGGTCGCAGCGGTGACCTTGGTTTTGGGGGCAGGTAACTTCTCCTTAGACTTTGGCATGATCCGTCTGGATGGTATTGGAACTGCCACCTTTGGTGCCATTATCTTGCAGGCTATTCTAGGCCAGCGGCAAAAAACAGCGTAAGCCTTGTTGAGGGTTTTCCTGTAACGGTAGTGCTTGCAATTTCTAGTGCTTTTGCCGACAATGTACCCAACCGCCCCAAGAAGCTTGGGGCTTTCTTTTCGACTATTGAGCCTGTGCAGGCAGCACGTCACAGTCGGAAAATTCCAGTGATCAGGGTAGCGAAACCCTGAAAAATGTAATGAGTGCGCCCCTGTAGAATGTGGGCGCTTTTTAATTGTTTATCAGGAATACTATGTCCGCGATCCCGTTGACAGCGCAGGGCGCAGAGCGCCTGCAGGCAGAACTGCACAGATTGAAAACCACCGAGCGTCCCGACGTTATCAACGCGATAGCTGAAGCACGTGCGCAGGGTGACTTGTCTGAAAATGCCGAGTACGAAGCCGCGCGCGAACGCCAAGGCTTTATCGAAGGCCGCATCCGCGAATTGGAAGGCACGTTGTCCAATGCGCAGATCATCAATCCAGCAGAGTTGGATGCTGATGGCCGTGTGGTGTTTGGTGCTACCATCCAAATCGAAGATCTAGACTCTGGCGAAGAGCTGAGCTACCAAATTGTGGGTGATGTGGAAGCCGATATCCGCTCACTGCGCATTTCTATTTCCAGCCCCGTTGCTCGAGCTTTGATCGGTAAAAGCGAAGGCGATGTGGTGGAAGTTAAAGCTCCCGGTGGTGTGCGAGAGTTTGAAATCATGCGCGTTCAGTACATCTAAGCCTAGGCCTAGAAACTGACGTAGATAAAAAAAGCCCATGCACTGTTGCATGGGCTTTATAATTTCAAAAGCAAATCAGTACGATTTAGCAGGTTTTCTAGGTTTGCTTAGGCTGCTAGGTGTACGCTTTCTACTTTGTGTGTCAGCTGTGGCTACACGGCTTGCAGGATTGGACGGCTGTCTAGAAGGTTTCTTCTTGGTTTTAGTGACGCCAACTGCAGCGAGTTTTTTAGGTGTGTAAGGCTCATTGGCTTTACGCACAGCACGGGTAGCAGGTTCGGAGGCATCCAACAGGTCTGGACGTTCAACATTGCGTCGGTAGATCGTTAAAATCTTACCGATATGGTGAATAGGTTCGGCCTGAAGGGAACTGCAAATAGTGTCGAAGGCGGCAAGACGGCTTTCACGGTCATCGCCGGCAACACGGATTTTAATCAGTTGGTGTGCATTCAAGTGCACGTCGATTTCTTTCAAAACTGCATCCGATACGCCCTTGTCGCCAATCTGTACTACAGGGCGAAGGGAGTGGGCAGCGGCGCGTAAATCGTTGCGCTGTTGGATAGAGATATTTAATGTGGGCATAGCCAAGATTGTACGGGAATGGGCAAGAAAAAAACTTCAAAAGCGTGGGTGCAACAGCATATAAATGATCCTTACGTCAAAATGGCGCAACAAAAGGGTTATAGGGCACGGGCGGCTTTCAAATTGTTGGAGCTGATTGATGCAGAAAAGCTGTTGCGGCCTGGCAACGTGGTGGTGGACCTAGGGTCTACACCGGGTAGCTGGTCTCAAGTGGCGCGTGAGCGCCTAGTAGGGCCAGGCGGCATTATTAATGGCCGTATTATCGCATTAGATCTGTTGGAAATGGAGCCTATTGAAGGGGTGGAATTCATCCAGGGTGACTTCAGAGATGATGAGATATTAGAAACTTTAGAAAAAACACTAAAAGGTGAAAAAGTAGACCTTGTAATTTCTGATATGGCCCCCAATCTATCAGGAGTAGCATCCGCTGATGCAGCGCGTATTGCCCACGTTTGTGAGATTGCTCTAGACTTTGCTGTGAATCACTTACGTCCTGATGGGGCGTTAATTGTGAAAAGCTTCCATGGAAGCGGCTTCTCACAAATCGTGAAACTGTTCAAAGAGCACTTTTTAAACGTTGCTGAGCGTAAACCTAAAGCCTCACGCGACAAGTCATCAGAAACTTTTTTGGTGGCTCGTAATTTAAAGCTTTAGAGTTGGGTTACGCGCTTTTTTATCGGGTAGAATGAGACTTACGGTTTCTGTTCAGCAATATGTCAGTCATGGCGTTGGGCAGTTAAAGAAACAGCAGGAGGTTGGCATTGAACAACTCATTTTCTAAAGTTGCGATCTGGATGGTGATTGCATTGGTACTGTTTACTGTGTTTAAGCAGTTTGACAGTCGCCCCGCAACCACCGACGGCGTAACTTACACACAATTCATGAACGATGCCCGTGGCGGACGCGTAAGCAAGGTGGATATCCAGGGCGATACCCTGTTTGTTACCCCTGATTCGGGTCGCAGCTACACCCTGACATCGCCCGGCGACCTGTGGATGGTTCCCGAGTTGGTAAAAGCTGGGGTGCAGGTGTCTGGGAAAGCGCGCGAAGAGCCTTCTTTCCTGGCTAGCATTTTCATTTCCTGGTTCCCAATGCTGTTGCTAATTGGGGTGTGGATCTTCTTTATGCGTCAAATGCAGGGTGGTGGCAAGGGCGGAGCATTCAGCTTCGGTAAATCCCGCGCTCGCATGCTAGACGAAAACACCAACCCCGTGACGTTTGCTGACGTGGCTGGTTGCGATGAAGCCAAAGAAGATGTGCAGGAACTGGTAGATTTCTTACGCGATCCAACACGCTTCCAGCGTTTGGGTGGTCGTATTCCTCGCGGTATTTTGATGGTGGGTTCACCTGGTACAGGTAAAACCTTGTTGGCTCGTGCGATTGCGGGCGAAGCCAAAGTACCATTCTTCAGCATTTCTGGTTCCGACTTCGTTGAAATGTTTGTTGGTGTGGGTGCCGCGCGTGTGCGTGACATGTTTGAAAACGCCAAGAAACACGCACCTTGCATCATCTTTATTGATGAGATCGATGCGGTAGGTCGTCAGCGTGGTGCAGGTTTGGGCGGCGGTAACGACGAACGTGAACAAACCCTTAACCAGTTGCTAGTAGAAATGGACGGTTTTGAAACTGGCCAAGGTGTACTAGTAATTGCTGCAACTAACCGTCCTGACGTATTGGATCCAGCGTTGCTGCGTCCAGGTCGTTTTGACCGTCAAGTGGTAGTGGGTCTGCCTGATATTCGTGGCCGTGAGCAAATTCTGCACGTGCACATGCGTAAAGTGCCTTTGGCCGGTAACGTAGATGCACAAGTGTTGGCTCGTGGTACACCTGGTTTCTCCGGTGCTGACTTGGCTAACTTGGTGAACGAAGCTGCATTGTTCGCGGCACGCCGTAATGGTCGTACCGTTGATATGCAAGACTTTGAAAAAGCCAAAGACAAGATCATCATGGGTGCTGAGCGTCGTACGATGATCATGCCAGAGGAAGAGCGTCGTAACACGGCTTACCACGAATCTGGTCACGCCTTGGTAGCACGTCTGTTGCCAAAAACTGATCCGGTCCATAAAGTTACTATTATTCCTCGCGGTCGTGCCTTGGGTGTGACCATGCAATTGCCAGAACAAGATCGTTACAGCATGGATAAAAACCACTTGCTGAACATGATCGCAGTATTGTTCGGTGGCCGTATTGCAGAAGAAGTGTTCATGAACCAAATGACCACGGGTGCTTCTAACGACTTTGAACGTGCTACACAAATTGCACGTGACATCGTGACTCGTTACGGTATGACTGATTCATTGGGCCCTGTGGTGTATGCAGAAAACGAAAACGAAGTATTCTTGGGTCGCAGTGTGACCAAGACGACTAACGTGTCTGAGGCCACCATGCAGAAAGTGGATCAGGAAATTCGCAAGATTATCGATGAGCAGTACAACATTGCTCGTAAACTCATCGAAGATAACAGCGATAAAATGCATGCTATGGCGAATGCTCTGTTGGAGTGGGAAACCATCGACGCAGAACAAATCGAAGACATCATGCAAGGTCGTGAACCACGTCCTCCAAAGGACTACAGTGACAAGAATGCAGGTGGCAAGTCGGATGAAAATCCTCCTGCTTCAGGTGCAAAACCAGCAGAGGACGGAAATTCAGCCGCCACCACTCCGGTTTAACCTTTACACTATATTTCCATGAATCAAACATGGCTTTGCGGGCGTTTCGAGTTAAGTCTCGAACGCCCGTTATTGATGGGTATTGTGAATATTACGCCCGACTCCTTTTCGGACGGCAATGCCCACTATCGTACTGACTTGGCATTGGAACATGCCAAGAAGCTCATTGCCGACGGCGCAGATATTCTAGATATTGGTGGCGAGTCCACCCGACCAGGCGCTGAGCCGGTATCTATAGAAGAAGAGCTGCGACGCGTCTTGCCTGTTATTGAGGGCTTGCGTGCGGCAAATATTCCCCTATCCGTAGACACTTTCAAACCTGCAGTGATGCGTGCTGTGCTAGATGCTGGCGCAGACATCATCAATGATGTGGCTGGTTTTCGCTCGGAAGAGGCTGTAGCGGCGGTACAAGGTAGTCGTTGTGGTGTGTGTGTGATGCACATGCAGGGCGAACCCAAAACTATGCAGCAAGCACCGCAGTACGACGATGTACTAGAACAGGTGCGGCGGTTTCTGATGCACCAGGTGCAGCGCTTGCGTACTGCCGGCCTGCGTCCTGAGCAAATTATGTTGGATCCTGGGCTGGGATTTGGCAAAACGGTAGAACAAAATTACCAGTTGTTACGCTCGTTGCCCCAGCTCCTGCAGGAAGGCTATCCTGCGTTAATAGGCCTATCACGTAAATCAATGATTGGACACGTAGTGAATAGGCCTCCCATGGAACGTGTAGCGGGTAGTTTGGCTGGCATGTTGGCCGCAGTGCGGTATGGTGCTGGCGTATTACGAGTACATGATGTTGCTGCCTCTGCAGACGCTTTGCGCGTCTGGAGAGCAGTAGAGACCGGAGTAATTGATGAACGCACGTAAATATTTTGGTACGGACGGCGTACGTGGTTTGGTAGGCGGTTCTACCATTAATGCGGAGTTTGCTCTACGTTTGGGCTATGCAGCAGGTAAGGTGTTTAGCCGCTCTTTGCATACAAAGAACAACAGACCAACTGTCATTATTGGTAAAGATACTCGTATCTCTGGCTATATGTTGGAGTCAGCACTAGAGGCTGGTTTGTCAGCCGCTGGGGTGGACGTATTGCTGGCGGGGCCCGTGCCTACACCAGCAATCGCTTACCTGACAAGTACCTTGCGTTTGACAGCAGGTATTGTGATCAGTGCTTCGCATAACCCGTATCACGATAACGGTATCAAGTTTTTCTCTAGCCAAGGCATGAAGTTGCCAGATGAAATCGAGTTGGCTATCGAGGAGGCATTGGACTCCCCGTTAGATTGTGTGTCTTCTGACAAACTGGGTCGAGCTCGCCGCTTAGAAGACTCCGCTGGGCGTTACATCGAGTTTTGTAAAAGCACCTTCCCCAATGAACTGGACTTGTCGGGTCTGAAAATTGTGGTGGATGCTGCTAACGGTGCTGCCTACCATATTGCTCCGCACGTATTTCGTGAGCTGGGTGCAGAGGTACATGCCATTGGTTGTGAACCAGATGGTTTCAATATCAATGCAGGTGTAGGCGCTACACACCCAGAGCATTTGCTAGAGGTGGTACGTGAGCTAGATGCAGACCTTGGCATAGCGCTAGACGGTGATGCTGACCGTTTGCAGATGGTTGACCGTTCGGGTAAGCTTTATGACGGTGACGAATTGCTCTATATCATCGTACGTGATCGCATGAAATCACGTCACGTGAAAGGGGTGGTTGGTACCTTAATGACCAATTTCGGTCTAGAAAAACGATTACGTGAGTTGGGTGTGTCGTTTGCCCGCGCCAACGTAGGGGACCGTTACGTTTTAGAGCAATTGTTACAAAGAGGTTGGTTATACGGTGGCGAAAGCTCAGGGCACTTGCTCTGTCTGGATTACCACACCACGGGTGATGGAATTATTGCCGCGCTACAGATACTGACCGCGCTTCGTCATGACAATTGTCAATTGGCTGACTTGGTAGCAGACCTTAAAATGTATCCGCAGACCATGGTCAATGTAGTGTGGGAGCAGGGAAGGGATTGGCGACAGCATGAAGGGCTGGTACAAGCCAAAAATGAAGTGGAAGCAATGTTGGGTGATCAAGGGCGAGTATTGATCCGAGCTTCCGGTACAGAACCCAAGTTACGCCTGATGGTGGAAGCCGAAACGGCAGAGCTCACCGAGGCTGGCATAAATAAACTACAGTCGGTTGATGTTACAAAATAGACATATAGATATCAAGAACCTGCAATATCGGCAAGGCATGATAGAACAAACGCTTTGGAGGCCACTATGCTAATTCCAAGAAAGTCTGTTTCGCAGGGGAAGATCACTCAGTCGGTCTGGAGCAATCCAGAAGCCCGGGGCATACAGCTTAGACTGGTGCAAACACCGGAAGAGCTGAGGGCTGTGCAAAAGTTACGCTACGACGTGTTTACTAGCGAAATGAATGCCGTCTTTCCCAGTGCCGATTTAGGGCTGGATATAGATCAATACGATGAACACTGCATCCACTTTATGGTGGTAGACGAAGAGAAAAAGCAGGTGGTAGGTACCTACCGCATGCTGATGCCCGAAGGTGCAAAGAAAGTAGGGGCGTATTACTCTGAGTCTGAGTTTGATATCTCGGCACTGAAAGACGTGCGCGATAGCGTGGTTGAAGTTGGGCGTTCCTGCATACACCCTGCCTATAGAAATGGCGGTGTGATTATGCTGCTATGGACGGGCATTATTTCGCTTACGCACCAAGCAGGCTTTCGTTACTTACTGGGTTGTGCGAGTGTGAGCTTGCGTGACGACGGCGTAACAGCCGCAAAAGTATGGCGCGAAGCCAAAGACTTTATGGAGCGTAATCCTAACGTAGTACGCTTACAGCCTTTGCATCGCTACCCCGTAGAAAAGCTCAACAGCCAATTGCCAGCACGTATTCCACCACTGATCAAAGGTTACCTGAACTTAGGTGCTCAAATCTGCGGTGAACCTGCATGGGACCCTGACTTTAATACAGCGGACTTTCCTATTCTGCTAGACATGGAAGAAATGGATATACGCTATAAACGTCACTTTGGTATTGCAGACGAAGAGTAAATAAAAAAACCAGGCATTTGTCTGGTTTTTTTATGCTGCACGGTACGGTTTACTTAGTGGTTTTGAGTTTGACACTCAGTAAGCCTGTACGCTCCCATTGCTGCTGTTCAGTGCGCAAAGCAAACTCGGATAACGGACGAGCTGCTAGCCAGTCTTTATTCGTGTGTATGAACAGCTTTTCTGGGGTGTTTTGTAGGTGTAGGGGAAGCTCTTCTAAGTCTTCACGTCGGCGCATCAGCATGACGGCCAAGCGCAAACAGAGCAGCGCCTGCCAGTGTGTAGGTTCTGCTTCAAAAGAAGGCAGCTTAGTGAGCTTACTTTGATGGCCTCGGGTTAAGAAGGCCAACAGAAACTGGTCATCTTTGGAAAAACCAGGCATATCTGCGTTTTCCAGCACATAGGCGGTGTGGCGGTGATAGTCGCTATGCGCGATGCTCAGGCCCACCTCATGCAATGAGGCTGCCCAACCTAATGAACGACGTAGTTCTTGGTTCTCTTGATTGTTCACCAGCGCTAACTGATCGAACAAGGTGAGTGCAGCAGTTTTAACGCGTGTGGCCTGCTTGATATCCAGATGGTAGCGTTTGCTTAGTTGTATAACGGTTTCTTCACGTTTATCGCGTTCAGAATCACGTCCAAGCAGGTCGTAGAGCACACCCACACGCAACGCGCCTTCACCGGGTAACATGAGCTTGATCTTCAGCTCTTGGAACACCGCAATCATGATTGCCAGACCAGCCGCTAGCACCGGAGCACGGTGTGGCTTGATGTCGGGTAGCTCGCTAATTTTGACGGTGCGATCACGCACTAGTTTGGCTTTAAGCTGTTCCATGCCTTCCAACGTAATGCCCTTTTTAGACATCTCGGTGGCTTGCAGGATGGCAATAATACCTTTGGCAGTACCCGACGAACCATAGGCTTCTTGCCAGCCAGTTTTACGGTATTGCTTGGCAATGCCTTCTAACTCATTACGCGCCGCCAGAATGGCTTTCTGCATGCGAACTTCGGTAATGGTGCCGTCTGGAAAAAACCGGTCGGTATAGCTGACACAGCCCATGGATAATGACGACAGCAACATGGGCTGAAAGCCTTTACCAATAATGACTTCCGTAGAGCCACCACCTATATCAATCATTAGGCGTCGGTTAGGGGAAGGGGGGAGTTCATTGCTGATACCAGAGAAAATCAAGCGAGCTTCTTCGTAGCCGGAGATCACTTCAATGGGGAAACCCAAAGCGTTCTCGGCAGCTTCAAGCAAGGCCTGACGGTTTTTGGCAACGCGGAAAGTGTTGGTGGCGACTGCACGTACTCGATTGGGGTGAAACCCCGCAATACGCTCGTGAAAGCGTTTCAGTACGGAGACGGCACGTTCAACCGCTTCAGGATGTATGCGTTTGTCTGCGCTCATACCAGAGGCAAGACGTACGGATTCATTCAAGCGATCTACCGCATAGATCTGAGCATGACCATTATGCTGTTCCACTCTGCCTATAGACAGGCGAAAACTATTTGAACCCAGGTCAACCGCTGCGAGTAGTTGTTCCATTATCTGTGCTTAGTGCTGACAATTATTATGCGATTATACGTATAAGCTACCAACTATGGCACGGTAAATATCAAGGCAAACTATGGGGCTGTAAAAAGCACATACACCTTCTTTGTTATGAACTTTCATAAAACTGTCAAAATAGCAGTGTAAAAAGTGTGACGACGGCAACGATGAGTACCTTTTGAACTATGCTCCCTTCTCCTGATGCGATTTTCTTAAATCGCGAACTTTCCCTGCTGAAATTTAACGAACGTGTGATGGCCATGGCGGAAAACCCCACGGTGCCATTGCTGGAGCGACTGCGTTATCTATGTATTGTGAGCTCGAATCTGGACGAGTTTTTTGAAATTCGGGTGTCCAGTCTTAAAGAGCAAATCCTGCAAAAAAACGATCACGTGGGTGAAGATGGTTTTACACCACAGCAAGCCTTCGATAAGGTGCAGCAGGCAGCTCACACGCTGGTCGATAAACAAAATAAGCTGTTGGTGCACCATGTGCTGCCGCAGTTGATGGAAGAGGGCATTGGTTTACTGATGCCTAATACCTGGACGGATGAAATTCGTGAGTGGGCCTATGAGACCTTTAGCCGCGAAATCATGCCGTTGCTCACGCCTATCGGCTTAGACCCGGCGCATCCGTTTCCACGTGTGTATAACAAGAGTCTGAATTTTATTATTCAGCTTAGTGGTTCAGATGCCTTTGGGCGCACAGGTTCTATTGCCATTGTGCAAGCTCCTAGAGCATTGCCACGATTAATTGCGGTGCCACCAGAAATCGCTGGTATTCCGCATGGCTACATGTTGTTGACGTCGTTGATCAAGGCATTTGTGGGCGAACTGTTCCCCGGCATGATCTTGGACGGCGTCTACCAGTGGCGTGTGACACGTAATAGTGATTTGTTTGTAGACGAGGAAGAGGTCACTAACTTGCGTCAAACCCTGCAAGGGGAGTTGTCGCAGCGTAATTTTGGTGCGGCTGTACGCTTGGAAATAGACTTGTCTGCACCCGCCAACCACGCTGAATTTTTGCAGCGCGAATTTAACCTGACTGAAGCGGACACGTACCGTGTGTTGGGCCCGGTGAATTTGTCTAGGCTATCGAGGTTGTGTGATAACGATGATCGCCCAGACCTACTGTTCCCGCCCTACCGTGCGCCAGTGCCTGCGCCATTTGATCTGTTGGATGATGATCCTAGTGACTTTTTCAACGTATTGTCTAAGTCAGATCAACTGTTGCATCACCCGTACCAGTCCTTCTCGCCTATTTTGAGTTTCTTGCGTGCCGCAGCGTTGGATCCACATGTGGTGGCGATTAAACAAACGATTTACCGTACCGGTGAAGATTCCGAGCTGATGAGTGTGTTGCTGATGGCAGCCAGGGCCGGTAAGGAAGTGACGGTAGTGGTAGAACTGATGGCACGTTTCGATGAGCAAACCAATATTAATTGGGCAGCACGTCTGGAAGAAGTGGGCGCGCACGTTAGTTACGGGGTAGTAGGGCATAAAACGCACGCCAAAATGGCGTTAGTGCTACGCCGTGAAAAAGGCTTGATTCGTCGTTATGGCCACTTGGGTACGGGTAACTATCATCCACGTACAGCCAAACTGTATGAAGATTTTGGTTTGCTTACCGCCGATAACGCGATTTGCGAAGATATGGACAAAATTTTTGCTCAGTTAACTGGCTTGGGCGCTAGACGTAATCTCACATGTTTATTGCAAGCGCCATTTACCTTGCATGAAGCCATGATTGCGCACATACACCAAGAGCGTGACAACGCGCTGGCCGGTAAGAAAGCCAAAATTATGGCGAAGATGAACTCGCTGCTAGAGCCACGCATCATCAAAGCGTTGTATGAAGCCAGTCAGGCGGGTGTGAGTATCTCGTTGGTGATTCGCGGTATTTGTGCATTACGCGCAGGTGTGCCGGGGCTATCTGAGAATATTCAGGTGCGTTCTATTGTGGGACGCTTCTTAGAGCACTCTCGCGTGTTCTATTTCTACAATAGCGGCGAAGAAAATGTGTATTTGTCATCTGCAGATTGGATGGAGCGTAATTTCTTCCGTCGCGTAGAGCTGGGTGTGCCTGTATTAAACAAGCGCTTGAAACGTCGTGTGATTACCGAGTCCTTTACGTATTCGATGAAAGACAACCAATTGGCATGGAAGGCCTTACCTGATGGTAGATATGTACGTGTAAAAGGCCGTGGCAAAGCCGTGAATGTTCATCAGTTGTTGATGGATAAGTTAGGGCCAGGCAACAATAAATCCTAAGATGTCTACATGTCATGAACATGTAATATTTGGGTTTTACTATAGCTATACGTGCAGGGATGTGCCTGTATAACCAAACGAATATCCATCTCGAGGGTGTCTAGATGTTGAAACGAGTTTTTTCTAAAGTTGCTGTGGTCGTTACGTTCGGCGCTCTGGCTGTGTCGGCACAAGCAACTAATATCACTGGTGCTGGTGCATCTTTCCCTTTCCCAATTTACGCTAAATGGGCTGCCTCCTACCACACAGAAACTGGTAAACAAGTGAACTACCAGTCCATCGGTTCTGGTGGTGGTCAACAGCAGATTATTGCAAAAACTGTAGATTTCGGTGCTTCTGATGACCCGATGAAAAGCGATGCATTGACTGAAAACAACTTGCTGCAGTTCCCAGCCATCATTGGCGGTACAGTGCCTGTAGTAAACGTTGAAGGCGTGGCTCCTGGTCAGTTGCGTTTGTCTGGTGAAGTATTGGCTGACATCTTCTTGGCAAAAATCACTAAATGGGATGACGAAGCGATCAAAGCGCTGAACCCAGAACTGACACTGCCTTCCGCATCCATCATTGTGGTACACCGTTCAGACGGTTCCGGTACAACATTTGGCTGGACTAACTACCTGTCCAAAGTATCCAACGACTGGAAAGAACAAGTAGGTGAAGGTAAAGCTGTTAAATGGCCTACAGGTCAAGGTGGTAAAGGTAACGAAGGCGTTGCCGCTTACGTACGCCAGCTGAAAAACTCCATCGGTTACGTTGAGTACGCTTACGCCAAACAGAACAACCTGTCTTGGACACAGCTGCAAAACAAAGATGGTCAGTTCGTACAGCCTTCCCAGGCTTCCTTCGCCGCCGCAGCCGCGAATGCTGACTGGACTAGCGCTCCTGGTATGGGCGTGATCCTGACTAACGAAACTGGTGCTGAGTCCTGGCCTGTAACGTCCGCTTCCTTTATCTTGGTACACAAAGTGCAAGATAAACCTGAAAACGGTAAAGCTGTGCTGGATTTCTTCAACTGGGCTTTCGAGAACGGTGCTCAGCAAGCCGAAGAACTGGATTACGTAGCGTTGCCTAAAGAAGTGACTGATCAGATTAAAGCCAGCTGGGCTGCAGAGATCAAAGCAGCTGATGGCACAGCTATCTGGAAATAAACAGCTTTTGCTTCAAGTTGTAGTGTAAAAGCGTAATTCTTCGAGGACGGTTCCAACCTGTTAGGTGGTTCCGTCCTTGTTATGTGACAATTACGCTTTGTTAATTTGGGATACGTGTTGGTGTCCCGTACAATTTACACAAAAATGGGGCACGATCCCGAGACGCTGTTATGAAACAAACCCAGAATTCTTTCTTGGATGCCATATTCAAGAACCTGACCCGCTCTTTTGCTTTCTTAGTATTTATCCTTCTTGCTGGGATCATGGTGTCCCTGATCTACGGTAGTAGGGAATCTATTGCAGAGTATGGTCTGTCTTTCCTCTGGACCAATGAGTGGGATCCTGTACGTAACGAGTACGGTGCATTGGTACCAATCCTAGGTACGATCGCAACATCCTTTATCGCACTGCTGATTGCCGTGCCAGTATCCTTCGGGATTGCGATGTTCTTAACCGAGCTGTCACCAGTTTGGTTGCGTCGTCCACTGGGTACAGCGATTGAGATGTTGGCGGCTATTCCGTCCATCATCTACGGGATGTGGGGGTTGTTTGTGTTTGTGCCCCTGTTCCAAGAGTATGTACAGCCAAGCCTGATTTCCTTGTTTGAAGGTGTGCCAGTATTGGGAGCTATCTTTGCGGGGCCACCCTTTGGTATCGGTGTGTTCACAGCAGGTTTGATTCTGTCCATCATGATTATTCCGTTCATCACCGCCGTTATGCGCGATGTGTTTGAACTGGTGCCTTCCTTGTTGAAAGAGTCAGCCTACGGTTTGGGTAGCACGACATGGGAAGTGACCTGGAAAGTGGTATTGCCCTTTACCCGTAACGGGGTAATTGGAGGGGTGATGTTGGGGTTGGGTAGGGCCTTGGGTGAAACCATGGCAGTAACCTTTGTGATTGGTAATGCCTTTAATTTGCCAAACTCCATCTTCGCGCCGTCCAACTCCATCGCGTCTGCGCTGGCGAATGAGTTTAACGAAGCGGGCGGTATGCAGAAATCGGCATTGTTAGAGCTGGGCCTGATTCTGTTCTTGATCACCACCGTTGTGTTGGCCTTGTCCAAAGTAATGTTGCTTCGCTTGTCTAAGAGCGAAGGTAGCAAAACTTAATAGGAAGGCGACATTATCATGACTACAAAACCAACTTCTATCCTGAACCTGAATAACTCGGTGTACAAACGCCGCTCTGTGATCAACAAGCTGATGCTGACGCTGTCGTTTATTGCGTTGATCTTTGGTTTGTTCTGGTTGTTCTGGATCATTATTACGCTGCTGATCAAAGGTGCCTCGGCACTGAGCTTTAGCCTTTTTGTGGAGTCCACTCCTCCTCCGGGCAGTGATGGTGGCTTGCTGAATGCCATCTTGGGTAGCTTTATGATGGCAGGTATGGGTACGTTGATCGGTACGCCAATAGGTGTATTAGCCGGTACATACTTGGCTGAATATGGCCGCCGTGGGTGGTTGGCTCCAGCGACTCGTTTCTTGAACGACGTTCTGCTGTCCGCACCGTCCATTATTATTGGTTTGTTTATCTATGCTACGTATGTGGCACAAGTAGGCCATTACTCAGGTTGGGCAGGTTCGCTGGCTTTGGCGATTCTGGTGATTCCTGTGGTGGTGCGTTCTACCGATAACATGCTGCAGTTGGTACCTAACAGCTTGCGTGAAGCCGCTGCTGCATTGGGTTGCCCACAATGGCGTGTGGTCACAGCGATCTGTTATAAAGCGGCTCGCTCAGGCATTATCACTGGTGTTCTACTGGCTATCGCCCGCATTATGGGTGAAACAGCGCCGCTGCTGTTTACCGCTTTGAACAACCAGTTTATGTCCATGAACATGAATGGCCCTATGGCCAACTTGCCAGTGGTGATTTTCCAATACGCGGCAAGTCCTTTTGAAGACTGGAACCGTCTGGCATGGGCCGGCGCTGTACTTATTACCTTGTTTGTGCTGGGCATCAACATTCTTGCCCGCTCGCTGTTCCGCAACAAGTAGATTGAACCGGAGTAACCATGTCAGAACAGACAACGACTATGCAAAATTCGAACACAAAGCTGGAAATCAAAGATCTGAATTTTTACTACGGTGGTTTCCATGCGTTGAAAAACGTCAACATGTCCATCCGTGAAAAGAAAGTGACGGCGTTTATTGGCCCATCCGGTTGCGGTAAGTCCACCTTGTTGCGTACCTTCAATCGTATGTTTGAGCTGTACCCCGGCCAACGCGCAGAAGGTCAAATCTTGCTGGATGGCGAGAACCTGCTGACTTCTAAGCTGGATATCTCCTTGATCCGCGCCAAAGTGGGTATGGTGTTTCAGAAGCCAACTCCGTTCCCAATGAGCATCTACGACAACATCGCTTTTGGCGTGCGTTTGTTTGAAAAGCTCAGCAAAGGTGAAATGGATGAGCGTGTGGAATGGGCGCTGACCAAGGCAGCGTTGTGGAACGAAGTGAAAGATAAACTGCACCAGAACGGTAACAGCTTGTCCGGTGGTCAGCAGCAGCGTCTGTGTATTGCTCGCGGTGTAGCGATCAAACCAGAAGTATTGTTGCTAGACGAACCTTGTTCAGCGCTGGATCCTATCTCTACCGCTAAAGTGGAAGAGCTGATCGCTGAGCTGAAAAGTGATTACACCGTCGTGATCGTAACGCACAACATGCAGCAAGCGGCACGTTGTTCCGATTACACCGCCTACATGTACTTGGGCGAGCTAATGGAATTCGGCGAAACAGATCAAATCTTTGTGAAACCTACTCGCAAAGAAACTGAAGACTACATCACAGGTAGATTCGGTTAAGCTGCTACACGGTGTGTAGAAATAAAAAACCTGCCAGAGTTGATGCTCTGGCAGGTTTTTTTAACTGTTAGGTTTGTCCAGCAGCACAATATTCCATAAAAAACGGCAGGGTCTGTCACTGGTGTTAGCAAAGGAGTGCTGGGTATGGGTGGGGATGCGGAAGCTGTCACCTGTCTCCAGTAACACCGAGTGATTGTCTAAACTGACCTGCAGTTTCCCCTCAAGTACATAGCAGAATTTTTCGCCGGTGACGTCCATGTATTTGACCTCTCCAGAGCGAGCTCCTGATTCTAGGATAATTAAATATGCCTCAATTAGTCCAGGAGAGTCAGGGGAGGTAAGGTACTTACTCATCCCCGCTTTATTCAGAATTAATCTACGTTGTTCGTCATGGCGCACTATGTAGCGTTCTGAAGAATGATGATGTTCAGGTTCATCAAAAAAACGCGCAATAGGTGTACCTAACGCCATGCTCAACATACGTAATGAGCGCATAGATGGATCTGTAAGATTACGTTCAATCTGGCTGATTAGGCCTGCTGACATGCCGCTCAGATTGGCTACCTGCTGTAAGGTCAGCCCTGCTTGCTGCCGCAGTTCTCGAATGCGCAGGCCAAAGCGGAAGCTCTCGTCCGCTGGATCAGTGGGTGAGTATACGCGTGACACGGCAGTATTTGTCTCCGAGTTTCAAGAAATCATTGCCCGTTTATGAGTGGCCTCTAGGGATAACCCCAGAGAGAATCGTATTGACGGTACTTCAGTAAACCTATAATAATTTTAGTGTGATTAAAAAATTATAAGAAGCAATTTAGCACAATTAAATTTCGAGAGAGACAATATCATGCACAAAATTGATCCTACCTTAGCTCTATCTGTTGGGCAATTCACCCGACGTCGTGTTATTCAACTGGGCTTGTCTTGCTGCATGGGATTAAGTGTCTTCAGTACTGCGTTGTGGGCACCACAGGCAGTAGCGGCTCCACCTAGTAGCCCTACAGGGCAAGTAGTGATGGGGTTGTCACAAGAGCCCACCATTTTGCACCCTTTAATTTCCTCTATCGAAGCTGATCATGGGGTGTGGTGGAATTTGTACGATCCTCTGTGGGCACCAGACGAAAAGGGGAATTTCGTACCACGTTTAGCGGTAGAGGTACCGACTGTAGAGAATGGTGGGATATCTGAGGATGGCCTGACATGGCGCGTCAAACTGCGTGATGACGTGGTATGGCACGATGGTGAGCCCTTTACCGCTGCAGATGTGAAATACACCTTAGATTTGATTAATCAGGAAGGGTTTAATACTCGTACGCGACAAGGCCATGAGCTGATCGAGAAAGTAGAAATCATTAACGATCACGAAATTATGTGGACCATGAAAGAGTTGTACGCTCCGTACATTTCGCAATTGAGTTCCACCTTCATGGTGCCTAAACATGTTTTGGAAAAAGATGCGGATCCTAATGCTTCCAGCATGAGCCAAAAGCCTGTTGGCACGGGCCCATTCAAATTTGATAGTCGAGTACCCGGTGACCGTGTGGTGCTGGTAGCAAATGAGCAATATTACGGTGATGGCCCTTATTTGCAGCGCTTAGAGTTTAAATACATTCCAGATATGAATGGGTTGTATACCCAGTTCCGTACGGGGCAAGTAGATGCGGTTGGTATACAAGGCATTCCGCATAACTTCTACGATGAGATTAAGGATGTACCGGAGTTGGATGTGCACGTTGTACCTATCGCATCTATCGAAGGGATTGCCATTAACCATGAGCATCCAATTCTGTCTGAAAAGGTAGTGCGTCAGGCGTTGTTTCATGCGATTAACCGTGATGCCATCGTAGAACTCATTTATTACGGCCTACCTGAGACGACAGAAAGTTTCCTACCCAAAACCTCATGGGCCTATGCCGATGATTTACCTGCCCAAGAGTACAACTTAGAAAAAGCGGCCCAGCTGTTAGATGAGGCTGGTTGGAAAATGGGTGCAGACGGTATACGCGAGAAAGATGGTAAGAAACTGTCCTTTATCGTGGCTACCACCTCAGGTAATGAGTTGCGTGCTCAGACTCAGCAACTGATACAACAAGATTGGAAAAACATTGGTGTAGAACTGAAGATCAACAATATGCCAGCAGCGGTTATGTGGGGTGATCACTGGTTTAAATCGCAATTTGAGTCGGTTCTGGTCAGTGTGAACTACATGACGGGTAACGATCCCGATGCTAACTATCGCTTCAATAGTCGTGCGATTCCAGCTCAAGGCGGCAGTGGCAGTAATGTGGGTCAGTATAAAAATCCAGAGGCGGATGCGTTGCTAGAGAAAGGGCGTAAGACCATGGACCTAGAGGGACGTAAAAAAATCTATCACGATCTACAGCATGTGCTGCGTGAAGACCTGGTGATCTTGCCGCTGTATCAGACGGTACATGTAGAGGGGACCAAAAAAGGTTTGGAGGGTTTCACACCTAACGTGAACGTGTTGTCCAACGCATGGAATGCGGGTTCCTGGTACTGGGATAAATAAACCATGGCAAATTTTATTGCACGACGGCTGTTGATGGCTGTTGGCATCTTGTTGCTGGTGACAATGATAGGTTTCACGGTGCTGCATATGGCACCGGGAGGCCCAATGTCCCAGTTTGCAGCCAGCAGTGATTTAAGTGCCGCAGATATTGCCGCCATTGAGGCTCGCATGGGGCTAGATCGCCCAGTTTACATACAGTACCTAGATTGGGTGTGGCGTATGCTGCAGGGCGATTGGGGCGCATCATTCCGCGACCAACAACCAGTACTGTCCGTGATTGGTTCGCATTTGGGGGCCACCTTCCAGCTCATGATAGCGGCAACGGTTTTGGCGGTATTGCTAGGTGGCTGGATAGGAGTAATGGGGGCGATACGTCGTAACTCATGGTTTGACTCTATTAGCACTATTGCGTCCATGATCGCTATTTCCATTCCCACGTTTTGGTTTGGCTTGATAGTGATTTATGTGTTTTCCATTGAGTTGCAATGGTTGCCTTCAGGAAACCGCTATACAGCAGGCGATGGATCTTTCTGGAATTACATCCATCACTTGATTGCTCCCTCTATCGTGCTGGCATTGGTATCAACGGCAACATGGAGTCGCTATATGCGTTCTTCTATGTTGGATGCCATGAGCCAAGATTTTGTGCGTACTGCACGGTCTAAGGGGGCTAGCGAAAGCCACATTTTATTTGGGCATATTTTGCGTAATGCCATGCTGCCCATGATTACCGTAGCAGGTTTGCAATTACCTATGTTGCTAAGTGGAGCCTTGGTAACCGAGACGGTATTTGCATGGCCAGGTATGGGGCGATTGTTTTTGGACTCTATCAGCTACCGTGATTATCCCGTGGTGATGGGCGTGTTGATGTTTACCGCCATCTTGGTTCTGTTGGGAAGCTTATTGGCTGATTTGCTGTATAGCGTGGTGGATCCACGTATACGTGAGCACTAAGGGGTAAAACTATGGCAACTGTAGACGTGATTCAAGAAGGGGTAAGCCCTCTTCAACATCGCAATACAGCACTGCGCCGTTTCATGAGCCATCGCTTGGCCATGTTTGGAGTGGTAACGATTGTTGTGTTGGTGACAGCTTGCGTTTTTGGGCCGTATTTTCTGACGCATAACGATACACAGGTCAATATTCTGGCTCGTTTCACACCGCCTTTAGATGGGGAGTATTGGTTTGGTACTGATCAACTAGGTAGAGATATGCTGGCTAGACTGTTGATGGCAGGGCGTATTTCACTAGCAGTGGGTTTTGGCGCCATGCTGATTAGTATGTGTATTGGTGTTGTGATTGGTGTGGTAGCCGGCTATTTTGGTGGCAGCATCGGCACGCTGTTAATGCGTTTTGTAGATGCGGTTTTGTGCTTTCCCACTATTTTTTTGCTGCTGGCATTGGCTGCATTTATTAAACCTGATGTGAGCTCCATTATTTTTCTGCTGGCCGCCACAGGGTGGATGGAGGTTGCACGTATTGTGGAAGCTCAGATGCGCTCATTGAAGCAGCGTGATTTTGCAGTGGCATCGCTTGCATTGGGCGCTAGCAGTTGGCGCATTATGTTTAGAGAGTTATTGCCTAATGCGGTAGCCCCCATTGTGGTAGCGGCCACATTAAGTGTGGCGTATGCCATTCTAATGGAGTCTTACATTAGCTTTCTAGGCTATGGCATTCAGCCACCAGTTCCTAGTTGGGGAAATATGTTGGGGGGTGCGCAATCATATTTGCGCAATGCGCCGTGGTTGGCAATTTTGCCTGGTTTGATGATTACCTTGTCTGTTACTAGCATCAACTTTATTGGTGATGGTTTGCGTGATGCGTTGGATCCTAAAGCGGAGGTGCAGTAATGCAGAATGAATCCAAACAGGCTACACCAGTATTGCAGGTAAAAGACTTGAACGTGTGTTTTAAAACGGTCAACGGCTTGGTGACAGCAGTAAACCAAGTGTCTTTCGATGTGGCGCAAGGAGAAACCGTAGCGTTGGTGGGTGAGTCGGGCTCAGGTAAAAGTGTCACTAGTTTAGGTGTGATGCGTTTAACGCCACCCGCTCCTCGAGCGCAGCTATCGGGCGAAGTTTGGTTCCACGGCAGAGAAGACACCCAGCCAGTAAATTTGTTGTCCTTGTCTGAAAAAGAAATGCGTAGCCGTAGGGGTAAAGATATTGCCATGGTGTTTCAAGAACCCATGACATCGTTTAACCCGCTACACACTATAGGCAAACAGATTGCAGAAGGGGTACGTATACACCATGGGATCAGTAAAGCGGCTGCCTTAGATAGGGCGGCAGAGTTACTGGATATGGTGGGTATTTCTGCGCCGCGAGAGCGTTTGAAAAACTATCCACACGAGATGTCTGGAGGGATGCGTCAGCGTGCCATGATTGCCATGGCATTAGCCAATGATCCCTGTCTATTGATTGCCGATGAACCTACTACGGCATTGGACGTCACTATCCAAGCGCAAATTACAGAGTTGCTGCAAGAGCTTCAACAAAAAACCAAGATGGCACTACTGTTCATTACCCATAACTTAGGGGTAGTGGCAGAAATTGCTGACAGGGTCATGGTGATGTATTGCGGGCAGATTGTGGAGCAAGCTAATGTCGAGGCTTTGTTCGCACAACCTGGTATGCCCTATACACAGGGGCTACTAAAGTCAGTACCTAAATTGAGTTTGGGGGAGGGGCATCAAAGTGATCTGCCTGCTATCCCGGGTTCTGTACCTAGTCCTTTGGCATTACCTTCAGGTTGTCATTTCGGACCACGTTGTGCGCACTTTGATGCGGATGTTTGTCAGCAAGAAAATCCTGTGTTGGCTGAAGTCAGCGCTCAGCATTGGGTACGTTGTAGTCGATGGAAAAACGTAGCGGAGAGCCTGCAACATGCATGAAGAAACTGTATTGGATGTGCAAGGGCTGAGTAAGCGTTATGCCATCAAAAAAGACTTTTTTGGACGAGTGCAGCAAGAGCTTCGTGCTGTGGATAACATTAGTTTTAGTTTGCAGCGCCAAGAAATTCTAGGATTGGTCGGGGAGTCTGGCTCAGGTAAGACAACAGTAGGTCGCAGTGTGCTGCGCTTGGTCGAACCTTCGGCAGGAAAGATACTCTTCAAAGGGCAGGACATTACCCAGCTTGATAGAGGCAGTTTGAGAGCTATACGTAGAAAAATGCAGTTGGTGTTTCAAGATCCCTATGCTTCGCTGAATCCTCGCCACACCATTGAGGCCATTCTTAGTGCGCCGCTGGAAATTCATAAATTAGCGCAGACACGCGAAGAGCGTCGTAGCCGTATAGAGGAGATGCTAAAGATGGTAGGCTTGCGGGCCGATCAGATGCAGCGTTATGCCCATGAGTTTTCAGGTGGACAACGGCAGCGGGTAGGTATTGCACGAGCACTGATGTGTGAACCTGAGCTTTTGGTAGCAGATGAGCCAGTGTCGGCACTGGATGTTTCTATTCAAGCGCAGATAGTAAACCTGTTGCTGGAACTAAAAAGCAAATTGGGTATTTCCATTTTGTTTATTGCCCATGACTTATCTGTAGTTGGACATATTTCCGATAGGGTGGCGGTGATGTACCTAGGTAGGATGGTAGAAATCGCACCTACTGCTAGCTTGTTTACGAGCCCGCAACACCCGTATACCGAAGCGCTGCTTTCTGCTGTGCCCGTGCCAGATCCTGCTAAAACCAAGCGTGATCGTATTGTGTTGCAGGGTGATATTCCTAGCCCTATTAATCCTCCTTCTGGTTGCGTATTTCGTAATCGTTGTCGCTATGCAATCGCAGGTTGTGCCGAAACGCGACCAGAACTTAAAGAGGTGCAGCCGGGGCACTGGAAAGCCTGTATACGTGATGATCTTAATTTGCGTGCTGTTGAGCTTTAACTCCATATAAAGGTATAGATATGCCATCAGATTTGCTGAAAATAGATGTGGATCAGGACATACCTGCTAGCACCGAGGTGGTGGTAGTTGGGGGTGGGATTATCGGTGTGGCCACAGCGTATGAGTTGGCACGCAAGGGTGTTCAAGTGGTATTGCTGGAAAAGGGGCGTATTGCTGATGAGCAGTCCAGCCGAAACTGGGGATGGTGTCGTAAGCAGAATCGTGATGAACGTGAAATCCCACTGATCAAATACAGTTTGCAACGATGGGCCGAGATTTCTGAAGAAATTGGGCGGGATATTAGTTTTAGGGCATCTGGTATTACCTATGTATCGGATAAGCAGGCTGATGTAGATCAGTGGGAAGCTTGGAATCAGATGGCTAAAGCCTATGATATGGATTGCAGAATGCTTAGTGCGCGTGAAGCACAAAGTATGGCAAAAGGCACTACTAAGCAATGGTTAGGCGGTGCAAATAGTCCTACAGATGGTAGGGCGGAGCCGGGTTGTGCTGTACCATTTTTAGCACAAGCGGCGCGACGTGCTGGCGTGATCATAGTGCAGCATTGTGCGGTGCGCGGGGTAGAGTTGAGTGCAGGCCGTGTCAGTGGTGTTTATACTGAAAAAGGTCACATTACTTGCCATACGGTAGTGTGCGCAGGTGGGGCTTGGTCTTCTTTGTTTTTGCGTAGGTTGGGCATTAGCCTGCCGCAAGCTAGCGTGTACAGCACGGCTTTACGTACAGGACCTGCACCAGAGATTTTTACCGGTGGGTTATCGGTGCCGGGGGTAGCCATGCGTAGGCGTATAGATGGTGGTTATACCTTAGGCCTAGGAGGGCGTGGACGTTTGGATATCACGCCTCAGGGAATGCGCTATGCGCCCAAATTTATACCCATGATGAAAGAACGCCATGGTGGATTAAAAATACGTATAGGTAAAAGTTTCTTTGAGGGGCCAGAAGCGTGGTATTGCAAGTGGTCTTACGATGAAGTTTCACCCTTTGAGCGTTTTAGGATTCTGCCTCTGCGGGCCGAAGGCTCATTAGTAGCCGAGGCAGAGAAAGTGATGGTGAGTACTTTCCCTGAGCTTAAGGGGGTAAAAATTGAAGAGGCTTGGTCAGGTTTGATTGATAGTACGCCTGATGGTGTGCCTGTTATTTCTGCAGTGGACGATATTCCGGGTTTGATTATTTCTTCGGGCTACAGTGGGCACGGTTTTGGTATAGGTTTGGGGGCTGGGCGGCTCACGGCAGATTTAGTGTGTGATGACACGACCGTGGTAGATGCGACGCCGTTTCGCCATGCTAGATTGGTAGATGGCAGTGCGATTCAGCGTCCAGGTATGATGTAACGTTAATAACCTAGTTCGGGACTATAGATGTTTTGCATCGTTTGTCCCGACTCATGTGCCGTAATTTGGGCTGATAAGTAGGTCACCCGGGCTGTACGTGGGGCGTTAGCGGCCACGTGTGGACTGATGATTACTTGTGGGTGGGTCCATAGCCAGCTTTGAGTATCCAGAGGTTCTTCCGCAAACACATCTAAATAGGCATAACCCAAGTGCTGTGCATCCAAGGCATTTTTTAGGGCTGCAATATCCAGATGTGTGCCCCTGCCTACGTTAATAACGGTTGCGCCTTTAGGAAGTTGGGCTAGAGTTTGAGCATTCAGAATATGCTGCGTTTCGGGTGTTTGGGGTAGCAAGCACACGATTATTTGGCTGCGTTGTAGAAACGTGGATAATTGCTCGTCGCCTGCGTAGCTGTCCATAAATGGAATGTGTTTGGCAGAGCGTGACCAACCTATGACTTTAAAGCCAGCATTGTGCACGTATTGAGCAGTGTGTAGCCCAAGATTTCCTAACCCCATAATGCCTACAGTAATATCGCTGGCAATCGCCGGCGTTTCGTAGGTATGCCAGGTTTTTTGTTGTTGCTGATGTGTGGCTTGAGCAAAACCACGCGTGGCCATCAAACAGCACATCAATACATGCTCGGCCATATGTTGTGCGGATTCGGGCGTATACATGCGTACCAGAGGGATATGCTTAGGGTAGTCTGGGTCACGTGCTGTGATATGGTCTACCCCAGCGCCACTGCTGAAAATAACCTCTAGGTTAGGGAACTGCCCTAAAAAACCAGGATCGGGTTCCCACACTAATACATAACGTACGCTCTCTGGGTCTACGCTGGTATCTTCCCACCAGCGTACTGTTAGCTCAGGCAAATGCACAGAAAAGAGTGATTGCCATTGCTGAATAGAAGAAGGGTCTCCGGATTTTATAAGTATGGTCATGCTTGTCTCACAGTACTACTACGTACATAGCGTAGAAGAATAATAAGTATCAATACTTCTGCTGCACGTCATACACATTACGCAGTGCTTGCCCAGCTTCAAAATTACGTATTTGCTCGCTGACATACTGAATGCTGGCCTCCAGTGTTGCATTGGCGGCTACGTGTGGGGTAGTGATGACGCTAGGGTGCTGCCATAGCCACGAATCGGCAGGCAGGGGTTCTTGTTCAAACACGTCTAAGAACGCATAGCTCAAATGTTGGGAATCTAGCACAGTACGTAAGTCATCGGTTTTTACGTGTGCGCCACGGCCTACGTTAATCAGGCTAGCGCCAGCAGGTAGTTGGCGTAGTGTGTGCTGATTCAGAATATGGTGTGTGGCATCTGTGCGGGGCAGTAAACATACCAAGATGTGGCTGCGTGATAGAAAGTCAGCGAGCTCTTCTTGGCCGGCATAGCACTCCATAAAGTCATGCTCATGGCGTGAGCGTGACCAGCCAATAACTTTAAAACCGCTGCGATGCAGTTGTTGAGCAGTGTGCAAACCAAAGTTACCTAGCCCCATAATCCCCACTGTAGTGTTAGCGATGCTGCGCGGGATTTCATAGTCTTGCCATTGGCTTTGCTGCTGTGCACGCATGGCGATGGGGTAGCTTCGTACACTCATCATGCTGCACATCAACACGTGTTCTGCCATTTGTTGGGTGGCTTCTTGCGTGTGCATACGTACCAGCGGTACGTGCCATGGGTAGTGTGGGTCGCGGGTGATATGTTCTACACCTGCGCCAGTGCTAAACACTGCTTTTAGATTAGGTAGCGATGCTAAGAAACCAGGTTCAGGTCGGCACACCATAGCGTACTGAATGCTTTCTACATCCAGATTAGGGTCGTTCCATAACGTTATAGGTAGGTTAGGAAGGTGCTGCGCAAATTGCTGGCTGTAATCGTCTAGGGTTTGGGTGCTGTATTCGGGTTTGGCTACTAGGGTCATAACTTACACAATAAAAACTTAGTTCCAGCGGCCACCAGAGCCACCAAGGCTGTGTCTACCAGCGCCTTGTAGGGCTATGCATAGGCTGCCAATCAAGAACAGGGCTTGAAGTTCAATACGCCAGCCACCGCTGCTGTTTAGGCTTAGAAATTGATGGCTGTGCGCTAACCATAAAGCAAAAAGCATACTTACGGTAGCTAGCCAACCTGCTAAGCGGGTGTATAGGCCAGTAATCATGAGTAGCGGGGCGATGATCTCGCCTACAAAAACTCCCCATGCTAAATAGTGGGGCAGTCCTTTGTTAACTAGCAGTTGCTCAATGCCGCTTACGCCATAAGAGAGCTTATGCAGGCCATGCAGCAAGAGTAAGATGCCCACACCTAAACGTAGCAGTAGTTTGGCCAGATCATCGGATGAAGAAGAGGACATAATAAGCCTTTGAGTTGCGGAGATGCTGACCGCTATAGGCCAGCTTTTACTAGGGGACTAGCGCTATTATAGAGAGTTCATACACAGGGGTTACCGTAGAGTAGGTAATTCTCTGTAAACAAGTTGACGAGGAGAAAAGCATGATGGAAACACAGGAGGTGTTACGTAATCTGGCTCCGTCGGGCGTACTGCGTGTGGCCATGAATTACGGAAATCCCGTGTTGGTGCAGCGTGGCGAAAGTGATAGCCAGCCGCGTGGTGTGGCAGCAGACTTGGCCAGAGCAGTGGCAGAACGTTTGGGTGTGACCCCTCAGTTTGTCAGTTATGACGCGGCAGGCAAAGTGGTGGCTGGGCGTGAAAAAGATGAGTGGGATTTGGCGTTTTTGGCCATAGATCCATTGCGTGCCCAAAGCATTCAGTTCACTGAAGCCTACGTACAAATAGAGGGTACCTATATGGTGGCAAACGATTCGCCATTTACTCGCGTAGATCAATTGGATCAAGCGAGTGTGCGTATCGCTGTAGGGCAGGGAGCGGCTTACGATTTGTTTTTGTCCCGCCATTTGCTGCATGCCAGTTTAGTGCGCGCTCCTACTTCGGCGGCTGCGATGGATTTATTCGCTGAACAGCAATTAGACGCCGCGGCGGGTGTGCGTCAGCCTTTGTTGGCCTATGTGGCCGAGCATCCTGAGTATCGTGTATTAGAAGGGCATTTCACAGCTATTCAGCAGGCAATGGCTGTCCCTAAGGAGCGTCAACTGGCCTATGATTGGTTAGTAAGCTTTTTGCAAGATATGAAACACAGCAACTTCATACGGGCGGCTCTGGAAGCGAGCGGCCAATCAGCGGAGATAGCAGCACCATGACAACACAAACAATGAATGCTCTACAGTCACAATGGCAACAGGGTAAAGGCCCTATTCGTCACCAACCAGAGACCGTAGTGCGCGTGCAGGCATTGCTAGAGCGCTTGCATGCCGAGGGAAAATTGCCAACGGTAGAAGCTGGCTATAAATTGCTGTTGGCGGCTGATAAAGTCAGTTGCATGGCCATGAGTATCGTGGCCCACATGACCTATGCTCAGCGCATCAATTTGTCGGGAGCACCATTACAAGCCGAAGACTTTAAACCTGTTCCTGAAGGGCATACTGGTGGTGCTCTGAATATGGTGCCAGCCTTTGTGGCCTATCTGGTAGCGAATGCGCTCACAGGGGATACCCGTTCGTGGTTGATGGGGCAGGGGCACTGTGTGGCAGCAATCGAGGCTATTAATGCGCTAACTGGTGATGTGTCCTCATATCAGAAAGGTCGTTATGACCGCAGTGAAACAGGGTTGGCCCAGTTAATGAAAGATTTCTACAGCTACGCGATGGATGCAGAGGGTCACGCTGCTGTACCGCTGGGTAGCCATGCCGGTCCAGCAACAGCGGGTGCCATTATGGAAGGTGGTTACTTGGGCTTTGCGGGTCTGCAGTATGTACACATGCCTGTGCCAGGTGAAAGCGTAGTAGCGTTCTTGAGTGATGGAGCTTTTGAAGAGCAGCGCGGTGCGGATTGGGCGCCGCGGTGGTGGCGTGCCGAAGATAGCGGTATGGCTATCCCTGTAATGGTACTGAATGGCCGTCGCATTGAAGAGCGTACGCAAATCGCCCAAGAGGGTGGTGCGCCGTGGTTGGCTGAAGATCTACGCCACAATGGTTTTGATCCTATGATCGTAGACGGTAGAGACCCGGCTGCGATTGCATGGGGGATTCTAGAGGCTGAACATAGACTCACTAACTTTATTGCACAGCCCCAACATCAGTACCCAGCACCGTTGCCATACATCATTGCAGAAACCGAAAAAGGTTTTGGTTTTGCGGGTGCGGGCACGAATGCTGCCCATAACCTGCCGCTGGGGGGGAATCCTTCTAAAGATCAACACGCACGTGATGCGTTTAATAACAGCGTCAGTGCGCTATTTATTCCAGCAGGTGAGTTGGATGAAGCTTTAGCGTGTTTGGATAACCATCAGCAGCAAAACAGGGTAAAAGAAAGCCAGCATGCGCTGGTGGATCGTCAACCAGAAAACATTACATTGCCGGCGTGGAAAGGCGAGACTGTCGGAAAAGTGGCATCGCCTATGCAGGCCTTGGACGATTGGTTCCTGAGCGTATTAGATGCTAACCCAGACGTACGCGTACGTATTGGTAATCCAGATGAGCTAGCCAGTAACAAGATGGGCGGCACCTTGCAGCGTTTGCGTCACCGTGTGAACGAACCAGAAGCGGGCGTACCTGAAAGCGTGTTGGGTTCGGTGATCACTGCACTAAACGAAGAGGCTGTTGCAGCCGCTGCCTTGGCGAACAAAATAGGTCTGAATTTGATTGTGACCTATGAAGCCTTTGCGGTGAAAATGCTGGGTATCTTGCGTCAGGAAATTATTTTCTCCCGTCGTCAACGTGAAATGGGGCAAAGCCCTGCGTGGTTGTCGGTGCCACTGATCGTGACATCGCATACATGGGAAAACTCCAAAAACGAGCAGTCTCACCAAGACCCAACGATTGGTGAAGCCTTATTGGGCGAGATGTCCGATACGTCTCGCGTGCTGTTCCCGGTAGACGGTAATACAGCAATTGCGGCGATGAGTAATGTGTATCAACACCGCGCTCAAGTGGCGACCTTGATTATCTCTAAGCGTGATACGCCTAACCGTTTTGACGCTGATACCGCAAAGAAATTGGTGGAAGCAGGGGCATGGCATTTGGTAGGTGCGCCAGAATCTGCTGAGGTGCAGTTGGTGGCCATGGGTGCGTATCAGCTAGAGGAAGCCTTAAAAGCACATGCTTGGCTAGAAAAACGGGGTCGCAGCAGTTGTGTGACCGTGATTATGGAGCCGGGTCGTTTGCGTGTGCCTCGCGACAAGCTAGAAGCACAAAGCGTGTTGGATGATGCCTCCTTGCAGCAGCTGTTCCCTCTGGGTATGAAGCGTGTCTTGCTAACTCATACAAGGCCTGAGCCTATGTTGGGGGTGTTACGTAGGTTAGATAGCGGTGTGGCTAGTACACGTGCGTTGGGTTACATCAATCGCGGCGGTACCTTAGATGTGTTCGGTATGTTGTTTGCTAACAGTTGTACATGGGCGCATGCGGTAGATGCTGCTGCTGAGCTATGTGGTTGGGAGAGAGCACAGGTACTAGAGCCACAGCATCTGCTTGCGTTGGATGGCAAAGGGAAGCCCTCTGATCTAGATCATCCAGAGGTGTAAAAAACTTGACCCTGACACAGTAGGAAGCTTTAGCCTGTCAGGGTCAAATTTTCAGGAGTGATCATGACTCGTTTAGCTTCCTGTGTGCTGGCTTTAGCCGCACTGGTTCCTGTGGGTTCTGCAGTCGCTGCACCGGCAACGTTGCAAGCCGTGTTGCACAAAGATCCATGGTGCGGCTGTTGTAATGCCTATGCTGATTATTTGGAACAGCACGGTATGACTGTCACGCGCGTGGATCATGCGGACATGATGCCCGTCAAACAGCAGTTAGGCACAGATCAAGCACCTAGTTGTCACACGGTAGAGTTAGATGGTTACGTGATAGAAGGTCACGTACCTGTGGCTGCAATTCAGAAGCTCTTGGCTGAACGTCCTAAGGCGGTAGGTATTTCGGTGCCAGGTATGCCGCAAAACTCACCCGGTATGGGGCCAGAGATTCCAGGAACGTTGCCCGTGTATTTGCTGGATGAGTCCGGTAAGGTGGTTGCTGAGTACGGCCGCTTCTAATGCGGTACCTGTGAGCCTTGCTTCGCCGTAAAAAACAAAGCCTCTGGAATCCAGAGGCTTTGTTTTTGGCCGTGCGTTTCAGCCATGAAAAAAGGGATTACATCGTGTGATGTAATCCCTTTTTAGTATTGGTCGGGGCGATAGGATTCGAACCTACGACCCTCTGGTCCCAAACCAGATGCGCTACCAGGCTGCGCTACGCCCCGAAGAATTAAATATTAACACGGCCATTTTTAAAAAGAAAGCTTTTTATGGAACTAAAGCTAAACCGATGCGTAATTGGGGTTCGCTTTTGTGTCTGTAGCCCAATAAAGTCTCGCCGTAACCGCGATAATACTGCAGGTACAAATAGCCGTTCATCCCGCTATACAGTCGTTTCAAGGGCCATGAGGCATCCAGCTGCATAGAATTTCGCCCGTGATGACCTTGTCTGTACGTGCCTGCTAATTTCAGGCCATTATCTTGTGCCCAGCTCACTTTCCAGTCCACTCTACCCAAATAATTGGGGTAGTCACCGTTTTCGCTCATCGCAAAATAGGCTTTTACACGTGGACTGAACTTCAATGTGCTGCCGCCATCGAAGCGGTAGGCAAATTCTGGCTGTATGTAGAAATCATTCAATGAACGCGAGTCATCACCATCTTTTCCGTTAGAGGCGTGTTCTACCCCTGAGTTCAAGCCAACGAAGAAGCGATTGTTTGCGCTGTCCCACATGCGTTCTTTGTACCAGAACACGCTAGGGTTGTAGGTGGTATCTACAAACGGCAGTGAGTCGGAGCTTAAGTCCCACAGAGAGGTTTGGGTATAGCCCGCATAGAAGTGATTCATGAAGCTATCTTGTGTTGGGTCGGTAGGATTGAACAGACGGTATTTAAAGCTCAGTTGGAAACGCGCATTGGTTTCTGGTCTAGTGCCCAACACAAAGTAAATAGGCTCATACAAAGAGATCGCATTGCGGAAGTTCTCAAACGCTGATGTACCCACAGGAGCATGCGCGGTTTGGGTGACCGAAGGGCCGTAGCCTTGCGTAGCGCCTGCAGCACGCACTGTGTGCTCATCTAGAACTGGGTCGCTGGTGTCACCGGGTGCGGCGGCACCGGCATTCACCACAGGAGTTTCAGCTAACGAAGCCAGTAACGGGTTAGGATCACCACGGCTAGTATCCAGCGCAAATAAATCCGGAGCACCTTCAACGCTAACAGCTTGAACGCCATTTACTGCCGTAGGAACGATAGCCGTCCAATTGAAAATAACAAAGTTGTTCACCGGCACATCAACGGGTTTGTCTTGTGTTTGCAAATACGCCAAGCTGCGTGTGACGGAGTCTTTGCCACGCCATTGCATGACTAAGTTTTTAGGTGGCGTCCAGCTAAGCGGTGCGCTGCCATCATTGAACAAAATGGCACGTACGGTGACGGTTTCACCTGGAGCAGCCTGATTTTCTAAAAGTGAGTAACTGATACCAGCCTGAGCGGTGGTTAAACCTAGCACTAACGTCAGTAGCGCAATACTGAGGTGGCGTAGAACTAAAACGAAGGAAGTCATTATAAAGACAGGGAAGATAAGGGTTACAGCGTAGAATGACTGCACCAGTATATAGCGTTTAGGTCCCTGATTTTGTTGGTTTCCTTACGCTCCAAGGTGACTATTTGTACACGCTAGGTGTGAATGTTGCATTCTAGTCAGAAGTACAGTGCAATAATGCTGTCTTGATTTACTCCTTTTTAGATGCTCTAGCGATGATACCCATACTGATGTATCACCAGATTGGTGAGCCCTCACCACGAGGCACATATTTGCGCGGTGCTACAGTGCATCCACGCCGCTTTGCGAACCAAATGCGGTTGTTGAAGATGCTGGGCTATACCGGCGTGAGCATGCGTGACGCTTTACCGTATCTGCGCGGAGAAAAACAAGGCAAAGTCGTTGCACTAACCTTCGATGATGGTTACGTGAACGTGCTGGAAAATGCGATGCCAGTGTTGTTAAAGCACGGCTTTACCGCAACGAATTACATGGTGTCTGGGTTGCGAGATAACGGCTGGGCTCAAGCCAAAGGGGCTTTACCTTCAGAACTGATGAACGCCGATCAAATGCGACAGTGGCATGCAGCAGGCCTTGAGGTGGGTTCACACACCATTGATCATGTTTACATGACTAAAGTGGGCAAACAAGAAGGCGTACGTCAGTTGCGGGAGTCTAAGTCGGTGCTGGAAAACATTACCCAAGCCGAAGTGCAGTCATTTTGCTATCCCTTTGGTGATGAGTCAGTGGAAGTGCGCGAGTGGGTGAAAGAGGCTGGTTATAGCAACGCTACGGCGACATTCCGCGGTTTAGCACATGCAGGAGATGATATGTTTGCTTTGCCAAGAGTCTCTATTTTGCGTTCCACACACCTTTTTAACTTCTGGCAAAAGTGCTGTACACCACGTGAAGAAAAGAAGCGTCAGCAGAATGCTCAGCGATGATACGCGTAGAGCTTTCTTTTGCGCCTAGCTTCACGCTATAATCTCGGATTCACCGGAGTTTATCTCCTGAAACGCGTCCATAGCTCAGCTGGATAGAGCACCCGCCTTCTAAGCGGGCGGCCGCAGGTTCGAATCCTGCTGGACGCGCCAGAATTACCTAAGTTAGTGCCTGCAAACCCGCTATTACCAGTGATAGCGGGTTTTTTGTTGCTCAGAAAAAAGCATAGTGCAGTATGTGGCTATGTTAAAGCGGGAAATGCGACGTCTACGGCGTTACTGCAGAAATTGAACAATCAACCATGACTACTGAACCTACTAAAGAATACTCCCTTGAATTTCGTCGCGAGATTGCTGATGAGGCGTATTTTCGTACTACGGATGGCTATGAGAATCTCGCTAAGCGACGTGGTATTCCGAATGAACTGGTGTGGCAGTGGGTAGAAGAGTTCCACCCTAAAGGGCTGCAGCCCAACGATGTTATACATTGTTGGGTTGGTACGTTTCCGGGTGATACATTCGCTTTTTATGATTACCTAGGTAATGACGACGGGAGTGATTCCGAGATGCTGGCGGATATGGGTGAGGAAGGTGAGTTCGACTACGATCTGTTTTATGCAGAGTATTTTGACGAACTACTGCCCGTGGCTGATGCGTTAGCGGATGCAACGTTCTCAACAAACACTGCTGAATCTGCAGCCTTAGCACGGGCAGTAGCGCTAGGGATTGAACAGGTGAATGCTGTTATTTGTTATGGCGATCCATTATTAGTGGTTCCTGAGGACACCATATTTCGTGGTCTGCATTATTTGGGTGTGTACCCCGATCGTCCACAGCGATAGCGGCAAGATATTGCACTAGGTTTGATCTCGACGGTAGGTCAATGACTGCATCGCAGGCGTGCTTTTGCTCTACCTAAACTCAAACAGTTCATAGTGAATGTTCTGCGCGGGGAGGCTGTATTTCTTCATCAGTTTTTGACGTGTGAAAGTAGGCCGAAACTAAGTTGTATGTGTCCAGTGTTGGTGGTTTGCGCAGCAGCGGCTAGTGTTTAGCTTTGTTGCTACTGTTAGACCTGTTTACGAAAAACGTGTAGATATAGCCCGTAAATGTGAAATACTGGGGTGATCAATACGTGGCGGTGAGCAGTCATCCGTATCTGCTGTTGAACAGATGTATTTGCAGAGGTGCAGCATACCTCATCATTCAATGATCTAATTGAATGTGTTAGAGTACATAAATAGTTAAACAAACATCGGTTTGCCGCAAACCAGTCTTATACAGAAGGTCATCCTGCTTATGTCTTCTACTACATTGCTATCTCGTTATTTTGATCGCCTTGGTTATCAAGGTGAGCGCCTTCCTACATTGGCGTTATTGCGCACGTTACACGAGCTGCATCCCCAAACGTTTACCTTTGAGAATCTTGCTCCGTACAACAACTTGCCGGTACCGCTAGATCTGGATGCTTTGGAAAACAAGCTGTTGATTCAGCGGCGTGGGGGCTATTGTTTTGAACACAATACACTCTTTAGAGAAGTATTAGAGCAACTGGGCTATGAGGTAGTGCCGTTGATTGCACGCGTGCGTTGGCAGGTTCCCGAACATGTGGAAACAGGGCGTACTCATATGTTTCTAGGGGTACGCATAGAAGGGCGCTTATGGCTAGTTGATGTTTCGTTTGGCTCTACCACGCAAACAGCGCCGTTAGCGTTCGTGGTCGATGTTCCTCAAGAAACACCGCACGGTTACTATAGAGTGACGGAAAATACCCCTGGGTACTACAGCGTAGAGTTCCAAATACCTAGAGGCTGGCGGACGGTATATCAGTTCAATTTAGAGCCGGCGCAACGGGTCGATTATGAGCTGGGGAATTGGTACACCAGCACGAATCCTAACTCTGTATTTAAACAAGAATTGATCATTAGCCGTACCCTGCCAGGCGCACGTGAGCTTTTGCATAACGCCACATTAACGAGACGTGGCAGCGCAGAGCATAAGGTGTATAGACAACATTTTACCGAGGTAGGAGAGTGGGCGGAGTGCTTGAAAGATAGATTTGGATTGGTGTTAACAGCAGACGAGGCCGAACAAACCTTTGCGCGAGTTCGTGCGGCACATAAAGGCATAGAACACTAAGTTTTTTATAAGTTTAGTTTTTCTAAATTTATACGCTAGAAATGATCGTTTTACTCAATGACATGCTCAATGGAGAATAGTCTACTTGGTAGCTACTAAAAATTAGAAATACTAATTTTAGTGGCCGTGTAGCGTAGTCACCGTTTGGTGCAAAAGGCCTGTTGTAGCTCGGTTGGGCTGTGTGTCATTGAGGAAATGATCATGAATACTGCTGTAGGTTCGTCTTCTGTCGTGGCGGGGGCGTCTTACCCTGCGTTTAGTACCCACCCAGGCTATAGCCGTATGTTTGCGCCCGAACGGTTGACCCTAGGTGTGTTCTTGCCCTTACGGTTTTTTCAAGGGGATATGACGGTACTACAAGGCCAAGCGGATTTGGTAGAAAAGCTAGATCATTACGGGTTTGCTGCGACGTGGGTACGTGATGTGCCGTTGTTCGACCCATCATTTGGTGATGCGGGCCAAGTGTTTGATCCTTTTACTTATTTGGCATTTTTAGCAGCACGTACGACAACTATTTCATTGGCAACGGGCAGTGCTATTTTTACGTTACGTCATCCTTTGGATTTAGCGAAAGCCGCCACAACTATTGATCAGTTGTCGGGTGGTAGATTGGTGTTGGGGATAGCGTCAGGCGATAGGCCGGTAGAGTTTCCTGCTTACGGTTTAGAGCATAGTGAACGAGCACAACGTTTTGCTGAGTCGGTGGCGTATTTCCGTCGAGTGATGCAAGAGGGCGAGCTGTCTATTCACTCTACGCTGGGAGCAGTGAGTGGAGTAGAGTTCTTGCCCAAGCCTGTGACAGGGCGAGTTCCTTTGCTGGTTACAGGGGGCTCGGGGCAATCGTTGTCGTGGATTGCTGAGCATGCAGATGGATGGTTGACGTACCCAGACGCAACGCATCATGCACAAGGTCCGCAACGTTTGGCAGAGAAAATACGCGCATGGCGTGAGCAGATTCCCGATGGGGGCTTTCGTCCGCATACCACCAATGAATGGATTGATTTGGTGGAAGATCCCAATTACCCACGTACTCCCTTGCAGGGTGGTTTTGTGTTGCGTACCGGGCGTAAAGGCTTGATGAGTTTATTGAATGACTGGCAGGCGGCAGGGGTAAATCATGCGGCATTAGGTATTCAGTTCGCTAAAAGGCCTGCCGCAGAGGTGATTCAAGAGTTGGCAGAGGAAGTGTTGCCGCACTTTCCTTCGCATAGTGCAGTAATGCCGCATACAGTATCGTGGTGATAGCGATGCAGCCCCAACTCTTGGGGGCTGCTGTTTTTATGGGTGATTAAGTAATCAGCATTAACCAGCCCATGGCCATTAACATGCAGGCTGCTGCCACAATACCGCCAGAGCGGGTGAACTCGGCAAACGAGATTTTTACACCGCAGGTGGCGGCCTGTTCCACCACGATAATGCCAGCCAAGCTCCCAAATACGAATAGGTTGCTGGAAAAGCCAGAGCCTAATGTGAGTGCTGCACCTAAGGCATCTTGTGCTCCTGCTGCGGGGTGAAGGAAGGGAATGAGCAACATGACAGCGGGGTTATTGCCCACAATGGTACTCAGTACGCCAGTAGTCCAGAAGAGTAGCAATGGGTTGTTAAGGTTTACACCCCACTCGTTGAGGTGGTGCAGTAGGTCTTGTGGCAAGCCGGTGTTGGCAAAGGCTGCATTCACCACAAATAGTCCCATGATCAACAACAGCAAGTTGCCATCCACATGTTTAAGCATGTCGCTGGAGGCAATTTTACGGTTCATGAGTAAAAAGCCAGCAGCAGTTAGGGCGATTAATTCGCGAGGCCAGAGGTCAACCATAAAGGCTACGATCACCAGCAGTGTGATGAAACCGGCTTTGAGAGTTTCCCAACGGTCTAGTGGGGGCGACACTACCGCGGTAGGAATGGGTGATGCAGGACGCTCAGTAGCCGGTAGCGCCCAGCGGCCACGGTATAGCCATGCCAATACTGCCCAGATCACGACTAACGACAGCAATGCGGGTAAGCCAGAAACTTTGAGCAACCCCATAAATGACAGGTCTAAGCCTTGCGCTGCAATCATATTTTGCGGGCTACCAATCAAGGTGCCAGCTGCACCGTTGTTGGCAGCAAAGCAAAAGCCTAGCAAAAATGGGATAGGGTTTAGGCCGCGTGATAAGGTAATAGATACCAGTAATGGCGTCATGGCGACTACCACCACATCGTTGGTGAGTAATGCAGAAAGTAGCCCACCCACACCAATTAATACTGCCAGTAATGTGGGTTCGCTGACTTTTAATGAGGCGACGCGCTGTGCTGTCCAATCATAAAAGCCAGAGACGATAAAGCTGGAGGACACGACCATTAATCCAAACAGCATGCCTATGGTGGCGTAGTCAATGGATTGCCAGGCTTGAGCGGGGCTGATGCTACCTATCGCCATCATGGCGAGTGAACCAATAACCGCAGCACCAGTGCGATCAACTTTGAGTCCGGGCAGTTTGCCAAAACCCATGGCAACGTAAACCAGCAAAAATACTATGACGGTTTGGGTCATGCGATGTCAGCCTGTGAGCAGGTGGGGCGTAAAAGAATCCCAAATTGTACTGGATAGGGCTGACAAGAATAGGTCAGACAAGAGTGACCAATGATCAAGTAAGTAAAAGGGGCACGCACACAGACGTAAGCGGTAGCTTACGTCTGTGTGCGTTCAGTTTTTTGTTCCCTTTAGCTTGAACCTGTGGTGCTAACTACAACATAGATTACTGCGAGAGTAGTTGATGGCTGAGTTGATTGTGGGTGCGCACAATCGTAGAGATATCCACATGCTGGAATTGCCCGTCTTGTATGAGCATGCGGCCATTCACTATGTTATGTGAGACAGCAGCACTGCCGCACAATAAGGTAGCCGCAATGGGGTCGTGTAACGCCCCTGCGTAAGCAAGATCATTGAGGTCAAAGGCGATGATGTCTGCTGCAAACCCTACGCTGAGTTGGCCTATATCATGGCGATTGAGTACGGCAGCTCCGCCACGGGTAGCTGTCCATAACGCTTCACGGGCAGTAAAGCGACGTGGGTCTTCTGCTGCTACACGTTGCAGCAGCATGGCTTGGCGGGCTTCGTTCAGTAAGTTACCTGAATCGTTAGAGGCACTGCCATCTACCCCTAAGCCTACTTTCACCTTTTGATCCAACATGGCACGTATGGGGGCAATGCCTGAACCTAAGCGCATGTTAGAGCAGGGGCAGTGGGCAATGCCTGTACCAGTACGTGCAAAGAGATTGATGCCGTGATCATCCAGATGTACACAGTGCGCATGCCAGACATCAGGGCCTACCCAGCCTAGTTCTTCTACATACTCAGCAGGGGTGCAGTTAAATTTTTCACGGGAATAGGCCAAGTCATTTTGGTTCTCGGCCAGATGCGTATGTAGCGATACCTTCAGGCTGCGGGCTAAGTCAGCACTTTCACGCATCAAGTCTCTGGAAACCGAAAACGGCGAGCACGGGGCAAGCGCTATACGCAGCATCGCGCCGTGACTAGCATCGTGGTAGCGTTCAACCAAACGCTGCATGTCGCGAAGAATATGGTCTTCGTCTTCTACCAACGTATCGGGCGGTAATCCACCGTTGCTTTCACCTACACTCATGGCGCCACGACTAGCATGAAAACGCATGCCCATTTCGTGAGCCGCTTCAATGGTGTGATCTAGCTTGCTGCCATTAGGGAACAGATACAGGTGGTCTGAGCTGGTCGTGCAACCGCTACGCAGCAATTCAGCCATAGCTGTTTGTGTAGAGGCGTGCAACATAGAAGGTGTGATGCGACCCCAAATAGGGTATAGCGTTTTTAGCCATCCAAACAGTTCAGCGTCTTGTGCTTTTGGGACGGCACGCGTCAATGTTTGGTACATATGGTGGTGGGTATTGATCAGCCCTGGCATCACCACGTGATGGCTAAGATCTACGGTTTGATCTACGTGAACATCGGGGCAGTCTGCTTGTGAGCCCACATATTCGATGATGTTTCCGTTAATCAGAATAGCCGCTTGTTGCAGTTCATCTTGGCTGTCGTTCATGGTGGCCAGAGTATGAATGTTGTTGAGCAGAATGCGAGTCATCGTTAAAACCTTATGAATACCAGTTGTGCAGAGGCACGGTTTGGTGTGAATGCCAATGGACTGATACGCGTACCGGCGGTGCAAGGGCGACCCCCTTGTCGGGCTGATCGTAGTGCTAAAGACAACGATCAGCCGGAATATTAAGTTTGATGCGGTGCGGTGGATTGCTTCAAGCCGTTGAAATACAGGTTAAGCAGCACGGCTGAAAATGAAGCCAATAAAATCCCGCTGTGTAATATGGGCTCTAGCGAATCGGGTAATTGACTAAAGAATTTAGGTGCTACGGTAGGAATAAGCGCCATGCCTAAGCTGATGGCCACGATAAAGGTGTTATGGCGCTGATGGGTATAGTCTACTTGGGACAAAATACGTATGCCGGTGGCAAGCACCATACCGAACATTACAATGCCTGCGCCACCTAATACAAAAGTGGGAATAGAGGCGACCAGTAGCGAGATCTTAGGCACCAAACCTAGCACCACCAGAATAATACCGGCCATCACGCCTACCCAGCGGCTACGTACACCGGTAATGCCTACCAGCCCTACGTTTTGTGAGAATGAGGTATGTGGAAAGGTATTAAAGAAACCACCAATCACGGTGCCTAACGCATCGACGTTCAAGCCTTTTTCTAGGGCTTTACGGTCTACTGGGCGTTCTACAATTTCACCCAAAGCGAGGAACATCCCCATGGATTCGATGAAGGTGATGAGCATGACTACGGTCAGTGTCACGATAGACCATAGCTCGAATTTGGGTGGGCCAAAATGAAAGGGCAGAATCAGCGCAAACCATGCCATATCATCAATGCCTTGTAAGCTGACTTCGCCCATAAACATGGCGATGATGAAACCAAACGCCATACCTAATAAGACGGCAATGTTTGCGATGAAACCGCGTATGTAGCGGGTAATCAGCAGAATGAATACCAGTACAGCAAGAGACGTCAGCAGATAACGTGGTGCACCGTAGTCAGGGCTACCCACGCCGCCAGCTGCCCAGTTGATCCCCACGCCTATGATGGATAGCCCAATAGAGGTAATCACAATGCCGGTCACCAGTGGTGGGAAAAAGCGCATGACTTTGCCGATTAACGGCACAAACAGTAGTGAGATAGCGCCGGCGGCGATGGTAGCTCCAAAAATGCCTTGTAAGCCCATGTCGGGATTTAGGCCAATGCTGACCATGGGGCCAACGGCGGCAAAGGTCACCGCCATAATGACAGGCAGGCGGATACCAAAACGCCCAAATCCTATACATTGAATTAAGGTCACCACACCACAACAGAACAGGTCGGCGCTGATCAGGAAGGCGATAGTGGCTTTGTCCAATTGCAGCGCGCCGCCAATAATCAGCGGCACGGCAACCGCGCCAGCATACATCACTAGTACGTGTTGTAAGCCTAGGGTGAAGAGCTGCATAAGAGGGGGGCGTGCATCAACAGGATGCGCCTGTGGTGCTGCGGTATTTGACATGTTGTCTCCATTGATTTTTTATAGTTTGGTGCTTGTGCAATTGGGGGTGTCTTTAGGTCATGGTGTAAGCAGTAAAAGCAAAAGGGGGATAGTGCTGAAAATCATCACTAGCACACGGAAAATCGGACAATTGGTCTTAAAAAGTATGGACAGCGATGTATGGCCTGTCCATAGTTGAACTGGAATGACGGTTATTCCGATTTGCTGAACTTCATTGGTAAACGGGCATAAAAAAACCCGCATACTAGAGTTATTTCTCTAGTGTGCGGGATGCAAAAAATGGTAGTGAGTGAACTATAGAGGGTAAGGAGTAGGTGTTAGTACATCACTAAATAACCTAAATTAGTTCAGGTTTTTAAGCATTTTCTGCCAAAAGACCAAGCGCTCAGGCAACGTAGATACCAAAATGTGCTCACGTAGGGTATGGGCACCATCGCCATCTGCACCTAATCCATCCAAGGTGGGAATGCCTAGGGCAGCGGTAAAGTTGGCATCGCTGCCGCCACCTGTCATAGGAGCCTCTTCCAATATAAAACCAGCCTCTTTGGCATAGCCTTGTGCTTTCTCTAGTAAGGCGGCAGTGGATTCTGTACGGGGCATAGGTGGGCGATTAACTGCAAATTTCACCTCTAGCTCTACATCGGGGGTTACCGGTTTGAGTTGATCCACTTTTTCACGTAAAACGTGTTCTGCCTCTGGGTCTGGAATACGGAAATCAACATCTACGGAGCAGTTCTCAGGTACTACGTTAGAAGTCGTGCCACCTTTAATCAGCCCAACACTCACGGTGATGCCACGTTCATAATCAGTCATGGCTTGCAGTGCTAAAACCTGATGTGCCATTTCTTGAATAGCATTTCTGCCCTTTTGGTGTTGTACACCAGCGTGAGCAGGGCGGCCATGGGTCGTAACATAAATATGACCAGTTCCCTTACGGGCCGTTACGCAGCGTCCACCATCAGCACGGGCTGGTTCGCATACCAGTACGTAACGAGCATTGCGTGCGAATTTTTCGATGTGTGAACGTGAATAGAATGTACCGGTTTCTTCGTCAGGCACAATCACAAAATCAATAGGCAAGGCACTGCTATCAGGCTCAGATAGCGAGCCCATAGCGGTAAGTGCTAGCCACGTACCTGCTTTCATATCGTAAATACCGGGACCGTACAGACGGTCTTCTTCTTGGCGAAATGGGTTGCGTGCCAAGGTACCTACAGGGTGAACAGTATCGTAGTGTGCCAGTAGCATAATGCCAGGTCGATCATCACCAGCACGACGATTATGGAAGTGCAGCAATGGGCCAGTTTCTTCGCTTAGCGATAGCGTTTCTGTGTGTAAACCCAGTGCTGCGGCATCACGCAGCAGTATGTCGGCCATGTTGCGCAATGCGGATGGATCATGTGAAGGGGACTCGCATTCAACCCAGCTCTGGATATGACGAATCATCTGATCAATAGAAAGTGGCGATGTGGAAGACATAATAAATTGCTTTATAAAGGTGGTCAGGCATCCAAAAGATGGCAGGCTGCTTGGTGTTGGCTATTTAATGAGCGTAGTACCGGCGCTTCTTCGCGGCAGCGTTGCATTGCATGTGGGCATCGCGGATGAAACGCACAACCAGATGGAGGATTAAGCGGAGAAGGAAGTTCACCCTTAATAGGGGTGAAATTCCGCTTTTGACGGGACATGTCAGGCATTTCAGCCAACAGTGCCTGGGTGTAGGGGTGTGCGGCATGGTTGAATACCTCGCTAGTAGGGGCGATTTCAACAATGCGGCCTAAATACATGATGGCTACACGATCAGAGATATGACGAACTACACCTAAATCGTGGCTGATGAATAAATAAGTGAGATTGCGTTGATCACGTAAATCCATAAACAGGTTGATCACCTGCGCTTGAATCGACACATCTAACGCGGCAACGGGCTCATCACAAACTAGAAAAGATGGCTGCACCATCAGAGCTCTCGCAATACCTATACGTTGACGCTGACCACCAGAAATCTGATAGGGGTAACGATTACGGTACTCTTTATCCAAGCCCACTTCGGCAAGGGCAGCATCAACACGATCAGGAATCTGATCAGGTGCGGCCAGTTTATGCACCTTTAGGGCTTCACCTAAAATTTGATGTAATTTTTGCTTAGGGTTGAGCGATGCTTGGGGATCCTGAAAGATCATTTGCACGCCTAAGGTGTAATCTAGCAACTCCTCACCACGTAGGGTGGAGATATCACGCTGTTGGTAGTGAATGCTGCCATCAGTGGGGCGAATCAACCCCGCTACCATACGTCCTAAGGTGGACTTGCCGCAGCCAGACTCACCGACCAAACCTAACACTTCCCCTTTCTGTATTGAGAGAGAAATATTGCTGACTGCATGTACGGTAGGAGAAGTGGCATTTGCCCCAAATAGCCCAACCAGTTTTTGTACTAAATCGGGTTTTTTGCTGAACTTTTTGCTCAGATCTCTGATTTCAATAGCAGGATGTGAGGTCATGCGTGTTCCTGTGTAGAAGAGATAGGGGCATAACAACTGTAATAACGATCGCCTTGCCACGTTTGTGGCGGCACAGCAGTGGCGCACTGACTGGTTTGGTACGGGCAGCGCGGTCTAAAAGTACAGCCGGCCTCACGGCCTGTCAGCGTAGGAGCCATACCGTTAATTTGGCTAAGACGCTTACCGGGAAGCGTCGCGGTAGGCATAGACTGCAGTAAGCCTTGGGTATAGGGGTGGCGTGGTGAGTTAAGAATCTCAGCTACGCTGCCGTACTCCACAATACGACCGGCATACATTACGGCAACTTTGTCTGCTAGTTCAGCCACTACACCTAAGTCGTGAGTGATCCAGATCATGGCAGTGTTATGCTCGCGACAGAGCTGCTGCATCTGATACAGAATTTGCCCTTGAATAGTGACGTCTAGAGCTGTGGTGGGTTCATCAGCAATGATTAAATCGGGATGGTTTAGCATGGCAATAGCAATGGCCACGCGTTGACGCATGCCTCCCGAAAACTCATGCGGATAGCTGTTTAAGCGTTTTTCGGGTGCAGGAATTCCCACCATTTCCAAGGCTTCAATACAGCGAGCTTCGGCTTGTTTGATGGGTGTCTTTGGGTAATGGCACTGAATGGCTTCCATCATCTGCTCTTTAATGCGCAGTACTGGATTCAGCGTCATCAGGGGATCTTGGAAGATCATGGCGATTTTATTGCCACGTAACTGGCGCAATTCTGCTTCAGGCATATCTCGTAGGTTTTGCCCGTTAAACAAAATATCACCAGACACTACCTCGCCGGGTGGGTCTATTAAGCCCAGCAGAGAAAAACCTGTTACCGATTTTCCTGATCCTGACTCTCCAACTAGACCAACAATTTCACCACGCTCGACGTTAAGGTTAACGCCATCAACCGCCAGCCAAGCACCTTCGTTAGTATGAAATGCAGTACGTAAATCGCGTACTTCCAATAATGGGGTAGTAGTGTTCATTAGTGACGTGCATCCAGGCTAGTACGCAGGCGGTCGCCCACGATATTAATAGACAAAATCAGCAACAGCAGTGCAATGCCGGGGAAAATGCTGATCCAGTAATCACCTGAAAGCAGGTACTCAAAACCACTGGAAATCAATAATCCCAGTGATGGTTCGGTGATCGGGACACCGACACCAAGGAAAGAAAGTGTGGCCTCAAGCACAATGGCCGTAGCGATCTGTACAGTAGCAAATACCATGATGGGACCAGTGCAGTTAGGCAATAAATGCAGCAGCATGATTCGCCATGTTGGGAACCCCAAGTTACGGGCTGCTTCTATGTACTCTTTGCCACGCTCTTGCAGTACACGGCCACGCATAATGCGGGCGTAGTGTGCCCATTGCACAATGACTAATGCAAAGATCACTTTATCTATGCCGCGGCCCAGTACAGAGAGCAGTACTAGAGCTACCAGAATGGTGGGAAAACCTAAAATGAAGTCCACCAAACGCATGATGAGTGTATCGACGATGCCACCACGGTAAGCAGCGATGAGACCAGCTAGAGAGCCAATGACAGTGGCAAGAAACACCGCACCTAAACCTACTAGCAAACTGATACGCAGACCGTACAAAATAGCACTAAGCATGTCGCGGCCCTGTGAGTCTGTTCCTAGCCAGTAAGTCCAGCCATTCATGTTTTCAGAGCCGGGAGGTAGGCGACCGTCGAGTATGTCTAAGGCCAGCAGATCATAAGGATCTTGAGGGGCGAAGAAAGGGGCCACCAAAATCAAAGTAATCAGCACAAAAAGTGCGATCAGCGATCCACGTACCGTGGGCCTAGATTGCAATCTATGCAAGATTTTGGAACGCTTGGGCGTTTCTAGCAGAGGCTGAATACGCTTGATGGTCTCCGGCGTTGCGGCGGAAGGCTCTTTGGGAGCTACTGATGGTGGTAAGTGGTTAGACATTAGTGACTCTGCTCCGTCAGTTGTACGCGCGGATCCAGCACGGCATAAAGAATGTCAACGACCAGGTTAATCAGCACAAATAGCAGGGTAACCAGCATGACGTATGCCACGATGACGGGTCTATCTAGCTGATACACACTGTCAATTAATAGCTTGCCCATGCCAGGCCAAGAAAATACTGTTTCGGTAATGGTGGAGTAGGCAATTAAGGTGCCAAACTCAATACCAATCACAGTAATGACGGGGATCATGATGTTACGCAGAATGTGTCGGTACACAATGCGATTGGGATTGATACCTTTAGCACGTGCAAATTTCACATAATCTTGGTGCATGGCTTCGGATACGCCTGCTGCCGTCATACGTAAAATTAAGGCAATGTTGGCGATTGCTAAATTCACCGCAGGCAGAATAATGTGAGACCACCCGTCGGCGCTAAAGATACTTAGCGGCACACCCAGCACTGTGACTGTGGGGCCACGACCTGACGCGGGTAACCAGCCAAGCCATACAGCAAAGAGCAGAATTAGTACCATACCTTGCCAGAAGTTTGGTAACGAGAAACCTAATACGGAACCGGCTAAGATTCCTCTGCCCACGCGTTGTTCACGGTGCAAACCTGCCACCATGCCCAATGGAATACCGATGGTACAGGTTAAGAACATGGCCACAATAACCAGCTCTAGTGTGGCTGGGAAACGTGACAAAATCAGGCTGCTGGCAGGAATACCATGTACAAAGGAGATGCCCAAATCGCCATGTAGCATGCGCCAGAAAAAACTACCGTATTGTTGCCAAATAGGTAGGTCTAGCCCCAAGCGCGCAATCAGAGCCTCACGCTCTGCCTGACTGGCGCTGGGGCTGACTAGCAGCTCAATCGGGTCTCCCACGGTATACACCGCGAAGAAAACCACGATAGAAACTGCCAGCAGTACAAATAGGCTCTGCAAGAGTCTACGCAGAATGAAAACAGACAAGGTATCAACCCTTAACGCTAAAAATAATCAAGTAGGGGGTTAGTTGGCGGGCTTGGCTGCCGTACCCATCGTGCGTTGGTCCGCACGCCCTTCGTACGTCAACCCTTTACGGAATGCCCATACGCCACTTTCAAAGTGCAGAGGAATGTGTGCCATGTCTTTCAACGCTAGATTGACACTCTGTTGTAGCAGTTCACTGCGACGAGCATCGTCCATAGTGCGAATGGCTTCTAGGTAGGCGGCATCCAGTTCAGCGTTGGAGTAACCACCGTAGTTACTGCTGCCTACGCCTAACTCTGGGTTGCGTGTAGTGACCCAGTACTGGATGAAGTTACTGGCCTCACCTGTTTCGGAGCCCCAGCCACCCAAAGCGGCGCTGAAATCTTGTTTAGCACGTCTAGGGAAATACACAGAACTGGTCATGGTATCTACGTTAGTTTTGACACCAATGCGGCTCAGGTATTGTGCAATGGCTTGTGTTAGTTGGCCATCGTTGATGTAGCGGTTATTGGTTGCTGATAAGGTCAACTCAAAACCATCGGGATAACCGGCTTCGGCCAGCAGCTCTTTAGCGCGGGCTGGGTTGTACTCCAGAGCAGGGGCTCCTTCGATGCTGCCAAACATCCCTTCAGGCAAGTACTGGTTAGCGGGTGTGGCAATGCCATCCATGATGCGGTCAACCAATGTCTTGCGGTCAATAGCCATGGAAAGCGCTTGGCGTACGCGCACATCTTGCAGTGGATTGTCGTTTGGTCCCTTAGGTGATTTTGCAAAAGGGCTAGGCGCACGACCTACATCCAATTGGAAGAACATGATGCGAACAGACGGTTTAACTTCGTATTCAAAGCCGCTGTCACTGATGCGTTTTAAATCGCGCGCAGCTGGGTTCTCGATCAGGTCAAAGTCGCCAGACAGCAAGCCTGTTAGACGTGGGCCTGCAGCAGGCACCGCGGTCATTTGGATAGTCTGCCAGTGATTAGGGGTTTTGCCCCAGTAGTTGTCATTGCGTTCTAGCGTAATGCCAGCGCCTTTTACGTACGATTTTAAGGTGTAGGGGCCAGTACCGATAACGGGTTTGCCTGCGTTAAAGTCAGTCACAGTAGGCCAAGTACTCGTCACACCACAGCCTTCTTGAGGGGTGTAGGTTAAGTTCTCAAAGGTGGCAATCCCGCTCCAGATCATGGGGATACGAGCGAGCTCGTTTGGCAGCACAGGATAAGGTGAGGCTGTTTTTAAATGCACGGTTTGCGCGTCTGGAGCCTGGATATCTACGATGCGCCTAGCTACGTTAGTCGCACCACCACCAATGGCGGTTTCATTATTCAAGATACGACAGAAGCTGTAGATCACGTCATTGGCAGTAAACGCTTCGCCGTTAGAAAAACGAGCGTTAGGATCCAGTTTGAATTCCCATGTATTGTCATCAATGGCTTTCCACGACTCAGCCAGAGCGGGCTGTAGCACCATGTCAGGACTCATTGCCACCAAGGGTTCAAAAATGTGTGACAAGAACGCTTCGTTGGGAGTGGTTTGGTGATAGTGAGGATCAGCAGATGTAGGTTCTGAGGCCAAGCCTATTTTCAGTGTTTGTGCTGAAACAGGGGCGCTAAAGGCTGTAAACAGCAAGGTCAGAAAAGTAAGGTTTTTCAGCTTCATGGCGTATCCGGAAAAAGAGGGCACTATGGTTTTATGATGCTTTGCATTCTAGGAGTCGTGAAGTTGAATGAACAATCATGGTTTCTACTAATTCGTAATTAATAGCAAATGATTTGCTTTTATTAGAAAATAACAAAAAAGAGTAGGGCATCGTATTGGTAATAGAGGGGGGAGTGATGCAAAGTCTGGCTTTCAAATACTTCGTAGAAGTAGCGGAGTATGGCAGTTTGAGTGCAGCAGCAGAAAAGCTGGGTGTGGCTATTTCGGCCGTAAGTAGGCAGGTTTCTATGTTAGAGGGGCGTGTAGGAACAGCATTGTTTGAGCGTGGTGTGCGTGGTATGGCCTTAACCGAGGCTGGGGCTTTATTACTGCAACATGCAAGACGGCAGATATTAGAAACAGACGCGACATTGCAAGAAATTGCACGCTTACAAGGGATGGCGCTGAATCATATACGCATTGCGTGTACGCAAGGTCTGGCTAATCAGTTGGTGCCCAAAACTATCGCAGGGTTTCAGAAAGAGTGGGCAGACACTACGTTTGATTTATGGATAGATAGGGCAGCGACGGCTGCAGGTAGGGTAGCAGATGGTAATGCGGATATTGCAATTACGTTCAGCACTAAGCCTGTAGACAATGTTGCGGTACGTTATGTGCAACGTTCTCCGGCATTGGCGGTGATGAGTTGTTCACACCCCTTGGCATCACGTAAACAGCTAACACTGAAAGAAATAAAGGCGTATCCAGTAGCGCTGACAGATCATGACACCTCTACCCGAAAAATGTTTGAGATGGCGTGTAATATTAGCGGCATACAAATTAAGCCCGCGTTGAACAGCAACTACGCACAAACGTTGCACAGTTATGTGCGTTATAGCGAGGCTGTTTTATTTGCGAGTTATGTGTCGGTAGCAGACTTACTCGGGCAGCAGGGCTTAGTTGCTGTGCCTATATTGGACAAGGAAATGCATGCCCGCAGTTTGCAGGTGCAAGTGATGAAAGATCGCTTATTACCGCCTGCTGTAGAGGCGTTTATTACGATGATGATTAGAGACTTAGAGCAGGTGAGACTTTCTGCTCCTGTGTAGTCTTCTAAAGGCAAAGGTGATCCGTTTTAGGCGACACTAGAGTCGCATGTATAAAAGGGATCACCTACGGTAGTGAGTTAGATGGTGTGGATGAGCTATTTTTTATCGGACCACAGTACACCACCGGTTGCCCAGTTTTCGCGTTTTACATCAACGAAAACGATGTCTACGGCTTCAGGGGAGCACCCCAAAACACGGCAGGATTCGGCTGTTAGCGCTTCAGCCAATTCACGTTTTTTCTCGACAGTACGGCCTTCAAAAAGTTGTACGGTAATAGAGGGCATGGTGTTTCCTTGTGTGTGAAATCAAGTATTGAAATCGGGTTCTTCGCGTAGCAGTTTACGCAAGAGTGAGGCCCATTCCAACTCACCGTCTGGTGTGGGGCCTAGCGCTAAATTGGCTTGGGTCTGGCGCAGCACATCCTCAGAAGGCTGTATGAGCTGGTCTGAGGCGGCCATGGCTGCCAATTGTGTCATACAGGATTTATCCAGATCAAACATCAATACATAGGCTTCAGCTACCGTGCGCCCACAGGTCAGTGAACCATGGTTGCGTAGGAGCATAGCGGCGTTATCGCCTAACGATGCCAACAAGCGGCTCTGTTCGGCAGCGCTTAAGGCTAGGCCCTCGTACTCATGGTAGGAAATATGATTCCAGAAGCGCATGGCATGTTGAGACAACGGTAGCAGTCCTTGTTTTAGCGCACCTACGGCAATGATGGCGTCGTTATGCAGATGCATCACGCAATGTGCATCGGAGCGGGCGTTGTGCACAGCACCGTGAATCGCAAAGCCGGTAGGGTTGCCTCGGCGGTTGGTGCCATCAATCACATTGCCTAGCGTGTCTACCAGCAGTAGATTGGACGCGGTAATTTCCTCGAATCTGAACCCGTAAGGGTTCATCAAGTAGGCATTGTCACGGTCTGGTACTCGCAATGAGATATGGGTGTAAATTTGATCATCCCAACCGTGACGCGATGCCAATCTATAAGCTGCAGCCAAATCAACACGAGCTCGCCACTCTACTGGGCTAATTTCTGCAGGGCGCGCTGCGTATAGCGTGCTACCTGGTGCGGTGCGAGGGTCGGTGGGGTACATCATGCGATACAGCTCTCTAGCTCTGCAATGAGCGCTGTATGGTTTAGGGTCACGACATCACAGTTGTCGCCAGGGCCTTGTCTGTCGATCACAATAAAATCCACTACAGTCTCTAGACCCAGCAAGGGGTGATGCCAAACGCCAGTTGCATAGTTCACGCCTTGATCGCCTCTGGCTAAAAATAAACGTAAATCGCTAGGTTTTGGTGCGTCACCTTTTGGGGCGACTACAACCAAGTAGGGGTGGCCAGACATAGGAATAAACGCTTGGCTACCTTTAGGATGGCGCTCCATCATGGTGATGGTAAACGGTAAGTTGCGGGGTTGGCCTCGGAAAATAGACACAATAGCCTTACCGTCTTCACCCGGATCAATAGTAGCCAGGTCGTGATAGCGTTGAGTGTTACCCTCGTTGATGCTGAATTGCTGTGCATGCTCGCAGGCTTCAATGACCTCACCAAAAGGAGCAAATGCCTCGTGGGTTAGGGTTTCCAGTTTTAATACTAGGCTCATGCTTATCTCCTTTTATCTTATTGGTATAGGGCAGGTAAGCGCGACGCACCGCCTGCCGACAAGGCCTGACGGCATTGTCCAACCTAGTATTATCGGTGTTTTGTAAAACCTGACTAGTGCTGTGCAAGTCTATACAGCACAAGGTTTTACTATTTGCTCAGAGAAAGCGAGAAGGGATAAAGAGAAAGAGCAGACTGGTGCCTGCTCTTAGTTATTTACAGATAGGGGCTGGCTAACCAGATCACTCTGTTACGCAAACGTTTGTGGAAAGGTAGGTTTTGCAGGTGTTCCAGCGTGAGCGCTTCAGCAGTCTCGATTTCATTATCAATCAGATTGGAAACTTGGTTCGTAATGTCGGCATCGTAGATTTCCAAGTCCAACTCGAAGTTCAGCCGTAAGCTGCGTGGGTCCATATTTGAAGAACCCACGTAACTCCATTGACCATCTACTGTCGCCAGTTTGGAGTGATTGAAGGTGCCTGTTGCCATCCACACGCGGCAGCCTGCATGTATGAGCTGATCTATTTGCGCCATCATGGCGTAACCCACCAACCGCAGGTTGTTATTCTTGGGGATCACTATATCGACTTGCACTCCTCGGCGTGCAGCGGTGTTGATGGCTCCCATCAACACTTGATCAGGCAAGAAATAAGGGCTTTGGATACGAATATGGCGAGTTGCTACTGCGCAAGCACCTTGCAGCATATGGTGGTTGCTGCCAATAAAGCGGTCTGGGCCTGAGCGTATACAACGTGCGGGCACATGAGGCAGCGGGGCATTCCACCCTTTCACGCACCAGTCTGAATAGGGCAACTCTTCCTTGGTGGTGAATTCCCAGTCGTGAGCAAATGATGAGAACAACTGCAAAATAGCCGGGCCTTCAATGCTGAAATGCGTATCTTTGGCGGTGTTTTCTTTGCCAAACTCTGTCATGAAGACTTCGCGTATATTCATACCGCCCGCGAATGCGTGGTTACCATCCACAATCAGCAATTTACGGTGACTACGCAAATTCGCGTAAGGCATACGCATGAAACCCAGTGGGTTAGTCATGAACAGCGCATGAGGAATCTGGTGTTTACGCAGCAGTCGTGTAATAGGAGGGTGCGAATATTTGGCACCTACTGCATCAATCAATACACGTATATTGACACCGCGCTGATGTGCTTCGGCTAAAGCATCAATAAAAATACGGCCAATATGGTCATTATCAAAAATGTATGACTGCATGGCGATGGTGCTTTTGGCATTGCGAATGGCTTCCAGCATGGCTGGGTAGGCCTCATCACCACCGGCTAATAAACGCACATGGTTGCCATCGCGCAATTGAAAGCGGCTGACCCTGTCACCCAATATATGTAGTGAACGGAACTGTATGCCGGCACAACTTTCAATATCAGAGACGGGAGGGGCGGGGTAATTGATGAATTGCTTGAAGGTTTTGTCGCGCTGCTCATAGATTTGGCTGCGGCGTACACGGTTAATACCAGCGATTAGATAAAGCAAAGGCCCCAGTAACGGTGACATGATGATCACCCCCACCCACCCAATGGCAGCACGCACATCGTTTTTGTTCATGGCTGCGTGAACGGCAGCAGACGCACTAACGAGCACGCTAAAGGTTAGAACAATATGTGGCCAGTACTCAGACAGGAATTCGTGTAGGGTAGAAATGTGTTGTTGCATGGATGCCAGCGCAGACCTACGGGAGTGTGAGTGAAGAACCTAAGTCGTACAGGGTATAAGAAAGTGGCGATTTATACCAGTGTGTTAAGACACAGAATTGTGGACTTAGGTGAACACCATAGAGGGCTTTCAGTACAAGTTGCGTTCTTTTTGCGAGCCTAGGTAGACGAGCTAGGGTGTGGATCCTGTAGCAAACATGTTTTTGGTAAGTAGGAAGGCATTTTCTTACCGCTGGTAAGTGGGGGGGGCTTTTGGGTGGCTGTGGTTTTCTAACTTATTGAGTATTGTAAAAACTAAATTTTTATTAATTGATTGTCAATTATTTTTTGGCTGTCTATTAATTTTTATTTAATTGGTATTTTGTTGATTGTTTGTTTGTAATTTTAATTAATAAACCTAAGTAAAAACGGAGGTTTATTAGTACCGTTCATCGTGTAAGGCACTCTACTGTAAGGTTGAGGACGGAAGTAATGGTGCACACAAGGCTGGGCCAGCGTTAGCGGCGCTCTTGTAGCCTAAGGTGATGGGGAGGTTGCTCATAAAGAGCTGGATGGAATATAGGTTTTTATTATTAGTGTGTTTACGCATATAGCGATATGGCTATAAGAACTACATGCGGAAAGAGTACTCTCCTTCTGCATGTAGTGCTTCAATGATTACTTGCCCATACTTTTCATCATCTCTTCAGCTTGCTTCATCGCATCATTAGCGGCGTTGCATGCTGCGTCTTGTGATTCTTTAGGCATGGATTCGATCATTTTTTTGGAATCATCGTATTGTGTTTTGATCATATCTACTTGGCCTTTCATGGCGTCGTGAGATGCAATTTGCTCGATATATTTATCCATAGCTGCATAATAGTCTGTGCATGCTTGGGACATATCAGCAGCAAAAGTAGCCGAAGACATAGATGCAATAACGCCCGCCAAAATTATTTTTTTCATAAATTACCTGATTCTAGTAAGTGAGTAGTGAGTTTTTGCAGAGATTTGCATTGACTCGGTAAAAGCCTGAAACTTTTACGGGTGTAATTTAAGCAAAATCGATTAAGGTTAAGAGTTACGATGTGTATCCGTGTTGTTTGCAGGTTAAGTCTGTAATGAGTTGCTGAAAAGTGAGAGAGCAAGGCGTCTTATGATGGTTTGGTTGTGGAGTGACAAAGCAAAAGCCCCATTACGGGGCTTCGGTGCACTACTAAGACGAAAAGAAATTACTCAGAAAGCTTATTGATTCAGGATGTTGTAGTTATTACAACCGGTGGCGTGTCCATTATCACAAGCTTGTTTGAAAAGCTCTTTTGCAGCTGCTCTGTTTTGAGGGGTGCCTGCGCCCGTGTCGTACATAACACCTAGATTAAACTGTGCAGAAGCATGCCCCTGTTCAGCCGCTTTCTCGAACCACTCAAACGCTTTAGTATCGTTTTTAGGAGTACCCTGACCACTGTGATACATAATTCCTAGATTGAGCTGTGCAGAAGCATATCCCTGTTCAGCCGCTTTCTCGAACCACTCAAGCGCTTTCTCATCGTTTTGAGGAACACCCTGGCCCGTGTCGTACATAACCCCTAGGTTGTACTGTGCGGAAGCATGCCCCTGTTCAGCCGCTTTCTCGAACCACTCAAGTGCTTTTGTATTATTTTGCTGAACACCTTGGCCAACATCGTACATAACCCCTAGATTGAACTGTGCAGAAGCATTCCCTTGTTCAGCCGCTTTTTTGTACCATTCAAACGCTTTTGTATAGTTCAGAGGAACGCCTTGGCCCGCTTCATACATAGTTGCTAGATTGAACTGTGAAGAAGCATCCCCTTGTTCAGCCGCTTTCTCGTACCAAGCAACAGCTTTAGTATCGTTTTTAGAAACGCCACGACCGTTGCGGAGCATATTACCTACGTTAAATTGTGCTTGAGCCATTCCTTGCTCGGCGGCTTTTTCGTACCATTCAAACGCTTTAGTGTCGTTCTGGGGAATTCCCTGACCAATGTCGTACATAATCCCTAGATTGAGCTGTGCGGAACTATGCCCTTGTTCGGCGGATTTTTTGTACCACTCAAACGCTTTTGTATAGTTCAGAGGAACGCCTTGGCCTGTTTTGTACATAACACCAAGGTTGAACTGTGCTTGAGCATATCCTTGTTCAGCAGCTTTCTCGTACCATTCAAACGCTTTAGTGTCGTTTTGAGAAACGCCCTGGCCGGTGTCGTACATAATCGCTAGGTTAAACTGCGAAGTTGTATGCCCTTGTTCAGCGGCTTTCTCGTACCACTCAATAGCTTTTGTATAGTTCTTAGGAGCGCCACGACCATTACGGAGCATATTCCCTACGTTAAATTGCGCTGGAGCAATGCCTTGTTCAGCGGCTTTCTCGTACCATTCAAACGCTTTAGTGTCGTTTTTGGGAGCGCCCTGACCGGTTTCGTACATAATCCCTAGGTTAAATTGCGCGGCAGCAATGCCTTGCTCAGCGGCTTTCTTGTACCACTCAAATGCTTTCGTATCGTTTTGAGGAACGCCCCTACCCTTGTCGTACATAATCGCTAAGTTAAACTGCGCCGATGTATGTCCTTGTTCAGCAGCTTTCTCGTACCAATCACGTGCCTTTTCGTAGTCGTTCATTTCGTAATAAAGAAGGCCTAGATTGTATTGTGCAATAGGATTGCCCTTTTCTGCTTCAAGTTGAGCGGTCTTAAAAAGCTCTTGATCCTCGGGTGTCAGAGAAGATATAGACTCAGCTAGAGACGCAGAGTTGATGCCCAAGAAAAGTAGCAAGTAAGTGAAAACTTGCGCCCATGTTTTTTTCATTATCAATTCCAGTCGTCGCTTAACAAATATTCGAGAAGGCTCAATCATAGCAACTTAATGAACAGAGTTAAGTGACCTTTGGTTTCGGTTTTCCCTTCAGCTTTCTACATGACAAAGTGGCGCAGCAGGTTACAGCGTGTATTGTGTTTTTTTCGGTCTGTAATGCCCGTTGTTAAATGCCGGTAAAACGGGTGTAATAGACGAAAAAAAAGACTGCCAAATGCAGTCTTAGTTCTGAAGCTTATTTTTTGTTCTAACCTTTCATACTATGAAAAATTGTTTTTCTTTTATGTGTATGAAAATTAGAAGAAATTTGGGGTGACCGATGGGGCTCGAACCCACGACAACCGGAATCACAATCCGGGACTCTACCAACTGAGCTACGGCCACCATTGTGTAGCAAAGAAAAATGATTATAGCAGTATTTTTATTTTTTGCACAAGTTTGCAGCAAAATAAATAAAGTTTAACGAGTTTGGCGAGAAACAGCGCTTTGCTCTATAGTGGTTCAGACCTATACAAAGGAGTTTGACTATGACACAGGTATTTGTTGTTCATCCTGAAAATCCCCAAGGACGCATTCTGGCTCAAGCGGCGCAGATCCTAGCTAAGGGCGGCTTAGTAGCTGTACCAACCGACTCTAGCTATGCCGTGGTTGCGCGTCTGGACGATAAGTCAGCCGCTGAAGATTTGCGACGGGTACGAGGTCTGGATGAGCGTCATAACCTGACGGTGTTATGTCGAGACTTGGCAGAGATTAGTACGTTTGCCAAAGTAGGAAACAGTCAATACCGTTTGCTGAAGATGGCTACGCCTGGTCCGTGGACGTTTATTCTAGAGGCAACTAAAGAAGTACCTCGCCGTGTGTCTCACCCTTCACGTAAGACTATTGGTATACGTGTGCCTGATAACAAGATCGTACGTGAGCTGATTGATCAAGTGGGTTCGCCACTGCTATCAACTACGCTGATTCCTGAAGGGGAAAGCGAGGCGCTCAATGACGTGGTGGAAATTGAAAAACGCTACAAGGGCCAAATTGAAGCGGTGGTAGATGGTGGGGCATGCTCTATGCAACCGACTACAGTGATCGACTTAACTGACGAAACACCGGTAGTGGTGCGTGTAGGTGCAGGTGATCCTACCAAATTAGGACTATCGTAAGGGTTAAGGCAGTTTTTTTGCTTTTGTGCACAACTCTGGTGAATAATGGCAAAAATGCTTTGAACTACGGTTTTTCATGAATGACTTAATACAGACCATCACGGTCTATGCTCTGCCTGTTTTGTTTGCGATTACGTTGCACGAAGCCTCTCACGGCTATGTGGCACGCTTCTTTGGCGATAATACGGCAGCACAGGCAGGGCGCATTACGCTGAACCCCATTCCCCATATAGATCCCATCGGTACGATTGCTGTACCGCTATTCTTACTATTTACTACTAGCATGATGGGTGGGGCTGGTTTATTGTTCGGTTGGGCCAAGCCCGTACCAGTAAATTGGTCCAAGCTGCGTCAACCCAAACGCGATATGTTGTGGGTGGCGTTGGCGGGGCCAGCCTCAAACTTAGTGATGGCCATAGGTTGGGCTATTGCCCTGCGCTTGATGCTGGATAACGGTATGCCTCACACCGGTTTCTTCCCCCGTATGGCGATAGCCGGTATCTGGGTGAACTTGGTGTTGATGGCCCTGAACCTAATTCCGTTGCCACCACTAGATGGGGGCAGGATAGTATTTAGCTTGCTGCCTAATAAATGGGCGTATCAGTATGGCCGAATCGAGCCATACGGCATGCTGATTTTGATTGTATTGATGCTTACTAACGTATTAGGTATAGCTTTAGCACCATTTTTGTCATTTGGGCAGAAAGTGGTGAGCTGGTTCTTATGATTTTGCGGTGAATCCTGTAAACTGCAATGATCTTTATGTTGTAAGATGTGTGCCGCTTTTTGATTCTGGAGAAAACCTCGATTATGGCAAACTCGGAGAATGCAACGCCTGTATTTCAAGGCAGTATGGTTGCGCTTGTTACCCCTATGTTCCCGGATGGGCAGCTGGATATCGAGGCGTATCGAAAGTTGATCGATTGGCATGTGGCTGAAGGCACAGATGCTATCGTTGTAGTGGGTACATCAGGCGAATCGCCTACCGTCAGCATGGATGAAAATGCTGAACTGATCAGCATTGCTGTTAAGCACGCTGCTGGTCGTATCCCAGTTATTGCTGGTGTAGGGGCGAACTCTACAGCTGAAGCCATCGAACTGTCTCGTCACGCACAAAGCGTAGGTGCTGATGCAGGCTTGTCCGTCGTGCCTTACTACAATAGGCCTACTCAAGAAGGTATGTACCAACATTTCCGTAAAATTGCGGAAACAGTTGATCTGCCGTCTTTCTTGTACAACGTGCCAGGCCGTACAGTTGCTGACATGGACAACGACACCATCGTGCGTTTGGCTCATGTGCCAAACATTATTGGTGTAAAAGATGCTACTGGAAATATCGGTCGTTTGAGCGCACTGCTGCGTGACAAACCTGAAGAATTCATTGTGCTGAGCGGTGACGATGCTACTGCTGCTGCACTGATACTGCTAGGTGGTAAAGGCAATATCTCTGTGACTGCCAACGTGGCACCACGCATGATGCACGATCTGTGTATGGCCGCTTTAGCAGGCAATTTGCCAGAAGTTCGTCGCTTGAACATGGTTTTGGCCGAACTAAACAGCAAATTGTTTATCGAAGCCAATCCTATCCCTGTAAAATGGGCGCTGGCTGAAATGGGGAGAATGCAATTGGGTTACAGATTGCCATTGACTCCCTTGAACGAGAAGTTTCACGATATGTTGCGTCAAACATTAAGGGATGCAGGTCTGATTTCATGAGAACAATGCGTTTAACCAAGATTTGTGCCGCCTTGACGGTAGGCCTGGGTGCTGTAGCGCTAAGTGGCTGTTCCACTCTGGAAGAAATTACCGGTGGTGCAGAAAGCGTAGATTACAAAAGTACAGTACGCGGCGAGCCTTTAAGCGTTCCACCTGATCTAACACAAGCTCAGGCCGATGCTCATTACAAAGCACCGGAAGGCACCAGCTTCAGCAGCTACATGCAGTCACGAGAAGCGCAGCAACAAGCAGCCTCCAGTGGCTCTAACATCCTGCCGCAAACAGATGGTATTGAGGTTAAGCGCGATGGTCAGTTGCGCTGGCTGGTTGTGGACATGCCTGCAGAGAAAATTTTCCCAGAAGTGATTGAGTTCTGGGGAACACAAGGCTTTACGATTCGTAGCCAAGATCCTCGTGCTGGTGTGATCCAAACAGATTGGGCTGAAAACCGTGCCAAGATTCCTGAAGGCTGGATTCGCAGTGCGTTGGGCGCCATCGTGGATCAAGTATTCGACAGTGGCGAGCGTGAGCGCTTTACTACCCGTATGGAACGTGTGAATGGCAAGACTGAGATTTATATCAGTCACCAGCACATGGAAGAAACGCCTACACCTGACGGTACAACCTTCAAGTGGGTATACGGTAAAGAAGATCCTAACCTGAACGCAGCCATGTTGGCTCGCTTGATGGTGTACTTGGGTACGGATCAAGAACGTGCTCAGTCCAAAGTGACACAAGCGGAACAAACAGAGCGCGGCACAGCAGTAGAAACCGTCACTACCTCTAGCGAAGCTTTCTTGCGTTTGAACGAGCCGTTCGACCGTGCATGGCGTCGTGTGGGTGTAGCGATTGATTCCGCTGGTTTTGCGTTAGAAGATCGTGATCGTTCCAGCGGTGAGTACTTCATCCGTTACTTGGATTCCGACACTGGTGAGAAAATCGAGCAAGCCAACATCTTTACTCGTATGTTTGGTGGTCGTAACACGGCAGAAGCTCAGGTATTCCGCATTCGTGTGGTATCGCAGGGCAGTGGCTCTGTGGTTACTGTGCTGGACAAAGATGGTCAAACCATCTCTACCGATACGGCCCGCCGTATCATCACGGTACTGTCCAACCATATCGGAAAATAAGCAGCACGTTTTTCGTAAAAGCCCACCTATAAACAGGTGGGCTTTTTTATTGCACTAAAGGCTAGACAATCTCTCTCAACTTATAGATAATGAGAATTAATATCATTTAATGTTGGTGATGAGGCAGGACATGACTAGTGCATATCTTTCGGCGGTAAAAATGAATCAAGCAGAGCAATCTCGCTTGGACCAGGCTTTGCGCAAAGTGCTTAAACCGGGTAGCTGGGGTATGTTGTTATGTGTGGCCAGCTTTATTTTGGCGTCTGTGCTGGTGGCGTATGTGGGTTTGCAATGGCAAGAGCGTTTCTCTACCACTAAGCTAGATGCCGGTACTAAAACGCTGACGCATGCATGGGAAGGGGCGGCCTATCTAGAGCTGTCACCAGGCGCTAAGGCCAATGTGGTGGAGTATGGCAATAGACGCGAAGTCTATATGCTTACAGGCTCTGCTGTTTTGCATGTATCCGGTGATCATGCTATGCCTACGTCTTTACACATAGGTAATAAGGTCTATCCCATTGCGGATGCTACGGTACAAGTCTCTGTAGCGTCGGAACGCTATAGCGGTTTGGGCACCAATCATGAGTTATTGGTATTACAGAATACGGCTCCTGATCCTTTAGGCTAAAACTGCGCTACGTATATAAAAAGCCCCGCGTGTGTACGTGGGGCTTTTTAGTATTCAGGGTCATGAGCCTTGCTGTGTAGGGCAATGCTCATGTGAGCGATCTTCTCTTTACTGGCGTGGAAACTGTTGCTTCCAGTCGTACAGCAAGTCCAACGCATCGCGTGCACTTAAATTGTCCACATCTAGCTCATTAAAGCGGCGTTGTAGTTCTAGCGCTTGCTCATCTTCAATACTAGGTACAGCAGCTAAGCTGTCTTCCGCTGCAGGAGCAGAGAACAAATCTAACTGATTGCTGGGGTGTTGCGATTCCAGATGGTTCAGTTCGCGCATGGCTTGTCTAATCACCGCCATAGGAATGCCAGCGCGTTGCGCCACTTGAATACCGTAACTACGGCTGGCGGGGCCTTCTTGAACTTCGTGCAAGAACACTATGCCTTGGGAGGATTCTGCCGCCGCCAAATGTACGTTCATGCAAGCTGGTTCGCTATCGGGCAGTCGAGTGATTTCAAAGTAGTGCGTAGCAAACAGCGTGAGAGCTTGGTTGTGGGTCAGCAAGCGATGTGCAATAGCCCATGCCAGTGCCAAACCGTCGTAGGTAGACGTACCTCTACCAATTTCATCCATCAGCACAATGCTGTGAGAAGTGGCTGAGGCCAAAATAGCCGCCGCTTCGGTCATTTCCATCATGAAGGTAGAACGACCACCAGCCAAGTCATCAGCAGCACCAATACGCGTGAAAATACGGTCTACAGGGCCAATGCGTGCCGCAGTAGCGGGGACGTAACTACCCGTACGGGCCAGTAGTGCAATCAGTGCATTCTGACGCATGTAGGTGGATTTACCGCCCATGTTAGGACCGGTAATCAGTAGTAAGCGTCTGTCGTGGCGCAAATCACAATGGTTGGGCGTGAAGTGCTCAATGCTGTGTTCTACCACAGGGTGGCGGCCAGCTTGAATCCATACACCAGCTTGATCACTCAACTCAGGCGCTACCCAGTCATTCATCAAGGCGTGATGGGCAAAAGAAGCCAGAGCATCAATTTCCGCTAAGGCAGATGCTGCCAATGACAAAGGAACGGTGAAATCTGTCAGTGTTTGCAGCAGCGTTTCAAACAGGAATTTTTCTTTGGCCAGACTACGCTCTTTGGCTGACAGCACTTTGTCTTCCCACTCTTTTAGCTCGGGCGTGATAAAGCGTTCTGCATTTTTGAGTGTTTGGCGACGACGGTAGTCTTCGGGCACGTTGTCGGCTTGAGCGCGGCTAACCTCAATAAAGAAGCCATGTACACGGTTGAACTCTACACGTAGGGTAGAAATGCCTGTGCGCTCACGCTCGCGCTGTTCCATTTTCATCAGGAACTCACCGTTATCGCTGGCAAGTGATCGCAGTTCATCCAATTCGCTATCATAGCCATCCGCAATCACGCCACCATCACGTACCAGGAGGGCGGGTTCAGGCGCAATAGACTGGTGCAATAGTGTGGCAAGTTCTGGATCTAGCTGCAATTGACAAGTCAACCGTTCCAACGCTGGTGTGGCAGGAAAATGCTGGCTCAACAGTTGATGAAAGGTAGGTAGTTCTTGCAGCGCGTCGCGTAGGCTAGCCAGCTCGCGCGGGCGCACACTGCTTAATGCGATACGGGTAGAGATACGTTCTAAGTCGGGAAAGTTACGCAGCAGCTTATGTAGCGTCTGAAAGTGCTGGCTAGGTACACCAGTGAGCAGCGACGACACGATTTGCTGGCGCTCCAGTACTGCATCGTTATTACGCAGTGGATGGTGCAGCCAACGGCGCAATAACCGTGCACCCATAGGGGTTTGGCAATGATCCAGTGTAGAAAACAGTGTGGGGGACGTTTCACCACTAATGGTTTCAGTAAGCTCTAAGTTCTTACGTGTCACGCTATCCAGCACCACAAACTCGCCGCTGTGATGCACGCTCAGTTTGTGGATGTGGTTTAAGCTTTGCGATTGTGTATGGCTTACATAACGCAGCAGGGCGCCAGCTGCACACAGCGCTACAGGGTAGTCATCTAAGCCAAAGGCCGACAAACTATCCACAGCAAAATGTGTGCACAGTGTTTGTTCCGCGCCTGTGCTTTCAAAGTGCCAGTCTGGCACACGGCTAAGTCTATACGGGTTGGATAGCGTTTGTTGGCAGCTATCGCTCATGACCAGCTCAGCAGGTTCTAAACGGCTGAGTTCAGAATCCAGCATATCGGGTTGGCATTCGCTTACGGTAAATTCACCGTTAGCCAAGTTCATCCATGCCAAGCCGATGACATCTTGACGGTTTTTACGTCCCGGTACCAAGGCAGCAATAATACGGTCGGCTTTGCTAGGTAGCAGAGCATCATCGGTTAAGGTGCCTGGCGTGACAATACGCACAATTTGGCGTTCTACCGGGCCTTTGCTGGTAGCAGGGTCACCCACTTGCTCACAAATGGCGACTGACTCGCCCAGTGCGACGAGTCGTGCTAAGTAGCCTTCCATAGAGTGGAAGGGTACACCCGCCATAGGTACAGGTTCACCGTTAGACGAGCCACGTTTAGCAAGCGTGAGGTTTAGCAGTCGCGCACCACGCTCGGCGTCTTGGTAGAACAGCTCATAAAAATCCCCCATTCGGTAGAACAACAGATGCGAACCGGCCTCAGCCTTGAGACGCAAGTATTGCTTCATCATCGGCGTGTGATTCGAGAACTCCAAGGCTTCAATATCAATGTTTTGAGTGGTGTTGCTTTGCAATGATGTATCAGGAGTCGTACGTTTCTTGTCGGTCATGTTGGTGCTATCTGTGCCTATCTAAACGGGTGTAGAGAATGCAAGGGATCACGCTAGTACCTGTAGCAGGTAAAAGGGTGATCCCTAGTGTAGTGCATAGTCGCTATTGTCGCGTGGGATGGGTGGGCTATGCAATCCGCAGGTAGGCAGATGTGATGATTTAGGTTGCTGCGCTATTTCTAGAAAGTAGCAACCCACACCCCGCCGCCCCAAGCAATGTCGCACAACCACGGTTAAACCGGCGCTGGCGTTCTGGCACGGCGAACCATTTACCTAAGTGCGCGCCCATGTACGCGTAGGCGGCGATGGCTATCCATTCCAATACCAAAAACAAACTGCCTAACACCAAAAACTGGGGGGCAGCGGCATCTGCAGGGTTCACGAATTGGGGCAAGAAAGCGGTGAAGATTAAGATGGCTTTTGGGTTACCGGCCGCCACCATAAACTCTTGGCGCATCAGTTTCCATAAGCTGTAGTTTTTACTGGTGCCGCGGTTGTCATCTTGAGGGACTTGGCTAACCGGCGCACGCCACAATTGCCATGCCAAGTAAAACAAGTACATGGCGCCTACTACTTTGATGACGGTGAAGGCGATGGCCGAGGTTTGTAGCACCACGGCTAAACCGGACGCCGCAATAGCAATCATGCCTACAAAGGCGACTAAGCGGCCTATGCCCGCTAAGCACGAGACACCAAAACCAAAGCGGGTAGCGTTAGAGACAGAAAGCAGGTTGTTAGGGCCTGGCGCCATATTTAAGGCAAAACAGGCTGGTATAAATAACAGTAGTAATTCTAAAGACATGACTAGGCTTTATTGCTGTGATTATTAGGCGATAGCACGCCTTTATTCTACGATGCTGGGGTGCTGAATGCACTGTTGTAGCGCGATGATGACAGGGACTCTACTGTTCCGCAATATAGCGACCCGGTGGTTTACCCAGTGCTTTGCGAAACATCGTAATAAAGGCACTGACGGACTCGTATCCCAGTGCATCCGACACGCGTTGCACACTAGAACCTGCTGCTAATTGTTGTAGGGCAATCAGTATGTGTAATTGCTGACGCCACCGCCCAAAACTCATACGGGTTTCACGCTGTACCAGTCTGGCTAAGGTGCGCTCACTCATCGCCACTTGTTCCGCCCATTGCGCGACGGTGTTGCGGTTGTTTGGGTGGCGTATGAGCGCATAAGCGATGCGTTGTAATGCCGGATGTTCGGGTATAGGCAGGTGAAGTTGTTCTACCTGCATGCGTCGTAGCTCTTCAAGCAAAACGGCGGTGAGTTGCTTTTCATGTGGTAGATCTAAGTCGCTAGGATCTTCCAGTTGCGCTATGTGCCGGATCAGCTCAACGACTAAGGGAGTCAGCGATAGTGTGCAACAGTGCTCGGGTAAGCCACTAATAGCAGGGTCTACAAATAGTAGGTAGACGTGTCCGTTGGCAGTGATGTGATTGCTGTGTAGCATACCCCCAGGAATCCATACCCCGCAGCGTGGCGGCACCATCCACATGCCACCCTCAGCCTGACACATCACGCCACCTTGAAACGAAACGACCAGTTGCCCTTTATGGTGTCGATGAAAGGGTAACTCTCTAGATTCTTCGCGTGCATTATCCCGTAATGCAGTGACAGGGTATGGCAGAGCATCGGGATCGAAGCTGGTCGTAGCTTGATACAGAGGGGCTGGCATGAATGTTGACCGTTTTTAGCAATAAATAGTCATTATAAGTAAATTCAGAAAGGGCGGGGTGGGCTATCGTAGAGGCTGGCTAATTCAACATGTAGTGAATCTCTGTATGTCAGTGTTTTCTAAACTTCCCCGGTCGGCATGGTTGGTACTGGGGATTTTACTTTTCGCGACCACCTTGCGTGGACCCTTTACCGCGGCAGGCCCATTATTGGAAAGCCTACGACCGGTGTTTGGGCTAAGCACCAGTGAGGCGGGGTTATTGATTACCTTGCCACTGTTGAGCTTTTTTGTGGTGTCGCCATTTGCGCCATTGTTGGCACGAAAAATAGGCTTGGAGCGCGCTCTGTTTGTGGCGTTGCTGATTATGTGCGGTGCCATTGTGCTGCGTTCGTCAGGGTCGCTGTGGGGGCTGTATGCCGGTACCAGTATTTTGGGGGCGGGGATTGCGGTAGGTAATACCTTGCTGCCCAGCTTGCTGAAGCGCGATTTCCCTACACAGATTACAACGCTGACGGCGGTGTATGCCATCACCATGGGGGTGGCGTCGGCTGCGGGTTCGGCAGTTGTAGTACCGCTGGCGCAAAGCCTGAACTGGCAATGGTCATTAGGCGTATTTTTGGTGTTGCCATTGCTAAGTGCCTTGATTTGGTTGCCGCAACTTAAAGCCGTACGTGCCCAGCCCGCCACGGCTACCACTAAAAAGACTACCAAACGCAGCGTATGGAGCATGGGTTTGGCATGGCAGGTGAGCTTGTTCTTTGGTACCACATCGTTGACCTACTACTCTGTGGCAACGTGGTTGCCCGCTATGTTGGTGGACTTGGGTTATAGCCAAGCGCAAGCGGGCTCGTTACACGGTTTGATGCAGTTGGCCACAGCCTTTCCTGGATTGGTGTTGGTGCCTTGGGTGAAGCGCTCTAAAGATCAGCGCGGTATTGCGATCTCGATGGCGAGCTTGTCCTTGTTGAGCTTGTTGGGCTTGGTGTTGTTTCCTGTGGCCGCCACAGTATGGGTAGCGGTGTTTGGTTTTGGTGTGACAGGTACCTTCATTTTGGGGTTGTCTTTCATTGGTATGCGGGCCGCCACCACCGCACAAGCAGCCGCTTTGTCGGGAATGGCGCAGTGCATAGGGTATTTGTTGGCAGCGGCAGGCCCCATCGTGTTGGGTGCATTGCACGATTCCGTTGGTAATTGGCAAGTGCCGCTGTATGTATGTATGGCGCTGTGCGTGCTGCAAGCCGTGCTGGGTATGGGGGCAGGCCGAGCCATCCATTTGCCACAAGATGAACCCGTAGCTGAGGCAGCAGTCGCTACCGCAGCAGCAGAGTAATCTACGCTTGGCGTGTTGCCGCTACAAAGCTAGAGGGCGACACGCCAAAGTGTTTTTTGAAGGCGACAGAGTACGCGCTGTGACTTTCATAACCGCACGTCAGTGCAACGCTGACTATAGGTGCGTCATCCAATAGCATGGGTAACGAGTGCAGCAGTCTACATTGTTGACGCCAGCGTCCAAAGGTCATGCCCGTGCTGCGCTCAAAGTGCCGATGAAAACTCTTGCTGCTCATGGCAAGGCGATCTGCCCAATCATTGGCCGTAAACGAGTGCGACAAGTTGGCCGTAAGGGCATCACACACTTGGGCCATAGCAGGGTCTGTGGGCCACGGTAAATAGCAGGGCAAAGGCTGTTGTTGCTGCAGTTCTTCTAGCAGTAATTCTGACAGTAGCTGATGACGCCGCGAGAGTGTTGGGGGCGTAAAAGTATCTTGTGACAACGCAATGATTAGCTCTCGCAGTAGTGGCGACACGTGCAGCACAGCGTCTTGATCGGCCAAGTGATTACTGATTTCAGCCTTGATAAACAACCCGTGCGCACGTACCTGACTATAGGTAAAAAAAGCATGGTCCGTTTGCGGGCGTAACCATACGGCCGTAGTGGGAGGAAGCAACCATTCGCCGCTGTCAGTCTCTACACGCATCAACCCGTCAGCGGCATACAACAAGTGATAGCAATCATGCTGGTGTGCAGGAACGTGCGTCTGAGCGGGGTAGTGCCCATGCACGCCCGTAACCAGTAATGTGCTTTGCTCGTGGTGTTTCAGATCTAGAAACGTGGCGATTCCGCCGTCTACAGTCATCGCCATAGGGTTGTCTATTTTGAACAATAATCTGTCTATTTTTCTGTAGATAGACAATCAGGTCAAGCCTACACTGTGTATTCCTTGGATGGATTTTGGGTTTTACGCTATGCATCACGTACTACACAGCCTACGACTACTACGCTCCCTGACACTAGGTTGGGGTCAGTGCGTCGCTGTGCGCACCGTGACTTGTCCTGATTCCCCGTGGCCCCAACCGTACTAGCTTTTCCCTAGCAAGGGGAGTCAGGCAAATCATCGAATTTGATTTTCCTGAGGTGTTTATGCTGAGTAATCCGGCCCAAAAATACAAACCTTTTCCCGCCATCAATTTGCCAGATCGCCAATGGCCAGAGCGTACCTTAACGCAAGCTCCAGTGTGGTTATCTACGGATTTGCGTGATGGCAACCAAGCCTTGTTCGAGCCCATGAATAGAGAACGCAAACTGCGTTTGTTTGATGAACTGGTGCGCATTGGTTTTAAAGAAATAGAAGTGGGTTTCCCATCGGCATCGCGTACAGATTTTGAGATTGTGCGCCATCTGATTGAGGATGCAAAAATCCCCGATGATGTGACCCCTATGGTGATCACACAATTACGGCCCGATTTGATACGTGAAACAGTACGTAGTGTGGCGGGGGCACATAGGGTGATTGTGCATTTCTACAATGCCATTGCCCCAGCATGGCGTGAGTTGGTATTCAACATGGAAGTGCCGCAAATTCAGGTCATGGTGCAAGAAAGCGTGCAGTTGCTGCGTGAACTGACGGACAAGCATCCAGAAACAGAATGGGTATTGCAGTACTCACCAGAAACCTTCTGCATGGCCGAGTTGGAGGTGTCTTTATTGATGTGCAACACCGCCATTGAAACGTGGGATGCAAGCCCTACGCGGCCTATGATTATCAACCTGCCTACTACCGTAGAAGTCTCTACGCCCAATGTGTTTGCTGACCAAATAGAGTGGATGCACAGACACTTGAACCGACGTGAGCATGTGGTGTTATCCGTGCACCCACACAATGATCGAGGCACCGGTGTAGCGTGTGCAGAGCAAGCCATGTTGGCGGGGGCGGAGCGAGTAGAAGGCTGCTTGTTTGGCAATGGCGAACGCAGTGGTAACTTAGATCTGGTGACCTTAGCGTTGAACTTGTACACCCAGGGCATATCGCCCAAGTTGGATTTCTCGGATATTTCGGCAGTGGCCAGAATTGTGGAAGAAACGACAGCGTTACCTATACACCCACGCCATCCTTATGTGGGCGACTTGGTGTTTACGGCGTTTTCAGGTTCGCACCAAGACGCGATTGCCAAAGGCTTTGCCGCACAAAAAACAGATGCGTTGTGGCGTGTACCGTATTTGCCCATAGACCCACAGGATTTGGGTCGCACCTACGATAGCATCGTGCGGGTGAATAGCCAGTCAGGTAAGGGCGGTATAGCCTTTTTGCTGCAGCGAGATTATGGCGTGGTCATGCCTCGACGTATGCAGGTGGAGTTCAGTGCAGTGGTGCAAGAACACGCAGACAGTAGTGAAACCGAACTGAATAGTGCGCAGTTGTGGGCTTTGTTCGAGCGCTGCTATTTGGGTGGCCAACAGGCATCCCCAGCGTATGTGTATCACAGTCATAAGCTGCATGACACTGATGCTGGTTTGCAATGCATTGTCTTGGAGATGACGGGGCCCGATGGGAAACGAGTCAGCATAGAAGGTGCAGGCAACGGGCCTATTGCGGCTGCGGTGGCCGCCTTAGGTTTACCCGTGCGTTTGGATAGTTATGAAGAACGCAGTATGGGGGCTGGAGCCGATGCACCGGCCATGGCTATTGTTGAAGTGGTGTGGCCAGGCGTACCGGGTTCGCGCTTTGGGGTAGGACAGCATCCTAATATTGTGACGGCCTCTATTCAGGCGGTGCTTAGTGCGATGAATAGGTTTGTAGCGACGGTGCCTGAATTGTCGTAATTGCTGAAGTCTGGCGATAGTATTCATCGCACGCGCGGGGAGACTGCAGGAAAGCTTTTTGTGATTTGAGACACCAAATCAAAAAAGTTTCCTCTCCGTCTCCCCGAGCATTCCACTTTGGCTACATACACAACCCTGTAAGGCACTAAGCAAGTCATCCGATTTGCCATCCGACCAAAACACCTTCTCTCATCTGTCACAGAAAGAGAAATACCCATCAGCAATTACCAAAGCAAACCCCTAGGCAAGCGACGAAGGGAAGGCGGATGGAAGTGTTTTTTTATTTGGTGTACAAATTAAAAAATACTTTCGCAGCCTAAGACTACGGCAGACAGTCGTGACTAAGCGGGCTTTTACTTGAGCGACACATAAAAAAAGCCCCTACCGTCATCAACAATAGGGGCTGTTTTAGGCATAATCGCTAGTGACTAACCGCGAGCAGCCGCTTCATCAATCAGCGTACGTAAGCCTTTCTCAGCAAACCAATGTGCGCGCTCATCCGCGGTAGGCGGGTTTTCGGCACGTTCTGCTAGCCAGTGATCAATAGCCCTAGTGCGCCAATGCAAGCCCTCTTGGTTGGCGATTTGAATCGCTAAGCCAGGACGCGCGTTCAGCTCTAGCAGCATAGGGCCGTGGTTGGCATCCAGCACTAAGTCCACGCCTAAATAGCCTAGCTCAGTTAGGTCATAACAGCGTGACGACAAGCGCAACTGTATGTCCCAATCGGGGATCTCGTGACCCGCTACCGCCACTTCGGTATCAGGGTGATGCGTGATATGTTGGTTCAGCCATACCCCAGCGGTGGTATGGCCGGTTTCCAAGTCAATACCCGTACCAATAGCGCCTTGGTGCAAGTTAGCTTTGCCGTCAGAGTGGCGAGTGGGCAAGCGTATCATGGCCATGGCTGGGCAGCCTCGGTACACAATAATGCGGGTATCGGGCACGCCTTGGTAGCTTAAGTGCTCAAAGGCTTGGCTAAATTCCACACGCTGTTCGATCATGGCCGTGTCAGGCCTACCCCCTAAGGAGTAGGCACCTGCCAAGATGTTACTGACGTGGTGAGCCAAGGCTTCAGTACTCATCATGCGGCCATTGGCGCGGCGGTAAGCGCCTTTGTCGTCTTTGCCGTTGAATACCAAAATACCGCTACCACCGCTGCCGTGTACCGGCTTTATCACAAAGCTGGATTTGTCTTGCAGCATGGCTCCTAGTGAACGTATGTCACGGTGGGTATGTATCACACCGTACAGTTCAGGTACCGCAACGCCAGCTTTGATGGCGAGTTCTTTGGTGAGAATTTTGTCATCCACCAACGGGTAGCGGCTGCGCGGATTCAGCTTGGCAATGTACTCGCCATTGCGTTGGTTCATGCCAGCAATGCCCAGACGGTGCAGTTCTCGCGGACTGATCCATCGTTTCATAGCTTACTCCTTCAGACGCGGCAGCGAGCTAAAACGGAACAGCTCAGACAAGCGGTAGCCGGTGTATCTACCCAAGGCCAGCAACAACGCCAGTACCACCAGAATGAGTTCTGGGAATACGAAGAACAAGTGTTCTATATAACGGTTCACCAGCAGCAGATAACATACGGCAGCAACTACCAAACTGCCTGCACCTTGTTGGATAGCATCGGCGGGGCCATGCTCTTCCCAGACCAGCGACATGCGTTCAATGGTCATGGCCAATACCACGATAGGGAATAAGCCCAGAGACAAGCCTGCTTGTATATCTAACTGATGTGAGAACACCGCGAGTAACGTCATCAGCACCACCACGATGGTGACAACGGCCGCTAATCGGGGGACCAGTAAGAGTTTTAAGTGTTCCAGATAGAAGCGCAGTACCAAGCCTAAGGCCACAATGGTGCAGAACATGATCACACCGTGTACTAACTGCGTTTCACGGAATGACAGCGCAATCAGCACCGGCATGAAGGTACCGAAGGTACGTAAGCCAATGACGTTACGTAAGAACACGATAAGCAGCGTGCCCAGCGGCAACAGCAGCAGGATGCGATAGGTGTTTTGCACATCAATAGGCAGGTCTTGCAGCGAGAAGCTCAAGAGACTGTCGGTGTGTTTTTGCGCAGCAGCTTGGCTGGCTGCTGTCATGGCATCCAGATAATTACTGCTGGTAGACCACGTGACCTTGCCTTGACGGGCACGGTCCAATGTCAGAGGGCTGGCGCTATCGCCTACCCACCAGACCAAGAAGTCTTCAGGAAAACCGCGTTCGCCCGTAGTAGGGTTCAACGCTACCCATTCACGGGTATTGTGAAATTGCAGCCAAGGAATCGCATTTTGGTGTTGGCTGCGATCAGACAAGCTAAAGCCATGCACTACACGAGCAGGAATACGAGCACCTGCCAATAAGTCCACAATCAATTGTGTGCGTTCTAACGAGCTTGCTGTGCGTGCCAAGAAGGCGGCTACGTTTTCACTAGGCTGGCTACGGTTAACCTCCTGCACCAACAAGGTACTGAAGGAGTCGATGTCAGCCGAGCGGCTACGAATATCGTCGAGCAAGGCATCGGCAGCGGTAGCTAATGCGGGAGGCAGCTCGGGTCTAGCGGCTACACCGGGGAAACCTTGTTGTGCTACAGGTTGGTTATCACGCACCAATTGCACACGGTAGTACAAGGTTTGTGGGCCACCGGGGCGGCGTTGCGTCCACGTAGCGGTGCGGCCTTCTTTGGTGGTTTGGGTGCTTAAGCCGTAACCACGCGAGATAAAGCTTTCATCCACAATGGTGAAACCGGGAGTGTAGTCGGGCAATTGCAATTCTGCTTTGACCGAACTACCAGAAGGTACAAAGTCCACATTGGCTTCTACGGTCCACGCTTCTACCTGACTCACAGGCATTAACGGAAATTGCAGGACACGGACTTTATAAAAGAAAAGGCTGCAGGCAACAGCCAGCAACACGAATACCAGCAACGGCAGGTGTAATCGTTTCATGAGGAAATGTTAGCGAAAAACTAAATTAGGAAGCACTGGGGCAACGAGGCTCGTGCATAAAGCGCTTGCCTGAGTCGATGAGGATGGCGCCGCGCATATGGTTGCGGCCTACTAGTAGTTGGTAGGTCAGTTCAGACCTATCGACCAGAGACACATCTTCTAGGCGCTCGTGAGAGCCAATGCATAGGGGCAACTGTATGACTGGGCGGTTTTGGTGATTGCCGTCGTGTCGGACTATGCGTACATTGCGTTTTACGGGATATTCCAGCGCAATACGTTTTTCTTTGTCTTTAGGGTCTACAACGTCAAAGCGTACCCAGTCTTTGCCATCGCGTTCGAATCTTTCTATATCCAAAGCGTTGAGTGACGATGTGGTTGCGCCAGAGTCAAGGCGGGCGTCGAAAACGAGGTCGGTACCTGCGATTTGTACTTTCTCTACGTAGCCTGCAATTTCTAGTGCTTGAGTAGAGGTGGCAGAACTGGTCGTAGAAAATAGACCTGTAACCAGAGCACATACAGAAAGCAGTTGTTTCAAAGTACGTGGCGTGGTTCGTGTACGTGTTGTATGAGTCAACACTACCTCCTGATTTTTTTCAGCAAGTGGTTGATTTTACCAGATGAATTTCTGTAAAACAGACTGCACATCGTCAAATATTGATACGTTTTGTTTCTCTGATTGGGGTGATCACTACTGTTTGTTTCGCTCAGTAGTATGATGAATAGCTTAAGGGCATGATTATATAAAGGGGAACACAACCATGAATCAGCTAGACTTGATCGGCAAATTGGGGTTGCAGACCCCTATTATTCAAGCGCCGATGGCCGGAGTGGCTACACCGGAATTGGCTGCTGCTGTCAGCAATGCGGGTGGTTTGGGTTCTCTGGGCTTGGGGGCCAGCTCTATGGAGCAAGCGCGGGACATGATTAGTGCCACGCGAGCACTGACCGACAAGCCCTTTAACGTTAATGTGTTCTGCCACAAGTCGGCACAATTCGACACAGCACGCGAAGAAGCGTGGATACGTTACTTTACTCCGCACTTTGTGCGCTTTGGCGCTACGCCTCCTACGGCGTTATCCGAGGTCTATACGTCCTTCTTAGACGATCAATCCATGCAGTTCTTGATGCTGGCTCAACAGCCTGCAGTGTTGAGTTTCCATTTTGGTATTCCCGATAATGCGTTTCTTACTGCGGTAAAAGCAGCAGGCATTATTACCATGGCATCAGCCACCAGTTTGCGTGAAGCCAAGGTGCTGGAACAAGCGGGTATTGATGTGATTGTTGCTCAAGGTATAGAGGCGGGTGGGCATCGAGGCATTATGGATCCTGATGGTCCAGACGAATGTCTGAGTACGGCGGTACTGACCCGTTTACTGGTTAAAAAATGCCATACCCCTATTGTGGCGGCAGGTGGCATTATGGATGGCCAAGGCGCACGCGCCATGCTGGACTTGGGGGCCGTAGCAGCACAGATGGGTACGGCTTTTATTCTGTGTCCCGAGTCTTCAGCGAATACCAGTTACCGCGAAAACTTACGCAGTGATCGTGCTGCGACAACACGGCTCACACCGGTGATGTCCGGTCGCCCTGCGCGTGGCATGTTGAATGAATTAATTCAATGGGGGGATGCTGAAGACGCGCCAGCCGTGCCGTCGTACCCCTTAACCTATGATTTGGCAAAACAGCTGAATGCAGCTGCCGTAGCAAAAGGCAATTATGAGTTTGCCGCGCAATGGGCAGGGCAGGGAGCACCGCTGGCACGTGAAATGCCAGCGGCCCAATTGCTGCGTACACTTGCCAAAGAAATGGCTTAAACCCGTCCTAAGCTTTCGCCTGGAATAATCACGGTTTTGATGGGACGTTCTGTTGGCGGGGTGTGTCCCGCCAATAGCTCAAGCATCAACAAGGCAGCTCGTGAACCAATTTCATCCGCAGGGATGCGTATGGTAGTGAGCTTAGGGTGCACCATCGTTGCCTCTTCCATACCGTCAAAACCAACAATAGACAGGTCTTCGGGTACGCGAATGCCTAGCATTTGGCACTCGTACAGTGCGCCTATGGCTTGCAAGTCGGTACCGCAGAACAGCACAGTGGGCCGGTCATCTAAAGCCCATAATTCGCGTAAACCTTGACGCCCACCCTTGTACGAAAAGGGTTGTATGGTCATCCATTTTTCTGGCACTTCTATGCCCGCGTGTGCGGCGGCTGTCAAAATGCCATTACGACGTCCACGAGATCGTTCGTTATTTTCTATGGGACCACCACAGATAGCGATGCGTGTGTGGCCGTGTTTGAGCACATGTTGCGCCAACTCATAGGAAGCGTCGAAGTTGGATATGCCCACGCAGTAAGGGTAGTGGCTATCGTCCACCGACCACGTCAGCACATAGGGCATATTTAACTGCGATAGGATAGAGAACACTTCTTCGCTGTGATCTGTCCCCACCATGATGATGCCGTCCACACCGCGTTCCAAGGTGGCACGCACAATGGGTAGCTCGTCTTGGGTGTGATATTCGTGGCTAGCAATCAGCAGTTGGTAACCTCTATCCCATAAAGCTTGCTGCATAGAATGGGTAGATTGCGCAAAGATGGGGTTATTCAGCGTAGGGTAGATCGCGGCAATGGTATGCGTGCGTCTAGAGGCTAAGGCGCGGGCGGAGCCATCACGTATATAACCTAGCTGGGAAACGGCTTGGTTTACTTTTTCTAAAGTGGTGGGTTTGACTTGCTCAGGTACAGAAAGAGCACGCGAAGCACTACCCAGAGAGACGCCTGCCAGCTTGGCTACGTCAGCCAGGGTAGGCTTTTTAGTACGGGAAAGTCTGTAGTTCTTATTCATTGACAAGGATTTTAGTGGTTGTAATAATGAGCAGCAAATGAATTGAAACGCTTCAAATTATAAATGAGCTAGTATCCATCTTAACTGCTCTTTTTTTATAGACATCATTTGAAGCGCTTCAAATAAGGAAACTAGTGATTTGTTTGGCGTAACGCCACAAGTTAGTGTTGATAAAGGAGACAGTATGCGTTTCAAGAAAGTAACTTCCTTGCTGGCAGGAACCGCCGCGGTGCTGGCTATGTCCTCTGCTGCAATGGCTGCAGAAGAAATTCGCATGGGTGCTTTGTATCCCTTCAGCGGAGCATTGGCTCAGCTAGGTGATGAAAGCTATAGAGGCCTGGAATTGGCCGTAAATGAACGCAATGCACAAGGCGGCGTGCTGGGCAAACAAATCAAATTGGTGAAAGCCGACGCCGTGGATGCAAACCAAGCCGTGGGTGAAGCCCGTCGTTTGACGTCTGTAGAAAACGTGGAAGGCGTTTTCGGTAGTTTCTCTTCTGCGTTGTCCTATGCTGCGACACAGGTAACAGAGCTGGCTGGCGTACCGTACTTTGAGTTGGGCGCGGTGTCTGACAGCGTGACCGATCGTGGTTACCAGAATATTTTCCGTAGTAACTCCACCGCTAGAGACTTTGCTTACGCGATGGTTGATGCTGTGCAAGATGTGATTGCTCCTGAACTGGGTGTAGACCCTAAAAGCCTGAAAGTTGCGATCATTCACGAAGACGGCTTGTACGGTAAAACACTGGGCGGCTTCCAACAAGAACGTGCTAAAGAGTTAGGCTTAGACGTAGTGGAAGTGCTGCCTTACTCGGCTAAAGCGGTGGACTTGTCTGCATTGATCCTGCGTTTGCGCGGTGCTCAAGCGGATGTGGTGCTGCAAACTTCGTACCAGAACGACACTATCTTGTTCTTCCGTCAGGCTAAATCTGCTGGCTACAAACCTAAAGCGGTATTGGGCGCAGGTGGTGGTTACTCATTGACTGACACTGCTAAAGCATTGGGCGACACCATCGAAGGTGCGTTTGATGTGGACTTCCCTCAGTACAACACTAACGAAGCAGGTGCTCCTGGTTTGGGCGCTTTCGTAGAGGCCTACAAACAGCAGTACAACAGCGAGCCACGTTCCGGCCACAGCCTGGCTAACTATGTGGGTGCGGTTGCTTTCTTCGACATTATCGAGCAAGCCGGTTCCATGGATGCAGACAAAATCCGTGAAGCAGTAATGGCATACAAAAAACCAGTAGGCTCTACTGCAACTGGTTGGGGATTTGACTTTGCTGAAAACGGCCAGAACACAGCAGCGACGACTACGCTGATGCAATGGCAAGATGGCAAATTGTTGACCGTGTGGCCAGAAGCCGCCGCCGTAGCAAAACCCATTGTTAATAAGTAATGCATGAAACGTCTGCCCGGCTCACAAAGCCGGGCATGACGATGGAAGGAAGCTGCAATGGATATTTTTCTGCAACTGGTGATCAACGGCCTGCTATTGGGCGGTGCATACGCGATTATCAGTATCGGCTTGACGCTGATCTTTGGTGTGATTCGGGTAGTGAACTTTGCCCACGGCGAGTTCTTGATGGTGGCTATGTATGCTGCCTATTTGTTCTCAACGCAATTGGGTTGGCACCCTTATGTGGCCGTAGTACCTATTGCGATCTTATTGTTTGGTCTGGGCGCGTTAATGCAGCGTGCCATTATTCAACCTCTGCTTAGTGCAGATGGGCACATTCAGATTTTTGCGACCGTGGGTGTATCCACGGCATTGATGAACCTGGCATTGCTGGTGTTTGGCGCTGACGTATTGGCGATTCAAACCGATATCGGTACAGGCACGATCTTCTTGGGTGCATTCAGTATTGGCATAGGCCCACTGATTACCTTGATTGTGGCGTTGTTATTGGTAGGGGGTATGCACTGGTTCCTGAAACATACCTACTTGGGTAGAGCGTTCAGAGCCGTAGCACAACACCAGTACGCGGCATCGTTAATGGGTGTGAACGTACCAGTAATTTACGTATTGGCGTTTGCCATTGGTTCAGCCTTTGTTGGGGTAGGGGGGGCGTTGTTGACTCCGCAATACCCTGTGTTCCCCACCATTGGTAGTTACTTTGTACTGACCGCCTTCGTGATCGTAGTGCTGGGTGGTATGGGTAGCTTGACCGGGGCGTTGTTCGGCTCGTTACTGATTGGTTTGGTAGACAGCTTGGCTGGCTACTACGTTGCGCCGGACCTTAAAGAAGTGGTGTATTTCGCCATCTTTATTTTGATTCTGGTCTTCCGTCCTACTGGCCTGTTTGGGCTGGGACGAGGTTCTGAGTAAACCGGGCAAGAGAGGTTTTACGTGTTTCCTGATATTCGACAACCACGGGTTTACGTCGGCTTGCTCTGCCTTGCGCTGCTGCTCGTCATCCCGCTAATTATTCAGTCCCCCTTTGTGTACCACTTGTTTGTGCTGATTTGCGTCTATGGCGCATTGGCGACAGCATGGAACATCGTTGGTGGCTACGCAGGCCAATTGTCGCTGGGTCATGCCGTGTTCTACGGTGTGGGTAGTTATACCGCGACTTTGTTGGTGATTAACTTCGGCATTACGCCATGGTTGGGTATGTTTGTGGGTGCAGGTATTTCGGCATTGGTAGCCGTGATGATTGCGTACCCAACCTTCAGACTGCGCGGGCCATTCTTTGCCTTGGCAACCATCGCTGTATTGGAAGTGTTTAAGCTGTTGACCGTGCACCAGTCTGACTGGACAGGTGGTGCAGCCGGTTTGAGCGTGCCACTGAACATCGGCCTTGAATGGATGATTTTCCGTCAAAAATGGGCGTACTTGTTGGTCGCGTTTGGCATGCTGGTAGTGGCCATTTGGGTGACTTGGTGGATTCGACACTCTCGCCTAGGCTTCTACTTAGTGGCTGTGCGTGAGCGTGAGTTCGCTGCACCTGCGGTAGGTATTAATACGGTGAACGTCAAACTGAGTGCAGCGGTGATTTCCGCCATGCTGACCAGTATTGTGGGTTCTTTCCACGCGATGTACCTGACCTTTATTGAGCCATCTGCTGCGTTCTCGCTAGAACTGTCTATCCAGATTGCGATGTTTGCCTTGATCGGTGGTTTAGGCAGTGTAGTGGGGCCATTGGCCGGTACGATTTTGGTAGTGCCTATTGCTGAGCTGGCTCGTGGCTGGTTAGGTAGTTTCGGCAGTGGTATGCACGGCTTCATTTATGGTGTGGTGCTGGTGGTTGTGGTGTTGACCATGCCGCGCGGTATTGTGGGCCAATTCGGTAATTGGGCGTTGAAGTTTATCGACCGCTTGCCTGGGCCACGTAGCAAAGCAGTACCCGCTGCAGCGATGCCTAAGAAAAACACCGCGCATAAAGGCGAGCCTATCCTAAAAGCTGAACACCTGAACAAACACTTCGGTGGGTTGCACGCGACCAATGACGTGTCGCTGACCTTGCATGAAGGTGAAATTCTGGGTGTGATCGGGCCTAACGGTGCAGGCAAAACTACGGTGTTTAACCAACTGTCCGGCTTCATTATTCCTGACAACGGTACCGTTAGCGTGCGTCTGGAAGATGGCACGTGGGTACAACCTCGCACACCGCAAGACTTTGCTAAAGCGGGCGTGGGTCGTACGTTCCAGATTGCTCAGCCATTCTCTGGTTTGAGCGTATTGGAAAACATCATGCTGGGTGCATTTATGCACACCACCGACAAACGTGAAGCGGAAGCGATTGCCAGACAAGTAGCAGAGCTGACCGAGCTGACTGCCAGCTTGGATTCCGAAGCACGCAGTTTGACTATTGGTGGCCTGAAACGACTGGAAGTAGCACGTGCTTTGGCAACTCGCCCACGTATTTTGCTGTTGGATGAAGTGATGGCAGGTTTGAACCCTACCGACGTGGAGCGAGCCATCAACATGGTGCGTCGTATCCGTGATTCTGGCGTATCGGTTCTATTTATTGAGCACTTGATGCAAGCAACGATGGCACTGTCTGATCGCGTAGTGGTGATTAATGTGGGACAAGTGCTGACTGGTGGTGCACCAGAAGAAGTGGTCAACGACACGCGAGTGATTGAAGCGTATCTAGGCAAGGAGTATCTACGTGCTCAAAATTCATGATTTATATGCAGGCTATGGCAAGAGTGAAGTCTTGCAAGGCGTATCGCTAGAGGTACCAGAAGGCAAAATTGTCACGCTGATTGGTGCGAACGGTGCAGGTAAAACGACGACACTCAAAGCCTTGTGCGGTCAGTTGAAATGCCGCGGCAGTATCTCGTTTCAGGGGCAAGAAACCAATGGTTTGGCCCCTCACGAGATAGTGGATCTAGGTATCACCATGATCCCTGAAGGCCGCCAACTGTTTCCTTTCTTGTCGGTGAAAGACAACCTGCTGATGGGGGCGTATCGCAAGAAAGCGCGCCCAGTAGTGGCCGAGCGCTTAGAAGAAGTGCTGGAACTGTTCCCTCGTGTACGTGAGCGTTTGGATCAGTTTGCTGGTTCGCTGTCTGGTGGTGAACAACAGATGGTGGCGATTGCGCGCGGCATGATGGCATGCCCTAAATTGCTGCTGTTTGATGAGCCATCTTTGGGCTTGTCACCGCTGTTGGTAGAGCAGATGTTTGATGTGGTGCGTCGTGTTACCGAGCAGGGCATTACGGTGCTGCTGGTGGAACAGAACGTTTTCCACACCTTGCGTTTGGCGGATTACGGTTACGTGCTGGAAAACGGCAGCATTGTGTTGTCAGGCACAGGGGAAGAGTTGTTGGGCAATCCCCATGTGCGTCGCGCCTATTTGGGGCATTGATAAAGCAGGAGCAGTTGATGAGAAGTATGCAAGTGTTGGAGTTTGGGCAACCACTAGTGCAAACCGAAAGCGCTGTGCCCGTACCCACAGGCAAAGAAATCTTGCTGCGAGTCAAAGCGGCCGGTGTGTGTCACACCGACCTGCACCTTTGGCACGGTGGTTATGACTTAGGTCATGGCAAACGCTTGTCCATGGCAGAGCGTGGTGTGAAGTTACCGCTGACAATGGGCCACGAAAACGTGGGCATGGTGATTGCGGTAGGTGACGATGTACGCAACGTGAAGGTAGGCGATGTGCGCTTAGTCTACCCATGGAACGGTTGTGGCCATTGCGAAGTATGTTTGGCAGGTCAAGAAAACTACTGTCTTACACCTTGCACCGTAGGGATTAACCGTCCTGGTGGTTATTCGGATCACTTGGTGGTGCCTGATGAGCGTTACTTGGTAGACCTTAAAGGGGTGAGTGCTATTAAAGCAGCACCCTTGGCATGTTCTGGTTTGACCTGCTATTCAGCATTGCGCAAATTCAATCAAGCGCGCTTGCAGCGTAATCACATGGTGATTATTGGTGCGGGTGGTTTGGGCTTGATGGCATTGGCCTTGTTGAAAGCTATGGGCGGCAAAGGCGCGGTAGTGGTTGAGCCTGATGCGGCCAGACGTCAAGCGGCATTAGAAGCTGGCGCGGTAGCTGTCGTAGACCCGAATGCGGAAGATGCTGCACAGCAAATCCAAAAAGCAGTGGGTGGGGCGGTGTACGATGTGCTGGACTTTGTGTCTAACCCGCAAACCACAGAGCTGGGCTTTAACGTGGTGACCAAAGGTGGCCACATGGTGCTGGTGGGCTTGTTTGGTGGTGCGGCTCCGTGGCCGTTGCCATTGATTGCCATGCGCGCTATTACCATTCAAGGCAGTTATGTAGGCTCGTTGGGTGAGCTGCAAGAGCTGGTGGAATTGGTAGCTAAAGAAAACCTGTCGTTAATCCCTGTGACTACATGTTCACTGGATGCGTTGGGTCAGGCCTTGCAAGATTTAGAGCAAGGCAAAATTCTAGGTCGTATGGTGATGACACCAGAGGCTTAAGAAAGCCTAAGGGGCTAAGGCGGCGTAGCTGTCTTAGCCCTTTTTCAAATACACGTGCAATCGCTGGGCAGCATTTTGTAAATGCGTTTCAGCTGCGGTAGCGGCGGCATCGGGGTCTTGTTCTTCAATCGCTTGCAAAATAGCCTGATGTTCCTGCTGTACCGTCTGGATCAGATTGTGGTGGTAGGTGGCGGTATGCTGTCGCGCTTGTCTAATGAAACGTCTGGCATGTTGCTCTAGGTATTCATTAAGCTGAATAAAGTGGGGGTTGTGTGTAGCATCCACGATGGCTTGGTGAAAGGCGTAATCTTCTTCGTCACCCGGTAGGTCGCTCAAGATGGCGTATTCCATCGCGATTAAGGCGCGTCGTATGCTTTTCAAGTCGTCAGGGGTACGGCGCATGGCGGCATAACGCGCGGCTGACCGTTCAAATACCTGAATCAACTCTAGCGTATGCGCTAGGCCTTCGGCATCGTGCAGTTCGGTATAAGGCAGTCTAAAACTTTGTCTGCTGCCCCGTTCGCTCACAAACACCCCTTTGCCTTTGTGCGACACCACAAGGCCCTCAGACTTCAATTGCGACAAGCCTTCGCGCACTACAGGGCGACTCACACCAAACTGCTCGCACAGTTGTTTTTCACTGGGTAGTTTGTCGCCAGGTACCAGTGCTTGGTTGTTGATCTGTTCGGCAATCCACGTGACCAGCGGAGCGCTGAGTGACGGGCTGGCATCAGGAGTAGGGGATGTGTCCATAGTCTGGCGGTAAAGGTGGATGATGCAACGTTATTGTACAAGTCTGTTTTGTTTGTCTGGGCGTAAGGCGATGTACAGGGTGCGAAAAGTCAGTAGCGATTGACAAGCGTTTTTAGCCAAGCATAGAATGCTTTATCCTGTCTGACAGGTTTTATATCCTATCAGTTAGGTTGGTTTGAATCAATGTGGATGAGAGTATGAGCAATCAAAATACAGTTGCGCAAACGGAGTCAGCTCCGTGGGCACGTTACGCTGACCTGAAAGACAAGGTAGTTGTGATTACCGGTGGAGCAAGCGGCATAGGCTTTTCTATGGCCCAAGCCTTTGCCTATAACGGTGCCAAATTGGCGTTGGTGGATATAGATGCTACTGCCTTGGCAAAAGCGCGCGATACGTTGTTGGGCGAGTATCCACAAATGGCGGTAGCGGTGTACACCTGCGCGGTGAATGATCAAGCTGGCGTACAAGAGGTATTTGCCCAAGTGCAAAACAGCTGGGGTCGCGTCGATGTATTACTGAATAACGCTGGCATTTCCATGAATACACCTACGCTGGAGTTGTCGGGCGACGATTGGCGTCGTGCAATGGACATCAACGTGAATGGTGTTTTTTATTGTGCTCAAGAAGCCGCACGCTGCATGGTTGCTCAAGGCAGTGGCGTGATCTTGAATATGTCTTCCATGTACGGCGTGGTGGCAGCACCGCAACGCGCGGCGTATTGTGCGAGCAAAGCAGCTGTGGCTATGTTGACCAAAGTATTGGCCAACGAGTGGGGTGAACACGGTTTGCGTGTGAATGCGATTGCCCCTGGCTATGTGCGTACAGCGTTGGTAGACGATCTGGTCGCGCGCGGCAGAATGGATCTAGATGCATTGACAGCACGCACGCCTTCCCGTCGTTTGGGTACACCGGAAGAAATTGCGGCGTTGGCTATTTTCATGGCATCAGAGCAAGCTGCTTTTATGAATGGTCATGTGGCTGTGGCAGATGGTGGTTGGTCAGCATACAGCTACATTTAATGAGCGGTGCTCACGTAACGTGCTGTGTGAAAGTTGCGTGAGTTTTGTACTATGTACGCTCAAAGCAGATCAGCGTATGATAAAGTTTGATTTTTTTGAAGCGCTTCATTTGTAGAGTTGAAGCTTTTGTTTTACCAAAAATATGAAGCGCTTCAAGTATGAGGAGACTGATGTGGACAAGAAAATGAAACGGGTAGAACACGGTGCTGGCGGCGATGTAGAGGTTCTGCATCTGGTGGATGCGGATATTCCTGTCGCAGGCGCAGGTGAAGTACTGATCAAAGTGGCTTACGCGGGTGTAAATCGCCCTGACGTATTACAGCGCAAAGGCTTATACCCACCACCAAAAGATGCATCGCCTTATTTGGGTTTGGAAGTATCGGGTGAAGTGGTTGCCGTGGGTGAGGGCGTGAGCCAATGGCAAGTGGGCGACAAAGTCTGCGCATTGGTGCCTGGCGCTGGTTATGCCGAATACTGTGTCACTGATGCGCGTCACTGTATGCCGGTGCCTGCTGGTCTGAGTATGTTGCAAGCTGCAGCGTTACCCGAAACCTATTTAACCGTGTGGACTAATGTATTTGAACGTGGCGCCTTGAAAGCGGGCGAAACCTTCTTAGTACATGGTGGTTCCAGCGGTATTGGTTTGACAGCAATCCAATTGGCTAAAGCATTTGGTGCGCGTGTATTCACCACAGTAGGTAATGCAGAAAAAGCCGAGGTGTGCCGTGCACAAGGTGCAGATATTGCGATCAATTATCGTGATGAAGATTTTAGCGAAGTTGTGCAACTGCAAACCGATGGTCAGGGTGTAGAGCTGATTTTAGACATGGTGGGTGGTGACTACATCACTAAAAACGTCGCGTCATTGGCCTTGGAAGGCCGCTTGGTACAGATCGCTTTCTTGCAAGGCAGCCGTGTAGACATGGATTTAATGCCCATCATGTTGAAGCGCTTGACAGTCACTGGCTCTACATTGCGTGCGCGCAGTAACGAACAGAAAGCCGCCTTGGTTAATAACTTAGTAAACGCAGTGTGGCCGTTGCTGGAAGCTGGGAAATGCTTGCCGGTCATTCATGCCGAGTACACGCTTAGCGAAGTACAAGCCGCACATCGCTTAATGGAAAGCAGCCAGCACATTGGCAAAATTATGATGAAAGTAGAGGAATAGACCATGCAGCATCAAGATAGAGTAGTAGTGGTCACAGGTGGTCTAGGTGGTATAGGCAGAGCCATTGCCGAGCGTTATGTGCAAGACGGCGCCAGTGTGGCGATTGTAGATATGGATGCAGCGCGTGGCGAAGCGTTGTGCGCTGAATGGAAAGCCGCTGGTCACAAGGTGGCTTTTGCTGCGGCAGACGTGGCGGATTACCAAGCCTGCGAGCGTGCTGCAGACCAACTGCAAAGCGTGTTGGGACCTATTGATACCTTGGTGAATAACGCTGGTATTTCCCCCAAGCATGATGGCCACCCTATGGCCTTCTACAAGATGGACCCGGCTGAATGGAATCGCGTGATGAACGTGAATCTGAACAGTGCGTTTAACTGGTCCAGAATTCTGACCCCCGGCATGGTAGAGCGCAAATTTGGTCGCATTGTGTCCATGTCGTCGGTAGCGGGTAAAGCCAATATTGTGGATATCGTTGCCGCACACTACAGCACGACCAAAGCGGCATTAATAGGTTTCACGCGTCACTTGGCAGGTGAGTTAGGCCCACACGGTATTACCGTGAATGCGTTGGCTCCTGGCCGTATTAATACCCCATTGCTGAAAACGGTTGTTAGCAGTGCGAACGAAGAAGTGGTGCAGGAAACGCCGTTGCGCCGTTTGGGAGAGCCCGTAGAAGTGGCGGATGCTTGCTTGTTTTTGACCTCGCCCAGCGCGGCGTTTATTACCGGGCAAGTGGTGGATGTGGCCGGTGGCTGGATGTTGACCTAAGGAGACCACGACTATGCTGATTACAGGAAATACTCGTTTATTCGCCATCTTGGCTGACCCTATTGCCCAAGTACGCACACCGGAGGTGTTGAATGCGTACTTTGCTGAGCACCATGTGGATGGCGTCTTGGTGCCTATGCATGTGCCGGCTGACAAATTAGCCATCACCCTAGATGCCATACGTGGCATGAAAAACATGGGTGGTTGCATCATTACCGTGCCACACAAAAACGCTGTGGCTGAGTTGTGTGACGTGTTGGGGCCTACAGCTAAAGCAACCGGTGCGGTGAATACCGTACGACGCTTGTCTGATGGGCGCTTGTACGGCGATATGTTTGATGGTGCTGGCTTTGTGAGCGGTTTGATTAGCCAAGGTCACGATCCCAAAGGCAAACGTGTGTTGCTGGTCGGTGCCGGTGGTGCATCGGGTGCTATAGCGTTTGCGCTGGTTCAAGCTGGTGTGGGCGAGTTGGTGATTACCAACCGCACCCTGAGTAAAGCCGAAGAAATCGCCACTCGCATCAAGAGCATCGTGGCAGACGCACCAGTGCGTGCTGGTGATAGCAATGCGCAAGGCTACGATATCGTGGTGAATGCCACCTCGCTGGGTATGCGCCCAGACGATGCCTTGCCGCTGGATGTGAATACCATTGCTAGTAGTACGTTGGTCGCAGAAATCATCATGAAACCTGCGTTGACCCCTCTGTTAGGCGCAGCGCAGCAAAAAGGGTGTACCGTGCACTTTGGCCGTCATATGTTGGATGAACAAGTGCGATTGATGGCAGAGTTTATGCTGGATACCGCCGATCATGTCTGATGCCAACCAAAGCTTCGATTATGTAGTGGTAGGGGGTGGTACAGCCGGATGTATTCTGGCTAACCGCCTGACAGCCAACGGACGCTATAGCGTGTTGCTGCTAGAAGCTGGCGGGCAAGGTAAAGGTTTTTGGATTCCTATACCTGCTGGGTTTAGCAAGCTGCTGACCAACCCTAAATTCAATTGGCGTTTTTCCACAGCCCCCGAAGAAAGCACGTTAAATCGAGTGATTGCCGTGCCTCGTGGTAAAGGCTTGGGTGGATCAACGCTGATTAACGGCATGATTTATGTGCGTGGCCAAGCACAAGATTACGATCATTGGGCAGAGCTAGGCGCCTCGGGTTGGGACTTCCAATCGGTAGAGCCTTACTTTCGCAAGTTGGAAACCTACGCACAAGGTGGCGAAGGGCGCGGTACCGATGGCCCTATGCATATTTGTGAAGTCACCGAGCGCCATACCTTATCCACAGCCTTGCTGGATGCGGCCCAACAGGCAGGCCAGCCGTTAAATGCCGACTACAACAGTGGTGACCAAGAAGGGTTTGGTTACTATCAAGTAGCGCAACATAAAGGGCGTAGATGGAGTGTAGTGGATGGTTATTTAGCCCCTGCCAAGCAGCGTCCGGGTTTAACCGTGCGTACCGATACGCATGTGCTGAATCTAGAAATAGACGAGCAAAAACGTTGTACCGGTGTGCGCTACGTACATAACGGACAGACAGTTAACGTGAAAGCCAAGGCGGAGGTCATTTTGGCCGCAGGTGCTGTACAGACTCCACAAATTCTTGAGCTGTCGGGTATTGGTAAGCCTGATGTATTGCAGAAGATTGGAGTGCCTGTACGCCATGCGTTGAAAGGGGTGGGCGAGAACTACATTGATCACTTCTGCACGCGTATGAATTGGCGCGTGAAAGGAACTGACTCACTGAACGAGCTAACACGCGGTATGTCGTTAGTGTCAGCGGTGGGCCAGTACTTTACACGTCGTACCGGGATTCTGACTCTGGGTACAGGCTTGGTGTTTGGCTTTGTAAAAAGCCGCCCTGAACTGACCGCCCCAGACGTGCAGTACTTCTTTATGCACGCCAGTTATGCCAATGCAGCGGAACGTAAGCTCGATAAGCTGCCGGGTATGACTTTAGGTGTGGCACAGTTGCGGCCTAAATCTCAAGGCAGTATTCATGCGCAATCGTCCGACCCCTATATGCAACCTGCTATCAAACCTAACTTCTTGGCCGTTCAAGAGGATCAAGACAGTTTGATTGGGGGGATGCAAGTCGCTAGAAACATCATGGGGCAACCGGCAATGAGTCGCTATGTGGAGCAGGAAATGGCTCCAGGTAGTGCGGTGCAAACTCATGATCAGTGGTTGAAATTTGCCCGTGAAAACGGCCAAACCATTTATCACCCTATTGGTACATGCCGTATGGGGACGGATGATAAAGCGGTCGTGGATCCAAGCCTGAAAGTACGTGGTCTGCAAGGGTTACGTATTGTGGATGCGTCAGTGATGCCTGCGATGGTCAGCGGAAATACGCAAGCGGCGGTGATGATGGTGGCTGAGAAAGGGGCGGATCTGATTTTGAAGGATGCAGGCTAACAGTTGTATTTGTTGTGTCACGATGAATGCCTCAGCAAGTGTTAGTGGTGCATGTTGAGGCATTCATCGCACATGCTGGGGGACTGCAGGAATACTTTTTGTGATTTGAGACACCAAATCAAAAAAGTTTCCTCTCCGTCCCCCAGTTGTTTTGAATGTGGTGATGTTTACAGCCCTTTCTTTTGAGTTGTTGGCGTGGCTTGATCCAATTGGGAAGCGGTTTTTTAGATCGTCTGCACAGAATAAGTAGGCATCTTCAGTCATTGGTAAAAATGCGGCTTTTATTTGTCACAGAAGTACGCATTAGCCCCAACGGGGGCCACACTAAAAACCGTGGTAAGCGATGAAGGGAAAACGGAGGAAAGTGTTTTTTTATTTGGTGTACAAATTAAAAAATACTTTTCGCAGTGCTAGCTACAGCAGTCGGTGGTGGGTATGTCGATGCTGCATTTTCACCCCTGCTTGAAACGGCATACTTACACCCCTACAGCCCGCTTTCTAGCCAGATAAATTGCTTCATGATTCTTGTCGGCCCACTGCACTAATTGCTGCATAGGCACCAAAAACGAACTCCCCAAATCCGTTAACGCGTACTCCACCCGTGGTGGTACTTCCGGGTACAGCGTGCGGCTGATGTAGCCGTCACTTTCTAAGCGTTTCAGTGTTCGCGATAGCACTTGGCGGGAAATATCGCCTATTTCTCGGTGCAGCTCGTTAAACCGTAATATGCGATCTTTTAGAGACTCCAAAATCAGCAGGCTCCATTGATCACCTATGCGATCCAGAACGTCACGGATAGGGCAGGGTTGTTCAAATTCTATGGGCTGTGTGCTTTTTTCAGACATGAGTAGATATCTTGCTCGCAGGATGGTCACGTTGGAGTGACTTAGGCACGTTTTGGTGACTTCTTGTTCCTAATTCGGGATGAGTGTAGCATTCCTATCATCATAGGTCTATTTTAGTGACCTAGTATTAATTACAGATTATAGGAGTTGCATATGGCACATATAGCACTAGTAGGCGCAACCGGTCAGGTGGGGTCGCGTATTCTTCAGGAACTGACGAATAGAGGTCACACCGTTACTGCTATCGCCCGTCATCCAGAAAACATTCCTAGTCTGCCTCATGTCACCGCGAAAGCGGGTGATGCTACTGATCTGGCTGTATTGACTCAGTTAATAAAGGGGCATGATGTGGTGATTAGTGCGATCAAGTTTATGGATAGTGATGCACAGACTCTGATTAATGCCGTGAAAGCGGCGGGTGTGAAACGCTATGTGGTGGTAGGTGGTGCAGGTAGTTTGGAAGTGGCACCAGGCACACGTTTGATTGATCTGCCTGATTTCCCCGAGGCCTATAGGTTGGAAGCCAGTAAAGGGGCTGAGTTCTTAGATACGTTGCGACAAGAAACCTCTTTGGATTGGACCTTTTTGTCACCATCAGCTGAGTTTGTTCCCGGTGCGCGTACGGGCAAATTCCGTTTAGGGGGCGATCAGTTATTATCCACAGAGCAAGGCAGCCGTATTTCCTTTGAGGACTATGCCATTGCATTAGTGGATGAAATTGAGCGCCCCGCACACTCGCGTCAGCGCTTCACCGTAGGCTATTAATAAGGAGCACATGATGAAAGCATGGCGTTATATGTTGTCTGCGGCGTCTTTAGCAGTGGCTGCTGTACTGGTAGGGTGCGATAACGCACCGCCTGCCGTATCGACCACAGGACCTTCTGAAGTTTCCGCACCCGCAGCCACTCAGGTTCAGAACACTGCCTTAACTATTGAGCCTTTTAATTGGGGCGACCAAGCTATCTTTGCGGTGTCATCGGTGCTGGTTCAAGGTAAAGATGAGGCTATTCTGATCGATGCGCAGTTTTCAGCTACCGAGGCACAGCAGTTAGTAGACAAGATTAAAGCCACAGGAAAGCGCCTGAGCACCATCTATATTAGTCATGGTGATCCTGACTATTACTTTGGGTTGGCAACCTTACATGCGGCGTTTCCAGATGCCAAAATTTTGGCTACCCCCGCCACCATTGCTCACATTGAAGCCACAAAAGATGCCAAGTTGGCTTTTTGGGGCCCAAAGATGGAGGGCAGTGCTCCCAGCCAACTGATTGTGCCCCAGCCGTTAGCAGGGGATACCTTGATGTTGGAAGGTCAGGAACTCAAGGTGGTAGGGCTAGATGGTCCTACACCTGATCGTACGGTGGTGTGGATACCTTCTATTAAAGCCGTGGTAGGCGGGATTCCGGTGATGTCTGGCGAGCATGTGTGGATGGCTGATACCCAAACTCCACAATCACATGCAGATTGGCTGGCTACCTTAGAGAGCATTAAAGCGTTAGCACCGGATGTAGTGATACCTGGTCACTATATGGGGGCGTTACCTCAAGGTATAGAGGCTGTGACTTTTACGTCGGATTACATACGCGCTTTTGATGAAGAAGCCGCTAAGGCGAGTAATTCACCAGAGCTTATCGTCGCCATGAAACAGCGCTATCCTGCATTGCTGGGTGATGATTCGTTAGTGTTAAGCGCTGCTGTGGCCAAAGGTGAGATGCAATGGCCGTAATCGTTACACCATAACAAGCTAAAGCTTCAGATATGAGCCTGCCGTTCGTTGCCTGAAAGTAGGGTTAACGACGGGCGCACCGCCCACGTATATCTTCAATGCTGATGTATAGCCCTTATTGAGTGGGGGATGCATCAGCATTTTTTATGACTATGCCGCTTTGGTTATGCTGAACTGGACTGAAATTGATTTATTGATATAATGATTAGCTCTAGAATGATTCGGAGTCAAATGATTATGTTAATAAATAAAATCCTGAAGCGTCTAAGTGTTGCAATGGGTACCGCTGTTTTTGGCCTAGGGTTATTGGGAACTGGCAGTGCCTATGCCCAAGACAAAGGTACCGTGCATTTGGCCTATGTAGAATGGTCCTCTGAAGTAGCCTCCACCAACGTGATGCGTGTGTTGCTGGAACAAGCTGGCTACGATGTAAAAATGAGCTCACTGACGGGTGCTGCAATGTGGCAAGCTGTCGCGAACGGTGATGCGGATGCCATGTTGGCTGCGTGGCTGCCTACTACCCACGAAGATTACTTTGCACAATTGGGCGATAAAGTTGAAGACTTAGGCCCTAATTTGGACGGTACAAAGCTGGGCTTGGTTGTACCTGCCTACACAGAAATCACCTCTATTGAAGAGCTGAACGACAACGCCAAGAAATTCAATAACGAAATTATCGGTATTGATCCAGGTGCCGGTCTGCAGCGTCTAACAGGTGAGGTAGTAGACCAATATGGTTTGAAGCTGCGTTTGCGTGATGGTACCGATGCGACCATGACAGCAGCATTGGCGAACGCTATTCAAAACAAAGAAGACATCGTGATTACTGCATGGACACCGCACTGGATGTTTGCCCGTTGGGATCTGAAATACTTAGAGGATCCTAAAGGTGTTTATGGTGGCGCAGAGCAAATTCACACCATTGTTCGTAAAGGTCTGAAAGACGATAAGCCAGAGGCGTATGCCATTCTGGATGCCTTCAACTGGACTCCCGATGACATGGGAGAAATCATGTTGATGAACGAAGAAGCCGGTAGTGATCCGTATGAAAATGCCAAAAAATGGGTAGAAGCTAACCCAGAAAAAGTACAAGCCTGGATGCCAGCTACTGAGTAAACCATGTCGTGGTGAACCAGTAATGTCGCTATAGGCACAAGGCCGGGCGCATTGCGACCCGGCCTTGTACTTTTCAATTACAGTAAAAGAGGAACGGATGACGAATACTAGAAATGTAAAAATCAAAGTCCGTCAGTTAAGTAAAGTCTTTGGTGCTAATCCCGAACGAGCACTGGCTTTACGTAAGCAGGGCAAAAAGCGCCCTGAAATTTTTGAACAAACTGGCCAAACCCTAGGGCTGTATGACATCAATTTTGATGTGTACGAGGGTGAGTTGCTGGTGATTATGGGTCTGTCTGGGTCGGGTAAATCCACGCTGATCCGTTGTTTGAATAGGCTGATAGATCCTACCGAAGGTCGGGTAGAAATAGCTGGGCAAGACATCACCAAACTCTCTGAAAAAGAGCTACTGGCAGTGCGCCGCCAGCATTTCTCTATGGTGTTTCAGAACTTTGCCTTGTTTCCACACCGAACTGTGCAGCAAAACGTAGAGTTTGGGCTAGAAATACGCCACATGGAAAAAGAAGAACGTGGCCGTATTGCCGTCGATGCACTAGAGCAAGTGGGCCTTAAAGGCTGGGAAGACTCATATCCTTCACAACTGTCAGGCGGTATGCAACAGCGCGTGGGTATTGCGCGAGCGCTGGCCAACGACGGCAGTGTGTTGTTGATGGATGAGGCCTTTTCGGCATTAGACCCATTGATCCGTAAAGACATGCAGCAAGAGCTGCAAGAACTGCAGTACCGCACACGTAAAACCACCATTTTCATCACGCACGATTTGGATGAGGCACTCAACATTGGTGACCGCATTATCTTGCTGAAAGATGGTGAGATTGTGCAAGAAGGCACGCCAGAAGAAATACTCAGTAAACCAGCTGATGACTACGTGGCTCGCTTTATTGAAGGTGTGGATAAAGCGCGTGTGCTTACTGCCAGCAGTGCTATGCGTTCGTCCAGAGTGACGGTGCGCCCCGATGACGGCCCACGCACAGCCTTGCGCAAAATGAGTGAAAATAGTATTGACTCGGTGTATGTGACGACTCGCGATAGACGCTTAATAGGGCTAATTGAAGCAGCTGTATTGCGTAAAGCCATACAAGAGCAGGCGCAAAGCATACAAAACTATATAGATACTGACATTCCTAAAGTAGGGCCAGACGAACCGTTAAATCAATTGTTCGGGTTGTTCGATCGCAGTATCCCCGTCGCCGTAGTCAACGATAAAGATCAGTTATTGGGCGTGGTGGTGAAAGGTGCCGTGTTAGATGAACTGGCTAAAGCAGGAGAAACCTCATGATGAGTAGTATTCCAACCTTACCCCTAAGCCGTTGGATTGAGCAGGGGCTAAACTCGCTTACCTCTAGCTACTCTGGCGTCACCCGTAGCGTGTCACGCTTCACCCAAGATGGCATTGATCTACTGAACGATGGTTTGCTGGCATTGCCAGAGTGGTTGCTGATTGCGGCCTTTGCGTTGCTGTGTTGGCGTGCGTCGGGCTGGCGTTTAGCGCTAGGAGCCGTAGCCGGTTTGGGTTTGATCTGGAACCTAGGCTTGTGGGTGCCCATGATCCAAACCTTAACGCTGGTAGTAATTGCCACATTAGTTGCGATTGTGATTGCATTACCTATTGGTATTGTGGCCGCGTTGTCTAACCGCTTATATAAAGTAGTGATGCCGCTGTTGGACTTCATGCAGACCATGCCGGCGTTCGTGTACTTGATTCCAGCCATTCCATTTTTTGGTATTGGTGCGGTATCGGCTATTTTCGCCACAGTGATTTTCTCTATGCCACCCGCGATACGTCTAACCATTTTAGGCATACGCCAAGTGCCAGAGGACCTCATCGAAGCCGCTGATGCTTACGGTGCAACACGTCGCCAAAAGCTGTTTAAAGTACAGTTGCCATTGGCCTTACCTACCATCATGGCTGGCGTGAACCAGACCATTATGTTGGCCTTGTCCATGGTAGTGATTGCCGCCATGATTGGTGCCGATGGCTTGGGTAGCGAAGTATGGCGTGCGATTCAACGACTGCGCTCTGGCGATGGTTTTGTCGCTGGTATTGCTGTGGTGATTCTTGCCATGTTGCTAGATAGACTGACGCAATCTTTGCAAAAGCGCAGTAGCAATAAGAAATAAGCAGTAAGCGCTACAAAAAAGGCTTGGAAATATCCAAGCCTTTTTTAAAAGTATTTCTGCAGCCCCAGCGCAGGCAATGGATACTGTTTTGACTACAGCGATTTAAACGCCTCTGCCGCCAACGTATACGAATGCAGACGTGCTTTCTGGTCGTAAATATTGCTGGTGACAATCAACTCATTGGCTTGAGTACTCACCAGTGTTGAGTGAATTTTCTGACGAACGGTCTCCACATCACCAACAGCCGTGCAGTGCATCATGTGTTTGATGAGTTCTTGGGCTTGTGGGCTGGCGTTGTCCATATAACCAGGTACTGGTGGTGGCAAGGTTATAGGTTTGCCTGAACGCAGACTAACAAAAGATTGCTGCCAGGATGTGGCGAGGTCTTCAGCTTCGGCGGTAGTGTCAGCGGCAAAGATATTAAAGCCCAGCATCAAGTACGGTTTGTCTAAGTATTTGGAAGGGCGGAAGTGCTGTCTATAGACTTCGCAGGCATGTGCCAACTGAGCAGGCGCAAAGTGCGAGGCAAACGCATAAGGCAAACCCAACGCAGCAGCTAATTGTGCACCGTACAAGCTACTGCCCAAAATCCACACAGGTACTTTACTGCCTTTGCCGGGCACAGCCAGTACTGGCTGCTCAGGTTCGTCAGACATGTAGTCCATCAGTTCCAGTACATCGCGTGGGAACTGTTCGGGGTCAGAGTTTAAGTCTCGGCGTAAGGCTCTAGAGGTAATTTGGTCAGATCCTGGCGCACGGCCCAACCCTAAGTCTATGCGACCTGGGTACAGGCTTTCTAAGGTGCCAAATTGTTCGGCAATCACTAAGGGGGAGTGATTGGGCAGCATAATGCCACCAGCACCCACGCGAATGCGTTGCGTTTGTGAGGCCACATGGCTGATCAAAATAGAGGTGGCGGCACTGGCAATGCCGGGCATGCCATGATGCTCGGCTAACCAATAGCGACTAAATCCTAATTGCTCACAATGCTGAGCCAGCTCAGAGGCGCGTAAGAAAGCATCTCTGGCGGTACCCCCTTGAATAATAGGAGCTAAATCCAGCACAGAAAAAGCGGCACGAGTAGACATGTTGGTGAGTCCTTGTAACAGACAACGATACCCATATCATAGGGCAGTTAAAACCCGTTATGATGGCGACACGCGATGTTTATTTTGGGAGAAACGTGAATGAATGAAACACAGCTAGTCGAAAGCACAACGTTATCCTTGCTGCAAACGTTTGGCATCAACCTGCTTGTGGCTGCACTGATTCTGATTGTGGGGTGGTGGTTGTCGTCGGTGGCAGCTCGCTTCTTGCGCAAGTTCTTGATGCGTATGCCGCACATGGATCGTACCGTGATCCCCATGCTCACGATCGTGTTGCAGTGGTTTATACGTATTATTGTATTGATTGCGGTGTTAGCACGCTTTGGCGTTCAAACCACCAGTATCGTTGCTATGTTAGGTGCGATGGGTTTGGCCGTGGGTTTGGCCTTGCAAGGCACACTGCAAAACGTGGCATCGGGCATTATGCTGCTGATTCTGCGTCCTATCAGCGCGGGTGAATTTGTGTCTGTAGTGGGTAAAGGTGACGGTACTGTAGATGAAGTGGGTTTGTTCCTAACGCGCTTCATTCAAGCTGACGGTGTTGAGTTCACATTACCAAACAGCTCAATTTGGGGCAGTGCCATCATTAACTACAGCCGCAACAAAACGCGTCGTATGGATGTGGAAGTATCGGTGCGTTATGGTGATGATCTGGATAAAGCTATTCGTACATTGCAGAACATGGTTGCAAACAACGAAACCGTGCTTAAAGATCCCGCGCCTCAGGTTATGGTCACACAGTACAAAGACAGTGTGATTGTGGTGACAGTACGTGTGTGGAGTCTCACAGAGAATTTCTGGAACTTACGTTTTGAACTCTTGCGTCAGGCGCCATTGCTGTTGCAAGACGAAGGCCTGCGCATTCCTGTACCAGTACGTGAAATCAGTGCACCTAACGATGCAGAAAAAGCCAGTGCGTAATACAGCACTGTAGCGTAGTGATACACAAAAAACCCGCCCTATGTAGGGCGGGTTTTTTTATGCATGGCCTAACGAAAACTGTCCGCGGCAACGAGTAAGTCATTACGCGAGTGGAGCATCAATAGGGCATGTCAGCGGCTTAAAGAAATTGTTGTTTTTGGTTGATATCACCAATTTCAGTGATATCGCTGCTGGGATGAACTTATTAGAATCCGAGGAATAGATAGTTAATAAGTGTTAAGGGCATCAGGCCCAGAGCGATCTACAACAAAAATTGGGAAGATAAACAATATGAATCACATTTATAAATCGCTTTGGAGCATGGCCTTAGGCACGTGGGTGGCTGTGCCGGAAAATGCGCGTAATCACCAGGGGGGTACGACGAGTAGTGCCGCGAGCTTAGCCACAACTAGGCCTGTGTGGCGTAAGCATAGTCTTGCACTTGCCATTGCTATAGCGTGGGGCAGCTTGGTAGCGGCTCCAGCGCATGCAGAATGTACACAGGCAGGCCTTAAAGTAGTAACGTGTAGCGGTTCGGTCGCGGGCTACGAATCATCAGACAGTAATCTGAGTCTTAGTATAGCTACTGCAACGGTCACTCCAAAGGAGAATGCAGGGTATGCAATACGACTTACCGGCACCGGTGTTGCGCTTTTGAATAACGGCAACATAAATGCTAGTGTGCCGAAGCTTGAGCCTGTTGTGGGTGTGCAGATTGAGAATCTTGCTGGGAGCACAGTAACGATAAACAACAGTGTATTTGGCTTCATATCAGGGCAATCAGTTGATGTTAGCGATGGCGGTGCTGCGCTACGCATAAGCAACGGTGCTGGTGGAACTACGAGCGTAATCAATTATGGTTCTATTCAGGCCGGGCGTGTATTGGCTAGCAGTGGGGAATTGGAAGACTTAATCGCAATGACGCTGAGAGGCGGTGCGAAACAGGCGGTGCAGAATAGCGGAACAATTATTGGCAGAGTGGGTATGCAGGCCTCTACCGCAGGTAACGAGTTCGTTAATACTGGTACTGTTCAGGGTAGTGTGCACCTAGGCGCAGAGGGAGGGAGTAACCGCTTTATAGCCGTTACAGGCTCATCGCTTGCGAGTAACGCTGGTGTGGGGAAGGGCATAACGGTTGCAAACGTTAACTATGCCGCCACAGGCACCGTCGATGCTGGCTCAGCCAATAACGGCAATATCTTAGCGCTACAAAACGCCACTAATGGTGTAGGCTCAGGAACGGCAGGTTCGGGAACCATAAATGGCGATAAATACCTGAATTTTAGTCATTTAGTTGTTAACAGCGGTACTTGGAACCTGTCTGGCAACCTCTTTCCATCAAGCACCCAAAACCCTACGGTAGCGCTGAATGGTGGTGCACTGAGTGTGACAGGGGTGGCCCACGCAGGGGTAACGGTTGCGGCAGGCGCAGCATTAAAAGGTACAGGTACGGTGGGGGCAGTCACGGTGAGTAAGGACGGTAGGGTAGTAGGCCGCAGCGGTAGTACCTTAACGATGGACTCCTTAACTTTGGATACTGACTCACAGGTTGATGTTGCGCTCGGTGCCCCTAGCCTAGGTACACAGGAAATTTTCAAGGTAAATCAGAGTCTGACGTTAAACGGCGCATTGAATGTTACGGATGCTGGCGACTTTGGAAGTGGTGTCTATCTCTTATTCACCTATAGAGCGTTGGCTAATAACGGACTGAAGTTGGGGACTTTACCTAACGGCTGGCAGGCTGGTGACCTAACGATTCAGACAGCTATTGCTGGTCAGGTAAATGTAGTGGTTAAAGCCTCTGGTCAGGAAGTTCAGTTTTGGGATGGCAGCGACAATATAGCTAATGGTGTGATCGAGGGTGGCAGTGGTGTATGGAACAGTACGAATACGAACTGGACGACCGAGGATGGCAACTCTAATGATCTATGGTCAGCTGGTTTTGCTGTTTTTCAGGGGAATTCCGGTAGGGTATTTGTAGAGGGTGTACAGAGCCTCAATGGCATGCAGTTCGTAACGGATGGCTATACCGTGGCTGCAGGGGCTGCGGGCGAACTGAGTCTGCTAGGCAGCAATGGGGATAGTGCCGCAATACGCGTAGACTCTGGTGTAACGGCGGTTATAGAGGCTCCGATGAGTGGGAGCAGTGGTGTAGCGAAGTTGGATGCTGGTACCCTTGAATTGAGTGGGAACAACTCTTACTCAGGGGGAACTGCATTGCGCGGCGGCTCGCTGTTGCTTGGTCATTCAAATGCGCTAGGTCAAGGTAAGCTGACTACCTACAATGGGACTACCTTGGGCGCTACAGGTAATCAAACAGTGCATAATCAGGTAGACCTTAATGGTGCTCTGACGATAACAGGCAATGACTCGCTGACACTGGACGGTCGTATTGCTGGCACTGGATCACTGGTGAAACAGGGGACAGGCACATTAACGTTAAATGGTCACAACAACATCTATAGTGGCGGCACCGTGTTAAGTGCAGGAATGCTAGTGCTAGGCAATAGCAATGCGTTGGGAACGGGCATGCTAACGGCAGACGCAGGTACTGTGTTGGACAGTAGTAATGCTATTTCGTTAGGTAATGCAGTGACGGTAATGGGTAATCTGACCGTGGCGGGCAGTAACGCATTGACATTGAATGGCATTATTAGTGGCGCAGGCGCATTGGCGAAAAATGGTGCTGCGCAGTTGACCCTAAACGGTAGTAACACCCATGCGGGTGGCATTGCGTTGAATGCAGGTACGTTGATAGTGGGCAACAATAAGGCCTTGGGGTCAGGCGAGCTAGTGGCCGCATCGAATACGAACTTAGACAGTAGTGCCGATGTAGTGCTAAGTAACAAGGTTGTGCTGCAGGGTGAACTGAGGGTACTGGGTAGTAAGGCGCTTACCGTAGAGGGTGATATTCGCGGCAATGGATCACTCTCGAAGCTAGGCACTGCAACGTTGACCTTAGCTGGCCACAATACTTATACCGGGGATACCTCAGTAAAAGCTGGACGTTTGCAGTTGCAAGCGAATAGTAGTCTAGCCAGTGCTCAGGTCACGGTGGAGAGTGGTGCCACCCTAGCTGGGCAAGGGGTGCTGGCTGGTAACGTTCAGGTGGAGTCAGGCGCAGCATTGGCCCCTGGAGAGGCTATTGGTACGGGTAACCTGACGATTCAGGGCGACCTGACAATGAAGCAGGGTAGTCGGTTGACGGTAGCGCTAGGCGCTCCTGGCCCTAACATGAGTACGCCTGGGCAAGGTACTAGCACCAGTGTAGACGGGGATATCACACTGAATGGTGTGCAGTTAGATGTACAGCAAGTCAGTGGTTTTGGCGACGGTTTATACCGCTTGTTTGATTACAAAGGAGCACTCACTCAACAGAATGGAGGGCTTATGCCTTCCATCGCGGGTATGACGGTGCAGCATCTGACCAGCAGTAAACAGATTAATGTGATTAATGGCAGTGGTGGCCTCACACTGAACTTCTGGAATGCCAATGGTTTGGCTTCTAGCTCGCAGCTAGGAGGTGGTTCGGGGGTGTGGAGCACCGTTTTTGCTAATTGGGCTGATGTTCAGGGTACGCTTACCTCAGCGATGAACCCTCAGCCGGGTTTTGCCATCTTTGGGGGGGATGCCGGTACAGTTTCGGTGAGTAATCAGCACGGAGCAGTGCAAGCCACGGCGATGCAATTTGCCAGCGATGGTTATGTGATGGATGGCGATACCTTAACGCTAGTCGCTGGCAGCACAAATTCCGGCCCAGTGGAAATACGCGTAGGTGATGGCAGTGCTGGTAGCAGTCAATGGCAGACCACCATCAAGAACGTTTTAGCGGGTAGTGATGGCTTGAATAAAACGGGTGCTGGCACATTGCTGCTAACCGCTGTTAATAGCTACAGCGGTGGCACTACCGTATCTGCTGGCACGCTGTCAGTAGAGCAGGATGCGAGCTTAGGGTTAAGCGGCGAAGCTGTCACCCTGAATGGTGGGCGTTTGCAGATTACCGGTACCAGCTTTACCAGCAATGGTAATCGTGCCTGGGGGTTGGGTGCGCAGGGCGGTACCGTAGATATTGCGGATAGTGCCAATCTATTCACGCTAGACAGTGATTTGTCTGGCAGTGGTGTGTTCACCAAAGCGGGTGATGGCACCTTGGTGTTGGCAGGTGCAAACAGCTACAGCGGTGGCACTGTGATTGATGGCGGTACGTTGGTAGCTAGTGTAGCCAACTTAGGCAGCGGAACAATCAAGACCAAGGCCGAGCTACAGTTAGATCAAGCGAGCAATGCCACGTTATCGCAAGCCGTAGAAGGCAGCGGTAGTGTGACCAAAACCGGCACGGGTGAGCTGCATTTAACAGGGCATAACACGTGGTCTGGCGGCTTGAATATTGATGATGGCAGTGTGGTGGCCTACGCAGAGAGTCTAGGCAGCGGCGCGATTGTGAATAATGCCAACTTGCAGCTACAGCAAAGCAACGATGCTACGTTGGCGCAAGCCATTAGCGGCACAGGCCACATCAGTAAAACAGGCGCGGGTGTGCTGACGTTAACCGGCAATAGCAGCACTTTTTCGGGTAGCACACAGGTTACCGATGGTGGCTTGCTCATCACTAAAAACAGTAGTTTGGGTGGCGATGTAACCGTGGCTAACGGAGCAACGTTGGCAGGCACGGGTACGGTAGGTAGTGCGGGTATGCTCACAACCGTGCAACGCGGTGCCACGATTAACCCCAGCGACAATGCTACGCGCTACGGCACAATGCGCATTGCGGGTGACTTACGCTTAGAGCAAGGGTCTACCTATTACGTGCAGGCTGACCCAGACAGTGATAGCAGCAGTCTGTTGAAAGTGGCTGGTACGGCTACGCTAGGCGGCAGTGTCTTGCATGCTGGTACTGAGATGAATGCCAAAACAGATTTTCAAGTTGGCAAAACCTACACCATCCTAGAAGCCAGCAGCATTCAAGGTAATTTTGGTGAGGTGAAATCCAACTATGCGTATTTGGATGTGGCCTTGGGCTATGGTGCCAATGCCGTAAGCTTAAAACTAGAACGTAAGTCAGAGGAAGAAGAAGGCGGTGGCACAACCGTCATTGATTTTGCTGATTTAGCCCAAACAGGTAATCAGATTGCGACTGCGCAAGGTATAGAAAGCCTGCCTAGCAGCCACGCGTTGTACAAATTTGTAGAAACCTTGCCTGCTGGAGCGCCACCAGCGGTGTTTGACAGCTTATCGGGCGAGACCCACGCCAGCGTAGCCAGTGGTTTGGCGAGTGTAGGCAGCTTGGCATCCAATCTGGGTAGTCAGCATTTGTATAGCAATTTAACGGCAGGCAGACGTGCTGGCGACCCTGTTGCGCAAAGCGATGGTGCCTTACCCGCATCAGCATGGCCATCCTCTAAAGCATTGCCGGCATGGGCTGAGGTCATTGGCCATTGGCAACGTTTCGATGGTGATAATAACGTAGGCCAGATGAAGCAGCGCACTACCGGTGTTTTCCTTGGTATGGATGAAAAACTGGGTAGCAGTGATTGGCGTGTAGGTGCAGCCGTTGGTTATATACATGCCAAGGCAGATGTAGATGACAGGTCATCAAACACTAAAGTTGATAACTACAGCGTGGCTATTTATGCCGGTAGAAGCATGGAAGCTGGCGCTAACCATATCAACATGTTGGGTGGCTTGGCCTATACCTGGCACGACATTCGCACCGAACGTACGGTGTCTAGTTTGGATCAAAAACTCAAAGCCGATTACAGTGCACATACAGCGCAAGCTTTTGCTGAAGTGGGCTATGCCTTTGGGCAGTACGACCAAATGGGCATAGAGCCCTTTGTGGGCATGAGCGTGTCTGAGCAGCGTATACGTGGCTTTAGTGAAAAAGGTGGTTTTGCAGCATTAGAGGGTAAGTCCAGTAATCACACCTTAGCCAGCAGCACCTTAGGGGTACGCTTGCACAATAACTTCCAAATGGGTGAGTACGATGGCAGATTGCGAGCCTCTTTAGGATGGCGTCATGCTATTGGCTCAGTAACGTCTGACAGAACCATGGCCTTTGAAGGCGGCCAAAACTTCACGGTAGCAGGTGTGCCGCTGGCACGAGATACCGCACTCATCGAGCTGGGTGCCGAAGTATCACTAAGCCGTTACTCTTCAGTGGGCATTGGCTACAAAGGGGAACTGGGTAATGGCCAACGAGATCATTCAGCGCAAGTACAGGTGCGTGTGGCCTTCTAAAGGGTTAGGCATGTAAGGAAGCCTAACTCTGTACTGATGTTAGGGAGCAGTTCTTAAGGTCATTGGGTAACCCCAATGACCTTTTTTATGACACCTGCATTTAGCGCTTGCTAGAGGTCCACTGCACTGCAAATACACTGACTAACACAATCAGTAACCCCACTAATGCTGAACCGCTCATGGTTTGTGACAATAATGCCCAGCCTAAGATCACGGCTGTTAAGGGGCTGAGCAAGCCTAGCGAAGCCACAGCAACCGTAGGCAGTCGCACAATCCCTCTGAACCACAGCACATAGGCTAACAAGGCACCCGCCAAACATAAGTAGGCATAGGCCAGATATTGCGCAGCGGTTAAGTGGGGCAACGGGGCATCCACCAAATAAGCTACCGGGGTTAACATGGCTCCGCCTAAAAGTAGCTGCCAACCTGTAAGCGCTAAAACAGGTAGCCGTACTTGCCAGCGTCGAGTCAGCCAAATACCCGCTGCCATGCTGGCCGCACCTAACAAGGCAGCCCCTACGCCTATGGGTTCAAACTGGGTTTGTGGTGACCACAATAAAATCGCCATACCTATTACCCCCGCTACTGCTGACCATAAGGTGGTTTGTGCGGGAGATTTACCATCTACAGCCCAGACTAGCACCATCACCAACAACGGTTGTATGGCACCTAGTACAGCCGCTAAGCCGCCGGGTAAGCGGTACGCGGCGACGAATAGCAAGGCCTGAAACACGCCAATATTTAAAGCGCTCAAGATGAGTAAACGTAGCCAGTCTTGGCGTAAAGGCAGTTTGCGCGTGAGTAATACCAGCAGTATGCCTGCTGGAAGCGCGCGTATGAGTGCTGCCGTAAATGGTCTATCGGGTGGCAGAATCTCAGAAGTCACAATATAGGTAGACCCCCAAATGGCAGGGGCCAGTGCTGTTAGCAAACTATCGCGCCACGGAAAAGTAGAGACAGGAGCAGTCATTTTGGATTAATCTTGAATTTAAGATAAATTCATTCTGAGAGTTTTTTATCTTGATGTCAAGATAAATGCAGAGGCGTGTGATGACCAAGAAGAACGATGCGGTAGAGATTATTCTGGATCAATGGCGACGTGAACGCCCTGATTTAGATGTGGAGATCATGGGCCCCATAGGGCGTATCAACCGTTGCGCCATGTTGTTAGAGCAACGATTAGACGAGTGTTTTGCCGAATACGGTTTGTGCTTGTGGGAGTTCGATGTGTTGGCGGCGCTACGGCGCAGTGGCGCACCGTACTGCTTAAGCCCTACGGCCTTGTTCTACACCTTAATGGTGACATCCGGCACCATGACGCACAGGCTAAAACGCTTGGAAAGCAAGGGCTGGATTGTACGATTACCTAACGAACAAGACGCACGCAGTATGCTGGTGCAGCTCACCGATGAAGGTTTAGCCTTGATTAACAAGGTTGTGGCTATACACGTAGATAACGAGCGTAAGATGTTGGCCCCAATGGCGGTAGAACAGCTAGCGGTGTTGGACCAGAATTTGTCAGTGTTGCTGAAAATTTTAGATCCCGCCAAGGCCTAAGAGCGCGCTCTGTTTCCCAATAAAAAGGCCTAGCGGTGTGATTCCGTCTAGGCCGATTTTGCGCGTGTTGTGCAGGTAACCCTGCGTCTTCCACGCCGCAGGGGGTACCAGAACGATTATTTGGCTTGCTTTGCTGTTTTGAGCATGGCGGTACACATACCGCGTAGCATAGCCACCTCGTCTACGCTTAGACGATTACGACTAAAAATTTGTCGCATACGGGTAGGCAGCTTTTTGGGGTTTTCTGGGTCTAAAAAATCCACGCCTATTAAGGCTTCCTCAAAGTGCGTCATAAAGGCATCCAACTGCCCCATGGTGGCCAACGCCTTACCTGGATCCACCTTTCCGGGGGCGATAGGCAGAGTTTCTAGGTCGTACTGTTGCAATAATGCATAACGCAGTTCCCATGCCGCCAGTTGCAGAGCTTGGGCAACATTTAGCGAACTGTACTCAGGATTGGCCGGAATATGGCATAAGTGCTGACAGCTTTCCAGCTCTTGATTACTGAGCCCTGTACGCTCTGTGCCCAGTACAACCGCAATTTTCCCTGCACCTTCAGACAGGTGTGTTGCGCCCAATGTCGCGCTTTGGCGTATGTCTAATGGTGGTGGCCCCAAATAACGCGGTCTGGCTGTTAGCGCAAAAGAAAGTGAAACAGGCGCCAATGCTTGCTCTAAACTTGGTACGATAGAGGCTTGGCTTAAAACATCGGTTGCACCACTGGCCAGAGCAATCGCTTCGGCGTGCTCGGTAATGTGCTCATGTTTTGGTGCCACCAAACACAGTTCTTTAAAGCCCATAGTTTTGATTGCGCGTGCTGCAGCCCCCACGTTACCGGGATGGCTGGGCCGTACCATAATGAAGCGAACCTGCTCGAAGGCAGGGTGATTGGTGTGTGCCGATGTTTGTGTCATAAATACATTGATACAGAAAGCTTTTGTAGCCCTATTATTGCATTCGGGCAGCACAAGAGCAGGAAAATTTTACCGAACGGATTATCTATGCATCCCATGCTGAATACCGCCATCAAGGCGGCACGCCGAGCAGGCACCATCATCAACCGTGCTAGCGTGGATCTAGAAAAAATCAAAGTTGGCCGCAAAGGCCCCGGCGATTACGTAACCGAAATTGATGCGGCAGCTGAAGAAGCAATCATTGACATACTGCGTACTGCGTACCCTGACCATGGGTTTATAGGCGAAGAAACAGGCGAACTCATGCCCGAGGGCAATGACAACCCTGAAAACGTGTGGGTAATCGACCCGTTGGATGGCACCACCAACTTCATTCACGGTTTCCCTCACTACGCTATTTCCATTGCGATGCTGAACAAAGGCGTGCCTACACATGCCGTAATTTTTGACCCAGCCAAAAACGAAATTTTCCACGCCACTCGTGGCGGCGGCGCGTTCTTGGACGACCGCCGTATTCGTGTGTCCAGCTTGCGCAAATACCATGACGCATTGTTGGGCGCACACGTAGCCGACTCTGGCGGCGTAGTAAAAAGCACTTCTCCATTTTCCGCTATGCTTAGCGATTGCGCCGCTGTACGCCGCGTAGGCGCGACTGTGCTGGACCTAGCTTATGTGGCATGTGGTCGTTTGGACGGCTTTGTAGCAACTAATCTAAAACAGTGGGATATGGCTGCAGGTGCGTTGTTGGTACTGGAAGCAGGTGGTTTGGTGGGCGACTTCGCTGGCGAACAAACCTGGTACGAGTCTGGCAACATCATTGCAGCTACACCAAAAATCTTCACACAAATGATGGTGCACTTGGCTGAATAATCGCACCGTGAAGTAATTCAAACACCCCAACGTTCTTGTGATGTTGGGGTGTTTTTATTAGCGATGCAGGCGCAGAGTGGGGGCCATTCTGGTCAAGGTTAATAGAACGGCTGACTGCTCGGTAATCGCTACAGATGGCTATAGGTAAGCAGGCGTAAACAGCCCATTGTGATTTGATCTTGGGTCGTGTTCAAATACCCCTGTTTTATTCGTGATGCAGCAAGGCAAGTAAACGCCGCTTTTCTGCGTCAGGGCTAGTGTTATACACAGCCCGTTTTCATTGATTTTTGCTATTTCCGGGTTTTCATGACTGACTACACGCTGTACTTAATCAAAGCTGCGATTTTGGGCCTGATTGAAGGGTTCACAGAATTTATTCCGGTTTCCAGTACAGCACACTTGTTGCTGTTGGGTGAGTGGATATCTTTCCCCTCTGACAGTAATAAAGTGTTTGAGGTAGTGATTCAGTTTGGTTCCATCATGGCGGTGATCTGGTTGTTCAGAGCGCGTATTTGGCAATTGATCAAAGGGACCTTCAGCGGTGATCGCACCGAAATGATGTTCACCCGAAACCTGATCATTGCCTTCTTGCCTGCAGCGATCATCGGTGCGTTGACTATCAAATACATCAAAGCGCTATTTCATAACCCCTTGGTATTTGTGTTCACGCTGGTCATTGGTGGTTTGATTATGTTGTGGGTAGAGCGTAAACCAGCCTACGCAAAACAGCACCCTAACTACAAAGTAGAAGACGGTGTGACCGCCACCTCCGAAAAAGCTACCGCCTATTCGCTAGAAGAAATCACCTGGAAACAGGCGTTAGTAGTAGGCTTCGCGCAGTGTATTGCGATGATTCCCGGTACATCGCGTTCCGGTGCCACCATTGTGGGCGGGATGCTGGCTGGTGTACACCGTAAAACAGCGACTGAGTTCTCGTTCTTCTTGGCTATGCCTACCATGATGGCAGCCACTGTGTACGACTTGTACCGTAACGGTGCTAGCTTGAACGTAGAGCAAGGCTGGGGCATTGCCGTAGGTTTTGTGCTGGCATTCTTTAGTGCATTGTTCTTGGTGAAAGCTGTACTGCGCTTCGTATCACGCCACACCTACCGTCCATTTGCATGGTATCGCATCGCCTTAGGTGCGGTTGTGTTGCTATGGTTGTATGCGTAATTGCTAAGCGCTGAAACGATAAAAAGCCCGATTCTAGTGAGTCGGGCTTTTTTATGGGCTAGTAACTTATAGAAGTAGTGGTGGTTGGTGGTTTTCTAGTTGTTAGCTTAAGGTTAATAAAGTGGAGATAACCTGGAATCAAAGGATGTGTTCTTCTACCGATCGTTGGGAGTAATGAATGAGAACATTAGGTAGGGTGCAGAAGTTACGTGGTGTGAAACGACGACTACGATCTTTGGGTAAGTGGACTCGTGGTTTGGAAGGTTTTTACCCCCCTGATATTGAACAGGATCAGGATTATTGGAGTGTGAAGCTTCCTGTGATATCTAGTTTGGTGGATGGGAAATACACTAGTGTAGAAATTAGATCTTTATGTGCACAGTTTTTGATTGATGCTGCTCATAATATTTATAAATCAAAACCTTATGAGAGAGGGCAGGTACGGGTGACGTGCGTGATTTCTTTACCGCAAATGTTTGCTAGTGAGATTTGTTTGTTTATGAATGATGAGTATTTTAGATTTCATACAGAACCAGGCGTGAAAATGTTGGGAAATATTTCCCATATTTCAGGGAGAAGTCTTTGTTCTGAGTGGGGGTTAGTAATTCCAAGTGAATTTTCAGAGATTGGAGTGAGAAGAGATGAGATGGATGGTGATGGAAATAAAATTTATACGGAATATTGGTATATAGGTGAAGTGGGTTAAAGATGATTGTCGTGTGAAAATGGGGGTGTAATGATAATCGGTGATCCTTTTTGTTTTGCTATCCAATATGATGTTGTTAGTGAATGGAATGATCAAGGAGATATCTGGAAGAATGGATTGTTTTCTATTTATATAGATGGGAAAAGAATATTCGGGAGTGTTGAAACAATAGAGTTGGTTACGACAATTAGTTGTTATCAAAAATTCCCTATAGATAAAATGAAAATTAATGACCTAGATATTGATGCATTCTCTCTCTATAAAAGTGCACGAGAGTATTTTTATGGAGATGCGGAGAGGATTGTCGATGGTCTTTTTGATTTCTCTTGTACGGCTATGGAAGATGCAGGGTGTTGTGTGTATTACATACAAACTACTGCAGGAGATAGGCTGGTGTGGAGCGTTGATCATGGCATCAATGTCAGTGAAATCACGTTGAAGCCCGGCACTGTTAAAAAAATAGTGGATGAAATTCAGAATTGCGTGTTGTAAAGACTTATTAGGTTTCTAATTTATCTTTGTAATTAAAGTAATAATCCGTACTACTTTGTAGACTATTTACCAATCATATTCAGAACATCCTTAGTCCTTTCGTAGTAAGTAAGCGCATATCCTATGTTTTTCTAAAATAACCTACGTACCATATTCTTTTGCGTATGGGCATTAGGAAGATTTTTAATGGAGATAAACATGAGAATGCATCTAGTCGCATTAGCTGTTCTGCTGGCGTCATCTACTACCGTCGCGGCTGAACAAAATGCTACGTATAACTGGACAGGTGCCTATGTGGGTGGGCAAGTAGGGTATAGCTGGGGAACATCGCGCTATAGCAATGAGCTTGATGAGCGATTCAAGTTTGAGCCTGATGGGGTTCTGGGCGGACTGTATGGCGGCTATAACTACCAGCTAGAGAATAATATTGTGCTGGGTGTGGATGCTGATTTTGTCTTTTCGGATATGAAAGACAACAGTGGAAAATATTACGATGATGGCGACTTAGACCCTAGCATGCGTTCCAAGTTAAAAATGCGTTGGAATGGTGCTGCGCGTTTACGTGTGGGTTACGCGTTAGATAACCTCTTGCCCTATGTGGCGGGCGGTGTGTCTTACGGTGATTACTATATGAAGGCTTCGGATGACGAGGATTCATCAGGTAAGAAATCGGTACATAGAGCAGGTTGGAATATTGGTGCAGGGGTGGATTATGCGCTGTCCGATTCATTGATTGCTCGTCTTGAGTATCGTTACACCGATTATGGTAAGGCCAGCGTATTGAGCGGTATTTCTGACCGCCTCAAACTTAGAACTCACGATGTGCGTTTAGGGGTTGCCTACAAGTTCTGATCGCTATGCGACAGAGGATAAAAAGCCGTGAATGCATCACGGCTTTTTTTGTGGCAAGGGGGGTATCGTCGCGTAAATTTATTTGGTGCTATTTGGTATACGACTAGTGATCCAACCCAAGAAGCTGACCAGAAATAACACACGGATTAGGTGGTGGGTGGTCACGATGGCGGGGTCTATGTTTAACGCCAGCGCCATGACGCCTATTTCTGGTGCGCCACCTGGTAGCAATACCAGGAATACGGCACCAAAGGGTGCGCCAGTGAGGGTGTGTAAGGCGAGAGCGCAGACCACAGCTAGCAGGGCTAAACCTATGCCTACGAGTATGGATAACCAGCCGTCTTTGATCAGGACTTTCCAACTGTAGCCCACAAAGCGTACGCCTACACTGGTGCCAATCACTAATTGGGATAGTGCTGCGGCGGCAGGGTGAGCAATGGCTTGGGTATAACCTGATGCGTGCAAAATCGCGGAAAACAGCAGCGGGAACAGCAGCATGCCGGTAGCAAAGCGTAGTTGTCGTGCGAGTAACCATCCTGCTACAGCACAAACCACTAATACCAATTGCGATACCCATGAAAACGTAGCTTGATCAGCATGTTGCCCAATGGGTAGCGCGCTGGCGGGTAGCTCGTAATGGCCTACGTAGTGCAGCACGATGGGGGTTAGTGCAAGCAAGGCGACCAAGCGGGCTGAGTGGCTTAAGGCAATGCGTCGGCTGTCAGCTTTATAGCTGTCGGCGATGGCGCTAACAATGGATAAACCACCGGGGATGGCTGCAAAAGTGGCGTTGATCCTATCCATACCAGACCAGCGCGCCAGTACTTTGAAGCTGATCAGGAAGTACACCACCGTCAGAATCAGCATCACGCTTAGGGTGGGGACCCATTGGCTTAGTGTATGCAATGTTTCGGGGGAAAAGCTGCTGCCTAGGATGGTGCCCAACATGGCCATGGCATAACCGCGCCATGCAGAAGGAATGGCCAGTTTTACGCCGCAAAGAGCAGCCAAAGAACACGCTACCAAACTGCCTAGTACCCACGGCAGAGACAGGCCCATTTGTATAAAACTTAGGCCGCCAAGTAAACCTACGCCAAGGGCGATTAAGCCCTTGGCGCGGGATTGCATATAGCTAGAAACACGATTCATCATTAGTGTGCTTGCGCCATTTTTTTCATTTTCTGGCGTCGCAGCATAGGCATGATGATGACCGAGACAATGAACAAGACCAGCAAGCCTATAGCAATAGGACGTTCGGTAATGTAGCTAAGTGGGCTACCACCAGAGATCTGCAAGGTGCGCACCAGTTCACTTTCTGTCATCTGGCCAAGCAATAAGCCAATCACGGTAGCGGCTACAGGGTAGTCGTGTCGGCGCATCAACCAGCCTAAACCTGCAAACACCATGACGGTGATAGGGCCAGCAATGGTGCCGGTAATCCCAAAACCACCCCATGCACACAGTGCTAATACGGAAGGCACTAGGTAGTTCAGAGGAATACGTACGACCAGACCCAGAATAGGCAAAATCATCAGGGCAACAATACCCAGCAAAATCACCTGACCAAAGTTACCCATGATAATGGCGTAGACCACATCACGTTGGTCGCGAATGAAGGACGGGCCACCTACCAGGTTATGGAACGAGAACGCTGCCAACAGTACCGCTGTTGCCGCACCGCCTGGGATACCCAAGGCGAGCAGCGCTGTCATGGAACCGCCTTCGGAGCTAGAGTTGGAAGACTCCGCGGCAATCAAGCCTTCTGTGCAGCCTGTACCGAACTTTTCGGGTTCTTTAGAGGATCGACGGATTTCACCGTAGGCCACCAAGTTAGCCACAGACGAACCTACGCCGGGCACAGCGCCAATCAGTGCACCAATAAAACTGCCTTTGAGCAGGATTTTTGGGTACTTAAAGACTTCTTTAAAGCCGGTCAGGATTTTGCGTATGGAAATGCTACGTGCGGCTTTGTCTTCCACCAAGTACGTGCTGGAACGCAAACGCAGTAATTCGGACGCGGCAAACAAACCAATCATCGCGGGTACTACTGCAATACCATCAATCAGGTACGGTGTACCCAAGGTGGCGCGCATTGTGCCTGTAGAGGACATACCTACTTGGCTAAGTAGCAAGCCAAAAGCGCCAGCCAACAAGCCTTTAAGTACGGTACTGTCGTTCAGCGTAGCAATCAGTGCCAAGCCCCACAGCACAATCATCACCATTTCTAGCGGGCCTAGGCGCAATACCATACCAGCTAAGGGTTGAATCAATAGCATCAGTAGCGCGTAGCCGATGAAAGTCCCTACAACGGATGCACCCAGACCAATACCCAGTGCTTCGTTGTGTTTGCCTTGGCGCGCCATGGGGTAGCCGTCAAAGGCGGTGGCGACACTGGACGATGAGCCCGGTATGTTCATCAGCACAGCTGTCACACCGCCGCCGTATGCACCACCTGTGAAGATAGCGGTTAAGAACAGCATGGCTTGCAGGAAGTCCATTGCCCACGTTACTGGCAAAAATACTGCCATCGCCATGGAGATCTGCAAACCGGGTACAGCACCAAAAACCAGACCAATAATGAGGCCGGGAATCACGAATAGCCAAGGGTCGAAACTGGTGAACAGCAAGCCCAAAGACTGAGAAAAAGCGAAAGTATCAATCATCTCAGAACACCAGAAGTGGCATAGGGAATGGGAACAAAGAGCCAAACCCTTTGATCAGCGCCAAGGTAAACAAGAACGCAAAAATAGGTGGCGCAATTTTGTTTTTCTCGCCGCCCATTAAAATGCCTACCCACACAAAAACGAAGGTGGCGACATCAAAGCCGACGGTAGTCAGGCTAAGGCAGAAAACGGCAAAAGCACCCAACAGCAAGAGATCGCCTAAGGTGGATTTGCGAGCCGCTTGTGCTTCGCTAGGTGTTGCGGAGGTTTTGGTGGCAGGTTTGCGTAAATTGCTGATGGCTATGCACAGCACCAACAGTACGCAGGCTATCCCGCTGGGTACCACCACGATCAGGTTGTAGAGTTTGTCTGAAGCACTGAAGGCACTCCAGTTGAGGAAGATTGCGGCGGCACAAACCACCAGCAAGAACACAAGATGTGTAAGAGAAATTCGTGTAGCCATTAGAGGTTTCCAAAGCGGTGGGTCTGGCGACTGTTCGTTCAGTCAAAAATGCCCGCCAGACCCATGGCTATTAGAGTTGATCTTTGTACTGCTCTAGCACTTCAAAGTTTTTGTAGATGATTTCGGTAGTGCGATCTGGGCCTAGCCAGTCCGAACCAATACCTTGTTTTTTCAAGGTTTCTTTGAACTCTGGATTGGACAGCACTTCGCGGTAGGCTTCAGCAAATTTCTCGAAGCGCTCTGGGTACTGCTCTTTAAACTCGGCGTGAGCAGCAATACCACGCATGGAACCCACCAACGTTTGTACCGGTTCGCGGCCAGCTTGTTGCAGCACTTCGTTCAAAGTAGGGGCATCCCATTCTTCTAAGCGCTCATCCGATGCCACGGCTAAGGGGCGAATGAATTCGGCGATAGGGAGCGTGCCATCGGCCGCCAATACAGCCATTTCTACTTGACCACCCGCTACCGCGGTACGTGCAGCGTTACCAGATTGGTAGGTCACGATATTCACGGCGTCAGCAGGCAAACCGTAGGCTTGTAGCATTTGGATGGTGTTGATGTGGCCAGTTGAGCCAGGCACTACGCTGATACGGAATTTGCCGGGTTGCTCTTTGATGGCAGCAATAAATTCGTCCATGGTTTGGTAGGGCAGTTTGGCATTTAGCGCAAACAAGTCCATGTCGGTCCATTGGCCGTTCACAAATGCAAAGTCATCCAAACTATAGTCCGCATCCAGATTTAGAATGGCGCTGCTGATGTAAGGATGAATGGAAGTCACCAAAAAGAAGGTACCGTCTTTTGGCATATTACGGAAATACACTTGGCCTACATGGCCGCCACCGCCTTCTTGGTTGATGGCACGAATAGGTACACCGAGTTTTTCTTGCATTTGCTGGGCAACCAGACGTGCGGTACGGTCAGCAGAGCCCCCAGGTCCTAACGCAATCACAAAGGTGATTTGCTGGTTAGGCCAGTTATCTGCTTTTTGTGCTACAGCGGGTGCAGCAGCGGACAAGGTCAGAGAGCTACCTACCAACAATGTGGCTGCCCATGTTTTGATGCGTTTGAAATTCATTGCTTATTCCTGATGAAGGCAGAGCGCCAAACTGAAAATGTTTACAATGTGTGTTTGTGTAAGGCTATTGGACTTCCATAGGTTTCTATCATCAATTAGGGTTTCTACTAGAATATGTGTTTTATTAAGGGGTTAATGCTATATTTCAGTAAAAACACACTCTACCTATTTTTATTGCGAGACTAAGATTGTTTACAATGTCAGGTATTGATCCCCAAGGTCACGGTTCGGCAAGCATGAAAATTGCCCAAGAACTGGCCAATGACATCATGGCTGGAAAGTTGCAGCCAGGTGACAGGTTGGGGGAAGTGGTGTTGGCTGAGCGTTTTGATATCAGCCGTGGTCCAGTACGAGAAGCCCTGCGTAGTTTAGTGGCGTTGGGGTTGATAACGTTCACGCCCAATATTGGAGCGAGCGTACGAGTGATGACCGCAGCCGATGCTAAGGCACTTTATGAAGTACGTGCTGCGTTAGAAACTGAGGCCGCTCGATTGGCTGCGCTGAACGTGGATGATTCTGCTAAGGCGGCATTGCAGCCACTGTTGGATATGGATGCACACTCCGTAGCAAGTCACCCTTCGGGCGCTTATTTGCAACGTAGTGGCGACAGAGATTTCCACAACCTGATTGCCCAGCTAAGTGGCAACGAATTAATTCGTCGTGCGTTGAGCGAAGAGCTGTATCCGCAATTGGTTTTACTGCGCTCACAGCATAAAAATGTGCGTGGCAGGGGGCAGGTTGCTTTGAAAGAGCACCAACGCATTGTAGAGGCCATCATGGAGCGAGACAGTGAATTGGCTGCGCTACTGATGCGTCGACATTTGACCGCAAGCTGGAACGCATTTTCCAGTCAGTTAGAAAACAACATGGAGTAGACAACACGCATGGCCCATCAACAACGTATACCCGCCGTGTTCATGCGCGGAGGCACCTCTAAGGCGCTAATGCTGAAACGCGCTGATTTGCCTACAGATCAACACCAGTGGCCCGCTATTTTTTTGGCAGCATTGGGTAGCCCTGATCCTTATGGCAGACAGTTGGACGGTATGGGGGGCGGGCAGTCGTCGCTGAGCAAGGTGTGCATCATAGGCCCTAGCTCAGTAGAGGGTGCGGATGTGGACTATACCTTTGCGCAAATCTCCGTTACCGGTACTAATGTGGATTACAGCGGTAACTGCGGTAACATGAGTTCTGCCGTGGGGCCATTTGCCTACGACGAAAAAATGGTGGTGGGGCCAGTGGATGGTGAGTGTGTGGTTAGGATCCATAACACCAACTCCGGCAAGATTATTGTGTCGCGTTTTGCGGTAGAAGGTGGCGAAGCGTGCGTGAGCGGTGATACCCGCATTACAGGCTTGGCTTCTGCTGGTGCGCCTGTGACCTTGAGTTTTGAAGACCCTGCTAATACGCGAGGTCGCGGTGTGCTGCCTGCCGAGGCTGTGGTGGTTGATTTACCTACGATGCAGGGCGGCAGCGTGCAGGCCACGCTAGTGGATTCAGCGATTCCAGCCGTGTTTGTGCAAGCAGAGGCCGTGGGTGTTAGTGCCGACATCATGCCAGATGCCGTAGATGCGCATGCCACATTGTTGGCGGATTTAGAGCATGTGCGCCAAGCCGCATCAGTGCGCATGGGGATTGCCGCCTCTATGGAAGAGGCGGCACGCATTATTGCTATTCCTAAATTGTGCATGGTGGGTAAGGCGCAAACCTATACAGCGCTCAACGGTCAGGAAATCGCAGCACGTGATGTGGATGTGATGGTGCGCATGATTTCAGCGGGACAACCGCATCGTGCAGCCCCTATTACGGTGTCGCTGGCTACAGCAACCGCCGCGGCGATTGCCGGCAGTGTGGTGCGGCAGTGTGTGGGTGAAAACGTGGATTTAAGCGCTATACGTTTGGGTTCGCCCAGCGGTGTGGTGCAAGTGGGTGTTGATTTGGTGCAGCAAGCCGGGCTGCCTGCACCACAGATTCTTTCGGCAAGTATTGTGCGTACGCAGCGTCGCCTGATGGAAGGTGCTGTGTGCGTTCCTACGCTATAAATTTCGTTATATGAATGGATGGAAATCATGACTAATACCGATGCAAAAGCTGTGTGGTTAGAGCAGCCGCAACCGCGTGGTTTAGGGGCTCAACTGGCAAGCTACTGGGAACAGAAGAAATTCATTTCCATCGTGGGTGCATACGATCCCATTGGTGGTTTGCTGGCGCGTGATGCCGGTTTTGAAGCTCTGTATCTGTCAGGTGGTGCGTTAACGGCGTCGCTGGGCTTGCCCGATCTGGGTTTGATCACCATGGAAGAACTGGTCACACGAGCTCAAGCTATTGTGCGTGTTACCCGTTTGCCGCTGGTAGTAGACGGCGACACAGGTTTTGGTGAAGCGTTAAACGTGATGCGTTTGGTGCGAGAGTTGGAAGACGTGGGCGTGGCTGCTGTGCAGTTGGAAGATCAAATCTTGCCTAAGAAGTGTGGTCACTTGAATGGCAAACAATTGGTGAGCCCTGAAGACATGGCCGCTAAAATTGCTGCGGCATCTAAAGCACGTAGTGACCTACGTATTATTGCGCGTACCGATGCGGCAGGCAGCGAGGGGTTGGAGGCGGCTATTGCTCGCGCCAAGATGTATGTGCAAGCCGGTGCAGATGCTATTTTCCCCGAAGCGCTGACAACGCAAGAAGAGTTCGAGATTTTCTCTAGGGAAATCGATGTGCCTTTGTTGGCAAACATGACTGAGTTTGGTCGTACACCACAAACCTCTGCAGAAGAGTTTGAGAAGCTGGGCTACGACATGGCGATTTGGCCAGTATCCAGTTTGCGTATTGCAGCCAAAGCGATGGAGCTTTTCTACACTAGCCTGAAGCAAACGGGTTCTGCGGCCAGCAGCGTACCGAACATGCAAACACGTGCTGAACTGTATGAGCTGATCAATTACTTTGGTTACGAGTCCTTAGATAGCTCTATTCAGCGCACGATCATTCCTGATGTCATCGACTAAGGTTTACGGTGATACGAGTGAACACATAGGCCAACGTGTATGCGTTGGCCTGTTGCTATGGTGTGGGTGTAGAGACTACATCGCACAGTAGGTCATCATGGCCTTGGCGGTGCAAGATGATGTGCTCAGGGGTAATGGATAACCATCCTGCGCGGGGCGGCTGGCTGTGATCGAATTCCCAGTCAGGCAACACAATGCGTCTATAGCTGGGGTGCTCGGCGTCTACCTGATGCAGGGCAGGGCGGTGAGTATGCCCGTGTATCAGTGTGGGCTGATTATTCTGTAGCATGATGTCTAGGCATGCCTCAGTGTTCACATCGGTGACTTGGTACGTTTTATGCTGGCCGGCGGCTTTGCTACGTTTTCTGAAAAAGTTGGCAATGCGCTGTCTGGTTTTTAAGCTCAGGCTATAGAACAGGGCTTGGGTCAGCGGGTGACGCACAATGCGTCTAAAGCGTTGATAGCCGTGATCGTCTGTGCATAACTCATCGCCATGCAATAACAAGAACTCAAACGCATCGGTACGCAGTATGACTTGATCGGGCAGTAGTTCGGCCTGTAAGAACGACGCTAGCTGTTTGCCTATTAAGAAGTCGCGGTTGCCACGTACTAGATAGAGCTTCTTGCGTTGGCTGAAGCGCTGCAGGTGCTGCAGGGCATCGTTTAACCAGGGCTCGGGAGCATGTATTTGCTCGTCCCCAATCCAGGCGTTGAAGATGTCACCGACTAAAATCAGGTGCTCACATACATCAGCGGCCTGCTCCAAAAATTGGTAGAAGGCCGCTGATGTATGGGGGCCTTGCGGCCCCAGGTGTATATCCGCGGCAAGCCAAACGGTGCCGCGTAACGCCCGTTTATTCAACGATAGTGGCGCTTTCAATGATCAGGTCTTCCACTGGTACGTCTTGATGGAAACCTTTGTTGCCAGTTTTCGCTGTTTTCATGCTATCTACAACGTCTTGGCCTTCAACTACTTTACCGAATACGGCGTAGCCCCAACCGTTAGGTGTAGGGGAAGTGAAGTTCAGGAAGTCGTTGTTCGTCACGTTGATGAAGAACTGAGCTGTAGCAGAGTGAGGATCGGAAGTGCGAGCCATGGCCAGTGTGTACTGGTCGTTTTTCAGGCCGTTATTAGCTTCGTTCTCTACTGGGGATTTTGTTGGTTTTTGCTTCATGCCAGCTTCAAAGCCACCGCCTTGAATCATGAAGTTGTTGATTACACGGTGAAAGATCGTGCCATCGTAAAAACCGTCTTGCACGTAGCCGATGAAGTTTTCTACTGTTTTAGGTGCTGCTTCGGCGTTCAATTCGATAATGATGTCGCCTTTGTTAGTTTGCAGTTTAACTTTTGGGTTTGTGCTCATGGCGCTACCTTGTGTTGTAGTTGATGAGGCCGCATGCGCTGGTGAGTACACCAGACCTGCAAAACAGAGCAGGGCGGCAAGAGTAAAGAGGCGCATAGCCAAGACATGCGCAGACTTGAAAAAGGGTAAGTTTTGCATAATAGGCGATGCTCGTTAAAAATAGGCTAAACAGTTATTGTTGCAGAATTTGTTGGGTTTGTTGTGTACGGCTTTGGCCTAATTGTCCCGAGGCTTTGAAAGACTCGTTGGCCAGCATCAGTTGCACTTCACCCATATTGGCACGAGCGACTCGGTAATTAGGGTCGGCAGCCAATGCCATTTCTAGTGCTTCTTGAGCCATTTGCAATTTGCCTTGGCGCATATATTCAGCGGCCAGATTATTCCATGGCTCGGGCAGTTCAGGGGCATCAATAGTGAGTTGTTGGTACGCAGCGATCGCTTCGTCGTGGCGTTTTAACGCCGAAAGGGCTCTGCCCTGTAAAAACAACAGTTGTACGTCAGAGCCTATTTCGTTACGTGCTTCACGTTGTGCTATGCGTTTTTCAATAGCGTCTAAAGCCTCAGCGGCTTGTCCGGCATCCAGCATGCGTTGAATACGTTGGGTGATCTCGCTGGCGCTTAACGGGCGTGACGTGTCAGCACCGGGGCTGATAGAGTCCAAAATGCGGGCCAAACCTTTCCAGCCTCGATCCTCTTGCACTTCATTGGCAAAAATCTCTTGATCTTGCGCAGAGAGTCTGGTGTGCGGGGTTTGAGCATGAGCAATGCTGGAAATACCCCCTATAATGAAAAGCGAGGCGAATACACACGCTTGCAGGCGATTAAGAGTCTGGTTCACGAAGTCAGATGCCTTTATTGGTATACTTTACGATCCGTCATTTTAGCGTGTCTGTTGGTTTGGTGGTGATTCACGCTTGCGTTGGCGTGTTTTTTTATTCTATCGTATTGATTTTTAAGTGATTACTGTACATGTTGCACATTTATAATACATTGTCGCGTAGCAAAGAGGAATTCAAGCCTAGTCAGGCTGGCGTTGTGCGCATGTATGTGTGTGGGATGACGGTGTATGACTTCTGTCACCTTGGTCATGCTCGCATGTTGGTAAGCTTTGACGTGATTCAACGTTGGTTGCGTCAGTCAGGTTATCAGGTCAATTACGTACGCAATATTACAGACATCGAAGATAAGATCATCCGTCGTGCTGTAGAAACAAATCGCACTATCGGTGAAGTCACTGACTTTTATATTGCGGCCATGCATGCGGATGAAAAAGCGTTAGGGGTAGAGTCTCCTGACTCTGAACCTCGTGCTACAGAGTACGTAGGCGATATGTTGGGCATTATCCGCAAGCTGGAAGAAAACGGCTTGGCCTACCAAGGCAGCGATGGTGATGTGAACTTTGCTGTACGTAAATTTGATGGCTATGGAAAGCTATCCGGTAAAAGCTTGGATGATTTGCGTGCGGGCGAGCGTGTTGCTGTTGCTGACGGTAAACGCGACCCACTGGATTTTGTGTTGTGGAAATCTGCCAAAGCCGAAGAGCCGGCAGAGTCCAAATGGGAATCCCCTTACGGTTTAGGCCGTCCGGGCTGGCACATTGAGTGCTCGGCCATGAGCCACTCCTTGCTGGGTATGCCTCTAGATATACACGGCGGTGGCCCTGACCTGAAATTCCCACACCATGAAAACGAAATTGCACAGTCCGAAGGTGCATTTGGTGGCACGATGGCCAAGTACTGGATGCATTGTGGCCCATTGATGGTGGATGCCGAGAAAATGTCCAAGTCGTTGGGCAATTTCCGCAATATTCGTCAAACCATTGCAGCGGATGGTGATGCCGCAGATCAGGCAACGTACGTGGCAAATCCGCGCGAAGCTGAAATGTTGCGTTTCTTCATTGTGCGCAACCATTACCGTAGTATTCAGAATTACGCAGCAGATAACTTATTTGATGCACAGCAAGCGGTAGACCGCTTGTACCAAACCTTGGCAAATGTGCCAGCGGCTGAGCAAGAAATTGATTGGACACTGCCTGCGGCACAACGCTTTGCAGTGGCAATGAACGATGATTTCAATACTGCCGGTGCTATGGCTGTATTGTTTGAGCTTTCTGCCGCCGCTAACCGTGACAAATGCGAACAAAGCGCTGGCCTGATGAAAGCATTGGGTGGTGTGTTGGGTCTGTTGCAAAAAGATCCAGCGCAGTACTTACGTTCGGCATCTCGTTATGTGCGTGATGCACGTCAAGGTTCTACCGAAGATCAGCTCACCGACGATGCTATTGATGCTCTGGTGGCAGAGCGCACTCAAGCCAAAGCTGACCGCGATTTCGCCAAGGCAGATGCCTTGCGCAAGCAGTTGCAAGAAGCGGGTATTGAGCTAGAAGACAAGGCGGGTGGCGTCACTCAGTGGCGACGAGCCTAGGAGCAAAGATAGTGCATAAACCGCATTATTGGGATGAAGCCAAAACACATTTGATGAAACGCGATAGGATTCTGCGTAAAATCATCCCCACGTTTGCTGAAGAACACCTGAAACCACCTTCAGAAGCCTTTGCTACATTAGTGCGGGCGGTGATTGGTCAACAAGTGAGCCGCCGCAATGCGGAGGCTATTTGGGAACGATTTAATAATGCGTTTGCAACGCCTGCGACGCCCGCTGATGTGTTAGCGTTGGAAGTCGCAGCCTTGCAACAGATGGGGATGCCCAAACGCAAAGCCGAATATATTCTGGATCTTGCACTACATTTTGAAGAACGCAAGGTAAACCCAGAGAGTTGGCAAGATATGGACGATGAGGCCATTATCAGAGAACTCTGTGCCATTCGTGGCATAGGCCGCTGGACGGCAGAGATGTTCCTGATTTTTAACCTGCATCGTGCAGATGTATTACCGTTGGATGATGCCGGATTAATCCGGGCTATCTCTCAACATTATTACAGTGGTGAGCCAGTCTCCCGCTTTGAGGCACGTGAAGTGGCTCAAGCCTGGACTCCCTGGTGTACGGTGGCAACTTGGTATCTGTGGCGTAGCCTAGATCCTATTGCCGAAAGCGAATGAATTAGCGATTAACCCGAAGACACAACAATGCGAAATACATTTCTGGAGTTTGAGCAGCCTATTGCCGAACTCGAAAACAAGATCGAAGAGTTACGTTTTGTTCAAACGGATTCTGCTGTTGATATTTCGGAAGAACTCAGCAGGCTGCAACAAAAAAGCCAGACCTTGGCGCGTAGCATTTACGAAAAATTAACGCCTTGGCAAACTGCGTTGGTGGCCCGTCACCCACAACGTCCCTACACCATGGACTACGTGAATGAAATTTTCACCGACTACCATGAGTTGCATGGCGACCGTATGTACGCTGATGACCAAGCGATTGTCGGTGGTTTGGCGCGTTTCAATGGTTTGCCTTGCATGGTGATTGGTCATCAAAAAGGCCGTGATACCAAAGAACGTGCACGCCGTAACTTCGGTATGCCTCGTCCAGAGGGTTATCGCAAAGCCTTGCGCTTGATGCGTTTGGCCGAAAAATTCAATATTCCTGTCTTTACCTTTGTAGACACCCCCGGTGCTTACCCAGGTATTGGTGCGGAAGAGCGTGGTCAGTCTGAGGCCATTGGTCACAACCTATACGCTATGGCTGAGCTGAATGTGCCTATTATCACCACCATTATTGGTGAGGGTGGTTCGGGTGGTGCATTGGCGATTGCAGTTGCCGATACCGTGTTGATGCTGCAATATGCTACTTATGCGGTAATTTCCCCCGAAGGTTGTGCTTCCATTTTGTGGCGTAGTGCTGATAAAGCATCGGTAGCGGCAGAAGCCTTGGCAATTACTGCTCCGCGTCTTAAAGAGTTGGAGTTGATTGATAGAGTGGTGAACGAGCCTGTGGGCGGCGCACACCGCGATCCAGCCACTATGGCCCGTCAATTGGGACGTGCATTGGCAGAATCCTTACGCCAGTTGTCTGGCTTGAGCCCTGAGCAACTGCGTGAGCGTCGCTTGGAGCGTTTGCTGTCTTATGGCCGTTTCCAGGAAGTTCGTTCCTAAATTCCCGCTCGCACAGATTCAGGCCCATCCGCTGGCAGAACTGTGCGACGTAGGCTTATTACAGTCCATCCATACGCTGTACACCAACCTGCCGCAGCCAGCGCCGCAGCAGGTTGCGGTAGCATTGAGCGGCGGGGTGGACTCGGCGGCCTTGGCGCTGCACATGGCAGTTTGGGCACATGCCCTAGAACTGCCTCTACATTGCTTTCACGTACACCATGGTTTGCAAGAGGTTGCGGATCAGTGGTCGCTACACGTGCAAAAGCTCGCTAGCCTGATCGGGGCTAGTATCCACATAGAAAGGGTGAACGTAGACCTGCTGTCCGGTAACGGAATAGAAGCGGCTGCGCGCGATGCCCGTTATCAGGCTTTCCAAACGCTATGCCTACGCACTGGCATACAACATGTGTTTGTGGCGCATCACCAAGATGATCAGGCTGAAACCGTCTTACTGCGTTTGTTGCGCGGTTCAGGGCCTACCGGATTGGGCGCTATGGCTTCTATAAGCCCGCGTGATGGCTTTATGGTGTTGCGTCCGTGGTTAGATATACCCCGTAGCCGTATTATGGCTGTGGGCGAGCTGATGAGCCAGCGGTTGGGTTGGACCGCCGTACAAGATGGCACCAACCTGAATGACGACTACACCCGTGGTGCGGTGCGTGAGCGGTTAAAGCCCCATTTGAATGAACGCTGGCAGGGGTGGCAGAAAATACTGACACGTCACGCGAAGTTAAGCCGTGATACAGCACAGTTACTGGAAGAAGTAGCCGCAGAAGATTTGCAAAAATTGGATTACCGCAAAAGGGATCACAGTTTTGATTTGAAATCGTGGCGTGAGCTAAGCCCTGCGCGTCAGGCGCAGGTAATACGCTATTGGTTGGCCTTGGCTGGCTTGAAAATGCCTACCGAGGCGCGACTCGACGACATGATGCGTCAGATGCGCATCTTGCATGCGTTGGGCTTTGATAGGCAGATGCAGGTAAAACATGGTGCGTTTTACGTGATTTGTCGCCAAGGGCGTGTGATTTTGCAACAATATGCATGAAAAGTCTGATAAATGCCCCATTGGTGGGCAAAAAATATCGTTAGAATAGAATGGCCCTTTTTTGGGTACACAGACACCATTCCTATTGATTTTCGAGTAATAAGATGTCCTTGATCGTACAAAAATATGGTGGCACTTCTATGGGCTCGGTGGAGCGCATCAGAAATGTCGCAAAACGCGTGGCTAAATGGCATGCGGCCGGTCACCAAGTCGTAGTTGTACCTTCTGCTATGTCTGGTGAAACCAACCGCTTGCTGGGCTTGGCTAAAGAAATTAGCCCACGTCCCGATGCACGCGAACAGGACATGCTTGCGGCAACCGGCGAACAGGCCAGCAGTTCTTTGCTGGCGATGGCGCTGATCGCAATGGGTGTGCCTGCACGTAGTTACGCTGGTTGGCAGGTAGCTGTACATACAGACTCCGCCTATACCAAGGCCCGCATTAAATCTATTGATAGCGAACGCGTACAGAGCGATCTGGATGCAGGGCGCGTCGTGATTGTGACGGGTTTCCAAGGTATTGATGACAACGGCAACATTACGACCTTGGGTCGCGGTGGTTCCGATACGTCAGCCGTAGCGATTGCTGCTGCCATGAGCGCAGAAGAGTGTTTGATCTTTACCGATGTGGATGGTGTCTATACAACGGACCCTCGCGTGGTGCCTGAAGCGCGTCGCATGAGCGTAGTGTCCTTTGAGGAAATGTTTGAGCTGGCTTCGCTTGGCTCCAAAGTACTGCAAATCCGCTCGGTAGAGTTCGCAGGTAAATACCGGGTGCCGGTACGCGTGTTGTCTTCGCTTACCGACCCAGAAATTTCGCTCGAGGAAGAGAAAAACTCGGGCACACTGATTACATTCGAGGAAGATCAAAAAATGGAAGCTGCCGTTGTTTCGGGTATCGCTTTTAGCCGCGATGAAGCTAAATTTACGTTGCGTGCCGTACCCGACACCCCGGGCGTGGCCTACTCCATCTTGGGCCCTATCGCTGCTGCGAACATTGATGTAGACATGATTCTGCAGAACTTGTCTGCACAAGGTACTACTGACTTCTCCTTCACCGTAAATCGTATTGATGCAGATCGCACCAACGAGTTGCTGGAAACTCAAATAGGTCCAGCAGTGGGTGCAGGCGAAATCGTATTCGACAGCAAAGTCGCTAAAGTATCCATCGTAGGTATTGGCATGCGTAGCCATGCCGGTGTGGCGAGTGCCATGTTCCGTGCGTTGTCCGAAGAGGGCATCAACATTCAGATGATCAGCACCAGCGAAATCAAAACGTCTGTTGTGATCGACGAAAAATACATGGAATTGGCTGTACGTGCCCTGCACAAAGCCTTCGAACTGGATCAAGAAAAAGCACAATAATCCGGTGGTACGCGGTCTTGGATCGCGTACCTAGGAAAAAATCATTCTAGGGCTAGCAAAATTAGTTTTACTCGTGCTAGAATAGCTTTTTTGCTGGGAATGTGGCCGAGAGGTTGAAGGTACTCCCCTGCTAAGGGAGCATGCGGCTTATACCCGCATCGAGGGTTCGAATCCCTCCATTCCCGCCAGCGAAATTTGAATGAAGCCCTTGTTAATCAAGGGCTTTTTTCATTTCTGCATTCAGAACTTTACGCAACTGACCATCAATAGGTCTACGTGTCTGCCATACAGCAAGTTATGACACGAAGGTGTTGCGTGATGCTAGGTCATTGCTACGACCAGTACGTGTTGCCAAATTTTGCATTGTTCCATTCTTGCTTGTCGGGATTTGCATGCTATACCCTTTATAATGACCACAAATCAGCACAAATAGAGGTAAGGACCATGCGAATCGCATTATTTATTTTTGGTGCCATAGCCGTGGTTTACCTGGTACTTAAAGGTTTTAAGCAGGTAATAGAGGAAAGCCGTCAAAAACGGCAAAACCAAGATTCAGACCATAGGCTGAAATAAGGATCGTAGTAAGCCTGCCAACGTGGTGTAGTTAAGGAAGGTTGAATGGATACAGAGCAAAATGTACAAGGGCAACGCGCAGTTGCTTTTGAAGGCGTAACGAATTTTCGTGATTTGGGCGGTTATCAAGGCGTAGATGGTGGGCGAGTACGTTGGCAAACCCTGTACCGATCAGCACACCTTGCTGATCTCACCACAGCAGATCAGCAGCAACTGCAACATCTACAGGTTAACCAAAGCATAGACTTGCGTGGCCAGTTTGAGCGCCAGAAGAAACCTTATAGCTACCCATTCTTGCAGCATACTGTGTGTGGTATTGAACCTGAAGTAGCGAGATTGGTAGATGGCATGGTGCGGCAGCACGGTCATGTCACCCCTGAGCAAGCCAGTCAGTATATGCAATGCATGTACCATGACTTTCACGAGAACAACCAAGCTCACTTTTCACAGTGCATCAGCACCGTATGTGCGGCGTCTGAACCACTAGTGGTGCATTGCACGGCAGGTAAGGATCGTACAGGCTTTGCATCAGCATTGCTGTTGAGCATGTTGGGCGTGCACCGTGACGATATCTTGTCCGACTACATGCTGACCGAGCAGTACTATCACCGTTCCTTTGCCGCAGAATATGGCATGAGCGAAGCTGTCATGCGTATTTTGTGGGGGGTGAGCGCTCAGTACTTAGAGCAAAGTTTTAACGAGTTAGATGCTCAATATGGTTCGGTATTGAATTATGTGAGCAAAGCTCTGAATATTAAAGATTCAGAAGTAGCGAAGTTGCGCGATAGGCTGCTGATGTAAGTGGGCTGTCATGGCTGCCTATATGGCCAGTGATACTTGAAATTTAAAGTGGTGTGTGTTTTGTAGTGTTATGTGCTGAATAGAAACATTTGGCAGCATAAATGTACGGTATGGTTTACACACCCTTTTTTCGAGTTTGCCTCGCACGAGGCCTGATGGTCTGTATAGGAGTCATAGATATGAGCTCGCAAGCGCCAGTAGGTACGTCTTCCCTCGATCAAATTTTTTCACTGGGGGCCGTACGATCGGACCTCTGGCGTGATTTATTGGTCGCTGCCCAGAAGTGGGCCCGCCAAGATGGTGACAGTCAGGTAGTACAAGAAAAATTCCAACACCTGCGTGATCTGGAGATCCTCCATGCGTACCCTGGTCGTCATTTGATGGCTACGTTGGCCGCTCATTTGCAAGAAGACAGACGCACAGCGTTTGTAGAACTAGCCAGCCGCGTTTCTTTTGCCATTTTGGCACGCTATTACAAAGACGACTCTCGCGAATGGGAAGCCAATAACGATGTAGACCACTACGGCGACATTCGTCACGAAGGGGAAGGTTTAGGCGGTGGTAGACCATACTTTGAAGTGCTGGTGGTAGCCCCCGGAAACAGTCCGCGTGTAGAACGCAACGTACAGCTATTACGCGCGCAGCGTCGCAAAGAAGATGACTTTGTGTACGAGCCAGTGGTGGTGGATAACTTCCAAGACGCCTTTTGCGCTATTTCAGTAAACAGCAATATTTGCGCAGTAGCGATCTTTGAAGGCATAGATTTCAAAAGCAAGCAGTCAGTACCGCTGTTAGACCAAGCTATCCAAGAGTTGGATGTGCATGTGGATGAAAGCCATTTGGCGCTGCAATTGGCGGTCACGTTGGCCGATTACCGTCCTGAACTGGATATTTATTTGCTGTCGGATTTGCGCCCAGAAGAGATCGCTAGCGATGAACGTGCTAAGAGCGTGCGTCGCGTACTGTACGCGGTAGAAGAGCCTATGGAGTTGCACTTATCTATTTTGGAAGGTGTACGTGCTCGTTACCAGACGCCATTCTTTGACAACCTAAAACGTTACGCCAGCAAGCCCATTAGTACCTTCCATGCGCTACCTATTGCTCGCGGTAAGTCGGTATTTAAATCTGACTGGATTCGCGACATGGGCGAGTTCTATGGCCTAAACCTGTTCTTGGCTGAGTCATCAGCGACCACCGGTGGCTTAGACAGCTTGTTGGAACCCACTGGCAACATTAAAAAAGCCCAAGAACGTGCTGCTAAAGCCTTTGGTGCGGAGCACTGCTTTTTTGTAACCAACGGTACTAGCACATCAAACAAAATGGTGTTGATGGCTATTGCGCAACCGGGTGACATCATCATCGTGGACCGCAACTGCCATAAGTCTCACCACTACGGCATGGTATTGGGTGGCTTGCAGCCCTATTACGTGGAAGCCTTCCCTATGAAGGAGTACTCTATGTATGGCGCGGTGCCGCTGAAAAACATTAAACGCGCCTTGTTGAACCTGAAAAAAGAAGGCAAGTTGGATCAAGTGCGTGCTGTGGATTTAACCAACTGCACTTTTGATGGTCACGTCTACAACACCCGCCGTGTGATGTTAGAGTGCTTGGCCATTAAACCTGACCTCGTATTCTTGTGGGATGAAGCATGGTTCGGTTTTGCGCATTGGTCGCCATTCTTGCGTCCGCGCACTGCTATGGGTGCGGCAGCCTACATTGAAAAGTGGATGGCTAACCCAGAGTCTATTAAAGAATATGAACGTCAGCAGCAAGAGCTGGGCGACAACCCTAGCGATGAGCAATTACTGAATACCTACTTGTTGCCAGACCCTCGCCAAGTACGCCTGCGTGTGTATCAGACTAACTCTACCCATAAATCCATGTCGGCCATACGCCAAGGTTCGATGGTGTTGGTCAAAGACGTGGATTTCTACAGCATTGAACCGCAATTGCACGAAGCCATCTTTACCCATGCCACCACCAGCCCTAACCAACAGTTGATCGCGTCGCTAGACGTGGCGCGTAGACAGATGGAGTTGGAAGGCTATGGTTTGGTAAACAATGCGATTCAGATTGCCTTTGATATTCGCAGCCAGATCAACAAACATCCACTGATTTCGCGCTATTTCCAAGTGCTGGGTGCAGACAAGATGATCCCCGCCGAGTACCGTCAAAGTGGTTTCCAAGACTTCTTGGTGCCGGGTACAAACTGGGATGACGCTGTATGCAGTATTCGCGATGATGAGTTTTTCTTAGACCCAACCCGTATTACGCTGGTGTGCGGTACAGCGGGTTTTGATGGTACGCAATTTAAACAATTGCTGGCGGATCGTTTTGACATACAGTTGAACAAAACGTCGCGTAACTCGGTCTTGCTACAGTCCAACATTAATAACACTCGTAGTGATGTGGCGCACTTGATTCGTGTCTTGCTGGAAATTTCTAGCGACGTAGAGCAGAAGCTGACCAAAACGGGTGAACAAGGACGACTGCGTTTTGAAGAGCGTGTGACCAGTTTGATGCACGACGTACCTGATCTGCCTAACTTCAGCTATTTCCATGAAAAATTCCGCCATGATAGTAATGGCGCGGTAGCGGTAGAAGGAAATATACGAGAGGCTTTCTTCATGAGTTGGAAAGAAGAAAATTGCGAGTATGTAGCCTTGAATAGCGAAGAGTGCGATAGACGCCTGAAAGAAGGGCCTCCGATGGTATCTGCCAAAATGGTGATTCCATATCCTCCAGGCTTCCCTATCTTGGTTCCTGGTCAGGTGATTAGCCGCGACACCATCGAGTTCATGCGTAAGCTGGATGTGAAAGAGGTGCACGGGTATGAAGCCAGCCGTGGGCTGCAGTTACTCAAACTTCGTTAATACAACTATGAGCTAATCGTCATAACGGCCATAACTTGTCGAGTTCTGGCCGTTATTGGCGTAGTAGGAGGAAATATGGCGATTTGGCATTGGATAGAGCAAACCTTGCGTAGTTATCCCGAGTTGGCGATCTTTTTAGCGCTGGCGGTGGGCTACTGGATAGGTGGCAAGAAATTTGGCAGTTTTAGCTTGGGCTCCGTCACGGGCACATTGTTGGCGGGCGTAATCATTGGGCAAATAGGCATCGATATTTCACCGCACATCAAGTCGGTGTTCTTCATCATGTTCTTGTTTGCGGTAGGGTTTGGCGTAGGGCCGCAGTTTGTGCGTGGGGTGGCGAACGATGGTTTGCCGCAAGCCGTGTTTGCGGTCATCGTGTCATGCCTTTGCTTGTTCTCGGTCTATCTGGCGGCGGTGTTATCCGGTTATGGCCCTGGTTTGGCTGCCGGTTTATTGGCAGGTACACAAACTATTTCTGCCTCTATTGGGTTGGCCACTGATGCTATCAATAGGTTAGACATGAGTGCAGACCAAATCCAAGCACAGCTGGATGCCATTCCTGTAGCGTATGCGGTGACCTACTTGTTTGGTACGGTGGGTACAGGTTGGATCATTGCGTATCTGGGGCCCAAAATCTTGCGTATTAATCTGCAAGAAGAATGCGCTCGCTACGAAAAAGAAATGTCCGAAGGCGAACCTGATGGCGGTATGCAGTCTGCGTGGTACCAGTACATTGTGCGTTCCTTCAAATTGACCAAACCTGATTTTATTGCGGGTAAAACAGTGGCCCAAGCCGAAGCAGGCATGACGGGCGGGGAGCGTTTGTTCCTAGAAAATTTGCGTCGCAACGGTAAGATCATTGAGTTTGATGCAAATACGGTCTTGCAGGTGGGCGATGTGGTTGCCGTATCGGGCAGACACGAAGCTCTGGTAGATTGGTCTAACCGTGCCGAAGAAGTGGCTGACCAAGAACTGCTGCAGATTCCTATTGAATCCATTGATGTGGTGGTCACCAGCAAAAATGCCAACGGTAAAACCTTACTAGAGCTATCTAAAAGCCCGTGCGCACGCGGAGTCTATGTCACTCGTATACGCCGAGGCTCTATGGGCGTAGACATCCCTGTGCAGGCGCAAACCAAATTACACCGAGGCGATATTGTAAGCGTGAGCGGTAGTCGCAAACACGTGGAGTCGGTGATTGAAGAGTTCGGTTTTGCCGATAGACCTACCAGCGTGACCGACATGGTGTTTGTGGGCTCGGGTATTGTGATCGGGGGCTTAATAGGCGCGATTGTGGTGCCAGTGGGCGGTATCCCCATTACCTTGTCCACTTCGGGCGGTGCATTGATTGCCGGTCTGGTCTTTGGGTGGTTGCGCAGCTTCAAACCCAAACTGGGCAGCGTACCTAGCGCCACCTTGTGGTTCATGAACTCCGTGGGTTTAAACGTGTTTATTGCAGTGGTGGGCATCACCGCCGGTCCAACATTTATCCAAGGGGTGAAAGAGGTAGGGATAGAGCTATTCTTCTGGGGGCTATTTGCGACCAGCCTGCCTATGTTGTTGGCGCCGCTCATCGGTAAATACATCTTCCGTTTTGACCCTGCTATTAACTTAGGTTGTTGTGGTGGTGCGCGTACCAGTACTGCGTCGGTAGCGATGGTGGCTGAAGCGGCAAAGAGCAACGTGCCTATGTTGGGCTACACCGTGCCATATGCGATCAGTAATACGTTTTTGACGCTGTGGGGGATGGTGATTGTATTGCTGCTGGGATAGGTGGATGTTCAGCAGCCATAAAAAAAGCCCAGTGTAAAAACTGGGCTTTTTTGTGGCCTGCTTAGAAGTAGCGTTTCTTCTGGAAGAAGAACGCCACAATCCCGCTAATTACTACCATGCTGATGATGATGGCAGTAAAGGCGCCTGGCTCTTCCTGATAAGGCAGCGGTACGTTCATACCGTAGATGCTGGCAATCAAGGTAGGAATGGACAGCACAATGGTCACGGCAGTCAGCAGTTTCACAATGTGGCTCACGTTGTTCTGAATGATATTACCGTAAGCATCCATCACGTTATTCAGGTTGATCTGGCTGATTTTAGTGATGGAATACACTTGCTCCACTTCCACCAATGCTTCGTCAAACAATAGGCGGGCACGGGAATCCATAGGCAGTGGGCTGTCTTTCTGCATACGGTTCATGACGTGCATCATGTTTTTCAACGCAGTGGTCAGGTAGATCAAGCTTTCGTTCAAGTACAGCAAGGTGTACAGCTCTTGGTTGCGGTACGACTTTGACAGCTCGTCTTCGGCTTTACTAATGGATTCATCCAGTGTTCTGCTGGCATCGGCAAAGACATGGGCGACTTGGTTCAGAATAGAGAACAGGTTGTAGCTTTGGTTGTGCTCATCCAAAACCAGACCTTGCTGCACAAAGAAGTCTTTGTTGATAAAGCCGCTTTCTTTGCACACGGTAACCATGTTGCCACCGGTAAGAATAATGCCGAAGGGGATAGTTTTGTACTTCACATCGTCGTACAGGTTTTTGACGGCAGGGTCGCTATATGGAATGTGCAGCATCAGTAAGGTAGCTGGGCCACGGTGCTCAATGCGTGGACGCTCGTCAGAATCTAGTGCGTCGTTCAAGAACTCAATGGGCAAGTTCAGAGTAGTGGCCACGTCGTGGATTTCATCCAGCGTAGGGTTAATCAGTTGCACCCAGCTGTTCTGGCGGATTTTTTCAACTTTGGTTAGCTCGTTGTTGCGGCTGCAGTAGATAGTTTTCATGATGTTTTCTCGTGCAAAAAGGGTTCCAAGGGCAAGCCAGACTTACAGGCGCAGGTATTTTTTCTTGTAGAACAGCACCACAAGGAATGCGCTGATGGCAACCATGGCAATGCTGATTACGACGGTGGAAATCCACTCTTCTTCGTAAGGCAGTGCCACGTTCATCGAGAAAATGCTGCCTATCATGGTAGGAATGATCATCACGATGGTGAGCGTGGTAAGCATTTTCAGCACAGAGTTCAAGTTGTTGTGAATGATGGCGGCATAGGCATCCATCAAGTTGCTTAGGCTTTCACGACGCATTTCGGTGATTTCAGCCGATTGCTGAATGTCGATCAGAATGTCGTTTAAGCGTGTTTTTTCTTCGTCGTGGATTTTGATGTCCACACCTTCCATCAAGCGCTTGTACAAAATAGACATCGCGCTTAGCGAGGTGGAAAAATACACCAAGCTTTTGTTCAGGTTGATCAGGCCAAATAGCTCGTTGTTGTGGTACGAGGATTTGATTTTCTTTTGTAGGCCGCTTACTTGGTGGTTGATTTGGTGCAAGCTGCTATCAAAGGCTTGAGATACCGCTTTGAACAGTAGCAAGCTGATACGGGTTTTCATGAACGATTGGAAATCACCGTATTTGCCTTTGATCAGATCACCAATAAAGGGCAGCTTTTCACGCGCCACAATCACCAGATTGTCTTGAGTGTGAATCAAACCGATGGGTGCGGTTTTGTAGGGCACGCCAGCTTTAGCGCTTTCTTCCGACACACGTACAGGAGCATTCACAACGATCAGTGAGGCTTGGCCTGATTTCTCAATGCGTGGCAGCTCGTTTTTATCCAGAGAATCCTCAAAGAAATCCAGTGGAATATTCAGTGTTTTAGCGGTGCTTTGAATTTCCTCTGCGGTAGGATTTTCCAGATACACCAGACTGTTGTGGGTGATTTCTTTAACGTTCAGCAGTGTGCCTTGGGCGTCGCTTTTGTAAATGTGCAGCATGGGTTTCTCCAGAAACTTAGAGGATCCGACGGACTTTGAGGGTGACAACCAACAAAGTGGCGATGAGCAGGGCAATACCGGCTAGTGCCGCCAAGGCATACGGTTCATCCTGGAAAGGTAAGGGGGTGTTCATGCCATATATGCCAGCAATTCCCATGGGAACTGCTGCCACAATGACATACACAGACAAATACTGAACGACCAAGCTCAGGTTGTTCTCGACGGCTGCTGAATACGCGTCCATCAAGTTGCTCAGGTTGATGTTATGAATCTCGGCCATGCTTTGGGCTTGCTCGGTTTCAATAATGGCATCGGCCAATAAAGCATGACTGGATTCGTCTGAGTAGAATTTCTGTCGTAGCTGTATCTTCTTCAAAATATTCAAATTAGATTTCAGCGTACTAGATAATAAATTCAGATTTTTATTATTTTCCAAAAGCTGAAATATTTGTTTATTCTGAATAGCGGTTTTTAAACCGTTTTCAATCTCTTCTACTTTATGATTGATTTCAGAAAGCGCTTCTACAAATTTTCCTGCACAGACTTTCAAGATATGAAATAGCAGCGTATGTACACTACTGTGATGAGCACCTTGATTGAAGCTATTTAGCAAAGTGTGAATGGACTGATTGGAATCATCGCCTAAGGTCACGATGTGCTGATCGCGCATCAAAATAGTTAGGTATTCCATATCGAACAAACGCTTAGCTGTGGGGGCGTTTTTCTTCGTCACCGCCAGCGTAATCATCATGGTGCCGTGGTAATCCATAGCCAAGGGGCGGCACGACGAACCCAACTGCTTTTGCAGGGTCTTGGAATCCAGAGAAAAAGTGCTGGCTAGTGCACGCACCACGTCTTGCCCTGGGTTGACGTGGTGATCCCAGCTGACACGGCCAACGGCCTGATCAGCACCATGTGCTGTAGTGGCTTGATAGAGCTTTAACATGTAAAACACCTTGCTGTGCATGGTTTAGCGGCTCATCCAGAGGATGACACCGTAACGGTGTCTATTAGTTGGGAAACTAACAGGCAATGAAAACACGCCTCTCCAGAATGGGGCGTGCGTTCGCAAGGTGTGGCCCAGATAGGCGAAGCACCGTTGTTCATGCACCAGATTGGCAGAGGGCTATAGCCTTCCACCAACACACCCCAAATCATTGAGCTTTAGCACTGCACGGCATAAGAGAGTGAACCCTAGCTACGTTATAAACCACCTTAAGTCGATGGTTTCTGTTCAAACCCATTGGCGTCTTTGGACGTTTCTGGGCAGTAGCGTTTCTCCGTACAGGAGCCTTACCTAACGAGGTCTGGTCTGTATCGACTTCATAAGTATAGATCGCTTATTTTTTATAATGTAGCGATTAGGCTTTGTATTTGGTATAGGATGAATATCCTTTGGTATATTTTAATTTTTATTATTCATGATTTTTAAATTACCTTAACATGGTTTTTATTATTAAGGTGATTTATTTATTTTATTGATTTATATGAAAAATGAGTAAGGCGATAAGTCGCTGATGTGGTGGCTGCTCCGTCCTTATTAAAGCAACTGTGCTGGTAGCGCCTCTAGAGGGGGAATGGGTGGTGGTCGAGTTGATGCGCCGCCTGCCCCGTTGAATGTATGTGTGGCCTATACACATTGTTAACGCGTCCTGCGTAACGTGCACGTGTGTGGAGCCTTTTTTGAACTACCTTTGGTAGTGCTAGGTTGGCAGCTTGCGCCGCACTAGAGCATATAAATAGTGTGAACTACCTTGTGGAATGTAAAGTCGCTTTGCTCAATTCTAAAAAAGTGATTTAATCAGTAGACTAGTTAGTCTATTTTTTTTAAACAAAGGAGGTGAGTGAAGTATGAGCAGCAAACCGTTAACCGATAAACAGCGTGCCAAACGTAAGGAAATCGTTGAGGCCGCAATGGTGTGTTTTTCCCAGAAGGGGTTCCATGCCACGTCTACTGCCGAGATCTGTAAAGAGGTGGGGATGAGCCCTGGTAACGTGTTTCATTACTTCGCCACCAAAGACGAAATTATTCAAGAAATCGCCAAAGAAGACCGCGAACTGCTCACTGAGATTTTTGAGCGATGTTCCTCTGAGAAAACGGTGGTGGATTCCATCGTGCAAATCATCCGCACCATCATTGATGTGATGAACCACGACCCTATCTCCGCCCGCTTAAGTTTGGAAGTAGGTGCCGAAGCTGCCCGAAACCCTGAGGTAATGTCCATCTTTTTGGAAAACGAAGACTTCAATAAACAGAAGTTGGTGCAGTTAATTGAACAGGGCATGAAAAACGGGGAAATTGATTTAGAGCTAGAACCAGAAGCCACCGCTACATGGTTGTTGATGTTAGGCGATGGCGTATTGGGGCGCAGCATCATGCAGCCGGGCTTCAAATGGGAAGCACAACTGGATATTCTGGAAAAAATGATACGCAAAGCCTTGCGGCCTTAAGCGGTACTCGTCGTTTAGCGCGTAGGGGCTTGAGCGGTTGCTAACCCTGCAGCTTGCCACGCGTCGTAGCCTGCAGGCAGTCTAGTAGCAAGCAAGCCATTGTTGTGCAATATCTGCACGGCCTCGTTGGAAAGCACGCAGTAAGGCCCTCGGCAATACGCGACGATAGTTTTGTTGGTAGGCAGTTCGTGTAGTCGACCTTGCAAGGCAGGCACAGGAATATGCAATGCATCGGGTATGTGGCCGATGCGGTACTCATCGTCTGGGCGAACATCCAGCAGTACCACGCTGTCAGCTTTTATCTGTACTAGTAACTCCTCTACCGACAAACCGTCCAAGCGCTCGCGTTGATGCTGATTGTCGGTGAGTAATTTTTGTATTTGCTCATGTTGAAACGCTAGGTATTGCTGCAGACTGGCCAAAATCGCTTGGACAGGGCCAGCGCTGGATCGATAGTAAATGTACTTACCATCACGTCTGGTTTGCACCATGCCAGCACGTTTTAGGTTTTGCAGGTGCTGAGAGGTATTGGCAATAGATAAACCGCTGCGTTCAGCCAGTTGTTCTACCGACCATTCCTCGTTGTGCAATAACGCGAGCAAAGCCAAACGGTGTTCATTGGCCAAGGTACGGGCAATATCGGCCAATGCCCCTAATGAGGGTTGTATAGGGGGTAGGCTAGTGAGAGTCATAAGCGTTATGAAAATATTCAACTAATTAATTGATTATACAAATGCTGGGGAAAAGCGTGAATGTAGATGACCTTACTCGTCGTACATGGACACAGAATGACAAACATGCCATCACTACTTTTGTTGATGGCGATCCCAACGAGAATCCGTGGGTAGCTGGCAAGCCGCAGGTAGAGAAAATGGAAGTGTTGGCCTACGATCCTGCATGGGCGTTGCGTTACCAGTGTGAGCACGATCGTATTCAGCAGGCCTTGGGAGATAAGGCGCTAAGCATTGTGCATGTAGGGTCTACCGCTGTGCCTGAATTGCCCGCCAAGCCAGTGATTGATATGGATGTGTTGGTGGCAGACCCTGCTGACGAAGACAGCTATGTACCCGCATTAACGCAGTTGGGGTACCAACTGACAGTACGGGAGCCTTCGTGGTATCAACATCGCATGCTACGGCATGAGACCCCACGCGTGAACTTACATATATTCGCACCGGGATGTCCAGAGCATATCCGCCATCTGCTCTTTAGAGATTGGTTGTGCAATCACGAAGCAGACAGAAAACGTTATGCCGCATCTAAGTTTAATGCTGCTGGCAGTACCAATAATGCGCTCGACTATAACCGTAGCAAGCATGAGGTGGTGCACGCTATTTATCAGGATATGTTTGCGGCGCATGGGTTGCTGTGAGCATACTGAAGTAAGCGGACTGTTCAGAGGTGAACGTCAGCATATGTTTGTGTAGTGGGATGACACACTTTTTAGCTACGAGAGGGTAAGTACCGCGTGTACTATGTTCCACACGTAGCGTAACGGTAAGACATGAATAACGTATAGGAGTACGAACGTGTATAGGCAAAGTAGTGTAGGTGTAGGCAATTGGCAGCGATGGGCACTAGGTGGCATGTTGGTTTTTGCAGGGGCTACGGCTTGGGCGCAAACTCCTGCCACGTTGTTGCGGGCTGACGGTTCAGAGATTACCTATTATGTGAAACAGGCTGCGTCACAGCCGGCTGAGCAGTTGTTGGTGATTATGCAGGGCTCTGATTGTAATAGCGTACAAAACAATCCACGCATACAAGAGGCCTTTGTGCCTATGCTGCCTAATGCTGATGTACTAACCGTGGAAAAACACAGCCTAGATGCATCTATTGCATGGAGCGCCGATCCTGACCGAAGCGATTGCCCACTGGATAACTTGATTAACGATACGATATATCAACGTGTTCAAGATTACAGTGCTGTATTGGATGCGTTGCAAAAACAAAATGACTACAAACAAGTGTTTGTGGTGGGTGGTAGTGAGGGGGCTGTGACAGCGATTATGTTAGCTGCTCAATCAGACGTGGTAGATGCCAGCGTGGCCTTTAATGGTGGTGGCCGTTGGTTCAAAGATGACATGCTGTACAGCATGACAGCAGGGGTTCCGCCAGAGGAAGTAAATTCTAATGCCGCGAACGATATAGAGGGTTTTTTTGCGATGATAGACAGGGCACCCACAGAGGAAGCTGCACTTAACGGTCATGGGGTGCGCTGGTGGAAAGCCATGAAAGATCACGATCAACAAGCCACTTTGCTGAAAGTGAACTCACCGGTGTTAATCATACAAAGTGGACAAGACCGCTCGGTGAGCCCCATTGCAGTTGGACAGATGATGGGTGAGATGAACGCGGCAGGGCGCACGAACGTCCACTATAAAACCTATCCTCAGTTAGACCATGTGTTTAATGACGCACAAGGCCAAGCGCATCTGGATACAGTAATCACTGATATGAAGACGTGGTTACTCGAAACGGTACCATCTCAGCCTTAACTTGTTATGAGCGTGGGTGCAGCGCGGATTGCATGTCTAACAAACTAGCAGGCAATTCAGCGCCACCCACGGCTTTATGCAGCGCAATAACAGCGCTGGCTTGTTCGGCTTGGGCATTTACTACCTCTATTTGGCTGCGACGTTTTTGCAGCGAAGCATCCAATAATTCGTGCAGTGGAATCATGCCCTGTTGATACAGCTCTTGGGCTCTGTCTAAGGCGCGTTGAGTAAACGCCAGTTTTTGTTGGGCTTGTTGCACGGTAGTGGTGTGTGTAGCGATCGCTAACAAGGCATTTTCGGTTTCTTCCACGCCTTCTAATACTGCTTCACGGTACGCCAAAATGGCTTCGGCTAGCTGTGCTTCACGCGCATTGACCACCGCTCGTCTGGCTCCCCAATCAAGTAGCGGAATGTTAAGCGAAAAAGAACCACCTGCAATTTCTGTGCGACCCAATAACGGTTTACCCGTCAGATTGTCGCTGATGCTGAGATTGCCCAATAAGCGTAAGCGAGGGTAGAGATCAGCTTGCGCTACCCCTAGTTCAGCGCTGGCTTGTGCCACCTTAAATTCTGCTTGTTGAATCGCTGGGCGTACACGCAGTAACTCAATGGGCAGCATGCTGAAGCCCAATTGTTGCGGATTGGGCAGGGGGGAAAGTACACGTAATTCTGTATCCACGCTAGATTCGCCTGTTAACACGGCTAGGCGTAGCAGTGTTTGTTGTAGCGCTTGCTGTAGTTGTAGCTGTTGCTGCTGCAGGCTAATCAGATCAGCATGAATTTGGTCTTGCTCGTAATCGGCAATTAGGCCTGCTGCGTGTCGTTCTTGGGCGCGTTGCAAAAGCGTAGTTTGATCTGCCAGATTTTGTTCCGTCAGGGCTAGCCGCTGTTGCTGTGCTCGTAACTCCACGTAGTTGCGTACCACCTCTGCTACCACGCTGACATGTACATGGCGTAAGTCGCTATAGGCCGCACCAGCAGCACTGCGGGCTGAATCACGTTGGGATGATACGCGGCCAAATAAATCCAGCTCCCACGCCGCATCAAAGCCTGCTTGGTAATAGCCGGTTGTGCGTTCAGAGTCAGGGGCTAGATCACCATCGACCGTGGGGTCCATGAGTGGCGAGGCATTATGCGAAGAAGAGAGTTTGCGCTGATGCTGAGTCTCTGCTTTAGCCGTAATTTCAGGCAAACCCGCTGCTACCGCTTGTTGTATTAAGGCTCTGGCGCTATGCAACCTATAGGCAGCTTGCGCCAGTGACAGGTTTTGAGCCTGTGTTTTGGCGACTAAGGCATCCAAGACGGGGTCATGAAAAGCTGTCCACCACGAAGTAGGATCAATATCGGGCGTTTGTGCGAGTAAAGCATGTTGTTGTGCCCAGTTTGCAGCGAGGGGAACATGTTGATCTGGCAAGGTGGGTGTGTTGGTGCACGCAGACAACGCAAGGCTGAGTCCAAGTGCGATAACAGAGTGACGCAAAGCGAATGGGCGACGTGAATGCATAAGGTGTGCAAAGCAGAAGTTGACAGCGTAGAGCATCTTCTAAATAATAGATCGACTAATCAGTCTAACAAAAAAACGTACAGTTTGCTGCATCACTATGAATAGTTCTACAGAAAAACCTAACGCCGTGCTGACGGGCTTACGCAGCAAGTGGAGCATAGGCGGTTTATGCGTGTTGGTATTGCTGGCAGTGTGGCTTTTGCTATCTGGCAAAGACGTCGTGCCCGAAGAACCGTTGTTGCGCATTAGCACCATCAAAGCCGATGAGGTGGTGTTGCATCCACGCGCACGGGTGAGTGGTTCGTTGGTCGCCAAAGACACCGTTGAAGTCGGTACGGCATTAACTGGGCTGCGTATAGAAAGCGTGTTGGTAGAGCAGGGTGAGCGTGTACAACACGGCCAGTTGTTGGCCGAGTTAGACAGCACCGTGCAACGCGCTCAAGTACAGCAAGCGCAAGCAAGTGTAGCCAGCGCTACCGCCGAACTGCAGGAAAAGTTGGCACTGCATCAAGAGGCACAGAAAAACCTCAAACGTGTCACCGCGCTAAGCCAAGGCACAGTCAGCGCACAAACGTTAGATGAGCGACGCACACAAGCACAAGCAGCACAAGCGACATGGCAAGCTGCACAAGCTGCTCTGAACAAGGCACAGGCTGAGTTGGCTGAGCAACAAGAGCAACTGGATAAAACGCGTATTGTTGCCACGGTTGAAGGGCTGGTGTTGCAGCGTCACGCACAGGCCGGTGCTCAAGTGGGGAATGATGCGTTATTTACGCTCGCTAAAAACAGCGTAATTGAGCTGGAAGGCGATGTAGGAGAAGGGCTGTTAGCGCAGTTGCATAACGGCATGCCTGCCGCTGTGCAGTGGACAGGGCAAACCGAAGCGGCCCCAGGGTCTGTACGACTGGTGTCAGCACAAGTGGATAAAGCATCACGTATGGGGTCGGTGCGTATCACCTTGAACGCCTTACCGTCAGTAGTAATGGCGGGCATGTTTGGTAGAGCAGAATTAACGCTACCTAGCCATACTTTGGCGATTGCTGTACCGGCTAGTGCCGTGTCGGTGAATAGCCAAGGGGAAGCTGCCGTGATGAAAGTGGTTAGCGGCGGGGTGGTGTCGTACCAGCCCGTGCGTATAGGTTGGCAAGATGCACAGTGGGTGGAAATTGTGGAAGGCTTGAATAACGGAGAAAGCGTGGTGGCCACTGCCTTCGCGTTTGTGAAAGATGGCGATCATGTAGAAGTGCATGAGTTGGAGCGCGCTCAGCCATGAATTCGCAGTTGTCATCTTGGGCTATACGTAGGCCCATCCCCACTTTAGTGCTGTTTTTTATGCTGACCATCGCAGGATGGTTAGCGTTTCTGAAGCTGCCTATTAACTCAAACCCTAGGGTGGAGTTTCCTATTGTGACGGTGCTGGTGACGCAGCCCGGTGCAGCACCTAGCGAGTTGGAAAACGCCATTACCCGTAAGGTGGAAGAAAGCGTAGCGGGTATGGCGGGCGTGCGTCATATTACGTCTACCTTAAATGAAGGTACTTCGCTTACCACCGTTGAGTTCAACTTGGGTGTAGACCCAGACAGAGCCACAAACGATGTACGGGATGCCATCACCACCATACGTTCAGAGTTACCGCAAAGCATATTAGAGCCGCAGGTAACACGTGTGGACGTAGAGGGTGGGGCAATTCTGTATTACGCCATCAGTTCTACCGAGCGTTCGCCAGAAGAGTTGTCGTGGTTTGTAGATGACCGCGTTAGCCGTGTGCTGTTAGCCGAACCTGGCGTGCAGCGCGTACAACGGTTAGGCGGTGCTAAGCGAGAAATACGCGTAGAGTTGCGTCCCGATAGGCTAGAGGCCTTAGGTATTACCGCCGAGGACGTTAACGCGCAATTAGTACGCAGCAATATTGATGAGCCCGGTGGGCGAGCCGTATTGAGTGGTCGTGAACTGGCCATACGTATATTGGGTGGAACCAAAGATGTAGCCGAGTTGGCGCAGTTGCCTATAGCTTTGTCGGATGGGCGTTGGGCAGTGTTGTCCGAGTTAGCCGTGGTCAGCGATGGCAGTGCCGAGCGTCGTAGCAAAGCACGATTAGCTGAGCGTGAAGTCGTGGGTTTTTCGGTGTTTCGTAGCAAAGGCGCTAGCGATACGGTGGTGGCTGAGCTGGTAGAGAAGGGTGTTCAGTCACTGCAACAAAGCCATAGCGATATACGTATTCAGCCTATTTTGTCTTTGGTGAAATACACCGAGGACAGCTACAAAGAGTCCATGAAAACGCTGTTGGAAGGGGCGCTGCTAACTGTGTTGGTAGTGTTCGTATTCCTGCGCAGTTGGCGTGCAACGGTGGTGGCAGCGATTGCGTTGCCACTGTCTATCTTGCCTACGTTTGTGGTCATGATGCTGTTGGATTACACCCTGAACAGTATTACGTTGCTGGCGTTGACCTTAGTGATTGGTATTTTGGTGGATGACGCTATCGTAGAGGTAGAAAACATTGAGCAGCACCTCTACCAAGGTAAGCGTCCCTATCAAGCGGCTATTGATGCAGCGGATGCCATCGGGTTTGCTGTAGTAGCCATTACTGCAACCATTGTGGCGGTGTTTTTGCCAGTGAGTTTTATTGGTGGCTACATTGGTCAGTATTTTGAGCAGTTTGGGGTGACGGTATCGGCAGCTGTGTTGGCATCGTTATTGGTAGCGAGGTTAGCAACGCCGTTGTTGGCTGCGTACATATTGCAGCCCTTACCGGCAAGCAAGTTGCATGCCGCCCAAGCTCCTGTGAAAGGTATATTGAAACGTTACCTGTCTATTTTGGAGTGGGCGTTGAATCATAGACGTCGCACCTTGGGGGTGGGGGCTATCTTTCTGGTGGCATCAGCCATGTTGTTGCCGCTCATTCCCGTAGGTTTTATGCCTGAGGGGGATCAGAGTCTAATCAACATACAGGTGAAGTTGCCCCCCGGTGCTACCTTGGCGCAAACTGATGCCAAAATCGTCGCCATGTCGCAAAAGGTGCGTCAGCATCCCGAGATAGAGGCAGTATTCGCCAGTAGCGGTAGCGACGGGGAAGACAACTCTGGTGTGGCGTCAGGCTCCATGTTGATACGGTTGGTGCCGTTATCTCAGCGCGATGCCTCGCAGAAGCAGGTGGAGCAACGCTTGCGTGGTGAACTAGCCCAATTCGAAGATGTGCAGTTTTCGTTTACGGGTGGCGATAGTCGTGATGTCTCAGTGATTTTGGTCAGTGCTGATGGGCAGGCGCTTTCGCAATCCGCGCACCGTTTGCGTAAGCAAATGGAGGAGTTAAATGGCATTGCTAACGTGCAGGTCAAAGAGCCATTGGCTCGCCCCGAGCTGCAAATACAGTTACGTACCGATGAGGCTGCGCGAGCCGGTGTCACTTCTCAAAGCGTAGGTGCTGCGTTACGTATTGCCACAGTAGGTGAGATTGACGCCAGTTCGGCACGCTTTACGGCTTCAGATAGGCAGGTGCCTATACGTGTGCTGTTAAGCGAACAAGATCGTAATGACTTGGAAACCCTGCGTCAGCTACGCGTACCGTCACAACATGGTGGTACGGTGCCTTTGCATACCGTGGCTGATGTCAGTTTTGGGGTGGGGCCTGCGCAAATTGAACGTTTTGATCGTATGCGTCGTATTGCCGTAGAGGCCGACCTACAACCCGGGCAGTCTTTAGGTACGGTGTTAGAAAGCGTGTATGCCTTGCCCGAGATGCAAGACTTACCCACAGGCGTAACGCTGATGAAGTATGGCGATGCTGAGTTTCTGACCGAAATGTTCGAGAAGTTTGCGTTAGCGATGGGCTTCGGTATTTTGATGGTGTATGCCGTTTTGGTGCTGTTGTTCAAAGACTTCCTACAACCACTCACTATTTTGGTGGCATTGCCGCTGTCCATGGGTGGGGCATTCGCAGGGTTATTGCTGCAAGGGGCAACCTTAGATTTGTCTGCCGTGATCGGTATCTTGATGTTGATGGGTATCGTGACAAAGAACTCCATTTTGTTGGTGGACTTTGCCTCGGAAAAATACCGAGCCGGCATGGACCGCGCTCAGGCATTGATGCAGTCGGGTAAAGAGCGAGCACGCCCTATTGTGATGACTACCATTGCGATGGTGGCAGGGATGATTCCTATTTTGCTCAGTACCGGTGCAGATGCCGGTTTTAGGGCACCAATGGCCGCAGCGGTGATTGGTGGGTTATTAACCTCTACCGTGCTCAGTCTGGTGTTCATTCCTGTGGTGTATAGCTACATGGATGACTTACGCCATTGGCTGGGTAAACATTTGTCCAAGCTGACATCCGTCAATGATGAGGACAGGCGATTAGCCGATCAGCAATTTATCAATCACTAGTTGTTTTAGTAGGAAAGTATGCTGTCAGAAAACAGGGTAATACCGTACCGCTATCGTTGGCTCACACTGGTGGCTGTAGCCAGTGCGTTATTGTTGATTGTGGTGGATATCACGGTGTTGTACACCGCTTTGCCTTCCTTGAGTGCGGCGTTACATACCACCACCAGTGAAAAACTGTGGATTGTGAACGCCTACTCCTTGGTTGTAGCGGGCCTGCTTTTGGGGATGGGGTCGCTAGGGGATCACATAGGCCACCGCCGCATGTTTATAGGCGGCCTGGTGGTCTTTGGTTTGGCCTCGCTGTGGGCTGCGTTCTCGCCTTCTTCCTTGGTATTAATTATTGCGCGTGCCGCCTTAGGGTTGGGGGCGGCAATGATGATGCCCGCGACATTAGCGATTATTCGTGATGTGTTTACCGATGAAAAAGAGCGTTCGTTAGCCATTGGTGTGTGGTCATCCATTGCAGCAGGTGGAGCGGCGATGGGGCCTGTGGTGGGCGGTATCTTGTTGGAGTATTTCTGGTGGGGGTCGGTATTTCTCATTAACGTGCCCATTGTGGTGCTCACCTTGGTAGTGAGTGTCTGGGTAGTTCCTAAGCAGAAACCTGCATCTACCCATAAGAAGTGGGATGGCTACAGTTCATTGCTGGTGATGGTGGGCCTAATTGCTGCGGTTAGTGCATTAAAAGAAGCCGCTTTGCCCAATACCTCATGGACTTACTTTTTGGGCAGTGTGGTCATGGCATTTGTGTTTCTGGGGTGGTTCACTCATAGGCAACTGCATGGCCCTTATCCGCTATTAAGTTTTACTATTTTTAAAAATCCGCTGTTCAGCGCAGGAGTGATTACAGCCTTTTTAAGTTCAGTTACCTTGTCGGGTGTGGAGTTCGCCTTTACGCAGCAGTTGCAGTTGGTGCTAGAGCATTCTCCTTTTAATGCTGCCCTGATATTGCTGCCGTTGCCTATCTCGGCATTATTAGCTGGGCCATTAAGTGGTTATGCCATGCGCTATTTGCCGTACCAGCGTTTGTTGGTGTTGGCGGTGTTGTTGTCATTGATTGGTATGACCTGCTTTGCTGTTCTGCATGAAATGGGTACGTGGCCGCGAGCCGCCAGTTTGATTTTGTTGGGGTGCGGACTAAGTGCTGCCATGACTACTGCTTCTTATGCAGTGTTAGAACAAGCACCGGCTAATCAGGTGGGTATGGTGGGTTCATTAGAAGAAATTTCGTATGAACTGGGTGGTGCCATGGGTGTGGCTGTGATGGGCAGTGTGATGTCGGCTGTTTACAGTGCCTATATGCTGGCCACTGCCAACAGCATGAATTTGCCTAGCGCTGTGGATAGCTTGGATGAGGTGCGTTATTTGATTGGCAATATGCCAGCGGAATCGGCTCAGCCTTTGCTGCACGCGGCATTGCAGGCCTTCGATAAGGCGTTTAGTGCCGTATCGTGGTCTGCCGTGGGAATCATGTTGGGTGCGTTGGTGATGGTGTGGGCGCTGGTGCGGCAGTCTGAAAAAAAACATCCTGCCTCGTCATGATGGCAGGATGTTTGTAACCCTAGGTGGTGATGTGGTGCTTAGGGTTTGGTAGATTGGTTCAGGCGTTGTAGCTGCTGGCTGAATAATTGTTCTTCCAGCGAGATCCCTTGGGATTGCAGCAGCTTTTCTAATAAAGGCTGCAAGCTGCCCAAGCTTTCTTGAATGCTGTCACGAATGGTGTCTACCACTACTTGGGTGCCGCGTTCTATTTCAATATTCACGGTGTCGTTCACGTCTTTGTCTTCTAGCGTGGTCACACGGCGGGTTTCTGGAATGAGCCATACCTCAAACCAGTTTTCTTGTTTGTTGACCTCAGACACAGTCAGGCTGGCACCGTTAATCGCGATATAGCCCTTGGCAAAAATATAGCGACAGAACTCTGGTGGCACGCTGAAGCGTACTTGTTTGTTGTCATCGAAAATCTGGATGAGGTTGATGGTACCTACGAAATCCACATGCCCAGACAACGGGTGACCACCAATTTCAGCACCGTCTTTAGCGGCGCGTTCTACGTTGACCAAGGTACCCTCTTGGTATTGTGACAACGTCGTGATGTTCAGACTTTGCAGCATGACATCAAACGATGCCATGGTGTCAGAAAGTAATTCGGTAACGGTCAGACAGACGCCATCCACCGAGACGCTAGCGCCAATCTCCAGCCCTTCGCAGAAGCCGGCAGGAAACTCTAGTTCTAGAGTGCGTAGACCATTGTGATCTTTAAGGGTGGCAATGCGTGCTTTGCCTTGAACTATACCTGTGAACATAGCTAATAGGTGTGCAGAGAAAGAAATAGGAATACAGTAAGCAACTAGGGCTTAAAAACAGTATTGTAGTCTATGCTAAAGCCTTAGGTCTCAAAGCCGTATCCTCACAAGGGATAGGCAAAGATCATAGAATAAAACACATTATGACGAATTATTTTGAAAGTCCTTTCCGAGGCAAACTGCTCTCGGAGCAAGTCACCAATCCCAATATCGAGGTGGGGCGTTACAGCTACTACTCTGGTTATTATCATGGGCACTCCTTTGATGATTGCGCCCGCTACCTCATGCCAGACCGCGACGATGTAGATAAGCTGCGCATTGGTGATTTTTGCTCCATAGGTAGCGGTGTGGCCTTCATGATGGCCGGTAATCAAGGTCATAGGCACGATTGGATCTCATCGTTCCCCTTTTTCTTTATGCCAGAAGAACCTGCTTTCGCTGCTTCTGAAAATGCGTACGCACCAGCAGGTGACACCATTGTGGGGCATGATGTGTGGATAGGTACCGAAGCCTTAATCATGCCTGGTGTGGAAATTGGCCATGGAGCGGTGATTGCTAGCCGTGCAGTTGTCACCAAAAACGTTGAGCCCTACAGCGTAGTGGGCGGCAATCCAGCGCGTCAGATTAAAAAACGTTTTCCCGACGATGTGATTGAGCAATTGCTGGAAATGGCATGGTGGAATTGGTCGTTAGAGCACTTGCACGCATGTATGCCATCGCTGTGTACCAATGAAGTAGCAGGGCTTTACGCATACTGGGAAGCCAATCAAGCAGCCATTAAGGCAACGTTAGTGCGTTAAGATTGCGGTAATACGCTGTTCTGGAAGCGTTGTATCAGCCAATGCAAGGCAGGGCCTATGTGCTTGCTTTGGCTGGTAATCACGTCAATATGCACGCTTTGGTCTATATCCCGCAGTTGGGTGTCTAGTACGTTTAGTAGGGCGAGCTGGTCTTTGTGCAAAAAGTTGTCATAGGCGTATTTGGACACAAAAGCCCAACCTATGTGATTCATCACCATTTGCATAGAGACCCAGTGACTTTCCACATACCAAGACTCCAGTGACAGCTTGAGTGTTTTTTTGCTCAAACTGTGATTGCGGCCAGAAATCAAAATCTGTCTGTGCTTGCGCAGCTCATCTACCGTAATAGGCGATACATCGCGCAACGGATGTTCTCGCCCGCATACCAGTACCAACGGTACGCTACCTATGGGTGTAAAACGTAGGCTATCTCGGCTGGGGGATTGTCGCCATGACACGCCTATGTCTACTGTACCTTGCTCAACTAAGTCCTCTACGTCGTCCATTAGCGGGAAGTAGATTTCCACCTCAGTGTGTGGAAAGTGCAGAGAAAACTCATGCAATAAAATGGCGAGCAGTGATTCAGGGAATACCTCGTCTATAGCCATCACCACACGGCTTTCATGCTGCTTTTCAAAGCTGTGCGCCATTTGTATTAGGTGTTGGCGGCGTTGCAAAATGAACTCTGCTTCTTGATAGATCTTTTCACCTTCCGGAGTCAGCGTGGGAATACGGGTGCTGCGATCAAACACCTGTACACCTAGATCGGCTTCCAAGTTAGCGATGTGTGTACTGATCACCGATTGTGAACGTCCTGCTTGCTTAGCTGCTTGTGAAAACGAGCCTGCTTGCACAGCCCATACCAGCGCCTGTAGTTGATCAATGGAAAGGTTCATATATCTATTAAAGCGATGGTTATCAACTTGGTAGAGAGAAAAGCTGCGTGTATAACATACGCTTCGCTGTATAACGTGGATTGATGATGCAAGCCAGAAGTTTAGCCGATCGTATCAGGCATGCCTTGATGTTTGAGGTCATAGCATTGATGCTATTTATTCCCATTTTTACCTATTTCCTAGGGTACTCTATCGCCGCTATGGGAGTGGTGGGAATAGTATCATCCATTGTGGCCACACTTTGGAACTTTGTTTATAACATCCTTTACGATAAAGTCATTTACCGACTGCGCGGTAAATTAGATAAAACTGTAAAAGATCGAGTTCTTCACGCTATATTATTTGAGTTCGGTTTATTGTTCCTATTAATACCATTTATTTCTTGGTATTTGAATATAACGCTAGTCAAAGCATTGATTATGGATTTATGGATTGTGGCGTTTTATTTGTTCTTCGCCTTTTTCTTTAATCTGGTTTATGACCGAATTTTTAGATCGCAGCAACATCAAGAATCTGTAGTGAGCGTAGAGACACAAGCGGCAGAATAAGTATCAAACTGGGGCAATAAAGCCCCTGTAGTGCTACGCCAATTTGGTTGGAGGAGTTTCGTTGTAGTAGGTGTAAGCAGCAACTGCTTGTTGGGTGGCCTGTGTTAATGGGGACGGTAGATTATCCAGAGGAAACCAGCCTAGTTCAGCATGTTTTTCAGGCTCTTGTAATTGTGCCTCACCATGGAAGGACGTCGCCAAATATACGCCTGCTAACCAATGTTCATCGTGCTCAAGATCAAAGTGGTTAATGTTTACCAGTAAGTAGAGTGATGTGAGATGCAAGCCGGTTTCTTCTAGGGTTTCGCGTACTACAGCATCTTCAATTTTTTCCATCCAATCTATTTTCCCGCCAGGGATTCCCCAGTGGCTGGATTCTGGGTTTTTCTTTCTTTTTAATAGTAAAATTTTATTATTGTCGATAATGACAGCGCCGCAGGCTGCTTGTATATTTTTTGGCATGGTAGATTAAAATTTATTCACGGGTTTTTAATGATTAATTATAGAGCAGCTGTTGCTTCTGATGCAGAGCAATGTATAGAGATTCGTGGTTTAACACGTGAGAATGCATTCTCGCGTGACGATTTGGCCGAGTTGGGTATTACGGCTCAAACATGGGCCGAAGGCATAGAGAATGGTGAGTGTTTTGGCTATGTGTGTGTGGACGATCAGCACATGGTGGGTTACTGCTTTGGCGAAGTGGCGCAAGGTGAAGTGTTAGTGCTGGCCTTGTTACCTGAGTATGAAAATCAAGGCATCGGTAAGCAACTGCTGGATTTGGTGATGCAAGACATGAAAGCCGCAGGCGTAGAGAGGCTTTTCCTTAGCTGTGCAGCCGATGCGCAGGTTAGGTCTTATGGTTTTTATCGATACTTAGGTTGGCGTTCTACGGGTGAATTTGATGACGCAGGCGACGAGATTTTGGAGTATCGTTGGGAGTAAATTACGTTATACATACCGCGGTCACCTCTATAGAACACTCTATATAAAACGTCCACCATCAAGGAAAACCTATGCTGAACAGTATTTTGGTTGTGCCAAATACCTCTCATTGGGCGAATTTTATTGCGCTATACCAAGAGTATCTGGATCAAAACTGGGCAGGTGAGCAGTGCGATGCTGATTTGCTCATTCAGCGTTATGCAGAAGGCCCTAGAGCATTTTTATTGCTGTGTGATGATAAGGTGCCTGTAGGGTTAGCCAACGTGTGGATAGATACGCAGAACCCTGATGTGGCGAAAGTGGCCGAGTTCTACATACGGCCATTGTCGCAACGACAAGGGTATGGGCGTTTGTTGTGGGGGCAAATTTTGCGCTGGACAGGCGAGAAAGCTGTGCAGGCAGTACATCTAGAGACGGATGTACATAAAGAACCAGCAAACCAGTTTTGGCGAGCCTTAGGGTTCAAGAAAATCAGTGCAGATGAAATGCGTGTTCAGTATGCGCGTGATTGGCACGAGCTATGGCAAGTTCAGGAAGCGGCACAACGTGCTGCTTCCTGATCATTCAACGAATTACTTCATTTTCGCCAATTCGTCGCACATTTCTTTTTTCTGTTCAGCAGTAGCACCGCTGATCTGCTCTTTGCCTTGGCTGAAGCCAGAGTCAAATGCTGTGTTGAAATCAGCTTCGGATACGCCCATTTCTTTCAGAGCAGCCATTTGTTGGGATTTCATTTCAGCCAATTCAGAGCTGGAGTAGGTGCCGCAAGTCTCAGCAGCAGCGTGCATTACACCACCCAACTCAGCCAAACCAACCATGGTTTGTGCATCTTGTGCAGCAGCAGGACTCAACATGGCCAAGCTCAGAGCACCAGCAGTCACAGCTTGGGAAACGATTTTCAACATAAGTATTCTCAATTAGCAGGGAAAATTAGAAGTATACGGTGGCGCGTTATATACAGGGGGAATAAACCATGTTTTTGCTGCATATATAACACGACAGAGATGTTAATGATTGTGAGTAATGTGGCACTGAGCAGTTTTTGCTCAGTGTTGATACAGGCGCGTATTTGTTCGCGTTGGGCAAGGTATGCTTAGGCTGTCCCCACACTTATGCACACATCCAGTGGATAACGCAGTCGCTAAAAAAACACCCTGAGCATTACAAGAATGTCAGGGCGTGCAGGGGGAGAAACTCGCTTATGGTAATTATGCTCTAGCGTGATTCTGTTGGCCAAAATAGGCCACAGCTGCTTTCTTTTCACGGCTTGAAATGGGGTAGGCCATAACCACCCATTTACCGTTTGCTGTTGCTTCTTTGGTAGGGCGAATAATATTGTTGCCGCTTGGCATGTAGGCGACTAAACAGCCTATGAGTACGCCAATCAGCAAGAAAACACAGATGGACCCGAGCAGCGCGGTAGGTGCTTCATGCACGAATATTGGGACCTTGGAGTAATACAGCATTGCCCAAAACACAACGCCTACCAGCACCCCTATGACCGCAGACCAGATGTGCGCGGAAATAGCCGCTTGCCCCATATAGGTGTATTCATTTTTTAGTTTTGCTTCCAGGGCGGGGTCGTTGGGTTCAACCACGATGACTCGAGTAGAGTCGTCAGACAAAATATGAGATAGCTCTTTGACTGCTTGTTCAGCGCTGTCCACCGATGGAAAAATTCCCATGGTCTTACTGGCCGAGCGCAAATTTTTGGTTTTTTTCATCTTTACCCCCCAAGGTGAGACACCTTAATAGTGCCTATATAAAACGTTAGATCACATGCAGTCTAGGCAATAAATCTCGTAATTTGAGAACAGGATAGACTGAGGTTCATGGCCAGCATTTGACTTGGCTCAACATCGCTTTGGATTTGATAACTAAAGCATAAACTATTGATTTAGAGCAAAAAACTTTGGTTCCAAATGCTAGCTGTGTGTCTATTTGTAGGTTGTGCACAGCTGCTGTGTATAAGCTTGGGGATAGTCTGATGACATCTGTCACAAAGCTCGGAATCAAGCCCGTCTTGCTGAGGTGGGCAAAAAATGCTCAGAAGAAAAATACGGTCACGTCAACCTGTTTATCTCTTGCTTAAGGGTATGTCCCTAGGCGGTGCAACGCGCATGAATTAAGGATTGTCATAGGTTAGCTAAGCTTACTTATAAAGCAAAATTTATCGTTTGTTAGCCCTATGTTTCGCGGGCAATATAGTCTCGTTCATAAATTATAAAAACGCAGACTTCGCCTCTTAAAACATTATTTATTGAAGTCTGTTTCCCCATCCTCAAGGAGGAGACAAAATGAGTAACGTTACGCGTAGACATTTCATTAAGGCTGGTTCTTTATTCACCGCAGCAACGGTTTTGGGTGCTGGTTACACCCAACCAGCATGGGCTAAAAAGCGTCCTAAATTCAGACTCAAATACGCCAATAATCTACCCATTAGCCACCCTATGAACATACGGGCTAAAGAAATGGTAGAAGCTATAGCGGCTGAGTCCGATGGTGAAATCGAAATCCGCATTTATCCCAGCAGCCAGTTGGGTAACGACACTGACACCTTGGCACAAATCCGTTCTGGTGCCGTAGATTTCTTTATGCTGTCTCCCATTATTTTGGGTTCGTTGATTACCAATACACAAATTTCTGGGGTAGGGTTTGCCTTCCAGAATTACGATCAAGTATGGGGCGCAATGGATGGCGATTTAGGCGCTGCCGTACGCCAAACTATCGAAGACAACTCGTCATTGATGGCATTTGAGAAAATCTGGGATAACGGCTTCCGAATCATCACTACTAGTAATAAAGCAATCTACACCCCAGAAGACTTAGTGGGGCTGAAGTTACGTGTACCCCCAAGCCCATTGTGGACGTCCATGTTCCGAGGCTTTGACGCGGCACCTACTACCATTAACTTCGCTGAAACCTATTCAGCTCTGCAAACCAAAATTGCTGATGGGCAAGAAAACCCCATTACCTTGGTAGAAAGCGCCAAGTTGTACGAAGTACAAAAATATTTATCAGTCACCAACCACATGTGGGATGGTTTCTGGTTCTTGGCCAATAAAAACAAGTTCAGAAGTTTGCCTGACGATGTACAAGCTTTAATTCAAAAACACGCTAATCAAGCTGCCATGAATGAGCGTGCTGATTTGGTGCAATTGTCCTTGAACATCAAAGATACGTTAGAGGGCCAAGGCATGGTCTTTAACGACGTAGATTCAGGCCCATTCCGTGACAAGCTCAGACAAGCAGGCTTCTACGAAGAATGGCACAAAACCTTTGGCAATGAATTGTGGAGCACCCTAGAACGCGCGGTAGGGAGCCTGTCATGAGTGCGGGGGCCGAGGTCATGCCAGCGCCCACTACCTACTCATTCAAACACGGTTTCTTAGCATTCAAAACAGGAGTAATGCGTGCTGTTGAAGCCATAGCAGTCGCATTGCTGCTGGTCGAGTCGTTGATCCTGTTTGTGAGCGTGGTGTTCCGCTATTTCTTGCATAGCCCATTGGTGTGGTCCGATGAGCTAGCGCAATCCCTATTTATTTGGCTGTGCATGATGGGGGCGGTGGTGGCACTAAACCGCTCTGAACATATGCGCTTAACAGCCGTGGTGGGGCGTTTGTCAGAGTCCAACCGAGCATGGTTGGAAACCTTTGGGTTGATGGTGGTGTTGGTGTTTGCCTGTTTGCTACTAGAACCCGGTATGACACACGCCTCTGAACAAATGGCCGTGACATCGCCTGCGCTAAACATACCTGATGGCTTCAGAGCATCAGCTATTCCTGTGGGCTTTGGGTTGGTGGTGTTTATTGCTGTAGCACAGTTAATAGAGCGCTCTAGCGTAGCCAGTGTGTTGGCCTCAGCAGCAGTCATAGCGGTGATTTGGTATGCCCTTGATTACTTCGCCTACGACTTGTACGACCTGGGCAACTTGAACTTGGTGTTGTTCTTTGTGGTGATGTTAGGTGCTGCGGTGATTTGCGGTATTCCTATCGCATTTGCCTTCGGTATTTCCACCTTGGCGTATGTGGTGCATGTGGCCGAAGTACCTAGCATGATCATTGTGAGCCGCATCGACGAAGGCGTATCGCACATGGTGCTGTTGTCGGTACCGTTGTTTATCTTCTTGGGTGCGTTATTACAGCTAAGCGGCATGGCCAAAGTATTGATCGACTTTATGTCGTCTTTGCTGGGGCACGTACGCGGCGGTCTGAACTACGTATTACTAGGGGCCATGTTCTTGGTGTCGGGTATTTCAGGATCCAAAGTGGCTGATATGGCGGCGGTTGCTCCTGCGTTGTTTCCTGAAATGAAAAAACGTGGTGCGGATGAGCACGAGCTAGCTGCTTTGTTGTCGGCCACCGGTGCGATGACTGAAACCATTCCACCTAGCTTGGTCTTGATTACGGTAGGGGCGGTATGTGGCGTATCCATTAGTGCGTTGTTCATTGGCGGGTTGTTACCAGCTTTTGTATGTACGGTCGCCATCGCTTTGGTGTGTGCCTACAAAGCGCGCAAGATTGATCTCAAAGGCGTGAAAAAAGCACCGATGAGCCAAGTGATGCGCACATTGCTGTACGCCTTGCCGGTCATTTTCCTGCCTATCTTGATTCGTTTCTGCGTGGTGAATGGTATTGCGACAGCAACGGAAGTGGCTGCCATCGGGATTGTCTATGTGATTGCTTATGCGCTCATCATGCAGCACATCACGCGCTCACTGGATTTTTCCAATACGTACAAGCTGTTGGTAGAAGCGTGTTCGCTGTCGGGTGCCATTTTGCTGATTATCGGTGCAGCTACCGCTATGGCTTGGGCGCTGACACAGTCAGGATTCTCTTCGTATTTGGTTGAGCACCTCACCAATATGCCAGGTGGCGCAGTGGGCTTCTTGTTGGTCAGTATTGCCGTGTTTATTTTGTTGGGCAGCATGTTGGAAGGTATTCCCGCCATTGTGCTATTTGGCCCCTTGGTGTTTCCAGCGGCGCAGTCCCTAGGTATTCATGATGTGCATTACGCCATCGTCATCATTCTTTCTATGGGTATAGGCCTGTTTGCCCCACCACTAGGAATTGGTTTTTATGCGGCCAGCGCGATCAGCAAAGTGAATGCCGATCACGTGATGCCAAAAAGTTGGACATACCTTGCAGTGCTGTTGGTAACCACCATCTTCATTGCCTTGGTGCCTTGGATTTCCATCGGTTTTTTGTAATGGATGAATAGCATGATGAATCAAAAAGTAGCAGTGATAACAGGCGGTGGGAACGGCATAGGCAGCTCCATTGTGGAAGCCTTTGCCACCAACGGGTATATCACCGTCATTTCCGATATTAACGAAGAAGGGTCACTGCTGTTGCAAGAGCGCTTACGAGCGCAAGGCTGCACCGTAGATTTCTACAAACTCGATGTGGGTTCCGAAGAGCAAATTGCGGGGTTGTTTGATTATCTAGACCGTGAGTATGGGCGTTGCGATGTACTGGTGAATAACGCCGGAATTGCCAAAACCATTCCGTATTTGGAATACCCCAAAGAGCATTGGGATCTAGTCATGCGCGTCAACGTTACGGGGCCGTTTTTGCTGTCGCAGTATGCGGGCAGGCTCATGAAAAAGAATGGTTGGGGGCGCATTATTAATCTGGCATCTATCAGCGGGGAAATCGCCAGTTTTGGGCGAGCTGCCTATGGCACCTCCAAAGCCGCTGTATATGGCCTGACCCGACAAATGGCCATTGAGTTGTCCGAGTACGGCATCACAGCCAATGGTATTTCTCCAGGCCCTATTGAGACACCGCTTACGCAGGTGTTGCACAGCGATGAGGCGCGTAAAGCCTATACCGATCGCGTGCCGATGGGGCGTTACGGCAGCAGTAATGAAATCGCGGCCGCTGTGCTGTTTTTAGCCTCGGAAGGGGCGTCGTATATCAATGGACATGTGTTGCCGGTGGATGGTGGTTTCCTGGCTTCAGGTGTGTTGCAACCTTAATGTGTAGGGTGATGTGGTAATGATTAATGCTTCTATATCAGGCTGGGCTCATAGCAAGTTTGGCAAATTGGATAATCTGGATGTTGAGCGCACCATTGCTGAAATGGCGGCTCAAGCTGTAGAGCATGCTGGGCTAGACTGGGAAGACATAGATTCCGTACATATTGGGCATTTCAATGGCGGGTTCTTGTACCAAGACTTCCCGTCTTCCCTGATTTTTAATCAGGTACCAGAGCTGCGTTTTCGTCCTGCTGTACGCGTAGAAAATGCATGTGCTACAGGTTCGGCGGCCGTGCACTCAGGGCTGGATGCGGTACGTTCTGGTAAAAGCAAACATGCTTTGGTTATAGGCTACGAAAAGATGAACACGTTGCCTACTGCTGAAGTGGGCAAGGTTTTGTTGAAATGCTCGTATGCTGAAGAAGAGGCCGAAGTAGAGGGGGGATTTGCGGGCGTCTTTGGCCACATTATTGCCAAGACCTATTTCGATCGCTATGGCGATCAACTGGATGCCCTCGCCGCTATTGCCGCTAAGAACCACGCTAATGGCGTACATAATCCTTACGCACATTTGCGTAAAGATTTTGGCTACGAGTTTTGCCGACAAGAGTCTGAAAAGAACCCTTATGTGGCAGGCAAACTTAAACGTACCGATTGCTCTTTGGTGTCAGACGGTGTGGCAGCAATGGTGATTAGCAATAGGCACTACACGCCTAATCACGCTAACCGTGTAGATTTTCTCGGCGTGGCACACGTGAACGACTACTTGCCGCTTAGCAAGCGAGATCCTATCGCCTTTGAAGGCGCGCGTTTAGCGTGGCAGCAAGCGCTTTCATCAGCAGGACTACGCATTGGTGACCTGTCGTTTGTAGAAACCCACGATTGCTTCACGATTGCCGAGCTTATCGAGTACGAAGTGATGGGCTTGGCTGAACCTGGCCAAGGTGCTCGCGTTATTTTGGATGGCGTCAGTCGCAAAGATGGTGCTTTGCCTATTAATCCTTCTGGCGGCCTGAAATCCAAAGGGCACCCTATTGGTGCAACAGGAGTGTCCATGCACGTGATGGCAGCGATGCAACTCACTGGTCAAGCAGGCGATATGCAGTTGCCGCATGCGGATATGGCAGGTGTGTTCAACATGGGTGGGGCTGCTGTGGCGAACTACGTCAGCCTACTAGGGTGTAACTAAGAGGTAGAAAATGCTGTCCACAGTTAAAAACCTTGGGTCTTTATTAACGGATGCCAGCCGCCGCTTGCCGCATGAGCCAGCGTATCTACAAGGTACGCAGCACTATACCTGGCAAGAGTTGAATGCGCGTGTTGATGCCATGGCACATGCGTTGCAGCAATTAGGCGTAGGGCATGGCGACAAAATTCTGGTGCATTCCAAAAACCGTGTCCAGCTGTTTGAAAGTTGTTGGGTTGCGTTTAAGTTGGGGGCGGTATGGGTGCCCACTAATGTGCGCATTACTGAACATGAAATCAGCTATTTGGCGGAGCACAGTCGTGCCAGTGTCATCATTTACGACGAAGGTTTCGACTCGCATGTGCAAGCTTGCCGCGATGCATCCACCAGTTTGCAGCATGTGATTGCCATCGGTGATGCCAAAGTTGGCGAGCTAAGCTACGACTCTTTGCTTAGTAGCCACAGGCAGGACGGCGAGTTTGAAGCCGCCGAGGTGCAGTACGACGATCCGTTGTGGTTCTTTTATACTTCTGGCACAACGGGTATGCCCAAAGCCGGTATTTTGACGCACGGTCAAATGGCGTTTGTGATTACCAACCACTTGGCAGACCTAATGCCGGGCTTAACGCATCAGTCACGTTCGTTGGTGGTGGCTCCGCTTTCGCATGGCGCAGGTATTCATGCGTTGGTTAACGTGGCGCGTGGGGCAGCCAGTGTAGTGCCAGCCAGCAGCAAGTTAGAACCTGAAGAAGTTTGGTCACTGGTAGAAAAATATGGTGTGGACAACATGTTCACCGTACCCACTATCGTGAAGATTCTTACTGAACACGAGTCTGTGGATCGCTATAACCATAGTTCGCTGAAGTATGTCATCTATGCTGGTGCTCCCATGTATCGCAGTGATCAGAAGCACGCCCTGAAAAAATTAGGCAAGGTGCTGGTGCAATATTATGGTCTGGGTGAAGTCACCGGCAACATCACGGTATTGCCGCCACACCTGCATGAACTAGACGACACACCAGATGCTCGAGTCGGCACTTGCGGCTATGCACGTACCGGCATGGAAGTAGCGATTCTAGATGAACAGGGGCGTCGACTATCGCCTCTTGAAACGGGCGAGATTTGCGTGCGTGGACCTGCGGTATTTAAGGGCTATGACAACAATGACAAAGCTAATGCTGAAGCCTTTAAGTTTGGGTGGTTCCATACCGGTGACATAGGCCATATGGATGCGCAGCAATTCCTGTACATTACAGGTCGTCATTCCGATATGTATATCTCGGGTGGTTCTAATGTGTATCCACGGGAAATTGAGGAAGTGTTTCTTACTCACGAACACATTTCCGAGATTGCCGTTCTGGGTATTCCTGACGAGAAATGGGGGGAAGTGGGGGTAGCCGTGATTGTGCCTAAAAATGGCACTACGTTAGACACCGAACAAATGCAAAGCTTCATTCAGGGAAGGATTGCCCGCTATAAGCAGCCTACCCATTACTACTTCTGGGAAAACATGCCCAAGTCTGGGTATGGCAAGATCGTTAAAAAAGAAATACGGAAAATGCTGTCCTACTGATGGTGTGTAGGCAGGTAATGCTGCGCAGCCCACAAGGCTGCTCAGCTTTATAAAGTATTACACGTACTTGTTTATGCCGGGTTGATAACCTCAGCACCGGAGGAGGAGTTGCCATGTTACAAAGTCGTGCTTTGACAGCCGCTGCGTATGGGGAAAAAGAGTTTCTTCTTCATATACCTGAAGGGCAGACCATCAGTCAGGCCATACAGGAGCAATTACAGCAGACACAACATATACGTTTTGCCTTGTTATCTTTCCAACCTGGCTATCTAGAAAGCGGGGTATGTCACACAGCTCCCCCTGATAGTGCAGGAAAATTCATTGTGAAATATGGAGCAGGTCACGAGTTTGGGCCATGTTTGTTATTGGCAGGTGATGCGGTATTGGGTGAAGACCAGTACGGTTTACCGCTGGTGCATTGCCATGGTTGCTTAATCGAACAATCCAGCCAAACTACCTTTGGTGGCCATTTAGATTTATCGCGTTGTGTGGTCGGTAAACAAGGCTTGTCTGTGCAAGTATTAGTGACGGCAGATATTGGTTTTGTGGCCAAGAAAGACAGTACTTCCCAGATGCATGTGTTTCATCCATCCGTAGTCTCAGCGGAGGCTAGGGTATGACACCACAATTATTACAGGGTGAGCCTGGTCGCATCGTGAAGGCCAGACTGCAATGCAATGACGATCTTGTGTTGGGCATAGAAGATATTTGTGCTCACTACGAGATGGATCATGTATTGGTGAAGGGCGGGCTAGGTAGTTTATTCAGGGCGCAGTTATTGGTGAACGAGCCCAGCCATGAAAACGCTGCACCCATTGATATTACAGGCTATGCCGTAGAGCTGCTGACCCTGCGTGGTGAGGTGACACGCAACGGTTCACAGCCCGAAGCCAAACTGTTTGGCATGGTGGCCGATAATCAAGGCGTAGTCTATTCAGGCAGGTTTGTGCGTGCTGAAGCGCCAGTGTGTATTACCGTGGAATTGGTGCTGCAAGAGTGGCTATCACACGAGAGGGAGGCGTTATATAGGTGATATTGGCATCTGTGTAGCGGCAGGCTGTACCACTAGCATTAGCCATTTTGGCATTGAAGGTGGTGTCAGCATGGCGACAATGCGTATTTCAAGCTATTTAAGCGGGTTAGAGATTTTTGAGGTTGCAGCGAGAATGGAGTCATTCAAGCTGGCGGCGGAGGAGCTGTTTCTGTCTCCTAGTGCTGTCAGCCAAGCTATACGCAAGCTTGAGGAGGATCTCAATGTAGAGCTATTTAGCCGTCAGGGCAGGGCGTTAGCCTTGACGGCAGATGGCCGTATGTTATTGCAGGCTGTGGAAAAAGGTCTGCGTGAAATCCGTGATGGGATTAGAGGCGTAACCGCAGCAGATGAGGGTTTGGTACGCATTTATAGCTCCCCTACGTTCTGCAGCAAAATTATCAACCCAGCACTGCAAAACTACATGAAGACTAGCGATGGGTCGGTGAGTTTTGCCGTCATCAGCGAGTACATTCCCAATACCGACAGATTTAGAGAGTTTGATATTGCCGTACTGTATGGTGAGTCGTTTATGGAGAAAAAAGGGGTAGAGCGCTTGGGCGTCAATACCTTGATGCCATACTGTGCACCCGCCTTAGCAAAGAAAATTCGCCATCCTCGTGATGTGTTGAAGTTTCCTTTGATTTTTAACGATAACCAAGAAGTAGACTGGGCAGATTGGTTTAGAGTGAATGGCATAGAAGACTTTAATTTCCGTAACGCCATTCATTTCAACAGCGGCATACAGGCCATACAAAGTGCCAAAGAAGGGATGGGCTTTTATGTGGAGTGCGAGCGCATCGTCAAGCACGAGGTAGAGACGGGTTTATTGGTTAGCCCCTTTCAGGGCAAGGCTGAACCAGTACTACGTCATTTGTATTCTATGTTTGTGGCGAAGAACAAAAGCCAACATAAAACCATACAAGATTTGGTGGCCGTGATCGAACGGGCTTATGGACAGGTGTCCGAGCACGCCACCCTATAACTCTAGAGCGCGTTAGTGCGCAGCACTCTTGGAAAATACATTCACAATAATGACGCCAGCAATAATCAGCGACAAGCCTATTAGCGCTGGCACATCCAGAGTTTGTTTGTGGATGAACCAACCTGCTAACGAAATTAGCACAATGCCCACGCCTGACCATATGGCATAAGCAATGCCAGTAGGGATACTTTTCAGCGTCAGAGACAAACAATAAAAAGCGATGGCGTAACCTACTAATGTAATGATGCTGGGCATCAAACGAGTGAAGCTTGCCGAGGATTTCAAGGCGGTGGTGGCAATCACTTCGGCAACAATAGCGATGCCTAGAGGGATATAGGGGGATGACATATGAGTACTTTACTCAGTGAGGGTGAGGATGTGTTGTAGTGCGCTTTGAACATGATCCATATGATGATCAGGCCCTATGACCAAGCTGTACCACAAGCCATCAGCAAACAATCTGCAGGCTAATTGTTTACTGGGGTCTAATGAGTCAGCTTTGGCGATCTCTTCTAGACTACGTTGCCATCGAGCTTGGTAGTTGGCATTGCCTACAGCAAGTAAAACTAATGCCTGACCCCAGAGTTTTTCTTTACTACCGCTACGACTGGCAGCGATCACATAGGCGCGCATATGGCGGGCAGGGCCTTCAGGTTCTTGTGCTAAGGCGTCGTTATACAGTTCTTCAAAGCCTTCATACACATGATCAAACAGCGCATCCAATAATTGCTGTTTGGTGCGGAAGTGGTGCTGCAAGCCACCTTTGGAAATATCCAGTTGGGCAAGCACTTTTTCTTGTGTGAGTGCAGCAAGGCCTTCGCTAAGCAGTACGTCCTGAGTGGCTTTCAGAATCTTGGCGCGCAGGATTTCTGGTTGTTTGGGGCGGTTGATTTTACTCATGGCAATCCGTCTAGATGGATTGTTATTGTAGCACTGAGAGTTTAAAAAACAGTGTGTTGTTGTGCGATTACCGCTCATAAAGGAAAGCGGGATTATTACGGTGCAATATGCTGAGCAAGCCCGCTAACAGTAGCCCACAGTTAGAAAGCAGTGCGTCTAAAGAACTAGTGGAAGTAACGAGCAACTGCGTCGTTACTTCCTCCTCATCGTGACGTTAATGTCAGACCATTACTCACATAAAACAGGTCTTAAATCTCTATCGCAATTTTCCCAAAGTGCTGCCCAGACTCTTGGTAGCTGAACGCTTTGCTGAGTTCCGACAGGGGGAAGCTGCGATCAATGATGGGGTGCCATGTTTGTTGGTTCAGTGCCCGTACCATGTCTTGCTGTGCGCTTCTGCTGCCTACCAGTACGCCTTGTACCGAGATGCGCTTGGCCATGAGCTCACGTGTAGGGATATCGCCGGAGAAACCGGTCAGCACACCAATTAACGCAATGTGACCACCCACACGGGCAGCGCGTATAGATTGCGCCAAGGTGCCTGGGCCACCTACTTCAACCACGATATCTGCGCCGCGACCTTGGGTAAGTTCTAGCACGCGATTCCCCCACTCAGGTGTAGATGGGTAGTGAATCACATGATCTGCACCCAGCTCTTTTAGACGGGCTGCTTTGTCGTGTGATGACGTAGTCGCAATGACGTGGGCGCCCATGGATTTGGCTAACTGCAATGCGAAAATGGATACGCCACCTGTACCTAGCAACAAAACCGTATCGCCAGCTTTGAGCTTGCCATCTTCTACTAAGGCTACCCAAGCGGTGAGCCCCGCTGTAGTTAGCGTAGCGGCTTCAGCATGGCTGTAGCCTGTGGGCGAAAGGGTGAACGCGGCGGGGGCGGCATTCACGTATTCACGGGCATAACCATCTATGCCATCCCCAGGCACGGTACTAAAGTCGGCCAATAAACCAGGGCCAGATTGCCATGTGGGAAAGAAGCACGAGACGACCTTATCGCCTACTGCAAATTCCGTGACACCAGCGCCTACCGCGGTGACTACGCCTGCACCATCAGATAACGGAATACGTCCCTTTTGTGCGGCCGTCGTATGCTTGGCAACCAATAGATCATGAAAGTTCAAAGAACTGGCATGCAGTTGTACTTGAATTTCTCCAGCTTGCGGTGCTGGCGGTTGAGGCAGTTCGGTATGAGTTAGGGCGTCTATACCACCAGGGTAGGATAACTGTATCGCTTTCATCGTGTTTCCTTTCATAGCGGGTGCTGTTTACGACACGTGCAGCACAAGAAAATAGGTATGACCGTAGACACTTATCATGGCACTGCCAGATCGGTATGGCAAGGTAGAGGGGGCAGTAGTGATGAGCATTCTCTAGCCATGCCTGTGCAAAGTGGCGTGTGGACTAGCTAAGCAAGGCTTATTCTGCCACTGTCCCCAAGCTTATTCACAGCAGGCGTGGATAACTACTGGGTGTGTGGAAAAGAAGAAAAACTGCAAAAGGGTGGGTCACAATAGACAGAGTAAGACGGAGCATCATGCAAAACGGGCTGTGCCACAATGGGGCACAGCCCGTTAGCTGGTAGTTGGCCAGCGCCTACTCGTTATAAGCTTTAAACACCAATACAGCATTGTTGCCACCCATACCAAAGGAGTTGCTGACAGCAATGTCCAGTTTGTCCAGTTGGCGGGCGTTGTTAGGAACGTAATCCAAATCACACTGCTCATCACCGGGGGCGAAGTGTAGAGTAGGGGGCAAGATTTTTGTTTGCAGTGATTTAATGGTGCTGATTGCTTCCAGAGCACCGCAGGCACCAATCAAGTGCCCCATGTTGCCTTTAATACTGCTGACAGCCAACTTCTGGGCATGGTCACCAAATACCATTTTGATGGCTTCGGTTTCAATACGATCGCCAGTCATGGTACCAGTGGCGTGGGCATTAATGTATTCCACTTGTTCAGGCTGTATACCTGCATCGTGTAAGGCACGCGTAATTGCTAAGGCTTGACCATGAGGGTTAGGGCGTAAGGGGTGAGTACCATCGTTACTAACGCCATAACCTGCTACTTCAGCCAAAGGCGTAGCACCACGAGCCAACGCATGTTCAAGCGTTTCCATCATGACCATAGCGGCACCTTCACCCAACGCAAAACCACTACGTTTTAGGCTGAAAGGTCTACACCCACCTTCAGGATTTGTTTCTTGATCTACGCATAGCACATGCAATTGTTCCCAGGCTCTAAGTAGCTCAGGCTGAATCATTGCTTCAGTGCCACCCGCGAGTGCAGTGTCTACATAGCCATCACGGATACGGCGGTATGCTTCACCAATAGCAACAGAACCCGCCGTGCAGGCAGTAGCGTAGGTTTGTGCTTCTTGGGTGCATGACATTAATTGCGCAATATGGGCAGTAGGCGCATTAGGCATGGCAGCAGGAATCACCAACTGCACAATTTTTGGCCCTATATTGTGATGGCCAGCAACGGCATCACACAGTGCTTTAATACCGCCAATCCCTGTACCAAGGTACACGCCTGTTTGTTGTAACTCCTCGGCTGACAGAGGTTGCTGCGCAAGCGCTTGTCGGGCGGCAAATAACGCCATTTTGCTGACTCTATCCAGCATCATGCTTTGGTTGCCGGGCAGGTCTTTGTTTAGATCAGCATCAACCCAACCAACAGAATGGCTGAGCTTTAGTTCAGTATGAGGACGTACACCATGACGCCCCTCACGCAATGCAGTAAAAAATTCTTCTGGGTTATGGCCTATAGGCGAAACCAACCCCATAGCAGTGATAACAACACGACGTTTCATGTAGCAATGCTCAGCAATTATGAGTTAGAGGAAGGGGTCTTGGTAGCGCGACGTTTAGGGGTATTGGCAGTACCATCTGCTGCTTTTTTCGCTACCTTTCTGGTGCGTTTGGGTTTGTCTGGAGTATCACTGTCTGTTTTCTCTACCGGTGCACTAGCGGTTTTAGTCGCTTTTTTGGCTGCTTTCTTAGCTGCCTTCTTAGCTGCCTTCTTAGCTGCCTTCTTAGCTGCTTTTTTGGCTGTTTTGAGTGGTGCGGGGGCAGGCTCTGGTTTGTTGTTGGTTACTGCAGACGAAGAAGTATCCGTGGAGATTTCAGTATGCTCAGCAGAAGAAGGTTGTGGAGTCAGTTCAGCACTCTCTGTCGTAGAGGCGGCCTGTTCAGCGGCTTCTGTTTTTTCTTGTTCTTCTTTATTTAAGCGTGCGGCAACGTTGTAGGTATGATCTGCCAATTCCTCCAATGTTTTGGGGAAAAGTTCAGCCACCTCTTCTTGGGTACGGTATTCGGGGGGGAGCATATCATCTGTGGTGATATCAAAGCGCGCTTCAATACCCAACAGAATTTCCAACATGGCCAGTGAATCATAATGCTCAATGATTTCACTAAAAGGGGTGTCATTGAGCAGATCTTTTTCATCACAACGGCAAACTTCAGCAATAATTTTCGCTAAAGCTGCCCGCAGTTCGGGGCGCTCAGGAAGTGTAATCATGCCTATTCCTTGTTGAAACTATAGTTTGTAACAAGCATAGCAAGATCGCCGCAGGAGCGGCGATCTGAATGGTTACAAAGCGTATAGGGTGTTAGGGGTATGTCACATCTACGGTGACACGGGCAGAGACAGCGCCAGCGGTAACGGTAGGGGAGGTGCTGTAATAACTGGCTCTCATAGGAAGGCTCCAGTTAGTGCAGTTGGTGCCACAACTCCCATCATTAACTAGGCCAAGAGAGGGGCGTTGAGTTCCGCCCGCTAGGTCTGCTGGATAAGGTTGTAGAGAGGGGGGGGTATGCTCTAGCAGAATGCCCACCCCTGATGCTGGCGAGGTTGTAGCCAGGTTTCTTAATACGCCGGGAACACCGCTTGCGTCAGCTGCACCGTTGATAGTGACTCTAGGTTTGGCAGATACACCACTACAACGCATACGCATCAAAGGCACGTCTTTGTGGTTAAGTGCAGTACCTGAGCCAGTAAATCGCTCTGAGTCTACGGGGTCTAGCTCTACGTTAAGCACAGAAGCAGAGGTGAAGTAGCACGGTTCTGGTATAAACGTGATAGGAAAGAAAACGTTATACCGCAATAACGTTCCGGCCCCCCATCCGTCCACATCGGTATCAGCTACTAAACCACTAATAGACACAGATCGGTTTGCTGGCCACGTGTGAGAGAGTAAAATAAACTCGATGGTCATGGGGCCTGGAGGAGGGTACAGCATATATAACGACCGTCCATTTGGGACATTCGTCGTACCTCCCCCCCCGGAAGTAAAGATTATGCTAGCACTTTGACCCCAGCCAGGGTAAGAAACACGGTAGCCGATATTATCGTTGGGACTTTGACGGTAGACGTTCCAAATGCTGGTCGGTACACCCACAAGCTTAAAGTTTTCTCGTTTACCTGGAGGACAGTTTGCAAGAGCAATATAACGAGCAGCATCCCTTTCGCTCATGTTCTGTAAGTCAGGCAGCCCGTAGTGCGTGAATGTTTTTATTACAGAACCAATGGCAGCGTTACTGGGAACCTGAACTTGAGCTTCCCAGCCTACCCAGCTTCGAATATCTAATAACTGAGAGTCATAAGGAAGGTAGTTTGAACGACCGTTATTATAGTTACAGCCTGAAGGCTGTGCGAAAGCGGCTGCTGAATACAGCAGACTACTGCCTAAGATCAGCGCACCATAATAGGCAGGACTTATTCGCATGTGAGCTCCTTGTTTGAATCTTCTGTTGTATCTACTAACGTGGCAGGATCAATAGTGAATGAGCATTCTCTGGAGTCACCATTAGTACCCCAGCGAGCAGTGAGTTTTTGTATCTCAACCAAACCTGACATCCACAACCTACCTATAGGGCCAATAATGGCTTTACGCTCACCTTCTGCATCGTAAATCGCTGCACCAAAGGGAACGATCCTCCCTTGATATTTCAGAGTGAATAGCTCGGATCTACCGGCCTCTGTTTCAAAGGATGCAACAACAATCGCGCCTTTTGTTGGGACTACAGTCCGGTGGTTTTGTTGTACTGTGACGTTCTCGTTGTAATAGTCAGCCGACAAGGACACTTGGTTTTCTCGATATGGGCTCGCGTATGGAATCAATGCGCGGCCTGAACTATTGGTGCTAATCGTTGGGTGGCTTGCCAACTGCATGTTAGCGGCCCCAGGTGCATCTACAATGATCGCGGTGTCAGTCATATGCTGACCTAGCAGAATGCCACCTTGGTCTATAACCAAAGAGCCACTGACGCTGATCTGACTTTGCGTGTTTTTATGCGTGCGCGCCACACTTGCAGAAACCTCACCAATAGAGTTCCTGTAGCTGCTGCTCAGGTAGTAGTTGTTACCTGTAGAGCTATCATCTTTAGAGCGACCAGCACGTACGCTGTAGGTTAAGGCGTTATTTTCTAAGACCGAACCCGACAACGTAGCGTCATGTGAGTAATTACCACCTGTTTGTCGTGAGTAACTGTACCCAACATAGGAGTTTGTACCTTCCAGAGGAATGCTGACGTTCAACATCACACTGTTATTGCGACGCTGCCAGGCGGAACTGACAGAGTTGAAAGAGATGTAGTAGCTAACAGGACCAATACTGTTACCGTAACCAATATTAAAGGAGTTTGAGGCACTCACATTGTTACGAAACTGGATCTTGGAGTAAGAGGCTGAAATAGAGCCATACTCACCCAAGTTTTGGGTAATAGATGCTTGATACTCGTGCGACTTGTTCCACAACCTACTGCTTTGATAGAACTCCTCAGCACTGGTAGGGTTTTGTGGGTCAAAAATCTGAGACTTAGACAGGATTTGGCTTAAATCTCTATAGTTTTCAGAGCTATAACGGTAACCAAACAGACGTAAGTTTGTACCCGTGGTTTGTAAGTTTTTAGCGTACTGTACACGCATGGCATAACCACTAAGCCGCTCACCATCTTGGTCTTTAGCGGTAGAGTGGATAAGGTCAGCAGACAGACCACCCCAGTCACTCAGGTTTAAGGCAATACCTAGCGAGTTAGCAAAGTAGTTCTTTGAAATCATGGTGCCCCCATAAAGGGTGACACCAGCTGGCAAACCATGGGCGAACGTCGCTTGCGCAACAATAGGTTCTTCTGTATCACTACTGTAAGCACGGTACTTACCTACAGAAGCACTGTACTGCCAACGCCCTTCACGTAGCATAGAGGGCAAAATGGAGTACGGCTGTATATAGCGCACAATGTTGCCGTTGGTTTCTTCAATCTCTACTTCTAAGTCACCCCCCCCTGGAATGGCGTACAGGTCATTAATGACAAATGGACCTGGTGCCACCATAGTGGTGTACATCACATTACCGTTTTGGCGGATAGTGACTTTAGCTGTAGAGTTAGCAAAACCCTCTACAGTAGGAGCATAACCTTGCTCGCTATTGGCAAGCATACTGTCATCAGACTCAAGTTTTACACCGCGTATACGCGTGGACGTAAACGTGGTACTTGAGGTTGTGCTATCACCAAAACGGATACGACTACGCCAGTGGGGAATATCCCGCTCTACATAGTTCTCGTTAAAGTTCCAGTGTTGTTCGCCGTCTGTACGATACAGGCTACCATTAGAACGAAAACGCCATGCACCAATGTTAAAACCAGCTTGCAAGCCAAAAAAGGTTGAATTGTTGTTTTGTTTGTTGGCGTTGTTGTCTTTAAAGGTACCGCGAAAGTGTGACAACTGATAGGTTGCCCACAGACTAGTTTCACCATCATTCCACAAAGACATAGGAACCGAGCCACGCGCCACACTATCCAACGCGATTTGCGGAATAGAAAGTGTGAGCGTCGCTGTACGAGCGTCAAAGTTGTAGGTGGCCGACGGTAGTACGCTGAGATCTACACAGGTTTCGTTATCTTGAGTCTCATGCTCTGGAAACGTGACGGTTTTAATGCCTATTGCTTGCAACAAGGGCAATGTAAAGCACGGTGTGGCATCTTTATTTTCTTGTTCATTAGGGATGAACGTAACTGTGTGCTCGCCAAAGTTACGTTGGTTGACAATTATTTTGACTTGTTGTGGCCCGGGTAATACTTTGTTTGAATGACTAAAAATGGATAAGTCTGTAGGCAACTCTTGGTTACCTGGTCGAAACAAAAAACCACTGTCAAAAAACTCCCCGTCATCGGCCTGTACAGCAAAAGAGCTAGTAAACAATAAGCCAGCGCAAGTAAGATGAATCGCGATAGTTTTTTTCATGGTGTATTCTTATTTTAGTTCTACTACTGGCAGAGGAATAAATGCACCATAGTCATTCACAATATTGGCTTGTAGCTGTCCAGTAGTAGGGCAGCTTTTCAAATCAACGGTTTGCTGGCTAAAAGGGGTAGAGATATATCCCTTGCCAAATTCTGTGTTTTTGTTGTCAATCAAAATGTCTGAGAAATTGACATTAAATGCAGAGCTATTGCCAATACTCAATTGGCAAGTATTACCATTTCTAATCAGCGCCCAGTTTAGAGTTTTCTCTACTTCGGTTGGTGAACCAATACCTGTTGGTCGGTAGAAGATTTTTATTCTTGTTCTAATGGCTAATGTTAGGTTGTTGGAATCCTCTTTTTCTGACTTTGGGATTTCCATTACGTTAAGCCAGAAATAAGATTCTCTATCGCTAGGAAGTTCGCCATCAATTTTTCTTATACTTAAAGAAAAATCGCTGTTACCTTCTAGTCGGCTTAATGGAGGCGTAACGAAGAAAGGGGTTTCCATTTCTTCATTTGGGCCTTCAACCCAATTCTGAATAACAAAAGGTTCAGAGGAGACGTTTTTAGCGACTACCGAGCCAGAGTTTTTAGATCCTTCGATCACTACTCTTGTATTGCTCAGTTGGATAGCAGCGATGCTTTGCATGCTGAATAAAGTAGTGGCTGCCAGCGCACAAAATTTTAAAATGTTCTTTTTTTCAATCATCTTCTTTCCTATAGAACAGCTATATGTAACTGACAGTGAATGTGGCTTGTGCAGCAATTAAGCCTGGGCTCAAGGTATCCCAGTTGTTTCCAGTAGAGACTAAAAAAGCATCAAACATTAGTCTGTTATTACCGTTGCTCAGGGGGTAATTAAACATTTCTTGATTATTAAATCTAATGTTTCTGCCTTCCGAGTCTTTTACGATGATAGCGACGCCTTTAGCGTGATTCACCGACTCAACGGGTGCTATCTGGTAGCCGCCTGAGTTAGTGACGGTATTAGCATTGAATTTAAATAAAGCAGTGCGATATGTTTGGGTATTGCAGTTGACCAGCGTGATATCAAAAGGGATACCTGTAGTAAACCCTTCGGTACGCAGTACGCTGGCGTCTACCTCTCCAAAACTCACTGCCCTACCGTTGTTTACCGTTACCGCGCTACACGTAGGAGCGCGTACGCTACCGGTAATGTTGATGGTGGTCCGGTCAGCAGCATATGCTGATGTACTCGACAGGCAGACAGTAAGCACAGCAGCATAGGTTGATAAGAGTTTTGTCATAGTAGTAAGCGGTACTACCGCACCGACGGAGCCGGCGCGGCAGTAGCGTGCTAAAAGTTAAACGTAAGTCACTACGAAAGTAGCGTTAGCTTTTGCTTCACCGGCAGTAACATCGTCAGGATCTGCAGCATTCATTTCATAGAAAGCTTTCAGGTACATAGTGTTGTTACCTTTAACGAAGTTAAACTTCAAGTCAGAACCGTCAAACTTCACACGTTCAGCAGCAGCTGCTGGGTTAGTACCAGTAGTCATACCAACTGCTACGCCTTTAGCTGTAGAAGGCAGACCAGAGTTTTGCAAGCGCAACAGTGTTGGGTCTCCGTCTTCAGTGCCTTTAAATACGAAGGTAGCAACACCGTCTTTCTCGCAGCCTGTCAGAGTGATTTCCAGGTCAGCCAAGTCTGTGTAGGTGTTACCGTTCGTTGTAAAGTGGTTGGTGGACCATGTACCCATCGTTACAACGATGTTGGAAGACTTGGATGCCAATGAGCAAGTTTCGTTAGTGATTTTGCCATCGAACTGGATTTTACCTTCTGCTGCAACAGCAAAAGCGGAAGGCAACATCATTGCAGATGCGAGGGCGATAGTCAGAGCATGTTTTTTCATTTTGAGTTTCCTAAGTTAAATAAGGGTAAACGTCTCTCAACGTTTATTTACTGCTACGACTTGCTTGTCTTTTTGAGTAGTTCCAAGCAATTTCAGATTTCCTAGAGACCAGGAAATAGGGTTAAAAATGATATGCCTAAACAAAAATCCCTTTATATGTAGATTCTTACGCATACCTTTTTTGAATTTAAGATCTTCTATCAGCCATTTGGCTGGAGTAGAAGCTATTTTCTCGAATAAAGAGCTTTTCTTAATTAAAGCCAGAACAGGTTTTGACCAAATACTATATCCAGTTTGTATGGTTTCTGATGTCTCCCTTTGAAAGTGGCTAGAATCAATAATCCAATCTTCAGGTGAAATAATATTTCTTGAGGTCAGGTGCTTACATATTGATTTTGTTCTGTCTTGCTGTAGCCATAAGTAGGAATTCATAGTTTGACCTTTACTGTATTTGTTCGTGTTTCTTATGGTGGATTTTGCATTTCCGTTGCCGGAGATTTGTTCTTTTTGTGTTTCATCTGTTTGACGCTATTGTGTATGAGGGGCAGGCCTTTTTTGTGTTCTAAAGGTTTAAGGTTGTATCGGAAGGTAATTTGTGAGGAACTTTTGTATTACTTTCCACACCTTGCACAGGAGCGAATGTGTAACCGCCTAAGTGTTAATAATTGTTTAGCGTGTGGTGAATTACAGGATGATGTGTTTTGGCAACAGGGTTGTGGTGCAAAAAACTACACATATGAGCTTAAAAATAGTTTCTTTATGGGTAGTGTGAAAAATTCCAATCTATTGAAAACAAAGAGGAAAATTGGAATCATTCTCAATGAGCACAAAGGTTGCTGTTATGCGGCTAGATGCTTGTACGTATAGCGCTAGAAGGGATGTTTTGTAGTGGGTTCACCTATGTGATGTGCATGACCAGATATAACGCTTTCATCTGTGAAATAGCCCCTAACTACGGCGAAAAAACCTACTTTCAGAGCTTAAGAGCCAATGTTTTCAAGGTTTTAAATGGTAGCAACGGATTGTAAATTTTCAGAAAGAGCACGACTTTGCACGCCATAATCGTGACTAAAACAAGTTTCACTATAAAAATGACGCAGCAAAAATAAGCAGTTCTAGTGAGTAAGGCTGGGTGTTGATGTGCACCAATTAGTAGCGCCTCATTATGTTGTTTGTGTTTTTGCCGGAGTTAGCAGGGCGACTAGTTCTAAATAACTAGTTCTTCTGCTTGGCTTTGCCTGCTCGCCAGAGGAATGGTGCAGAACAAGACCGTTAGCTACGCTTGAGTTGATGTGAATGGTTGCTCTTGGAGGGCATACGTATGAGCACACACTCTGGAAAAGCGGTTTCTGTTTTAGCGGGTAGTACCTTTGCATTCACCATCTGTTTTGCCGTGTGGATGATGTTTGCTGTGTTGGGCATTCCCATTCGAAAACAACTGGGTTTGACTGAAACTCAGTTTGGTTTGTTGGCATCTATGCCTGTACTTACCGGCTCATTAGTCAGGGTGCCCTTAGGCATTTGGACAGACAAGTACGGTGGCCGTATTGTGTTTTTCTGTACGATGCTAGTGGCCGTAATCCCTATTTGGCTTATGTCGTTCGCCACACAGTACTGGCAATTCCTAGTATTAGCATTGTTTGTAGGCTTGGTGGGCGGCGTGTTTTCAGTAGGTACACCCTATGTGGCCCGTTGGTTCCCTAAAAACCGCCAAGGTTTGGCGATGGGGATCTTTGGTGCCGGTAACTCGGGTGCGGCACTCACCAAGTTTGTAGCTCCGGCGTTAATGATTGCTGCGGGCGGCATGTGGACCATCATTCCACAGGTGTATTCCATTGCGTTGTTGGTCACAGCCGGAATTTTCTGGTTATTGACGTCTACTGACCCCAGCCACAAGCAATCCAGCCAAACCACGAGCTTGTCTGCTCAGTTAGCTATGTTGCGCGACCCTAGAGTATGGCGCTACTGCCAATACTATTCAGTGGTGTTCGGCGGGTATGTGGCGTTGTCATTGTGGATGACTCAATACTACATAGGCGAATACGGTTTTAGCCTGAAAACGGCAGCGTTTTTAGCCGCCTGTTTCTCCTTGCCTGGCGGTGTGTTGCGCGCCGTGGGTGGTTGGGTGTCCGACAAATTTGGCGCGTATCGCACTACATGGTGGGTGATGTGGGTGTGCTGGGTGGCCTTCTTCCTTCTTAGCTATCCCGATACGGATTTCACTATTCGTACTGTGGATGGACCTCAAAGTTTCCATATTGCACTAGGCCCTGTGGTGTTCACCGTCTTGATGTTTGTGGTGGGTATAGCCATGGCGATTGGTAAAGCCTCAGTGTTTAAGTTCATTTCAGATGAGTTTGATCAGAACATTGGTGCTGTATCCGGTTTGGTCGGGTTAGCCGGAGGTCTGGGTGGTTTTGTGCTGCCTATCTTATTTGGTCTGTTGTTGGATTTGACCGGCGTACGCTCTAGCTGCTTCATGTTGTTGTATGGCGCGGTGTGTGTGTCGTTGATCTGGATGCATTTCAGCTTCAGAGCACCGAAAGAAAAAGCAATGGCTAAAGCCTAGTGCTATCACCCAAGCACAGTCAGAGTTACTACATAAGGAACACGTCATGGGCGAGTATGTTTTAAAACGCTGGACGCCGGAAGATGAAGCATTTTGGAAAAGTACCGGCCATCGTATAGCGCGCCGCAATTTGTGGATTTCTATTCCCGCATTGATGTTCTCTTTCAGCATTTGGATGCTATGGAGCATTGTGGCGGTGAACTTGAACAAAGCGGGTTTTGATTTCTCGGCTAATCAGCTGTTTTGGTTGACGTCGTTGCCCGCTTTGTCAGGTGCCACGCTGCGTATTTTCTATTCTTTTATGGTGCCTATTTTTGGTGGTAGACGCTGGACAGCGATTTCCACTGCTCTGTTGCTGATCCCCGCCTTGGGGATGGGTTTTGCGTTGCAAGATCCCGATACCCCATACACCACCTTAATGATTCTGGCGCTGTTGTGTGGTTTTGGTGGCGGTAACTTTAGCTCCAGCATGGCAAACATCAGCTTCTTCTTTCCTAAATCTCACAAAGGCATGGCTACAGGCTTGAATGCCGGTATTGGGAACTTGGGTGTGTCGCTGGCGCAATTTATCGTGCCTTTCGTGATTAGCGTGGGGATGTTTGGCGCATTGGCGGGGCCACCGCAAATGGTAGTAGATGCCAATGCACCGCAAGCCGTGTGGTTACAGAATGCGGGCTTTATTTGGGTGCCTTTTATTGCGATATCCGCGATAGCAGCTTGGTTCGGTATGAATGATATTGCCGATGCTAAGGCGTCATTCAGAGAACAAGCGGTTGTGTTCAAGCGTAAGCATAACTGGCTGATGTGCTGGTTATACGTAGGTACCTTTGGGTCATTTATTGGTTTCTCAGCCGGTTTTGCCATGTTGGCGAAGTTGCTGTTCCCTGAGTACAACCCCGTTGCCTATGCTTTCTTAGGCCCACTAGTAGGTTCGTTAACTCGCTCTGCTGGTGGTTGGGTGTCGGACAAAGTAGGGGGAGCCAAGGTCACGCTCTATACCTTTAGCTTGATGACACTGTGTGTGATTGCCCTGCTATTTGTGATTCCTGCTGAAGGTCAAAGCGGCAATTTTTATGTGTTCTTGTCGCTGTTCATTTTACTGTTTGCCTTGTCTGGTGTGGGTAATGGATCCACGTTTCGCATGATTCCCATCATTTTCATGACAGAGCGTCTACGTGAGGCAGAGGGCAAAGGCGAGGAAGCGCATAAACGTGCTTTGATCGACGCAGGTAAAGAGTCTGCCGCGGTACTGGGTTTCACCGGTGCGATTGGTGCGTATGGCGGGTTTTTCATTCCTAGAAGTTTTGGTACCTCCATCAGTATGACCGGTGGAGTGAGTGCAGCGCTGTGGTGTTTTGTAGGCTTCTATTTGAGTTGTGTGTTGCTGACTTGGTGGTTTTACGCCAGACGCAATGCCGCAATGCCGTGTTAGGTCACTAGTTCTAAAGGAGTAGTTCTATGGCATTAGAACTACTCCTTTTGCGGTAGGAAATTACCCCGCGTGGCGAATGGTTAGCAACGCAGAACTTTTCTACAGTAGTACGTAATCTCCATTCTTTTACGTCAGTCCAGTAGGCAGTGTGGGCTGAACAATGAGGACAACAGTATGAGTCATTTTCTCGATAGGCTGAAATTCGTTTCTCGTGTGAAGTCTACGTATGCAGATGGGCACGGCGAGGTGGTTAATGAAGACCGGCAGTGGGAAAACACCTACCGGGCTCGTTGGCAGCACGACAAAATCGTACGCTCCACGCACGGAGTGAACTGTACAGGTTCCTGTTCTTGGAAGGTCTATGTCAAGAACGGTTTGATCACCTGGGAAACTCAACAAACCGATTACCCACGTACGCGTGCTGACTTACCGAATCACGAGCCTAGGGGTTGCCCGCGTGGTGCCTCATACAGTTGGTACGTGTATTCTGCTCAACGGGTGAAATACCCCTTGATGCGCGGCACGCTGATGGAAATGTGGCGTGAAGCCAGACAAACACTGGACCCTATAGCTGCTTGGGAATCCATTAGCCAAGACCCAGAAAAAGCACGCCGCTATAAAGCCGTTCGGGGCTTGGGTGGTTTTGTACGTGCAGATTGGGATACGGCAACAGAGATCATTGCTGCGGCTAATGCGTACACCATCAAAAAATTTGGTCCAGATCGCTTGATAGGTTTCTCGCCTATTCCTGCGATGAGTATGGTGAGCTACGCTGCTGGCGCGCGTTACCTGAGTTTGCTGGGCGGTACCTGTTTGAGCTTCTACGACTGGTATTGCGATTTGCCGCCAGCCAGCCCACAAGTCTGGGGCGAACAAACTGACGTGGCCGAATCGGCCGATTGGTATAACGCCAACTACCTGATTGTGTGGGGTTCTAACGTACCGCAAACACGTACTCCCGATGCTCACTTCTACACGGAAGTTCGCTACAAAGGTACCAAAACGGTGGCGGTTTCCAGTGACTACGGCGAAATGGTGAAGTTCGGCGATATCTGGCTGTCACCACGACAAGGTACGGACGCCGCATTGGCATTGGCCATGGGCCACGTGATCTTGTCTGAGTTCCACCGCCCCGATAAGTCTGAGTACTTCAGCAACTACATAAAGCAGTACACCGATATGCCTATGTTGGTGATGCTGGAATCGCGTGATGGCATGTTGCACCCTGGTCATTTCTTGCGTGCATCGCATCTGGATAACGCCTTAGGTCAAGTGAATAACCCTGAGTGGAAAACACTGCTAATCGATGAAACCACTGGCGAATTGGTAGTGCCTAACGGTTCTATTGGGCTGCGTTGGGGCGAAGGTGAGCACGAGCAAGGGCACGTAGGTCACTGGAACCTAGAAATGCGTGATGCCAGCACGGGCCGTGAAGTGTCACCACAGCTTAGTTTAGTGAAGCAGCACGATGAAGCCGTAGAAGTGGCTTTCCCGTACTTTGGTGGCGAGCACGACGAGGTGTTGCTGCGCCGCGTACCGGTTAAACGCTTAATAGGTGCTGATGGTAATCCTATTTTGGTGGCTACCGTCTATGACTTGCAGATGGCTAACTATGGGGTCGACATGGGCTTGGGTGGTCCTAATGTGGCCAGCAGCTACGACGACGATGTGCCGTACACCCCAGCTTGGCAAGAAAAACACACCACCGTGCCGCGTCAGCAAGTTATACAAGTTGCGCGCGAGTTTGCACAAAATGCCCATGATACTAAAGGGCGTTCCATGGTGATTGTGGGTGCTGGTTTGAACCACTGGTACCACATGGACATGACCTACCGCGCCATTATCAACATGTTGGTGATGTGTGGTTGCGTGGGCCAAAGCGGTGGCGGTTGGGCTCACTATGTGGGTCAAGAAAAACTGCGTCCACAGTTTGGTTGGGCACCATTGGCCTTTGGTTTGGACTGGTCCAGACCACCACGCCAAATGAACGGTACGTCCTTCTTCTACGCTCATACCGGTCAGTGGCGTCACGAAAAATTGGCCGTGGACGAAGTATTGTCGCCTACTGCTCAAACCTCGCGTTACGCGGGTATGAGCATGATAGACATGAATGCCAAGTCTGAACGCATGGGCTGGTTGCCGTCGGCACCACAGCTGGAAACCAACCCGTTAAATGTTGTGGCAGAGGCACGAGCCAAGGGTGAAGACCCCGTTGCTTACGCCGCGCAGGCCTTGAAAAAAGGCACCTTGCGCATGAGCTGCGAAGATCCTGATCTGCCTGCTAACTTCCCACGCAACATGTTTATTTGGCGTTCTAACTTGCTGGGTTCCAGCGGTAAAGGCCATGAGTACATGTTGAAGTACTTGTTGGGTACACAGAACGCGGTATTCAGTGAAGAAAAAGACGGCATACGTCCGTTGGAAGTAGCCTACCGTGATGAAGAGCACGAAGGTAAGTTGGACTTGTTGACGGTGTTGGACTTCCGTATGAGCACCACCTGTTTGTACGGCGATATCGTGCTGCCTACCGCAACATGGTACGAGAAAGACGACCTGAATACCTCCGACATGCACCCCTTCATCCACCCACTGAGCGAAGCGGTACAGCCGCTGTGGGAAAGCAAAACCGACTGGGAAATCTACAAGCTGTTAGCCAAGCGCTTTAGCGAAATTGGTGGCGACTACTTGGGCGAACAAGAAGACTTGGTACTGAGTCCTCTGATGCACGACACCCCCGGGGAATTGGGCCAAGCGTTGGAGCCTAAAGACTGGAAATACGGTGAATGTGATTTGATCCCCGGTAAAACCGCACCATCCATGATGGTAGTGAAACGGGATTACCGCGACATTTATCGCAAGTTCACGTCTATAGGCCCGCTGTTAGACAAACTGGGTAACGGCGGTAAAGGGATTAACTGGAATACCGAGCATGAAATCACAGAACTGGGTGCATTGAACCAGTGTGTATTGGAAGCCGGTGTCAGCCAAGGTCGTCCTCAGCTCGATACCGCGATTGATGCGGCCGAAATGATTCTGACCTTAGCGCCTGAAACCAACGGCCATGTGTCGGTGAAAGCATGGGAAGCATTAGAGCGAATTACTGGGCGTGAACACAAGCATTTAGCGCAGGGTAGATCGCACGAGAAAATCCGTTTCCGCGATATTCAAGCACAACCTCGCAAGATTATTTCTGCGCCAACATGGTCGGGTCTGGAAAGCGAAGAGGTGAGCTACAACGCGGGTTATACCAACGTACACGAGCTGATTCCTTGGCGAACGCTGACAGGTAGACAGCAGCTGTATCAAGACCACCGTTGGATGCTGGATTTTGGTGAAGGCTTCTGTGTGTACCGTCCTGCTGTAGACACCAAAACCGTACAGCCTATGTTCAAGGCTCACGGTAAAGGTAAAGACGACTTGGTGTTGAACTGGGTGACACCTCACCAGAAATGGGGGATTCACAGTACCTATTCCGACAACCTGCGTATGTTGACCTTAAGCCGTGGTGGCCCACACGTGTGGATTGCCGAAAGCGAAGCGAAACGTGCTGGCTTGGTGGATAACGACTGGGTAGAGGTCTTTAACGTCAACGGTGTGGTGACAGCAAGGTTGGTAGTGAGTCAGCGTATTCCTGCTGGTGTGTGTTTCATGTATCACGCTCAGGAAAAAATCGTGAACGTGCCGGGCTCCCAACTGAGCGGCAAACGTGGAGGTATTCACAATTCGGTGACACGTACTGTACTGAAACCTACGCACATGATTGGTGGCTATGCACAGCAAGCTTACGGCTTTAACTACTACGGTACGGTGGGTAGTAACCGTGATGAGTTTGTGGTGCTACGTAAGCTGGATAAAGTGGATTGGATGGAGGAGCCGCTCAGTCTGGATAGTATTCGTAAAGGAGTTCATCAATGAAGATTCGTGCACAGATAGGCATGGTATTGAATCTGGACAAGTGTATTGGTTGTCACACTTGCTCGGTGACCTGTAAGAATGTCTGGACCAGTAGGGACGGTGTGGAATATGCCTGGTTCAATAACGTAGAAACCAAACCTGGTGTGGGTTATCCCAAAGAATGGGAAAACCAGAAGAAATGGAAAGGTGGTTGGGTGCGAGATGCTAAAGGGCGTCTTAAACCCAGACAAGGTAGTAAATTGCGCATCTTGGCAAATATTTTTGCCAACCCCAACTTGCCACAAATTGATGACTATTACGAACCATTTACCTATGACTATCAGCATTTACAAAATGCACCCTTAAGTCGTACTCCGCCTACCGCACGGCCTGTGTCGGTGCTGACGGGGCAAAAAATGGAAAAAATCACCTGGGGTCCAAACTGGGAAGATGACTTGGGCGGCGAGTTTGCTGCACGTAGTCGTGATCAGTTATTTGAAAACGTGCAAAAAGATATGTATGCCACGTTTGAAAATACATTCATGATGTATTTACCTCGGTTGTGTGAGCACTGCTTGAACCCTACTTGTGTAGCTAGCTGTCCATCTGGCTCTATCTATAAGCGCGAAGATGATGGCATTGTGCTGGTGGATCAAGACAAATGCCGAGGCTGGCGTATGTGTATCTCGGGTTGCCCGTACAAAAAGGTGTATTACAACTGGCAAAGCGGCAAAGCGGAAAAATGTACCTTCTGCTATCCACGTATTGAAGCCGGTCAGCCTACCGTATGTTCGGAAACCTGTGTGGGACGTATACGCTACTTGGGCGTGATGCTGTATGACTCCGACAAAATAGCAGAAGCTGCCTCTACGGCTGACGAGCAAGATTTGTACGAGTCCCAATTAGACCTTTTCTTGGATCCTAATGACCCAGAAGTGATTGCCAAAGCCCGCGAGCAAGGCATTCCTGAAGGGTGGTTACAAGCGGCGAAGCAGTCGCCTGTGTACAAAATGGCTTGTCAGTGGAAAGTAGCTTTCCCATTGCACCCTGAGTACCGTACGTTGCCGATGGTGTGGTACATACCGCCATTGTCTCCCATTCAGTCTGCCGCTGAATCTGGCCAAATGCCGCATGCCACTATTGGTGCTGCCAGCATGATTCCAGACGTAGATAGCTTGCGTATTCCAGTACGTTATCTGGCGAACTTGTTAACAGCCGGTAAGGAAGAGCCCATTACATTGGCGCTGAAACGTATGTTGGCCATGCGTGCCTACAAACGTTCTGAAGTGGTGCACAAACAGCCAGATCACGAGGTGATTTCAGCTGTGGGTCTGGATGCTGAAACCATCGAAGACATGTACCAAATCATGGCAATTGCCAATTACGAAGACCGGTTCGTCATCCCGTCATCGCACAAAGAGATGGTGGAAGACAGCTTCGATGATCAAGGTAGTTGTGGTTTCACCTTTGGTAATGGTTGCAGTGGTGGGGTCACAGAAACCACCTTGTTTGGACGACCACGCCAACGAGCGGATAAACCTAAAGGCCCAGCAACAGGGGAGCGTGCTCCTACTGTGGTTGCTAGGGAAGTACGCAGAAAACCTGCGGCACAGAACTCTGGGGAGGATAAACATGCTGCTGTATAAAGTGCTCTCATCCTTATTGGATTACCCAGATCAAGAGTTGTTGGAAGCGCTACCCGAAGTGCGCGAAGCCTTAAGTGATTATCCCGAAGCGCTACAACAGCTCACGCCATTACTGGATTTTCTATCCTCAACATCGTTGATTGCTGTGCAAGAAAACTATGTGGCTACCTTTGATAGAAATCCGGCTCACTCCTTGCACTTGTTTGAACACGTGCACGGCGAAAGCCGCGACCGAGGGCAAGCCATGGTGGACTTGCTCAACGAATACCAGCAACACGGTTTCGACCTGGTTTCGGCAGAGCTACCCGATTATGTGCCTTTGTTCTTAGAGTTTTTAAGCTTACAAAGCCCTGAGGAGTCCCAAGAATTACTGGATCAAGCCATTCATGTGTTGGCCGCAATAGGCACAAGGTTGGCGAATAACCAAAGCCCTTACGCCACGATTTTTTCCGTACTGCGTACCCGTACTGCTGTGCAACCTGAAGAACAGGAAATGCCGCCTATACGCGACATGGACGAAGCGTTGGAAATGTTCGGGGTGGGTAATGATGGTGCCGAGCCTTTATTGCACGGTAACTTCGGGGGCGAACAGGTGGTGCGCTTTCATCCCAGAACGGTACAAAGATCAACTGGAGAATCAGCATGAGTAGCCTGAATCAGTTCTTATTCGGTGTGTATCCTTATGTGGCGCTGACGATCTTCTTTTTGGGAAGCTTGGTGCGTTTTGAACGTGAGCAATACACATGGAAAAGTGATAGCTCACAACTGCTGTATCACGGCTCCCTACGTCTAGGGAACATTCTGTTCCACATTGGGATTATCGGTTTGTTCTTTGGCCACTTGGTGGGCTTGCTAACACCCGTCGCCGTTTGGGATTTCCTGGGTATTTCGCACGGGACTAAACAGGTATTTGCGATGGCCGCGGGCGGCATCATGGGGCTGATGTGTTTGGCCGGCCTATTGATACTGCTTTACCGTCGTTTGACCAACCCGCGTATTGCTGCCACTACGCGTGTAGGCGATAAGGTGCTGCTGGTGTGGTTGCTGATCACACTGTTGCTGGGCTTAAGCACAATTTTTGTCTCCATGCAGCATTTGGACGGCGAAGAAATGGTGCTGTTGATGTCATGGGCACAGCATATTGTGACCTTCAGAACAGGTGCCGCTGGTTTCATTATGAACGCCTCATGGGTATTTAAAGCGCACTTGTTTATGGGCATGACCTTGTTTGTGATTTTCCCCTTCACACGGTTGGTTCACGTATGGAGTGGCTTCGCTTCAGTGTTCTACTTGGGGCGTGCGTGGCAGTTAGTGCGTCCACGCCGTTAAGGAGACGTTCATGGGAGTCAAAGTAAACGGTATTGAGTTAACAGACGCTGAAATTGAGCAAGAACTAACCTACCACCAAGATACAGAAAACCCGTTAGAAATGGCCTTAAATACTTTGGTGGTACGACGTTTGTTGTTGGATGAAGCAAACCGTTTAGGTGTGTATGCCGAGACTGACGAGCAAGTGATTGATGCTTTGCTCGCTAAAGAAGTGAGTTTGCCGCAACCTGATGAAGATACCTGCAGACGCCACTATCAACAGCACCCTGAACATTTCACCGTGGGCGAGTGCTTGGAAGCCGAGCATATCTTATTTCAGGTAACGCCTGATGTAGATTTGCAAAGCCTGCGTCAGCGCGCCCAAGATGTATTGGATGAAGTGTTGCGTGACCCAGCACAACTTCCTGTACTGGCGAAGCAGTTTTCTAACTGCAGTTCGGCAGCGGTAGGGGGTAGCTTAGGGCAGTTGTCACGAGGGCAAACTGTGGCTGAGTTTGAACGTGTAGTCTTTGCGATGCCTGAGGGCCAAGTTTTACCCCGTCTACTAGAAACGCGACACGGCCTACATGTGGTAAGGGTGTTACGGCGAGCAGAGGGGAAGGTGCTACCGTATGAAAAAGTCTGTGACAGCATACGCGACGCCTTGCGCTCGGCGAATCAAGACATAGCATGGCGGCAGTTTCTACAACGCTTAGCGGGTCAGGCTCGCATAGAAGGGTTGGAGCATTTTGTAGCAGCAGATAGCCCATTAATGCAGTAGTGCGAGGTAAAGGTGAAGCAACGCGGCAGTGTGGCCATCGGTGTAAGCTGTAGGCATCATCCTTTTACGATGAGGCATCGCTATGGATAAAAGCCAGTTGGCTTCGCTGGATCACCTGAAATGGTGGGAGCGACTTTCTACACGCTTAACAGTAAGTGTAGCGGTCGCTCTCGCCATTTTTTTGGCCATGATTGGTAGTACGTTGTGGTTGTCGTGGCAAATGGAAGGGGCCGCAGCGGCCATTAATGATGCTGGTGCCCTGCGTATGCGCGCGAATCAGGTGGCCCTGTCATTAGAGGCTTTGAGTCGTGATCCCACCGGTGCAGCGACTGAACGATTAGAACGGCAACTCAACAGACAAGCTTTTGTGTTACAGCAGTTGCGTGAGGGTGATCCAAGCCGCCCCTTGTTGTTACCACGTGATCCTATGGTGCATGCGCAGTTAGAGCAGGTGACACAATATTGGCATATGCAGATGGCAGCCAGCGTGCACCTAGCCTTGAAAGGTGATACTGCTAAACGCTACCAAATTGCCCTGCCAGAATTCATCTCTAAAGCCGATTTGTTGGTGCATTTGATAGAAGTCGACAATGCCCAAAAAACCTTCTTGTTGCGACTGTTGCAGGTAATCTTGTTGGTGATTGCTGTGGCAGGGGCAACTGCACTCATTTACTTGGTGTATCAGTGGATTATCTTACCCATATCGGCCTTGCGCAGTGGTGTAGCCCGTATGGCAGATAGAGATTTTTCCGTATCGTTGCCAGTGCAGCGACGCGACGAGTTTGGTGAGCTCTCTGAAGGTTTTAATCTGATGGCTAAAGAGCTTAATAGTTTGTACGTAGATTTAGGGCGCCGAGTAGAAGAAAAAACTCAACAGTTGGCGCTACGTAATGCATCGTTATCAGCGTTGTATGAGATGGCGGCATTTCTGAGCCAACCGCGCGAAGTGGAAGAGGTATGCCGAGGTTTTCTAGATCGCATCATGCGTCAATTCAATGCAGATGGCGGTACGATTCGTACCTTGGATCCACGTCACGATAATTTGCGCTTGGTGTTGGCCCAAGGTTTATCAGCCACGCATGAGCAGCACGAGTCGTGTATTAAAGCGGGCTCGTGTTTCTGTGGGCAGGCTACACGCAGTGGCACGGTGTCTATTCAAGACGTAACTCGCATCCATGCACCCGAGGCTTTTCATTGTTTTGATGATGGTTTCCATAGCTTGAATGTGTTTCAGATCATGGCGCAAGACGAGGTGTTGGGGTCCTTCTCGTTGCATTTCAAAGAAACTCGTAAGCTCAGTGCCAGCGAGCGCCATTTGTTGGAAACCTTAGGTAAGCACCTAGGCGTAGCCTTACAGAACCGTCGCTTATTAGGCCAAACCCGTCAGTTAGCGATGGAGCAAGAGCGTAACTTGTTCGCCCAAGGTTTGCACGACAGCATTGCGCAGGGGCTGAACTTCTTGAATTTGCAGCTGCAAATGCTGGATCAATCACTGAAAAATGACAAGATTGACGAGGCCAAAGAGATATTGCCTTTACTGCGTGCGGGGGTAGACGAAAGCTATCAGGATGTACGCGAGCTATTAAGTAACTTCCGCAGTAAGTTGGGCGAAGGTGAGTTGTTAGATGCTGTATGTGAAACCATTGAGCGTTTCCAGAGACAAGTGGATGTCTTGGTAGAGTTGGATACCGAAGGGCTGGACGAGGGTACCGCATTAACGCAAGAACAGCAGTTGCAGGTGCTGTTTATTCTGCAAGAAGCGCTGTCCAATGTGCGTAAACATGCGCACGCGAGCAAAGTGAAAATCCAGATTCATGAGGGGGCGGATTTCACCTTGCAGGTGATTGATGACGGTATGGGTTACGATGAAAGTGCGTTACGGCATGAAGCCAGGGAACAGTTAGGCCGACGCATTATGAAGGAGCGTGCTGCGCGTATAGGCGCAACCTTAGAGCAGGTTTCTACTCCTGGTCAGGGGGCAAAAGTGTCATTGGTATTGTCCATACTAACGTCCAGTTATCCCCGACCTGACACACCAAAGAACCAACCGCTACAAGCAGGTCAATGACCTAACTAGAGATAAGAAGATGAGCAACATACGCATTTTATTGATTGATGATCACAGCTTGTTTCGCTCAGGCGTCAAACTGCTGTTGATGCGTCAAGACGATTTTGACGTAGTGGGTGAGGCAGCGGATGGGGCTGAGGGCTTAAAGCGTGCGACGTCATTGAAGCCCGATGTGATCTTGCTGGACTTAAACATGCCCGGCTTATCTGGGCTAGATACCTTGCAGTTGTTGGTACAAGAGCTGCCCGACTGTGCCGTGATTATCCTGACCGTTTCGGAAGAGGCGGCTGAGTTAGCGCAAGCACTGAGCTACGGTGCCAGAGGCTATCTGCTGAAAAACATGGATGTAGAAGCACTGACTTCTGCCATACGTAAAGCAGCCGCAGGTGAGCCGGTCATTGATAATCAGATGACGGTGAAGTTGGTAGAACAGTTCCGTCAGCATGGCACCAATGTGGCCAGCAACAAAGAGCGTGATGAGCAGCAAAATCGCCTTACTCAACGCGAGCGTGAAATCATGCAGTGTTTGGTACGCGGCGATAGCAATAAAGCCATTGCGCGTGAGCTGAATGTGGCGGAAAGCACCGTCAAAATTCACGTACAGAATATTTTGAAGAAACTAGATTTAACCAGCAGGGTACAAATTGCAGTCTATGCCGTGGAGCATGGTTTGGCGGCAGAAGAGTAGCGGCTAACGCATCAACGATGCATGTTTTGGGTGGCGGAGTAAGTGATGGCACACGATAGCAGCATGACTAAAGGGTGGATGCCTCATAAGGCATTGGCGTTTAGGCCTTTCTTTTTTCTGGCGGCCTTAAGTAGCGTGGTGTTTTTGGTGGTATGGGTACTGTTCTGGCATGGCAAAGTGCTATTGCAGCCGTATGGCTCTATGCTGTGGTGGCACCAGCATGAAATGCTGTTTGCCTTCGTATCGGCGGTAGTAGCAGGTTTTTTACTCACAGCCGTACGTAACTGGACAGGCATGCCTAGTTTGACGGGGGTGCCACTATTGTTGTTGGTACTGCTGTGGTTAGCCGGACGGGTCTTGATGGCTTTTCCTCCTCAAGGGTTAACGGTGGTGGCAGGCCTTGTAGACATAGCCTTTTTACCAGTGGTAGCGCTAATCATGGGCTGGCTGGTCGCGCGTGCCAAACTGTGGCGCAACATGATGTTTGTGCCTATTTTGACCTTGTTAGCCTTAGCGAACATAGGCATGCATGTGGGTGCATGGCGTGCAGATTTAGCGCTAACACAGCACTCGGTATACATGGGTATCTTGCTCATCACCGTATTGATGGTGATTCTAGGTGGCCGAGTCATCCCATTTTTCACTTCCAGAAAACTCAATCGCGATGCAGTGAAACCGCGTAAAGGCCTAGAGCTGGGGTCAATACTGTTGGTGTTAGCACTGGTGATTTGGCAGATTCTGGCGATCTTCGGTGTGAATGTATCACCTACTGTGATGGCTGTAGTGTGTGTGGCTGCCGCTATTTGTAATGCATGGCGAGCACTACGCTGGGAAGGTCAGCGCTGTTGGCATGAGCCATTGCTGTGGGGGCTGCATGCCAGTTACTACTTCATCGCCATTGGTTTGTTACTGTGGGCGGGGGCTCTGTTAGGCTGGATGCGTACTGAAATCGCTATACATGCACTCACCATCGGTGCCATGTCTACCATGATTCTGGCCATGATGGCGAGAGTGAGTTTGGGTCATACCGGTAGGGTTATTAAAACTTTGCCTGGTATAGGGTTGGCATTAGCGTTCATGCTGATTGCTGCAGTAGTGCGTGGGCCATTGCTGGCGTTATTCCCTACCATCGCTTTGCCGGTATATGACGCAAGCGTGACCTTGTGGGGCGTAGCGTATGCGATTTTCTTGTACCACTACAGCAAACCGTTGTTGACCATTAGGGCCGATGGCGCAGAAGGCTGATGAGTATTGATCTAGGGTTTGCGGTGATTCCTACAGGGCAGTGCAAACCCATTGCTACAATTTCCTAGGCGTACTGTGGCAAAATCGTGGCTTAGAAAATAGTCAGGTATGCCATGAACCAGCCCACCGCATTTGTCACCACCATCATCACTGCACTCAATCAATTAGTCACCCACAAGCGGGGCGAATTGAATGGCACCCCTGAAAGCATAGTCAGTCGCAGCACGCTGCAAGATGGCATGTTTGATGAGCTGGGCATCAGCCTTGAGAACACCGTTGACGCAAATAAAATGCGTATCACGGTGCAGTTATCCTCACAAGAATACAGCGTAGTAGAGCAGGTAGAGCCGCGTTGGACAGCCGAGCAACTACCGCAGGTACTTATTCCCGCTTTGCGTCAGGCAGTGTACGAGTGGTTGGATTCACAAAAAGGCGATGCATTTTGGGCGCATAGCGTAGTGGTGCAGTTGTTGTACCCAGCACAGTTTGGTCCGGCCTTAGTGCCGCATGGTATTTTGCTGACGTATGTAGATGAGGCTAGGCAAGTCACCTTACGTCAGCGTATAGGCGATTATCTGAACAAAAATGTGTGGGAAGGGAAGCATCCGCCCAAAGATTTGGACGTGATGTTCTTAGTGCAGCATTTACTCAGTCCCCAGTTGTATCCCGTCATTGATGCGGCGCAGGCCGAACGTGCCTGTAAAACCATTCTTGAACTAAGCAAAGTATCTCCTAAACGCTTGATACAAGTGCGCAATACCATGTTGACCACCTTGAAGCATTGGGCAAACAGGGTGTTTCTGCCACGTTATTTTGACACAGTAGAGCCGCTGTATGGGTTATCCATGTTCTTCTCTGTGGTGCCCGATCACGACATAGGTGTGCGTAACAGGGTAGCGTTTGCGGCAGAGGATCAAGCGGCAGTAGAACTATTAGCATTTATCGCCGTGTTGATCTTGCAATACGAGCCTAGCTACAGCCGTGATACTGGCATGGCGTATTTACAAAATGCGTGTGAGCTGGGCTATCAACGCGCGTATGAACTATTAAAAACCGGTAGCGGTTTAATCGATGCGGCCTATACGACATTGCGCACTGACGATGTAGAGTGCCTTGCCAATGATGTGCAAGCACAGGTCAAAATCAAGATTCTGCGTGAAGGTGCCGCAGCCTATGCCGCAGCCTTGAGTTTTCTCAGCAATGTGTTGGAGCAAGGTTTTCCACACAGCTACAAAATACTCTTAAGCAGCAAAGCTAAAGCTACTTTTCCTGTACCTAAATTAGGTAAAGGCAAAACCCTGCAGTTTTTTGCAAATGCGGTGCAGTATCCAGAGCTGTATGCAGAATTAGAGCGCTACGCGACTACTGCCATGCAAGAGTATGAGTGGTACAACGACCAAGAAAACGAATATTGCGCCATGCCTGGCAGCTATGCTGTTTTTGCGTTGGCATTGGCGGATGAATGCTATTTGCCCTTGTTACAGCAGTACTTGCAGCAGGTGGATGATGAGCATCAAATGGTGCATCAGCAGTTTCTCAAAACCTTGCTAGAACAACGTGGCATGACCGTAGCCAACAGTGCAATTGTGGTGGATGGCATAGGGCGTGTGAACGGCGGCTTTAAAGCCAGAGTAGCCCCTGTATTTGAAAGCGTAGAGGCGTTGCAGTTATTGCTAGAACAAAGCCGCACGCTGGATAGCTATGCCCTGCAAACATTGGTGTACTTTATCTGGGGCTCTGAAGCGGCGCTGCGTAAAGAGCATAAGCAAGCGCCTGAGTCACAGAAAGCGTTGCTAGGTGAGTTATTGGAGCTATGCGGCGAGGCATAGACAAGAAGTGGCGCGCGACTGGTCTTGCGTGTTATTTATGCGTTTTGTAGTCGCTGCTGAATGTGTTTTTCCATGATGCTCAGGGTGTTGCTCAGAAGCTCAGACTTCGCTGCCCATTCCTCCACCATCCTATTCACATAACCATCTTTGGCATAGCGTAGCAGCTCTGCGTGCTCAGCTTCCACGCGTTCAGCGGCCCAAGTGGCGGCGTGGTCTTTAGAGGCAAACTCACCTGTGCTGGCGGTGTACCACATACGTGCTAGCGTTAGCAGCGCGTTGCGCTCATCACCCTCAGCGGACGCCACTAATGAGGGCAGTAAATCCCTGATGGCTTGCTGTATATCAGAAGCGGGAATGGCGGGTAGTTGTGAGTTGCGAGTAGCCGTATACAACGGCAGCACAGCCCGTTCAGCTTGAGCCAAAATCAACGTGTATTCAGGATCGGCGCTGGCGTCCTCAATGATGCCGTTTTCTATGTCTGCCCGTAGCCATTCGCCATAGATGAAATCACAACGTGCAGGGTAGCGAGTCACGTTAGGATCATCCACCACAAAAATCATTACTTCTAGGGGGCGTCGTCCAGCCTTATCTGTAGGGTAGTGGCCAGAAATCTGTAGTAGTGCATGCGCTAACTGTTGGCGAACTTCTGTGGAAAGTGGCTGATGAACAAACGCCAGCACATCCACATCACTGCGTGGGCGTAGCCCTTGCGTGACGGCAGAGCCATGCAAGTAAACTGAATGTAAATTGTTGAGTAAGCTACGCTGCAATAGTTGTAGCGCCAGCATGGCTTCAGAGGGGACGGTTACGGTCATACAAAATGAATAAGGTGTGATGAACAGCCAAGGAGTTAGAATTTTTCCCAACCCACCGCCATAGTATGTAATTTTCTAACGCCCCACACCGTCATCTCAGAAAGCTCTTCGCTGTCTGGTGTATAGGGGTCGCGCAGCAGTATTTGTGCTTCGGCGCGTCTGGCTCCTGGGGCTAAGCCGAAATAGCTGTATACCGAGCCTACATAACATGACGATTCAGCCCACACAGGTATGTTACCTATACCATCTACGCTGTAATGCAATGTCGAGCCTATAGAGTAAGAATCTATGTCTTCAGGTGCAGTGCCTGCCGGTACGGGGCACAGTGGAGTAGGAGCATCTGCCGTCACCGTTTGGGAGTTCTGCATATTGCCTAATTCGCTAAACAATTTGGCTTGATCTACATAGGCAGCAGGGTTGGTACGTGCATTTTTATCGGGTGGGGTAATGCCAGTAAATTCAGTTTTATAACTGACGGTGATGACAGGCACTTCGGCCTCGTGGTGAAAAGGGCGTAAGAGGTAGAACTTTTCTTGCCCAAAGGTGCCGTTAAAAAATAGCGCATAAATTTGCCCGTCTATATCCAACCATGTGCTCCATTGGTTGGCTCCACGCCCATTCTCAGTAAACAGTTCGCCAGGCATGAACGAGTCATCTTCCTGAGCGGCAACAGAAGCCGGTACAAATTGTTCACCAGTGCGTTTAAGTATGCCGGTGTAGCTGAATAGTCCTGTGCCACCTATATAGCTTTCGATAATCAGGTCGCGCTGGCCATCGTTATCCAAGTCCATCAGAGTGTAGGAAATATTGCCAGATTCTGAGTAGGCAGTGATGTCAGAGTTTTGTAGAGCTTTCCACTCATCTGGGCTAATGCTTTGATCGGGCTTAGACAGTTGGGTACTGTCGGTTTCTACGTTGAATTGCTGTTCGAAATAGCTAATAGGGCGCTTGATAGGAAAAGCGGCAACCAATGATTCTTCTAATGGTCGGTCACTCAGCAACTCTGAGGTGAGTACATCGTACAGCTTGTATAAGGCCGCTTCGTCTTTGCTAGTGGCGGCAACCGCCGGAGCTAGCGTTGTGCCCAGTAGTGTGTAGCCCAATACGGCAGAGATAATCAGGCGCTTACGTGGCAGAGAGTAAAGCTGTGCAGTAATAGAGTGTTTAGTAAGCGATGGAGGGAAAAGTGTTGGTTGCTGGCCAGTGAAGATATCAGTAAGCATGGTAGCTCGTGTGAGAATTTGTTATATAGCGCTCTTTTCCTATTACAAAATAACTATTGTGTGAATTTGTCTTTCAGAAAGGCATTCTCATACAGAAATTTTAGCAGGTCAGGAACAAAGAGTGTTCAAATATACTAATATAAGTAGCAGATGGGTTCAATTGTTATTTATATGAATATTATTTATTTAAATTAATTTTTCATGAGGGGGTTAGTGTTTTTTAATTTTTAATTTCTATTTATTGATTTTTTGATTAACTTCTAGGGTGTCATTATGGAAAAAAAAACGTATTTACGCAGAGATATTTTAAAGGTATTTGGCTATGGTGCTGGAGTGTCCGTAATGGCGAACACGCTAGGAGGAATAGGAGTAGCGCAGGCAAGCCCTTTACGAGAGCTAAATCTTACAGGCAAACCTAATGGCTCTAAGGTAGTGATCCTGGGAGCAGGTGTTGCAGGTTTAGTGGCTGCATATGAGTTGCGAAAAGCAGGTTACGAAGTACAGGTATTAGAAACCCAGAATCGTGCTGGGGGGAGAGCATGGAGTATTCAGCGTGGCGATGAGTTTACGGATACAGATGGTGTAACGCAGAAATGTAATTTTGATGAAGGGCAGTTTTTTAATATGGGTGCATGGCGTATTCCGTATTATCACAAAAACATTTTACATTACTGCAAAGAATTGGGGGTTACTTTGGATCTATTTGTCCAAATGAACTTTAACTCCTATTTGCATTCTACAGATGGGTTTAATGGAAAGCCGCAGCGATTCCGTGATGTATTTATAGATTTTAATGGGAATATATCTGCGCTGTTGGCGAAAGTAGCTAATGAAAAAAATCTGGATAAATACTTATCCGAATCTGAAGTCAAAACGTTATTAGTGGCGTTGCAGACTTTTGGGGCATTAGACGACAACTACGAGTATGTGAAAGGGAATCTGTCCAGCAGTAGAAGAGGCTACGACAAGCTCTTAGGTGGTGGTTTGTCGGGTGGCTATCATCCTTCTACACCATTGAAATTTAGTGATTTACTAAATTCTGAGCTATGGGGAAATTTTGCTTATTACTTTACGCAGCATTTTCAACAAACCTTATTTGAACCTCGTGGTGGCATGAGCATGATAGGTAAGGCTTTTGAAAAGGTACTGTCTAAAGAAATTGCGTTTAATGCGACGGTAACGCATATAGAACAAAGTGATAGCGGCGTACAGGTACGTTATATGGACACCAGAAAAGGCGAGGAAAAAACAGTCTCTGCTGATTGGTGCGTATGTACTATTCCAGCCAAAAGATTGGCCACTATTACAAATAACCTGAGTGCACCATTAAAAGAAGCGATTGCCGCAGTGAACTACGAATCGGTAGTGAAAATTGGCGTGCAATACAAACGTCGTTTCTGGGAAGAGGACGATGCCATCTTTGGTGGTATGTCGTTGACTAACTTGCCTATTACGCACTTTGCCTATCCTTCTTCGCCTGCCGCGTTCTTGAGCAATGGTAAAGGCGTTGTACTGAATGGCTATATTTTTGGTGATGATGGTAAGCAGTTTACTGGTTACTCTAATGAGGAAAGGTTAAGTAAGGCAGTAGAGTTATCCTCGCAGATTCACCCGCAGGTGAAAACAGAGTTTGATACGGGTAATACAGTGGCATGGAATAAGGTACCTTGGGCGTTGGGTGGTTACTCTACTTGGACACCAGAGGAGCGTGCCAAGTACTACGATACCTTGTGCGCTATTGATGGTCGTTTTGTTATTGCCGGTGAGCATGCTTCATACATGAACGGCTGGTTAGAGGGGGCGGTGACATCTTCTTTGGATGCCATTACGCGCCTGAATGCAAAAGCTACGGCTTAAGGAGCTGACATGCGTTTTCTGTTAGCTGTTATATCCAGTGTAGTGCTGGGTTTAGGTACGGCCCATGCCGAGATCGTGCGCCATAGCACGGGTGATTTTCCTATTGCTAGTGCAATTGTGGTGCCTAGTAATGCCACTACCTACTATTTTAGTGGTGTGGTACCCCCCAAGTTAGCTGATGGTTCGTTTGGAAAAACTACCGAAGAGCAAACCATTAACATCTTCAAATCTATAGAGCAGCAATTGAAGCAGCACGACTTGGGGTTGGGCGACATTGTGAAAATGCAGGTGTATCTGGTAGCACCACCAGGGTCCGAAGGCATGGACTTTGAGGGCTTTATGAATGGGTATAAGCAGTTTTTTGCCACATCCGAACAGCCTAATAAACCAGTACGCAGCACGTTTGAGGTGAAAGCCTTGGCGTTACCAGAGTGGTTTATAGAAGTTGAAGTGATCGCGGCGAAGCTGTAAGAAGGTAGTGCTTTCGTCCATAACCACCTCTGCGGAGGTGGTTTTTTGATGTCCATGAAAGTAGGGATGCGCTGTGAGACCGTCGTAGTTATAAGCGCATGAGGACTTTGTCGTTCGTATTCAATGGTGGGTTACCCATAATGCTCTGCATGAATAAATAATTTGGCGGTAATGCCAAGGTTATGTGGAGTAGAGGATGAATGTGAAGATTATGGCAGGGGTATTCACGCTGATCGCCGCGATAAGCAGTTCTACCGTCATGGCGCAAACCCGCAGCTTATTGAATGCTTCGTTCGATGTGGCCCGTGAAACCTTTGCGGCGGTGAACCCTAAGTTTGTAGAGCACTGGCAGCAACAAACCGGCCAGAGTATCAAGATAGATCAATCGTTTGCAGGCAGTTCGCGCCAAGCACAAGACATTATTCAAGGTAAAAAAGTCGATGTGGTCACCTTTAATCAGGTCACTGATATAGACGCCTTGGTAGAGCGAGGCATTGTGGCTGAGGACTGGGCACAGCGCTTGCCGCACAATAGCTCCCCTTACTACAGCACCATCACTTTCTTAGTGCGTGAAGGAAATCCTAAAAATATCAAAGATTGGGATGACTTAGTACGCGATGATGTCAGCCTGGTTTTTTCAAATCCTAAAACCTCAGGCAATGCACGTTATAGCTACTTGGGGGCGTGGCTGTTCGCACATCAAAAATTTAACGGTGATGAAGCAAAAATTAGAGAGTTTGTAGGTAGTCTGTTGGCGAATGTAGAAAACTTTCCTACTGGCAGTAGGGGGGCAACTGTGGCCTTTGCTCAAAATGGTCAGGGTGATGTGTTGCTGACCTTCGAGTTCGAAGAGCGCAATATTCTCGCTAGCCCAGAGTTTCAAGATCAGGGTTTTGAAATCGTTGTGCCACCAAGCAGTGTCTTGGCAGAGTTTCCTGTGGCGGTGGTGGATAAAGTGGCAGATGAGCGTGGTACCCAAGAGCTCGCAACGGCTTTTCTACAGTTCTTATATACGTCGGATATGCAGCGCCTTTTGAGCGAATTTAACTATAGGGTGCGGGACCCGGCTATTGTCCAAGAGGCAGCGGCACGCTTTGATTCCCTCGAACTGATCAACCCAACCGAAGTATTAGGGTCGTGGCGGGTCATACAAGCTAAGCATTTTGCGACCGACGGTGTACTGGATCAGTTACAGGCCCAATGATGTTGTAAGGCATAGCATGAGTGGGGAGTGCGATGGCCTTATTCTGTATTATCTTCTTTTTCTTATTATAATAAGAATCATTATCAAATAAGAAATGCAGAAGACGGTATGAGGCTATTGGTAGTTGAGGATCACGCCCCTCTTAGCGAACTTTTGCAGCAGCATCTGCAGCACTACGGTTTTGTGGTGGATGTCGCGCCGTCGGGTGCTGCTGCCTTACAGTTGATCGCACATACGCATTATGACGCCTGGATAGTAGACCTAGGGTTGCCTGATATGGATGGCCTACAGTTGTTGGAAGGCATAGCATCTAGGCCACCATGCATCATTTTGTCTGCGCGTGATGCGATTGCTTCGCGCATCGCTGGTCTAAACGCAGGGGCGGATGACTACATGCTTAAGCCCGTAGACATGCAAGAATTAGAAGCTCGATTACGCGCTATTTGGCGACGCACAACTCAACAAACGGTGATGTTGAGTCGCGGTAACTTGAGCTTTATCCCAGAGTCTTTGCAAGCGGCAGTAGGACGGCACCCGTTGGATTTGCCTAGGCGGGAAGCTATGTTGCTAGAGGTATTATTGCGTTCCTCACCGCGTACAGTGATCAAGGATTACCTTGAGGATGCGCTATACACAAATCACGAAGCGGTGACATCTAATGCGATAGAGGCTTTGGTATCACGCTTACGGCGTAAGTTGAAAATGGCCGGTGCAACCATACGTGTGGATACGGTACGGGGTATAGGCTACCGACTGGTGACGGATGTGTAGTATGCGTAGAGCCAGTTTACGTCGTCGTCTACTGTTGTCGTTTGGGCTGGTTTTTTTGCTGGGTTTGGCGGCTGTAGTGCTGTACTTGTTAGATGCTAAAGATCAAATACGCCGCAGTGTGATCTATATACAAGCCCAAGAACTGGGCAAGGGCTTAAGTGCACGCAGCACCCCGGCTGATTTGCCAGATCAGTATGCGGGCAGCCCTATGGCGTACACCTTGTATGACGCTACTGGAGAACTGCTTTGGTACAGCGGTTTTTTAGGGCGTCCGTTAAAACTGAAGCAGTATGAAGCCAGAAATTGGCTGTACTTCTCGCATCCTAGTTGGAGTAAAGCGAGTGGTAGGCTTATCAGTATTCCTGTCGTGTTAACCGATGGTGCAACTTTGATGGTCTCTAAAGAGGACCGCATGGAACGCGAACTGTTAGACACGTTATTTCACGCCCAGTTTATTCGCAGCCTGTTTGTGCTGTTGCCCTTTGCAATACTGAGTATGGTGCTAGTGTGGTTTTTGTTGCAGTGGGCATTACGGCCCGTCCAGCAGGCGGCTAGGTTAGCGAGTCGTGTAGGGCCACAGTCGCCCGAGTTACGTATTCCGATTGAGACATTACCGGTAGAGATCCGTCCGTTGGCGCAGGCTGCCAACTTAGGGTTAGAGCGCTTTGCCAATGCCTACGAAAAAGAACAGCAAGTCATTGCTGATGCGGCGCATGAGTTGCGTACCCCGTTAGCTGTATTAGATTTACGCCTACAGCGTTACCGGGCGGAAGGTCAGGCAGATTGGCGGGCCATAGACAGTGAGCTTAAGCAGTTGAGCAGATTGGTAGGCCAACTGCTGTTGTTGGCGCGGCAAGAGCAAGATATAGAACGCCAGCAACATGCAACATCCACAACGCGTCTGACACGGTTAGTACGCGAAACGGTACTGGGTTTGATGCCACTGTTTGAAGCGGCTCAACGATGCATACAGGTGCAGCTACAAGAGCATGTAATGGTGAGGGGGCAAGAGTCTTTGTTGCGTGATGCGATACGTAACGGCATAGAAAATGCGTTACTTCATGGTCAGGGCGAGGTGGTAGTAAGGCTGTATACGGCGGGTGAACAGGCGGTTTTGGATATACAGGATCAAGGTGCTGGTGTAGCCATAGAAAGGTGGGAAACCATGTTTGAGCGTTTCCACAAAGCCGACCCGGGTAGTGCAGGGTCGGGGCTAGGGCTATCAATTGTGCGACGCATTTTGCGTAATGCAGGTGGGGATGCCTGTTTTGTCAGTATACAGCCGTGCATGATGCGGTTGTATTTTCAGCAGTAGGGCTTGCTCGTCAGCTTGTGGTCAGGTTGCATTTCTATAATGAAAATGATTCTTATTTATGTAACTAATGCAGGCATGCAAGAAACGGTACAGGTTTCTGCCTGTACTCTGGACCACTACAACTATGACAGGCTTTACACCGCACCACTTTACGCAGCGTTTGTTGTGTAGCGCTGTATTGGGCGCTTTGGCTCTACCTACGTACGCACAAGAACAACACATCAATAAACTGAGCAATATCGTCGTCACGGCATCGGGGTTTGAGCAGGTGATCGCTGACGCACCAGCTACTATTACCGTGATTACCAAAGAAGAGCTGGAAGGTAAGGCCTACCGCAACATCACGGATGCCTTGCAGGATGTGCCAGGGGTTTCTATTGAAGGTGGTGCTAGCGGAAAGTTTGAGAGCACGAGTATCACCATACGGGGCTTGGGCGAAAGCTATGTGCTATTTCTTGTAGATGGCAAGCCCTTAGGTACGTCGTCCGAGGCCTACTACAACGGCTTTGGTGGCGGTGCTACCACTAATTTACTACCCCCAATGTCGGCCATCGAACGTATAGAGGTGATACGTGGGCCTATGTCGTCGTTGTATGGCTCTAGTGCGATGGGTGGTGTGATCAACATCATTACGAAGAAAATATCGCCGGAATGGACGGGTGAGGTGACGCTGGATGCGACCTTACAAAAAAGATCTGAGTCGGGCAATGCATTTCAAGGGCGCTATAACCTGAGCGGCCCGTTAATTGCTAACCGTCTAGGCATTATGCTGTCGGGCTCTAGTTACCATCGGCGTGAAGATCGTATTGCAAGCGGCTATGGTAAGCAGCGCATTAACAATAATAATGCGCGGTTGGATTGGATACTGACAGACAACCACAGTTTACGTTTTGATGCGGGTATTACGACCACCGATAACTTGCGTACACCAGAGCGCTCTGGCAGCGAGATGGACATGAATAACAAACGTGTTTATTACGGCGTGACGCATGACTGGAATTGGGGCAGCAGTAACAATACCCGTACCTACGGGTTACAAGAAAAAGTCACCATTGAAAATGGCGGCACAGAGTCTGAGTACCGGTCCAGCATTCTGAATACCAGAACATTATTACCGTTGGAGTCACACACGATTACGGTAGGGGCCGAGTACAAGAAAGAAGAAACCCTGCACGATGCTAGCCGTTTTCCGGGTTCTAAAAATACCGATTTATCTAGATGGCATGCCTCATTGTTTGCCGAAGATGAATACAACCTAACCGATAATTTCACCTTAACGGGTGGCTTAAGGCTGGATCGCAATCAGCATTACGGCAATCACGTGACCCCACGTTTATATGGTGTGTATAACGTGAGTGACGACTTGGTGCTGAAAGGTGGTGTGAGCGCAGGCTACAAAACACCAAGTTTGAAACAGGCGGACGATGGCATTGTTGAAAATGCAGCACGGGGACGTTCATGGGATATGGGTAACCCAGACTTACAACCTGAAAAAAGTACCAGCTATGAGTTGGGTTTTGTGTGGAGTACGCCTGATCAATACAGCTTTAGCGTGATGGGTTATCACACACGTTTCCGTAACAAAATTGGTAAGCAGTATGTGTGTCAAAGTTCTGGCAGCATTCCTGAATGTACCTATAACGGTGAAACTCGCCAAAGCATTCAGCAATACATCAACCTAGATTCGGCTCGCCTACAAGGTCTAGAGGTGGGCTTCGGCATGCCTATTGGTGAGCAAGTTCGCGTGAACACCAACTACACCTTATCGGACAGTGAAATTACTTCAGGTGCAAGCAAAGGTAAGCCGTTGAACAATACACCGCGTCATATGTTTAATCTAGGCGTGGATTGGCAGGCAACTGAGGCCATTAACTTCTGGGGGAAATGGAAGCACAAGAGCCGCACTATAGAGGGCGGTAGCAGCCGTATTCCGTCTTACTCTATGGTAGATGTGGGCATCAATGCAGACATCACCAAAAATGTAAGCGCATTTGCGGGTATTTATAACTTGTTGGATAAGCAGATTAGCGGTGATGATGGGTACGACAAAATCTTGGATGGCCGTCGTTTCTATATAGGAGCAACACTACGGTTCTAGTGTGTTGTTCAGCGCTAGTGAGTGTTAGAAAACCGTAGCCGGTGTGGTGCAATAGCCTCTGAACATTGGCTACGGTATCTGTATCAATTGAAACTTAATATTGATACAGACACGAGTTGAATAGTGATCTCTTATGAAAATTGCTCATGTATTAATTAGTAAAAGTAATTTTAAAAACGTCTATACAGACCAGTGTAAAAAGCAGTTTTTAGTGCCGTACAGAGGTCCAAAAAGCAGTGAAAAAATCATGTAAAGAAAAACGTATGAGGTAACAACTAGGCACACAGTACGCAGGTTCGGAAATCATGGTTGACAGGGTGCTTCTTATAATTCGAGGCATCAAAAACTGTTGGTTTTCCTATCAGAGGGCGCATCTATGAATCGCGTTTACCGAGTTGTTTTTAATGCCAAATTAGGGTTGTGGCAAGTAGCAAGCGAAAGCTGCAAAGCACGCAAAAAATCGGGGGGGCGTAAAGCAACTCTGGTCGCGGCAACTGCAGCGGCTGCCTTTGTAAGTGTGAATGCGTTTGCGCAGGGAACAATTACTGCGACGGGAAGTGTTACACCGCAGCCACCTACTGGTGACAACTGGACCCTGAATAATGCGTTGGTGATAGGTAGCTCGACACATGGGCGCTTAGAGATCAAAGGCGGGGCGACCGTTCAAGCAGGGGACACAGTAGATGTAGGCATGTCGACCACAGGTGAGTTGATAATCGATGGGGCTGGTTCCAGCCTTATCACGACAGACACCATGACTATAGGTGATAGCTTAGATTCATCAGCACCTAAAGGTAAGGGGACGGTACAGGTCACGAATGGTGGCTCCCTTACCGCGGATAGGATGTTGATTAATGAAGCGGGTACTGGTTCGTTGGTGCGAGTATCAGGGGCAAATTCATCGGTACGGGTGATGAACGATGTAAGGATGCTGGGTTCCCTAGAAAACACTACAGATGCCTCTGAGATACGTATAGAAGATGGTGGTCATTTTAGAGCCAAGGGCATCCGAATAATCGGCGTAGACCAGCAGGCTAGGATCGTAGTGACGGGCGCTGACTCTCTGTTAGAGGTGGATAACGAGCTCAGCATGGAGGGTAGGGCTAGTCCAGCGGCGGCAGCCGTACTGTTAGTTCAGGATGGAGCCAAGGTACAAGGTACCACCATTAAGATGGGGACTTCCCCAAGCTCAAATCACACAGCCATCATTTACGTGGGCGGGGAGTCCTTGAATGCGGCCGATGCTGCAGCAGCAGGTGAATTGGCAGTAGGCACTATTGATTTTAACGTTATCAAGCAAGGCCAGTTCAACCTAAACCATACTAATACGGATTACATCCTAGCGGCCAAGTTGGCCAGCAGTGGGACGGGTGACCATCAAGTTAACCAGATAGCGGGTCACACTACGCTGACTGGCGACAGCTCTGGGTTTAAAGGTAAAACCACGGTTTCCGGCGGTACGTTGGTCGTACAGAATAAATTGGGCGGTGCGGCTGAAGTTACTGGCGGTACGTTGCAATATGGTGCTGCAGGTGTTGGGGCAACGAGCAACCTAAGCTCATTGACCGTAAGCGGTGCGAACAGTGCGTTGTTGATCAAAGGGACAGCAGCGCTTGATGTGGCTGGTCAAGTAGCGATCAGTAACAACGCTAAATTAGAAATGGATGTGGTGCCAGGTTCTACCGCAGTGGTGACTGCGGATAGCTTTGCTATTGGCGCAGGTACCGTGTTAGACATCAGTGGTATTACCAACGTTTCGCAGTTGGGTACGGATTTGGTGTTATTCAATACAACATCAGGTATTCAGAATGATTTTGCATCCGTCATCGTGCACGGCTATCAGCCTCAAGCCGAAGACTATTTGGCATTAAATACACGCAAGTCTGATGATGGCAAACAATATGTGGCCAAGAAAGGCCTAAGCTGGACGGCCAATAACAACCTAGCGAACGGTGTATTTACACTGAACACTGGTGCGAGTTATGACGTTACTGAAGATCTTAAAGACGAGAAAGCAAACGCTGCTACGGGTTGGGATGGTGCGACCCTAACCAAAAAAGGCGAAGGTACGCTGACCCTAAGCGGCAATAACAGCTATACCGGCGACACCATTGTAGAAGGTGGTGTGCTACAGATTTCTAGCAACAGTAATCTGGGTGGAGCCACCAGTGTGCTACGACTGAAGGGGCAGAACACCACCTTGGCGACTACTGCTGATTTCACAAGTCGTCGTGAAATAGATTTACAGCAAGACGCTACCTTGTCGGTGGCTAGCGGTACGACGGTTGATTGGGCAGGCGATCTAAAAAGTACAGGTACCACACTGAATAAAACTGGTGCAGGTACCTTGGAGCTAAGTGGCACCAATAATGGTGCGATCTCTCACAACATCGCTGAAGGTAGGCTACTGATTAGTAGTGCTGACAACCTAGGTACAGGTACCGATGCAATCAACCTAAGTGGCGGTACGCTGGCAACTCATAAAGCCAACATTAACATTGCGCGCGAAATTTTGCTGAGTAAAACCAGCACTATAGAAGCAGGAGAGCCTTATGATTTCAGGCTGACTGGCAAAGTGAGTGGTCCGGGTGATTTGGTGAAAACCGGCGAAGGTATGCTGTTTTTGGAAAATACCGCTAATGCCTATGCCAACACTAGGGTAATGGAAGGTAAGCTTAACGGTAATGTAGAAACCATTAAAGGCAATATTTATCTGCATCAACACACTGCGGCTGTAGAGTTTGCTCAAGACACCAATGCAACGTTTGCTGGGAACATCACTGGCTCTGGGGAAGTGTATAAATATGGTACTGGTGACCTGACGCTGAGTGCAGATAATACCAGTTTTACTGGTGAGCTCTATTCCAGAAAAGGTAAGTTGATCGTGCTGGCATCTGGGGGCGATAGAGTATTTGTCGACGATGGTGACGCCATCCTACAGTTTGGTGATGGAGTCAATGGTGGCGCGAGCACCATAACTGATCATGTTTCTGTGTGGTACGAGGGTACATTGGCCATTTATGGCCCGGCAACGTTATCAGTAAGAAACAGTGTTGATCTTGATAGTGGGACCACATTAGATGTTGAGGTCTCTAGTAAAGGTCCAGTTTTGACTGCGGGTACTGTGGAGTTGCAAGGTGGTAAATTGGTGCTCAGATCTGTTCCTCTGAAGGAGAATGAAGAGAGAGTAGTCATTCGCACCACTAACGGTATTACAGGCGATTTTGGTGAGGTAAGCGTTGCTGCTGGTGAGGAGGTAAGTCCGGTAGATTACCTTACTGTAAGCGGGTATAAATCTCAAAGTGGTAAAGAGTACTTAGCTAAATATGGCTTGAGCTGGTTGGCGACAGGAGCACAAGCACACGGTACATTCACGCTGGTAGATGCCACGGATACGTATAACGTGGTATCAGTCTTAGGTAATAAAACTGCAAACACCAACTGGGATGGCAGAACATTAACCAAAAAAGGTGCAGGCACACTGACCTTAAGCGCTGCTAATACGTACTCTGGTAACACTATCGTAGAAGGCGGTACGGTTTCGATTTCGCAAAATAACAACCTAGGTACAGGGGCAGGTACTCTGGTGTTGAAAGGTGGTGATTTAGCGACTACGGCTTCGTTTAATTTAACCCGTAAGGTTGATCTGCAAAAAACGGGTGCAATGAATGTAGCAACTGCCACTACGCTGGATGTAAAAGGAACGGTAGGAGGCGCAGGCGGTTTAACGAAAGCCGGTGAGGGTAAGTTGGTGCTTAGTGGCACAAATACCTATGCTGGTGGTACGCAGCTTGCCGCTGGTGAACTAGTAATCGCTAAAAACGAGAACTTGGGTAATGCCAACGGTGCAGTACAAATTGTAGGCCAAGACACAACGCTTTCTACTACAGGCAGCTTTACTACGCAGCGTGAGCTAGAGCTGCAAGAAGACGCTACCGTATCAGTAGCGGCCAATACCTCGGTAGAGTGGAATGGTGCCGTCAAAGGCACTGGCACTACCTTGAATAAAAAAGGCGAGGGTACCTTGGTGCTGGGCGGCACAAACGGTGCGATTTCTCACAACATTGCTGAAGGTAAGTTGCAGGTTAGTAGTGATGCCAACCTAGGCAGCGGCACCGATGCCATCACACTCAGTGGCGGCACGCTGGCAGCGTCAGCATCCTTTGCTACCGCTAAAGATATCAACGTTAGTCAGGGTAGTGCTATAGAAGTTGCCACCAATACTGACACCTTGGCCCTATCCGGCAAAGTCAGTGGTACAGGGGACCTAGTCAAAACGGGTGCTGGCGTACTAGAGCTGCAAAATGCAGCGAATGCCTATGCAAATACTGATGTACGCGCAGGTACGGTTAAAGGTACGGCAGAAACTATCAAAGGGAACGTAAAAACCGTGGCTAACGCAACGGTAGAGTTTGCTCAAGTTTCTAATGCTACCTTTAATGGCGTGATATCGGGTAACGGCCGACTGACGAAATCAGGGACAGGCGAGTTGACTCTGGGCGCACAGAGTAATGGCTTCTCGGGCGTTATGGATGTGTTAGGCGGTAAGTTGGTAGTACTGGAAGCCACCGCAGATGAGGCGCAGGTTTATGCTGGTTCTACCTTGCAGTATGGCAATGGTACGCAAGGAGGACTCAGCACGGTGGCTACCCAACTGAGCGTGAATGATGCAGGTAGTACGCTGGCTATTTATGGCCCAGCAACGCTCAAAGTAAATGGTACTGCAATGTTTGCGGATGATACCAAGCTGGACATTAGCTTGGGCGGTAATGGCGTAGCGTTGACGGCCAATGAAATACTCATGGCCGGTGATGTTAGTTTGAACCTCAGCGGCCTTTCTTCGTTGGCCATGAACCAAGAAGTCGTCATTATTGACACCACAGATGGCATTCTGGGTGACTTCGCATCGATAACTGTAGATGGCTCAAGCTCGGTAGATTACCTGAGTATTAGTGCGTCTAAATCGCTAGATGCCAAACAATATTTAGCTAAATATGGTTTGAGCTGGTTGGCTAAGAATGTCAAGGCACATGGTACGTTCACACTGGCGAATGCGTCGAATACATTCAACGTGACCGAAAACCTGACAGATGAAGCGGCGAACGCTGCCACAGGTTGGGACGGTAAAACCTTAACCAAAAAAGGCGCTGGTACGCTGACCCTCAGCGGTGCAAACAGCTACACCGGTAACACCATTGTAGAAGGCGGTACGGTCTCTGTTTCCCGAGATGATAATTTGGGTGCATTAGCTAGCAACCTCGTATTGAACGGTGGTGGCTTGGCGGTTACGGATTCCTTCACTTCCGCTCGCAAGGTAGACCTACAGCAAACGGGTGCTGTGGATGTGGCAGCAAACAAAACCCTAGGGTTGAACGGCACTATAGAAGGGGCAGGCGGTTTGACCAAAGCTGGTACCGGTAAATTGGTACTAGGCGGTACAAATACCTACGCTGGCGACACCGTACTTGAAGGCGGTGAGCTGGAAATCGCTAAAGATGAAAACCTGGGTGATGCTAACGGTGCAGTGCAGATCGCAGGCCAAGGCACAATGCTTTCTACTACAGGCAGTTTTGCGACGCAGCGTGAGCTAGATCTGCAAGAAGACGCCACCGTATCAGTAGCCGCAGCAACATCTGTAGAGTGGAATGGTACCGTCAAAGGCACTGGCACTACCTTGCTGAAAAAAGGTGCAGGTACGCTGGCGCTAGGTGGTACCAATGGCGCGATCTCTCACAACATTGCTGAAGGTACGTTACAGGTAGCGAGTGCAGCTAACTTGGGTACAGGCACCGATGCCATCACCTTAAGCGGTGGTACCTTGGCAACGACAGCGTCGTTTACGAATGCACGCGATCTACAAGTCAGCAAGACTAGTGGTGTTGACGTAGCAAGCGGCACCGAATTGGCTGTGTCCGGTAAGGTCAGTGGCGCAGGCGATTTGGTGAAAAAAGGTGCGGGTACGCTGCACTTGCAGAACAGTGGCAATGCCTATGGCAACACAGAAGTACAAGCAGGCTTGCTGAAAGGTGAGGCTGCGGCCATTAAAGGTAATCTGAAAAACGATGGCGCAGTAGAGTTCGCTCAAGCCACGAATGCTACCTTTACCGGCGCAATCTCGGGCACTGGTAGTCTAGAGAAAACTGGTGCAGGTGAGCTAACACTAAGTGCACAAAACACAGGTTTCACCGGCCATACCAAAGTGTCTGAAGGCAAATTAGTGGTGTTGGGTACCGCAGGTTCTAGCGCTGAAGTAACAGGTGGTGCGTTGGAGTACGGTAATGGCACCACTAACGCCGCCAATAGTTTGCAAGGTGATTTGAATGTTAGCGGTGCAAACAGTGCATTGGGCGTAATGGGCCCAGCGACATTGGCTGTGGCTGGTGACGTGAACATGGCTAATAACACGAGTTTGTCGCTGGGTGCGATGAATAACGGTGCGGTGTTAACGGCTACGAGCGTACAACTGGGTGCCGACGTTAACTTTATGCTTAATGGCGTGTCTCAAGCGGGTGAGCAAGAAGTACTGGTGATTGATACCACTAACGGTATTAATGGTGACTTTGCTTCAGTAAACGTAGGTGGTGCATCCGGTGTGGTGGATTACCTCACCGTGGGTACACGTAAGTCTGCTGATAGCAAGCAGTTCTTCGCTAAGTACGGCTTGAGCTGGTTGGCGAATAACAATAACGCGCACGGTACATTCACGCTGGCAACTGCTGCCGAGCAGTTCTTGGTAGGCACTGATCTTAGTGACCAAACCGCAAACCCACTGACTGGTTGGGATGGTAAAACACTGACTAAAGCAGGTGCTGGTACGTTGGTGTTAAGTGGCAATAACAGCTACACCGGCGATACCTTAGTACAAGGTGGCGTGCTCTCTATTTCCAGCGATAAGAACCTGGGTGCAGCAAGCAGTAATTTGGTCATGAATGGTGGTGGGTTGGCGACTACAGCCTCCTTTAATTCTGGCCGTCATATGGACTTGCAACAAACAGCCGCTGTGAATGTGGCTGCCGATACCAAAGTGGATTGGCAGGGCATCATTGATGGCGCGGGTGGTTTGACCAAAGCAGGTGCTGGTACCTTGGTATTGAGTGGTGCGAACAACTACGCTGGTGTTACCACGATTGCAGGCGGTACGCTGCAAATCGATAGTGATGCCAGACTGGGTACAGCCCCTAACATGGTGTTTGATGGCGGTGGTTTGGCAACGACAGCGTCCTTCAACTCAGGGCGTGAGATTGCCCTGAACAAAACAGGTTTTGTGGATGTGGCAGCGAGTACAGAGCTGGGCCTGCAAGGTGACATCAGCGGTGCTGGTGGCCTGATTAAAGTGGGCACTGGTACTCTGACACTGGCAGGTACAAATAGCTATGCTGGCGACACTACCTTGGGTGGTGGTATTACACAAATCAGCAGTGCCGCTAACTTGGGTGCAAACAGTGGTGCGGTAGTGTTTGAGGGCGGTAGCTTGGCTGCTACAGCATCATTGAACAGCGCACATGATTTCACCTTGAACAAAACCGGTAGCGTTGCGGTAGCCGCTGGCGCAACAATGGGTGTAGACGGTGCAGTAACGGGTAAAGGCGATTTGCTGAAAACAGGCCAAGGTACGTTAGCGTTGAGTAACACCGCTAACGCCTATGGCAATACGCTGGTGCAAGAAGGTACGTTGGTGGCGCAAGCAGGCAGCGTGTCTGGGCATATTGCTAACGCCGGTACGGTTGTGTTGGATCAAGCCGCTGATGCCACGTTTGCGAACGACATCCTGGCCTTGAACAACCAGAAAGGGAGCATGGTCAAAAAAGGCCAAGGTACGTTGACGCTTGCAGGCCAATCCGCGTTGGATTGGAATGTAGAGGCTGGCCAGTTGGCGACAGCAGCCGAGCGTTTTGCGGGTAATGCGAACATCGCTTCCGGCGCAACCTTGGCGCTGAACCAAGCGGCTGATGCAGCGTATGCAGGTCAATTGGCCGGTACAGGTGAACTGCGCAAACAAGGCGCAGGTATGTTGCAAGTTACTGGCGATAGCTCTGCCTTTAACGGTCAAGTAAACGTAGACAGTGGTGTGTTGGCCGTGACTGGCAAGCTGGGTGCTAAACAAGCCCTGATTGCGGATGGCGCAACGTTGGCGGGTACTGGCACTATAGGTAGCGGTAACGGTGCAACCGTAACCATTGCTAAAGGTGGTGTACTGTCACCCGGTAGCTCTATTGGTACGTTGACGGTAGATGGTGACTTGGTATTCCAGTCTGGCTCACGTTTTGATGTAGAAGTTGACCCAGTGGGTACAGCCTCTGACTTGGTACACGTAACAGGTAATGCGACATTGTCGGGTGGGGTAGCCCATATTGGCGAAACTGGTAATTACCAGTTGAACGCGGCCTACACGATCCTGACTGCAGATGGTTCGGTAAACGGTACCTTTGATAGCGTGAAATCTAACTTCGCGTTCTTGGACCCAGAGCTGAAATACAACTACAGCGATAGCGAAGTACAGCTGATCTTGAAACGTAACGGTACTACCTTTGATGCTCGTGGTAGAACACCTAACCAGCGTGCTACAGCCAGAGGTATTGATAGCATGGGTTCTACCTCTACACATAGTGTGTACACGGCCATCGCTAAATTACCTAACGATTCAGCGCTGATTGAGCGCAGCTTAGATGCCTTGTCTGGCGAGATCTACGCCTCTACTAAAACTGCACTGATTGACGATAGCCGCTTTGTACGTGATGCCGCGACAGATCGTATGCGCTCCGCCTTTGGTGGTGCAGGTAGTAGCGGTAGTGCTGTGATGGCCGACAGAAAAGTCGCTCAGGCTAACTCCACAGGTACGGCTGCGTGGATGCAGACTTACGGTAACTGGGGTGATACTGATAGCGATGGCAACGCACACAAACTCAAACGTCGTACATACGGTTTCTTGGTCGGTGCTGATACACCGCTGGGCGACGGTGCATTCCGCGTAGGTGCGTTGGCAGGTTACAGCTACACCAAAGCCGATGCGAACGATGTAAGCAGCACGAACAAGAGCGATAACTACCACGTAGGTTTGTACGGTGGTGGTCAGTGGGATGCCTTGGGTGTACGTATGGGGGTAGCGCATACTTGGCATGAAATGCGCGCAACGCGTTCGGTTTCTATCCCAGGTTTCTCTGATGATCTGAAGTCTTCGCCTAAAGCACGTACTACACAGATCTTTGCTGACGTGGGCTACAACATTGATGCGGGTTCTGTGCAGTTGGAACCGTTTGCTAACTTGGCTTACGTGAATCTGCATAGCAGCAGCTTTAACGAGCGTGGTGGTGATGCTGCACTGAAAGTGAAGAGCGACAATACCAATATCAGTTACATGACATTGGGTTCACGCTTCAGTACAGAAATGGATGTGGGCTCTACCACGGTGATGGCTAATGCCTCTCTGGGCTGGCGCCATACGCTTGGTGGTGTGACACCAGAATCCACACATCGCTTCTCGGCTGGTAATGCCTTCACGGTGTACGGTGTGCCTCTGTCGCGTGACAGCGCGGTATTGGAAGCTGGTGTAGGCGTGAAGTTGAGCCGCTCAGTAACCTTGGGTGTGTCATACCAAGGTCAGTTGGGTAGTGATGGCAACGACCACGGTGTACGTGCTAACTTGGGCATCGAGTTCTAAATTGTCACGATGTTAGCCAACCAAAAGCCCCTTTATGGGGCTTTTGGTTTTTATAGGGGAGTAGAAAAATAGCCTGTCATAGATCTTGACCGATTGGTAAACTAGTGCTGTAATTTTGGCGTAGCAGTGCGATAAAGGAATAGGCATGATAGGTAGACCCAAAGAATATGATGATGCGGCAGTGATCAATGCTGCGATGGACGTGTTCTGGGAAAACGGCTACGAAGCCAGCTCTACTCAAGTACTTTGTGAACGTACTGGTTTGGGTAAGGGCAGTCTTTACCATGCGTTTGGCTGCAAGCAAAAGCTGTATGAGCAAGCATTACGGCATTATCAGGAATTAGGCATTACGGCACAAACGCGTATTTTGAATGGGCCAGGAAGTGCTAAAGAAAGGCTGCGCGCTTTGCTGCAATGGGGTGTAGAGGGCGATATGGATTCTACCCAGCCACGTGGCTGTATGGCGTTGTTCTCGGTGATGGAGCGCAGCAGCAAAGATCCAGCCGTAGAAAGCATTAACCGCGCGTATGTGTGTAGGCTGGAATCTGCGTTGACCGAGGTTATTGCCGAAGGGCAGAAAAATGGCGATATCAATGCTGGTCAGCAGGCATCCAGCGTGGCTCGTGCTTTTTTAGCCAGCTATTATGGTTTACGAATTTTGGGGCAATCCATGCCAGATCGTACTTTTTTAGATGATGTGCTAAACGCGACTATGGCCAAGTTTTAAGCGTGATAAGTGATGACCGGCTTTGTGCCGGTTCTTTTGTTTTAGTTTTGTACTGATCAGTAAAGTATTAAGAGGATAACCCATGCCACTCGTCGTTTATATATTGGGAATGACCATTTTTTCACTCACTACCTCAGAGTTCATGGTGGCAGGCATGATGCCATCCCTGACGCATGCGTTCGATGTGTCGGTAACGCAAGTAGGGTATTTGATTTCGTTATATGCCATAGGCATGGTAGTGGGTGGCCCCGTGCTGACCGTGCTTTTACTACGGTTGGGGGTTCCCAATAAAAAAGCCTTGCTGTGTTTATTGGGGTTTTATGCAGCAGCGCAATCCGTGGCGGCTTCTGCTAGCAGTTACGAGTTGATGGCGATTGCGCGTGTAGTGACAGGAGTGGCGGGTTCAGCATGTTTTGGTGCGGCGTTAGCAATTTGTGCTGACATCGTTACCGCAGAAGCCAGAGGGCGTGCAGCATCTATTGTGGTGGGTGGATTAATGCTAGCAACGGTAATGGGGGTGCCGATGGCGACCATTATTGATCAACAGTGGGGATGGCGAGCCAGCTTTTGGTTGGTGGTGGCGTTAGCAGTGTTGAGCATGTTGTTGATTGTATGGCTGGTGCCGCGTTCTCAAGGGGTAGCAGTGGTGAGCCTAGCGGCGGAATTGCGAGAATTCAAAAATCGTCATTTATGGGCGGCCTATGCCACCAGTGCGTTGATCATCGGAGCAACCTTTGCCGCATTTAGCTACTTTGCGCCTATTCTTACTCAGGTCACAGGCTTTACGGCAGCGTCTATCCCGTGGTTGTTGGCGTTGTACGGCGCGGCCAATGTGGTGGGCAATAGTATTGTGGGTCGCTATGCTGATCGCTATACCATGCCCATCATGTTGTGGGGCTTATGCACACTCATGATGGCATTAACCGCATTTGCACTATGGGGAGACAACAAGGTAGTGAGCCTAGGGGCTCTGGTAGTGATAGGTATGGTGGGTGTGCCGATGAACCCGGCTATGATTGCGCGGGTGATGCGTACCGCACACCCGGGTGCGTTGGTGAATACCGTCCATACATCCGTGATTAACATAGGCTTAGGTGTGGGTGCATGGATGGGCGGCTTAGGCATTGCCGCAGGTTACGGTGTGCGCTCTCCATTGTGGGTAGGCATAGCATTGGCCTTTTTAGGGGTGTGTAGCCTGATGCCATACAGGAAGCAGCGTAGCACCAACGTAGGTGCTACGGCAGGTCAGCGCTGCGGTACTCAAGACGGTGCTCGATGCTCTCTGTAAGCAGCAGCTAAGGTGCGTAAGGCTTCACGCGATCGGGTGTCGGTCAGCGTTGAATGCAACATAATGCGTGACGAGGGTAGGGGGGGTAAGCCCATACGTTGACTCACCTCGATGGTGTCTGCAGGAGCTAAGCGGCACGAAAATGCCGCAATGGCTAACCCGGCTGATACCGCAGCCATGACCGCGGCATGGCCACCGCCTACAAACACTTCGCTCCAATCTAGTTCGGCTGTTTCTAAGGCACGGGTGGCAATATCACGTACACCACAGCACGGGGCTAGTGCAGCTAGGCGTAATGGTGTGCCTGGCGGTTGATGAAAGGCGGGAGCTGCAAACCAACCAAAGTGTTCTGGCCCTAAGTCTTCCCCATCGCGACGATCATCTTCTTGTCGAACAATCACGGCATCTAGTTCACCGTTATCAAAGGCATCTAGCAACGAACGCGAGTTTTCTATACGCACTTCGATGGTTAAGGCCGGGTCGCGTGCATTGAGTCGGGCCAGTAAAGTGGGGATTTCAGGGCCAGCCACATGTTCGGCTATGCCTAGCCTAAAGCGCCTGCACTCGCACGATAAGGCTTGAACGGCACGATCGTGCGCCACGATGAAATCACGGGCAGGTTGCAGAAACAGCGCACCCGATGCCGAAAGGCGTACTTGGCGCGGCGTGCGTTCTAGCAGCTTATAGCCCAACCTATCTTCTAGACGTTTTAGTTTCACGCTGATCGCACCTTGTGTGCTGCCTAGCGCTTCCGCTGCACGGGTAAAACTTTGGAAATCTGCAATAGCGATAAAAGCCTGTACAGAGTCCACATCCAGTGTTGGCTTGCTCATATCTATTCAATTTTGTCGTTACTGATATGTTCAAGCATAGCATTGATGAATAGCTATGGGATGACTAAGATCAGTAGCCTGTGATGGCACGCCACAGTGCGTGTCTGCATGATCATTTTCTCAAAGGTTTATTGATGTCACTTTCACCTCTACAACAGCGCAAATTTGCCCTGATTGCGGTGTGTTTATCCGCGTTGATGCTGGGTTTGGAAATCTCCAGTGTACCGCCTATTTTGTCCACTATAGAACAGGTGATGGGGGCAAGCTTTAGGCAATTGCAGTGGGTGATGGCCGCCTACACCATTGCCATGACAACCATTTTGATGGCAGTGGGCACATTAGCGGATCGTTATGGGCGCAAACGTGTCTTTGTGATTGGCATCGTTGCCTTTGGCATTACCTCGCTGATCTGTGGCCTGACCGAAAGTGCGGCGGTGCTTATTGTGGCGCGGTTCTTGCAGGGCTTAAGCGGGGCCATGATGTTGATCTGCCAAATCGCGATTTTATCCAGTCAATTTCGCGATGGTGTAGAGCGAGGCAAGGCTTTTGCGTGGTGGGGCATTGTGTTTGGTGCCGGGCTAGGTTTTGGTCCTATTGTGGGCGGCGCAATTTTGGCCTTAGCAAGTTGGGAATGGGTGTTTTTAATTCATGGTGCATTGGCCGTTATCACCTTGGTACTCAGCATCGTGGGGGTGCAAGAGTCGGTAGACCCAAACGCCACACGTTTAGACATAGCCGGCATTGTGACCTTATCTGTTGCCGTGTTTTGTTTGGTGCTGTTTGTCACACAAGGCCCGGTCTTAGGGTTTGGTAGTGCGGCGGCCTTGGGGATCATCGCGTTATCCGCCATCAGTGTGATTGGTTTTATCGTTGCAGAACGCCTAGCCACTAGGCCGATGATTGAGTTTTCGGTGTTCAGAATACGCAAATTCTCAGGGGCGCTGTTGGGCTCTATGGGTCAAAACTTTAGTTTCTGGCCGTTTATCATTTACCTGCCTATTTATTTCCATGTGGGCTTGGGTTACGACAGCGTACAGACGGGTATGGCCTTATTAGCCTATACCTTACCTACCTTGTTTATTCCCCCAGTGGCAGAGCGGTTGTCATTGCGGTACCAGCCTGGCGTGGTGATTCCATTGGGTTTGTCTACCATTGGCTTGGGCTTTGTATTGATGAAAATAGGCAGTGTCTCTGCGCAGCCAGGTTGGTGGATATTGCCCGGTTGCGTACTCGCGGGGATAGGGTTGGGTTTAACGAATACTACGGCTACCAATACGATCACGGCGGCAGTATCCGCAGACCGAGCAGGCATGGCCTCAGGTGCCGATACCAGTGGCAGAATGATTTCCTTGGCATTCAATATTGCTGTGATGGGATTGGTGTTGGTAGAGGGCATTAGAGCGTATCTGGTAGAGACTCTGTATGTGGTAGATAGTGACGAAACACGCTTCTTAGCCGAAAAAATAGCAGCGGGCGATGTGACAGCTATAGAGCAAAATGTCGAGTTGTTGGCACACATATCGGCGCCCCTGGATGCCGTGCATACCGCGTTGATTTATGGCTTTGGTTGGGTGATGACCTACGGTGCACTCAGCGTATTAGCCTTGGCGGCATTGAGTGTGGCGGTGTTTGCACCGTGGCGTGCAACCCGTGCGGCACTAGAAAGGGCTGATGTAGCCGTATGAGTAAAGTTACTCATATAGTGGTTGAATTTATAAAGCCAAATTTGTAGCATGGTTGGGCCCACAGTACTGTGGGCCTTTTTGTTTTGATCTCTGCTTTTTATGGCTACGGTGTGATGAGAAAAGCCCTTCGATTTATCTCTGCAGTATCGTTAGTAGTGGTGTCCGCTACTAGTATGGCGCAAACCTTAAGTTTGACCTTTGACGATGGTTTGAATCCCGACAAGCAGCCGCTGGCGTCTACATGGAATCAGGCTATTTTGGATGGTTTGAAAAATGCCGACATCACCGCAATGGTGTTTCCTGCGCTCGATCGTTTGGGCGGCGAGGCAGGTTTAGCGCTGATACAGCAATGGGGCGAAGATGGGCATGCCGTTGGCAACCATACCTCTAAGCACCGTAGTTTGGCGTCCCCTCAGTTGTCGTTGGATGACTTTATCGCGGATGTGGTCGAGGCCGATATTGTGCTAAATACCTTGCCTAACTGGACGCCGATGCTGCGTTTCCCATATCTTAAAGAGGGCGATACCGTAGAAAAACGCGATGGCATACGTAAATGGATGGCCCAAAATGGATATAAAGCAGCACCGGTTTCCATTGATGCCAGCGACTGGTATTACAACCAAGTCTATTCCGCATGGATGGACGCAGGCGAACCCGCTAAAGCGCAGCAAGTGCAAGCTGCTTATATAGAACATTTGCTGGATCGCGCCGCGTATTACGACACTCTGGCCACGCAAGTGCTAGAACAACGCCCGGCGCATGTATTGCTGCTGCATACCAACCGTATTAATGCCGAGACTATTCCTGCTGTGATACAGGCTTTCAAACAGCAGGGCTGGAATTTTGTGTCGCCATTGCAGGCGTTTAATGATCCGTTGTATGTGACGGGTGTGGACAGTTTGCCAGCAGGGGAAAGTATTATTTGGGCGAATGCCAAAATCAAAGGGGTAGAGGGCTTGCGCTACCCTGCGGAAGACTCCGTCTATGAAGAACCACGTTTGAAAGCGTTGGGTTTGTTACCGCTACCCACTAAAGAGTAATCAGCGGCTAACGGCGTGCCGTAAACCGTCTAGGCGTATACGGCACGCGATATACAACAAAGGCTATAGCTTGCCAATGCGCATGTTGATGGGCCAGACAACACTGCGTTGGCGGTTTTCATCCCCCCATGCGATGGCAATGTCCGTGGCAAATTGCAAAATAAGATCTTCGCTACCGGATTCTTTTACATGGCGCACGGCTGACCAGGTAAACAGATAACCTAAAAACTGAGCAAGGTCCCACTGCACACGAATGGCGAGTGCGGGCGCTGAGATTTCTTCAAAAGGGAAATCCAGAGAGGCATAGCCATCATCAACGAGTTTGCGTTCAGCAGGCCAGTAAGGGCCAATTTCATCCCAGTAAAAGTGCTGGAAACGTTGGTCTAGGTCAGGCTCTAAATTCAGTACGCCGTAGCTAATCAGCGCCAGCACACTATTGGGCTTAGCGATACGACGGGCTTCTTGGTAAAAGCTGGGTAAGTGAAACCAATGGGCGGCTTGTGCTGCTGTAATCAGGTTTACAGAATTATCCGCCACGGGCAGTTTTTCAGCGGGCGCGCATTGATAGCGTATGCGTTCGTGCTCGGTGATGTTGGCAATCTGGTCTACGCTAGGGTCTACACCCAGCACCGTATCAAAATGGGCGGCTAATAATTGAGTAAGCTGCCCATTGCCGCACCCTACATCTAAGGCTTGATGGTGCTCTTGCACAGTAGAAGCAAGAAAGCTTGCCAGTTCGGCTGGGTATTCAGGACGAAAGCGCGCGTAGTTTTGACCGCCTTGATCAAACCAGTTTTTAGGTGTGCTCATGCTGCTGCTCACAGGTAATAAGTGGTATTGCAACCTGAATTGTAGCGGCTGGTGAGTGTGAGCGGGGCGTGTACTGAGTTAGTACGGTGACGGCAGAGCGTGGCTTAGCAGTTACCTAAGCGGGAAATAAAAAAGCCATTTCCGAAGAAATGGCTTTTTTACTAAATATGGCGCGGCTGGCAAGATTCGAACTCACGACCCCTTGGTTCGTAGCCAAGTACTCTATCCAACTGAGCTACAGCCGCTGTGAGAAGTAAACTATAACACTAAATATAATATCGGTGCAAGTAATTTTTCTAAGATAGGGTATACGGCAGTGTTGGGGGCTGTGCGGATGTGCCACAGTCGGATGTTATGATGCAGCCTTGTCTAGTGGCTAGACGCCTTATTGCTGCATTAGGAGTATCTACGCATGGTTCCGTTTGGGCTAAGTAAAACGCAATTTCAAACCCGTTATAGACGCTGCTTAGAAAAAGCCTCTGCGCATCTTATCAATGAGTTGCGTGCGTTGTTCACACTGCCTGTGCCCGATACTGTGTTCAGTGCCGAAGTGCAAATATTCTTTGGTGAAGACGGCCTGGAAACCCCATCTGCGTGGATCTACTATAGCGGCGACAATAACAAAGTCGATAATAACGATCCTACTATCTTTGCTGGTAGAGCCATGGAGCTTTCCGTAGGCTTAGAGAAGATGGATGCCTTCCACGAAGACTATTTCCTCGATGAAGACTTTGATGGCTTGGCTATTGCCGCTAATACGACGCAAGCATGGTTTGCCGAGTGCTGGTGGAAAGCTGGTGGCTGGAGCTACGCCGTGCCTGTTGTGGCATGGGTGCACGATGGCTTTGGTGATGGCAATGGTATAGAACTGTCAGAAAAACGACTGTAAAGCGTAGGGCGGGTACCCCATAAAAGCCGCACGCACGTCTCTTTGCTTTGTTTGTGAGAGTGGATGGCGTTTCTTGGGAAGTGGACGCCTAGCAGTGCCATAGGCTTATTCACTGCCTAGTCTAGGGTGAGCAGAAAATAAAAAAGCCACTTCCGAAGAAATGGCTTTTTTACTAAATATGGCGCGGCTGGCAAGATTCGAACTCACGACCCCTTGGTTCGTAGCCAAGTACTCTATCCAACTGAGCTACAGCCGCTGTGAGAAAGAAACTATAGCACTGTATTTCTTAATGTGTCAACGTTTTTTGATATGCAAAGCGAATTTTCTGTGAAATTTTTAGTTTTTGGCCTTTGTCGCCTCGTTTTGGGACAAAAAAGCGCGCCATTGTAGATGTCGCACAGCAAAATTCTAGCGATTGCACTGGCCTAGTACCGCGTACAAGCGTTACGCTTGATGTTTTCGCATACCTGCATGTTGTCAGGTGTGTAGTATTGCTTTATTTATGAGCCCTTTGGAGAGCCGAAGTGGAAGATCTGTCCAAGATTACGTGTATTTCTGATTTTCAGCAGTTGGCGCGCCGTCGCGTGCCTAAAATGTTCTATGACTATGTAGATTCGGGTTCCTGGACAGAATCCACCTACAGAGAAAATGAGTCTGATTTTCAACAGCTGAAGTTCAAGCAGCGCGTAGCCGTGAATATTGAAGGTCGCAGTTTGGCGACCACCATGTTGGGGCAGCCTGTGAGTATGCCTGTGGCGCTGGCTCCTACCGGCCTGACAGGCATGCAGCACGCTGATGGTGAGATCTTGGCCGCACGTGCTGCACGTGATTTTGGTGTGCCGTTCACCTTATCCACCATGAGTATTTGCTCGTTAGAAGACGTGGCCGAGCACACTCAAGCTCCCTTCTGGTTTCAGTTGTATGTGATGCGCGATAGACAGTTTATCGAGGCACTGATTAATAGAGCCAAAGCAGCGAATTGTTCTGCCTTAGTGTTGACGTTGGATTTGCAAGTATTAGGGCAGCGCCATAAAGACATACGCAATGGCTTGTCTGTACCGCCGCGTCCTACCTTGATGAATATGCTGAACTTGGCGACCCGCCTGCGCTGGTGCCAAGGTATGCTAAAAACCAAACGCCGTACTTTCGGCAACATTATTGGTCACGCAGCCGGTGTAGATGATCTGGGAACGTTGGCGTCATGGACGCAGCAGCAGTTTGACCCAACCTTGTCGTGGGATGACGTAGAGTGGATCAAAAAATGCTGGGGCGGTAAGTTGGTGCTGAAAGGCATTATGGAAGCCGAGGATGCTCGCCACGCGGTAGATGCGGGTGCTGATGCGATTGTGGTGTCTAACCACGGCGGCAGACAGTTGGATGGCGCGCCTTCTACCATTGCGTGTTTGCCGGCTATTGCCGATGCTGTGGGTAATCAAACTGAAATTTGGTTAGACAGTGGTGTGCGTTCTGGCCAAGATGTTTTGCGTTCTGTAGCACTGGGTGCAGATGCCACCATGATTGGTAGAGCATTCCTGTACGCTCTGGGTGCTGCAGGGCAAGCGGGCGTAACCCGTGCGCTGGAAATTCTCGCAAACGAGCTGAGCGTGTCGATGGGGTTGTGCGGTGTGCGCGATATACACGATGTAGATCGACGTATCTTGTTAGACCCGGCGCGTTTCGATCGTTAATCGCGTGATGTTTATGAAAAAGCCCTTGTTGTAATCGCAAGGGCTTTTTTTATGATTAGCCAACTCGCGTCACCACGAGTGATGAACGATACGACCTACTATTGTGCTGAGTTCAGCAGCGCATACGTGCCTTGGTAATGCGCGATCACAATATTGTTTTCATTGTAGAGACTAGCCTCAGCAAACGAGACGCTGCGCCCTTGTCGACATAGCTTAGCCTGCACTTGTACGATTTGGCTGGGTTCGGGGTGAATCAAACTTGCATGCAGGGCGACATTACGTTGCGTGAAACCCGGCTGCAACGCGCCTTCTACCAAACAGCTCATGGCGCTGCCGGCCAAGGCGTGCAAACTATGCGCGTAGTGTTCGGGGTGTTGCAGTAGCAAAGGGGCTAGGCTCAGATCCAGTGTGATGTGTTGAGTGGATCGTTCCACTTGTTGCAAGCGTTCCAGCTGTACCCATGGCGCTAACGCAATTTTCAATAATGGATCTATAGGGGTAGTAGCAGTCATAAGTGTTCAAGCAGGTCAGGCTGTTTTAGGAGCGGGACGAGAGACGTAGGCATTGCCTTGCAGTAGAAAACGTAAGGGTTTTAAGGCCCATTCTCCTGCATAGTCCACGCCTATGCGGGGTGCAGTCACCAAAGTTTCGTTGGCATGTATAAGAGCAGACTCGGGGTGGCATACATACAAGGCTGAGTCACACAGGTCGTAACCGTTTTGCTCGCGCGTAATGCCCATTGCTTTGCAGAGTCTACCTGGGCCGGCTGTATTGGTGCCTAAATCGCCTAAAGGCTCTAAAGCGCGGATGAGCACCGCGCTGCCTTGGCCTTCTGGGCCGGTGACAATGTTGAAGCAATGGTGCATGCCATAAATCAGGTACACATAGGCAAAGCCGCCGGGGCCAAACATGATTTGCGTTCTGGGTGTCACGCCACGGCAACTGTGTGCCGCTAAATCGTGAGCGCCCAAATAGGCTTCGGTTTCTACAATGCGTCCGTAGCGTGTTTGTCCTGAATGTTCGTAGACTAGATAGTGGCCCAGCAATTGTTGGGCCACTTCTATGGTGTCTTGCAGGTAAAAATCACGCGGTAAAGCGGTGGTCGAAATAGGCATGCTTAGTGTTCTGCTGCGTAACGCTGAATGCTAGCCACCCATTCACGCTGTTGCGCTTCAGGCAGGAACGAGGCGGTAAAACTATTCATGGCAAGGGTGACCAGTTCGTCTCTGTGTAGATCCAGAGCGTGCGCACAGGCTAGGTAGTTATCTAGCAAGTAGCCACCAAAATAGGAAGGGTCATCCGAGTTGATGGTGATTTTTACGCCTTGGCGCAGTAACGTCGCCAAGTTGTGCTGATTCATGGTATCAAACACCTGCAGCTTTAGGTTAGACAGCGGACAGACGGTGAGAACCACTTGTTCTTTGATTAAGCGTTGTACCAGTTGTGGGTCGTCTTCGCTGCGCACGCCATGATCCACACGTTCAACGTGAAGCAAATCTAAGGCCGTAGTAATGTAGTCAGCCGGGCCTTCTTCACCTGCGTGAGCTACTAGTTTGAAGCCCAACTCTTTGCAGCGTTGGTATACCTTAGCAAACTTTTCTGGCGGATTGCCTTGCTCGGCTGAGTCTAGCCCTATGGCAATCCACAGGTCACTGTATTGCTCACGTAATGGCAGCGCTTGCTCTAGGGTGGTGAAGGCCTCTTCTTCGCTAAGGTGGCGCAAGAAACTCAGTATTAAATAGCTGCTGATGCCGTATTTCGCTTGCGCATCTCTACAGGCAGAGGCAATGCCAGCAAACACTGTTTCCATCGCAATACCGCGCGCTGTGTGTGTTTGGGGATCGAACATGATCTCTGTATGGGTCACGCCGTCAGCATGGATACGAGCAAAGTACGCCATGGTCATGGCATAGAAATCCGCTTCGTGTATCAGCACACTGGCGCCAGCGTAATATAAATCCAGAAAAGACTGTAAGTTCTGAAATTGATAGGCGGCGCGTAGGGCTTCTACAGAAGGGTAGTTCAGCGGGATATGGTTACGTTCAGCCAGTTCAAAAATCAGTTCAGGCTCCAGAGTACCTTCTATATGTAGGTGTAACTCTGCTTTAGGCAAACCGCGTAAAAAGGTTTGCAGGGCCGTGGCTGGTTGAAACATAAGAATCTCCTGATAAACAGATTAGGAACGAGGGCGTGTCCATGCGGCGACTACAACCAGAGCCCAACCTGCCACCATCAGAAGGCCACCTAACGGAGTCAAATAGGCCAGAAATGGGATTTGAAACATCACCAACGCATATAAACTGAAGCTAAACAGTATTGAGCCAGCTAGCAAAATAGGGCCAGCAAGGGCAGATGTACGAGGTTGTAGTAAGGGTTGCGCGGCGGCCAAAGCAATCAAGCCCAGACCGTGAATCAGTTGGTACAGCACGGCTGTATGCCAGACGGCCAGCAGGTCAACGTGAATGGCTCTGAGGGCATGTGCGCCAAATGCGCCAGCGGCAACGCCAATAGTCAGTAGTAGGGCGCCTGCGCCGCAAAGAGTTCTAGATTGCATAGGGTAATTCAGTGATTGAAAGCCAACATGAGGCTTTACTTTAACAGGTATTACGGTTTTTCTGTCAGGTGAAAAAAGCGGGCTATGGCACTGGACTTAGAGGTGGTTGAACTTATAATCATCAAGCACTACCGGAACTGAAATCAACGTGATGGGTCAGATGAAACAGCAACGAATGAAAGCAAAAAAGACGGGGTTGAGTGCAGCAGTGATTGTGGCACTGATCATGCTGTCATGGTTGTGGGAGCAGTGGTTGCCAAGCTCGGTGGAGCCTAGCGCCATACCTGTTGGCGAGTCACAAGTCCTAGAGGGACGAGTGGTACGCGTGGCGGATGGCGATACGCTAACGGTGCAGGTAGGAAATCAGCAGTACCGTATTAGATTGGCCAGCATTGATGCTCCCGAAACGCATAAAAGCAATGAGCAACCTGGTCAGCCTTATGCCCAAGCCTCTAGGGATTTTCTCTATCAGCGGGTAGGCGGCAAAAACGTGCAGCTCAATTGCTATGAAGACGATAATTACGGTAGAAAGATTTGTGATGTGAGTCTACCCGGCCAAGAGACTAGCCTGAATCGTCAGTTGGTCGCGGCGGGTTATGCATGGGCCAATCAAGAAAAACGTGGCCGGTTTTTGCGAGACAAACACATGCTAGACCTGCAGCAGCAGGCGCAAAAGAATAAACAAGGCATATGGCAGGCAAGCTCACCTGTAGAACCATGGGTGTGGCGTTATCAATGCTGGCAACAGAGGAAGTGTGACTAATGCGTAAACTCTGGCTGGTGGTCGTTGTAGGGCTGGTAGGGGGACTAGTAGGCTGCGGCGATGAGGTGGTGAATAACCCCTACCCGTCAGAGCAGGTGGCTGAAAACGTGTTCTATACCGCTTTTACACAGCGTTCACCTCGTACTTTAGATTCTGCCACCAGTTATTCTGGTGACGAAACACCCATCACCTACTCGGTGTATGAGCCGTTATACGGCTACCACTATCTTGAGCGCCCCTACAAGCTAATGCCTAGGGTGGCTGTAGAGGTAGTAGAACCCTATTACCTGAATGCCCAAGGCGAACGTTTGCCAGCTGATGCAGACGGTGAGCAGGTGGCTATCAGTGTGTACGACATTAGGTTACGGTCTGATATTTTGTACCAGCCGCACCCTGCCTTTGCTCGATCAGAGTCCGGTGATTATAGCTACTGGCCTATCACTCCAGAGCAACTAGAAGGCAAGTACGCTATTCCTGATTTTTCGCAGAGTGGCACGCGCCCGTTAGTTGCTGAAGACGTGGTATATGCCTTTAAGCGTTTGGCCAGCCCTCGTGTAGTGTCGCCGATTTTCTCCACGATGGCGGCTCATGTGGAAGGTATGCGTGACTATGGTGAGCAACTGAAAACCGTCAATCAAGCCTTGCCAGCAGAGCAGTGGCTAGATTTGCGCGAGTACGAGTTATCAGGGGTTCAAGCTCTGGATGAGCACACGTTGCGCATACGCGTACTGGGTAAATATCCACAGTTCAAATATTGGTTGGCAATGACTTTTGTGGCCCCTGTGCCGTGGGAAGCTGACCGCTTTTATCATCAGCCTGGTATGGCGCAGCACGGTTTGTCATTCAGTCGATGGCCGGTAGGTACAGGGCCTTATATGTTGACGGAGTACATTCCAAATCGTAGGCATGAACTCACACGTAACCCGAATTTCCGTGGCGAGCCATACCCCTGTGAAGGCAGTGCGGCAGACAAAGCAGCAGGCTTATTAGACGATTGCGGTAAGCCTATGCCGTTTATTGATAAAGCCATCTTCAGCATAGAAAAAGAAAGCGTGCCGCTGATGGGTAAATTCTTGCAAGGCTACTACGATATTCCACAGCTAGAGCGTGGCGAGTATGGGGTAGCGATGCTGGTCGCGGCGGAAGACTCGCCCGAAAAGGCGCTGCTGTACCAAGAGCGTGCCTTGCAGTTAAGCAGTGCGACCGAGGCCAGTTTGTTTTACATGGGCTTTAACTGGCTAGACCCCATCGTAGGTAAGGGTGACACACCGGAGCAGGCCGAGCGTAATCGGTATTTGCGTCAAGCGATTAGCATTGCCTTTGACTGGGAGGAGTTCGTCAGCATCTTCCAAAATGATCAAGCTGAAGTCGCACACAGCCCATTACCACCAGGCGTGGTGGGGTACGAGCCGCTGCCTGCAGGCCTGAACCCTACGGTATATACCAAAGAGGCCGGGCATGTACGTCGTCGCTCGTTGGACGAAGCTCGTCAGTTGCTTGCCAAGGCAGGGTATCCGGATGGGCGTAATAGCGAGACGGGTGCGCCGCTGATTTTGTATTACGACTCCATGACGGGGATGGGGGCTAGTGCCTCGTTGGATTGGATGCGTAGGCAACTACAAGCTATTGGTGTGCAGTTTGAGATACGTGCCAGTGACTACAACCGTTTCCAAGAAAAAATGAGTAAGGGTTCAGCGCAGCTGTTTTTGTGGGGCTGGGTAGCCGATTACCCGGATGCCGAGAATTTCCTGTTTCAGTTGTATGGCCCACAAGCGAAGGTGGCGCATGGTGGAGAAAATGCCGCTAACTATGAAAACCCTGAATACGACAAGCTATTCAGGGCCATGCGTTATTTAGATGATGGCCCAGAAAAAGAAGCAGTGATACGTAAGATGGTGTCCATTTTGCAAGAAGATGCGGTGTGGATGTTTGGGTATTTTCCCAAGTCGGGCGGGGCAGCACATTCATGGGTACACAACTTGAAGCCCTCGCAAATGGTGCGTAATACGCTGCAATATTTGCGTATAGACCCTGAGCGTAGGGTGGTGTTTCAGCAGCGTTGGAATCAACCGTATTGGTGGCCGTTATGGCTGGCTTTGTTGCTGGGCGGGGGAGTAGCGGTGTATTTGTGGCGTCAGGTGAAAAAACGAGAACAGCAGACAGTGCGTGCTGTTGCCGTACCACCTAAGGAGGGGCAACCATGATCCGTTATGTACTGCGCCGATTACTGTACGGTGTGTTGATTCTGTTTGGGGTGAATCTACTTACCTTTGTGCTATTTTTTGCGGTGAACACACCTGATGATATGGCACGGTTAGCGATTGGCGGTCAGCGTGTTAGCGCCGAAGCCGTAGAGCAGTGGAAAACCGTACACGGCTACGACAAGCCGTTGTTCTATAACGATGAAGCCAGCGGTAGCGAGGCCTTCACTAACACTATTTTCTACGAACGCTCTGTACCATTGCTGCGTTTTGATTTTGGTTTTTCTGACAATGGCGCCGACATCACACGCGAGATCAAACAACGGATGGGCCCCAGCTTAGCCTTGGCCATACCTACCTTTATTTTGGGCTTGTGGGCATCCATTATGTTTGCCTTGTTATTAGTGTTTTTCAGGGCAACGGCGGTGGACTTTACTGGGGTCGTGGTGTGTGTGGTGCTGCTGTCTATCTCAGGGCTGTTCTACATCATTGCCGGGCAATGGATGTTTGCCAAAGTCTTGCGTTGGGTACCGTACTCCGGTTGGCTGGATGGCATGCAGAACATTAAGTTTTTGATACTGCCGGTGCTGGTGGGGATTATGTCTAGATTGGGGGCGGAATCCCGTTTTTATCGCAGCCTGTTCTTGGAAGAGGCCTATAAAGACTACATACGTACTGCACGCGCAAAAGGGTTGTCTGAGCAAGCTGTATTGTTCAAACACTTATTACGTAATGCCATGTTACCTATTTTGACGGGAACAGTATCGGCCATACCGTTGCTGTTTATGGGTAGCCTGATCGCTGAGTCCTTCTTTGGTATTCCAGGTTTGGGGAGCTACACCATCGATGCTATCAATGCACAAGACTTATCCATTGTGCGCGCGATGGTGTTCTTAGGCTCGGCCTTATATATCGTCGGCCTGATTTTGGCGGATATCTCCTATACCGTGGTGGACCCTCGTGTCCGGTTTGAATAAATGTTGAGCAGCTATTCTGCACTGGGTCATGATCATGCCTAAACTTGCTTTGCTCTGGACCGATATTTTTCTATGGTTGGCGTTGTTGGCGGCTTTGGGGTACGTCTGGCATGTACGGCGTACTACGGCGTTACGTGCTGCGTGGGGTAGCGTCTGGCGCACGCCCTCTGCGGCGGCCGCTGCCGTGGTGCTGCTTAGCTTCGTGACGGTGGGTATGCTGGATTCCATTCACTATCGCCAGGCATTACCAGCACTAGACAGTGCTCACAATGCACCGCAGCGTTACGCGCCTATTTCCAGATCCGTCTTGGATGACGTGTTGGATGCTACGGGCTTAAGCAAAGTAGAACGTACGTATTCAGCACCGTTCTCGCTCACCTTGTTTTTTAAAGAATCGCAGTTGGTAGATGGGCAAGCCGTACGTGATTATCCGGCATTGGAACAAGCCGCTGTAGGCATAGGCACGTTAGAGGAACGTAATGAAGATGTACGTCAACGACTAAAAATAGCAGGCGGTTATGCCTTGTTGTGGCTGGTGTTGTCATGGGCACTGGTGAACAGTTTGGCGTGGCGTATTGTGCGTGCGCGCAAGCAGTCCAAAGGCTGGTGGGCCGCACGCAGTTTGTGGTGGCGTAATGGCAGTGAACGTGTGGCCTGGCGTGCTGCGTGGATAGCCTTGTCTATTTTGGTGATTATGGTCTTGGCGTTGATTATGCTGGCCGGTAATTACTATGTATTGGGTACAGATAGATCAGGCAATGATGTCATCGCGTTAGCGCTTAAAAGCGTACGCACCGCATTGGTGATTGGTACCTTAACGACTTGCGCTATGTTGCCACCAGCGTTGTTCTTTGGCATTGCTGCAGGCTACTTTAAAGGCTGGGTAGACGATCTAATCCAATACATCTACACCACCTTGACCTCTGTGCCAGGTGTACTGCTGATTGCAGCGTGTGTGCTGATGATGCAGGTGTATATAGAGTCTCACCCCGAGCTGTTTGACACCATTGCGGCACGAGCCGATTTGCGCTTATTTTTGCTGTGTTTGATTCTAGGTTTCACCGGTTGGGCAGGCTTGTGTCGACTGCTGCGAGCCGAAACCTTGAAGCTACGTGAAATGGAGTACGTACAGGCAGCGCGTGCCTTTGGCGTGAGCCATGTGCGCATTATGCTGAAACACATCCTGCCTAACCTCATGCACATTGTGCTGATTACGATGGTGTTAGAGTTCTCGGGGTTAGTACTTTACGAAGCTGTGTTGTCCTACTTGGGCATAGGTGTGGACCCAAGCATGCCGTCTTTTGGCACCATGATTGATGCCTCACGCGTAGAAATGTCTCGAGACCCTATGATCTGGTGGAACTTGCTGGCGGCGTTTGTGTTCTTGTTGGCCTTGGTGCTGTCTGCAAATGTGTTTTCTGATGCAGTACAACGAGCCTTTGACCCCCGAACCCGACGCTTGTATATCCCCAGATTGCAAAGCCTACAGCGCTTCAGACGTAAAGCCAGTACAGCTAAGGAGGGCTCGTTATGAGTCAAACCATACAATCCGATAACGTCTTGCTGGATGTGTCTCAGCTTAGCGTGAGTGTGGCTACCGAAGAGCAGGCCAAAGAAGTGGTGCGGCAGGTAGAGTTCGCGGTGCAGCGGGGCCGTACGTTCGCATTGGTGGGTGAATCAGGCTCAGGTAAAAGTCTGACGGCGCAAGCGATTGTGCGATTGCTTCCTGATGCGGCGTGGATCAGTTCGGGAGATGTGAGTCTAGCTGGTGAAGCCGTGTTTGATGTACCTGAACAGCGTATGCAGCAGTTGCGTGGTGGGCAAGCAGGCATGATTTTTCAAGAGCCCTCTACCTGCTTAAACCCTATCATGAGCATAGGCGAACAAATAGCTGAAACCATACGTTTGCACAGCCCGTTGCGTGGTGATGCGGTATGGGAAAAAGTCATCTGGTGGTTAGATAGGGTAGGCATTCCTCAAGCGCGTGAGCGCCTACACGAGTACCCTTTCCAGTTTTCTGGTGGGCAACGGCAGCGCATTATGATTGCGATGGCCTTAGCTGCCGAACCTACCTTGCTGATTGCAGATGAGCCCACCACGGCGCTAGATGTGACGGTGCAGGCGCAGATTCTGGATTTATTGGCTGAAATACAGCAAGAAATGGGGCTAGGTATTCTCTTGATTACCCACGATTTGGCGGTGGTGAAGCGTATTGCTCATACCGTAGCCTTGATGAAAGCTGGCAATATCGTAGAAATATCCCCTGCAGAACAGTTCTTCGCGCACCCTGATCATCCTTATGCACAAGAGTTGTTGGCAGCTATTCCTACCTATGAAAAACGTGGTCAGCCATTAGGGTTGGGAGCATCCGCTGTGTCGGTAGTAGAAAAAAATGAAATCACGTCTCTGGTATCTCGCACGCCCGTGTTGGATTTAAAAGGTGTGCATGTATCCTATTGGGCAGGTAGTGGGTGGTTGCGTAAACGTCGTAGTATCCCCGTGGTGATGGATGTGAACTTATGTTTGCATCAAGGCGAGACCTTGGCGTTGTTGGGGGCGTCTGGCTGCGGGAAAACCACCTTGGCCAAAGCATTACTACGGTTGCTAGATGGGCAAGCGCAGATACAGGGTGAGGCCTTGTTAGATGGCCAAAATTTGTTAGCAGTACAGGGGCAGCAACTTAAAGCCTTACGCAGCCAAATACAGATTGTGTTTCAAGACCCCTATGCCTCGCTAAACCCACGCATGCTGGTGGGCGATATATTAGATGAGGGTATACGAGCTTTGCATCCGCATACCAGTAAAGAGCAGCGGCAAGCGCGCATCAAAAACTTGTTAGACCAAACAGGTCTACCAGCTAACAGTGCCGAGCGTTATCCACATGAGTTTTCTGGTGGGCAGCGTCAGCGTGTGGCGATTGCAAGAGCGCTGGCGGTAGAGCCTAAAGTGCTGTTGTGTGATGAACCTACATCGGCGTTGGATGTATCAGTACAGGCGCAAATATTGAATCTATTACGTCAATTACAGCAAGAAAGCGGCATGGCCTATTTGTTTATCACGCATAATTTTGGGGTGGTAGAGTATTTGGCTGATTCTGTTGCAGTGATGCATAACGGGCGTATTGCTGAATACGGTAGTGCAGAACAAGTGCTGCTACACCCACAACACGAGTCCACAAAGCAGTTATTGGCCTCGGTTCCACGGTTGTAAGGGCAAGGGCGTAGGGCAGGCGTATAGCGTTTATAATAGAGCTTTCACTGTCACTGTAGCCTTCACTAGGTAGGGTATGGCGTTAAAAGTTTTTGATCTTCAATGTGAAAACCAGCATGTGTTTGAGGGTTGGTTTAAATCACAAGACAATTATGAGCAGCAGCTGGAACAAAAGCTGCTGAGCTGTCCTGTGTGCCATTCAGTGGTGGTGCATAAAAAACTATCTGCACCTCGTTTGAATTTAAGCCACCTTAAAGATTCACCCTCTAAGCCGGCGCCAGCCTCTTCCGTGTCATCAGCAGGTGGTGGCGTGTCGTCTGGTACTGCGGATGTCGCAGCCATACAGGCTGAAGTCATGCGTCAGGTGCGCACCTTATTAAGTAAGGCGGATAACGTAGGGGCAAACTTTGCCGAAGAAGCCAGAAAAATGCACAACGGCGAAATTGAAGAACGCTCTATACGAGGCAGTGCAACCGCCGAAGAATGCGTAGAACTGGTAGAGGAAGGTATTGCTGTATTACCTATACCTGATTATTTGGATGATGATCGCTTGCAGTAGAGTATCTATCCGCACAAATAAAAAAGGATCGCTTAGCGATCCTTTTTTATTGCCAGAGTGTGTAGATTACACACGGCTGCGGTATTCGTTGGTGCGTGTATCGATTTCGATTTTGTCACCAATTTCGCAGAACATAGGCACTTGCAGAGTGTGGCCAGTGTTGATAGTTGCTGGTTTCAGCACTTTACCGGAAGTGTCACCACGCACAGCAGGTTCTGTGTAAGTGATTTCACGAACGATCATAGTAGGCAATTCCAGAGAGATCGCGCGACCTTCGTAGAACACTACTTCTGCTTCCATACCTTCTTCCAGGTAATTCAGCGCATCACCCATGCTGTCAGCTTCGATCTCGTACTGGTTGTATTCGGTATCCATGAATACGTACATAGGATCAGCGAAGTAGGAGTAACTGCACTCTTTTTTCTCCAACACAACGATGTCGAATTTTTCGTCAGCTTTGTGTACAGCTTCGCTAGGAGAGCCTGTCAGCAGGTTTTTGAACTTCATTTTTACAACAGCTGAGTTACGGCCAGACTTGTTGTATTCGGATTTCTGTACAACTAAAGGTTCGCCATTGACGAGCACCACGTTACCAACGCGTACCTCTTGAGCGGTTTTCATAACTAAAGAAACTCCGGTAAAGGATGGCCCCGCACGTGATGGTGTGGGGCAAAAATCGTAAAGAAGACTATTTTACTGTGTAGGCTGGTGTTTCGTACAGAATTCCAGCAGATGCGTACACAGGTCTTTCTGTTGCAACAGCGTATTATGCCATTGCAGGGCTTCCTCGCGCCATCTGTGCCACATAGGAGCTTGCATACATGACAAATATTGATCGGTGAACTGCTGGCTGTCGTAGCTGCTCCAGGTGTGCATCAGTGTTTGTACGGCCTGATTCATGGGGCTGCGATCTAATAGTGCCTGTAGTTTTTTTGTATGTAGCCCTTCCTCTTGCTCGTAGGGTTGCCAGATAAATGGCTTGGCTGCCCATAGCGCACGAACAAGGGAGTCCTCACCACGCACAAAGTTCAAGTCACTGCTCCAGAGCAAATGATCAAACTCTTGTTGGCTCACAAAACTGAAATGGTGTAGGTGAAGATGGTCATTAGACAGCTCTTGCTGTTCGGGAGTGAACGGCGTGGGGCTTAGCACTAGCGTATCGTGATTGCCCTGTAGCAGGGCCTGTAGCAGCGCCATAATCGGTGCAGAAGGGTAGGAAAATAACAAAATTTGCCTACGCTGCCTGTGCATCAACTCAATCTGAATGCGCTCCGATAAACCAATCTTGGTCCATAGTGCTTGAGCATTGCTTGGATCTTGTTGCCAGCTAAGGCGTTGCTGCTTAAGGTTTTCTTCCCGTAGCAAGCCGCCTGTGCGTTCTGTAAAGCCAGGGAAGAAGAAATACTTACGTTTACCTGGTTGTTGCGGTGAGGGTTGCGCATGGCAATCTTCCACCCAATCTTCGGCGCTTAAATATTCCAGATTCAGCCATAACGTTTTGTCAGTGATAGCAGTTTTGTAGGCGTCCGGTAATTCGCAGGCGAATGCTTCTATTACTACCTCGGCTGGAGGCGTAAAGGATTGTGCATCATTCCAGGGATGTACGGTAATACCGTCTATATGCTGTTCATTCAGCTCGGTCTGCAGACGGGGTTCCAAACGTTTGAAACTGTGTAAGTCGTCCACCCACAGGCGTACGTTTTTTTGATGCGGAGGGGCTGCCAACTGGCGAGCGAGGCGCCAACAGACACCTATGTCGCCGTAGTTATCAACGACACGGCAGAAAATATCAAAATGAAACACGGATATTAATGTAGAAGCGGAGGATCTGAATCTATTTGTTCAGGGAATTCCGGGTGCACTAACTGGGCATCCGGATTTGGAAAGTAGGGGGTTTCGCAGTCGTCACAGAACTCGGGCTCGTAGAGGCCGGGCAGCAATAATACGTCGCCACTGTCTAGCTCTTTAAGTAGTTCACTGATTTGAGCTAGAGTGTCTGATTGATCGTCTGGGTCTAGCAGTGGCCAGATGCAGCCATGTATGACTACATCACTATCTGTCACGCAGAAACCAATACGATATTCTTCTATCTGTTCTTGCCCACATGCCGCGAGTACGGCAGTGAGTTGCCCTTTAGGAACTTGGGCAACGGTTTGCAGCCATGTCACGGTAGCTTTGAGGTTCAGCGGGCGCAAATGCTGCTCAGCTACACGGTTATTGGCGTGGAAGGCATTGGGTAGCCAGTACTCGGTTTGGCAGCCTGTAAATAATCCAGCAAAGAGTTCTTGGCTGTGTTGTTGCCATGTGTTGAGGATGGCTACTTGTTTGGTGAGCGCACGTTCTTTGTTTTGTTGCCATGCAAAGAGCGGCAGACCAGCGGGTGCCGTAATCACCGCTAATACAAAGCGGGCATCCGCTAGCAGTGTGGGATGCTGTGAACGTGGAGGCAGCTTAGTGGAGGATTTTCCGTGCAGCCCTAATGCTTGTTTGGCCAATGACTCCAACAACTGACGCGCTTGGTGCAAGTTGTGCGGTACATCTTCAAAACAAAGCAGTTCAGGGTGCAGTGCTACGCGCACTTTAGGAGCCAACACATGCTTATGCAATTGATGTTCCAAAGCCTGAGTAAGCGTGGAATCCATAGGGCCTTCAGGCAGGCTGTAGCGTGTCCATGCCGTAATAGGGATGCTGATCAGCAGTGCATCGTGGCGCAGGCCTTGGGCATCTTCTAGCGTGATGGATTCACTGCAACCTTCCAGCAGGCTGGCGATGATTTCCAAATGCTCAGTCAGTTGGTGCTCATTCAGGTATTGAAACAGCTGTTCAATAATGGAGCTTTCGTCGGAAAGCAGCAGCGTTTCTATGCATTGTTCGGCCACGAGTTCCCAGTAGGAGTCTTCTACTTTGGACACGGAGTGGCTGAGCGCATCCGCGCACTGCAACAAGCGTTGGGCATGTGAATGCAGATGCTGATAGTCAGGTAACAAGGATGGATGCATGCCAAAAGTATGAGACCGGTAACAATAGAATCAGTTTACCCTTGAAGTTGTGCGTGGTGGCTGTCTTGTGACAGAACACAAACAGAGGGGCTGCATAAATGCAGCCCCTCTGTACACTTTAGCGTAAGTGTGTTGCTTAAATGCCGACGGAGTCAGCAATTTCCTTGTACTCTTCGATTTGGTCGAAGTTCAAGTAATGGTAGATCTTGTCGCTGTCTTTTTCCAAGATACCCATATCAGCCAGGTATTCCTCACGGGAAGGGATACGACCCAGACGGGAACATACAGCGGCCAGCTCAGCAGAACCCAAGAATACGTTGGAGTTTTTACCCAAACGGTTAGGGAAGTTACGTGTGCTGGTGGACATTACTGTTGCGCCTTCACGTACTTGAGCTTGGTTACCCATACACAGCGAGCAACCTGGCATTTCCATACGAGCACCAGCAGTACCCAGAACGCCGTAGTGGCCTTCTTCTGTCAACTGGGCCTGATCCATTTTGGTAGGAGGCGCAATCCACAGACGGGTAGGGATATCACGTTTGCCTTCCAATAGTTTGGAGGCAGCACGGAAGTGACCAATGTTAGTCATGCAGCTACCGATAAACACTTCATCAATGGCTGTACCGGATACGTCTGACAGTGTTTTCACATCATCAGGGTCGTTAGGGCAAGCAACGATAGGCTCGTGGATTTCGGACATATTGATGTCGATCACAGCTGCGTATTCAGCGTCTGCATCGGGTTCCATCAACTCAGGGTTAGCCAACCAGCTTTCCATGTTTTGGATACGACGGGCCAATGTACGCTCATCTTCGTAACCGTTGGCAATCATCCACTTCAACAGTGTGATGTTGCTGTTCAGGTATTCGATGATAGGCTCTTTGTCCAGACGTACGGTACATGCGGCAGCGGAACGCTCAGCAGATGCATCGGACAATTCAAATGCTTGCTCAACTTTCAGGTTAGGCAAACCTTCGATTTCCAGAATACGGCCAGAGAAAATATTGATCTTGCCGGCTTTTTCTACTGTCAACAGGCCTTGCTTGATGGCGTAGAAAGGAATGGCGTTAACCAAGTCGCGCAGTGTTACGCCAGGCTGCATTTTGCCGCTGAAACGTACCAATACGGATTCGGGCATATCCAAAGGCATTACACCTGTAGCTGCCGCGAATGCGACCAGACCGGAACCTGCTGGGAAGCTGATACCGATTGGGAAACGTGTGTGGGAGTCACCACCTGTACCAACAGTGTCAGGTAACAACATGCGGTTCAACCACGAGTGAATCACACCGTCGCCTGGGCGCAGGGATACACCGCCACGTGTGCTGATGAACTCAGGCAATTCGTGGTGGGTTTTTACGTCAACAGGTTTTGGATAAGCTGCTGTGTGGCAGAAGGACTGCATCACTAAGTCAGCGGAGAAGCCCAAGCAAGCCAAGTCTTTCAGCTCGTCACGTGTCATTGGGCCAGTTGTATCTTGGCTACCAACAGTAGTCATGCGAGGTTCGCAGTATGTACCTGGACGAATACCTTGGTTTTCTGGCAGACCGCATGCGCGACCAACCATTTTCTGTGCCAAGGAGAAACCTTTGCCACTGTCTACAGGAGCTTGTGGCAGACGGAACAAGTCAGTAGCAGGCAGGCCCAAAGCTTCACGAGCACGTGTAGTCAGGCCACGACCGATGATCAGAGGAATACGACCACCAGCACGTACTTCGTCAAACAATACGTCGGATTTCACTTTGAATTCGGCGATAACTTCACCGTTTTTCAAGGCTTTGCCTTCGTAAGGACGTAGTTCAACTACATCGCCCATTTCCATTTTGGAAACGTCCAATTCTATAGGCAGCGCGCCAGCGTCTTCCATGGTGTTGTAGAAGATAGGTGCAATTTTGCTGCCCAAACATACGCCACCAAAGCGTTTGTTAGGAACGAATGGGATGTCATCGCCTGTGAACCACAGTACGGAGTTAGTAGCGGATTTACGGGAAGAACCTGTACCAACTACGTCACCCACGTAAGCAATCTGGTGACCTTTTTCTTTCAAGGACTCCAAGAATTGGATGGGGCCCACTTTACCTGCGTCGTCAGGTGTAATACCTGGACGTGGGTTTTTCAGCATGGCCAAAGCATGCAGAGGAATATCAGGACGGCTCCATGCATCGGGTGCAGGAGACAAGTCGTCAGTGTTGGTTTCGCCAGTGACTTTGAACACAGTCACGGTCATGCTTTCAGGCACCTCGGGGCGGCTGGTGAACCACTCAGCGTCAGCCCAACTCTGCAGCACTTCTTGAGCGAATTTGTTGCCTTTGTCGGCTTTTTCTTTCACGTCATGGAAAGAGTCAAACATCAGCAATGTGTGTTTCAGTGCTTCTGCTGCGGTAGGGGCCAGTTCGGCATCATCCAGCAATTGCAGCAATGGAGCAATGTTGTAGCCACCCAGCATGGTGCCCAGCAGCTCACAGGCGCGTTTGCGATCGAAAAGCGTGTTGCTTTCGGAACCAAAGGCTACGGCTGCAAGGTAAGAGGCTTTAACTTTAGCGGCATCGTCCACACCCGCTGGTACGCGGTGGGTGAGTAAGTCCAGCAAAAATTCTTCCTGGCCAGCGGGAGGGTTTTTGATCAGTTCGATCAGATCAGCGGTTTGTTGTGCCGTTAGCGGCAGTGGGGGGATGCCCAACGCGGCGCGTTCGGCAACGTGTTGGCGATAAGAATCCAGCATGTTGCAGGCCTATTTAAGTAAAGGGTAGGACAAGAGGCTTGTAATGCCTCTATTGTAGGTGGAAGCAGGGTTCAACGCAATGGTCTTATATAAGACATAAGACTTCTGATATGCGCTTGTTTGCTTTACAACACAAGATCTTGGTATTCAGGATGGCGCTGCACATAAACCGTCGCGTAACTGCACTGTGGCACCACATGTAGTTGTTGTTCTCGGGCGTAATTTAGCGCGGTTTTGACGAGTTCGCCAGCAATGCCTTTGCCACCAACCGCACGAGGGACCACCGTGTGTGTAATAGTTAGAGTGTTATCCCGTAGCTGATATTCAAGCGTGCACAGATACGAATCTTCTAGAATTTCGAAACGTTGTTCGGCGGTGTTATGAGTGACATTACGCATATTGATACAGGGAAGAAGTCAGTGGTCTGACGACTGTAACATAGCTGTTGTAACAACAGCGTGGCGCCGTAGATGTGGTAACGTTTTGTAGTGATTGTTGATAGGTATGGTATGCAATATTGCTATATAAAATAAGGCGTTACGAGAAAGGTTCAGGTCTCGTAACGCCGGCTACTTTCAGACCTTTATGTGGGTCTTTAGTGATGGTGTTGACAGCATCTGAGCGACTGCTTGTGCGCTATTTGGCTGTCAGGGAGGCTTAAATCACATACATGTCTACGTACTCATGTACGGGCATGGTTTCTAGTGTTTTTTGGTCCAGTGATATCTCCAAAATTCGTTGTTGTTGCTTGCTAGGAAAGGTGCGTGCCAAGTTAGTGCGGAACTTTGCTTCCAGTAAAGGGATGCCATCGGCTCGGCGGCGTTTATGCCCAATAGGGTATTCACATACGATTTCATCCAGCTTGCTGCCATCGTTGAACTCAACGGTTAAGGCGTTGGCGATAGAGCGTTTTTCAGGATCATGGTAATCCGCCGTAAATGTGTGATCTTCTACGCAAACCATTTTGTCGCGTAGGGTGTCAATGCGTGGGTCGCTAGCAATGTGATCCTCATAGTCAGCGGCGGTGAGTCTGCCAAACAAAATCGGCACAGCAACCATGTACTGGATGCAGTGATCGCGGTCGGCTGGGTTATTTAGTGGCCCTTTTTTGTCGATGATGCGTATGCATGCCTCATGGGTGCGTATGGTGATTTTCTTTATGTCTTCTGCTGTTTTTCCTTGTGCTTTCAACTGCTTGTGTATGCTCATGGCGCATTCCACCGCGGTTTGTGAGTGGAACTCAGCAGGAAAGGAAATCTTAAACAGCACGTTTTCCATCACGTAGCTGCCATAAGGGCGTTGGAAGGTGAAAGGCTTTCCTTTGAATAACACGTCGTAAAAGCCCCAGGTTTTGGCAGACAGTACAGAGGGGTAGCCCATTTCGCCCGTTTTGGCGATTAAGGCTAAACGCACCGCGCGACTGGTAGCATCGCCCGCTGCCCAGCTTTTTCGGCTACCAGTGTTGGGTGAGTGCCGGTAGGTGCGCAGGCTTTGACCATCTACCCATGCTAACGACAGCGCGTTAATGATTTCTTCGCGATTTAATCCCAGCATGTGGGCGACCACGGCTGTGGATGCTACTTTGACCAATACTACGTGGTCTAAGCCTACTTTATTAAACGAGTTTTCTAGCGCGATGCAGCCCTGAATCTCGTGGGCCTTAATCATGGCCGTTAGCACATCACGCATCGTGAGTGCCGGTTTACCTACGGCCACGGCATTGCGTGATAACCAATCAGCAGTAGCAAGAATGCCGCCTAGGTTGTCAGACGGGTGTCCCCATTCGGCGGCTAGCCATGTGTCGTTGAAATCCAGCCACCGTATCATGGCGCCTATGTTGAAAGCGGCTTGCACGGGGTCAAGTTGAAACTGCGTGCCGGGTACCTTAGCGCCATTCGGGACGATGGTGCCGGGAACAATGGGTCCTAACAGTTTTCGGCAAGCAGGGTATTCCAAAGACTCTAACCCGCATCCTAAGGTGTCCATCAGGCAATTGCGTGCTGTCTCGTAAGCTAGTGTGCTCTTGATCTCGTAATTTAGGACGTAATCAGCAATATCGACTAAAACTTGATCCGCCTCAGGGCGAATGTTGGAAATGGGTGCAGACATAACTAGCGGCTCCAGAGTTAGGTGCGACGGTTAATAGGGACGAATTTCAGGTCTTCGGGGCCCACATAATTGGCTGTAGGGCGAATAATTTTTTTATCAATACGCTGTTCAATAATGTGCGCAGCCCATCCGGCGGTGCGAGCGAGTACGAACAACGGGGTGAACATGGCAGTGGGTACGCCCATCATGTGATACGACACAGCAGAGAACCAGTCCAGATTAGGAAACATCTTTTTGGCATCCCACATCACGGTTTCTAGCCGTTCAGCAATGTCATACATTTTTGTGCTGTTTTGCTTTTTGGACAGTTTGTACGCTACTTCTTTGATGATTTGGTTACGTGGGTCGGCGACGGTGTACACCGGGTGGCCAAAACCAATGATGACCTCTTTGTTTTCTACGCGTTGACGTATATCGATTTCTGCTTCGTCAGGGTTGTCATAGCGTTTCTGAATCTCGAACGCTACTTCATTAGCGCCACCATGTTTGGGGCCACGCAGTGCACCAATAGCACCAGTGATGGCGGAATATATGTCAGAACCTGTGCTGGCAATCACACGGCTGGTGAAGGTGGAGGCATTAAACTCATGTTCAGCATACAAAATCAGCGAGGTATGCATGGCCCGTACCCAGTCGTCAGAGGGTTTTTGGCCGTGCAGTAAATGCAGAAAGTGTCCGCCTATGCTGTCGTCATCGGTCTGTAGCGTGATAGAGCAACCGTTATGACTAAAGTGATACCAGTAGAGCAGGGCAGAGCCCAAATTGGCGATAAGGTGATCAGCAATGTCGCGGGCGTCGGGCAGGTTGTGGTCATCTTTTTCGGGTAATACACACCCTAATACCGAGACTGCTGTACGCATCACATCCATAGGGTGGCTCGCGGGCGGTAGCGTTTCCAGCACAGTGACTAGCGCAGCGGGCAGGCCACGCAAGCGGCGTAGCTTGTCTTTATAAGCCTTGAGCTCGGGGCGCGTAGGCAGCTTACCGTGAATCAGTAGGTGGGCAATCTCTTCGAACTCGCAGGTGTGCGCGATATCCAAAATATCGTAGCCTCTATAGTGCAAATCATTACCGCTACGGCCTACCGTGCAAAGAGCAGTGTCGCCGGCAACGATGCCGGATAGTGCAACCGACTTTTTGGGTTTAGGGGTAGGTGCGGCCGTTGTGATGGGCTCCGTCGCTTTTGCTGATCTTTTGGATGCGGTGCGTCGTGTTGTTGCCATGTTTGTCTCCTTTTGAACTGCTTGGTTGTTGTAACGTGGACATTCAAAGGTGTGGTTGCCTATACGCGAGTCAACACCTCATGTTGTGCATAGGGTTGATCGTCGTGTTCTGGTGCCGTGATAGGTGTAAACGGCAGCAGAGGCTATTGGCGCGAGAAATGATAGGGATAGCTGCAAAACCCTAGTGCGCTACTACTTGCACGATGTATATGAGCTGTGCCCATGCATCATGCGTGTTGCTACGTAAAACTGGGGCGTGCCACAGTATTGCTTAGACGATGAAGGCTGAGCGTGATAAGTCGGGTAGCTGAAAATAAATGCAGAATCAAGAAACCTGCTAGCGAGGAAGGTGCGGCAGGTGGGTAGAGGGCGGCATGCACCTGATGTGGCTTGAGGGTTAGGTGTAGCCAGAGTGTGAAGCGAAACGTTGTTACTGCATGGTGGCGAAACAGCGGGCCAGTAGAAGTGAGGGTGATCATGAACTTCTCCGGAAAATGTTTCTAAACTAGTGCTGGTAATCCTGTTGCGATGGGGTAGAAAAAAGTGTGGTTGATGTAGCTAGCATACATAAAAACAAGGCCTGCATATAGCAGGCCTTGTTCTAAAGTCTTACGCCAGTAAGTCTTTCACGCCGTCGCGCTCTTCCAGCAACTCGTTCAGAGTGAAGTCCATGCGTTCACGAGAGAATGCATCGATTTCCAAGCCGGCAACACGTGTGTATTCGCCGTTTGCTGTTGTCACTGGTACACCGTAGATGATGCCTTCAGGAATACCGTAGGAGCCATCAGAAGGTACGCCCATTGTTACCCATTTGCCATTGCTGCCCAGTACCCAGTCGCGTACGTGGTCGATTGCAGCGTTAGCAGCGGAAGCAGCGGAGGACAGGCCACGCGCCTCAATAATGGCGGCGCCACGTTTACCCACTTTAGGGATAAAGGTGTCACGGTTCCATTCTTGGTCGTTGATTTTTTGTTCCAGCGATGCGCCGTTAACGGTAGCAAAGCGGATATCTGGGTACATGGTTGGGGAGTGGTTGCCCCACACAATCAGGTTCTCGATATCAGCAACAGCGACATTGGCTTTCTGAGCCAGTTGAGACAACGCACGGTTGTGATCCAGACGCAGCATAGCTGTGAAGTTTTTCGCAGGCAGATTAGGTGCGGATTTCATGGCGATGTAAGCGTTGGTGTTAGCAGGGTTACCTACAACCAATACTTTTACATTGCGGCTAGCAACATCGTTCAGTGCACGGCCTTGCTCGGTAAAGATCTTAGCGTTCACGCTCAACAGATCTTTACGCTCCATGCCTGGGCCACGAGGACGAGCGCCGACCAGCAGAGCAACGTCTGCATCTTTGAATGCGGTACGTGGATCGCTGTGAGCAGTCATGCTTTGCAACAGAGGGAATGCGCAGTCGTCCAGCTCCATCATTACGCCTTGCAGGGCTTTCTGAGCTTTTTCGTCTGGGATTTCCAGCAATTGCAGAATAACGGGTTGGTCTTTGCCCAGCATTTCGCCTGAAGCGATGCGGAACAGTAGTGCGTAACCGATCTGGCCTGCGGCGCCGGTAACGGCAACGCGCATTGCGGGTTTGGACATGAGAGTTGACTCCAGTTGGGTTGGAAAAACAGTGTGTTTGGAACCTAGTGTACTGCCAGTTTGGTCTGCTGAAACCTAAAAATGCATGTGATTTTTGATGTGGCTCAGAACAGAGACTCCATGGTGCGAACACTAGACCAAAATGGGGGGCGAGTCAAATCTCTTATATCTTATATAAGACAGAAGAGTGTTAGACAGATTCGGTATAGCGTGCGAAAATATGATCAGTTTAAATTCTTGTGCGCGGTCGCTAACTTTTCAAGTAACCGGCTAGCAGGCTTATGACAGAACCCATTGCTACACCCGAACGCTTGTTGGTGTCGGAACGAAATGCTGCCAGTGCAGCATATAGTCCGTTGTACCAGCAGATCAAGGCTTTGTTATTACAAAGTCTCGATAGAGGTGAGTGGAAGCCTGGTGAGGCTATTCCCAGCGAATTCGATTTAGCGGCTCGTTATCAGGTCAGCCAAGGCACAGTACGCAAGGCGATTGATGAACTGGCGGCCGACAACTTGTTGATACGCCGTCAAGGTAAGGGCACTTTTGTGTCCACTCACCACGAAGCCAAAGTACGTTACCGTTTCCTGCGCTTGACTCCCGACGACGGGCACCAGCCTGCAACCAGCAGCGTCATTTTAGGCTGCTCGCGCATTAAAGCACCTGCCGATATCGCTGTGCTCTTGGGTTTGCGTACAGCTGATGTGGTTGTTAACGTACGACGCGTCTTGTCTTTCGATGGTATGCCAACGATTTTGGATGATATCTGGCTACCAGGCTCCGCCTTTAAAGGCGTGACCACAGAGAGTGTGGCGGCGAATAAACGCCCTATGTATGCCTGGTTCGAGAGCGGGTTTGGTGTCAGTATGGTGCGCGCCGACGAGTCTATACGAGCAGTGGCTGCCAGTGCAGAAGCCGCTGAGCACCTAGGCGTAACAGAGGGGTCGCCCCTGTTGCAAGTTGAACGGGTAGCCTATACCTATGGTGACCGTCCTATGGAAGTACGTAGAGGGTTGTATATAACGGACCGATTCCACTACCGAAACTTGCTGAATTGATCTTTGTTTGCGTCAAGTATGGCGCTTTGCGAAGTAAATAGGCGAAAATACTAAAACTATAATCTTCACGTAACGATGCACTCATTTTGTTTTTATAGAGGCCATAATGTCTGATACCGCATCCAAACCGCGTCCGGAGTATCGCAATATCGGCATACCGCAGATATTGTCATACCGTTTACCGTTGGCGGCCAAAACCTCCATTCTGCACCGCATTAGCGGCGCTTTGCTGTTCTTGAGCCTACCAGTAGTGCTTCTGCCTTTGTTGGCAGCGAGCTTGGGTTCCGAGGCAGGGTTCAACCAGATCGGCGCCTACGTAGGTCACCCACTGTTCAAACTGGTATTGCTGGTTTTGATCTGGGGTTACTTGCACCACTTCTGTGCTGGTATTCGTTACTTGGCACTGGATCTGGGCAAAGGTATAGATAAATATAGCGCCTGTAAAACGGCTGCGTCTGTCATCATCGTCAGCCTTGCTTTGACGGTTGTGTTCGGTTTGAAACTGTTTGGAGCATGGTAATGGCGAGTCCAGAACGAGTTGGGCAACATCGTCTGGTAGTGGGCGCCCACTACGGGACATTCGATTTCATTATCCAGCGTGTCACCGCTGTGATCATGATCATCTATACCCTGGTGTTTTTGGTAGGTTTGTTGGTAAACATGCCTTTGGATTACCAGTCCTGGCGTAGCCTGTTTGCATTCAAGGTGGGTGGACTGCCTTTGGGTCAATTGCTATCAAGCCTGTTCTTCATGTCTCTGGCATGGCACGCTTGGATTGGCGTACGTGACATCTGGATGGATTACGTTAAGCCAACTGGCTTGCGTCTGACTTTGCAAGTCCTGACCATTTTGTGGTTGGTAGCATCCATCATTTTCTTTGCACAAATTATCTGGAGCCTGTAAGCCGTGGCTGCTATTCATAAATCATTACCTCGCCGCCAGTTCGATGTGGTGGTGGTAGGTGCCGGCGGTGCTGGCATGCGTTGTTCGTTGCAGCTGGCTCGCGCCGGTCTGTCGGTGGCTGTGTTGTCTAAGGTTTTCCCAACACGTTCCCATACTGTTGCTGCTCAAGGTGGGGTAAGTGCCTCACTGGGTAACATGAGCGAAGATCATTGGCAATGGCACATGTACGATACCGTTAAAGGTTCGGACTGGCTGGGTGACCAAGACGCTATTGAGTTCATGTGCCGTGAAGCGCCTAACGCTGTATACGAACTAGAACACTTTGGTATGCCGTTTGACCGTAACGCTAACGGTACTATTTACCAGCGTCCTTTTGGTGGTCACACTGCTAACTTCGGTGAAAAACCTGTACAACGTGCCTGTGCCGCTGCTGACCGTACTGGCCACGCGATGTTGCACACGTTGTACCAACAAAACGTAGCCTCTCGCACCAACTTCTTCGTTGAGTGGATGGCTCTAGACCTATTGCGTAACGAAGCTGGCGATGTGCTGGGTGTTACTGCACTAGAAATGGAAACTGGTCAGATCTTCGTACTGGAAGCCAAACGCACAGTGTTGGCAACTGGTGGTGCTGGTCGTATCTGGGGTGCCTCCACTAACGCCTTCATCAATACTGGTGACGGTCTGGGTATGGCTGCTCGTGCAGGCCTGGCTTTGGAAGACATGGAGTTCTGGCAATTCCACCCAACAGGTGTGGCTGGCGCTGGCGTGCTGATCACTGAAGGTGTACGTGGTGAAGGCGGTATCTTGCTGAATAAAGACGGCGAGCGCTTCATGGAACGTTACGCACCTAACCTGAAAGACTTGGCTCCTCGCGACTTCGTGTCCCGTTCTATGGACCAAGAGATCAAAGAAGGTCGTGGTTGTGGTGATGGTAGCTACGTGGTTCTGAAACTGGATCACTTGGGCGAAGACGTGATCAAGAAACGTCTGCCATCCATTCGTGAAATTTCTATCAAATTCGCGAACGTTGACCCAATCAAAGATCCAATCCCAGTTGTACCTACCATTCACTATCAGATGGGCGGTATTCCTACTAACTACTACGGCCAAGTTGTTGATTACAAAAACGGCGAGACCAAAGTTGTTAATGGTCTGTACGCAGTAGGTGAGTGTGCGGCAACTTCCGTACACGGCGCTAACCGTTTGGGTACTAACTCTTTGCTGGATCTGATCGTATTTGGTCGTGCGGCTGGTAACCACATTGTGGATTCACACCCAGAAAAAGAGCACAGCCATCAAGATATTCCAGAGTCGGCTATCGACTACTCTGTGGCACGTGTTGAGCACTTGGAAAGCCGTACATCGGGTGAAAAAGCTCAAGATGTGGCTGGCAAAATGCGTACCATTATGCAAGCTCACTGCGGTGTGTTCCGTACTATGGACTTGCTGAAAGAGGGCGAGCGCCTGATCGAAGAAATGGTGCCAGAAGTTAACGATATTTACTTTAAGGATAAATCCAAAGTATTCAATACAGCACGTATTGAAGCGCTGGAAGTGTCCAACATGATTGAAGTGGCTCGTGCCACAACTCGTTCTGCCGCCAACCGTACAGAAAGCCGTGGTGCGCACGCACTGAACGATTTCCCTGAGCGTGATGACGAGAACTGGTTGCGCCATACCTTGTGGTATGCCGATGGCAGCCGTCTGGACTACAAACCAGTTCAGATGAAACCCCTAACGGCCGAAACTATTCCGCCTAAGCCACGTACCTTCTAATCAGGACGCTGTCATGAGTAAAACACGGACTATCAAATTCGAAATTTATCGCTACGATCCTGACAAGGACGAGCGCCCCTACATGCAAAAGCTGGAGGTTACTCTCCAGCCTACAGACAAGATGTTGTTGGACGCTATCGTTCGCATCAAAAACGATGTAGACGACAGTTTGGCTATTCGTCGTTCTTGCCGCGAAGGCGTTTGTGGCTCTGATGCCATGAACATCAACGGCAAGAATGGTTTGGCCTGTACAACTAACTTGAACGATTTGAAACAACCTATTGTTCTGCGCCCACTGCCTGGCTTGCCAGTCATTCGGGATCTGATCGTGGACATGACTAACTTCTTTGATCAGTACCACTCTATCAAGCCGTACTTGATCAACGAAACACCACCGCCAGAAAAAGAACGTCTGCAATCACCAGAAGCTCGTGAAGAGATCGACGGTGTTTACGAATGTATTCTGTGCGCGTGTTGCTCTACATCATGCCCATCGTTCTGGTGGAACCCTGATAAGTTTGTGGGTCCAGCAGGGTTGCTGCAGGCGTACCGCTTTATTGCCGACTCTCGTGATGAGGCAACAGCTGAGCGTCTGGACAACCTTGAAGATCCATACCGTTTGTTCCGTTGCCATACCATCATGAATTGTGCGGACGTATGTCCTAAGGGCCTAAACCCAACACAAGCCATCGGCAAAATCAAAGAAATGCTGGTTCGCCGCAGCGTGTAAGGAGTAGAAATGAGAACGTTAACGCAGTTAGAACGAGCTCGCCTACGTTGGAGAGCACGCCGAGGTTTGCTTGAAAACGATTTGATGGTGACTAAGTTTCTGGATCGTTATGAAGAAACTCTAACTGACGTTGACGTTTCTGCTCTGACGCTTCTGTTTGAAATGGATGACACGGAATTACTCGATGTTTTACTGGTCCGAAAAGAAGTTGAGGGCCAGTATGACACGACCGATATTCGGCGTTTGGTAGCTCAGATTCGTGAGCTGTAATTTTTGAGGAAGATATGTGATGCAACTGTCTGATAAGAAAGCGACACTATCGTTTTCCGATGGAAGTCCTTCGGTAGAGTTTCCCGTATACAAAGGGACGGTGGGTCCTGACGTAATCGATATCCGTAAACTGTACGGTTCTACAGGTATGTTTACCTATGATCCGGGTTTTATGGCAACGGCCTCTTGTGAGTCCGCGATCACTTACATCGATGGGGATCAGGGCAAGCTGATGTACCGCGGCTACCCAATCGAGCAATTGGCTCAGAACTGCAACTTTTTAGATGTTTGCTATTTGATTCTGAACGGCGAATTGCCTGATGGAAAACAGAAAACTGAGTTTGACTGGCTGGTGACACACCACACGATGGTTCAAGAGCAAATGCAGACATTCCTGCATGGCTTCCGTCGTGATGCGCACCCTATGGCTATTCTGACCGGTTTGGTTGGTGCTATGTCGGCTTTCTATCATGATTCCACTGACATCACTAATCCTGAGCACCGTCGTATTTCCGCTATCCGTTTGATCGCGAAGATGCCAACGCTGGTGGCTATGGCGCACAAGTACACATTGGGCCAACCTTTGATGTACCCACGCAATGACCTGAGCTACACAGGTAATTTCCTGCGTATGATGTTTGGTACACCTTGCGATGACTACCAAGTAAATGAAGTGGTAGAGCGCGCGTTGGATCGTATCTTCATTCTGCACGCAGAGCACGAGCAAAACGCTTCTACTTCCACAGTACGTCTGTGCGGTTCTTCAGGCACTAACCCATTTGCAGCGATTGCTTCTGGTGTGGCTTGCTTGTGGGGTCCTGCTCACGGTGGCGCAAACGAAGCATGCTTGAACATGCTGGAAGAGTTGCAAGCTAACGGTGGTGTAGAAAAAGTTGGCGAATTCATGGAAAAGGTCAAAGACAAAAACTCAGGCGTGCGTCTGATGGGCTTTGGTCACCGTGTTTACAAAAACTACGATCCACGCGCCAAGTTGATGCAAGAGACATGCAAAGAAGTATTGGCTGCTTTGGGTCTGGAAAACGATCCTTTGTTCAAACTGGCAATGGAATTGGAGCGTATCGCTCTGGAAGACCCATACTTTGTTGAGCGTAAACTGTATCCGAACGTAGACTTCTATTCCGGAATCGTACAGCGCGCTATTGGTATTCCTACTCCATTGTTTACTGCTATCTTCGCATTGGCACGTACAGTAGGTTGGATCTCTCAGTGGGATGAAATGATCTCCGATCCAGGTTACAAGATTGGCCGTCCTCGCCAGTTGTACACAGGCGAAACAGAGCGCAATATCTAATAGATTATTAGATAGTAGTTCTGTGGTAATGAACCCAATCGTTATTGAACGGTTGGGTTTTTTTGTGCCAGTGTGAAAAGTGAACGGCATAAAAAACTCCCTCCCAGTGTGTGCTGAGAGGGAGTTGTTTGTAGCAGATAGGCCTGCTTTTTCTTAGGCTTGTTCAGCTTCTTCCATTGCATCCAACACTGCGATGGCAGTCATATTCAAAATACGACGTACGCTTGCGCTAGTGGTCAGGATGTGTACTGGGCGTTTTGCACCCAGCAGAATTGGGCCCATGGCTACGCCACCGCTACCAGTCACTTTCAGGATGTTGTAGGTAATGTTACCGGCATCCAGATTGGGAGTGATCAGCAGGTTTGCAGGCGCTTTCAATGTGCTGTCTGGGAAGGCTTTGAAACGTACGCTGTCGTCCAGTGCGGAGTCTGCATGCATTTCGCCATCAACTTCCAGTTCAGGTGCCATTTCAGCCAGTAGGCGACGAGCCTCAGCCATTTTTCTGGACGATACGTTATCGCGGCTACCAAAGTTGGAGTGTGACAGCAGCGCAACGCGAGGCTCTACGCCAAAGCGGCGAACTTCGTGTGCAGCCAGAATAGTCATGTTGGCGATTTGTTCTGCGCTAGGGTTCTCGTTCACATGCGTATCGCAAATGAACAAGGTTTGTGTAGGCAGTACCAGAGCGTTCATGGCGGCAAAAGTCGTAGCACCTTCTTGCAGACCAATCACATTTTCAATGTGGTTCAGCTCATTGATGAATGGTGAGGTTACACCGCATAGCATGGCATCAGCATCGCCACGTTCCAGCAACATCGCACCAATCAAGGTGTTATTTTTGCGGATAGTCGCTTTTGCCACTTCAGGTGTTACACCAAAGCGTGCGCGTTGTTGGTAATAGCTGGTCCATGTTTCGTTGAAACGATCGTCGTTTTCTGGGTCAACAATTTCCACGTTCACGCCAGGTTGCAGACGCAGGCCAAAACGTTTGATGCGCATTTCGATCACGGAAGGGCGACCAACCAGAATTGGTTTAGCAATACGCTCGTCTACAGCCGATTGCACAGCACGCAATACGCGCTCATCTTCACCGTCAGCGTAAATAACGCGTTTAGGTTCTTGCTTGGCTTGCATGAACAGTGGACGCATCAGAGGACCGGAGCGATACGTCATCGCAATCAGTTTCTGGCGGTAGGCTTCCATGTCAGCGATAGGGCGTGTAGCAACACCAGAGTCCATAGCTGCTTGAGCCACGATTGGAGCAATGTGTGCCAACAAACGAGGATCAAATGGGCGAGGAATAATGTAGTCAGGGCCAAAGCTTAGTTCGCTGTCATCGTAGATCTCAGCTTCTGCAAGTTCAGCAATGGCTTTTACGCATGCCAGCTTCATTTCTTCGTTAATGACGCTTGCACCACAATCCAGCGCGCCGCGGAAAATGAAGGGGAAGCACAGAACGTTATTTACCTGGTTAGGGTAGTCGGAACGGCCTGTGGCGATAATGCAGTCTGGGCGTGTTTCTTTAGCCAACTCAGGGCGGATTTCAGGCTCAGGGTTAGCCAAGGCCAGAATCAGCGGCTGTGTGCCCATGCTTTTCAGCATGGCTGGTGTCAGTGCACCAGCAGCGGAACAACCCAAGAATACGTCTGCGTCCACAATAGCGTCAGCCAATGTGCGATAGTCAGTTTCTTGAGCGTATTGAGCCTTGCTTGGCTCCATGTTTTCTTCACGGCCTTTCCAGATGATACCGCGGGAGTCTGCTACATAGATGTGCTCACGTGGCAGGCCCAGGCTTACCAGCAAGTTCAAGCAAGCAATAGCTGCAGCGCCAGCACCAGAACATACCAGTTTTACATCTTCGATTTTCTTGTTAACGACTTTCAAACCGTTAACAATCGCAGCGGTAGAGATAATGGCGGTACCGTGCTGGTCATCGTGGAAGACCGGGATCTTCATGCGTTTGCGCAGTTCTGTTTCGATGTAGAAGCACTCGGGTGCTTTAATATCTTCCAGGTTTACGCCGCCCAGAGTGGGCTCCATGGCAGCAATAATATCTACCAGTTTTTGTGGATCGTTTTCAGCCAACTCGATGTCGAACACGTCGATGCCAGCAAATTTTTTGAACAGGCAGCCTTTACCTTCCATCACAGGCTTGGATGCCAGTGGGCCGATATTGCCTAGGCCTAGTACAGCAGTACCGTTACTGATCACACCTACCAGGTTGGCGCGGGATGTGTACTTAGCTGCTGCCTCGTTACCATCTGCATGAATAGCCATACATGCTTCAGCAACGCCGGGGGAGTAAGCAAGAGACAAGTCGTCTTGATTCGCCAGGGGCTTAGTAGGGGTAACCGAAATTTTTCCGGGTGTAGGGTAAGCGTGGTAATCCAGCGCCATTTTGGCCAGATCTGCTTTGGCAACCATTGTTGATGTGCTCCTGCGGGATATCTATCTGTGTAAAAGCTAAAATCGATTTGCTCTTTTTTTTCATCAGGCAAATTACGGTGAATTGCATGTTATAGCGTGAATGTGCAAAGTAATGCATGTCGCAACGCAACATAGAAAAAGTATTGAAGCGTAGCGGGAACAAAAAGTACCTGTAGAACCAAGTGGATCTACAAAATTGCAGCCTTGCATTGTACCAAGTGGACCTGACTTTTTTGGCGTATGCGCAACAAAGTGGCTCTGGTAAAGGGTTTTCAAGTGGTCAATGTGCACAGTTGAATGCTGACATGTATACTAAATTACATACGGCTTGTTTAAAGGCGTTAAGTAGTTAAGTAGCCTTCTGCTCTGCTATCCGCTATACGGCGTGGCCGTGATCGCGGAAGGTATTCCTGCATCTCATTACGAGTGAAACACTCGGACAGGTGAAGCATATAATGTCATCATCGCAACTAGAATTGCTGTCCACGTCCTATCTTTTTGGTAGCAACGCTGCCTACGTAGAAGATTTGTACGAGATTTATCTGGACAACCCCACTGCGGTGCCTGGTGAATGGCGTGATTATTTCGACCAGTTGCAGCATCTGCCAGCAACCGATGGTCGTGAACATACACGTGACCAAGCACACGCTCCAATCGTAGAATCTTTCGCACAGCGTGCAAAAGCTAATGCTTTGGCTGCCCGCATTCCTTCAGTGGACTTAAGTGTTGCCGCTAAGCAGGTATCGGTACAATCGCTGATCGCCGCTTACCGCTCTTTGGGCGTAAGGCTGGCTATGTTGGATCCTCTGAAACGCACCGAACGTGTTAGTTTTGCAGAGTTAGATCCTTCTTTTTATGGTTTGACCGAAGCTGATCTAGATCAGGTTTACTCGGCCACCAACACATACTTCACCACCAATGTGACAATGACTTTGCGCGATTTGCTCAAAGCATTGCGTGACACCTATTGTCAATCCATTGGTGCTGAGTTTATGCACATCTCTGACCCTGTAGCCAAACGTTGGATACAAGAGCGTCTGGAATCCGTGCATGGCTCCTTTGAATTTAATAACGACGAAAAACGCAATATTCTGCAGCAGTTGACTGAAGCAGAAGGTCTAGAGCGTTTCTTGCACACTAAATACGTAGGTCAAAAACGATTCTCGCTGGAAGGTGGTGAAAGCTTCATCGCTTCCATGGACGAAGTCGTGAACCACGCTGGTGACAACGGCATTCAGGAAATCGTAGTGGGTATGGCTCACCGCGGTAGGCTGAACATGCTGGTAAACATCATGGGCAAAATGCCTGGTGATTTGTTTGCTGAGTTTGAAGGTCGTTACACCGAAGGTCTGACCGACGGTGACGTGAAATACCACAACGGTTTCTCAAGTGACTTGTCCACTCGTGGTGGCCCAATTCACTTGTCTTTGGCCTTTAACCCATCCCACTTGGAAATTGTTAATCCAGTGGTTGAAGGTAGCACTCGTGCTCGTCAAGACCGTCGCGGTGATGCGACTGGTGAACAAGTATTGCCCGTGCTGGTACACGGTGACGCAGCGTTTGCTGGTCAGGGTGTAGTAATGGAAACGCTGAACCTGGCCCAAACACGTGGTTACGGTACTGGCGGTACATTGCATATCGTTATTAATAACCAGATTGGTTTCACCACTTCCGATCCACGCGATGCGCGTTCTACACTGTACTGTACAGATGTAGTGAAAATGATCGAAGCACCTGTGTTCCACGTAAACGGTGATGATCCAGAAGCCGTTGTGTTCGTAACACGTCTGGCATTGGATTACCGCAAGCAATTCCGCCACGATGTAGTGGTTGATATTGTGTGTTTCCGTAAACTGGGCCACAACGAACAAGACACACCAGCCCTGACACAGCCGCTGATGTACAAGAGCATTGGTAAGCACCCAGGTACACGTAAACTGTACGCTGAGAAACTGGTAGCCCAGAATGTGCTGTCCGATGAAGAAACAGAAGACATGGTGAAAGCCTACCGTCAATTGATGGAAGACGGTAAGCGTACTGTTGAGCCTGTACTCACAGACTACAAAAACAAGTACTCCACCGACTGGTCTCCATTCCTGAGCGCTAAATGGACAGATCAAGCTGATACAGGCTTGCCTCTGGCTGAATTGAAACGTTTGGGTGAGCGCATCACTGAAGTACCTGAAGGCTTCACCGTACACTCGCTGGTTAACCGTTTGCTGAACGACCGTCGTGCGATGGTTCGTGGCGAAATGAACGTAGACTGGGGTATGGGTGAGCACTTGGCATTTGCGTCGCTGGTGAACACTGGTTACGCCGTGCGTATTACAGGTCAAGATTCCGGCCGTGGTACGTTCAGCCACCGTCATTCCGTATGGCACGATCAAAAACGTGAGCGTTGGGATGATGGTACCTACATTCCTCTACAAAATATTTCCGAAAACCAAGCCTCTTTCTTGGTGATCGACTCCGTATTGTCTGAAGAGGCAGTATTGGCGTTTGAATATGGTTACGCTTCTGCTGAGCCCAACATTCTGACGATCTGGGAAGCACAGTTTGGTGATTTCGTGAACGGTGCCCAAGTGGTAATCGACCAGTTCATCAGCTCCGGCGAAGCAAAATGGGGCCGTCATTGTGGTCTGACCATGATGCTGCCACACGGCTACGAAGGCCAAGGTCCAGAGCACTCCTCTGCACGTATTGAGCGTTTCTTGCAGTCATGCGCTGATAACAATATTCAAGTGGTTCAACCCACAACTGGTGCGCAGATTTTCCACGTATTGCGTCGCCAGATGATTCGTCCTTTCCGTAAACCGCTGGTGCTGTTTACGCCTAAGTCCTTGCTGCGTAACAAAGCAGCAACTTCGCCATTGAGTGATTTGTCTGAAGGCAGCAAATTCCAGCCTATCATTGCCGAAGTAAACGAGGACATCAAATCAGCAGACGTGACACGTTTGTTGGTGTGTTCGGGTAAGGTGTACTACGACTTGGTTGCTGAGCGTGAAGCACAGCAACGCGGTGACGTAGCAGTTGTTCGTGTAGAGCAGCTATACCCATTTGCGCATAAATCTTTCCAAGCGGTTGTGCAGCAGTACCCCAACCTGAAGGAAGTGGTTTGGGTGCAAGATGAGCCTCAGAACCAAGGTGCTTGGTTCTACATACAGCATCACCTGATTGAAAATATGGCTGAAGGTCAGAAGTTGAGCTATGCAGGTCGCCCCGCATCAGCCTCGCCTGCAGTGGGTTACTTGGCTAAACACCAAGAACAACATAAAGCCTTGCTTGAGCAAGCCTTTTCACCACGTATCAAGGGCTTCTCGCTGGTTAAATAAGCGGGACCACTTTTAGCAAATACACACATTTACGGAAAGAAAATATTATGTCTATTATTGAAGTTGTAGTTCCTCAACTGTCTGAGTCTGTTTCTGAAGCATCCTTGCTTGAGTGGAAAAAGCAACCTGGTGAAGCCGTTAGCGCCGACGAAATTCTGATCGATGTTGAAACTGACAAAGTAGTATTGGAAGTTCCAGCTCCTGCAGCTGGCGTGCTGGTAGAGATTGTTAAAGGTGACGGCGCTACAGTATTGGCTGGTGAAGTATTGGCTCGTATCGATACAGCCGCTACAGCCGCTGCTGCTCCTAAAGCTGAGGCTGCTCCAGCTCCTGCTGCACCAGCTGCTGCGTCTGCAGAAAAATCCACAACGATTGCAGCTGCGTCTCCAGCTGCTGCAAAAATCCTGGCTGAAAAAGGTCTGGAAGTCGAAAACGTTGCTGGTTCCGGCCGTGGTGGTCGTGTGACCAAAGAAGACGCCGTAAACGCACAAGCTGGTAGCACACAAAAAGCGGCTGCTCCTGCTGCTCCTATCGGAGTGTCTTTAGATGGCCGTCCAGAACAACGTGTTCCTATGAGCCGTCTGCGTGCTCGTGTTGCTGAGCGTCTGCTGCAATCCCAACAAGAAAACGCCATCCTGACTACGTTCAACGAAGTGAACATGCAGGCTGTGATGGACCTGCGTAAACAGTACAAAGACGTGTTCGAGAAAGAGCACGGCGTGAAACTGGGCTTCACTTCTTTCTTCGTGAAAGCAGCTGTTGCTGCGCTGAAAAAATACCCTATCATCAACGCTTCTGTTGATGGCAAAGACATCATTTACCACGGTTACTTTGATATCGGTATCGCTGTAGGTAGCCCACGTGGTTTGGTTGTACCTATTCTGCGTAACGCTGACCAACTGAGCATCGCCGAAATCGAACAGCAAATCGCTGATTTCGGTACACGTGCTCGTGATGGCAAACTGACTCTGGAAGAGTTGACTGGCGGTACCTTCTCCATCTCGAACGGTGGTGTATTCGGTTCCATGTTGTCCACACCAATCATCAACCCACCTCAGTCCGCTATCCTGGGTATCCACGCTACTAAAGAGCGTGCAGTGGTTGAAAATGGTCAGATCGTTATTCGCCCAATGAACTACCTGGCTATGTCCTACGATCACCGTATCATTGATGGTCGTGAAGCTGTTCTGGCTTTGGTCACCATGAAAGAAGCGTTGGAAGATCCTCAGCGTTTGTTGCTGGATATTTAATCTAGCATCAGGTCTTTGATCATGTTTTAATGGTTCGGCCAGATGCGCACCGTATCTGGCCGGTCTTATTTTCAGTGCAGTACTTCGCAATGAAGAGCTCCAGTCCTGTTTGTGCGTACAAGGGCTACTGTTGAGCTGCACGAAAAAGCTAAAGGTAAGAAAATGGCAAAACAATTTGATGTAGTAGTGATTGGTGCTGGTCCTGGTGGGTACATTGCAGCGATCCGTGCTGCCCAGCTGGGTATGTCGGTAGCGTGTGTGGATGCATGGAGCGATGCAAGTGGTAAAGCAGCTCCTGGTGGTACATGCACCAACGTAGGTTGTATCCCTTCCAAAGCACTGTTGCAGTCTTCCGAGCACTACGAACAAGCTGGCAAACACTTTGCCGAGCACGGTATCGAAGTTAAAGGTTTGGGCCTGAAACTGGACGCACTGCTGGGTCGTAAAGACACCGTAGTTACTCAGAACAACCAAGGTATCCTGTACCTGTTCAAAAAGAACAAAGTTAGCTTCTTCCACGGTAAGGCCGCTTTCAACGCTAAAGTTGATGCAGGTTGGTCGGTGAAAGTTGAAGGCAAAGATACAGAAGAGTTGATCGCTAAACACGTAGTGGTAGCAACAGGTTCTTCTGCTCGTCAATTCCCTGACTTGCCTTTCGACGAAGAAAAAATCGTATCCAACGACGGCGCACTGCGTTTTGCTTCCGTACCTAAAAAACTAGGTGTGATCGGTGCTGGTGTGATCGGTCTGGAACTGGGTAGCGTATGGCGTCGTCTGGGTGCTGAAGTAACAATCTTGGAGGGCGCTGCTGATTTCTTGGCTGCTGCTGACCGTGATGTGGCTAAAGAAGCGCTGAAAGCGCTGACCAAACAAGGCTTGAACATCCAGATGGGTGCCAAAGTTAAAGGCATCGATAGCAAAGGCAAAGGCGTAGAAGTTAGCTACGAAGATGCTGCTGGTGCAGAGCAATCCCTGAAAGTAGATCGCCTGATCGTATCCATCGGCCGTGTACCTAACACTGACGGTCTGGGTGCTGAAACAGTAGGTCTGAAACTAGACGAGCGTGGTTTCGTTGTAGTAGATGACGACTGCCTGACCAACTTGCCTAACGTATGGGCAGTGGGCGACGTAGTACGTGGTCCTATGCTGGCTCACAAAGCGGAAGAAGAAGGTGTTGCAGTGGCTGAGCGTATCTCTGGCCAGCACCCTCACGTGAACTTCGACACAGTGCCTTGGGTTATTTACACATCCCCAGAAATTTCTTGGGTAGGTAAAACTGAGCAGCAACTGAAAAACGAAGGCCGCGACTACCGTGCTGGCAGCTTCCCGTTCATGGCTAACGGCCGTGCACGTGCGCTGGGTGATACTACCGGTTTCGTGAAAGTATTGGCTGATGCGAAAACAGATGAGGTTTTGGGCGTACACATTGTAGGTCCTATGGCTTCCGAGCTGATCGCAGAAGCAGTGACTATCATGGAATTCCGTGGCGCGTCTGAAGACATCGCACGTATTTGCCATGCTCACCCAACATTGTCCGAGGCTCTGAAAGAAGCAGCTTTGGCAGTGGATAAACGTGCATTGAACTTCTAATCAAGTTTTGTGCAGGAAAAAGCAGGCCTAGGCCTGCTTTTTTTATGGTCATAATGTTGTAGCCAGTCACGTACTGTGTACGCGTCTTGCGACGTTATGCTTCTTAGATCAGACCCGTAGTAGTTAAGGGTTTATACTGGTCGTTTTACTGTTTTCACTGCATTTACATGTCTGTTCGTCAATATTACAAGGATGCTCTGGCAGAGCGTGGTTACGAGGCTGATGCTGCCCAATTGGCGGGTATCGATCGCTTGCAACGCTTTTCCGATGAACTTCAGGCTTATGAACGTAGTCAACGTTCATTGATGAAGCGCTGGTTTTCCAAAGAGGCTCCACCTGAAGGCGTGTACCTGTGGGGTGGGGTAGGGCGTGGTAAAAGCTTCTTGATGGATGCGTTTTATCGCAGTGTGCCCATAGAACGTAAAACACGTCTGCATTTTCACGAATTTATGCGCAGCGTGCATCAGCAACTGAATAACTTCAAAGGGCAAGCTGACCCTTTAGAAGCCGTTGCACAGGTCATCGCAGATCGCTATAGGTTGATTTGTTTTGATGAGTTTCATGTGTCAGATATTGCTGATGCCATGATCTTGTATAAACTCTTGCTGGGGTTGTATGAGCGTGGTGTGTGCTTTGTGATGACCTCAAACTATCCGCCCGATAGTTTGTATCCAGATGGTTTGCACCGTGATCGCATCTTACCGGCTATTGCGCTGATTAAAAGCCGTATGAACGTGTTGACCATCGATACAGGGGTAGACTACCGCCGCCGTTCGTTGGAGCAGGTGAAGGCGTATTTCACGCCTCTGAACGATGAAAGTCGTGCGCACTTACAGTCTGTGTTCGACAAGTTGTCTGATACAGCACCAATGGAACCCACCATTGAAATTGAAAATCGTACCTTGCCGATGGTTGCCCGCAGTGGTAGTGTGGCGTGGTTCGGTTTTGATGTGTTGTGTGAAGGGCCGCGTTCCCAGAACGACTACTTGGATCTGGTGAGCCGCTTCCAGACGGTGATTTTGTCTGATGTGCCGCGTATGACTGTGCGTGACGCGTCAGCTGCCCGCCGCTTCACATGGCTGGTGGATGTGTTGTACGACCACCAAGTCAAACTGATTATCTCGGCAGAATGTGAGCCAGATGAGTTGTATGTGGAAGGCCCTATGGCCTCTGAATTCCACCGTACGGTCTCGCGTCTGGTTGAAATGCAGTCTAAAGAGTATCTGGAGTCCGAGCGCCGCAGCGCTGTGACCCTCTAATTTACTAATTGTTTTTAAAAGTCTTGATCTGATGAGCACACGTATACTTACAGGCATCACGACGTCGGGTATCCCACATTTGGGAAATTATGCTGGCGCTATCCAACCTGCGATTCAAATGAGTCGCCAAACGGGTAACGACGCATTTTTTTTCATGGCCGACTACCACGCATTGGTGAAATGCGATGATCCAGAACGGGTGGCCCGTTCGCGCCAAGCGTTGGCAGCTACGTGGCTAGCAGCAGGTCTGGATACAGATAAAGCTACCTTCTACCGTCAGTCTGATATTCCTGAAATTCCAGAGTTGAACTGGGTATTGAGTTGCGTGACGTCTAAAGGCTTGATGAATCGTGCGCACGCATACAAAGCAGCGCAAGATCAGAATGCAGCTAAAGGCATAGAGCTGGATGATGGCGTGACTATGGGGTTGTACTGCTACCCAGTATTGATGTCTGCCGACATTTTGATTTTTAATGCCAACAAAGTGCCTGTAGGCCGTGACCAAGTACAGCATTTGGAAATGGCACGTGATATCGCTCAGCGTTTCAACCACATGTATGGCGAAACCTTTGTGCTGCCAGAGGTACAGATTGCGGAAAACGTGGCTATTTTGCCGGGCCTAGATGGTCGCAAAATGTCCAAGAGTTATGACAACACCATTCCACTGTTTGAAAGTTCAGAAGCTGAATTGAAAGCAGCCATTATGCGCATCGTGACGGATTCCCGTCAGCCTGGTGAGCCTAAAGATGCTGACGCTTCAATGATCTTCCAGATCTACAAAGGTTTTGCTAGCGACGCACAAACTGCTGCGCTGAAAGCAGAGCTAGAGCGCGGCATGGGCTGGGGCGATGCTAAAAATGCCTTGTTCACCTTGCTGAATGACCACTTGGCTCCAATGCGTGACCATTACCAAGACTTGCTATCTCGCCCAGACGATATCGAAGACATCCTGTTGGCTGGTGCAGCTAAAGCACGCCGCTACACAGAGCCTTTGATGGAAAAAGTGCGTGATGCCGTAGGCTTGCGTAAAGCGAAGCGTGTAGCGGTGTCAGCACCTGCCGAGAAGAAAGCAGCACGTAAAGGCCGCTTTGTCAGCTTCCGCGAAGAAGAAGGTTTCCGCTTCCGTCTGTTGGATGCGGCGGGTACCGAGCTGTTGGTGTCTGAAGTGTTTGCAGACCCTCGCCAGGCTGGCATGGCACAGAAAGCATTGGCTGCACTGAATGATCGTAGCCAATTTGACGTGGCAGGCGATGAGGCGTTGGTGGTGGTGGAAGGCACTAAAGTTGCCAGCTTGCCAGTTGCTGAGTTGGATGCTTTGCTGGAAACCTTGGAAGGAATGCGGGCGGAGTAAGCGCTGCAGTCTTTTATCTGAGTAGTAAAAATGGCTCCTGATGTAGGGGCCATTTTTTTATTGTTTAGGCAGTGATGACTGATGGGTTATTACGGCATGCATAGCGCACGTTTTGTGAAAGCTAGTGCTGAGTATGCCGAGGCTCCATTCATCGCACGCGTTGGGGGACTGCAGGAATACTTTTTGTGATTTGAGACACCAAATCAAAAAAGTTTCCTCTCCGTCCCCCGATTGTTTTGAATGTGGCTAGGTTTATAGTCCTTTCTTGAGTAGTGGTAGCTGTGCTCCTCGCAATAAAAAAACGGCCCCTGCATCAATCAGGGGCCGTTTTTAACGTAAAGCCTAACGCGTATTACTTACGCAGTTTGGCAAATGCTGCCGCCATTGCATTATTCGCGGGTTCCTCACGGCGTTGCTGTGGTGCACGGGTGTTGTTGCGCTGGCTTCTACCGGCGCCAGCTCGTTTATCCGCATCACCGCTAGAGGGGCGTGAGCTAGGGATGTCGTCATTCAAACGCATGCTTAAGCTGATACGTTTGCGGGGTACATCTACCTCCAGCACTTTAACCTTCACGGTTTGGCCTACACGTACCACATCGCGAGGATCACTCACAAACTGGTCAGATAGCGCCGAGATGTGCACCAAGCCGTCTTGGTGTACGCCTACGTCCACAAATGCACCAAAGTTTGCCACGTTGGTCACTACGCCTTCCAGTGTCATGCCGGGTATGAGGTCAGAAATCTTGGTTACGCCTTCCATGAAGGTCGCCGTGCTGAATTCTGGTCGTGGGTCGCGGCCTGGTTTTTCAAATTCAGAGAAAATATCTTGAACAGTAGGCAAACCAAAGCGCTCGTCGGTGAAGTCGTTAGGGGATAGCCCTTTGAGAGCACCACTTTGACCCATCACTTCTTTGGCTTGTTTTTGAATACGTGCCAAGATGCGTTCGGCGACTGGGTAGGCTTCTGGGTGAACGGCGGAAGCATCCAGTGGGTTGTCAGCGTTAGGAATACGCAAGAAACCAGCAGCTTGCTCAAAAGCCTTGGGGCCGAAACGTGGCACATCCAGCAATTGCTTGCGGGACAAGAATGCGCCATTGCTGTTACGCCATTCCACAATGTTTTTAGCCAGTGTGGCGTTCAGACCAGATACGTGCATCAGTAATGGAGCAGAGGCGGTATTCACATCCACGCCCACTGCGTTCACACAATCCTCAACCACAGCTTCTAGTGAGCGGGCCAGTTCGCGTTGGTTTACGTCGTGCTGGTATTGGCCTACACCAATGGCTTTAGGTTCGATTTTTACCAATTCAGCCAATGGGTCTTGCAAGCGACGGGCGATAGATACCGCACCACGCAAGCTTACGTCCAACTCAGGAAACTCTTTGGCAGCAAGCTCAGAGGCAGAGTACACCGATGCACCTGCTTCAGACACAGAAACGCGTGTGAGTTGTAGTTCAGGGTGACGGCTTTGCAGTTCGGAAACCAGTTTTTCAGTTTCGCGCGACGCAGTGCCGTTACCTACTGCTACCAGCTCAATGTTGTGTTTCTTAGCGATAGCGGCCAAAGCTTTTAAGCTGCCTTCTACATCACGGCGTGGCTCAAAAGGATAGATGGTGACGGTGTCTAGCAGTTTGCCTGTAGTATCAATGGCCGCTACTTTCACACCGGTACGAATGCCGGGGTCTAGGCCCAATACGGATTTATGGCCAGCTGGTGCTGCCAGCAACAGGTCGCGCAGGTTAGCAGCGAAAACGCGAGTAGCCTCTTGTTCAGCTTGTTCACGTAAGCGTGTAATGAGCTCGGTTTCAAACAAGGTGAGCAGTTTTACGCGCCATGTCCAACGGCATACGTCGGCCATCCATGCTTCGTGCGCAGTAGCTTGGCTATCAAAGCGTGCAGCGCTGTTGCTGAGCTCGGCAATGCGCTCAATGCAGGGGTGAGGGTGCAGTGCTTCTTGTTCTTCGCTTAGACCTAAACGTAGTGTCAACACGCCTTGTTGGCGGCCACGTAGCAAGGCCAATGTACGGTGTGAAGGCAGGGTCCGTAGGGTTTCGCTAAAATCAAACCAGTCTTGGAATTTGTTGCCTTCTTGCTCTTTGCCTTCTACTACTTTGGCGTACAGCAAACCGCTGTTCCACAAGTATTCACGCAGCTTGGCTAACAAGTCAGCATTTTCGGCTTGGTTTTCAGACAGAATGTCACGAGCACCATCCAACGCTGCTTTGCTACTATCAAACGGTGCTTCACCTACAAAGGCTTCGGCCAGTACCAGTGGATCACTGGTGGGGTTGTCCAGAATATTTTGCAGCAAGGCATCCAAACCGGCTTCACGGGCAATTTGTGCGCGTGTGCGACGTTTGGGCTTGTAGGGGGTGTATAAGTCTTCTAGGCGCTGTTTGGTATCAGCCGAAGTGATTTCGGAAAGAAGTTCAGGATTGAGCTTACCTTGTTGCTCAATCGAATCTAAAATGGCGATACGGCGGGTTTCCAGTTCGCGCAGATACAACAAGCGCACTTCTAACTCGCGTAGTACACCGTCATCTAAACCACCAGTGGCTTCTTTACGGTAACGGGCAATAAACGGTACGGTGGCACCATCATCCAGCAAATCCACTGCCGCAGTGGCCTGATTAGGGCGTATGCTCAACTCGGTTGCGAGCTGTTGCAAAATACGGTTTTGGTCAATGGTACGCGGGGAAGAGGAGGGGGTAGTTGTCATGGATTCAATACGGCCAAAAAACAAAAGGTCGGGCTTGGTGCCATGCCGGAGGCTGACGTGAATCCCGTGTATGAACGGGAACCCAGTAAAAAATGATCGGCTTTGATTATAGAGCCGTGCAGAGATATTGAAAGAACTATGACCATGCTGACACAGGAACTTGACGAAATTTTTGCAGAGGGTGGACCTCTGGCGGAGTCTGTGCAGCAATATCATTTGCGTATGGGCCAATTAGAGCTGGCACGCTCCATACATAAGGCTATTTCCGAGCACGAAATACTGATTGCCGAAGCCGGTACGGGTACAGGAAAAACGTGGGCGTACTTGGTGCCCGTATTCCTGAGTGGTGCTAAAGCACTAGTGTCTACGGGGACACGTACTTTGCAGGATCAGTTGTTTAGGCGAGATTTGCCGCACTTACGAAAAGCTTTGGGTTTACCGGTGCAAGTGGCGTTGTTGAAAGGTCGTGGCAACTATGTGTGTCATTACCACTTAGAGCGTACAGAGCAAGATGGTCGTGGGTTTGCGTCACGCCGCGAAGTAACGTGGATGCGTGAAATCCAGCGATTTAGCGAAACCAGCAGCTCAGGCGATAAATCCGAGTTAGCCAGTATTCCTGAGGATGCTGAAATTTGGTCGCGAGTGACGTCCACACGTGAAAACTGCTTAGGACAAGATTGCCCTTATGTAGGTGATTGCTTTGTGTTGAAAGCGCGCCGTAAGGCGCAAGAGGCTGACGTGGTGGTGGTGAACCATGCGTTGTTTATGGCCGATTTGGCGTTGCGTGAAGAGGGTATTACTGACTTGCTGCCAGCGGTAGACACTGTGGTGTTTGACGAGGCGCATCAGTTGCCAGACGTAGCTACTCGTTTCCTGGGCACATCGGTATCGCTGCATCATTTATTAGATTTGGCGCGCCAAACCGAGGTGGCAGGCTTAGGTCATGCACGTGGTGTAGTGGATTGGAGTGCTGTTTCGGGGGCCTTAGAGCAGGCCTGTAGAGACTTACGTTTGGCGACGGCTGAAGTAGCCAAGATGCCGGGGGCTCGTGCCACTTTTGAAATGATTCCAGAGCCAGAGGCCTTTGATGAAGCCTTAGAGGTACTGCTGGAAAAGTTAGACAAAATTATCAAGCTGCTGGATATGCTGGCGGAAAAACACCCAGACCTAGGCGCGGCTCACAAACAAGCATTGCTGTTGCGTGCTAGGTTGTTTCTGTGGAGCCAGCCAGATAGGCAAGGGCGTCATGCGCTAGCGCCTGATACAGCTTCAGCCGAGCTAAAAGAATCTGCTGCCGATGAAATGGTGCGTTGGGTAGAGCACACACAAACGTCGTTGCGTTTTCATAGTGCACCGTTGTCGGTAGCGAAAATATTCTCGCGCTACCGAGAACCGCATCAAGCATGGGTGCTGACATCGGCTACCTTGTCAGTACACGGTAACTTTGCGCACTTTGTGCATCAGTTAGGTCTATGGCAAGCCCGTACAGAAGTGTGGCCGTCTCCGTTTGACTATCCTCAGCAAGGGCTGATGTTTGTACCTAATAGTTTACCGGTGCCCTCGTCGCCGCAATTCAATGAACGCTTTGTAGAATTGCTGATGCCGCTGATACAGCAAGCTAAAGGCGGGGTGTTGGTGCTGTGTACCACGCTGCGTTCGGTTGAGCGTATTGCTGAGTTGCTGCAAGAGCGCTTTGAGGACTTAGGCATTACTAGACCTTTGTTGCGTCAAGGCGAGCGTTCACGACGCGTGTTGCTGGAAGAGTTTCGCAATGGTCACAACATGGTGCTGGTGGGTAGTGCGAGCTTCTGGGAAGGCATTGACGTGCCGGGTGATGCGTTGACCTTGGTGGCGATTGATAAGCTGCCGTTTGCGCCGCCAGATGATCCAGTGCTAGAGGCTCGTATCAATGCCTGTAGAGAGCGTGGTGGTAATCCATTTATGGAGTACCAGTTACCCGATGCAGCGATTGCCTTAAAACAAGGGGCGGGGCGCTTGATTCGTACTGAGCAAGATTGGGGCGTTTTAGTAGTAGGTGATGCGCGTATTGTAGATAAACCCTACGGAAAATTACTATGGCGTGGGTTGCCACCATTTTCGCGTACGCGAGACCCACAGCGTGCATTGGCTTTTTTCAAAGACAAGCAACAAGAGGAATAAAAAAAGGCTGCCATCAGGCAGCCTTTTTTGTATGCGTGAAACGTGCTTAGAACCAGTTAATAGGGTTCCAGTAGTTGCTAGGCGTATCCAAGCCTTGCTTCCACAGAATACTGTCAGGGAAGTTTTCGTCCATGATGCGTTTGGTGTCGTCACGCAAAGCGGCTTCACCTAATTTGTCGTAAGACAAGTACATCAAGTACAACGCTTTTTCCGCAATGGCTACACCGTGGAAATCGGTAATGACGCGTTGTGCACGGTTAATGGAAGCCACATAAGCGCCACGTTTGTAGTAGTACTCAGCAACGTGTACTTCGTTTTCTGCAATAGTGCTCACCAACCAAGTGATACGTTGTTTCGCGTCAGCAGCGTAACGGCTATCGGGGTACAGGTTGATCAATTCGTTAAACGACTCATACGACTCACGCAAACCTTGGGGATCACGCTCACTAGGGTCTTGTCGTGTGAACCGCGTCAACATCGCGCTAGGTGGTGTAAACGTAATCAACCCTTTGAGGTACAACATATAGTCGCTGCCGGGGTGATTAGGGTATTGCTTCTGGAAACGGTCAATCGCAGCCAATGCTTGTTCTGGCTCGTCGTCTTTCCAGTTAATGTAGGCTTGGTCAATCAAAGCCTGTTGCGCATAAGTGCCAAATGGGTAGCGAGCTTCAATAGCTTCCAATCTAGTACGGGCAGCTTTCCAGTTGCCGGCGTTCATTTCTTCACGCGCATCTTGGTAAAGCTTTTCTGCTGTCCAGCCGGCAGTGGGATCTACGGCAGGCTTGGTGGCACCACAACCCGCGATCACCAATACTACGCAGAGTGTTGCCAAAGCTTTGGCATAGCGTTGAAGATTAGCGATCCGAGATAGAAAAAAACGAGCAAGACGAGTCACAGAAGCATCCTTGGTGTTAGCATTTCAGACTGATTATATGATTTGTTGCTATGCAAGACACTAATACTGCAAAAAATTTACACGATCTCCTGTCCGACGAGGCAGTGGAAGAGCGTCGCTTTGTGTTACCTATTACTCAGGAACCCGAGCGTTTAGATAAAACACTGGCCTTATTGTTGCCAGAGCATTCGCGTAGCCGACTGCAGTCCTGGATCGAGGACGGGCATGTGCAGGTGAATCAGCAGGTAGTGCGTACACGTCATATCTTGTACCCCGGCGATGTTATCACGGTGCAGGAACAGGCGGCACCTGAATCCACGGCTTTTACCGCAGAGCCTGTGGATTTTCCAGTGGTTGAAGAAAGTGCGCATTGGATTGTGGTAAATAAGCCTGCTGGCTTGGTTACGCATCCCGGTGCAGGTAACTGGACGGGCACACTACTGAATGGCTTGTTGTACCGTTACCCTGAGCTGGCTTCTGTAGCGCGTGCTGGCATTGTGCATCGTTTAGATAAGATGACCTCAGGTTTGATGGTGGTGGCGCGTACAGAAACAGCGCAAACACACTTGGTACGCCAATTGCAAAGCCGTAGCGTGAAACGTGAATACCGCGCATTGGTGCATGGTTTTGTGGCACCTGAAGGCACCATCAATATCCCTATAGGTCGTGACCCTCATGTGCCTGTCCGTATGGCTGTGAATGGTTCGGCTCCGCGTGAAGCTATTACACACTTTCATTGCTTACGTCATGGTTTGGCAGAGCGCGGTATCGCCTTTAGTGAAGTGGTGTGCAAACTAGAGACGGGGCGTACACATCAAATCCGTGTGCACCTAGCTAGCCAAAAGCATCCTCTGCTAGGTGATGATTTGTATGGCGGTAAAACTATGCTGGGCGCTGAGCGTCAGATGCTGCATGCCAGAGGGTTAGGCTTTGAAGACCCCGCTACAGGGCAGTTGGTGCGGTTCGAGTCGGCGTTACCGGATGATATGAACGCTGTACGGGAGTGCATTGAATGGAAAACCCCTTAAAGGTATCGACAATCACCGGCCCAGAATGGGCTGGTTGCTCATACTTCAGTAGTTTGCGTTATCCCGGTTACAGTCATGGTGATTGGGATGGGCTGAACGTAGGTGCGCACTGCTCTGATAGTGCAGCGGATGTGGCGGCCAACCGTGCCTTACTTAGGCAAAGCCTGCCCAGCGAGCCGGTTTGGTTGCAGCAGGTGCATGGGACGGGTGTCTTGGATGTGGACGTGTATGTGCCTTCGGGTAATGAGCCTCCGCAAGCGGATGCCGCCATCACAACGCAAACAAACAAAGTCTTGGCGATCATGACAGCGGATTGTCTGCCGGTAGTGGTGTATGATCCCCTAGGAGGCGTGCTGGGTGCCGCACACGCAGGATGGCGGGGGTTGGCATCGGGTGTATTAGAACGTATGGTAGATCAAATGCGTTCTAAAACAACTACTCAAGGGCCATTGTACGCCTGGGTGGGGCCGGCAATTAGCCAGCAACACTTTGAGGTAGGCGCAGAGGTGCGTGAGGCATTTCTAGATAATGATGCTCACTACGGCATGTATTTTGTTCCAGCAGTGAATGCTGGCAAGTATTTTGCTGATTTACCGGGTATTGCGCGCCACCGTTTGCATCAGCATTGCGATGGCAATATTGCGGTGGCTTTAAGTGGTGAGTGCAGCTACGAGCGTACTGACCGCTATTATTCATATAGACGTCAGGCATCCACAGGGCGGCTCGTGACGGTAGCGTGGTTGCAAAGCCAGGCCTAGTTGTTTATTCTGGATGTTACAAAGTGTAGGTGTGGCGGCAAGTGAAAGGCGTTGCGCGTTTCTTGTCATGCAAGCTTGCTGCGTGTGATTAGTTGTTTGACCGTTCAATAAAAGCCCATAGATGGCTTTGGCGACAGGGAGACAAGTTACGATGGCTGAGGCTGCGGTACACCCTCTTTCTTTTTTCATCAATTCTGATGATCTACAGGCTATTCGTGCCGACTTTGAGCAGCGCTGGCAGGCGTTGCAACAAGCAGCGGCACAGGCAACCTTGGGTATGCCCAAAAGTCGCCGCTTCAAAAGTGGTGCGTGGCAATCTCATCCCCAATCATTGATGGCTGCGCACGTGTGGGAGCTCTACTCTGACACGTTGCAGCAACTGGCAGACCAAGCCTCTATAGGGGTAGAGCAACAGCAACGACTCTCCTTTGCGCTGATGCAATGGATTGAGGCTATCTCCCCTGCGAATTTCCTAGCAACGAACCCAGACGTACAGCAAGACTTATTGTTTTCGCAAGGTGCAAGTTTGATAGCTGGTGCCAAAAACTTCTGGGAAGATCTGCAAAAAGGTAGGTTAAGCCAAACCGATGAAAGTCAGTTCCAACTCGGTGAGAACCTAGCCACTACAACTGGTGATGTGGTGTATCGCAATGCACTGTTTGAGCTGCTGCATTATCGTCCCACTACGACTACGGTTAAAGCCACTCCTTTGCTGGTGGTGCCACCGTGTATTAATAAATACTATATTTTAGATTTGCAGCCTCGTAACTCCTTTGTGAAACACGCGGTAGAGCAAGGTTATCAAGTCTTTTTGATGTCGTGGCGTAATCCGTTAGCAGACGACGAAGACTCTATTTCTCATGCAACGTGGGGAGATTATTTAGATAGTGGAGTGTTGCAGGCCATTGATGTGGTGCGTGACATAACACAGCAGTCCAAAATCAATGCGCTAGGCTTTTGTGTGGGTGGCACGCTGCTGAGTTCAGCATTAAGTTTGGCGGCCGCACAAGGCGAGCATCCGGTTAATGCTATGACCTTGCTGACCACTATGCTGGATTTTGATGATGTGGGCGCTTTGCAGGTTTTTGTGGACGAAGCGTTAGCCTGCTTCCGTGAGTGGCAGTTAGGGGCGGGCGGTTTGTTGGCGGCGAATGAGCTGGCCACTACTTTCGCTTTTTTGCGCCCAGCGGAACTAGTATGGAATTATGTAACCGATAACTACCTTAAAGGTAAAACGCCGCCAGCCTTTGATTTGCTATATTGGAATGCTGACGGTACAAACCTACCTGGGCCGTTTTTTACGTGGTACTTCCGTAATACCTATCTGGAAAATAACTTAAAGAATCCAGAAGGGGTGTGTATTAACGGCCATACCCTGAAATTGAATACGTTGGCTATGCCTACCTACGTCTATGGTTCCAGAGACGACCATATCGTGCCATGGCGCAGCGCGTACCGTAGTGCGCAGTTGTTGCAAGGTAATGTACGCTTTGTGTTGGGAGCGTCAGGCCATATAGCGGGGGTGATTAATCCTCCTGCAGATCAAAAGCGTCATTATTGGACACAAGTACAACCAGGTGGTTTAGATAAAGGCCTGGATTCAGAGCAGTGGTTTGAGCAGGCTCAGCAGTTGCCCGGTAGTTGGTGGGGCGATTGGATGCAGTGGCTGCAAATGCATAGCGGGGCCGATGTGCCTGTGCCTAAAAATACGGGTAATGCGCATTACCCATCGTTGGGTGCTGCGCCGGGTAGCTACGTGCGTGTTAGGGCGTGACCGCTAGATAAAAAAGAACGTTGGTGCAGCGCAGGCCAACTCGTGTTGTTGTATGAGTGAGGACTACAAGGAGAAAGTGTATGTCTGGAAAATTAGCATATGTGACCGGGGGCATGGGTGGTATCGGTACAGCAATATGTCAGCGCTTAGCGCGTGAAGGTTTTAAAGTCGTAGCAGGGTGTGGGCCAAACCGTGATGCGCAAAAATGGTTAGATGAGCAGCGTCAACTAGGGTTTGAGTTTTATGCGTCTGCTGGGAACGTGTCTGACTGGGACTCTACCGTAGAGGCGTTTGAGAAAGTGCGTAGTGAGCATGGCGATGTTGCTGTGTTGGTGAATAATGCCGGCATTACGCGTGATGGTCAGTTCCGTAAAATGAGCCTAGATGACTGGCGTTCTGTGATAGACACCAACCTAAATAGCTTGTTTAACGTCACAAAGCAGGTGTTGGAGCCCATGTTGGCGAACAACTGGGGGCGCATCATTAACATCAGTTCGGTTAATGGGCAGCGTGGTCAGTTTGGCCAAACCAACTACTCTACTGCCAAAGCCGGTATTCATGGTTTTACAATGGCATTAGCACAAGAGGTTGCGAGCAAAGGGGTAACAGTCAATACCGTTTCTCCGGGTTATATTGGTACAGATATGGTGCGAGCCATTCGTCCTGATGTACTGGAGAAAATTGTAGCTACCATTCCAGTGCGTAGGTTGGGTGAGCCTGATGAAATTGCCTCTATCGTGGCGTGGTTAGCCTCTGATGATTCAGGTTTTTCTACCGGTGCTGACTTCTCGGTCAACGGTGGCTTGCATATGGGCTGATGTGCCGTATTTTTAGAATGAAAAGGTAGTCTATGACACAAGATTCTGCAGCAGAAACTGTAAGATTGATTAAAAAATATCCTAATAGGCGTCTTTACGATACGTGCACCAGTTCGTACATCACGTTGGCCGATGTGAAGCAGTTGGTGATGGCAAATGAAAGTTTTGCTGTGGTAGACGCTAAAACCAATGACGATATTACGCGCAGTATTCTGTTGCAGATCATCTTGGAAGAAGAAAGTGCGAACGTGCCTATGTTTTCAGCCGAGGTGCTGTCCAATATCATTCGCTTTTATGGCAGTGCAATGCAAGGTGTGATGGGTAGCTACCTAGAGCAAAACATTCAGGCTTTCATTGAGATTCAAGAGCGTTTGTTGGCGCAATCTAAACATGTGTATGGCAAGCCTGTAGGGCCAGAGGCTTGGGCGCAGTTTATGACGGTGCAAACACCTATGATCCAAAAAATGATGAATTCCTACGCTGAGCAAAGCCAAAAAATGTTCACTCAGGTGCAGGATCAGATGCAGGATCAGGTGTATGGTTTGTTTTCCGCTTTCCCGTTTGCGTCTCCCGCAAAAGAGAAAACACATAAACCTAAAGAGTAAAAGCATCTTGCGTAAAGCGGGATTCTGATGATGTAATGGCAAAACTAGTGGGGCGGCTTCCCCACTAGTTTTGATAGATAGCAGGGCAATCAGGCGCGGAAAGCGTCAGCATGGTGAGCGCAGTTGCAGGCTACGCCATAGCAAGCCCCACACCTTCCTTTCTTTTTCTTATGGCCTATATGGTTTCGCAGCATGATGTTGTGCGAGCTAGGCGTGTACTAACAACATGAAAACGAAAAATGCTTCCGTGTTCATTCGCAGTGTGCAAGAACAGGGGCAGGGGTGCGTGCTGAATTTGTGTGTAAATGGAATCGGCAAAGAAAAAGGGCTGATTTCTAAGAAATCAGCCCTTTCGGTATTTGGTTGCGGGGGCAGGATTTGAACCTACGACCTTCGGGTTATGAGCCCGACGAGCTACCATGCTGCTCCACCCCGCGTCAGAAAAATAATAGTAACCTGACTGTTTCAAAAAATCAAGCCTCATTTGGAAAATAAACTGAATATGACAGATAATGAGATTTTAAAAGTGTTGGAAGCGGCATTATTATGTACAGAAGAGCCGCTGAATCTGTCACAATTACGGCAGTTGTTCGGTGTGCATGAAATTTCCGCCGATCAAATGCGTCACCATCTAGCTATGTTGCAGCTGGATTGGAATGATAGAGGGCTTGAGCTGGTATCCCTATCCAGCGGCTGGCGTTTTCAAAGCCGGCCTGAAATGCAGCCTTATCTGGCGCGCCTTAATCCGGACCGTCCGCCCAAATACTCACGTGCGGTGTTGGAAACACTGGCCATCATTGCGTGGCGCCAGCCTGTTACTCGTGGTGATATCGAAGATATACGTGGTGTGGGTGTTTCTACGCAGATTGTGCGTACGTTGGAAGATCGAGGTTGGATCGAGGTTCTGGGCTATAGAGATGCGCCAGGGCGCCCAGCGTTGCTAGGTACAACGCGACAATTTCTGGATGATTTAGGTTTACGTTCTTTACAGGACTTGCCTTCTTTGGATGAAGAGCAGGTGCAGGATGTGTTTATGCAACAGCTTGTGGAGCTGGATAACACGCAGCAAGGGACGTTGCATGAGCCCGACACTACGGAACATGAAGAAAGCGATGAGAAGTGAAACTTTTTGACACTTATCATCAAAGCATAATGAATGAGAAAAATTGGAGTCTTTTAATCAATGACGGAAAATATTGAACAAGCGCCTGAGCGTAGCGCAGAAGCGGCTGAGTCCTCTTCTACGACATCAGCTTCGCGCGGCAAAGGGCGTAAATTACGCACGCCGTTTCGTCGTCGTCGAGGTGATGCAGCTGAAGCTGGTGCGCGTACCCGTGATGACTCTTCCTCCACCCAAGATGTTAAGGAAGAAACTGCAGAGCAAAAGCCTGTAGCTAAAGGTAGACGTAAGCCAGCTGCTGCCGCTGCGAATGCGGATCAGCCGCGTGCGCCACGCGCACCTCGTGCTCGCAAAACCAGCACGCGCACTCCTAGAGCAGTTGCGGCAGTGCAAGACGCTCAAGAGCCAGTAGTGCAGATGAGCGCAGAAGATGATCAAGAAGCTGATCATGCGCTGTCTTACTTGGACAAAACAGCCAGAATGTCCCAGCGTTTGGGGCGTTATCTGACTAGTGAAGCGATACAACCCAAATTGCATAAAGTGTTGGCTGATGCTGGTGTGGGGTCGCGTCGAGAAATGGAAGAGCTGATTGTGGCGGGCCGCGTTTCGGTAAACGGCGAGCCTGCTCACATCGGTCAACGCGTGGGTCAAGACGATAAAGTTCGTGTGAATGGTCGTTTGATTGCACGTCCTCATGCTAATAAACCTCCGCGTGTGATCCTGTACCACAAGCCTGTGGGCGAAATTGTGACGCACGATGATCCAGAAGGCCGTGAAACTGTTTTTGCGCGTTTGCCTAAGGTGCGTGTAGGTAAGTGGTTATCCATTGGTAGGTTGGACTTGAATACTGAAGGTCTGTTGATCTTCACAACATCCGGTGACTTGGCCAATAAAATGATGCACCCTCGTTATGGTGCTGAGCGCGAATACGCAGTGCGCGTATTGGGTGAGTTGGCTGATGATCAAGCTAAACGTCTGACTACTGGTATTGAACTGGAAGACGGCGAGGCTAAGTTTGGTGAATTGGAATTCATCGGTGGCGAAGGTAGTAACCGTTGGTACCGTGTGACCTTGCATGAGGGCCGTAACCGCGAAGTGCGCCGTATGTTTGAGGCGGCTGGTGTGGTGGTGAGTCGTCTGATCCGTACGCGTTTTGGCGAGGTGGTGTTGCCGCGTAACCTGCGTCGTGGTCGCTGGGAAGAGCTAAATGCAGACATGGTTGCTGCGTTGATGCTGCGCGTAGGGTTGTGGCGTGATACGGGCGAAACGGAAAGCGCAGGCGGTGGTCGTCGTGGTGCTCGTCGTCATAGTCAGCCGTTAAGTCATGACAGTGCATTGCCTCCCGGTTTTGGTACCATGGAGCAAAATGGCACTAACGGTGCGCGTACTAACAGGCGTGGTCGTCTGCGTACCAGCGAAGGTGGTGGCTATGTAGATCCAACGGCTACAACTGGCATGCTGGTGAGCGGTGGTTTGGCTAATGGTCATCCCGAGGCCGGTCGTGGTGGTCGTCGTACGGGTGGTCGCGGTCAGCAGTCGCGCGGTAATGCAGGTTCAGCTACGCGTGATCAGCGAGATCCTCAAGCGGGTCCAGGTAATCGACGTCGCCGCAGTGGTGAGCAACGTGGTGCTGAAGAGCAGCGCCAACAAGCGCCGCGATCAGCTGCTAAGCGGGCTCCGGCGCGAGGTGCTCGCACAGGCGGTCGCTCGGGTGATGATTGGCAGCCACGCTCATCTAATGCGCACGAGTCGCGCTTGGCACGCATAGGAACTAACCGTCGTTAATGCACCACAGGGCCGGGCTACGAAGTAGGTGTAGTCCGGCTTCCGCATGGCTGTAGCGTTATTTCTGGGCTAAGCGCTGGATGTGGCAGGATTTTTTCTCGAATTCTGTTAAAATGTAAAGCTTGGCACGGTATCATCATTATTGTATGTAATGTCAGATACTTACCGGATCTAAGCTTTTAAGGTAGCAGTGGGCTGGCAGTCAGCCCATTTTTTTTGGATTTTATGGCAGATATTTTCGCTTTAACACAGGAAGCCTTGCTAGGCAGCGACATCGAGTTGATCGATGTGGAACGCGCGCCGCTGGGCGTGTTGCGTGTCGTGATTGATCACCCAGAAGGGGTGAGCATTGACCATTGTGAATGGGTGTCCAAACAACTGTCGCGCGTTTTTGAAGTGGAAAACGTCGATTACGGCCGTCTGGAAGTGAGTTCTCCTGGTATAGATCGTCCGCTGCGAACATTGCGCGACTTTGTACGCTTTGCCGGTGCTAGGGTAGAACTGCGCTTTTACGAGGCGGTGGATAACCAGAAAGTGTTTAAGGGTGTGTTGATCAGCCCTGATGACGTCACTGTGGATAATGTGGATGCCGACACCAAATTCGTGTTGGAACTAGAGCAAGCCTCTGGCAATGTCAGAGACCTGACTTTCACATTTGATGAAGTGGATCGTGCCAAATTGGATCCCGTTCTTGATTTCAAGGGTAGAAAGCGATGAGTCGCGAAATTCTTTTGCTAGTTGATGCGCTGGCGCGTGAAAAAGGTGTAGAAGCAGATGTGGTGTTTGGCGCCCTAGAAGGTGCGTTAGCGTCTGCAATGAAAAAACGCTTCGAAGAAGATGCCGACATACGGGTAGCGGTGGATCGCGTAACGGGCGAGCACGAAGGCTTCAGACGTTGGTTGGTCGTGCCTGATGAGGCTGGTCTGCAAGAGCCTGATCGTCAAGAGATGTACAGCGATGCGATGGAAATCGTGCCTGATGTACAAATTGGCGACTACATTGAAGAGGCCTTGGAGCCTATAGAATTTGGACGTATCGGTGCTCAAGCTGCTAAGCAGGCTATTTTGCAGCGTATACGTGATGCAGAGCGCGAACAGGTGTTGAATGACTTCCTGGATCGTGGCGAAAAAATCGTGTCTGGCACAGTCAGACGTATTGATAAGGGCGACGCCATCATTGAGATGGGTAAAATCGAAGCCCGTTTGCCACGCAGCGAAATGATCCCCAAAGAAAATATTCGTATGGGTGACCGTGTACGCGCTTTGGTAAAAACAATTGACCGCACAGCACGTGGTCAGCAGGTGATTTTGTCTCGTACCGCTCCTGAATTCATCAAGGAACTGTTCGAGAATGAAGTGCCTGAAATCGAACAAGGCTTGTTGGAAATTAAAGCAGCTGCTCGTGATGCGGGTGTGCGCGCTAAAATTGCCGTTATTGCCTACGATCAACGCATTGATCCTATCGGTACATGTGTAGGTATGCGTGGTTCGCGAGTCACTGCTGTTCGTAACGAACTGGGCGGTGAGCAGGTTGATATCGTTCTGTGGGCAGAAGATCCAGCAGAATTCGTGATTGGTGCTCTGGCTCCAGCGCATGTGGAATCCATCGTGGTCGATGAAGATAAGCATGCTATGGACGTAGTGGTTGATGAAGAAAACCTGCCTAAAGCTATTGGTGCTCGTGGTCAAAACGTACGTTTGGCTTCCGAACTCACTGGCTGGCAAATCAACATTATGACACCAGAAGAAAGCCAGAATCGTCAGGAAGAAGAACGTCGTGAACTGCAAAACATGTTCATGCAACGTTTGGACGTAGACGAAGGTATTGCTGATGTACTGATCGACGAAGGTTTCAGTGGTCTAGAAGAAGTGGCTTACGTGCCATTGCAAGAACTGCTGGATATCGATGCCTTTGATGAAGACACTGTAAACGAGTTGCGTACACGTGCTCGTAATGCGCTGCTTTCTGAAGCAATTGCTAAAGATGAGCTGGTGCAAACAGTAGAAAAAGACCTGTTAGAAATTGAAGGAATCACTCCTGATATCGTGGCTGCACTGGCTGAAAAGCAAGTCACCACCTTGGATGATTTGGCCGAATTGGCGACAGATGAACTGTCCGAAATGACTGGCCTAAATGCCGAAGACGCGAGCAATTTGATTATGCGTGCACGAGCCCACTGGTTTGATGGTGACGCATGATGACGTTGCAGCAGGTCGGCCTGCTCTAGAGAGGAGAGCCGACTATCAGGGGTTGTTATTAATAGAATAAGTAGTTGTAAGCAAGAGAGAGTCGAATGCCGAGTAACACAGTCGCCCAGTTCGCTCAAGAACTGAAAATGCCTGCAGAATCGTTGTTGGAGCAATTGCGTGCTGCAGGTGTTCAGCTCAGATCGGTGAACGATTCCGTCACCGAAGCAGATAAGGCGAAGCTGCTGGAGTCACTGCGTGGAAACAAAATCACGCTGACTCGTCGCAAAACGTCAGAAATCCGTCAAGCTGATGGCTCTGGGCGTTCTCGCACTATTCAGGTAGAAACCCGGAAGAAACGCGTATTTGTGAAACGGGATCCGGCTGAGCTTCTTGCTGAAGCCGCTAAAGCTGCAACAGAAGACCAAAGCGCTGCTGAGCACGCAGAGGCAGCCCCTGTAAAAGCAGCAGAGAACGCTGCACCGGAAGTAGCAAACAAGCCAACTGTAGCGCCAGAGGCAGCCCCAGAGGTTGTAGCTGAAGTGCCAGTGGCAGCAAAAGAAACTCCTGTGGCAGAGTCCGCTCCAGTACAGGAAACTAAAGTTGAGGCCCAACCAGAGCCAGTTAAAGAGGCACCGGTTGTAGAGACTCAAAAAACCGAACCGACTGCAGAAACAGCAGCCAAGGAAGAGCAGGTACGGCAACCTGTATCGCCAGCTGTCAGTCAGTCTGAAGAGCAAGTGCCTGAAGTTACATCACAGGTAGAGCAAGAAACGCCTGTGAAGGCAGAACAAACTGAAGAGCTGGATAACGTGGCCGTTAAAAACAAGCCTGTCAAAGACACCCCTACAGCGAAAGCTGACAATCAAACTCGTAGCCCAAGACCGCAAGGTGGGGCGAATGCTCCGCGTGGCGGACAGAATCAGTCTGGCGCTAACCGTCATTCGGATCGTCCTCAAGGCGCTGGTCGCCCACAGTCTAGTGGTAATCCTACTGCACGCAGACCAGCCCCTCAGGCAACTGTAGGCGACGGCGATCGTGATCGCGCACGTTCGGCAGCAGAAGCTGAAGCAGCAGCGATCAGTGAAATGCTGAACCGTCCTCGCAAAGTATTGCGTGCGGCAGAAAGCCAAGATGCTGCTCGTAAAGCAGGCAAACCGGCTGCGAAAAAAGATGTTAAGAATGGCGATAGCGCTAAGAAAACTACACCTAAACCAGCAGCCAAAGGCGAAACTGGTTGGGTAGGTGATAGCCGTCGCAAACAACCTTCTAAAGCGGAAGTGGCTTCTGCTTCTACTGAGCGCGAAGCCTGGCACGCGAATACCCGTGGTGGTAGACGTGGTCGTGGCCGTCAAGGTCAAGTAGAACAGCAACCTCAAGTGGTGGAAGCAATTGTTCGCGAAGTGGCTGTGCCTGAAACCATTACGGTTGCAGACTTGGCGCACAAAATGGCTGTGAAAGCAGCTGAAGTGATCAAGCATCTGATGAAGCTGGGTCAAATGGTGACAATCAACCAAGTGTTGGACCAAGAAACAGCCATGATTTTGGTTGAGGAAATGGGCCACAAAGCGATTGCCGCCAAACTGGATGATCCTGAGTCCTTCTTGGAAGATCAGTTCACGGGTGAAATCGAGGAAGGTCCTCGTGCTCCTGTGGTTACTGTAATGGGGCACGTTGACCACGGTAAAACCTCTTTGCTGGATTACATCCGTCGCACTAAAGTGGCATCGGGTGAGGCTGGTGGTATTACTCAGCACATCGGTGCATACAACGTTAAAACTGAACGCGGTAACGTTACTTTCCTGGATACCCCCGGTCACGAAGCCTTTACGGCCATGCGTGCTCGCGGTACCAAGGCAACTGACGTTGTGATCTTGGTGGTTGCTTCTGATGACGGCGTGATGCCTCAAACACGTGAAGCTATTCACCACGCTCGTGCTGCTGGTGTTCCGCTGGTTGTAGCGATTACTAAAGTAGATAAACCTGAAGCCAATCCTGAGCGCGTTAAGCAAGAATTGTTGGTAGAAGAAGTGGTGCCAGAAGAGTACGGTGGCGATGTGCCTTTCGTACCTGTGTCTGCACGCACTGGTGATGGTATCGATGACCTGTTGGAACAAGTGCTGTTGCAAGCAGAGATGCTGGAACTGAAAGCGCCTGTGAATACACCAGCTCAAGGTACTGTGATTGAAGCACGTTTGGATCGTGGTCGTGGTCCTGTGGCTACTGTATTGGTTCAAACCGGTACATTGCATCACGGTGACACCGTGTTGGTAGGTGCGAGCTTCGGTCGTATTCGTGCCATGGTGAACGAAACAGGTAAGTCCTTGAAAGAAGCAGGCCCATCTATGCCTGTTGAAATCCAAGGTCTGACCGAAGTACCTGCTGCTGGCGATCAACTGATTGCAATGCAAGACGAGCGTAAAGCACGTGAAATTGCCTTGTTCCGTCAGGGTAAATTCCGCGATGTAAAACTGGCACGTCAGCAAGCAGCTAAACTGGATTCTCTGTTCGAGAACATCGGCGAAGGTGTACAGACATTGTCTCTGATCATCAAAACCGACGTACAAGGTTCTCAAGAGGCGTTGGTGTCTTCCTTGCTGAAACTGGCAACAGACGAAGTGAAAGTGCAAGTTGTGCACGCCGCTGTGGGTGGTATCTCCGAGAGCGACATCAACTTGGCTATCGCGTCTAACGCAGTAGTTATTGGCTTTAACGTACGTGCTGAACAAAGCGCACGTAAACTGGCTGAATTGAACGGTATTGATATTCGCTACTACAACATCATTTACGATGCGGTAGACGAAGTGAAGGCAGCCCTGTCCGGCATGTTGACACCAGAGAAACGCGAAGAAGTTATCGGTATGGTAGAAATTCGCGAGGTGTACCACATTTCCCGTATCGGGAGTGTGGCTGGTTGTATGGTTACCGAAGGCATCGTCAAGCGCGATTCTCAGGTACGTCTGCTGCGCGACAACGTGGTGCATTGGACGGGCCATCTCGAATCCCTACGACGCTTCAAGGACGATGTCCGCGAAGTACGCCAAGGTTTCGATTGTGGTATCACCTTACGTGGTAATAATGATATTCAAGTGGGCGACCAGCTAGAGATCTTCGAGATCAAGGAAATCGCCCGGTCACTGTAATTCATGGCAAGACACAAAAACAAAGCTGGCGGCGGACGTAATGTCCGCTTAGCCGACCAAATTCAAAAAGATTTGGCTGTGCTGATTCAGCGAGAGATAGATATGTCCCGCGCTGGTCTAATCACGCTGACAGAAGTTGAACTGTCAGCTGATTATGCACACGCTAAAGTATATTTCACAGTTTTCGGCGCTGAGCCGCAGACTGCAACTGAAGTACTGAATGCCAAGGCTGGCTGGCTGCACTCGCAGCTATACCGCTTGCTGCATATCCATACTGTTCCTACTCTGCGTTTCTTCTACGATGATCACGTGGTACGTGGCATGGCCATGTCCAAGCTGATTGACGAAGCAAACCGTTCTTCTTTCAGCACGGCTACTGACGCTGTTCCTGACGATCCTGACGACGACCAGGCCTGAGTCGGCGCGTCGTTTTTTAGCGGAAAATAAATACGATGGCGAGGCGACAACGCGGACGTGTGCTCGATGGTGTGCTGTTGCTGGACAAAGCTGAAGGATTGTCCAGTAACCACGCATTGCAACGCGCCCGACGAGCGATGGATGCTCGTAAAGCAGGTCATACCGGCACTTTAGATCCTTTTGCTACAGGCTTGCTGGTGTGCTGCTTTGGTAAAGCAACTAAAATTTCTGGGCTGTTATTGGATGCTGATAAAGCATACGAAGCAGAACTTACCTTCGGTGCAGAAACTGACTCCGGTGATTTAACTGGTACGGTAGTTGCGACGGCGGAGCTGCCTGATGGCGGTGCAGATGTAGAAGCAGTAAAACAAGTATTGCAAGAATTCTTAGGTGAAATTCAACAGATTCCACCTATGTACTCGGCCTTAAAGCGTGATGGTAAGCCGCTGTATGAGTATGCACGGCAAGGCATAGAACTGGAAAGACCACCCCGTACAGTAACGATTCATAATATTGAGCTGTTATCTTGCGAAGGGAACACTGCACGCATTGCAGTGGAGTGCAGCAAAGGCACGTATATCCGAACTTTGGCACAAGATATTGGTCAACGTTTAGGTTATAGGGCTCACCTGACGGCGTTGCGTCGTACAGCAGTGGGACCCTTTTTATTGGAAAAGGCGGTAACGCTGGACACAATACAGGATTCTGAGGAACCTGAATCCCTTTTAATCGGGCTGGCTGATTTACCCGAAACGCTACGCCCAGCTAACCTTAACCTTAAGGAAACATTATGAGTCGCGCATTGCGCAATGTGGCTATTATTGCTCACGTAGACCACGGGAAAACTACCCTGGTTGATCAGCTTCTAAGACAGTCTGGCACTTTCCGTGCGAATGAACATGTTAGCGATCGCGTTATGGACTCTGGCGATATCGAGAAAGAACGCGGTATCACTATCTTGGCCAAAAACTGCGCGGCAGAGTTTGAGGGTACACATATCAACATTATTGATACCCCCGGACACGCTGACTTCGGTGGTGAGGTAGAGCGTGTACTGTCGATGGTTGACGGAGTGTTGTTGCTGGTGGATTCGGTAGAAGGCCCTATGCCTCAAACCCGTTTCGTAACCCGCAAAGCGTTGGAATTGGGTCTGAAACCTATTGTGGTGGTGAACAAAGTTGACCGTCCAGGTGCTAGACCAGATTTCGCTGTAAACGAAACATTTGATTTGTTTGACAAGTTGGGTGCTACAGAAGAGCAGTTGGATTTCCCAATTGTTTACGCTTCTGGTCTGTCCGGCTATGCCGGTTTGACTGACGATGTGCGTTCCGGCGATCTTCGCCCACTGTTTCAAGCTATCTTGGACCATGTGCCTCAACGTGAAGATGACCCAGATGGTCCATTGCAGTTACAAATCTGTTCATTAGACTACAGCAGCTACGTCGGTAAGATCGGTGTAGGCCGTGTGAACCGTGGTCGTGTGCGTGCTGGTCAAGACGTGATTCTGAAATTTGGTCCTGAAGGCGAGCCAATCAAAGGCCGTATCAACCAAGTTCAAACCTTTAAAGGTGTGAACCGTCAACAAGTGGAAGAAGCTCAAGCGGGTGACATCGTACTGATCAACGGTATTGATGAAATCGGTATTGGCTGCACATTGATGGATCCTGCTAAACCAGAAGCTCTGCCATTGCTGCGCATTGACGAGCCTACGCTGAGCATGAACTTTATCGTGAACTCCTCGCCATTAGCGGGCCGTGAAGGTAAATTCGTGACCAGCCGTCAGATTCGTGACCGCTTGGATTTGGAATTGAAATCCAACGTGGCTTTGCGTGTAAACGAAACCGGTGACGATACTGCATTTGAAGTATGTGGCCGTGGTGAGTTGCACTTGACCATCTTGTTGGAAAACATGCGTCGTGAAGGCTACGAGTTGGCGGTATCCCGTCCACGCGTGCTGATCAAAGAAGAAAACGGCGTGAAGATGGAACCCTACGAGCACCTGACAGTGGACGTTGAAGACGGTCACCAAGGCGGTGTGATGGAAGAGTTGGGTCGCCGTCGTGGTGACTTGCAAGACATGATCCCTGATGGTCGTGGTCGTACACGTTTGGAATACCGTATCCCTGCACGTGGTCTGATCGGCTTCCAAGGCGACTTCATGACACTGACACGTGGTACAGGCTTGATGAGTCACATTTTTGACTCCTACCAGCCTATGCGTGAAGGTTCCGTGGGTGAGCGTCGTAACGGCGTGCTGATCAGCCAAGACGATGGCGAAGCAGTGGCTTACGCTCTGTGGAAACTGCAAGAGCGCGGCAAAATGTTCGTTTCGCCTAACGATCCAGTTTACGAAGGTATGATCATTGGTATTCACAGCCGTGACAATGACCTGATCGTGAATCCAATTCGTGAGAAGAAACTGACTAACGTTCGTGCATCCGGTAAAGATGAGCACATCGATCTGGTTACACCTATCCGTTTGTCTTTGGAATACGCTGTAGACTTTATTGATGACGATGAGCTGGTGGAAGTAACACCTAAATCTATCCGTCTGCGTAAGCGTCACCTGAAAGAGCATGAGCGTCGTAAGTTTGCTCGTGAAGAAGCTTAATCAGGTAAGCGGTATGTAGCTGATAACAGCTAGAAGAAGCCCACAGGTCCTTTTGGATGTGTGGGCTTTTTTGTTGATGGCGTTATGGTGTTTGAAGTGTGTTAGTGGTATTCATCGCCTATACCGAAGCCAGTAGAAATCAGCAGCAGAAATAAAAACACCCTCTCAAGGAGGGTGTTCAGTTTTTAGTGCAGCATAGCAATCTTCAAGCAATAATCACTTCAAATTACCCGTTAAAAATTGCTGTAGCCTTTCACTTTGCGGGGTATCCAGCACCGCAGATGGCGTGCCGCATTCCTCTACTACGCCTTGGTGCAAGAAGACTATGTTATTGCTCACTTGTCGTGCAAAGCCAATCTCATGTGTCACGATCAACATAGTGCGGCCTTCTTCAGCCAACTGTTGCATGACTTTCAGTACTTCACCCACCAACTCAGGATCCAGCGCAGAGGTGGGTTCGTCAAACAGCATAACCTCAGGTTCCATTGCCAATGCACGGGCAATAGCCACACGTTGTTGCTGTCCACCAGATAAGTGGGCAGGGTATTGTGTTTCTATGCTGGTTGGCAGACCTACTTTGTTCAAGTAGTGACGTGCGCGCTCCATGGCTTCTTTCTTGGAGACTTTCAATACATGGGTAGGTGCTTCCATGACGTTTTGCAAAACGTTCATGTGGCCCCATAGATTGAAGTGCTGGAATACCATGGTCAGACGCGTACGCATATCGCGCAGCATTTTTAGATCTGATACACGTACCGTGCCATTGTCTTTGGTGACGGCATGTATGGTTTGGTCATTCAGTTGAACGCTGCCCTGATCTGGAATTTCCAGAAAGTTAATACAGCGCAAGAAAGTACTTTTACCTGAGCCACTGGAACCAATAATGCAGGTAACATCACCTGCGTTTGCATCCAGTGATACACCTTTCAGCACTTGATTCTGCCCGTAGGCTTTATGAATGTTTTTAACTTGCAGTTTTTGCATGATTAAGGCTTCAGGGGTTGCATAGATAACAGTGTACGTTTTTCAACGAGACGGAATATGCCTACCAGTACCACTGTAACGGCAAGGTATAGCAAAGCGGCAAAACCGTAAGAGGCAAAGGTTTCGTAGGTGGCCGAGTTGGCATCCCTAGCGATTTTCAAGATGTCTGGCACGGTGGCCGTGAAGGCCAGCGATGTAGCGTGCAGCATCAAGATGACTTCGTTGCTGTAAGCGGGTAGGGCGCGGCGCAATGCGGATGGCAGGATGATGCGTCGGTACATGGTGGTGCGGGTCATGCCGTAAGCTCTGGCTGCATCGATTTCGCCAGCGGGTGTGGCTCTGATTGCACCGGCAAAGATTTCGGTGGTGTAAGCCACGTTATTTAGCACCAGCGCCAATACCATACAGTTAAAACCGCTTTGGAAGAACGATGCCAAGCTTGGCGTTTCTTTGATGAAATCTAGACCGTACAAGCCGCCGTAGATAAACAGTATCTGTACGTATAGGGGCGTGCCTCTAAATACATAGGAGAACAGCCAAATAGGCTTAGAAACATACCATCGGGCTGAGTTGCGGCCAATGGCGGTAAAAATAGAGAGGATAAACCCAAAAAACAGCGATAGCACGAGCAGCCACAACGTGACGGCTAAGCCGGACCATTGTCCGTGATTGCTATACAGGTAAGCACGCCAAAATTCGTCAATCACCGTTACCATAGCTCTGCCTTTTTAATGCCTACAGAATAACGACGATTCAGAAGGTAAAACACACTGTTCGACAAGGTGGTTAATGCAAGGTAGATTGCACCTGTGATGGAAATGAACAGGAACATCTGGAAGGTCACATTTCCCGCGTTCTGGGCGACTTTTACTAAGTCATTCAGCCCAATAAGCGATACCAAGGCGGTGGCTTTGAGCAGCACCAGCCAGTTATTTTCTAAACCTGGTAGGGCGTGACGCATCATTTGTGGGAACAGGATGCGGCTAAAGACCTGCCAGCGAGACATACCGTAAGCGATACCTGCTTCTAGCTGCCCGTGTGGCACAGCCATGAAGGCTCCTCTGAAGGTTTCGGTAAAGTAAGCGCCGTAGATGAAGCCTAACGTGGCTACACCTGCACTGAAAGGCTCAATATCTATATAGGGTAAAGATAGAGCGTCAGTCAGATCGTTAAGGTAGAGTTGTAGGCTGAAGAAAATCAGCAGTAACAGAACCAGATCAGGAATGCCACGTATGACGGTGGTATAGACTGCTGCGCAAAAACGCAAAAGGCGACTAGGTGCAAATAGCTTGCAACTTGCCGCGCACAGTCCAAGCACGAGTGAAACCGCCAAAGACAGAACGGCTAATTGGATGGTTTCCAGTGTGCCTGCCAGCAACTGGGGACCATAGCCCATCAGGAACATAAAAAAGATCGCGCTAAGTACGAAGCAAGCATTGTTGCCTCGTACGGGTTAAGAAAGAATAGGGTTACGGCTGTGTGCTTGGTAGCTCAACGTTACCGGGTTCAAAGTACTTTGCAGTAATGGCAGCAAGTGTACCATCAGCTTGCATATCAAGGATGGCTTGATCTACAGCATCTTTCAGCTTTTTATTACCTTTACGCACACCAATAGCGATGGGTTCGTTCAGGATAGCGCTATCTTTAACGGTGTCGCCCATCAGGGTGAAGTTTGCACCTTCAGGCTTGGTCAAGAAACCTTGTACGGCATTAGGTGCTTCTTGGAAAGACGCGTCGATACGGCCAGAGGCCAAGTCAATGTAGGCGTTGGTGTAGCTTGGGTAGGCAATGACTTCCACACCGTTTGGAGCCCATTCTTTGCGTGCGTGGGCTTCCATGGTGGTGCCTTGTTGCACACCAACGCGCATACCTTTCAGTGAATCAGCTGTTGGCTCCAGTGTTTTGTCTTTGTTGGCTACCAGACGAGAGGCTACGACGTACAGTGGCGCGCTGAAGTCAATTACTTTGCGGCGTGCATCAGTGGCTGTCATGGTGGAGTGAGCCAAGTCAAATTTGCGAGCTTGTAAACCAGGAATCAAGCTGTCGAAGGATTGATCAATCCAAATGCACTCAGCTTGTAGGCGTTTACAGATCTCGTTACCGATTTCGATGTTGTAGCCAACAATTTCGCCAGAGGGGTTCAGGTATTCAAACGGAGGGTAGCCCGCTTCGGTAGCAATACGGATTTCGGTAAAATCCTGCGCTGCTGCGGTAGCAGTGGCAGTGCTAAAAATAGCCAGGGTTAGAAAGCGCAACAAATTCTTTTTCAAGATGCTCTCCTTGTGGGAATAAGCAGTAATAGTCTATAGGATATAGTAGAAATCATAGCGGTCATGCTATATCTGCCAACACGTATAAACCCTGTGTATTACAAGAAGTTATAGAGCGAGTTGGCAGGGATTGGTGCTGCACTTTAGTGAGGCAGTGTGGGCTCGCAAGTGGGCTCAATGGCAAACTGTGAGCAGCAGGCATTAACCACTTGCATCACTTCATCCAAATCGTCTGTGAGGGTGATCAAATCTAGATCGCTAGGGGAGATCAGCTTGTTGCCCAACAACTGTTCGCGTACCCAGTCAAGTAGGCCGCTCCAGAATGCAGTGCCTACGAGTACAATGGGGGCTGCAGGCAGTTTACGTGTTTGTACCAGCGTAATGACTTCAAACAATTCATCCATGGTGCCAAAACCACCTGGCAACGCAATGTATGCGGAGCTATGCATGAAGAATGTCGCTTTTCTAGATACGAAGTATTCGAATTGCAGACTGTGTGTTTGGTAAGGGTTGTTGCTGGTTTCACGTGGTAGGCGTATGTTAAGACCAACGCTGCGACCGCCTGCTTCATAGGCGCCTTTGTTGGCGGCTTCCATAATACCTGGGCCACCACCAGCGATTAGCATCAGACCGGCCTCAGCTAAGCGCTTGCCAAGCTCGCATGCCATTTCATAATATTTATTGTCGGAAGGGATACGAGCGCTACCGAATACACTGATCCCAAAGCCTACTTCCTGTAGTGTTTCTGCGGCACGTTTGAGTTCTGCTGATATAACGGGAATCTGCTCTGTGGCGGGTAAATGAACATTTTTAGTGTCAGACATGAAACAAACCTTATTATTAGTTGATGGATCCAGCTATCTGTACAGGGCATTCCATGCCATGCCGGATCTGCGTAACGCTCGTGGTGAGCCAACTGGTGCTCTGTACGGCGTCATCGCAATGATGCGTAAAATTTTGCAGGACTATGAGCCAGATTATATGGCCTGCGTGTTTGATGCTAAAGGTAAAACCTTTAGGGATGATCTGTTTAGCGACTATAAAGCGAACCGACCATCCATGCCAACAGATCTGGCGCAGCAAATTGAGCCCATTCACCGCGCCGTGCGCGCACTGGGATGGCCAGTAATTTGCGTGCCGGGCGTAGAGGCAGACGATATCATTGGCACACTCTCGGTGCAAGCATCCGAACAAGGTATTCATAGTGTTATTTCCACAGGCGACAAAGACTTGGCGCAGTTGGTTAACCCACATGTAGAGCTCATTAATACCATGAATAATGAGCGTCAGGATATGCAAGGGGTGATTGATCGCTATGGTGTACGGCCTGAGCAAATCATTGATTATTTGATGTTGATTGGTGACACGGCGGACAATATTCCGGGCGTGCCAAAAGTAGGCCCTAAGACGGCTGCAAAGTGGTTAAACGAATACCAGACACTAGAGTCATTGATTCAACATGCCGGTGACATCAAAGGCGTAGCTGGTCAGAACTTGCGCGACTTTATTCCTATGTTTGAGATGACGCGCAAACTGGTCACCGTGAAACTGGATTGTGATCTGGGTGAGTTACATGCGTCATTGGATCAGTTGCGACCGCTGCCGCTAGATAAAGATACCTTGTTGGATATCTACGAAGATTACGGGTTCAGAACGTGGTTGCGTGAGCTAACAGGTGATGCCACACGTATCCCTGCCCAAGATGGCAGGATAGCGCCACGCAAAGCGGCTGTTGAGGTGCCTGCTGCCGAGCAAGTTGAACTGGTGTTTCCAGAGGCCCCTGCAACCGTGCAATATGAAACGATTACTAGCGAAGCAGCGTTACAGCGCTGGGTAGCAAAAATCGAAAAAGCCGAATTGACGGCCTTGGATACCGAAACTACATCGTTGGATCCTATGCAGGCCAGACTGGTGGGGCTGTCGTTGTCGGTGCAGCCTGGTGAGGCCTGCTATATCCCCGTAGGGCATCAAGGATGCGAGGTAATCGAGCAGCTTACGGCTGATGTGGTGTTGGGCGCGTTAAAGCCCTGGTTAGAGTCGGATAAGCATGCCAAAATTTTGCATCATGCTAAATACGATGCGCATGTTTTTGCTACCGAAGGTGTGCGACTACAAGGTATTGCAGAAGACAGCATGTTGCAGGCCTATGTGCTGGATTCACATTTGCGCGTCAACATGGACGATGTGGCCCAGCGTTGGCTGAATGTACAAACCACACCGTATGAAAGTATTTGTGGCAAAGGTGCCAAGCAAATTGCTTTTGCTGATGTGGCGTTAGATGTAGCTACAGCCTATGCGTGCGAAGATGCTGACATCACACTGCGTTTGCATCAGGTCATGCGTCCATTGATTACAGCGCATGAGGGTTTGGAAGCTACCTATCAGCTAGAACTAGCAACCTCCACAGTGTTGACCACTATTGAAGCCAACGGTGTCGCCATCAATGCTGATGTGTTGCATAAACAAAGCCACGAATTAGGCCAGCGTTTGTTAGAGCTGGAAGCAGAGGCGTACGAATTGGCTGGGCAACCGTTCAACATGAACTCACCTAAACAAGTAGGTGAAATTCTGTTCGAAAAACTAGGCATACCTGTAGTCAAGAAAACAGCCAGTGGTGCACCGTCTACCGATGAGGGTGTGTTGACTGAATTAGCCAATGATTACCCGCTGCCTAAGCTGATGCTTGAGCATCGCGGTATTGCCAAGCTTAAGTCCACGTATACCGATAAGCTTCCCAAAATGGTGAACCCGCGTACGCATCGTGTGCACACCCGTTACGCGCAGGCAGCAGTCGTTACCGGGCGTTTGGCATCCTCTGACCCTAACTTGCAAAATATCCCCGTGCGTACTGCAGAGGGGCGCAAGGTGCGTGACGCGTTTATTTCGTCACTGGGCAAGGTGGTGTCGGCTGACTACTCGCAGATCGAGTTGCGTATCATGGCGCACGTCTCTGGTGATAAAAACCTGCAACAGGTGTTTGTCGACGGTGGTGACGTGCATCGGGCAACGGCAGCCGAAATTTTCAGTGTGACACCCGAAGAAGTTACGCCAGACCAGCGTTATGCAGCCAAAGCCATTAACTTTGGTTTGATTTACGGCATGGGTGAGTTTGGGTTGGCGAACAACTTGGGTATTACCCGAGCAGCCGCTAAAGCCTATATTGATCGTTACTTCAGTCGCTACCCCGGCGTGGCGCAGTACATGGAGCGCATCAAAGAGCAGGCTAAAGAGCAAGGCTATGTGGAAACGGTATTTGGCCGTAGGTTGTCATTTCCTGAGCTGAAAACAGCTAAAGGCCCACGTATGGCGGGTGCGTTGCGTGCAGCTATTAATGCTCCTATGCAGGGTACTGCTGCTGACTTGATCAAGAAAGCGATGGTGGCAGTGCAAAACTGGTTGGATCAAGAGCAACTCAAAACCTTGATGGTGATGCAGGTACACGATGAACTGGTATTTGATGTGCCCTTAGATGAAGTAGAGCGTTTGAAAGCCGCATTGCCTGATTTGATGTGTGGCATAGCTAGCTTAGATGTACCGCTGGTTGCTGAAGTGGGTGAGGGTGATAACTGGGGGCAAGCACACTAATAGTTGTGCGACCATAGTTAAGACGTAGCAACCTGCTATAAAAAATGCCCGATGATTTCATCGGGCATTTTTGTAGACTCACAACTGTATGTGGCTTAGGTGAGAACAGGGCAACCTCGTAATAAGGTTGTCCTGCTTTTATTATTGGCCTTGTTGTAGTGCGCGGATACGATCTTCAATAGGTGGGTGAGAAGCAAACAGTGCTGCAATGCTTTTGCCACCGGAAATGCCAGAAGCTTCGAAGCTTTTTGGCAGATCACCAGCCTCTACATTACCTAAGCGTGCTAAGGCACGAATCATAGGAGTGCGAGAGCCTAGTAAAGACGCAGAGCCTGCATCAGCACGGTACTCACGACGTCTTGAGAACCAGGCCACAATAATAGAAGCCAGGATGCCGAAAATGATCTCACAGACGATGGATGCAATGTAGTAGCCCATGCCCAGACCACGTTCGTTTTTCATGATGACGCGGTCTACAAAGTAGCCTACCAAACGAGCAAAGAAAATCACAAACGTGTTCACTACACCTTGGATTAAGGTTAGTGTCACCATATCGCCGTTGGCAATGTGGGCAACTTCGTGACCCAATACTGCCATGACTTCCTCTTCGTTCATGCTTTGCAGCAGACCGGTAGAGACAGCCACTAAAGAGTCGTTTTTAAACGCACCAGTCGCAAAAGCGTTAGGGGCGCCATCATAAATGGCGACTTCTGGTCTACCAATGCCAGCACGATCAGCCAACTGGTGAACGGTGTCTACTAACCACGCCTCTTGAGCATTGCGAGGTGCTTGGGGATCAATCACGTGTGCGCCGGTGCTGCGTTTAGCCATCCATTTACTGGTAAGTAATGAGATGATGGCTCCGGTAAAACCGATAATGGCAGAGAATACAAGTAAGGCAGTAGGGTCTAGACCTTCAGCGGTCAGGAATCGGCCTATGCCTAGTACGTTCATAGCGATGCTAAGAACCAGCATAACAGCCAAGTTGGTAGCTAGAAAAAGCAGAATACGAGTCATGGTTGATTACCGTGATGATCAGAAAAAATGGATAGACTGCTGCGGCACAGCAAAAGTCTTGATGTGGTTATTTTGCGAGAGTAACACCACATCCTAGTAGTTTACTGTGTTATATGCGGGTGAAGACTGCTATTGCAAGATAGGGGGAGTATAGTTTTAATCTTTGACTATTTTCCCTTCCAGCGGATTTCTGCATGCAATCGTTATGGATGTTGGTGGCCAGTTTCATGTTTGCCATCATGGGGGCAGGTATCAAGATCTCTGCCGAATATGATGCAAGCCTGGCACAAATTGTGTTGTTTAGGGGCTTGCCGTCTGTAATCTGTATTTTTGCGTGGGCGCAATGGCGTCAGCGTAGTTTGCGTCCAGTAAGCTGGAAAGCACATATTCTCCGCAACTTGTTTGGCGTGACCTCCATGTGGGCAGGTTTCTTCGCGCTGACCAACTTAAGCTTATCCACAGCCGTTAGTCTGAACTATACCGGGCCGTTATTTATCGGTATCTGGATGGTGTTCTTGGGCGGCATGCGCCGTGACTTTGTGCGTGTGTTTGCTGTGTTGCTAGGGTTTATCGGTGTGATTGCCGTATTGCGGCCTAGTATTAGCGAAGACCAATGGTTTGCAGCTGCTGTGGGGCTAAGCTCAGGCGCGTGTTCTGCTGTGGCAATGATGCAGATTCGCCAACTCGGCAAAATGGGCGAATCCGAATGGCGTACTGTGTTTTGGTTCTCGGTCTTCGTTTGCGTTTCTAGCATAGGTGGATTGGGTATACATGGTTGGCATGAGTTGCCGTGGCAAGGGTGGTTGGCGCTCTTGTGCGTTGGGGTTGCTGGGCTGGGTGGTCAGTTAGCCATGACCCGAGCGTTTGGTGCGGGCTCACCGCTGTTGTCTGCAGCACTGCAATATTCCACTATTATTTTTGCGTCATTACTGAGTATTGTGATCTGGAGCGATATACCAGATCTGCTAGCATGGCTGGGTATGGCTTTGGTGATCGCATCAGGTATGTTGTCATCGTGGCGTACCTACACAGAATCCAAATTGTTGCGTGGTGAAACGGCAGCAAAAAGTAAGTAAGGGAAGGAGTGGCAATGTTTACCTATTTAATTACCGCAACTGAGCTACAACAAGAGCACCGTTCTGACTGGTTGGTGTTTGATGTACGCCATGATTTGATGGATCCTCAGGCAGGGCGTAATGCCTATCTGCAAGGGCATATTCCGGGCGCTAGGTTCTTAGACAATGATTCAGACTTGGTTGGCAAACTCACTGGTAAAAATGGTAGACATCCTTTACCTGAACGTACCAAGTTTGCAGACCTGATGCGTAAACAGGGTTTGGAAAGCCAAACTCAGGTGGTGATTTATGATGCTGGCAACAGCATGTTTGCCGCACGTTTATGGTGGATGTTGCGTTGGTTAGGGCACGAGAAAGTTGCCATTTTGGATGGTGGGTGGCAAGCGTGGATAGCCGAAAACGGTAAAGTTGAAACCGATGTATCGCAGGCTGGCCCTGTGCCTAGTCAGTGGCTAGAAAGCGCTACCCCCGATATGCCTACAGTACAAGCGACAGACGTCTTGGCCAATATAGAGCAACCGCATTTTGTGGTGGTGGATGCGCGTGCTGGCGAGCGTTTCAGAGGTGAAGTAGAGCCTATAGATCCCGTAGCGGGTCATATTCCTGGTGCATTGAACCGGCCAAATAGTAGCAATCTACAAGCGGATGGTCGTTTTAAGCCTGTGTTGGAATTACGTGCCGAGTTCGCCTCGTTGCTGGGCGGTCGTCCAGCAGATCAGGTGGTGCATCAATGTGGTTCGGGTATCACTGCATGCCATAACCTGTTTGCGATGGAGTTGGCTGGTATGAATGGCTCTAAACTGTATCCAGGTTCGTGGAGTGAGTGGGTGAGTGACTCCTCTAGACCTGTGGCGGTGGGTGAAGCCTAATCGTGCACATGTAGGAAACTAAAAGGCCTGAACCCCTGTAGGAGTCAGGTCTTTTTTATGTACAGTAGATGGCCATTCTTCAGGTGGGGAGTCTTTCTGGTAAGAGGTCCACACCTTGTCAGAAACGAAGAATAAAGACCAAAACCCTCTAGATTTAGTTCAGAGTTGTTACCCTTTGGACATATGCCGTTAAAATGGCGAAGTTTGCCACGAGTATGGCAGGTTGGCTGGGTCGTTCAGACCTTTAAGCCTCAAAGGAAAATGCGATGAGTGATACACAAAACACAGATGCTGCGGGTGCACCGCTACCGGAAGACTACGAAGGGGCATTAGCCGAGTTGGAACAGTTGGTTCAACATTTGGAAAGTGGAGAGTTATCGCTAGAGCAATCCATCAACGCGTATCAGCGTGGTGTGGAGTTGGCTAAGGTTTGTCAGCAGCGCTTAGAAAAAGCGGAACAACAGGTAAAAGTGCTGCAGGGACAACTGCTCAAACCCCTTGGCGATAACGGCATAGAGGATTGATATGGGTGTAGAGAAAAGTGTAGGTGAAGAGTGGTTGCAAGAGCGCGTGCAGCATATGGAGCAAGTGCTGGCAAGCATGTTGCCTGCTGAGGATGTAAAGCCACAGCGTTTGCACCAAGCTATGCGTTATGCCGTATTAGGCGGCGGTAAGCGTGTGCGCGCCGCATTGGTCTACGCGGCAGGTGAGGCCGTATTGCAAGGTGTTGCGCCAACTGCTGCACAAGAAAAAGCTTTGGATTTGGCGGCTGCATCGGTAGAACTCATTCACGCGTACTCGTTGGTGCATGACGATTTACCCTGCATGGATGATGATACCTTGCGTCGTGGCCGTCCTACTGTACACGTACAGTTTGATGAAGCTACCGCCATGTTGGCTGGTGATGCGTTGCAACCATTGGCATTCGAGTTGCTGGCATCCATGCCTGTTGCGCCTGCATTGACCGTGCAAGCTGTGACATTGTTGGCTAAAGCGGCTGGTTCGTTGGGTATGGCTGGCGGTCAAGCGATTGACTGTGAGAGCGTAGGTGTAGCGTTGACCTTAGAGCAGTTGCAAGAAATGCATAGGCTGAAAACGGGCGCTATGTTGAAAACCAGTATTTTGCTGGGTGGTATTGTGGCAGGGGCTAGCTCCACACAACGTCAGATGCTGAATGATTACGGTAATGCCATGGGCTTGGGTTTCCAAGTGATGGATGACATTTTAGATGTCACAGCAGATACCCAGACACTGGGTAAAACTGCGGGTAAAGACGCCGAAGATAACAAGCCTACTTATGTGTCCATCATGGGGCTGGAGGAGGCTAAAGCGTTTCTGGCTTCCCTGCACGAGCAATCTCGCATGGCGATTAGAGCGCTAGGTAATGGTGGTCTATATCTGAGCTATATGGCAGATTACATTGTTGGACGGGCGTATTGATTGTTGAGGGCGGGCGGCTGTGCTGCTCGCTATTTACGTCTACAATGATCAATTACCTGCAATTTGTATCAAGGCTTGCATAAGTCTTCGTACTGGATCAGTATTTTTTTATGACTACCGTTTCACTTGAACAAATTCAGTCCCCTAAGGATTTACGTGCTCTAAGCCGGGGTGATCTGGACACGCTGACGGCTGAGCTGCGTCAGTTTATCTTGCACTCTGTGTCGCGCACGGGCGGCCACTTGTCGTCCAACTTAGGAACCGTAGAACTGACGGTAGCCTTGCACTATGTATTCAATACGCCACATGACCGCATTGTGTGGGATGTGGGGCATCAGTCTTATGCGCACAAAATTCTGACTGGCCGACGCGAACAAATGAGTGGCCTGCGTCAGGCAGATGGCATATCCGGTTTTCCTAAACGTAGCGAGTCTGAGTACGACGACTTCGGTACAGCGCATTCCTCTACTTCTATTTCTGCTGTGCTGGGTATGGCAGTGGCGTCTCGTAACCAAGGCATTTCGCGTCAACATATCGCGGTGATTGGTGATGGTGCGATGACTGCAGGGATGGCATTCGAGGCATTGAACAACGCGGGTGTGACGCCCGGTGTTAACGTGCTGGTGATATTGAACGACAACGATATGTCTATCTCGCCACCGGTAGGGGCGTTGAATCGTTATTTCGCACGTTTGATGTCTGGCCGTTTTTATGCAGCAGCTAAACATATGGGCAAAGCCGTGTTGCAACACGTACCGCCTGTACTAGAGTTAGCGCGACGCTTTGAAGGACATGCAAAAAGCGTATTGGCGCCTGCAACCCTATTTGAAGAGTTAGGTTTTAACTACATTGGCCCTATAGATGGCCATGATCTGGATTCCTTGCTTCCTACCCTAGAAAACCTGCAAGAACGCGGTGGTTTGCAGTTCCTGCATGTGGTGACTCGTAAAGGGCAGGGGTACAAGTTGGCCGAAGCTGATCCTGTGCTGTATCACGGCCCAGGTAAGTTCGATCCAGAAGTCGGTATACGTCAAGGCAAAGCACCTAGCTCGCCAACGTACACCCAAGTATTTGGTAAATGGCTCTGTGACATGGCCGCCCACGACAAACGTTTGTACGGTATCACGCCGGCCATGCGTGAGGGTAGCGGCATGGTTGAGTTCGAGTCCCATTTCCCTGAGCGTTATTTTGATGTGGGTATTGCCGAACAGCATGCTGTCACGTTTGCGGCAGGTATAGCCTGTGAGAAACAAAAGCCAGTAGTGGCGATTTACTCCACTTTCTTACAGCGTGGTTACGATCAACTGATACACGACGTGGCGTTGCAGGATTTGGATGTGACCTTTGCCTTAGACCGCGCAGGTCTGGTGGGGGCGGATGGTGCTACACACGCGGGTAATTACGACATTGCCTTTTTGCGTTGCGTGCCCAACATGGTGATTGCTACGCCTTCAGATGAAAATGAAACCCGCTTGCTGTTGAATAGTTGTTACCTACATGAAGGCCCGTCTTCGGTACGCTACCCTCGTGGCACTGGTATAGGTGCTACGGTAAGCGACAGCTTGGAAGGCGTAGAGATCGGTAAGGCAGTGGTACGTTTACAAGGCCAAAATACAGCTATTTTGGTGTTTGGTACGTTGCTGCCTGCAGCGATGCAAGCAGCTGAAGCCTGCGGTGCTACCGTCGTGGATATGCGCTTTGTGAAGCCCCTGGATGAAGCCTTGTTGCTGCAGTTGGCTGCTGATCACACGCATTTCGTTACTGTGGAAGATGCTGCCATTATGGGTGGTGCGGGTAGCGCTGTGAGCGAGTTCTTCGCTAGCCAACGCCTAGTACGGTCTATGTTGCACTTAGGATACCCTGACGAATTTATTGATCACGGGGATCAGAAAGTCTTGCATGCACAGTTGGGCTTGGATGCTGCTGGCATTCAGCAATCTGTGACCGCCTTTGTGGAAAATAAATAGCCTAATTTTTCGCTGTGCTCTCTTATACGCCTGTTATTAGTGGGGTTATAGTGAGCGCGCAGCGTGTATCTATTTCATAATTAAAGCATTACGATTTTCTCAGCTATGTCCAGATGGGCATATTTGGACAATTATCATGACGAGTATTACTAAAGCGGCTGGAACAATGCCGGACGTGCAAAGCAGTGTGGACACCCGTCACGTTGCTATTCAGAAAGTTGGTGTGCGCGGTGTGCGCTACCCATTGTTTGTGCAAATGGCAGGCGATGCTGCGCCTACCGTAGGCGAGTGGGAGCTAACCGTTGCGTTGCCGCCTGAAGAAAAAGGCACGCACATGTCCCGATTCATGGAGCTGTTGGAAAAATACCGCCAGACTCCTATTTCTTCGACGTTGTACTGTCAGATCGCTGCTGAAATGCTGGATCTACTGAAAGCAGAAGCCGGTGAAATCACTGTTTCTTTCCCTTACTTCATCAACAAGGCCGCACCAGTATCAGGTGTACAAAGCTTGTTGGATTACGAGCTGGGTTGGTCTGCTAGCGTGATGCGCACCGAAGATGGCAGCGTAGATACCGAATTTGAGCTAAGCGTATTGGTTCCTGTAACCAGCTTGTGCCCATGTTCTAAAGCAATTTCCAAATACGGTGCGCACAACCAGCGCTCCCACGTTACTGTCAACCTGGTGTTGGAAGACCCAGCAGCAGTAGATGTGAATGCGCTGATCCAACAAGTGGAAGAGCAAGCCTCTTGCCAGTTGTGGGGGTTGTTGAAGCGTACAGATGAAAAATACGTGACTGAACAAGCCTACGAAAACCCCAAATTTGTAGAAGATTTGGTGCGTGATGTAGCGGTATTGGTACGTGATATGCCGTCGGTATTGAACTACCGAATTGAGGCAGAAAACTTTGAGTCCATCCATAACCACTCAGCATACGCTGTGGTGGAAGGCTAACGCGACTTAGCATTTATTCGCGATAAGGCTTGTGTAGAGGCCTTATCGCGAGGTAGAATACTTGGTTTCTTGCTCACCCAGTTGTATAGGGTGGGCTGTCGTGTCTGAAAACGTTTTTTCAGGCGATATCCACAAGGAGTTGTTTCATGCGTCACTACGAAGTAGTGTTTATTGTGCACCCCGACCAAAGCGAGCAAGTGCCCGCCATGGTTGAGCGCTATCAAGCGATCATCACATCTGAAGGCGGTAAAATCCACCGTCACGAAGATTGGGGTCGTCGCCAATTGGCTTACCCTATCCAGAAACTGGTTAAGGCTCACTACGTGTGCCTGAACATCGAAATCGGCCAGAGCACTTTGGACGAACTCGAGCACTCGTTCCGTTACAACGATGCCATCCTGCGTTACTTGGTCGCTAAGACTGATGCTGCTCCTGAAGGCGCATCCATCATGATGAAGTCCGTGGAGCGTGAAGACAGCCGTCGTGCTAGCGCCGACAGCCAAGCTGACGACGAGGATGAAGTTGACGAGCAGGACGAAGAAGTTTCCGAGTCCTAATTAGGTTCCAACAGCGTACGTGAATCACCTGTCATTTACAGCTGTTGTTGCGAGTCCCGGGGAGTTACGTTACACCCCAGCAGGATTGCCAGCCATAGAGCTGACCTTGCAACACCAGTCTGAGGTAATGGAAGCCGGCCTTAAACGCCGTCTTGATTTTCAGGTTGATGCCGTAGCGCTTGGTGATACAGCCTTGCTACTAGTCGATGTACCGTTAGGGGCAACACTAGAAATTACAGGTTTTATCGCCCCGTTGCGAAAAGCGTCGGTAAGAATGATTGTGCACATACAAGATGTACAAATTCTTTATCCAGGCAGTGCAACGGTTGTTGTGTAAGTCAAGGTGCGGGTTGTACCGCACGAAATAAATTTCCGGCTAACCCGGAACAATACAGAGGTATATCATGGCTTTTGGTCGTAAAGGCGGCAAAGATAAACGCCGCAGATTTGGTCAGCAGAACCCGTTGTTCAAACGTCGTAAGTTCTGCCGCTTCACTGTAGCTGAAGTTAAAGAAATCGATTACAAAGATTTGGACACACTGCGTGACTTCATCCAAGAAAACGGCAAGATCATTCCTGCACGTTTGACTGGCACTAAGGCTCATTATCAGCGTCAGCTTGACACCGCTATTAAGCGTGCTCGCTTCTTGGCGTTGTTGCCGTACACCGATAATCACAAATAATTCGGGAGCTAAGTCATGCAAGTTATTCTGCTAGAGAAAGTTGTTAATTTGGGCGATTTGGGCGATGTAGTGCGCGTACGCAATGGCTACGCACGCAACTTCCTGTTGCCTCGTAAAATGGCCCGTCGTGCTACTGACAGTGCTATCCAAGAATTCGAAGCACGTCGTGCTGAATTGGAAAAAGCACAAGCTGACCGTCTGGCTGCTGCACAAACAGTTGGTGCCAAACTGGCTGAGCACAGTGTAAAACTGACTCAAAAAGCTGGTGTTGATGGCCGTCTGTTCGGTTCCGTAACCAACATGGACATCGCTGCTGCTTTGGTGGCTGCTGGTTTCGCAGACATCGTGCGTTCCCAGATCCGTTTGGCTGATGGCCCACTGAAAGCAATCGGTGAGTACACCGTTGCAGTGGTTCTGCACCCAGACGTAGTTGTTGATTTGGCCGTTATCGTTGAAGGCGATATCGACTAATTAGCACGCGAAACATGGTACATTTTATATTGGTGTACCACGTGTGAAAAAAGCCGGCACCTAGCCGGCTTTTTCTTTTGTTTTTCATGGGGTTTGGCGTTGGCTGAAGATATTCCAAATACGGATACTAAACTGGATTACTTGCGTGTTCCGCCGCATTCTATCGAGGCCGAGCAATCGGTACTAGGTGGCTTGCTGTTGGATAATGCAGCGTGGGATCGTATTGCTGATATTCTGGTAGATGAAGACTTTTACCGCTTTGATCACCGTATTATTTGGCAACATATTACACGCCTTATCGGTTTGGGTAGACCGGCCGACGTAGTGACTGTCTATGAGTCCTTATCCACAGCCGGAAAAGCAGAAGAAGTGGGTGGGTTGCAGTATTTGAATGCGTTGGCGCACAACACACCATCCGCTGCAAATATTCGACGTTATGCCGAAATCGTGCGTGAGCGTTCCATGCTGCGTAAGCTGGTAACGGTGGCTGATGAGATTTCGTCTGCCGCGTTTAACCCGCAAGGTAAAGAAGCACGCCAAATTCTAGATGATGCCGAATCACGCGTTTTTCAAATTGCGCAAGAAGGCTCTAGAGGTAGTGCTGGTTTTCTAGAGATTCAGCCATTGCTGACTCAGGTAGTAGAGCGTATTGACGAACTCTATCACCGCGAGGGTGACTCCGAGATCACTGGTATTCCCACGGGTTTCGTAGACTTAGACCGCATGACTTCGGGCTTGCAGCCGGGCGACTTGGTGATTGTTGCAGGGCGTCCTTCCATGGGTAAAACCTCGTTATCCATGAACATCGGTGAGCACGTAGCAATTGAGCAAGGTTTGCCAGTGGCAGTGTTCTCTATGGAGATGGGGGCGGTGCAGTTGGCGATGCGTATGGTGGGCTCCGTGGGCTTACTAGATCAGCACCGTATGCGTACAGGTAAGTTAGTGGCCGAAGATTGGCCTAAGCTCACGCACGCTGTGCAAAAAGTACAAGAAGCACAGATTTATATTGATGAAACCCCCGGTTTGTCAGGGATGGAAGTGCGTGCGCGTGCACGGCGCTTGGCCAGACAGTGTGGCAAGCTGGGTTTGATCATCATCGATTACTTGCAGTTGATGTCAGGTAATTCCGGTAGTGAAAACCGTGCAACAGAGATTTCCGAGATCAGTCGATCCCTAAAAGGTTTGGCTAAAGAGCTAGATTGCCCGTTGATTGCCCTGTCACAGTTGAACCGAAGTCTGGAGCAACGCCCCAACAAACGTCCGGTGATGAGTGACTTGCGTGAGTCAGGAGCTATTGAGCAGGATGCTGACTTGATTCTGTTTATTTACCGTGACGAGGTGTACAACCCCGATTCACCCGATAAGGGCACGGCAGAGCTGATTATTGGTAAGCAGCGTAATGGTCCTATTGGTACGGTGCGAGTAGCCTTCCAAGGAGCCAGTACGCGCTTTCTTAACTACACTAGCGGTAACGCCTACGTCGATAACGAATAAGGCGTGTCAGGCTACAGGCGCAGCGCTCATGCGCAGCGCCATTTCGAAGGCTTCACGCAGTGATGAAGGGTCAGCAATCCCTTTACCAGCGATATCAAAAGCCGTGCCGTGGTCTACACTGGTGCGCACAAACGGCAGACCTACGGTCACGTTAACTCCTTCATCTACACCCAAATACTTCACTGGGATCAGCCCTTGATCGTGATATTGGGCAACTACTACATCAAATTCCCCTTTGCGTGCACGCATGAAAATGGTGTCACCAGGCCATGGGCCAGTGACTTGCATGCCTTCAGCGCAGGCCGCTTGGATAGCAGGCGTAATCACTTGCTGTTCTTCTAGACCAAACTTCCCGTCTTCGCCTGCGTGAGGGTTTAAACCAGCTACAGCGATGCGAGGAACCGCAATACCAGCTTGCCTACAGGCTAGGTGCGCTAAACGTATAGCGCGTAGCTCAGCCTCAAAGGTGATATGGCGGGGTACATCGGCCAGCGCCATATGTATGGTGACCAACAATACGCGTAGCTCGTGATTAGCCAGCATCATGGCAAAGTCTTGGGTATTTGATCGCTCGGCCAGAATTTCTGTATGGCCAGGAGCATCAATACCGCCTGCTTGCATGGCTTTTTTGTGCAAAGGAGCGGTCACAATGCCGCGTATACGGCCAGCTTGAGCATCATCAATGGCGTGGCAGAGATACTCATAAGCGCCACGACCTGCTGCAGCATTGATTTCACCAAAGGGCAGGTCAATGGATAGGGCTTGCCAACGGTTGCGTACCACAATAGTCTGTTCGGGTATGGCACTGCCCTCAGGCAAGGTATCAGCGTCCACGATAGTCACTTGCTGCGCTAAGCCTAGCGCTTTGGCGGCACGGCGTAAGATGCCGCTATCACCGTACACCACGGTGGGGTGTGGAAGGCCTTGATGTATCAGGGACACAATAAGTTCAGGGCCAATGCCTGCAGCGTCACCCATGGTGATGCCCAGGGGAAGTGAACTAAGGGCTGTCATAATGCAAAAAACAAAAAAGCCCCGGCGTTATGCCGGGGCGGGATTAGAAAGTTAGAGTGCGTCGTTGGCGTAATCAGCCAGTCTGGAACGTTCGCCTCGTTGTAGCGTGATATGACCGGAGTGTGGCCACCCCATAAAGCGATCTACAACGTAGGTAAGGCCAGAGCTACCCTCGGTGAGGTATGGCGTATCAATCTGCGACAAATTACCTAAACAGACGATTTTGGTGCCAGGGCCTGCACGGGTAACCAGCGTTTTCATTTGCTTGGGTGTCAAGTTCTGTGCTTCATCAATAATCAGGAATTTATTGAGGAAGGTACGACCACGCATAAAGCTCATAGATTTAATTTGAATTTTGGATCGAATCAATTCCATGGTGCTGTTACGACTGTTCTCGGTAGAGCTGTTGCTTGAGCCGCTTTTTTGGTTGTTGGCACCAAGGTGCAGCACTTCCAAGTTATCTTCCAGCGCGCCCATCCACGGCGCCATTTTCTCTTCCTCAGTACCCGGTAAGAACCCAATGTCATCACCTACGGGCACAGTGGCACGCGTGATAATAATGTCGCTATACAAGCGGGTTTCTAATGTTTGAGTCAGAGCAGTGGCGACGGCCAACAAGGTTTTACCTGTACCGGCAGGGCCTAACAGCGACACAAAGTCACAATCGGGATTCATCAGCAGATTCAGTGCGAAGTTCTGCTCACGGTTACGTGCCGTAATGCCCCAGACATTGTTTTTGTGATGGCTGTAATCGCGAATTGTGGCCAGAACAGCAGTGTTGGCAGCAACCTCTTTAACTTGTGCGTACAAAGGTTGATCACCTTCGGTGTACACAAACTCGTTAACGTGCAACTGATTGCAGATAGGGCCTTGGATGCGGTAGTAGGTTGCACCTGCTTGCTGCCAGGATTCTAGTTTTTTGCCATGTTTACGCCAGAAGTCATCGGGCAGGGCGCGGGCTCCTTCGTATAGCAGGTCGGAGTCGTCCAGTACTTGATCATGCAAGTAGTCTTCTGCCAGCAAGCCCAGTGACTTCGCCTTCAGGCGCATGTTGATGTCTTTAGACACCATCACCACATCTTTATCGGTGATGGTCTGTTTCAACGCACTGACTACATTCAAGATGAGGTTGTCAGCTTTGCCCAGGGGTAGCTTGACGCTTAAGTCTGCATCCATGGCTTCGGTTTGGAAAAACAACAGCCCTTTGGCTTCGATGTTTCCCAAGGCATTTAGCGGTAAGCCATGATCTAGGGTGTTATCGCCTACTAAACCATCAAGATTACGGCTGACTTGACGGGCATTGCGAGCAACTTCAGACATGCCTTTTTTCTGATGGTCTAGCTCTTCTAGCACCATCATAGGCAAGTAAATGTCGTGCTCTTCAAACTTAAATAGCGAGTTTGAGTCGTGCAGTAAGACGTTAGTATCCAGCACAAACAGTTTGTGCGCTTGGTTACGCTTGCTGCTGCGAATAGGTTTTTTCGTTGTGGTAGCAGGCGGAGTGCTGCGACGTTCAGTGCGCTTCGCCGGTGCAGGGGTTGCGGTGCTAACCTCGGCAGCTGCAACGGCTGCTGTAGGAGGAGTAGATACCGGTACTGAAGGGGCGGCCACTGACGCTGGTTTAGGGGCTGGAGCAGCTTTCTTAGCAGCACTAGCTGTTTTTTTACTTGAGTTCGTAGCACGGACGCTTTGTGCATCCAGAGTGCTACCGAGGCGTTTGGGCAGCGGAGGTAGAGGCATGTATTCAGTGCTCCTGACTGAGTCAGTCCAAGTAGAATAATCTGCTTAGGACTAAAGTTGTTGGGCGGCTTCTAGTACATTTTGAACATGGCCGGGGACGCGCAGACCACGCCATTCCTGTACCAGTTTGCCTTCGGCATTCACTAAAAAAGTACTGCGTTCAATACCACGTACCTGTTTACCGTACATGTTTTTCATTTTCATGACACCAAATAATTCGCATAGTGTTTCATCGGGGTCACTGATCAAAGCGAAGGGTAGTGTTTGTTTTTCGATGAAACGTTCGTGTGAGCTCATGCTGTCACGCGACACGCCAATAATGCGTACCCCCAGCTTTTCAAAATCAGCGATAGCATCTCTGAAGCCTTGTGCTTCAGTGGTGCAACCAGGGGTGTTGTCACGCGGGTAGAAGTACAGCACGTAGGCGTGTCCTTGTAGCGATTGTGCAGAAAGAGTGCCTTGAGTGCTTTCAGCGGTAAAAGCGGGGATGGGTTGGCCAACAGCCAAGGTAGTCATAGGTGCTCCTTAGATAAGTAGGGCGGCCACAACCCTGCGGCCTTCTGACATCAAAATATTGTAGGTACGCGCAGCAGCAGAGGTATCCATGACTTCCACACCAATGCGCAAGCGCAGCAGCTCAACTGAGAGCGACGGGTGCAGCATTTGTTGGCGCTGACCAGTGCCGATTAGCACAACTTCAGGGGCGTTGTCCGGCAACGCTTGCGCAGCGCCATCGAGGAAGGCCATAGGATCTTGCTTAACATTATTAAGGCCAGCCAACATGCGCAGCGTATCTGGCGTGATCTGACTGACCGATGTAATAGTCAATGGTTGTACGGTGCCTTCAGGCATAAACCAGATGCTTTGGTGATGTTTTTGGCGGTTAATTTCCACGTAATCATCGCCATAAGCAGTAATCGTATTTAGGTGAGGATTGTTTTCTTTTTGCAATAGCACGGCGCATCTCCAGAGAACAATTATGATCATAGCGCAAACTAGGGTGTTGCCAATATTTTGCAGATGTTTTCCTCTTTGCCAGCGATAGATTAAACTTGTTGGTTTAGCACGTATTCCTTCTAGGCTTTTGTTGATCTCAAGGACGATCATGACCAGTTTTCCCCGTATTGAACGCTTACCGCCCTATGTATTTAACATCACTGGCGAATTGAAAATGGCGGCGCGCCGTCGCGGTGAGGATATTATCGATATGTCGATGGGGAACCCCGATGGGGCCACACCACAGCATATTGTGGATAAGCTGGTTGAAGCAGCCGCCCGTCCAGACACTCACGGCTACTCTGTTTCCCGCGGTATTCCTCGTTTGCGTAAGGCAATTTCTGATTGGTATGGCCGTCGTTACGACGTGCAAATCGACCCAGATGATGAAGCTATCGTGACCATTGGTTCCAAAGAAGGTCTTGCCCACTTGATGCTGGCTACGCTGGATCAAGGTGACACCGTTTTGGTTCCTAACCCTAGTTACCCTATCCATATTTATGGCGCGGTGATCGCGGGTGCCAACATTCGTTCCGTTCCAGTTATTCCTGGTACAGACTTCTTTGAGGAAGTAGAACGTGCGGTGCGTGAAACGATTCCTAAACCCAAAATGATGATTTTGGGTTTCCCAAGCAACCCTACAGCGCAATGTGTGGACTTGTCCTTCTTTGAGCGTATTGTGGCTTTGGCGAAAGAACACAACATTTTGGTCGTGCACGATTTGGCTTATGCAGACATCACCTTTGATGGCTATGTAGCGCCTTCCATCATGCAAGTAGAGGGTGCTCGTGATGTGGCGGTGGAATTCTTCACCATGAGTAAAAGCTACAACATGGCAGGCTGGCGTATTGGCTTCATGGTAGGGAACAAAGAGCTGGTTTCCGCCTTGGCCCGTATCAAGAGCTACCACGACTACGGTACGTTTACACCGTTGCAGGTGGCGGCGATTGCCGCGTTGGATGGCCCACAAGATTGCGTTAAAGAAGTGGTTGAGCAATACCGTAGCCGCCGCGATGTATTGACTAAAGGTTTGAAAGAAATTGGTTGGGATGTAGATGTGCCAAAAGCATCTATGTACATCTGGGCTCGTATTCCTGAGTTTTACCGTGCTCAAGGTTCATTAGAGTTTTCCAAACGCCTGCTGGCAGACGCCAAAGTAGCGGTATCCCCCGGTATTGGTTTCGGTGAGTACGGCGATGAGTATGTGCGTTTCGCACTGATAGAAAATGAGCAGCGTACACGACAAGCGGTACGTGGTATCAAAGATATGTTCCGAAAGGACGGGTTGTTGAAATGAGTCCAATAAAAGTTGGTTTGCTAGGTTTAGGTGTAGTAGGTGGTGGCACCTGGAAAGTCCTGACACAGAACGCAGATGAAATCGCTAGACGTGCAGGTAGACGAATTGAAGTGGTAGCTGTGGCCGTACGTGACGTGCAAAAAGCACGTGACTTGTTGGGCGACAGCGTCAGTATCAGCACTAATGGTATGGATGTAGTCAACAATCCAGACATTGATGTGGTGGTGGAATTGGTTGGGGGCGAAACCCTGGCTAAAGACTGGATCATGCGTGCCATTGAGTTGGGTAAGCATGTGGTCACGGCAAACAAAGCACTGTTGGCTGTGCACGGCAACGAAATTTTCGCGGCTGCACATAACAAAGGTGTAATGGTAGCGTTTGAAGCTGCTGTGGCCGGTGGTATTCCTATCATCAAAGCAATTCGTGAAGGGTTGAGCGCTAACCGTATTCAATGGGTAGCGGGCATCATCAACGGCACAACCAACTTTATTCTGTCCGAAATGCGTTCGCGTGGTCTGTCTTTCGAGGCAGCCTTGGCGGATGCACAGAAATTGGGCTACGCCGAAGCCGATCCTACTTTTGACATCGAAGGTGTAGATGCCGCGCACAAACTGACATTATTGTCGGCCTTGGCGTTCGGTATTCCTGTGCAGTTCAGCACTGCACACATCGAAGGTATTACCGCATTGGCTGCCGAAGACATTCGTCACGCTGAGCGCTTGGGTTACACCGTCAAACTGTTGGGTATTACTCGTCACCGCGAAGAGGGTATTGAGCTGCGCGTGCATCCTACTTTGGTGCCTGCTGATTCCTTGTTGGCTAACGTACAAGGCGCGATGAACGCCGTGATGGTACATGGTGATGCCGTAGGTTCCACCGTGTATTACGGCGCTGGTGCTGGCGAGTTGCCTACAGCTTCTGCTGTGGTGGCTGACTTGGTGGATGTGGCCCGTTTGATGACGGCTGATCCAGAACACCGCGTACCGTACTTGGCCTTCCAACAAGACGCGATGGCTGATACACCAATTCTGCCTATGGCCGATGTACGTTCCGCTTACTACCTACGTTTGCGCGTGGCTGACCAGCCTGGCGTATTGGCGGATGTAGCGCGTATCTTGGCTCAAGGTAATATCTCTATTGAGTCTATGTTCCAAGAGCCGGCTCAAGATGGTGAAGCCGATATCATCTTCCTGACACACGTCGCTCGTGAAGGCGATATTGATCAAGCTACAGCACAAATTCAGAAGTTGCCATTTGTGCGCTCCAACTTGATCCGCTTGCGCGTGGAGAGCTTGTAATGAACTATATTTCTACTCGCGGGGGCATGGCCCCTCAAGCATTCTCGGATATCTTGCTGGAAGGCTTGGCTCCCGATGGTGGCTTGGCAATTCCTGAGCAATATCCTCAGATTGATAGCGCCACACTAGAAAGCTGGCGCGCACTGCCTTACAACGAGTTGGCGCTGGAAATTCTGTCGCGTTTCGTGACTGATATTCCTCGTGCCGATTTGGCAGAGTTGACAGCCTCAGCGTACAACCCTGAGTTGTATGATGGTGGTGTGATGGTGCCACTGAAGCCATTGAAAGGCCAAATCAGCTTGGTGGGCTTGTCTCAAGGTCCAACCTTGGCCTTCAAAGACATGGCTATGCAATTCTTGGGCCAAGTGTTTGAGTACGTGCTGACCAAACGCGGCACGACCATCAACATTCTGGGTGCTACCTCTGGTGATACCGGCTCTGCAGCCGAGTACGCGCTTAAAGGCAAAAAAGGGGTGAACGTATTCATGCTGTCACCGTTTGGCCGCATGAGCGAATTCCAGCGTGCACAGATGTACAGCCTGCAAGATGAAAACATCCATAACCTGTCAGTTAAAGGTGTGTTTGACGATTGCCAAGATATTGTTAAAACCCTGGCAGGCGATTTGGATTTCAAATCGCGCTGGCACTTGGGTGCAGTGAACTCCATCAACTGGGCGCGTATTGCGGCTCAAGTGGTGTACTACTTCTGGGCATGGTTGCGTGCTACTGAGAAAGCCGGGCAAGAGGTATCTTTTGCTGTGCCTTCCGGGAATTTCGGCAACATTCTAGCGGGTCATATTGCTAGACAAATGGGCTTGCCTGTACGCAAACTGGTATTGGCGACTAACGAAAACAACGTATTGGAAGAGTTCTTCCGTACTGGTGTGTACAAACCTCGTAGTTCAGCAAACACCTACGCGACATCCAGTCCATCCATGGATATTTCCAAAGCATCTAATTTTGAGCGCTTTGTGTTTGACCTACTGGGCCGTGATCCAAAAGCGTTGGCAGCGTTGTGGGAGCAATTGAGCTCACAAGGCTATTTTGATCTTAGCGATAAAAAAGCTGAGTTTGAAACCACCTACGGTTTTGTTGCGGGTACTAGCTCGCATGCTGATCGTTTGGAAACTATTCGTTCTGTCTACCAAGAAACTGGTGTACTGATTGATCCGCATACCGCAGATGGCGTGAAAGTTGCCGCTCAGTATGTGGAAGACGGTATTCCTATGTTGGTATTGGAAACTGCACTACCAGCCAAGTTCTCTGAAACTATTGAAGAGGCGATTGGCCAACCTGCACCAGTGCCTGCACACCTGCAACACTTGGCTTCATTGCCACAGAAAGTTGAAGTGCTGGATGCCGATGTAGAGCAAATCCGTCGTTATGTGGAAACACACGCGGCTATTTAATTATCACGCATACGAATCAAGGAGCACAGCGTGAGTATTCAACGTTTTGAACCAAACGCCAGAATGAGTGAAGCTGTGGTGCACGGTAATACCGTGTACTTGGCTGGCCAGATTGGTAACGAAGGCCAAGATATCACAGAGCAAACTCGTACCGCATTGGCCGAGGTTGATCGTGCTTTGGCCTTGGCTGGCACCAACAAGTCCAACATTTTACAAGCCACTATCTGGCTTAGCGACATGAAGGATTTCGCTGCCATGAATGCAGTGTGGGATGCGTGGATTGATCCACAAAATCCACCTGCACGAGCAACGGGTAAAGTCGAACTGGCGAACCCTAAGTTGGGCGTGGAAATTGTAGTGATTGCTGCATTGCCTCAGTAAATTCGGGCAAGTAGGAATAAAAAGCTGAAACGTTTTTGCGTTTCAGCTTTTTTTATATGTGTTGTGATTGCAGTACGGCTTGGGCGCTTTTAATACCGCTGCGAACGGCTCCCTCTAATACCCCGGGGTAGGGGTTTAGCAACCAGTCACCAGCCAATTTAATCGCTGGCCAGAAGGTGTTTTCTTCTGGTCTAAACGTACTGGGTGTGGCCTCAAAGGTAGCGCGTTTTTCAATAATCAGCTCGTGTTGTTCAAACGCAGGTAGAGGGCTACGCGAATGTGTTTGAGTGCGTAGCTGTTCTTCCGTTTTTTGAGCCAGCGCCTCACGGCCCAACAGACTAGCCTCATCAGCATTGCTGATGACCACACTAATCAGGTCGCGTGCAAAGCTATTGGGAATAGCATGGTGATTGAACAACCATTGGCCGTAGTGTTGTTTTTGCGGTTGTTCGTGCAGCATCAACAAGGGTTCGGGCTCTAGCCAAGGGCTACGTGGCTGCCAATATAGGGTAGCAATAGGGCGATGGCGTATGGCTTGAATGTGTTGCAGCCATGACTGCTCAGCAGTTGAGTGCACTAAGTGACCCAGTAGTCGGACACAGTCATAGGATGCCACGGCCACGATGCAAGCATCAAAGTGTTGGCCATCGACGAGCACCCCTGTTTTATCGGGCGTGATCTGCTGAACTCGATGGCCCAGTAGCAACTCACAGTGCCTAAACGCATGGCTTGCCCATAGCGTAGACAAATCTTGCTTTGGAATCAGCATTTGGCTGTCTGCACGACTTCCACCTAAGCTATCACGCAGCACATTGGCAAACAGTTGAGCACAGGCAATGTCTATGGGAGTGTTCATAGCCGCCAAGCAGAGGGGCTGCCAGAAGTGTTCAATTAGAGTGTGACTTTGTTGATGCTGTTGCAGAAGCTGTAATACGGTTTGTTGGGCTGGCACCTTCCAGTGCTGTCGTTGTAGGGCCAGTTGCAGATGAATCAGCTTGTATTTGTCTGACCAGCTATAGCCTTTGGCGGTGAGTAAACCGGCCGCCATATGAAAGGGGGCGGGTAGGGCTTTGGCACGTAATTGGTAGCGAGCATCGGCGCTAATAATGCCCAGCTCGGTACGGTGAAAAGCCTGTTCTGTATTCAAACCTAATGTGTGCATCAATTGCAGGGTTTGACTGTAGGCGCCTAGCATTAAGTGTTGGCCATTATCTATGGGGTGGCCAAATACACTGTGTGGCACGCAACGGGCTCTGCCGCCTAGCTGTCGTGCCGCTTCAAAAACGGTAACGTGGTGTTGAACGCTGAGTTGGCTGGCTGCTGCTGCGCCAGCCCAGCCAGCACCAACAATGGCAATGTTCATCGGGCGAAAAGGCGTTTCAAATTACGTCCGCCGCGTACCCAGGTTTTCCACGCTAGCCAGAATTTGCGTATAGGTGTGAGCGAAATACGCTGATCCAGTACAGGCCATTTGTCGCGGGCGATTTCTACCAGCAATGCATGATAAATCGCAGCCATTAATAGGCCAGGACGTTGGGAGCGTCGGTCTTGTTCAGGCAGGCTTTGCAGAGCATCACGGTACAAGTCGTAGGCGCGTTCTGTTTGAAACGCCATCAATGCTTCAAAGTTACTGCTGTGGCGACGATCTAAAATATCTACGCCTTTTACTGAGAATTTTTCCAGTTCGTTAATAGGTAGGTAGATACGTCCACGGCGGGCATCATCACCCACATCACGAATAATGTTGGTGAGCTGGAAAGCGAGCCCCAGTTTTTGTGCGTACTCAGTGGTTTCTGGGCAGGTCTGGCCAAAAATCTTGGCTGACATCACGCCTACTACGCCAGCGGCATGCCAACAGTAGCGTTGTAGGTCTTCCCAAGTTTCATAGCGCACTTCGTCCAGATCCATTTCCATGCCATCAATCACGGCCAACAGCTCTTCGGCCTGAATGCCATAGACAGCGACATGCTCTGACAGGGCTTTCATGACGGGGTGAGTGGCTTGTCCTTGGTAAAGCGCGTCTACTTGTTCGCGCCACCAGACGAGTTTCATACGTGCTACAGAGGCTTCACGTATTTCATCTACTACATCATCCACTTCCCGGCAAAATGCATAGAGTGCAGTAATGGCACGACGCCGCTCCTGTGGCAAAAACAGGAATGAATAATAAAAGCTGGAGCCACTCTGGGCGGCTTTGTTTTGGCAATATTCGTCAGGACTCATGCTGCGTAGCGGGCATCTATCAAAGAGTAGGGGAGGGCAGTGGCTGTAGGCTACGCCATATCAAACGTGCCCAATCGGTTTTGGCCAGAACGGGGCGTTGGTGGAACATATCAAAGCCTACTTGCTCAAGGCGTTCAAGTATACGCAAGCCACCCAAGATTACCAACTTTAGCTCTAAGGCCATGCGCCCCGGAAGCTGTTTCACCAAGGGTGAGCCACTCAGTAGTAAGTGGCGGGCGTGATTTACAAGAAACTGCATTAACTGCTGCCATGCAGGGTGCAAATAGGCATCGGGATTTTCTAAGCACTGACTAGGAAAGTCGTCAGGCAAACCGTACTGGTGCATTAAGGCTTGCGGCAAATAGGCTCTATCTTTTTGCCAATCAATCGCCACGTCTTGCCAGAAATTGGTGAGTTGCAGACCGGTGCAGATAGCATCCGACCAGAGCAGGTTTTCGGCGTTATCAGCGCGATACAGTCCTAACATTAAGCGCCCTACTGGATTAGCAGAGCGGCTGCTGTAATCCAGCAACTCTTGCAGTTCGTTGTAGCGGCTTTGTCGAACGTCTTGGCAAAAGGCAGACAGCAAATCGTGAAAAGGCTGATATGACAATTGGTGTTGCTGTATTTGTGCTGCCAAGGGCATAAAAATGGGGCGCAGCTCAGCCAGTTCGGCTGACAAGGGCTGCCCATGTTTTAGCTGTTGTAATGCTTTTTCATAGTTGTGTAAGGCTGTCAAGCGTTCTTCAGCGCTTGCATCGCCTTCATCCGCAATATCGTCTGCACTGCGCGCAAACCTATAGATAGCATGTACGGCCGGGCGCAACGCTTTGGGCAGTAAAACAGAGGCAACGGGGAAGTTTTCATAGTGATCTACAGACATGTAGCAAGTATAAAGCACAGTGTGGCGCAAGGTACTCACCCCTTAGTGTATTGCTACGTTCTGGTTTAGACTTTCAAGCAGAATAATCGCGAGGTCTACAATGAAAAATAAATGTGTACTGGTAACAGGTGCCACCAAAGGTATAGGTTGGGCGATCAGTCAGCGTTTGGCCGATGCGGGGGCGCATGTGGTGGGGTTGGCACGTAATACGCAAGATATAGACTTTCCGGGCTATCTCTATGCATGTGATTTGACCAATGCAGGTGAAACAGAGGAAATGTTGCGATTGATTCGCGAAAAATATCCTGTGGATGCCATCGTTAATAATGTAGGGATTGTGCGGCCTAGCCCTTTAGGTGAAGTAGACCTTGCAGCGTTATATGAAGTCTTTGATTTGAATGTACGTGTGGCCGTACAAGTAACACAAGCATTTGTGCCGTCCATGAAAGCGCGTCGAGAAGGGCGTATCGTGAATATCTGCAGTCGCGTCGTGAATGGGGCGTACGATCGTACCAGTTACTCGGCAGCTAAAAGCGCCTTGTTAGGATGCACACGAACATGGGCACTAGAGCTCGCACCTTTTGGCATTACCGTCAATGCAGTGTCACCAGGGCCAGTAGAAACAGAGCTGTTTCGTGCGGGGCACCCTCACGGTGGCGATGCTGAGAAAAAAGCGTTGGCTTCTATTCCTATGGGGCGTATTGCCGAAGCCAGTGAAGTGGCGGCGGTAGTGGCATTTTTATTAAGTGATGAAGCTGGCTATATCACTGGGCAAGAAATTGGTGTAGATGGTGGAAGCAGTTTGGCAGGACGGTAAAGCCTTATGGTGACACAGCGCCGCGCGGCAAAAAAAGCAAAAATTACCTTTGTTTGTACTGAATGTGGGGGTGAAAGTCCTCGCTGGGAAGGTAAGTGCCCTCATTGCAGCGAGTGGAATACTCTGCAAGAGTTTAAAGACAGCTCTGGTGGCGCAGGGGAAACCAACCGATTTGCGGCGTTAGCGGGTGCAAGTCCAGTACAAAAACTCACGGAAGTACAAGCACGAGAACTACCACGCCAACCTAGTGGCATTGAAGAGTTCGATAGGGTGCTAGGTGGTGGTTTGGTGCCAGGAGGCGTGATTTTGCTTGGCGGTGACCCAGGTATAGGGAAATCCACCTTATTATTGCAAGCGATGACAGCCTTGGCTAAGGTTGCTCCTGTGCTGTACGTCACTGGTGAAGAATCCGCTGAGCAAGTTGCATTGCGTGCTCGCCGGTTGGCCGTCGATACCGAAGGCGTAGATCTTTTAGCAGAAATACGCTTAGAGTCCATTATCGAAACGTTAATAGAACGACGCCCATTGGTGGCTGTGATTGACTCTATTCAAACGTTGTACTCAGGCGAACTGAGTGCTGCGCCCGGTTCGGTTTCGCAAGTACGTGAATGTGCAGCGCAACTCACGCGGGTTGCCAAGCAGCATGGCATTTCCATCGTTTTCGTCGGTCACGTTACCAAAGATGGTTCGTTGGCCGGCCCACGAGTGCTAGAACATATAGTGGATACTGTGCTGTATTTTGAGGGGGACACACACTCTTCATACCGGTTGATACGCGCGTTCAAAAACCGTTTTGGTGCGGTAAATGAACTGGGTGTGTTTGCCATGACAGACAGAGGCTTACGTGGAGTTAGTAATCCGTCGGCATTGTTTTTGTCCCAGCACCAGCAAAAAGTACCGGGGTCCTGTGTGATGGCGACTCAAGAGGGTACTCGTCCATTATTGGTAGAGATACAGGCCTTGGTCGATACGGCTCACGTTCCTAATCCACGTCGCTTATCGGTAGGTTTGGAAGGTAACCGTTTGGCCATGTTGTTGGCGGTGATGAATCGCCATGCGGGTATTGTGACGTATGACCAAGATGTGTTTGTGAACGCGGTAGGGGGCGTACGTATTACCGAGCCTGCAGCTGACTTGGCTGTGTTATTGGCGATTATGTCATCGCTGAATAACAAAGCCTTGCCTGAAGGCTTGGTGGCTTTTGGTGAGGTAGGCTTGTCAGGTGAAATTCGCCCGGCACCGCGTGGGCAAGAGCGCCTGAAAGAAGCTGCTAAACTTGGTTTTAGTATTGCCTTGATTCCGCAAGCGAATGCGCCACGTCAGGCCATCGAGGGCTTAGAGGTGTGGCCAGTGTCGCGTATTGAAGAGGCTGTAGACCGTGTAAGGTCCAGATAAACCATGGATATAGTGCTGCAAATTATGCTGTTCATGGTCATCGGCGCTGGTATTGGCTTTATTGGCGGTGTTTTGGGCATTGGTGGTGGGTTGCTTGCTATTCCACTGCTGGTATTGCTACAGAATATGGACCAGCAATTGGCGCAGGGTACAGCATTGATTATGGTGTTACCCGCCGTCATCTTGACCATACGAAAATATAACCAATATGCGCGTATAGATAGAGGTTCCGCGATAGCGGGGGCGGCCAGTGCGAGTCTGTTTACGTGGGTAGGGGCCTTTTTTGCGTTGAGCTTGCCCTCATCTACCTTGCGTTTGATTTATGCCATGTTTGTGTTGGCGGTGGCGCTATACTATTTTCAACAGAGTGCTGCATTGCGCCGTCGTCGCGCACCGACGACTAAACAAGCAGCAGACTATCCTCGATGGATATTTGCCGTAGTGGGTGTGCTGGCAGGGCTTGCAGGCGGTATTTTTGGTGTGGGTGGTTCAGTGATTGCGGTCCCTGTGCTCACACGGTTTTTGAAACTCTCACAATTCAATGCACAAGCACTGGGCTTGACTATGGTGCTGCCAGGGCTGATGGTGGCGCTGCTCACGTATGCATCCCATGGGCAGGTAGATTGGAGCATCGGTATTCCCATGGCACTGGGTAGTATTTGTTTAGTACCTGTAGGTGTGCGGTTGGCGCACGGTATGCCTGAGCCTAGGCTAAAGCTGATTTTTGCCTGCATGCTATTGTTAATCATGGTGCTTTTGCTTCTAAAGATTTGATATGACATTGCTGGATTCACGTACCTTCCATGTGCATCATGGGCAGTATCACACTTTGTATGCCAACCCTTTGGGGAGGGTATTCGACGAAACGTTATTCGATCCTGAAAATCCCGATTTGCGTGCAGAAAAGGTGCGCAAAGGTGGGCGTCAGGCGGCATGGTTTATTGATTTGCCTATAGATATGCAGGGCGTGCTGCGTTTTTATAGGCGCGGTGGCCTCGCGGGCAAAGTGGTTCAGCAACGCTATGCATGGATGGGCGCAGGCAATACGCGCTCATGGGCCGAGTTCGTGGTCATGCAGTATTTGCAGTCACGAATTCCTCAACACGTACCCATGCCATTGGCGGCTATGTATCAGCGTTTTGGGTGGTCTTACGAGGCCGCCATCATCGTAGAGCGCGTGCCCAATGTGCAGCCGTTGGCAACATGCCTAGAGAAGGCTGATCCACAGGCGGTGGCCAAAGCTATTTTGGCGATGCACGAGGTTGGCGTGTGGCACGCAGATCTCAATGCTTACAATATCTTAGTTGATGCGTTTGACCAGATCTGGCTCATAGATTTTGACCGAGCCAGACGCGTCAGCATGGACGATAAAAAGCGGCAAGGTAACCTGCTGCGCCTACAGCGATCACTGCATAAAGTGTGCGGTCCAGCTGGGGGCTTGTGGTGGGAAGAGTTAAATCGGGCTTATCTGCAACAATGGCCAAATAAACGATGACCTTGCCATAGTAAAACCGCTATCATCACGGTTTTTGGTTTGTACGTTTTCAAAAGGGGTTCACCAATGAACTTCGGTTACGCAAAACACACCCTGTTGGGTGCCGCGCTGGTTTTTTCAGCTACTTCTGTTTTGGCCCAAGAAAAAGTTGTGAATGTGTACAACTGGGCAGAATACACGGCTCCAGATACCTTATCGGGTTTTGAAGAAAAAACTGGTATTAAGGTTCGATATGATGTGTATGACAGTAATGATACGTTGCAAGCCAAACTGCTAACAGGTAAATCCGGTTATGACGTAGTGGTGCCTTCTACCCACTACGCTGCACGTCAAATTGAAGGTGGGTTGTTCCAAAAACTGGACAAAAGCAAGTTGCCCAACTGGGAGCACTTGGACCCTGCGATCATGGCTGTACTGGCTGATGTAGACCCAGGTAATGAATACTTGATCCCATGGGGCTACGGCACCAACGGTTTGGGCTACAACGTCGACAAAGTACGTGAGATTTTTGGTGATGACGTAGAGCTGGGCAACTGGGATATGTTGTTTAAGCCTGAAAACGCCGAGAAACTGAAAGCATGCGGTATTTCTGTGCTGGATGAAGCTGCACAGGTGTTTCCAGCAGTACTGCACTACTTGGGCAAAGATCCCAATAGCTCAGACCCAGAAGACTACAAAGAGGCGTTGGCGCTGTTGAAGCAAATACGTCCGTACATCCGTCAGTTCAGCTCCTCCGGTTTTATTGATGAGCTGGCAACGGGTGATCTGTGTATGGTGTATGCCTTCTCTGGCGATGTCATGATTGCAGCTAACCGTGCTAAAGAAGCCGGTAAAACCTACAAAGTGGATTACTACATTCCTGAGGGTGGCGCACCGGTGTGGTTTGATACCATGGCTATTCCTAAAGATGCCGCTAACGTAGAAGCAGCACACGCGTTCATCAACTATATTGAAACGCCTGAAGTGCATGCGGCAATCACGAATACGATGTTCTACCCCAACGCGAATAAGTCAGCGCGTGAGTTTGTGGTGAAAGAAGTGGCGGATAACGTCATGATTTACCCACCAGACGATGTTGCACAAACCTTGTTTGTGATTAAGCCTCAACCACTGCCTGTACAGCGTTTGCAAACGCGTATGTGGGCGGAACTGAAATCAGGACGCTAACCCGATGTTGGAGAACCGTTCAGCCGCATCGTGGGCGGGAGCAGAGGATGAGTTCGTAAAAGTAGAAAACGTCGTCAAAATTTTTGGTGACACTGTGGCTGTGAAATCCGTCAATTTGTCGGTGCAGCGCCACGAGTTTTTTGCTTTGTTAGGAAGCTCAGGCTGTGGGAAGTCCACGCTGTTGCGTATGTTGGCAGGCTTTGAGGAAGTGACCTCTGGCCGCATTTATCTTGATAACGAGGACATCACCGACCAACCACCTTATAAGCGGCCGGTCAACATGATGTTCCAATCCTATGCGTTGTTTCCCCATATGACGGTGGAAGCGAACGTGGCCTTTGGTTTGAAGCAAGAAGGCGTGCCCAAGCATGAAATTCATGAGCGAGTATTTGAGGCGCTGGATTTGGTGCAAATGGCAGGTTATGCGCGTCGTAAACCCAATCAGTTATCAGGCGGTCAACAACAGCGTGTAGCGTTAGCTCGTAGTTTGGTTAAACGCCCTAAGTTACTGCTGCTAGACGAGCCTATGTCGGCGCTAGATAAACAGATTCGTACCAAAACACAGGTGGAACTGGTCAAAATTCTGGAGCAAGTGGGTGTGACCTGCATTATGGTGACTCACGATCAAGAAGAAGCTATGACCATGGCGCATCGTATTGCTGTGATGACGGCTGGCCAGATAGAGCAGTGCGGTACACCTTATGATGTGTATGCTTTCCCGAACTCTCGTTTTGTGGCGGGCTTTATTGGTTCTACGAATTTGTTCACGGGTGAGATCGTCGTAGACGAACCTGACCATGTAGAAATCGGTAGCGATGAGCTCTCTCGAGTCCTGCATGTGAACCATGGTATTAGTGAGCCGCTAGGTATGGAAGTGTACGTGTCCATACGCCCAGAGCAGATTTCGGTCACACATGCTCAACCAGAGCAGGATAAAAACTGGGGCCACGGCGTGGTCAGTCATATGGCCTGGATGGGCAGCTATGTGCGCTACCAGGTACGCCTAGATTCAGGCAAGGTTGTGGAGTCTCACATGCCTAGTTTGACGCTAGCACAGGCTGATGCTCCCGGCGTGGAAGACGAGGTTTACGTCAGTTGGTCTGACGACAGCGCGATTGTATTGCCATCATGAAACTCTTTAGTTGGCGCCGCTACATGCCATCAGGCAGGTCGTTAGTTATAGGCCTGCCTTTTGTCTGGCTATTCTTATTTTTATTCATTCCGTTTTTGCTGGTATTTAAGATCAGTTTTGCTGACCTTAAGTTTGGCGTGCCGCCCTATACGCCACTGGCAGAAATGCAAGACGATACTTTATCGTTATTGCTGCACTTGCGCAGTTACGTGCTGCTGTTTAGCGATAACTTATATCTAGATACCTATTTTAGCTCGGTCAAAATAGCCGCTGTCTCTACCTTTTTCTGTGTATTGATTGGCTATCCTATGGCGTATTACATCGCCAGAGCAAAGCCCGGTATTCGGCACTATTTGTTGTTAGCAGTGATTTTGCCATTCTGGACATCGCTGTTACTGCGGGTTTATGCATGGGTAGGGTTGCTGCGTACTGATGGGGTGATCAATAACGTGTTGATGTGGCTAGGGGTGATTGATAGCCCCTTAACGCTATACCGTACAGAACTGGCGGTATACATAGGGCTGGTCTATGCCTATCTGCCTTTCTTTATCTTGCCCTTGTATGCAAACTTGGTGAAGTTAGATGTGCGCTTGTTAGAGGCGGCCTCCGATCTGGGTGCGCGTCCATGGTCTACATTCTGGCATGTGACTTTGCCGCTTTCTATGCCGGGTGTCATCGCCGGTGCCATGTTGGTCTTTATCCCCTCTGTAGGGGAGTATGTGATCCCTGAAATGCTAGGTGGTGCAGATACCCTAATGATGGGGCGCATTATGTGGAACGAGTTCTTCAATAATGCCGATTGGCCTATGGCAGCAGCGGTAACGTGCGTCATGGTGTTGCTGTTGATTATTCCGTTGGTACTCTTCCAGTACAGCCAGATACGCAACCTACAGAATGAGAGGAAATAGCTATGGTGCGTCCTAATCCTTGGTTGCGTGGCATCGTTCTCTTCATCGGGTTTGGCTTTTTGTACATGCCCATTTTGTTTTTGATGGTGTTTTCATTTAATGACTCCACCTTGATGACGTCGTGGTCAGGTTTTTCATTGCGCTGGTACAAGTCGCTCATGAACGACCACGCGTTATTGGATGCAGCCAAGCTATCTTTTCTGATCGCTGGCATGACTGCAACCGCAGCGGTTATTTTGGGCACGTGGGCAGGTTATGTGTTGGCACGCATGGGCAAGTTTCGTGGCTTTGCGATGTATGTTGGCATGCTAAGCGCGCCCTTGGTAATTCCTGAGGTGGTACTGGGTATTTCGCTGCTGTTGATGTTTGTGGAGTTCTCTAAGCTATTTGGTTGGCCTGAAGAGAACGGTATCTTCACCATCTGGGTAGGGCATGTGTTGCTGTGTATGGCCTATGTGGCGGTGGTCGTGCAGTCGCGTATTCGTGATTTCGACCGCTCATTGGAAGAAGCTGCCATGGATTTGGGAGCAACACCCATCAAAGTGTTTTTCCTGATTACCCTGCCACTGATTGCACCTGCCTTAATGGCGGCATGGTTGCTCGCCTTTACCTTATCGCTAGACGATGTGGTCATTGCGTCCTTCTTGTCTGGTCCGGGCTATACCACCTTGCCGGTAGAGGTGTTTTCTCGTGTGCGTTTAGGCTTGAAGCCAGAAATCAATGCACTTGCTACACTGTTTATTTTGATCGTTGGCTTAGTCGTGATTGTGGCGAACAGGCTTCAGCATCAAGTGAATAAAGCAGAACAGTAAGGAGTAACTATGCTACGCGTTTATGGCATTAAAAATTGCAGCACATGTGTGAAAGCTCTGAAATGGTTGGAAGAGCAAGGTCAAACGGTTGAGTTTATTGATTACCGTGCGAACCCGGTTGATTCCACCTTGTTGCAAGATTGGGCTAAGCAACTGGGCGAATGGCCTAAGCTGGTGAATCGCGCTTCCATGACATGGCGCAATTTGGACGAGTCATTGAAGTCTCCAGAAACCGATGCCGACTGGCTGGCAATTATTGCCACCCACCCTACTGTAGTGCGTCGCCCAGTAACCGTTAAAGCGGATGGTAATGTCATCGCCGGCTTCAACGAAAAGAAAATGATAGAGTTTTTAGGCTAAGCCTATAGCTCAACACGTAGGTCATGCGTTTTGGCATGGTCGTGGTTGTAACAAGTAAAGTGATTATGTATTCCCAAACAGAACTTAAAGCTCAGGTTGCTCAGGCAGCTGTGGATTTCGTCGTACCTCAACTGCATGCAGATAGCATTCTGGGCGTAGGTACCGGATCCACCGTAGATTTATTTATTGATGCACTGGCTGCACATAAAGGTGCATTCAAAGGGGCGGTCTCTAGCTCTGAGCGTTCAACTCGCCGCATGCGCGATCTGGGTATTACCGTATTTGACTTGAACGACGTAGAGTCGTTGGTATGGTACGTGGATGGCGCTGACGAGCTTGACCCTAGCTTAGCCATGACCAAAGGTGGTGGCGGTGCCTTGACCCGCGAGAAAATCGTAGCCTCCGTGGCTCAAAACTTCTTGTGTATTGCTGACGCCTCTAAGGAGGTTGCTGTATTGGGCGCTTTCCCATTGCCTGTAGAGGTGATTCCTATGGCACGCGAAGCGGTGGCTCGCCAGTTAGCCACTTTGGGTGGTAAGCCTGTATTGCGTGCTGATTTTATCACTGATAACGGCTGCCAAATTTTGGACGTACATGGTTTGCAGATCCACGATCCTCAAGCTCTGGAGCAATGCATCAACAATATCCCTGGCGTAGTGTGTTGTGGTTTGTTTGCCCTGTCTGGCGCGACAATTGCCATGATTGCTACCCAAGAAGGCGTACTACGCAGAGAGCTATCGGACTCGTAACACCTCTGTCATAATGAGACGGTATCCTAAGGTTTATTTTTATTCAGTAGCGTCTATCAAGGGTAGTATCCATGATTGAACACACCAACAAACAATTTCACAGCGATTTAGAAAACACACGCTCCCTTTTCCTGAAAATGGGTGGCATTGTGGAGTCTATGGTGCGTGAAGCAATGGAAGCCTTGTTCAGCGGTGACCTCACTTTGGTTGAGAAAGTGCGTGAGCGCGAAAAAGAGGTTAATGCACTGGAAGTCGAAATCGACAGCCGCATTACCTACTTGATCGCCCGTAACCAGCCTACCGCTATCGATTTACGTATGCTGCTGTCCATCTCCAAAATGCTGACCGATATGGAACGCTGCGGGGACGAAGCAGAACGTATTGCCAAAATGGTACGCCGCCTGTACGAGAGTGAATCCGGCTACGAGCCAGTTGTAGAACTGCGCCACATGAGCACATCCGTAGTGAGCATGATCAAAAACGCCTTGGATGCTTTTGCACGCCAAGACGCGATTCGTGCTGCTGAAATCGTGCGTAGCGATAAAGAAGTAGACCGTGAGTGGAAAGCTTCTTTACGTCATATCAGTACGTTCATGATCGAAGATCCACGTACTATCTCTCGCTCTATTGATCTGATTTTCTTGGCCCGTGCGCTGGAGCGTATCGGTGACCACGCGAAGAACATGGCTGAGCGTGTGATTTATATGGTGCACGGTGATGATGTGCGTCACGCAGGCGTAAAAACTGCTGAGCGTGTGGCTAGAGGGGAAAGCATTGATGCTATTCCTGACGCTACGACTGACGCCGCAGCAACAGATAGCAGAGCATCTGAGCAAGCCTAAGGGTTTGTGGTGTAGCAATAAAATACCCCACGAAAAGTGGGGTGTAGAGAACAAAAAAGCTCTGGTGTGATGCCAGAGCTTTTTTTGTTTCTAGTTACAGCGATGAGGTTAGCCTAGCAGAGCTTGCACACCCAAGTTAATCAGCAACCCGCCACCCAGTAACCAGCCGAACAACATCAACGCTAACAGTAACGGACGTATCCCAGCACGGCGCAAGACGGAAACGTGTGTGCTCAAACCTAATGCACCCATTGCCATTGCTAGCAGCAAATTATCCAGCACGATGCCATTCTCAACTACCGCGCTAGGCAGTATTGACGTGGAGTGAATGGCAATCACCAAGATGAAACCTAACGCAAACCAAGGGATAACAATTTTCTTGCCGGATTGTTCGGCTTGTGGATTGTGTTTACGCTCGTAGCGCAGCAAGCCCCAGGCCAGCAACATCAAGAAAGGAGCCAACATGATCACGCGTACCATTTTGCTGATCACGGCAGCGCCAGCAGCTTCTTCACCTGCTGCACGACCTGCTACCACCACTTGAGCAACTTCGTGCACGGTAGAACCAACGAACACACCGTACTGCTGTGCATCCATGGCTAACCAGCCTTTTTGGAAGAAGAGGTTGTAGAGCACTGGCCACAAGAACATGGCGATAGTACCGAAAATCACCACGGTCGCAATAGCGACAGTTACGTGTTCGGCACGGCCTTTCACAATGGGTTCTGCAGCCATTACCGCCGCTGCACCACAAATAGACGCACCCGTACCAATCAGCAACGTGGTGTGTCTATCCAGTTTGAACAGGCGCATACCCAAGAAGCATGCGATGGCAAAGGTAGAACCCAAAACCAGCGCATCAATGACCACACCTGTCACACCCACTTGAGCAATATCTTGGAAGGTCAGACGCAAGCCGTACAGCACAATACCTGTACGCAGCAAACGTGTTTTGGAGAAGTCTACGCCCGCCGAAGTGTGGGATTGCACACTAGGGTAAAAGGTATGACCACAAATCATGCCCAACACAATAGCGATGGTGAGCGGGCTTAGACCATTGGCCATAAACCAAGGCTGTTGCCCTAACCACATGGATACTAGCCCCAGTAAACCTGTGAGCAATAAACCTGTAAACATAGAAAACGACTTGGGCCAGGTCGTAACCTGATGAGATGAAGAGTGTGATGTGGCCATGTTAATACTCGAAATACAACAGTGATAGACATCATGACCGCCTTTGTCTTATTTGTTAAATTGGTTATATAGTTATAGTTGATCTAATCTATAGATATAGAACGTCATGAAAATTACTTTGCGTCAGTTGCAGATATTTGTCGCTATTGCTGAGCATGGTAGTACCACTGCTGCTGCAGAACAGATTCCTCTATCGCAATCAGCGACCAGCGCGGCGTTGGCTGAGCTAGAGTTATTGCTGGGTACTAGTCTGTTTGACCGCATAGGTAAACGCTTGTCGTTGAATGAGACGGGCCGCAGTTTGCTAGAGGCGGCACGAGGCACCTTAAATGGTGTGGAAGAAATAGAACGTAATTTTGGTATGGGGGAGGGGCATAGTTTGCCCGCCTGGATACGGTTAGGTGCCAGTACAACCTTAGGCAATTACGTCATGCCTGAGCGCATTGCCAAGCTGCTACGTACCGAACCACTGACACAAGTACAGATGCGTATAGGCAACACACAAGAAATTATTAGTGCCGTACAGCGATTGGATGTGGATGCGGGAGTAATTGAAGGACCCTGCCATGCTGACGATTTAGATGTGCAGCCGTGGGGCGTTGATGCTTTGGTAGTGGTAGCATCACCTGAGCATAAATTAGCAAGAGACTCACAACGTTGTTCTATTGAGGCATTGCGTGCACAGCGTTGGTTGGTGCGTGAAGCAGGGTCTGGAACACGTGAGTCGGTGGACAACGTGTTGTTGCCGCATATGGGGGGCTTTTCCAGCAGTATGCAATTGGGCAGTACTGAGGCCATCAAGCAAGCGGTAGGGGCGGGGGTGGGCATTGCGTGTTTATCCAGCTGTTCAGTGCAAGATTTACTAGCACTGGGGCGGTTGACTGTATTAACTACAGAGTTACCGCCCCTAGAACGTATGCTGTATTGCATTGCTCATCGTAGTAAGCGTTTTTCACCCAGCCTGACACGCTTGCTGGAGCCTATGACGAGCGGACCGACGCGTTAGTCGTTGTGCGGTACGAAGCCTTGGGCTTCAACGTCTTTATCGTCGAACAAGTAGTTTTGCATTTGTTCAGACAAATATTGGCGAGCACGCGCGTCGGCCAAGTTCAGGCGGTTTTCATTCACTAAACGGGTTTGAATCCCCATCCAGTTATTCCATGCTTCTTTGGAAATAGAACGCCAGATTTTGACGCCTACCTCACCTGGGTAAGGTGGGAAATCAAGCCCTTCGGCTTGGCGTTTGAGTTTGATACAGTCAACCATACGGGTCATGAAAAATTCCTCGTCAAAGTTTTTTGATGAATACTAGGCTATTGCGCGAGCGGTTGTATAAAGCCCGTTTTTCTTTGGGAAGATCGGATACGCCACCTTGCACAAAACCTCGCTTAATAAACCAATGCGAGGTACGTGTGGTGAGTACGAATAGACGTTTGGCACCCATAGCGCGGGCGCGACTTTCTGCATGGCGCAGCAAGAGCTCACCCTCGCCACTGCCTTGCCATTCCGAATGGACGATCAAACAGGCCATTTCAACCATGCCTTCGTCCAGATACGGCGTAACAGAAACGCAACCGTAAATAATGCCGTCGTGCTCAAGAACTGTGAAACGTTCAACTTCACGTTCTACAACGGCGCGGCCACGCGGTACTAAAGTACCATCGGCTTCTAACGGTTCAATTAATTGCAAGATGGACGCAACATCATCCAGCGTGGCTGGGCGTAGGTCGTCCAGTGTGTCTTCTACCACCATGGTACCTACACCGTCGTGGGTGAAGATTTCCAGCAAGATACTGCCGTCCAAGGGGTAAGGGACGATGTGCGCGCGTGCAATGCCACGTTTAACAGCTTGGGAGGCACTGCGTAGAAATACGCTAGAGTCTTCACTGAGTGCATTGGCATTCAATAACTGATCTGCATCAGCACGTGCCAACTCACCATCAATGGTTTGGTTAGCATCTACATTAGCCAGAGGAGCTGGTGTAAGGTAGATGAGTTTTTCTGCACGCAAGGCGACGGCTGCATTCAAGGCCAACTCTTCCATGCCCAAATCAAAAGCATCACCAGTGGGCGAGAAGCCCAGCGGTGACAGCAGTACAATAGCGCCTTGGTCTAGAATCTTACGCATGGATTCTGTATCCATTTTGCGTACGGCACCAGCGTGTTGGTAATCCACACCATCAATCACGCCTACAGGGCGAGCGGTCACAAAATTACCAGAAATCACGCGTATTTGCGCATGGGACATAGGGGTATTAGGCAAGCCTTGGCTAAAAGCCGCTTCAATATCCAAGCGTATTTCACCAGCCGCTTCTTTGGCGCATTCTAAGGCCGCAGGGCTAGTCGGTGAGGTGCTACGGCCAAAGGTGTTCTTTTCACCTTTGAGCAGCAGTTGTTCATTAACTTGTGGTCGTGATCCATGCACCAGCACTAAGCGTATGCCCAGTGCAGACAACAAGGATAAATCGGGTATCAGTGTGGACAAGAAGTCGTCAGCGATTAGCTCTCCGCCAAAGCCGACTACAAAGGTTTTGCCACGAAAGCGGTGCACATACGGAGCGACTTCCCTGAACCAGCGTACAAACTGCGCGGGAGCGAATTCTGGTGCATCATGGGCGGAAAGGGTGTCGCTGTCATTGTTGCTCATAAGCCTGCCTGAAAGGGTCAGTGATCAAAACCAAAACAAAATTATAATGAGGGACTATTTAGAGAAGCGAGTTTCATGCAAGAGCCTGTAGACGTTGCGGGAAAGCCAACATTTCCCCTAGTAATTGAGTACCCAGAAGAGTTGCCGGTTAGTGCCCGCCGCGAGGAAATCGCGCGCGCCATACAAAAGCATCAAGTGGTTATTGTAAGCGGTGAAACCGGTTCAGGGAAAACCACCCAGCTACCAAAAATTTGTCTAGAGCTTGGGCGTGGCCAGAAAAAAATGATAGGTCATACCCAGCCGCGCCGTTTAGCGGCGACTTCAGTAGCCCAACGTATCGCAGAGGAGCTGAATACCGAGATAGGCGAATGGGTTGGTTACCAAATTCGTTTTGCCGATCGTAGTGGTCCGAACTCAGCAATTAAGCTGATGACGGATGGTATTTTGTTAGCGGAAAGCCAACGTGATCCTTTGCTGCGCCGCTACGATACCCTGATTATCGATGAGGCGCACGAACGCAGCCTGAATATCGATTTTTTGTTGGGGTTTTTGAAGCAGCTGTTGCAACGACGCAAAGATCTAAAACTGATTATTACGTCAGCAACTATTGATGCGGCAAAGTTTGCCGAGCATTTCGCTATGGATGGTGAGCCTGCACCCGTGATTGAGGTGTCTGGACGCTTATATCCAGTAGAGGTGCTGTATCGCCCTGTCTTACAAGATAAGAAAACTGAAGAGGGCGCCAAAGAAAAAGATAAAGACGATGAGCGTGATTTAAATGATGCCATCGTCGATGCGGTCAACGAATGCAGTCGCTATGGCGACGGCGATATTTTGGTGTTTTTACCCGGTGAGCGAGAAATTCGTGATGCAGCGGAAAGCCTGCGTAAAGCACAACTGCGTGGTACCGAAATTCTGCCGTTGTACGCACGATTAAGTAACGCCGAGCAAAGCCGTATTTTCCATCCTCAAGGTAACGCACGCCGAGTGGTGTTGGCGACCAACGTGGCCGAAACCTCATTGACGGTTCCAGGCATACGCTATGTGATTGATAGCGGCTTAGCGCGTATCAAGCGTTATTCATGGCGTAATAAAGTAGAGCAGTTACGTATTGAGCCCATTAGTCAAGCATCGGCTAATCAACGGGCAGGTCGTTGTGGACGTATAGGCCCTGGCGTGTGTATTCGCCTCTATGCGGAACAAGACTATGCACAACGCCCTGCGTTTGGTGATCCAGAGATTTTGCGTTCATCCTTAGCAGGGGTGATTTTGCGCATGAAGGTGCTGAAGCTGGATGACGTTGAGCACTTCCCCTTTGTGGATAAACCCACAGGGCGCGCCATTGCCGACGGCTATCAACTGTTGCACGAGTTGGGGGCGTTGGATGATGAACGTCACCTGACTAAAGTGGGTCGTTCATTGGCACATTTGCCGGTGGATCCTCGTGTGGCGCGCATGATTTTGGCGGCTCAAGATCAGCAGTGTTTGCATGAAATGCTGATTATTGCGTCAGGTCTGTCTGTTCAAGACCCGCGTGAACGTCCTATGAATGATAGGGACGGTGCTGAGCGTGCGCACCAGCGTTTTATAGATAGTCAGTCTGAGTTCATGTCTTTCCTAAAAATGTGGGAATGGTATGGCGAGCAGGTGAAAAGCCGCTTGTCACAACGCAAACTCAGTAAGGCGTTAAAAGATCAATTCTTGTCGCCCATGCGTTTTAGGGAATGGCGTGAAGTGCACAAGCAGTTGTTGAATCTGGTACGCGAAGCAGAGTGGCGGTTGAATACCGAGCCAGCAACCTACGAGCAAATTCATTGTGCCCTGTTAACTGGCTTGGTGGCTAACGTAGGCTACAAAGCCGAAGAAGGATCAGTCTATCAAGGTACGCGTGATATTCGATTTGTGTTGCACCCCGGTTCTACCTTAGGTAAAAAAGCAGGACGTTGGGTATTAGCCGGTGAGTTAGTAGAAACCACACGACTGTTTGCCCGTTGCTTGGCGCGTATAGAACCACAGTGGATTGAAAAAGTTGCTGATCATTTGCTGAAAAAGCTATGGTCGGACCCACGCTGGGATAAACGCAGCGGTAGAGTGGTAGCGAACGAACGAGCAACGTTGTACGGCTTGCAAATCTACAACGGTAGACGTGTGCATTATGGACGTATTAACCCAGAAGAGTCTCGTGAGATCTTCATACGCGATGCGTTAGTCGCAGGTGAGATTCAATCTACTCTGCCATTTTTACGCCATAACAAACAGCAAGTTCAGGCTATTGAGAAGCTGGAGCATCAGGCACGACGTCCCGATATTCTGGTGGACGACAGCTTGATTCAGGCCTTTTACGAACGCCACATTCCTGCGCATATTTATCAAACCGCGACACTCGAGAAATGGTACAAGGGGCTGGATAAACAGCAAGCTGCTGAGCTGTTGTTGAATCGTGAAGAGCTAATGCGTCACGATGCGGCAGGTATCACCACCGATGTATTTCCCCGCAGTGTGACGTGGGAAGGGGTAGCGATGGCGTTGGACTATCACTTTGAGCCAGGCTCATTGCGTGATGGTGTCACCATGACAGTGCCGGTGTTTCAGTTAAATAGACTGCATAACCAGCGTTGTGAATGGCTGGTCCCTGGCATGTTGAAAGAAAAAGTGCAGTGGTTGTTGCGTTCGTTGCCACAACGACTGCGCCGACATTGTGTGCCTATTCCTGACTATGCTGAAGGCTTCCATGAGCGTTGGTTCGAGCAGGCACAAGATCCTAAGATTTCACTGATACAGGCGTTGATTGATGACGTGTGGCAAGAGCGTAGACAGCGTCTGCAAGCCACCGACTTCAAAGCAGAAACCTTGCCAGCCCACTTGTTTATGAACTTTAAGGTTGTGGATGAGCATGGGCGTATGCTGGCTGGCGGTCGCAATCTGGATAAGCTGAAAGCTGAGCACGGTAAAAAAGCGCAAGAGTCTTTTCAACGATTGGCGGCGGAAGATACTGAAGTGGCCAAAGCCTTGGATCATGAAAAGATTACAGAGTGGTCTTTTGGCGAGCTACCAGAATTGCTGGAGATACGTAGAAACCAGCGTAGTGTGGTTGGCTATCCAGCATTAGTGGACCAAGGCGAGTACTGTGAACTGGATGTATTTGATGAGCCAGAGCAAGCGATGCGTCAGCATAGAGCGGGGCTGCGTAGACTGTTCCGAATCGCGCTACGTGAACCGCTGAAGTTTCAGGAGAAAAATATTCCTGATCTCACCAAAATGAGCATGTTGTTTATGCCATTGGGTACGCAAAATGTGCTGCGTGATCAAATCTTGGATGCGGCTATTGATAGCGTATGTTTGTTGGACCCATTGCCCGTGAATGCCGAGCAGTTTGCAGCACGTGTGGAGCAAGCTCGACCACGCCTAGGGTTGATTGTGCGTGAGATCGCCAGACAAACATTGGCGGTGCTAACAGAGTGGACAGCGTTGCAGCGCAAAATCGTGGGTATTAAGAGCCATACGCAAACCTACGAAGACATGCAAGCACATCAATCCCGTTTGATGCATAAGGCCTTTATCAGCGACAATAGTCCTCAGCGGTTGGCGCACTTTCCGCGTTACCTGAAAGCAGCACAGGTACGTATTGATAAGTTACGTACTGACCCAGCGCGAGATGCGCGTTGGATGGCAGAATTACTACCATTGCAAACCAAGTTTTTGCGTGCAGTAGTAGCAGCGAAAGGGGCGGAAGATCAACAACTGGAAGATTTCCGTTGGATGCTGGAAGAGTTGCGGGTCTCGCTGTTTGCGCAAGAGTTGCGCACCCCCATGCCCATTTCCGCCAAGCGGTTGGAAAAAGCATGGGCAGCCATGCAACGCTAAATACGAATTGAATACAGGTTGGCACTATAACGATGACGAGTTTTCCTTTTGTGCATTTACGCAGCCACTCCGAGTTTTCGGTGGTGGATGGTATAGCACGCATACCAAACTTGGTATCTAGAGCAGTAGCTTCAGAGCAGCCCGCAATGGCGCTTACCGATTTATGTAACTTGTTCGGGTTGATCAAGTTCTATAAAGAAGCACGCAAAAAAGGTATCAAGGCTATTGCTGGTTCTGATTTGTGGGTGGAAAACGAGCACGACCGGGAAAAACCTTTCCGTCTGTTGGTGTTGGTGATGAATCACCAAGGCTATTTAGACCTGTGTGATCTGCTGACTAAAGCATGGTTGGAGAACCAATACAAAGGACGTGGTGAAGTACGTCGTGAGTGGTTAGAGAACCAACAAAACCTGATTTTGCTGTCCGGCGGACGCATGGGCGATATTGGTCAGGCTATTGATGCGGGTAATGCAGATTTGGCGCGTGAGTATGCCAACTTCTGGGCAGAGCATTACCCCAATCGTTTCTATATTGAGTTACAACGAGCAGGTCATGAGGGCGATGATGCTTATGTGCACGCCGCATGTGGTTTGGCAACTGAGCTAAAACTCCCTGTTGTGGCTACACACCCCATTCAATTCATGGAGCCCGATGATTTCCGGGCCCACGAAGTGCGTGTGTGTATTGCAGAGGGCGAACAGTTGGCGAACCCGCGCCGCGTTAAACGCTTTACTACAGAACAATACTTTCTTGACTCCGAAGCGATGTACAGCAAATTTGCTGATATCCCTTCAGCGTTGGCTAATACTGTAGAGATTGCTAAGCGTTGTAACTTGACGCTGACCTTGGGTAAAGCTTGCTTGCCTAACTTCCCCACACCTGATGGTATGAGTCTGGATGACTTCTTGGTGCAAGAAGCCATAGCAGGGCTAGACGTGCGCATGAAGCAGTTGTATCCCAACGAAGAGGAGCGCAGCGCACAGTACCCTGAATACCGTAAGCGTTTGGATTGGGAATGCAACACTATTGTGACGATGGGGTTCCCCGGTTACTTCCTAATTGTGGCTGACTTTATTAACTGGGGTAAAAATAACGGCGTTCCTGTAGGGCCGGGTCGTGGTTCAGGTGCAGGCTCGTTGGTGGCCTACAGTTTGGGTATTACAGACCTAGATCCCCTGCGTTATGACTTGCTGTTCGAGCGGTTCCTGAACCCAGAGCGGGTATCCATGCCTGACTTCGATATCGACTTTTGTCAGGATAACCGTGAGCGGGTAATTGACTATGTGAAGCAGAAGTACGGCCCACAGGCGGTAAGTCAGATTGCCACTTTTGGTACCTTGGGGGCCAAGGCTGTGGTGCGTGACGTAGGGCGAGTGTTAGAGCTGCCTTATAGCATGTGTGATGGCTTATCTAAGCTGATTCCTTTTAGTCCAGCTGACCCGTGGACGTTGTCGCGAGCCTTGTCCGATGAACCTGCATTCAAAGAACGCTACGAAAACGACGAAGAAGTACGTGCGCTCATTGATTTGGCCAAGCCTTTAGAGGGGCTAACACGAAGTGTGGGTATGCACGCTGGGGGCGTGTTGATTGCTCCCGGAAAATTGGTGGATTTCTGCCCGCTGTACCGACAGCCTGGCATCGATACTAATGCAGTATCCCAATACGATAAAGACGACGTTGAACAAGCTGGCTTGGTGAAGTTTGACTTCTTGGGCCTGCGCAACTTGACCATTTTGGACTGGGCAGAGAAGTACGTACGTGCTTTTAACCCCTCTAGAACGGATTTCAACTTGATGTCCTTATCCTTAGACGATCCAGATGCGTACCGCATCTTGTGTGAGGGTAATACTACCGCCGTGTTTCAGCTGGAGTCGCGCGGGATGAAAGAGTTGCTGCGCAGTCTGCGCCCTAGCAACTTTGAAGACATTATTGCGATGTTGGCGTTGTATCGTCCTGGTCCGTTAGAGTCTGGGATGGTGGTGGACTTCGTGAACCGTAAACACGGTAGGGCAGAGGTAGATTACTTTCACCCAGACCTAGAACCTGTACTGACCAGCACCTACGGGGTGATTGTGTATCAGGAACAGGTGATGCTGATTTCACAGATCATCGGTGGCTATTCGCTGGGTGGCGCTGACTTGCTGCGCCGTGCGATGGGTAAGAAAAAACCCGAAGAGATGGCTAAGCACCGTGAGATTTTTGAAAAAGGTGCTGTAGCGAAGGGCTACGACGGTGATCTGGCGGTGAAGCTGTTTGACCTGATGGAAAAATTTGCAGGCTACGGTTTTAACAAGAGTCACTCGGCAGCGTATGCGCTGATTGCCTACCATACAGCATGGTTGAAAGCGCATCATCCAGCTGAGTTTTTGGCCGCGACGATGTTGTCGGATATGGATGATACCGACAAGGTGCAGATTTTCTGGCAAGACGCTCTTGCCAATGGCATTGAGGTGTTGCCGCCGGACATTAACGCGTCTAACTACCGCTTCGAGCCGGTACAAGACCGTTACACCAAAGAAGGTAAACCACCACGCACCATTCGATATGGTTTAGGGGCGGTAAAAGGTACAGGTCAAGCGGCAGTAGAGTCCATCGTTGAGGCGCGTAAAGCAGGCGGTAATTTCACTAGCTTGTTTGATTTCTGCCGTAGGGTAGACCGACAGGTAGTGAACAAACGTACCATCGAAGCGCTGATTCGCGCTGGTGCATTTGATAGCGTAGAAGAAAACCGTGCAGCATTGCTGACTTCGTTAAGTCATGCAGTAGAAGCTGCTGATCAGGTAGCACGTAATGCCAACCAAGCTAGCTTGTTTGACGACAGCGGTACCGATGAAATTGTAGAAAGCGAATTGGCGCGTGTGCGCCCGTGGGATTTACAAACCAAACTGCGTGAAGAAAAAACGGCTATTGGTTTCTATTTTAGTGCCCACTTGTTTGATGCGTGGCGCGATGAAGTGCGACGTTTTGCTCCGCGCCCGTTAGCGAAGCTAGAGCCGTCGCGTTCACCGCAATGGTTTGCAGGCGTATTGGCCTCAGTACGAGTACGCATGACCCGCAGAGGGAAAATGTTGTATGCCTTATTGGACGATGGTTCTGCACAGGTAGAAGTATCCATTTTTAATGAAGTATTTGAGGCGAACAAACAGCACTTACGTGAAGACCAACTGGTGATTATTCAAGGTAAAGTGAGCCACGATGATTACACTGGTGGTTTGCGAGTCACTGCAGATGAAATTCTTAGTTTGCAGGGGGCGCGTGAAGCCCGTGCACGTAGTTTGAGTCTGGTACTGCGTGATAATCAAGATGTACAGCGCCTACGCCAAGTGTTGAATCCGTTTAGAGCAGAGCCTGAAAACAATATCCCAGGTGTGTGGGTAGATGTGCAGATACATAATCCCGATTACTCCTGCACCGTACGGTTGGGTGAAGAGTGGCGCGTACGTCTGGCTGATTCTATGTTTGTGCAAATTACAGATTGGCTTGGTGAAGAAGCCATGGAGATCGAATACTAAATCATGCATAAATTAAGCATTTTATTTGCTGAGGCCGCCACTAGTTACGGTGGTCAAGAGCGCTATGTGCACCGCTTGATGCTAGAGCTCAGGGCAAAAGGCCATAAGGTGGAAATGCTGTGTCAACCACAGGCTCAATTGCGCCAGTTGTTAGAGAAAGATGGGTTTGTGGTGCATACGGTCAGAATGAAAAAAGGTATGGATTTCTGGCGTAATTTGTTTCGTCTGCGTAAGTTCTTTAAAACACATCGCTACGATGTGGTGAATACGGCGAGTCGTATTGATAGCGTGCAAGTGGGTATTCCAGCTAGATTGGCTGGAGTGCCGTTGGTTGTACGTAGTCGACATCTGGCCAGACCTATAGGGTCGTTGCTGACGTACAAATGGATTCCGCACCGGTTAATTACCGTCAGTGAGTTTGTGCGCAAGCAGATTACCGATAGAGGTATAGATCCGGATCACGTAGATATTGCACCACCTGCGGTGAATCTACCAGATCCATTGCCACCACAAAAACTACGCGCGGAATTAGGGCTGCAGCCTGACGATTTAATCGTGGGCAGTATTGCCGTGTTGCGTAGGCCCAAAGGGATGGATACGTTGATCGAGGCGATGGTGCCTTTGATGAGAGTTAACAGTAAGGTGCACTTGGTCATTGTGGGTGATGGTGGCGAGATGCAGCGCTTGCAAGAACAAGCTAAACAGTCTGGTGTGAGTCAGAAAGTGCATTTTATGGGGACGCGTGATGATGTTCCTGAGCTGATTGGTGATTTTGATGTATTCGCTTTGGCAACGCATACGGAGTCTGCTGGCGCTGTGTTTGCTGAGGCTGCTGCTGCGCGTGTGCCAGTAGTGGGTACAGATGTGGGGGGAGTGTCCGAAATGATGGTGCCTGGTAAAAGTGGTTTTGTAGTGCCCTTTGGCGATACGCCTGCGCTAACAAAAGCCATTGGGCAGTTATTGGATAACCCAGAGCTACGTCATGAAATGGGTGAAATCGGCTATCAGTACGGTATTGTAGAAAATCGATTCACCTTAAAAGCATTGTGCGAACAAACAGAGCGCAGCTATTACCGTTGGTTGGAGCAACTACATCATGTTTAAGTCTTCAGTACCTGTGTTGATGTACCACCACGTACGTCCCGGCGGTGGCATGATAGGCTGCACGCCGGAAAACTTCGAAGACCAACTGCGTTGGTTGAAAAAAGAGGGCTATAAGTCACTGACTCTGGATGAGTTTGCTCAGCATCTGGATGGCAAGGACCAAGGTAAAGCGGTACTGATTACCTTTGATGACGGCTACTTGGATAACTGGGTGTATGCATTTCCGCTGCTGCAGAAATATCAATTTAAGGCAACCATATTTTTGGTGACTTCGTGGTTGCATCATGGTCCAGTACGTCCCATTACGGGGCAAGACAATGTGCCAAACTGTCCTGAGCACCGAGAGTGCGAAGAGCTGATTGATGCAGGGCGTAGTGACGAGGTGATTGCTCGCTGGAGCGAAGTAGAAGCAATGCGCGAAAGTGGCCTGATTGAGTTTCATAGCCACACCCATACGCACACACGTTGGGACTTAATGCCTGCAGAAGCCAAAAATGATCGTATGCAGTGGGAGCTGGAACAATCCCGTTTGTGCTTGCAAAAAGAGCTAGGGGAAGTTTCTCAACACTTGTGCTGGCCGCAGGGTTACTTTGATGAAGACTACATTGCCATTGCTCAGAAAAATGGCTTTAGTCATCTGTACACGACCATGGCATTCGGTAGAAACACCTCAGACACAGACCGTGCTCGCATCCACAGGTTTGCGGTACGCAACCGTCCGGCCAAAACATTGGCAAAGCGCATACGTGCCAGCCACCATCCGCTGATTGCACCAGTGTTCAATAAATGGAAATTACTCAGTAGAAAATTGAAAAGCAGGTAAACCTACTGACCTAGAAAGTTCAAGAGGGGAGCGTCAGGCGCTCTAAGGTACCTAGCCAAATGAGCGCTTCTTCTCTTGAGTTGCCACACATCTCTTCAGAGGGCTGCAAGCCAGCACAGCAACTAGGTCTCTCCGGCAGACCAAAAATCTTGCAGCGTAATTGCTCATCTAATTGTATACAGGGTGTGCCAGCAGGTTTTCCGTGCGGCATGCCCGGTATAGGGCTGCTTATAGAGGGGGCGGTGCAACATGCCCCACACTCCGGTCTGCATTGCATTAAATCCAGCCCCTAGCCCAATAAACGATCAGGCCCACATATTCTTTGATGATAGAGCGACTGGCGTGTAATGTGCGCCAAGAAGGTATCCAAAGGTCCACATCACTGTGTTCGGGCAATAGAATTTGCGGTGCTACAGGGGCAGGAATTACCTCTATGCCACGGTTCTCAAACGTTGCCATTGAGCGTGGCATATGTAGAGAGGAGGTCACTAGCAAGACTTTGGTAATGCCGTTGGTGCGTAGCTTGTTAATGCTAAAAAGGGCATTTTCACGAGTGTTTTGGCTTTCACGCTCTAGCAGGATTTTATTGCTAGGTACGTGTAATTGTTCCAACGAACGTGCCATCATTTGTGCTTCGCTCATACCTCCATCAAAGGCTGCGCCAGACACAATGATTTGGGGAGCTTTGCCTGCGGCATAGAGTGCAGCTGCATAATCCACGCGGGATAGCGTATTGTTGGTATCTAGCTCTTCAAACCAGTTCTTGCGGTTATTGGCAGTATGCCCGCCCAACACAATAATGGCTTGTGCATCAGGGATTTTTTCTAAGGCTTGATGGGGGTAACGTTGCTCTAAGTAACCGCCCGCCCATAAGGTCACGCCAGGCAATGACCAACCTACTACCCACGCTACTGCTGTCAGTGTTAACAGGGCGGCAAGTTTTCGCCATCGAATCAAGAAAAACAACAGCGCTAGGACAACGAGTGCGCCGGCTAGGTTTATAGGGATAACGAGTTGGGGGAGCCAGGAGGTCAGGTTCATACTACGACTTTCTCGTGTGCGTTTAACAATGCTTGGCTTGCTTGCACTACCTCTTCCAAAGTAGGCCACTTGCCTTGTTCACCCAAGCTATGGGCAACGGGAGACCATGGGCCCGTGCGAGAAGGAGATGTCACACCAAAGAGACTGAGCTGTTGGGCGCCCACTGCTGCTGCTAAGTGGGAGACGCCAGAGTCATTACACACCACAAGGGCGGCATGTTGGCACAGTGCTGCAAAACTATCTAATGGTAAAGCAGGCAGGATGGGAATGGTAGGGGCTTGTTGATGTGCGGCGTCCACCTCATTCGCTGGTGGGCACATGACAATAGGTAATCCCACAGGTTCTAGCGCGGCATACAACTGCTCATAGGAGGCCCAGGTTTTAATTTGGCCTTTATGTATGCCCTTGGCTGTAGGGGCGAGCAAAACAAAGCGCCCAGACTCAAGTCCTGCTTTTTGCATCGTTTTTAAACACAGGACTTCGGCTTCAGGACGCAGTTGCAAAGCCAGTGTTGTAGACGGCTGTTCAGGTAGGGAAATCTGCCAGTGTTGGCAGGCGCGACGCGCCAAATAATACCAAAACTCTACAGCATGCATAGGCGTTTCTGGTTTTTTTTCAGGCCATTTCAGTAAGATAGCGCGGCCTTCGTCGCGGTAGCCTGCACTACGTAGCCCAGCTAGTTTGAATACCAAAGCGCTGGATAGTGAGTCAGGTAGAATGATGCCGTATGCTGTAGAGTGGCCGTGTTGCTGACGGAATTGGCGTACCCGAGTAGCATCAGCAACGGTTTTGCCTTCCATAAGCACTATGCCTTCCAGTTGTGGGACATAGGCAGACAATAAATTCTTAGCCCATGGGCGAGCACACACTACAATTCGTGCACGCTGTTGCAGCAGTGCATGCAGTATGGGTAAGCACATGAGGCAATCACCCACCCAATTGGGCATCCGTAGGTAAATGACAGGGGATTCAGTGGTGGTGGAAACAGGCATACAAACAGCATCAAGTCATGGGTTGAGTACTGGGTGCATATCAGCGTTAAAATGCACGCAGACTCTTAGTATAAAGTGAGCCACAGTTGAAGACACAAAAACTATCATCGGATCTTAAAAAGCAGTTATTTGATGCCGACGTTTGGCCGCGTATTTATAGACGCGTAGCCCCGTACTGGAAACTCACCGTTGTAGCACTGATCTTGGTGGTAATTGTTGCCGCTACTAAACCTGTGCTGGCTCTGATTATGGAGCCGTTGCTGGATGAAGGTTTCTCCGGCGTTAAACCACACTATGTGTGGAGCATACCGCTGGTCATTGTGATACTGATGCTTGTACGTGGTGTAGCCTCATTTGGTAGTGATTACTTATTGGCTCTGATTGCCAATAATATGCTGCGCACCATGCGTGCGGATATGTTTTCCAAATTACTAACTTTGCCTGACTCGTACTTTAAGCGTGGCGATACAGGTAGGCTATTAAACCGCTTCACCATTGATGCCAATACGATGGCCACAGTGGCGACTGAGGTTATCACCGTTTTGGTGCGTGAAAGTATTGCGATCATGGCGTTGATCGCTGTGCTGTTCTATATGTCATGGCAGCTTACTCTCATTGTGTTCATTATGCTGCCCATCTCGTTTATTACGGCTCGTATCGTGGCGTTGCGCTTGAAGAAAATCAACCGTGACACCATCAACATGAACGCCGAGATGGTGCGAGTGGTAAGCGAAACGATTGAAGGCGAGCGCGTTGTTAAGCTGTTTAATGGCTATGAGCACGAAACTGAGCGTTTTGTGTACGTCAACGGTAGACTGCGTAGGTTTGCAATGCGCGCCGCTACCGCTAACTCAGCGCTGTCACCTATTACTCAATTCTTTATCTCATTGGCCGTTGCTGGTGTGGTTGCGATGGCGTTGTACCAGTCGTCTGTAGACGGTTTAACGGTGGGTAGCTTTGCGGCCTTTTTGGGTGCGTTGGCTCAGCTGTTTGACCCTATTCGTCGTATCACCGGCATGGCTGGAACTACACAGCGTATGTTGGTGGCTGCTGAAAGCGTGTTCTCGCTGATTGATGCAGAAGTTGAACCAGAAGGCGCTAAAACAGCACTGCCTACCCCCGTGAAAGGCAATGTGGAATATCGTCAGGTGACGCATGCTTTTGATGGTTCAGATAACCCTGTGGTGAATAACCTAAGCTTTAGTGCTAAATCGGGTCAAACTATTGCATTAGTAGGGCGCTCTGGTAGTGGTAAAACCACCTTGGCGAATATGCTACCGCGTTTTATCGTGCCAGACAGTGGTCAAGTATTGATTGATGGTATTGATATTCAAGATATAGATTTGCGCGCATTGCGGGCTCAGATTTCTATGGTCAGCCAAGATGTAGTGTTGTTCGAGGGAAGTATCCGTGACAATGTTGCCTATGGTGGCTACTCAGGGAAAACCGATAAAGAGGTGTGGGCAGCTTTGGAAGCTGCTAGCTTGGCCGATTTTGTCCGCTCCTTACCTGAAGGCCTAGATGCACCAGTTGGTGAGAAAGCCAATATGTTGTCGGGTGGTCAGCGTCAACGCTTGGCGATTGCTAGGGCATTGATTAAAGATAGTCCTATTTTGATTTTGGATGAGGCAACCTCTGCTTTGGATAATGAGTCTGAATGGCAGATTCAGAATGCACTAGATAGACTGATGGAAAACCGTACTACCTTGGTGATTGCTCACAGGCTCACAACCATCCAAAATGCCAACTCAATTTTGGTACTGGAAAAAGGCCAAATTGCAGAGCAAGGTACACACCAAGAGCTACTAGATTTAGGCGGTATGTATGCATCGCTCTATAACATGGAGTTCACCGAGAAAACAGACGGTGAGCAGCAGCTCTAGTAAGACCAAATAAACCGCAGAGAACTTCTAGAAAGGAAAGCAGGTATGAAAGTGTTGGGGAAAATCGTGGCGTTGGCCGCTGTGGGTTTGGCTGGTTGTGTGGCAACTGCACCAGCAAATCAAGATCAGTCTACATTGCGCCAAGAGCAATATCAGCGAGATACATATCGCTTCTACAGTACTCTGGCTGAAATTCAGCAAAATCTATTTGCAAACCAACGTCTTTGCGGTTCAGAGTTTGAGTGGTCGTTGGATCCCTATCAAATCCATTACGCTACTGTTGTCTATAAACCTAAACCAGGCATAGAAACCAAAGAAAGTATTTTGTTTGATTTGACGTCGTACGGAACTGGCTACGTAGAAGCCACGGTTTACAGTTATTTCCCAATGTCGGGCAAAGAGGCAACAAGGGCCTTGCGTATCTTGCAAGACCCTAAAGTGTGCTTGGGTACAGAAGGTTAAGTTGTGCGATTAGAACAGTATGATGTCGTACTGTTCTTGAGCATGCTGGGGATCTACTTCCAGTGAAATAGGTTTACCGATGAAGTCGCCAGTTTGAGCTAAGTGCTCACTTTCTTCCTCTAGAAATAAATCCACTACCTCTTGTGAGGCCAGAATCCTAAACTCTTTGGGGTTGAACTGTCTGGCCTCACGAAGTACTTCACGCAAAATGTCATAACAAATGGTACGCGAAGTTTTTACGCTACCGCGTGATTGGCAAGTAGGGCAGGGTTCGCATAGTAAGTTGTTCAGTGACTCTCTAGTGCGTTTGCGTGTCATTTCAACCAGGCCTAGCTGGCTGAAATTGCTGACGGTGATACGAGTGCGGTCTTTGCTTAGCGCTGTTTGTAGTTCATTTAATACGCTTTGGCGGTGCTCATCGTTATCCATATCGATGAAGTCCAACACAATAATGCCGCCTAAGTTCCTCAATCGCAGTTGACGTGCAATCGTGCCTGCAGCTTCCAAGTTGGTTTTAAAAATCGTATCGCCAAAATTGCGACCACCCACGTAGCCACCAGTGTTTACGTCTACCGTGGTTAGGGCTTCTGTTTGGTCAATAATTAAATAGCCGCCTGATTTCAAATCTACCCGTCTAGATAGAGCACGCGAAATCTCTTCGTCAACGTGTACAGTATCGAAAAGGGGGCGGGTACCGGTATAGAGTTGAATTCTGTCCAGTACCGAAGGCGTATAAACCTCAGCCCACTCTTTCATTTGTTGGGTGACGGTGCGTGAATCCACAATAATGTTATGAGTTTCTGGCGTGACCATATCACGCAGCACGCGTTGGGTCAGATCTAAATCGGTGTACAGTGTAGAGGGGCAAGGTTGGGTGCGTAAACGTTGCTGGATAATACTCCACAGTTTGCGCAAATACTCGCAGTCCGCACGTAATTCATCGTCGCTGGCTTGTTCAGCTTGAGTACGTACGATGAATCCGCCTTTTTCGTCAGGGCTACTTAGCGCTTCAATTTTTTCTCTAAGCGAAATACGCAGTGCTTCGTCTTCTATGCGCTGTGACACACCAATGTGCGGATCAAAAGGCAAATAGACCAACATGCGGCCAGCAATACTGACCTGTGTAGAAACTCTAGCCCCTTTTGTGCCCAGTGGATCTTTGGTTACCTGAACAATTAACGACTGGCCTTCAAATAGCAGTTTCTCTATGGGAGTAGGGTTGCTGCCGTTTAAGCGCTCAGTGCGGTTCTGGCGTAAATCTGAAATATGCACGAATGCCGCGCGTTCTTGCCCTATATCTATAAATGCACTTTGCATACCAGGTAGCACACGAGCCACCTTGCCAAGATAAATATTGCCTACGAAGCCACGTTGAATGCTGCGTTCTATGTGCAGTTCTTGCACGGCCCCTTGCTCTACGACGACCGCACGAGTTTCAAAGGGGGTAATGTTGATCAGAATGTCTTCAGGCATGTTGGTAGTGACAAAGTTGCAATCAACCCAGTGTAGGGCGAAGTTTAGGAAGGTGCTAGTGCTCTATTCTATATAGTAAGAACAGTAAGAGCCTCTTGAATCCGTAGAAATACTTCAGAAAAATCCTCAGAGACAGCATTGACGGAGGTGAGCCTGTGTATTTTGTTATCTAGATGGGGGCTGTGGGTTCTCTTATATAGAGAGTTGCACATGTGAGGATAAGCGAATCCATGCTAGATAGAAGATAGCTGAATCGATTAGCCTTTTATAGGCAGTCCTTTGCCTCAGAAAGTATTGTTGCTTGAGGTTTACCAGCGAAAATTTCGTGACATGGTTAGCCTACCTACGCTGTTTGTGCCTAGGTGTGGGTATGTCTTATATAGTGTGCGTAGGGTGCGCGCTGTTGTTGGCTAGCGGGCTTACTTAGTGATGAATGTAGAGCAGATAAAAAGATGACTCAGCCTTCCTGCAGAACTATTACTACAGCCATTTTTGAACTTAGCGGCAGAGGAGCGAAGTGGGTTCTATATATAAGAGAGATTTAGCTAGCAAGAAAAGGGCTATGTCTAGATCGTCTGATTGCAGAGTCTGGCTATTTAGGTGTCGCTGTTTAATAAGGAATAGCCAAGGGTTGTCAGGTAAAGTGCCTTAGTCATACACGGTATGTTCTTACTATAGGGAGTGAAGCTGGTTAGTAGTGCAGTGGAGGTCGGCTGAGCTATAGCCATACTTCTATATAGGTAAGAATGAGCGTATTGCATCTCATGGTGGGACTGGAGCCTTTATCTTCATAGCGTGGTGATGGTGTGCCAGCTATGCCTCTACCAAAGACGCTACAGATATATCAGAGAGGAGGCGTTCTATGATCTGGTCATTGATATGGGTGGTCATGATTAGAAACGTGCAGATCTAGCTCCATATAGAGGGAAGGTTTGCTGTTCGATGGTTGCCAAACGAAGAGATAGTGGTGCGGGATGCACAAGCTAGCATTGTCCGTTAGTTAGTTAGTTAGTTAGTTAGTTAGTTAGTTAGTTGGTTGGTTGGTTGGTTGGGGGCGGAAGTGGGCTCAGAGCAGCCTCTTGGAGTTTTCTTCTAGCACTTAGAAAATATTTCAAACCGTAAGTCATTGAATTGATGGGTATTTGAAAATATCTTCATAAAATCTTCATTTGTTTGTCATAAATAGCTTGTGTGGCTGTGATTGATGGTGCTATAGTTTCGTTTCTTCGTTGCAAGACATACGGGTTTTCCCTAGGTGGATCCCACGATCAAACAACGAAAGCCAAGTAAAACAAACGTTTGACAGGCATCAGGGAAAAGGACTATAGTTCACTCCCTTGTTTGAAAAGCAGTTTGCTTTACAAGGCAGCGGTCTTCTGCGGGAGGTTGCGATTCATCCGAAAGGGTGAAACGGCAAGAAAATAAATCTTGACAAGTTTTAAAAAACCATGTTAAAGTTTCTTTCTTTGCTGAAGAGCACAAAACTTAGTTTTCAGGTTTGAGAGTTAATTTTTGTGAGTGGGTTTTGAGGTGGTTTCGGTTTTAAATGTTTTGAAAAAAACGCTTGACACCAAAAACAAAATACTTCATAATTTCACTTCTCTGGTTTAGCTGCAACGGCAGCGACTAGCTACTTCGGTAGCAAGTGTTCTTTAAAAATTTAACAGCCGATAAGTGTGGGCGCTTGGAATGAGTGGACCAACCTTCTCACGAAGGTTCGCCAACTAAATTGACAAGTGCTCACATAAAGAAAATTAGGTTTTTGCCTTGTGCAAACAACTCTAAATTTCTTTGAGTACGAATTACTCCGTCTTAGGTAGCTTCGGTTACTTAAGGCAAATATACAGAGATTAAACTGAAGAGTTTGATCCTGGCTCAGATTGAACGCTAGCGGGATGCTTTACACATGCAAGTCGAACGGCAGCACGAGAGAGCTTGCTCTCTTGGTGGCGAGTGGCGGACGGGTGAGTAATGTATCGGAACGTGCCCAGTAGCGGGGGATAACTACTCGAAAGAGTGGCTAATACCGCATACGCCCTACGGGGGAAAGGGGGGGATCGCAAGACCTCTCACTATTGGAGCGGCCGATATCGGATTAGCTAGTTGGTGGGGTAAAGGCCTACCAAGGCGACGATCCGTAGCTGGTTTGAGAGGACGACCAGCCACACTGGGACTGAGACACGGCCCAGACTCCTACGGGAGGCAGCAGTGGGGAATTTTGGACAATGGGGGAAACCCTGATCCAGCCATCCCGCGTGTGTGATGAAGGCCTTCGGGTTGTAAAGCACTTTTGACAGGGAAGAAATAGCAGGGGTTAATAACCTCTGAAGATGACGGTACCTGTAGAATAAGCACCGGCTAACTACGTGCCAGCAGCCGCGGTAATACGTAGGGTGCAAGCGTTAATCGGAATTACTGGGCGTAAAGGGTACGCAGGCGGCTAGGAAAGAAAGATGTGAAATCCCAGGGCTCAACCTTGGAACTGCATTTTTAACTACCTGGCTAGAGTATGTCAGAGGGGGGTAGAATTCCACGTGTAGCAGTGAAATGCGTAGAGATGTGGAGGAATACCGATGGCGAAGGCAGCCCCCTGGGATAATACTGACGCTCAGGTACGAAAGCGTGGGGAGCAAACAGGATTAGATACCCTGGTAGTCCACGCCCTAAACGATGTCAACTAGCTGTTGGGGCCGTTAGGCCTTAGTAGCGCAGCTAACGCGTGAAGTTGACCGCCTGGGGAGTACGGTCGCAAGATTAAAACTCAAAGGAATTGACGGGGACCCGCACAAGCGGTGGATGATGTGGATTAATTCGATGCAACGCGAAAAACCTTACCTACGCTTGACATGTCTAGAATCCTGAAGAGATTTAGGAGTGCCCGCAAGGGAACTGGAACACAGGTGCTGCATGGCTGTCGTCAGCTCGTGTCGTGAGATGTTGGGTTAAGTCCCGCAACGAGCGCAACCCTTGTCATTAGTTGCTACGAAAGAGCACTCTAATGAGACTGCCGGTGACAAACCGGAGGAAGGTGGGGATGACGTCAAGTCCTCATGGCCCTTATGCGTAGGGCTTCACACGTCATACAATGGTCGGGACAGAGGGTCGCCAACCCGCGAGGGGGAGCTAATCTCATAAACCCGATCGTAGTCCGGATCGCAGTCTGCAACTCGACTGCGTGAAGTCGGAATCGCTAGTAATCGCGGATCAGAATGCCGCGGTGAATACGTTCCCGGGTCTTGTACACACCGCCCGTCACACCATGGAAGTGGGTTTCACCAGAAGTAGGTAGTCTAACCGTAAGGAGGACGCTTACCACGGTGGGATTCATGACTGGGGTGAAGTCGTAACAAGGTAGCCGTATCGGAAGGTGCGGCTGGATCACCTCCTTTAAGAGCGAAGGTTCACAAAGCGAAAGCGTCCACACTTATTGGCTGTTAGAAAGTTCATGACCAAGGTAGTCACCAACGAAGCAGTAACGAATTGGGTCAGTAGCTCAGTCGGTTAGAGCACCGTCTTGATAAGGCGGGGGTCGTTGGTTCGATTCCAACTTGACCCACCACGAATACCACGGGGGATTAGCTCAGCTGGGAGAGCACCTGCTTTGCAAGCAGGGGGTCGTCGGTTCGATCCCGTCATCCTCCACCAAGATTTTTACGGTGGTGATTGAAGTTTGGTCATGAAATGCAGTGAAGTGCAGCTTGAAATGTCGAGTTGCTTGGGTACTGACAGTTTAACGAATAGCATTGTTGATGACAGTGTTACTCGTTGGGCTGATAAAGCTCATCGCTGGTTATGTTCTTTAACAATCTGGAAAAAGCACAACGAAGTGTATTCATGTATACACCAACTTAATTGTTGGCTGTATGAATAGACGGGTTGTGATTGCAAATCAACAATTTTGTTCAAACAAAGTTCTTTTTTGAATTCGAGTAAAATCGAATCCAAGCAAACTTGATGAACGGCACAATTGCTAAAACTCATAATCCTGTAGCCTTAAGTGTTATAGGATCAAGCGAATAAGTGCATGCGGCGGATGCCTTGGCGATCACAGGCGATGAAGGACGTGGTAGTCTGCGAAAAGCTACGGGGAGCTGACAAACAAGCTTTGATCCGTAGATGTCCGAATGGGGAAACCCACAGTAGCGATACTGTATCCTACACTGAATACATAGGTGTAGCGAAGCGAACCAGGTGAACTGAACCATCTAAGTAACCTGAGGAAAAGAAATCAACCGAGATTCCGGAAGTAGTGGCGAGCGAAACCGGACCAGCCTTAACGTGATAGTCGATTTGATAGCTGAAAAAAATGGAAAGTTTTACCGTAGTGGGTGATAGTCCCGTAAGCGAAATCAAATCGGTGGTACTAGGCGTTAGATAAGTAGGGCGGGACACGTGAAATCCTGTCTGAATATGGGGGGACCATCCTCCAAGGCTAAATACTCGTGATCGACCGATAGTGAACCAGTACCGTGAGGGAAAGGCGAAAAGAACCCCGGAAGGGGAGTGAAATAGATCCTGAAACCGCATGCATACAAACAGTAGGAGCACCCTTGTGGTGTGACTGCGTACCTTTTGTATAATGGGTCAGCGACTTACATTCAGTGGCAAGCTTAACCGAATAGGGGAGGCGTAGCGAAAGCGAGTCCGAATAGGGCGATTCAGTCGCTGGGTGTAGACCCGAAACCAGGCGATCTATCCATGGTCAGGTTGAAGGCACGGTAACACGTGCTGGAGGACCGAACCCACTAATGTTGAAAAATTAGGGGATGAACTGTGGATTGGAGTGAAAGGCTAAACAAGCCTGGAGATAGCTGGTTCTCTCCGAAAACTATTTAGGTAGTGCCTCGTATATTACTGTTGGGGGTAGAGCACTGTTTTGGCTAGGGGGTCATAGCGACTTACCAAACCATGGCAAACTCCGAATACCAACAAGTACAGTACGGGAGACAGAGCACCGGGTGCTAACGTCCGGACTCAAGAGGGAAACAACCCAGACCGCCAGCTAAGGTCCCTAAAACGGGCTAAGTGGGAAACGAAGTGGGAAGGCATAGACAGTCAGGAGGTTGGCTTAGAAGCAGCCACCCTTTAAAGAAAGCGTAATAGCTCACTGATCGAGTCGTCCTGCGCGGAAGATGTAACGGGGCTAAGCCAGTTACCGAAGCTGCGGATGCACAGTTTACTGTGCGTGGTAGGAGAGCGTTCTGTAGGCCTGCGAAGGTGTTCCGTAAGGAATGCTGGAGGTATCAGAAGTGAGAATGCTGACATGAGTAGCGATAAAGGGGGTGAAAAGCCCCCTCGCCGTAAGTCCAAGGTTTCCTGCGCAACGTTCATCGGCGCAGGGTGAGTCGGCCCCTAAGGTGAGGCAGAGATGCGTAGCTGATGGGAAGCGGGTTAATATTCCCGCACCGTTGTAAAGTGCGATGGGGGGACGGATTGCAGAAGGTCATCGGAGTGTTGGATATCTCCGTTGGGGCATCGAAGAAGGCGCTTAGGCAAATCCGGGCGCGGAATTCAAGGATGTCACTGGATAGAGCTACGGCTCTAAACTGATTGGAAGTGGTCCCAAGAAAAGCCTCTAAGCTTCAGCTTTACAAGACCGTACCGCAAACCGACACAGGTGGACGGGATGAATATTCCAAGGCGCTTGAGAGAACTCAGGAGAAGGAACTCGGCAAATTAATACCGTAACTTCGGGAGAAGGTATGCCCCGGTAGTGTGATGCGCCTGCGCGCAAAGCATGAAAGGGCCGCAGTGAATCGGTGGCTGCGACTGTTTATTAAAAACACAGCACTCTGCAAACACGAAAGTGGACGTATAGGGTGTGACGCCTGCCCGGTGCCGGAAGGTTAAGTGATGGGGTGCAAGCTCTTGATCGAAGCCCCGGTAAACGGCGGCCGTAACTATAACGGTCCTAAGGTAGCGAAATTCCTTGTCGGGTAAGTTCCGACCTGCACGAATGGCGTAACGATGGCCACACTGTCTCCTCCTGAGACTCAGCGAAGTTGAAGTGGTTGTGATGATGCAATCTACCCGCGGCTAGACGGAAAGACCCCATGAACCTTTACTGTAGCTTTGCATTGGATTGTGAACCGGCCTGTGTAGGATAGGTGGGAGACGTTGAAGCGTGGACGCTAGTTCGCGTGGAGTCAACCTTGAAATACCACCCTGGTCTGTTTATGGTTCTAACCTAGGTCCCTTATCGGGATCGGGGACCGTGCATGGTGGGCAGTTTGACTGGGGCGGTCTCCTCCTAAAGTGTAACGGAGGAGTTCGAAGGTACGCTAGAGACGGTCGGAAATCGTCTTGATAGTGCAATGGCATAAGCGTGCTTGACTGTGAGACTGACAAGTCGAACAGGTACGAAAGTAGGACATAGTGATCCGGTGGTTCTGTATGGAAGGGCCATCGCTCAACGGATAAAAGGTACTCTGGGGATAACAGGCTGATACCGCCCAAGAGTTCATATCGACGGCGGTGTTTGGCACCTCGATGTCGACTCATCTCATCCTGGGGCTGTAGCCGGTCCCAAGGGTATGGCTGTTCGCCATTTAAAGAGGTACGTGAGTTGGGTTTAAAACGTCGTGAGACAGTTTGGTCCCTATCTGCCGTGGGCGTTGGATACTTGACGGAGCCTGCTCCTAGTACGAGAGGACCGGAGTGGACGTACCGCTGGTGTATCGGTTGTCATGCCAATGGCATTGCCGAGTAGCTAAGTACGGAAGAGATAACCGCTGAAGGCATCTAAGCGGGAAACTCGTCTGAAGATTAGGTATCCCGGGAACTTGATTCCCCTAAAGGGTCGTTCTAGACCAGGACGTTGATAGGCTGGGTGTGGAAGTGCAGTAATGCACGTAGCTAACCAGTACTAATTGCCCGTGCGGCTTGATCCTATAACTCTTAAGGTTATAAGTTTTAAGTGTCGTTCAAACAAATTTAGCAGTACAATAACGCAATCCCAAACATGAAACACTGCATCATACTGTTGATGTAGTTGTGCTAATTCCAGATTTAGTTGACATGCTTCGTGTGAAGCATGTGAGTAAGCCAGTTACGCTTGACGACCATAGCAAGGTGGAACCACCCCTTTTCCATTCCGAACAGGACCGTGAAACGCCTTTGCGCCGATGATAGTGCATATTCGTGTGTGAAAGTAGGTCATCGTCAGGCTCTTACACCAAAAGCCCCGCATCCAACCGATGCGGGGCTTTTTTACGTCTGGACAAACCGTAAAACCCCTCTGCAAAGACCCAATTAAGCGCTATTCAGAATCTCTATAAAGCTGCTGCTGACCAATTCAGCACTAAGAATACCGGTAAAAAACCTAAGAAAAGACGAGAGATTCGCTCCCTGCAGGGAGCTAGAGTTCCGCTAATTACTATCCTCTATTACTACGCTGCCTGTTGAGCCAGCTTCTCTTTAGCATAGGCCACCTGCATATTATTGGGTACGACCAAGCCGTTTTTGATCGCAATGACTTCAGCCATCAGGCTGATTGCGATTTCTGCAGGGGTTTTACTGCCTATATAGATGCCTATAGGACCGCGTAACTTATTAAGTTGTTCGGCACTCAGATCAAAATGTTGCATCAGTCTTTCTCGGCGATCTTGATTATTACGCCGTGAGCCTATGGCTCCTACATAGAAGGCTTTAGTGTGTAAGGCTTCCATTAGAGCTAGGTCATCTAATTTAGGGTCGTGGGTTAGGGCTATGATGCAGCTACGGCTGTCGGCGTTGAATGCTGTGACCACGTCATCAGGCATATCAGACACTATTGTTACGCCTTCTATAGAAACACTATTACGATACTCTATACGTGGGTCGCAAATGGTGACGCTAAAACCGCTGAATAAAGCCATGGTGGCCACATACTCTGTGAGTTGGCCTGCACCAATAAGTAGCATTCTATATTCAGGGCCAAAAGAGGTACTTAGGCTATTTTTGTCGATACTAAGTGGCGAAGGGCTCGCTATGGGATGTTGAGCTATAGAGCCATCTTCCAGACTGACTGAGCGCTGCATAAGCAGGCCTTGATCTAATGACTCTACCAATTGCTGTAATGCAGCAGTATCGGGATTGAACTCCAACAAAATTTCTAGTGTGCCACCACAAGGTAAGCCAAATCTAAATGCCTCTTCAGCGCTTAATCCATAGGTGACAAGCTTAGCCATAGCTGCTTCTTGTAAAGCTATCCTTTCATTTCCTATGGTGTATTGCCGGATAAGGTCGTCCTCTATGCACCCTCCGGATACAGAACCAACTACAGAGCCGTCTTCACACAAGGCCATGATAGAACCTAGAGGTCTAGGAGAGGATCCCCAGGTGCGCGTGACTGTGGCTAAGATGGCTTTTTTGCCTTCATTACGCCAAACACTGAGTTTACGTAGTACTAGAACATCCAAATTTTCCATAAAACTCTCGTCTCACTAAGGCGTAGTTAACGCTCATTTATCATTTTTATAAATAACCGATGATTGTATTAGGGCAGAGCTGTGCTCGTCCATGTATCACTTTTGGTATTGATGTGAATGATTATGCCTGCATAGCAGTGAGTAAGGCGAGCTAGAGATGAATAATCAGACTCAAAGGTAATTGGGCCGACTGTTAGGTAAAAGGGATAGGGCCTCTCATTCCTATACTGTTTCCAGATGTTTGCACTCTTATTTAACTCATAAAAATAAAGCATATAGTGAGTACAGGTAAGAGCAATACCGAGCCAGACAACAACGAGAACGACTACAGCAAGTTGAGTTGGCTCTGAGCAGGGTATTTCGGAGACAGTGCATGCGGCAGTTTATCGCTCAAGCTATGCACATGCACGGATTGTATCTATGGATGTGCCGCGTGCAGAAAAAATGCCTGGTGTACGCGGGGTGCTGACTTCAGCAGATGTGCGTGCATGGTCAAAGCCGTTTATTAACGGTGTGAAAGTGCCTATGGAAATGTGGGTATTGGCCATAGAGTTTGAGTCGTTGCCCGCGGTAAGTAGCATTGATACTGCTATCTCTACGGATGCTGCTATTTTGCACGAGGCTGTTGAAAGCAATGTATTGCATGATCGCTCGTTTGTGTATGGCAACCCTCAAGCTAGGTTTGAAGAGAGCGATCACAGCTTATCGCTAGACATTGAGTACCCGAGAAACTCCTGTACGCCTATTGAGTGTGGGGTTGTCATCGCGGAGCACTTGCCCGGCGATGAAGGCTACGATGTGTGCTCAAACTTCATGGGGCCTTTCTCCATGCATGCGGTGATGTCGTTGGCACTTAAAGAGCCGGGCAATAGAGCGAGCGCCAGAGTCAGCGACGTTTGACCGTATGCATAGCCTATTAAGTAGTCAGTATTTTGATAGGCTGTAAGCCCACTCACCTAGTGTTTTGCGTTAGCGAATGGGCTTCATATGCCTAGTTGTTAAGAGCGCTTACTTCTATGTACCAATGCCAGTGCAATAATGCCTGTCACCACCATAGCACTACCAAAGATTTGTCTGCCATTCAGACTTTGCTCTAACAGTATCCACGCCAGAATCAACGAGGCTACCGGTTCAATGTTTAAAGCTGGGGCATTTTGACTTAGGTTGAGTCGTGGTGTTAGTACGAACAAACCGATAAACGCACAACTGTAGAAAAAGCCCACAGCGATTAAGGCAAGCCAGCCTGTTGCATCAACAGGCACAGCTGTGCCGCCTTCTAGAGCGCCGGTAAAGCTTAGTCCTAGCATGCTAAAGAACACGATACCAATGGTATAAAAACTGCGCACGGGGCCATATAGATTGGCGAGGCGGTTTTCGCTGATCCACAAGATAAAGGCAAAGCAGGTTGCGGCCCCAAAAGCAAAAAGCAATCCTAAAAACCAGGTGCTGGTAAGTTGTTCGCTGTTTTGGAACCACATGGGTGCATCTAATACCCAAATCAGCCCAAATAGAATCATCCCCATAATAATGGCCGAGGCCTTAGTGGGGCGCTTTCCGCTGACAGCCCAATTCAATAATGCTAAGAGAATAGGGAAGGTGTTCGCCACCAATAAGGCTATGCCTACGGGTATGCGAGCAACGGCCGAGAAAATACAGAAACTTTGTAGTGCGACCAACAGCCCCAGTGTTAATTGCCAAGGCCAGAGTTTTCGTTCAAAGCGTAATGAATGGCGTTGCCATACCAGCAATAAGGTAAGGCACACCAAACTGGTGCCTGAGCGGAACAAAATGGCGGTTAATAAGCCGGCACCATGATCAAAGGCAATGCGTGCAGAAACGTGATTGGTGGCAAAGCCTGTGCCTAATCCTAGCAATATAGGAATGGCGATATGACGTTTAAATGGAAGAGGGGAGTTCATGCAGATACAGCCAGCTAGGAAAGAAAACAATCTTAATCATCTTATGACAGAGTGTGTTTTCTACCTAGCAGGGGGATGGCTGTATAGAAAGAAAGAGTGGTAGTTGTTGTAATAAAGAGGTTTATTCCATGCAATGTTCATTTAGTGAACCATTTTGTGTGATGCATGGATTTTTATAATGAATTACAGTTCAACCGCATAGTACGCAATATAGAGTTCTTCGCCAGCTAACCATAAAGCCGTTACCCCCATGATCAATGCCATTGCGGTGTTAAACACGCGAAGATAGTTTGGGCTTTGTAGAAGCTGACGCAATCTATCCCCCAATAAGGCCCATAGCAAAATGCAGGGAAAGTTTGTGACGATGTAGAGCAAAGACACTTGTAAGTTGTGGCTGAGGGCTTGATCGCTGTCTACCGTCCCAAACAAGAGCGCTGTATTAATGGCCATAATCCAGGCCTTTGGATTAATCCATTGAAAGGCAGCCATTTGCAGGAAACCAAAAGGACGAGCATCTTTTTTGGCTTCGGGAGCGCTGGATTGCAAAATCTTCCACGATAACCACAGCAAGTACATACAGCCGGCTAGGGCTAAGAACAACCGCATTTGTCCTAACCATGACACCATCGCGCCTAAGGCTTGCATGGTGATGAAGCACTGAAAACCAGCACCCAAACTAATACCCAAGCTCATAGGTAGGGTACGTTTGAAGCCAAAGTTCACGCCAGAGGTTGCTAACAGCAAATTGTTGGGGCCGGGTGTAACCGACATAACGGCTACGTAACTGAGAAGGGCGGGGTTGATCATGATGGCTGGCTATATGAAAAGGAAGAAAGAGCTGTCAGCGTAAAGCAGATACAAAAATAGGTACAGGCTCAGAAATTATCAATTATGATGGGTACAGTTATTGCGTGCTATTTTTCTTGACGGTGTCATCATGCCTGAACTGCTGCCTGCTTCATCACAACCACGTTATCTGCAATTGGCAGAGGGCTTAAAACACGCCATTGAAAAGGGTGTGTTCAGTGCGGGTGGGGCTTTGCCGTCTATACGTCAGGCAGCGCATACGCATAATCTCAGCATTAACACGGTGATTGCGGCCTACCGCTCACTTGAGGATCAGGGCTTTATAGAGGCCAAGCCACAATCGGGTTTTGTTGTAAAAAATCAGCTACCCGGATTAATGCGTACCTTTGAGAAGGGTACTGAGGATAGTACGACTAGTGCATCGGTGTTGAGCTTGATTGAACAAGCTTTTGCCATGCAGCAAGATCCATCGTTTTTGAATTTGTCGTTGGCCTGTCCGGATAAGCATTCAGATTTGTTCCCTAGAGAAAAACTAGGGCGCATCATGAGCCGCTTAGTACGCCAGCAAGCGTCGCTGATTTCCAGCTATGCGTTGCCGCCAGGAAGCTTGATCCTACGCAGACAGATCGCGCGTCGTATGCAGAATTTGGGTGTACTGAGTCATGTGGACGATATTTGTCTTACACACGGCTGCATGGAGGCCATTAATCTCGCGCTACGAGCCGTGACTAAGCCGGGGGATAGTATAGGAGTAGAGTCGCCTACGTATTTTTATTTAATCCCGTTATTGAATGATTTGGGATTAAAGCTGGTAGAGCTACCTACGCATGCCGAGACAGGCTTATGTGTGGATGAGATAGAGCCTCTCTTAGCAGAAAAACAGTTACAAGCCTTGATTTGTATGCCTAATTTGCACAACCCTTTGGGTTGTAGCATGCCGTTAGAGGCTAAGAAAAAGCTCGCCAAACTGGTGAATCAATACCAAGTTCCCTTAATCGAAGATGGCTTATATGCTGAGCTGCAAAGCCACGGTACTTTACCTGCAGTGCAGTCTTTAGATGACAATGGTTGGGTGATTTTTTGTTCTAGCTTTAGCAAAACCTTAGCACCAGATTTCCGTATAGGATGGGTACACAGCACACGTTTTAATAGAAAAATACGCCAACTGAAAAGTTTATATTCCATTGCGGAATCGCATTTTCTATCGGAAACGTTGGGGCAGTTTTTAGAGGCTGGTGGCTATGACTATCACCTGCGTAAACTGCGTAAGAATTATGCGAAGAATATGAATGTAGCGCAGGCGTTAATCGCTGATTATTTTCCTGCGGGCACTAAAGCGACTAAGCCAGATGGCGGGTATTTGTTTTGGTTGGAGTTGCCAGACTCCATCGATACCTATGTGTTATATCAACAGCTAGTACGTGACAAAATTAGTTTGATACCGGGGCGCTTGTATTCAGCCAGTGGTAGGTTTAGCAATGCTGTGCGTATTTCTTGCTGCAATCCTGTGGATGAACGTTATAGAGCAGGTTTTGCTAGAGTGGGGGAGAAGGCCAGAGAACTACTGGCCTCGTCTTGAGCGCTATGCTTAGACAAAAAGCAGGCTGATATTGACGGCAAATGCAGCGAACCAGATCAGGCTGCGCAGTGATGATAAGTCGCGAATGTACACGTAAATATATGCTACGCGTAAGAGTACCCATGCTAAGCCTAGCTTCAGGACTAGCTCAGGAGCAACGGGCTGGATGAATAACGCGTAGATAAAGGCAGCGTAGAAAAATGGTAGGGCTTCAAAGGTGTTAGCTTGAGCTGCATTGGCACGAGCACGCCAGCCTTCTTGTTTAGCTAACCATTCACGCGGGGTATGATTTTGGAAACCTTTACCACCCACTTTGGCACTGACAGCCGCCAGAAACGGCAAGAACGCCGCGATGATCAGAATCCACTTTGCACTCATAATTAGCCTCGTATAAAGGGTAAGGGGGCGAAATTTACAAGCCCGAATGATGGCATTATAATTTTTGTTGAGTGCAAACGCACTGTGCCGCTTTAGCTCAGTTGGTAGAGCAGTTCATTCGTAATGAAAAGGTCACCAGTTCGATTCCGGTAAGCGGCACCAAAAATAGCAAACATATACGCCAACTCTACTGGGTTGGCGTTTTTGTTTTTGGTGGTAGGAGTAAGCACACAGTACGGTATTTTCAAAGATTTATCCATCTATGCCGAATGTAAGAAGTAGGCGAAAATAAGCTGTTTCTTGAACAACGTAATGGATTGAGTAATGCACATCTCTGTGAACCCTGATTCGGTATTCAATAGCCTTCAGTATGGTTTTAGCCAAGCGGTACTAACCAAAGAGGGAAAACACCTTTTCTTATCAGGCCAAGTAGCAACAGATAAAGATCAAAATACTATTGCTACTGGTATGAAAGAGCAGACGCGAGTTTGTCTTGAAAATATAGAGAAAGTACTGTTAGCGACACAAGCTAAAAAAGAGCATATTGCAATGCTGCGCATCTACATCAAAGAAGATGCCAATAACCGCGAGAACCAACTGGAAATCAGTGAGGCACTGAAAGCCTTTTTCAACACTAACCCTCCTGCGTCATCCTGGGTAGTGGTTACCGGCCTCGCATTACCAGAGTGGTTAATTGAGATCGAGGCTCAGGCCGTCATTCCATCTGTTGGATGACCTAAGCTGTTTCGCATCCCAAGCAGACGATCACAGAACTCAGTGATTTAGTTTGAGCTTGGGCTGATGGATCGATACTAGAAAGTTCTTCCTAGTATCGATCTATGTATGCTCACGCATACTGAGCTAATTGCTCTGCCAATTGCTGCTGATAAAAGTTATTGCCATTGCGTGTGTCGAATGCCTTGGCTGCTTCTTGAGCATGTTGTAGCGCTTCGTCTAGCCCCATACCTACATCCATAGATAGCCCTCGTTTTTTGGCAGCTTGCAACAGTACAGCTACGGCGGCATAGAGGCGGAATTGACGGAATTTGTTTTCGCTTTTGGGGAGGATTTTGAGTTCTGTGGTGGCAAGATTCTCAGCCTCTTGCCATTGATCGCTCGCTATCAAATACAAGATGAAATCGGCATTGGTGTTCAAAAACTCAACCTGGTTTTTGGTGAGCTTATAACCCCTTTCAAAACGCTCTTGCGCTGCTTCTTGATTACCTAATGCCCAGAAAGATAAGGCCAACATACCATTGGTCAGGTGTGGAACTTCACCACATCGTTGTCTGCCTGAAACTAACGGTTTGCCCTTGGTGACGGCGGCTTGGTGATCGTTATGGTAGAACTGGAAATGTACTTCGTCATTGGTTTCGCAGGCAGCGCAATCGTTCATATGGTCTTGTTTGGCTGCTAGCCATTCAGCACGTAAACGTAGCACTTCCTCGGGTTCGCCCATGCTCATCGCCACCATGGTGCGGATTTTGTAATAGGGCTTTAATGAATACTGAAAGCCTAGGTACTTCTGCTTCATGTCTTCCAGTAAGTTGTCGATTTGTGCTTTAGATATTTCGGGGAAGTCGACAATACTTAAGGCTACCCATTTGTATTTCCACATCAGGTCGTCTTCATCTATGTGGATTTCTTTGTCTTCGAATTGTTTGATCATCCACGCAAAGGCCAACAATTGCTTTTTGGGCATGCCTAAGGTGTAGGTGGCATCCATGAGCATTTCGCGTGCTTCATAGCCCGCTTCTACGTCGTTGTCAGCATCAGCTGCTTTAATGGCTTGTTCAATCAGGCGCACGCCTTCTACGCTGTTTTCACCTACTTCGTAGGCTTCTTCCATGTACTCGTGAGCATTCATGCTAGTGTTCCTTCTGTCTAATGGCTTGCAAGCGTAGGCTGCTGCAAAGCTAAATATTTTAACCGCCCTGTTTTGACTAAAAACTGGTAGCGGTAAGCATTGTGAGGTGTATTCGGCTGTATAGGGAATAGGTCTTATTTCATCGCCTTAATGATGTGCAGTAAGCCTTTGTTCATTAAGGTGACCTCGTCTTTTTTCAGGGGATAATGCCCCATCAACAAGGCTTGCACATACAACACCTCAACTACATTGCAAATGGTGTCTACGCTTTTCCCTGAGCAAAATACAGATTGCACCACTTCATTGTGAAAGTTCAGATAGAGCTGTGCCAGCGGTGCGTTTTCTTTTTCCTCTTGCAAGCTGCCTAAAATGCCGCCAAACAAATCATTACTAGCTTCGGCTACGCGTCCTAATTCGCGCTCTGCTTGCTTTTGCTGGCTGCAGATGTACAGCATGGGGATGTCGTGCGGGCTAAAGTAGTTGAGCACCGCTTCGACTTGATAAGTTTCCATGCGTGCATTGAGCTGACTGAGTAAATCTGCAAAAGCGCGCTCTTCTTCAGGGAATAGTGGCTGGAATGCAAACTCTACGTCTTCGGCTTGAAAGAGTTTGAATACCTCGTGGCCCAGTATTCCATTCAAATGTCTGAGGATGGCAGAGTCGTAAGCATAGCCGCCGTTAATCAGGGGCATTTGCTGAGCACGGGCTACATCGGCAATTTGACGGAATTCATCTACGCTCTGGGTGTAATAAACCACCTCGGATCGCGATAACAAGGTTTGTAGGTTTTCTTCACCATTCAGAGTGCGGAAGTTCAGGTGCGGGTAAATGAACTGTAGTAACTCACTGTCTTCACACGCCAAGGCTTTGAAGGCTAAATAGTGTGTATTGAGCAGGCGCTGCAATTGCTTTTCAGGCATCGCTTTGATTTGTTGTTTCAGCGATGCTCCCAATTCTTGGCTGACACGTTCTAGCGCTTCGTTTTGGTAAAAGGCTTCACGCGAAGCAACAGGTTGCAGCTCTTTTGTCCAAATGACAGTGCGGGTAAAAAATGCCCACTCTGGCATCACTTCCTCTACGGCATCGCTCACAAACATACGATTCAAATAAGCACGGTGTAGTTTGCGTGCGTGGGTACTGACCGCAAAGGGAATCACATACGCGACAGCAAAGGTGTTGCCACTGTCGTTATGCAAGATGAAATAGTCTTGCAGTGATCGCATTTCTTCTGCACCAAATAGGGTGCGCCCAAACTGCAAAACTTCGTAGTGATTCAAGGCCTGTAAGTCTGCTAAGCTGCCTACTTTATTGCTGTGCTCGTTTAGCCATAAGCGCTTGTGTTGATCTTTAAGATAAATAGGGACTTCTAGGCAGGCGCCATACTGGAACATGCATTCGCGGATGGTGTTATGCAAATCAGCATAGCTTTCAGCAGCAATCTCTGCTTTGTATGTTAAATACACCGAGGTACCAGCCTCAGGCTGAGCTTCTAGTGGTAGTTCACGGATCTCATAGGTGCCATCGCCTTTACCGTTCCACTCTAATACTGTGCCGGTTTTGGCTGAGTGGGTCACTAAGCGAATCTGTGTGGTCACTACAAAGCAAGACAATAAGCCTATGCCGAAACGGCCAATAAAGCTTTGCTCGCTGCTCTCACCAAAGTTCTTCTCGCCTTTGGAGGAGCTGGCAATAGTCGCTAAAAATATCTCAACTTCGTCAGCCGTCAGGCCAATACCATTGTCCGTGAATACTAAGGTTTTGCTGTTAGCGTTTTGGTCTTGTCGTAACTCTACATTGATCTCGCCAGCATCGAATTTACTGTCCCACAATTTACGGGCGCGAATGGCATCAGTACCATTTTGCAAGAGTTCACGGATGTAGACGTTTTGGTCGCTGTACAAATGGTTGGACAGGATGTCGATCATGCCGGCAAGGTTGACTTGGAAGCGGCTTTCTTGGCTCATGTAGGGGACTCGAATAGGACGAATAAGAAACTTCATCATGCTAGAGAGTCGTCATCGAAATAACAAGCACGTTGACGTAATTTGAGATTTTGTAATAAATGGGTAGCAATTTCCTAAGCTGCAGGGTGCTTATCCATGGCGTTCTTTGCATAGTGAGGGGCCAGACTTACGTGCTAATCCTCAGCCATGCTCTGGGGGCGTGGTGCCTGCACTGTCATGTAGAGTGGTTGACATGCTTAAGGCAAAAAAAGAACGAAACGCGTAAGGGCGCTTCGTTCTTAGGAGATCAGCTTTAGTGAGTTGTCATAGGAGGCTCTCAATGACAACTCTGGCTACTTTGAAAGGCTTAGCTGGCTTTTTTGAATTTTAAAGACATGAACCCTTCTAGGGAGTCATCTTTGATTTCTAACCATGGTCTAGGTAGTTGTGCCGCTACGGTTCCGGTAATAGTAGAAGCATAGGATTTGTTTCTGAAGCCCATTATGTCGGACTTCTTATCTTCTAACCATTTCTTAAATAATTCAGCTTGTTGATGAACTGGGAAGCTTGGATAGTCAGTGGCTCCAGTAAGGTCATCAATATAGTTGGCTTGAAAATCAATAGATTGGGCATCAGTATTTAATTTTTCATGATTCTGTATCCAGCTATCTATATCTTTACGTCGTTCATTTTCATTAGGTAGCTGTATTTTCCCCATGATAACGTCACGAACGTACCAAGCTTGAGCATCAAACATATTGAACGTGAACCATTGATCTTGCATACCAAGATAAATAAGTTTTGGATTGCTTTGGAAAAATATTCCTTTATATAAATTATCAGGATATAAACAGTTATGTGTTTCCAAACGCAGTTCATCTGGTAAGAAAGGGAAGTGGAAGATATATCCGGTACACATAACAATGGCATCAAAAGCTTGGCTGCTACCATCACTAAAGTACACAACGTTGCCTTCAATATGTTCTAAACCAGGCTTCTCGTTGACTGTCTCTGGCCAGTTATAGCCAAATGAACCACCACGATGGCTAATCGTGACAGATTTAGCGCCGTACTTATAACACTGTGAGCCTATATCTTCTGCAGAGTAGCTACCGCCTACCAGCAGTATATTTTGTCCTTCGAACTCCAAAGCATCACGGAAATCATGTGCGTGCAAGACACGCCCAGGAAACTGCTCTAGGCCTTTGTAGTAAGGCATATTAGGGGTGGAAAAATGCCCTGTTGCTACGACAACATAGTCAAACTCTTCAGTTTCTTGCTCACCCGTTTTATGGTTCATTACCGTGACACTAAAGCGTTGTGTGTTCTGGTCAAAGGTTACCCAGCGTACCGGACACTCAAAGCGCATGTACGTAAACAAGGCCCGTTTATCTAAACGACCCATGATGTAGTCTTTAAGTACTTCACGTGGTGGGTAGGAGGGGATGGCCTGACCAAAGTGCTGGTCAAAACTGTAGTCAGCAAACTCTAGGCACTCTTTAGGGCCGTTAGACCATAAGTAGCGATACATACTGCCGTGTACGGGCTCTCCGTTTCTATCTAAGCCTGTACGCCATGTGTAATTCCACATACCACCAATATCATTCTGTTTTTCATAACAGACAATTTCAGGAAAATCGCTGATGTTGGATTTTTTACGTAATGCTTCAAATGCACGTAATTGAGCCAGACCACTAGGGCCAGCACCTAGTATTGCAATTCTTGTTTTTGACAAAATAAAACTCCATTTCTTTTTTGATGCAATTTTTTGCATTCTATTTTTAATAATAATTATTTAAAGAAAAAGTCTATTTGGCACTTCTTTGTTTTAGTAACCAATGATATGTAAACTTTTTAAACAACCTTTATTTGAAAATCTGGCGTTATTATACCACACTTTATTTTATTATTGATTTTTTTATTTTTTATGGTGTTTTGTTTTTGTGAGGGTCTAATTTTTATCTCAAGATACTATTTAATACGAGATAACAGGAGCAAAGGCGGGCAGAGTCTAGGTGCATAACTAGACGGTATGTGGTGCTCTGCATTTTGGCACCAAATGGCAAGTTTCTCTCTGGGCATTCTTATAGAATCTGCCACACATAAATCTAACAAGCGGAACGCTTAGTTTCTTTGGCTAAAGCGCCTTTTGTTGAGAAGCCAAAATTCATAAAAAGCAGAGGGATTACATGTCTTATTCATCATTCATGTTGGGTACGGTTGTACTGGCGGTTGCCGCCTTAGGAAGTGTGCAGGCGCAGTCCTCAACAGAGGCTCCTGTCTTGGTAGGGATTGATAACTTTGCGCGTGCTGAGTCTGACCTGTACATGGGGAAAACGGTAGCAGATGGCGGTTTGGGCAAGTTTGTTCATAGCCGCCAGCCAGTAGCCATTGATGCGCAAAACGTGATTAGGATGAACCGAGATACGCTGTATTCCAGCGTGGTTTTTGATCTTGATGCAGGCCCGGTCACCATTACGTTGCCTGATGTCGGTGAGCGCTTTATGTCTATGATGGTGGTGGATGAAGAGCATTATGTACCTGCTGTGTACTACGGCGGTGGTACGTATACGCTGACTAAAGAGAATGTGGGAACACGCTACGCCTTTGTGGCAGTACGTTTGCTGGTGGATCCCGTCAGTCAGCAAGACCTTGAGCAGGTTCATGCTCTACAAGATGCCATACAAATTGAGCAAGCGCAGGTAGGCGAGTTTGTTGTACCAAATTGGGACAAGAACAGCCAAAAAACCATACGTGATGCACTGTTAGTGTTAGGGGCAAGCATGCCCAACTATGACCATGCGTTTGGGACAAAAGATCAAGTAGAGCCTATACGGCATTTGATTGGTACTGCAGCAGGTTGGGGCGGAAACCCTAGCAAAGATGCTACCTATTTAGGTGGCGTGATGCCCCAAAATGATGGGAAAGCGGTGTATCAGCTGACAATTGGAGATGTACCCGTTAAAAGCTTCTGGTCTGTAAGCGTGTACAACGCCGATGGTTACTTTGAGCAAAACCCGTATAACGCCTATTCCTTAAACAGCCTGACTGCTGAAAAAGCAGACGATGGCACGATTGTGATCCAGTTTGGAGGTTGCGATGGCAAGGTGGTGAATTGTTTGCCTACCGTGCCTGGTTGGAATTACACCGTGAGGTTGTATCAGCCTGAAGAGGAAATTCTCAATGGGCAGTGGAGCTTTCCTCAGCCAGAATTGGTAACGCGTTAATCATACGGGATGCATATGCGCAAGGGATCACAGTTAATGAAGACATCGCTAATAGTGGGCGTGTTGAGTTGCTCTATTTCTGGGATGGTGCTCGCTAGTGAGGCTAAGGTGACGGATGCTCACTTCACTTTAGCACCTGGGTATTTAGCGCAAACAGAACTTCCCGACAGCTTACAACTGTTGGGGGCTCCCCCAGTTAAAGACAGTGCGGCTTTTGCACGAGATGAGGAAGCCAGAAGCACTGCACGTACTTTGCGTGGTTCTGCTCGCTGGGATCTTGCTAAAGGAGATGCGGCATTGAATTTTCCTCGTCCAGCAGAGAATTTTTCATGCGCAATGGGTATGGAAATAGATGAGGAAAATCTGCCGCATACCTATCAAGTTATGCAAAGGGTGCTCACTGATGCAGGGTTATCCACATATGGCGTAAAAAATACGTATAACCGTACTAGACCCTTTGCTTTGCATGATGAAGACACGTGTACGCCAGAAGATGAGGCAGTCTTAAGAACGGATGGTTCGTACCCGTCTGGGCATACAGCAGCCGGGTGGGCATGGGCGCTGGTGTTAGCTGAAATTAATCCAGCAAGAGCGAATCAGCTGTTAGCACGTGGGCTGTCGTTTGGGCAGAGTCGCGTGATTTGTAATGCACACTGGCAAAGTGATGTGGATGCAGGGCGAATCATGGGGGCGGCTACGGTGGCTAGGCTTCATAGTGACCCTAGCTTTCAGGCAGATATCGCAGCAGCGAGAGCTGAGCTAGAAAAAGCCAAGGCAGTTGGCACAGCGATGGCGTTGGACTGCACAGCAGAAAATGCAGCGTTGGCGAGCGCTAAGTAATAAGGGGTAAGGATGTCTACTTATATACGCTCTTTGCTGTGTATTACGCTTGCTTGTGCCACTACTACCGCAGTGGCAGAAGCGACTTCCCCTGCGGGCTCTGGGAGTGGGGATCTTGCCCAGTCAGCGTGGCAGGTCAGTGTGAGCCCTTACTTCTGGATGGCAGGCATTCAAGGTACCGTTGGGCAATTTAATATGCCCGCAGCCAAAGTGAAATCTGACTTCGGGCAAATCTTTAATGAGCTAGATTTTGCTTTTATGGGCATTATCGAAGCAAGACAAGGCCGCTACAGTATTTTTGCTGATGTGGCGTACACCAAGACCTCGCTTAAAGACTCTAGCCCACAAGGTGTGCTAACCGACAAGATAGGAGTGACATCGGAGGCTTTTTCAGGTTTGTTGGGGGGCGGCTATTCAGTGTTGCGTACAGACAGAGGTGTGTTGGATGTGATTGCTGGTGCGCGTGTGTGGAGTGTCAGTACCAAACTGAAGTTTCATGGCGGCGTGCTAGATAATGTCACAAAGCGCGATAGTGCTACATGGGTAGATGCAGTGGTTGGCGTGAAAGGTTCGTACTTTATGACCGATAGCGCTTATCTAACAGGGTGGGGCAATATAGGTGCGGGGCAGGCTGATTTGGATTGGGATGTGGTAGCGGGTGTAGGTTACCAATTCAAAGATAATCTATCTGCGGTGGTGGGCTACCGTATACAAGGTGTGGATTACAGTAGGCACGGATTTAAATACGACGTGATTCAGAAAGGCCCTATCATGGGGGTAACGTTTAGGTTTTAAGTTCCGATTGCAGCGATTTAGGCGTCGGACCTAAGTTGTAGGGGGTAGCGCGAAGGTGTGCTGCCCGTCCAGCGTTTAAAGGCACGTGTGAAGTGTGCTGGATCGCTGTAGCCCACCATGTAGGCAATCTCTGTGGCGCTGTATTTTCCACTGGCTATCAGTTGTAGCGCTTCGCTACGTCGAGTTTCGTCACGTAATGCATCAAAATCCACCCCACAATACTTGAGGCGTCGTTGCAGGGTGCGAGTAGAGATGCCTATGTGTTTTGAGACACTACTGAGCTTAGCGGTTTCATGATCAGATAGATGCTGTGTAAGGAGGTCGGCCGTTTGTACCGTAGAGCTCAGGGCTTCAGTGGTTCGCCAAGCGGCATCATGCTGGTTGTGCAGCGGCATCTCTAGCAGATCACGGTCAAACTCAATCATGTTGTAGTCGGCATTCATCGTCAGATTAGGGCCTAGGCTTTCCTCAAGTGATTCGTCCCCTTGGGATCTGGCGTGAGTCAGGTGCACGCGTATGGCGCTAGGCTCTTTGGACATGAGCGGGATTTTTCGTAATACCGCTAAGCTGCCCAAAATAAACTGTTTGGGATCGGCGTGATATTCGCCTGTGAATTGATGTATGAGTTTGGTAGTACGGCCTTCGGTGACGATTTTGATCTCACCGCCTTGGTGTAGCAAGGACGCATGGGCGGATGCCATGGCGCAAGCTTGCGCAATATTCTCTGACGCTAAAATGTTTTGTCCCCAGAAGCCTAACGAGCGAATTTCGGTAAGGTGGCCTACGTAGGCACCGCCAAAGTCGTCAGCAGCTACCGCGGCCATTTCGTTGGCAATCTGAAAGCAGGCAGTTCTAGGTAACCAGAGATCGGGGTTTTGAAATACGTTGGGTGAAATGCCCAGACGACGGAAAAACTCTAACGGTGAAACACCGCGCATGGCTAAGTATGGGGCTATTTGTAAAAAGCTTCCAAGCCTGATGGATGGTGTGGTGTTCATCCTGAGCCCCCGTTAGCAGATTGATCGTAAACCGATTACAATTTTTGTAATCTTACTGGGCCATGCTAGCAACTAGCAAGTTGGTGTAGTAGGTAATCCCATCTGTATTAGCAAACATGCACGGGCGGAAACCGTGGTTCGGCATGTGTACAGCACTTTTTTCTTTTTTATCAACCGGGGCGGTCCGGAGTAGTGCATTGATGTTGTATCAAAGCATGCTGGAGTTTACGTTGATAACCCTTAGTCCTTTTAAACGTCGTCTGGTTTATGTAGGCGTTTTTGAAGTTTTTGCGATTCTGTTTTCTACCTTAATTTTGATGGTGCTCAGTGAAAGTGGTGCCGATGACTCATTGCCCGTGGCGGTGATGGTGTCGGCAGCAGCGGTAGCGTGGAATTACACTTATAACAGTGTTTTTGAAGCGTGGGAGCGCCGTAATCAAGTGATGGACCGCACCTTGCGTTTGCGATGTGCGCATGCCATAGGTTTTGAGGGCGGGTTGATTTTGATCTGCCTGCCTATTTACATGCTTTGGTACGGTGTAGATGTGTGGACGGCCTTCATGATGGAAGTGACGTTACTGGTGTTCTTCTTAATCTACACATTCTTCTTCACACTGGGTTTTGACAAGATTTTTGTATTGCCACATCAGGTGCCGCAAACGCAGGCTAAATAACACGGACACCCTTGGCGTCTAGGGCATGAAAGTGCAGGGCTTGGAAAATGTGTATGTGTTGGGTGATATGGTAGATCTGCCAGTGAGTAAGGCGGGTGGTTCGTTCCATAGCCAATCGCCTGTTGTGGCGCGTAGCCCGTGAGCCAGAAGTACGCCGTGGCTAGGCATTTTTATTCTCAGCGGCCGGCGTATTGGGTAAAGGTATGTCTACTCCGCCATTGGATGGCACTGCAGAGTAAACACAAGCGTGTAACAAAAAGGCCCTGTGTGAATACAGGGCCTTTTTCATGGTGAAGTGAGTGCGATAGCTAGCTTTTGTAGAGGTTATAGCCCAGCGCATTAGCAATGGATGCGACCATTTTCTGGCCTCGTACACTATTGCCTACTTCGTCTAACGGTGGCGAGAACGCTGCGATACCCATCACTCCGGGTACTACCGCCAGAATCCCGCCCCCCACACCGCTTTTACCGGGCAAGCCTACGGTGTAGGCCCAGTCGCCAGAGGTATCGTACAGTCCCTCCATGGTCATATCCGCCAGAATGCGGGGGGTATTGTTGGCGCTTAACACTTGTTCTTGACTAACTGGGTTGACGCCACCGGTGGCAAGTGTAGCGCCCATGGTGGCCAACTCTACGGTGGTAAGCAGGGTTGAGCACTGACGGGTGTAAACGTCGCAGGCTTCCATTGGGTCGCAGTACAAGTAGCCAGCGGAATAGAGTAACCAGGCGATAGCGCGATTATGGAAGTTGGTGGTTTGCTCTGATTCGTTTAGTTGGGCTGACAGCTTAATGTGTGCTGATCCCAGTTTGCGCTGCATGGCTAGAATGCGACTCCAGCGGTCTTCTGTATTCTTGGCTTTGATTAAGCTGGCACTGGCAATGGCACCGGCGTTCACTAGTGGGGACAACGGTTTACCACCGTGTAGCTCTAAGGCCATGACCGAGTTAAAAGGCATACCTGTGGCATCGGCTCCGATTTTTTGCTGTACTGCTTCAGCGCCCCAGTCTTCCAGCGCCAAGGCCAAGGTACACACTTTGGAAATGGATTCTATGGCAAATCTATAGTGAATATCGCCAGCAGAAAGAATGTCACCCTGTACTGTGACGACGGCGACGGCAGAAAGGTCACTGGGGATATTGGCGAGGAAAGGGATGTAATCCGCATTGGCACCACCTGGCGCTTGGCCAAAGTCGTGATGGGCGGCGTCAACGGCTGATTGTATGGTGTTAAGGTCTAGCACGAGCCTACTCCTGAAAGTGGATCATGAAAGTAAAAGAGGAAAAGCTGTCATGGTGCGAACAGGTTTTCCTCTTGATAACGCTGGGTACTACCCCTTAGGAGTTGCTAGATGCAGCGGTGGTACGGGACGCTGCGGTAGTAGTTGCTGCTGCTTTGACTTCCCATGTGAAGGGTTCGAAATCAGAATTAGGATCACGCCAGCTGGGTTTACGTTGTGCGTAAATAATCAGTGGGATAGCCACAAAGATCACGACCAACACAACCAAATACATGAAGTAGGAGGTTGGACTACCTACAGCAATTTGGCTAGGTGGTACGAAGCTTAATGCGAAAGCAAGCAGGGAACCCACAAAGCCTAGTGATGCCCATAAGTACATGGCGGGGGCTCGGTACGGACGAGGGCGATCAGGCTGGGTGCGACGCAGACGAATACCTGCTGCAAACATCAGTAAGTACATGACCAAGTACAAAATCACCGTCAACTGTGACAAGATTTGGAATGCAGCTTGCACAGAAGGCATGACTACGAAAGTAATGGAAAGAATGGTTACGATCACGGCTTGCACGAGCATCAGATTTACCCCCATGCCGTGCTTATTGGTTTTCTGGAACCAACGTGGCAGATAGCCTGCTTTGGCAACGGCCAGTACCCCAGTGTTAGGGCCTGCAATCCATGTCACCACACCGCCCAACACACCAAATGCCAGCATCACAGCAACAATAGAACCTAGCCATGGAGCGCCTAGCCATTTGAACAGCAGATCATAGGCCAACAGCAAGCTTTGGGTTAGGTTGATGTCTTGTGCAGGAACAATAAAGGCAATCCCCAAGGTGCTCAGCAAGAAAATCGCTACTGTACCCAATGACGCAATGGTGATGGCAATAGGGTATTTCTTGGTGGGGTTGTCCATATCCTTTACGTGTACGGCGTTCATTTCCATACCGGCGTAAGCCAAGAAAATGCTGGCAGCTAATACTACGGTGCTGAAATTACTGAAGTCGGGCATCAGTGCGCCCCACGACAATTCAATCAACGGTTTATTGCCACTGAACATCAAATAGGCAAAGCCTAGCAGGGTAACAATACCGGCTGGGATAATGGTGCCTACAATACCGCACCATTTGGATACGCTAGCGAAAATACCCACGCCACGCAGTGCGATGGCCACAGAGATCCAGTACACAATCAGCACAAAGCCGGTGATATACCATTTGTTGGCCGAGATGCTTTCCGCCATGCTGACAGTGGGGTCAATAAAGGCAATAGATACCGCACCAAATGTTAATACCGTGGGGAAGTAGGGGATTACTTCAATCCATACCATTGCCATGGCTAAAAAGCCCAGTCTAGGGCCAAAAGCTTCACTGACCCAACGGAATACACCGCCTTTTTCGGGGTACGTGGTGGCGAGTTCAGCCGCTACCAGTGCCATAGGAATCAGAAAAACGAGTGCAGCAAAGGCAAAGAAGAATATGGAGCTTAGCCCATACTCTGCTTCGGATGGTAGAAAGCGTAAGCTAACCACCGCCGTGATGTTCATGATGGCAATGGTAGCAATCGACATCTTAGCCGTAGGCTGGTTTTGTGTCGCAGTGCTCATGGTTACCCTCTCATAAAGATGATTGAAAACAGAAACCTGCAGGGATACAGAAAGAGGCCATTGCTGACCTCTTTCTTCTACCTTATGTTTTAGTGGTGGAAACCACCGGCTTCTTGTTCATCCAACGGCTGTGAAACAGGGCGTTTGGCGAAGTAGTCCAATGTGCGTTGGAAGTCAGCCAACAACAAGTCGGCCAAGTCGCGACTCACGCCGTGACGTACCAAAATACGCTGTACCACGAGGTCTTCGCGGTTGGCAGGCATGGAATAGGCGGGAACCTGCCAGCCACGGCTGCGTAGTCGGTCGGCAAAGTCATACAGCGTGAAATTCACTTTGCCTTTGAACTCCTCTTTAATGGTCCATGACAACGCAGGGATGCCTTTTTTCATGTCGCCATCAAAAATGATTTTGAAGGGGCCGAATTTCTCAATTTCTTGGGACAGGTATTTAGCCGTGTCGTAGCATGCAGTTTGAATGCGTTTGTAGCCTTCTTTGCCCAAGCGCAGAAAGTTGTAGTACTGGGCCACAATCTGGCCACCAGGGCGAGAGAAGTTGAGCGCGAAGGTTGGCATGTTGCCACCTAGGTAGTTCACATTGAAGATCAGCTCTTCTGGCAGGCTGGCAGCATCACGCCAAATTACCCAACCCACCCCAAGTGGGGCCAAACCGAATTTATGACCCGACGAGTTAATGGATTTCACGCGAGGAAGGCGGAAGTCCCACTCGATTTCAGGCGCGCAAAACGGAGCCAAGAAACCACCGCTAGCACCATCAACGTGGATAGGGATATCTAGGCCAGTGTCTTTTTGCAGTTTATCCAGCGCATCGCTCACAGCTTTAACGGGCTCGTAATCGCATGTGAAGGTAACGCCCATGGTGGGGACAACGCCGATGGTGTTTTCATCCACGCGTTTTAGTACTTCTTCAGGCGACATGATTAGTCTATCGCCTTCCAATGGGATTTCACGCAGCTCTACATCGAAGTAGCGCGCAAATTTGTGCCAGCAAATCTGTACGGGACCGCAAATCAGGTTAGGTTTGTCAGTAGGTTTACCCGCGGCTTGCATCTTTTTGCGCCAGCTCCATTTCAGCGCTAACCCCCCCAACATTGCCGCTTCAGAAGAACCGGTGGTAGAGCACCCCATTGTGTTGGCGGCATCGGGAGAATTCCATAAATCTGCAATCATGTGCACGCAACGTGACTCGATTTCAGCGGTTTGTGGATATTCATCCTTATCGATCATGTTTTTGTCTATGGACTCATCCATAAGACGGCGGGCTTCATCATCTACCCATGTCTGGCAAAAGGTGGCCAGGTTTTGGCGCGAATTACCATCCATCATTAATTCGTCATGCACCACTTGGTATGCATGACGTGGGTCATGCTCACCCTCAGGCATTTTGTACTTGGGCATGACTACCGATAGATCGTTGGATGCATATACATCGTCGTATATACGGTTGCGGATATCATCTTTGGAGTGCAGAGCCATTTCTATAACCTCATTGAAAGAAAAGGGTGAGCCAAATTTTGGCCTGAAACAACCTCGTTGATGCGAGTTAATCGTGAAGTGGCTTATTTGGTTTTTATTGGAAATCTTTAGTGCTGCAGCAGTTACTTGATGATGTGTGGATTCTAGATGGATTTATTAATTCAGATATGCAACCAGATAATTCTATTATTTCTAATTATTTCTAAATAAGGGTTTGGGCTAGCTGTTTTTGTGCTGATTTTTATGCGGGGAAAAGTGTTTTTTAAGGTTTAGGGAAGAAGTAAACCAGTATTTTTAGTCTTAAGAGAAATACACTAACCATCTGATTTTGGGCCGTAAATAAGCAAACGGCCTACGAGGCCGTTTGGGGTTGTGCCATAACCGTGACACAGATGTTAATGGTGATTTACTGTCGTGGTGACTGCAGGAGTTTACGTAGTTCCATCAGCCCAACTTGTAACGCTGCTTCTTGGTTTTGTACGGCTTCAGGTAAGCCTATATGGCCGTCATTACGTAAGATTTGTTCATTAGAGAGCGTTAATTCGGCATTTTTTGGGGTGACATTTAATTTAAGACCCGTTAATACTTGCCGTAATTGCGCTGCACATTTTTCACCGCCATGAGCACCGTAGCTCACAATAAAAGCGGGCTTGTGATGCCATTCAGTATATAAATGATCTAGCGCATTTTTTAATGCGGCAGGATAGCCCCAGTTATATTGAGGCGTCACAAAAACAAAAGCATCCGCTTGAGAAATTTTATTGCTCCACGCTTGAGCTTGAGGTGTTTGATAACCTGCGCCGTGAGCAGGGATGGCTGGCTCATCCATCATGGGCAAAGGCCAATTACGTAAATCCACCAGTTCAAACATGGCTTCAGGTATGCATAGTCGTCCCACTGATGCTACCCAGTCTGCTAGTAAAGGGCTAATACGCTGAAGGCGTACGCTACCCATAATGACGAGAATTTTAGGGGAGGGCTTCATGTGTATTCTCTACTCTGATGTTGCTGATTCATACAGGCCCAAAGGCCCGTTACCATCATAATCAGTTATTGCTAGAGAGGTCTTGTTTTAAGGCAGAATAGGCGATGTTTTTCTGCATAGAAACTAGCATAAACGGTGTGTGTGGTAGGCAGATTTTCTCCTCTTTAGTAACTAAATGTTATGAAATGATGATTGCGCCATGCTTTGCTATAAATAATAAAAAGTAATATGAATGATATAAATCAAGGTGTTAATGTCATGTACGTGCCTAAGGGGTAATTCTGGATCTTATTGTTGAAATATATAGTTACTAATTGGCGGGTAATCCAGTAAAAGAAAGTAGGACTACAAATCGTGTGTAGTAGACAGATAGCCGTAGCCTGATTTTAGTGTCTGTAGAAGCTGACAGAAACGGTTGTGTTTTGCGTTTTTTAGTGTTCGTAATTGCCGTTTTTTTTGAACTTCAAATACAATACATACGTATGTATTGAATGGTGCAAAACATGAGTAAACCACGCAGCATAGATAGAGACAAAGTGTTAGATGTTGCTGAAGCCATCGTAGATCAAAGCGGGGCAGCGGCATTGACTATTGATGCCGTCGCTAAGGCGATGGGCATTAGTAAAGGTGGGGTGCAATCGTGTTTCGGTACCAAACAAGGCTTGGTGAATGCCATGTTGGAACGCTGGGGGCGACGTTACGATGCGTGCTTGGAAAAGGCGGCTGGTGTCTCAGTGGAGCAGTTATCCAGCATAGATAAAATCAGTCAGCACATACATATCACCGCAGATGAGCAGGCGCTTATTGCGCGAGCGGCCAGCCATCTTAGTGTGCTTCTAGAGGCTAAAGAGTTACGCGAGTGGATAAAACGCTGGCATCACGAGCGACTAGCTGAGTTAGACACCTCTACACCTGAAGGTAGACAAGCTCGTATTGCTTACTTTGCGACAGAAGGGGCGTTTGTATTGCGTTACTTCGGTTTGGCCGAGTTAAGCGATCAAGCGTGGCAAGACACCTTCAACGATATAGCAGGCTTGATGGGCAAGCAGGCGATGTAACCACCTCTTAAGTCAGGGCAGTAGTTTTCATGTTGAGTTGGATTTTTTTAGTGATATCCAGTGCGCTGGAGGTCTTGTGGGCAGCAGGGCTGAAGTATGCAGCAAGTCCAGGGGAGTGGGCTGCAACCGTTCTGTGCATTGTGGGTAGCTTTGTGTTCATGGTGCTGGCTGCACAGCGTATGGGGGCGGCGTTTGCCTATGTGGTGTTTGTCACCTTTGGCACAGTAGGCACCTATATGTTGGATGTGCTGTATTTTGGCAAAGAGCTTAAATGGGCAGCTGTGCTGGCCATTGCCGTGATTTTGTTCTCGGTGATCAAGTTAAAGCAGAACGAGGTATAGGATGAATTGGCTATTTCTGGTTCTGGCGGGTTTGCTAGAGATTTTTGTGGTGGCCGGTATTCGTGATATTGCGAGTAAGCGCTATAGACGTGGGGCTGTTGTGTATGGCTTAGGTTTATCTAGCTCGTTGTATTTCTTGTACCTTTCCATGCGTAGCATTGATGTATCTATTGCGTATACCGCTTACACAGGCATAGGGGTGATAGGTACGGTGGTGTCCGGCATTGTGTTGTGGGGCGATAAAGGTGGTGTACGCAAGTTTTTCTACTTGCTGTTGATCATTGCATCTATCGTGGCGTTGAAAATGCTGGGCTGATGAGCTGCATCGCAGAGGACAAGAGGGTATATCGCTGCTGTTTGTTAGGTTAATTGTTTCTAAAAGTTTTTATTTTTATTTTATTTGTTTATAAATTTCAATAAAATCTGCTAAATTTGCTTTATTTCTCTTAATGGTCCATGCTATAGAGTGTTATGGGTTTTAGGGAGAATAGTATGCATGCGTATGAAACACGTATACAAACTGTGGAAGTGCGTGAAGCAGGTAATATGCGATTGCGCACTTTGGCCGACACTCAGCAGTTTCATGATTACAAAGGGATGGCGGCACGTTTGGGTGTTTCGTCGGCTACGTGGCCGTTATTTGGTCAGCTTTGGCCCTCCAGTGTTCATCTGGCCAATAAAGTCGCTACACGTCCTTTAGACAAAAAATTACGGATACTCGAAATTGGTTGTGGCTTGGGGCTAGCCAGTTTGGTGGCGCACCAACGCGGACTGCAAATCACAGCCAGTGATACGCACCCGTTAAGCAGTGAATTTTTACGTCGTAATGTACATTTGAATAAGCTTTTGCCCATGCGCTACAAGTATGGCCGTTGGGGAAAAAACTATAATCAGCAAGCCAAAATATTAGGGCTAGAAGTGTTAGAAAGCCGCTTTGATTTGATTATGGCGAGCGATGTACTGTATGAGCCAGATATGCCTAACGATTTAGCAACATTCATTGACCAGCACAGTGAGCCTAATGCAGAGTTTTGGTTAGTAGATCCAAACCGTGGTTATGCCGGACGCTTTGGTAAGGCGTTGCAAGAACATGGGTTTGAGTTGTTGGAAAATACAGAACTTAAAGAAGATCCTAGCGAGCACAATGCTAAGGGGTTTTCTGGACGCTTCCTACGTTATGGCCGACAAGTGGTACACCAATAAGTAGAGCGGTAGTGTTAAAAAAAACGGCAGGCTGATTCGCCTGCCGTTTTTTCGTACAGAGGTAGCGCGAATCAGTGAGACTGATTGCGTTCTTCTTCTAGGCTGCGGTTGCGTTGTTCTATGGCAGCAGGGAACAGATCCCAGCAGGCAATAAAGAGCGCAGCGATCAGCGGGCCAATCACAAAGCCATTCAGGCCAAAGAGCGACAAGCCACCTAGTGTCGAAATCAAGATGATGTAGTCAGGGATTTTCGTGTCTTTGCCAACCAAAAGTGGGCGCAGAACGTTGTCTACCAAGCCGATAACGAACAAGCCAAATGCGGTCAGGACAGTGCCTTCAAACATCTGTCCTGTGGCAAAGAAGTAAATGGCTACCGGCCCCCAGATCAGCGAAGCGCCTACGGCAGGCAACAAAGACAACACGGCCATCAGCACGCCCCAAAATAGGGATGCCTGAATACCGAGGATAAAGAAGATCAACCCACCAAGAGCACCTTGGGTAGCGGCAACAGCAAGGTTACCTTTAATGGTGGCTCGTACTACGATTGTCAGTTTACGCAGTAGGTGGCTTTTTTGTTCTTCGCTCAGCGGAATTAAGTTGCGGCAGTGACGGCCAAGCATAGTGCCGTCACGTAACAAGAAAAACAGCATGTATAGCATAATCCCTAGGCTAACTAGGAACTGGAAGGTGTTGGAGCCTATGCTGAGCGCTTGTCGGGTTAAGAATTGCCCAGAGCTGATAGCAAACTCGGAAAAACGCTCTCGCATGTTGTCCAGATCGCCACCAAGTAGGCGGTTAGCAATGTCATGCACACTTTGTGGCATCACACGCAAGATTTGGTCTAGGTAGTTACCGAGGTTGAGTTGTCCCCCCTCCATCATTTTATAGAGTGAGACCATTTCTTGGACCAGCGCACCGGCCACTAGAATAACGGGAATAATGACGATCAGAATGATGATCAATAAGGCAAGTAACGCGGCCAGTGTTTTTCTACCATTCATGGCCGTCAAAATACGGCGTTGCAGTGGGGCAAAAATAATCGCTAAGACTACGCCCCAGAATACAGCGCCGTAAAACGGCAATAGCAGCCAAATAAACGTTAGGCTGACGAAAGCAAGCAACACCAGGAAGCTGCGGAAATAAAGGGCCGTTTCAATTTTCATGGAAAATGTGCGTAATGAGAAATCCGTGAAGTGTGCTAACGATAACCTGAATCCTGGTGTCTGCGCTTGAATTATCTGTAATTAGATATCAGTCATCTTTTCCCCACCAGCCCAGGGTTTTATAGAGCTGTACTACATAGCGTTGGGCGGTGAATTCTTCTTGCCGCAGCTGTTGCTCTATGTCGTACAGTGTACGTTGAGTTTCCAGAACGTAAAGATAGCTGCCCGAACCTGCTCCGTGCCGTGTTTTGGCAATGTCAGCAGCTCGTTGTATATGCACGCTGGCTTGTAGCAGTCGCTGTAGTTGCTTTTGGTGCTCAGTGATATTCAAGATGGCGCTTTGCACTTCTTGCTGGGCTGTGAGTATTTGCTGTTGGTAGCTTATCAACGCATAGTCACCATCCGCCTCGGCAGCACGTAATTGTGCTCGTGCAGAGGACAGGTTCACTGCCGGCCATTGCAGCAGCCCTTGAGCCGAATACGCTTGTGTAGCAGAGTTCAGGCCTTGAGTGCCCAGTGAGAAAAAGCCTAAAAAGCTACTGATACTGAGGCGTGGATACAGGTTGGCTGTGGCAGCACCGATGTGGGCAGTAGAGGCTTGCAGTTGTGCTTCAGCGCGACGTACATCGGGGCGCTGTTGAATCCACTCGTTTACCTGCGCAAGCGGCAACGTTTTGACCTCGGGGGTAGAACCTTGCTCGGGTTGCAATGATAGGTTCTCATCTGGCGCTAATCCCAGTAAGGTTTTGAGCGAGAGTAGTTGCTGCTGCATATCCAGCGTTAGGGCTTCATACTCTTGGTACTGATGTTGTAAACGGGCTTGGGCATCTTCGCTGTCTTCTGGGAGTCCAGAGCCTGCTTGGTGTTCGGCCTGCAATTGTTTGACAGTAGCTGTCCAGCTTTGTATTTGCTGTTCTTTCAGTGCTACCTGTTTTTGCAGATGACGGTACGAGAAATATGCATCGGCCACTGTGGCGGCAATAAGCTGCTGCATTTGTGTCACGTCAGCACTGGAGGCTTCGGCATCAGCGGCAGCGGCCTCGCTTAGGCGCTGTAGCCTACCAAGTAGGTCTATTTCCCATTGTACTTGCATACCTACCTGACGCGGTTCGCCTACTTCGCGTCGGTTGGGATCTATGCTGACCTGCTGGCTTTGTCGTGTTTGGCTGGCACTGCCAGTAATTTGTGGCCAGCGTTCGCTGTCTTGCTGATCTAACAAAGCTCTAGCCTTGAGCAGTCTGGCCTCGGCTTTGAGTATGTCGTGGTTTGAGAGCAGCGCTTGTTGTATGAGACTGTCTAATTGTGGGTCGTTGAACCAGTTCCACCAATGGGTGCTAGGAAGCACGGCAGAGAAGTCTTGATAAGGCAGTGCTGTTTCTGACAACTGGTGGGTAACGGGGCGCCCATAATCGGGACCCACGGCGCAGCCTGCCACCACCAGGCTGCTCGCAATCAGCGAAAGTAGAAAAGGTGTACGCATAATCATGATTGGGCTGGTCCTTCTTCTAGATCAAACTGCTCCAGTTGCTGTTGTCGGATAGTCAGTCTTTTTTGAGTATGATCTTTGGCCATCAGCAAGTAGAAAGAGGGCAGAATAAATAAGGTAAATAACGTACCTAGTGCCATACCTGTAATCAGTACAGCGCCTAGACCAAAGCGGCTATTGGCACCCGCACCGCTAGCAAACAGCAACGGCAGTAGACCAAACACCATTGCCACGGTGGTCATGAGCACAGGGCGCAAGCGAATTTCGGCGGCACGCAAAATAGCGTGGCGTTTATCCAGTTGTGATTTGTGCTGTAGCTCATTCGCGAATTCCACCATCAGAATCCCGTGTTTACTGATCAGGCCTATTAAGGTGACTAGGCCAATCTGGGTGTAGATATTGAGTGAGCCTAACCCTAGGGCGAGTGGTAGTAGCGCACCACATAACGACAAAGGAACAGTGACCAAAATGATCAAGGGGTCTACAAAACTGCCGTATTGAGCGGCCAGCACTAAGTAGATAACAATCAGCGCCCCCATGAATGCAAACACTAAGGTGTTGCCTTCTTGTTTGAACTGCCTAGAGTCGGCTAACCAGTCATGACTGAACTCAGCAGGCAAAGCAGCTAGACTTTCTTCCAAGAATGCGACGGCATCCCCCATGGCAACGCCAGGTGCCAAAATTGCCTGGAAGATGGCGGCGTTTTGCTGGTCAAACTGGGTTAGCGAGTTTGCTGTAACGTCAGACTCCAAGGTCACAATGGTAGACAGTGGAATGGTATCGCCTGCTGCTGTGCGTATGCGGTGTAGCTTTAAGCTGTCGGGGCTTAAGCGTTCTACATGATTGCCTTGTGGAATGATGTCGTATGCACGGCCTTGCATGGTGAAGCGACTGATGTAATCTTCGCCCATCAATAAGGCTAAGGATTCCCCAATTTTTTGCATGCTAATACCCAAGCTGTTGGCTTTGGCACGGTCTATGCGCAAGCGGGTGACGGGGTTGTTGTAGTCCAGATCGCTGTCTACGACAACAAACAAACCGCTTTTCCATGCTTGTGCCTTGATTTGATCCATGGCTTCAAACAGTTGTGGGTAATCTACAGTGCTTTTCAATACCATTTGTACCGGCAAGCCGCCAGTAGAACCGGGCAGGGCAGGAAGTTGGAAGATGAAGATGCTGCTACCTTCTACGTCACTGACTTTGCCTTGTAGCTCTTGCTGAATTTCAGCGGCAGTACGTTCCCTATCGCCCCAAGAGCTTAGCTCTAGGCCACCAAAACTTGCGGCTGGGCCATCGGTGCCATTGATGATCCATGAGCCTCTACCCTCAGGGATGGTGTTGAATACTTCGGTCAGCTGACGAGAGAAGTGTTCGGCATAGTTTAGGTTGCTGTATTGCGGGGATTTCACTGCACTTAACAGATGAGCTTGATCCTCAGGCGGTGCCAGTTCACGCTGTGGCATGTTGTAGAGAAATGGCAGGCTGATGAAGATCAGCACAGCAAAGGCCAGTACTTTCTTGTGATGGCGTAGTAAACCTTCCAAAATGTTGTGATAGCGTCTGCCCAGTGCGGTAAAGAAATGTTCAGCTAGCTGCGCGAGTTTGCCTTCTTGTTGTTGACGGTTTAGCAAATACGAGCTCATGACGGGCGACAGCGTTAAGGCCACCACACCAGATACCAATACAGCGCCAGCTAAGGTCAGAGCAAACTCACGGAAGAGTGCACCGGTTAACCCATCCATTAACCCAATGGGGGCGTACACAGCCGCCAGTGTTAAGGTCATGGCGATCACAGGCCCAGCCACTTCGCGTGTACCCAGTAAGGCAGCTACCACAGGAGATTTGCCTTCTAAAATATGACGGTGCACGTTTTCTACCACCACAATGGCGTCATCCACGACCAGCCCTACTGCCAGCACAATAGCCAGTAAGGTTAGCAAGTTAATGCTGAAGCCAAATGCCAGCATGATGGATGCGGCACCCAATATAGAGAGAGGGATAGTAGCAAGTGGCACCAGTACTGTACGTAGCGAACCCAAGCACAGGTAAATCACGCCAATCACAATTAGCATGGCTTCTAGTAGGGTGCTCATCACCTCATCAATAGAGGCTTGAATAAAGCGGGCAGTTTCAAAGGCCAGTTCTACCTCTACGCCAGGCGGCAAGGTGCTGCGGATGGTAGGTAGTAGCTGGCGTATGCCATCTACAATCACCAACGGGTTGCCGGTAGGGGTGGAAAACAAACCTAGATACACAGCGGGTTTGTTGTTCATTAAGCCGCTGCTGTCCGTAGCGTTGGCAGCGAGCTCTACAGTACCCACATCGCGTATGCGTATAGGACCGTCGTCGTCGTGTCGGATCACGAGGTCTTGAAACTCCGATACGCTACCTATGTCGGTGTTTACCTGAATGTTAGAGAGCACATAGCGACCCTTCACTTGTCCGGGGGCGGCAATGTAATGGTTGTTGCGTACTGCTTGGGCTACATCATTGGCGGTAAGGTCGCGGGTGGCGAGTTTTTGTGTGTCTAGCCATAAGCGCATCGCCAAGGTTTGGCCGCCATAGACTTGTACGTTTGATACGCCATCAATGGTGGAAAACAGCGGTTCCACAACCCTAGATAAATAGTCAGTGAGCTCGGGAATAGGAAGCTCTGCGCTGGAAAAGCCTACATAGGCTACAGCCGTAGAGTCGCCAGAAGAGCGTTCAATAACCGGGTCATAGGCTTGTTCAGGTAGCTTGTAGCGGATCTGGCTCACACGTGCCATGACTTCAGTCAGGGCTTTATTGGAGTCATGATTTAAGTTCAAGCGAATGGTGACGCGGCTTTGTCCTTGTACGGACGACGATTGCACATAATCAATACCTTCAACGGATGACACCGCCTGCGTGATGGGCTGTGTGATATAGCCCTGCACCACATCAGAGGGGGCGCCCGGGTATTGGGTAGTCACCGTGATAGAAGCGTTTTCTAGTAATGGGTATTGGCGTATAGGGAGTTTGCCCAATGCTTGCAAACCCAGTAAGCAAATCAGCGCACTAACAACCACCGCCAACACAGGGCGGCGAATAAAGAGATCGGTAAAGGTCATGGTGCTAGCCCTTTGTCATCCGAGAGCGCCAAGGTGTTGTGCTCTTTAATGTGAACAGGGGCTTGGTCTTGCAGTTTGATTTGGCCCGAGACTACCACTTGGTCTTCGGGTTGCAGGCCTTGCAGAATTTCAGCCAAACCTTGCTCTCGTCTACCTACGTCTACAGAGGTGCGTTTGGCTAAGGTGCTACCAGACTCGGCGGTTTGTATAGTGAACAGCGTATTGCCGTAGCTGGCGTAGTTGATGGCGGTTTCAGGCACCCAGTAGCTACTGCCGTCTTGTGGAATGCGTACTTGTATCGTGGCAGAGCTGCCCGCGCGCGCAGGTGTATCTGCAGTGGTTAGCTCGGCCTGTACAGACACATTACGTGAGCGATTGGTTAAGGGATCAATCGCGATGATGGTGGCATCGAAATCTTGATTAGGGTGAGCGTCGCTGTGCACCGTTAAGCGTTGGCCTAGTTCTAAATGGGCCGCGCTTTTTTCATCCACCTGAAAGTTCACATAGACGGTGTCGTTATTCACGAGCGAAACAATACTATCGCCGGTGTGTAGGTATTGGCCGGGATGCACTTGGCGTACACCGACTACACCAGAAAACGGCGCTCTGATCTGCTTCTTAGCAATTTGTGATTCCACTAAGCGTAATTCACCTGTGCTCATATCCAAGGCGGCTTGGGCTTGTTCCAACTGTTCTGCAGTGGCAACGCCTTGGCGATTCAGGGTGCGGGTACGTTGGTAGTGTTGTCTGGCCTGAGTGAGTTGAGCTTGTAGGCGTTGGCGCTCGGCTTGTTCGCTAGCGTCGTTCAGTTGCACTAGGGGTTGATCGGCTTTGACAGTACTGCCTGATTCTAGTAGCAGTTTCGTGATCCGGCCTTCGGTTTCTGCAGTCAGGGTGACCTGTTGTGCTGCCTCAAGCTCTCCGGTGCTAATAATATCTACATACGCAGGTTTGATCGTGACAGAAGCCACAGCAACTGGAGTAGGGGGGTATTGATAGCCGCCTTCAGACGAGGCGCCGGGAAAATAATAATAGCCAAGTACACCTATAGCTAGCACGGCGATGCCAGCAAAGGGGAAAACTACTTTCTTGGGCATTCTGTACTCCAATAAAAGGTAACAAGCGCATGTAGCCTTGTCTCTAGGTTTTAGTTGGAGTTACTATAAGACCTAAAGTTAACTTGAGGTCAAGCGATGCAAACCGCAAAAAAACAGGAAATACAACAGACTAGTGAGCGTTTTCTAACGGTGGGTGAAGTGGCCAATCGTAGTGGTGTTGCCGTCTCGGCCATACACTTTTATGAGAGCAAAGGGCTAATACACAGCGAGCGTGGTGCGAATAATCACCGGCGCTTTTCTGCGGTTACGTTGCGTTATGTGGCGATTATCAAAGTGGCGCAACGAGCGGGCCTATCATTAGAGGAAATCACACAAGCGTTTGGGCGTTTTCCGCATGGCAGCAAAATGAAAGCCGAGGAATGGCACCAGTTGTCTGGGCAGTGGCGAGAGGGGTTGGATGAGCGTATTGCACGCTTGACCCGCTTACGTGATGAGCTAGATAGCTGTATTGGTTGCGGGTGTTTGTCGCTAGAAAGTTGCCCCTTGCGTAACCCCTATGATGAGTTGGGTCAGTTGGGGCCGGGCGCTCATATCTTAGAACGCCCGGTAATAGACAAGCCGCGCGAGTGCTTAAATGCGGGAGATGGCGATTACGCCCAGCAGTAAGGCTGCAAAAAAGTAGGGCACACTGGGGCTCAAGCTGTACAGCAAGGTACCGGCAATGGGGCCTACTACCATGCCAAAACCTTGAGCAGCACCAATAGAACCAGCGGCTGCACCTTGTTCATGGGGTTCTACGGCATTAGAGGCTAACGCTGCAAAAGCCGGGAAAATGCAGCCCGTCCCTACAGAAACCACTAAGAAACTAGTGGCTAACATGCCTGTAGAAAGCGAAATGGCAGCTGAAGCGAAACCTAGCATCCCAATAACAGCGCCTATGCGGATGAGTTTCTTGGGTGGCCAGTTTAGTTGACGCACAGCAATTTGGGTCAAGATCAGGCCAACGCCTACCAGTGTGAGCGACGTGCCGGCGGCTTGTGCTGCTTCGGTGGGGGTTAGTCTTAATTGATCTATTGCAAAAAAACCAATGGTAATTTGAGCAATAGCCACACATAGCATGGCCACAAAAGCCACTGTCATAGGCCCGCGTAATCGAGGGTCATGCAAAGCAATAGCAGCACGGTTAGCGTGGGCTTGTGCTGCTTGCTTAGGTAGATAACGCCAGAGCATAAAGCTGGCTACTACTGGCAAGATAGCAATCAAGTACAACGGAGCAGCTAGGCTGTGATGGGTAAGGCTGGCGGCTAATGCTGGGCCCAGCACTAAACCAGCAGCATTGGCGGCTCCTAATGCTGCTAGGGTGGCTGTGCGTTGAGCGGGTTGTACATTATCAGCGACCAACGCTTGGCCTACGGTAGGAATGGTGGCATAAAACGCCCCCGTCACACTGCGGGCGAGCAACATACCCAAGAAAATAAGCACACTGGATGGCATAAATTGCAGCGATAGAATCAGTAGTGCACACATGGCTAAGTTGCTGAGTAAGAAGCCATTTACCCCTTGTAGCAGTACGGTTCGTCTACCGTGGTGATCACTGCGTTGTCCCCAGAGGCGAGCGGTGGCCATCCAGAGTACTCCACCAGCGGTAGCGATGGTGCCGGCTTGCCAGGGTGCCAAGCCAACGACGCTGGCGATAGGGCCTAATACGGCAATGAAAGCCATCATGGTCATACTGCACACCATGTTAGAAATCAGCAGGGGTTTGAAGTTGAATGCAGTTGAGGGCGTAGAGCTCATGAAGCGGGTATCACGAAATATTGAGGGTGAGCGCAGCGGAAAAGGAGCTGGCCAGTAGGTGCGCGAGGGCGGAGTGTTGCTGAGGTGTTTGGTTGGAAATTAGCGTATCGGCTAAGCCGTGCATGCTTTGAAACATCATAATAGCCATTTCTTGCGGATGGTCGCAATGCCATACGCCAGTGGCGTGGCCATCGAGTATGAGTTGCCGTAATTGATCAACGACCGGGTTGTTCTGCATTAAGGAGCGACTGGCGGGATGTATGTCATGAAACAGCATGTCGTGCAGCAGCTCTTGGTGAATTAAGCAGCCAAGTGCCGCGTCAAACCAATGCAGCAAGCGCTGTGCCCAATCGGCGTACGGTTGTTGTAGCGCGTGATGGGTGCGCTGGCAGAAATCATCAATAAAGCGCTGCTGTAGCGCCATGAGCAAAATGTCTTTAGAGCCGAAATGGACGTAGAACGTCCCTTTGGCTACATCAGCAGCAGCAACAATGTCATCCACACTTGTGTGCTGTATGCCTTTTTCCAAGAATAAAGCTTGGGCTGCATTCATCAGCTCCAGGCGGCGCTCTTTGGGGGCGCGGCGTCTGGGGCGTGATGTTGGGGTAGAAGGTAGATTCATGAACGCATTGCAGTTTGCAGGGCTGTCAGCGTGTGCTCCAGCGAATCTGCTTTGGGCAGTGGTTGCTTAAACACATGCTGTTCTAGCCAGACTAGTGATGAGGGGATGTCGGCAAAGGTTTGAGCGGGTACGCCAAACAGCTTTTCGGCATTCATTTTACTCTGCTTGGGGTAAAGGGCTTCAGGTACGACGCTTGCCATGCCAGTTACTTTCTCACGGATACTAGCTCCCCATTGTTGTAACCACTGTTTAGACTGCTGGGCAGAACCAGGTGGATGCACAAGAGAGTCGTCATCCATAAAAATGCGCAAGGTGGCAAAGTGTTCGTCTTGTTGCAGCCACTCAGCCCATTGTGCGAAGTGTTCATCATACTCTTCTACGGTGGCGGGGCCAGTTGCTACAGTGATGATTAAGGGCCAGTGGGATAGATCAGTTTTAAGCATAATAAACTCCTATATGATATAGATGAGAATGATAATGACTATCAGTCGGTAACGCAAGTGTTGTGATGAGTTTAAAAAATTCTTAATGAGTATCATTCTTGTCTCTAAAGACTGCTTATAATGCTGGGATATGCCTAAAAAGGAATAATGATGAAAATGAGAACAGTTTCACTGATGATCGGTTTGATGATGGCCTGCTCAGGCGTGCAAGCTGAAGAGGCTGTCAAAATCGGTTTTATGAGTGAATTGTCGGGGCCTCAAGCTGCATTGGGGCAGGACAAACTTGATGCCTTCATGATGCTGGTAGAGCAAAATGGCGGCAAGCTGGGTGGTGTGCCGGTTGAGGTCATCAAGCGTGATACTCAGTTGAAACCCGAAGTGGCTAACCAAATTGCTGATGAGCTCATCGAAAAAGAAAAAGTAGCCATCGTGACGGGGTTTTCATTCACCAACATTATGATGGCGGTAGCGAAGAAATTTGCAGATGCCAATGTCATCGTGATGAGTGCTAGTGCTGGCCCAGCACCGTTGGCTGGTGAGCAATGTGATCCTCATGTGTTTGTCATGAGCAAGCAGAATGATCAGTTTGCTGAAACCATGGGTGTGTATGCCAAGAATCAAGGCTACGAACGCGTCATTACGCTGGCACCAAACTATCAAGCGGGCAAAGACTTTGTGCGTGGCTTTAAAGTGGCCTATGCCACTGAGCTGCAAGACGAAATCTATACACCATTGAATCAGTTGGATTTCTCTACCGAAATCTCTCGTATCATGGCCGAGCAGCCCGATGCCGTGTACGTGTTTTATCCCGGTGGTTTGGGTGTAAGTTTTGTACGAGCCTACCAGCAATCGGGTTTGATGGGCCGCATTCCCTTGATGAGTGTTTCTACAGTAGATGGTACAACCTTGCCTGCGCTTAAAGGTTCGGCTGTGGGTGTACTCAGTGCATCTGATTGGGGCCCTGACTTAGATAACGCGGCTAACCATCAGTTTGTACAAGACTTTACCGAGAAGTACGGTCGTATTCCTTCAGAGTACGCCGCACAATCTTACGATGCTGCTAGATTGTTAGATTCTGCGCTGACAAAAGTAGAAGGCAATGTGGAAAACACTGAAGCTCTGCAAGCGGCTATCAAAGCAGCTGAGTTTGAGTCGGTGCGCGGTAATTTCAGATTCAACACTAACAACTACCCCATACAAGATTTTTATGTCTTTGAGGTAGTGAATCAAGATGGTGATACCACCTTGAAGACAGTGGCCAAAACCTTGACGGATGCCAAGGATGGTTATTACCAGGCGTGCCCGATGCAGTGATGTTTTGGAATCTCTTTTTTTCGCAGCTGCTCAATGGCGTACAGTTGGGCATGCTGCTGTTTCTTTTTGCTGCAGGTCTGACCCTGGTGTTGGGGATCATGAATTTCGTGAACCTCAGCCATGGGTCTTTCTACATGATGGGCGCCTACTTTTCGGCCACCACTTTTGCGCACACAGACTCATTCGTGTTGGCGGGGTTGGCAGGGGTAGGGGGAACCATGTTGTTGGCCATGGCGCTAGAGTTCGTTGCGTTGCGACGCTTGTATGCGCGAGAACACTTGGATCAAGTGTTGGCCACACTGGGCTTAATCCTGTTTTTCAATGAAACAGCTCGCATGATTTGGGGCGCCCAGCCCTTTTTTGCTAGCGTGCCAGAGTGGGCCAATGGTGCTGTCAGTATTTTCGGCATGTTCTACCCCATCTATCGTTTGTTGATTATTGCGATGGGTCTAGCAGTAGCGGCACTGATTTATTGGTTAATACATCGCACGAAGGTAGGTATGTTGGTGCGCGCCAGCTCTACACACGTGGATATCGTGTCGGCGTTGGGCGTGAATGCCAAGCTCTTGAATACCTTACTGTTCAGTGTAGGGGCAGGGCTTGCTGCGCTGGCTGGATGGCTAGTGGGGCCTATTGTGTCCGTGCAGTCCGGTATGGGCGATAACGTGCTGATTTTGGCCTTGGTGGTCATTGTGATTGGCGGCATAGGCTCCATACGTGGTGCATTTTATGCGGCGCTGATTATTGGCATTGTGGATACGATGGGCCGTGCGTATATGGCTCAAATCCTGCGTGGATTCTTAGAGCGTAGTGTGGCTGATGCGGCTGGGCCTGCGTTAGCGTCTATGTTGATTTATTTGTTTATGGCTATTGTGCTCGCGTTTAAACCGCATGGGCTGTTTCCGGTCAAGCGTTAAGGATATCTATCATGACATCACCTTCGCGAGACAAGCCGTGCTGCGGTGGCAGTACTTTCTTTGGTTTTTTGCCTGAGTCCCTTCAGTGGCGATCTGTGCGTACTATCGCTGCGGTGTTGCTGATTGCGGTGTTGCTGATTGTGCCGATGGTATCGCAGTGGTTGGGGCAGAGCTTCTATCTGACCTTGGCTACGCGTATTGTTATTTTTGCGATTGTGGCCAGTGGGTTGAACCTGATTTTAGGTTTTGGCGGACTGGTAAGCATGGGGCACGCCATGTTTGTGGGTATAGGTGCTTATGTGGTGGGCATCAGCAGTTTCCACGGTTTGCAAGATGGTTGGATGCAGTTGGGGTTGGCGATGCTGATCACCATAGGAGTTTCAGCGATAACGGGGCTGGTGTCTTTGCGCACGCGCGGTATAGGGTTCATTATGATTACCCTAGCGTTTGGGCAAATGTTCTATTTCTTGTTTGTGAGTCTTAAGCAATATGGCGGCGATGATGGCCTGTTGATAGAGCAGCGTAGTCAGTTTGCTTTCTTGCCTGATTTGAATAACAGAGTAGCGCTATATTACGTCACGGTGGTTGTGCTGTTGATGGTGATGTTCTTGGTGTGGCGTGTAGTGCATAGTCGCTTTGGCTATGTGTTGCGAGGTTTTCAAGCCAATGAGCAACGTATGGTTGCGGCAGGCTTTCCGCGTTTGCGTTATCAGTTATCCGCTTATGTGGCATCGGCTGTGATTTGTGCGATAGCCGGTGCACTACTGGCTAATTTGACGTTGTTTGCATCCCCTTCTTACTTGTCGTGGCAAGCCTCTGGTGACTCTGTGCTGATGATTGTGTTGGGCGGCATGGGTACTGTCATGGGGCCTTTATTAGGTACGGCAGTGTTCTTGTTGTTGGAAGAGGCCTTATCGGGCATGACGCAGCACTGGATGGCATGGATAGGCTTGTTTATCTTCCTGATTGCATTGTTCTCTCGTAAAGGGTTGTGGGGGGCGTTAATAGGGCTGTCCTCTAAGGGGGGAAAGTCATGAGCTCTTTACTTACCGTGCACGGGTTGCAGAAGCGTTTTGGCGGTTTAGTTGCTACCGACGATGTGTCGTTAGAGCTTAAAACTGGCGAGTGTCATGCGTTGATAGGCCCTAATGGTGCAGGCAAAACCACCTTGATGGGTTTGCTAGTGGGTGAGCTTAAACCTGATGCGGGCACTATACATTTTCAGGGTAATGACATTACCTCATTAGCGGTGCACCAGCGCTCTTTGCAGGGTATTGCGCGTTCGTACCAAATTACACAGTTGCTCAAAGGCTTTAGTGTGCTGGAAAACGTCATGATGATGATTCTGGCGCGTACAGGGTCAGCGTGGCAGGTGTTCAAGCCAGTAAGAAAAAACCAAGCAGTGAGCGATGAGGCAATGATCGCGTTGCAGCAAGTGGGGCTGGCTCAGCGCGCGCATGATGATGTGATGGCGTTGGCGCACGGCGAGCATAGACAGTTAGAACTCGCCATGGCGTTAGCGATGAAACCTACGCTGTTGCTATTGGATGAGCCTTTGGCTGGGATGAGTCGTTCAGAATCTCAGCAAATGATTGCCTTGCTGCAAGAGTTAAAAGGCCAGTACAGCATCTTAATGGTAGAGCACGATATGGAGGCGGTATTCCAGTTAGCCGATCGTATTTCCGTATTGGTGTATGGCCGCATTATTGCCTGCGATAGCCCGCAAGCTATACGCCAGAATGAAGCGGTGAACTGTGCGTATTTGGGTGACGAGGAATAGGGCATGGCGACTTTGTTAAACGTGGATGATGCGCACGCTAGCTACGGCAGTAGTCATGTGCTGCACGGTGTGAGCCTTGCATTGCAAGAGGGAGAGGTGCTTACCTTATTGGGCCGTAATGGTATGGGTAAAAGCACGCTGTTGAAATGCATCATGGGTTTACTGCCATTGCAACAAGGTGTTATTAGCTTTTTAGGAAAGCGCACTCACAAACTGGCTGCTTTTGAGGTGGCGCGGTTGGGTGTAGGGTATGTGCCTGAAGGCAGGCAAATTTTCCCTACCTTGAATGTGGAAGAAAACTTAGTGGCCACGGCGGCGAATAGGCATGGTGCAAAGCCAGTATTCGATTTGCAGCGCATCTACGAATTTTTCCCACGGCTGGAAGAGCGCCGCAACAACATGGGTAATCAGTTGTCAGGAGGCGAGCAGCAAATGTTGGCAATCGGTAGGGCGTTGATGACCAACCCTAAACTTTTAATCTTGGATGAGGCAACTGAGGGCTTAGCGCCTTTGGTACGCGCTGAGATCTGGCGGGTCTTGGGTGAGTTAAAGCAGACAGGGTTGGCGATGATTATCGTAGATAAGAATCTAAAACCACTGTTGGCGTTAGCTAACCAGCATGTGGTGCTGGAAAAGGGGTATGTGGTGTGGTCAGGAAGCAGCCAAGCCTTACAAGATAATAGGGTGATGGTAGAGCAATACCTGGGGGTATAGTGCCTAGATGGTGAATAAAAAAGCCTGAACTGAGTTCAGGCTTTTTTATATATAGGGTGCAGCATTTATTCGTCAATTTCTTCGCCTAACAGTGCTATGCGTGCTTTTTGGGCTTCACGGATATGCAGAGCAGCGGCATCGCTAGCGGCTTGGCTGTCACGAGCAATAATGGCATTGATGATGTTGCGGTGCTCTTGTATGACTTGTTGGGCGCGGCCTTGTACTTCAAAGGTGGTCTTACCCAGCAAAATCATGGAATCACGGATAGAGTTCAGTGATTTAAGCAAATAACGATTGTGTGCAGCGTAGGCCAGCGCATGGTGAAAAATGCGGTTGTGACGCGCTTGCTCAGCAGGTGTAGTGGCTGCTTCGTAGCGTTTCATGATCTCGTTTAACGAATAGATCTCAGCGTCGCTCGCATGTTTGGCGGCTAAGCCTGCTGCTGTGCTTTCTAGCACGACGCGCATATCGTAAAGTTCCATGACTTCCTGATAGCCTAAACGAGTGATTTGCATGCCGCTATATGGCGCACTGGTGAGTAAGCCTGCTGTTTCCAGGCGTCGTAGTGCCTCGCGTACAGGCGTGCGGCTCATTTTGAGCCATGTGGCAATTTCTACCTCGGTAATGCGGTGGCCCGGTTTGAGCGCGCCTTCGCGTATACCGTCTAGGATTTTTTGATAAGCCAGTTCAGATCTGGAAGTGCGATCGTCTGATAGATCATGTGAATCGGTCATGGGGGAGGCGGCTGACGCAGTCATGTATCAAATAGCCCATAGGGCTTAATTGTGTAGTCAGGCTATTGTAGGGGGCTTGGCCTTAAAAGCAAAAGCACGCGTTAACGTAAAAGCAGTACAACCGCCACAACCGTACACACTACGGCAAAAAGGCGTTGCCATAGTGGGGCGGGAATACGGGGTGCAATCAGACGGCCACCCACCATCCCCATGATGGTGCACCAAATAAATAGCCATTGTAGGGCAGTGATGGATAAGCCCTTGGTGAACGCGGAAACCACCGTGGTGGCAGAAACTAGAGCAATCACCATCAATGAGGTGGGGACGATGTTATCCATCTTAGCGGTGCTGAAATAAGCCAGCGCAGGAACAATAATGAATCCACCACCGATGCCGAGCAAGCCAGTAAAAAAACCAGACACTGCACCTATACCCGTCAATGTGATCACGGTGGCCGGTGTCCAGATAAATTTACCGTTGTGGGGTGAGAGCGTACAGGTTTTATGTGGCAGTAGTCCGGTGTCATTCATGGGGAGTCGCTGCTGTCGTGTGGCTTGATGCCACATCCGTAAGGCCACCAGAAACAGCACAATGGCAAAACAGATATTCAACCAATCTGGATTGGTGACCTGTGCCACCTTTAAACCGAAGGGGGCAGTTAACCCTCCAGCCACAGCCATGAGTATGGCGGCTTTGTAGCGTACATTGCCTTGGCGTAAGGCTTGTAACGCACCCACTAAAGCGGCGGCACCTACTGCAATTAAGGCGATGGGAGCCGCTTGAGGCAGCGTTAAACCTAAACCAAATATCAGGGCAGGTACCGCCAAAATGCCACCGCCTGCGCCAGTTAAGCCCAGCGAAAGTCCAATAATCAGCCCTAAAAGAATAGACCACATATTCTAAATTTCTAAAAGAAATAAACTTATATTAATAAATAATATGATAAGTGATGTAAAGCGCTTTGGCGAGGAGAGATGGCTGTCATTTCAATGCTTTGCTGGTTAGCAAGAAAGAAAAATTGCAAAAAAAAAATTACAGCGTCGAGAGAACGCATGATTCGTCGTGCGTGATCACGACAAAAATAGCTAGGGGTTTGCCCTTGTATTTGAATTTCAGCCCCTACAATCGCTGGAATTTTTTTTAGCCATATGCTTTTATATAAAAAAGTAACTTTCATTTATGAATTTTTGTTTAGGAGTAAATGAAATTTGCAGCGCGCTTAGAAGAATGAAATGGGTGGTTCAAACAAGCTCTAAGCAGTAGTGGTGGTTCGTATTAATCGTCAGGATGAAGTAAGTAATGACAAAAATTACCTCAATGGAAGTGCGGGATATCCGCTTCCCTACGTCAGACAATCTGGATGGCTCTGATGCCATGAACTTGGATCCGGATTACTCGGCAGCCTATGTGGTACTACATACCGATACGGCTGGGCTAGAAGGTCATGGGTTGACCTTTACTATCGGCCGCGGTAACGACATTTGTTGTGCCGCAATCAGGGCTATGGAACATCTGGTAGTAGGGCTGGATTTGGCATGGGTGGCAGAAGATATGGGACGCTTTTGGCGTCATATCACCAGCGACAGCCAATTGCGTTGGATTGGTCCAGATAAAGGGGCGATTCATTTGGCGACGGGTGCTGTGGTCAATGCCATGTGGGATCTATGGGCGAAATCCGAAGGCAAACCTGTATGGCGCTTAGTGGCCGATATGAGCCCCGAAGAAATCGTCAAACTCATTGACTTTCGCTACATCACCGACTGCATTACGCCAGAAGAAGCACTAGAGCTGTTGCGTAGTCGTGGTCAAGGCAAAGCAGAGCGCATCGCCGACTTGGAACAAAATGGTTACCCCTGCTACACCACGTCAGCGGGTTGGTTAGGCTATGACGACGCAAAGTTACGTCGCTTGGCGCAAGAGGCTGTTGATGCCGGTTTCGACTACGTGAAATTAAAAGTAGGGCGCGATCTGGAGGACGATAAACGTCGTCTGCGTATTGCTCGTGAAGTGCTGGGTGAGCGCAACTTAATGATTGATGCCAATCAGGTGTGGGAAGTGAACCAAGCTATTGATTGGCTGGATCAGTTGGCCTTTGCTAAACCGTGGTTCATTGAAGAGCCTACTAGTCCAGATGACATTGCAGGTCACCGAAAAATTCGTGAAGCCATGAAAGGCAAAATGCAGGTGGCTACGGGTGAAATGTGCCAGAACCGCATCATGTTCAAGCAGTTGATTATGGAAGGTGCGATTGATGTGGTGCAAATTGATGCCTGCCGTTTGGGCGGTGTTAATGAGGTGTTGGCGGTGATGCTGATGGCGGCCAAATACAACCTGAAAGTATGTCCTCATGCTGGCGGGGTAGGGTTGTGCGAGTACGTGCAGCATTTGTCCATGATCGACTACGTGTGCATTGCCGGTACCAAAGAGGGGCGTGTAATCGAATTTGTGGATCACTTGCACGAGCATTTTGTGGACCCGTGCCGCATTAAGAATGCTGCCTATGTGGCGCCTACCATGCCAGGTTATTCCATTGAAATGAAACGTACTTCTATTGATCAGTACGAGTTCAAAGGCTAAGTAGGAGTAGCAACGTGAGAATAGATGCGCATCAGCATTTTTGGTCTTTTGATCCTGCTCAGTTTCCGTGGATTAGTACGGAGATGGCAGTGTTAAGGCGCGACTACCACGTTGCTCAGGCCGTTGCACTACTGGATGCACACGGTTTTGACAGTGTGGTTGCGGTGCAGGCTCGCGCTGACTGGAAGGAGAATGAGTGGCTGCTTGCAGTGGCCAAGCAGTCTTCGCGTATCGCTGGTGTGGTGGGATGGGCTGATTTGTGCCATGACGCAGCGCATGCCAAGTTGGACGAATTCTTAAGCCAGCCCGAGAGTGTGGGAGTAAGAGCCATGTTGCAAGACATGGCTGACCCTGCATTAGTGCTTCAGAGCAGTATTTTCAATGATTACGTTAAGCAGATTCAACAGCAAGGGCAGGTTTATGAGCTGTTATTGCGTCACGATCAGCTAGACGGATCGGTCGCTTTTAGTCAAAGAAATGACCGCCATGTGTTGGTGGTAGACCATTTGGCTAAACCAGATTATCAAGCTGGCTTAGCGTCAGAGCAAGGCCGTCGATGGCAGCAATATTTTCACCTGTTGGGTGACTTGCCGCATGTTTATGTGAAGGTCTCAGGCCTATTGACGGAGGTGGGGGCATCGACGCTTGAACGCACAGAGCACATTGATGCACTTTTTCATCCGTTTTTGGATGTGGCACTAGAGTGTTTTGGGGCACAGCGATTGGTGTTTGGTAGTGACTGGCCTGTAGCGCATTTATGTGGTGGTTATGACGCGGGACTGGGCGTGATTGAGCGCTGGGCGAAAGCGCGGTTGTCTATAACGGAAGCTGAACAGTTGTTTGGTGGCAATGCGCAGCGTCTTTATTCAAGGTAGGGCAAAACGATGGATTTACATTTAACAAACAAAGTGGTGATTGTGACTGGGGGAGCCTCGGGAATAGGTGGTGCGATTTCCGCTCAGTTATTGCGTGAAGGGGCAAGGGTGGTGATTTTCGCGCGTTCGCCAATCAGTGCCGAGATGCAGCAAGTATTTGCTGAAACTGGTGAGTCACCGGTGTTGTATCAGCTTGATTTGCGCGATGAGGCCGCTTGCACCAAGGCGGTAAATGAGGTGATTGCTACGCAAGGACGTATTGACGCCTTGGTGAATAACGCCGGTATCAATGATGGGGTTGGATTGGATGCAGGTCGTGAGGCCTTTATGGCTTCACTGGAAAGCAACTTAATCCACTGTTATGTGATGGCGCATTTGTGTGTGGAAGAGTTAAAGCGTAATCAGGGTGTCATCTTAAATATTTCCTCTAAAACTGCGGTGACGGGGCAGGGTAATACAAGTGGGTATTGTGCATCTAAAGGAGCGCAGTTGGCATTGACGCGTGAATGGGCTGCTGCGTTGGCACCATATGGCGTGCGGGTAAATGCAATTTTACCAGCCGAAGTGATGACGCCGTTGTATGAGCGCTGGTTGCAAAGCTTTGACGACCCTGAGGCGGCCAAGGTCAATATCACGCGTCATATTCCCTTGGGTCAACGTATGACTACAGCAGAGGAAATTGCTGACACCGCCGTGTTTTTGTTGTCGTCTAGAGCGTCACACACAACGGGGCAGTGGGTGGTTCCAGATGGCGGCTATGTGCATTTAGACCGTTCGCTTACCTAGTCGAGGTGTGTATGAGAACGTGCATGATGTTGGATTTGAAAGACGACGAGCAACTCATACAAGAGTACGAGTGTTGGCACCAGCAGGTATGGCCAGAAGTGCAGGCACAGTTTTCTGAGTACGGCGTGTTAAGCATTGATATTTATCGTTTAGGCACTCGTTTGTGCATGGTGATGGAGACCGACGATACGAGTTTTGATGCGGCAGCATTTCAGCAAGCACAGCATAGCAACAGCCGAGTACAGGAGTGGGAGCGTTTGATGTGGCGTTTTCAAGCCCCTACACCGTGGACTCCAGAGGGTGAAAAGTGGGTACAAGCGCACTGCATTTATCAGTTCAACGCTGAGCGCTAAGCACTTACCAAAAGATTATCGTAGAGGTGGACAGTGAGTAATGATCAAGCAGGACAAGGTGTAAACCACGTGCAAGGCGGCTCGTACAGAGTGGCTCTGATTTTAATTACCAGCTTGTTTTTTATGTGGGGCTTGTCGTATGGCTTGCTTGATGTGCTGAATAAGCATTTTCAAGAAGCTCTAGAGCTAAGTAAGGCGCAGTCAGGATTATTGCAGGCGGCGTATTTCGGTGCTTATTTTATTGTGGCTGTACCGGCTGCGATTTTTATGGAGCGCTTCGGTTATAAGCCAGGGATTTTATTGGGTTTAGGGCTGTTCGCAGTAGGTGCCTTGCTCTTCATTCCTGCTTCTGGTGCGGCAAGTTTTGCCTTGTTTTTGTTTGCCTTGTTTGTGTTGGCGTCAGGGCTGGGGTGTTTGGAAACAGCGGCCAACCCGTATGCCACGATTTTGGGTAGCGAGGAAGGCGCAGCACGTAGGTTGAATCTGGCGCAGTCATTTAATGGCTTGGGAAGTTTTGTTGGCCCATTGATTGGTGGCACATTTTTCTTCAGTACGGCCGCAAACGAGGCAACAGGTGCTATGACAGAAGTGGCAGGGTTTGATGGGGTGCGTATCACCTATATTGCGATTGCTGCTGTAGTGGTGATTCTTGCACTATTGATTGCGCGTATTCCTTTGCCGGATATACGGGAGTCTGATACCAATGTGCAGACGCAATCCTTGCCGTTAAGCCAACAGCGCCATTATGTAAATGGCGTGATTACCTTGTTTTTCTATGTGGCAGCACAAGTGGGTTTAGGGGCGTTTTTCATCAATTACGCCATGGATCATTGGGGCAGTATGACGGCGTCTAAAGCATCGTATTGGTTATCGGTGGCCATGCTTTGCTATATGGTGGGGCGCTTTGTTAGCACCGCTCTGATGAAAGTGATAGCACCACGTGTGTTGCTGGCATGGTATGCCTTCGTGAATGTGGTCTTGATGGGGGTTGTGGTGAGCGGCATCCCCGTGTGGTCGGTCATCGCGCTAGTGTTGGCATTTTTATTTATGTCTATTATGTTCCCCACGATTTTTGCGCTGAGTTTAGAGCGACTGGGTAGCCGTACTAAGCGGGGATCATCGTATTTGATTATGGCCATTGTGGGTGGTGCCATTGCGCCATCGCTGATGGGGTGGATTGCGGATAACAGTTCAATTGAGCAAGCGTTTTGGTTGCCGTTGGGTTGTTTTGTCATCGTGTTTTGGTTCGCAAAACGAGGTAGTCAGTTAGTTTAAGTAATGTACAGAAAATAAGAGCAATGACTCTGGAGACAAACAATGAAAACACTAAAAACGTATGCAATAGCAGCTTTATCAACGTTCGCACTGGCAGCACCTATGGCAGTATTTGCTGCCCCTACCACCATTAAAGTCGCCTATGAGAACCATCCAGGGGAGCCGGCAGATTTAGTGATGCACTATTGGGCAGATTTGCTCAAAGAACGCAGCAATGGGGAGATTTTGTTAGAGCTGTACCCTAGTTCGCAGTTGGGCTCTAAAAGCGATGTGATGGATCAGGCGCTGATGGGGATGAACGTGGTGACGATTAGCGATGTGGGTTTCATGGCCGATTACGAACCAGACTTGGCTGCACTGTATGGTCCATTTTTAACGGAAAACACCGAGAAACTGTTTGAGCTGTATGACAGTCCGTGGTTTGCTGAGAAAAATAAATCCTTGCGTGAGCAAGGTGTGCATTTGGTCATCACTAACTACAACTATGGTGACCGCCATATCATTGCCAAAAAGCCTATTCGTACACCAGAAGATTTGGCTGGCATGAAAATCCGTGTGCCCAATAATGTTATTCAAATCAAAACTTTTGAGGCCATGGGAGCCACGCCCACACCTATGCCATTAGCCGATGTGTACCCAGCGCTGACGCAAGGTGTGATAGATGGTGCAGAAAATCCGCTTAGTGTGTTGTATGGGCAAAAACTGCATGAGCCCGCTAAGTACTTGTCGCTGGTGAATTACCTGACTACTGCGGCAGTATGGGTGGGGGGGGAGGCCTTCTTTAGTACTTTGCCCGAAGACCAGTTGGCATTGATTCACGAGACAGGGCGCGAGGCCGGTTTGTATAGCCAGCAGTTGGCCAAAGAAAGTGATGCCAAAGTGTTAGAGCTGATGCGTGCTCAAGGTGTAGAGATCATTGAGCCAGACCGAGAGGCCTTCAAAGCTAAAGCACTGAAAGTGTATGAGCAGTTCCCAGAGTGGTCTCCCAACTTATATCAAACCCTACAAGATCAGCTGAAATAAGACGAAATTTTGTGTTTCACGACTCATCGCTCTAGAGGTGTTGGGTGGGCTTAGGCTTGCTTAACCTTAAGAGTGATGGGCATTAGGGCTGAGGGGGAATGATGAAACAAGTGTTGAATAAGCTGGGCAATGCATTACTTGGCTTGATTCTGGGAGCGCTGGTGTGCATCACGGTTGGTGGTGTATTCATGCGTTACGTGATGCACATGCCGTGGCATTGGGTGGAAGAAATGTCGGGGCTGTTGATGGTGTGGATTATTTTTATGGGTGTGTTTTTTGCTGAGCGCGATCATGAAAATTTAACCATCAGCTTTTTGACGGATGCCATGCGTCCGCGTGTACGCCAGATTGTGTATGTGCTCATGGGGGTGTTGTCGGTGGCTGTATTGCTAATCGCAGCATGGTGGAGCTGGAGTCTGGCTGGCGCTGTGCAGGCACGTATGACACGTATTTTGGGTATTTCGCTGTTCTGGATTTATGTGCCAGTGACTATTGGTTTTACCGCTACAGCAGTGCTGATGTTTAGGCGTTTGTTTGTACGGGAATCGGCAAGTGGTAGTGGAGACGAAGTATGAGCTGGATGTGGATATTACCCATAATGTTTGGATTGATGCTGCTGAACATGCGCATTTATCTGGCCATGTTTACGGCGATTGTCGTTTACTTTTTGTTCTTTAATAGCCTGCCATTCGGTGTGGCAGTACAGCGCTTGGTTGCGCCAGCACAAAATAGCACCTTGTTGGCTATTCCCTTTTTTATTTTGTTGGGAACCTTGCTGTCTCATACAGGCGTAGCCGAACGTATCTTGCATTTGGCTAACCTGCTGGTGGGGAAATTTAGAGGTGGTATGGCAATGGCCAATATCACCATGAGCACCTTGATGGGCGGGGTGAGTGCATCTAACTTGGCTGATGCGGCTATGTTGTCCAAAATGATGGTTCCAGAAATGGAGCGTCAAGGGTATAGCCGTGCTTTTGCGGCAGCGGTTACAGCCTCGGGCTCATTGGTGACGCCTATCATTCCTCCTGGTATTGCGCTCATTATTTACGGCATGGTGGCCGACGTTTCCATTGGTCGTATGTTTATGGCGGGTATTTTGCCTGGCTTGTTATGTGCTGTATTGCTGATGGTGGCGGTGTGGTTGGTGTCAGTGAAGCGTGGCTATAAACCCATGCTTAAAGAGTGGCCCAAGCCACGAGAGCTAGGGCGTGCAGGCTTAAGTGCTTGGCCAGCGTTGTTAGTATTGGTGGGTGTAGTGGGCGGTATACGTGCCAATATCTTTACACCTACAGAAGCAGGTGCCGCAGGTGTGGTAATTGTGGCATTTATAGGTTTTGTGATTTATAAAAAAATGACCCTGGGCCATGTGGGGCATGCGCTCACTACAACTGCAAAATCGACGGCTTCGATCATGCTGGTCATTATGGCAAGTTCGGCCTTGGCGTGGATATTCTCGTTAGAGCATGCTGGGGTAGCGATGGCGAGTTGGATTAGTAGCCTTACTGATAATAAATACGTATTTTTGGCAGCGGTGAATATTTTGCTGTTGCTGCTAGGCATGTTTATTGAGGGTACTGCGCTGATTATCGTGCTGGTGCCGTTGCTCAAACCTGTGATGATGCAGATGGGTATAGATCCCATACATTTTGGACTAGTCATGATCCTGAATTTGTCTATTGGTACGCTGACACCGCCAGTAGGAACAGTGATGCTATTAGTCTGCAACATTACTCGCGTAACTATGAATGAATTCCTTAAAGAGTCTGTGGCATTGTTATTAGCCTTGTTAGTGGCTTTGGCTTTGGTAACATACGTACCTGCAATCTCGTTATTACTAACGTGATCAGTGCAAGGGGTGGGCGCGTTGGCCTAGGTTGGCGCTGCCCATTGTGTTTACTGTGTGCGAATACGAAGCTAAGCGTCCTGAATGGTTACTGCGAAAAAAACAGCCGATACAACTACAGCACCGCGCTATGCGGCTCCTGCGCTTGAGAAAGGGTTGAATATCCTTGAGGTGTTATCTGATTCTTACGAGGGCTACACCTTGAACGAAATCTCTAAAAAGCTGGATCGCAGCATGAATGAGATTTTTAGAATGGTGATGACGCTAGAGCGATGCGACTGGGTGCAGGTGGATGAGAACGGCAGATACAGCCTTACGTTGCGCATGTTTAAGTTGGCACATCAACATAGGCCTTTGCGTTCGTTGGTGAGTATTGCTACACCGTTAATGCGAAAACTGGTTAATCAGGCAAGGCAATCGTGTCACCTTACTGTGTTGCAAGATGCGAAAGTGGTGGTGATTGCACAAATAGATAGCCCGGAACGGTGGTCTTTTGGTTTAAAAGTGGGGGCTTTAGTTGGATTGCGTGACACGGCGTCTGGGCATGTATTGTTAGCTTACCGAGAAGAGTCCGAGCGCGAGCGTATTTTGGCCTTGCACGGGCCAGTAGACGGTGAAAGTACATTAACCAAAGCGCAACTGGATAAGGTCTTAAAGCAAGTGCGGGTCAGTGGTTACGCCGAAACCCCTAGCCAGCAGGTAAAAGGCATTGTGAATATTGCGTACCCAGTGTTTGGACCTAATCAAACCGTGGTGGCATGTTTGAATGTACCGTACCTAGAACGTGTGGACTTGGGTGTACAGCCCTCAGTTGATGAGCTAAAAGAAATTGTAGATAGCTATGCTAAAGAGCTGTCTGAAATGATGGGTTACAGCAGTTATAACGCCAATCCCTAAGTGGCAACATAAACCGAAAACGTCACCTAAGGGTGGCGTTTTTTTATGGGGTGTAGAAGGTGTGGTTGCCCAGAATATGGGCGGGAAAAACAAAAAGCGCCTATGTGTGAACATAAGCGCTTTTTTAAATCTGGCTCCCCGAGCAGGGCTCGAACCTGCGACCTGCGGATTAACAGTCCGTCGCTCTACCGACTGAGCTATCGGGGAATCGGTAAAGAAAGAACTATAGCATAGTTTCAAAAATTAACACAAGCCCCTTGTGAAGAAGACATGAATTATTTGTGGCGTGGGCATATTTTGACTTTTTGTTCACTCATGAAAACCCTAATCCCTTGTCTCTTTACTTACATGTTTGTTAGTTTTTGGCAGCATTTTTTTATGTTTCGGGATTTCCCTAGTTTAATAGGCAAGCAAAAATCCAGATACTTACACCTAACAAAACTGACAAACATGTAAGTTAATAAGGGTGGATTGATGGGAAAGCAAGTTTTTGCATCTGGCTCGTGTCTAGTACAACCCACGGGCAGCGAGAGTTACTGGCAGCCTGTGCCAGCGAATGGTTTTGTACGTTGTTTATTTAATAGCAAGGCGCTAGAGGCGAAAGCAGCATTTTCGGCAGGTACGCAAACCATTGATCCAGGCTGTTATGTGCGTGAACACATGCACGACACGCATGAAGAAGTGATTTATATCTACGAAGGCGAAGGCTTCGTGGTGTTGGATGGTGTGGAACATACGTTAGCGCCAGGTGCCTCGTTGTATTTGGCATCTAAGAGCACGCATAAATTTGTGAATACGGGGTCAGGGCCGTTGTCGTTCTTCTGGATGCTGATGCCTGGTGGTTTGGATGATTTTTTCAAACAAATTGGTAGAGAGCGTAAGGCTAGTGATGTACCTCCTGAGCCATTTCCTCGTCCTGACAATATTGAGGAAATAGAAGCCAACACCGTATTTGGTTGGACTAAGTCGTAAAAGGAGAGGGCTGTGTATATAGAAGAGCGTGATTACCGTATTAAACCTGGGTTAGTAAACCAGTTTGTACGTACCTATGAAGAGCATGGGTTGGCATTGCAAAAACAGTATTTGGGCAAATTTCTGGGGTATTTTATCTCTGAGATAGGCGAGCTTAATCACGTGGTGGCATTGTGGTCATACGAGAGCTTAGATGAGCGCGACAGGGCTCGTAGTCAAATGCTGGCTGATGAAAAATGGCAAGCGTATTTGGAGAAAGTCATTGATTTGATTGATACGCAGCAGACACGTATTTTGAAACCGGTATCGTTTTCGCCTATAGGCTAGTGGTGAGCAGTATGAAAAAAGTAGCTGTAATAGGTGGTGGGATTATCGGCAGTTCATGGGCCGTCGTGTTTGCTCGTGCTGGGATACAAACCAGTATTTACGATCATGATGTGAACAGCGTTGAGCGTATCAGGTCGGTTATCCGTGAGAGTGTACAAAACTCCACCCCGTTATTGATGGAAGGCGATAGCGTTGACGCCGTGATGTCGCGCATTACTATTCACACCAGTTTGGCAGAAGCATTACACGATGCTGATTACATACAGGAAGCCGCCTCGGAAAATCTGACATTGAAGCAGCAACTCTTTGCTGATATGGCAGCTCAGGCAAAAGATACAGCTATTTTTGCAAGTTCTACTTCTACTTATGGCGCGAGTTTGTTTACGCGTGATTTGGTGCAACGTGAGCGTTGCTTGGTAGTGCATCCTATGACACCTCCGCATCTGATGCCTATTGTGGAAGTGGTAGGGGCAGAGTGGACTAGTCCAGAGGTGGTGAAGACAGCGTGCGCGTTTATGCGGCAGTTGGGGCAAAGACCCGTGGTTCTGGAAAAGGAGGTGTCTGGCTTTGTATTGAATCGTTTGCAGGGCGCGTTATTGATGGAAATGTTTGAGTTGATCGCTGATGGGGTGATACGCCCAGCAGATGCCGACTTGATCATTAGCCAAGGACTAGGGTTGCGGTGGTCAGTGGTAGGCCCGTTGGAAGGCATAGATTTAAATGCACCCACAGGCATACAGGGTTACTTGGAACGTTACGGGCATATTTTTAATGAGATGGCAGAAGCCAAAGGGTTACGCCCGCCGGTAGATACGCCATTAATTCAAACCTTGCATCAGGCTATGCGAGCATCATTGGGCTTAGAGCGCCTAGATGCCAAGCGTGCGTGGCGTGATCAAGCTATGGCAGCGGTGCAGTTACAACTTAGAGAGATAGAGGAGCGCGCATGATACGCCTAGTTAAGTTGGTTGATAGTTTGAACTGCGCTATTCGGTGGGTGTTGGCGGTGTGCTTGTTAGGCATGACGTTGTGCACTTTATGGCAGGTGGCAGTACGTTTTCTGCTGGGGACGTTCAGCTTGAATATTGCCGCACCGTGGACAGAAGAGGTGGCACGTTACTTGATGATTTGGGTGATCTTTTTGGGCGCATCTATTGCGTGCCGAAAAGCGCAGCTTATTTCATTAGACGTGGTGGTGTTTAGTTTGCCCAAGAAAATTGGGGTGTTCTTACGCTACGTCTCGTTAGTCGTGTGTTTGGGGTTCTTTGTGCTGATGGTGCAGTTAGGCATGGAGTTCTTGGAGTTTGGTGCGATTGAGTCTAGTCCGGTGCTGTCCATGCCTAAAACATGGGTGTACGTAGCAATGCCCTTGGGTTTTAGCCTCATGATCGTGAACACAGTAGCCCTCATTATCGAAACCATTTCCCGTGGTGAAGATATACGGTTTACCAATGGCGAAAATATAGAGTAGGAGACGATCATGATGGGATTTGGAATTATTCTGCTGTTGGGGTTGTTTTTACTGAGTGTGCCGGTTTCGCTCAGCTTAGGTATCGCTCCTATTCCTGCGGTATTGGAAAAAGGTTTGCCGCTGATTGTGTTGCCGCAAACCATTTTCGAAGCGATGGATTCATTTGCCTTGATGGCGATTCCATACTTCGTGTTGGCCGGTAGATTGATGCAAAGCGGTGGTATTGCGAAGCGTTTGATCGAGCTGGGGATGGCACTGATTGGTTGGGTTAAGGGCGGTCTGGGTGCAGCGACTGTGTTGACCACCATGTTCTTTTCTACCATTAGTGGTTCGTCGTCAGCGACTACGGCGGCTATTGGTGGGGTGATGATTCCTGAGATGGAACGTAACCGTTACCCACGCGCTTTTTCGGCATCGGTAGTGGCGGCATCGGGTGAGTTGGGTGTGATTTTGCCACCTTCTGTACCGATGATCGTGTATGCCATGTTGACGGGTACGTCGGTCGCACAAATGTTCTTTGCTGGGATTATTCCTGGTTTGATGATCGGTTTCTCTTTAATGCTGACCATCATTATCTGGTCATCCATTAAAGGCTATGGCGATACCAAACGTGTGTCTTTCAAGGAATGGTTTGTAGGCGTAATGCGGGCATTGCGATCAGCTTTCTTGTCGCTGATGTTGCCGGTTCTGATTCTGGGTGGAATTTACGGCGGGATGTTCACGGCCACAGAAGCGGCTGTGATGGCAGTAGCGTATGCGTTTGTAGTGGGTACCTTTATTTATAAGGAGATCAACCTTAAAGAATTGCCTGCGATTCTCTGGGAGTCCGCGATTACATCAGCCATTGTGATGTTGATTGTAGGTTTTGCATCGGTGTTCGCTTATGCCTTGTCGCTGTATCAGATTCCTCAGTACATTGCCTCGGCCATTTTGTCGGTTTCCGATAATCCTTATGTATTCCTGCTGATTGTGAATATTGCGTTGCTGGTGATTGGTTTGTTTATGGAAACCTTTGCTGCCATTTTGATTCTGGCACCAGTACTCGCACCGGTAGCAGTGAGCTTGGGCATTGATCCCGTGCACTTCGGTTTGATTGTGATCGTCAACTTGGCAGTAGGGATGGTGACTCCTCCGGTTGGTGTGAACTTGTTCTTGGTTTGTGGTATTGCCAAAGTATCAATGGAAAAATTGATGCGACCACTGTCTGTATTTCTTGGCATCTTGTTTATTAATTTAATGCTGATTACCTATGGGCCATTGTTGTTAAAAGAATGGTTCAACTAAAAATAACGTTGGGAGACCGTAGCATGAAAAAAGTAGTCAAATTTATGGCTGGTATGTCGCTGTTAGCGGTGGCATTGGGTGTAAGCGCCAAACCAATCGAAATCAATATTGGCCATGCGCTGAGCGAAAACAGTTCTTATCAAGCAGCAGCCGAGCATTTCGCCAAGCTGATGAATGAGAAAACCAATGGCGAAGTAACCGTGAAAATCTTCCCGTCCGGCACATTGGGCGGTGAGTTGAAACTGGTACAAGGCTTGCGTACTGGTGTGGTGGACGCGTCCATCATGGGCCAACCTTCGTTAGAAAACACCGTGCGTGAGTACCGTGTGTTGTCACTGCCGTATTTGTTCGACAACTACGAAGAAGCCAACACCATCATGCAAGGCCCGGTAGGTGATCGTTTACTGGAAGAGCTGGATAAATACGGCATGGTAGGTCTGGGCTGGGGGGCAATTTATGCACGCAGCATGGCATCCATGAAGCCCATCAACAATGTGGAAGACATGAGCCACCTGAAAGTACGTGTGATTCAGTCTCCAGGTTATGTAGAGGCGTACCGCTCTTTAGGTTCTCAGCCTACACCTACCGCCTACGGTGAGCTGTTCTTGGCGTTGCAAAACGGTGTGGTAGATGCGGCTGAGCTGAGCCCTGATCAAACGGTGGGTGACGGTTTCTCGGAGACCATCAAGTACTACACCGTGAGTGAAGTGCATCAGTTGCCTAGCTTGTTCATCATGTCCAAGGCTAAATACGCCAGCTACCCAGAAGATGTACAGCAAGCCATTAAAGAAGCCTCTCAATCTGCGATGGAAGTAGCGCTGCAGTACCAAGATCAAAAGATGGCGGATGGCTTCAAGACCATGGAAGAAAAAGGCATTACTATCGTGCGCCCTGATTTGACACCGTTCAAAGAGAAAGCGCGCGCTGGCTGGGCTCGCATTACGCAAGACTCTCCCGGCGGTGAAGACTTCCTGCGTCAAATCGAAGACGCTCGCAAACAGTAGTAGGGGTTAGGGCAATGACGTCTTACTTTGAGTCTAGTGTGGATGGCGCAACCTTTGCTGTAGAGCGTACAGGGGAAGGTCCTGCTGTATTGCTCATCAGTGGCTTAGGCGGTAGCGCCGCCTTCTGGAAAGGTGTGAGTGCCGCGTTAGCGGCTCAGCACTATCACGTGATCTGTATGGATCAACGAGGGATTGGTGGTTCAGAGCGTGGTACAGCCAAAGTAAGCATTGCCCAGTTGGCAGAAGACTTTAATCAACTTTTAACGCATTGCGGGGTTGAGCAGGCGCATGTTGTAGGCCACTCAACTGGGGGATGTATTGCGCAGCAGTTGGCCTATGTCCATCCAGAAAAAGTGCGCTCTTTGGTGTTAGGAGCAACCTGGGCAGGGCCTAATGCGTACATGCAAAACCTATTTGCATTACGAGCGCAATTATTGCGCTTGGACCCGCAATGCTATGAGCAGCAAGGCGTGTATTTATCGTATCCCGCAGAATGGATATGGAAACACAACGCCTTTGTAGCAACAGGAAAAAAATGGGGGCCAGAGCAGGTCCAGACAGTGCAGGAACGTATAGAGGCATTGTTGCAGTTTGACGGTAGAAGTCAGGCTGCAGCCTTGAATATTCCTAGTTTGATTTTGAGCGCTGAGGACGATGCTGTGGTTCCGCATGCATTACAAAAAGAGCTACAGACTCTAGTGGCAGGCGCCACCTTGACCAGTTGGCCAACGGGTGGACATTTCTTTCCCATCACCTTGTCACATATCTATAACGATACTTTATTGAATTGGTTTTCGAGGTTTGAACATGATAAATAGCGTAGCGTTTATCGGCTTCGGTGCCATAGGCCAAGATGTTTTTAAAACATTGCAGCCTATGTTTAGTGCACAACAAACGAAGTTGCTGGTACTCAGACGACCAGACCCTCTTCAAGCTGAATTGCCTGAAGGTGTGATTGAATGTGCGTCGCTAGAAGAGCTTTTAGCGTTTAAGCCGCAACTCGTGATTGAAGCAGCGGCACAAGCTGCTGTACGGGAGTACTTACCTGCATGTTTGGAGTTGGGTATTTCAGTGGTGATCACGTCTATTGGTGCGTTAACTGATGCAGCGCTGGTGGATGAGCTGGTCCGTGTTGCAGGAGAAAACGGGTCGCAAATTCTATTGCCTTCGGGTGCTATAGGTGGATTGGATTACCTGCAGTCAGTACGTCATGCGCCTGATTTGCAGGTGGTGTATGAGTCTCGTAAACCTGTGGCGGCGTGGTTGCCTGAGTTGGCCGAGCTCAACATAGAACCAGCGTCGGTTTCTACAGAAATACTGCTGTTTGAAGGCAATGCAGCAGAAGCAGCGCAGCGCTATCCCAAAAACCTGAACGTGGCAGCAACCTTGGCGCTTGCAGGTGTGGGGATGCAGAAAACCAAGGTCAAAGTCGTGGTGGATCCAACGCTTACGCAAAACCAGCACGTTATACACATCACCAGTCAGTTTGGCAGTATGCGTTTGGTGTTGAGTAATACGCCGTCGCCGTCTAATCCTAAGTCGTCGTGGGTGGTGGCGCAAAGTATTGCCAGCGTCGTACAGCGTGAGTTTTCTATCTTGAAAGTGCGCTAGGAACCATCAATGAAACTACAGCATAAAGTCGCTGTCATTACCGGAGCAGCCTCAGGTATAGGGGCTGCAACGGCACAGTTATTTGCAGCCGAAGGCGCAAGCGTTGTGGTAGCAGATAAGGATTTGGTTGCCGCACAAATGCTGCAGCAAAGTTTGGTGATGAGTGTTGGGGCATCGGCGCTGGCTGTGCAGGTGGATGTGGCTGATTCTATTTCTGTACAGCAAATGCTGCAGCGTACGCAGGATCATTTTGGACGTGTTGATGTGCTGGTGAACAATGCGGGTTTTGGTCTGGCTAGTACGGTAGAAAACACCTCAGAAGACGATTGGACGCGATTGATGCGTGTGAACGTAGATGGTGTGTTTTACGGTTGTAAGTACGTTATCCCTATGATGCGTCAACAAGGGGGCGGGGTTATTGTGAATACCGCTTCGGTAGCGGGTCTAGTAGGCTTGCGTGAACGGGCTGCGTATTGTGCGTCTAAAGGTGCCGTGATTGCACTGACACGTGCGATGGCTTTGGATCATGCTGCCGAAAATATTCGGGTGAATTGTGTAGCACCAGGAACGGTACAATCGCCGTACTTTACTGACATGCTAGCAAAAGCCGAGGACCCACAAGCCTTATTACAGCAGCTTTCCGCAAGGCAGCCTGTGATGCGTTTAGGACAACCGGAAGAGATTGCTAAAGCAATTTTATTTTTGGCCTCGGCGGATTCGTCATTTAGCGTAGGTTCAGTATTAGTGACGGATGGTGGTTTAAGCGCCGCGTAATTTAATTTGGTAGGAATTAGTTAATTTATAGGCATGAAAAAAGAATTGAATGAAATGCTCTCAATGAAAGAGCGCATCAAGCAAGAGGCTACGCGTATGTTGATCGCGCACGGTAGTGCGGGGTTTAGATTTCAGCAGATCGCCGAAGAGCTTGATTGTACGCGGGGTAATGTGCACTATCACTACCGGCATAAGCATCAGCTTATAGAGGAAGTCACAGTGGAGTACTGCCAACGTACGATAGGGCATTTTGATCAAATTTGGCTGTCCGAGAATGATTTAAGCGAAAAGATACAGCAAAGTATGCAGTTCAATCGCTCGCGCTATTTGATCTTCAATCCTTCAGGCAGCACAGGCCATCCATGGAGTTTGATTGCGCGCATGCGCTCTGAGCGCGATCAAATTACGCCGCTGGCACGTGAAGCAGTTACCCGCTATACCAAAGAGCTACAGGCATCCGTGTTCTCGGGTATGCATCAGGCTGTAGCGCGTGGTGAGCTATGCAAAGATACCCCCGTAGAAACGGTGTCGTTGCTGCTGGTGGAAATTGCCAATAGTGCCGATCCTATTACCCGTGATGCGGGTAGCTTCACACGTTTGCAGATGATGTATGAGGCGTTTGAACGCTTGGTACGCGATGCCTATGGTAGAAAAGTGGCGGTGTAATAAAGCAGTTTAGCTAGCTGAGGTGGTGTTGGCTTGGTTACGCCTCATAAGCCCAGTAGGCAATAAATAGGCCTGCTGGGCTTTTTTGTGACCATCACATGGCGCATGGTTGTTCAGCCTGCGCGCTGGGTGGCGTGTCAAATATATGGCTATTGATAGAAGGCAGAGGGGGTCATGCCGAAGTGGCGTTTAAACATGGCGGTATAGGCGCTTTGGCTATTGTAGCCGTGCTCTAACGCTACCTGAACGATAGGGGCGCCTTGCGCCAAGCTTTCCAGCGACAGTAGTAAGCGGGCCAACTGGCGCCATTGTCCAAAGGTAATGCCTGTGTGGTGTCTAAATTGCCGATGGAAGGTTTTGGTGCTCATGGCCAATTGTTCTGCCCACTGGTCGGCAGTGGTGGGTGTGTCGGGTTGTTTAGCGAGTTGTGTGCACACACGTTTTAGTCGCTTCTCTTCAGGCCACGGCAGGTAAAAGGGCAGAATAGGCAGGGTTTGTAGCTCATCCAGAATCAGGCGCATCAATCGACCATCACGGCTGTCTAGTTCGTAGTCCAGTGGTATTTGCGAAGCCTCTAGCATTAGTTCACGCAATAAAGGTGAGACATTTAACACGCAATCGGTATCGGGTAGGTTGGGGGCGGCATCGGGGTCTATAAACAGCGTACGCATACTGACAGCACCGCTCATGCGTACTGTGTGTTTGACGTCAGCCAGTAACCACACGCCCCTAGTGGGTGGCACCACCCAACGTCCACGACTGGTTTCTATCACCATCACGCCTTGTGTGGCATAGAGAAACTGTGCTCGAGTATGAGCGTGGGATGCTATGACGTGAGCATGTGGATACTCCACCGCTAAACCTGTAATGGGGCGGGCTGCGGTCTCTGAGGGCAGGTGTACTAACGGGTCTACGCTCACTATGTCTCTTTTGCGATAACGAATGACTCATTATCTTAATACAGTCTTTTGACTTTGACTCAACATAGCCTTTTTATGTGTGTAGAGGATGAGCATGAGATTCTGGTTGTTTCCCTTTTTGGCCATCGCCATCTGGGCCGGTAACGTGGTGGTTTCTAAAATGGCGTCGGGGGCGATATCCCCTTTAGCTATTACCTTTTATAGATTGGCGTTGGCCATCAGCATCATGAGCCTATTCATAGCTGGGCCAGTATGGAAAAATCGAGCGCAAGTGAAACGGTATTGGCCAAAGCTGATGTTTTTGGGCTTTCTGAGTATGGCGTTTTACCAATGCTTGTCGTACTGGGCGGCGGATACCTCTACAGCGACTAACATGGCGATTATTACAGCATTAACCCCGTTGCTCACTATGTTGGTGAGCTCGTTAGTGTTACGTGAATTTCCTACAGTGGGGATGGTGTTTGGTGGTGCTATTGCCTTGTGGGGCACGGCTTACCTCATTAGTGGTGGCGCACCGCTAGAACTAATCAAAGGAAATTACCGTGTAGGTGATGTGTTGATGCTGACGGCTGCTATCAGTTATGCGTTTTACAGTGTGTTGTTGCGTAAATGGCAGATAGCGTTGCCAGCATGGCAGTCTACCTATATGCAGGCGATCTCGGCGTTGGTGTTTATGTTGCCCATGTTTTTATGGGTACCCAAAGGTCAGGCTATGTTGGATACCGCGACGATTCCGTTGATTTTGTATGCCGGTATTTTGGCGTCTGTGGTGCTGCCGTTTTTTTGGATCAAGGGTATAGAGTATTTAGGTCCTAATCGTTGCAGTGTTTTCATGAATTTACTGCCTGTGATGACGGCCGGTCTGGCGATTATGCTGCTGGATGAGCACTTAAAGACATATCACATTATGGGTGGTGGCATAGCCTTGCTGGGGGTGTTTATTGCTCAGACGTGGCGAGGTCGATTCTTTGCTCGTAGATCGGTACCTACCGTGAGCCGTTAAGTGGGAGAGAGAAAAGCAGGGTGGTGAACTATGGGTTGACCATGGTTTCTGCTCTGTTTTTTGGCTGACCTAACGTGTATAGCCATTGGTAAAAGAAAAAGCCCAGCTAAAAATAGCTGGGCTTTTAAATTTGGCTCCCCGAGCAGGGCTCGAACCTGCGACCTGCGGATTAACAGTCCGTCGCTCTACCGACTGAGCTATCAGGGAATAGAAAGAAACTATAGCATGTGTTTCAAATATTATGCAAGCACTTTTTAATGGGCATCCGCTGGAGGTTTGGGGCTATCGGCACTAGGTTTGATGGGTTTGGCGATCCAAACTAGCCCTAAGAGCAGCAAGAAAATAATGGATGATGCCAAGAATATATCAGTGACCGACATGGTATGCGCTTGTTGCTCAATAATGCGGTTCACCATTTCAGCGCCTTGTTGCTGTGTAAAGCCTTGATTGCGCACAGTTTGCATGACGTAATCAAAAGCAGGTTCTCCTGGTCTCGCTATCTCGGTTAAGTGGGCATGGTGCATGCTGGCGCGATCGTCCCACGCGGTGGTGGTGATGGAGGTACCAAAAGCTCCCGCTAATAAACGAGCAAAGTTAGACAAACCTGCTGCACCAGGTACACGCTCTGGAGCCAAACCCGAGAGGGTAATGGTGGTCAACGGAATAAAGAATGTCGCCATGGCAGCCCCTTGAATGAAGGTGGGCAGCATGATGGACAAGATATCCACATCCGTATTGAAGCGTGAACGTATGTAGCTGGTTAACGAGAACACTAAAAACGCAAAGGTAGCCAATACCCTAGGGTCGTGTTTGCCAAGTAGCTTACCGACTATAGGAGAGAGCACAATGGCCAGTATCCCCACCGGTGCTAAGGCTACTCCCGCCCAGGTGGCTGTATAGCCCATGGTGCTTTGTAGCCATAGCGGCATCAGTACTACCGAGCCAAAGAACACCCCATAGGCAATAGATACCGATAACACGCCTGCAGTGAAGTTGCGCTCTTTGAATAGCGTTAAATCTACGATAGGGTGTTTGGCAGTGAGTTCCCAGATCAAGAAGTACACAAAGGCCACTACGGAGACGACGGCCAGAATAACGATGAACGGGCTAGCAAACCAATCCAGTTCTTTACCTTTATCCAGCAAGATTTGTAGGGCACCTACCCAGACTATCAGTAGTGCCAACCCGATGGTGTCTATAGGTAATTCTCGGCGTCTAGACTCGCGCTCATTGTAGATTTGCCATGCGGCCCAGCCTGCTAATAAGCCAATGGGGACGTTGATATAGAAAATCCACGGCCAAGTGTAGTTGTCAGAAATCCATCCCCCTAATAAGGGGCCGGCAATAGGCCCCACCAAAATGGTCATGGACCACATGGCGAGGGCAAAGCCCGCCTTATCGCGGGGGTAACTCCCTAGCATTAAGGCTTGAGATAACGGGATCATGGGGCCAGCAACTGCACCCTGTAATACCCTGAAAAGCACCAACGATTCTAGCGACCAGGCAAAACCACATAGCCACGAGGTCAGTACAAAGAGCAGTACGGACAAGGTGAATAACCGCACTTGTCCGAAGCGTTGAGTGAGCCATCCCGTTAACGGTACGGTGATGGCGTTAGCTACCGCAAAAGATGTGATGACCCACGTACCTTGTGTGCTACTTACTCCCAAATCGCCAGCAATGGTCGGAATCGACACGTTGGCAATAGAGGAGTCCAGCACGTTCATGAACACCGCTGCAGACAGGGCAATAGTACCCATCACCCGGGCACGGCCTTGCAGCGGCGGGTAGATGATGGGCCCTTCTGCGGGTTTGCTGTCAGTAGTGGTGTCACTCATGATGCAAGATTGGCCTGAATAATGTCAGCAATACGTTGGTTCACTGCATCGTCATTTTGTTGGAAGATATCGGTGCTGAGATGAGCTGGGCCACCGGATATGTCTTCAGGTTCGCTATCCAAATCTACGATGACCAGCATCGATAAGCCAATGCGCAGAGGGTGCTTGTGCAGCTCTTTAGGGTCTAAGCGTATGCGTACGGGTAAACGTTGCACCACTTTGATCCAGTTACCGCTAGCATTTTGTGCGGGCAGTAAAGAGAACGCACTGCCTGTACCTGCCGCTAAGTTTTCTACAACGCCGTGGTATTCCACGGTAGAGCCATAGAAGTCTGCATTCAGCGTCACTTTTTGGCCTGCGCGCATGTCTTTAAGCTGGTTTTCTTTGAAGTTAGCCTCAACCCAGAGTTGATCCAACGGGACCACAGACATCAGCGTCGTACCTGCAGCAACGTGTTGACCTACTTGTACCGAGCGTTGTGCCACCATACCGCTGGTAGGCGCATCCACGCGTGTACGGGTAGTGGCTAACCATGCATTGCGGTAATGATCAGCGGCCAGTTGTACGTCGGGGTGGTTTTCTACGGTAGTACCTGCTGTTAACGCCAGATTGGTATTCAAACGAGCTTTAGCGGCTTGTATGGCAGCTTCTGCTTTATTGAGGGCGCTACGCGCAGTTTTAACGGTGGCTTCAGCGTGCAGGATTTCTTCACCGCTTACCCCGCCAATTTTGCGCAGGCTTTGACGACGACGTAAGTCGCTTTCTGCCTTTTCCAGTGTCACTTTAGCTTGGCGGGCTTCGGCTTCTTGTACTTGTACTTCTGCTTCTAAGGCATCATTTTGCGCAAACAGAGTACGAGTTTTACGTACGCTTTGTGCCAACTGTGCTTCTGCTTGTTGCATGGCAATGTTGACGTCAGTAGGGTCTAACTCAACCAATGGAGAGCCTTGCTGCACCATCTCGGTGTCATCCGCCAAGATGGCTTGTACAGTGCCCGTTTGACGGGCAGAAATCTGCACCATGTTGCCATGCACATAGGCGTCTTCAGTGCTTTCGGTATTACCTGCAAGAAACAGAGCCCACACGGCATAGGCTATGCCTATCAGAATAAAAACCGTAGTAATGCCGGTTAGCAAGCGTTTACGTTGCGAAGAGGGTTGTGTAGTCATGATTGTCTGTCTGTGTTTGGGCTGTATTATTGATCTTGAAAACCACCGCCTAGCGCGGTAGCCAATTGAGCATCGGCATTAAAGGCTTGCACACGTAGATCGGTAGTTAGTAAGGCTTGCTGGGTGACGGTGTTTTGTGCAAGCAGCACTTGCACGTAATTACCCAAGCCTGACTTATAGCGCTCTACGGCAATGTCTCTGGCTACAGAAATAGCCTCGTAGGCTTGCATTTGCTGTTGCTGCCTAGCTTCCAAAGTGTGGATGGTGCTAATGGCATCGGCCACTTCACGCACGCTGTCCAAAACACGCTGGTTGTATTGCGCGATGGCTTCATCGGTTTCTGCTTGACGGGCATGTAACTGCGCGTTTAATGCGCCACCGTGGAAAATGGGCAGGCTAATTGCCGGGCCAACGCCATAGACGCCACTGTCACCGTGCAGCAGGTTATCGGCTCCCAGAGATAGGAAGCCGGCAAAAGCGTTCAAATTAACATTGGGGAAGAAGTCGGCTTTAGCGGCTTTGATTTTGGCTTGGCTGGCTTCAATGCCTAGTTTGGCAACCAAAATATCAGGGCGTCTACCCAGTAACTCCAATGGAATATTGGCTGGCAGCAGTTGCGCTGGTAATTGCAGCGTAACAGCTTGCAGCTTTTCACCGGCAGCAGGGCCTTCACCCATTAGGCTGGCCAATTGATTACGTAGCAGTTGCGCATTGCCTTCTGCTTGCAGTTGTTGTGCACGGGTGCTGGCCAAGGATGAGCGAGCTTGTTGCAGCTCTACTTCAGTGTCCAAGCCAGCATTAATACGTTGCTCGGTAATAGTCTGAATTTCTTGATATTGCTGTTCCAGCGTTTTCAACATGTAGGCTTGGGCCAAGGCATTTTGCAAGTTGAAATAGCTTTGGGTAACGGCGCTGATTAGCGCATTGCGTGCCACCTGAATGTCTGCCGAGGCAGCCTCTTCTTGAGATAACGCACTGGCATATAACGCACGATTTTTACCCCAAATATCCAGATCAAAACCTATGTTCAAGCGCAGCGATGTATCGGTATACATAGAGCCTGCATAGGGTGCGGGGGTGCTGTAGCGTTCCGAGTAACGTTGGCGTGTCAGGCTATAGTTGGCATCAGCTTGAGGCAGTTGTACCGCGCGGGCGCTACCTACAGCAGCTTGTGCTTTACGTAAGCGGGCTTGCACTATTTGTAAGCTAGGGCTTTGCTGCAAAGCGTGTGCTATGACGTCATTAAGCTGTGGATCGTGGTACCGCACCCACCACTGATCCTCTGGCCAGCTGATTTGGCTGGATTGCAGACCAAGGGTAGAGCCTTCTATTTGAGATAAGGGCAGTGGCTGTGTGTCTATAGCGGCACAACCACTAAGAAGGGCAGCAAGTACTAGAGGGTAGATTCGCTTCATGCTTACATTTAGCTTAAACATACTGACTAAGCGCTTACTGCTTAGGCAGATATTTGTGAAAAAAATAGTGAAAGGTTCAAGAGTCAGATTCGTATGAACGTAAAGCCGCTTCGCCATTCTGACGCAAGCGGTCCAGAAAGGAGAGTAGTTGAAAAATTTCAGTAGTGCTAAAGCCGTCTAAGTGTACGTTTAAGGCTTCAGCAATTTCAGGCAGAATTTTACCTGAAACCTCGTGGCCTTCGGGTGTTAGGCTCAGCAATACTACACGTCTATCTTGCTCACAGCGTTGACGTGACAACAAGCCTTTAGCTTCTAGCCGGTCTAGTGTACGCGTCATAGCCCCTGTGTCCATTCCCATTTTCTTGGCAAGACCAGCAGGTGTATTAATGTGCTCGTGATAGCGCAGAGTCACCAGAGGGCGCCATTGCATGGCAGTAAGCCCTAAGTGTGCAATGCGCAACGCAATCACCGCATGTATGGAACCCAATACATGTTTGGTGAGTAGCCCCAGATTTGCCTGGGTTTTCAGAACATCCGTTCCTTCTTTGTAGAAAGAAGATTTTGTCATGGCGTCGCGTATATGTAGCACTGCAAGCAAAAAATTGCGTGAAGAATGCATTGTATGGTGTACTTGTCTGCCTAGGCAATATTTTTTACATCTTTAGCATCAACCCCCCCCATGCATAATGAAGCTCGCGCGGCGTTGCGCTCTAACTCTTTGTACACTGGTCTGTTACTGGCAGGTCTTGGTTCCATTTTGTTTTCAGCCAAAGCCATCGTGGCAAAGCTGACATATCAATATGGGGTCAATGCGTTGACCGTATTGGGGTTTAGGATGTTGTTGGCGCTACCGGTGTTTTTAATGATTGCGTATTGGCAGATGCGTAAGGTGAGAGCAGGGCAACTAAAACCCTTAACACTTAAGCAAATGTTTGAGCTGCTAGTGTTGGGCTTTTTAGGTTACTACTTAGCTAGCTTGCTGGATTTCATGGGTTTGGAACGTATTTCAGCCAGCCTAGAACGACTGATTTTGTTCTTGTCACCCACCTTTGTGCTGTTGTTATCGGCAGTATTTCTACGTAAAAAAATCTTGCCCAAGCAATGGTTGGCACTTGCCTTATCGTATTTAGGGGTAGGGCTGGTGTTTGTACAGGACTTATCCTTTTCAGGGGATGATGTACTGCTGGGTTCATTCTTTGTGCTTGGGTCAGCGCTGTCTTACTCTATCTATTTGATTGCTTCTGGTGAGCTTATTAAGAACATAGGCTCTACGCGGTTGGTGGCGTATGCCATGAGTATTTCCGCTGTGTATACGCTGATTCACTTGATCTCGGCCCAAGGCTGGGGGGTATTGATACAGCCAGCACCTGTGTATGGGTTATCGGTGCTACACGCTGTGTTTCACACCGTATTGCCAACGTTTATGACCATGTGGGCAGTAGAGCGCATCGGCGCCCCCATGAGTGCTCAGATGGGGTTGGTAGGGCCCGTCTCTGTACTGTTCTTGGCCAGTTGGTTCTTAGACGAGCCCATCACTGTTGTGCAAATTCTAGGTACGGTGTGTGTGTTAGCAGGGGCTTTGGTATTAGGTAAAAAACGCTAATAACGTGGTTAGATGAACCACGAAGCAGGGCTGCGGTAAAGGGCTACGCCGATGATATACATAAAGATCAGCACCGCAATGACGGCAGCAATGGCACGGGTTTGCGGTGTACGGCCACGCTTGATGGCGTAGGTGCCAACAATAATATATGCCACTAGCAACACGATTTTGGTGTACAGCCACGGGGCAGCGGCGGCGGCACCCAACATGCTTGCCATCCCCAAACCACAGGCTAACAGCACGGTATCAATCACATGGGGAGCGATGCGCACAAATTTCTTTTGTAGCAGCGCAGAGCCCGATACCGACCACCAGGCGCGAATAATGAAAAAACAGATGCTGAGTACGGCAGCCGTGACATGAGTGTGTTTAAGGGCTAAATACATGAAAGTCCTGTTTTAAAAGCGACAAAGTGGCTTCAGTATAGGTCACGATTTTGTACGGTGACCACCAAACCCTACAGTCTTTCACGTCATTGATCTAGCTCTTCGTTTAATATTATAAAAATATAATATATTATTATGTATATTGATTAGCGCTATGTGGAAATACTGCATAGCGTTTCGCACGTGTGATGTGTTTAAGGAAAGATAATGCATATCAATTGGGAGGCGTTTACGCCTTGGTCGTCTTTGGTAGGCGGCGTATTAATAGGTGCAGCCGTCAGTATTTTGCTATTGATGAACGGTAGGGTGCTGGGGATAAGCGGTATTGTGGCGGGGCTATTTAAAAACCCCCGCGTCACATGGCGGTGGTGGTTTACTGCCGGTGTCTTTGCCGCGCCTTGGTTGTATAGCGCGGTAGGTGGAGCGTTGCCTCAGCCGTCTGAGCAATCCGTGCTGGGTATAGTGGCAGCGGGGGTATTAGTGGGTGTAGGTACCCGATTAGGCTCCGGCTGTACCAGTGGGCATGGTGTGTGTGGGCTAGCGCGTTTTTCGAAGCGTTCGTTGGCAGCAACGGTGATGTTTATTGTGGCGGGCGGTGCGACGGTATATCTCTTGCGCCACGTATGGGGAGGGCTGTAATCATGGGGGCGCTAGGTGCATTAGTAGCAGGGCTACTTTTTGGCGTGGGGTTAATGCTATCGGGTATGGGGCAGCCTACCAAGGTGCAAAACTTCTTGGATTTCTTTGGTCAGTGGGATCCCTCACTGGCATTGGTGATGGTAGGGGCAATTTCTGTCGCGTGGTGGCCTTTCCTCGTTGCAAAACACGCTGTTAGTCCACCCGTTGCGGCGCTGGCGTTTGAGCTACCTACTTCAACGAAAATTGATGCGCGTTTGCTGATCGGAGCGGCTGTATTTGGCATAGGTTGGGGCCTAGCGGGTTACTGTCCAGGGCCAGCCTTAGTGTCATGGAGTGCGCTTATAGTCACCGCATGGTGGTTTGTGCCAGCCATGCTGGTGGGGATGTGGCTAAGTGATCGTTTCTTAGCTAAATAAGTAGGTACAACGCTCGCAAAGCAGCAGGGCTTACCCCAGATGGCTTTGCGAGTTTCTTTCTTCTAGCGGCAGCTTGCTGAGATTTTCCAAAATGCCGCAGTCGTTAACGTGCCCAGGGTGCTGGCACTGTTGGTACAAATCACGCAATTGCGTTTCCAAAGATTGCAGCTCTTGAATGCGTATGGTCACGTGCTGCAAGTGTTCTTGTATTAAGTCGTTGATGGGGCTGCAGTCTGGTGTAGGGCCAGCTCTGCTGTAATCCAGCAGCGTACGAATCTCTTCATGTGTCATGTCCAGACTGCGGCAATTGCGTATAAAGCGCAGCTGCTCTACGTGTTTGTTGGTGTAGCGGCGGTAATTGTTATCACCGCGTATAGCTGGCGGCAGCAATCCTATGCGTTCGTAATAGCGTATTGTTTCTGTACCACAACGGGCTAATTGAGCTAATTCACCAATTTTCATGATGTTTGTCATCCTGATGAAGAGTAGGGGCTTGACCTTAAAGCCACTACAAGGTGTGTACTGTTCAAAACATTGTGAGAAAGAGGTTTTGTGTATGACACGTTTACCGCATGAACATAATCATGATCATAACCATGATCACAGCGATCATGAACATAATCATAGCGATAGAGCTGAACAGCAGCCTACCTCGTGCTGCGCGCCATCAGATTTGACAGCCTCTGCCGTTGAGAAGTTTGCCGGTGCGGGTGATAACCAGCAACAAACTATTTTGCGTATCGAGCAAATGGATTGCCCTAATGAGGAAGCTTTGTTGCGCAAGGCGTTAACGCCACGAGCAGAGGTTGCCGGGTTGGAATTCAACTTAATGCAACGACAATTGAGCGTTGTGCATCAACCTGGTTTTCGCGAGGCACTCATCAAGATTGTATCCGGTTTAGGGATGAGCCCTGAGTTGTTGGAAAGTAAGGGAGCAGCCCTGTCTTCCCGCTTCGCTGCAGAAACAAAGTCATCATGGTTTGCCGCCTGGGGACGTATTAGCGCTGGGGTGGGTTTGGCTTTGGCCGCTGAGGTTGCAGCATGGTCCTCGGCACCATTCTGGTTAGTGGTGGTGATGTCCATTGGTGCGATCTTGTTGTCTGGCTTAAGCGTATACCGCAAAGGCTGGATCGCCATTCGTTATCTGGACTTGAATATCAATGCCTTGATGAGCATCGCGGTAACTGGTGCTGTCTTGCTAGGTGAATGGCCTGAGGCCGCAATGGTGATGTCGCTATTTAGCTTGGCGGAAATCATCGAGGCTCGCTCGTTAGACCGAGCACGACAAGCGGTAGACAGTCTCTTGGCCTTAGCGCCAGAAACTGTTGAGGTATGGAATGATGCCGATGGTTGGGTATCTGCACACCCCTCAGAGGTGGCGTTAAATACGCTGGTTCGCGTTGTGCCAGGTGGCAGATTAGGTTTGGATGGCATTGTTGAAACAGGCCAGTCCGCGGTGAACCAAGCGTCTATTACCGGCGAAAGCTTACCGGTCAGTAAAAGTAAGGGTGATAGCGTATTTGCTGGCACCATCAATGGTATGGGTGAACTGCAATACCGGGTGTCCTCTGCCTATGACCAAAGCTTGTTGGCACGTATTACTTATGCCGTACAAGATGCTCAGCAAAATAAAGCACCTGTACAGCGTTTTGTAGATAAATTCTCGCGTATCTACACGCCTATAGTGGTGTTGTTTGCTATTGCAATTGCTGTGATCCCTCCGCTGTTTATGGGTGGTGTATGGGCTGATTGGCTATACCGTGCGCTGGTGTTGCTGGTGATTGCTTGCCCATGCGCCTTGGTGATCTCCACACCGGTAGCGGTGGTAAGCGCCTTGACGCACGCCGCCAGACAAGGGTTGCTGGTGAAGGGCGGGGCGTATCTGGAAAAGCTGCGCCAAGTACGTAACTTAATGGTAGATAAAACAGGTACGCTGACTGAAGGTAGACCTGCTTTTCGTGATCACTTTATTCGTGAGGACGTAGAACCTAGTACCACCTTGGCGGTAGCACATGCCTTAGCGAGTCTGTCCGATCATCCTGCATCGCAAGCGTTAGCAGAAGCGAAGTTGTCAGATCAGCGAGTAGCGATGGTGGGTTTTGAAGCCATACCAGGAAAGGGGGTACAGGCGGCGTTGGTGGAAACAACCTACAGTCTGGGTAGCCGCGCATGGGCTGAAGCCTTGGGGGCGAGTGAAAGTTCAGATGCGCTATTGGCATGGGAAAAACGCTGGCAGTCTGAAGGAGCTAGCTTTGTATTCTTGTTCGATGGCAAGCACATCGTGGCAGCGTTTGCGATTAGCGATCCGATTAAACAAGGGGCTCAAGCTGCACTGAATGATTTGCGACAGTTGGGTGTGAATGTGTGTTTGGCGTCGGGTGATAATCCGTATGCAGTGGGTTCGGTAGCGAATTCGCTGGGGATTACAAACTACAAGGCCGAAATGTTGCCTGAGCAAAAGCTGGAGTGGTTGCAGCAATTGCAGCAACAAGCACCCACTGCGATGGTAGGGGATGGGATCAACGATGCTCCCGCCCTTGCTAAAGCAGATGTAGGCTTTGCGATGGGGGCTATGGGTTCAGATATTGCGATTGAAACGGCCGATATTGCTATCCTTAATGATGACTTGGCTAAGTTGCCAGCTAGTTGGAGGTTATCTCAAGAGCTACACGTAGTGTTGATACAAAACATTACGGCAGCCTTAGCCATCAAGGCTGTGTTCTTAGTATTAGCATTGTTTGGTGGCGCAGCTATGTGGATGGCTGTGTTGGCCGATGTGGGTGCAAGCATGCTGGTAATAATGAATAGTTTGCGTATCTTAAAGAAGTAACGATCGCGGTATAAAAAAAAGCCGCTGTACTACAGGCTAACATACTGTAGTACAGCGGCTTTTTGTGTCTTGCTGCATTGCATATTATGATAGTGAGATGCATATGCTCACGTTGATTCTTAGTTCTGAGGTTCATACATGATTGCCATTTTAGAAGCCAAACGGGCTGGTTTGCTGGAACGTAAACACTGGTTGCCCAACATCGTGGCGGGAATCATTGTGGGGATTGTGGCGCTGCCCTTGGCGATGGCGTTTGCTATTGCATCGGGCGTGAAACCAGAGCAAGGGATTTACACCGCTATCATTGCTGGTTTGGCGGTCTCGCTTTTTGGCGGTAGCCGCGTGCAGATTGCAGGCCCTACAGGCGCTTTTATTGTGATCCTGTCGGGAGTAGTCGCCCAACATGGCATAGATGGGCTGCAAATAGCAACTTTGATGGCCGGAGTCATGTTGCTCATCCTTGGCTTTACGCGCATGGGAGCGGTAATTAAGTTCATTCCGGCTCCTGTGATTGTGGGGTTCACCGCAGGGATTGGGATCATCATTTGGGTAGGGCAGTGGAAAGATTTTTTCGGGTTGCCTACGCCTGATTCCAATGCCATGTTTCATGAGCAACTTTGGTTCTTAGTGCAAAGCCTGCCATCGTTAAGTGTCACTACTACTTTGCTGGCACTATTGTCTTTGTTTTTGGTGATTATTACCCCGCGCATCAAACGCATTGAGCGCGTGCCTGGGCCGTTGGTTGCGTTAATTGCGGCCAGCTTGATTCAGGCTGTTTTTCAGTTTGAGTCGGTAGCAACTATTGGTTCGGCTTTTGGTGAAATTCCTAGAGGCTTACCGAGTTTTCAACTGCCTGAAATTACGCTCAATAGAGTATTAGACTTGGTGGGGCCGGCCTTTGCTATTGCTATGTTGGGGGCAATTGAGTCCTTGCTGTCTGCTGTGGTGGCCGACAACATGAGTCACACACGCCACAACTCTAACCAAGAGCTGGTAGGGCAAGGTATAGCTAACGTGTTGGCGCCGTTGTTTGGCGGTATTGCAGCAACCGGTGCAATCGCTCGTACCGCGACCAATATACGTAACGGTGGCACTAGCCCTATCGCGGGTATTGTGCACGTGTTGGTATTGGTTTTAGTGCTGTTAGTGTTAGCACCGTTGGCGGTATACATTCCATTAGCCAGTTTGGCAGCCATCTTGTTTATGGTGGCGTGGAATATGAGCCAACCTAAAACTGTGTATGCACTGGTGCGTGAAGCGCCTTGGGCAGACGTTTTTATCTTGGTGGTAACACTACTGATCACGGTATTTGCCAACTTGGTAGTAGCCGTGAATATAGGGGTAGTATTGGCCATGCTGCACTTTCTCAAACGTATGTCAGATAGTGTCTCTGTAGAAAAGATAGAGAAAAACCGTTTGTATGGTTTGGTGGGGCCTGAACTGCTGTCTCAATACAATAGTGATGAAGAAATTAAGGTATTGTCAGTTGAGGGGCCGTTTTTCTATGCGGGTGTGGATGTATTTGAGCGTCGTATAGAAAATCTGAAGCCTGTGCCTAAGGTGTTGCTCTTACGTATGCGGTATGTACCCTTTATGGACGGTACAGCGTTGCAGGTGCTAGAAAAAACCATTCTAGATCTACAGCGTTTAGGTTGTCGTGTCGTGATGTCTGAGCTGAATCCGCATTTGCGTAGGCAAATAGCCCGAGCTGGCTTGCTGCGTAAGGTACGCCAGCAGCTCTTATTTGAAACGGTAGAGCAGGCACTGCAAGCGGCACATGAAACCTTGCAGGAGGAAGAAAAGGTGAGTGCAGAGGCGGCATCTGCTGGCTAATTCAGCTAGCCAAAAGAAAAGGGTAGGCGTGATGCCTGCCCTTTTTTGTGACTGACGATACGATCTGGCAACGAGTCGTTGATATCTGTAGAAAGTATTCTTTGCCTTTTACCGGTTTTCTAAGGCGGTGTTAGCTCTTAGGCAACACGTCGTGAATAGCGCAGCGTAAAGCTCTGATCCGTCATGCTGAAGTATCGAATGGCGTTCATCCAGCCCAATAACACAGCAAGTGGTGGGTAAATGGCGCATAGCAATATATACAGTATCCCACTACCGTACTTGCCTAGATAAAAATGGTGTACGCCTAACCAGCCTAAAAAGAAGGCAAGCAAAATAGCTGTTTTGCGCTGTGAGGGCTGTTGCTCACCTTTTTCTTTGTCGCGACGGCTTAACCAGTAATAAGCGGGCACAGTCAGAATGACAGCGAGTACAACTTTAAACGGTTGGGAGCTGACGTAATTGGCAATAAGTACATAGAGGTCATTAACGTTTTGTACTAGTGAGCCTGTTAGCCAACTAATCCAGCTGAAAAATGACGCGAGAATGCTTTCGCCAAAACTTAGCGCAAGTAAGATCACGAGAAAGAGGGCGATAGAAACGAGGATTTTCTGAAGCATAAGCAATATATAGTTAGAGGGTTCGCGTACGGCGTACCGCTTGCTCCCAGTGTTCAAATCGTTGGGCGCGTTCACTTGCTGAGGTACGAGGAGAGAAGCGTCTGTCAATGCGCCAGTGTTGGCTAAGTTCAGCTTGAGAGCTAAATAGCCCACATCCCAAGCCTGCTAAATAGGCAGCACCTAATGCTGTGGTCTCTATCATGGCAGGGCGTACCACATCTATGCCCAGTAAATCAGCCTGTAGTTGCATCAACATATTGTTGCTGCAGGCACCGCCATCTACCCGTAACTCTTTCAGCACAATAGCATTTTTTTGTGCGTCATGAAGCATTGCTTGCAGTAAAGCGGTGCTTTGAAATGCAATACTTTCTAAAGCAGCATAGGCGATGTGCGCCATAGAGGTGTTGCGGGTAAGTCCAGTGATACTGCCCCGCGCATCGGGATCCCAATAAGGGGCGCCTAAGCCGGTAAAAGCGGGTACTAGAATTACGCCATCAGAATCAATAACTGTTTCGGCAAGCGCTTCTACCTCATGGCTAGCTGAAATAGCTTTTAGCCCGTCTCGTAGCCACTGCACTACAGCGCCACCAATAAATACACTACCTTCTAGTGCGTACTGTGCTGAGCATAAGGCTGGTTGAGCGGCTTGTGTGCACAGCAGTCCATGTTCGGAGTTCAGTGCGTGGTGGCCAGTGTGCATCAGCATGAAGCAGCCTGTACCGTAGGTGTTTTTTACCATGCCTGCTTCAAATCCAGCTTGTCCAAATAGGGCAGCTTGCTGATCGCCTGCGACGCCTCTAATAGGAATGGCGGCACCTAGTAAGGTGGGGATTGTGTAGCCAAAGTCATCGCTGGATGCGCGTACGGTAGGCAGCAGGGCAGGAGGGATATCAAAGAGTTGCAGTAATGCGGTGTCCCAGGTCTGGGTATGTATATTGAACAGCATGGTGCGAGATGCATTGCTGACATCACTAAGGTGCTGCTGCCCACCTGTGAGTTTCCAAATTAACCAACTATCCACTGTACCAAAGGCCAGTTCGCCTTTTTCTGCTCTCAGGCGAGCATGCGGCACGTGATCGAGAATCCAACGCAGTTTAGTCGCCGAAAAGTAGGGGTCTAAACGTAAGCCTGTGCGAGCCTGAACCTCGTCTTCTTTGTCTGTGTCCAGTAAGGTCTGACACAAGGGTTGAGTTCGCCGGTCTTGCCAGACAATAGCGGGATACACCGGTTCTCCCGTGTGTTTATCCCATACCAACGTAGTTTCGCGCTGGTTGGCTATTCCGATGGCGGCAATCTGTGAGGCCGAAATTCCACTTTCTTTCAGTACACGGGTAGCGGTCGCTAATTGCGACTCCCAAATGGCTAATGGGTCATGCTCTACCCAGCCAGACAGGGGGAAGTGTTGGGCAAACTCTTGCTGCGCTTGAGCAACGCAACGACCTTCTCTATCAAACAAGATACTGCGAGAGCTGGAAGTACCTTGGTCTAGGGCAAGTATGTAAGTCATGGTCCAGATGAGTGCCGCTTCTTGATGAAAGGGTCTTTATCATACGGCCGCACTAGGTTTTGTGCCATGCGTAGTGGTTGTTACAGTCGTTTCTAACCCGCGCAATAGAGGGGGGGGCGACAAAGGGGCACATAAACATACTGGGAGAGATGCGATTACGTATAAATAGAATATGAAATGTACGTTTATGCAGTAATCACATAAACAAATGTAACAAAACAATGCGAAAACATGTGCGATGTCTACTGAAGAATGTAATGTTATGTTGCTTTTATTACATCAAAATGTAAATTTACTGACATTATTTGATTTTTGTCATGCTTTGAGAGGGCTTGTAAGTAGGACTTTTCATTGGCTTCTGTTAATATTCGTTAAGAGTTATACGTAAAACGCATAATATAAAGCTCAATTATTAGATTTTTATGTATAAATTCCTAAAATTTGCAATTCTATGTATGATTTGATTGCTTTTGTTTCGATTTATTGTTTTTTGTTACCTTTCTGATGGTATTTTTTTTGTGTCAGAAATGTGTCATTTGTGGTTTTTGCAAGGGAAGACGCCATGTCCGTCACGGAAAACACGTTGTTAAGCGATATTCAGGAAGTAAATCTGTCTTATCTCATGCTGGCACAGCGCCTCCTGCGTGAAAACTTTGCGGCAGGCATGTATAGATTAGGTTTTGATGCCGATGTGGCCGAAACTGTCTTGCGCTTGTCGCCAGCTCAATTGGTCAAGTTGTCTGCATCCAATACCTTGTTGTGCGCATTCAGACTGAATGACTACGAGTTGTTGTCCACGTTGACCCAAGATGTGTTGGGTGGCGTTCTACAGCAAGCTCACTCAACGATTTTGCTTTCTCAGCGCACGATGGTTAGCGCCTAATATTTTCAGGTAGTGGTGTATGGCTACGCGCAGTGTTGCTAAAGAAGCTGAAGACATCAGTCTGGCAACAGAAATGATCAAACTGGGGGCGAGGCTGCAAGTATTGCAAGCGGAAACCTCCTTAAGTTACGACCGGTTGGCTAGGTTATACCGTGAGGTTAGGGGGTGTTCACCTCCCAAAGGTATGCTGCCGTTTTCGGTAGATTGGTTTATGACTTGGTTGCCCAACATACATTCCAGTATGTTTTACAGCGTCTATCGTTATATGGATGTGGTCACGCCAGCTCGTAAAGCACAAGCGTTGGTTGAGGGGTACCGCATCTACTTGGAGCAGGCGAATGCCGGTCGTGATGGAATAGATCCTGACGAAGAACCTGTACTCAGTTTTACACGTGCATGGATGCTTTTGCGGTTTTTTGAAAGTGGCATGGTGCAACTGTCTAGCTGTGAACAATGCGCAGGGCAATTCGTGGCACATGCTCACGATCCAGCCGCCGGTTTTGTGTGTGCTATTTGTAGACCGCCTCCACGGGCGGGAAAAACCCAAGCTAAACGTGCTCGCAAAACGACAGCGAGCAAAAGTGCTACTAAACCTACAGCATCACTCTAAGCGATAGTACTCAAGCGCTTTCTCATTTTTATGAGAAGGCGCTTTTTGCGTCGCTAAGTACAGGATTCTGAAAAGTTTACTGTGCTGAATGGATGAAATGCCCATAAAAAACCCGTCTTAAAGGCGCTTTCCCGAGTCGGGATTAAGGCGATCATAAGAGGGATACACTAATTTAAAGGCGTACCGTGTTCATACTGCTTGGCTATCTTATTGTCTTTTTCTCAGTATTCGGCAGCTATGTGGCGCTGGGTGGGCACTTGGGCGCCCTGTACCAGCCCTTTGAGTTGTTACTGATCGGTGGGGCTGCTTTAGGCTCTTATATTGCGGCGGGAAGCGGCAAGTCGTTCAAGCTCATGATGGGGGCTATTCCCACCGCCATGAAGCGCACTCCGTATAGCAAAGCTTTGTATATGGAATTGATGGGGCTGTTGTACGTGTTGCTGAATAAAGCACGACGTGACGGTCTGATGTCTATTGAGGGCGATATTGAAGACCCTACGCAAAGCGCTATTTTTACCGCTTACCCATCAGTTATGAAAGAAAAAGAACTGATTGTGTTTGTATCGGACTATATGCGACTGATGATCAGCGGCAACATGAGCTCCTTTGAAATTGAAACCTTGATGGACCAAGAGATCGAGGCTTTCATTGCTGAACGCAATACTCCCGGGCGTGCTATGCACGTCGTGGCCGATGCGCTACCAGCGTTTGGTATTGTGGCGGCGGTGTTGGGGGTGATTAAAGCCCTGGCATCAGTAGATCAACCGCCTGCGGTATTGGCTGATTTAATTTCCAAAGCGATGGTAGGGACATTTCTGGGTATTTTGATGGCCTACGGTTTTGTATCGCCTTTTGCTAGTGTGATTGAACGTCGTACAGAGGCTGCTGCCAAAGTGTTGGAGTGCATCAAAGTTACGTTGTTGGCGAATCTGAATGGTTATCCTCCGCAATTGGCCGTAGAGTTCGGCCGTAAAGTGCTGTACGCCACAGATAGACCTTCTTTTGCTGAGTTGGAAGAGCACGTACGTCAATCCCGTAGTACCGCAAACAAGCAGGGCTGATCATGAGTGCGTCCAGACCAGACCGTATTGTTGTACGGCGTAAGAAAGTCGTTGAGTCACAGCACCACGGCGGTAGCTGGAAGATTGCCTATGCTGACTTCGTGACCGCGATGATGGCATTTTTCTTGGTGATGTGGATTCTGTCGCTGATTCCACGGGAAGAGCTGCAAACCATTGCCGAGTATTTCCGGATGCCATTGGCCGAAGCGGTTTCTGGTGGGATGCGTTCTGATGCGTCGCGTTCAGTCATTCCTGGCGGGAATCCCAGCGTGATTCCTAGTGTCATGCCCTTGAACGGCGCTGATCCCGATAGTCACCGTCGCGATATAGAGCGTTTGGAAGACCTGCGCGAAGAGTTGTTAGATGTTATCGATAGCGACTCTGTTCTGAACGAATTTAAAGATCAACTGCTGATAGATATGACACCAGATGGTCTGCGCATACAGATCATTGATAAACAAAATCGCCCCATGTTCATGCTGGGTAGCGCCACGGTAGAGCCGTATATGCGCAGTATTTTGCGTGCGCTAAGTGGTCCATTAAATACATTGCCTAACCGTATTCAGGTAGCGGGTCACACAGACTCTTTTCAATATGCGCGTGGCGAGCGGGAGTACTCCAACTGGGAACTGTCGGCAGACAGGGCTAATGCGGCCAGACGTGAGTTGGTAGCAGGTGGCTTGGGGGAATCCAAAATTAAACAAATGCTGGGTTTGGCCGACACCATCAGTTTAGTTAAAGATAATCCGGCCGCAGCCGTAAATCGACGTATCAGTATTGTCGTATTGAATCAGAGAGCCGAGCAAAGGCTGGACACTCAGAATCAGTATGAAGACGTAGGACACGATCTGCAAAGTCTGATTAAAGCTGGCGAAACAATGGTGCCAGAAATTGCAGGTCCGTTTTACGACCCCTGATGTAGCTCAAGCAGTGCGATGACTACACTTGTTCGGACCCTATTTCTACGAAGGAATCACGCATGAGCTCCGGCGTTGATTTAAGCCAGTTTTTTGAGACGTTTTTTGATGAAGCAGATGAACTGCTGACAGACATGGAAAGCTTGTTGCTGGAGCTCAATCTTGAGAATCCGGACATAGACAAGCTGAACGGCATTTTCCGTGCCGCCCATTCTATCAAAGGGGGAGCCGGCACCTTTGGCTGCTTTGGTCACTTAGCTGAGACCACCCATTTACTAGAGAATTTGCTGGATTTGGTGCGCAACGGTGAAATGTCCTTGCGTAAGGAAATGATTGATTTATTTCTTGAGACTAAGGACGTGTTGACGGATCAAGTAGCCGCCTACCGTCAGGAGGAAGATCCTGACGAAGAAGCGTATCAGCGCATTTGTGCTCAGTTGCGTCAGTTGGCTGAGGAGCACAAGAAAGGTACAGCACCAGCAGCGGCGGCTCCTGCAGCAACGCCCGCGGCTCCAGTGGTGGCTGAGCCTACTCTTGCCGCAGCCCCGGCTGACCAAAGTCTGCCGTTGTGCGTGCGTGTACAACGTAGTAGCGCCAAAGATATTGCTGTACTGAAAGACGAAATGGCCATTATGGGTGATGTGCTGTACGAGCAAAGCACAGACACCGATTTGGCCGTGTGGTTGCAAACCACGGCTAGTGCTGACGACTTGATCGCTGTATGTTGCTTCGTGGTGAACGAAGACCAAGTGAGCGTACAGCGAGAGGCGTTGCCTGCGGCTAGTGCTCCACCAGTGGCTGTTGAGGTGCAGGTAGAAGAACCTGTAGTGACTCCCGTGGTGGAAGAAAAGCCCGCAGAACCAGAGCCAACTCCCGCAGCAGAAGTAGCTGAAACCAAAACCACACCAGCAGCTAAAGCTAAAAGTGGCACTAGTAATAGTGCACGTAGCGAATCCAGCACCATCCGCGTGGGGGTTGAGCGTGTAGACCAAATCATCAACTTAGTGGGTGAACTGGTTATTACTCAAGCTATGTTGGTGCAAACAGCATCCACCTTGGATCCAGTGGTACACGATAGATTAATCAACGGCATTGAGCAGTTGGAGCGTAACGCTCGTGACTTGCAAGAGTCCGTGATGTCTATACGCATGATGCCAATGGATTACGTATTTAGCCGTTTCCCACGCGTAGTACGCGAGAACGCTGCTAGGCTAGATAAACAAATACGTCTGGTGACCAAAGGGCAAAGTACTGAGCTAGATAAAAGTTTGATTGAGCGCATCATTGATCCGCTCACTCATTTGGTACGTAACAGTATTGACCACGGTATAGAAACACCCGAAAAGCGTGAAGCAGCTGGCAAGAGTCGCGAAGGTACGTTGACGCTGTCCGCGCAACACCAAGGCGGTCATATCATCATTGAGGTGATTGATGATGGTGGTGGTCTGAACCGCGGAAAAATCCTCAAAAAGGCGATGGCCCAAGGCTTAATCAGCAATGAAAACATTCCTGATGAAGAGTTGTGGCAGTTGTTGTTTGCGCCGGGTTTCTCTACAGCAGAAAAAGTGACCGATATTTCTGGTCGTGGCGTGGGCATGGACGTGGTGCGTCGAAATATCCAGAGCATGGGCGGACACGTACAAATGTTCTCGCGTGAAGGCAATGGCACCACAACACGTATTGTGTTGCCACTGACCTTAGCCATTCTGGATGGCATGTCGGTGCAAGTAGGTAATGAGACCTTCATCTTGCCGCTGAGTCATGTGACTGAGTCCATGCAGCCTACCACTGAACAGTTGCGCCAGTTGTCCAACGACGACCATGTGATCCATGTGCGTGGGGAGTATCTGCCCGTGATCTCTTTAGGGGATATCTTCTCTGTTGAAGGGGCTGAAACTGATATGACCAAAGCCATTGCCGTCATTCTACAAGCTGAAGACATGCGCTTTGCCTTGTTGGTGGATCACCTTATTGGTCAGCACCAAGTGGTGGTGAAAAACCTAGAAGCTAACTACAGAAAAATACCGGGCATTTCTGCGGCCACCATTTTGGGGGACGGCAGTGTTGCCCTGATCGTAGATGTTTTTGCCTTGCACCGACTAACGCGTGACCGTGTTGGTTCGCTGAGCTAAAGAAATTTCAGTACGGAGTACACATGTCGACTATAGAAAGCAAACACGATAATCAGAACGAAGGTGCAGGTAAGGAATATCTGGTTTTTATCCTTGCACAGCAAGAGTACGGTATTGATATTCTGAAAGTGCAGGAAATCCGCGGGTATGACGCTCAAAGTGTGACACGTATTGCGAACGTGCCTTCCTTTATCAAAGGGGTGACAAATCTGCGTGGGGTCATCGTACCTATTGTGGATTTGCGCATCAAATTCAATATGGATGAAGTGAGTTACGACCACCAGACCGTGGTAGTGATTTTGAACTTGGGCTCCAGAGTCGTAGGCGTAGTGGTAGATGGCGTATCAGACGTATTGGTTTTGCAAAACTCGCAAATCAGTGATGCACCACAGTTTGGTACAGCTTTTTCTACCGAATACTTGACTGGCATTGGCACGTTGGATGAGCGCATGCTGATTCTTGTGGATATAGAAAAACTGATGACCAGCGATGAAATGGCGCTAATGGATAGCGCATTGGTGTAACGCCCACACGAGTTTCTGGATAAAAAGCAAAAAAGAGGAGATGTATATGCTGAAAAGGTTAGGGCTTGCTAATTTGAAAGTACGAACCAGTTTATTGCTGGTGATGTTTTTCTTTATGGTGATGTTGTTGGCCGGTGCGGCATTAGGCATTTTTTCTTTACGTGCTAATAACCAGGCGTTGGACGTGATTGTGACCAATCAAAAGGCCAATGAATTTCTGAATCGCAGTATAGGTTTTTATAAAGATACGCAGACGGCATTAGGCAGGGCGTCGGCAGCGTATCTTTCCAATCAAAACAATCAGAGCTACACCACCTCGAGTGAGTGGGTGAGTGGCACAGATGGGGCAGCACGCAAGCTGGACGACAACACGATACGGTTATTGAACCGTGTAGACATGGACTATCAGCGCACCAAAATGGCGTTTGATGAGTTCAAAGAATACTCCAGCGAGTTTGAGGATACAAACAATGCGTATGTGCCGGTATTTGCCAGCTTCGAGAAGTTGCTAGAAGCGATTCCGCCATTGTTGGATTTGGTTAAACAGGGACGCATGGAAGAGTTCCGTGTGCATCTGGCCATTTTGGCATCAGGTGCAGAGTCTGATATGTACTATGCTGCCGAACGTTTGCAGCAGTTCCAGCAAGCCTATATTGATGAAAGTTTTGAGAAAGAAGATAAGCAGTACGACCTAGTTATTCAGTTGGTGGGTGTGGCGCTGGCGCTGTGTGTACTGATTTGTTTGGGCGTGTATGTGTTCTTGCGCAGTATGGTGCTCACACCGTTGCGTACGGCTAAAGAACACTTTGATCGTATTGCGAGTGGTGATTTAACGCAGCGCATTGAAGTCACCTCAGATAACGAAATTGGTGTACTAAGCGAAGCGGTGCGTCGCATGCAAGACAGCTTGCGAAAAATGGTGCATGCCGTACGTGATGGTGTGCATGCCATTGAGCAGGGTTCGCAAGAGATCTTCCAAGGCAATACTGATTTGAGTAGCCGAACCGAGCAACAAGCAGCAGCGTTGCAAGAAACGGCAGCCAGTATGGAAGAGCTGTCTAGCACGGTACGCCAGAATGCGGATAATGCGCAGCAAGCAGACCGCGTCACACATGATGCGGCGGCTGTAGCTGAGCGTGGTGGTCAAGCCGTATCTAAAGTGGTGGATACCATGAACGATATCGCGGCCAGCTCAAATGAAATTGCCAATATCGTGAGTGTGATTGATGGCATTGCGTTCCAAACCAATATCTTGGCACTGAACGCAGCCGTGGAAGCGGCTCGTGCAGGTGAGCAAGGTAGAGGCTTTGCCGTGGTGGCAGGTGAAGTACGCTCTTTGGCGCAGCGCAGTGCGCAGGCGGCCAGAGAGGTCAAAGTCCTGATCGAAGGCTCATTGCAAAAAGTGAGTATAGGTGCACGACAGGTAGACGATGCTGGCGGCATCATGCAAGAAGTGGTGGGATCAGTGCGGGGGGTTACCGTGTTGATGGACGAGATCTCTTCGGCATCGCATGAGCAGTCAGAAGGTATTGATCAAGTGAATCAAGCAGTATCCCAAATGGATGCTGTGGTACAGCAAAATGCGGCATTGGTAGAACAAGCTGCAGCGGCAGCAGGTTCACTACAAAGTCAGGCAGCGCAACTGATGGAAGTAGTGGCCGCATTTAAGATTAATTCGGGCGAAATAATTGAAATGCAGGCAGATGAGCTGGGATATGACGACGACGAATACGAAGCCGTGTCCTCAGTGCGTCCTCAGGTGCTGGCGACTTAGTATTAGAGGCTTATGACTCATCTTACGTCGGAATCTTTTGTCTACTCCTTGCCGGTGATACCGCAGGCGACAAGGGATGACTTCAATCGTACGGCCCGCATGCTCAAAGAGCGAGCGGGCATTGTGCTGGGCGAGCACAAAGAAGACATGGTGGCTCGTAGTTTAGGGCTAGAGGCCAAGAATTTGGCTGTAACGGAAGTGCGCCAGTATTTGGATTTTCTGGAGCACAACCCTAAGGCTCCTGAATGGGAACGGTTTGTAAATACCTTCACGATCAACCACACGGCTTTTTTTAGAGAAAGCCACCACTTTGGTACGTTGGCTGAGTTTGTGAAAAAACGCAGTAAGCCGTTATCGGTGTGGTGTGCAGCAGCCTCTACGGGCGAAGAGGTATACACCATTGCCATGGTATTGCATGAAAACGTCAGCAACGCAGACGTTAGCTGTAATTTATTGGCGTCTGATATTGATACACAGGCGCTAGTGCGTGCTCAAGAGGGCGTGTACTCGCAAGATAGAGTGCAACCCGTTGAGGATCACTTGCTGAGAAAGTATTTTCAGCGAGGAGTAGGTAAGCGTGCAGGCATGGTGCGAGTGAAGCCCGTGTTACGCAACATGGTGGACTTCAGAATGATTAATCTAGTGTCTGCTGAAAACTGGCCTACGGACCAAAGTTTTGACGTGGTGTTCTGTAGGAACACCATGATTTATTTCGAAAAAGAAACGCAAAGCAAACTGTTGGATAAGTTTGCTCAGGTGATGAAGCCAGGGGCTTTGTTATTTGTTGGGCATTCGGAAAATATTTCTCATTTGAGCAAGGCATTCCGTTTACAGGGGCAAACCGTTTACGTGCGTGTTTAATGATGAAGCGCAGGCGGTTCTCCCTTTAACTGATTGAACGTAACATGAAAAAAATTCGAGTGATTTGTGTTGATGACTCGGCGTTAGTACGTAGTTTGATGATGGAAATCATCAATAGCCATCCTGATATGGAGGTTGTGGCAACGGCGCCAGACCCTTTAGTGGCTAGGGAGTTAATCAAACAGCACAATCCGGATGTATTGACCTTAGACGTGGAAATGCCGCGTATGGATGGGCTGGACTTCCTAGAGCGCTTGATGCGGTTGCGCCCGATGCCGGTGGTGATGGTGTCCTCGCTAACCGAGCGTAACTCAGATGTCACTATCCGTGCCTTAGAGCTAGGCGCTGTGGACTTCATAACTAAACCTAAGTTGGGTTTGCGTGACGGCTTGTTGGAATACTCCGATCTGATTGCAGACAAAATTCGTGCGGCGGCCATGTCCAAACCCCGTCAAAGTACGGTGGCAGCAAGCAGTGAGCCACGTTCGCGACTGACTCACCACTTCTCCACGACAGAAAAACTGATCTTGATCGGTGCTTCCACTGGCGGGACTGAAGCCATACGTCAGGTGCTAGAGCCTATGCCAGCAAATAGCCCTGCGATCTTGATTACGCAGCATATGCCAGCAGGGTTTACTCGCTCGTTTGTGCAGCGATTGGATAGTTTGTGCGCGGTGCAGGTGCATGAGGCTGAGCATGGCCAGCGTGTGTTGCCTGGTCATGTGTATTTGGCACCAGGTGGTATTGCCCACATGAAACTGGCGCGCTCCGGTGCGAATTATGTGATTGAGTTGGAAGACAGTGAGCCTGTGAACCGACATCGTCCTGCTGTGGATGTGCTGTTCCGCTCTGCTGCCGAAGTGGCCGGCAAAAATGCTGTGGGTGTATTGCTTACTGGCATGGGCAAAGATGGTGCACAAGGATTGTTGGCTATGAAGCAAGCAGGAGCTGTAACGTTTGCCCAAGATGAGGCCACCAGTGTGGTATTTGGTATGCCCCGCGAAGCACTGATGATTGGTGCGGCGGACGAGGCCGTGCCTTTAGGTGAAATCAGCGCAAAGTTGCTGGCGAGTGCAGGATCTTACGGACATAGGGTTTGATTTGGCGAAAGGCCCTCGCCAGTGCTTTATTTATGATGGAGAGCTTTTGATGGCTAATAAAAATATAAAAATTCTTGTAGTAGACGACTTTCCTACGATGCGTCGCATTATCCGTAATCTGCTTAAAGATTTAGGCTACGAGAACGTGGATGAAGCAGAAGATGGCGCTATGGGCCTAGAAAAACTGCGCAATGGCAACTTTGATTTTGTCGTATCAGACTGGAATATGCCCAATCTGGATGGCTTGGAAATGCTCAAACAAATACGAGCAGATGCTAACTTGTCTACCATGCCAGTGTTGATGGTGACGGCAGAAGCCAAAAAAGAAAATATCATCGCAGCAGCTCAGGCAGGCGCCAGTGGCTATGTTGTTAAGCCTTTTACCGCCGCTACGCTTGAGGAGAAGCTCAATAAGATTTTCGAAAAAATGGGCTAAAGCAGGAGAGTTGGGATGGATGAAGATCATAGCAGGACAACTACTGTCGAACCATTGGGGCAGATGTCTCTTGATGTAGTGCAGCGTATCGCACAGCTGATGAGGCTAGTGCGAGAGAGTATGCATGAGTTAGGGCTGGACCAGGCGGTTAAGGACGCTGCGCATGCCATCCCCGATGCAAGGGATAGGCTACGTTATGTAGGGCGCATGACTGAACAGGCCGCCAATAAAGTGCTCACCGCAGCGGAAGAAACAGGTCCGTTGCAAGAGCAACTGTCTGCAGGTTCTCAAAATCTGGGTCAGCGTTGGCAGCACTGGTTTGATGCCCCTGCTGAGTTGCCCGTTGCCCGTGAGCTGGTGGATGACACACGAGATTTCTTAGATCTAGTGGGCAGACACAGTAAATCCACTCAGGAAAACCTGATGGAAATCATCATGGCGCAAGACTTCCAAGACTTAACCGGTCAAGTGATTCAGGGCATGTTGAAAGTCATAGGCACGATAGAAACCGAATTGGTGCAAGTGCTGATTGATAGTGTGCCTCCTGAAAAACGCGAAGAAACTGCCGGTTTGTTAAACGGTCCTGTCATCGACACGGCCGCTACCGATGTGGTAACAGACCAAGATCAAGTGGATGATTTGCTATCCAGTTTGGGCTTCTAAGCGTCGTATAGCTTCTCTGTTTTATATCCGGCTTTATGAATAAAGCCGGTTTATCGCCCTTGCTTAGTCCTTAGCTTGCTGCGGCTTGCCTCTACAATTTTTATGCTTGGATACGTGTGCCAGCACGATAACGGTCTGGAGTGATATGTATCCGTAATTTTGTTGGCAACGCATAGCATGGCTGAGGACAGCGATCTAGAAAAAACCGAACCGGCCTCACCCCGGCGCCTAGAAAAGGCGCGCGAGGAGGGGCAAGTTGCGCGTTCGCGTGAGCTCAGCACATTTTTAATTTTGGCCGTAGGGGCAGCCACACTGTGGTTGTCTGGCGGTTTGCTGTACAAGGCCTTGTCTGGCGTTATGCGCAGCAGCATGTGGTTTGATGTGCGTGTATCCAGAGAAGCTACTGTGATGACGGCGAATGCAGCGACGCAAGCATTTGAGGCGCTGCTAGGGTTACTGCCTTTGTTTTTGGCGCTAATAGTTACCGCTATTGCTGGGTCTGCGTTATTGGGTGGTTTCTTGTTTTCATGGAAATCCTTAGAGCCCAAGTTTGAAAAAATGAACCCGCTGAAGGGAATCAAGCGGATGTTCTCTGCGCAAACCTTGATCGAGTTGGTTAAGGCGCTGGCTAAGGCAGGCTTAATAGGTACCGTCGCGGTAATGGTGATCTGGCATTTCAGGGATCAAATGACTGGTCTGATGCATGTGAATCCTACCGAGGCATTGGTGAAAGGCTTAGGGTTGGTGGCCTTAAGTTGTGCGCTGATTATTTCTAGTTTAATCGTGATTGTATTGATCGATGCGCCGTGGCAATTGTTCAGTTTCTTCAAAAAAATGCGCATGTCCAAGCAGGATCTAAAAGAAGAACACAAAGAAAGCGAAGGTGATCCTCACGTTAAAGGACGTATACGTTCGCAGCAGCGTGCTATGGCACAGCGACGCATGATGTCCGAAGTACCTACCGCTGATGTGGTCATCACCAACCCTACGCATTATGCCGTGGCGTTGCGCTACGCTGAAGGCGAAAAAGGCGCGCCACGTGTAGTGGCCAAGGGGACGGGGTTAATTGCACAGCGTATACGTGAGTTGGCAGCGGAGCACCGTATTCCTAGATTGGAAGCGCCTCCGTTGGCACGAGCCTTACATGGCCACGTGGAATTGAATCACGAAATCCCTGTTGAGTTGTATGCCGTTGTTGCCGAAGTTCTGGCTTGGGTTTTCCAGTTACGTCACTGGAACCAAGGTGTAGGACTAGAACCGCAACAGCCTGTTAATTTGGAAGTCCCCAAAGGTTTTGATCCTTTGACGACTTCAGCCAATGTTTCTGCTGAATGAATAGCTTTATAACCTTACTGAAAACCAATGGTTCGGCTCACGCCAAGATGCTGGCAGGCCCGGTACTGATCCTGCTGGTGTTAGCGATGATGGTATTACCATTGCCGCCATTCTTGCTGGACTTGCTGTTCACCTTCAACATCGCGTTGGCTGTGATGATTTTATTGGTGGCGATGTTCACCAAAAAGCCTTTGGACTTTGCAGCATTCCCATCTGTATTGCTGTTTGCGACTTTATTGCGTTTGGCATTGAACGTAGCCTCTACCCGAGTGGTATTGCTAAATGGCCATAAAGGGCCAGATGCTGCCGGTCAGGTGATCGAAGCCTTTGGCCACTTTCTGGTGGGAGGTAACTTCGCCGTTGGTTTAATCGTTTTCATTATTTTGGTGATCATTAACTTTATTGTGATTACCAAAGGTGCGGGGCGTATTGCTGAGGTGGGTGCCCGCTTTACGTTGGATGCGATGCCCGGTAAACAGATGGCGATTGATGCTGACTTAAACGCAGGGTTAATCGGTGAAGAAGAAGCGCGTCGTCGTCGTAAAGAAGTGTCGCAAGAGGCTGAGTTCTATGGTGCGATGGACGGGGCTAGTAAGTTTGTGCGTGGTGATGCGGTAGCTGGTCTGCTGATCATGGTTATCAATATTATTGGTGGTCTGATCGTAGGGGTGATGCAGCATGATTTGTCTTTTGGTGAAGCGGGTCACGTGTACACCTTGTTGACCATTGGTGATGGTCTGGTTGCTCAGATTCCTGCGTTGGTGATTTCCACCGCAGCGGGTGTGGTGGTGTCTCGAGTCGCTACCGACGAAGACGTGGGCCAACAGATGGTAAGCCAACTGTTCAGTAACCCTCACGTGATGTTTTTGACTGCCGGTATTTTGGGGTTGATGGGCTTAATTCCTGGTATGCCTCATTTGGCGTTCCTAACTTTTGCTGCCATCGTGGGAGCTGTTGGTTGGTCGCTGTACAAGCGTCAACAACAAGTAGAGCAGGCGCAAATAGTAGGGCCTAGTGAGGCAGAAAGGGCTGCTGATGCCGCCGCTTCAGAGGCTAGTTGGGATGATGTGGCGATGGTAGACCCACTAGGTTTGGAGGTGGGCTATAGGCTAATTTCGTTGGTGGATCACGCGCAGAATGGCGAGCTTTTGCATCGTATTCGCAGTTTGCGTAAAAAATTCGCACAAGATGTGGGCTTTTTGCCGCCAGTGGTGCATATCCGTGACAACTTAGAATTGAAGCCTAACGACTATCGGGTGCTGTTGTATGGCGTAGAAGTAGGGCGTGGCGTGGCCATGCCGGGCCAGTGGCTGGCTATAGATCCGGGCGGTGTCACCATGCCGTTGTCGGGTACTCCTACTACTGACCCAGCGTTTGGCTTACCGGCGGTATGGATTGATGTGTCGCTGCGCGAGCAGGCGCAAATCGCTGGTTATACCGTGGTAGATGCTAGCACCGTCGTGGCAACGCATTTGAATCACTTGTTGCATCGCCATGGCGCGCAGTTGTTGGGTAGACAAGAAGTGCAGCAGTTGCTGGATCGCGTGGGCAAAGAGTTGCCAAGACTGGTGGAGGATTTTGTTCCCAAAACGGTCAGCTTGGGGTTGTTCCATAAAGTGCTGCGTGGGTTGCTGAGTGAGGAAGTCTCAATCCGCGATATGCGCACCATTATCGAAGTGGTGTCCGAAAACATCGCCCGTTTGCAGGCCCAGAATCAGTTGGGTGCAAACTTGGATGAGGCTGCAGAGTTGCTGGCAATGGTGCGTACGGCATTGGGTAGAGCTATTACGCAGCAGTGGTTCCCAGGCGAAGGCGAACTGCATGTCATTGGTTTGGATGCGCGCCTTGAACGTGTCTTAACGCAGGCGTTGACCAGCAGCGGGGCGTTGGAGCCAGGTTTGGCTGAAACATTATTGGCAGAAGCGCAGCGCGCCACGATGCAGCAAGAGCAGCGTGGAGATGCGGCTGTCTTGGTGGTGCCAGCTTTGCTGCGCCCATCGTTGTCTCGCTTCTTGCGTCACCACTTACCGCAGTTGGGTGTGTTGTCTAACCAAGAAATTCCAGATGAACGAGTCATGAAAGTGACTGCAGTGATAGGTAATCAGGCATGAGTGTAAGTCGTTTTTTTGGTAGTACCAGTAGGGAAGCAATGCGTCAGGTGCGTTTGGCGTTAGGGCCAGATGCTTTGATCGTGTCCAATAGACGTGTCAACGGCGGCGTGGAAATTCTGGCAACAGATGCCACGGCAAGTGCCGAGCCTACACCTGCGATCATGCCTGTGCCGGAGCAGGCTCAGGGCGCAGCGACGAGCATGGCTGACAGTATGCCAGCACCGACTGCTGCACCGTATTCAGGTATCAATCAGCAGCAGCCCGCAGAGTTGATGACTGCTATTGGTGCGATGCGTGGTGCACTGGAAAATCGTATTGATGAGCTGTTGTGGAGCAATCAACTGCAACGAGCGCCAGAAACTTTGTCGTTATTTCAAACCTTACTGGGTTATGGCTTTAGTACGGCTTTGCTGCGTGCCATGTTGAAGCGTATGCCTGCTCACCTTAATGACAGAGCGGCTTTTGAGTGGGCCAGACACGAGCTGGATACTCACTTGCCCGTGCTGGCTAGTGAAGACAGATTATGGCAGCCCGGTTTAGCACTGGCGTTAGTGGGGCCTACTGGTGTAGGAAAAACCACCACTATTGCAAAGTTGGCAGCCCGCTGTGTTAAACGTTTTGGTCCAGATAAGTTGGTGCTTATCACTACTGATACGTACCGTATTGGTGCTCACGAACAGCTGAAAATTTATGCTGATATCCTGCGTGTTCCTGTACACGTGGTGCAAGACTCTGCAGGCTTACGTCAGTTGCTGCTGAGTATTCGTTCTGACCAGATTATCTTGATTGATAATGTGGGTATCAGCCAGCGTGATCGTTTTGTGGCCGACCAGGCAGCCTTGTTGTCTAGTGCGGGGCGACGTATACAGCGTCTGTTGGCGTTGAATGCCTCCAGTCATGGTGACACCCTAGATGAAGTGGCGAGAGTGTACAAAACTGACGGTGGTACACCATTGTCTGGCTGTATTATTACTAAGGTGGATGAGGCTAGTCGTTTAGGGCCTGCGTTGGATACGGCTATACGTTATCAGTTGCCTGTGCACTATGTGTCAGATGGTCAGAAAGTCCCAGAAAATCTACGCTTCATGACTGCCAAGCAGTTGGTGGATGTGGCATTCACTCGTACGTCTTACAACAGCAAAGCGTTGTACGCACCCACGGCGGGTGACTTGGCTGCCTTGTTGTCGGTAGCAGAGCAAAAAGAGTCGGTTAGCGATGCAGATGAGCAAGCACGTAAACAGAAACTGACCGCATTGGTGATGAGTGGTGCGGGCATGCGTAAGCTAGATATAGAAGGCTTGCGTAAGCACGCATCGACTATTGAGCATTCGTTAGCATTGTCAGCCGCCTTTGATGGTTGGCGCGACTTATCTGTGGGCCCACAAGATAATGTCTACTTGGTTGAGCAAGCAGAGGACCTGATGCGTTCCGCTTTGCATGAACTGAGCGAGTCCACGGCGACGATGATGCTAAGCAGTTATCAGTCGGTCAATATCGCACTGGGCAATGACCAAGATAAAAGTAAAGTATTGCTGACGAATCTGTGCACAGAGCGCGGCGAAGCGCTAGCTGCACCGTTGCAGCAGTTGGCTGGCCCTATGGGGTGGTTAAATACAGTGGGTGAGCATGTGCTGCAAGAGCCGCAGTGGGCGGATCAGTTATTGCAAGCAGTGCAATGGGTAGAACAGCGTCGTAACGCTACCCCGATTATGCATATGCTGGAAGGCTTTACACCGGCTGTATGGCAGGCGTTAGCCGCCGAAGGCACAGCATTTATGGCAAGCGTACCGCTTGGCAGTCGTTTCTGGCATGAAAATGGGACTACCAGTGCAGCCGCCAGAATTAAGCAAATGCAGTTCCATGCAGTATCCGATTTATCGCGTAAATTGCAGTTACAGCAATTGGTTGGGCAGACTATTCCTAGCTTAACGTTGTGGGTAGCTAAAGAGCGTGTCTCCATCCGTCAGCGAGGTGTCGCTGAATTACCCTTGGATCTTATTGCGGTACGTCTGACCGATCGCTATAGCGGTGCTGTATTACGGGACTCCGTAGTCTTGCTGCACGCGGGCGAGTTCACAACAGGCTTATCAGACGCTGATGTGGCGATGTGGGCGGTGCTGCAGCATGAGCAGCGTCTAGTAGGGCGTTTGTTAGCGCCTGCATGGCGTGCTGTGCAAGAAGATGTTGCGCAGGAATTGTCGGTAGCACAGCAGTTGCGTGCATCGGCATTGTTAGCGTTAGCAGGCAGTGACGTGCAACACTCATCGCAACAACAAGGCTTGTATAGTCAGTTGCAGACATTGCTGCAGCAGCGCAGTGCATTGACTGCGCCTAAGCTGATTGAGGCAATATTGCGCTGCTTTGCCTTGAAAGAGGCGCTGCAAGAGGCCTAAGTGGTTAGGCCTTAATAGCAGAGTGTTGTAGTTTGTGTGAACGGGTTTTACCTTGGGCGGTATAAACCTGTTCCGAACGCTGCATCATGCTGGTGATGGCTTGTAGGGCTTGTTGGTTATGCTCCAGATAGGTCTGGATGATAATGCCGTTCTGATTGTTTTGATGTTGAGCAGTTTCAGCTAACTCAAAGAAACGCTGCACGATAGTGGCTAGTTCTGCATCGCTTTCGGCTGCGGCGACTAACCCTTCGTGTGAGTTTTCTAATCCCAATGCGCTTAACGCGCGACCACATGCTTCATGTTGTGTTTCTAGTTCTGCCAAGAACAGGTTTTTTTTCTGTGTGAAAGCGAGCAAGTCGGAATCATCATGCGTCGTGAGCAACAGGTCGTTTTCTTGTGACAATGTCTGGTTAAAGGATTCCAAAACGGTAATGGCTTGGTTCAGACAGGACTGTAGAGACTGTGTGCTCATGATGATGTAACTCGCGCTATTTCAGAAGCTCTCTGGCGCTGGCAATTAATGAGTCCGCAATGCGGCTGGTATCAATTTCCAATTTGCCAGAAGCAATGGCGTCCTTGATGGACTGGATTTTTTCAATATTCAGGTCGTGTTCGGACGATTGCAGGTTTTGCAGTTGTCTAGCAGTGGTGCTCAGATCAACCTGACTGGAGGAGGTCGTGTTGCTTGCCTGATAGGCATCCGTCATGGCACGTTTATTTTGACCAACACTAAGCCGGTCAGTAACGGGCTGTTTGCTGGAGTTGATATTAATTTTCATGGCTGTGAACGTAAAAGGTCAGAAGCTGGGTTCCAACAGTAACGGCAGTTACTGCTGTTTCTTTAATGGTGCTGTGTAGCGCTGTAATAAAGAATAGGATCATTTTACGTTAAAGCGGCACTTGAACCGTAGAAGAATCAAGTACTGTGCCAGTAATCACCTGCCCGGAAGCAACACGTACTTGTACTTGGCTGCCAGGTGCTGCTGTTTGTAGCGCCTGGCCTTCATTGCTGATCACAAACCCGTTTCCCCTGGCAATAGTGCGTACATTTTGGCCGCGTTGCACCGACTGTGGGTTTTGCAGCAATGTAGATTTGATGGTGCTGCCCGTGTTGACACGTTGGCCAGCCATGTAGCCCACAATCAAACTGGGGTCGGTGACCACATTAGGAGGAAGGCGTAGCAAATCGCCTTCTCTAGTGATTAGGTCATCAAGCGAAATCAATTCGCCTTTGTTGATGGTTTTGTTGCTGACGTAATAAAAGCCTTGGATGCTAAGCGCCGCTTGTACCGGTACCGTCCACGTTTCTGGGGCTAAACAACTAACAATTACGCGCATACGTGAGCGCAATGCCGCATTGCCTGGCACCGCGTAGTTCAAGCTTTCGCATGCGGGTTGTTGTTGCAAGCGTGGTGGTGTCACGGTGATAGTGGTTGTGCCCGCTAATGATTCCGCTTGTTCCATGAGGTAATTACTTACGCCCTCTACGATTTCCTCTGCTGATTGCAGGGGGGAAGCGTAAAGGGGTTGGCTGCCCAGCAGGGCCATGAAAACTAAAGTAGAAACATGTCGCATGACAGCATTGTAGTCAGTGCAATTCGCGAGCAAGAACTGAACTAGCAAAGAAATACTGTCTTATTTCCTACTTTGTAGAGGAGGGCGCGCGGCTACCATTATGGCATTCGGTGGCAAATGGCTGCTGCCTGCGGGTTTCCTTCAGGGAACGCAAGACAAAGGTATACAACATGATCGACCGTATCGGTGAAGATTTCAGTTTTTACAAAACGGCATTAAGTTTGCGCCAACAGCGTCAAGAAGTATTGGCGGCCAATATTGCTAATGCCGACACGCCGCACTACAAAGCGCGGGATATAGACTTTAGTCAGGCCTTGCAGCAGGCCATGGGCAACAGCATGAACTTGCCTGCCGTTAAGTTGGATATGACTTCCTCTCGCCACATCGCCGGCGCAGGCTCGATGGCATTGCAGAACGACTTGCTGTACAGACAGCCGCTGCAACCTAGCTTGGATGGCAATACGGTAGATATGGATGTAGAGCGTATGGCCTTTGCAGATAACAGCATGCACTACCAAAGTTCGTTGACCATTCTGTCACAGCGTATCAAAGGGCTGATGGCTGCGTTGCAGCAATAAGGTGACTCATGAGTAATTTCAGTATTTTTCAGATTGCCGGCTCAGCATTAAATGCTCAGTCGCAGCGCATGAACGTCAGCGCCAGCAATATTGCCAACGCAGACAGTGTGGCTGGGCCAGATGGCTTGCCATATAAAGCACGCCAAGTGGTGTTTCAAGTGTCGCCATTAAGTCCACAAACAGCTGTGGGTGGTGTGAAAGTAGCGTCGGTGGTGGAAAGCAATGCACCTGCTCGCATGCAGTATGACCCGCACCATCCTCTCGCTAACGATCAAGGTTATGTGGCCATGCCCAACGTGGATGTGGTGGCTGAAACCGTCAATATGATTTCGGCCTCGCGCTCGTATCAAGCCAACGTGGAAGTGGTAAACACCGCTAAAAACTTGATGATGCGTACGCTGAGTCTAGGTCAGTAAAAGGAAAGCAAATGACTACTGTTAATGGCACAGATTCAGCTAATAACGCCATGAACTATGCGCGTCAGCAAAATAACAGTTTGATGGCTGAAACGCAGGACAGGTTTCTGACATTGCTGATTACGCAGATGCAAAATCAAGACCCGATGAATCCCATGGACAACGCTCAGGTGACTAGCCAGATTGCGCAAATGTCCACGGTGCAAGGCATTCAAGATTTGAATAACACCTTGTTGGCGGTGTCTGGGCAGTTGGACGTGTCTCAGTCTATGCAAGCAGCGTCGCTCATTGGTAAAGAAGTACTGGTGCCGGGCAGCAAGATCAAAGTGGGTACCAACCCCGACGATAACAACATCAAGTCCACCACTGGTTTTGGCGTGGATATCACTGCTCCTGCACAGAAAGTGGTTGTGTCTATTACCGACCAAGCTGGTCGTGTAGTGCGTCAGTTAGAGCTGGAAGACATGAAGCTGGGTATACACAGCCTAGAGTGGGATGGCCTAGACGACGCTGGTAATCCTGTTCCCGATGGTGCGTACAACACCAAGGTAGAGGCATTGGATGCTGACGGTAAAGCCGTAAAAGCTGAAATGCTGACTTCGGGCAAAGTGGGCAGCGTGTCCTATAGCACCAAAGGTTTGCTGTTGGATCTGGGTTTGGCTGGTACGTATTCGCTGTTGGATATACGCAAGATTATGTAAGGCTTCACCGTAAGTGGTGAGGAACTCAAACGAATTTAAGCGAGAAAAATCATGGGTTTTGGACAAGGTTTAAGCGGGTTAAATGCAGCGTCACAGAATTTGGACGTGATTGGTAATAACATTGCGAACTCGTCTACGGTGGGCTACAAGTCTTCCAATATTCAGTTTGCCGACGTTTACGCGAGCTCCCGTGTGGGGTTGGGTGTGAGCGTGGCAGGGGTGAACCAGCGTTTCACCATTGGTACCGTATCCATTACGGGTAACCAGTTTGATATGGCTATTGATGGCGAGAAAGGGTTATTTAGGTTGGTGGATCAAAGCGGTGCCGTAGTGTATTCGCGTAATGGTCAGTTTTCGCCAGATAAAAACTTGTTTCTGACCAACTCACAAGGTCACCGTCTAACAGGTTACTTGCCTGGTTCTACTGATCCGCAGCCTATTCGTGTGCCTACTGGCAATATTGCGCCTAAAGCAACTAGCAACATGAGCTTGCGTGCCAACTTGGACTCCAATGCGAAGGTTGTGCCAGCGGGTACCACAGTAGATCCAGCCAATCCAGACACCTACACCAGCTCTTTTCCTTATAACGTGTATGACTCTTTGGGTAACGCGCATCAGGTGACACAGTATTTCATCAAGCGTGACGCGGTGAACGGTGAATCGGTGTGGGATGTACAGTACTTCATGAACGGTAAGGTACTGGGTACACCTGACCCTAACAGTGCTGATCCAGATATCATCCCTACTACCAATACGTTGACCTTCAATAAGGCTGGCGAGTTGGTGTCGCCTACAGGCGCTGTGACGCTGAGTTTAACTGTGGATGGTGGTAACTCTCCAGCTGAAAACCTAGACATCAACTTGTCTTACGCTGGCTCCACACAGTTGGGTGGCCCATTTGCCGCAACGCCAGATCAAGACGGCTACAAAATGGGTGAATACGCCAGTATGTCTATTGCGGCAGACGGTAGCATTGTTGCTAACTACACCAACGGCCAAACTCAAACTATGGGTACATTGGTCTTGGCTGATTTCTACAACATGCAAGGCTTGCAACCTCTGGGCGGTAACGTTTGGTCTGAAACAGCAACATCCGGTCAGCCTATTTTGGGCAGACCTGGTGAGAACGGTATGGCTGTGGTTCGCGGTCAGTCGGTGGAAGAGTCCAACGTAGACATGGGTCAAGAGCTGGTCAATATGATTATTGCGCAGCGTACTTACCAGGCGAACGCACAGACTATTAAAACGCAGGATCAGGTGTTGCAAACACTGATCACCATGCGCTAAGGCTGAGTCATGGATAGGATTATCTACACCGCTATGAATGGTGCGCAGCGCCTGCTAGAACAGCAGTCTTCGCTGAGCAACAACTTGGCCAACATCAATACCTCAGGCTTCAGAGAGCAGTTGGCGTTGCAACGAGCAGTGCCCATACAGGGCACTCCTGGTTTGCCTACGCGTGTGTCTACCGTCACGGTGACACCAGGCAGCCGCATGCAGGCTGGCCCGCTAAGCGAAACGGGCAACCCACTGGATGTGGCAATTGCCGATCAAGGCTGGTTTGCTGTGCAAACGCCGGAGGGCGAAGCCTATACCCGTGCGGGTGACTTCTCTATAGATCAAGACAATATGTTGGTGAACCAACGCGGGCAATTTGTATTGTCTGCCGACGGGGCACCCATTGAAATTCCTGATCGTGCGGTACTGACTTTTTCGTCTGATGGTCAGATCACGGCATTAGGGGCTGGAGATAATCCTAGGGATATACAGGTTTTGGGTCAGTTAAAACTGGTTAATCCCGATCCACAAACCTTGCAACGTAGTGATGACGGTCTGTTCCGTACTACTACCGGCCAAGCACAGCCTATGGATGAAAGCGTGAAAGTGGTTTCAGGCTTTGTGGAAAAAAGTAACGTCAGCGCGGCAGAAGCCATGGTGGGCATGATCAACAACGCTAGACGTTTTGAAATGCAGATGAAAGTGCTGCAAGACGCCAACACCAACGCAGAACGGGCTAATTCCATTCTGTCTATGAACGGTTAAGTCATGCACGCGTTGCATGTGAAGGAATACAAATGATTAGATCTCTTTGGATTGCCAAGACAGGTCTGGAAGCACAACAGACTGGTATGGATGTGATTTCCAACAACTTGGCTAACGTGAATACAGCCGGTTTCAAACGCGGCCGTGCCGTCTTTGAAGACTTGATGTACCAAACCATTCGTCAGCCTGGTGCTCAAGTAGGGGCAGCCAATCAATTGCCTACTGGTTTGCAGTTGGGTACAGGTGTGCGCACCGTATCTACAGAGCGTATTCATACGCAAGGCGATTTGCGCCACACCGGTGGCACGATGGATGTGGCGATTGAGGGCCGTGGTTTCTTGCAGGTGGAAATGCCTGACGGTACTTTTGCCTACACACGCGCTGGCACATTGCAGATGGACCAAAACGGTCAGTTGACTACGGCAGGTGGTTACCCCATTCAGCCGCCCATCAACATCCCTGATAACGCCTTGGAAATTAGCATTGGTCGTGACGGTACAGTGTCTGTGACTCAGCCAGGTGCAGTGGGTACCAGCGTTGAGGTAGGGCAGTTGCAGCTGACAACATTTGCTAACCCCGGTGGTCTGCAAAGCATGGGTGAGAACCTGTACGTAGAAACCGACTCTTCCGGTGCGGCTAACTTCCAGCAACCAGGTTTAGATGGTGCGGGTATTGTGCGTCAGCATTACACCGAAACGTCTAACGTGAACGTGGCTGAAGAGCTGGTCAACATGATTATTGCTCAGCGTTCCTACGAAATGAACAGTAAAGCCGTGTCCACATCGGATCAGATGTTGGCGCGTTTGACGCAACTGTAAACGGTTGATGGATAACAGCGTGGTAGTAATGAAAGTGATGATGCGTAGTCTGCTGGGGGCTTTAGTAGGAGCCGTAATGCTGATCCAAGGCTGCGCTCTGGTGCCTCCTGAGCCTGTGGTAACAGGGCCGTTGACAGCGCAACCGCCAGCACAAATCTTGCCGGAAGTGGTGGCTAATGGTTCTATTTACCAGCCAAGCGCTTACGGTAACTATCCGCTGTTTGAAGATCGTAGACCGCGTAACGTGGGCGATATTGTGACTATCGTCATACAAGAGCGTACGAACGCGGCGAAAAACGTTTCCACCAGTACCAACCGTAACTCCAGCGGTGGTTTGAATTTTGGTGCTGATCCTTCAATTTTGCCTAGCGAACTAGGGGCTAGACAAAACTTTGAAGTGGAAGGCAAAAACCAAGCCAATGGTACCGGTAGCAGCCGTGCAGACAACATGTTCTCTGGCACGTTGACGACTACCGTGATTGGCGTCTTGCCTAATGGCAACCTGCAGATTGCCGGTGAAAAACAAATCGCCATCAACCGAGGCAGCGAATATATGCGCTTTTCGGGGGTGGTAGATCCACGCTCCATTTCGGGCAGCAATACGGTCAGCTCCACTCAAGTGGCTGATGCACGTATTGAGTTCCGCAGCAAAGGGGTGATGGACGAGGTGCAAACCATGGGTTGGTTGCAGCGCTTTTTCCTGAATATTTCTCCGTTCTGATCAATGGGTATGACGATGACTATACGGACGGTATTACGCGTATTGTTGGCCGGCGTGTTGCTGGGCTTGCAATTGCCTGTGCATGCGGCTGACCGCATTAAAGATTTAGCCACTATCCAAGGGGTGCGTGATAACCAGTTGATTGGTTATGGTTTGGTGGTGGGGTTGGATGGCAGTGGTGACCAAGTGCGCCAAGCGCCTTTCACTCAACAGAGTTTGACGAACATGTTGTCGCAATTGGGGGTGACTATTCCTCAAGGTAGCAACATGCAACTGAAAAACGTGGCTGCTGTGATGGTAACAGCGCGCCTACCGGCGTTCTCACAACCCGGACAGTCCGTCGATGTGGTGGTGTCCTCTATGGGTAACGCCAAAAGTTTGCGCGGCGGTACCTTGTTGATGACGCCACTTAAAGGTGCGAACGGCCAAGTGTACGCCTTGGCACAGGGTAACTTGCTGGTGGGTGGTGCAGGCGCTGAGTCGGGTGGCTCTAGTGTGCAGGTGAACCAACTTAATGGCGGCATCATTCCTGGCGGCGCCATTGTGGAACGCGATGTGCCTACCACCTATATTCGTGATGGGTTGATTTCACTAGAGCTGAATAGCTCCGATTTTGGTACTGCACAAAACGTGGTGGCTGCCTTAAATAGGCATTTTGGCAGCAATATTGCTACCGCACTGAATGCGCGTGTGATTCAAGTACAGGCACCATTAGGGCCTGATATGCAGGCGAATTTCTTGTCGCAAGTGGAAAACTTGCAAGTGCACTTGCCGCCAGCAAGAGCTCGTGTGGTGGTGAATGCTCGTACTGGCACGGTGGTGATGAACCGTACGGTGACTATTGATGAAGCAGCCATCGCCTATGGCAATTTGTCCATCGTGATCAGTAAGCAGTCCGAAGTGAGTCAACCTAATACACCATTTACTGAAGGGCAAACGGTAGTGACCGATCGTACTGACATAGAAATGCGATCTGACGGCGGGGCGTTGCAACGTGTGAGTACCAGTGCCAACTTGGCTGATGTGGTACGTGCGTTGAATGCGCTGGGTGCTACCCCTCAAGAATTGCTCTCCATTTTGCAAAACCTGAAGAGTGCAGGTGCCTTGCGTGCCGACCTAGAGGTAATTTGATCTTATGAGTATCCATTACTACCCCCGCCCCGGTTCGGGTGCAGAACAACCTGTTTCGATGTTTGATGCCGAGCAATTGGCACAGTTGAAACGTAATGCTCAGGAGAATAAGGGGGGTACGGCAGAGCAACAGAAAATTGCTCAGCAGTTCGAGGCATTGTTCATACAGCAGTTGCTCAAGCAGGCGCGCGCTAATGCCAGTGGTAATGGATTGTTTGATAGCGAACAAGTACGCATGACACAGAGCATGGGTGATGAGCAGTTATCCCTGCAATTGGCGAATCCTGGTATAGGGTTGGCAGAAGCATTGATACGCCAGATGCAGGGTGGTGAAGCCGGTATGGGTCAACCGGACTCTACTGCCTGGCAGCAAGGCTTAGCCAGTAGAGATCAAGGCATGGCACGGAATGTAGATGCCCCTTCTATTAGTGCGTTAATCCGTAAGTTAAGTGCTAAAGGTAGCTTGGATCAGGTGTATTCCGCAGTACGAGGTGCGCCCGAGCATGTGCGTAACTTTGTGGGAAAAATGCATGCTGCTGCTGAAGCTGTGGCAGAGAAAAGTGGCGTACCTATGAAGCTACTGCTTAGCCAAGCCGCACTGGAATCTGGTTGGGGTAAGCGTGAAATCTTGCATGAGAATGGTCAAAGCACGCATAACCTGTTTGGTATTAAGGCGGGTAAGAGCTGGACAGGTAAGGTGGCACACATTATGACCACCGAATTTGAGAATGGTGAATACAAAAAAGTAAAACAACCGTTCCGTGCCTATGACTCGTATGAAGACTCGTTGGCTGACTATGCGCGTTTGATTAGTACCAGTCCACGTTATGAGTCAGTCATGCAGGCTGCTACGCCTCAAGAGGCGGCACAGCGCGTGCAAGATGCAGGCTATGCCACCGATCCTAACTATGCGCAAAAGCTGATACAGATCATGGCATATTTTGATGCCGGAAGCCGTTAATTTCCCCTAAAGATTAGCCGTTGTAGCCCGTTAATACTCCATTGATCGTGTTTGCGTTGCCTTGGTTGGCAGCGCTTTCTCAAAAACGGAATTTGTTATGAATTTATCCCGCCTCGGTTTGTCTGCTCTGCAAAATGCACAGCAAAATCTTCAGATAACCGGCCATAACATCAGCAACTCAAAAGTTGAGGGTTATAACCGTCAAACGGTGTTGTCCCAAACAGCAGGCGCTCAGAACATAGGGGCGGGCTATGTGGGGCGTGGCGTACAAGCGGTTACTGTACAACGTGCATACGACTCTTTTGTCTGGAACCAGTTAGTGCAGTCACAAAGTGCTGGCGCGTCGCTGATCACTTACGGTAACGAAATCTCCCAGGTTAACAACCTGTTTGGCGATCGTACTGTGGGTATTAGTCCTGCTATTCAGAATTTCTTTGATGCCATGAATGCTGTGGCATCCAGCCCTAGCGATCCAGATGCTAGACAAGAACTGTTGGGTAGAGCACAAAGCTTGGTCACACAGTTCAATGATGCGCAAAGCTCATTGCAAGCACAGCGCGACAACATTAATACACAAGTGCGTACTACGGTTTCACAGATCAATAGTTACGTAGAACGTATTCACGACATGAACCAACAGATCACGGCAGCCAAAGCGGCTACACCTGATCATAGTCCTAACGACTTATTGGATCAGCGCGAGCAACTGGTAATGGAGCTGAACCAGTTGGTAGACGTGAAAGTGATTGAGCAAGACGGCGTATTTAACTTGACCTTGAACAATGGTCAAGTGTTGCTGGGTGGTAGCCAGGTGTTCCCTCTACAAGCTCAAACCTCTAATAGTGACCCTTCTAAGGTTGTAGTGGCTTACACCGCTGCATTTGAAGATGGCGTAGGCAAAACTGTACAGTTGCAGGATAGCAATTTCAAAGGTGGCCAATTGGGCGGCTTATTGAGATACCGCAGCGAGTCTTTAGATGCCACTCAAAACTATTTAGGTCGTTTGGCCATAGGTATTACCAGCGCCATTAATGCCGTGCATGCAGAAGGTTTTGACTTGTCAGGTAATGCAGGTGGTGATTTCTTCCGCATCGAACTGGGCAAACCTATCCCTAGCAACAAAAGCAGTGTATCGCCTGCACCTGATTTGAATATTTCGTTAACCGATGCGAATAAGTTGACCGGTTCGGATTACCAGATTGAGTTCCGCAACGGTGAGTACAGCGTGAAAACGCTGCCTAATGGCCCGACCAAAGTAGTCACACCAGCCGAAGCCGAAAACGGCTTTGAAATTGATGGTGTGCAGTTCAAGTTTGACGGTGCCTCGTCAGCAGTAGACGGTGACAGTTGGTTGGTACAACCCACTCGCGATGCCGCAGCACGTATAGAGCTGGTGTTGGATGATCCAGCAAAAGTAGCTGCTGCAGGTAAAGATGCTGATGGTAACCCATTGGGTTCTGCTAACGGTGATATCGCCTTGAAACTGGCCAAGTTGCAAGAGCAACGCACGCTGGGTAATGGCTCATTGAACTTCAACGAGGCTTACGGCCAGTTGGTGAATAAAGTAGCGGTGCAAGCGCAGCAAAATGCAACAGCTGCTAAAGCACAAGCTAACTTGATTCAACAAAACTATGCATCGCAACAGCGTATTTCTGGCGTAAACGAAGACGAAGAAGTCCTGAATTTGGATAAGTTCTTACAACAATATCGTGCTGCTTCCCGCATGATCGAGGTGAGCTCGAACATGTTTGATACTTTGCTGGGTTTGCGTAACTAACCCGCTGTCTTAACAGGAAAACACTCATGCGTATCAGTACTAATCTGTATTTTCAGACGGGCTTGAATTCTGTTAACCGTCAGCAGTCACAGTTGATGGAAGTCTTTCAGCAAATTGGCAGTGGGAAACGTTCATTGTCACCCGCGGATGACCCGCTGGCTGCTGCACAAAGTATTACCTTGGCTCAGGCGCAAAGCATGAATAAACGCTTTGCAGAAAACCGCCATGTGGCTACTCGCATGCTGAGCGAAGAAGAAAATATTCTGAACTCCTTAACCTCACAGGTTCGTGACGTTAAAACTCGTTTGGTGGAAGTTGGTAATGGCACCTTATCGGATGCCGACCGCTCCACACTGGCAAACGTTTTGCGCGATAGCATGGAATCGCTGTTGGGCTTGGCAAATAGCAAAGATGCGGCAGGCCAATACCTATTTTCTGGCAGCCAAGGTAACGTAGCGCCGTATGTGTATGACGGTACTTCTGTTACGTATCATGGTGACGAGATAGAGCGTTTGGTACAAGTGGACCAAACCCGTCAGCTACCAACTAGCAATCACGGTGTAGACGTATTTTCACGTGTGACCCCTGGTGCAAACTCTTTTATTACTGGTGCTGCTTCTAGCAATGGTGGTACTGGGGTTATTGCTCAACCAAGCATTGTGAATCCGCAAGCTGCTCAAAACATGATGAGTTTTGAAGTGCGATTCATTGATAGCAATACCTATGAAGTGGAAGCTAACTACCTTGAGGCAGATGGTTCTATTTCTACTGTGGTGTCCCCAGCGCAGGCCTACACGGTCAATGAAAAAGGCGAAACCATCATCAATCTGCCTGCTGGCAATGATGATTCGGGCATCAGCATTTTCTTCGCAGGTAAGCCCGCTGCTGGTGATAGCTTTAGCGTAGAACGAGCTACGGCTACGGCGCGTGGTGATTACGCCAAAACGGATGTAAACCTGTTCAACACACTGAGCGACCTGATTAATGTGTTAGAGCAACCTTCATCGGGTGATCCAGTGGCTCAGGCAGCCCTTCGTAATCAGCTAAACGGCGCTATGCAGCGTTTGGACATCAACTACGACAATATTCTGACGGTACGTGCCTCCGTGGGCGGACGCATGAATGAAATCGCTGCATTGAATGACAACGGTACGTTGCAAGCTTTGCACTTAAGCAAAGAGCTGATTCGCATTGAAGATCTGGATTACTACACAGCGTCTTCGCAGTTGGAGCAGCGTAGTGCAGCGTTGGAAGCCTCTGTATTGGCATTCAAGAAAATCCAAGGTGCAAGTTTGCTGGCAATGAGGGCAGGCTAAGCGATCATTTTCGTCAGAATTTTGGTTCGTAGTGGGCAGTTGACTATCTAAACTGGGTAAAAGCAGATGTTATTCAAACATATTAAAATCAAAACGGGTGCTACCGTTTTGCTGGCAGGGTTGTTCTTGTCGGCATTACTGATTGCCGTACTGGGGCTGTATTTTCATGCACAAAGTCTGGCTGCCTTACAGCATTTGGCGAGTGGTAGCATGAACGCATCGGCCTTGAAAACACATTTGCAGCAAGCGGAAAGCTTGTACCAGGTTAGTTTGTACTGGTCTATTGGCTTTGGCGTGTTAACCGTCATTTTGGCTATTTTGATGTACCAGTACTTGTCAGTACGCGTGGTTCGTCCTTTGCACCAAGTTATGCAGCATTTTGAAAGTATGGCTGCTGGCGATCTGAGCCAACGCGTAGTGGTGAAAACAAATAACGAAATGGGCAGTATGTTTTCGGCCCTGCGTAAATTGCAAGATGCGCTAATTCGTATGGTGAGTGCGGTACGCAACGGTATGGATGAGATCAGTGCTGGTTCTATAGATATCGCTGATGGCAACCGTAATCTGAGTGATCGCACCAGTGATCAAGCTGCAGCTTTGCAACAAACAGCCGCCAGCATGGGGCAACTAGCAGGTACTGTACGTCAGAATGCCGATAATGCTCACCAAGCAAACCAACTGGCTGCTACAGCGTCTGATGTGGCGCAACGCGGTGGTAAAGCGGTGGGTGAAGTGGTTGCTACCATGCAAGGTATTTCTGCGAGTTCCAGCAAAATTGCCGACATCGTTGGTGTGATTGATAGCATTGCTTTCCAAACGAACATCTTGGCGCTGAATGCGGCGGTAGAAGCAGCGCGTGCTGGCGAACAAGGTAGAGGTTTTGCGGTAGTGGCTTCTGAAGTGCGTGCGTTGGCTCAACGTAGTGCGCAGGCTGCTCGTGAAATTACGGCATTGATTGATGACTCCGTATCCAAAGTAAGCGAAGGCTCGGGTCAGGTAGAGCGCGCTGGCGCTACCATGCAGGAAATCGTCGATTCCGTGAAACGCGTGACTGACATCATGGGTGAAATCACGGCAGCGACGATTGAGCAGTCGTCCGGTATTGACCAGATCAACCGTGCAGTGGGCCAAATGGATGAGGCCACACAATACAACTCACGCTTGGTAGAGCAAACAGCCAGAGCCGCTACTACCTTGAATGCAGAGCTCAAGCATGTGCAAGATGCCGTGACCAGCTTCAGATTGCCTGAGTCCGAAGTGATTGATATTGCGGCTCGCCAAGTGCGCGCAAAGCAGGCTAGAAAGGTACAGACCAATACCGAACACCGTTCTGCAGCAGCAACTGGTACTGCAGGTAAACAGCTAACTTCTGCTCGTACAGCTAGCAGTGCAGCGGCAGCACACAGCAGTGCTACCTCTAGCTTGCCTAAGAAAAGCAGTAGTGCCGCCGCTAACGATATGACATTGTTGCGTCCTGATTTAAGCGGTAGCAAAAAATCGCAAAACAGTGACGATGATTGGGTGGAGTTCTAAAACGTGAAATCGTTGTGGCGTGCATCTTTAGTGGCGTTAACTCTGATGCTGGCAGCTTGTTACAGCACAGGTAATGCGTATAACAGTAATACGGCATGGTTAGAACCTGGCGTTACCACGGTAGCTGATGCACGTTTGGGGTTAGGGGCTGCGCCGGTGACGGTGTATCCTCAACCTGATGGTGGTTCTATACAAGTATGGCACTCTAGCCGTGCGTTGGTACCTGATGCGATTTATATGGAACGTGACTTATGGTTAGAGTTCGGCCCAGATCAGGTATTACGCCAGATACTGCGCCGTTCAACCAGCTAGTAAACTCGTCATACACACAGAAAAAAGCACGCAGAATAGGCGTGCTTTTTTGTTGGCCTACTGTGCTTCTACGACTTTAGGTTCATCGTGAAATAATAGCTTTTATGCTAGGGTAAGACTAGGTGGATAGCCCATGACTTCCACGTTTACTCCCTAGGCAGATTACGCTATGTGTTCTCTCTTTGTATCCAAGCCCTCTGCTGTACTGAGCACTGGCCAAGAGGCCGTGCGCCAAGGGCTGCAATCGCTTATACAGCTTTTCAAGCAGTATCCTCCTTTTAGCAGCTTGTCGGCAGATGAAATGCTGCAGTTGTTAAAGCGTGGGCAACTGGTGTTTTATGCGCAAGGCGATGTGATTGCATCGCCTGCACAAGGCATGTGTGAGCGGTTGTGGATAGTGCGCCAGGGGATGGTGCGTATCGCCAGTGTAGAGCATGATGCTACTGGGCAATGTTTAGAAAAACAGGTGATAGGGATGCTAGGGGTGGCTGACTGCTTTCCTCTAGGTGCGCTGATGGGGGAAAGGCCTACTAGCCGTTTGTATGTGGCAGCAGAAGATGTGTTCTGTGTGCAGATAGATAAAACCGATTTTCTGCAGGTGTTGCATCAGTCTGAAAGCTTGCGTCATTTTGTTTTTAAGGGTGTGAGCAGTTTATTTGGGCAACTGTACGAGCAAACGCGCACCAGTGCTTATGAGCGTAATGCAGTAGGCGTGAACCTCAATGCACCACTGGATACATTGTTGTCCCGCGAACCCATTACCTGTACTCCAGAATTGTCGCTACGAGAAGTAGTGCGACACATGCATGAGCAGGGCATTAGTAGCATTGTGATCATGGGTGATGATCATCCAGCGGGTATTTTTACCTTACGTGATTTGCGTAGAATCGTAGCGCAAGGGGGCAGCTTAGAGCAGCCCGTATCGCAGGTGATGAGTGCTCAACTGATTGCGTTAGGGCTAGATGCTACGGTGTTTGATGTGGCGCTGCTTATGGCCAAACACCGTATAGGCCACGTGTGCATCATCGAGAACGGCCGATTGTACGGGGTGTTGTCTGAGCGTGATGTGTTTGCGTTGCAGCGGGTAGATTTAGTCAGCGTATCGCGCAGGCTATATCATGCAGCAACGGTAGATGAGTTAGCGGCTGTTTATCGCAACGTGCAACCGGTGCTGACGACGATGCAAGCCCATGGTGCCGATGCCATACAACTCATGGAGCTCATTTGTGGGCTACGCGATCACTGTATTAGCAGGGCGATTGCATTGTGCTTACCAGATCATCCTGCTGTTGATTTTCCTTTTGATTGGGTAGTGTTTGGTGCGGGTGCTAGAGGGGAACAATGGCTATTTAGCAAGCAACAAAGTGGCATCGTATTTGAGGCAGAGGATACCGCGCAGGATGTAGAGAAACAGCAAAAATTGTTGCCGTTAGCGGCGCAGGTGGTAGAGGTATTACAACTGTGTGGCATGCAGCTATGCCAAAGCGAGAAATTGGCGAGCCTTCCAGAATATTGTCAGTCTGTGCAAGGATGGCAGCAACACATGACAACATGGCTAGAGTCTGGCTCTGCCAGGGCTTTATCCACGCAGCAATCGTTGTTGGATCAGCGTTGTGTGTGGGGCAGTGGTTTGGCTTGGGGGCAATGGCATAGCCAGTGGTTGCAACGATTGCAAGAGCATGGGGATGCGCTACGACGATTGAAGAAAACGGTGTTGCGCTATAGATTGCCCTCGGCAGAGCAGTTGCAGCGTTTTTTGGAAAGTAAACAGTTTGTGGTGGCAGATCAGGATTTTCGTAAACAAGGTTTGCGTGTACTCACACAAGCAGTACGTGTGCTGGCGTTAGAACTCGGCTGTAGCGATACCAACACCTTAAAACGGCTCAGTTGTTTGGTGCAGCATCAGGTGATACCCCTGGCATCGGCACATGCGTTGCGGCAAGCCTTTAATTATTTGCATCTACTTAAGCATCAGCAAGAACTGAAAAACGAATTGGAGCCAGATGAGTCCACTAGGCTCACGCCTTTAGAAAAGCGACTGTTCCGTGAAGCATTACGGCAGATTATGCCTTTGCGTGAAGCACTAGAAAAATGACTACTACACGTATCAAACAGTTTTTACAGCGCTATTTGAAAAAGGCAGAAGCAACGCCAGATGTTGCGCTGCCGTGGCTAAGCCCGTGGGAGCAACCTTTGCTAGGTACACGGTATTTTGTGTTGGATCTAGAGTCTGATGGCTTGCAGCTCAAAAATAACCGCATTTTGTCGGTAGGGGCTATAGCGGTAGTAGAGCAATCGTTGTGCTACGGCGAGGCTTTTTATCACGTGCTGCAACATACAGGTACGGTGCAGGCAGATGCGATGTTAATTCATGGGTTGTCGCCTAGTGCGCTACAGCAGGGTGATAACACGGCAGAAGTATTGCAGGCGCTCTGTGAGCATGGGCAGCAGAGCGTATGGGTGGGCTTTCATGCGGGGTTTGATGCCTTGTTATTGCAGCAGGCATTTGAGTCTGTGCTGCAGTGGCCATATGAGCCGCAGAGCCTGAATGTAGCTGAGTATTTGCCAGCGCTATTTCCTGATAAAGCCAGTGCACAGCATAGTCTGGATGATTGGGTGGAGCACTTTGCGTTGCAAGGCATAGAGCGTCATAACGCATTGGGTGATGCTATGGTCACAGCAGAGCTACTGCTGATTGCTTTGCGTAAAGCGTCTCAATTGGGGTTGGCGACTTGGGGGGAGGTGCGACGGCTACGTCAGCAACAGCAAAAGAAGAGTGGCTATTGATCAATAGCGCTTACAAGCCGGCCAAGCCTCTGGCCATACGCAGCATGGCGCTGTAACCAGAGTCAAAAAAGCGCATTAAGAAAGGCGTGATTTGTGGGACTACCACGGTTAACAGTGATAACCCTACTAACAAGCTAATGGGGAAGCCCACAGCAAATACAGTAAGTTGCTGTGCAGTACGGTTCAAAATCCCAAATGCTAAGTTAATTGTCAGCAACACGATAATCAGAGGCAGGGCGAGTAGTAGCCCGCTAATCATGAGCTGGGCACTCCACTCTAAAAGCACCCCCCAGCCGTTACTGTTTAGGCTACCTGGTTGTATGGGCAAGATCTCAAAGGTTCTAAACAGCACTTGCAGCATAATCAGATGACCGTTTAGGGCCAAAAAAACCAGCATAGCGACTAGGTTTAGAAAGCGTGATAGTACAGCGGTATTGGAACCAGTAGCGGGGTCAAAAAATGAGGCAAAGGACAAGCCCATTTGCAGGCCTATGAACTCACCAGCGGTTTGTACAGCAGCAAACACAATACGCATGATTAAGCCTAAGGCTACACCTATTAAGATTTGCTGTATGCCTAGCAGCAAAGCAGGGTAGGAGCCTGTAGGCAGTGTTGGCATGTCAGGCAAGCTGGGCGCAATGACAATCGCTATGAGAGCTGCTAAGCCAATTTTTACTTTTTTGGGAACCGACGACTCACTGAACAGCGGCGCTGTGGCAACTAGCCCTAATAGCCTAAAGAAAGGCCATATGAAACTATTGAGCCAAAGGTAGGCTTGTTCAGTGGTGAACTGGATCATGTAGAAGTGCTACTGCACCAAGCCTGGAATAGAGGAAAACAGGCTTTGTATGTAGTCCACTAAGGTACTGATTAGCCAAGGGCCTAACAGCACAATGGTAATGCCTACGGCCAACAACTTAGGAATGAATGACAGCGTCATTTCATTGATCTGTGTAGCGGCTTGGAAAATACTGATGGCTAAACCTACGGTTAGTGTGACTAACAGCAGGGGACCGGCAATGGTCAATGCTATTTTCAGTGCCATGTAGGTCATGGTCATGACGGTTTCAGCGGTCATGCTCTTTACCTCAAATATAGAAGCTGCGCGCTAGAGAGCCCAGCAGCAAATTCCAACCGTCTGCCAGCACAAAAAGCATGAGCTTAAACGGTAGCGAGATGGTGACCGGTGGCACCATCATCATCCCTAGCGACATCAGCACACTGGCAATCACCAAGTCTATGATGAGAAAGGGGATGAAAATCGTGAAGCCTATTTGAAAAGCGGTTTTCAGTTCACTGGTGATAAACGCTGGTGCTAAGACGCGCAATGGCACATCAGTCGGGGATTCCAGATTGCTTACACCAGCCATTTCGCTAAACAGTTTCAGGTCGGTTTCACGTGTTTGGTGCAGCATGAACGTTTTCAGGGGCTGGCTTCCGCGTTCTAAGGCTTCAGGAAAGGAGATCTCAGCACGGGAGAGTGGCGCATAGGCTTGTTCGTGTATTTGCTCGAACACTGGCCCCATCGTAAAGAAGGTCAGAAACAGCGCCAGGCCAATTAACACCATATTAGGTGGAGCACTACCAGTACCCATGGCGTTACGTAGCAAGCCCAGCACAATCACAATACGGGTGAAACCTGTCATCAATAACAGGATGGCAGGCAAGAACGACATCATGGTCAGTAAAGCCAAGGTCTCTAGGCTTAATGACCAGCGTTGTCCGCCGTCGTCGGTAGGGGTAGTGGTAAAGGCCGGTAAGCTGGCTTGTGCCCAGACATCCAGCGGATACAAATACAGCAGCATAGCGATCAGAGCACAGCCCGACAGTAGCCAAAAACGGCGTAGGGGCAGGCGATCAGCTAGCCGATTAAGAGGTTGAATTCTGCTCATGTTGGCGTTGTTGCAGATGGTGTTGAAAACTCTCTGGTGTCGCAGCGGAGGATTCAAAACGGTGCAACAAATTGATCTGCTGAGGTGTGACACCCAACAGTAGTTTCTGGCCTTCACTTTCTACCAGTAGCACATGCATACGTGGCCCCACACCCTGTTTGTCTAGTATGGTAATCAAGGGCTTTTTACCTGTAGGGCGCAAGAGCTTGGTGCGTTTGGCCAGCCACCCACCTACTACGATCAGTAGAATGACAGCAATCAGGCTTGCGCTGATTCGTAGTAGGTCGGCTTCGTTCATGGTGCTTATCTACGCGTATTCAGGCGTTGGATACGGTCGGAAGGGGTAATGATATCGGTTACACGAATACCGTATTTTTCATCCACCACCACGACTTCGCCTTGGGCGATTAAGTAGCCATTCACGAAAATATCCATAGGCTCACCGGCTAGGCCATCTAGCTCTACAACGGAACCTTGTCCCAGTTGTAGGATGTTTTTGATGGTCAGGCGGGTGCGGCCCAGCTCTACAGACAACTGAACTGGAATATCCATGATCATGTCTATATCACTGTGGCTGCTACCGGCAGCACTGCTCAGTGGCGGGAAAATCGCGTTAGGTTTAGGTGCACCGCTTTCTGGCTCTAGTGAAGTAGGGGTGGCAGCAGTTTGCTCCGCTAATGCTGAAGCCCAATCATCATTCAGGTTTTCCAGACCGGCCGCTTGGGTAGATGAGGATTTATCGTCACTCTGACCAGCCAGTTGTTCAGCCATGGCAGCATCCCAGTCTAGCTCGGTGTTGTCATCAGAAGAAACAGGCGGTGTGGGGTTGTTATTCTGAGGTTCTGTCATGTAAGTTCACTTTTCGGAAATCAGGTTCTGTATAGGTCAGAACTTTTTGTACGCGCAGTGCCATATGCCCATTGGAGGTGCCGTATTGGCATTCCATGATGGGTACGCCATCAACGTGTGCAAAGATGCGTTCGGGAATATCAATAGGGAGTACATCGCCCACTTGCAGTTGCATCAACGAGGAAATAGAGGTGTGGATTTTCTGGAAATCCGCGACCAGTTCTACATCGGCGCTACGTACTTGGCGTGTCAGTTGTTGGGTCCAGCGCTGATCAATCGCGCTGCTGCTGGTATCTTGCAGAGGGCGTGTCAATAAATCACGTACTGGTTCAATCATGGAGTAGGGCAGGCAAATATTCAGATTGCCACCTTGTGCACCAAACTCGATGTTGAATGACGTTACGACCACCAAGTCGTTGCCTGAACTAATGCTGGCGAACTTGGTGTGCATTTCTGAACGCACATATTCGTACTCAAGCTTGTAGACGTTTTCCCAAGCTTCGCAATAGTTTTCCAGTGTGTGCGTGAGCAAACGCTGAATGATGCGTTGCTCGGTAACGGTGAAATCTCTACCTTCTACGCGAGTGCTGTAACGACCATGGCCGCCGAATAAACTGTCGATGATCAGGAACACCAAGCTGGGGTCAAACGTGAACAGCGAAATACCGCGCAACGGCTTCAGGTTCACCATATTCAGGTTGCTGGGCACCGGCAAATTACGCTCAAAGTCACTGTATTTTTGTACTTTGATGGTGCCAACAGTAATGTCCGCATTGCGGCGCATAAAACTGAGCATGGTGCTGCGCAAACGACGAGCAAAACGCTCGTTGATTAGTTCAAGCGTTTGCATGCGATGTCGGATGACTCGCTCGGGTGACGCTAAGTCATAAGGCCTTACACCGCTGGATGGCAGTTCTTTGCTGGTGTTCTCGGCACCTTCACCGGTGACACCCGCCAGCAGGGCATCGACTTCGTCTTGTGATAAAAAGCTTTGGTACGACATTTACTGGACCACAAAAGCGGTGAATAAAACGTTGGCGATGCGCGGTTTTACAGAGCTAGGCTCGTAAGGTGCATTCAAAACCATCGTGAGTGCATTCACCAGCTCTTCTCTACCTTGTGGTGTTTGCACATAGAAAGGGTTCTGAGCTGACAGGGTTTTGAGTACGCGATCGCGAACCACTGGCATAAATTCACCTAACAACAAACGGGTGTCTTCGTCTTCTACACGCAGCGTCAAGGCGGTGTAAAGAATACGCGAGCGTTGACCATCATTTAGTGTGACCGTGAAAGGCTCAAGCGAGGTGAAAATAGGTTTGGGCGCGACCGCGGGAGCAGCAGGTTTGGCTGCTGGTTTTTCTGCGTCTTCGGTGGCTTGCTCGGTAGCGTTGTCGTTAGGCGCGGCAAAGAAAGTAATACCGCCTTGTTGCCACGAGTAGTACAACGTTGCCCCTACGCTGGCTGCAATAATCAGCAAGACAATAAGCAAATTCTTTAGAAAGCGAGAAAACCCAGAACGCGCTGGGCGACGGCGTGGTCGCTCAACGGGGGTAGTCGCTGATGAGGATGCGTTTTTGGAGCGAACTGTAGTAGAAGTAGCCATAGTAACAATGTCGCGCGAAATTCTGTGTCGCAGCAAAAAAAGCCCTAGGACATTGTGCCCCAGGTGGTCAATTCAAATGCCGTGGAATAAGGCAGGTATTGCCGTCTTAATCCACTCTTTATGGTGTGCTAAATAAAAACGTTGGATCAGGTATGCCTTACGCAAAGGTATCAATCAAGGCATCCGGTATGGCTCGTCGAACAGGTGGAGCAATGGTCTCGGTGGTAGCAGAGGATCGCCCGTGTAAGAGATCATCAAAGCGACTGGATGATGCTGAGTTGGAGTCTGAGCCGTGACCTTGTTGTTGAGAGAAAAACGCTTGATCAGAGGGTTGATCGCTGACATCGGCCTGACCCAGAGATAATCCGTTTTGTGCCAAGGCTTGTTGCAACTGTGGCAAGGCTTGTTCCACAGCCTGACGTACATTGGCATGTGCCGACACAATGTAGGCATGGGCAACGTTGTCGCTGAGTTTTAAGCTAATACGCAGCGGACCAAGCTCAGGTGGATCCAGTCGTAATTCGGCGTGTTGTACCCCTTGTCTAGAGAAGCTCAGCATGGTTTTGCTGAATTCTTGTCCCCAGGTGGTGGAGTCTACCGGTTGATTCAAACTGGCTTGCAACACAGGTGAGGAGCTAGGGACAGCAGCGGTGGTAATAGACGATGCTGCACCGGTGATGGCTGTGGTGACCGCAGGAATATCGGCTGTTTGAGCCACAGTTTCAACATGAGCAACAGGCGGTGTAGTTGCAGCTGCTGGCACGGTGGTTAATACCGCCTTGATGTTGTCAGTATTGTTTGAGTTCTTGTTGTTAGTTTGTGCAGTACTGAGCAGTGTCGCGGTAGTGTCTGTTTTGTTGGTGGCAGGTTTGGCCACTTCAGTCATGGTTGCAGCATCAGTTTCAGTCGATGTATCAGCACTGCTAGCAGCGGGTAACGTAGCTGCTGTGGTTGTTGCCTGTTGAAGGGTACGTGTATCAGCAACCCGTTTTTCTGTTGGTTGAGCCGTTGTTTGTAGACGTGCTTCCGTAGCTTGCAGCAGTTTTTCTGTAGGCAGATTGCGAGGCTTAGATGTGTTGTGCTCTACGCCTTCAGTGGCTACAGGTTGCTGGCGTAACCCTTGTTGTATGCTGGCAGACTCTGCTGCAATGAATAGAGTGGTAGCAATTAGATTTAATGCAGAATCAGTGTCGTCATCAGGTTGCGATGCAGGCTCAGACAATGAGTCGGTTTTTTGTTTGTTAAAAGGCAGCTGACCGGGTGTGGCTAATACGGAATCCGTTGCCGCTTCGCTGCCGTCAGCCACGTCGTTCTGCGAGGCCAATACCGAAGCAAAACTCTCTGTTTCGGTATTGGGTTGTGCAGCGGAGGTGGGGGGCGCACTGGCTGGAACAGAAGTAACCAGAGTAAGAGCCTGTGTAGTCATAACTGCCTCGGACTAATTGGTAGGGTGTAAACGCTGGAATAAAGCTGCCGAAAACTCATCGTTTAGGCGTTGTTCTTGGCGCGCTTGTACGCGCTGCCATTCGGCCTGACGACGGGCGTGCAAAGTTTCATAAGCATGTAGGCGTTTCTTTTCTTCTAGCCATAGTGCTTGCTCTTTGCTGATTTTTTCTGACAACTGACCCAATATAGTATTTTGCTGCTGAATGGCTTCATCCAAAGTGCCGATAAAGCGCTGAAAATTCATGTAGTTCGACATGGCAACGCCATTTTGGCCTGCCTCTAGTAAGCGCTGGGCATAGTCTTGGCGGTACTCATGCAGCATGTTGAGCTGCTGTTGAGCGGCATTGTGGCTTTGGTTTAGAGCTGCCAAGCGCTGAGCGACTTCATCACGACGATGCTCGCTAAGCTCAATCAACATGTCTAGAGAGTGCTGCGGTTTCATAGGCTATTGCTTCCTGAGTTCAGGACAGTGCGTAGCAGCGCAACGGAGTCGTTGTAATCCACTTGCTCATTGACGTCCTGTTTAAGAAAACTCTCCAACCAAGGGAAGCGATCTATGGCTTCATCAATAGCTGGGTCATTACCTTTGGTGTAAGCACCTACCGCAATCAGGTCATGATTGCGTTGATAGCGAGAAATCAGTCCCTTGAAACGGTGCACGCACTGTATTTGTTCAGGAGGCACCACGGCAGACATCACGCGTGAAATGGAGGCTTCAATATCAATAGCGGGATAGTGGCCGGTTTCGGCTAGACTTCTAGACAGCACAATGTGGCCATCCAAAATGGCACGTGCAGAGTCAGCGATAGGATCTTGCTGATCATCGCCTTCGGTTAGAACGGTGTAGAAAGCAGTGATAGAACCTGCTTTACCTTGTTGGTTCACCGCACCATTACCGGCGCGTTCTACTAGTGCTGGTAGCTTGGCAAAAACAGATGGTGGGTAGCCTTTGGTGGCCGGTGGCTCACCCACGGCCAAGGCAATTTCCCGCTGTGCCATGGCGTAACGGGTGAGGGAGTCCATGATTAGCAAAACGTGTTTGCCTTGATCACGGAAGTACTCTGCAATACGTGTGGCGTACACTGCACCTTGTAAGCGCAGCAAGGGAGACACATCTGCTGGTGCAGCAACGACTACCGCACGCTTCAGACCTTCAGGCCCTAAGTTGTGTTCGATAAACTCTTTAACCTCTCTACCGCGCTCACCAATCAAACCCACCACAATAATATCGGCTTGGGTGTAGCGGGCCATCATGCCTAACAGCACACTTTTACCTACCCCTGAGCCAGCAAAAAGCCCCATACGTTGGCCTCTGCCTACGGTCAGTAAGGCGTTGATGGCTTTGACGCCTACGTCTAGTACCGTATCAATGGGGGCTCGCGCTAAGGGGTTAATAAGCGCGCTGTGTAGGCTAGCGGTTTTGGCGGTAGACGGTTCTGAGAAACCATCTAATGCTCGACCTGAGGCATCCAGCACGCGTCCTAACAAATGATCGCCTACCGGTAGATGGTGGGTGATGGCGGGTGGTGGCGGTGGTGTGGCTTGTCCGTCTTTGGGTAGCGCAATGGGTGCGTCATAGCTGGCCTCTAAAGGCAGCACGCGAGCACCCGGTGTTAGCCCAGCGGTATCACCTTGAGGCATTAAAAACAGTTTGCCGTTTTCAAACCCTACGACTTCGGCATCGGCCCATAACCCTTGGGCTGAAGACAGCTCAATACGGCATGCTGACCCTACAGGTAAGCGCAGCCCCGTTGCTTCAATGACCAATCCGGTCGCGCGTACCACACGGCCGCTATACAACAGTGGATCGGTAGACTCTACTCGCAAGACCGCATTTTGCAGTTGAGCTTGCCAGCGAGAAGGAAGGGAGGCTGGCAGCGTGCTCATGATAGTTCCAGTTCACTCGCTTCGGGTGTAGCAAGATTGAGGGTATGAATTGCTCTATGCCAGCGTGTTTCTAAGGTGGCATCTATATCGCCCAGTGCTGTGCGTACACGGCAACCGCCAGCGGTGATGCTTTCATCTTCTAGGACGCGCCAGGAGGGTAAGTGCTCTTGCTGTTGCAGGTAATCGTGCACCAAGGTGTGATCACTTGGGCTCACATAGAATGTGATGCCGCTTTGGTCATCCATGTTGGACTCCAACAGTGTACGTATAAGGTGCAGGAGCTGTTCTGGTTGTGATGTCAGTGTTTGTTGAACCACATGACTGGCAATGCGCACGGCAGTATTAAGTAGCGCCTCGCCCATTTCGCCATACAGGTTTTCTAGGTGGCTTTGGGTGCCGCTTAAAAGTGTGCTTAATTGCTCAGCTTGTTGCTGCGCCAGATGTTGGCCTTCAGCAAAGCCTTGCTCTTTACCTTGGGCTAGGCCTTCTTCGTGACCTTGGTTTTTACCATTCACTAGCCCCTCAGCAACCCCTTGTTCGTGGCCTTTTGCGTAACCCTCTTGGTAGCCTTCGGCGTGGCCGCGTTGAACAGCGGCTTGGCGCAGTTGTTCAATTTCGGCCATGAGTTGTGCCACATCCGGCATGGCTGGTTTGGCTGTGTCATCGCGTTTACGCTGTTTGCCTGCTACTTCTGGCAGTTCAAACGCCTGCATTTCCCAGCGTTGCCAATGACCATAAGGGGAGGAGGGGGTGTGATTAGACATACTCGTCGCTTCCTAAGCCACCCAAGGTGATTTGACCGCTCTCGGCCAAGCGACGGGCCACTTCCACAATGGCTTTTTGCTCTTGTTCCACCTTGGACATACGTACAGGGCCTTGAGCATCCAAGTCTTCGCGCAGCATATCGGCGGCACGGTTGGACATGTTTTTGAAGAATTTGTCGCGCAGCTCGTCCGTGGCACCTTTTAGTGCAATAGTCAGGGATGCAGTTTCTGTTTCTTTGAGGATGAGCTGGATTGCCGTATCTTCAATGTCTGCCAAGTTATCAAAGACAAACATTTCTTCCACGATACGGTCGGTCAGGTCATTATCAATACCACGCAAACTCTTGATTACAGACTCTTCGTCGCTGGCGCTCAAGTAGTTCAGAATCTCAGCTGCAGTACGAGTACCACCCATTTTGCTGCGTTTGGCACCTTGACCAGACAGCATGCCATTTAACACTTCGGTTAATTCGTGCAAGGCATTAGGCTGTACACCACCAAAGGTAGCCACACGTAGAATGACGTCATCACGCAAACGCTCAGGCAGTTCTGTCAGAATGTCGGCGGCGCGATCACGCTCCAAGTGCACCAAAATAGTGGCAATAATTTGGGGGTGTTCGTCGCTAATCAGTTCGGCAACACTGTGTGCATCCAGCCAGTTCAGTGCATCTATCCCGCTGCTAACGCCGTCACCAGCTTCCAGAATATCTTCGATCAAGCCTGCGGCTCTATCTGTACCCAGCGCTTTATTGAGTACCGAACGAATGTACTCGTTGGAGTCCAGTGTGACGGCCATGAACTGATCGGCCTCTTGTCTGAACTCTTCCAAAATAGCGTCCATGTCGGCGCGAGTCAGTTGCTTCAGGCTAGCCATGGCTGAACCCAGCTCTTGAACCTCTTTGGGGTTCAGGAACTTGAACACTTCTGCGGCGGCATCTTCGCCTATGGCCATCATGAGGATGGCACTTTCTCTCAGTTTATTATCCGCGCTTTTCATCTTTATTTTCTTTGCTCATCCAACTGCGCAATACCATGGCTACGGCTCGTGGGTCTTGCTCAGCCATAGAACGTGCGGTGCTCAGGTTGTCTTCATAACGATTGATTTCAGTAGCTCGGTCTTGGGCTAATTGCTGGCGCTCCAAGTCTTGCTCTTGTTCAGCACGACGGGCATCAGCTTGAGCAGATGCTTGGATAAACCCTTGGATGATTGGGTTGACCACAATGCGCCAAAACACGAAGAACAGTACCGCTAACAACAGATATTTGATGAGGGACATGCCTAGCTCTAGATAGTCGTTGTTTTTCCAGAAAGGAACGGAGGTATCAGGTACATCACTGAAACGGCTGTTGACTACGCTGATGCTGTCGCCTCGGTCTACGGAAAAGCCCACCGCTTGCTTAACGAGCTCACGAATGTTTTCCAATTCGTTTTCGTCCAACGCTACTAATTCGCCTTGGTCTAAGCGGTAATTCACCACTACAGCCACCGACAAGCGTTTCAACTGGCCATTAGGGCCTTTGATGTGGCTGATCGTGCGGTCTACTTCATAGTTAGTGGTGACATCGCGACGTGCGTTGCCAGTAGCAGAGACTTCTCTGGCTTGCTCATTCAGGTTACGCAAGCTGTTTTGTTGAGGGTCTTGTTGAGTAGCGGTGGCTGTAGCATTGGCATCTGCTGGGGCTTCAGGCGTAATAATCGGAGCAACAGGATCAACTGGGGGTTGGTTACTGAGTGCGCCCGGTACACCTTCGGCAGGCAAGCTATTGTTGTTGATGGATGTGCTGCTTTGCTCGCTGCGTACAGCAGCTTCACCAGGGCGTTGGTTGGGTCGGTAGATTTCCGATGTTTCCTCACGCTTGGCAAAATCCATGTCGGCACTAACTTGGGCTCGTACATTACCCGGGCCAAGAATGGGATTTAACAGCGTCAAAATACGTTGTACAGAACGGTGTTCAATATCGTTAACCAGATTCTGCTGTTGGCTATTCATGCCGCCTTCGCCAGCAGGCATAGTTAGCAATCTGCCGTTTTGGTCTACCACGGACACGTTCTGAGCATTCAGGTTTGGCACACTAGAGGATACTAACCATGTGATGGCAGACACTTGGTCCTCGCCCAAACTGCGACCGGGGTACAGGCTTAACAGTACTGAAGCGGTGGGCTCTTGTCGGTCACGCACAAACAGCGTTTCCCGAGGAATCGCCAAATGCACTCGCGCTTCTTGTACGGCGTGCAGCGCTTGAATGGAGTTAGCGAGCTCACCCTCAAGTGCGCGTTGGTACGTCACTTGCTCGGTAAATTGGCTGGCACCAAAACGAGATTGATCCAGCAACTCAAAACCAACGTTTCCTGCTTTGGGTAAGCCTTGGCTTGCCAACTGCATACGGGCTTCAGGCACTTGTGCCTGGGGGACCAGAATGGCTGTGCCGTTATCCGAGAACTGGTAAGGAATATTGAGTTGCGTTAGTGCGTTCACAATGGCACCGCCATCGCGATCATCCAAGTTGGAGAACAACACACTGTAGTCAGGTTTGCGAGCCCACATGGCTGCGACAGCAACCAGAGCAATCATGGCAGCAGCGATACCCAACTGCAGAGGTCGGGGAAGGGCCATGATTTTAGAAAAACCGGGAACGCGCGAAAAAATCTGCACTGCCTGATTCACGACAGATTACCTCATCTTAATGCATCGCGATGTCGCGACAGGACTGTGCGGGAGTAGTAGATACGACCATGTAAAAACATGAAAACGAGAATGACTTTAATAACAGCAACGATAAAAGCCTGGGCTTATACCGGCATGCTGGCGATCTCTTGGTAAGCAGCAACTAAGCGGTTACGCACTTGAACAGTGGTTTGGAAAGCAACGCTAGCGGTTTGCATATCAATCATTACGTCGTTTAGAGCAATGCCAGGTACACCGGCCTCAAACGCTTTGGCTTGATCTTGAGCTTGGTTTTGCATGGCTGACAGGCGTTGCAGAGAACGTGACAGTTCGGCTGCAAAACCGGATTCGGTAGAGCTGGCCTGATGAGCGCTGGCAGGGCGATTGGCTGCAACGTCGCTAAGGGCCTGCATTTTTGCCAAGACAGACTCTAGGCTGGAAAGCATGGAGGTAGACATTTAAAACTCGTCCAAAGTGGTGCACGGAACCCATTGTCATAATGAGTCGATTACACAGCCTACTGTACCTGTGTACGCACTAAGGTAAGCGGTGTATCTACCGCCAAAAAAGTGGGCTTTTCAAGCCTTATGGTTTTTTTCAGATGAGGTGAGGGGCTGAGTATCTAGATTTTCAATGCTGTATACCCATGCCAGTAATTCAGCCACTACTTGATAAAGTTGTGGAGGAATATGAGCGTCCAGATCAACCTGCATTAGTAAACTCACCAGTTCACGCGACTCATGTATATGTAGTCCGTTAGCTTCGGCTGTTTGGATGATGGTTTCAGCAATGTTGCCGTAGCCCTTGGCGACAACCTTGGGTGCGGGGTCATGCGCATCGTAGCGCAATGCGACGGCGCTAGGTCGTAACGGCGATGAGAAAATTTTATCCGTCATGATGCGTCAGAGGCGGGTGGCAGTAATGGGGTATCGTGCAGGCTTAGAGTATGCAAGTTGAAGCCTAATGCAGACAACCTATTTTGTAGGGCAGGTAAGTGCGCATTCAAGGAGTTATGACCATCCGGTGCAGTGATGCGTAGGGATAGCTGTTTATCTACCAAGGTCAGAGCCACTTCTACTGTGCCTAGTAATGGGAGCTGCATGCGTAAGTGGCTATCCCATTGTTGGCTACTAACAGTGCGTTTGTGATTGGCTGAGCCTTCGTGTTGTTGTTTGCGTTGAATGAGCCAGTCTAGCGGTACATTTTGCCAAGCCTCGCCACGCCATTGAAATTGCTGATTAGCGAGCACTTCAAGTTGCTGTCGTATGAGCAACGAGTGTGGGGAGTCGCTGCTATCTGTGGCGGCAAGTGTGGCGGTGGTTTGTGCTGTAGAGGCAGAACCGCTTTCGGGCTTGGCGTGCTGCGTGTTTTGCGATGAACTCTGCGCAGTATTGTTGGTTAACAGGTTTTGTGGTTGCTGCGTTAGGGTATGCAGCGCACCTTGACCGAAGGCAAAACGAGCAAGCTGTGCCTCATAGAACATGCCGCTATGTTGTACGGTTTGTTGCAGGCCTTTCATGAAATTTTGCGCTAATGCCGCAGTATCCAACTGCTGCAGTAGGCTTGTAGAGGCAAGCGCTGGGCGCATGAGTTGTGCGGTAGCGGTGGATTGTTCTGTGGCGGGTGGTGGGGGCGCTGGTTGCTGAGTTTGCGACGAGCTGACTGTGTGTGAGCGTGCTTGTGTTAACGCCGCTTGCAGTAGTGTGCGTAGGTCGCCGTTGTTAGCCAGTGGTTGCCGACCTTGTAGCCCTTGCTTGATCTCTGGGTAGCGATCAATGATTTGCAAAATGGTTTGTGCCGCTTTACCTAATGTGGTGGGGGCTGATTTAGTCGCTGAGGTGCTGGTTTGTCGCAGTAGCGACTCTATAGCGGCCTGTCTATTGAGGCTGACATCTTGCCTAAGTTGTTGCTGCTTACCTTGCTGATGACGGGTAGCCTGCTCCACGCTTTGTTGTGGATGGCGCGAAGTGGGGTTTTCACTGCGTTGATTGCGCTCGGGGTGCTGTGCTTGGCTGACGGCATCAGGTCTAGCCCCCGAGCTGATGTTGCTTTGTTGGCCAAGGGTATTACCCAGTGCCGCATCTAGACGCTGTATAAGTAGAGTGCCTAGAGGGGAGTGACCACCTATGCTCATAGATGACTAGCGGTATTGGGGTAGTACGTTTGCAGAATATTCTGTTGGCGTTTCATGTTGCCCAGTAGTTTGTCCAAGCGTTTCAGCTCAGGTGTGGCAAGGTGACGAATCTGGGCGTCGTCTTCCAGTATGCGTGAAAGCAGTTCGCGTCTAGCTTCGCGGTCGCTGCTGTTTAGCGTATCCATAGTGCGTAAGCAATCTACCGCTTCAATGTAGCGTTCGCTGAGTGTAAACACCTCATCCCAAGCATTAAGCTGTGCTTGTTGCAGCATGCTGCTGGTGATGTTTGCAATAGTCTCGTACTGTTGTAGGAGGGTGGGGTTGTTGGTGCTCATGATGGTGGTGCTCGGTGTAGAGATGCCAGTCAAAAGAGGGGTCGCCTCTTTAGGTGCGTTGTGGGTCAACGGCGGTAACCCAAGCTTGCCCAAGCTCTTCTAGTAGCTTGTCAGCAGTATCTAGTTTGGTGCGGTCAGCATCCAAATTTGCACGCAGTAAATGGTGCAGGACAATGTCGTAAGCAGCAATGAGATTTTGTGCAACCTCACCACCTTTTTCGGTGTTCACTGCAGCTTTTAGGCCGCTATCGACGATGTCTATAGCTTTGGATATAGCCTTACCACGCTCGGCTATATTATTTTTTTCAAAATGCAGTTTGGCTTGAAGTATGGCGGCCCGTGCCCCCTGAAACAATAAAGTGATCAGGCGTTCTGGAGAGGCGCTAAGAACTTCTGTTTCCAGACCTATGTTGGCATAGGTCTGTACCGATCGTTGGCCGTAGCCGCGTCTAGTGGGGGCGTAAGTCATAACTATTTTTTATCGCTCATGTTGCCAAGCATGGAAAGTTGTTGGCTTAGGTAGTTGCTGATACCACCCATATCACTCATCATTTTGTCTAAGCTGGAAAATTGCTTTCTGTAAGCTTCCATGGTGGTTTCAATGCGTGTTTCAGCAGCAAGCATTTGCTTATCAATGTCTTTGATGTTTTTGGTAATGCTGTCGCTAGTCAGTGCCAATAAGCCATCTTTTTTCTTAAGGTAAGTTTCGGTGTTGTCTACTAAGCGCTGACCTATGGCTTTTTCGCCAGAGAAAAGCTTCGCTACATCGCTGTAGTTTTCTTTAATTGCTTCGTCTAGTTTTTTCTGATCCAGCTCCATCACGCCTGTGCTGGGGTTGATCTTGATACCTAGCTGAGACAGGTTGCGCACATCACCATTACTTAAGTTGTAGCTGATGGCTTCGCGCATATCTGCTTGCATGCGACGTGGCAGAGCTTCGCCGGTAAGGGCGCTGCCTTGTTGTTTGTCTATGTCGAATTTGGTCTGTGCAGCGATGGTGCTGTGCAGATTGTTGTAGGCCGTCACAAACTCTTGGATCAGTTTGCTGGTGGCGGCGTCATCACGCGTAACAGCAACTCTGGAAGGTTTGCCATTTTCGCTGGCAGAAGTGGTTTGGTTTAGTGTGAGCGTAACGCCTTCAATCGCGTTTTCAACGGTGTTGCTTTGGCTAGTAATCGTGATGCCATCAATGCTGATTTCAGCGTTTTGGGCAGCTCGTACTGTGAAGGAGTTAGTGTTGTTGGCATCAAAGCCAAGAAAATCGTTCAGTTGATCGTTGTCTTTGACTTCGATTTTGCTAACGGAGTTCGCTGTACCTGTTTTGCTGGAGCTGATAACGAGGTGAGACTTACCGCCGTCATCGTTAATTAGGGTGGCGCGTATGCCTAGTTTTGGATCGCTATTAATGGCTTGAACCATGCCTTCCATGGTGTTTTCGAAACCACCAAGATCCACTTCGTGCGTATCACCATTTTCCATGGTGACGCTGATTTTTCCACCTTCTTGATCGCTCAGAACCTTAGTGCGATCTTCGGTTTTAGTCAGACGTTGTGCCGTGGCGAGGTGTTTAACTTCCACATCATAGGAGCCCGCAATAGACTTGTTATTGGCGGTGACTTGTATGGCCTCGTTGGAGCTAGTGGCTTTGTAAGCGCTGAATACAGCGGGGTCAGCTAGCTTTTTGCCTATGCCCTGTAGCGCATCTAGCGAGCTTTTGAGTTGGCTGTAGCCAGACAGGCGTGCTTCGGCCGCTGATTTGCGGTCTTGAATAAGCGCCAGCGACATGTTTTCTACCTTGCGCAGGTCAGCCAGAATTTTGTCTACAGGTAGGCCTGAGCCTACACCAACGGATGAAATTGCCATGAATCGAGCTCCTTGTTCTGTATTGTGCCTGAGTCAGTCTGCTTACAAAGCGACTGTTAGCGTGCCTAAAGTTCCTTAGATCAATGGTTTCGTTACCATTTATGCCTTAGTGCTGATGCCTTTTCCTTGGAATTGAGCAATCATTTTGGCGACTGCCATGACGGCCTCGGAGGGCACTGTGCGAATCACTTCGCCACTGTCGTTATCCACGATAGAAAGCACGATGCGTTGTGTGTCTGGGTCTATGTCAAAGCGCAAGCCCGTAGACCATGCCTGCATATCTTGATTCAGCGTTTCCAGCGCTTTATCTAACGTGCTTTTTTCCCATTCAAACTCATAAGCTGTATGTTTGCCAAAAGGAGTGGGGTGCTTATCGGCCGTGGATTTCTCTGTGGCTGCTGATTCAGTCACGGTTACCGCCGCATTAACCTCAGTAACAGCATCCGATTCCAAATTTTGTTGGGCGGAGATGAGCGCTGTGGAAGAAAGCGATAAAGTGTGTCCTGTAGGGTTGATCATGCGATGTCTCCGATCCGGGACGGTTAGCACAGGGCAAGCTGGAAGGCTGCCAGTAAGGGTATAAGGAATCTATAGGGTTTAACGGATCACAAAGAAAAATCTTTAGTGGCCCTTAAAGGGCAATAGCCGAGCTAATGGTGCGAATAGGCGTGAAAATCAGCGTTTGATTCATAGACCTCAAATGCGATGTAGGCCTGAGAATAGCTAAATTATGTGTAAGCATTTCCGGATCTATCGCACATGACCGCTTCAGAAAACGCTTTGATCGAGAAGTACGCGCCGCTCGTAAGACGACAGGCGCTTCTGCTCGTGTCGCGTCTGCCTTCCAGCGTCGAGCTGGATGATCTTATCCAAGCCGGTATGATCGGCTTGCTGGATGCCGTTAGGCGTTATCAAGTGATGGTAGAGGCGCAGTTTGAAACCTATGCCGTGACCCGTATACGTGGTGCCATGGTTGATGAGCTACGCAGTCAAGACTGGTTACCCCGTAGTGTGCGCACTAAGGCACGCCAAATTGATAATGCAGTCACTGCGCTGCGTCAGCAATTAATGCGCGAACCACTAGAGTCTGAAATCGCTGAACAGCTAGATCTCACCATAGATCAGTATTACCAATTGCTAGAAGAAGCCAGCGGTGTGCAAGTGTTGCACTATGAAGATTTGGCAAGGCGAGAAGAAGGGGTTGGCGACGCCTTGGAGTTCCTCTCGGGGGGGGCAAAGCCGTCTTCACCTTTGGAAAATCCGCTGTTGCAGCTAGAATCCCAAGCGTTACGTGGCGCGTTGATATCAGCTATTGACCAATTGCCCGAACGAGAAAAGCTACTGCTGTCGTTACAGTTTGAGCAAGACCTGAATCAAAAAGAGATAGCGATGGTGATGGAAGTCACAGAGGGTAGGGTTTCGCAATTACGCAGTCAGGCTATTGCCCGTATTCGTGCGGCGCTATCGCGAGAGCAATGGGAGTACTCACCGGGTAGTGTGGAGTACTCCGCATTGCTGTAATGCGGCCGCATTACTATTTCTTCATGGCCGCTTCTAGTGCATTAGCCAGTTCTACTACAGACGCTGCATAAAAGTAGCTGCGGTTGTAGTGGGTAATGGAAAAGAAGCTAGGGGTGGCAACGCGGTACTCAACGGTTCCGCGAGGCTCATCCACCAAATTCACAATACCCAACGGTACAGATGCCAATGCGCCGGGCGCACGTTGGTTGGGATATAGCGTGTTCCAGTTCAACGTGGCTTCGAGTCCACCCGTAACTAAGCTTTCTGGTTGTGCGGGCAGAGGTACATCTAAAAAGGCGGGTTGGCCGACTACCCAGCCGTGTTCCAGCAAGAAGTTAGCGATAGAGGCACTGACATCCGCAATAGAATCATGCAGATTAATGTTGCCGTTGTTATCACCGTCTTTGGCGTAACGCAGCAAACTGCCAGGCATAAATTGTGGCAAGCCCATGGCACCAGCAAAAGAACCCTCAACAGCGCTGGCATCCAATATGCCGGCTTGGTGTAGGTAAATCAGGTCAGCCAGTTGGTTACGAAAGAGTTCGCCACGTTCTGGGCGGCTATCGTCGGGGTAACTAAAGCCTAAGGTGCTCAGTACTTCTAGTACATTGAAGTCGCCTGTGTATTTACCATACAAGGTTTCGACGCCAATGATGGCTACTAATATAGAAGCAGGCACACCATATTGCTGTTCGGCTTTGGCTAAGGTTTCGGCATGGTTACGCCAGAAAGCGACGCCTTCACGTATGCGAATGGGTTCTACAAAGCGGTTGCGGTAGGTGACCCAGCTTTTTTTGATGCGGCCTTTACTAGGTGCCATCAGTTTTGCTGCGGTGGCATTGTATTTTGCCTGTTGCAGCAGAGAGGTAGTCAATGCGACAGGAATTTGACGTTGTGCTTCTAAGGCTTGCGCCCATTCCAATGCCCAAGGCTGTAATGTGCCGTCGGCACGTACAGGCGGTTGGCGTCTGGCAGCGCTGGAGCTACCTGCATTCAAGTCTTCATAAATGACTAGCTCGCGGTGGCCTGAATTCACCGTGTTAACAGGTGATGCAGGTGCGCTGACGCTAGAGGGCACTACGGCAGTATCCGTAGCAGGAGTTGAGTGCGGAGAGGCACAGCCCGTTAGTAGGGCAAGTAATAGGCAGCTTCGTAGAATAGTCACGGCGATAGGCATGAGATGGCGTTCCTTCAAGACCCACTATGTTACTGGTTTTGCGTGACGACTGTATATGCTGAAACCGTAAAAGTTCGGTACTGACATTGTGAGTAAAACTGCAGTCATTGTGATAATTTTGCAGTATAAACGCTGCAGATTTAGGTATAGTGATAGGTTGGGTATGGTGATTTGCAATCACTCAAACTATGAGTGCCATTGAAATTTGTTTAAAAGTGTTTTGGAGATAACCGGATGAAAGTCTTGGTACCCGTGAAGCGCGTCGTTGATTACAATGTAAAAGTACGCGTGAGATCTGATCAAAGCGATGTAGATATTGCTAACGTCAAAATGTCGATGAACCCCTTTGACGAGATTGCTGTCGAAGAGGCTGTGCGTCTGAAAGAGCAGGGCGTGGTCAGTGAAGTGATTGCAGTGTCATGCGGTGTGACAGCTTGCCAAGAAACCTTGCGTACAGCGATGGCCATTGGTGCTGATCGCGCTATCTTGGTTGAAACTGATGCAGAACTGCAGCCTTTGGCCGTATCCAAACTGTTGAAAGCAGTGGTGGACAAAGAGCAGCCACAACTGGTGATTCTGGGCAAACAAGCTATTGACGACGACGCTAACCAAACAGGCCAGATGTTGGCTGCTTTGTTGGATTGGCCACAAGCTACCTTTGCAAGCAAGGTAGAGTTGGCTGCTGATTCCGTGCAAGTAACGCGCGAAGTAGATGGCGGTCTGGAAACTCTGAAATTGAATCTGCCAGCTGTTATCACTACCGATTTGCGCTTGAATGAGCCGCGTTATGTCACGCTGCCCAATATCATGAAGGCGAAGAAAAAGCCTTTGGAAACCATCAAGCCCGAAGAGGTTGGCGTTGATGTAAGCCCGCGCTTGAAGACACTGCAAGTTAGCGAACCACCTGCACGTTCTGCAGGGGTGATCGTGGCAGATGTAGCTGCCTTGGTTGAGAAACTGAAAAACGAAGCAAAGGTGATCTAAGTCATGGCTATTCTTGTAATTGCAGAACATAACAACGAGAGCTTGAACGTTGCGACTCTGAATACGGTTGCAGCAGCAGCTAAGATTGGTGGTGATATCCACGTTTTGGTAGCTGGTCACAATGCTAAAGCTGCTGCTGATAGCGCAGCTAAGGTTGCTGGCGTAAGCAAAGTATTGTTGGCTGACGATGCTAGCTTGGCTGATGGCCTGGCTGAAAACGTGGCTGCGCAAGTGCTGGCAGTGGCTGGTGATTACAGCCACATTCTGTTCCCAGCTACGTCTTCCGGTAAAAACGTTGCACCTCGCGTAGCAGCTAAACTGGATGTGGCACAGGTTTCCGACATCATTGCCGTAGACTCAGCTGATACGTTCAAGCGTCCAATCTATGCAGGTAACGCAATTGCTACTGTGCAGTCCTTGGATGCTAAAAAAGTGATCACTGTGCGTACTACCGCATTTGATCCTCAAGCAGCCGAGGGTGGTTCTGCTGCCGTTGAAAGCGTAAGCGTTGCCGCTAACTCTGGTAAATCCCAATTCGTGGGTCGTGAAGTAGCGAAGAACGACAGACCTGAACTGACAGCAGCATCTATCGTGGTGACTGGTGGTCGCGGTATGGGTAGTGCCGATAACTTCAAACTGCTAGAGCCTTTGGCTGACAAACTGGGTGCTGCTATTGGTGCATCCCGTGCGGCAGTCGATGCTGGTTACGCTCCTAACGACTGGCAGGTGGGTCAAACTGGTAAGATCGTTGCTCCACAACTGTACGTGGCATTTGGTGTGTCTGGTGCGATTCAGCACTTGGCTGGTATGAAAGACTCCAAAGTCATCGTTGCGGTTAACAAAGATGCAGAAGCACCGATTTTCGGTGTGGCAGATTATGGTCTGGTGGCAGATTTGTTCACAGTACTGCCTGAGCTGGAATCAGCACTGTAATCGAGTATTTCCGTTTTATGCAGTAGAAAGCCCCACGAGTTATGTGGGGCTTTTTTGTTTTTGCTGCAAACAATGCCACTATAAGGTTATTTCTAATAGTTATTTGTATGTGCTTTTTAATGCTGGGAGAATATATTCATTCTAAGCCGCTGTAAGGCGACTTATTCATAGATTCATGAAAATGACCAAGGAGTGATTTATGGCTACATTGCGTTTGGGTGACATTGCCCCTGATTTTGAACAGGAATCTTCCGCTGGTAAGATTCGTTTCCATGAGTTCCTTGGCGATAGCTGGGGTGTATTGTTTTCTCACCCAGCAGACTTCACGCCAGTCTGCACTACCGAGCTAGGCTATACCGCTAAATTGGCTGATGAATTCGCTAAGCGTGGCGTCAAAGTGATCGCTGTATCGGTGGATGGCAACGATTCCCATAAAGAGTGGATTGCTGACATTAACGAAACCCAGAAAACCACAGTGAATTTCCCTATTTTGGCTGATGAAGATCGTAAAGTTTCTGAGCTGTACGACATGATTCACCCTAACGCCAGCACAACCGTGACAGTGCGTTCTGTGTTCATTATTGATCCAGCTAAGAAAATACGTCTGACCATTACATACCCTGCTAGCACAGGCCGTAATTTCAACGAAATTTTGCGTGTGATTGATTCTTTGCAACTGACAGACAATCACAGCGTGGCAACACCAGTGAACTGGGAAGATGGTCAAGACGTGATCATCGTGCCATCACTGAAAGACCCTGAAGTGATTAAACAGAAGTTTCCTAAAGGCTATACGGAAGTGCGCCCTTACTTACGCATTACCCCGCAGCCTAATAAGTAATACGTAGACGCTTGCTTGCTACGCAGTTCAGCCCTCTGTGGTGTTATACGCCACAGAGGTTTTTTTATGCTTGCCTCAAATGCTGTTAATCTATACAGTACTGTATAAGAAAACAGTTAATTGAGGTGCGTTATGTCTTTCACTACGTATAGAGAACAACAGAGTCACAGCGTGTCATCCCATATGCGTTCTGCAGTCTTAGATGCTTCTTTCCCTGCAGAGCAAAACTGCTATTTAACCGCTAAGCGTTCACAGCGTTATTCCAAAGTACTGGATATCTGTTTGGTTGCCTTGTGGGGCGTATCTATTCCAGGTTTGATGTGGCTGGGTGCGTATAGCGGCTTATAAGCGTTTAGGGGACTAAAGTCGTCCATTCTAGGGTACGGAATTTTTGATCGGCTAGTTGTTCGGCACGATGTAGTGTGTCGGCATCCAGCGATACCTCTTCCAGCGGTGCTAGCTTTCTGAACTGCTCTATCATGCAGTTAATAATTGCTTCACGCTCCAGCCCGGTTTGGCTACGTAAAGGGTCTACACGTTTTTTAGCGCTGGTAGTGCCTTTATCCGATAGTTTCTCTTTGCCGATGCGCAGCACTTCTAGCATCTTGTCGGCGTTAATGTCGTACGCCAGCATGGTGTGGTGCAGCACCGCTTTAGAGCGTCTGGCCTGAGCCGCGCCACCAATCTTGCCCTTGCTGCTGGTGATGTCATTTAAAGGCTGATACCACGCATCTATACCCAGCGTTTTCAATGTTTCTACTACCCAGCTATCCATTAGCGCGTAGGACTCTTGAAAACTCATGCCGTGTACTAGCGAGTCAGGGGCACAAATAGAGTAGGTGATGCCATTGCCTGGCTCAAGAAACATAGCGCCACCGCCACTAATACGACGTACCACAGAAATATCGTGGCGTGCTGCACCTTCTGGGTCTACTTCGTTTTTTAGTGATTGGAAACGGCCAATAATCACTGTAGACGATGCCCATTCCCAAATACGCAATAATGGGGGGCGCTTACCTGTGCCTACGTCATCGGTCAGGATCTCATCCAGTGCCATGTGCAAGGCAGGGTCTTGTGGTAAATCGTGAATCAACTGCCAGCGGTAGTGATTCCAGTCTGTACGTGTGGTCATGCTAGGGCTCTCCCTACAACAACAGCAACAGCTGCGGCGTCAAAGCCGAATAGCTGAGCCTCAGCGGGTAGCGACTGTTCAACGGCAGCCTCAATAGTAGCGGCATCACTGGTAGCAGCTAAGCCTGTTAAGGCATGGTTGATGTGATCCAGAGCTTCGGGAGGTTCCAGAAAGAAATCACCGCTAAGTTGTACGTTAGCTAACTGATTATCGTGAACCTCAAAGTCTATAACCACCAGTTTTCCACCGGGGACTTTATATTCACCATGCTTCATGTGTATGTTCCTGAGTAAACGGTACGGTATGCACTGGCGCAGTGCATCATCAGACGTACGCAAAACGAGTACTCCTGAGGGCATCGTTCCGCGCTAAGTTGTATGCTAGCTAAATTCTGTGTGTTTTAGGGGGATATGCTACGTTTGGCCTTGAAAATAAGGATTTTTTTCAAGATGGGTGCTAAAATACCGAGTTCATCCTCTGATGGGTAATTAGGTCTATAAACTTTAAGATAGACTTGAAAATGGCAAACAATACCCAGTCAAGATGCTTTGGAGCTTATTGTGAATCTTATCGAAATCCTGGAACAGGAAGAAATCCAACGCCTGACAAACGGCCAAGCATTGCCTGAGTTCGCTCCTGGCGATACCGTTGTCGTAAACGTAAACGTTGTTGAAGGTACACGTAAACGTGTACAGGCTTACGAAGGTGTAGTTATTGCTCGCCGTAACCGTGGCCTGAACTCTTCTTTCATCGTGCGTAAAATCTCTTCCGGTGAAGCTGTGGAACGTACATTCCAGTTGTACTCCCCACAAGTAGCAAGCATTGAAGTTAAACGTCGTGGTGCTGTGCGTCGCGCGAAACTGTACTACTTGCGTAGCCGTTCCGGTAAGGCCGCTCGTATCAAAGAAAAATTGGTACGCAAAAACGCTGCTCAAGCGTAAGCGCTGTAATACCATCAGAAAGGGCACCTTAGGGTGCCTTTTTTGAAACCAGAGAGTTCTTAATGTCTGAAATCATGCCTACAGATGTAAAACGGAGCACGTGGTTTAACCCAGAAACCCAACCCGTTATTGCCGTAGACTCCTTGCCTAGCTTGGCTAAAGAAGCCTTGCAGGAAGATTTCATTCGTGAGGCTTTCAAAGAAATGCCCTTGGGCCAAGTTGATCCACACTTTCAAGGCCAATTTGTAGAAAATTTTACCGCAGCACCCACGGCTATTCCTGCTGCCGTGTATTTGGGGTTGCAACAGCGTGAGACAGGTATGTCCATGCTGTTTACTCGTCGTTCTGCACAATTACTGCATCATGCTGGGCAAATTAGTTTTCCGGGAGGACGCATAGACCCCGAAGACCTAAGCGTGCAAGCAGCTGCATTGCGAGAAACGCATGAAGAGGTGGGTATTGATCCTGACTATCTAGAGCCGTTAGGGCAGCAACCTATCTTTTTAAGCTCATCAAGTTTTGCTATGTGCCCTGTAGTGGGCATGATTCACCCTGGCTACCGTATTGTGCCGTCCCCGGCAGAAGTGTCAGAGGTGTTTGAGGTGCCGTTATCGGCATTATTGGACCCTAGTCAGCACACCTTGCATCAAGTGCAAATCAATGGTGTGAATTACCGCCAGTATTTTGCCATTCGTTGGCAGCAGCATTTTATTTGGGGGGCTACGGCGGTGATTGTCCGTAATTTCTACCATTATTTGCATGCTGCACACCAACGCTTAGCCTAAGGCTCAGTACCGGCTTTGCGCCTCGTATTCCGCTAGCAAACGCTCATATAAGGCGTAGCGTTCTGGGTGAATTTTTCCTGCCTTAAGCGCTGCCACAATACCGCAATGTGGTTCATGGCGATGTGTGCAATTATAAAACTTGCAGTTCGTCAGTTCTTCCACGAACTCAGGAAACCCTCGAACAATATCAGCGGGTTCTAGGTGGGCTAAGCCAAAGGTTTGGAATCCAGGGGAGTCTATAAGTTGGCCCGTGACGCCAGGGATATGGTACAGACGTGTGCTGGTAGTGGTGTGTCTCCCTGTACCTAATGCCTCGGAGTGTGTTTGGGTATGTGCGTTCGCTTCAGGGATTAGTGTGTTTAGTAGTGTGGATTTACCCATACCGCTTTGTCCCAATAGCAGCGTGCAGCGGTTTTCTAATATGGGATACAGCAGGCTTTTAACTTGTTCTTCATTGAGCGCACTAAGCTCAATGATAGGAATATTTAAATCGGCCAAAGGCTGTAATTGTTGTCTAGCACGTTCTACGCTAGGTAGGTCGGCTTTATTTAGAATGATAATTGGGGCAATGTCAGAAAACTCGGCTGCTACCAGTGCACGGCCACAGAGGTCCTCTGAGAAAGGTGGTTCTGCGGCGACCACAATCAGTAGTTGGTCAATATTGGCGGCAAATTGTTTAGAGCGCGCCTCGTCTGATCTATATAGCAGATTGCGGCGATCATGTATGGTTTCTATGGTACCTTGTTCTGCGCTTTGGACACTAAAATCTACCTTATCACCCACGCAAATACCGCTGCGCTTGCCGCGTGTGTAGCACTTACGTACATCACCGTTTTCGTCTTCTACAAAATAGTGACGGCCATGTGCTGCGATAACGGTACCACTAGATAGATTGCTGGTTTTCATAACGTTCCAAGTGTTGGAGGCGGCTTAGGGCACTAGGGTGGGTGTCGTAAAAAGCGGAGTGCAAAGGGTCGGGCGTTAAGGTTGCTGCATTATCGTTATAGAGCTTCAGCAACGCATGGCGCAGATGTATGGATGGACATTGTGCAGCGGCAAACGCATCTGCTTGGTATTCGTGCTTTCTGGAAGACAGGTTGGTTAAGGGAGTGATCCAGAAAGTGAACACGGGTAGGCACAGGAAGAACAGCACCAAGGCCATGCCATCGTTGGCCCGGCCTAATTGTGGAATCACACCTAGGTCTACATAAAACCATGCTTTTTGAGAAAGCCAGCCTAGCAGTAGGAACACTAACAGTGAGCCTAGAAAATTAAAAATCAGGCGCTGGCGTATGTGGTGGTGCTTAAAGTGACCCAGTTCGTGCGCCAGTACAGCTTCAATTTCTTCATCGTCTAGTTTGTTGAGCAGCGTGTCAAAAAACACGATGCGTTTGTTATTACCCAAGCCGGTGAAATAGGCGTTGCCATGAGCAGAGCGTTTGGAGCCATCCATGACATACAAGCCATTCAATTTAAATTGACAACGTTCCGCTAGTGCATTGATGCGATCACGTAGGCTGTCGCGTTCTAGGGGCTTGAAGCTGTTGAAAAGCGGGGCGATGAATGTGGGGTACGCCCAAATCAAAAATAGGTTAAAACCCACCCAGAACAACCATGCCCATAACGGCCATTGCGCCCCAGCTTTTTCCATGAAGAGCAAAATGGCGCCAGCGCAAATGCTTAGCAATACCATGCCTAAGACGCTGCCTATTAACGTATCGCGCACAAACAAGGCAGGGGTAAGGCGATTAAAGCCAAAGCGAGCTTCTAAGCGGAATTTTTTCCACACATTAAAAGGCATGCTGATTAGCCCAAGTAGGCCTGCAACGCTAAGGATTAAGGCAATTTGACGCCAAATTTCATGATCTATATGACGTGCCCAGAATAGATCTAGTTGCTGTAGGCCACCCATTAACGTTAAGCAAATCAACACTACAGCATCCACTAAACGTTCGTATTGGTTAAGCTTCACTTTCGCGACGGTGTAGTCTGCGGCTCGTTGATGGCTGCGTAACGAAATACGCGAGCTAAACTCCTCTGGTACAGTACCGCGATGCAACATGACGTGGTGAATCTGTCGTTGCGCCAACCAAAAGCGGGTAAACAAATCCAGCAGAAAGAAGCCTAGAAAAAGGTAAGTGAACATGTAGTGCTGGTAGGTATGCGAAAATAGGGTTTTTAAAGGAAGATTATATGGCGGTTACAAATCAACGTTTGGTCTGGTTAGATATGGAAATGACCGGATTAGACCCAGAAAAAGAACGTATCATCGAAGTGGCAGTCGTTGTGACTGAAGCAGATTTAAGCATTGTGGCAGAAGGTCCGGTGATCGTCATCCATCAAAGCGATGCCTTGCTGGATGCAATGGATAATTGGAATAAAGGTACACATGGTCGTAGTGGCTTGATTGATAAGGTAAAAACATCTACTACTACTGAAGAACAAGCTGAAGATGTGTTGCTAGCTTTCTTGAAAAAACATGTACCTGAAGGTGCTTCCCCTTTGTGCGGTAACACCATTAGCCAAGACAGACGCTTTATGTACAAGTACATGCCTCGTCTGGAGCAATACTTCCATTATCGTAACCTGGACGTCAGTACCTTAAAGGAATTGGCGCGACGTTGGAAGCCTGAAGTGGTAAGTAGCTTTGTAAAACACAGCCGCCACGAAGCGTTGGCTGATATTTACGAATCCATTGATGAATTGAAACACTACCGAGAGCACTTCCTGAAAGTGTAAGTAGCACGGTAGGCAGAGGGGCTATACATGGGCAGCATTGCGGGAATAGGCACCGACATTACATATGTATCGCGCATTCAGGCCGCGTATGAACGCCGGCCCGATCGCTTTGTGCAACGTATTTTGGGGCCAGAGGAACAAGTGGTATTTGCACGGCGTGCTGAGCGCGATATGCGACGCGGCATGCGCTATCTGGCAACTCGATTTGCCGCTAAAGAGGCCTTTTCTAAAGCTGTAGGCTTGGGAATGCGTATGCCGATGGCATGGTCGCGAATGCAAGTGTTAAATGCTCCCAGTGGTAAACCTACGGTAGTGCTAGCAGAACCGCTGGCACACTGGTATAACCAACGTTTTGGTGCTGCGCATGTCAGTCTGACCGATGAGTCTGATTTAGTGATGGCATTTGTGATTGTGGAAAGTCAGACCTAATGACTAAAAGTGGAAACATCAGCATGAAGCAAAGTGAGCAGGGCTCAGTGTTGTTACCCGGTCCAGTAATGGTGGACGTAGCGGGTACTGAATTAACCGAAGCAGAACGTCAGCGGTTGCAGCACCCTTTAGTAGGGGGCGTGATTCTATTTGCACGCAACTTCAATTCGCGTGAGCAACTGACTGCATTATGCGACGCTATACATGCGTCCAGAGATGAGCCGTTGTTGATTGCCGTGGATCACGAAGGTGGTCGTGTGCAACGTTTCAAAACAGATGGTTTTACCGTGCTTCCAGCCATGCGTCATTTGGGTACGCTCTGGGAAAAAGATGCCAAAGCAGCCGCAGAAATGGCGGCGGCTGTTGGGTATGTCTTGGCAGCTGAGCTACGTGCGTGTGGCGTAGATATGAGCTTTACACCTGTGTTGGACTTGGATTGGGGCGTTAGTGGAGTAATTGGCAACCGTGCCTTCCACCGCGATCCAAAAGCGGTGGCGATGTTGGCTACTGGTTTGGTGCAAGGCTTGCATCGTGCTGGTATGGCCAGTTGTGGCAAACATTTCCCTGGTCACGGCGCGGTAGAGGCGGATTCTCACCATGAGATCCCAGTGGACGAACGCGACCTAGAGCAAATCTTGAATGATGATGCGGCACCTTACGGTTGGTTGGGGGCGATGGTGCTAGATAGCGTTATGCCTGCACACGTGATTTATCCCAAAGTAGACGATAAACCTGCTGGTTTTTCTCGCTACTGGCTGCAGCGCGTATTGCGTAAGGCATTGGGTTACGAGGGGGTGATCTTCTCTGATGACCTGACTATGGAAGGCGCAACCGTAGCAGGTGATATTTTGGCTAGAGCTGAGGCTGCATTGGGTGCTGGTTGCGACATGGTGTTGGTATGCAATAGACCTGATTTGGCCGATGAGCTGCTGCAGCGTTTACAGCACAGTTCTGATCCTGAGTCTGTGCAGCGTATACGCCGTCTGCGTTGTTTGGAGCCTGCTTTGGCGTGGGATGATTTGCAGTCTGATGAATACTACCAGCATGCCAGAGAGCTTCAATCTCAAATCGTTTCTAGCTGAACTGCCTAATTTGCCAGGTGTCTACAGGCATCTGGATGAAGAAGGTACGGTGCTTTACGTAGGCAAAGCTAAAGATCTGAAAAAGCGCGTCAGTTCGTATTTTCAGAAAAATTTGTCTAGCCCGCGTATTGCCCATATGGTGGCGCGCATTGCACGTATTGAAGTGACGATTACGCCTAGCGAAGCCGAAGCGCTATTGCTAGAAAATAATCTGATCAAGCGGTTGCGCCCACGCTACAACATCCTGTTTAGGGATGATAAGTCGTACCCTTATTTGCAGTTGAGTGCCCATGAGGCGCCACGTATTGCCTATTACCGAGGCAACACTAATGTGGGCGGGCAGTTCTTTGGGCCGTACCCCAATGCTTGGGCGGTACGCGAAACTATACAAATTCTGCAGCGTGTATTTCAGTTACGTACCTGTGAGGATGGGGTATACGCACACCGTTCACGTCCCTGTTTGTTGCATCAAATCCAACGATGTACGGCACCATGCGTGGGCAATATTTCTCTGGAAGAATATCAAGCTGATGTGAAACGGGCTGTGCGCTTCTTGTCTGGGCAAGCCAATGAGGTATTGCAGGAAATAGAAGAGCGCATGCAAGAAGCCGCTGAGCAGTTTGAGTTTGAACAAGCTGCCGTATTGCGTGATCAAATGCGAGCGTTATCTACGGTATTGCAACAGCAGACCATGGAGCATGCAGGTACTGATGATTTGGATGTGATTGCGGTCATCAGCGAAGAGGGCAAGGTGTGTGTCAACTTGGCTATGGTGCGTGGCGGGCGTCACCTAGGGGATAGAGCATTTTTTCCGACCCAGGTGCAAGACGATACGCCAGAAGATGTCTTGGCTGCATTTATTAGTCAGCACTATATAGAGCGTCCTTTACCTCCTGTATTAGTGGTATCACATCGTTTGTTGGATACCGCTATTTTGGACATGCTCAAAGAGCAAACTGGCAAAGAAACACGGTTACTGATTCGTCCTCAGGGCGTGCGTAAAGCATGGCTAGAGCAAGCATTGAAAAATGGCGAATTGGCCTTGGCGCGCAGACTGAATGAGGCCATTACCAAAGCAGCGCGCACCCTAGATTTGGCGTCAGTGCTAGGACTGGATACCGATGATGAAGCGTTGGAAGCATTGACTATTGAGTGTTTCGATATTAGTCATACGGCAGGTGAGGCGACTCAAGCGTCATGTGTGGTGTATAGGCATCATGATATGCAACCCACTTTATATAGGCGATATAACATCGCGGGAATTACTCCCGGGGATGATTATGCCGCAATGCGTCAGGTGTTATTTAGACGTTATGAGCGTGTTGCAGAAGGTCAGGCAACCTTACCAGATATAGTGCTAGTGGATGGTGGTAAAGGCCAGATATCCATGGCAAAACAAGTATTTAACGAGCTTGGTTTAGATACGAATGTGTTGGTGGGTGTGGCCAAAGGCGAAGGACGTAAAGTAGGGCTTGAGACCCTGATTTTTGCCGATGGCAGGCCCGAGCTGCGCTTGGGTGTGGCGTCTCCTGCATTAATGTTAGTGGCTGAGGCGCGCGATGAGGCGCACCGTTTTGCCATTACTGGGATGCGAGCCCGTCGCGCAAAGTCTAGGAATGTGTCACGATTAGAAGATATAGAAGGCGTAGGAGCAAAACGCCGGCAACGCTTGTTGGCTCGCTTTGGCGGGTTTACAGGTGTAGTAAATGCGAGCATAGATGATTTAGCTTCTGTTGAAGGAATATCTGCTGCATTAGCTGAGCGTATCTACTATGCTTTACGTTGATGTTTTGTAATACCGAGTTAGCCACATGATGATGCCTCTTACTTTTCCCATGGCCCTGACCTGGTTGAGAATCCTGATGATCCCGCTGGTACTGGCGTTGTTTTTCTTGCCAGAAAGTTGGATGAACATACATTCGCGTGATGTATTAGCCTGTGGCGCTTTTATCGTGGCTGCTATCACGGACTGGTTCGATGGTTGGCTTGCGCGACGCTGGAATCAAACCTCAGCCTTTGGTGCGTTTCTGGATCCAGTTGCCGATAAGTTGATGGTATCGGCCGCATTGCTGGTATTGGTGGATTTAGGGCGCGTGGGCTTTGTTATCGCCTTTATTATTATTGGTCGTGAGATCGCCATTTCAGCCTTGCGCGAGTGGATGGCACAAATGGGTGCTAGCAGCAGCGTGGCGGTTAATTGGTTGGGTAAATTCAAAACAGCAGCGCAGATGCTCGCTATCCCATGTTTGTTGTACTGGGAAAACTACGAGGACATACCTGTGGGCGTCATTGGGCAGGTGTTAATCATCATCGCGGCGATTCTGACAGTGTGGTCCATGTGCTATTACTTGAAGAAAGCTTGGCCTGAAATAGCCCGTAAGAGTTAATGCCATGGCTGTATCAGAGCTGACCGCTGAAGAAGTCGTTCATCGAAAACAAGACTGGAGCATCATTAGCCTTATAGGTGTGGTGCATGCCAGTTCGCACTTTTTTCAACTGCTACTGCCCACACTGTATGTGTTCTTAGCGCGCGAGTTTGGCTTTGACTATGTTGAGCTGGGCGCATTAGCCACCACATTTTTTGTGGTGTCTTGCTTGGGACAGGCTAGTTCGGGTTTTATTGTCGATCGTATAGGCCCCATTCCTGTATTGCTATTTGGTTTGGGAGGCTTTGTGATCTCCGGCATTATGATTGGTTTTGCTACCAGTTACTGGATGCTGTGGTTAGCGGCTGCCATTGGTGGTGCTGGGAATTCCATTTTTCACCCGGTAGACTACTCCATTATTAATCACCGTGTCAGTGCAAGACGCTTAGGGCATGCGTTTAGCGTGCATGGTCTAACAGGTAACTTGGGCTGGGCATTAACGCCTTTATTTGTGGCGGCGATTGCTTCTGATCATGGTTGGCGAGCAGCCGCTTTTTCTGCGGCAGGATTAATTGCGGTGGTGTGGTGTGCAGCTTTCTTGGGTAGAAACCTGTTAGCTGGTCAGCATAAGCGACAGCAAGTGGAAGCAGTACAAGAAATATCGTCCGAAAAATCCTTGGCGAGTGAGGGGGTCTGGCAAACTCTAAAAATACTCTGTAAGCAACCTGCCTTGTGGGGCGCTTTCTTATTTTTCGCCTTTTCCTCTATGGCGTTGTCTTCGGTGCAGAACTACACCATCCCTATGCTGGGTAGTGTTTATCACATTGACCCGGTGGTAGCAGGTACAGCATTGTCAGCCTATATGGTGACAGCGGCAGTGGGGATGTTGGCGGGCGGTTTCTTGGTCGGAGCTGATGCACGAAGTGAGCGCACGGTATTTTTATCCCTGTGTTTTGCCGGGTTGATGTTGGTGCTGCTAGGCTCAGGGCTTTTAAGTTCGTCTGTTGCCGTCGTGATGGTGGGGTTGGCGGGTTTCTTCTCTGGTGTGGCTGCACCATCGCGTGACATGCTGATTAGACGTGTGACCCCTAAAGGGGCAACAGGCACTGTATACGGTTTGGTGTATTCAGGCATGGATGTGGGTTCGTCATTGGCTCCGTTGATGTTTGGCGCCATGTTGGATGCTGGTTTGAATAGAGGTCCATGGTTTGGGGCTGCCGTAGCATTTTGTATTTCTGCCTCGATGGCAGTGTGGATTGCACGGGCTGCTGAGAAGAAGTAACGTCGTAGTCCGTGCTCTCTATATAGATAGAGAGTAATAGGTTGTAGTAAAGAAACACCTCAGAAATTGGAATAACGCCAATTTTCGAGGTGTTTTTTTATTTTCTATTATTTTTTGGTACAAAAAGGTTCAATTTTCATATTGTGGTTGTGGCTTTCCGCATTGTGAAAACCAAATGGCGCGCTGCACAATAAATTTTTCCATAAACAAAAATATGATTTCATATCTTGAAATATAAATCGTATGTTATTGATATTAATTATAAAAATATATAGTCTTATATAAGATATAAGTGTGTTGCAGACGCAGCATTTGCGTAGACTAATACTCATCTTGATTGTTTTCTTTTTCTTGTATTGGAGACTGACATGAGTAACCGCGAAACCGAAATCCGCAACTTGCAGAAATACTGGGCCGAGGACCCACGCTGGCAAGGTATCAAACGCACATACAGTGCTGAAGAAGTTATCCGTCTGCGTGGCTCTACTGTAGAAGAGCACACCTTGGCGCGTCGCGGTTCCGAGAAGTTGTGGAAGATGATTACTGAAGAACCCTTTGTAAATGCATTGGGTGCGTTGACAGGTAACCAGGCTATGCAGCAAGTGAAAGCTGGCTTGAAAGCGATTTACCTGTCTGGCTGGCAAGTGGCTGGTGATGCAAACGGTGCAGGCGAAATGTACCCCGACCAATCGTTGTACCCCATCAACTCGGTTCCTCAGGTTGTACGTCGTATTAACAATGCCTTGATGCGCTGTGACCAAATTCAATGGTCCGAAGGTATGAATCCTGGTGATCAAGGCTATATCGATTACTTGGCTCCTATCGTTGCCGATGCAGAGGCTGGTTTCGGTGGTGTATTGAACGCATTTGAGCTGATGAAATCCATGATCGTGGCAGGTGCATCTGGCGTTCACTTTGAAGATCAACTGGCAGCAGTGAAAAAATGTGGTCACTTGGGCGGTAAAGTGTTGGTTCCAACACGCGAAGCTATCTCTAAACTAGTGGCTGCTCGTTTGGCTGCCGATGTTCTGAATGTACCTACAGTATTGGTTGCTCGTACTGATGCAGAAGCGGCTGACCTGATTACTAGCGATGTAGATGACAACGACAAACCGTTTATCACAGGTGAGCGCACGGTAGAAGGTTTCTTCCGCACACGTCCAGGTGTGGATCAAGCGATCTCGCGCGGTTTGGCTTACGCTCCTTACGCTGACTTGATCTGGTGTGAAACATCTACGCCGAACTTGGAGTACGCAAAACGCTTTGCTGAAGCCATTCACCGTCAGTTCCCAGGCAAAATGCTGTCATATAACTGCTCGCCTTCCTTTAATTGGAAGAAAAACTTGGATGACCAGACTATTGCAAAATTCCAACGCGAGTTGGGTGCAATGGGTTACAAATTCCAGTTCATCACCTTGGCTGGTTTCCACGCACTGAACTACGGCATGTTTGATCTGGCACACGGTTATGCTCGCAACAACATGACCGCTTTCGTTGATCTGCAAGAGCGTGAGTTTGCTGCAGCAGAGCGTGGTTTCACAGCGGTACGTCACCAACGCGAAGTAGGTACTGGGTACTTCGATGCTGTAACACAAACTATCGAAGGTGGCCAATCTTCTACTACAGCATTGGCAGGCTCCACAGAAGCTGCCCAATTTGCTAAAGCCGCTGAATAAAGCTAGCATCATGGGTTGATACAAGCCGTAGCATCTTTGGATGCTGCGGCTTGTTCTGTATCAAACAGAAGCGAGACGTTGGCAGACCTTCTGATACCTTTGTAGTAGAATGCACCCGACTAGTACCTCATATCATGTATTCAAGCTTTCGCCGATAACGGTTAGCATGCATGTAAACGGTTAATAAGCAGTTAACGCTTATCTATTCTCTTTATGCGCGCATACTCTATATTTACTATCCCTGCGGGTCTATCTGACGAGCAGCGCAGTCAGCGCAAGCACATGCTCGCGCGACTTGGATTGGCGTGGTTGGCCATGATGCAGGTGATGATGTTTGCTTTTCCAGGGTATTTGCGCTCAGAGTCAATGGAACCTGACAGTCTGGCATTGATGGATAAAGCCATTTTGATCATGAACTGGGCCGCGTTAGTGCTTACCGTTCCTGTCATGATGTACTGTGCTCAGCCTATTTGGGCTGGCGCATGGAATAGTCTTAAAAAATTCAAAGTTGGGATGGATGTGCCCGTTGCCTTAGGCATTATCGTGGCATTCATACCCAGCGTTATCAGCACTTGGCAAGGGCAGGGCGAAGTCTACTTTGATTCTGTCAGCATGTTTGTAGCGTTTTTGCTGACGGCCCGCTATTTGGAATTCTGTGCTCGACAATCTATTAGTCGTGGTCAGTCTTTTGATCGCGTGGAACAGTTTCGCGCCGGTATCTCGGTGCGTGCTAACACATTAGCCTTCTGGTTTGTTCTTATTCAAGTGGCCTTGGCCTTGGTCTTGGGTGTGGTGTGGTTCTTCTATCAACCAGACCATGCTGTGGCAGTGATGGTGGCGTTATTCGTCATGAGCTGTCCCTGTGCCATGTCCATGTCCGTTCCTACAGCTGTTGCCGCCGCCCAGGCGGGATTGATGGTGCAACCTGCACAATCTGAGGCAGACATCTCTGCCCTTATCCAACGCACAGAACATATCTCCAAACAAAATTTATACGGTTCTATTGTCTGGCACCTGTTGATGACCCCCCTAGCTGCTATAGGATTGGTCTCTCCTTGGGTTGCTGCTGTTTCTATGCTGCTGTCCTCACTATTGGTGGCCCTGAATTCCTGGCGCATTTACCGTCAGCGTATCTCGGGTAATCACCTGTCTGGTAGTGAAGTCACTGCATAACAAAAAAGGTGGTACACCATGCTTGAGTCACTGTTTCTCCTGATACCGATCTCGTTGCTGTTTGTGATCCTGATGGGGGTGGCATTCTGGTGGGCCATTTTTGCCGGACAATTTGAAAACTCCCAATCCGCTGGCGAATCAATACTAAACGATGATGACAGCACGCACAGGGATGCGGAGCGCACAAAGAAATAGTGTGAGTTTGTGAGGATCTGTGCCAGTTGGTATAAATCCACACAATAACCACACTAATAATAAGTTCCCTGATTAAGATCAGGGAGCAACGGCCGAGCATGAGCGATCATGGCTCAGGAGATTAATTTTGTAATGTTAGTGTTATAGGGGAAGCAAATGGGCACTTCCGAGACAGTCGGGAAACAGGCCGAAGTCTTCAACTACGGCGTCGTGCGGCAGTTTGCCATCATGACAGTGGTTTGGGGAATTATCGGCATGAGTGTCGGCTTACTTGTTGCCTTGCAACTAATTTGGCCTGAACTTAACTTCGAAACGCCATGGTTTAGCTATGGCCGTCTGCGTCCAGTACATACCAACTTGGTAATTTTCGCCTTTGGCGGTAACGCACTGTTCGCAACGTCGTACTACGTGGTTCAACGTACCTGTCAGGTACGTCTGTACTGTACAAAACTGGCTTCTTTCACCTTCTGGGGTTGGCAGCTAGTGATGTTGGGGGCGCTGATTACTTTGCCTATGGGTTTCACCAGCAGCAAAGAATACGCAGAAATGGAATGGCCGCTGGATATCCTGATCACTATCGTCTGGGTGTCTTATGCTGTGGTGTTCTTTGGCACAATCGTTAAACGCCGTGTGCGTCACATCTACGTGGCGAACTGGTTCTACGGTGCTTTTATTACCACGATTGCCGTACTGCACATCTTCAATAACTTGGAAATTCCGGTTTCCATGTGGAAGTCCTACTCCGTCTATGCTGGCGTGCAAGATGCGATGGTGCAGTGGTGGTATGGTCACAATGCTGTGGGTTTCTTCCTGACCACAAGTTTCTTGGGGATGATGTATTACTTCGTACCTAAGCAAGCTAACCGTCCGGTGTACTCCTACCGTTTGTCCATCGTTCACTTCTGGGCGTTGGCCTTTACGTATATGTGGGCTGGTCCTCACCACTTGCTGTACACATCCTTGCCTGACTGGACACAGTCCTTGGGTATGACATTCTCGCTGATCCTCTTGGCTCCATCTTGGGGCGGTATGATCAACGGTATCATGACCTTGTCTGGCGCTTGGCACAAACTGCGTACAGATCCTATCTTGAAGTTCCTGGTAACTTCCTTGTCCTTCTACGGTATGTCTACCTTCGAAGGCTCCATGATGGCGATCCGTACTGTGAACTCCCTGTCCCACTACACTGACTGGACTATCGGTCACGTGCACTCCGGTGCGTTGGGTTGGGTAGCGATGGTGACCTTCGGTTCCCTGTACTACATGATTCCTCGCTTGTATGGCCAAAAACAGATGGCTTTGCCAAAACTGGTAGAGATCCACTTCTGGGTGGCAACACTGGGCGTGGTGCTGTATATCGCCGCGATGTGGATTTCCGGTGTAATGCAAGGTTTGATGTGGCGTGCAACAGCTCCTGATGGCTTGCTGACATACAGCTTTGTTGAAGGGGTGAAAGCAACTTATCCGTTCTATGCAATTCGTGCATTGGGTGGCTTTATGTTTGTTTGCGGTATTGTCATGATGGGCGTGAACGTCTTCTTGACTGCATGGGGCAAACCTCGTGTGAACCCAGTTGTTCCGCTGACTAACCCTGATGCGATCAGTCCGGCTAACGTTGGTCCGGCTGTTGTTACGGAATAAGGAGCAATCAATGTCCTCAACTGAGAAAAAAGGTTTTTCACACGCCACGATTGAGCGCAACGTTGGTTTATTGATTGTGCTCAGTATTCTGGTGATTTCCTTTGCGGGTTTGGTACAGATCGTGCCGCTGTTTTTCCAGCACTCTATGACTGAACCCACAGAAGGCGTGAAGCCTTACGAGCCCCTGCGTTTGGTAGGTAGAGATATCTACATTCGTGAAGGCTGCGTGGGCTGCCACTCCCAACAAGTGCGTATGCTGCAATCCGAGGTACAGCGCTACGGTCCTTACTCTCTGGCCGGCGAGACTGTGTACGATCACCCATTCTTGTGGGGTTCCAAACGTACTGGTCCTGATTTGGCCCGCGTAGGTGGCGTGTACACCGATAACTGGCACCGTATTCACTTGCGTAATCCTCGTGATACAGAACCTGCTTCCAACATGCCAGCCTACCCTTGGCTGCAACATAACAGCGTAGAAAATGACGACGTGCGTGCACGTATGAATGCTCTGCGTATTATCGGCGTACCTTACACCGACGAGCAGATTGAAAAAGCACCTCAGCAATTGGTTGGTAAAACCGAAGAAGATGCGCTGATTGCTTATCTGCAGGGTATGGGTGTAGAAGGTCGCGCAGCAGCTGAACAAGCTGTAGCCGAGGGGAGACGCTAATCATGGTTGCATTCTTGAATGGTCTGATGACAATACTTGGCATTGTGACGTTCATTGGTATTGTGATCTGGGCGTGGTCGGATGGCCGTAAAAAAGCCAACCATGATGGGTCTATGCTTCCTTTCGCATTGCCGGATGAAGCTGACGAGAAGGGAGGTTCGAATGAGTGATTTTTTTAATCTAGGCTGGGGGATTTACATCTCCGCTATTGCTCTGTTGGGCATTGTCTTCTGTCTGTGGTTGCTGTGGACTCAGCGCGCTTGGCTGTCTCCTTCCATAGAAGAGCAAGAGTCGTCCCATGTGTGGGACGGCAATATCACGGAGCTCAATACTAATGTGCCACGCTGGTGGACCGTTATGTACATATTGCTGTGTGTTTTTGCACTAGGCTACCTGATTATGTACCCAGGTCTGGGTAGTTATCAGGGGATGTTGAGTTATTCGTCCGCTAAAGAAGTGCAAGCACAACAAGAGCAAATTAACGAGCGTTTAGCTCCAACGTACGCTCGTTTCCGTGAAATGCCTTTGGATGAAATCGCTGACGATGCAGAAGCTCGTGCCATTGGCCAACGTTTGTTCTTGAACAACTGTGCTCAGTGTCACGGTTCCGATGCTCAAGGCAGCCCAAGCTTCCCTAACCTGACAGACGGAGCTTGGATGTGGGGTGGCCAGCCTGAGGATATTCTGCACACCATTACTGAAGGTCGCCGTGGCATCATGACAGCACACAAAGGTGTGTTGACTCCTGGTGAAGCGTCCGACATCGCTCAGTACGTGCGTTCCTTGAACAGCTTGGCTCATGACCAGTCTCGTGTACCGTCCGGAAAAAAACTGTTTGAACAAACATGTTTTGCTTGTCACGGTATTGATGCTAAAGGCAATAAGCTGTTAGGTGCTCCTGACTTGACTAGCGGTAACTGGCTGTATGGTAGCTCGGAAGCTGTGATCGTTGACGGTATCTTGAACGGCCATGACAACCAGATGCCAGCCCAGAAACACCGCCTAACCGAAGAGCAAATTCGCTTGTTGGCCGGTTGGGTTTGGGGTTTGGGCAACAACACTGCTAAGTAAGCATTGTGATGTGATTATTGTAAGTTGAGGTGTAGCATGAGTAGTGACGCTCCCCATCGTCAACCAGACGAAGGTAATACAGAGCAGGTACCGGAATGGCGGCCACCTATTTCCTCCAAACCGGTGACAGCTAAAGCGCCTGCTCATGCTGTTAAGATCGACGACGTCAATAAGAAGATCTATGCTAGATCGGTAAAAGGGGTATTCGCCAACTGGCGAATCGCCCTAGTATTCCTCACCCAGATTATTTATTACGGTCTGCCTTGGTTGCAGTGGAATGAACGCCAAGCCGTATTGTTTGATCTGGGTACGAGGAAGTTCTACTTGTTCGGCATTGTGATGTGGCCACAAGATATTATTTATCTGACTGTGCTGCTGATTTTGTCGGCTTTCTCGCTGTTTCTCTTTACAGCGATGGCGGGGCGTCTCTTCTGCGGTTACGCCTGTCCGCAAACGGTATATACCGAAATATTCATGTGGGTTGAACGCAAGGTGGAAGGCGACCGTATGGCTCGCATCCGTCTGGATGAGGCTCCGTGGAGCGCCAAAAAACTGCGTCTTAAAGCCACAAAACACTTCCTGTGGATTGTGATTGCTCTCTGGACTGGTTTTACGTTTATCGGTTACTTCGCTCCTATTCGTGAGTTGGGTGCGCAGATTCTAGATTTCACATTGGGCCCATGGCAGTGGTTCTGGTTGTTATTCTACGGTTTTGCTACCTGGGGGAATGCTGGATTCCTGCGTGAGGCTATCTGTAAGTACATGTGCCCGTACGCACGCTTCCAAAGCGTGATGGTGGATGACGACACCTTTGTGGTGAGTTATGACCATGTGCGCGGTGAGCCTCGTGGTAAACGTTCCAAGAAAGTGGATCACAAAGAAGCAGGCTTAGGGGACTGTGTAGACTGTACCCTCTGTGTGCAGGTCTGTCCGACCGGTATCGACATTCGAGAAGGGCTGCAATACATGTGTATTGGTTGCGGGGCCTGTGTCGATGCCTGTGACGATGTGATGGAAAAACTGGATTATCCTAAAGGGTTAATCCGCTACACCTCTGGCCGTGCTATTACCGAGCGCTTGAGTCAGGATCAGGTACGTAGGCATATGTTTAGGCCACGCATCTTGGTGTATATTGCAATTCTGAGTCTTATTACTGTGGCAGCGGTTTACTCGCTGATGGCCCGTAATGATCTACATATGGATGTGATCCGAGATCGGGGTGTAATGGGGCGCGAAGTTCCGGGCGGTCATATAGAGAACATTTATAGACTGCAAATGATGAACAAGTCAGAGCAGCCTATGCGCATCGAGTTGGGTGTAGAGGGTTTCCCTGGTATCTCCATTAGTACAGTGAATGGTGGCAGTGCAGAAATTGTTGTACCTGCAGCAACGAACGAACTGATTCCGGTGCACGTACAAGTTCCTGTCGATGCGGGTTTGAAGGAGGGTATGCACGATATCGTGATTACGGCCCGTAAACCTGGTAGCGCTGAGTCTGGTGAAGAGTTCATCAGTGAGAAAACACGTTTTTATGTGCCTCGCTAGGGCGCACACGATAAAGGACTCATCATGTCAAATGCAATAGATCAGGATTTGGATACACAGCCGTGGTTTAAAGAGCCTTGGCCGTGGATCCTTATGGCAGGCCCATTCTTGGCTATGGTTGGTTGTGCAGTGACCATTGCCTTGGTGTTGCAACCTACAGGGGTTAGCGAAACCATTAACGATGGTGGTCAGAAGCGCGGCTTGGTCGTAACGCGAGACAAGGCACCTGAGACACCCGTAGTGGTAGAGGCTGAATAAAGCCAAATACTACGTAGCAAAAAAATCCCACGTTGTAACGTGGGATTTTTTTGATGCTTACGCGTTGCGATGTAGCGTGGCTTGCGTATAGAGGGCTGCGGTTTAGCAGTCTACTCCAGCCATGGCTTGTAGAGCAGGCAGGTCTAGAATCATGACTTCGCGTTGTTGGATACGCAGTAGGCCTTCGCGAGCAAAGCGCGAGAACAGACGGCTAACGGTTTCCAATGTCAGGCCTAAGAAGTTACCGATTTCCTCACGGCTCATGCGCAAAATGAACTGATAAGGGGAGTAACCCAAGGTAGACAAACGCTGAGACAGGTTGATCAAGAAAGCAGCTAGACGCTGTTCAGAACGTAACGCACCTAAGTTCATGATCAGAGTATGAGCACGGTTGATTTCCTTGCTCATCAGACGACGCAGTTGTTGTTGCAAGATAGGTAGCTGCAATGAGAGCTTATCTAGCTCGTTCAACGGCATCACACAGACCTCACTGTCTTCCAGTGCGATAGAGTGAGAGACATGGCGATTATTCAATAATCCGTCCATGCCAATGATCTCGCCTGGTAGCAAGAAGCCAGTAATCTGTACTTGGCCGGAGGCGTCTTCCAGTTGTGTCTTGATGCTGCCAGTGCGTAATGCATAGATGGCATCAACTTCATCATCAAGGTGGAACAGGAAAGAGCCTTTGCTCAGACGTATACGTTCCTTGACCAGATCATCCAGCTTCTGCAGGTCGTGGTTGGACATCCCTAGCGGCAAGCAGATTTCATTCAGCATGCAGGATGAGCAACGTATAGCATCGTGACTGACAGAGATTCGTTTTTGCATAGAAAGCGGCTACGGTTGAAAATGGTTAGGTACAACGACCGTGGTTAGAGCTTATTTTCAAGCGCAGCATAAAAGTTGCACTTCGGAGTGAAGTGCCATACTTAGTATTCTAACTTATTTAAAAGCTCTTTTTGAAACATCAAGGATTTTGCTTTTTCTTTTATTTTAGTAAGTTGCAATAAATGTAAGAAAATGCAAATAATCACATAAATGATTTTAACAGGCTCTTGAAGTTTGACCAGATGTCATCATCTATAAGTCAAGCGAAATTAATCTGGTGCAGTCTGTGAATACTCATCGCAAGATTCTGCACATTACCTAGAGTAAGGCAACATGCGAATTGATAAATTAACGACAAAATTTCAACAAGCTTTGGCTGATGCGCAAAGTTTGGCATTGCAACAGGGCAATTCTTATCTGGAACCTGTGCACGTATTGGCTGCATTGTTGGCTGACGTGGATTCCGGAGCAGGCAGTCTATTGGCGCGTGCTGGTGTGGCCGTGCCGCGTTTACAAGCCGAAGTTAAAAAGGCAATTGATGCATTACCTCAGATTTCATCTGGGGATGTAAATCTAAATATTAGTCGCGAGCTGCAAAGCGCGTTGGCATTAACAGAAAAAGAAGCAACCTCGCGTGGCGATACCTATATTGCCAGCGAATTGTTTTTGTTGGTATTAAGCCGAGATAAAGGGCAGGCAGGCCGCTTATTAAAAGAAACAGGTCTAAATGAACAAGCGCTAGCAGCAGCGATTGATGCTGTGCGCGGTGGTGAATCGGTCAGTGATGCAGAAGGCGACGCGAATAGAGAAGCGTTGTCCAAATACACCACTGACCTGACTGAGCGTGCTCGCTTGGGCAAGTTAGACCCAGTGATTGGTAGAGACGATGAGATTCGTCGTTCTATACAGATCTTGCAACGTAGGACCAAAAATAACCCTGTGCTGATTGGTGAGCCGGGTGTGGGTAAGACAGCGATTGTGGAAGGGCTGGCGCAACGTATCGTGAACAACGAAGTGCCTGAAAACCTGAAAAACAAACGCGTGTTGGTATTGGATTTGGCCGCATTGTTGGCGGGTGCTAAATACCGTGGTGAATTTGAAGAGCGTCTGAAAGCTGTCTTGAAAGAGTTGTCTCAAGACGCGGGTAAAACCATTCTCTTTATTGATGAAATCCATACCATGGTTGGCGCAGGTAAAGCCGAAGGTGCTATGGATGCAGGTAATATGTTGAAGCCGGCATTGGCACGTGGTGAGCTGCATTGTATTGGTGCAACCACGCTGGACGAATACCGTCAGTACATAGAGAAAGATGCTGCGTTAGAGCGCCGTTTCCAGAAAGTGCTGGTGGATGAGCCTGATGTGGAATCTACCATTGCGATTTTGCGTGGCTTGCGTGAGCGCTATGAGCTGCATCATGGTGTGGCGATTACCGACCCGGCCATTGTGGCTGCTGCCGAGCTGTCTAACCGCTACATTACCGACAGATTTTTGCCGGATAAAGCGATTGACCTGATTGACGAAGCTGCTGCCCGTATTCGTATGGAGATTGACTCCAAGCCTGAAGTCATGGATAGGCTAGATCGCCGCATGATTCAGCTCAAAATCGAGCGTGAAGCTGTGCGTAAGGAAACTGATGATGCGTCACAGCGTCGTTTAGCCACCATTGAAGAGGAGTTGGAGCGTTTACAGCGCGAGTACAACGACTACGAAGAAGTCTGGAAAGCAGAGAAAGCAGCTGTACAAGGTACACAGTCTATCAAGGAAGAAATTGAGCAGCTCAAAGCGGAAATGGCTGAACTGCAACGTAAAGGTCAGTTTGATAAGTTGGCTGAACTGCAGTATGGCAAGTTACCAGAGCTGGAAGGTCGTTTGGCTACTGCCGAGCAGTCTAAAGACAAACTGGAAGACAAGCCGAAGCTGTTACGTACTCAGGTAGGTACTGAGGAAATTGCGGAAGTTGTGTCACGTGCAACCGGTATTCCTGTGTCTCGTATGATGCAAGGTGAGCGTGAAAAATTGCTGAACATGGAGCAGCACCTTGAAGAGCGTGTGGTAGGTCAGAACGAAGCTGTGTCGTTGGTTGCGGATGCGATCAGACGTTCACGTGCTGGTTTGGCTGATCCATCTAAGCCTTATGGTTCGTTCTTGTTCTTAGGACCTACCGGCGTGGGTAAAACCGAGCTGACTAAAGCCTTGGCTGCATTCTTGTTTGACTCTGAGGATCATTTGATTCGTATTGATATGTCAGAGTTCATGGAGAAACACTCGGTAGCCAGATTGATAGGTGCGCCTCCGGGCTATGTGGGCTACGAGCAGGGCGGTTATTTGACTGAGGCCGTGCGTCGTAAACCGTATAGTGTGATTCTGCTGGATGAGGTAGAAAAAGCGCACCCAGATGTATTTAACATCTTGCTGCAGGTGTTGGATGATGGTCGTTTGACGGATGGCCAGGGTAGAACGGTTGATTTCCGTAATACCGTGGTGATTATGACATCCAACTTGGGTGCTCATCACATCCAGGAAATGGTTGGCGAGCCGTACGAGAAAGTGAAATCAGCCGTATGGGAAGAGGTAAAACTTTCCTTCCGCCCTGAGTTCTTGAACCGTATTGACGAGGTTGTGGTGTTCCATGCACTGGGCGAGGCACAGATTCAATCTATTGCCAAAATCCAGTTGCAACGTTTGGCACAACGCTTGGCTGACAGAGGCATGCAGTTGGAAGTTAGCGATGCTGCATTGGCTGAAGTGGCAAAAGTTGGTTTCGATCCGTTGTTTGGTGCAAGACCGTTGAAACGCGCTATACAGCAAAACATCGAAAACCCAGTGGCCAAACTGATTCTGGAAGGCCAGTTCGGTGAAGACGATGTAGTACCGGTAGACTGGCGAGACGGCAGTTTTGTGTTCGACCAGAAAGCAAGCAAAGCATAAGCCTGTTAGTGCTTGTTAAGCAAAAAGCCCCATCTCTTTGAGTGGGGCTTTTTTGTATATAGGGCTATGGTGTTTCTGCGTAGAGGTGTATATTTTAAATTCTCATTAAAAGAATACTTTGTGTATTTTGTTCTTAAAAGAAGAATTTAATGGATTCCGAAACTCTACGTATCTTCACCACGGTAGCGAGCGAGCTGAGCATCACACATGCTGCAGCACATTTGGGGCGAGCCCCGTCTAATGTGACCACTCGTATACAGCAATTAGAGGCTGACTTGGGGTCGGAGCTGTTTGTACGCACAGGTAAACGACTGGCGCTTTCAGCAGCGGGCCAGAAATTTCTGGATTACGCCAATAGGCTATTAGCCTTGGAAGCAGAAGCTAGGCATGTGGTAACAGGTGGTCTTGATGGCGGCACCTTACGTATGGGCAGTATGGAAAGTACGGCGGCAAGCCGATTGCCCGCTTTATTGGCTAACTACCACGCCCAACATACGAGCACTCAATTGCAACTGAGTACAGGTCCTACACGTGCGCTCATAGAGCAATTGCGCACCGGGCTGCTAGATTGTGCCTTTGCCGCCTTAGCGAGCTCAACGGATGCTGATGTGTTGCTGGATGAGTTAGGTTTACAAGCCATGCCTGTATGGACAGAAGAGCTGCTGTTGCTATTACCTAGTAGCGAGTCTGCGGTGACGCAGGTGTCTGAAATTCAAACACGTACCTTGGTGGCATTTCCGTTAGGGTGCACGTATAGAGGCATAGCAGAACAGGTCTTGGGTATAGCAGATACACCTGAATGGCGTGTGTTAGAGATTGCCTCGTATCACGCCATGATTGCCTGTGTGGCGGCAGGCAATTGCGTGACCTTAGTTCCTGCTAGTGTGTTGAAACTGGCGAGGGTGCCAGAGAGTATGCCCACATTGAAAGTGGCTTCGGTAGACACTTTGTTGATATGGCGTAAAGGCTATGATGTGCCGGCGTTTAGGTCGTTCTTAGCGTTATTGTCCGAGGCTGTGAAATGACAGCCGCTGCACATCGCAGTATGTCATTGGGGCATTGGCGCTCAGCCGTAGAGGCAGCGTTAATTTTGTCGGTAGGCATGGGCTTTGGGCGCTTTGCGTTTACGGCTGTATTCCCTTACATGGTGGAAGACAGCGTGATTAGCGTGCAGCAGGGGAGCTGGGCAGCATCGATGAATTATGCAGGCTATTTGCTAGGAGCACTGTTAGCGGTACGGATGCGTGCACGTTATGCCTACAAACTGTGTTTGTGGTCTGTATTGGGAACAGCCTTGTGTTTGGCTGTCTTAGCGTTGCCTGTGCCTGTGCCTGTGTGGGTCATATTAATTGTGCGTGGTGTGGCCGGTGTGGTGAGTGCATTAGGGTTTGTGGCGGCATCGTTATGGTTATTTGAGCAGCGGGGGCATTTCACTGGGGCTCCAGTGTTGTATGCAGGAGTAGGCGTAGGAATAGCCTTATCGGCTGAGTTGTTGGTACTAGGTGCCAGCCTAGGCTTGCATAGCTCAGGTATGTGGTTGCTATTGGGGGCGGTAGCAGCCGTGATGGGCGTTATTGCCGCACCTGGTTTGTTGATGCCCTATACCGAGCCGTCCACCGAGGCCTCTGCGGCACAGGCGGTTATACAACCTAAATTGGTGGCAGTGCTGCCTATGGTAATCATTTATGGGCTAGCGGGTTTTGGCTATATCGTAACGGCCACCTACTTACCCATATTGGTACACATGGCATTACCTGATGTGCATTCTGCTCATGTGTGGGCGGTGTTTGGTTTGGGTGCAGTACCAGCATGCTTTGTATGGCATAGGCTGCATGAGCGATTAGGTACACGCGGGGCATTGCAATGGAATCTAGCGTTACAAGCGTTGGGCGTAGCTTTGCCTGTGCTTGTTCAGTCAGCCAGTAGTTATATGCTGAGTGCTCTGTTAGTGGGGGGAACCTTCACCGGTACCGTGACAATTGCGATGCCTGCAGCGCAACGTTTGGCTCGTCATACAGGAAAAAATGTTTTAGCCATCATGACATTGATGTACAGCGTAGGGCAGATCATTGGTCCTATGGTGGCAGAGCTTTTGCATACGTATAGCCATAGTTTTTCTAGCGCACTATTAGCGGCATCCTTGGCGTTAGTGATCGCTCTAATTTGTAGCGTAAAACTGTACCCGCCCGCTACACAGCAGTAAGGGAGAATAAAAAAAGCCTGTGATCACAGGCCTTTTTGGTGTGGGCTTAGCGTATTGGTTTGTCTAAACGTTTAGCCGGTGTTTCATTTAGATTTTCTCGCGTAGCGTCCCACGAGTAGAATTTCACACCAATTTGTATGCGTTCGCGGTTAGTTTCGCGACGCCAGCGATTGGCATCTCGCAGTGAGTACACGCAGCCACAGTATTCTTGCATGTAGAACTCTTCTGTTTTGCTGATTTCGATCATACGTTTAGCACCGCCACCTTTGCGCCAGTTGTACGTCCAGTACAGCATGTCAGGGTAACGGGCTGCTGCGCGCTCGCCACAGCCATTGATCTGGTTCATGTCTTTCCAGCGTGAAATGCCTAGTGAGCTACTAAAGGTGTTGTAGCCGTGTTCATGCGCATACAAGGCAGTGCGCTCAAAGCGCATATCAAAGCATTCTGTACAGCGTATGCCGCGTTCAGGTTCATGCTCCATACCTTTTACCCGTTCAAACCAATTATCTACGTCGTAGTCGGCATCAATAAATTCGATGCCGTGTTTTTCGGCGTAGCGTATGTTTTCCTGTTTGCGAATTTCATACTCACGCACGGGATGGATATTCGGGTTGTAGAAGAAAATAGCGTAGTCTATGCCTGATGCGGTCATGGCCTCCATCACCTCGCCTGAACAGGGGGCGCAACAGGAGTGCAGCAAAACCTTTTTGCGGTTGTCTGGTAGGGTGAGTACAGGACGATCAACTGATGTGGACATGACGCTTATGACAGAATAAATGTAGCTGAACCTACTATTTTAGCCCTCAATCACAACTTCCCAAAGTGCTCGCACAGTTTGGCGGTCTTGTTCGTGGTTTTGAGGAGGCACACGCGCCCAAGGTTGGGCTTGTAGACGCAAGGTGTGCTGCAGTTTTCGATAGTTTCTGTAGATGCTACTGACTTGCGTTGCAAGAGTGCTATCAATCAGCCCTAACTCTGCTGCTAAACCTAGCAAGGTGATATTGCCCAAATTCCCTAAAAGCACTGGATACTGATGCGCATGGGCCAACACGATAAATTGCGTGATGAACTCAATATCCACCATGCCGCCACTATCGTGTTTCAAATCGAACAGCTCGCTGCGGTTGGGGTGGCCTTCAAAAATACGAGCACGCATTTGACGTATATCGGCTTTAAGCTGTTGCAAGTCGCGCGGGCGCACCAAGATGTCTTGGCGTACTTGCTCAAAACGTTCACCAATGCGTGTGCTACCGGCTACAAAGCGGGCGCGTGTTAAGGCTTGATGCTCCCAGCTCCAAGCTTGTTGTTGCTGGTATTGTTCGAAGCTGTCTATGCTGACGGCAATGAGGCCGGCGTTACCATCTGGGCGTAGGCGCATATCTACTTCGTATAGGCGTCCTGACGAGGTGAGGGTAGATAGCCACGAGATCATGCGCCTACCAAGCTTTACGTAGTGCTCAGAAGCATTCTGATCAGGGTCATCGTACAAGAACACCAAATCTAAATCAGAGGCGTAGCCTAGCTCTTTTCCGCCCAGCTTACCGTAGGCAATAATGGCAAACTCAGGCGCAGGTAACGAAGATAAATCAGCCCCTTTAGGTTGTGCTAATGGCCATGTGCGGTACAGCGTTTCTTCTAGCATCAGGTCGGCCAAGGCAGAGGACTTGTCGGCCAATTGCTCTACGGTGTAGCAGCCAGACAAGTCTTGCGCTAATAGCTCAAAGGTGTGTTGATGCAGCGTGTCGCGCATCAAGTTCATTTGTTGCTCTATGTCGGGTTGGCCATCGGGCAGTTTGCAGGCATCTAGCTCATGGTGCAGCTGTTTTTGCAACGCAGAAAAGTCGGTGTCTTGCATGAGGCTTTGCCAGTTAATCAGCCTATCCAACACCAACGGGTATTGCACTAAATATTGCGCCACCCACGGGCTGGCAGACACCAACATGGTTAAACGGCTGATAGTCTCTGGGTACTCGCTCAACAAGGCCACATACGCGCTACGCTGAGCGATGCTTTCCATCACATTTAATAGTCGGCTTAGCGTTTCTTCTGGGTTAGTGGTTTGCGCAGCAGCCTGGCAAAGTTGCGGCAGCAATTGCTCTAAGCGGGCACGGCTGGGGCGAGGCAAGCGTCGTAGTTTATGGCTGTCTAGAAAATGGGTGATCTTTTCGTTAGCGTGTGTTTGGAAATCGTCAGGAGTTGCAACATCTGGTTCCGGTTCCTGTGTGACGGGAGCGCTAGTAGGACTAGTGTCGTTCAGTCCGGCTAGTCTAAAGGCATCACTAAAATAACGACTGACTGCATTGCGGTGTTGCTGTAGTTGCGTTTCAAAGTCTTCTACGCTTAACCCCATTGTGGCGGCTAGTGCTTGGCGCTCTTCGGTTTTAACAGGCAGCAGGTGGGTTTGTGTGTCTTCGCGGTACTGCAACATATGTTCAGTGCGTCGCAGAAACAGATAAGCCTGCTTAAGTTCTTGCACGGTAGTTGCTGTGAGTACATCTGCTCGTTGCTGGGCACGCATAGCATCCAGCAAATTAGCGCATTGTAGAGAGGGGAGACGTCCTCCGCGTATCAACTGATTCAGTTGCACTACAAACTCAATTTCTCTAATGCCGCCGTCACCGAGTTTGATGTTGTGTAGGCTATCAATGCCATTTCTACTGAGGACGCGTCGGTTCCAGTCTTGACGTATGCGTTCACGCAGCTCGCGCAGAGAGGCTAACGCATCAAAGTCGAAGTAGTTTCGATATACGAAGGGGGTGCGTAATTGTTCGAATTGGTAACGTAATTGATGAGGATTGCTGCCGGACCATGCTTGCAGTGGTAAAGGTCTGGCTTTGATCCATGCATAGCGCTCCCATTCGCGGCCTTGGCTAATTAGGTAGTTGGCGACAGCAGCCATGCTCCACGCCAAGGGGCCAGAGTCACCGTCTGGACGTAAACGCAGGTCGCAGCGGAACACCTGGCCATCGGGGGTCACCTCAGACAAAATAGCACTGATTTGTTGGGTCAGCTTACCGAAAAACTCATGATGACTGAGTGGGCGAGGCCCTGAGGTGTCACCATCTGGGCCATAGATGCAGATTAGATCTATATCAGAAGATACGTTTAATTCTTTACCTCCCCATTTGCCCATTGCCAGAATTAACATTTCTAATGGTTGGCCGGTTTTAGGGTCCAGCGGTGCACCATGCCGTTCTGCTAGTTTGCGATAAGCAGTTTCGTACGCGTGTTGTACCGACAGATCAGCCAGATGGCTCATGGCTTGAGTTACTTCCTCAAAGCTGGCTAAACCGGCAATGTCGCGCAGCATCAAGGTATAGAAAACCTCGGTGCGCAGTAAGCGTAAGGGGCGCTTGATATCGTTGATTTCACTATAGGGGGCGTCTGCCAAAAAGTGACGAGCCAGTTGGTTTAAACATTCTATAGACAACGGTGTTTGGCTATTTTGCTGTAAGTGTTGAGCAAAATCGGGGAATGCCGTTAATTTTCGTTGTAATGTGCCTGACCAAGTGAGGGCAGAGTTCAATATAATGGCTTCGTTCATCTGATAATCGATAAAAAGTCAGAGCATTAATCAACGGTGTAAAGCATGCCCATGTTAGCACTTGTGCAGTCCTGCGGATTAGTGTGACGATTGGAGGCTTATGTCACGACTACGGCGCACGTTGCTGTATGTGCTTTTTGCTTTATACCTGAGCGCAGTACTGTTTGTCAGCGCAATACGTTTCTGGGTCATACCCAATTTGCAGCAATGGCAGGCACCATTGGAAAAAGTGTTGTCTGAAGCCCTAGGTGTAGAACTGACCTTTGAACAGGTATCCGGCGAGTGGAAAGGGTCTCGCGCCCGTATACAAATAGACAATGTGCGAGTACAGCAAGGTGAAGGCCAACAGCCTGCCATGCACATCCCTTTGCTGAAGTTTGAGTTCAGTTGGTCGTCGTGGCTATATGCCAAGCCTATTTTCCACATGGTGTATGCCGAAGGGCTACAGCTCACCATACAGCGTGATGCCAATGCTGATATACGTGTGGGTGGCGTATTGGTGGATGAAGGGGCAAACACGAATCAGGCACCGCCAGCAGGCGAGGAAGAGGCGGTCTTGCGTTGGTTGGCCTTGCAACGACAAGTGCAGTTTGCCAATGCCACTATTATTTGGGAAGACACCTATAGGCAGCTCCCTCCAGAAATCATTAGCCCGGTACAAATAGACGTTCAGAATCGCGATGGTAGGCATTATGTAGCTCTGCAGGAAGGCACAGTAGCGCAGCCAGAAGGGTTGGCGGTAGTGGCTGATCTACGTAGCCCTGTAGAAGAGGGCGATAACCTAGAGGCTATGGATGGTCAACTGTATGTGCGCGCACGCACGGGGTTTGAGTCGTTGTTAGCCTTGGGGCTGGATAAAAACAAGGATTGGTCGGTGTATCCTGAGTCCTTAGAGTTGCTGGTTAATGTAGAGAAAGGGCGCTTTACCGACATACGCTTTAAAGCGGAGGCTTCTGATTTACACGGCGCATTTTATGGACAACAGTTGGCTGCACAGAAAATGTCCGTGTTCATGTCATCATCATGGGCTGATTTAGATAGGTGGTTAGGGCAGCGTGACTGGCTGAGTACAGCACCCGTACAAAGCATGGCATTGATGCAAGGGGTCAAGATTGGTGCAGGACAACTATGGCAAGAAGACTTATTGCTAGATAGGCTGGCATTCGAGCTGGATGGGCGTGGTAGAACATGGCAACTAAATACCTTCTTGGTGGAAAACGAAGAGTTGTATTTGCATGCTCAAGGTAATTGGCGTCCAGATCCAGATTATGAGTTGGGGTGGTTAGATCTACAGGGTAAGTTAGAGCACGTGCAGCTTAGTACCTTGTACAAATATTTCCCGGATGATGTGGGCGAAGACGTCATTGTTTGGTTAAAAGCAGGTCTGCAAAAAGGGTGGTTAGAGCAAGGGAAGTTTACGCTGCGGGGTGATGTGGATGCTTTCCCTTTTCAGTCTGAGCAAGACAAAGGTTATTTTGATGTAACCGCCACTGTGCGTGATGCCCAAATTGATTATTGGCAAGCACCGGCACATGAACGTACATGGCCAGTGCTGCGAGATATACAGGGGCAATTGCGTGTAGAGCGGGCAGGTCTATATGGCATGTTTACGCAAGCGTCGGTGCTGATTGATCCAGCGTCTCCTGTGCAGGCAACCAAACTAGACATCACTATTCCTAATATGGAGCATGACTCCATCGTGCATATTGATGCGCAGAGTCATGGTAGTGCGGCGTCGTATGCGCCATTATTTAAAAACTCCCCCTTGGGCGAAATGGTGAACCATGAGTTGGATGCCTTGCGTGCTGAGGGGCAGTGGGAAGTGCCTCTGAAATTGGCTGTCCCGTTGCAAGCAGGAAAGCCTGTGACGGTAGCAGGCCATGTGGCTATGCAAAATACGGCGCTGCGTGTTTATGACTACCTTCCTCCTATGCGTAGGCTACAAGGACGTTTGAATTTCACAGAAGATGCCGTCTGGGCTGAGAACCTACGTGGCACATGGTTAGGTCAACCATTGAGTATAGAAAAAGGCGTGGCCTATGAAGGTAACCAGCCAGCCAAGTATCCGGGGCTAACCTTTAATGGCAGCGTGGATATGCAGCAAGCTCGCCCATGGATACCCGCCATGTGGCATGAGCGTGTGCAGGGGCGCACACCTTTTCAGTTTGTGCTGAATGTGCTGCCGTCTGATGTGGTGTTGACCTTCGATTCCGATCTGAGTGGCCTGATCGTGGATATGCCGCTGCCTATGCAAAAACCGGCAGAACAACGTTGGCCACTACAGTTGCGTTGGCAAGGAGCAGGCCCTACCACATCGCAACTGACTGTAGCGTTAGGGCGTTCTTTCTACGCCAGTTTCTTGCACGATACGACTAACCCATCTCCGTATTTCAAGGCTGGTACGATTACCGCCAACAAAGTGGTTCGTCCTGTACAAAATGGGCTGGTCGTTGATGTGTATTACCCCAAAGTGGACTTGGATGGCTGGCAGGCGCTTATACAAACAGCACAGGCAGACGAGTCACAAGGTGATGGGTATTTCCCGGCCTTGAAACGTTTGCGTGTTCAGGCGGATGAAGCGCAGGCTCTGGGGATGGGGTTTGAGCAGTTAACGTTGACAGCTCAGCAGCCACAGCAACGGCATTGGCGTGTAGACATAAGCTCTAGCGAAGCAGCCGGGAACTTGCAGTGGCAGGTGGATAGAGAGGGTGAAATAGAAGGCATACTTCAAGCACACTTTCAACGCATTATTCTGGGTGAGATGGCCGAGAATGACGTGGGCGAGGATACCGAGTCTGAGCGTTGGGGCGATGACGCGTTGCATTTGCCTGATATGAATCTGCATATTGAGCAACTGGAAATCGCTGGTAAGCGCATAGGTAGTGTGTTGGCTGAGGGGCGGTCAGAGATAGGTTCTGATGTCTGGCGATTAGAAAAGCTCTCGTTGGTGGCACCAGGTGTAAGCCTAGCAGGTACAGGGCATTGGTTGTTGAATGGTGAATCCAGAGGGCTGTACATAGAAGCGCAAGCAGCTATAGAAAACCTACAAGACTACCTGAACTTTTTTGGTGTGCAGGATGTAGTACGAGGAACCAAAGGTTCGGTAGCCATGCAGTTTAATTGGCGTAATTTGCCGTGGCGTGTGGCGCTAGATGACCTAGAGGGTGATATCAATATCGTTTTAGGTAAAGGCAGGCTGAATCAGGTACAGTCGCGCTCAGCACGTTTGTTAGAGCTATTGTCATTACAGTCCTTAACGCGACTGGCACGCTTAGAACTAAATATTGGCGGTGTGCTACGTGAAGGTTTCCCTTACGATGAGATGCGTGGTGACATCAGTTTGCGTGAAATGCAGCTGCATACCAATAACTACCGCATTATTGGCCCTGTAGGCACCATTGTGATTGAGGGTGACGTAGGGGTGAAAAGCGAGAGCTTGGCATTGAACGTAGTGGTGATCCCAAGGGTAGATGTGAGTGGTGCTGCTGTGGCAGCAGCGATTGCCGTAAACCCGGTGGTGGGGATAGGGGCATTTTTAGCCCAGTGGTTACTGCAAGAGCCATTATCTAGAGCAATGACACAACGCTATTCAGTACAGGGCAGTTGGGATGATCCGCAACTGGAAGAAATGTCGCTAGACTGAGCGTAGGTAGGCAGTATGATGTGCATAAAAAAGGGGCCTAGGCCCCTTTTTATTGATAGAACGTATAAGGATTAATATACACCTTGTTGGAGTATCGCATCCGCCACCTTTACAAAGCCGGCAATGTTAGCGCCGTCTACATAGTTAATGAATTGAGCCTGCTTGCCATGCTGTACGCAGTTTTCATGAATAGCATGCATGATCTGGTGCAGTTTCTGGTCAACGGCTTCCTGAGTCCAGAATAAACGTTGTGAGCTTTGGCTCATTTCCAGTCCGGATACGGCTACGCCGCCTGCGTTACTGGCTTTACCTGGTGCGTAGAGAATCTTAGCTTCTAAGAACAGTTCTACTGCGTCCAATGTGGATGGCATGTTGGCACCTTCGGCCACACAACGCACACCGTTGGACAGCAAGACACGAGCATCGTGTGCATCCAGTTCGTTTTGTGTTGCACATGGCAGGGCGACATCAACGGGAACTTCCCAAGGACGTTTGCCAGCAATGTACTTAATACCTACTTCTTTGGCGTAATCTTCTACGCAGCCTTGGTTCTGGCAGCGTATAGCCATCAAGCGTTGCAGTTTCTCGGGTGTGAAACCGTCTGGGTCATAGGCATAACCTTTTGAGTCAGAGACCGTCACGACCTTAGCACCTAAGTGCATACATTTTTCAATGGCGTATTGAGCCACGTTGCCTGAACCGGAAACTGATACGGTTAGGCCTTCCAGAGCCATGCTTTGGCGTTTCAGCATTTCTTGAACGAAATACACCAAGCCATAACCAGTCGCTTCTGGGCGAATCAAACTGCCACCAAAACTAATGCCCCGGCCAGTAAAGACGCAAGCAGTGTTGTTGGAGAGTTTTTTCATCATCCCGGACATATAGCCCACTTCACGGCCACCTACACCAATATCGCCTGCAGGCACATCTGTGTCTGGGCCAATGTGGCGGTAGAGCTCGGTTACCAGCGCTTGGCAGAAGCGCATGATTTCGTTCTCAGAGCGGTGTTTAGGATCGAAGTCAGACCCGCCTTTAGCACCACCCATAGGCAGGGTTGTAAGGGCGTTTTTAAAGGTTTGCTCGAAAGCCAGGAATTTAAGGATGGAGAGGTTTACGGAAGGGTGAAAACGCATGCCGCCTTTGAAGGGGCCTAGGGCGCTGCTGTGCTGGATGCGGAAAGCCCTATTAGTTTCGGTTTGACCTTGGTCATTGACCCAAGATACACGGAACTGTATCGCGCGTTCAGGTTCAACCAAACGTTCCAGCAATCCTTGTTTTGCATACTGCGGATTCTGCTGGATGAATGGCCACAAACTGCCCATGACCTCAGCGACTGCCTGCATGAACTCAGGCTGGTGTGGGTCACGGGCGCGTACAGAATCGAGGAACTGCTCTAAACTAGAAAATTTCATAACTACTCTGCAAAAATAGGGGCTGGCATGAGGGAAGCAAGAAACACCTATGGTGAGGCCTGCCATCAGGCCCGCCTATGCCAGTGCAGAGTTAAACCGTAGAACGGTTTTATCCCAGAAAAGTCAGGGAAGCAGGGTCTGAATGCCCGCAGTTTCCAGCCCAAGCCGGAAAGAAAATAAGCCTCACAATGGAGGCTTATTTATTCTATGCTTATTTTTTCATCATATCGAAAAATTCTGCATTTGTTTTTGTGGCGCGAATCTTGTCGAGGATGAATTCCATCGCTTCCACCTCATCCATATCGTGGATGAATTTGCGCAGTACCCATACTTTCTGCAACAAATCTGGCTTGATCAGCAGCTCTTCGCGGCGTGTGCCAGACTTGTTCAGATTGATAGCTGGATACATACGACGCTCGGCCAAACGGCGCTCCAAGTGAATCTCAGAGTTACCAGTACCCTTGAATTCCTCGTAGATTACCTCATCCATACGGCTGCCGGTTTCGATCAGCGCAGTACCGATGATGGTCAGAGAACCGCCTTCTTCTAGGTTACGTGCCGCACCGAAGAAACGCTTAGGACGTTGCAGGGCATTAGCATCCACACCACCTGTCAGTACCTTGCCAGAAGCAGGCACAACTGTGTTGTATGCACGCGCCAATCTGGTGATGGAGTCCAGCAAAATCACTACGTCTTTTTTCAGTTCCACCAAACGTTTGGCTTTTTCGATCACCATCTCAGCCACTTGAACGTGGCGAGTTGCAGGTTCGTCGAAAGTGGACGCTACAACTTCACCACGAACGGTGCGTTGCATTTCGGTCACTTCCTCAGGACGCTCGTCTACCAGAAGCACAATCAGTGTGGCTTCTGGGTAGTTGGTGGTGATGGCGTGAGCCATGTGCTGCATCATCACGGTTTTACCGGATTTAGGGCTAGCAACGATCAGGGCACGCTGGCCTTTACCAATAGGGGCAAAGATATCCAGGATACGGCCAGTGATGTTTTCTTCACTTTTGATCTCACGCTCCAGACGCATAGGCTGATCTGGGTGCAGAGGGGTGAGGTTTTCAAACATGATGCGATGTTTGATGGCCTCTGGCTGCATGCCGTTAACCTTGTCGACTTTTACCAGTGCAAAGTAGCGCTCGCCGTCTTTAGGCGTACGTACTTCACCTTCAATGGAGTCACCGGTATGCAGATTGAAACGGCGAATCTGAGAAGGAGAAATGTAAATGTCGTCAGTGCTGGCAAGGTAGGAGGTTTCTGGTGAACGCAGAAACCCAAAACCATCAGGCAGGACTTCTAATACGCCATCGCCGAAAATTTGTTCGCCTTTTTTGGCGTGCTTTTTCATGATGGCAAACATCAGTTCTTGTTTGCGCAGGCGGTTAGCGTTGTCGATTTCCAGGCTGGCAGCCATTTCCAGCAACTGCGAAACATGCAGCGCTTTGAGTTCGTTGAGGTGCATGAGAGGAAAAGAAGGGGTTCAATCAATGATGGCGGGCCAAAGAATCGCAGGCCCGCGCATGATCAGAGTTGGACACAAGTTATAGGGAGTCGTTGAGAAACGTATTCAGTTGTGAGCGGTTCAGTGCGCCCACTTTAGTTTGTGTGGCTTCACCATTTTTGAACAACATCAAAGTGGGGATGCCACGAATGCCATAAGAGGCAGCAATGTCAGGGTTTTCGTCAACGTTGACTTTGGCAATGATAACACGGCCTTTGAACTCTTCAGCAGCTTCTTCCAGCAAGGGGGCAATCGCTTTACAAGGCCCACACCATGCAGCCCAGTAGTCTACCAGTACAGGAAGATCGGCGTTCAACACATCCGAGTCAAAAGAGGCATCAGTAACGTGTTTGATGGAATCACTCATGAGAATTACAGTTTTAGTAAGAAAAATAGAGAATCTGCAGCCTGATAAGGCCTCATGGCAGTATGGTAGTCTAGCTTTGGAATGAGGGCAGATAGGCTGTCGCATTTTGACAGCAGAGCCAGGTGCAGCGCATTTACATTGTAGTGGTAGTTTAGCGTGTTGTGCGAGTCCTGTTTTGGCTTTTTGGCGCAACTCCGTAAAATACTTTTTATTTTTAATCCTGCTAGAGATGACTTTGGCCACTTCTAATTACGATGAACGTTCCATTCAGGTCCTAAAAGGCCTAGAACCTGTGAGACAACGACCCGGGATGTACACACGTACGGACTGTCCCCTGCACATTATTCAAGAAGTTATTGATAATGCCGCAGACGAGGCGTTGGCTGGGTTGGCATCTTTAATACGGGTTCGGTTGCACGCGGATGGTAGCGTTTCCGTAGAAGATAATGGGCGCGGTATTCCGGTAGGACTGCACCCTGAAGAGCATGCGCCGGTGGTTGAGCTGGTGTTCACCCGTTTGCATGCTGGGGGTAAATTCAATAAAAAAGATGGCGGTGCTTACGCATTTTCCGGCGGTTTGCATGGGGTGGGTGTATCAGTGACCAACGCGCTGTCTACGCGTCTGGAAGTAGACGTGAAGCGTGATGGCTTACAGCATCGCATTGTGTTTTCCGAAGGCGAGGTCATTATCCCGCTAGCGGAAATGGCAAAGGTTCCCAAAAAACACAGCGGTACGTTGGTGCGTGTGTGGCCTGATGCTAAATACTTTGATAGTGCCACCATTCCTCTGAATGAGTTAATGCACGTACTGCGCAGTAAAGCGGTATTGCTGGGTGGCGTGTTGGTTGAACTCATCAACGAGAAAACAGGTGAAACCCATAGTTGGCAATACCAAAATGGTTTGCGCAGCTATTTGCAGGAAACCCTAGATACCACCGAATTCTTGGTGCCGTTATTCGAAGCACAGCAGTATGCTGAAGCCGATGATGACAACTATTCCGAAGGCGAGGGCGCGCATTGGGTAGTGGCATGGACGGCAGAAGGTAACGTCGTACGCGAATCCTTCGTGAACCTGATTCCTACTCCGGCGGGTGGTACTCACGAGGCTGGGTTGCGCGATGGTTTATACCAAGCCGTGAAAAACTTTGCCGAGTTGCACAGCTTGATCCCCAAGGGAGTACGCTTGCTGCCTGAGGACGTATTTGCACGCGTGAGTTTTGTGTTATCGGCCAAAATTTTGGACCCCCAATTCCAAGGCCAAATTAAAGAGAAACTAAATAGCCGCGATGCCGTGAGGTTGATCAGTGGCTTTGTGCGTAATGCCTTGGAACTTAAGCTGCACGCTGATGTGGAAATGGCGAAAAAATTGGCTGAGTTTGCCATTCGTCATGCGCAAGCGCGAGTACGTTCTTTGCAAAAGGTAGAAAAGCGTAAAAGTTCTGGTGTGGCAGTGCTGCCCGGCAAGCTAACAGATTGTGAATCTACTGATAACGCTAGGACTGAGCTGTTCTTGGTAGAGGGTGACTCCGCTGGTGGTTCGGCCAAAATGGGCCGAGATAAGTCCTTCCAAGCGATTTTGCCTTTACGCGGTAAGGTGCTGAACTCGTGGGAAGTGGATAAGGATCGCTTGTTTGCCAACCAAGAAATTCATGATGTGTCTGTCGCTATTGGTGTAGACCCTCATGTTCCAGGTGATACGGTAGATCTATCGGGCTTACGTTATGGCAAAGTATGTATTTTGTCGGATGCAGACGTGGATGGATCACACATTCAGGTGTTGTTGTTGACGCTGTTCTTCCGTCACTTCCCCAAACTAATAGAGGCTGGCCATATTTATGTGGCACGACCACCGCTGTTCAGGCTGGATGTGCCTGCAGTAGGTAAACGTGCTGCACGAAAAATTTATTGTTTGGATCAAAAGGAGCTGGATGCTGCGCAGGAAAAACTGCGAGCAGAAGGTGTCAAAGAAAGCAGTTGGGCGATTAGCCGCTTTAAAGGCTTGGGCGAGATGAGTGCCGAGCAATTGTGGGATACCACCATGAATCCCGATACGCGTCGCCTAATGCCAGTCAGTTATGGTGATTTGGGCAAACAGGGCACCGAGACACTCTTTACTATGCTGATGGGCAAAGGCGAGTCTTCACAGCGTCGAAGCTGGTTGGAGACTAAAGGGAATTTGGCTGAGTTGGATGTGTAATCCCGCCTGCTTTCATTTAACGAATTGACGAGTAAACATCATGGATTCTCAGCAACCAGGGCTATTTGATCAGAGTAGCAATGATGACAGCTTGAGCTTGGGTTTGTATGCAGAACAGGCCTATTTGGATTATGCGGTGTCAGTGGTGCGTGGGCGAGCATTGCCTGACGTGTCTGACGGCCAAAAACCGGTACAACGCCGTATTTTGTATGCTATGCAAGCCATGGGCTTGGCGGCAGGTGCTAAACCGGTAAAGTCCGCTCGTGTGGTGGGTGACGTACTGGGTAAGTACCACCCACACGGTGACCAAGCGGCTTACGATGCCATGGTACGTATGGCACAAGATTTCAGCCTGCGTTACCCCTTGATCGATGGTCAGGGTAACTTTGGCTCACGTGACGGCGATAACGCAGCCGCGATGCGATACACCGAAGCGCGCTTAACACCATTTGCCAAAGTGCTATTGGATGAATTGGGCGAAGGCACTGTAGACTTCATCCCCAACTACGATGGCTCACAAAAAGAACCGTTGTTGTTGCCAGCGCGTTTGCCGGTGGTATTGCTAAACGGTGCATCTGGTATTGCGGTGGGGATGGCAACGGATATTCCGCCACATAATTTGCGTGAAGTCACGCAAGCGTGTGTAGAGTTGATCCGTGATCCCAAACTACCTGACGAGACCTTGGCTGAGCTGATTCCGGGTCCAGACTTTCCGGGTGGTGGTCAAATTATTTCTAGTCGTCAAGAACTTAGCCAGATCTACGCATCTGGTCGTGGCAGCATCAAAGTGCGTGCACGCTGGACAATAGAAGAAATGGCCAGAGGTCAATGGCAGTTGGTGGTAACCGAGCTGCCTCCCGGAGCATCCGCACAAAAGATTCTGGAAGAAATCGAAGATCGTACCAACCCTAAAGTACGTACTGGGCGCAAAGCGCTGAGCAATGAGCAGCAGCAAACCAAAGCATTGTTGCTGGGCTTGTTAGATGCGGTACGTGATGAATCGGGTAAAGATGCACCTGTGCGTTTGGTGTTTGAGCCTAAGAGCAGTCGTGTGGATAGGCAAGAGTTCATCAACACGCTGTTGGCGCACACCAGCATGGAAGGCAACCAAACCATTAACTTGGTGAGTATTGGTATAGATGGTCGCCCAGGACAGCGCTCCTTGCGTGACATGTTGGACGAGTGGTTGCAATACCGTCATCAAACCTTGCTGCGTCGTACTCGTTACCGCTTGGATAAAGTGGAAGATCGTATTCATGTGCTAGAAGGGCGCATGGTGGTGTATCTAGACGTAGATGCTGTCATTAAAACCATTCGCGAAGCCGATGAGCCTAAAGAAGCGCTGATGGAAACCTTCAAGCTGTCAGAGCGTCAAGCTGAAGACATCTTGGAAATGCGCTTACGTCAATTGGCCAGACTGGAAGGCTTCAAGATTGAACAAGAGCTTGCGAAGCAGCGCGAAGAGCAAGCTGCTCTGCAAAAGTTGTTGGATAACCCATCGGCGTTTAAACGCATGATGATCAAAGAGTTAGAAACCGACGCCCAAACGTACGGCGACGACCGACGCACCATCATCGAAGAAGCCGAGCGCGCTGTCTTGGAAAACAAGGTGCTAGATGAACCAGTGACCGTGATTGTGTCTAACAAAGGTTGGATGCGCAGACGCCAGGGGCATGGTCATGATAATGACGGGGTGGCCTTCAAAACGGGTGATAGTTTCTATGCTGCCTTTGAGTGCCGTAGTACCGATGATTTGATCGCTCTGGGTACTGACGGGCGCTGCTATACCATTCCGGTAGCCAACCTACCATCAGGCAGAGGTGATGGCCAACCTATTACGGCCTTAGCGGATATTAGTGCTGCGGCACCAGCCAAGCATATGCTGGTGGCTGCTGAGAAAACACAGTATTTGTTGGGGGCGCAAAGTGCTTACGGCTTTATCTGCGCACTCACAGACATGACTTCACGTCAGCGTGCCGGTAAACAGTTTATGACTGTAGCGGAAGGGGATACACTCATGCCTCCGCTGTTGCTGAGTGATGATGACACAGCTGTTGCGCTATTAAGTGCCAAAGGGCGCTTTATGGTGGTGGATAGAGAAGAATTGCGAGTGCTATCGTCCGGTGGACGGGGTACGATGTTAATGACGCTGGATGACGATGATCATTTGGCGCAGTGGGTAGCTGTGGGGCCTCAAGGTATACGGTTGTCAGGTATTTACCGACGCAAAGAAAGTACCGAGGATTTAGATTGGGCTGCGCTGGAACCTTACCGCGCTAAACGAGCACGTAAAGGCCGCCTGTTAGACAGTAAAATTGCTGAACCTACGCTCAGCACCCTACGCGAAATAACGACTTAAATAGTGATAAGTGAAGACAAAATGAAGGTAACCGTACAACCCTCAGGGCTGGAGTTCCCGGTAGAAGCCGGACAGAATTTGTTGGACGCAGCAATTGCTGCCAAGATTTTGCTGCCATACAGCTGTAAAAGTGGCACTTGCTCTACCTGTAAGGCTAAAGTCATTGAGGGGGAGTACGAGGCCGGCAGCGCTCCAGAGAAAATCCTAGAACCTGCTGAATTGGAGGCCGGTTTTACGTTGATGTGCCAAGTGCGTCCACAGTCCGATATGGTCATTGAATCCCTACAGGCTCAGAAGCTGGGGGATATACAAATCCGTAAAATGCCATCGCGCGTAGCAGGTTTAGAGCGTGTGAGCGATGACGTCATGATTGTGAAGCTGCAACTGCCAGCCAGTGACCCATTCAAGTTTTATGCGGGCCAGTATTTAGAGTTCATTCTGAAAGATGGCCGTCGACGCAGCTATTCCATGGCTAATCCACCAAACGAACAAAACTTGGTGGAATTGCATATTCGTCATATGCCAGGCGGTGCCTTCACGGATCATGTGTTCGGTGCAGGGGCTACACAAATGAAAGAGCGTGAAATCCTGCGTGCTGAAGCGCCATTGGGTTCATTCTTCCTACGTGAAGACAGTGATAAGCCTATTGTATTGTTAGCCAGTGGTACTGGTTTTGCACCGATTAAGGCAATTATTGAGCACATGCAGCAAAAAGGTATTTCCCGCGAAGTGCGTTTGTACTGGGGCGGTCGCAGACCTAAAGACTTGTACATGATGGAATTGGCGCAGGAATGGTCGCAAACTATGGCGAACTTCCAGTTTATTCCTGTGATCTCAGATGCACAGAAAGATGATGAATGGTTTGGTCGCACCGGTTTTGTGCATCAGGCTGTGATGGCTGATTTGCCTGATATGTCTGGTTGGGAAGTCTATGCATGTGGTACCCCTGCGATGGTAGAGAGCGCTCGTAAAGACTTCAGTGAACAGTGTAAGCTGCCTGACGAAGAGTTTTATGCGGATGCATTTACTTCAGAAGCCGACGCCTTGTAAGTAACAGGTGAGAGCAGTGACGTGTTTACAGCCATGAAAAGGGTAGGGCCATGAAAATCGCTGTGTTAGGAAGTGGAACGCTAGGAGTGGCCACAGCCTGGTGGCTGCATCAAGATGGGCACGAAGTGGTGGTGATGGATAGGCAACCTGGACCAGCGCTAGAGTGTTCACGGGCTAACGGCGGACAGATATCCGTGTCTTACGCTGAACCGTGGGCTAATCCTAAAGCGCCTTGGCGTTTGGCCCGGTGGTTGTTTAAAGATGACGCACCGTTATGGTTTAAGCCGTCACTGGATCCAAAACAATGGATGTGGGGGCTGCGCTTTCTGTGGGAGTGCCAGCCTAAACGCTTTGAGCCTAACGTCAAAGCGTTGCTGCGGTTGGCGGAGTACAGCCGTCAGGTGTTACAAGACATGCGCCAATCGGTGGCTGTGGATTACCACTGCTTGGAAAAAGGTATTCTGAGTTTTTACCGCGACGAACGTAGTTTCGATGAAGCGCAAGAAATGGCGGATGTGATGCGTAACTTTGGCATCGATAGACGTATTCTGAGCGCTGAAGAGGTAGTGGCATTGGTGCCGGCGTTAAAAGGTATCAAGCACCATATTGCAGGTGGTGATTTCCACCCCGAGGATGAGTCCGGTGATGCGTATGAGTGGACCACGCAGTTGGCTGCTCATTTGGCAAACAGTGGCGTGGCATTCCAGTACAACACCCATGTGACACGTTTGTGCACTGAGCAGGGAAAAGTACAGCATCTAGAAATTATCGATGCAGAAGGGGAGTACCAGCACGTAGCCGTAGATGCGGTAGTAGTGGCGTTGGGGGCGCATTCTGCAGCGCTATTATCACCACTGGGGATTAGCTGCCCTGTGTATCCAGCTAAAGGGTATTCTGCCTCTTTTGATATCAAAGAGGCTAGCGCCATTCCCGATATCAGTCTTACCGATTCAGCTCAAAAAATGGCGTATACTCGTTTAGGTAGCACCTTGCGTATGGCGGGAACCGCAGAGTTAAGCGGCTACTCTCGGGCTCTGAATGGCAAAAGATGCTTGGCAATGGTTAAGCAAGCTCAAGAGTTATTCCCAAATGCGCTTGATTTTGATAATGTTCAGTTTTGGTCGGGGTTGCGTCCTGCTACTCCATCCAATATTCCCCTAATCGGACGCACTGAAGTACGTAACCTGTATCTCAATACCGGACATGGTACGTTAGGTTGGACTCTTGGGGCCGGTTCTGGCAAAGCGTTGGCTGACCTAATCGCGGGCAGACAACCCGAAGCGGAATTTCCTTTTTTGCGCTAGGCATTTCATGGAAAAAACATTTTTTTCTTCAGCTGTTTCAGGCCGTTTGACGGCGATTGCATTTCTGGTTACTGCCACCTCTGCAGCATCTGCTGCGACGGATATCCAAGTCTGGCACGCTTTGCCAGAATACAATAAAGTTGTTTTTGAAGAGCTGGTCCGCAACTACAACCGTAGTCAGGACGATGTACGTGTCAATTTGCGTGCATTCGAGAGTGAAGATCAATTGGATTCAGCCTTGCAGGCTGACTCCAGCAAACCTAATCTATTCCAGATGGGTGAAACCTCTGGTCTGGATGACGTAGCGCAGCGCTCTTATGTGCAGCCTATGCATGCTTTGCTGACTAAAGCGTCTGCAGGCAACCAGCGCTGGTTCTTGCCAGCAGCAAATAACTTCATGCATGACTCGCGTGGCCGTATGTTGGCCTTGCCGCTCATGGCTGAAATTCCTGTGATGTTCTATAACATCGACGCGTTCAAGCGTGCAGGTTTAGAGCCTACGCAACCACAACGTGTATGGCAGGGGCTGCAGGATCAATTGGTGACTTTGGCCAATAATGGTTCTCGTCGCTGTCCGTTGACCTCTGACCAACCTGTTTCCATTAACTTGGAAAACTTGGCAGCGGTAAACAAACAGTTCTATGCAGGTGATAGCAACAACCGTCGTGGTTTTGACTTTGACATTCTGTACGTACGTCACTTGTCCACCATGATCAGTTGGGTGCGCAGCGAGTTGATGGTGAAGCCTGAATTTGGCCCACAATCGGTAGATCGCTTCCAAGGTGGTGAGTGCGCTGTATTGCTGTCTAACTCTGGCAATATTGGCAGATTAAACGCTCAACGTGGTTTGAATTACGCTGTGACAGGTTTGCCATACTACCCACAAGTTACAGCACAACCAGGCAACCCATTTGTGTCTGGTTCTGGTTTCTGGGCAAGCAAAGGCAAATCTAACGATGAAGACAAAGCTAGTGCACAATTTGTGAACTGGTTGGCTTCTGATGATGTTGCGCAAAAATGGTACGAGTCTACTGGCTACTTGCCTCTGACTCAAGCTGCATACGCGAAAACAGAGCCTTCCTACTACGCTAATCTGGGTGACTGGAAAGCATTGGTTGATGTGTACGAAAGAAATCCTGAAAACACTACTCGTGGCTTCAGAGTCAATAACTACCACCAGATCCGTGCCATGTTCAACCTGACATTGGAAGAAGCACTGGATGGTAAAACTCCAGCTGTAGCTGCTTTGCGTGTAGCAGCAGAGGAAGCGAATAAGATTGCGAATGCTAGACCACGCTAAGTTGGTCCATAGGCAATCATAGCTCTGGTTCTACTAGACTAAATCGCCCAAGATAGCACCCAACCCTAACGGTTGGGTGCTTTTTTATTGGGCAAAATATGAGGAAAGGTATCGCATATTTGATGGTGTGCTGTGTGCTTGCGGGCTGTACCGCACCAAATAATAGTTCCTGGTGGGATGGCTGGGGCTATTTGGCATCGGCAGAGGTCGAGCATCAGTTCGATTTTTCTTGGGGGTTAACCGGCAGCGATCAGTTGGCACCCCTGCAAGTATTTAGTAATGCAAAACAGGTGTGGCTACAGTTTCCTAGTGATAGCTATTTGCCTGCATTATTTACATTACGTCGTGATGGCACTTTAGTGCCAGTGCAGGCGCAGCCACAGGGCATATATCACGTCGTAAACGAGTCGGTTGATGTGTTATTGCTGCGTAGAGGGCCTGAAGAGGCATGGGCATATAGAACGGTTTCTAAGCCTCTGTTGCTGAGTTATTTGCAAAAGCAGCAAATGCTAGTGCAGCGTGCGAGAGCGAGTCAGACTACAAGCCAGTCAGCTCAGGCCTATCCAGATATTGCTTCACGCCATGCAGCACGTATAGAGCCTGTTCAAGAGCAAGGGCATAGCAATGCGCTGTCACAGTCAGACAAGCAGTCACACCTTGGTTTGGGGGCATACGCAACCGCTTTGTCTGTGCAGACCCCATATCTGAGTTCGCTGTCGCGAACACTGGTAGACGTAGGCGGGGGTGGCGATCAAAAGCAGACTGTAAGGCGTTATGTAAAGAATGAAGTTCCTTCAAAAAATACGCTTTTTCAGTCTAGACAGATAGCTGCTGCCAACACGACTCCTAGCGAGGGGTATCCAAGCTCACTTTCTAGGTCAACCGGTGCAGCACTAACACAAGATGCAGGGACACTAGGGGTAAAACAACCGGCTGCCGATGCAGAATCGTTGCCTTCCTCAGCTTCGGCGCAGCAACAGAGTGTGTTTACATCGTTGACCAGCGATAAGAGCCTTAAACAACTCATACAGCGTTGGGCGCGTGATGCTGCATGGGTTTTTAATGATGAGCATTGGGCAGTGAGTGTAGAGATTCCTTTAAGTGGACCGTTTACTCAGCAAGGGAGCTTTCCTGATGTGGTTCAGCAAGTATTGCTCAGTACGCAGTTGGGTGACTATCCTTTGCGGCCTTGCTTCTACAGCAATAACGTGTTGAGGGTCATTCCTTTTGATGAGTCTTGCCTAGCGATAAGGGCGTTGCGAGGAGAGTAATAATGTGGCGTTCTATGTGTGGTGTAGCCGTTGTGGTGATGGGTGTCTTGCTAACAGGGTGTACGCTGGCGGTGCCTAAGCGTGAGACAACTCCACCAGTAGAGCTAGGGGTGTTTCACACCTCGTATTCCAAGCAAGATATCTTCGTGCCTCTGCCGTGGGTGGTTGGGAGCGCGCAAAGATCTACAGATAGTCAGCACAGTAAATAGCTGGGATTGTGTGCCGTTCTGGAGACTGCAAAGATATTTTTCGCTAGGTACATAATCTCTGTAACTGAAAACGGTATAGTGATGGTGGTGCGTCGTGTAGACGCTAGTACATATTCTGGTAATGGAAAACACAATGACTCAACCCACTACGACGGATCAAGACGCTGGATTTACGCATTTAACGGAAGAGTTGCTGGAAAGCACAACGCTGCATGAGGGAAGCTTCATCACATTGAAGCGAGACACGGTACGTTTGCCTGATGGTGGGCAAAGTACACGTGATTATGTGGTGCATCCAGGGGCTGTAGTGGTGATTCCATTGCTGGATAACGGACATGTACTGTTAGAGCGCCAATACCGTCATCCAGTGGGGCAAGTCATGATTGAGCTACCTGCAGGTAAACTGGATGCGGGTGAAGACCCATTTGTATGCGGTCAACGTGAGCTGTTAGAAGAAACCGGTTACACCGCTAGTGAATGGCATTTGGCTGGGAAAATCCATCTGGCTATAGGGTATTCAAACGAAGTGCTCTACGCGTACTTTGCGACTGGCCTACAAGCTGGTACACGACAGCTAGATGATGGTGAGTTTTTAGATGTGTTCAGCATGCCTGTAGAGGATTTTTTAGAGGCGTGTAGAGATGGTCGTATCACAGATGCAAAAACGTTATCCTGCGCTTTTTGGTTAGCTGATAAATGGCAAAATAGCGCTAAATAATAGTCAAAAAAGGTCGTTACGATGCCGTACCGCTTCGCATAGCGGCACGGCATTTTTTGTGTATTAACGAGAGATTTTTATGCCTATTTCTTCGCTGTTGGCGGTGCCTACAACGGTGCTGGATCACAATCGACTTGATGCGGCATCTTTGCCTCAACAAGAAAGCGTGTCGGGTGGAGCGCTGTCGGTATCTGCGGTGCAGCCTATTGGTGAAAGTGTACGTATTAGTATTTCAGCTGAGGCATTGAATGCTGCGGCTAAGCATCAAAAAGCAGAGCAAAATAAAAATGCAGATATAGATGAGAGCGACTTACCCGATACGATGAAGGGGTTACTGAAACGTATACGAGAGTTGCGTGAGCAGTTAGAGCAAAAGCAGCTAGAGCTTCAGCAGGTTATGGCTGATCAGAAATTGTCTGAGAGTGAAAAAGAGCAGAAGGTGTCTAGGTTGCAGGGGGAGGTGGCGGCGTTGAGTGGCGCATTAGCATCTGCTATGCAGGATATGGATGAGCTGATGAACAGCAAGAATATTTCAGCAGATCAGAAGAAAACAGCAGGCTTTTTGTTAATGAAGTAGCTGTAATACACTAAGCGCCTGTGAGAACAGGCGCTTAGTGTAGTGCTTTTTAGGCTTTTCTGCCCCATTCTTGCAACTGGTGTTGCAGTTCTTCGGGGCTGTTTGCAATGGCATCAGCACCCCAGGTGGGGACGGTATCATCGTCTTTGCAGTACCCGTAGGCAGCCACAATGGTGGGCATGCCAGCGGCTTTACCTGCTTGTATATCACGTAGGTCATCACCCACATAAATACATTGTTCAGGCGCGATGCCGTAGGTGCTAGTAGCCAGCAGCAGAGATGCAGGATTGGGTTTAAGGTAAGGAGTGCTATCGCCACCTACCAATACTTTGCATTCCACATCCAGTTCAAATTTAGCCATGATAGGACGTGTTAAGCCTATGGCTTTATTGGTCACAATCCCCCAGGGCAAATCACTTTGCTTAAGACCTGCCAGCATGGCGTCTACGCCGCTAAATAGATGGCTCAGTGTGGTGATGTCTTCAGCGTAGTAATCCAAGAACTGTTGGCGTACTACGAGATACTCAGGGTGTTCGGTGTTTAACCCTAAGCCTGTGCCTAGTAGGCCACGCGCGCCGTGTGAGGCAACGGGACGCAGCAGTTCGTAGGGTAGTGGAGGTAGATTGCGGTCGTGGCGCAGGCGGTTTACGGCCGCCGCCAAATCAGGTGCTGAATCTACCAGCGTGCCATCAAAATCAAACAGTACAAGCTTAGACGTTGCCATGTTGCTACTTATGCTTCCTTGCGTGTGGCAAGTAGATAGTTGACGGAGGTATTACGTGACAGCCAGTAATGCTGTGAGAGAGGGTTGTACTCTAAGCCACGCAAATCCATATTGCTCAGACCTGCTTCACGAGCGCTACGCGCCAGTTCGTGTGGTTTGATGAATGAGGAATAGGTGTGTGTGCCTGCGGGCAGCAGTTTGAGCACGTACTCAGCCCCTACAATCGCAAATAAGAAAGACTTAGGATTGCGGTTCAAGGTAGAGAAAAATACCCAACCACCTGGGCGCACCAGTGTAGAGCAGGCTTGGATAATTGAGGCGGGATCAGGTACGTGTTCCAGCATTTCCATGCAGGTAACTACGTCGTATTGGCCAGCGGCTTCTGCAGCATGGGCTTCAGCACTGATCATTTGGTAGTTCACGGGTACACCGCTTTCTAAGCTGTGTAGGCGCGCTACTTTGAGTGATTTTTCGGCCAAATCAATGCCGGTTACATCAGCATTGTGGGTAGCCATAGCTTCAGTCAGAATACCACCGCCACAGCCTACATCCAGAACTTTCTTCCCTGCCAGCGGGCCGGTGTGTTCCAGAATCCACGATAAGCGCAGAGGGTTGATCGCGTGTAGTGGTTTGAATTCGCTGGTGGGGTCCCACCATTTAGAGGCCAAAGCACTGAATTTTTCTATTTCTGCGGGATCTACGTTAACGCTGTTTAGTGTGCTCATAGGAAATACGGTGATAGCAAAGAAAAAGGCCCCGCAAAATGCGGAGCCTTTAGTATAGCCTGTTTAGACTCTGTCGTAAGACAGATGGCTATGTGTGGATTACTGATTACGCAGACCCACGATTTCCAGCTCAACGCGACGGTTTTCGGCACGGCCAGCAGCTGTTTTGTTTGTAGCAACTGGGTCGGCTTTACCTTTGCCTTCTGTGTAGATCAGGTCAGCAGGGATACCTTTGCTGATCAGGTAATCTTTAACAGTTTGGGCACGGCGTTGTGATAGTTTCAAGTTGTAAGCATCAGTACCGATGGAGTCTGTGTAACCCACGGCGATGATGGCTTCCAGTTGCAGACCACGAACTTGTTCAGCAACTTGATCCAGAACCTGACGGCCTTCTGGTTTCAGGTTGTATTTGTCGAAGTTAAAGAATGTATCTGCGCTCAGAACAACTTTAGTAGTTGTAGGAGCAACAACTGGGGCTTCTGCTTGAGCAACAGGTACACCGTCGCAACCAGGAATACCGGTAGCTGGTGTCCAGAATGCATCACGCCAGCACAGTTCACCAGTGCCGTTTACCCATACGTTACCGAATGGGTTTTGCCAGTTGTTAACTTCGCCAGTTTGTGCCGACACAGTACCTGTGGCTGTGGCTGCCGCAAAGGCGAGTGCAAGTGCGATTTTGGAGGTTTTGTTCATGTTTCTCCTCGTTTAAGCTAATGCCTGTTAAGTGACCGCAGCGAACTCCCGCCGCTTATATGTAACGGAACCAGTATATGCAAGACTACGCATGATGCCTAGTATTAAGCCCTGTTTCACGCTTGTTAGCTGGAATCTTAAGTCATTTGTAGGCCTTAAGTTAAGCGCGTTTTAGGCATAAACGCCTGATGAGGGTAATAAATGCATATATGCTCAAAATCTGTTGGGTTTGGGCAACAAGAGGGTGAGTTGGGGCTGAGTAAAGTCTGACGAAGGGTCAAAGTCAATCGTCTGTGACGAATATCGAGCCCAATTCCATATAGGGGCTCAGTAAGTGCTAGAATTTCTTATTCGACCGAGAACGGCCAGCTTCTTGCTTAACTTATATCTATAAAGACCTTTCATATGGATTCCTTTGCTAAGGAGACTCTTCCAATATCTCTGGAAGAGGAAATGCGTCGCAGCTATCTTGATTATGCAATGAGCGTAATTGTTGGACGTGCTCTGCCTGATGTGCGTGATGGTTTGAAGCCAGTGCATAGGCGAGTACTGTTTGCGATGCACGAGCTCAACAACGACTGGAACCGCGCTTACAAGAAATCCGCCCGTATTGTGGGGGACGTGATTGGTAAGTATCACCCTCACGGTGATTCGGCTGTTTACGACACGATTGTGCGGTTGGCGCAGGACTTCTCCATGCGCTATATGTTGGTAGATGGACAAGGTAACTTCGGTTCCATCGACGGTGATAGCGCGGCGGCGATGCGTTATACCGAAATCCGACTGGCAAAAATTGCTCACGAGATTTTGGCTGATATAGACCAAGAAACCGTGGACTTCATCCCTAACTACGATGGTAGCGAGCAAGAGCCTGCGCTGTTGCCTTCACGTTTGCCTAACCTATTGGTAAACGGTAGCTCCGGTATTGCGGTGGGGATGGCGACTAACATTCCTCCTCATAACTTGGGTGAAGTTGTAGAAGGGTGTTTGTACTGCCTGAAAAATCCAGAGTGCACAGTAGACGATCTGCTGGATTACATTCCTGCACCTGACTTCCCTACAGGCGGCATTATTTACGGTATGTCTGGTGTGCGTGAGGGTTATCGCACAGGCCGTGGCCGTGTAGTGATGCGTGCGCGTGCGCACTTTGAAGACATTGAGCGCAGCAATGGCCGTCAGGCGATTGTGATCGACGCACTGCCATACCAGGTCAACAAAAAATCGTTGCAAGAACGTATTGCTGATCTGGTTAACGACAAAAAAATCGAAGGTATCTCAGATATTCGTGATGAGTCCGATAAAGACGGTATGCGTCTGGTTATCGAACTTAAACGTGGCGAAGTGCCCGAGGTTATTCTGAATAACCTCTACAAGAACACACAGTTGCAAGAAACCTTTGGTATGAACATGGTGGCTCTGGTAGATGGCCAGCCACGTTTGTTGAACCTGAAGCAACTGGTGGAATACTTCTTGATGCACCGTCGCGAAGTGGTGACACGTCGTACGGTGTTCCAACTGCGTAAAGCGCGTGAGCGTGGTCATATTCTGGAAGGTTTGGCGGTTGCACTGGCGAATATCGATGAGTTCATTCGTATTATTCGCGCTGCACCTACACCACCAGTGGCTCGTGAAGAATTGATGTCTCGCACATGGGATGCCACCTTGGTGCGCGAGATGTTGTCGCGTGCTGATGACAGCGGTGTGCCTGGTGGGCGTGCTGCGTACCGTCCTGATAATCTGTCTGCTCGATTTGGCTTGCTGAATGATGGTCAGTATCGTTTGAGTGAAGTGCAGGCTCAGGAAATCCTGAACATGCGCTTGCAACGTTTGACTGGTCTGGAACAAGACAAGATTGTTGACGAATACCGCGAAATCATGGCGCGTATTGCTGATTTGCTGGATATCTTGTCCCGTCCTGAGCGTGTGACCGAAATCATTTCCAATGAGTTGTTGCAGCTTAAAGAAGAGTTCTCTCGTACCGATAAAGATGCACGTCGCTCTGAAATCGAACACAACGCTACCGAGCTAGACACCGAAGATTTGATCACACCAATGGATATGGTGGTGACCTTGTCGCATGCGGGCTATGTGAAGAGTCAGCCGCTGTCCGAGTACCGTGCACAGCGTCGTGGTGGTCGCGGTAAGGTTGCTACGACTATGCGTGAAGACGACTGGGTAGATCAGTTGTTTGTGGCCAATACACACGACGTGTTGTTGTGCTTCTCGGATCACGGGCGTTTGTACTGGCTGAAAGTATGGGAAGTGCCACAGGGGTCTCGTAACTCCAGAGGCCGCCCAATCGTGAATATGTTCCCGTTGGTAGACGACGAGAAAATCACTGCTGTATTGTCCATTAAAGAGTTCAGTGATGACCAGTTTGTCTTCATGGCTACCTCTAGAGGTACAGTGAAGAAAACACCGTTGTCGCATTTCTCCAATCCACGTAAAGCCGGCATTATCGCGGTTGATCTGGACGAGGGCGACTTCCTGATCGGTGCTCAGCTTACTGATGGTAAGCACGATGTGATGCTGTTCTCGGATGCGGGTAAAGCGGTACGTTTTGACGAGGGCGATGTGCGACCTATGGGCCGTACAGCACGCGGTGTACGCGGTATGCGCCTAGAAGATGGTCAGAACGTGATTTCCTTGCTGGTGGCTGACCCTGAGGGTGCTGAGCCGCAAGAAGGCGAAGAAGCTGAACGCGTATCGGTACTGACAGCTACGGCTAACGGTTACGGTAAACGTACTGCACTGGAAGAATACACACGTCACGGTCGTGGCACCAAAGGCATGATCGCCATCCAATGTTCTGCCCGTAATGGCGACTTGGTTGGTGCGGTGTTGGTAAAAGAAAGCGATGAGTTGATGCTGATCACCAACTCTGGTGTGGTGGTTCGTACACGAGTAGATGAGATTCGTGAAATGGGCCGCTCCACTCAGGGCGTCACATTGATTAGCGTTGACGAAGAGAGCAAATTGTCAGGCGTCTACCGCATTCTGGAAACAGATGACGTAGAGGCTGATGAAGAAAGTGACGAAACGGTTGATGCTGCAGGATCAACCGAAACAGGGGATACCTCGTCTTTAGCTGCTGATGAAGGGAATGAATAGAGAGAGTCAATGATGCGTCCGTGGAATTTTTCAGCGGGTCCTTCCGTCTTGCCGGTGGAAGTACTAGAACGTGCAGCAGCAGAAATGCTGGATTGGCAGGGCAGTGGCATGTCCGTTATGGAGATGAGCCACCGCGGTAAAGAGTTTATGCAAATTCTGCAAGAAGCCGAGGCTGATTTGCGTGATTTGCTGCAAGTGCCCGAGGGCTACGCCGTTCTGTTTACGCAGGGTGGTGCACAGGCCCAAAATGCCATCGTTCCTATGAACTTGTTAGGGCTGAAACCCGGACGCAAAGCGGACTATATCGTCTCTGGTAACTGGTCAGCTAAGGCGCAGCAAGATGCGACTCAGTTTGGTCACATCAATGTGGCAGCTAGCTCTGCGGCTGCTGCCAAAATTGATGGCCGTGAGTACAAACCTTTTGCGTGGTTCCCCGCTGTGGATACGTGGCATTTGCAGTCTGATGCTTCGTATATCCACGTCTGCAGTAACGAAACTATTGGTGGTGTGGAGCACAACGAGTGGCCACGTTTTGACGTGCCTCTGGTGGTGGATGCTTCGTCTAACCTGTTATCTCGTCCATTTAATTTCGACAGCATTGACATGCTGTACGCTGGTGCACAGAAAAACGCTGGTCCAGCAGGTTTGACGCTGGTGGTGATTCGTAAAGAGTTGTTGGGTGCGGCAGATGCTATTTGCCCGCATGTATTCAACTACGAACTCTTGGCGGCTAACCAGTCCATGGTGAATACACCGGCTACCTACTCCATTTACATTGCTGGTTTGGTCTACAAATGGCTGAAACAGCAAGGTGGTGTAGATAGCATTGAGAAAGCCAACATCGTTAAGGCAGAAACCTTGTACGGTTACTTGGATCAGTCATCTTTCTACGTCAATGGCGTGCAAAACTGCGATCGTTCACGCATGAACGTGCCGTTCCAGTTGCACGACGCAGCATTGGATTCTGTGTTCTTGGCTGAAGCTGACAAACAAGGCTTGTTGCAGTTGAAAGGGCATAAGAGCGTTGGCGGCATGCGTGCTTCTATTTACAACGCTATGCCTTTGGAAGGCGTGCAGGCATTGGTGGCTTTCATGAAGGAGTTTGAGCAGCGTCATGGCTAAAACTTTGCAAGAACAGTTAGCGCCGTGGCGTGCCGAAATCGACCGCATTGATGAAAGTATCCTGGCACTGCTCAATGAGCGTGCTCAGGCCGCTTTGGCAGTGGGTAAGGTTAAGCAGAACTACGACGCCGAAGATGCCATCTTGAAGCCCGAGCGCGAAGCCATGATTGTGCGTCGCCTACAAGGGGTGAATAAAGGGCCGTTTACGGCAGAGTCCGTGCAAGCCGTGTGGGGGCAGATTATTTCTGCCTGCCGAGGTTTGGAGAGCGTGCTGCGCGTGGCCTGTTTGGGGCCACAGGGTTCATTCTCAGAGCAGGCAGGTTACGAGCATTTCGGACATTTCATCAGCAACGTCTATTGCGATAGTTTTGATGAGGTGTTCCGTTCGGTAGAGGCCGGGCAAGCCGATGTGGGTATTGTGCCGGTGGAAAACTCCACAGAAGGTGCGGTAAACCGTACATTGGATTTGCTGCTGAACTCACCGCTGAAAGTGTTGGGCGAGCATTCGGTGAATATTCATCACAACTTACTGACCAAAAGCGGCAATCTGGATGGTGTAACCAAAGTAATGGCGCACCCTCAAGCATTGGCGCAATGTCAGTCATGGTTGATGCGTAATCACCCTGAGCTAAGTCGTGAACCAGCTTCCAGCAATGCGGAAGCTGCACGGTTGGCCTCTGAGCACGATGATGTGGCTGCGATTGCTAGCATTTCTGCTGCAATGGTGTGGGGGTTATCAGTAGTCGCCAAAGGGATACAAGACGATCCACATAACCGTACTCGTTTCCTGACCATTGGCAACATAGAGCCATTGGCTAGCGGTAGAGATAAAACCAGCATCATTCTGGCTGTGCCTAACAAATCAGGTGCGGTATATGACATGCTGTCGCCGTTGGCTAAACATGGTGTTTCCATGACTCGCTTTGAGTCGCGACCTGCGCGTACAGGTCAGTGGGAATACTATTTCTATGTGGATCTGCAAGGCCATAAAGATGAGCCAGCCATGCAGCAAGCGTTGGCTGAGCTGAAGCAAACAGTGGCTTTCTTCAAAATATTGGGTTCTTACCCAGCACAATAACGAGAGCAGGTATGGAGAGAGGGGAGGCGACTGTTGGCTGCATGGCGCAACTAGGTACGCTGGCGATTGTAGGGCCTGGGTTAATAGGCGGCTCAGTAGCAGCAGCGTTGCGCAAGCAGTATCCCAATATGCGTATTCTGGGTACGGGGCGTAACCCTCAAAGTGTGCAGGTGGCTAAAGAGCTAGGTCTTGTAGACGAAGTGGTAAGTCTAGAGGAGTGTGCAAAACAAGCAGACCTGATCTTGTTGACCATGCCAGTAGGTGCGACGGAATCAGTGCTACGTGCACTAGAGCCGCACCTACAACCCCATACCGTTGTCACGGATGCGGGCAGCACAAAAATGAATGTAGTGCAGGCAGCACGCCAGGCGTTGGGCGACAAAATTGCCCAGTTTGTGCCTGGGCATCCTATTGCAGGGGCTGAGAAGGTAGGGCCACAGGCTGCAACAGCAGAGCTTTATCAAGGCCGTAACGTCATACTGACCCCCTTGGATGAAAACCCTGAGTCGTTCCGCAATAAGGTGGTAGCGCTTTGGAAGGCGTGCGGTGCACGAGTCCTGTTGATGCTGCCGGATGTGCACGATAGGGTGTTGGCGTCGGTGAGCCATGTGCCCCATTTTTTATCATCAGTATTTATGTGGCAGGTGGCTATGGCGCCTGACGCTGACTCACGCTTCGCCGTAGCGGGTAGTGGTTTTAGGGATTTCACCCGTATTGCTGCCGGCTCATCTGAAGTGTGGCGAGATATTTTCTTGGCCAACCGTGAGGCCGTATTACAAGAATTGGAAGAGGTGCAGCAGGCATTTGCTCAAGCTGAGCAAGCGTTGCGCAATAAGGATGGGGCTGCTTTAGAGGATTTCCTCGAGCGTGCCGCGTTGGCTCGCCGGCTGTGGGCGGGTAGGAGTGGATTATGAGTAGAACAGAAAATCTGGTCTTGACGCCGGTGAAGCAGGCGCAAGGCACGGTGATATTGCCTGGGTCAAAAAGCATTTCGAATCGTGCGTTACTGCTGGCTGCATTGGCAGAAGGTGAAACACGCTTATTCGGTTTGCTAGAGTCCGATGACACCAAAGTGATGAAAGCGGCATTGCGCCAGATGGGTGTGAGCGTAGAGGAATCTGACAACGCATTGGTTGTGCGTGGGCAAATGCCTTTTACCCACCTCAAGGGTGATTTCTTTTTGGGTAACGCAGGTACGGCTTTCAGATCCCTAACGGCAGCATTGGCGTTTATGGGAGGGGAGTTCACCTTGAGTGGCATTCCTCGTATGCACGAACGTCCTATTGGTGACTTGGTGGATGCGTTGCGTAGCGCTGGAGCTGACGTACGTTATTTGGGTAACGAAGGCTACCCACCTTTGGCTATAGGCAAAGGGGCGTTGCGTGCAGAAAACTGCATACGCGTTAAAGGCAATGTATCCAGCCAGTATTTAACAGCGTTGCTGATGGCGGCGCCATTGTGGACGGCGGTGCATAAGCAGCCGTTACACATAGAAGTAGAAGGCGTGCTGATTTCGCAGCCTTATATCGCCATTACCTTGGCGATGATGCAAGATTTTGGTGTTTCGGTTCAGCATGAGGCATGGCAACGCTTTACAGTGCCAGCCGATGCACGCTATGTGTCGCCAGGCGACTTCCAGGTAGAGGGGGATGCGTCTTCAGCGTCGTACTTTTTGGCGCTAGGTGCAATTGGTGGTGGGCCGCTGCGTATTGGGGGTGTGGGTTCAGCATCTACCCAAGGTGATGTGGATTTTGCTAAAGTAGTTCAATCTATGGGCGCTGAGGTGCGCTTTGAAGCGCATGCGATGGAAGTGCGTGGCGTGCACGTGGCGGATGGACAGCGTTTAAAAGCCTTTGATCTGGATTTCAATGTCATTCCTGATGCAGCAATGACAGCGGCGGCATTGGCGATGTTTGCAGACGGTCCGTGTACCTTACGCAATATTGCCTCATGGCGTGTCAAAGAAACGGATCGTATTCATGCCATGCACACTGAGCTACAGAAGTTGGGTGCTCAGGTAGAGTCGGGCCCTGATTGGCTAACAGTATGGCCTATCTCAGAAGGGCAGTGGCAGTACGCTGATATAGACACCTACGATGATCACCGTATCGCGATGTGTTTCTCGCTGGCAGCATTCTCTCCTGTGGGCGTGAATATCCTCGACCCAGACTGCGTGAGCAAAACTTTCCCCGATTATTTTTCAGTCTTTAACCGTTTGGTGAGCGCGTGAGTGTAGTACCCGTAATTACTATTGATGGCCCTACCGCTTCAGGTAAGGGCACTATTACCAGCCAAGTTGCGCAAGCGCTGGGTTGGCATGTGCTGGATAGCGGCGCGTTGTATAGATTAACGGCGTTGTCTGCGCTGCAAAAAAACGTGTCCTTAGATGACGAAGCTGCTGTGGCTGATGTGGCGCTGCATTTGGATGTGAGCTTTGGCGAGCAAGGTGCGGTGTTAGAAGGTCAATTAGTGGCTGATGCGATACGCGCAGAAGAAGTGGGAAATGCGGCATCCAAAATTGCGGCGTACCCACGATTGCGTGAGGCGTTGCTGCAGCGTCAGCGTAGTTTCAGAGTGATGCCGGGACTAGTCGCTGATGGTCGCGATATGGGTACTGTAGTTTTTACCGACGCACCGTTAAAGATTTTTCTGGTGGCGGATGTTCGAATCCGAGCCGAGAGGCGCTACAAACAGTTGATGGAAAAAGGAATTTCTGCTAGTCTTACGAGTCTTTTGGAAGATTTGCAGGCACGCGATTTGCGGGATACCACCCGAGCGAGTGCTCCGCTAGTTGCTGCGGCAGATGCTGTAACCATTGATTCTTCACACTTAAGTATTGAAGAAACGGTGGCGAAAGTGTTGGCGCTTTGGCAACGTTCCTGATTGGTGCTGGCTGCTAGTAACGTCAGCGTTTTACAACTCCACCGGAAATGGTTCCGGTGTGTTTATTTAGAAGCCAGAAATGGCTGATATGGGATTGTTAATGTCCTCAACTACTACCGATATTCTTGGCGGCGAAAGCTTTGCCGACCTGTTTGCAGAAAGCGTTAAAAGCCAAGACCTGAAAGCTGGCGAAGTTATTTCTGCTGAAGTTCTGCGTATCGACCACAACTACGTGTTGGTTAACGCTGGCCTGAAATCCGAGTCTCTGATTCCTCTGGAAGAGTTCCTGAACGATCAGGGCGAACTGGAAGTTGAACCAGGTGATTTCGTTTCTGTTGCTATCGATTCCTTTGAAAACGGCTACGGCGACACAATCCTGTCCCGCGACCGCGCTAAACGCCTGTCCGCATGGCTGGCTTTGGAACAAGCTCTGGAATCCGGCGAACTGGTAAACGGTACGGTAACTGGCAAGGTCAAGGGTGGTATGACAGTTATGACCAACGGTATCCGTGCATTCTTGCCGGGTTCTTTGGTTGATCTGCGTCCAGTAAAAGATACCACTCCTTACGAAGGCAAAACCTTCGAATTCAAAGTGATCAAGCTGGATCGTAAACGTAACAACGTTGTGTTGTCTCGTCGTGCAGTGCTGGAAGCAAGCATGGGCGAAGAGCGTCAAAAACTGCTGGAAACTCTGACCGAAGGCGTAGTGGTCAAGGGTATCGTGAAGAACATCACCGACTACGGTGCGTTCGTGGATCTGGGCGGTATCGACGGTCTGTTGCACATCACAGATATGGCATGGCGCCGTGTTCGTCACCCATCCGAAGTTCTGCAGGTTGGTGAAGAAATCGAAGCTAAAGTGCTGAAATTTGACCAAGAGCGCAGCCGCGTTTCCTTGGGCGTTAAACAGCTGGGCGAAGATCCTTGGATCGGTCTGGCACGTCGCTACCCACAAGGTACACGTCTGTTCGGTAAAGTAACTAACTTGACCGACTACGGTGCATTCGTTGAAGTAGAAGACGGTATCGAAGGTCTGGTACACGTATCCGAAATGGATTGGACCAACAAAAACGTTGATCCTCGCAAAGTGGTTACACTGGGCGACGAAGTTGAAGTTATGGTTCTGGATATCGACGAAGACCGTCGTCGTATCTCTTTGGGTATGAAACAGTGCCGTCCTAACCCATGGGAAGAGTTCGCAGTGAACTTCAAACGTGGCGATAAAGTACGTGGCGCAATCAAATCCATCACTGACTTCGGCGTGTTCGTTGGTCTGGACGGTGGTATTGATGGTCTGGTTCACTTGTCCGATCTGTCCTGGACAGACACAGGTGAAGAAGCCGTTCGCAACTTCAAGAAAGGCGAAGAAGTTGACGCCGTTGTGCTGGGTATCGACACCGAGAAAGAGCGTATCTCTCTGGGTATCAAACAGTTGGAAGGCGATCCATTCAACAACTACGTTGCTACAAACGATAAAGGCGCTGTAGTAAGTGGTGTAGTGAAATCCGTAGAAGCCAAAGGCGCTGTGGTGACACTGTCCGTTGATGTTGAGGGTTACCTGCGTGCTTCCGAGCTGGCAGCTGGTCGTGTTGAAGATGCAACAACCGTGCTGAAAGAAGGCGAGGAAATCGAGGCAATGATCCTGAACGTGGATCGTAAAGCTCGTAGCATCCAACTGTCCGTGAAAGCACGTGATAACGCTGATACCGCTGACAACATGCAGCGCATTTCCGAAGCTAGCGCTTCTTCGGGGACGACTAACCTGGGTGCTCTGCTGCGTGCCAAACTGGATCAGCAGCAGCGCGACGACGGTTAATCAGCGTGACTAAGTCGGAATTGATAACACTGCTGGCCAACCGCTATCCGCAGTTGGCTCAGCGTGATATGGATCTCGCGGTCAAAACCATGCTAGATGCTATGACCCAAGCCTTGGCTAACGGTCAACGTATCGAAATACGTGGTTTTGGTAGTTTCTCGTTATCTACGCGTTCTCCTCGTGTAGGACGTAACCCTCGCTCCGGTGAACAAGTGCTGGTGCCTGCTAAGCAGGTACCTCACTTCAAAGCAGGTAAAGAGTTGCGTGAACGTGTAGATGCAGCGTATCTGGAAGAGCTAAAGCGCTCTGAGGCTTCATCAGAAAGCTAACGAGATAAGCACTGCAAGATCTACTAGTCCGTCTGAAAACAGGCCCTCATCGTAGGGCCTGTTTTGCGTATGGGCGTAGAAGCGAATTTCAAATTACAATGGTTTCTTGCCAATAAAGTGGAGTCATGACATGCGCTATCTAGTCTGGGTATTGCGTCTGCTGGTTTTTGTCATTGTGCTGTTGTTTGCACTCAAAAATACCGAGCCTGTAGATGTGCACTTTTTTGCCAACTATATGATTACGGGTGTCCCCCTTGTTGTGGTGATGCTGACGGCATTAATCGTAGGGTTGTTCATCGGTGTGCTGTTGATGGTGCTGGCGATATTGCGTAAGCGTCGTGAAGTAGCCAAGTTGAAACAGGAAATTGTGCGTTTAGAGCGTCAGCAACGTCAGCCTATAGTTGCTGAACGTAATGAAGTTGCTGATGTGGTTACGCCTCTGTAAGTAGCATAAGGAGTTGGATGCGTGGATTTTGAACCGTGGTGGCTCATAATATTTCCTGTGCTATTTGCACTGGGTTGGCTGGCAGCACGTTTTGATTTTAGACAACTGCTGTCTGAGTCAAAAAATTTGCCGAATTCGTATTTTAAAGGCCTGAACTTTCTACTGAATGAGCAGCCTGATCGTGCGATTGATGCGTTTGTGGAAGTCGCCAAGCTAGACCCTGAAACTACCGAGTTGCACTTTGCACTAGGTAGCTTATTTAGACGTCGTGGCGAAATCGAGCGTGCCATTCGTGTTCACCAAAGTTTGTTGGCGCGTTCAGATCTGCCGCAAAGCGATAAAGATGCTGCGCAATATGAATTGGCGCAAGACTTCTTCAAAGCTGGCTTGCTAGATAGGGCTGAGGAAGCTTTTAAAGCCGTATTGGATACGCGCTTTTCATTGGATGCAGCTCGTGCGTTGATTCGTATTTATGAGTCTGAACACGACTGGCCTAAAGCCATTGCCGCTGTGCATTACTTGCGTACTTTGGTGGATGAGCCAGTGCCGCAACTGGTGCATTACCAGTGTGAAGAAGCAGAGACTGCACTGAAGCGACGTGAGCCTAATCTAGAGAAGGCAGAGAAAGCGTTAGAAGCAGCAGAACAAGCATCAGAAGAGTTGGGTGCGGAACGCGGTAGTGTTGCCTCTAGAGCCAGAATATGCATGCTACAAGGTCATTTGGCGCAAGCTAAAGGCGATCTACAAGCACAGCGACGCCACTTGCTAGAAGCAATGAGCATTGCTCCTGAGTATGCGGGTTTGGTGGCGGCACGCTTCATGCAGTGTTGCACACAGTTGGGGGTGGCTGCTGAAGGCTTATCTCAGTTGAAAGCGCACTATGAATTGCACCCTTCACTGGATGTGTTCATCGTGGTGTTCAAAGAGTTGCGTGAACAGCAAGGTCATATACGAGCATGGGCATTCTCTCGTTCAGCATTGCGCGAACAACCTTTGTTGTTGGGGTTGGATCGCATGCTGGAAGCTGAGCTTAAGCATGCGGACCATACGTTACGTGTACCAGATTATGAATCCATTCCTCCTGGTGCGGCGGCAGCCGAAGTTGTGGCGGGTGCAGATTTGAGTTTGTTGTACAAAGTCGTACATAAACATGCACAGCGTTTGGATCGTTACTCGTGTGATGTGTGTGGTTTTGAAGCGCAGCACTATTATTGGCAATGTCCGGGTTGTAACTCTTGGGAGAGCTATGCGCCCAAGCGTCTGGAGGAAATGCGATGATTGCTTTTCCAGCAGAAAAAATTCAGCAGTTAAAGGTACTGGTAATTGGTGACGTTATGCTGGACCGTTATTGGTTTGGCGACGTAGATAGAATCTCTCCCGAGGCGCCAGTACCTGTAGTCAAAATGGGTCGCCAAGAAGACCGGTTGGGTGGTGCGGCAAACGTCGCGCGTAACGTGGCAGCACTAGGTGCTCACGTTTCACTACTGGGTGTTGTTGGTGACGATGTGACCGCCGATACGGTAGAACAGCGTGCTCAAGAGGCTGGTATCAGCACGCAAATGGTGCGTGATGCTCAGATGCCCACGACGTTGAAATTACGTGTGCTGGGGCGTCAGCAGCAGTTGATGCGTGTGGATTTTGAAGAGCGTCCTTCTGCTGCGAGTTTGGCTGTGTTGCAGCAGCAAGCAGAAAACCTTATTGCTGAACACGATTTGGTCATTTTGTCCGATTACGCCAAAGGGTGTTTAGCACAGGTAGAGCCACTAATTGCTTTGGCCAGAAAACGCGGTATTCCCGTGTTGGTAGATCCTAAAGGTGACAAGTACGCGCGCTACACTGGTGCCACTATCTTGACACCTAACCGCTTGGAGATGTCGCAAGCAGTGGGAGTGTGGCATAGCGAAGCTGAGCTGGAAGAGCGGGCGCAAGCGCTGCGTCAGTCCTTGAAACTGGAAGCTATTCTGATCACGAGGTCAGAGCAGGGTATGACCATTTTTACGGCAGAAGGGCGTTTTCACGCCGATGCTCAAGCACAAGAAGTGTTTGACGTGTCGGGGGCGGGTGATACCGTGTTGGCGACGCTAGCAGTGACTAAAGCAGCAGGATTATCATGGAGCGATGCTATGAACTGGGCAAATATTGCTGGTGGCATTGTAGTAGGTAAGTTAGGCACATCCATTGTGACAGCAGGAGAATTGCAATGATCGTAGTAACAGGCGGAGCTGGTTTTATCGGAAGCAATCTGGTGGCCGGCCTGAATAAGCAAGGGATTAGCGATATCCTGGTGGTGGATGATCTACTGAATGGCGATAAGTTCGTCAATTTGGTGGACTTATCTATCGCTGATTACATGCACAAAGACGAGTTCCGTGAGCGTGTGGCTAAAGACCAATTAGGTAGTATTGAAGCGATTTTCCACCAAGGCGCGTGTTCGGACACTACCGAGCGTAATGGCCATTACATGATGGATAACAACTACCGGGTTACCTTAGAGTTGTTCGAGTACTGTCAGAAAAAGCGTATTCCTTTCTTGTATGCCTCTTCAGCAGCAGTGTACGGAGCAGGTCCTATATATGCCGAAGCAGCTGAAAATGAAGGCCCATTGAATGTATACGGCTATTCCAAATTGCTGTTTGATCAGGTGTTGCGCCGTCGCTTTGATAGCTTGGTTGCACCGGTAGTAGGGCTGCGTTATTTCAACGTGTATGGTCCACGCGAGCAGCACAAAGGCCGTATGTCATCGGTAGCGTTGCACAACATGAAGCAATACCAAACAGAAGGTTTGGTACGTTTGTTTGGTGGTTGGGATGGTTACGAGGATGGTGACCAGCAGCGTGACTTCATTTTCATTGATGATGTGGTGAAGGTGAATCTGCATTTCTTGGAACAGCCGTTGTCTGCCTCGGGGATTTATAACTGCGGTACAGGCAGAGCGCAGCCCTTCAACGATGTAGCGATGGCTGTGGTGAACACTATGCGTGAGTCTGAAGGTAAAGAGGCATTATCGCTGGCTGACTTGGTGCATCAAGGCATGATCCGTTATGTGGAGTTCCCAGATGACCTGAAAGGGCGCTACCAAAGTCATACGCAGGCTGATTTGACTGCATTGCGTGGTGCAGGTTATCAAGCTGAATTTGCCACCGTAGGCGAAGGCGTTTCGGCTTACGTTAGACACGAACTCAGCAAAAAATCCTAATCTGTAGGTAAGGTTGCGCATGGGCAAAGCCAGTCAGCCATTGCCGTAACAGTGCAGCCATCCCGCATCATCAAAGCTCCTTTATCTCTTAGGAGTTTTGATGATGACTTCCCTAGCAATCTCCCCCCGTTTTTCCTCACTGTGTAGCACGGTTTCTCGTGGTGCTATAGCGCTATTGTTGTGCCTGAGTTTATGGGGCTTCAGTGCATTGGCGTGGGCGGTGAATGTGAACACTGCTACAGACGAACAGCTACAACAAATCAAAGGTATTGGGCCTAAGACGGCAGCCCTGATTTTGGAAGAGCGCGAACGCGGCGGGCCATTTATGGATTTTCAAGACTTGCAGGAGCGCGTCAAAGGTATTGGCGCTAAGCGAGCGCAGTCATTAGAGCAGGGCGGGCTAACAGTGCAAGGTGGTGAGGCCGCTACAGCCGCTGCGGCTCGTTAGAGTAGATGGGCTGAATATAAGCGAGTGAAGAGCAGCGCGTTTGTGTTCAGCCTCAGCCATCACCAGCACGTTATGCTTTTTAGGCTGATGACTGCTGTTGTATAGAACTAAATACTCTATACAGAGGGTTAGCACGCCTATATCAGTAGATATTCCGTAATAGAGTAGACAGAACCTTGGTATAGCATTCAAAATGGTCATGATACAAAGAAGTGTTGCCAGCCCAGCCACGAAAACTGTATAGGCGATGGGCACCCCTTATTTGATTTTGCTGATACTTAGACTATGACTGCTTATCCGACTATTGAAGATACCATTGGCTCAACTCCCCTGGTGCGCTTGCAACGCCTGCATCCAGAACTGACCACAGAGCGTGGGAATGTGATTCTTGCCAAGTTGGAAGGTAATAATCCAGCCGGTTCGGTAAAAGACCGTGCTGCGAGTTCCATGATTCGCCGTGCCGAAGAGCGCGGCCAGATCAAACCAGGCGATACGTTGATCGAGGCTACCAGTGGTAACACAGGTATTGCGTTGGCGATGATTGCTGCGGTACGTGGTTACAAAATGATCTTGATCATGCCTGACAACCTGTCTGTAGAGCGTAGAGCTTCTATGGCGGCTTACGGTGCAGAGCTGATCCTGACTCCAGCGTCTGCTGGCGGTATGGAGTATGCACGTGATTTGGCACTGAAAATGCAAGCTGAAGGCAAAGGCATCGTGCTTGACCAGTTTTCTAACGACGATAACCCTCAGGCGCATATTCATAGTACTGGCCCTGAAATCTGGGCTCAGACAAACGGTCGTGTGACGCACTTTGTGAGTGCTATGGGTACTACAGGTACCATCATGGGTGTGGGTTCTTTCCTGCGTCGTCAGAAACCTGATGTGATGATTGTAGGTGCTCAACCGGCAGAGGGTGCTTCCATTCCCGGTATTCGTAAATGGCCAGAAGAATACCAACCTTCTATTTTTGAGGCGAATGGCGTAGACAGATACGAGCTGATTGGTCAGAAAGAAGCTGAAGATGCGGCCCGTGCCTTGGCATCTCAGGAAGGTATTTTTGCGGGTATCTCTACGGGCGGTGCTTTGGTAGCAGCGTTACGTGTGGCTGCTCAGGTAGAAAATGCCACTATCGTATTTATTGCTTGCGATAGGGGTGATCGTTACCTGTCTACAGGTGTGTTTAACGGCTAATAGCTGCTAGCATTGTGCTGCTGCGTAGAACGGCAGCAGCATACAAAAAAATCCCCCAGTAAATCTCTGGGGGATTTTTTTGTCTAGGCTATGTTGCTATGCAGTGTGTACGGCATTACGTTGTTGGCATAGCGAGGATGTGTCTCATATGCTTAGGCAGTAACCGCTTCCGTTTGCATCCAGTGTTGCAAGGTGCGTTTTTCTAGCATATCGCGGAACTGCTGTGTGGAAATAGGTAATACCGTACCTTGATCCCAATCCAGAATGACACCATAGCGGCGCACTGCATCTAGCTGGTCTATGTCCCCAGCTCTATACCATTCTGCGACATGTTCTGGGTCGGTTCTCATCCAACCTAGTCGGCTGGATCGCATGTGTTCACGTAGTGTGACGGTAGCGGCCTCATCAATGCGGTACTCACAAATCTCTGGGTCTATCGCCTCAATGATGACGCCATAGTCTTTGGCGGCGCGAGCAATGGATACGTATTCGTCAATAACGTCTTCTAGTACGAGTTTGGGGTCGCGCTCTAACGGGTCACCAAAACCGCCGCCACCAGCAGTGGGGCGACTGAACTCATCGCCAGAACTGATCGATAGATCGGAAAATACAGAGCCCAACCATTCGGATTCGGCAGCATTGGCCCGTTTGAGGGTTAAGCCGTGTGGCATAGAGGGTAGGCCGCCATTAATACCCCAGACGATGGCACGTTCACGGTCACAAATGTACGAGATCACAGGGTCTTCTGCTTCTTGCATGATAGATGTCTTGCGTACCCCCACACCGCCACGCCATTTCCCAGGGCCAGCTGAGTCAGTAAGGATTTGGAACTCGGTGGTCAGAATAGGATTAGCGCGCTCTTGCCCTTCTACAGGTTGTGACATTAAGCCTACCCCAAACGAAGCTGTAGTAACGTTGCTGCCGTCTTTACCGTTACGTCCGCCCCAACCTCCTGGCAGCCAGTCGTAGAACATAAAAATGGGTTTCTCTGGACTGCGTGCATCTTTACCACCTGTCAGCAGGTATTCCAAGTTAAAGGCGCAGGCAGTAGCGCGTTCTGGCATGATTTGCGACCAAATCTCGTAGATTGCATTCATGATTTTTTCAAACGGCATCAAGAAGCCCGTGACGGCCACCGGCCAGCGCGCATTCACAATACTGTCTTCGGGGGCGATCACATCAAATACGCGATAAAAACCACTGTTTAACGGCAAGTCGGGGAAGAAGGTTTTCATCCCTGCGGCTACGGCGGAGAACGTAGAGCCGAAGGCAGAGTTGTAAATCGAGCCGATGGTAGGGTGGCTGCCGGTAAAGTCGTAGGTGGCGCGATCGCCTTTAATGGTGAGTTTGACCTTAATAGGGATCATGCCTTCACTAGAAAGCGGATCTCTATCGATGAAGTCTTGAGTTTCCCACTCACCATCAGGTAGTGCTGCTAAGCGCTGGCGTACTGCGCGTTCTACGTAATCTTGCACAGCGCCCATACCTTCCAGAACCGTGTCTACACCGTATTTTTCACTTAAGCGTATGATTTCGCGTTCACATACTTGGGTGGCTTGGGACTGTGCATGAATATCACCAATGATAGAGGCGGGGTCTCGTGTGTTAGAGGCAATCAGGTGAGCCACATCACGGCAGAACACGCCTTTGTGAAAGAGGCGTACAGGGGTGATACGCATACCTTCTTTGAACATGTCTTTGGCAGTGACGTCAAACGAGCCGGGTACGCTGCCGCCCAAGTCTGACCAGTGACCATTGGATTGGCTAAAGCCTAATAAGGTATCGCCGGAGAATATAGGGCGTATTAAACGCACATCGTTAAAGTGGGTGCCGCCCGCGTAAGGGTCATTGATAGCGTATACATCGCCAGGGTGTATATCGCCTGCAAAGGCTTCAATCACCGCTTTGCAGGTGAAGTGCAGGGTACCCACGTGTACGGCAATATCCTGATTCCCTTGGGCAACTGAATTACCTTGTGCGTCATGCAGGCCGCTGGAGAAGTCACGGTTATAAATTACAAACGAGTAGCAAGTACGCAGAATTTGCTCTGCCATCTGGTCTACGCTGGTAATGAAGGAGTTTTTCAACACCTCAAAGGTGACAGGGTCCAACGTGGTGGATGTGGTTGCAGTAGTCATGATTCTTCTGCCTTTTAAAAACGGATGATAATGTTCAGGTAGTTGTCGATGTCAGCATGGCATTGCGGTGGTACGACTACAGTGGAGTCCAATTGTTCGATCACAGCTGGGCCTTCCAATGTGAAGCCAGCAGGCAAGTCAGTGCGTTCGTAAACAGGAGTGCGGCAGGCCCCAAATTTGGAAAACCACACTTCTCTATGGCTGACAGGGGTAGGAATTACCCCCGTAGGTTCGTGGTGTGGTAGCTCTGCTTGCGCAACCAAACCTACCGCTTTGAGGTTCAGGCGGAACACGCTTACAGGTGCATCCATACGGCGGTAGTTGTATTCGCGTTCGTGTTCTTGGTGGAAAATATCAATCAAGCTATCCAGCGTTTTCAAAGGGCGTGGAGCTGGAATCGCCAACGACCGCCATTGGCCTTGGTACATCATGTCTATAGTGCGTTCCAGCACCATGTCTTCTTCTTGTACGCCTTCGTGAGTCAGGTGCGAGACGGCTTCAGCTTCCAGACGTTGGAAAGCGGCCTCGAGTTCGGCTATATTCACTTCAGAGGCTTGCTTGATATAGCTTTCAGCAAAGTCGTGTTGAATATTAACGAGTAGGCAGCCTAGTGCTGAGGCTACACCAGGGTTTGGCGGCACAATCACGGCAGGAATGGAAAGCTCTTGGGCGATGGCTACGCCGTGCAGAGCACCTGCACCACCAAAAGATACCAAAGCAAAGTCACGCGGGTCATAGCCTCGGCTAATGGATAGCAGGCGTACCGCATCAGCCATGTTGGCATTGGCGACATCGATAATAGCTTGGGCGGCATCGTGCAGTTCTAGCTTGAATGGTTCGGCCACACCTTGTTTAACAGCCTCATGAGCGAGAGAGGCATCCAGAGTGACTTGGCCACCTGCCAATCGTGTTCCTAATCTACCCAGTACAACGTTGGCATCGGTATTGGTGGGCTGCATGTTGCCGTTACCGTAGCAGGCTGGGCCAGGGTTTGCACCGGCTGATTGCGGGCCATTTCGCAACGAGCCAGCTTCGTCTTGCCACGCTAATGAGCCGCCGCCTGCACCAATGGTCAGTACCTCAATACTGGCAAATCTAATGGGGTAACCAAACTCGATGAACCAGTCATTGGTGATACGAGATTGCCCGTCATAAGCTAGGGACACGTCAGTAGAGGTGCCGCCCATATCCAAACCAATGGAGTTTTTGAAGCCACACAGCATGGCGATGTGGCGACTGGCAATCGCACCAGCTGCAATACCAGAACCCGCTAAGCGTGCAGAAAAGTGCTCAACCGCTTCGGTGGTCATCACGCCACCGCCACTGTGCAACAGCAGCAGGTCGCTTTCGTAGCCGCGACGTTTGAGTTCTTGGCCTAACCGTTTGGTGTAGTCCACGACCACAGGGCTGCAGACGGCATTGATCACGGTGGTAGAGAAGCGTTCGTGCTCAAAAATCTCAGGCATTACTTCAGAGGACAACGAAATAGCGACGTCAGGCATTTCTGCTCGCAGAATGTCGCGCATTTCTTGTTCGTGCTGTGGGTTCATGTAGGCATTCATAAAGCAGATAGCTACGGCCTTTACGTCACGACGGCGTAGGGTGTGAGCGACTTGCTTAGCTTGCTCTACGTTTAATGCCGTCACGACTTTGCCTTGCGCGTCTATACGCTCAGCCACGCAGAGTCGGTCACGGCGTTTTACGTGAGGTGGGGCTACATCTTTGTAAATATCCCAGAGGTCTTCTTTGTTCGCTCTACGTATTTCAATGACGTCTCTGAAGCCTTCTGTACAGATCATGGCGGTACGAGGTAGGCGTCGGGTAATTAACGCATTGGTGGCAACGGTGGTGCCGTGAGAAAACAGCGAAACCTGATTCAGGTCTACTTTGCTTTTATCAACGGCATTCAAAATGCCTTCAATGGGGTCTACGGTAGAGGAGGTTTTTTCAATACTGATGCGTCCGGTTTGCTCATCCATGACACAGATATCAGTGAAAGTACCGCCTACATCGACGGCTACGCGTGTGCTTTTCATAGTGTGCTCCAAATGTTTGGCATGCAAAAATCCCTGCCTCATAAAAACAAGGCAAAAAATTCGTTAGGGTGTGTAGGCAGCTTGATGCTGGATACTGCCTGTAGAGGCAGCGGCTACCTACCGAGGTGGGTAGTTCAGCGTTTAACTGTCTACCAGAAAGTGGTGATCTTGGTGCTGATTGAGGCGGGCACGGTATTGGCTACGTGCTTCGCTGGGCGATAAGCCAAAGTGGTTTTTATAAAGTTGACTAAAGGCAGCAGGGCTACTAAACCCCCATTCATAGGCAATTTCGGCAATGCTCTTGGTGTGAGCATGTTGCTGCAATGAGTTGTCGCTAAACAGTAAACGTTGCTCTTGCACCCAATTGCTGACCGATTGGCCTCGCATTTGGAAAAGCATGTGCAGGTAGCGCAGTGAAATACCACAGGCACTGGCAATGTCTTGAGGGCGTAAGGGCTGTTGTATGTGGTCGCGTATGTATTTTTCGGCGCGGTATAAGTGGGCGGTTTGCACTGAGGTAAGCCCAGATTGCATGGGGGAATGATCCAGTACGGCCAAGGCCAGTAAGTCCACCAAGTGACTGCCTATGGTGTGGCGTGCAGCTTGATCCATATGGTCAAGTCGGGTGGACACCATACGTACCATTTCTGTCATCAGCTCACCGGCACCTTGGTTTGCATCAAAAGCAAGAGACACTAATCGCTCGGGTAGACCTACCTTGGAGCGTAATAAGGGGGCGGGAATCTTCATGACCCAGAGGCGGTTGGGGTGGGTATAGCTAAATTGGTAGGGCAGGTGGCTGCGCTGTAAGATAAAGCCGCCAGGATTGCAGCCTACCTCTCTACCGCTTTGGCTGAAATCGATGCTGTCGTGATCGGGGATAGTGATTAGATAGCTTTCCTCGCTTTCAGCTTGTTCCAAGTGGTGGCTATTACGTTGATACATCACACCATCAGATTCCAGCTTGGACAGAGAGATAGGCCCCAGATCCCAAGAGTTCAGCGCACCTGAAAAGCGTGATTCGGCTTTAAACGTGAGCGCTAAAGGAAAATAGGTTTCCGTGACGATTTTTTCCCAGTAGCGCTTGCGGCTCTGAGGTGCTTCATTGGTGGTGCAATGGCTGATATTCACCATGAACTCCTCCTGTTCGGCGGCTACCGGTATGGTGCCTAAAGTCTCCATAAACTGCTTTTTGTTTTTTATCATTCTATGAGTCATATCAAGCGCTTACAAGCTATGGAGTTTAGTGTCAGCGCATAAAAACATGGTGCTATACGCAATCTAGGGTAAGTGCGTAGATAAAAGAGCAGCCGTATTGTGCCAGAAAAGCATAAAAAAACAGCCCACTCCAAAAGGAGGTGGGCTGGTCAAAGGGACGGTGAAACGAGTAAAACTTAGTGGGTGTTCTGAGCATCCCAGCGAGCGATAAGATCACGCTCTTCGGGTGTCATTTGCGTCAGGTTGCCCAAAGGCATGTATTGGTTGGATACCACTTTCTTAATATCGGCCGCATGCAAAAGGGTCTGTGCTTCGCTGTCCATTTGCATACCCAATGGTGGTGCGGCAAAACCAAACTGTTTGTCTGGGGTGGCAGCGTGACACTGGATACAGCGTGCTTCCATGATGTTTTGGACTTGAGCAATGGTGATGCTTTCTTCTGCGCTGCTCACTTCAGTAGCTGGTTGGGATTTAGGAGCACCAATCCACACAATCACCAAGATAAGCAATACACCAGCGATGGGGTACATAGGTTTATTATGGCCAGCGTGCATCAACACAAAATACTGACGGATCAGAGCGCCTGCAAAAATGAACAGGGTCATGATGATCCATGCGTACTCGTTGTTGTACGTGAAGGAGTAGTGGTTGCTCAGCATGAGCAGCAGCACAGGCAGCGTGAAGTAGGTGTTGTGCACCGAACGCTGTTTGCCACGCTTGCCATCTAGTGGATTAGGGGTTTGACCGGCTTTGAGCGCTGCTACCATGCGACGTTGTCCGGGAATAATCCAGAAGAACACGTTGGCAGACATGCTGGTGGCCATCACAGCACCCGTAATAAGGAAGGCGGCACGACCAGAGAAAATATGTGTGCTCAAGTACGCAACCACTACCATCATGATGGCAACGGCAACACTTAATAGGCCATCACGTTCCATGTTGGGACTGATGCGCTTGCACAGTTCGTTGTAGACGACCCAGCCAGCAATCAGGAACAGGATCGCCACAATATTCACTTCTGTACCGCTCAAGTTAGCAGCCCATTCCCACGGACTGGATGGGTTCACCAGGTAGAACGTAGGCTTGGTCAGGTACAGGAGGGCGAATAGGGCAAAGCCAGACAACCATGTGGTGTATGACTTCCAGAATGACCAGTGTAGGTCAGAAGGTAGTTCTGCTGGGCTGGTTAGGTATTTCTGGCTGTGGTAGAAACCGCCACCGTGTACGGCCCACATTTCTCCAAATACACCGCTTTTCTTAGCGGTTTCACTTTTAGGTGGACGCAGACCGTTGTCCAACATCACAAAGTAGATGGACTCACCAATCCAAGCTACTGCAGCAATAACGTGCAGCCAACGTAATAATAGGTTGGCGAAATCTAGCAAATACGCTTCCATGTAAACCTCTCTTTGTTAGTCGCTTACTGAATATCAGAGCAGGTATGGATTAGCTGCCACGGTAGGTGGACCATGACCAAGGGGTCACGACCAGTGGTACGTGGTAGCTACCGCCTTCTTCAGCGATACCAAAGTGAATGGATACTTGGTCTACGAAACGGGGGGATGGAAGGGCTACGCCGCGCGCAGCAAAGTAGTCTCCTGCGTGAAAGACCAGTTCATATTGGCCTTTCGCTACCTCTTGATCCTGCAAAAGAGGTTCGCCACAGCGCCCGTCAGCGTTGGTTTTCACACTCTTGATCAGAGAGCGTGTGCCGTTTTCGTGACGGTACAGGTCAATGTTGACGTGTTGCGCAGGACAGCCATTCATGGTGTCCAGAACGTGGGTAGATAGCTTTCCCATTGGTGTCTCCGGTTTTTTTGGATTCTATATAAGAAAAATATAAGTCCAGCGAGCCCAGTTTGGGAAACCGGCCGTGGGGCAAGCGGTGCAAGGATCAGTGCGCTGGGTTCCGCCCCATGAAAATAAATTGTCGACAATTTATGTTGACGATTTTGAAAGCATCTCTAATAATTGTCAAGGTCAATCACTAGGAAATTTTATGCTTCAGTTGTCATCCGCCCCTTCTATTCCCGCAGTGGATGTTGAAGCACCTTCGGCCTCTTCACTTTTGGGCGGCAAGCGCCATGAGTCAGAGACGGGCCGTATCTACAATGAAATTTTCGATGCAGTGATGGATAGACGCTTGTTGCCTGGTACGAAATTAACCGAGGCGAAGCTGTGTGAGATTTTCTCTTGCTCCCGTACGGTGATCCGTGCTGTCTTGGCTGAGCTGGCGCACGACAAGATTGTCAGCTTGGAAACCAATAGGGGTGCATTTGTGTGGCAGCCAGATCCCAAAGAAACGCGCGAAGTGTTTGAGCTGCGTAGGGATATGGAGTGCTTGATTATCGATAAGCTATTGCGCTTTCCCGATTTGGAGCAAAGGTTGCAAGGGCTGTATGAGATGGTGCAGCGAGAACAGTCGTCGTATAACGCCGGGCAGCGTATTAGCTGGATACGGCTATCTAATGCTTTTCACGTGGAGATGGCGCGTTTGTTGGGCAATGGCGTGCTGACAGAATTGATGCATATGTTGTGCGCAAGAACATCGTTGATCATTGCGTATCACGACAAACCGGGCGAGCAAGCATGCTCCTTTTTTGAGCATGAAGAGATTTTAAACCTGCTGTGTCAGCGCGATCGAGATGGGGCGCTGCATGCTATGCAGCATCACTTATTGGCATGCGAACAGCGCATGAATGAAGAACAGGCACCGGCCAAGCAGGATCCTTGGCAGGCATTTGGTGCTACACGTTTATAAAACTTGGAGACAATAAATGACCATAACTTCCGAATACCCTCGTGATTTACGCGGCTATGGGCGCGATGTGCCTCATGCTAACTGGCCAGGTAAGGCGCGTATTGCGGTGCAATTTGTGCTGAATTACGAGGAGGGGGGCGAAAACTGCGTGTTGCACGGAGACCCAGCTTCTGAGCAGTTTTTGTCGGAAATTGTGGGGGCGGCAGCTTACCCTGATCGTCACAAATCGATGGAGTCCATTTACGAGTATGGCTCCCGCGCTGGGGTATGGCGTATTCTAAAAGAGTTTGAGCGTCGTGGCATGCCCATGACTATTTTTGGCGTGGGTATGGCGTTGGAGCGACACCCAGAAGTGGCGCAAGCCTTTGTGGATGCAGGTCATGAGATCGCGTGTCATGGCTACCGTTGGATTCACTACCAAGACAAACCTGAAGCACTAGAACGCGAGCACATGCAGCGTTGTGTGGAGATCATCACTCAGCTCACTGGTAAACACCCAGCGGGCTGGTATACCGGACGTGATAGCCCTAACACCCGTCGTTTGGTAGCGGAGGAAGGTCAGTTCCTGTACGACTCCGACAACTATGGCGATGATTTGCCCTTCTGGGACGAAGTGCGTTTGCAAGACGGCAGTATTCATCCTCAGCTGATTGTGCCGTACACCTTAGACACCAACGATATGCGCTTTGCAACGCCGCAGGGTTTTAATACCGGTGATGATTTCTTCCATTTCTTACGTGATGCCTTTGATGTGCTGTACGAAGAAGGCGAAGAGACACCAAAAATGCTGTCTATAGGCTTGCATTGCCGATTGATTGGCCGTCCATCACGCTTCCGTGGTTTGCAGCGTTTCTTGGATCACGTGCAAAAACATGATCGCGTGTGGGTGGCAACACGCGAAGATATTGCTCGTCATTGGGTGCAAACACATCCTTATAAAGCCCAACGTTAATACGGGTTAGCGGTATATTAATGGCGGCGCTCACGGTGTTTTGTGAGCGCCGCTTTGCGGTGAGAACCCCACATCTTTCCCGCATTTGTTAGGCGTAGTGCGTCCTCTTACTTATAATGAGTGGTTAACTGTATTTTTTTGTAGCGATCAATGAAGACATCCGAAATTCGCCAGAAGTTTCTCTCATTTTTTGAGGGGCGGGGCCATCAGGTCGTGCCGTCTTCCTCACTGGTCCCTGGAAATGACCCAACACTGCTGTTTACGAACGCAGGTATGGTTCAGTTCAAGGACGTATTTACCGGTAAGGAAACGCGGCCTTATAAGCGTGCAGTCTCCTCGCAGCGCTGCGTGCGCGCAGGTGGCAAACATAATGACTTGGAAAACGTAGGCTATACCGCTCGTCACCACACATTCTTTGAAATGTTGGGTAACTTCAGCTTCGGTGACTACTTCAAGCGCGATGCAATCCTGAACGCATGGGAATTGCTGACATCCGTCTACGGCTTGCCTGCTGAAAAACTGTGGGTCACGGTGTACCACGAGGACGATGAAGCCTATGGTATTTGGCAAAATGAAGTAGGTGTGCCTGCCGAACGTATTATTCGTATTGGTGATAACAAAGGTGCACGCTACGCGTCAGATAACTTCTGGCAAATGGCTGATACGGGTCCATGTGGTCCCTGTTCAGAAATTTTCTTTGATCACGGTCCAGAGGTATGGGGTGGCCCTCCAGGGTCCCCAGAAGAAGACGGTGATCGCTATATCGAAGTGTGGAACTTGGTGTTCATGCAGTTTGATCGCTCCGCTGATGGCGTGATGCATCCACTGCCTAGCCCTTGTGTAGATACAGGTATGGGTTTGGAGCGTATTGCGGCTGTATTGCAGCACGTACACTCAAACTACGACATTGATCTGTTTCAAGCACTGATTGCAGGCGCTTCCCGTGAAACTGGGTGTGCAGATTTAGGCAACAACTCACTGAAAGTGATTGCTGACCACATTCGTGCCTGCAGTTTCCTGATTGTGGATGGCGTGATCCCTGGCAACGAAGGTCGTGGTTATGTACTGCGTCGTATTATTCGCCGCGCTTTGCGTCATGGCCATAAACTGGGTCAAACACGTCCTTTCTTCCATAAACTGGTGGGCGATTTAGTTGCGCAAATGGGCGTGGCTTATCCTGAACTGGTTGCTCAGCAGGCGCGTATAGAGCAAGTGCTGAAGCAAGAGGAAGAGCGTTTTGGTGAAACACTGGAACACGGTCTGAAAATTCTGGAAGGTGCGTTGCAGCAGTTGGGCGATAGCAAAGTCTTGGATGGACAAACCTTGTTCACGCTGTACGATACTTATGGTTTCCCTGTAGACCTTACTGCTGATATTTGTCGCGAACGCGAAGTAGAAGTAGACCAAGAAGGTTTTGAAGTTGCTATGCAGCGTCAGCGCGAGCAAGCGCGTGCGGCCGGTAAATTCAAAGCCGCCGCCGAGCTGGTCTATGATGGTGCAGCGACTCAGTTTGAGGGCTACGACCACCTGCAAACCCAAGCTAAGGTTTTGGCGTTGTACGTAGATGGTTTGTCGGTTGAGTCCGTGAAAGCGGGTCAGCAGGCAGTAGTGGTATTGGATACCACACCGTTTTACGCTGAGTCCGGTGGTCAGGTTGGCGATACAGGTGTGTTGCACAACGCTGAAAGCCACTTCGTCGTACACGATACACAGAAAATTCAATCCCAAGTTTTCGGTCACCAAGGTGTGCTGGAAAGTGGTGAGTTGCGTGTGGGTAATAGCTTACATGCGCAAGTGGATGTAGCGAAACGCGAAGCAACGATCCGCAATCACTCGGCTACTCACCTGATGCACAAAGCCCTGCGCGAAGTGTTGGGTGGTCATGTGCAGCAGCGTGGTTCGCTGGTAGATGCACAGAAAACTCGTTTTGACTTCGCACACGATGCCGCGATGACAGCAGAACAAATCGCTGCGGTCGAAGCTATCGTGAATCGTGAGGTTTTGCAAAATAGCCCAGTTGCTGCGCAATTGATGGCCTTTGATGAAGCCGTTGAAGGTGGTGCTATGGCGCTGTTCGGTGAAAAATACGGCGACGAAGTGCGTGTATTAGACATCGGCTTCTCACGAGAGTTGTGCGGCGGTACACACGTATCCCGCACAGGCGACATCGGTTTGTTCAAAATCGTTTCTGAAAGTGGTGTGGCAGCCGGCGTGCGCCGTGTTGAAGCTATCACTGGTTTGAATTCATTGGCGTGGGTGCAAGGTGTGAATGGTTTGTTAAGCCAAGCTTCTGCTGCATTGCGTACCACACCAGAAGAGGTCACTACACGTATTACATCGCTGCAATCTCAGCTTAAAGATGTAGAACGTGAGCGTGATCAGTTGAAAGATAAATTGGCTAGCTCTGCTGGTCAGGATCTGGTGCAGCAAGCGGTAGAGTTGGCTGGCGGTGTAAAACTGCTGGTAGCTGATCTTCCGGGTGTTGAGGCTAAATCACTACGTAACTTGGTTGATCAACTGAAAGACAAGCTGCAATCTGCTGTGGTGGTATTAAGCACCAGCGAAGATGGCAAGATCAGCTTGGTTGCCGGTGTAACGAAAGCGCTGAGCGCTACCGTGAAAGCTGGTGATGTGGTTGGTCATATCGCCCAACAAGTAGGTGGTAAAGGTGGTGGTCGTCCTGATATGGCAATGGGCGGTGGTTCTGATATAGCTGCCTTGCCGCAAGCCCTGGCTTCCGTGCAAGCCTGGGTGGAAGCCAAGCTATGAGTAGTCAGGAAATAGGAAGCGTCGCCCTAGAGGTGGATGCTTCTGGCCTGAAATGCCCGCTGCCTATTTTGCGGGCAAAAAAGGCGTTAGCACAAATTCAAAGTGGTGACGTGTTGAAAGTCATCACTACGGATACCCATGCACTGACAGATTTCCAGGCATTTGCAACACAAACCGGCAACCTGCTGCTTAAACAAGAGGAAGTCGGGGAGACGTTGGTGCATTATTTACAGCGGCGCTGATCACAAAGCGCTGGATGTTGTTTTTGGTTGGGTTTATAATTGTTTTTTGCGGCCAAACGTATCGTTTGGGTCCGTATGATGATAAACTCTTTTGTTTTACACTTTTACTAACAGAAAAAGGAATTATCAATGGTGGTAATTCGCTTGGCCCGTGGTGGCTCCAAAAAGCGTCCGTTTTATACCGTAGTAGCCGCCAATCGTAGCGATCGCCGCGACGGCCGCTTTATTGAGCGTCTGGGCTTCTACAACCCCGTCGGTGGTGAAGGTCAGGAAAACCTGCGCCTGCAATTGGATCGTATCGAATACTGGACAACAAACGGTGCGCAATTGTCGCCTTCCGTTAGCCGTCTGGTTAAAGAATACGCTAAAACCGTTAGCAGCGCAGTTTAATCAAACTGTCGCTGGTATCGTCTGAAGCCTACGCAATGTCAGTTATTCCTGATGATCTAGTTGAGCTGGGTCGAGTAGTATCTGCTTATGGCGTGCGAGGCTGGGTGAAAATCCAACCTTATGCTGTGGATGGCGATACCTTGCTTACCGCAAAACGGTGGTGGCTGAAAACGCCTGTTTCTCCTGCTCACGGCGGAGGCGCAGGCGTTTCTGCGTCCTATATGCCTTTTACGGTGCAGCAAGCAAAATGGCATAGCGGTACGGTGGTCGCGCTTTTTAAAGGCTTCGATGACCGTAATCAATCAGAGCCGCTCAAAGCTCATACGGTATGGGTGTCACGTGCTGATTTCCCCGCTGCCGACGAAGAAGAATTCTATTGGGTAGATCTTATAGATTGCCTGCTATACGGCGAAGATGAGGCTGGTCAATCTGCCTTTTTGGGTCGTGTGGCGCAAGTGCTAGATAACGGTGCTCATGCAGTGCTGGAGGTCGAGCAGGGCAACGTGGATGATGCTCAACACTTTACACCTGTGCTTTCTACCAAAGGAAAGCGACAGACTATTCTGGTACCTTTTGTCAAAGAGTGTGTGCATACAGTTGACTTGGCCGCGAAGCGGTTAGATAGCAACTGGCCAGTTGGGTTCTAAACCTGCTGGTGGCAGGTGCTCTGACTGTCTGGCCCGTTAGGGATAAACATGCGCTTTGATGTACTGACCATATTCCCAGAAATGTTTACATCGCTATTAGATAGTGGTGTGAATGGGCGCGCCCATAAAAAAGGGGCGTGGCAGTTGCATACATGGAATCCTCGCGACTTTACGTGCGACACACACCGTACGGTGGATGATCGCCCCTATGGCGGCGGTCCCGGTATGGTGATGATGGCTGCGCCATTAGAGGCGGCGCTTGCGGGCGTGCATACGGCACGCCACGAGCAGGGTGAGCTACAACCCGCTCCCGTGATCTTACTTAGCCCCATCGGAGAGGTATTTCAACAGCGCCATGCGCAAGAAATCGCTGATGCAGGGCAGGGGGCCATCTTTGTGTGTGGCCGCTACGAGGGTATAGATCAGCGCTTCATTGATAAGTGCGTCACGCACCAATACTCCCTTGGCGACTTTGTATTGTCCGGTGGTGAGTTGGCGGCGGCTGTCATGATGGATAGCGTGGTGCGACTGCTGCCCGGTGTGCTAAATGATGAGCAGTCGGCAATGCAAGACTCTTTCCATCCTTCCTTGGATGGCTTGCTAGATAGCCCGCATTACACGCGCCCTGAAAATTATGAGGGTGTGGCTGTTCCTGATGTATTGCTTTCAGGTAATCATAAACACATAGAGCAATGGCGCAGAGAGCAGTCCTTACGCTTGAGTTTACAGAACCGTCCGGATTTGTTGATTGCAGCGTGGAAGAATGGAGCGCTTACCAAGAAGGATTTGGCGTTTTTGGCGACGTTGGGGGCTGTGCCTCCATTTGAGGGTTGAGTGCTGGCTTTTGTGCTGGTGTTGTATCCATCGCGCATCTGCAGATTCTGATAGGTTTGCTTCACACTCTTATGTAACTGCGCTACCTGCTTGCAAGGGGCTTACAGTCGTTGGAAAGTGGTAGTTGCAACGTCATACTCCGCCTGATACGTGCTTTTATACTGGCTCTAGCTTGTTTTTGCTTAGAATCTAACGCATTACTACTGAATTTCGATTTGCATAAAATCCTGCCTATGAACGAGGTGGAGGATTTAGAGGTGTTTGAGCTTCCAGCGCGCTTGGTGCAGGTATTGGTGGCGAAAGAGTCTGCGGATATTCCTGTGCTGGCAAAAAAGTGGGCACTCATCACCTGTATTTTACGGCTTAATCACTCTCCAAACTCTGGGCTACACATGGTTTGCTAGGGCTGGATTTGTGGTGTGTTGGGTGTTTATTGCTAATGGATGGTGATAATGGATATTCCGGGTCTAGGTGCGGTGGAAAAGGATGAGGATACTGGCTGGTATTTCAGTGATCCGGTAGTGGTTGCTGTGCTGGGTGGTGGTGAGTGCGAGGTTGTGCTTGAAGGCTACGATGAGGATGAGTGCAAAGAGGATTTTCATGCAGCTATAGCCAATTTCCTTGCAGCAAGCCCTGATGTACTACGCGAAGCGGATGAGGCGCTTTTTCGCTACTACAAAGATTATGAGGAGTATTGGCTCAAAGAGGGTAATGAGCCTATCGCTACGGCGGAAGAGCTGTGGCAGCGCGTGTGGTTTGGGTCTGAGCCTATGGTTTCGCGTGATGATCGTGGCGATAACGCCATCTATGTATCGGTGGAGTGCGGCTGTGACTGGGAAGTGGAGCACGGTTTGCAGATAGTGTTTAAAAATGGGCTACAGATTACTAAGCTTGGGCCATATGATGGCCATTTAACTAATGTTAGTGCGTATGCGGACGATAGCCTTGAGGGTGTGATCTATCGCTCCTATAAGTAAGCGGTATGGTTTTTGGGTTATTTCGGGTGGTGCTCATATATAAGAACGCTAAATGGGAAGGTTGCTCCTTGTGTTGGCGATAAAGAAAAACTCCCTTGGTCATGACAACCAAGGGAGTTTTTTGTGGCCAAGTAAGCGTATGAGTGAGAGGGCTAGATTAGCCTTTCAAACGCGCCAACTGAGCTTGGATCTTCGCTTGTGTTTCGCTGAACTGGTTCAGGCGTTCACGCTCTTGTTCTACCACAGCGGCAGGAGCGCGCTCTACAAAACTGGCATTGCCCAATTTACTTTGCGCTTTGGTGATTTCACCGTTCAAGCGGTCTAGCTCTTTGGTCAAGCGCGCTGTTTCAGCAGCAACGTCAATTTCAACGTGCAGCATCAACTGTGTGGTGCCTACGACCTGAACTGGTGCACCCAAGTCTGGTAATGTAGCGTGGATTTCCACTTTTTCCAGTTTGGCCAAAGCCTGTAGGTACGGGGTGTTGTGTTCTAACACAGCGGCGTCACCTTGTGCCAATAGTGGCACACGTTCGGCGGGTGATAGATTCATTTCACCGCGCAGGGCACGGATAGCATCTACTTGAGCTTTCAGTTCAGTAATGGCTTGTTCGGCAGCCTCATCCACCAAGTTCTGGTCGGCCACAGGGTAGGGTTGCAGTGCGATGGTGCTGTCGTCACCGGCTTGGCGTACACCAGCAACTTCTGCTACTTTCTGCCACAGTTCTTCTGTGATAAAAGGCATGATGGGGTGAATCAGACGCAGTATGGACTCTAGTACGTGAATCAGCGTGCGGCGTGTGCCCAGTTGCTGTGCTGGGGTGCCTTGCTGAATTTGTACTTTAGCCAGTTCCAAGTACCAGTCGCAGTATTCATCCCACACAAAGTGGTACAGAGAATTGGCAACGTTATCGAAACGGTATTCACTAAAGCCGCGCTCTACGTTGCTGTGCAGACGTTGTAGCAGGCTGCTGATCCAACGATCGGCTGTAGAAAACTCAGCAACTTCAGCGCCATTTAGTACATGCCCTTCGGTGTTCATCAGCACAAAGCGTGTGGCGTTCCACAGCTTGTTGCAGAAGTTGCGGTAGCCTTCGCAGCGTTTCAGGTCAAAGTTGATGTTACGGCCCAGTGTGGCGTAAGCGGCCATCGTAAAACGCAGCGCATCAGTACCGTAGGCAGGGAAGCCGTCAGGGTAGTCTTTGCGGGTACGTTTTTCGATGCTTTGAGCTTGGCGTGGGTTCATCAAGCCAGTGGTGCGTTTACCAATCAGACTATCCAGATCAATGCCGTCGATGATGTCTACGGGGTCAATGGTATTGCCCTTGGACTTACTCATCTTCTTGCCTTCCATGTCACATACTAAGCCGTGTACATATACCGAGTGGAAAGGTACTTGGCCGGTCATGTGCATGGTCATCATGACCATACGAGCAACCCAGAAGAAAATAATATCGAAGCCTGTCACTAGTACGCTGGATGGCAGGTATTTTGCCAAATCCGGTGTTTGTTCTGGCCAGCCTAGATCAGTGAACGGTACCAATGCGGAAGAGAACCAGGTGTCCAGTACGTCTTCATCACGGCGCAGTGGGCCTTGGATGCCAGCGGCTTCTGCTTTGGCTTTGGCTTCTTCTTCGCTGCGAGCAACGATAATTTGGCCATCTTCGCTGTACCACGCTGGAATTTGGTGACCCCACCACAATTGGCGAGAAATACACCAGTCTTGGATGTTGTTTAGCCACTGGTTGTAGGTGGTAGTCCAGTTTTCTGGGTAGAACTTAATGCGGCCATCGGCAACTACTTCCAGTGCAACATCGGTAATGCTTTTGCCGGGATGCAAGCTGTCGGCAGGTGCGGCTTTGCTCATGGCAACAAACCATTGGTCTGTCAGCATGGGTTCAATTACGGTGTTAGTACGGTCACCGCGTGGCACCATCAGTTTGTGAGGTTTAACTTGTTGCAGCAAACCCATGCTGTCCAAGTCGTACACAACTTTTTCGCGCGCAACGAAACGGTCCAAGCCTTGGTAAGCTTCGGGAGCGTTTTCGTTGACCTTGGCATCCAGTGTCAGGATGTTGATCAGTTCCAAGCCGTGGCGTTGGCCTACAGCGTAGTCATTGAAGTCATGTGCTGGCGTGACTTTTACAACGCCTGTACCGAATTCCATGTCTACGTAGTCATCAGCGATGATGGGGATTTCTCTACCCACCAACGGCAATGTGACGGTTTGACCAATCAGGTGTTTGTAGCGCTCGTCTTCGGGGTGAACCATCACCGCCACATCGCCCAGCATGGTTTCTGGACGGGTAGTGGCAACTACCAAGTGAGTCAGGTCACCAGAAGGTGTGCTCAGTGGGTAGCGAATTCCCCACATATGGCCATCTTCTTCCTCGCTCACTACTTCTAGGTCGGATACGGCGGTGCCCAATACAGGGTCCCAGTTCACTAAACGTTTGCCACGGTAGATCAGGCCTTGTTCGTACAAACGAACAAATACTTCGGCCACACCACGAGACATGTTGGAGTCCATGGTGAAATATTCACGACCCCAGTCACATGATGCGCCTAAGCGACGGAACTGCTGGGTAATGGCATTACCGGATTTTTCTTTCCATTCCCAGACTTTTTCTACGAAATTTTCGCGGCCTAGGTCATGTCTGGAGATTTTTTGGGCGTCCAGTTGGCGTTCCACCACGATTTGTGTGGCGATACCAGCGTGGTCAGTGCCGGGAATAAAAGCGGTGTCATCGCCGCGCATGCGGTGGTAGCGCGTCAATCCATCCATGATGGTTTGGTTGAACGCGTGCCCCATGTGTAGCGTACCAGTGACGTTAGGTGGGGGAGACTGGATGACAAAGGCTTCGCTTTGGTGCCCGACTGCAGGGGCTACGTGCTGACCACCGGAGAAAAAACCACTTTTTTCCCAACGGGCGTACCAGCGAGATTCGATGTCGCTGGGCTCAAAACTTTTGGCTAATTGATCGGTATTGCTAGTTGTAGATGCGTTTGTCATTGTCTATACGAAAATTTTGCGGCTTGTCGTTGTATGAATGTAACGCAGACAAGTGCCTAAGAATCGGATGCTGAAGCAGTTATTTTATGATGCTGCGCTGCTTCGTGGGCATGCTAAAATGTCTGGTTGCCGTAAAAGCATTAAAAGTGATTGTTTTTATTGAAAAAAACAACGCTTTGATTTAAATGGCTGTTTTCCTTTCTCTAGGGAAATGGCTGGATTTTTGATTATTTGGAATTTTACATGGCTATTGAACGCACTCTGTCTATCATCAAACCTGACGCCGTTGCAAAAAACGTAGTAGGTCAAATCGTATCCCGCTTTGAAAACGCTGGCCTGAAAGTTGTAGCTGCTCGCATGGCTCACTTGTCCCGCGCTGAAGCTGAAGGTTTCTACGCTGTTCACAAAGCACGTCCTTTCTTCAACGACCTGGTTGAGTTCATGATCTCTGGCCCTGTATTCGTACAAGTGCTGGAAGGCGAAGGCGCAATCCTGAAAAACCGTGAATTGATGGGTGCTACTAACCCTAAAGAAGCTGCTGCTGGCACAATCCGTGCTGACTTCGCAGAAAGCATCGATGCTAATGCTGTTCACGGCTCTGATGCCCCAGAAACAGCTGCAGTTGAAATTGCTTATTTCTTCCCTGCAAGCCAGGTTTTCAGCCGCTAATTGCTGAGTCTTGAAAGAATCGTGTCGGGTCCTATGTCTGAAGTCGTTACACCTATCAATCTGCTGGGGCACTCGCCCGAGCAGCTAAGCAACCTCGTGGCTGAATGGGGAGGGAAACCTTTCCGTGCACGGCAGTTACAGCGCTGGATACATCAGCGTGGCGTGAGTGACTTCGAACAAATGACGGACCTGGCACGGGACTTTCGTCAGCAGTTGGCAGAGCATTGCATCATTCAGGCCTCTGAGGTCGTGCATGAGCAACGCTCTGCGGATGGCACACGTAAGTGGCTATTTGATGTGGGGCAAAATAACTCCGTGGAAACGGTGTTTATTCCCGAAGACGATCGCGGTACCTTGTGTATTTCCAGTCAAGCTGGTTGTACGGTGGCGTGTCCGTTTTGCTCCACGGGATATCAGGGTTTTAACCGCAATCTTACCGCTGCGGAAATTATCGGGCAGTTATGGCACGCTAGACGTGCCGTGATGCAAGATTTAGAAAACGCTCGTATCGAAGGTGGTGCTACACCGCCAGATCGCGTCATCAGTAATGTGGTGATGATGGGTATGGGTGAGCCTTTGCTGAATTACAGCCAAGTGCTGATTGCGTTGCAATTGATGTTGGATGATAACGCCTATGGCTTGTCACGCCGCCGTGTCACGGTGTCCACATCGGGCGTAGTGCCGTTCATGGATAAACTGGCACAAGAGTGTCCAGTAGCCTTGGCGGTGTCTTTACATGCGCCCAACGACGCACTGCGGGACCGTTTGGTTCCGTTGAACAAGAAATATCCGCTTAAAGAATTGTTGGCAGCATGTAATCGCTACCTTGAGCGTGCTCCGCGTGACTTCATCACGTTTGAGTACATCATGCTAGATGGGATTAATGATCTGGATGAGCATGCCGATCAGTTGTTGGCTATCTCTCGCGAAGTGAAGTGCAAGTTCAATTTGATTCCATTTAATCCTTTCCCGCAGTCTGGGTTAAAGCGCTCCTCACATGCGCGCGTGCGTGAATTCGCACAGCGTTTGATGGAAGGGGGTGTGGTAACGACTGTGCGCAAGACCCGTGGCGATGATATTGATGCTGCCTGTGGCCAGTTGGCCGGTGATATTCGAGATCGCACGCGCATTGACCAGCGTATGCCGCAGCGCGCGCAGATCTTACTCAAGCAGGAGCCTTAATGAGTCTGATGACGTACGATTCGTCGTTGAATGCCGAAGCCGCTGCGCCGGCTGCACCTGAGCTTACGGATGTGGGTGTCATGTTGCAGCAATTGCGTGAGCAGCGTGGGTTGTCCGTGAGTGATGTATCGCGACGACTGAAGTATTCCGAAGCACAGTTGTGTTTGTTGGAACAAGCGCAGTTCGATCAGTTACCTAAGGCAGCGGCCTTGCGCGGTATGGTGCGCAATTACGCTCGCTACTTAAAAGTAGATGAGCATGCCGTGCTGGCAGTTTTAGATAAACAGGCTGGCACAGCACCTAGACCCCCTGTACCTCGCAAGATCAAAGGTTCGTGGGCTGGGGCGGATACGCCTTTGTATGCCGAAGAGCCACGCCAACGTGCATGGGGCTGGGGCCTAATTATTGCGTTGTTGCTCTTTGTGGCTGCTTTTTATGCGTTGGACCGGGGTTGGATTCCTGATTCCTGGCTGTTTTTTGACTGGTTGAAAGAACTGAAAAAATGACCTCTGCCGTTACCCCTTTTGCGCATCAAGCCCCATTGGCTGTAGGTGCACAGAGTAGACGTCAAACTCGTGCAGTACCTGTTACGTGGAACGATAAGCAGGTGGTGATTGGTGGTGGTGCGCCAGTTGTGGTGCAGTCCATGACCAATACGGATACCGCCCGTGCGATTGAAACCGCCATACAAGTTAAAGAGCTGGCGTTGGCCGGTTCCGAGATGGTGCGTATTACAGTGAACTCACCAGAAGCTGCGCGTGAAGTGCCTGCTATCCGTGAGCAGCTAGATCGTATGGGGATGAATGTACCGCTAGTGGGTGACTTCCACTTTAATGGTCATAAGCTGCTTACTGATTACCCAGAGTGTGCTCAAGCGCTCTCTAAATACCGCATTAACCCGGGCAATATGGGTGGTGGTAAGCGTAGGGATGATAACTTTGCGCGCATGATTGAAGTTGCGTGCCGTTACGAAAAACCTGTGCGTATCGGTGTGAATTGGGGCAGTCTAGACCATGACCTCATGGCAAGGATGATGGATGATAACAATCGTCAATCTACGCCATGGGAGGCACAAGCCGTGATGCGTGATGCGTTGGTGATTTCCGCGATCAGTAATGCGCGTAGGGCAGAAGAGTTAGGCCTGTCACCGAATGCAATCGTGCTGTCCTGCAAAGTTAGTCACGTACAAGATTTGATTACGGTCTATAAAGATTTGTCTCAGCGCTGTGATTACCCGCTGCATTTAGGGTTGACTGAAGCAGGTATGGGTAGCAAAGGTATTGTGGCTTCTACAGCGGCATTATCGGTATTGTTACAGCAAGGTATAGGCGATACCATACGTATTTCGTTGACACCTGAGCCGGGTGGTGACCGTAGTCGTGAAGTGGTGGTAGCACAAGAAATTCTACAAACCATGGGGCTGAGAGCTTTTGCTCCTATGGTTGTGGCCTGTCCTGGCTGTGGTCGTACGAGTAGTACGGTATTCCAAGAGTTGGCCGATGACATTCAGCGCTTCTTGCGTGAGCAAATGCCAGTTTGGCGCCAGCAGTACCCAGGCGTAGAAAGCATGAATGTGGCGGTTATGGGGTGCGTGGTCAACGGACCAGGTGAAAGTCGCCATGCTGATATAGGCATTAGCTTGCCAGGTACAGGAGAGGTTCCTTCAGCGCCTGTGTATCTGGATGGTGAACGAGTAGTGACATTGAAGGGCGACACTATTGCCAAAGAGTTTCAAGGCATTGTGCTGGACTACGTTCAGCGTCGCTATGGTAATAAACAAGCGCAGCAATAATACTGTGCGGGTTCAATACAAAAAAGTAGAGTTATGACGCAGTCGTTTCAAAAGCTTCGTGCCTTAACAGGTATGAAAGACATTCTTCCCGATACCAGTTGGCAATGGGAACAGCTAGAAGAAACCGTACGCCAGTGGTTGGCCAGTTATGGCTACCGCAATATGCGTACTCCTGTACTGGAGCATACGCAGCTGTTTAGTCGTGGTATTGGCGAAGTAACCGATATCGTAGAAAAGGAAATGTATTCCTTTACCGACTCGTTAAATGGCGATTTGCTCACCATGCGCCCTGAATTTACGGCGGGTATGGTGCGTGCCAGTATTGAACATAATTTGTTGTACGACCGTCCGCATCGTGTGTATGCGATGGGGCCAGTGTTTAGACACGAGCGCCCTCAGCGCGGTCGTTACCGTCAGTTTCACCAAATTGACGTAGAAGCATTAGGTTTGCCGGGTCCCGATGTGGATGCCGAGCTGATCATCATGCTGAATCGTTTGTGGAAGATTCTGGGGCTGAAAGATATCCGTCTGGAAATCAACTCCTTGGGCCAAGCCGAAGAGCGTGCCGCTCACCGTGAGGCATTGATTAGCTATCTGGAAGAGCATAAATCTATTCTGGACGAAGAAGCGCAACGACGCATGTACAGCAACCCGCTGCGTGTGCTGGATACTAAAAATCCAGTGATGCAAGAAATGGCTAACAATGCGCCTAAGTTGTTTGATTACTTGGGTGAAGAGTCGTTGGCGCACTACCAAGGTGTATGTCAGCGCTTAGATGATGCAGGTATCGCCTACACATTAAACCCTCGTTTGGTACGTGGTCTGGATTACTACAACCTGACAGTATTCGAGTGGATTACTGATCGCTTGGGTGCTCAAGGCACTGTGTGTGGCGGTGGTAGATACGACGGCTTGATTCCTTTGTTGGGTGGTAAGCCTGCGCCAGCAGTAGGTTTTGCTATTGGTATGGAGCGCTTGCTTGATCTGTGTGAGCAAGAGGCTAACCAAACAGAACAAAGCGAATGTGATGTGTACATGGTGCACCAAGGCGATGCTGCACAACGTCAAGCCAGCTTATTGGCAGAGCAGTTGCGCGATGTGGGCTTGCGTGTGATTGTGCATGCCGGTTCTTCTGGTTTCAAATCGCAGTTCAAGCGTGCTGATGCAAGCGGCGCCTATGTGGCTGTTATTCTGGGTGAAAACGAATTAACTGCTCGCACGGCAAGTGTGAAGTGGTTGCGTTTGGAAGATGAAGAAGCGCAGCAACAAAGCGTGGCATTCGATCAATTGGCAACGGTTTTAACAACGAAGGTATAAACACGACATGGCTTACGATCTGGAAGAACAGGAAAAGCTGGACGCGATTAAAGACTGGTGGACTCGTTACGGTACATTGTGCGTAGTTCTTGCCTTCGTAGTGTTGGCTGGTATCTTGGGCTGGCGTGGCTGGCAGTGGTATCAGACTCATCAGAATACGCAAGCCATGGGGTATTACGAAGCGCTAGAGGCTGCAAGCACCATGACGGGTGAAGAAGCTGATGCGCGTCTTGTTGCGGCGAGTGCAACATTACGTTCGGACTTCCCTAAGTCGGGTTATGCCAGTCGTGGCGCGTTGGTCGCAGCATGGGCGATGCAAAAGCGTGGCAATGCAGACGGTGCACGTGAGCAATTAGAGTGGTTGATTCAACAAGGTTCCGATCCTGCAATGAAAGCTGTGGCTAGAATGCGCTTGGCAGGTTTGTTGTTGGAACAAAAGAATTTCGATGCGGCCTTGGCGCAGTTGAATAATCCGCCAGTTGGCTTTGCCGGTTTGTATGCTGACCGTAAGGGCGACATATTGTTTGCACAAGATAAAGTGGTTGAGGCGCGTGCTGCATGGCAAGAGGCGTTGGGCTTGCTGAAAGGTGAAGCGGTTGAGCAATTGATACAACTAAAAATTGACGCAGTCGGGGAGCAACAATAATGCCTAAACATGTGTTTAAACGTTCAGTAGTTGCCATGGTGGTAGTATTGGGCCTAGGCGTGCTAACAGCGTGCTCTAGCAGCAACCCACGCTTTGATCCTGTGCCGTTAACAGATTTCCAACCTGAAATACAAGCCAATGTACGTTGGTCTACTTCTGTTGGTAGTGGCGGCGGCTATGGCTTTGCGCCAATGGTATTGGGCCCGAACGTCTATGCAGCAACCCCGTCAGGTGCGGTTACTAAAGTTGATGTGGTGACAGGCAAACCGGTATGGAGCACTAACGTAGATAAGCGGTTAAGTGCTGGCGTAGGTGCTGATGGTCGTTTGGTAGTAGTAGCGGCAAATGATGGCACTGTGATTGCTCTGGATGATCAGGGTCAGGAGCAGTGGCGTGCTCAAGCAGCTAGCGAAGTAAATGTGCCGCCAGCCGTAGGTTACGGCGTGGTTGTGGTGCGAAGTAGTGATTACCGTTTGCAAGCTTTTGATGCGAAAAACGGCGAACTGATGTGGAGCGTACAGCGCCCAGGCCCTGCTTTGGCATTGAAAACCAGCATCCAGATGGACATCGTAGACGGCATGTTGATTGCCGGTATGCCGAATGGTCGAGTGATGGCGGTTGATTTGGGTACAGGTGCTGTGCAGTGGGAAGGTACTGTGGCCGTATCCAAGGGTGCAACTGACCTAGAACGTATTATTGACGTCGTTGGTTTGCCGCTGATTCGTGGTCCATTATTGTGTGCTGCAGCCTACCAAGGCCGTATTGTGTGCTTTGATGTGTCCAAAGGTGGTGTGCCGGTATGGTCACGTGATTTCTCTACTAGTGTAGGGATAGGGGCAGACGATAGATTCGTTTATGCCGCAAATAGACATGATGTGCTGAGTGGGTTCAGCATGACAGATGGTACGGCAATTTGGAGCCAAGAGGGTTTACGTAATCGTCGCTTGTCCGCGCCAGCAGTGGTGCCTGAGGCAGTGGTGGTAGGTGACTCTGAGGGCTACGTGCATTTGCTGTCCCGTTCTGATGGGCGCTTCCTAGGACGCGTAAGCGTCGGTGGTGGTGCAATTACTTCTCCGTTGGTGGGTACCGATCGTGGTGTGGTCGTGCAAACCGGCAACGGTAATTTATTATTGGTTGGTGTCAATTGAGCAAGATTGCTTTCAAGCCTGTAGTGACGCTGGTGGGGCGAGCCAACGTTGGTAAGTCAACGTTGTTTAATCGTCTTACACGTTCCCGCCAGGCGTTGGTGGCGGATTTCCCAGGGCTGACGCGCGATCGCCATTATGGCGAGGGCAGAATGGGATCACGTCCTTATTTGGTGGTGGATACAGGTGGTTTTGAGCCTGTGGCCAAAGAAGGTGTGGTGCGTGAAATGGCACGTCAAACACATCAGGCCATTATTGAGTCCGATGTGGTGATTTTCTTGGTCGATGCTCGCGAGGGTATTAATCGACTGGATTACGATATTGCCAATTTGCTGCGTCGCTCTGGCAGACCCGTTATTTTGGCGGTGAATAAGGCTGAAGGCATGCGTCACAGCGCTGCTGTGGCGGATTTCTTTGAGCTGGGTCTGGGTGAGGCGCGAATGATTTCGGCGTCGCATGGTGATGGGGTTATGGACCTTATCGAGACAGCCTTGGCGGAAGTGCCTGAGCCTGAGCTGGAACCAGAGGTCGAAGAGGAATTCGATCCAGATGCGCCTGAAACAGAAATCAAACATCGTATCAAACTGGCGATTGTGGGTAGACCAAACGTAGGTAAATCTACGTTCATCAATAGCTTGATGGGCGAAGATCGCGTGATTGCCTTCGATATGCCAGGTACTACACGTGATGCTATCGAAATTGAATTCGAGCATGGTGGTGTACCTTATACTTTGATTGATACAGCCGGTTTGCGACGCAAAGGCAAAGTGTTTGAAACCATCGAAAAGTTCTCGGTGATTAAAACCTTGCAAGCGATTGAGGCATGTAACGTTGTGCTGTTGATGCTAGATGCGCAAACGGATATCTCGGATCAAGATGCGAGTATCGCTGGTTTTATTCAAGAAACCGGTAGGGCGCTGGTGATCGGTATCAACAAATGGGACGACCTAGACAGCTACAAGCGTGAGTGGGTGCAGCGTGAATTTGAGCGTAAATTGCATTTCCTGAACTTCGCGAAGATGCATACGATGTCGGCGTTGAAAGGGCAGGGTATTCGTCCAGTCATGAAGTCGGTACGTGAAGCGCACGGTGCAGCATTCCGACGTTTGTCTACGCCAAAATTGACACGAGTTTTGCATGCAGCGGTAGAACAGCAACAACCGCCACGTAAAGGTATTTTCCGCCCCAAACTGCGCTATGCTCACCAAGGGGGGCAGAACCCTCCGTTGATCGTTATTCATGGTAGCGGTTTGGAAGGCGTATCGGACTCTTACCGACGCTACCTTGAGGGACGCTTTCGTGAAGCATTTGACTTACAGGGTACGCCGTTGCGTATTGACCTGAAGTCATCACATAACCCTTACGTGCAGGATAAAAAGTGAGCCGTTTTTGGAGTGACCACGTTAATAGCTTGCAGCCTTATGTGCCAGGCGAGCAGCTTGCTATCGAAAATCTGATCAAGCTGAATACCAACGAGCATCCTTATGGGCCATCGCCTAAAGCGATTGCTGCCATTAATCAGGCTGCTAACGACAGTCTGCGTTTGTATCCTAGTTACGATGCTAAAGGCTTGCGTCAGAGCATTGCGCATCTGCATCATCTGGATATGGGCAATGTATTTGTTGGTAATGGTTCGGACGAGGTTCTGGCGCATATTTTCAGTGGTTTATTCCTGCGCGGCGGGCGTCCGTTGCTGTTGCCTGATATCAGCTACAGCTTCTATCGTACGTACTGTCGTTACTATCAGGTGCCGTTTGAGATCGTGCCTCTGGCCGACGATTTCTCTATTCGCGTGGAGGATTACACAAAACCACGCGATGTTGCGCCGGCCGCTATTATTTTTGCTAACCCCAATGCGCCTACTAGCTTGGCCTTGGGGTTAGGCGACATAGAGCGCATCGTTAAAGCTAATCCCGATACTGTAGTCGTGGTAGACGAGGCGTATGTGGATTTTGGTGGGCAAAGCGCGTCTGGTTTGATTAAACAGTACCCCAATGTGGTGGTAGTGCAGACCTTGTCCAAAGCCTATGCCTTAGCAGGGTTGCGTGTAGGATTCGCCTTGGCCAGCACAGAAATCGTGGCAGGCTTAGAGCGCATTAAAGACAGCTTTAACTCGTACCCATTAGATAGTCTTGCTTTGGCTGGTGCGCAAGCGGCTATTGATGACCAAGCGTACTTTAATGAAGTGCGCAAGGCTGTGATGGATGCGCGTGATGAGTTAACTAAAGATTTGCAGGCACTAGGTTTTACTGTGTTGCCATCAGCAGCTAACTTCGTGTTTGCGACACATCCCGAGCACGATGCAGCGCATTTGCAACAAGAGTTAAAAAGACGCGGTATTTTGGTGCGACATTTCTCACAAGATCGCATTCAGCAGTTTTTAAGGATTACAGTGGGAACTTTGGGGCAGTGCAAGCGTCTGACTCAAGAGCTAGCATCTATACTGTAGCGCCTCGTAGAGTAAGCATTTGTTAATATGCTATGGTTTGTAGGGTGCGCAACAGGGTGAAACCCTGTAAAGTATAGGTTTACAAGATTCAACCGAATAACAACACAATTGGAGTTTAGCCAATGAGCAATAAAGGGCAAATATTACAAGACCCATTTTTAAACGCCCTGCGTAAGGAACATATTCCTGTATCCATCTACCTGGTAAACGGCATTAAATTGCAGGGGCAAATTGAATCGTTTGACCAGTACGTAGTATTGCTGCGCAATACTGTGACCCAGATGGTTTACAAACATGCAATCTCCACTGTGGTTCCTGCTCGTCCCGTATCTCTGAAAGCGGATGACGACGCTGAATAAGTGTAGTGCCATCTTCCCAATACCCGCTTATCACTATCGATGGGCGGGTATTTATTTTAGGGGTAGCCGATGAAGACGCTGATTATCAGTGTGGACATGGGCGAGGCAGACTACCAGGCACATGCCGATGAGTTTGTCATGCTGGCTACTGGTGCAGGAGCGATTATTGCCGATGTAGTAGTAGCTAAGCGTAGCAAGCCTGATGCCGCCTATTTCATAGGTTCAGGCAAAGTTCAGGAAGCAGTACAGCTAGCCGATGTGCATGGGGTTGAACTGATTTTATTCGACCATCCGTTAAGCCCTGCGCAACAGCGTAACTTGGAACGTCAGTTCAACCGTCGCGTGGTAGACCGCGTGGCCTTGATTCTGGATATTTTTGCCTTACGAGCTAAAAGTCACGAAGGTAAATTGCAGGTAGAACTGGCGCAGCTGCAGCACTTATCTACACGTCTAACCCGTCTGTGGACGCACTTAGAGCGTCAACAAGGGGGTATAGGTATACGTGGACCCGGTGAATCCCAGCTTGAGCTGGACCGCCGAATGATTGGTGACAAAGTACGCAAATTGCGTGAGCGTTTAGAAAAGGTGCAGCGTCAACGTGCCACTCAACGCCGCGCTAGATTGCGTAGCAATACTCTGACCGTTGCGCTGGTGGGTTACACCAACGCCGGTAAATCCACACTTTTCAATGCATTGACGCGCGCTAATGCGTATGCAGCCGATCAGCTTTTTGCCACGCTGGATCCCACAACCCGAAAAATTTGGATTGAAGGAACTGGTCAGGTGGTGGTGTCAGACACGGTAGGTTTTATTCGTGATCTGCCTCCATCATTGATTGCTGCGTTCCGTGCTACGCTCGAAGAAACAGTGCATGCCGATTTACTCTTGCACGTTGTGGATGCATCCAGTCCTCAGCGTGATGAGCAAATACACGAAGTACATAAAGTACTGGAAGATATTGGGGCGGCACAGATACCTCGTGTGCTGGTCTATAACAAGATCGATCAAGCAGGTTTCGAACCTAGGATCGAGCGCGATGAACATGGTAAGATTTTGCGTGTCTTTGTCAGCGCCCTTGAGCGGGTTGGGCTAGACTACTTACGCGAAGCGATTGCCGAATCAGGTCAACTTTCAGAAAGTAATGCGTTTAATGTCCAGAATTTACAACTTGAATGATCCCGGTTGGGGACGTAACGGCGAGAAAAAAGGTGATCAACCTCCTCGTCGTCCTGAGTCCGGCCAAGAAGGTCCGCCAGATCTAGACGAAGTATGGCGCGATTTTAATAACCGCTTGGGTTCGGTTTTTGGTCGTAAGCAGCGTGGTGGCAATCAGCCCCCTAGTGGTGGTTCGGGTAGTAATGCCCCCCGCATGCCTAAAGGCTCGCCTAAAATTTTCCTAGGTCTAGGGATTGCTGCAGTTGGCTTCTGGCTGGCCAGCGGTTTCATGATCGTGGAAGAGGGGCAGGTTGCTGTAGTGACTCGTTTCGGTCAGTACACCAAAACCTTAGGCCCCGGTCTTCAATGGCGCTGGCCTAGCCCCATCGAAGAGCACCAAGACGTCAACGTAGCGCAATTGCGTACTATTGAATTGGGCTATCGTGGCAACTCCCGCAATAAAGTATTGCCTGAGTCGTTGATGCTGACCCAGGATGAAAGTATTGTGGACGTACAGTTCGTGGTGCAGTACAGATTGCAACCCGGTGGTGCGCCTGATTACTTGTTTAACACTGTTGCACCTGATGACTCTGTGCGCCAAGCTGCAGAAACAGCTATGCGTGAAGTCGTGGGCCGCACACCTATGGACTCCATCTTGTACTCGGGTCGTACTGTAGTGGCGCAGGATGTGCAGAAGTTGGCGCAAAGTATTCTTGAGCTGTACAAGACTGGTATCGAGATCAGTACTGTAGCGATTCAGAACGTGCAGCCACCAGAGCAAGTTCAGGCCGCATTTGACGATGCTGTGAAGGCAGGTCAAGACCGCGAACGTCTGATTAACGAAGGTAATGCGTACGCTAACAAGATTCTTCCTGAAGCACGTGGTCAAGTGTCCAGAATGATGGAAGAGGCAGAGGGTTATAAAGCACGTGTTATTGGTGATGCGCAGGGTGATTCCGCACGCTTTACCAGTGTAGAGAAAGAGTACGTTAAAGCACCTGGTGTGATGCGTGATCGACTCTACCTGACAACCATGCAGGAAATTCTGGAGCAAACAGCGAAGGTTATGGTGGATTTACCTGCTGGTAGCAACATGCTGTATTTGCCACTGGATAAGATCACTAGCCAAGCAGCTAAATCAAGCTCTACTGGTGTGGTTGGTAATGGTAGCGATGCGGCAGTATCTGCAGCGGCGTCGGCAGCCACTACAACTAGCAAGCCTGTAGAAGCAGCACGTCCTGCTGCGGCAGCGGCTTCGCAAGGTGCTAATAGCTTGCCTAACCTTTACTCGCCTTATTCCCGCTAGGAGATCACAATGCATCGTTTGTTTCCAGCATTGATCGCCTTGGCTATCGCCCTGGCGGTATTGCTATCCTCCGTTTTTATCGTACGCGAACGTGATTTGGCGTTGGTGTTTGCACTGGGGGAAGTGAAAGAGTCTATTTCCAAACCCGGTTTGTATTTCAAATTGCCGCCGCCATTCCAGAATGTAGTGTTCTTGGATAAGCGTTTGCAGACTATTGAAAACAAAGAGCCTGAACGTATTCAGACAGCAGAAAAGAAAAACTTGCTGATTGATTACTACGTGAAATGGCGTATTTCTGACCCACGTCAGTACTACGTGACATTTGGCGCGTCGGATCGTGGTGCGGTAGAGCGTCTGCAAGCGCAGATTCGTGATGCACTGAACGCGGCAGTTAACGTACGTACAGTAAAAGACGTAGTGGCTTCAGAGCGTGACGAAATCATGCGTGAAGTGCTGAACGCTGTGGCTGCACGTGCTCGTCCATTTGGTGTGGAAGTGATTGACGTACGTTTGACGCGTATTGGCTTCGTACCAGAGATTTCTGAGTCTGTGTACCGTCGTATGGAGGCTGAGCGTAAGCAAGAAGCTAACCGTTTGCGTGCAACCGGTATGGCGGAAAGCGAGCGTATCCGTGCGCAAGCAGATCGTACTCGTGAAGAAATGCTGGCAGAGGCTTATGCGAAGTCTCAGGCTATACGCGGTGACGGTGATGCAGAAGCTGCTGGTGTGTATGCGTCGGCATATGGCAAGAACCCTGAGTTCTACCGTTTCTACCGTAGCTTGGAGGCTTACCGTAATGCCTTCAACTCCGAGAACGACGTACTGGTTATCAGTCCTGATACGGAATTCTTTAACTTCTGGTCTCAGAGCAAGGATTCCCGTTAAACCACAATTGGTATAGACGGGCTTGCCACAGCAAGGTAAGTTTCGTTTATACTAACGTGTAAGTTATTACACCATTTCGCAGGCGACTTGGAGGGCTTACGCCCCAAGTCGCCTTTTTGTTGTTTGTGTATTGATTGACTACGCCGCACGAGTCTTAGACATGTCAAATTGGTTGTTACCCGAAAGTCTGGCTGATATTCTGCCTGCAGAAGCTCGACGCATCGAGGAACTACGTAGAAAGCTGCTTGATCTGTATCGTACCTATGGGTTCGAACTGGTTATGCCCCCCTTAGTAGAGTACCTGGAGTCCTTACAGGCTGTTTCGGGTACCAAGTTAAACTTGCGAACCAATAAGTTGGTGGACCAGTTGTCTGGTCGCACCATGGGTGTGCGCGCTGATATGACGCCGCAAGTCGCACGAGTGGATGCTCACTTGCTGAACAGGGAAGGGGTGACACGTCTGTGTTATTGTGGTCCTGTATTGCATGCGCGTCCTACCGGCTTAATGGCTGATCGCGAACTGCTGCAAATTGGTGCAGAGGTGTTCGGTTGTGCTGGGGTAGAAGCGGATATAGAAATTATTCGCTTGGCTCTGGCTAGTGTTGCCGCCGCAGGCGTGCAAGGTGCTAGGCTGGATTTGAATTTTCCTGGTATAGGTCAGACACTGATCAACCAAGATCCAGCACTAGTGCCATATTCCGCTGAAATTTTTGATCTGTTAAGCACCAAGGATATGCCTGGTATCCAAGAGTTGGGTAGCAGAGTAGAAGGGTGTAATCCTGCTGTGATTGAGCACTTGCTGGTATTAACTAGCTTGTACGGTGAGGTAGATGCTACCTTGGCAGCAGCACGCAAAAAATTACCGGCATTGCCCGAGATTGTTGCCGCTTTGAATGGCTTGGAAGTGCTGGTTGCAGCGCTTCCTGGTCAGGCGCTGGCAATGGACTTGGCCGATATGGCAGGTAGCTATGGTTATCACACTGGCGCAGTATTTTCTGTGTATGCACCGGGTTGGCACGATGCGCTAGTACGTGGTGGACGTTATGACGGCGTAGGTAAAGTCTACGGTCGTTCGCGTCCGGCAACCGGGTTCAGTCTGGATTTACGCAAACTGTCGGGTGGGTTGACGCCTGCTACGGCAACGCAAGCTATACGTGCCCCATGGGGTTTAGATGAGGCATTGCTGGAGGCCATTTCGGCATTGCGTGAATCAGGGCAGATCGTAATACAGATGTTTCCAGACCAGGCTCCGACTCAAGATGAATTCATCTTTGATAGAGAGTTGGTTCGCGAAGCGGATCAGTGGCACTTAAGGGCGATTTCTGCATAAATATGCAAGTTCGCGTGGTTTTTGGTGGTTGAGCGGCATAACCGTTCCTATTTTACTAAGTACGTAACATGAGCAAGAATATTGTAGTCATCGGCACGCAGTGGGGTGATGAAGGTAAGGGCAAGATCGTTGATTGGCTTGCCGAATCTGCCCAAGGCGTTGTACGTTTTCAAGGTGGTCACAATGCGGGTCACACGCTTTGGATCAATGGACAAAAAACGGTACTGCGTTTGATTCCCTCTGGGATCATGCATAGCCACGTCACTTGCTATATCGGCAATGGCGTAGTGCTGTCACCGGAAGCTTTGCTGGCAGAAATTGCCGAGCTAGAAGCAGCTGGTTTGAATGTGCGTGATCGTTTGCAAATCTCTCAGGCTTGCCCGTTGATTCTGCCTTACCACATCGCTGTGGATCAGGCGCGTGAACGCCGTAAAGGCGATGCCAAGATTGGTACTACCGGTCGTGGTATTGGGCCTGCTTACGAAGATAAAGTGGCTCGCCGTGCATTGCGCGTGCAAGATTTGTTTGATCTGGTTAAGTTTGAAGAAAAGCTCAAAGAAATTCTGGATTACCACAACTTCGTGTTGACCCAGTACTTGGGCGCGGAAGCTGTGTCTATCGCTCAGGTGATGGAACAAGTACGTACGTACAGTGAAGCGCTGAAGCCTATGGTGGCTGATGTCTCCAACAACTTGTACGTTGCCAAGAAGGAAGGGCAGAAGCTGTTGTTCGAAGGCGCGCAAGGTGCGTTGCTGGATATCGATCACGGTACTTACCCCTTCGTTACTAGCAGCAACTGCTTGGCGGGTGCGGCATCGGCTGGTGCGGGTGTGGGTCCTCAGCAGTTGGAATACGTATTGGGTATTGCTAAGTGCTACACCACACGTGTGGGTTCTGGTCCTTTCCCTACAGAGTTGCACGACGAAGTGGGTACGCGCATGGCCACCGTTGGTAAAGAGTTCGGTTCCGTAACAGGGCGTGCTCGTCGTTGCGGTTGGTTTGATGGTGCGGCAATGAAGCGTTCCGTCATGATCAACGGTATTACTGGTTTGTGCATGACCAAACTAGACGTATTGGATGGTTTGGAAACACTGAAAATTGGTGTGGGATACCGTTACAACGGCGAATTCCTAGACGTGCTGCCATACGGTGCAGACGCTGTAGCAGGTGCTGAGCCTGTACTGGAAGAGATGCCAGGTTGGTCAGAGTCCACTGTTGGTGTGACTGAGTACGACAAATTGCCCGTAAACGCTCGCCGTTACCTAGAGCGTATTGCTGAAATTTGCGATGTGCCTATCGATATGGTGTCTACTGGTCCAGATCGTCGTGAAACGATTGTTCTGCGCGACCCGTTCACTAACTAAGTTTAGTTGGGCATTATTAACGCACAAGGCGGCTATTTTTAGCCGCCTTGTGCGTTTTTATCATCATGAGGGCAGGGATTTGCATCTGTGTAGATGATTTTCTGGCGTAGGCAGTGATATGATTCTACTTTGTTTGTCAGTCAGGAATTTTTATGAGTTTGCCCCCAAACACCGATAGTGATCTTTGGATAAGTTGGGATGAGTATCACCGTCTGATAGAACGTCTGGCATTAACCATTCATGAGTCCGGCTGGAAGTTTGACAAGATTGTCTGCTTGGCTCGTGGTGGTATGCGAGTGGGCGATATCATTTCTCGTATTTACGATGTACCTCTAGGTATCCTAGCGACTAGCAGCTACCGTGAAGCAGCTGGTACCCAACAAGGGGCTTTGGATATTGCACAGTTTATTACCATTACCCGTGGTACGCTGGACGGTAATGTATTATTGCTGGATGATATGGTTGATACAGGCATGACCTTCAAGCGTGTGCGCGATCACTTACGTCAGCAATTCCCAGCCATCAATGAATTACGTACTGGTGTGTTGTGGTGGAAAGGGCACTCAACTGTAGAGCCTGATTACCACGTAGATCACCTGCCTACGAACCCTTGGATTCACCAGCCATTTGAGGATTACGATAGCATTCGTCCTCACCAGTTGGAGCCTTGGATTCGTAAAGGTCATAGCAGTAACTAATAGCCGAAGCTAATACCATGAAGAATTACGGCATGTGTGGGTTTTAAACGGTTCACATCTTTATTGTCTTAGGTTTTCGTGGTATTCTACAAGGCTACCCCGTATGCCTTTTGCGGTTTGAAACAAAAGGGCTGGGCAAAGCATGGTAGCTTGGATGTAAGTGCTTTTACTTGCATCTGACGTCGCTGATACGTGTCATATGTTGTGGTCTGGATCATAATGTAGTGCGACTGCAACGTATGTTTTTGCCCTAGTGGCCTTTTTGTTCAGGCAGAAAGTGCTTTTGATTGATTTACTAACTGAATTTAGAACTACATGTCTATTGTTCGCCTAAAAGAGAACGAGCCTTTCGAGGTCGCAATGCGCCGTTTTAAGCGCACTATTGAAAAAACAGGTCTGCTGACCGAACTGCGCTCACGCGAGTTCTACGAGAAGCCAACTGCTGAGCGTAAGCGTAAACACGCCGCCGCAGTAAAGCGCCACTACAAGCGCATCCGTAGCCAGCAACTGCCTCCACGCCTATATTGATTCCTGAATCTTTTATTCAGGAACTGCTCGTACGCATCGATATTGCCGATGTTGTAGGGCGCTATGTGCAGTTAAGAAAGGGTGGAGCCAACCTGCTTGGACTCTGCCCTTTTCACAACGAAAAATCCCCCTCCTTCACTGTCAGTCCAACTAAACAGTTCTATCACTGCTTTGGTTGTGGCGCTCATGGTTCTGCCGTCACCTTTTTGATGCAGCATACCGGAGCTAGTTTTCCTGAGGCCGTACGCAGTCTTGCCAATGAGGTAGGTATGGTGGTGCCTGAAGCACCCCGAAGCCCACAGCAGCGTGCAGCAGATCAGCGTCGTAAGGTTGAGGTTTCCCGTCATCAGCAAATTTTGGATGCGGCGCAGGAGCATTACCTGCGAGAACTGAAACGCAGTGAAGCGGCTAAGCAGTATCTAAAAAAACGTGGCTTAACCGGCGAAATTGCCAAAACCTTCGGCTTAGGCTGGAGTGGAACAGAGCGTCGTGGCTTAAGCAGCGTCTACCCCAATTACGAAGATCCGTTGTTGATAGAGTCAGGCTTGGTGATAGAAGGCGAAGATGGTCGCCGCTATGACCGATTCAGACAGCGGGTGATGTTCCCCATTCGCAATAGTCGTGGTCATATCATTGGTTTTGGTGGCCGACTGATTGAAAAAGGGGAGCCAAAATACCTCAACTCACCAGAAACCTCCTTGTTCTCCAAAGGGCACGAGCTCTATGGGTTATGGGAAGGGCGCAAAGGTATCAGAGATGAAGGCTTTGTGGTGGTGGTGGAAGGCTACATGGATGTGGTGGCATTAGCGCAGCACGGCTTGGCGAATGCGGTGGCTACCTTAGGTACGGCTACCAGTGAGCACCACATCAAAAAGCTGATTCGTAGCAGTGATCGTATTGTGTTCTGCTTTGATGGCGACCAAGCTGGACGTAAAGCAGCATGGCGTGCGCTGGTTACGTGTTTGCCATTAGTACGTGATGATGTGGCGATGCGTTTCATGTTCTTGGAGCAAGGTCATGATCCGGACTCCTTTGTGCGCGAAAGCGGTGCGGACGCATTCCGTGAACAAGCGAGTCAAGCCAGTGCGCTGTCTACCTTTATGCTGGACGAGTTGTCTGAGCGTCATGCCTTAAACGAGGCTGAAGGCAGGGCAGCGTGTGTGCACGAGGCATTGCCGCTATTGAAAAGCTTACCCGACATTACGCTGTCGGTGCAGATTCAAAATGAATTTGCCAAGCTGGTGCAGTTAACGCCGGAAGAACTACAGCAGCGGTTAAGTGCAGTGACAGGTGTGGTTGCGGCGGCTGTGAGTCACGCATCTGCGCCTGAGTATGGTAATGCACCACCTATGGAGTATGGGCCGCCAGACGACTATATTCCGTTTGATGATGGCGATGTGCCTTATGCTGATTTTGGTGGCATGTCCTATGATGATATGCCATCATCGGGACGGAACAAGCCTCGCCGACGTCAACGAGGCAGAGCGCCTAGTAGTGCGGGTGGTTTTGGCGGTAATGAAGTCAGGTCGCGTACGGTGATGCCATTAGCGAAGCGTTTGTTGCGCTTGTTAGCGGCTCACCCTGAGTTGGTTAGCCGCTTGGCGGACCAGCAACTTGAAATTATTGTACAAAGTCCCAATCTACTACTTGTACAAGAGCTAATCGCGCTCATTAATGTGTGTGATGCTAAGCATTCAGGTGCATTGTTGGAGGCGGTTGATCCTGATACTGAGCTTGGTGAGTTGTTGATAGCGTTAACGACTGATTTGTTGGCAGAGGAAGAACTGCCAAGTCCGCAGGTAGAGTTACAAGATACGTTGCGTAGAGTAGAGCAGGTATTGGTGAAGACAGAATTGGATACGTTGGCAAGTAGCGGGCTGCCAGATGAGGCTTCGCGCCGACGATATCAAGAACTTTTCAAGCGTAGTGTTCTGCTTAATGCTGCGCCTAGTTCACAACTGAAGTAAAATATAAGGTTTAGGTGGTTTGCAAAACCATTGGTAGGTAAAGGGCCACGCTTTATTGAGCATACGGCACGATACGTAGTTGGATTCTGATTACTCAAGCCCTTAGCAAAATAGCAGGGACACTTATACAGTACTGATCAGAACGCGCGTTTCACCTGGTCCTTCCAGTAGTTTGGCGAATTACCCGATTGCGTTTTGTCCTGTGGCACTATGCTGCTTTAGCTGTGCTACGTCTATGGGATCCACTATGACACAAACGACTGGTAAGAAATCGGTGACTACAGAAGATGAAAAACGTGTAGTGATGGCAGCTGCTGCTGCATCCGACGACACTTCTGTGGACGTTGAGCCGGCAGCAAAAACAGCCAAGAAAGCTGCTAAAAAAGTGGCGAAGAAGGCTGCTGCCACAAGCGCGGATGATACGACAGCAGTGAAAAAGACTGCTAAGAAAGCCGCTAAGAAGGCTGCAGCTAAAGCTGCTGCAGTCCCAGGTCGTCGTGGGCGTCCTGCCAAAAACACGAATTTTGACGATGAGGATGATGACCTGCACGATAGTGATGAGGTTATTCCTGATCTGAAACCCGTCAGCAAAAAAGGTGCTAAGCGTGGTCGCGGTGAACGCGATGTGTTTGGTGGCCGCGGTCAGTTGACGCCAGAAGAGCAAGAAGCTCGTCGTAACCGCCTGAAAGCCCTGATTAAACTGGGTAAAGAGCGCGGTTACTTGACCTATGGCGAAATCAATGACCATTTGCCTGATGATCTGGTTGATGCTGAAGCCATTGAAGGTATTATCGGCACCTTCGGCGACATGGGTATCTCGGTCTACGACCAAGCCCCTGACGCTGACACCTTGCTGATGAGCGATACCGTACCATCGGCTTCCAGCGATGATGATGTGGACGATGAGGCTGAGGCAGCATTGACCACCGTAGATTCCGACTTCGGTCGTACTACTGATCCAGTACGTATGTACATGCGTGAAATGGGTTCAGTAGAACTGCTGACGCGTGAAGGTGAGATTGAAATCGCCAAACGTATTGAAGACGGTCTGAAACACATGATCATGGCGATTGCCGCTTGCCCAACTACGGTGAAAGAAGTGCTTTCATACGTAGAGCAGGTACGTGGTGGCACCATGGAAATCGACGAAGTTGTTGACGGTCTGATCGATGATGACGGCGAAGAGTACGCTGGTTCAGGTGTGACACGCGACGAAGATGACGAAGGCCCAGCAGGCGGCATGAGCAGCCAGCAGCTAGAGCATCTGCGTACCAAGTCCCTGAAAAAATTCGATTTGATCAACGATTGGTTCGAGAAAATGCGTACAGCCTTTGAGAAAGAAGGCTACCGCAGCGAAGGCTACCTAAAAGCCAAAGAAGCCATTCTTGAAGAATTCATGGGTGTACGCTTTACCGCCAAAATGGTTGAGCGTCTGGCAGACACCATGCGTAATCAGGTAGCGGAAGTTCGTGCTCACGAGCGTGAAATTCTGAATATCTGTGTACATCGCGCTGAAATGCCACGTTCACACTTCATCAAAAGCTTCCCAGGTAATGAAGTGAATCTGGAATGGGTAGCGCAAGAGATTGCTGCTAACCCTGCTTATGCTGAAACCTTAGAGCGCAACATTCCTGCGATTCAAGAAGTACAGCAAAAGCTGATCGATCTGCAAACTAGTGTTGTGCTGTCGCTGAAAGACCTGAAAGAGGTTAACAAGCGCATGCTGACAGGCGAGGCCAAAGCGCGCAAAGCGAAGCGTGACATGACCGAAGCTAACTTGCGTTTGGTGATTTCCATTGCGAAAAAATACACCAACCGTGGCTTGCAGTTCTTGGATCTGATTCAAGAAGGTAACATCGGTTTGATGAAAGCCGTGGACAAGTTTGAATACCGTCGCGGTTATAAATTCTCTACCTATGCTACATGGTGGATTCGTCAGGCGATTACTCGTTCTATTGCTGACCAGGCGCGTACGATTCGTATCCCTGTGCACATGATCGAGACCATCAACAAGATGAACCGTATTAACCGCCAGATTTTGCAGGAAACTGGTGTAGAGCCAGATCCAGCAACACTGGCACAGAAGATGGATCTTCCTGAAGATCGCGTACGTAAGATTCTGAAAATCGCCAAAGAGCCTATTTCCATGGAAACGCCTATTGGTGATGATGACGATTCCCATTTGGGCGATTTCATCGAAGACAACAATACCGTGTCCCCATCGGATTCGGCATTGCACGGCGATATGCGTGGTGTGGTGAAAGAAGTGTTGGATTCCCTAACACCTCGTGAAGCCAAAGTGCTGCGTATGCGTTTCGGTATCGAAATGAGTACTGACCAAACGTTGGAAGAAGTTGGTAAGCAGTTTGACGTAACGCGTGAGCGTATTCGTCAGATCGAGGCAAAGGCACTGCGTAAATTGCGTCATCCTAGCCGTGCTGACAAACTGAAATCTTTCTTGGAAAGTCAGTAAGCAAGAAGATGGTGCGTGGTATAGCGCACTGTTTAAAAGCGGTAGATTAACGACGAACCTCTGGTGCTTTGCCAGAGGTTTTGTCGTTTCTGGGACTGCAGGAATACTTTTCGCAGTGCTAGCTACGGCAGCTAGCGGTGAGTACGTTGGTGCTGCATTTTTTACCACAGAAACTTGAGTGGCTTGCAGCCTAGATTACTCTGCACGCTGATGTACGCAGGCACCCGCTGCATACGTAGCATAGATACAGCGATCATCCCCTAATAAGGCTACCGCAAATAGCAATTCCTCTAAGCTGTTGGCAGTAGAGCAGCGTCTAGCCAATAGCGGAGTGGCATGCATATCTAGAACAATAAAGTCAGCTTCCGCCCCCGCTGCTAAGGTACCAATTTGCCCAGCTAAACCCAACGCTTCAGCTGCACCGGCTGTGCAGTGATAAAACAGCTGCAATGCGGGCAGATAGTGCTGCTGTAGTCTGGCTACTTTGTAGGCTTCGTCCATGGTGCGTAACAACGAGAACGATGTGCCCGCTCCTACATCAGTTGCTAAGGTGTAGCGCATCTGGCTGTTTTCAGCAGCAGCTACATCAAAGAGTCCACTGCCTAAAAATAGGTTAGAGGTAGGGCAGTGTGCAGCCACGCTTTGGGTGTCATGCATGCGGGTGCGGTCTGTCTCATCCAACCAAATACAGTGCCCGTAGACGGCTTTAGGGCGTAGCAAACCGTACTGGTCGTAAATATCTAGATAGCTACGGCTGTTGGGGAAGAGTTCAGCCGCCCATTTCACCTCTGCCTGACTTTCGGCTACGTGGCTTTGTATGTAGACGTCTGTATAGGCTTTAGCGAGCTCACTACAGCGTCCTAGTTGTTCAGGGGTGGATGTGGGCGCAAAGCGTGGTGTGAGGGCGTATAACTGCCTTCCTGTGCCGTGCCAGCGCTGTATAAGTGCTTCACTGTCTCTGGCACCGCTTTCGGCGGTGTCTTGTAGGTAGTCAGGGCAGTTTCTATCCATCAGCACCTTACCGGCAATCATGCGTAGATTACGGCGGTGGCTGGCTTCAAAGAAAGTGTTTGTGGCCTCTTTGTGAGACGTGCAGTACACCATAGCCGTAGTGGTGCCGTTACGCAGTAACTCATCTAAGAAAAACTCGCTGATTTCTGCGGCATGTATAGGGTCGGCAAAGCGGTTTTCCGTAGGGAAGGTATAGTTTTCTAGCCAAGGCAGTAGATCGGGTGCGGGGGAAGCAATCATTTCCGTTTGCGGAAAATGAATGTGGCTATCAATAAACCCCGGCATCAGTAGCTTGTTATCAAAGCGAGTGAGGGGGATGTTGTCCGTCAGTAGATGCTGCAAACTGCTGTAGTCGCCACAGGCCAGCACCTTACCCGCTTGTACCAACAGCAAGCCATCATAATGGTAGGTAATGCAATCTTGATACTCGGGGTGTTGGGCATTTGGTTGCTGATGGAAGTACAGCAGTGCGGCACGAAACGCCTGTGTGGTAGTGGGGGGAGAGACAGTAATCATGATGGGCGTATCCTGAAATCACAGAAACGATTCGTGCACTTGTAGTAGTTGTGCCGTGATGGCCACCGCAATGGCAGCGGGTTCTTTGCTGCGTATTTGGCCTATGCCTATGGGGCAGGTGAGTCGTTCTATGACCTTATTGGTGATTCCTCGTTGGCGAAAGCGCTTCTCAAACTGTTGGCGTTTGGTTTGAGAGCCTATCAACCCAGCATACCTGAAGTCATTACGCTTCAAGATATGGTTGCACAGTTTTTGGTCCAAGTCGTGGCGGTGTGTCATCACAAGGAAGTAGGCATTGGCGGGTGCAAGTTCCACGGCTTCTTCAGGAAAATCGGTGATGTGTACCTGTACGTTGCTGGGAATGCTATCGGGAAATTCAGCTTCGCGTTCATCTACCCAGGTCACTGAACAATCACTCAGGCTACCTAGAAAATGTACCAACGCTTTGCCTATGTGTCCCGCACCAAATAAGACCACGGGGATAGCAGGGGGCGATAGCTCGTCGGTGAACCATTGGGTATGGCCATCTAGGTCTTGATCCAGCCGAGTATGGCCCAAACTGTGAGGCAACTCCATCAGGCTGACATCATGTTGAGCGCCCATGCCTACACGGCGCTGAGCGCTTTTACCAGTGTCTAATAATATGGCGAGATCTTCTAGCCATTCCAGATCGTTGCTACCTAGAAGCTCAAATACTAGCGTAACCATACCGCCGCAGCATTGCCCTAAGCGTGGGCCTAGCGGGTAGCGCTCAATGAGCCGTGCAGACTTACCGGCCACATGATCTTGAATCAGCGTACGGGCTTGGTGAATGGCTTGCCATTCCAGATGCCCACCGCCTATGGTTTGCCACTGCTGCGTACTGCTGACCAACATGCGTGTACCCGCATTGCGAGGGGCAGAGCCTTTGGTTTGTGCTACCGTAATTAATACAGCCGCCTGCCCCTGGTCCAGCAGCCGCCGTGCTTGGCGTATCAATGCTGGCATTGCTTAGCTCCCATGTTGCGCTCGCTCTACCGCGGCGAGTATGGCCTCAGGTGTGGCGGGGGCATTCAGCGTAGGCTGACGTGTGTAGTTACTGGTACTGGCTACCGCATCACGCAGTGCATTGAATACACAAAAAGGCAGCAGTAGTGGAGGTTCACCCACTGCTTTAGAACGGTGAATACTAGGTTGAACGTTTTGATTATCAAACAGTTTTACCGAGAAATGCTCTGGGCAATCACGGATGGCTGGGATTTTATAGGTGGAAGGTGCATGAGTGCGTAATCTGCCTTCTTTGTCCCACCACAGTTCTTCTAGCGTTAGCCAGCCCATACCTTGGATGAAAGCACCTTCTACTTGTCCTATATCCAGAGCAGGATTTAGTGAACGGCCTACATCATGCAGTGCGTCAGCGGCCAACAGAGACCATTCGCCGGTTAAGGTGTCTACTACAACCTCAGCCACCGCTGCTCCATACGAAAAGTAATAGAAAGGGTTACCCGTCATTTTTACGCCGTCCCAGTGCAAACCGGGGGTCGCGTAAAAACCGTCAGACCACAGTTGAATGCGCTGCAAGTACGCCTGTTCTACTACCTCGGCAAACGGTGTAACTACACTGCCTGCATACACCATGCCTTTGGCGAAATGTATGTCTTCGGGTTGTAGTTGCTGTCGGGTTGCCCAAAATTCGGTTAACCGTGCTCGTACTTGGGCAGCAGCATCTTGTGCGGCCATCCCGTTTAAGTCAGAGCCAGTAGAGGCAGCTGTAGCAGAAGTGTTGGCGACTTTGCTGGTGTCGGTGGCAGTACAACGTACTTGGTCTAGTGTGAGCCCCAGTTCATGGGCGACCACTTGAGCGACTTTGGTGTTGAGCCCTTGCCCCATCTCTGTACCGCCGTGGTTGACCAGGACAGAGCCATCACGGTATACGTGCACCAATGCTCCGGCTTGGTTGAAAGCGGGGAAGTTAAATGAAATGCCAAACTTTACAGGCGTTAGTGCTAAGCCTTTTTTCAGGATGGTATTGTGTTTGTTGAACTCTAATACCGCTTGCCTGCGTTCGTGGTAACGGCAGTCGTCGCTCAGTTGTGCTACCAGCGTATCAATGACATTGTCTTTGACTACTTGGCCGTATGGGGTGAGATTGCGGTCTTCGTGGCCATAGAAGTTACGTTGTCGTATTAACAAAGGGTCTATGCCTAAGTGGCGTCCTATGTTGTCTAAAATAACTTCCATCACCAATGCACCCTGTGGGCCACCAAAGCCTCTAAACGCTGTATTGGATTGCGTGTTGGTGCGGGCGCACAATGCGTGTATGGCGACGTGCTCTAAGTAGTAGGCGTTATCGAAGTGACAGACAGCACGGGTAGCAACAGGGCCGGATAGGTCTGCGGAGTAACCCGCATTCAAAGCCATATCTACGTGAGCACCTAGAATGCGTCCTTCACTATCAAAGCCTATGTCCCATTCGTAGTACACGCCGTGACGTTTACCCGTGATGGTCATGTCGTCTTCACGGTCTAAACGCAGTTTGATAGGGCGATGCAGTTTTTGCGCGGCAATGGCGGCTACGCAGGCATACAAGGCTGATTGTGATTCCTTACCACCAAAGCCACCGCCCATGCGTCGGCAGGTGACTTCGATTTTATGTGTGGAAATGTTCAGCGCGCGCGCGGCCAGCATTTGCATTTCAGTAGGGTGCTGGGTAGAACAATAAATGCGTACAGCACCATCGTCCTGAGGCAAGGCGTAAGAAATTTGGCCTTCCAAATAAAACTGCTCTTGGCCCCCACATTCAAAGGTACCTTGCAGACGATGTGGGGCACTGGCGAGTTTTTCATGGGGGGTGCCGCGTACCAAGTTGAACGGTGGCAATACGCTGGCCCCTGCCGCTTTGGCTTCTTTAGCAGTCAGGATGGCGGGTAAGACTTCGTATTCGATATTGGCCAATCGCGCAGCACGTCGTGCCAGATCATGGCTGGTCGCAATGACGGCAAATATAGGTTGTCCTACATAGTGCACCACACCATCGGCCAACAAAGGATCGTCGTGCAGCACAGGGCCGCAGTTATTCTCACCAGGAACATCAGCCACCGTGAGTACGGCGACTACGCCTTTAGCGGCTTTCACAGGCTGTAAATCCATAGACAGGATATTCGCGTGTGCTTGGGTAGAGAGCCCTAATGCAATATGCAGCGTACCTTGTGACTCAGGAATGTCGTCGGTGTAGATGGCCTTGCCGTTTAGGTGCAAGACGGCAGACTCATGGTAGGGTGATATGCCTACTTGGCGTGCATCGTGTAGCAGATCATGCTCTAGAGAGTCAGTGTGAAGGCTCATGGCTGTACTCCCTCAATAGAACGAACGTGTTCAAAAACGTTGAGTTGATGCGTGGCTAAGGCGTGTTCGGGATGGGTGTGTAAATAGAAGCGGCGTAGCAGATTGGCGGCTGCAGTACGCCGGTAGTCGGCACTGGCGCGCATATCGCTTAAGGGTTGGAACTCTTCGCGTAAACAACTGACAGCAACGGTGAGGGTGTTGTCATCCCATTTTTTACCTAGCAAGAATTGTTCTGTCTGATGTGCTCGAATAGGGGTTGCGGCCATACCGCCAAAGGCGATACGAATGTGGCTTACGTGCTGTTGTGCATCCAGCGTAACGGCAAATGCGGAACATACGGCGGAGATATCTTGGTTGTATCGCTTGGCCAGTTTGTAGGTATGGAACTGTAGGCCGGGTTGTTCACGTGGAACGCGTAGGCCTTGTACAAACTCGCCAGTTTGCAGCGCATTTTTTTGATAAGCCAGGTAGAACTCTTCCAGTGGCATTTCGCGCACCTCATTCCCCTTACGCAGCACAATGCGCGCGTTTAGGCAGATCAATGCTGGCATGGAGTCACCAATAGGTGAGCCATTGGCGATATTGCCGCCTAAGGTGCCAGAGTTACGTATGGGGTGCGAGGCAAAGCGTTGATGCAGTTCGTGCAGTTCGGGGTAGTAGCAACACAAGGCTTCAAATGCAGGGTTGAGCAGTACGCCAGCGCCAATATAGACGTAGTCACCATCGTGATGATCTATATGCTGCAATTCGCGTACACGGCCAATGTAGAGCAGGTGCGGCAAGTGTCTGAATTGACGTGTTACCCATAAGCCTATATCGGTACTGCCTGCCAGAATGCGCGCTTCGGGATAGGCTAACCGCAGTTCAGCCATCTCCTTCAAGCTAAGGGGAGCGTGAAATTGCTGTTCTTCGTGTTGGTAGTGCAGGCCGCTTTCACGCTGCATACCCAATAGAGTGTGCTTGAGTGTGTGGTGATCGAATTCGGGGCGCTCGTAGCTGAACATGCGCTCACAGGCATCGATGATGGGGCGGTATCCGGTACAACGGCAGAGGTTGCCAGACAGGGCGGCATCAATGTCGTCGCGAGTTGGAACAGGCGAGCCGGGGGTATGCTGCAAATACAAAGCCCACATGGACATTAAGAATCCGGGAGTGCAGAACCCGCATTGGCTGCCGTGGCACTCCAGCATGGCTTGTTGCACAGGGTGCAGGCTTTGGTCGGTTGCTTGTAGATCTTCTACACTGAAGATGGCTTTGCCATCTAGAGCGGGCAGTAACTGAATGCAGGAGTTAATTGCACGCATCTGTACGTTTTGCTCAGCATCCAGTTCGGCAACCACTACCGTACATGCGCCACAGTCGCCTTCTGCACAGCCCTCTTTGGTGCCGGTGCAGTGTAGATCTTCGCGCAAATGCTGTAAGAGTGTGCGCGTAGTAGGGGCATTCTGCACCTCGTGAACGTGTCCGCGATAATAGAAGCGGATAGGGGTTGTCTCCATAGCCTTGCCTATTATGTAGTAAATGTAATGAATGGCTGCGTTCAGCATAACAGGCTGATGTCATTACAGTATTTCCGGGGGCTGATGATGACTATCAGAACTGCATCATGAGGGAATTACATAACTAGGCAGTACAGTGATGGCTGGAGATAATGCAAGAATGATTAGACCAAAAGAGCCTTTAGATACTTATTTATTGCGGGTATTGCAGTTACTGCTAACTGAGCAAAGCGTATCGCGTACGGCCTTGCAGATGGGGCAGTCTCAGCCTGCAATCAGCAATGCGTTGCGACGACTTCGTGAAATAACCGGAGACCAGATTCTATTGCGGGGCAAATCAGGCATGGTACCTACAGCACGCGGGACAGAGCTGCTGCACTATGCCAATGAGGCCCTACAAGCCATAGAACGTATCGCCAATCCGCCAGAGGATTTTGATCCTCAACACTCGGAGCGCGAGTTCCATGTGGCGGCGCCCGATTATCTGGACACCTTATTTCTACCCACAATCATTGAAAAACTGCGTACACAAGCGCCACACGTCAAACTTTATGTGCATGCAATCAGCCATGAAAGCAACTATGCAGCCTTGCTAGAAGAAGGGCAGCTGGATGTGGTGATTGGGAACTGGTTGGAACCGCCGCCACAGTTGTATCGCTCTCGTTTGTTCGATGACGAGGTGGTCTGTATGTTGGGTGGGCATCACCCGTTGGCGCAAAAAGGTATTTCCATGAAGCATTTCTTGGAGTTGCCCCATTTGGCGCCCACACCCTATGTGTCCCATCGTAGTAATTTTATTGATGGCTGTTTAGCTGAGCAGGGGTTACGTCGTCGGGTACAGATGGCGGTGCCTTACTTTGGCTTAGTGCCCTATGTGTTGATGCGTACAGACATGGTGTTCACCACAGGTAGGCAATTTGCGCAGCATTATGCCAAGCACTTACCTATTGTAGTGTTGGATGCTCCTATTGCATTCCCTCCCATGCGTTTTTATCAACTCTGGCATCGACGAACCCACAAAGCACCAGATGCTATTTGGCTGCGTCGATGTATTACTGAGGTGGCGACGACGTTATTGGGTGGTCATAAAACGGCTACTGGGGCGTAAGGCATTACGCACCCATAAAGCACATCCAGACTATGAGGAATTGGGCAACAACACCCATAGATCTTGAAGGGGCAATACACGATTTGGTGTATTTATTTTGTGCGCCATCACTGGGCATAATGAAATACAGGTGGAAGCTCTATCCGCTTTCACCAGCTTTTTAAGCACCTCAAAAACAGCAGCTTCACTAAAGCTGTGACAACGGGACATATTATTTATGAATAAAAAACCCTTTTCCTGTATGAGCGGGCTGATGGGGGGCGCAGCATTGGTTTTAACCGCAGTTATGTCGCCCGCCGCTGTAGCCCAAGATGATACAGCCGCCATTGAGCGCGGCAAAACTGCAGCAATGGTCTGTATTGCCTGTCACCAAGCAAATGGTGGCGGTATGAGTATTCCCGGTGGCGAGTCTTGGCCTCGTCTGGCTGGGCAAGATCGTGACTATCTGGTTTCTCAATTGAAAGCTTTCAAAGAGGGTACCCGCGACAACATCAGTATGAAACCGTTCAGCATGATGCTGAATGATGAGCAGATGATGGACGTGGCGATTTACTTTGAAAGCCTGCCTTTTCCTGACACCACTAGCGTTACTGTGAACGCCGACGAAGCCTTGTTGGAGCACGGTCGTAAATTGGTGGAGCAAGGCGACTGGGATCGCTACATTGTGTCTTGCCAAAGCTGCCATGGCCCCGGTAGCCAAGGGGTAGGTCATTTCTTCCCAAACATTGCAGGTCAGCACGAAGGCTACATTGTCGCGCAGTTGAAGCACTGGCAAGAAGGCTCTCGTAAAAATGATCCTCAAGATTTGATGGGAAGTATCGCGCGTCGCATGAATGATCGTGACATTCAGGCTGTGTCGGCGTGGTTGGCCAAACAAGAAGCGGGTAGCAAGGAGTAAGGTATGAAAAAGAATATTCTGCTATGGATTGGTGCTTCCGTTGTGGCCACTTCAGTGTTTGCGGCTGAAGAATCCGCTACAAAAAGTAGCTTTGACCCAGCGCTATTAGAACAGCTATCGCACATGGCTCCTGGTTTTAAAACGCCAGTAGAGGGCGATTACGTGCACATTCCTCCTACGATGGAAGATCTGGAAAACTCCGATCTGCACCCAGAGCTGAAAGCAGTGATTCGTCGTGGTCACGATCTGTTTGTGGATACACAGCAGCTACGTGGTGTGAATGTGTTTAACAACATGAACTGTAGCAGCTGTCACATGGGTGAAGGGCGCTTGCCTAACGCTGGTCCTGTGTGGCCTGCTGTGGTGACATTGCCAGAGTATCGTGGCAAAAATGGTCACGTGAATAACCTAGAAGAGCGTATTGTGGGTTGTTTTGCGTATTCCATGAACGGTATTCCTCCTGAGTACGGTAGCGACAATATGTTGGCGTTGACGGCTTATCATCAGTGGTTGGCTCGCGGTGTACCTATGTACCCAGCAGCAGACCAGAAGCTGTATGGCCGTGGTTATGCCCGTTTGCCTGAGCCTGAGCTGAAACCTGATGTAGAACGTGGTCGTGCTTTGTACCAAGCGCAGTGTGCAATGTGTCACGCTGAAGATGGTTCCGGCACCATGAAAGGTGAGGAAGTGATTTTCCCCGCTTTGTGGGGGGATGGTTCGTACAACTGGGGGGCTGGTATTGCTCGCCCGTTTACCTTGGCAGCATTTGTAAAACAAAACATGCCGTTAGGTAAACCTAACTCGTTGACCGAACAGCAGGCATGGGATTTGGCTGAGTACATCGACACACGTGAGCGTCCTCAAGATCCGCGTTATACCGGTGATGTCAGAGAAACACGTGAAATGTACTTGGATACCTTCCACAAGAATACCCGTTACGGTACAGAGCTAAACGGGGAGTTGTTGGCTGATCATGCCAACACAGGCCATAAACCTATCATGAAGCCAGAATTGCTGCGTTCTCGTTCTTTCGAGTGATGCACTAAAGCATTAAGTAGTGCCTTTACCCGCTATGCCGATGGTATAGCGGGTTTTTTATATGTGACAAGTTGTAGGTAAAAGCAGGCAGGGCACTCTGGTTTTAGTATGATTCTCCCTGTGTAAGACCTGACTGCGACGTGTAGATAGCAGTGATATTTTTTACAGCGTGTAACGGTAGCTGTATGGTGTCTGTAGCAGGCAGAAAAGTGCGATAAACCATTCTTATGGGTAATCTTGGCATGCAAAATACATTACGAAAAACGGGGCAGCATCAAGGGCTGTTTACGCTGGCAGGCACGACATCTGGAAAACTCCAACGTCGTCGCGGTTGTGGTTGTGGTGGCACTATCATGCAAATCCTGCATGCCCGCGTCATGGCTGATATGTCCAGACGACAATTTTTAGGTGGTGCCATTGCGATGGCTGCTGCATTTTCTGGTATGACCAGAAGTGTAGGCGCAGCTACAAGTAGCGCTACACCTAAAACACCGCCACGCCCTGTAGTGATTCATAACTGTAGGATCTTTGACGGTACAGGTAAGAAGCCGCAGCAGGGCCTGAAGCTGGTACTGCGTGGTGCCATGATCGAAGATATCATCTCTGAGTCGGAACCCGTGAGTGATGCAGAGCTTATTGATGCGGGCGGGAAACTGCTGATGCCTGGTCTGATTGATGTGCACTGGCACACCATGTTGGCTGCTATCAATCAAGTGACTGCTATGACCTCTGATGTGGGTTATTTGTATTTAGTGGCAGCGAAAGAAGCGCAAAATACGTTGCTGCGTGGATTTACGACCATTAGAGATCCCGGCGGCCCAGCCTTTGCACTGAAGCGCGCCATTGATGAGGGCATTATTGATGGCCCGCGTATTTATCCGTCAGGCGCGATGATTTCGCAAACCTCAGGTCATGGTGACTTCCGTATGCGTAGCGATTTGCCACGTGCGGGTGCAGCGGATCTTGCCTTGGTTGAGCGCGTTGGCGTGGCGATGATTGCTGATGGTGCAGATGAAGTACTGCGTAGGGTACGTGAGCAGTTGATGCTGGGCGCTTCGCAGATTAAGGTTTTGGCAGGTGGCGGTGTGGCGTCTATGTACGATCCTTTAGACAGTACTCAGTACACCGAAGCCGAGCTAAAAGCCGCTGTTGCCGCCGCCTCAGACTGGAATACCTATGTGATGGCGCACGTGTATACGCCTACGGGCATTCAGCGCTGTATACGTGCCGGTGTAAAAAGTATTGAGCATGGTCAGTTGGCGGATGAAGAAAGCGTCAAAATGATGGCTGATACTGATACATGGTGGAGTTTGCAGCCATTCTTACAAGATGAGGATGCTAATTTTTACCCGGATGATATGCGTCGTCAGGCTCAGCATGAGGTGGCTCAAGGTACGGTACATGCCTACGAAATGGCACAAAAATACAATATCCATACCGGTTGGGGCACGGATGTACTGTTCAATGCCAATAACACGCGTACTCAAGGTAAGCAGTTGGCGAAGCTAACCCGTTTCTATGATCCTTTAACGGTGCTTAAGCAGGGAACAGGTATGAATGGCGAGTATGTAGCATTGTCGGGCGCACGAAACCCTTATCCGCATACGCTAGGTAAGTTGGAAAAGGGCGCTTATGCTGATCTGATTATTGCTAATGGCGATCCCGAAAAAAATCTGGATTTTGTGGCGGATCCAGAGCAAAACTTCCATCTAATTATGAAAAATGGTGTGGTGTATAAAAACCTACTGTGAACCGTAATAGCTTGTCCTAATCTCTTGCCGCAGTAATAGCTGTAGTTAGCTTTACTGCGGCAAAATGCTTTCTTCTTAACGCTACTAATAGGCTTTTATAGTAGAAAAAAATCAGCAGTTTTGTTTCTAAAAAACGGCTAATCCTATTTAAAAAATGCCCGAAAGTTTATCTTTGTTAAAAAGGGATGCAAAGCGTCGTGTTTTTGTCCAGAATGGTGCTTTAGCCATTTGGTGATAGATTTTTCATTATTCTTATTTTTATTGTAGTGTTTCATGTTTCTTGTTCTACCTGATCCACAAGCGGTTGCTGCACACGTCAGTAATCACTTGATCCAACTTATACAAAAAAAACCTACGGCCGTGTTGGGTCTGGCGACAGGGGGGACGATGGAGCCCGTCTATCAACAGTTCGTGCAACAGGTCAGTGCTTTGCAGCTGGATGTAGCGCAATTGCGTAGCTTTAACCTGGATGAGTACGTAGGGTTATCTCAGACGCATCCGCAAAGCTATAACTATTACATGCATCAACACCTGTTCAATCTGCTGCCGTTCACTGAAGCACAGTTGCATTTACCTGATGGCTTGGCAAGTGACTGGCAGGCAGAGTGTCAGCATTATTCAGCACGCATACAGCAAGAGGGCGGCTTGGATTTGCAACTGCTGGGCATAGGTAGCAATGGCCATATAGGCTTTAATGAGCCAGGTACGCCTTTTGATAGCCGCACCCATGTGGTAGAGCTGTTAGAGCGCACCAGACAGGACAATGGCCGTTTCTTTAGCAGCATGGACGAAGTACCGCGTCATGCATTGACGATGGGTATTCAAGATATTCTGGAAGCCAAGGAAATCTTGTTAGTAGTAACGGGTGAGCATAAGGCACAGACTATGCTGAACTACTTCCAAAGCCCAGCTAGCGAAGATATGCCTGCAACCGTCTTGAAGCAGCACAGTAACGTGCGTATCGTGATGGATAATGCTGCGGCTAGCTTGTTGCCAGAAACTGCTTTACATCAAGCAGCGTAAATTCCTATTAGGTAGTCAGCCATAAAAAACAGCCCCCACGGTTTTATGCCATTAGGGGCTGTTTGCTTAGCCAGCTCTAAGCATAGGAGACACACGCTTAGTCGTTAGGCGTGAACTCATCCCAAATTACTTGAGCCAAGCTGTCGTTAGCATCGCCCAGCCACTGAATACGAGTTTCAGTCAGTGCGCCTTGATCAGTCATTGTGTCAGTGCGCAGAGCACCGGCTTCAAACTGTTCGGATTTTGGGTTGTACAACACCAAGTAGCTTTGTGTGTTGCAGTCATGTGGTTTGCAGCCTTGGAAAACCAAGTAGCTTTGTTCTTTTTCACCAACTGTCACCAAACGGGCTGGAGAGGAAGTGCCGTAGTTTTTCACCCAGTCAGCTTGAGCAGCTACTGGTTCGAAAAAGTGCACAAAGCGCTCAGCAATCGCTGTGTTTTTCTCAGCGATGTCTGCCAAGTATTCGTCTACATACGGCACGGTGGAGTCTGCATGGCTAAGAGGGCTAAACAGCAGGGCCAAGGATAGTGCCGCAGCAGAGTATTTAATTGTCATGAGTGCTCTCCAGTGAAAAAGATTACGTTCGTAAAGATCATAGCGTAATTTGCTGACAACCTGATGGCTTACGCGTTTCAGAATATGTCAATTTTATAAAGGTTTTGGTCTTTACTTAATCAGGAAACTGCCCATCTACATAAAACCATTGCTCTTGTTCTTTTAGAAACTGACTCACTTCGTGCAAACGATTGGCTTTCCCATTTTGTTTATAGCGTGCCGTAAAACTCACTTCCGCATGCGTGTCGTCGTGCTGCCGAGCATGGTGAATGGTTAGTGCAATCCATTTGGTGAACGTATCATCCAGATCTAGCTCTGAGGGCCGCGTACTGGGGTGCCAGGTAGCGAGCAGGTAATCTGGTAACTGCATGACAAATGCGCTATAGCGTGAGCGCATTAGGTGCTCGGCATCAGGGGCTTGTAAGTATTCCGAACCCCGATGCCAACGACCGCAGCATTGCTCATAGCGTTTTCCCGTGCCGCAAGGGCAGGGCTGCTTAACTGAGTTACTCATGCCTTAAATTTTTACGGGAGTGTCAGAGTCAGCTTGCAGCAGCGCACGAATCACAGCAATGAACAGCAATGGTGCAAGGTTCAGACCCAGTTGGAAAATATCGAAGGTGGGGAACCATTTCAGTGCACCTTCATAGCCCAGTGTGAACTGAATGTGAAAGTTATACATGCCGGGGGTGAGGGTAATAGTGGGGGTGAGGCCTAAACCAATAATACTGTGGTAGGACAGCATGGTAGAGGAAAACACCGGTACGCTGGTCCACGATAACCAGTACAGCAGTTGACCACCCTCAGGATTGCCACGCCAGAACTTAACGCCACCATAGATAGCGACTAAGTTTTGAATCAACATGAGCGAGAACAGAATAATGGCCAGTGCTGAAACCATAAAAATCTGCGCTTGAGAAAGCAGCACATATAAACCAACAATTCCACCAAAGAAATAAATAGCACTTAGCGCTTGGCGCATGAATTTGTGTGAGGTGGAGCTAGTGGCATTAGTCATGGCAAGAAAGAAAATAAAGAATAAGAAACGGTATGGAATACGACCTATTATACAGACGCTCCATGATGGTTACGTGTATCCCTATATGTAATCTTTCTTGCCTTTATTGTGTTTACATCATTTAGAGAAATGTGCTTGTAGGTGTTTAACCAATGTTAGGGCTAAGGTTTCATCGTCATCCAAGGCTCTGCCGCTAACCCCTACTGCGACAACGCTATGGTTGGGTAAAGGCAGGATGACGCCCCCAGGTAGGGCACAGAGAGCACTGTCCATGAACTCGGAGCACTGCAGATTTTCTTGCTGCAAGCGATGTCGAAATTGCCGAGTGCTGGCTCCCATTCTGGCAGCCGTATAGGCTTTGGCAATCGCAATGTTAATGGTACGCACAGGGGCACCATCCATGCGTTCGAAACATAGCAAATCGCCTTGTGTATCTACCAGTGCAAAGCAGACCGGGGGGAGGCCGTCTTGCCCTGCGTAGTGATGCAGGGCGTTTAGGCTAGCGTGGCATAGTGCTTTGTGAGTAATAACGGTCATAGCAGTACCAACGAAATAGCAGGTACATAGGTCACCAATAGCAGCACCAGAATCATAATCAGCAAGAGCGGGAAGCTGGCTTTGGCGATCTTATCTATACCAATTTTGGCGATACCACTGGCGACGAAAAGGTTAACGCCTACAGGGGGCGTAATGAAGCCAATGGCTAGGCCTACAACCATGATGACACCGAAGTGGATAGGGTCTACGCCCAGCTTAAGCACCAGCGGTAGCAAGACGGGAGTGATAATCACAATGGCTGCCAAGGCTTCCATGAACACCCCAATAATCAGCAGCAAAATGCAGATAAGGAACAGGATCAGGTATTTGTTATCGGTGAACGTTAGCACGCCACTGGCTACTGTTTCGGGAATCTGCTCCAGCGTCATGATATTGCCGAAAATAGTCGCCATCGCCATCAAGATAATGATGATAGATGAGGTTTGGGTAGCTTCTATGCTGGCATTCCAGAGTTTCTTCCAGCTCAGCTCACGATACACACATTTACCAATGATCAGACCGTACAGTGCTGCAACAGCCGCTGACTCGGTAGGTGTCATGATACCGCCGTAGATACCCCCCAAAATAATGACTGGGACTAACAGCGCCCATTTGGCTTGCCAGAGCGAGACCAAAATAGAACCTAATGAACGGTCACCTTCTTCGCCTTTCCAGCCGTTCTTTTTGGAAATAAAGTAAGTCATAGCCATGAGCATGAAGCCCATGAATAAGCCTGGCACAATGCCAGCAATAAACAATTTACCAATAGAGGCTTGAGCCGCCACACCGTACACCACAAAGGGGTTGCTTGGCGGGATGATGACCCCAATAGCGCCAGCGCAGGCGACGACGGCAGCGGCAAAGTAAATGTTGTAGCCTCGGGCAGCCATTGCAGGAATGGTGATGGTCCCAATGGCAGCAACGGTGGCTGGGCCTGAACCACTAATGGCCGAAAAGAACATACATGTCATGATGCTGGCTAAGGCTAAGCCACCGGGTAAGGAACCCACTAACTTATCGGCCACAATCAGTAGGCGCTCAGATAACCCACCCGCTCCCATGAAAATACCGGCAGCAATAAAGAACGGTATAGCCATAATGGGGAAGGAGTCTATGGAAACAAAGGCAATTTGCGCGATGTAGTCTAGCGGTAGTGTGTCGGCACCGATGATGGTGACTATACTGGCGAGCCCTAGAGAGAAGGCAATGGGCACACCCAGGACAATGAACACCACAAAATAGCAAAACAGCAGCAGGGTAGCGTCTACGTATTCCCAGATAAAAAGTGGAGACAGTAAAACGACGGGAATTAGCAGGCCAGCGATAAAGTCATACCAGCTCAAATTTTTCCATGACTCATACAAGCATTGCAGCGTACGTAAACTCATCAGACCGAAGCCTAGAGGCAGAATCAAGTACGGCACTAAATAGTTGATTTGAAGAGCAGGAGTAGTTTGAGTAAATTCGCGCTGCATGCCTATATGTTCAATACCCATTTGCAAAAAGGCGGCGGTTAGTAGCAGGCTTAGCGCATAAATAGCCACCCAGACAATATTTTGTAATCTAGGGGGCAGAGCATTGTGTACAGCATCCATACGAATGCTATTTTTGGACAAAATGGACAGGGATACGGCTAGATAAGAAATCCATACAAAAATATAGCGTGCAAGTTCCTCGCTCCAGGTGGCCCAACCTATTTTGCTACGCAACCACGCTTTAACAACGCTAGGGTCGCCGAATAAGGTAATCCATGGGTATTGCTCTGGATGGCTGGCCCAAGTGGTCAGCGTAGACATGGAGTATCTAAACAGAGTTTGGTAGTTGATGATCAGAATCATCAATAGCAGACCAACAAAGAGAAGGGGCTTTTCCAGTTGGTTCAGTATTGCTATAGGGGATCGCTGCGATGTGGCGTGGGCCATGCTGGTGCTCCTCAAACCTAGTGGCGTAGCTACTGTGTGGTGGTAGCTACGCAGGCATAATCTTATTGTTGTGTTTGTTCTACCAGCTCAATCAGCTCGCCTGGTAGTTTGGCCGCAAACTCTTCAAATACAGGACGAGTAAGGGTTTTGAAGGTTTGAATTTCTTCAGGTGTTGCATCATGGATTTGGATGCCGGCCTCTTCGAAGGCTAAGCGAGCTTGACGCTCGTTTTCTGGATACAGCACTTCGCGTTGGTAGGTAACGGCTTCTAATGCCGCATCTTGGATGACCTTTTGGGTCTCGGGGGCTAAGCTATCCCACCATTTTTTATTGGCCATAGCAACTTGCATGCCGTAGTTATGGGCCGAGGTAATGGCGTATTTCAGTGCTTCGTGGTGTTTGGCACCGTACAGGTGGGGGAAGGTATTGCCTTCGGCATCAATAGTGCCTTGTTGCAATGAGGTATAGACCTCACCCCAAGCAATAGGGGCTGGGTTGGTGTTTAAGGATTTAGCGACTGCCACTTCCACAGGGGAATCGGTAGTACGCATTTTTAAGCCTTCTAGGTCGGCCGCGCTGTTCAGTGGTTTGTCACTGGAAACAAAATGGCGGTAGCCATACTCGGCATACATGATGGGCTGTAGGCCTATGTCATTTGCTGCTTTTTCTAAGTATTGATTCAGTGCTCCCCCCGGGTTGATTGCGGCATAGAGCTGTTGCTGCTTTTCTGGGGTAGTGATGTAAGGCAGATCAAATACCTGAAATTGGTTGGAGAAGTTAGCTAGGTTTGGTGTAGAGCTAACACCCATTTGCAGCGTACCTTTTTGAGCACCTTCTATCAGCACGCGATCACTACCCAAGACAGCGCCGGGAAACAGTTGTACGACGACTTTGCCATCTGATTTTTCTTTCACCAGTTCTGCAAATTTCTCATAAGCGCCAGTGATGTGGTTGCCGGGAGGTGCGGTGTGAGCCAGTTTGAAACGTACCGCTGGGCCGTCGTATGCGGCATGTGCCAGAGAGGCTGCACCTAAGCCTAGACCCATTAACCAGAGTTTTACAGTTGTTTTCCCCATGAAATCTCCTTTATGGTACTTTTTGTTTTGTTTAATGAGATTTGATGGTATGTTTTTTTTATCAAGACGGCAATGAGCAAAGGGGTAAATCCTCTAAGGATTTACCCCTGATCGTAGAAAAAAGAGAACCTTACAGCAGCAGTGTGCTTAGGCTGCGAACAATGAGGCTGATACCAATGAGAATCAAGGTGCCAAAGGTAATACGTCGTACTGTTTCTACGCTGAGCGGGGGCGGGAAACGCTGAGTCAGAATGGTGACCAGAGCCACGCAAGGAATGGCCAGCAGGGTTGTTGTCAGCGTGCCTTTAGGAAATCCAGTAGTAATGAATTCGTACAGACTACGGGAAAAGGCGGTACAGGCGAAAATCAGCAGTAACATGTTGCGTGTGACTGCCAGACTCATAGGTTGTCGGTAGAGATGAAAAATAATGGGTGGTCCAGGAATACCAAATAACCCACCGCATAGGCCAGAAATAAAGCCTGCAGAGAAAAAAGAGCGCAGGCTGGATATTTCGGTATGTTGACGGGGGCGTAGGGCAAAGCTGATGCCGCTATAGCCAATCACGCAGCCCAGCAAAAACTCCAAAATGCTAGTGGCTTGCGCATTCAGAAAGTTCAGTAGCACTACACCTAGCACACTGGCAGGAATCACGCCTAACAAGGTGGTATTAGCAAGCCGCCAATCAATGTGATGTAGGTGGCGCGGTAAGGCCACACCGCTGTTCACTAAACTCACTAGACTCACTACCGAGGCGATAAACGGCACGCTAGTGAGCCCGACTGCGCTGTTGATACCGATGACAATCATGGCTAGGCCAAAGCCAGTCACGGTTTGAAAGTACGTACCAACAATAATAATGAGCAGTAAAAGCAGGGTGGTGATCAAGCTCATGACGTGGAGTGTGTTTGCAGAGAAGTGATGGCAATCACAGCGTAAATATCGTCACTGCTGCAGCCTCTGGATAGATCATTAGCCGGTTTACGTAAACCTTGAAGCAACGGGCCAATGGCGGTGAGCTGGCCTAAACGTTCGGCCGCTTTATAGGCTATGTTACCAGCCTCTAGTGTAGGAAATATTAAGACGTTAGCCTGACCTTTGACGTGCGAATTAGGGAGTTTTCGTGCAGCAATTTCAGGCACTAATGCCGCGTCTAATTGTATGTCTTCATCAATGGCTAAATCTGGGCAGTGTTGTTTCACCAGTTGTGCCGCTTTGATGACTTTATCGACGGCAGGGTGGTGAGCACTACCCGCGGTAGAAAACGACAACATGGCAACGCGAGGTTCAGTTTGTAGCAGTCGTCGCGCCGATTCGGCCGCCGCTAGGGCAATGCTGGCTAACTGTTCAGCATTAGGATCAATGACTAATCCGCAGTCACTAAAGATCATGCCACCCTTATAAGGATGGTGGGGTTGGCACATGAGCATCAAGAAAAAGCTAGATACTAACTCCGCATCTGGGGCTTTGCCGATGAGCTGCAAGGCGCAACGTACGACGTCGGCAGTGCTATATACGGCACCGGCTACAGAGCCATCAGCAAGATTGCAATGCACCAGCATATTGGCAAAGCACAATGGATCTTGGATTTGCTTTGCGGCATCTTCAGGCTGCATACCTTTGGGCGCGCGCAAGGCTAGCAACGCTGCCTCTACTGTCGCTAAATGGGCTGACGTAGCAGGGTCCTCTATGACCATATCGTCTAGGGAAATCCCGTGTTGTTGGGCGCATGCCTCAATTTTTTGGCGTGTACCAACCAAAATAATGCGGGCAATACCTTTGGTCTGCGCACGCTGTGCAGCCGTCAAAATTCGAGGGTCATCGGCTTCACATAAGACGATGGTGGCAGGTTGACTACGTGCCGCCTCAATGATGTTGTCCAATAAGCGCACCTTAGTCTCCTTCTTGTTTATCGAGATAATTTGTTCTGTTTAATGAGATTTATAGCAGATTTTTAGCGTTTGAAACAAGTGTCAAGCATTTTTTGATATACAATGGAACGCAAAGAGTCTGAAAAGTGAGTTCTGTATATGGCTGAAAAACAAGCAGAAGTACGTGAGTCAAAAGTAAAAAACTCTGGCGATACACCCACTATGCGTTTGTTCGGCATATTGGAGCTGATAGCCAGTCAAGATCGAATGTTTGCGTTGCAGGATGTGGTGGATGCAATTGAGCTGCCTAAACCTACTGTGCACCGCATGCTGCAACAGTTAGAAGGCGCGGGTATGTTGGCTCGCGATACCGATGGCCGTCACTATTGTGTGGGTGGGCGTTTGCGCCGTTTAGCCGAAGATCTACTGCTAAACGACACTAAGTACGGTGCTAGACGTGCGGTATTACGCAATTTAGGTAATGAATTGGGTGAAAGCTGTAACCTGACAGCGTTGTCTGGCAGCGAAGTGTTGTACATGGACAGGGTAGAAACCGAAGCGCCATTACGCTTTTATTTGCGTCCAGGTTCTCGTGTGCCTGTGCATTGCTCGGCCAGCGGGAAAGTCTTGTTGGCACAGATGAGCCCGGCGCAGCGTAGACGTTTACTGGCCGATACGCCACTGGAAAGCTACACCAAAAACACCATCACCACTCTGGATGATCTAGAAAAAGAGCTAGCGCAAGTAAAAGAAAGTGGCTATGCCTTTGATAACGAAGAGTTCTTACCCGGGTTGTTTTGCGTGGCTGTGTTAGTGCCGCGTGCCGATGGTGGTCGTTCCAACATGGCTGTAGCCACTCAAGCGCCTGTCATGCGTATGACGCCTGACAAAGCGCTGTCGTGTTTGCCTGCACTAAAGCGTGCTGCTACAGCTTTGGCTAAGATCGAGAACCAAGGCCAAGGCGAGTAGGGCGCAGGCTGCGTATAAAATCATCTAGAAAATGGTTATCTAAGCCGTGCTCGAAATCCGCAATCAACGACTGCGGATATAGCCGGCTTAAATCCAACCCTATGCCTATACCCCATACTTCAATCCCTTGTTGGGTGGCCGAGCCTAACACCTGCAATAGGTGGTTTTCTAGATAGTGTTCGTTGTTCCCTAAGTTTGTGGCGCTGTCCATAGGGCAGCCGTCAGAAAGTACGTACAGTATTTTGCGTTGGCTTTCCAGCGATTGCAGACGTTGGCATGCCCACTGTACGGCTTCACCATCTATACCTTCGCGGTAATAATCCAGTTTCATCAGCGCGACGATGTCTCTATTGGCACGTTTCCATGGCGTTTTGGCGTCCTTGAATACGCGGTGGCTAACTTCGTTTAAGCGACCTGGGTGAGCAGGGCGTTGCCTAGCCATCCAGCGTTTAAAGGGACGACCGCCATTCCAGGCGTGAGTAGAAAACCCCAATACTTCTGTTTGTGCGCCGGCTTGTTCTAAGGCTCGACTCAGAATATCCACCATCAAGGTCACTGTTTCCGCGTGATGCTTCATAGAGCCTGAGCAATCCACCAAAAAACTGATACTGCATGGTGTGTGTGGCGCTACGGTGGGCTGCCTAAACAAACGTCGTTCATTTGGATTGCTGATGATTTGGCTTAATCGCGCACCGTCTATGTAGCCCGCTTCTTGATCATTCTCCCAACGAGGATCGCTGTATTGCGTGAGCGCCCTACGTAAACGCTGCAGCAGTAGGTTGATGTGCAAATTCTGCTGGCTAATGCGTTGGTTAATTTGTTCGCGATAACCATTCAGTAACTCAGGTCGTATGAACTCAGCCAGATGCTCTTCTTTGTCATATTGGTTATCGAAAATTTGATACCGCTCTTGAGTCATTGTGGTGCTGCGCTCAGTGTCGCTAAGCACTTCTTCGTAGGCAGCGGCCTCATCGCCATCAAAATCCAGCAGCAATGAAAAGTTGTCCCACTCTTGCTCGTCCTCTGTGTCGGTACCAGACTCAGACTGTGCTTTTTGCATGGCCTCTACTTCTTGGTGCACTAACGCTGCGACACGTAGTGCATAAGTGGCGTAGCTGGCTTGGTCGGCGCGATGCTTACGTAGTTCATACAGTAAGGGCCCCAGCACCGGCGTCAAATTAGCACGAGTACTTTCGATGAAGTCTTCGGTTTCTGGGTATACGGGCAGAGCGTTTAAGCGGCTCCAGCACATTTGTGCCAAGGTATATAGCCAAATGCCTAATTCACTTTCTGTGTGACGAGCATGGTAGTAGCCAGCTGACCAAAAATAAAAGCGTTGCTGTAGGTTGTGACGCATGCCGGGCATGGATTCCGGAGCTAACGATTCTGTGCGTAGTGCTTCCAACCAATCAAAAATCAGTCTAGAAACAGCATCTGCTGGCATCAGTTGTTGATGCAAAGCATGTTGCGTGTGCAGCAGGCGCAAGGCTAAGCTGTCGGCCACACCTCTAAGGTGTTGCAGGCTTTCGCTGTCGTGTACACGTAAGTGTGGGGCTAGCGTGACTAACGGGCGGTTTGCTCTAAAAAATAGCTGCTGGCGTATGTGTACGTGTGGGTCGTCAGCCAAAGCACGGGTCACCATGGCGCTAAGTTCTAGTACACGGCGTTGCTCACGTAAGTCTGGGGTGGGGCTGTTCATGCGAAGGCTCCAAAATCAATTCGCGTCGGTAGGTAGCAATTCCTCGTTAAAACAGCGCTGATACAGCTCTTTCACCAGATTCTGTTCGCTCTCATCGCATTTATTGAAAAAAGACACCACAAAGGCACGGCGCTTGTCATGAAACAAGGTGCAGTTCTCGGCCCAGGTAATGACTGTGCGGGGCGACATCAATGTAGATAGATCACCGGCAGCAAAGGCTTGCCGTGTGAGATTGGCTAACGCCACCATCGCTTGAATATCGTGTTTGCCTTGTTCTGTGTTTTTGATGGGAACACGGCCCAGCACAATGGCTTCTTCTTCTGCAGCAGGTAAATAATTCAAGGTGCTGACGATGTTCCAACGGTCTAGCTGGGCGTGATTCAGCGTGTGCGTGCCTCTATATAGCCCGGTTTGGTCGCCTAACCCCAATGTATTGGTGGTAGCAAAAATGCGGAAGTAGGGGTGTGGGTGCAAAACGCGGTTTTGATCTAGTAGGGTAAATCTACCGTCCTGTTCCAGAATCTGTTGAATCACAAACATAACGTCAGGTCGGCCAGCATCGTACTCATCCAAAATAAGCGCCATGGGGCGTTGCATGGCCCATGGAATGACGCCTTCCTGAAAACGGGTGACTTGTAGCCCGTCTTGAATGGTAATGGTGTCTTTACCTACTAAATCTAACCTACTGATGTGGCCATCTAGGTTCACGCGTATGCAAGGCCAGTTCAGTCTGGCAGCGACTTGTTCTATGTGGGTGGATTTACCAGTGCCGTGACGGCCTTGGATGAGCACACGTCTGTTGTGCGCAAAGCCAGCTAACAGCGATAGCGTGACCTCAGAGTCAAAGCGGTAGGCCTCATCAATGGCAGGAACGTATTCAGTAGCGTCACTAAACGCCGGTACCTGTAAGGGGCTATTTATGCCGAATTTTTCTTTAACCGATACTTTTTGTTCTGGTATTTCTATTTTTTGAGACATGTCTACTCCTTTGCTGCAGAACTTAGGGTTTACATCTATTTATACACAATATATGGTACTAAATATATCGAATATTGAGATTATTATCCATTTTATGATTGACAAGCATATTTTGTCTCGATAAAGTGTTTAAAAAATCTCGAAAAATAAGATTTTTGATGGATGTGGTGTGCCATGCACTGTATTTGTATATAAATGGAGACTAGGTGATGAGCCAGGTAGCAGATAACCGTAAGCCGGTAACCGGATTGACAAAAATGACCCCTTCAGAGGCTTTCGTAGAGACCATGGTGTCCTACGGTGTGAAGGATATGTTTGGGATCATGGGGTCCGCTTTTATGGATGCCATGGATATTTTTGCCCCAGCAGGTATTCGCCTGATTCCTGTGGTGCATGAACAAGGTGCGGCACACATGGCTGACGGTTACGCTCGCGTATCCGGCAAACATGGTGTAGTGATCGGCCAGAACGGTCCTGGTATCAGTAACTGCGTAACAGGTATTGCTGCCGCATACTGGGCACATAGCCCAGTGGTAATCGTGACACCTGAAGCTGGTACGAACACAATGGGTCTGGGTGGTTTCCAAGAGTGCAATCAGTTGCCCATGTTCCAAGAGTTCACTAAATACCAAGGGCATGTGACCAATCCTGCCCGTATGGCTGAATACACTAGCCTGTGTTTTGAACGTGCGATGACAGAAATGGGCCCAACCCAGCTGAACATTCCACGTGACTACTTCTACGGCGAAGTCACCTGCGAAATTCCTACACCTCGTAAATTGGATCGTGGTCACGGTGGTGAACAAGCCCTAGAAGAAGCCCTGGAATTGCTGGCTAGCGCTAAATTCCCAGTCATCATTTCTGGTGGCGGCGTAGTGATGAGCGATGCCGTTGAAGAATGTAAAGCCTTGGCTGAGCGCCTAGGTGCTCCGGTAGTGAACAGCTACCAGCACAATGACTCTTTCCCTGCTAGTCACCCACTGTGGTGCGGTCCTTTGGGTTACCAAGGTTCTCAAGCAGGTATGAAACTGATTTCCCAAGCCGACGTGGTGATTGCACTAGGTACACGTTTGGGGCCATTCGGTACGTTGCCACAGTACGGCATCGACTACTGGCCTAAAAACGCCAAGATCATCCAGATCGATGCTGACCACAAAATGCTGGGCTTGGTGAAGAAAATCTCCGTTGGTATTTGTGGCGATGCACGTGCAGTAGCTAAAGAACTGTTGGCTCGTATCAGCCAGCGTAAATTGGTGAGCGACGCCAGCAAAGAAGAACGTGCGAAGAAAATCGCTCAAGAGAAAGCAGCGTGGGAAGCTGAGTTGGATGCGTGGACACACGAAACCGATCCATACAGCTTGGACATGATTGCTGAAAACGCCAAAGAGAAAACCTTCAACGGTGGCGAGTACCTGCACCCACGACAAGTATTGCGTGAGTTGGAAAAAGCCATGCCTGAGAATGTGATGGTGTCTACCGATATCGGTAACATCAACTCGGTGGCACACAGCTACCTGCGCTTTGAAAAACCACGCAGTTTCTTTGCACCAATGAGCTTTGGTAACTGCGGGTACGCATTGCCAACTATTATCGGCGCGAAAACGGCGGCTCCAGATCGTCCAGCGATTGCTTACGCCGGTGACGGTGCTTGGGGTATGAGCATGATGGAAATCATGACAGCAGTACGTCATGAAATTCCAGTCACAGCGGTGGTGTTCCATAACCGCCAATGGGGTGCAGAGAAGAAAAACCAGGTGGAGTTCTACAACCGTCGCTTTGTAGCTGGCGAGTTGGATAATGCATCGTTCGCTGATATTGCCAAAGCCATGGGTGCTGAGGGTATAGTCGTGGATCGCCTGGAGGATGTAGGCCCTGCGCTGAAACGAGCCATTGACATGCAGATGAACGAAGGTAAAACCTGCGTGCTGGAAATCATGTGTACACGTGAATTGGGCGACCCATTCCGTCGTGATGCCTTGAAGCGTCCTGTACGTCTGCTGGAAAAATACAAAGACTACGTCTAATTTTTCTGCACACTGTAGTACCTGGAGGGGGCGCCTCGCCCCCTCACTATGAAGTCAACAAAAGAACAGGTTGTTTATGGAAGACGCACTCGTTATCGCAGGCCGCTCATACCGTTCTAGATTGCTGGTAGGTACTGGCAAGTACAAGGATTTTGTGGAAACACGCGAAGCGGTAGAGCAGAGCGGGGCAGAGATTGTCACCGTGGCCATTCGTCGCACCAATATTGGTCAGGATACTGGCGAGCCCAGTTTGCTGGACTACGTGTCCCCACAAGATTACACCTATTTACCCAATACAGCAGGTTGCTTTAGTGCTGATGATGCGGTGCGAACACTGCGCCTGGCGCGTGAACTGCTGGATGGTCATGCGTTGGCCAAGCTGGAAATTTTTGGTAGTCAGAAAAACTTATATCCCAATATGCCCGAAACCCTGAAAGCCGCGAAAACGCTGGTGAAAGAAGGGTTTGATGTGATGGTGTATTGCTCTGATGACCCTATACAAGCTCGTATGCTGGAAGACATGGGTTGTGTCGCTATCATGCCGCTGGCCTCTATTATTGGCTCGGGCATGGGCATTCTGAACCCATGGAATATCCGTTTAATTCTGGATCAAATTAACGTACCAGTACTGCTGGATGCAGGGGTGGGAACCGCCTCTGATGCCACCATCGCCATGGAGCTAGGTTGCGATGCAGTACTGATGAATTCTGCTATTTCGTATGCGCAAGATCCCATCCGTATGGCGCGCGCCATGCGTAGGGCAGTGCAAGCAGGGCGTGATGCATTTTTAGCGGGGCGTATGCCCAAGAAACATTATCTGGCCGAAGCGTCCTCACCTACTACAGGGCTAATACATAGTGACGCACAGCCGGTAATGCAATAACGACGATAACTGGAAGGAGCACAAAAGATGAATCAAAAATTAGAACTACTGAAAGCCTATAGCCAAGCGTGGAATGACCACGATATTGACACCATCATGAGCATGATGACCAAAGATTGTGCGTTCTACGCGATTGCGGGTAATGAAGTAGAGGGCACGATTCATCAAGGTCATGAAAAAGTGCGAGTGGCCTTTGAGTCAGCGTGGAAAAACTTCCCTGATGCGGCATGGCTAGATGGTGATTTCTACATGCTGGATGCTAACCATGCCATGTCTACATCACGCTTTAAAGGCACCGATCTGAATGGTGGCAAACACGAAGCCTTGATGGTGGATTTGTTCACTTTCGACGGTGACAAAATCGCCATTAAAAATGCTTTCCGTAAAAACCGTCCTCCAGTGACTAGCGGGAAATAATATGCTCCAAGAAACGTCAACACAGACTACGGCTGAGACGTTAGGGCATGCCACACCTGCTAAACGTCCCTATGACCCAGCTTATGACCCGTTCACTGCGCGTAGTAATCCTGGTGAGGGTACTGAATATGCGCCTACTTATTGGGTAGGCACCGCCGGTGAACCGCCTGAAGATGATGGCCCTATCACCCACGATATAGAAGTGGATGTGGCAATTATTGGTTCAGGTTTTACCGGTTTGACCACGGCTATTTTCCTGGCACAAGAACACGGCATCAAAGCTACAGTGCTGGAAGCTAACCGTACTGCGTGGGGTTGCAGTACCCGTAATGGCGGGCAGGCGCAGTGCGCATCTGGTCGTCTGAAACGCTCTCAGTGGATACAGCGCTGGGGTGTGGATACGGCGCTCAAAATGCACCGCGAGTGTGTAGAGGGCATGGAAAACTTCAAAGAGCTGATCAAAGATATAGACTGTGATCCGCAACCGGGTGGCCACTTGTATATCGCTCACCGTGAGCGTGTGATGCCCGTGTTAGAAAAAGAAGCAGCCTTGCTGCGTGACACCTTCAACTACGATGCACGCATTTTGAGTGCTGACACCGTACGTAATGAGTGGGTGAATGATCACGAAGCTCACGGCGCGATGCACGAGCCAGAAGGCATTGGTATTCACGCCGGTAAATTGGCGTTTGGATATTTGAAAAAAGCCCGTGCGTTGGGTGCTACTGTGCACCCTTCTAGCCCAGTACAAAGCTGGAAAACACGCAATGGCTACCACTATTTGCAGACACCAGGAGGAGTGGTGAAAGCGAAAGCGGTAGGCGTGGCTACAGGGGGGTATACCTCTAATGGTCTGCACAAAGAGTTCAAAAATCGCTTGTTGCCGATTTTGTCTAACTCTATGGTGACTCGTCCGCTAACTCCCGCAGAAATTGAAGCTTGTCGTTTCTACACGCACCAAGTACTGACTGATACGCGAGTGCTGCGTAACTACTATCGTTTATTACCGGATAACCGTTTGCAGATTGGTAGTCGTAGCGCGATTACAGGTAAAGATGCACCGCAGCGTAAGTATCAAGATCTGCTGGTAGGTGCAATGGAACGTAAGTTTCCCGAACTAAAAGGCATTGATATTGCGTACTCCTGGTGGGGCTGGGTAGATGTGAGTCACGACATGATGCCGCGTATTGTGCAACCTGATCCACAACAAACCATTTATTACGCCATGGGGTATGGCGGTAATGGCGTGATGTACTCATCCCAAGCGGGTAGACGCATGGCGCAATGGATTGCAGGTAAAGGCCAAGAGTTAGATCTACCTATATTCAAAGACCGTTTACCGTACCCGAATGTGCGGGAGATGGTTGAGTCTGAGTTTTTTGCCCCGTTCCGACGTTTTGGTCAGCGCTTCTTGTATCGCTGGTATCACTTGAAAGATGAGGTGCTGTAAGGGCTGAAATCCCCAAGCACTGGAAAAAGGAGTCTGGTGCTTGGTTTTGCTGTAATACACATACAACCTCTGAAAAAGAGGGAGGAGACTACGATGACACTCAAGAAATGGCTCACAGGTTCTGTTTGGGCAGCAAGTTTGTTGTTGGCAACGGCTGCCAGTGCTACAACCTTCAAGGTAGCGATTGGTGACGCAGCAGGTGGGACTCAGTATGAACTGGGCAAGGCGTTTGCCGAGCAGTTAAAAGAAAAAAGTGGTGGCAGCATGACCGCTGATCTGTTCCCAAACAGTCAGTTGGGCGATGAACAAGATACGATTAATGACGCAGCAATGGGGTTGCTGGACTTCTCTATTCTAGCGATTAACAACATTACCCCGTTTTCCCCTAGTGTGGCTGTGCTCACACTGCCTTATGTGATTCAAAGTCTGGACGATGCTAAAACCTTAACGCAAGGGGATGTTGGTAAAGAGCTGACTGAAAACACCATTCGTGATGCTGGTGTACGCATCATTGGTTGGTCGTATTCGGGCTTCCGTGTACTAACAAACTCCAAACGGCCAGTACGTACGTTGGATGACTTGAAAGGTTTGGTGATCCGTGTACCTAAAAATGAGTTGATGATTGCTTCCTACAATGCTTGGGGGGTGAACCCAACCCCTATGGCGTGGAACGAAACCTTCACTGCATTGCAGCAAGGGGTGGTGGATGGTCAGGACAATCCTTATATGACTATTTCTGCCATGAAGTTTGATGAAGTGCAGAAGTACATCACACCAATTCGTTACCTGTTCTCGTTGGAGCCACTGGTAATGAGCGAGCAAGTTTTCCAAGCGCAAACGCCAGAAGTTCAAGCATGGATTCTGGCAGCAGGCCAAGCAGCAACCGAGCATAGCTACGAATATATCCAAGCTACTGAAGACCGTATTAAGCAAGAGCTGCAAGCAGCCGGTATGGAAATCGTAGAGCCTGCTAACAATGAGCAGGAATGGATTGAGGCAGCAACAACTAAAGTGTGGCCTGCATTCTATGATTCCATCGGCGGCAAAGAGCGTTTGGATGCCATTCTGGCCACGCTGAATCGTTAACCCCGAGTTTTTCATCAAAACCTGAAGTACTGCAGATACCTGCCATGAGCCGGTATCTGCCTTGATGCTGCCTGATGCACGCCTAAATCAGGCTAAAGAGTGATGTTGGAGACAGGTATGACGATTAAAAAAGTACTGGTGCACATAATCGATCACGTAGAAGAATATATTTGTGCCTTATTGCTGAGCACCTTTGTGGTCCTGTTGTTTGTGCAGATTATCTTGAGGCAGTTTTTTGCGTACAGCATCCCCTGGGGAGAAGAGGTCGCAACCTACATGTTTGTATGGTTTGCCTATTTGGGGGCAGTGGTGGCAGCCAAAATGTCAGCGCATAACCGTGTGACGTTCCAGTTTAAGTTTTTTCCTCCCATCGTGAAGAAAGTGACAGAGAGCATCGCCGATTTGCTGTGGGTGGCGTTCAACCTGTATTTCACATGGTTGAGCTATGACTTCGTGTTCAATCGTATGAACCTGTTCTGGAAGTCACAGACTACAGGCATTCCAATGAAGTATTTCTTCATGGTGTTGCCAGCAGCGTTCTTGCTGATGTCAGTACGTATTTTGTGGAACAACTATTTGATCTGGTTCAAGCATGTGGAATTGGTTGACCCTGAAAGCCAAGAATTAGAAGCGATCAAGCGTCAGGGTGCTGAAGCCCGCGACAGCGTGGTGGAAGGAGCCTAAGCATGGAACAGTCAATTGTAGGGTTATTGTTTGGCGGTTTTTTTGTGCTGCTGTTGTTAGGGGCACCGATTACGGTGTCGCTAGCGGGGGCCGCCATGTTTGCCTTTTTGGCACTGGGTAAGAACCCCATTTCCTTTGTACAGATTGCATTTACCTCGGTAGGAAGTTTCCCGTTGATGGCGTTACCCGCATTTATTTTGGCTGGAGCGCTGATGGAGGCGGGGGGGATATCGCGGCGTTTAGTGGATATAGCTGAAACCTTAGCAGGGCCGGTTACAGGCGGTCTAGGCATGGCAACCGTTCTGGCCTGCCTGTTTTTTGGTGCGATTTCGGGTTCAGGTCCAGCAACAACAGCGGCGGTCGGTATGTTGATGATTCCTGCCATGACACAGCGTAACTACGACTTGAGCTACGCATCGGCACTGACCGCATCGTCGGGCGGTTTAGGAATCATTATTCCACCTTCCATTCCTATGGTGATTTTTGGGATTTCAGCTTTGGGCCTGCGTCCACCTGCAGAAGCCATTGCGTTGCACGGCCAGTTTTCTACCGTTTCTATTTCTAAGTTGTTTATTGCCGGTGTGGTGCCTGGTTTAGTGATGGCTAGCAGTTTATTGGTGATGAACTACATCATTTCACGTAAATCTGGCTACAAGGGGATGGGCTCAGGCTGGTGCTTGGCAGATCTTAAAAAAGCCTTGCGTCGTGGTGTGTGGTCTATTTTTGCACCGGTATTTATTTTGGGCGGGATTTACGCGGGTTTCTTTACGCCTACTGAGTCTGCGGTAGTGGCGATTTTCTACACGTTGTTTGTGGGGGTGTGTATTCACCGTGAAATGAGCTGGAAAAAACTGTTTAACTCGTTGCGCACTACAACGTGGATTACTGGTCGCGTATTGTTGATTCTGTTTGCCGCAACGGTATTTGGTCGCTTGTTGGTAGAGCAGCGTATTCCTGCCTTGATCGCAGAATCCTTGATTAGCTGGACAGACAACATGTATTTGATCTGGACTATCCTGATCGCCTTCTTGTTGTTCGTGGGTATGTTCATGGAAACCTTGGCGGCCATCATGATTTTGGTGCCAGTGTTGTTACCTGTGACCTATATGCTGGGCGTAGACCCTACACACGTAGGGATAGTGGTGATTTGTACCTTGTCAGTGGGATTTATTACACCGCCATTGGGTGAAAACTTATTTGTGGCATCGGGTATAGGGGGAGCTACGGTAGAGCAGGTAGTGGCTAAAGCATTGCCATTCATTCTGGTGTTGGTGGTGGCTATTTTCATCATTGCATTCGTACCGAGCTTATCGTTATGGCTGCCTGGCTTAATGGGGTATTGAGATGACGACACGACGCAATAAATGGCTCACGGCATTGCTCAGTGGCTGTGCGGTGATAGCAGTAGGAACAGTGCAGGCAAGCTCCATGGTAGTCAGTAGTGAGGGGGCTCAGGCGCAGATTAGTCAGCAGCAGCAACGCGTGCATCAGCTATTAAATAAAGCGGTAGCACACATACGTAAGAATGGCCCATCAGCGGTGAATGACTTTACGCATGATCCTGAGTTCATTGACCAGGACTTGTATGTGTATAGCCTTAGCCCCGCCGGACAAATGCTGTCCAGCGGTGGCTGGTCTGCCGGGTTGATAGGGCAAAACGTGCTGGAAGAAACCGATGACTCTGGTCAGCCCTTTTTCAAGCAAATGCTGAAAAAAGCCAAGCAAGATAAAGAGGGCAGCATTGAGTACTACTGGTTCAATCCTAACGATGGCCAAGACGAAATCAAAATTACTTATTTTGAAGTGGTAGACGGCATCGTTGTGGCAGTGGGTTTCTTCCCAGGTTATCCAACCGAAGAACAGGCCAAACAAATGTTAGAACTGGCTGTCAGCGAATATTTCGCTAACCCAATGCTGGCATTGCGTAAATTCCGTAATAAGCAGGGTGAGTTCAGACGCCAAGATCAGTATGTATTTGTGCTGGATAAAGCACAGCGCAAGGTAGTGCTGAACCCCGCATTTACAGAAAATAATGATGTTTCTGTCGATGATATTGCTGACGTGCAAGGCCAGCACTTCCTACGTGACATGCTAGAGCAAGCATCTCCCAACAGCATACAAGCCATTGACTACTGGTGGTTAAGCCCCGAAACGCGTCAGGTAGAGCATAGACGGGCATTTTTTCAGCAGGTGGGGGAGCAAGTCATTGCTGTAGGCACCAACGTATTTCCTGGCACTGAAGAATAAGAGTCATCTGCTCCAAGGTTACCGGCCCCATGGGCCGGTTTTTTTTATGCTTACGCCACATTCAGCACACGTATAGCCTCATCCAGTTGGGTAGTTTGTTTAGCCAATTCTGCAGCAGTGTGATGGATGTTTTCTATCAAGTCGCTGTTTTGTTGAGTGGTGTGGTCAATGTGTTGGATGGCGACGCTGACTTGTTTTAAGCCAGCGGCTTGCTGTTCCGATGCACAAGAGATTTCTGCCACGATGTCAGAGACGCGTTGACTGGATTCCAGCATTTGTTGCAGGTGTTGGCCTGAACTTTCAGCCTGTTTTACCCCTGCGTCTACGCGCTGAACGGATGCGTCTATCAGCGCTTTGATGTCGCTGGCGGCACTGGCACTGCGTTGTGCCAAGCGACGTACTTCGGATGCCACGACAGCAAAACCTCGCCCAGCTTCACCCGCACGGGCGGATTCTACGGCGGCATTCAAGGCCAAGATATTGGTTTGGAATGCGATGCTATCTATGAGTGTGACGATGTTGGCAATTTTGGTAGAGCCTTGGTGTATGTCTTGTATGGTTTGTATGAGCTGGCCCACTTCGTGACTACCACGCTCCGCAGTTTTCATGCTGGCTGCGGCCAGTTGATTGGCTTGCTGAGCATTGTCTGCATTTTGCTGCACGGTAGTGGTGAGCTGTTCCATGCTGGTTGCGGTTTCTTCAATGGATGCTGCTTGGCTGCTGTTACGTTCAGTCAGGTGAGCATTCGCGTCATACAGTGATTGCACTGCTTGGTTAGCGGCGTGTATACCATAGCGTGTTTCGCCAGCAATGCCAGTTAAGCTCTTGCGCATCAGCTCTAGGTTATAGAAGAGCTTTTTGTGCTCTTCTAAGCCATGCAGGGCTAGGTGATCAATATCCAGAATCAAGTTGCCGGTAGAGATCTGTTGCACGATGAGGTTGGCATGTTGCAGGGCGGGACTAAGGTTGCGCTGCAAGCGCCATGTGTATAACAGTACGGCCAATCCTAATACAGCAGGTAGTGCACAGAATACCCATGTTGGTGTTTCGGCTGGCAGATAGTAGGGACTGCCTACACTGGCAGCAATGGACAGCAGAGACAATGTGGTGAGGCGTGTTAATGCACCAGGAATGGTATTGCGGAAGGGGCGCTTTAGCGTATGCAGGATACGGCGCCATCCGGTAGGCACTAACAGCCCCTCTTGTAAGCAGGCAGTAGCGCGTTTTTCTTGCAGGGCTTTGTAGAAGGTTTCGGCGGTTTCTATTTGCTTGCGACTGGGCTTGGTGCGCACTGACGCATAACCTACAACCTGTCCGTTTTCATACAGCGGTGACACTAGCGCTTGTACCCAATAGAAGCCACCGTCTTTGCGGCGGTTTTTGACCAGTCCCATCCACGGTTTACCTTTTTGTAGGGTTTGCCAAAAATCAGCAAACGCCTCGGTGGGCATATCAGGGTGTCTAACAATGTTGTGGGCTTTACCGATGAGCTCGTCACGCTCAAAACCACTGATGGTGACAAACTCAGGGTTGGCGTAGGTAATACGTCCTTTGAGGTCGGTCTTGGATATCAGATACTGTTCCGGCCCTAGCTCGGTTTCAATCTGGGTAACAGGCATGTTAATGCGCATGGGATTGCTCCTCAATCTGTCGGAGTAAATACAGCGGCTCAGAGCGTTTGAAGGGCCTGAGTCCGCACGATAAGTGAGATCACGACGATTACGGCAAGCGGTGTATGTGCTTTAAGCTTAAATAGAAACATAAATGCAACAAATGAAACAGGAAACAATAAAAAATGCCTGTTCCAGTGCGGAACAGGCATGGATAGGGCGATAGCGCCCGTTTGAAATTTAGGCTGTTGTTACAACTTTAGTTCAAGCGTGAGTGTGGCGTATGCTCTAGCGCCGGTGTTTGGCGGGTAGCTTCTGTATTCAACACGCGTATAGACTCATCCAGCTCTGTGGCTTGATGGCTGAGTTGCTGCGTTGTGCGGCCTAAGTCATCGACTAAGAAACCGTTTTGGCGTGTGACTTCATCCATATGCGCAACAGCTTGGTTAATTTGCTGCAGGCCTATAGATTGCTCTTCAGATGCGTACGAAATTTCGTTAATGATGTCGCTCACACGTTGCACGGATTCTTCAATGTCGTGCATAGTTTGGGCGGCGTGATCGGCTTTTTGCACCCCTTCGTTCATCAACGTGACGGATTCGTTAATCAGCAGTTTGATTTCACCGGCAGCCTTAGAGCTACGTTGTGCAAGGCTGCGTACCTCGCCGGCTACGACTGCAAAGCCTCTACCGGCTTCACCAGCACGAGCTGATTCAACTGCTGCATTTAGCGCCAAGATATTGGTTTGGAAGGCAATGCCTTCAATTAGGCTCACGATCTCGCTAATTTGGTTGGCGCTACTGTGAATACCTTGCATGGTTTGGGTAAGCTCAGCGACGGCGCTACCGCCGCGTTTGGCGGTTTGCATGCTGTTGTTTGCCAGTTCGCTGGCACGAACAGCATTGTCTGCATTTTGTTTAACGGTGACGGTAAGCTCTTCCATGCTGGCGGCTGTTTTTTGCAGCGAGTCGGCTTGGTGGGCAGTGCGTTCAGACAGCAGTCGGTTATCTTGATCTAACTCTTTAGCTACTTGAATAGAGGCCAGCACACCTCTGTGGGTGTCAGCAGCAATGGCAATCAAGCTTTTACGCATGATTTCCAAGCAGAAGTTCAGCTCGCCAGTTTCATGGTTTTGTTGTTTAGATTGTTCGGCTTCATCAATGTGCAAATCTAAGTTACCGGCAGCAATTTGCTGGGTAATCTGAGAGGCGCTTTTGAGTGCTTTATTGATGCGTTGACTAATGCGCCAGCCATAAGCCATAAACGCAGAAAAACCTACGCCCAAAAATAAACCAGCGGGCAGTTGGTAGCCGTCTGGAATACCTTGGTTGAAAGCTGCCACGCTGATGGTGCCGGTAATGACAGTGGCTAACATGGACAGACGGAACATGCTGGCACGCAAGGAGCGATTAAATGGCCAGCTTGCCCATTGCAGTAAACGTCTCCAACCCGTAGGCACAATACGTCCAGCCTTGAGGGCGTAGCCACTGACATTGCCTGAGTTAACCTGTTCGTAAAACTGCTCTGCTTCGGCGACTTGTGCATCAGAAGGGCGTACACGCACGGATGCGTAGCCTGTTACCTGCCCATTTTCAAAGATGGGTGATACCAGTGCTTGTACCCAGTAAAAACCACCATCTTTACGACGATTTTTGACCAGACCTAACCACGGTTTATGAGCCTGTAGGGTGTCCCAAAGATCTTGGAAGCCAGCTGGTGGCATGTGCGGGTGACGCACAATGTTATGCGCTTTGCCCAGTAGCTCGGCGCGAGTGAAACCGCTAATGTCCACAAAGGCCGAGTTTGCATACGTGATGCGGCCTTTAAGATCCGTTTTAGAAATCAGGTACTGATTGGGGTGTACCTTGGTTTCTACCTCGGTAATTGGGTAGTTCTTGCGCACGGCTCAACCTTGTCACAGCAGAATTTACAATAGGGTCCTCTTTAACGGTTGGTTGGTAAAAAACTTTAGGCATGGTCATAAAGAGTAATAGTTTCTTCTGCCAGTATAGAAAGAGGCTTACGGCTATAATCCTATGAGTGATCCATCCATCATTGACAGGTTTGTGTGAATTTGAGTCATTCTGATATTTTGGTGCGAACAGAACTGGTAGCGGTATTGGTTGCTGTGAATCAAGGCCAACCGCGCGTATTGACCACAAGTGAGGGTCGCTGTCTACCGGCAGGTCCTTTGGAAAATACACACCACTCACTCCAAATGGGCTTACGAGCCTGGGTAGAAACGCAGACTCATCACCCCATAGGCTATGTAGAACAGTTGTATACCTTTGCTGATCGCAGTCGGTTCTCGGCGGCAGGTGAGCGCATCATTTCGGTGAGCTATTTAGGGCTGACACGAGAAGGTGATACCCCTAAAGATGCGGGGGTGAGTTGGCAGGATTGGTATCGCTACTTTCCGTGGGAAGACTGGCGCCAAGGTGAGCCTGCTCTGATACAAGACTATATTCTTCCGAAGCTGCAAGCTTGGGCGTCTGCTGATGTTGCGGTAAAAGCCGAGCGCTGGCAGCGGGTGTGCTATGCCTTTGGTTTTGATGGCGCGGCATGGAATGAAGACATGGTGCTACAGCGTTACGAGTTGTTGTTTGAAGCCAAGCTCATACCCGAAGCACAACGCGACAGCTCAGACGAACACCCCGGAGACGAAGGTAAATTGGGTTTACCTATGCGCTATGATCACCGCCGTATTTTGGCCACGGGCGCAGCACGGTTGCGTGCAAAAATTAAGTACCGTCCTGTAGTGTTTGAATTAATGCCTCCTGAGTTCTCGTTGTTGCAGTTGCAGCAAGCGGTAGAGGCATTGGCAGGGCGTGGTCTGCATAAACAAAACTTCCGACGCTTGATGGAACAACAAAATCTGGTGGAAGAAGCTGGTGGCATCGTCTCTAGTGGAGCGGGTAGGCCTGCCAAGCTTTTCAGGTTTAAAGGCGATGTTGTGCTAGAACGCTCTATTGCTGGCACGAAGTTGCCGCTGGCTCGTCAGGCACGTTAATCATAAGGAATAGCCATGCTTGCTGCACACACGCTTTTCAGTCCTAGCCAAGTGGCGATGTTAGATGCAGCAGCAGTAGAGGCAGGGGTTTCGTTGCAAACGTTAGTGTACGTGGCGGGTACGCGCGCAGCTGAAGCCATTCATGTACGCTGGCCTACGAAAGCGATTGTTGTGTTGTGTGGCCCCGGTAATAACGGGGCAGACGGCTGGATTGCTGCACAGCATTTACGTACGTTGGGGCACAAGGTACGTATACGCATCGTGGCACCCATAGAAAACGCAAATGCCCAAGTGCAATGGGCAGCCAGCTTGTGGCCAGAAAGTGTACAGCCTAGCGATGATTGTGATGTGCAGTCTGATGAATTGGTGGTAGATGCCTTGTTTGGTACAGGGCTGAAATACGCCTTAAGCCCTGTGTTGCAGCAGTGGGCTACGCATATTCAGGCTTTAGGTGTGCCAGTGTGTGCGTTAGACATTGCCTCAGGGGTGAATGGTGCAACAGGTGCCGTAGCAGGGCAGGCGATTAAAGCCACGTTAACGTTGAGTTTTTTGTGTGCTAAACCTGGGCATTATCTATTGCCTGGGCGCGAGTACACCGGTGAGCTGCAGGTATTGGCCCTGCCATTTCCGTTTGCTTTGTGGCAGCGTGTAGAAACCGATACCGCATGGCGTCAGCGTTTGGGTACTGTTGTGCAGCTAAATAGTCCAGCATTGTGGGGTACACAGTTTCCCGTTGCAGGTATGGCGGGACATAAATACACCCGAGGACACGCCAGTGTTGTAGGGGGTGAGCAGCTAACTGGTGCCGCTAGCTTAGCGGCGATGGCTGCCCAGCGTAGCGGTGCGGGCTTAACTAGTGTTGTGGCGTCCGCACAGGCATGGTCGGTATATGCCACGGCTTTGCCCAGCAGCATTATGGTGCAAAGCGTTGAGCCAACTGAGTGGCAGCAGGCGTTACTAGATGATCGTCAACACACATGGTTGGTAGGCCCAGGGGCTGGTGTGACTGAGCACACCAAGCAATGTGTGCTACAAATTTTGCAGGCAAAGAAATCGGTGGTGTTGGATGCTGATGCTATCACGGTATTCAAAGGGCAGGCGGCGTTATTAACACAGACCATTGCTTCGCACTGCGTGATGACACCCCACGAAGGCGAGTTTGCGCGGCTCTTCACGCGCAGTAGCGATAAGCTGCAAGACGTAGTGAATGCGGCCAAACAAACAGGTGCTGTGGTTGTGCTTAAAGGCGCAGACACGGTGATTGCTGCACCCGATGGGCGAGTCGTGATTAATGCGAATGCTCCTGCCTATTTGGCTACTGGTGGTAGTGGTGATGTATTAGCGGGGATAGTGTGCGGGTTGTTATCGCAAGGTATGCCGGCTTTTGAGGCAGCGTGTGCGGCAGTATGGATGCATGGCGAAGCGGCGCAGCAGTGTGGCGTAGGGTTAGTGCCGGAAGATCTGATCGCGGCATTGCCACTGGTGCAACGCCAACTGTTGCCGTTATTGCAGGGCTAAAGCATAGCCACTATACTGCGTAGATCGTAGCGCCTGTTGAGGCGCTTTACTTTCATCCATAAATACTCATAATGAGCATAATAATTCCTAGGAGCAAAGCATGACAACCGCTATCCATTCATTACCGCGCATCATGGTAGAACCCGTGGTACGAACCGCATTATTGGAAGATTTAGGCCGCAGTGGCGACATCACTAGCCAAGCCGTAGTGCCTGCGGGTACTCAAGCACACTTGCAATTGGTGGCGCGTGAGAATGGGGTATTGGCGGGGATAGAGGTCGCAAGGCTCGCTTTCATGTTGATGGATGAAAACTGTAGCTTCGATGTGCTGTGTGAGGATGGCGCTGATCTACAAGCAGGTACAGTGATTGCCGATATCCAAGGGGATGCCCGAGCAATGTTGACGGCAGAGCGCACTGCGCTGAATTTTCTGGGGCATTTAAGTGGCATAGCATCGGTTACTAGGCCTATTGCGCGTGCTGTTGCGCCGTATGGCACCACAGTCAGTTGCACACGTAAAACCTTGCCTGGTATGCGTATGCTGCAAAAGTATGCTGTACGTGTAGGAGGTGGGAGCAATCACCGTTTTGGCTTGGACGATGCAGTATTAATTAAAGACAATCACATTGCTATTACAGGTGGTGTGCGTGCAGCCTTAACGCGTGCCAAAGCGAATGTGGGGCATCTGGTGAAAGTAGAGCTAGAGGTGGATACCCTTGAGCAGCTAGATGAAGCACTGCAGTGCGGGGTAGATGTGGTGCTCTTGGATAATATGCCCATACCCATGTTGAAAGAGGCGGTGCAACGCATAGGAGGGCGAGCTATCTGCGAAGCGTCAGGCGGCATTACCCCAGAAAGCGCCATCGCTGTGGCGCAAACTGGGGTAAATCAAATTGCGATGGGTTGGCTAACACATAGTGTGCGTGTGTTAGATATAGGCTTGGACAGCGTGTAAGGCGTAACGGACCAAGCCTATGGCCTGTTGTTAGAAGCGACCAGAGTGTTGGCCACCACCGTGGCGAGGGCCATTGTGTGAACCATCCATGTCACCTCGGCAATCACCTCGGTCGCCACGATTACTGTGTCGGCTACCGCGCTGTTGATCACGGTTAGCAGCTTGAAACTGCTGCAGTTGCTGACGTTGTTCAGGAGTTAGTACCGCCATACGTTGGGCTTGCAGTCTAGTGCGTTGCAGGCTTAGGTCGGCTTCGGCTTTGGCTAATTTTTCGCTGCTGGCTTTAGCTTTGGCTTCATCAAAGGTTGCTGCGTTAGACACATTACGTAATTCGATGCGGGCATCGCGTACGGCATTGTGCAGACGGCGCATTTCCGGTTCCTGCTGGTGACGCAGTTCAAACAATTGGTCTTGTTGTGCTTGGCTCAGGTTCAGATCACGGAAGTCAGACATACCGTGGTTAGATACCGGGGTACCAGTGACTTGTATAGGGCTAGAGGCTGGTGGTGTGCTTTCTACCGCTTGAGTCAGAGGGGAAAACACAGCCGCTACGGCAACAGTGGCAGCCAAGAGGGAAGTACGTAGTTTCAGCATGGTGAATCTCCTTTTGCGTTAAGCGTTGAGCTGATGACTACATAGTAGGACCGCACTGTGCAGCAAATTGGCAAAAAATATGGAGAAAATGTGAAGCTTAGGCACTGCCTTCTTCAAATTTGTAGCCCACGCCATAGATGGAGCGTATGACCTCTTGGTCAGGGCGAATGGCTTCCAGCTTCTTGCGTAAGTTCTTGATATGACTATCTACAGTACGATCGGTTACGATGCGATGATCGTCATAAATCAACGTTAGTAGTTGATCTCTGCTGAAGACTTGGCCAGGGGAATTCGCCATCAGGGCAAACAACCGGAACTCTACGGGTGTAAGGTCTAGGGTGACCCCATCCAGTTGTGCTAAGAAACGGGTTTCATCAATATACACACCACTGGCGGTGGCGTTATCGGTAGCAGTTTGCGGCTGTTGATAGCGTCGTAGTACGGCTTTGGTGCGTGCGACCACTTCGCGTGGGCTGTAGGGCTTGCAGATATAATCGTCAGCGCCTAGCTCTAAGCCTAAGAGCCGGTCTATTTCTTCCACCTTGGCTGTCACCATGATGACGGGGATTTGGCTGTGCTGGCGTAACTCACGGCAAATAGTCAGCCCATCTTTGCCGGGTAGCATGAGGTCTAACAGTAGCAAATCGGGTTTGAAAGCGGTGAGCGCCTGTTCTACATCATTGCCATTGAACACAGCATGGCATGCATAGCCAGCGGCTTCTAAGTACAGAGTCAGCAGCTCTACCAGCTTGGGTTCATCTTCAACAATCAGTATGCGTGCAGAAATGGTCATGATGGTTGTCGCAAAGGAAGCATCACATGAATACGTACACCGCCTAACGGCGAGTGTTGCGCTTGAATAGTGCCGTGGTGGGCATGTGCAATGCGTTCACACAGCGCTAGCCCTAAACCTGATCCGCCTAATGCTCTGCTGCGCGACGGGTCTACACGGTAAAGGCGTTCGCATAAATGCGGTAAATTTTCAGACGCTACACCAGGTGCAGAGTCATCAATAAACACATGCAGGCCGTCAGCCTGTTGTTCGGCCTGTATGCGGACGTCGCCGGGCGCATGGGTGTAGCGCAGGGAGTTTTCTAGCACATTGCTAAATAGCTGATTTAAGCGCGTGCTATCGCCTTGCAGGGTGGGTAGCTCTGGCACATCAATGTTAAGCGTCAAGCCTTTGGCTTCCAAACGAGGTTGGTACGCATCGTAGCAACGCTGCAAGATAGCACGCAGGCTAGTGTTGGGTTGTAGGTCAAACTCTAACGCACCGGAGTCAGCAAGTGACAGCATGTGTAAATCATTAATGAGCTGATTTAATTGAACCACTTCTTGCTTTAAGGACTGTAGAGTCTCTGGTGTGGGTTGGCGTAGGCCATCCAGCAGGGCCTCTATTTCACCTTGCAAAATAGCTAGGGGGGTACGTAGTTCATGCGAGATATCAGCTACCAACGCTAAGCGTAGCTTTTCAGTGGCTGCCAACGAGTGCGCCATGGCATTGAAGTCTTGGGCAAGTTGGCCCAACTCATCTTGGCTTTGTGTGGGAATACGTACGCTGTAATCGCCAGCGGCTACTTGTCGGGTAGCGCGCGCCATACGCTGTATGGGCTCAAGCAACAGGCGGGCAAGTAAGTAACTGACCAAAGCGGCTAGCAGTACGCTCAACCCGGCTATAGACCATGTGGCCTGTAGTTGTTGCTGCTCAAAACGTTGTTCAGCTGCGCTATCAAAGAGTTCTATAGAAGGGGGAGGGTTGTAGAGCAGCGTACCAATGGTAGTACCGTCTTGCACCAGTTCGTGGCGTATCCACCCCGAGGTTTGTCGGCTTAACGACCCGGCAATGAATTTGTCGTTGGGATCAACTAAGGCAATAAAGGGCATACCGCCTTGGCCATGGCCACGAGGGTTACCATGACCAGGCATTTCATTGCTGGTGGCTTGTAGTGCACGCCACCAACGAGAACGGCCCTCTATAAAAGACCAGTTACCTTGTTGGGCATATTCATCCAATAAGAACGAGGCTAGTGACTCTATGCGTTGTTGCTCGCGCTCTAAGCGGTAGTCCACAAAACCGCGATCAAAACTCCAACGAATGGCGCCACCCATTGCCACAATCAACAAGATGCTGGTGGCGAGTATGGCTAAAAACAGCTTGAGAAAAAGATTCAGGCGCATGGCAACAATCCGGCGGCAGGGATAGTGCTAATAGTGTAGCGCCTTATGTGGGTTCGTCAGTCAACAATGAAAAGCTTGGCACCAGTTTGAGTGCTGGATCGGTGGGCTTCGGCGTGATCTGCCACCTGATAGCTAATGCCCGGGGTGAGCGTAAAGCGACGGCCGTCGTCCAGTTCGGTGTCTAAACAGCCTTCCAAACACAACAAAATATGCCCTTTGCTGCACCAGTGATCGGCCAAGTAGCCCGCTGAATACTCCACCATACGTACTCGAATATCGCCAAAGTGGCAGGTGCGCCAGTGCGCAACACCGTGTATGCCGGGGTGTTCAGTTGGAGAAATAGTGGACCAGTCGGTTAAGCCAAAAGGAATGTTGTGCAACTGCATGGGGGCTCACAGGGAGAAAGAGAAAACTAGGTTGTACCGTGAGTGCTATGGCTTGTCATCCTAGGAATCTCCCTGTTGGTTTCGTGATGACTTAGTGTGTGTGCTGTTGCATCCATTGCATAGCGGTTTCTAGCTGCGCACAAAACTCGGCAACACCAGAGGTGGGCGTGTGGGCATGTTGCAAAAAGAAGGGTAAAAACTCCGCTGAGCTAGGGTGGTGTGCTACAGCAAAGCTCACATACTCTTCTAACGTGTTAGGCCAGTAATCAGCCGAAACAGGGCGCAGAATATTGGTCGCACGTATCAGCTTTCTAGAGGCCTCTTTTTGCAGACGGCGTATGTGAGATTCCGGGGCAGTTTCTTGCAATCGCAGCCTGTAACCTTGCAGCACAGCAAGGTAGTCACCATTGACCGCGATTGCAATTTCATGTGAAGGTGAAAAAAGCGGAAAATGCTCACCCAGATCATCCCCCTTGATGCAACGGCAATGGTGTTTGAGCCAATAGCCCCAACTGTAATGATTTTTCTCGGTCAGTACCTCGGCCCTAGTCCCGCAATCAATATCGACTTTGCTCACACTGAAGTGGCGTGCAGCGGTAGTGGTACATAAGTCGGCCAACTGCTCGGTTTGGGCAATGCTCAGCGGATGGCGAGTAATCAAGCATAGATCTACGTCTGAGCTACCCACGGTAGCGGTGCCTCGGGCCACACTGCCGTAGAGGTAAAGACTATCTATAGCGTCACCCAGTATGCGCTCAAGAGCACGACAGAGTTCATCCACTACAGGCTGGAATTCCACCTGCAGTGGCATAGGGGCAATAGTAGGTAGGGTGGGGGCGTGTGTGGTGGTCATGACCTAAGAGCGTCTAGCTTGAGGTGTTTAAGATGCGAATAATGCTAGTACGGTCACATGTAGAGTATGTGGAGATTTGGATATGGATTATGGAGACAGCGTCAACACCATCGTTTGCGACAGCAAGGTAGAGCCTTCGCGCAATGGGGTAGGTGTACCGATGGGGGTAAAACCATAACGACTATATAGATGTATAGCAGCTGAGTTGGATTGTGTGACCCCTAACTCTACCGTGCGCATGCCAGCGTCTTTTGCCCAGTGTATGGCGGCATCCAGTAGGAGCTTGCCTGCGCCGTGCCCACGTTTGGCAGGATCAACCCACATTTGGAACAGGTCGGCGGTAGTAGCGGATTTAGTAGCCAGCTTGCACCACACCAAACCGCATGCGACGCCGTGATGATAAGCAATAAAAATACGATCATGTGGCGATGCTAGAGCGGTAGCAATGCGTTGAGCCCAGTCAGCATCAGAGCGTGTATGTTCAGCCTCGTAGGTGCTGCCAAATGCGTCGGGTGAGTCCTGCAACGCGTGTAGACGCAGTGTTTTATGTTGCTGCCATTGCGATGCGGCTAAAGGGCTGATGGTGATCATGGGGTACTGCCAAAAGAATACGTGCGTTTCAGTATGCCATGCTTATTCAGTGTGGTGGGTGCGGCGTTGATGCAAGCCTAGCCAGATTATTGATAATGCAGATAATCCTAACCACGGTAACAACATGAGGTTCATGCTAGCCCAGCCTATGGTTTCCAATAGCCAACCAGCGCTAAATGCACACACTACACCTACGATAAAGATCACCATGTCATTGGTAGCTTGAGCGCGTGCTTTTTCGTGTGGGCTATAGGAACAGGTGAGAAGTGTGGTGCTACCTATGTACATGAAGTTCCAACCCACACCCAGCAAAGTGAGTGAGCTGACAAAAGACACAAAGCTAGTACCCGTCATCGTTATGAGAATATGAGCGGCAAACAGTAGGGCGCCCACAAGCATGATGCGTAATACACCAAATCGTGTGATGAGCGATCCTGTAAAAAATGAGGGTAAAAACATACCCAGCACATGCAACTGAATAACGATAGTTGCTGTGCCCAGCTCGTGGTTGTGGTAGAGCATGGCTAAGGGCGTTGCTGTCATGGCCATAATCATGATGCCGTAGCTGGTAGCACCACCAAATAAGGCTACTAAATAGGTAGGCTGGGCCACAATATGCAGCAAAGATCTGGCGGGTGTGTTGTGGTGGGTTACCGCGGCATAAACAGGTGGTGCGTGAAAACTTAGCAGCACACCTACTGATATCAAGGCTATTAAAGCAATAAGTAAAAATGAGCCCAAGTAGTAGGGTTGCATGAGCGGTCCGCCCATTTGCGCGAGTACCGGTCCAATCAACGCTGCAGCGACACCACCAGCAAGCACCAGTGAAATGGCGCGAGGTCTGAAATCTGGGGCAGCAATTTCACTTGCCGCAAAGCGATAGAACTGAGCAAAAGCTTGATAGCAGCCAATAAAAAACGTGCCTAATCCCAATATGGCCAACGAGTTTTCCAAAATGCCTATGCTGGCAATAAGCCCACCTGCTGTGCCCAGCAAGGCTCCCACCAGAAAACCCATGCGTCTACCTACTTTGGCCATCCAGATTGATGCGGGAAACATCATCAGGGCGGTACCGAGGAACATAGTAGCGATGGGCAGTGTGGCCCAGCGAGCCGAGCCAGACATGGCTGCGCCCGCTAAGCCGCCAATGGTCATGATGGCAACATAAACGATTTGAAAAAGAGCCTGAGCACTAGCAAGAATAAATACTTGCTGGTGCATGGTTTTGGTGAACATACGCTGCCCCGCGTGCCTATACCTTGCTGCCCATGTACGCTAACCATAAAGGCTAGGTGCTGGTAGTTGTTTTATTCAATAAATCTTTTGATTGTTGTGTTGGGCAGGAAAAGTTGTCAAGAAAACATCTTCAACAGGGCGTAACGATTTGCGAATAATGTCTTTTGAAAGTAGGCGTTTAGCGAATGAAGGTGCCTTGGTGATAACGCATTTTCCAGTGGTCAGAGTCGCGTAACCACAGGGAACTGCGTAATGAGTGGGTCATGGTTTCAGCATGGTGCTTCTCTAGTCTATATGTAACAAGGATGACATCACTGCTGAGTTTCTGTGCTTGCATCTCGTGTACAGAAAACGTCGTTTCTGATTCTGTAGGCAAGGTGGCCAGCACAGTTTCTTTGCCAAAGGCCTGGCCGGAGGCCCCTACTTCTTGAAAATCATTACTCAGTAATGCATTAATACGCTGCTTGTTAGCACGAGTAGTAGGGTGCAGCAGCTCACGCTCCATGAGCATGACAAGGTTTAGGTCGTTATTCATCCAGATAGGGGGCGTGAGTAGCTACAAAAAATGATGGTCGAGTCGTCAGTCTAGCGTCAAAGCCAATATTTTGGGTAGCTGTCTGTGCTGCGGGCATTATTCACAAAGTACGCGATGATGACGATCACTAACGAGCCCAATAAAACGGGGGAAATCAAATAACTGATGGATGTGTGGGCGGCAATCACAATCAACGGGTCGGCACCTGCGGGGGCGTGTACGGTACGTGTAATTTGCATGGCAGCTAAGGCTAAACCCACACTAAGGGCTGCGGCTAACCATCCATCACCGACTAGCCATAACACCAGTAACCCTACGGCAGTGGCGACCAAGTGACCACCCACAATAGCGCGAGGTTGGGCTAAAGGGGAGTCAGGCACCCCAAAAGCCAATACACAACTCGCACCAAAGGGTGCCATTAGCCAAGGCGTGCCTGATAGCACGCTTAACCAACCCGTGATGGCGATGGCAATGGCCGCTCCTACTGAGGAAATAAAGATGAACTTTAGAGGTGGTGCAGGGGGCGCATTAGAAGAAAGTAAACGACGCATAGACATGGTTAATGCTCTTTTAAGTAGTCAAGAAGTGCTAGTTTGAGCTAGTATACTGATCAGTATCTTTAAGTCAACCGATCGGTATACTTGTTGCCATGACTACAGCACACCATATTGCATCCTCATCCTTACAGTTGTTTTATCAAAATGGCTTTCATGCGACTGGAGTAGAACTACTTAGCCGTGAGGCTGGCGTGACGAAAAAAACGCTTTATAGGCATTTCGCTAGTAAAGATGTATTGATAGCGGCAGCATTGGAGTTACGACATACATGGTTCATGGATAAAATGCGCTGCTTTGTAGAAGCTTCACCTGAGGTGGATCGCCCGCTAGCGTATATAGATTTCATTGCAAGTTGGACGCAAGAAGAGGGTTTTTTTGGTTGTGCGTTTATTAACGCAGCAGCAGAGTTTGCGGCCGCGGATATGCCGCCGCATCAACAGGCGGCTAGCCATAAACAAGAGGTATTGGAATACGTGCAGCAGTTATGTCGCCATGCTCAGGCTACACAACCAGAGCTGATTGGCGAACAACTGTATTTATTGGGTGAGGGGCTGATTGTGACTGGCCAAGTACAGGGGTACCAGCAGTCAAAAGTAGAATCTGCCAAACTCATGGCGAAAATGGTATGGCAGTCTGCGTGTTAAATGATCGCAAATAGCAAACCGGAAATTTTGGTAAAGCTGCAGGGGAATAAATGCTGGCGTTAATGCATTTGGGTTATGCTCATGCAATAGCGAACGCACGGTAAAAGGTTTTATAGTGATGTTTCGTGCTTCCCCAACATTGATATGCTATTTGGATTCTAAATATGTGCACCTCTTTACTCTATTTTGATCAACAAGCAGCACCATATGCGGGGCGCACCTTAGAGCTTCCTTTTGATATGCCGTATATTGTGGTGTATCAACCTAAAGGAACGGCCTTTTCATCGCAGGCGAATAAGCATGTGGCATTACCATTTATTGCCAAGTACGGGTTTTTGTCAGTGAGTATTCCAAATGGTTCGGTCGACGAACTTAAAACCGTAGAAGGGGTTAATAGCCAAGGTCTAACCTTTAGTCTGTTGGCGTTTGCGACGACGCAAGGCCCCGAAGACACCTTAGATAACAGCGTGCCAGTATTGGCAGCTATTGATCTGGGCAATTGGGTATTGTCACAGTTTCAGTCAGTGGCTGAGGTAAAAGAGGCCATCACCAATCAACCTGTGCTGACAACAGCAATTGAGCAGATGGGCGGTGCACAAACACCGTTTCATTACGCCATACATGATGCAACTGGTGCATCACTGGTGATCGAGTATTCGCATGGTAAACAGCAAGTGTATGACAACCCACTAGGGGTAATGACAAACGGCCCAGATTTCTCGTGGCATCTGACTAACTTAAGCAATTACACCTTCTTATCTAATATTGATCAGTCCAGTCTGACCATTAAGGGCCAAACGTTCCAGCAGCCAGATTCGGGTATTGCAACGGTGGCATTGCCAGCATCAAATACTGCGGTAGGGCGTTTTGTGCGTGCGGTGTACTACGCACACTTTAGCGAAAAAGCGAAAGACGCAAATAGTGCAGTAACAACGCTGTCGCACATTATGAATAACTTTGATAGGCCGCGTGGTATCACCATAGACTCACAAAGCACTAATAAGGGTGCTGATGCTATGGCGCCTGACGTAAACGGTTTTGCAGGTTACAGTTCTGAGTACACTACATGGACATCATTAACTGATTTGCGCCAAGGCCGTATCTATTTACGTACCTACGACCAACTGAATTATGTGCAGTTTGATTTGCAGCCGTTGTTAGCGTCTACACAGCGTATGTTGTTGCCATTGGCTAAGTTCCAAGCAGGAAGTTTGGACGGCACGAGCATGTTGCAGCAAACGGTATAAGGTTTAGTACGCGGCATAAAGAAACCCGTCTTGCGTGAGGAGGACGGGTTTTTTTAATGGGTACATGGGCGTAGTGCGTTCAAAAGGTGGTTTGTGGAGTTGCTGGGCTAGTTACCTGCGCTGTGCTCTAGTTCCATCATGTAGCCTCTATGCACAGCAGTGAAGCCTAATTGCACATAGAAACGGTGGTTATCTGGCCGCGCTGTATCGAAGGTTAATTGTGCGAATTGGCAGTGACGGGCTTTGCATTTTTCTATTGCCCATTTAATCATGCTTTCTATCAAGCTGTTGCCTCGGATAGTACGAGACACACGTATGGTATTGATTTCTCCTCGCCAGGCACCTTGGTAAGACAAGCCGGGGATAAAAGAAATTTGCAATGTGCCACAAATCACGCCATCTATTTCTACGACGGCTAAGAAGTGGTTAGGGTCGGAATCTAAGGCTTGAAAAGCATTTAAGTAGTTTATAGGAAGGGGCCAGCGTGAGTCTTCCCTTTCGTGGCCAAGTACGTCATCGGCTAGGATGGCGACGATTGCTTCTAGATCTGATTCTTGAGCGCGGCGAAAAATAGGGTCAGACATATATTCAATCTCCTGTTGGTTAAAGAAATGGCTACATGTTTTTAACTAAAGGGTTGTGATATGTCTTTCTATTTTTCATGAATTATTATCCCAAATCTAAGAAACAAAGAAAATAATTACGTGGATAATCAGTTTCTGATGGGAAGTCACAACACTAGAAGTGTTAGATGTAGTGCGGGTAAGCATTTTCAAATAATGAATAAAAGTTCACAATAGATACTTATGTGATGTGCCAAGGTATAGGGTAGGGATGAAAGAGATAGAAGGCAAATTGGCCTTTCTTGAAGCAGCGGAAAGTCTTAAAAGCGTATTGCGCAGTGGGTTCACCTCCAGCGGGCGTGCCAAGAGCACGGCCAAACACAGCAGCGTATAGAGCAAGACACGCAATAAAAAACCGCCTAAGGGCGGTTTTTTATTGGTAGTTAGTTTATTTTGAGTTGGCTGTAAATGGAGCAACCTTCAGAGAGTCCCGCTGCACAAGACTTTCCAAACCACGCCAGAGCTTCCGCATCACTTTGTGGTACGCCTTGGCCACGATAATGCAGCACACCCAATTGGAATTGCGCCAGCGCTTCATTCTGTGCGGCGGCACGGCCAAGCCATTTATGAGCTTCTGCATAATTCTGAGGCACAGAGTTCCCTTCTATATACAGCACGCCTAACGCCGCTTGAGCAAAGCTTTCGCCTTGTTCCGCCAATTTGTGCATTTCTTGTACTTGTTGTGGGGTGTAGTCGGCTTCTTGTGCTTGAGCACCAGTAGCTAACGCCGTAAAGAGGGCCACGCTAGCGGCAAGTTTCATCATTGTTTTAATCATGATTATCCTAGTGGTATGTAGCGATTCAAGCTGTTATGCAGTAGAAAATAGGGTGAGGCTTTTAGCCATTGTAGTACAGCGCATGTCAGTAACTGGTGTGTTGCCGCTGTCTCTATCACCGCTTTATAACAACTCTATTCATGTGAATGAAATTTTCATGCACGATAGGTTTCAGCAGTAGAATAAACATAAAAATAGTTTAGAACTAAAGGAGTTGAAAATGGGAGCAGAGACAACGGACGCTATTGTGATTGGAGCGGGTCACAATGGATTAGCTGCGGCGGTAGAGTTAGCCAGCCGCGGTTGGAAGGTACGTGTAATAGAAGCTAAAAGTTCGGCAGGTGGTGCTGTAAGCACACAAGAGCTAACGTTGCCAGGGTTTAAACACGACGTATGTGCCATGAACTTATCTTCTTTTGCAGGATCCGCCTTTTATCAGCGCCATAAAGAATCATTAGAGCGCCATGGTTTGGCGTTTGTACCAGCGCAGCATTGTTTTGCGAGTGTGTTTAGAGACCACAGCTACCTAGGTGTTAGTACAGATATAGACACGACCTTACAACGCATACGTGCCGTGTCTGAAAAAGATGCAGCGGCGTGGCAGAGCATGCTGGCAGATTTCCAGCGTAAAGCACCACACCTGTTTTCAGTACTGGGTAGCCCTATGCCTTCTACCGCCTTGGTGAAAAGTGTGTGGCGTAGTTGGCGTGAACTGGGCAAGGATGGGGTGGCTGAACTGTTGCAGTTGCTGTTGGCGACGCCACGCGACTTTCTCGATAAGCATTTCGAAAATGACTCTCTTAAAGCCATGATGGCAGCGTGGGGGTTGCATGTGGATTTCGCGCCAGATACAGCGGGTGGCGCCTTGTTCCCGTACTTGGAGTCTATGGCTAATCAAGCGTTTGGAATGGTGATAGGAAAGGGCGGGGCAGATACCATTATCAAGGCGATGATGGGGTTACTGCAGGAGCTGGGGGGCGACATTCTGTTGAATGCACCTGTGCAGCATATTGAGCAGACCAAAGGCAGGGCGAGTGGCATTGTGCTTAGCGATGGCCGTCGATTTTGCGCTACTAAAGCGGTGATTGCGAATTTACACCCGCAGTTGGTGTTTGGGCGTCTGGTAGACACACAAACAGTGCCCGTACCGTATCAGAAAAAAGTGGATGCCTTCCGTCCTGGTCTGGGCACGATGATGATTCACTTGGCATTGGATGAGTTACCCGACTGGAAAGCTGGGGCAGAGCTACAGCGTTTTTCGTACGTACATATAGCCCCCGATTTAGCCATGATGAGTAAGGTGTATGCCGAGGCGGCAGCCGGCTTATTACCGGCTGAACCGGTATTAGTGGTGGGGCAGGGAACGGCGTTAGATTCCTCCCGTGCACCGGAAGGCAAGCATACCTTGTGGGTGCAGGTGCGTGTGTTGCCTGCCGACATACGCGGTGATAGCTTGGGCGTGATAGCGCCTGCCAAATGGGCACAGGTGAAGGCCGCCTATGCAGAGCGTGTATTGGATGTGCTAGAGCAGTACGCTCCTGGGCTGCGCAGCAAAATTCTGGCCTCGCACATTCTGTCTCCCAGTGATTTAGAGCAGTTCAATGCCAATTTGATTGGTGGTGACAACCTATCGGGCAGTCATCACCTAGATCAGAACTTTTTTTTGCGTCCAGTGGCGGGGTATTCCAAATACAAAACACCTATCAAAGGTTTGTATTTGTGCGGAGCTTCGACATGGCCAGGGGCGGGTACAGGAGCGGGCTCTGGCTATATGTTGGCGACTATGTTGGCAGCGTAGTAATGATCATGAGCCAAAATACCTAGGTAAAAATAAGGCGCCGTATAGGCGCCTTATTTTTACTGATTAGTGTGCGTGAAAGGTACTATAGTGCCGTCTATGACAGCCCCGCGCTTTACCGCGTCGCCGTAATCATCCAGCTCTTCTACTATCCCATCAAATGCACCGTTTTTCAGTTGAGCGCGCATCGCTAACAGATTGCTGTCACTGTCGTGATACTGACGAAATGAACCATGTGGAATGCCATTTACCACAGATAGCTCATACTGTAGGTTGCCATTTGGGTAGTAGCCTTTTACTACGCCATTCGCCTTACAGTTAGAGATGGGTATAGAGGTTTTGGGCTTACCATTTTCATAATACGTGTCTAGCTTCTTATCGAGGCAATCACCACGCACCCACGAGTGCTGTTTGACTTGGCCATTAGGGTAATGTGCTATGAATTCTCCATCCTCTGCGTCCTGTAGCTCTTCAAGCTGGAAGTCTGGGAATGGGCCTAAATCCACCGCTAGTTTAGGCTTCGGGGCAGTACAGCCTGCCAGTAGCGATAGTGCCAAAATGGGGAGTATGTAGTGACGTGTCATGATGTGCGCTTAGAGTTGAGAAATTCCATCGATTTCGTTTACCCACCACAGGTCTTGTTTGTCCTGAATCAAGTCAATACTGGAGCTTTTTTCTAACCAGCGTGTGGGGCTATGACGAGTGACATAAGGTAGATCAATGTCATAGTAGTAGGTAAGCGAGTTGTCGCTGCCGTATTTTTTAACATCAGTAATTTTAAGATTTTTATAGCCACCATTATTGTTAACGTATTGGCCTATGTTTTCTACTACAAAAATTAGTCTAGAAGCAACGGTATCAGCAGAGCTTTGATCTACCTTGGAACCAAGGCCGGGAATAGACATGCAGGCAGATAATAAAAATACCCAAATAGCCAGTGATGCTATGTTGAGTAATCTCATGAAATCCCTTAGATAGTTTACGCCACGCAGTGATAGCGTTTTTCTTGTTGTGAAGCTGGCGTAATTATCGCATTCTTATTTTTTGGGGACGGTATATTGACACCGCGACACAGAAGGCGCGATTTATGAGAAATATGTGGCGGTATGTCTTGCCCTTAGTGGGCGGAGAGACACAGCCATATCCATTACAAGGGCGAGTCAGGTCTTTCTTTGTTTTTGGCCCTAAAGTAAGCCGTAATAGTGATGGAATAGCCCAGCATTCTTATCTCATCTTGAATTTCGCAAATACGTTTAGGGTTTGTGATGTGCTGTTCTTTGCAATACTCCTGAACCTCATTAGAAAGGGTAGTGTTTGCCGAGAGGTTGGTAGAGAAAATAGCATTCTCTATATCGTGGTTAGCAGAAGAGTCGGGCTTGCAATAGTAGTTTCTATTGATAGACATAAGATTTCCTATTTCTAGTTTCCTACATAGAGTCGTGGCATCACTTTTTGTTTACTAGCATCTAAACATCAGCATCTCTACCAGCCTGATGCCGTTTTTTGTCGTAGATGTGAATAACGCCCTCAACAAGGTGTGTAGTGAAGCTACCTAGAATATGCTCTCATCGGTAATGACGCTGTGATCATCAGTCATTGCTGTTCTCCTGTAGCGTACTGCGTGCGTGAGTTGCCATTAAGCACTACCATAATGCATGCTTTTCTAGACTCGGTATCGCACTGTTTGACACGTTTAATAGCGTCATGGCGGTCGGAGCTATTGACCTCATAGCGGCGTAAGCATCCATTCTCTCGTCTGAAATACACGTTCATGACAGGCTCCATAAGGGTGGTACATAACTAAGTGTTGGGCAGTGCCAATACGCATTGAACAGCCACACTTCACGACCCAATTCGTACGAGCTAATACAGATATTTATATGTTTCAGCCACCGCCACGTGTAGACCTTTTAGCCTTCTTGCTTATTATTTTTACGTGTTTTTGTCAGGGCTAAGTGGTAACTGCAGCAGTGCATAAGCAGTATGAATACAGCCTGATTTTGGCTATTACATATACTGTCTCTTCGTTTTCAGAGTAAACGCTTATCACGCCTGCATTCTTTGTTCTTAATCAAATCCTGCAAGGTTAAAGTGTTAGGTATTGATAAGCCGGCTATGCTTATAAGCTGATGTTATAAATAAGCATTTCTATGAGGCAGCCCCCGTTATTTGGATTGCTGCATTTGTTGATACTCTCGTAGCTCTTCTGCCTCTCGTGCACAGATGCGATCTTGCTCGGCTTTGGGTAGCGAGGCGTAGTGCTGTTTAGCGTCATGATAGATGGTCATGATCTCAGCAGCCTCGCCTTTGGTGGACTCATTAGACTCTAGTTTTTTAACGAACCTATCTATGGCTGCGTAGTAGTCTTGGCAGATTGGCGTGAGTTCGTTAGAAAAGGCGGCTGATGACATGGATAAGGCTACAACCGCAAACAGTATTTTTTTCATGATGCCCCTAGAGCTTTGAATTAACTATTAATCTGGCAGAGTGTCCGGAGAAGTCTGTAGGTAATTGGCAAGCATGCTACCACATCGTTAGTAGCGAGTTGTTGAGCGATAACATTATCGCCATATTTCAATAATTTGTTTCCAGTCTGTAGTACAGGCAGGAGTCATGTGTTTTTGGCGTGTCTTCCATGGCGCATTCTCTATCCCCAAGCTTCTGGCAGGGGCAATCATGCCTCGGCCAAATCGTTGATTAATGTCATCAATAACGTGCATGAGGTTAGAGGTAGTGCTTTGTTCTATGGGGTCGGCAATATCAAAGAGAGACCCTTGTATATTGTGTGTTTGCGCATTTTCAATATCCAAAAGGCACACTCCCGCTTTGGTGTATTTGGCTCCCTTTCTATAGATGTGGTCTAGCGCTTTTATTGCCGCGGCATTGAGTTCTGTGGTGCTGTTAGTGGCATGCAGTAAGGTGGTCACGGTGCTTGCAGAGTAGTGTGGGCTATCGCCAAACGAACTGGTGCGTATAAAGAGCAGCAAAGATGAGGTTTTGGATTGTTGAATCCGTAACTTTGCGGCCGCAGCTGTGGCAAAAGTTGATACGGCTTGTGCAAGGTCTTCTTTATCGTAGACCGGGCTGCCAAATGATCTGGAGTACATAATTTGCTGTCGCGCAGCAGGGACTTCATCCCAGGCTAAACAGGCCTCGCCACTCAGCTCACGCGCGGTCTTAGCTAACACAATAGAAAATTTGTCACGTATCACACGTCTGTCAGCTTGGGCGAGATCGGCCGCAGTGCGAATATTCAGCTCAAGCAGTTTCTTGCTCAGCCGGCGTCCCACGCCCCACACCTTATCAATGGGTACATGGCGAATGGCGCGCATTAATTGTGGGCCATCCAGCATACTTAAATCACAGACACCATCTAAGCGTGGTACTTCTTTTGCCAGATGATTAGCGAGTTTAGCGAGGGTCCTGGTTGATCCTATGCCCACACAGGTAGGAATACCTACCCATTGTTTGACGCGTTTTCTAATGGCTTGACCAAGCTCTCGGCCAGATTCTTGAATGCCGCTTAAATCAAGAAAGGATTCATCAATGGAGTAGATTTCCTGACGTGGCGAAAACTGCCCAATCACACTCATCATGCGACGACTTAGATCAGCATACAGGCTGAAATTGGCAGATAGAGCAATTAACCCATGCGATTGGGCCAAATGCTTAAATTGAAACCAAGGGGCTCCCATTTTGATGCCTAAGGCCTTAGCCTCTGCTGTGCGCGCGATGGCGCAGCCATCATTGTTGGATAGCACTATAAGAGGAAGACCTTCATAAGCAGGATGCATTGCCCGCTCGCATGAGCAGTAAAAGCTGTTTCCGTCGATGAGCGCTATACGTGTACGTGGTTTTTGAGCGTCCATGTAACGATTCCCCAGACGGATAGCTCCTGACCGTCTTTGAACTCAATATCGTGAAAAGCAGGATTAGCAGCTAAGAGCTTCACGTGCCTCTGTTGCTGGTAGAGCTGCTTGATGGTGAACTCTCCATCCACCACCGCCAAAACAATGTGACCATGTCGTGGTTCTATAGAGCGATCAATCACCACGTAATCGCCATCATCAATACCAGCATCGCGCATAGATGGCCCACGCACACGCATGAAGTAGGTCGCATCTGCTTGATGAATCAGCAAATCGGTAATATTGAGCGTTTTATGATCATAATCACCCGCAGGGCTAGGAAAACCGCACTGCACGGTGCTGTTCATGATCCGCACGGGAGTTGGGCTGGACGAAAGAGGGGCAGGCGAATCCATGTTTATTTTTATGCTGTATAAATAAACAGTATTTTCGCCGTTTATAGGAGGCTAGTCAATGGTGATGAAGAGGTTGTGTGGTGCAGATTAGAGGAGTTTTCTAGAGAGCATAGCAAGCGATAGGTGCTTATTGCTATTTTGTGGAGTGCCACGATAATTGCGGAGCAAACTGAAACCCGGCTTAAGCCGGGTATCTCGTTGCGTCTGTAGTGAGAGCGGCTTTACGCATCATTTTGATAATGGTTGTTCTGTACGGGCCTAGCGACTGGTATGTGGCTGCGCTAGCATCGCAGCGGGCGAAGACAAGTGTTCTACTTAATGTCTCCTGACGACTGATCAACTCTTTAGACAGCATGTCCTATCAGCGGCATGCTACTGGCGCTCAGTCAGGATTAGCTTAAGCAGGTCTGCTTGGCTTAGGTTTTCGAGTGCTTATGTCTTTCTAGAGGTAATTATAGGAATAATCTTATTCGTTTTTTCTATGAGTTTTGTTTAAATTAGTGAACGAAAGATAAAGGAAAAATAATGGCAGGAAAAACCAATATAGGGATAAAAAAAATACTCTCTCTTTTTTTCTATGCCAGCCTCATTGTTTTGAGCGCAGAGTCTCATGGACAAGTAGCTAACGTCTGCCAAATGAATATCGGTTTAAAGGTTAATAAGTGGACGATGGCTCCGGATGGAGGTGCTTTTTTTAATGGTCAAGTTATCGGCACTGGCTCAGCAAATACAGTGTTTTATTATGGTCCTACTGAGAAAAAAGCCTTCATAGATAGTAGAGGCTTAGCATCTTACCCTTTGAGTGCTATTCCTATGCCTAAAACGCCCGGGATAGGGGTACGTATCAGTTGGCAGGGGCATTGGTCGCATGGAGGGTATTCGTTTACTGTTGATAGTCAAAGACCTAAAGGAACATACGTGTCCACCACGCATTCATATAACCTGTTAACAGGGTCTGCACCCCGTAGTTTTCTTCTGAACTACAATTTTGATTACGAAATTGTTGTGATAGATGCCAGTAAATATAAGGGGGGGAAACCTGTTTTTACACATGAAGCTGATATCAAAGCTATGGTGTATTCAGACAATGTGAATGGTGGTCGACGTTTATGTAATCGAGGTGAGATTGATTTTCTTGATGCGTTGGTAAACGATGTCACTATTCCTGAGTTACCACGACCACCTGTACCAACCTGTTCTTCGACAGATATAGACCAGGTAATCACTTTACCTCCTGTGACGGTCTCGCAGTTGGCTGAATATCGTAGCGCGCGTAGTGAAGGCATGACAGCTGAGCAACGTTTTGAGCTTGTCGGTAGAAGGTGTCCACAAGGTACAAAAATTATGGCCTTTTTCACGGATGCGCGTTCCAGCGCAGAGGAAAAGGACTATTTGAAGTCTAGCCATCCAACCGTAGGTGTGCGCCTGTATCACAGAGAAAACCAAAACCCCATACAGTTCGGAGCAGCCCCTATTGGTTCAACCATCCCGAGTCGTCCTGCTATTGTAGAAAATCAGTTGGGCTCAGCGACCTCTGATATATATTTGCCTTTGACAGCGCAATACGTGATTGCTCCCAATGTAGATCGTAGTTTAGTAGTGCCTGGTGGGTTGAATGCTGAGGCAGTAGTAACGTTTATATATGACTAGGGGATGAATATAAGCCTTTTGTAGACGGGGCTATGACGTCGGCTTCTCTAGCAGAGAAAAGATAGGGACTAAAGGCTACCACTTCTCATGCCACACGTTTTTCGCCTCCCAGTGCATAGCGAAAATCAGCAAACAGGCGGTTTGTGACGTACTAATCGTTGGAGAAAGGTTTTTTCAACTACTTAAATGAGAACGTATCAAATGCAAAATTTTCGATATTACTCATACCATCCCGTTGCATCTCCATGTTGAAATGCATCTGGTTTCCATGCGCATACGTTTTTTGTTACGTACTCATAGGTGAGAGGTTTATAACCTTCTTGAATTAGAAAGTAATCTCCTAGAATTTCCCTGTACCGTGCGCCATTTTGGTTTTGTTCTACCTTTTTAATATTAATTGTGTTTGTTTTGCAATAATCTTTGTCTGTGTTGTTGATTCCATGACCACCATAAGAGTAAAGACCCACTAAATCTAAAGTACTTTCTTCTAATTTTGTATAATTTCTATTTGAAATAGCATTATTTAAACTTTTAATAGATGTTTCGTAATAGTAGTAGCCTTGATTGTTAATAATTAATGTCTCTAAAATTGATACGTAATTTCTGTTAAATGAAATTAATTTATCAATAATAATATCTCTATTTTCATTGCCACATATTAAATCAGCTATTTCGTAACCTTTTTCTATTTCTGGGTTTATTTTTTCTTTTTTTATTTTTGATAGAATTTTCTTGCTCTCTCTTGTGCTAAATTCTTCTCCGTCTTTAGTTATTAAAATTGGTTTTGACCAAATTGGTCCGCTCATTTCTTTAATTCCAAATGGGCATAACTCAAAGTAAGAAGAGCAGCCGGAAATGGATATCGATAATAATATTATTAATGGCGTTTTTTTTAATAGAATATTCATGTGCTGTTTTTTATAAAAAATAGATTTATGTTTTTAATTGCAGAATACCATTCTATGAAGTAAAGGTGGGTATTAGCTCCTGTAAAGCATATATTTAATTTGGTGGCAAAGTTGTAATAAAAAGTAGTTCTCAGAATAACTGTCCATAACATGAATATATCCAAAGTGTTTGTTTTTCAAAAAACACTTTGGTCTGTAGCAGGTGTATGCGTTTGGCTGCCATTATGCGGTCTCCTATAACGCTAGTTTTAGGGATTCTGGTGGTGGGTTACTGTGCGCTCGAACTCCATCAAGCTGGCTTCAAGTTCTTCGATAACCCCTCGTCACGCTCGATTCGGATAGTTTTCATTTTCCGTGGTTCGTGTACCCACAAAGCATGGTCAATCCATGTGCGACCAAGTAGCCATAGCGCGCCGTTACCCTGATCAAGGTAGTTGGACACACCGCTTTTTAGCTTTTCACGGCAGTATGAATAATTAAACCCTCAACCATGGTTGCTCCTGTGTGAGTATTTTCTTCTTGTCGATTTGGCAAACTAGTGGGGATGGATTGCAAAGACGCTACACATGTAACGGTATGATGAACCCTCTAAGCTTGCTACCTATGGACGTTGATCTTCAACAATCAACAGCGAGGGTGAGGGCGGAGAATGCTAAATCAGGTTATGCCAGAACAGTGCCTCTTCATGCTGATGCTCTAACAGTAATAAAGCGGCGCATGCGCAAAAGTTGGCATGGAGGATTTCAGGTTTCACGACCTGCGCCACACGTGGGCAAGCTGGCATGTTCAGTCTGGAACGCCTTTGATGATTTTGAAAGAATTAGGCGGATAGGAGACGTTGGAAATGGTACAGAGGTATACTCATTTAGCAGCTTCGCATTTGGCACATCACGCAAATTAGGCCATGTTCTGGGTGCGGCAAGCCGGAAAAGAAAAAGAGCAACCGTGCAAGGTTGCTCTAATATCTTGATTCTGATGAAGATTATGGTGGGCCCAGCTGGACTTGAACCAGCGACCAACGGATTATGAGTCCGCTGCTCTAACCAACTGAGCTATAGGCCCACGACCTTCATAAGAATGCAATTATGACATAAAGAAGGTCGCTTTGCCTAGTGAGTCCGGCAATGAAAAAAAACGCGATTTCGACTGTGTCTGCAACCGGTTATCAATGCTATGGTGAAGGGCGTATATAGGCAGACAAAAAGGACAGGTATGGAAGCATCTACTCGGAACGATAGCGCGCCAGGAACGAGCCGTAGCCGTGCGTATTTGTATACGTCTAAAGGGGTTGATCAGCACGAGGATGTGACTACGGTAGGGGAGTTGAATCGCTCGGAAGGGGATGTGCTGTGGGTGATGTTGTCAGACCCTACTGATGTCGAGGTTCAGCAGGTATGCGCAGATTTATATATTTCTGAGTATGTGCAGCAAAACATGCAAGAGCGTCATAGACGAACAAAGCTGATTAGCTTGGAAGACGTGGGTTTTATGGCGGTGATTACGGTGGCCCTAAAGGGGGAGCGCCCCCTGTTTGCCGAAATGCAGTTAATCATTGGGCGTAATGTGCTGATTACGGTCAGCAGAGGGCAAGAGCTTCATCATGAAGATCTGCAGCAACGTTTGTCGTCTTTAATGCGGGCAGCAAGGCGTGGTAGTGATTATCTGGCGTTTGAGTGGCTGGATTTGGTGATTGATCATTATGTGCAGTCGTTGGATGTGCTGGAAGTTGCGGTTGAGACAATGGAGCAACGTTTGTTGTTACATGGCTTTCAGCCTAAAGATGTACAGGGAATTTATCGCTTACGCCGCGATTTACTGCGTATAGAAATGGCGATTGCACCGTTATCCGAGATTTGCAGGCGTATAGCGCGTCTTGATACCCCTTTTATAGAAACGTCGAATCAAGCGTATTTTGCAGAGGTGTCTGATAGGGCGTTACGAGTCACGGAATTGATTCATGCTTTACGTGATGTATTGGCGTTTGCCTTTGAAGGCGGGCAAATGCTAGAGCAAATAAAGCAGACCGATACAGGACGAAAATTAGCCGCGTGGGCAGCAATTCTCGCAGTTCCTACGGCCATTGCAGGTATCTACGGCATGAACTTCAAGATCATGCCAGAGCTGGACTGGGACTTCGGGTATCCGATGGCGCTAATCGGTATGGGGAGCTTATGCGGGTTTCTGTATTACCGGTTCAAGAAAGCCGGGTGGTTGTAGAAGTGAGTTGTAGCATTTTTTTTGTGACCACTCTGCAAGCAGGTAATTACTGACCAACGAACCTCGTTTGTATGATTGATGCGTCTCTCGGTAGTTTCTTCTTAAGATATCCCCAAAGTTATCCACAGATTTTGGGGATATCTTTTGGCTTGACTTTTAACGGTTCTTAAAAATCGTTCAGTGCGATGTGAATACTCAGTCACAAACTGCCTAATGTTATTTGTTTGTTTTTGTTTCATAGGAAATAACCTATTTTAATCAATGGCTTATGTTGATTTTTTGGTTTTTTTGGCCATTTTCTGACATTATGCTGAATGTTTTTTTAGTGCCAATTCTTGAGGTTTAAAAGACTTGATAAGCATAAGTAAAGACTAGGAAATTTTAGCTTTTAGTCACGCGAAGATTGAAAGATATCCACTGTTTTTAAAATGTCAAGATGGAAATAACGAGGGGCTTGATCTTAGTCTATAGACTTGATTGTGGCTTCCACATCAATGACGGTGCCACTCGAGGTTGGGTTGCTTTGCTGGTGGGCTAACAGTTGGCTGGCAATGTTGAAACATTCGTCTATGTGCTTGTGACCTACTCGTCGCAACACAACATAGCTTAGACCTGACGCTGCTACTGAACCTAGCACTGGAATGTATTTGCCGCCATATTTGGTGGCTAGGCTTTTCATGCCCATACTTTGCAGCAGGCTGATGACCCGCTTGGGAGTGACGACTTTGCCTAATAAACCGATGCTGAAGTTAGCACCACCAACGACCAGGATTTTCTGTAGTTCGGGGCTTAATGCTTCTACTTGTTGAGCACTTAAGCCGAATTTTTCATTGATTTTCGGCAGTATTTGCAGCAATAGGGCAACGTCGGTACTAACGTCTAATCCGGGGATGGGAACGACGGCTGCGGCGGCTGAGATCAGTGCGCGTTGACTCACCAGCCTACGGCAGTCAGCACGTATTTGTTCGAGTTCGGCAAGAGATGTGGCAGCCATAAGGGTTCACTATATAAGGGTGCAGAAGGCCTACACGTCTTAATAATGCTAGCAGAAATAGCTAGGCGATGGCGGCGGTTTTTGTAGGAAGGACGGGGAGACGCCGCCCTTCCTGTATGGGTTAGCGCTGTATGCCCAACGCTTGCAAACACTGCTCTAAAGAGCGTTGTGCGGTTTGTGCATAGAGCTGCTGTTCATCAATCACGGTTTGACCCAATTGGGATTCAAAAATTTCTTGATTGGACAACTGGGCGTAGCTGCTGTTATTACCGTCACCCAAGTTGGATTGGAAAATACCTGCTGCACTGACAGGTAGAAAGTCTTCATATACGATGGGGGACAAACGTACGTCACCATCTTGTATCAACTGGGCAATAGAGGTGTTAGCGTCGTAATTGCTTGCTTTGGCTAAACCTTGGGTGGTAGGTAGATAGTTGAAATACACCAAGTCGTTGTTGAACATCTGCTCCAGCGTGTCGGGGAAGCTTTCAAAGTGCTTGCGCATCAAATGTGTGTAGGTCTCTGCGTTGTGCTCGGCTGGGGCTTCACCTAGTTCTACACGTGCCGCATTGAGCAGACGGTCATACAGTTCTCGGCCTTTGTGCGTGACGGCGGCCCCACGTTGTTCGATTTCACCAAAACGGGCAGTGTGGCTGCCTTGCTCGTGAGCATCTTGGTCTGCAAAACGCACAGGCTCATTTAAGGCCTTGAAGCTAGTTTGGCGCAGCAAAATAGGGTGCTGGCGAGTAGGAGGGCCCTCAATCACTGCTTTGGGCGTAATACCGTATTTAGGCATGTTTTCTTGTACAGAGTCTATGTCTAAGGTGCGCGGAGTCAGGTGATTAATATGCGGGCCTTTGAACGCTACCACGTCTGCAATCAGTCGGTGCTGGTCATGCAGATCTTTGTATTGCGCGCTAGATACGGTGGACTCGCCATGCCACCTAAAGGTTTTAATCGCTTCATTCACAAAGCGAGTGGCGTCATCAGCGCTGAGTCCGCCGTCTTGTTCGCACTGGGCAATCAGTTTGAGGGCATCAGGGCTGAAAATTTGACGATTAGCCAAAATAGCATGTGCTTCTTCACGCAAGCCGGCATCCTCGATTAACTCCAGACGTAGCAGTGAGGTGAATACGCGGAAAGGGCTAACACGTAGCTCATCTTCGTGCAGAGCACGAAAGGCTGTAGAGTGCACGGGTACGCCAGCAGGAGTTAAGTCGTAGTAGCCCACGGGATACATGCCCATGACTGCAAACAAACGGCCAATGGTGTGCAGCTCTTCAGGTGTACCAACGCGAATCGCGCCATGGCGTTCTTCGTCTAAGCGTTCCAGCTCTTTAGCTTGTTGCAGGTTTTTATGCAGGTCTTGGTCGGCTTGTAAGGTGTTCTGGTTGATGTCAGCCACCAACTCCATCAACGTACCGTAGAGTGGCACTTCATCTTTGTACATGGCAGACATGGCAGCAGAAAATTGCGCACGAATCTGGCTAGGGCTTACAAAATTAGGGGATGTCATACAAGCTACTCCTTTGCGTGATGACGGCATAGATCAATAGGAAATCAGTGACATTCAGCCAAGCATTCACCCAGAATGCTTAAGCCTTTATCCAGCAGTTCAGGCTCAATGGTCAGAGGAGCCAACAGACGAATCACGTGACGTGAGTCGCCGCTAGGCATCAACAACAGACCGCGTTCGCGAGCGCGTTGCAGGACTTTTGCTAGTTCTTGTGTGCCGGGGCCACCTTGTGGGTTACGCAGCTCAATGCCGCGCATAGTGCCCACACCTGTGAGGCGTTTGATGACCGGTAATTTTTGTGCTTCCCAGTGCTGATAGTGTTTGAGCACAAGGTTTTCATAGGTGCTAGCCCACTGCTGCAATTGCTGCTCATCACTGAGTTGCTGGATGATTTGCAACGCAGCGGCACAAGCAACGGCGTTGCCAGAGTAGGTACCGCCTAAGCTGCCAGAGGGCATGCTTTGAAACAATACAGAACGGCCCATCACCGCGCCTAAAGGTAGGCCACCAGCAATACTTTTACCTAACAGCAATAGATCGGGTTCTACGCCTAGTTGTTCGAAGCCAAAGCGTTTACCGGTACGACCAAAGCCAGATTGCACCTCATCCCACACTAGTAATATGCCGTGCTCATCACAGAACTGACGTAGGTAACGGGCAAACTCTGGATCTAACATTTGGAAGCCACCATCACCTTGTACGGGTTCAGCAATAATGCAGGCGATGTCGTTTACATCTAGCTCTACCTTGATTAAGCGCTGCAAGGCCGAGATCGCAGTTGCGCTGTCAACGTTGCTGTCGTGGCTGGGGTAGGGGATGTGATAGACCGGCCCTGGCAACGCACCTAAACCTTTTTTGTAAGGGGCAACCTTGCCATTCAGATTGAGTGCTGCCAGTGTACGGCCATGGAATGCGCCATCAAAGGCGACTACGGCACTACGTTGGGTGTTGAAACGAGCAATTTTTAAGGCGTTTTCAGTTGCTTCAGCACCGCAGTTGGTGAGCATGCCTAAGTACGGTTCTTTGCTGGGAATAAATGCGGCCAGGGCATCCATCAGTTGGCTGTAGGGCTGATGGGGGATGGCATTGAACGCTGAGTGCGTCATGCGTTGTGCTTGATCGATAATGGCAGCGACTACAGCAGGGTTGCAGTGCCCCAAGTTAAGCACGCCAATACCGCCGATAAAATCAATGTACTCGCGGCCTTCACTATCCCACACGCGGGCATTCTTGCCTGAGGTCAGCGTGATAGGGTGAACAATAGACAGAGCGGGGCTGATGTGCGCGCTGGTTTGCATGGAAAATCCTTTGTGATGTTGTCTCGATATTCTTCTTGGAGTGCGAGCCTGTATCACAGCAAAAATCATGCAGTGCAGCAAACGAAAAAAAGGGAGTGTGTTATTCCTTTTTTTCGTGTTCTTTAAGTTTCAAGTGTTGGATGAGCCAGTTAATTAATTGGCGTATACGGGGTTCATCTGCTGTATGTGCTTCATAGGCGACATAGTAGGCCCCCAAGCTGGGCAGTTCGTGCTCCCACGGGCAGACCAATAGTTGCTGCTGTAGCGCATCTGCTGCCAGAAATTTGGGTACTAAGGCGATGCCATATCCGGCTAAGGCTGCTTGTATACACGCAGACCATGTGGCGAAACGGGGGCCGTGGTAGCTGTGCTCTACAGGATCATTTTGATCGGAAAAATAGAGCTCCCAAGCATTCGGGCGTGAATGACATTGAATCAATCCAAAGCGGGCTAGCTGCGAGGCGTGTCGTATGGTTTTATTGCCTAATAGGCTAGGCTGGCAAACGGGAATCATGCCTTCTTCGAAAAGCTTAATACATTCCAAATTTTCCCAGTTTCCATGCCCAAATAAAAAAGCGACATCAATATTCTTTTGCGCCAAGCTAAAAGGCTGCAGTGAGTCGTGCATATCTATCTGTATATGCGGATGCAGATCATGGAAATGCTTCAGGAGTGGGATAAGCCAATGCGCCCCCAAGCTAGGGTGTGCGGCAATACTAAGTAACTCACGCTCGTGGTCGTAAGACAGCATTTGCAGGGTGGATTGCTCTATATGCAGCAGTATTTTGCGGGCTTGTTCCAGATACAGCTGTCCGGCGGGGGAGAGGCTTAATCGTTTGCGCAGCCGCCTAAATAGCGGGGTTTGCAGCGTGTCTTCTAACAAAGCAACTTGTTTGCTGACCGCGCTTTGCGTCAGATGCAGTTCTTTGGCCGCATGTGTGAAACTTAGGTGCCTAGCAGCCGCTTCAAAACATTGCAGCGATGTTATGGAAGGGTAGTGGTTACGGGAAAGGCCCTGAAAGCTCATGCTAAAACCTACACAAACAAAGAGTAGGGCTATTTTAGCCTGTGAAGGACGGAGAGGGGAAAAGGTGCGCGCAATAAAAAAACCAGCCCGCAGGCTGGTTAAGAGGAGGAGACCACCACAGAAAACCTGAAAGCTACAGTGCTTGATTTCATTATGGGTGTATTGGTTATAGCGTCAAGGAATAAATCCCATTAAGTTTTTGTAAATGAAAATGGTCAGTAAGGAGAAACAGCTATATGATGGTTGTAAAGCTAATGTTTATATGGCTTTGTGGATTTTTCTCGTAATTTATTAAATTGCTTTTTGTTACGATATAGCGATAAAAAAAAGCGAAATTTTGCGTGTTTTTCACTAAAGGAGTGCAGCAATGGCTAAGAAAATACTGATGTTGTGCGGTGATTATTGCGAAGATTACGAAACGATGGTCCCGTTTCAGACATTGCAGGCAGTAGGGCATAGAGTGGATGCCGTATGTCCGGGTAAGAAAAAGGGTGAAAGTATCGCTACGGCGATTCACGATTTCGAAGGGGAGCAAACCTATTCGGAAAAACGTGGCCATAACTTTGTATTGAATGCCGATTTTGATGCCATTCAGGCTGCTGATTACGATGCTTTAGTCATTCCCGGAGGGCGTGGGCCTGAATACTTGCGATTGAATCCGCAAGTGATTGCAATCGTGCAGCACTTCTTTGTAGAAGATAAACCGGTTGCAGCGGTGTGTCACGGAGCGCAATTACTGGCGGCAGCTAAGGTGCTCAATGGCCGAACATGTTCGGCGTACCCAGCGTGTCGCCCTGATGTAGAACTTGCTGGCGGTCGTTACGCAGATATTGCGGTGAATGCGGCGATCACGGAAGGCAACTTGGTGACGGCACCAGCATGGCCGGCACACCCCGAATGGTTAGCGCAATTCTTGAAGTTGCTAGGCACTAAAATCACGCTATAAGCGATTAGCTTATCAGCGAGTAAACGTAAAAAGCCCTGCTGTGTTTGCAGGGCTTTTTGTGGGTGCAGTGTGATGAAGGTTAAGCGCTGTGTGCTGGTTCTACCAACAACATAGCCCCTTCAATACCGACTACACGTACAGGATCGCCCTCAGCAATAGGGGCCGAGCATAGCGCTGTGTAAAAGCTGTCATCCAGGCGTACACGACCTTGGCCTTGGGTAAAGGCCGTAATGGCTACAGCCTGACGCCCTACATAGCTGATCAAGCCGCTGTTAAGCGAGCTTTGCTCTGGGCTGAGCTTGCGTTTGCGGTGCAATCGCAAGCCTACCCAAACTGATAAACCAATGGCTACGGCTAGCACCAGAAATTGTATGCCCAAGGGAGCCTCTGGCCACGCGCTCACGAATACGCCCACGACAATAGCCGCCACGCCTATCCATAGGATAAATACGCCTGGAATCAGTGCTTCCAGAGCCATCAGCAAGCAGCCGATAATAAACCATGACCATGGGCTAGCGAACATGTTGGAGCCTTCTCTTAGGGTTTAGGGGTGGTGTTGGTGGATAGATTTTTCAGTAGTTCACCAATACCGGCAACCGCGCCAGTTACGCCCGTTGCTTCCAGAGGCATCATCACCAGTTTGCTGTTATCGGCACTACCGATTTTTTCCAGCGCTTCCACGTATTTTAAGCCTAAGAAGTATTGCACGGCGTGCAGATTACCATCGGCAATCGCAGCGGATACATCACGCGTTGCTTTCGCTTCGGCTTCAGCTTGGCGCTCACGTGCCTCAGCGATCAGGATGGCGGATTCACGTTCACCTTGAGCACGTAATACGGCCGCTTGCTTTTCACCTTCGGCTTGCAGAATTTCGGCTTCACGTTGACCGTTGGCTTTAGTAACCAGTGCACGACGATGACGCTCGGCTGTCATCTGCAGGTTCATGGCTTCTTGCAGCTCTGGCGACATGGCCAAATCGCGAATCTCAATACGTGTTACCTTCACGCCCCACGGTGCGGTAGCGGAGTCTACAGCAGACAGCAGACGCTCGTTGATTTGCTCACGGTTGGACAGCATGTGATCCAGTTCCATGGAACCCAATACCGAACGTAGGTTGGTAGTAGTCAGGTTCACAATCGCACGTTGCAGGTTATCTACTTGGTAAGCAGCTTGTGCAGCGTTATCAATACGGTAGAACACAACGCCATCAGCAGTAATGGAAACGTTATCGCGTGAAATCACATTTTGTGTAGGTACATCCAACACTGATTCCATAACGGAAAGCTTGGTACCAATGCGATCAATAAACGGAACAATAAAGTTTAAGCCGGGGCTTAATGTGCGGGTGTAGCGGCCAAAACGCTCAAGCGTCCACTGTCTACCTTGAGGGATAACTTTGACCCCAGCACCTATTACTACTACCGCTAGAATGACTAAAACGACAGTAAAATCAAAAAAACCACCTAACATATGAGAAATCCCATTTAAAGTACAGTAAATTGCTATAAATTGATTTTAGCGTATTGCGCGAGGAAGTTTTTATGCTTGAGATGGTAATTGAAACTCGGTTACACAATATAGGGGCATTTGACGTAGGCAGAGTATTGCCTTTCCGCAAACGTAGAATGGTGGGGCCGTTTATTTTCTTTGACCGTATGGGGCCGCAACATTTTGCTGCACCTATTACAACTGACGCAGACGTATTACCACACCCGCATACAGGTTTGGCTACTGTCACGTATTTGTTTGAAGGCACCATGACTCACCGCGATAGCTTGGGCGTGCAGCAGCAAATACGTCCGGGCGAGTTAAATTGGATGAGTGCGGGTTCAGGCATTAGCCATTCCGAACGCTTTGACGATATGCGTGCAACGGGCGGCAATTTGGATGGTATACAAGCCTGGGTGGCATTGCCTAAAGAGTTTGAAGAAAGTGATCCTAGCTTTCAGCACTTTAATGAGCAGCAATTGCCTTTGCTAGAAGACACCATGTTCCGTGGCCGTTTGATCGCTGGTAAAGCCTTTGGCTGTGAGGCTCCTGTCGATGTGTTTTCACCGTTGTTTTATGTGGATTTGCAGGTGAAAGCAGGTGGGCGCATCCCATTACCTATGCCTTATACAGAGCGTGCCGTGTATGTGGCTAAAGGTTGTATTGAATACGGCGGTCATCGCTACGAGTCTGGTCATATGCTGGTATTTACACCAGGGGCAGATCCCGATGTGCGCGCAGTAGGCGATGCGAGGGTAATGCTGTTAGGTGGTGAATCGGTGGGTGAGCGATTCATGTGGTGGAACTTTGTGGCGTCCAGCAAAGAGCGCCTAGAACAAGCTAAAGAGGACTGGCAGTCGGGGCGCATTGCTTTGCCACCTATGGATAACGATGCGTTTATCCCGCTGCCAGAACAGTAAATTAGACTGTAGTGGTTGGTGATTCGGCTTGTTGCTGGAGTATAAAACAGGGTTTGACCAGCAGTGTCAGCGTGATTGCCAGCACAGCCAACGACGAACAGAAACTAATCAACGCTGCATGCATACCAAAATGGTCAGCAATATAACCTATGGCTAGCATGGGCAAGATAGCACCTAAATAACCCATAATCAGATAGGTGGACATCAGCGCGGCACGTTGCTGAGGCTTAGCCACCAAACTGACCGTAGCCGTGCCCGAGGTCAGACACAGGCCGTGGCCTAAAGCCGTAGTGAATACGCTCACAATAAACAGCCACGACCAGCCACTAAACAAGTTTGCCATGAGCAGTACGCCACTGATGGCAATAAACAGCATGCCTTGCTGCATATTTTGCTTGGGCGACCGGTGACGCAGCATGAGCTGGAACGAGGCTGATAAAAACAAAATAATGCCAATAGATAAGCCACTCACGGCTGGGCCATGCCAAGGCACCATGCTTTGCATGAAGCTAGGGGCTAGCGAGGCAAATAAACTGAAAATAGAAAACGCAATAAAAGCGGAGCCGCCTGCAATCAAGAACAGAGGACGGCAGGTGCCCTTAGGTAGCTCAATCTTGGGCAACGGTAGGCGCTTGGCTACATTCAGCCTAGCGGATTCTGGCGTGTTGTGACGCAATGAGAATAAGGCGTAGGTAGCCAAACAGCCCATCAAAATAGATGGAATATAGCTGCTACGTAGTGGCGCAGGGAAAATCTGTGCAATCAAGCCACCTATAGCGGGGCCCATGCCAAAACCAAAGGCCAGCATCAGACTGGTGGTCGAGGCTGCGCGTTGCAAGTCTCGAGACGGACTAAGTTGCGCTAAACCAATAGAAGCGGATGTCACAATGAGGCTGGAAGCCAAGCCAATCATGACACGGCTTACAATAAAGATGCTGAAGCTATTTGCCACAGCTGAGAGAATCAACCCCAATGTCACTAATACTAGGCCACCACGCAAAATAGGCATGTAGCCGTATTGGTCGCTTAACTTCCCTAGAAACAGCAAACTGCACAGCGCCGAGAACATATAAATCACGTAGACCAACGTGATGTCTCCGGTGCGTAAGCCCCACAGTTCTTGGTACAGCGGGTACAGCGGACTGGCTAAAGCTGTGCCCATTACGCCTACGAACATGGCGTAGCATACCCACGCATAGGGGTTGCGATGCAAATGTCGTGAAAAAACAGAATGCGGTTTAGCTGGTGGATGAGAATGTGACATGAGTGGAGTATTATGGCGGTGTTGCGCATCTGCCTATTCAGGCAAACCTTCATAGAATACAACCGCCTACATTATGAAAATAATTCCGTTATCTGTGTCCTTGGCTTTGGCGCTAGGGGGCGCCGTGGCGTCAGCACAAACTTTGAAAGCCCCTCATTTTACGCCTGAAATGGGCGAGGGGGGGCTAGGCCTACGAGCGGTTGTGGCAGATTTTGGCCAGAACGTCGCTGTATTGGGCCGCCAATCAGAGGCTCCCTTTATCGTACAGTGTGACGATCCTGAGGCTGTAGGCGCGGGTAGATGGCTAGATGCAAGGCGATGGGTCTATGAGTTTGTAGAGTTGATATCAGCTGGGACGAGTTGTACAGCGCAGACAAATCCGGTTTTTATTGCAACACAAGATAGAAAGCTGTCACCGAACGTTTCGTATTCGTTCAATTCAGGCGGACCTAAGCTTTTAAGTTCCAGACCTTACTACTATTCTGATATTAGCGAAGATCAGGCCGTGGTGATGCGCTTTGCTGCGCCGGTGGACCCTAAAGAATTAGAGCAACTGGGTGGCTGCGCGGTAGATGGTGTAGGGGAAATGATTCCTCTGAAAGTGATAGACGGCGAGCGCAGAACTGAACTGTTGAAAGCCGTGTTGTATGACTTTGATCCTGAGAACGATAGCGCAGCTGATCAGGTGGTGCAGTGCGCGCGGTTGTTGCCTGCCAGTGCCGATGTCAAGTTTGTGGTGGAAGCAGGATTAGGCAGCGCGTTTGAAGGGCGTGAGCCAGTACGCTACGCTGAGCCTATTTTGTTGAATTTCCAAGTACGCCAACCGTTTTTGGGCCGCATTACTTGCGAGCGCAGTAATCCTGATGCGCCGTGTAACCCCTTGCTGCCTATACACGTCGTGTTTTCTTCCATTGTGGAAGAGGAACTATTGAAGAAAGTGTATTTGGAAGGGGGCGGTAAACGTTGGGATCAGGCCAAACCAGAAGAAGACGAGTACTACTATGGCAATACGCGTGTGGTGCGTTTCGAAGGTCCATTCCCTCCAGAAATTAGCGTTAAGGTCAATATTCCTGATGGTTTTGTAGATGACAGTGGTCGTACGCTGGAAAATGCACAAGCCATGAAAGACGCGACTGTGGCGTTGGCGAGTTATCCGCCGTTGCTGAAGTTTGCTTCAGGCAACTTCGGTATTGTGGAGCGTTTCGCGCATGCTGGTGTGCCTGGCGAAGAAGATAACTCACCTGCTGCTGTACCACTGACTATACGTGGTTTAGAAGCTGATTTCCGTGTGAAAGAGCTGCAGCGTAGTGCAGGTAACGTCAAAGACTACGCTACTCAAGACGACCAAGAGGTTTTGCGTTGGCTATCGCGCCTGCGTAGGCTGTATGAAGGCACCATGCAGTTGCATCAGGTCGATAATATTTTGGCGGATAGAGAGTGGTCGTACACCAATGGTGGTGTGGATGTAGACACGCGTTCTATTTCTGTATTTCAACGCTTGGGTGTAGAGACTAAAGAGCTCACCTTACCGGGTGTGCCTGATCAAGGTGAAACACCGTTTGAGGTCATTGGTGTGCCGTTGACGGAACCTGGTTTCCACGTTTTGGAAGCAGGATCCGAAAAACTGGGTGAGGCTTTCCTAGCAGACCCAGAGCCTATGTATGTGCGTACTAGCGCCTTGGTGACTAACTTGTCTGTACATATGAAGCATGGTCGCGATGACATGCTGGTATGGGTGACAACGCTGGATGATGCGAAACCAGTACCAAACGCCGAAGTGCGTGTGCTGGATTGTGATGGCAACGAACTGATGCGTGGCACCACGAATGCTGATGGTGTATTTCATCGCGAAGCTACTATACAAAAGCAATATTGCCCTCGACTAGGTACAAGCGCATTGTATGCGTCTGCACGCATTCCTGCAGATCACCCACAAGCGTATGGCAAAGCAGATTTCTCTTTCGTCTTGTCGGATTGGAATAGAGGGATTGAGCCATGGCGTTTCAACGTGGCGGTAGGGTATAGCGAGAACAAAGATCGCATTGCACATACCATTTTGGATCGCTCGTTATTCAGAGCGGGCGAAACAGTACACATGAAGCACTTGTTGCGTGAACAAACGCGTAATGGTTTAGAGAATCCTAATTATGGTTCATTGCCTGATACGGTAGAACTGACGCATTACGGTTCAGGCGAAAGTTTCGAGCAGCCGCTGCGTTGGTCTAACGATGAGCACGGTTCACGCGCCTATTCCAGTTTTGAGCTGCCTAAAAACGCACCGTTGGGCGAGTACATGATTATGCTCAGTGGTTCCCGTGATTGGCATACCACTGGCACGCTGCGCATTGAAGAATTCAAGCTGCCGTTTTTGAAAGGCAGCATTAAGTTGAGTGATGGTAGTGATGCAGCCAGCATGGTGCGTCCAGCGCAGTTACAAGCCGATTTGCAACTGGGTTATGTGAATGGCGGTGCGGCCAGTGCATTACCCGTTACCGTGTCTGCCGTGTCACGTCCGTACTTCCCGAATTTCTCGCAATATGAAGAATATAGCTTTGGCAACGTACGTAACTACAGCTATGACGAGGAAGAAAACACTGCGCCATCCGAACAGAAGCTGTTCTTGAATAAGCATGCGTTGGTACTGGATGTGGAAGGCGGTGCCCGAGTACAAGTAGATGAAGTGCCAGTGGATGAGAAACCTCAGCAATGGTTGGTAGAGGCAAGCTTTCATGATCCTAATGGTGCTATCCAAACCTTGAGCCAAACTACAGTGGTATGGCCGTCGGCTGTAGTGCCGGGCATCAAGTCTGATGGTTGGATGAGCAAAGGCAGCAAGAATACTGTGAAGTTGTTGGCGTTGGATACACAAGGTCAGCCTATCTCTGGTCAAGCTATGACATTGCGTGGTCAAGTGCGCAAAACCTTGTCTACCCGTAAACGTTTGGTCGGTGGTTTCTATAGTTACGATAATCAGCAACAAGTAGAAGATTTGGGTCAACTATGCAAAGGCTCTACCAATGAAAAAGGAGAGCTGGAGTGTTCTATTGACCCTAAAAAAGGTGGTGAGATCGTCTTGATTGCCGAGGCAGAAGATGCCGCAGGCAATAAAGCAGATGCTTCCACCAACGTGTGGGTGAGCAGTTCCGAAAGACTATGGTTTGGCGGTGAAAACGATGACCGTATAGACCTGATTCCTGCTAAGAAAGTGTGGGCACCTGGTGAAGAAGCTGAGTTCCAGGTTCGTATGCCATTTGAAAAAGCCACCGTTCTGGTGAGCGTAGAGCGTGAGGGTGTACTGGGTTATGAAATCATGGAAGTGTCTGCTGACAATCCAGTGATCAAACTGCCAGTGCTGGCTGAGTGGGGGCCAAACGTGTTTGTGTCGGCGTTGGTCGTGCGCGGTCGTTTACGCAGTGTGCCATGGACGTCTTTCTTTAGCTGGGGGTGGAAACAACCCTTTGACTGGTACGATGCGTGGAGCAATAGCGATGCCGAATATGAGGCACCTACCACTACCGTCGATTTGTCTAAGCCTACGTACCGCTTAGGTCTGGCTGAAATCGAAGTACGTACTGATGAAAACCAGTTGAAAGTTGAGGTGAAACCTGAGCAGCCACGTTACGCAGTACGTGAAAAGGTAGATGTAGAAGTACAAGTTAAGTTGCCAGATGGCAAACCTGCGGCTGGCGCATTACTGAGCTTTGCAGCTGTCGATGAAGCCTTGTTAGAGCTGTCTCCTAACCGCAGTTGGGATGTGGTGAAAGCCATGTTGCAGCCACACGCCTACGGTGTGAATACGGCAACCGCGCAATCTGAGGTAGTAGGGCGTCGACACTATGGTCGTAAAGCCATTCCTGCTGGCGGCGGTGGCGGTAAAGCACCTACACGTGAACTGTTGGATACCTTGTTGCTGTGGCAAGGCGAAGTACGTACGGATGAGCAAGGTATTGCACGTATACAAGTGCCGCTGAATGATGCACTAACTGCCTTTAAATTGGTGGCCATTGCAGAATACGGCGAGCAGCGCTTTGGTACAGGCAGCGCCTCTATTGTGGTGAGCCAAGACGTACAGTTAATTTCTGGCTTGCCAGAGGTGGTACGTAATGGTGACAACTACCAAGCTACATTCACCGTGCGTAATAGCAGTGAGCAAGATCGCACCATCGTGTTGAAAGCCACTATGCAGTGGGCAGGTCAAGATAAACCGGTGGCATTACCTGCGCAAGAAGTAGCGTTGGTAGCAGGGCGTGCGCAAACCGTACAGTGGCCAGTAGATGTGCCTGCAGGGTTAGCCGGTGAGGGCGATACGAAAATTACGTGGCGCATTGATGCCGAAGATGCTTCGCAGCCTAATGCACGCGATTCGCTAACTGTGACACAAGTGGTGAAGCCAGCTGTGCCTGTGATCACTCAGCAAGGTTTCTGGGCACTGGTGAAAGAGGACAAGGCTTACGATGCGCAACTGAGCACACCAGAAGGGGCATTGCGTGATAGCGCAGGTCAGTTCTTGGGTGGTATTGCTATTCAGTTGCAATCAGGTTTGTCGGCAGACCTGCCAGACGTGCGTCGGTGGTTCCAGCGTTACCCCTACACATGCTACGAGCAACAAATGTCTCGTGCAGTGGTATTGGATGACACAGCATTGTGGCAACAGCTAACGTTGGGTGCGGCAGCTTACATTGCGCCAGACCAATTGCTGCGTTACTTCCCAAGCCCTGTGTTGAAAGGTAGCCCTGTGCTGACCTCCTATGTGATGAACTTGGCAGACGACGCCAAACAGCGCAATGAGGCCTTTAGCCTACCTACCACTATGCAAGCGCAGTTGTTGCAAGGTTTGCGTAACGTGGTGTTGGGTCATACCGTACGAGAAGAGTGGTTGTCACCTGAACAGCGTGCATTGCGTCAGTTGATGATAATTGAAACCTTGTCCCGTTATCAGTCGGCAACGGCCAATATGCTGGACAGCATCACGATTGAGCCGCAAAACTGGCCCGTAGAAAGTATCTTGGATTGGTTGCTAGTGTTGGATCGCGTTCCGAATATTGCGAATGCGGCAGAACATAAAGCGAAGGCTATAGAGATACTGCGCACCCGATTAGTAACGCGCGGTAGTTCCTTGCGCGTGAACGAAGGTGACTATCAGTGGTGGTTGATGCGTAGCCCTGTGACAGCACAAGCGAGATTGCTGGTGTGGGCACAGCAGCAAGACACTTGGCAAGATGACGTGCCACTGTTGTTGCAAGCGTTGATCAACATGCAAACCAAAGGTCATTGGCTGAGCACTACAGATAACGCCCAAGCATCACAGTCTATCGGTCTGTTAGCCAAACAAGTGAAGCCTGCTGAAGGTATGGCATTGCTGAGCTTGGGTGAGAAAACCCGTATGGTGAACTGGGCGACGGTGAACAGCAAAGGGCCTGATTCTCGCAGCTACAACCAGCAGTTGGATTGGCCAGAACATCAAGTGCCACTGCAGATACAGCAAGAAGGTGCGGGCGATGTGTGGGCGTTAATACGTTTGCAAGCCGCAGTGCCTACTGCTAGACCTGTGATGTCGGGCTACTCTGTGCAGCGTGAAGTGATTCCTGTCACGCAAGCAGTAGCCGGTGAGTGGACGGTAGGTGACGTGTACAAGGTGCGTCTGACTATTGATGTGAATGCGGCATCAGGTTGGACCGCCGTGAACGACCCTGTGCCTCCAGGTGCGGTTATTCTGGGCAGTGGTTTGGGGCGTGACTCGGCAATAGAAGCTGCAGGCACCCAACAAACCGGTATGTGGCCAAATTACGTAGAGCGCCGATTTGATGCCTATCAGGCGTACTACGAGAACCTGCCTGCTGGTAAACATACGTTGGAATACCAAGTGCGCTTGAATACGGCAGGAGAGTTTGTCTTGCCTGACACCAAAGTTGAGGCGTTGTACGAACCTGAAACGCACGCTTTGCAACCTAACGCGCCTATGGTGATTGGTGAAGCAAAGTAAGGTGAAGAAAAGCGCACTATGGATGGTGGGTGTGGGCGCTATGCTGCTTTCTACAAGTGGCATAGCGCGCTATCCCGATCTACCAACTCTACAGCAAGAAAATCCTGCGTCTGAGTTCATTGTGCAAGATCATAGTGGCTTGCCACTACAAGCTTTGCGCGTCAATTTCCAGCAGCGACGAGGCGATTGGGTGTCCTTGTCACACATTTCGCCAGCATTGCAGCGTGCCGTGTTGGCCTCTGAAGATCAGCGTTTCTTTGAACACGGTGGTGTGGATTGGTTGGCGGTGGCCAATGCGGCATGGGATCAGTTATGGGACCAGCGTGTGCACCGTGGAGCATCCACGTTGTCCATGCAATTGGCCGACTTGATGGGCTTAAGCGAGCGCCCAAGTGTGCAACGGCGTTCTTGGCAAGGTAAGCTAGATCAAGCCTATGCGGCCTATCAGTTGGAGTCCTTATTTACCAAAGCAGAGATTCTAGAGGCCTACCTTAACTTAGCTCCCTTTAGGGGAGAGCTAGTTGGTATTGATGCGGTAGCTCGCGTACTCTTTCAAAAGCAAGCCAATGCTTTGACGATGCAAGAGGCGGCGTTGGCTGCGGTGATGCTGCGTGCGCCCAATGCTTCGGCATCGGTATTGCAGCAGCGTGCCTGTTCATTGTTGATGAGCATGGGCAGAGCAGAGCAATGTGGGTCATTAGGGTACGTATTGAGTACGGCATTGTCGCGCATGCAGGCACCCATGTGGGATCAGCCGCAGTCTGCCAGACACTATGCACGCCTTCTACAAAATCAAGGGCTAACAACCGAGGGGGCTAACCTGCGTAGCAGCATAGATGCTAGCTTGCAGGCCGAGGCTAACCGTGCTGTTGATGCCACTTTGCAAACCTTAAATGTGGCACGTGTGAGCGATGCCGCTGTTGTGGTGCTAGATAACCGCAGTGGTGAGGTATTGGCGTACGTGGGGGCGAGCTCAGGGTCTTCGGCTATTGAGGTGGATCACGCTCGTGCTAAGCGGCAAGCAGGCTCGACGTTAAAACCCTTTTTGTATGCTCAAGCTATAGGGGAAAAACGCTTAACCGCAGCATCGCTGTTAGATGATTCGCCTTTAAATCTGGCTACCGCTAGCGGGTTGTATGTGCCACAAAATTACGACCAGCAGTTTTCGGGTTGGGTGAGTGTACGCACGGCACTGGCATCCTCCTTAAATATTCCTACTGTGCGTACCTTGGAAATGGTGCAGGTAGACAGCTTTGCCAATCACTTGCGTGCGCTGGGTTTGCCGTTAGATAAAGCCACAGAGCACTATGGTTTTAGTTTGGCTCTAGGCAGTGCGGACATTGATTTGTTGTCGTTAACCAATGCTTATAGGGCGCTGGCGAACGGCGGTTGCTACAGTCCTGTGCGGTTTGTGCCTAGCGATGCAGCGGATGCTGCGACATGCCAGAGCGTTTTGGATGCGGATGCCTCTTGGATCGTGGCAGATATTTTGTCGGATAGACAGGCAAGGTCTTACACCTTTGGGTTGGATAGCGCATTGAGCTTGCCATTTTGGGCAGCAGTCAAAACCGGTACCAGCAAAGACATGCGCGATAACTGGGCTATAGGTTTTAGCGATCGTTATACCGTAGGGGTTTGGGTAGGAAATAGTGACGGTTCCCCCATGCGTAATGTGTCTGGCGTAACAGGGGCGGCACCTATATGGCATAGGATGATGCGTACCTTGCACTATAATGCGTTGTCAGTGCCACCAGCTATGCCTGATAACGTCGTAGCACGTGTTTTACATTACGAAGGTGTTCCCGAAGCTGACCGTACCGAGTACTTTCTGGCAGGCACAGAGCAAGAGCTTATACGTTTGGCAACAAAGAATACTACAGTGCAGCAACAAGGGCGGGCACGCATCGTGTCACCAGCCACTGGCAGTATTTTGGCATTTGACCCAGACATTCCACGAGAGCATCAATTGTTGCCGCTGCGCGCCACCGGAGGCGGTCAATTGTATTGGCGTGTAAATGGACAGCCCTATGCGGAAGGTGCCGAAGCGTGGTGGGCTGTACAACCAGGTAGAATTACGGTGGAATTAGTAGATGAAAAGGGCGTAGTGCACGATAGCGTAACGCTGCAGGTTCGTGCGACTATTAATTAGAATTAACATTTAATCATGTTAGGTAACGTAGTATGCTGCTACACTCCCGACATATATTTACTTTGAGAGGAAAAGCCATGTCCGCGAAGCTCTGGATGAGCCGTACCCTTGCTCCAATTGGTTTGTTGGCTTTGGCTGCGTGCCAAACCGTACCGCAAAAAACGGATGCGGATGCTGCTAGCACAGCAGCAGCCCCAACTACGGCTACAGCACCTGCACAGCAGCCCGCTGCAGCACAAAACCAAAATGCACAGCAGATGATGTCTCCTGTATTGGTTTTCCTTGCAGACACCAAACCTCAAACAGGTTGGGCAGAAGTGAGAGTAGGCGAAAACAGCAGTCTATATCTAGAGCCTGAAGCCTTTTTGGCTTTGGAAGACTTCACAGGTGTAGAGGCTGGTCGTAGTGAATCGGGCGAAGGTTTGTTGGCGCTGGATATGAGCGAGCGAGCTATTGCTAACGTTACTCGTGTGACTTCTGCTAATCCAGGTAAACGTCTGGCATTGGTGGTAGATGGTACGTTGTTGGCTGTTCCTGGTTACTCCGAGCCTATTACCAGCAGCCGTCTGGTATTCATGGTGGGTAGCGAGCAGAACGCTGTAACTGCTGCTCGAATCATCGCTGGTGATGCAGCTCCTGCACCAACTCAGGCTCCAGCTAGAAAGTAATACGTTATAGATTAGCGTGTTATGAACAACGCCCCGGAATGTGTATAAGCACTTCCGGGGCGTTGTTGTATGCGCGTTGTTTGATTCCGTCTACAAAATAGTCTCAGTGATGTAAAAAAAACGCATACCTCTTCGTGTTTTGACTATAAAATGTGCGCATTGCGTATAGTTCTATGGAGCGAATGATGGCTGTTTCCCAACAAGTGTTTTTGCGCGATGCAATGCGTCGTCTGAATTTGACCCGAGATGTTTTTGCAGCTCGTGTAGGTGTGAAGCGTCGTGCATTAGACACCTGGTTGCTGCCAGAGGGTTCGCAAGAGTTTCGTTCTATGCCTGAAGTGGTGCTGCGTTTCGTGACTGAAATCGTAGAGAACGACTCGCTTTTGACTAAGTATGCGCAGAGCGTACAGTCAGGTCCTTTGCGTGATCGCATTGCGGTAGGTGGCAAACATCAGTTGCTGTCTGTAGAACAGTTCGGTCGTGAATCTGTAGAAGAGTTATTCCGAGTTGCTGACTTGATGCAGCCTATAGCACGACGCCAGAAAGTGTCGCGTGTATTAGAAGGCGCGGTGTTGGGTAACTTGTTCTTTGAAGCCAGTACTCGTACTCGTGTGAGTTTTGGTGCCGCATTCTGCCGTTTGGGCGGTTCGGTGTGTGACACCACTGGTTTTACGTTTTCCTCCATGGCCAAAGGCGAATCTATCTATGACACAAGTCGTGTCATGAGCGGCTATGTGGACGCCATGGTGATCCGTCACCCTGAGCAAGGTTCGGTGGCTGAGTTTGCACGCGCAACCAATATTCCTGTAGTAAACGGTGGTGATGGCGCGGGTGAACACCCTAGCCAAGCATTGCTGGATCTGTACACCATTCTGACGGAGTTCTCTCGTCTGGGTAAGTTGCTTGATGGTGCTCACATCGTGATGACGGGCGACCTGAAATATGGCCGTACAGTGCACTCGTTGTTGAAGTTGTTGGCTTTGTATCGTGGTCTGAAATTCACGCTGATTTCCCCGCTGGGTTTGGAAATGCCAGAAGAGATCATTGAGCATGTGGCCAAACTAGGTAATCACGTGATTGAGCAATCTCATGATTTGGCAGATGTGAAAGGCGCTGATGTGATTTACGCTACTCGTGTGCAGAAAGAGCGCTTCTCGGATGAGCAACTGGAAGGCTACACCGCAGAGTTCCAAGTATCCAAAGCGTTGATTGATCAGTACTGCGATGAAAACGTGATCGTGATGCACCCGCTGCCACGTGACAGCCGTGAAGGCGCCCACGATTTGAGCGTAGACTTGAACGACGACCCTCGTCTGGCTATTTTCAGACAAGCTGATAACGGTATTCCTGTGCGTATGGCAATCTTTGCGGTATTGCTGGGGGTAGAGAATCTAGTACAGCACTCCATGCGTGACGTGACATGGAACCCACCTTCACACGTGGGACCCGACGATGCTGTCTTCCACGGTATGTACTAAATAGCAAAAGGGCACCAAACGGTGCCCTTTTTGTATGCGGGGTACGTAGTTGTTTACACTACTTTTTTCTCACCACCCAGCGCATTCAGCAAGTCATCAAACAGCTTCGTTAATTCAGCAGTCATAAGTGTCATGTCTGAATTGAACAATTCTGCTTCATCACCAGCCAACACTTCGTTTTGCTCTTTCAGTACATCTAGAGGTGCGACGCGTTTTAGCTCTAGGCCATCGGTCAGAACGAAAGAAATGCGATCATCCCATGTTAGGGCCAAGCGCGTGCACTGTTTGCCGGACTCAATATGACGACGCAGTTCATCTGGCTCAGCGCTGTGGCGCACGTAGCGAACCACGGCACGGCTCTCGCTAGTAGAGCGCAACTCAGTGTCTTGGTCGATGCTGAAATTAGTAGGGGCTTCATCTTCGATCAGCCAAGAGGTCATCGCCGCACCGGGAGATAGTTCGGTGTAGAGCGGCAATACAGGGAAGGGGTTCAGGCTTTTCGCCAACAAACCCATCACTTCGTCGCCAGTTGCAGCCGACGCAGCATCTACCACCAACCACAGGTTTTTAGTATCAATCCAGATGCGGGTGTCGCGCGCAATACTAAAAGCACGAGGCATCAGCTCAGTGATGACCTGTTCTTTAATTTCACTCATTTGCTTGCGACCTGGTTTGTAGCCTTGTTCGGCTTCCATGTCGCGAGCTTTGGCGCGAGCCACCTGATTAATCACAGTGCTAGGCAGTAGTTTTTTCTCGCTACGCAGGCAAATTAGGAACTGGTCGTTCAGCGTGTGTACCAGCCCTTCACCTTCGCGTGGCGCAACCCAACCCAAGCTTAGAGGGTCTTGGCTAGTGCCTGGTTGAAAAGCATGTTCTTGCAGTGCTGCTTCTAGCGTGTCTGCAGTGTAGTCCCACTCGGGGGAGAGGCGGAAAATTCGTAGATTTTTAAACCACATGTGCAAGTGTCTTTGTTGAAAATGATGCCTGCTATGGGTGCAGGTTGGTGAATAGAATGGATGAATTGTACGCGCATTTGTCAGGCTGTCAGGTGAAAAAGTCCATGCATAGGCATAAAGTGCAGGCCTGTGTTTTAATGGCTGATTTCTTGACTATGTAGCAGTGTGGCATGGCGTATACGTACAATCTTGCATGGCTTTATACAGCGTAACGCACGTTCAAGCGGGCTTTGGCGCGTTACGCTACAACAGAAAATAGTTACGTAATTAGGTGTGGTGTAATACTGGATATCTGTTTATTTATACAGTATAATATTTTTTTGAATTTCATGCCTCTCTTTGAAGGATTACCCCATGGACGATAAGCGCAGTAAAGCGGTATCGGCAGAACGCGCCAAAGCGTTGGCAGCCGCCTTGTCTCAAATCGAAAAACAATTCGGCAAAGGCTCGGTTATGCGTTATGGCGATAACCAGATTGAGCACGATATTCAGGTTTGTTCTACCGGCTCATTAGGCTTGGATTTGGCGCTGGGCGTAGGCGGTTTGCCTCGTGGTCGCGTTATCGAAGTTTACGGTCCAGAATCCTCTGGTAAAACCACGTTGACCTTGCAAGTGATTGCAGAAATGCAAAAGCTGGGTGGTACATGTGCGTTCGTTGATGCCGAGCACGCGCTAGACGTACAGTATGCCTCTAAACTGGGTGTAAACCTGAGCGATTTGCTAATCTCTCAGCCCGACACTGGTGAACAAGCGTTGGAAATTACCGAAGCGCTGGTGCGTTCCGGTTCTGTTGATTTGATCGTGGTCGACTCCGTTGCTGCACTAACTCCTAAAGCCGAGATCGAAGGCGATATGGGTGATGCATTGCCAGGTCTGCAAGCTAGGTTGATGAGCCAAGCACTGCGTAAGCTAACTGCTACGATCAAACGTGCTAACTGCATGGTGATCTTCATTAACCAGATTCGTATGAAAATCGGCGTGATGTTCGGTAACCCCGAAACCACCACAGGCGGTAACGCGCTGAAGTTTTACTCTTCTGTACGTCTGGATATACGCCGTATTGGTTCTATCAAGCGTGGCGACGAAGTGATCGGTAACGAAACACGTGTGAAAGTGGTGAAAAACAAAGTAGCGCCACCATTCAAACAAGCAGAATTCGACATCATGTACGGCGCTGGTATTTCCCGTGAAGGTGAAATTGTAGACTTGGGCGTACAGGCAGGTATTTTGGATCGTGCTGGCGCATGGTACAGCTACGGCAGCACACGTATCGGTCAGGGTAAAGATAATGCACGTGATTTCTTGCGTGAGCATCCTGCCTTGGCAATCGAGATCGAAAACAAAGTACGTGATAAGTTTGGCGTGGCACAAGTTGCCGTGACAGAGTTCGTGCCCACAGAAGAAGAAGCTTCTGAAGGTACTCCCGAGCCAGATGCCGAGTAATGTCTTGGGACGATGAGTTCGAAACGGACCCCGCCGAGCGCTTAGAGCGTGAACAACGCAAAGAGCCTCAGGGGCCGTCTCTGAAAGCACGCGCCATAGACCTACTGTCACGGCGCGAGCATTCTAGGCTAGAGCTACAGCGTAAGCTGTCACGCTATAGCCAAGATGAAGACGAAATTACGGCGTTGTTAGATTTGCTGGAACGCGAAAAATGGCTGTCTAACACACGCTTTGCACAAAGTTTGGTGAACAGGCGTGCATCTAAGCACGGCACCTTACGCATCGTACAAGAATTAAAACAAAGCGGTGTGGCACAAGAAGATATTTCCCTCTTAACGGAAGAGCTGCGTGAAACTGAATTTGAGCGCGCTGTAGAGGTGTGGTTTCGTAAGTTTGGTTGTTTGCCCGAAGATCAAAAAGCCTATACCAAGCAGGCTAGGTTTCTGGTGTCCAGAGGTTTTGCCTTAAGTACCTTGCATCGCATTCTGGATGCGGTGAAAGCGGGTGATATCGATCTGGATGACTACTAGAAGCTAACCGGGTAGGCTTCCTCAATATTACTCAAGGTGGCAAAACATGTTTTGCGTGCCTGTTCCAAAAACGCTTGTATGTAATCCGAATCGTGATCCTCATCACGCAGTGCGGCATACAGGTTTCTCCATATCCCATGCTCGCCCAATTTAATGGTGCGCAGCCATCCCGAATGTGTAAATTCTGACAGCGCCCAGTTAGGCAGGGCGGTGACGCCACGGTGGCTGGCTACCAATTGCATAATCATGGGGGTTAGTTCGGCTTGTCGTATATGTAATGGCTCTATGCCGGCCGGGTCTAAAAATTGTGTAAACACATCTAGTCTGTTGCGCTCTACGGGGTAGCTAATCAGAGTTTGATCGCTTAATTGCGTTGCTTCTATATAGCGGTATTGCGCTAAGGGGTGGCCTGAACTTACGGCCAACACTAACTCATACCTGAATAGTGGTACGTAATTAACGCCAGGCAAGTCTTTAGGGTCTGATGTGATGACCACGTCTAAGTCGCCGCGCAACAAGGCAGGCAACGGGGCAAAGGAAAAGGCCGCCGATAAATCTAGGCTGACATCTGGCCAGTCTTGTCTGAATTTATCTAAGGCGGGCATTAACCACTGGAAGCAAGAGTGGCAGTCAATAGCGACGTGCAGTCTACCCGTGCGCCCAGAAGATAGACGCTGTAACTCGCGTTCGGTGTTTTTGATGCGCGGCAGTATGTCATCCGCCAAGGCAATGATGCGCAATGCTGCTGTAGTGAGACGGGCAGGGCGGGTGCGGCGGTTGAGTAGCCTCAGCTTGAGACGTACTTCTAAATCACGAATTTGGTGTGATAAGGCCGACTGCGTGACATAAAGCCGTTCCGCAGCTTCTTGCAAACTTCCTGTGTCACGTATGGCGCAGAGGGTTTCTAGGTGACGGATTTCAAGCATGGCGGCAAGCAAAAATTAAATATGAAAATTATTCATTCTAAGAATGGTGTATTTGATTTTTTTTCATTTAATTGTACAGGCACAATACATGGGTTGAAGAATTTTTCCTGTAAATACGATTTCCAGTAGGCATAAGATGACAGTGATTCATAACTTAGGTTTTCCTCGCATTGGTAAGCAGCGTGAGCTGAAGCGTGCTGTAGAAGCGTATTGGGCGGGTGACTTGCCACAAGACGTTTTATTGCAAACAGGTAAAGAACTGCGTAGCCACCATTGGGCACTGCAAAAAGCGGCAGGCTTAGACCTCATCCCCGTGGGGGACTTTGCGTGGTACGACCAAATTTTGGAGTGGACGTGCTTGCTAGGTGCCGTTCCTGCACGTTTCGAACACGCTGCGGCGGCGGATGTTGATCTAGATACCTTGTTTAGAATGGCGCGTGGTCGTGCTCCACAAGGTAAGCCAGCCGCTGCATGTGAAATGACCAAGTGGTTTGATACTAACTACCACTACATCGTCCCTGAAATTCAGCCTAACCAGAACTTTCGACTGGCACGTACTGTGTTGCTAGAGCAAATCGCCGAAGCCGTTGCGGAAGGCTATAACGTGAAGCCTGTTATTCCGGGCCCGTTGACCTGGCTGTGGTTGGCCAAAGGCGAGGCCTACACGCAGGGTGCTGCTGATGCAGCGAAATTGGATTTGCTGCCCGCGTTGCTGCCGGTGTATCAAGACGTCTTAGCGCGTATTCAAGCCTTGGGCATAGAGTGGGTACAAATTGATGAACCTATCTTAGCGGTGGATTTACCGACTGTATGGCGTGATGCGTTCAAGGGCGTGTACAGCAGCTTGAAGCAAGGTGGCTTGAAAGTGCTGCTGGCAACGTACTTTGACGGCCTGCGCGATAACGTATCGGTATTGCAAGGTTTGCCTGTTGAAGGTGTGCACATTGATGCTGTGCGTGCGCCAGAACAAATCGCAGCTGTGCGTGCTCAGTTGTCGGCTGAGCAAGTATTGTCTGTAGGTGTCATTAACGGCCGCAATATTTGGCGTACAGATCTAGATAAAGCCGCTCAGGTACTGAAGCCTCTTAAAGCAGAATTGGGAGACAAGCTTTGGATCGCGCCTTCGTGCTCACTGTTGCACGTCCCTGTGGATGTGGAAGGCGAAGAGGGCTTGGATGCCGAACTCTATAGCTGGTTGTCGTTTGCTACGCAAAAGCTAGACGAATTGCAGTGGTTGCGTGCGCTGGTCGATAACAAGGTAGATGCTACTGTTGAAGCTGCTTTGGAAGCGCAGCGCAAAGCGCTGAAAACACGAGCAGAGTCTCCACGTACACATAATCCTACTGTGGCTGAAAGGGTAGGGAAACTCGCTACCTTGCAACGAGATCGCGCACCGTTTGCTGAACGTATCGCTGCACAGCAAGCACGTTTGAACTTACCCGCTTTTCCAACCACGACGATTGGTTCTTTCCCGCAAACACAAGATATACGTAAGTTGCGTCGTGACTGGCGTTCTGGCGCATTGAGCGATACCGCGTATGAGAAAGAAATACGTGCTGAAATCGAGCGTGTGATCCGTTTCCAAGAAGACATAGATTTGGATGTGTTGGTGCACGGTGAAGCCGAGCGCAATGACATGGTGGAGTACTTTGGTGAGCTATTAGGTGGGTTCGCCTTCACCCAAAACGGGTGGGTGCAAAGCTACGGTTCCCGTTGTGTGAAACCACCTATTATTTTTGGTGATGTGCTGCGTGTAATGCCAATGACTGTGGCATGGTCTCAATATGCGCAGTCCCTCACAACGCGCCCAGTTAAAGGCATGTTAACGGGGCCAGTGACAATGCTGCAGTGGTCGTTTGTGCGTGACGATCAGTCTCGTGCCGATACTTGCCGTCAGTTGGCGTTAGCACTGCGTGATGAGGTACATGATCTTGAAGCGGCAGGGGTGAAAGTCATTCAGATTGACGAGCCTGCTATTCGCGAAGGTTTGCCACTGCGCAAAGCCGATTGGGATGCGTATTTGCAGTGGGCAGTCGATTGCTTCCGTATTTCTACTAGCAATATCGAGAACGACACCCAGATCCATACTCACATGTGCTACTCAGAATTCAATGACATTATTGAAGCCATTGCGGCCATGGATGCAGACGTGATCACCATCGAGACTTCACGTTCCAATATGGAGTTGTTGGAAGCTTTTGAAAACTTCCATTACCCCAACGATATTGGCCCTGGTGTGTATGACATTCACTCGCCTAACATTCCAGACCAAGCGTGGATGGTTGAATTGATGCGTAAAGCGGCGAAGCGTTTGCCCGCAGAGCGTTTATGGGTGAATCCAGACTGCGGGTTGAAAACACGTGGTTGGCCAGAAACTACGGAGGCGTTGAAAACGATGGTAGCGGCTGCCAAGGAGTTACGTCAGGCTTAACACCGGTTTCAATGTAGAGGTAATGAACGCCATGCGTGCAGACGCATGGCTTTTCTTTATGCTTGAAATTTATGAATAGCGCGTGCTTTTGTCATCAGGTTGCATGAGTGGTCATCTGCCATTACGCCTAAGATCAATCTGATGAGCTGGGCATGATTGGTTTTCTTTTGTTGGTAGTACGCGCATGTTTCTAAATAGGTTTAGTTTACTTCGTCGATTCAGAGTCACGATTTGGGTGTTCTGGTGTGTGTTTGTGCTGGCAATGGCGGCAGGTATCTGGGGCTTGATGCAATCCAAGAAAAGCTTGGAGACGGTGTATCAAACTCGTATGAGTACGATGGCGCAGGTAGATAACATGGTTCGCAATTTCTACAACACCCGGCAAAGTGTGTTGTTGGCGTTTCAGCACGACCCTAATGGGCCTTTGTATTCATTGCATGATCATCCTACTTCAGCACATTTGGATGATGTATGGATGAATGTGCAGCGCAATGGCGAAATACGTAAATTGCTAGCTGAACGCATCCAAGATCAGGACGAGTTGCAGCTACTTGAGCAGGCGACTAAGGCGCAAGCTGAGTGGCGTAAAGTGCTAGAGCAAGCGGTAGGGCAATTGGAAAAAGGCAACTTTTCTCCTGAAGTCATGCAAGCGTTTTTGATCGGTGGGCGCACTCAAGGCGAGCAGGCGGTCACGGCGTTGCAAGGTTTACAGTACTACCAAATGGCGCAGGCGGACCAAGAGGTAAAGCATGCCGAGCGACGCTACAACCAAGGTCAGATGCTGTTTGCTGCGATTGCATTGTTAGGGGCGCTACCTGTAACCATCATCTTGTTGCTGACATTGCGTCGCTTGAGCAAAGGTTTTGCTGAAGTGAATTCAGCGGCGCAATCTATCGCTAAAGGCGATTTAAGCCGATCTGTGCAAACCGATGGTGAAGATGAAATTACTCAGTTGCTTCAACAAATACGCACGATGCAGCAAAATCTGCGCTTGTTGATTTCCCGCATTACACGTAGCGCCGCGACGTTAGCGGATGTCACTAACCATGTGGCAGATAGTGCATTGTTGCTGTCAGATAGAACTGATCAGCAAGCAAGCTCACTACAAGAAACCTCTGCGGCAACAGAAGAACTCAACAGTACAGTGCATCAAAATGCGGCTAATGCTCAAGAGGCTGAAGAGGTGGCAGATCAGGCAGCTTACGCCGCACGACGTGGCGGTGAGACTGTGGGTAGCGTTATTTCTACGATGGAACAAATCACGGCATCTTCCCAGAAGATATCCGATATTGTGGGTATTATTGATAGCATTGCCTTCCAGACTAATATCTTGGCGTTGAATGCGGCCGTAGAAGCTGCTCGCGCTGGCGAGCAAGGTAGGGGCTTTGCCGTTGTGGCGTCTGAGGTACGAGCCTTGGCCCAGCGTTCTTCCAGTGCTGCACACGAGGTGAAGCTGTTAATTGAAAGCTCTGCGCAAGTAGTGAGTCACGGCGCGGGCTTGGTGGGTGTGGCAGGCGATACCATGCACGAAATCGTGACCAATAACGAGCGTATGTCCACGTTGATTCGTGAGATAGCGAGCGCTAGCCAAGAGCAGTCGTTGGGCTTAAGTCAGATTAATCAGGCTATTACGCTGATGGATGACACCACACATCAGAATGTATTGCTGGTAGAGCAAACCAGTGAGGCAGCAGCGGCATTACGTACCCAATCTGACGAGTTAGTGGCATACGTGTCAGCGTTTAAGCTAGGCGAAACGGTGGATGTGGATGTGATTGAGACCGTAGAGTCAGATACTCATGAGCGGGTAGCGCTAGCAGATAATAGGGCACAGTTAGCCTAATACATGAAAAAAGCCCCATTATGTCAATGGGGCTTTTTTTATACTCCACCAATCAGCTGCGGTATACTGGGGCGTTTATCGTTATTTTTACCCTTGGTGAGAGATGCCACTTCCACCGTCTACTGTATCCCGTAGTCTTCTGCATACCCGTACGTATCAGGCTCAAGCATTTGAGCGTGAGGACGGGCTATTGGATATAGAAGCAGAGATCATGGATGTCAAAGACTATGATTTTCCGTCGAAAATGTCGGAAAGTGGTGTGCATAATGCGGGCGACCCAGTGCATCACATGTTGATGCGCGTCACCATCGATAAGAATTACGTTATCCAAGATGTAGTGGCTACTTACGGCGCAGCGCCGTATAGACAACATTGCACGGGTATTGCGGATGCGTATCGCCAGCTTATAGGATTAAGCTTGGTCAAAGGGTTTAAACGTTCGGTAAGAGAAATTATGTCTCGTACCTCTGGCTGTACACACATGACCGAATTGACTGATATTCTGCCTACGGTGGCAATTCAGTCTATGGTGAAAGAGGCGCGAAGCACCAAACAAGCTGCAGAATCAAATGAATCGCAACAGCGACCGTTCCAGATTGATGGTTGCCACGCCTTACGTAGTTCAGGCGAGGTAGTGAAGATGTTTTACCCTAAGTGGTATGAAGCAGTTGAACACACAGAAGTTGTACCAGAGTAGTCAACAGTGGTGGATGTAGGCAAAGTTTTTTTTGTGTTTTTATTAAGACTGACAGGTAATCAATGAAAATTCATGAATATCAGGGTAAGGCCCTGCTAAGAAAATACGGAGTAGTTGTTCCGCGCGGCAAACCTGCTTTCTCGGTAGACGAAGCCGTTGCCGTAGCAGAAGAGCTAGGCGGCCCAGTATGGGTTGTTAAAGCCCAAATTCATGCGGGTGGTCGTGGTAAAGGTGGTGGCGTTAAGCTGGCACGTTCCATGGACGAAGTACGTCAAATCGCCGGTGAAATTCTGGGTATGCAGTTGGTAACACACCAGACTGGTCCTGAAGGTCAGAAAGTACGTCGCTTGCTGGTAGAAGAAGGCGCGGACATCAAGAAAGAATACTATGTTGGTATCGTAACCGACCGTGCTACTCAGCGTGTTGCCGTGATGGCATCTGCTGAAGGCGGTATGGAAATTGAAGAAGTGGCTGAGCGTAACCCTGACGCCATTCTGAAAGAATTCGTAGACCCAGCGGTTGGCCTGACTAACGAGCAAGCTATAAAACTGGCTCGTGGTATTGGTGTACCTGAGGCTTCTATCGAGAAAGCTGTTGCTGAGTTCCAGAAGCTGTACCAAGTGTACACAGATACTGATGCTGAACTGGCTGAAATCAACCCACTGATCCTGACTGGTTCCGGTGACATCATTGCATTGGACGCTAAGTTCAACTTTGATAGCAACGCCTTGTTCCGTCATGATGACATTCTTGAGTTCCGCGATCTGGACGAAGAGGATCCTGCAGAAATCGAAGCTAGCAAATTTGACCTGGCCTACATTCAGCTGGACGGCAACATTGGTTGCTTGGTAAACGGTGCCGGTTTGGCGATGGCCACAATGGACACCATCAAGCTGTTTGGCGGCGAACCTGCCAACTTCTTGGACGTTGGTGGTGGCGCTACTGCCGAGAAAGTGACCGAAGCTTTCAAAATCATGTTGGCTAACAAAGACGTTAAAGCCATCCTGGTAAACATTTTCGGTGGCATTATGCGTTGTGACGTGATCGCCGAAGGCGTGATCACTGCGTGTAAGGCAGTAAACCTGAACGTACCTCTGGTTGTACGTATGAAAGGTACCAACGAAGAGTTGGGCAAGAAAATGCTGGCTGAATCCGGCTTGCCTATCATCAGTGCCGACACGATGGCTGAAGCAGCCACTAAAGTCGTTGCCGCCGCCAAATAAGTACAGGAAGGGATTTTTCAATGTCGATTCTGATTAATAAAGATACCAAAGTTATTACTCAAGGTATTACAGGTAAAACCGGTCAATTTCACACACGTATGTGTCGTGAATACGGTAACGGTAAAGAAGCGTTTGTTGCTGGCGTGAACCCACGTCGCGCAGGCGAGGACTTCGAAGGCGTGCCTATCTACGCAAACGTAAAAGATGCACGTGATGCAACTGGCGCAACTGTGTCCGTTATTTACGTTCCACCAGCAGGTGCTGCTGATGCGATCTGGGAAGCAGTAGATGCTGATCTGGATTTGGTGATCTGCATTACCGAAGGCATTCCTGTTCGTGACATGCTGCGTGTACGTAACCGTATGCGTGCTGAGAACAAGAAAACCTTGTTGTTGGGCCCTAACTGCCCAGGTCTGATCACTCCAGACGAACTGAAAATCGGTATTATGCCTGGTCACATCCACCGTAAAGGTCGTATTGGTGTGGTTAGCCGTTCCGGTACATTGACATACGAAGCTGTTGCTCAGGTAACTGAGTTGGGCTTGGGTCAATCCAGCGCGGTAGGTATCGGTGGCGACCCAATCAACGGTCTGAAACACATCGACGTACTGAAAATGTTCAATGACGATCCAGACACTGATGCCGTGATCATGATCGGCGAGATCGGTGGTCCAGACGAAGTGAATGCTGCTCTGTGGGCTAAGGACAACATGAAAAAGCCAGTAATCGGCTTTATCGCTGGTGTTACAGCGCCTCCAGGGAAACGTATGGGTCACGCAGGTGCTCTGATTTCCGGTGGTGCTGATACTGCAGACGCCAAACTGGAAGTTATGGAAGCTTGCGGTATTCGTACTACACGCAACCCATCCGAAATGGGCAAGTTGCTGAAGTCCGTACTATAAGAGCTGTTCATGCCCAGTTGCGGTAAACTGGGCATAGGCATGCAAAAAGAAGTGCCCTGCATTGCGATGTAGGGCACTTTTTTGATGGTGGAATCATTACATGCGTGAATAGCCTAACTTTGCCATTCAGAGGATAACGCAAAGTAAGCTATGACCATTATCTAGGTTGGACACTACAGAAGCTCAATGATCGAATTTTTTGAAACGCTCCATTTGGGCGCATTGTTTCAGATCGTTTTAATTGATATTTTGCTGGGCGGGGATAATGCGGTAGTTATCGCGTTAGCGTGCAGAAATCTTGACCATAAGCAACGCATCAAAGGCATATTGTGGGGTACGGTAGGGGCGATTATCCTGCGTGTACTACTGATCTTCTTTGCCTTAACGCTACTAGATATTCCATTTTTGAAGCTGGCAGGTGCAGCAATGCTGTTCTGGATAGGCTTGAGGTTGCTGGTGCCTGATGAAGGTGGGCACGGTAATGTGCAAGCGGGCAGTAGTGTATGGTCAGCTGTCAAAACCATTTTAATTGCAGATTTTGTGATGAGTCTGGACAACGTGATTGCGATTGCTGGCGCTGCACAAAATACGCAGGCTGATCACCAAATGTTGTATGTGATCTTTGGTTTGCTGCTAAGTGTACCCATCATTATTTGGGGTAGCACCTTAGTATTGAAATTGATTGACCGGTTTCCTGTGCTCATCACCCTGGGCGCTGCCTTGTTGGGCTGGATCGCAGGGGGCATGTTGGTGACTGATATTGCTGTTACTCGCTATGTGGGTGATATCTCCTCTACAACGAAGTTGATTGTAGAAGCCTCAGTTGCCGTTATACTGGTCATATTGGGCAAATGGATGGCAATGCGCCAACCTACCACTAAATAAAGGATGAAATCATGAGTTTTTTACCTGACTCTGATCGTAAAAAACATGAATCAGGCCTGTCCTTACTGCAAGGGCTGGCGATTTTGGCTATCTTGGGGATCGTAGGCGCCGCTGTGGCCCGTTACTTTGCTGGGTAGGAGTTGTTTTGTTGGTACCTGATCAGTTGATTATTGCAACACGTGCTAGCCGACTGGCATTGTGGCAGGCCGAATTCGTACGTGACTCTTTACAGACGCTGTATCCTACCTGCAAGGTTGAGCTGCTGAGTATGACTACTCGCGGTGATCAAATCCTTGATCGCACGCTATCTAAAGTAGGCGGTAAAGGGTTGTTCATCAAAGAGCTGGAAGTGGCTTTGTTAGAAGGCAAAGCCCATTTAGCAGTGCACTCCTTAAAAGATGTGCCTTTTGATCTGCAAAGCCCTTTTGCTTTGCCAGTGATTATGAAACGCGAAGACCCGCGTGATGCCTTTGTATCTAACCACTATGCGTCGTTGGCTGATTTGCCTGAAGGCGCGGTAGTAGGTACGGCAAGTTTGCGTCGTGAAGCGCAAATACGTGAGCGTTACCCGCACCTGACCATCAAGCCTTTACGTGGCAACCTAGACACCCGCTTAGGTAAACTGGATAACGGCGATTACGATGCCATTATTTTGGCAGCAGCTGGTTTGATCCGTTTGGGGCTAGGTGAACGTATACGCTCATGGTTGTCCCCTGAAGACAGCCTGCCTTCAGCAGGCCAAGGTGCGCTCGGTATAGAAATTATGGAAGCCAATGTAGAGCTACAGGCTTTGTTGGCTCCATTAGCATGTGCAGAGTCTACAGCGCGTGCGCTGGCGGAGCGTACTGTGTCACGCTTGTTGGGGGGCTCATGCCAAGTGCCAATGGCTGCTTATGCCACTATTGAAGACGACCAATTGCATTTGCGTGCGTTGGTTGCCGAACCTGACGGTTCTCGCATTATTCGCGCAGAAGCTCGTGGTAATGCCGACGATGCTGTTGCATTGGGTACTCAAGTAGCCAATGCACTATTAGCAGATGGGGCTAAAGACATTTTGTCTAGATTGTCCATTGCGAGTAGCGAGAACTAACGCGTGAGCGAAGGGCGTTCTGCTACCGCCATACTGACTCGTCCAGAAGGCCGTAACCAAGCCTTGCAGGAGGCCTTGCAGCAGCAGGGCATGCAAAGTTTGGTGCTACCTGCCTTAGTGCTAGAAGAGCAACACCATAATTTCGACCCCCTTATTCATCACCCCTCTAAGTTTGATGTGGTGGTGTTTGTCAGCAGCCAAGCGGCACTCAGTTACCTCAATATCATTGCGCAGCATGGCATCGTCTGGCCGGCTAACGTACGGGTAGCAGGTGTGGGGCAGGCGAGCGTTGTGCCGTTTCGTGAGCAACGCGTGGTATCGGAACAACTGTTGCTGTACCCCGCTAGTCATACAGCACAAGATTCCGAGGCATTATGGCAAGTGTTGCAACCTCATCTCTCTGCACTCAGTAATGTGCTGGTAGTGCGAGGTCAGAAAGGCCGTGAATGGTTAGGTGCAGCGCTAGAGGCAGAAGGAAAGCAGGTACAGCGTTTAACGGTCTATCAGCGCCAACCAGCGCTATGGACGGGCGACGAAGTCGTGCAGTTGCAGCAGGCTTTGTCGGCTACACAATGCTCCATCTTATTTAGCAGTTCTGAAAGTGTCACAGCGATTTTGGATAACGTGTGCCGCCTGGGTTTAGAGCCGTATTGGGCCAAGGTAGGTGGCGTAGTCATTCACGAACGCATAGGGAAACGACTACAATCGGAACAAGAGAAGCGGAATTTGGCCCCGCTACATAGGCTGCGTTATGCTTCACCTAGTGTGGAGTCCATGTGCGTGGCCTTTAGCGAGCTGGCCAGCGTCAACAAAACGTAATCGGATTACATCTTGCTATGACAGATAAAACAGATAAAACACCTGAAATCGATCCGTCTCAGCCCGAGAAGGCCATTGTGCAGGATACGCCTGCCACAGTAGCCGCTGAGCAAACCGGCAAGAAAAGCACCTATTTTTCGCAGAATGACACTGCCAAGCAGCAGCCAGCCGCTAAAAGCAAGCATGGCTTAACCGTATTGGCGGCAGCGATTGTGTTGGCATTGGTTGGTGGCGGTGTATGGTATGGTCAGCAACAGCAACAAAAAGACTATGTTGACCTTGAACGTCAATTACAGGCCAACATTCAGGCAAGCAACAAAGCGGTAGATCAAGTGCAGCAGGTGCAGTCCCAGTTACGTGACCTGCAACAAAAATACCAGCAATTACAGCGTGAACTGGCCGACAGCCAAGAGCGTACGCAAGATTTGCACCAAGCCTTTCAAACACTCACAGATGCAGGCGGGCAGCAAGCTCTCTTGAATGACGTCGAGCATTTGGTGAATTTGGCTCAGCAGCAATTGCTGATAGGCGGCAACGTCAATAATGCAATTGTGTCCATGGAAACAGCGCAAGCGCGTTTGGCCCGAGCCAATCGCCCAACGCTGGCCTCGCTACAGCAAACCATTAATGGCGATCTGCAACGTTTGCGTGCCATTACCGTAGTCGATGTGTCCTCGCTATCCCGTCAATTAGACACCTTGCAGGCAGAGCTAAATCGCGCTGTGTTGTTGGCGCCTGATGTCGCGGTAGAAGCAGGTGAAGAAACCGTACAAGAACCTACCATTCCAGAGCCTGTGTTTACGGAAGAAACACCGTGGTGGGAACGTACCGCAAAACAAAGCTGGTACTGGGTAGAGCGCGGCTGGGATGCAGTATCTCAAGACTTAGGTGATCTGGTATCCGTACGTCGTATTGATGATGCGTCTGCTTTATTGTTGTCACCCGAACAAGCTGACCGCTTGCGCGATAACCTGCGTTTACGCATCACCACAGCGCGTTTGGCGTTGATGACAGGTCAACCGTTGGTGTGGCAGTCTGAGATGAATGCCGTATTGGCCGTATTGCAGCAGCGTTTTGATGTGCAAACTGGTGCAGGCGCAGAAGCGCTGCAATTGACACGCAGTCTGCTCGAAACACCTATAGTGACCCACTTGCCTACACTGGATAACAGTTTGCAGGCATTGGAGTCCATGATGCAGAAAGAGGCTGTAAACGATGCCGCAACGGCAAATGAGGCTGATGAACCCGCCGAAGCGGGCACAGAGGCAGTGGAGCAAGAGGAAGCAGGGGATGCGGTAGCGGATGAGCCTGACGCAACTACTGATAACGCGACTCAAGCTGCATTGCGCACACTGGCCACCCCTTTTCAAGGATAAGTCATGAGAGCCTGGATTTGGACGCTGGTAGTATTAATTGCGGCGGTGACTCTGGCGCTGGTATTGCGTGAGCACAGCGGTAACGTGGTGGTGTTGGTGCCACCATATCGTGTGTCGTTTGGCTTGAACTTTGCCGTAGTCGCTGCAATCGTTATTTTTATCGTCCTGTATGTGACACTGCGCTTCATCAGCTGGATTTCCGGTAGCCCTGAGCGCTTTCGCTCGTGGCGTGGGCGTAGAGCGCAAAACCGTGACCGAGCATTGTTGGAAAGTGGTTGGTTAAATGTGTTGGAAGGCCGATACGACCAAGCCGAGAAAGATCTATCTAAGTTATTGGCTAAAACACGTTCGCACAGCAGTCGTGTATTAGCGGGTTTGGCCAGTGCTAGAGCTGCCCATAATCAAGGCGAATATCAGCGCCGTGATGAGCAGTTCAAACAAGTACAAGATGAAGCTGCTAAAGACGAGCGCCTGAAAGTGGCTGCCGCAACAGCGATGGCTGAAATGTGGTTGGATCAAGGTAATCCTCAAGAAGCCGTTGCACTGTTGCAGCCGTTGCAAGACGTTAATGCTCGCTTTTTGCACACCACTCGCTTGCTGTTACGCGCTTACCGTCAGTTAGGGCAACACGATCAGGTGTATGAACTGACCCGTCTTTTGGTGCGTCGTAGTGCCATCGACCGAGACGAAGCTTTAGCTGCTATAGAAGAAGCCGCTGCTGCACGCATTAAAGCGGGTGGCATAGAGCAGTTTAAAACGGTTTGGGGCGATCTGCGTGCCGACGAAAAAACACTGCCTATCGTGGCATTGGCCGCTGCACAAGTGAAAGCTGAGGCCGACGAGTACGACGATGCTACTCGTATTCTGGAAGCTGCTATCAATGTTCGTTTCGAACCTTCGTTGATCATGGCATATGCAAATTGCACGCCAGAACACTATGCGCGTCGTTTGAGCAAAGCGGAAGAATGGCTACGTAAGTACCCCAATGATGCCGATCTGTTAGCAGCATTAGGCCAATTGTGTTTGACTGGCCAGTTGTGGGGACAGGGCGAACACTATCTGAAACGCAGCATGAAAATCCGCAATGACATGCGTATTCATGCATTGTTGGGTAACTTGTACGACGGTTTAGGCCGTAGCCAAGATGCGATGCGTCATTGGCAGTTGGCTTCTGCAGTTGTTGTGGGAACGTTGCCTAGCGTACGTACTAGCCGTTCGTTACCCGCAGCCGACACTCAGGCTGATCCTGATATTGTCGATACAGCGTTTGTACCTGATGCCGTGCTTGCTGATCCAACGGATGAGCAACCTATAGCAGCCAGTGCCGCTGACTTTTATTCTGACGATCCAACTAGCCCAACACCGGCAGTTGACGTGATAACACCATCCTCCACAACACCGGCAGCAAGCTCATCTAACGATGATGACGAGTACTTTGACTCGGCTCTGCCACCAGGGGTGGATACCAGCATTATTTCTGACCGCCCTGATCGCAGGGTTGATTAATCATTATTTGAAGGTTCGCTCATGAGCTTAAATCTCGTCACCCCAGGTGCTAATGCACCGGAAGAGTTCAACGTCATCATCGAAATTCCCATGAATTCCGATCCAGTGAAGTACGAAGTGGACGACGAAACTGGCGCGATCTTTGTAGATCGTTTCATGTTGGCCGCTATGCACTACCCAGTGAACTACGGTTACGTTCCACAAACTATCGCTGACGACGGAGATCCAGCTGACGTGTTGGTATTGGCTCCATTCCCAATCCAAATCGGTGCAGTGGTGAAATGCCGTGCGATTGGCGTATTGATGATGGAAGATGAAGGTGGTGGCGACTCCAAAGTATTGGCTGTGCCAGTAACTAAACTGTACCCTCCATACCGTCACATCAATGGTCCAGATGATCTGCCAGAAGAAGAATTGGCTCGTCTGAAACACTTCTTTGAGCGTTACAAAGACCTGGAAAAAGGTAAATGGGTCAAAGTAAACGGTTGGGAAGGTGTTGAGTCCGCGAAACGTGAAATTTCCAACAGCATTGCTCGCTTCCAAGAAGGACAAAAATAAAATGACTTGGGCAATCCAACCACAGGACGTTGTTGGGCTAGAGGTGACAGGTAGTGAACAGCGTTTTCCGGTAAACCGCATTTTTTGTGTAGGCCGGAACTACGCTGAGCACGCTCAGGAAATGGGTCATAGCGGTCGCGAAGACCCATTCTTCTTTGCCAAGCCAGCGGGTGCCGTATGGGTCATGGGGACTGATTCAGCCCCCGTATGGCCTTATCCAGTACAAAGCCAAGATGTGCACCACGAAGTAGAGCTTGTGGTGGCATTGGGCTCTGGCGGCAAGAACCTTAGCCTAGAGCAAGCGGAACAGAGCATTTGGGGTTATGCCATTGGTTTGGACATGACCCAACGCGACGTGCAGACGCAGTTGAAAAAACAAGGTAGACCTTGGGAAGTGGGTAAAGCATTTGATGCATCTGCTCCTATGGGGCCTTTGCATCCACGTGCAGCGCTTGGTGTGCTGACCAAAGGGACTATCAGCTTGGATATCAATGGTGAGCGTAGACAATCTGGTGATATCAACCAGATGATCTGGCCTATCGTTGAAACCATTGCCTACTTGTCTACACGCTTTACTTTGCAAGCAGGTGACTTGATCATGACAGGTACGCCAGCAGGCGTAGGCCCTGTGCAGGTCGGTGACGTGCTGACAGCAACAGTAGAGGGGTTAGGCAGCGTACAGTTAACTGTGGGGCGCTCGTAACTAGCGAGTACTACAGTAGTAGCAACCCGGTTTTGCAGCACAGCTCAACCGGGTTTTTTTATGGATGACACATGAAGCAGGCAACACAGCAACGTGGTTGGAAAGCAGTACCAGGTGGCGTTTGGGCACTAGGCTTTGTCTCTATGTTGATGGATATTTCGTCGGAAATGATCCACGCCTTATTACCCATCTACATGGTAACGGTGCTGGGGACATCAGCACTTAGCGTGGGCTTTATTGAAGGTATAGCCGAGGCAGTGGCGTCCATCACTAAAGTGTTCTCTGGGGCGGTGAGTGATAGATTAGGCAAGCGCAAGATTTTGGCGGTGTGTGGTTATGGACTGGGCGCCTTAACCAAACCAGTATTCCCCTTGGCGGGTACCTTAGGGTGGCTGGTAGGGGCAAGGTTCGTAGATCGTATAGGTAAAGGTATACGTGGTGCGCCACGTGATGCGTTGGTAGCGGATATTACGCCTGCTGAATTACGCGGTGCAGCCTTTGGTTTACGCCAAACCTTAGACACTATAGGTGCATTCTTAGGGCCTTTGCTGGCTATAGGGTTGATGTGGCTTACCGCAGATTCTTTCCAAAGCGTATTTTGGATTGCTGTCATTCCGGCATTTTTAGCGGTATTTGTGCTGATTGTGTATGTCAAAGACCCAGCGCCAAGCTCTTTAAAAAAAGACCCTAAAAAGGTTTTGAAATGGCGTGATTTAGTGAAGCTGGGCAGTGATTATTGGTGGGTGGCTGGAGTAGGGGGCGTATTTGCCTTAGCGCGTTTCAGTGAAGCTTTCTTGATCTTGCGCGCCGAGGCGGTAGGCATAGAAATTATGTGGACGCCCATAGTGCTGGTGTTGATGAGTCTAGCGTTTTCGGTCTCTGCGTATCCTGCAGGAGCCTTATCTGACCGCATCAATAGAATCAGTGTGTTGGGTATAGGTTTGGTGCTATTGATTGCTGCCGATTTGGTGATTGCGTTAGTGCCAGGCTTAACCGGTTTGCTCGTGGGTGTAGTACTGTGGGGGCTGCACATGGGCTTTACCCAAGGGTTGTTTGCTGCATTAATTGCCGATTGCGCACCAACGGAATTGCGCGGTACGGCTTTTGGTATGTTCAACCTGCTAACGGGTATTGCGTTATTTATTGCTAGTGTAGTGGCCGGTTTGTTGTGGGATGTCGTGGGCTTCCAAGGCACGTTCTTGGTGGGGGCGGGGTTTGCTGTACTGACGGCAATAGGGTTGGTGGCATTAAAACGCAAAACGTCCTTATAACGCTGTAAGTATTATCGCTGCGCAACACACATGAAACCATGCCTAGTCATCGTGCATGGTTTCTTTATTTAGCTAGGTGTAAAGTAAAGAGATAGTGAGCATATCAATGGGTTTATATAGGGCAGAGAGGTACTCAGCATGCACGTAGTCGTACAAGAAGAAACCACCGGATGCGGTATAGCATCGGTCGCCAATATTTTGGGTAAAACATACGCGGAAGTAAAGGCGACTGCCAATGTGATGGGTATTTATGCAGAAGACACATCGCTATGGTCTGATACCCACTATGTACGTAGGCTACTCAGTCATGCAGGCATCAAAACCTCTGCAGATGAACTACCTTTTGAGTCGTGGGCAACACTGCCCAATACCGCGCTGTTATCCATTAAACACCACGAAGAAAATGGGAAAAACTTCTGGCATTGGGTAGTGTTTAAACGTGTTCAAGGTGAAGCTACTGTATTGGATTCTGCCAGTTATTTACCGTCGAATATACGTAAAGATTTTGCTGATATGCAGCCTAAGTGGTTTATTGCCGTAGACGCGTAGCTAAGGTTGTTATTCGTTGCAGAGCGTGACGATCTTGTCATGCGCATACGCAGGTCTGCGCTGTATACTGAGCCACTTTTTAAGTAAACGACTAACGCGGGCTAGGGGTATACATGTTTTCTAGAATATTTGGTTCACTGGATAGAACCTATTTGATCAGAGCGTATTGCGTAGGTGCTCTGTATTTCGCCTTGTTTCTATTCATGGAAAACAACATAGGGTGGAGTACCAATGGGTTGTGGAATCGCATTATTCCTGGCGTGATTTGTTTGATCCTTTTTCCGTTTTCTAAATTGGTGTACGACGAGCTAAAACGCTTTGTGTTTGGCGATAACGTTTTCTACATCAACACATGGGTGATGTTGGTGGGGAAGATCATCATTAACCTAGTTTTGTTTGTGATGGCGTGGATTATTGCTCCAGTGGGTATTGCCTACATTTGGTTTAAAACACGCGGGCGTTAATGCTGCGGAAACTAGGTTGCTTGCTCTAAGCTAGTCTGCAATCCCTGATTAACTGATAAAAGGTTCGTTTCACATGACACCCAAGCTAATGCGGGTACTACGTAAGCTATATAAGTATCAAAATGGTGAGTACGATGCCGAGCGTCGCGTGTCTATCTACAATGAGCAAACACTCAGCGATAAAGAGCGCGACATTTTGCAAGAACATCAGTGGCAAAGTAATACCATCACGTATTTTTCTGGTCACGAAGAAGTAATTGAAAAACTGCTGTCGCTAAAAGATAGCCCAGAACTCACACAAGAACGCATACTGACAACCTTCATTGCGGGAGTAGGTGGCAGTTATTTGCGTGGGCGATCGGTATTATCGGCATGGAATAAACTGAAAAATATCGCCGCCCATCATTATCTAGAGCGGCCCGAATACCGCTGTTGCTGGGTGTGTGCGAATCATGACGAACCTAAATATCTGCATGATTCCTATTTGCAGTACTGTTTGTATGTAGGGAATGCTTACAGTAGTACGCCTACCTACGCATATTTGAATTTGACCCATTTGTTGACGCAGCCAGCAGTGGTCGCGACAGCAGAGGATAAACAGGCCTTTCTCAGCTTGATTGATTTGCTGCGCAATGCACCAGATGACGAGACGCCTGGGCAGTTTGAAAAACGCTTAACTGCAGCGAAGATTATCAAGGGTGATGTCTATACTAAACGCGGCATACTAGATAGTTTGGCAAGGCTAGGCGTGATACCCAATCAGTTCCTCGTGTTAAGCGATAGTACATGGACTGACTTTGGAGATATTGTGAGCTGTGAAAATCAGTTGAAGAACACCAAAGGTCGATCGGACATGGAAATGCCATGGGCTGGTTGGAAAGGGCATTTAAAAGTTGATGAATCTAGATTGCAAAAGGTTTTTGGCGCATATGTGTAAAGCACAGGTCTTTAGCGATAGGATGCGTTTCATGCTTATCTGGTGATATTCGTCGCATGTGTTTTTGCTAGTAGTGCTATAACCATCATATGGTTTGTTGAGGAGCAATTATGTACCGCATGGGAATAGTAGTTGCAGCAGTGTTATTGGCTGGCTGTGCGCCAATAGAGCCAAGAGCAGGTATGGCGAACCCGGCTTCTGTCTATTGTGTGGATATGGGCGGGACAGTGAGCATTCAAGATCAAGCGGGTGGGCAAGTAGGAATTTGCACCTTGCCGGATGGTAGCGTGGCTGAAGAGTGGGAGCTTTTCAGGCGTAATAACCCCCAAAACTAAGATAATCACTTTAGTGCTTGACAGAATATCTTTTAGAGCCCATAATACTGTCTATCAATACAGTAATGGTTGATAAGGATTTTAAAGCCTCGCTTTAGCGGCGAGGTTTTTATTTGGTCAGACGCGGGATGGAGCAGCATGGTAGCTCGTCGGGCTCATAACCCGAAGGTCGTAGGTTCAAATCCTGCTCCCGCAACCAAACGTATCTACGTCCCCTGAGGCACACGCCAAAGGGGACGTATTTATTTCTACCCACGGAAAACCGTGATCATCTTGCCCAACCACGGGCGCCCCAAGTATTTCACGCAGAATCTCACGAGCCACTTCGGTATCGTCTTTCAGCGCATCATCTAAATTCTCCAGCATCTGTCGATACGTATTGATTGCAGCCTGCAGCTCAACTTCCTGCACGGGCTCATGTGGTTTCGAGCGCAAATCAGCCAGCTCTTTTTCTGCTGCAGCTAGCCGCTCCCCCAGCGCATAGGAGTAACCCATTTTCACCAATGCATCCGTTAGACGCTCTATCTCTGTTTGCAGTTCAGAAATACGGCGGTTGGTGTGGTGAGTGTGCTGCTTAGCTTCTTGCTGCTGCGCCTTGGCAATTTCCTTTGCTTGCCGCTGCATATCGGCCAAGGCTTCAGGTGATAATAGGTCGCTGCGGATGATATCGACCAAACGAGCATCAGTGTCTACTCGCGGCACAAGCAGGCCAGAGCAGGTGCCTCTATCTTTTTTTGCTGAGCAGCCGTATTGATATTGGGATACTGCTACTACAGGCCCGCCACAGTTAGCACAGCGTAGTATGCCGCCGAGTAGTGTGGATTTTCTTCCCCCTTGTTGTTTCTTGTCCCGCCGCGACATTCTTGCACGCGCAGCAGACCAGTGAGCATCATTCACTATTCTAAGGTGCGGCATTTCCGTCACCGACCATTCGTCTAGGGGGCGATCCATGCGAGTGCGCTTTCCAGTGTCAGGGTCTTTTACCCACTGGCTACGGTTCCACACATATCGGCCAACATACAGCTCATTGTTTAGAACGCCAGACATGCGAGTGGGGTTGCCATAAATAGCAGACACAGCCCATGTGCCGCCGCGCAGACTAGGTACGCCAAGGCGGTTCAGTTCATGGGCAATGCGCTGACATGACCAGCCTTCAGCGTAACGCGCAAAAACCCAACGCACCCATTCGGCTTGCTCTTCATTGACTTCCAGCTTGCGGCCACCATCGGCAGCTACTGAGCGGTACCCGTAGGATAGTCCGCCAGCATGCATGCCACGACTAACTTGGCCAGCTAAGCCGCGATGCGTCTTTTCGCGTAAGTCATCTAAATATACTTCGTTGATAATGCCGCGCATTCCGCGATGCAGTTTGCGAGTTTTAGATTCAGAATCATAGCCATCGGCTACGCCAATAATGCGTATGCCACGATGCTCCATGCGACGAATGATGGTCTCTTGCTCCACCATATCGCGTGAAAGTCGGTCAAGGCCTTCAACTAGCAATAGGTCAAAACGGCCTGCCAGCGCGTCAGCTAGCAGGGCCTTTCCGCCAGGGCGCATAGCAACGGGAACGCTTCCGCTTACCCCCTCATCGCCGTGTTCGATCTGGATGGATGTACCAAGCGAAGCCGCGCGCGCGGAACATCCTCGTTTTTGGTCAGAGATACTTGTTTCTCTCTGCCTGTCGGTGCTGAATCGTCCGTAGAACGCTGTACGCATTTGAATGATTTCTCCAAAAGGTGTCTGATTAAAAGTCGGTGGGCTGGGGTAAGCATCATAGCGCGCCCCTTATTTTTGGTTTGCAGTGGCTAGCTGCGCTATAGGTACATCTGTTTTTTTCTTCATTGTTATCTCCAACAAAAACCCGGCTTATGCCGGGTGTGTAGTTGCGTCTGTTTTATCCAGTATTTTGATAATGGCCGTTCGGTACTGTCCTAGTGATTGGTAAGTGGCTGCGCTGGCATCGCAGCGGACGAAGGCAAGAATTTCATTTATTGCAGTTTGGCGGCTGGCCAACTCTTTAGATAGCATGTCCATATCATCTGCATGCTGCTGTAGTGTGTGGAGGTGATGCTCTATTAGAGCTTCTTTGCTCATGTCTTCGTATGCTTGTATCTGTGTCATGTAAATAGCTCCTATGTATAGGCGCAAAAAGAAACGCACTAAGCTAAACTTGTGCGTCTATGGGATGGAGGGGGTATGGGGAATTATTTAATAGAGAAAGTAAAAGTAGCACTTACAAAAGAGTGGGTGCGGGCATTTTTGATTTTTGCTCTACTGTCTATGGTGGCTGTGAGTGTTTTTTACAGTAAAGATCGCTGGGCTTCACTTGGGGTTGTTGGTACATGGGTTACCGGCACTATGGCTATTCTCATAGCCTATAGACAGAGCCAAGAATCAAAGCGTAGAAAGATAGAACTTGCCAGAAAAAGTGCTGAATCAATTAACCATAAAATAATTCTATTTACAGAAGATCTCATTTATCTCTATAGAGGGGTTTTCAACTTATTGGCTCTTTTCGAGAAAGATAAACGGTATAAATCAGTTTTTCTAAAAGGAGCACATCAAGAAATATCAATTTGTATTAACAAGATCGAGTCTATTGAAATTGGAGATTTTGAGAAGGAAAATAGTCATGATCAGTTGATTCAAGATGTGAATAAGCTAAATCATGGAATTTCTCATGTGAAGCAGTTAGCATCAAATTACAATAAAGACAACGATAATGGTGGGTATTTAGCAAATTTTGCCAAGAAATTACTACAAGCGGGAGATGAGGCAATGAGCGTATCTGCCCGAATATACAAAGAAAATCCAATGATTAGTACTCTCAAGCATTTTGAGCTCTCGCTTAAGGTGATTATAGAAAAACTACTCTAATACATATTCTATTTCGCTGCAGGCTGTAAGGCTTAAAAGAAGGGAGGGCCTTCTTCGTTTGTTTCATAGATGCTTCCATCCGCCTTCGCAAAAACTCATACAGTCTGGTGAGATTTCGGTACCGAGAGCGATTTTTCCAGTTGAGTGATAGCAGTATGTTTTGCAGCGGCTGAGCATTTTTAGCTTGTGGCCGCCGTCAGCTGCGGTAAGGGTAAAAAATTGCCCCGGTTCAATATGCTGAATGCGGGGCTTAGGCTTGTATCCATCGGATATTTTATTTTCTGGTTCGCTCATAGGCCACCACGTTTCACTACTTCATTGAAATAGACTAGCCAACCGGCAGCAGCCAAACAAATGACTACTGCCAAGATGGTCCAGACTGCGCACTTCTTACACCACACGCTTTTCGCCTCCTAGCGCATCGAGCAAATCAGCAAGTAGGCGGCTAAGCTCTCGCGTGATGAGTGCCATTTCCGAGTTAAAAATCTCGTCATCATTGCCAGAAATGGACGTTTCTTGCTCTTTAATGACGTCCAAAAGGGTGATGCGTTTCAGCTCTAGACCATCGGTCAGCACAAAGCTGATTCGGTCATCCCATGTGAGTGCCAGACGTGTGCATTGCTTGCCAGCCTGAATGTGCCGGCCAAGTTCTGCGGGTTCAGCGCTGTGACGCACGTACTTCACTAAGGCACGGTTTTCGGTGGTCGAGCGAAGCTCGGTGTCTTGGTCGATAGAGAAGTTGGCCGGCGCCTCGTCGTCCAACAACCAGGTCGTCATGGCACCACCAGGCGAAAGCTCGGTATAAAGCGGCAGCACAGGGAATGGGTTAATCGTCTTGGCCAACAGCCCCATAACTTCATCACCAACAGCACCAGAGGCTGTATCAACGCACAGCCAGCGGTTTACCGGATCAATCCAGACCTGAGTATCACGCTGCACCGCAAAGGCGCGTGGCATCAGATCAGCGATTACCTGCTCTTTGATTTCCTGCATTTGCTTGCGACCTGGCTTGTAGCCTTGTTCGGCTTCAAACTCAACGGCTTTGGTGCGTGCCACCTGATTAATTACGGTACTGGGCAGTAGCTTTTTCTCACTACGCATGCACAGTAACAATTGCCCGTCATTTTGGTAGACTAGGCCGTGTCCGGAGCGAGGCTCAACCCAACCAAGTGATAGAGGGTCTTGGCTGGTGCCTGGTTGAAAGTGATGGCGCTCAAGCAGTTCGGAGAGCTGGGCAGCATCGAGCGCCCACGATGGATCTAAACGGTAGATCCGTAGGTTTTTAATTTGCATGATAGGTATTAAGACAAATGACCGAAGAAAAAGCCGATCAGATTATTAGGTGTGTGAAGGAGTGTTGGTGGCAGGTTTTGATTCTGCTTACTGTTGGGTTTGGGCTTTCTTTGGCTCTTTTCCGAGGCTGGCCTGCTGGGGAGTGGAAGCTCGGATGGACTGCTGTTGCTGCTATAGCTACTTTTTTTGCAGCATGTGTTGCTCTGGTTTTGGGCAGGTCTCAGCAGAATAAAGAGCGAAAAGAAAAGAGGGCTAGAGCATTGATTGCCGCCTCATATATGGAGCCAATCTTAAAAAAAACATCCATGACTTTATCTTTCTATTCTCTAATAAGAGATGATGTTGAGCTTTCTGAGCAGCAACGTTCATCACTTAGTGGGCTATGGGATATCTCAAGAATCACCCGCACAGATTTAGCTGACTACTCTGCATTGGAGCCAAGAAATGCTGCTGTCATCTCACAAAGTATTTCTATTTTAGAAAACCTTCTAAATATGTGCGGTGTCCCAGCAAAGAGAGCACATTCAATGGATTACTCTGCCTTCCTGCGGACTTTACAGAACAAAGAGTTGATTAGCTCAGTTATTCGAGTTTTTTCAAGCTCCGCAGCGACTATGGATGCCTACAAGCAGATGCATTAATAAAAAGGATATACCTAGCAGTGCAGCTTTATCAGGTTTATAAGTCACAGATTCTGTTTTAGGTTGCAGCGGAGGGGGTTAGGCAAGTTCACGTGCTATTTGCCTTAACGCTGCACTACTTCCAGTCACAGTCTCCCCACAATCGGTTTTTGCGTAAGCGCATCGTATGCGATGTTTTTTACTCGACTCAGGACGAGATCCGTAGACTGTAACGGACTCTCTTGCCTCAAGGCGCCGCGGCCAAGGGCCTCTGTCAAGTAGTATAGGTTGTGTGTATGCACTTCTGTTTGTGGTCCCACGATGGAACACACCAACTTCTATAATTGTGACTGGGAAGTTGCTTCGATTTATGACCTCTATGCAGAAATCAATGTGTGAATCAGCGGCGCCAAATTGGATTGCATGTTTTGGGGTCACTTTCATCTTCAACTTGCTTTGGTTAATACTATGCCAAGTATTGATTATTCCTAGTACAGCCCCTAAGGCCGCAAGACAAAGAGTGATAGCTTCTGTATAGGTCATTTGAATTTTCGGCAGATAAATTACAGAGGTGTATGCTAGCTTAGCTTACTTCTAAATAGAGGGGTAAATTGCCATATATTCCTCAGAACGGGATATCGTCATCCATATCAGCCAGATTATCGACAGGGGCTTGGTATGGATTGGCGGCTGGTTGTCGTGGTTGTTGATGTGATTGCACGGGCGCAGATGGTTGAGTCTGGCTAGCGCTCTCAGGGTGTGATGCGAACTCTATGGCAGTTATTCGCCCAACCAACTTGCTTCCTCTGGTTCCATCTTGTCGCTGGAAGTCCTCAATATGTGGGTCATCCAAGGTCACAACGACTTTCGTACCTTTTTTGAGGTAGGGGGCAAGTGACTCTGCGCGCTGGCCCCAGAGTGAGCCATCTACCCACTGCGTTGGTTTATTGCCTGTATTTGGGTCTTTTCTGCCGTAATTAAATGCGAGTGATACGCCAGCCACTTGTGTACCATCTTGGGTGTACCTAACTTCGGCATCACGGCCAATTCTTGCCAGTCCGATAATTTGTGCCATTATGCGGCCTCCTTTAATGCGAGTTGTAGGGATGTTTGGTGACGGGTAACGGTGCGCTCAAACTCCACCAGGTCAGCTTCCAGCTCTTCGATGACATCCTCGTCACGCTCAATGCGGATAATTTTCATTTTCTGTAGGTCGTGAGCCCACAAAACAAGATCAATCCATTTGCGGCCAAGAAGCCATAAAGCGCCGTTGCATTGGTCTAGGTAGTTGGATACATCACCATCAACGAAAGCCGTAAATAGGGTGTCGCTGCTAACCATGGTTTTGATTTCGATAAGACCATCGTCACCAACAAGGCCATCCACGCTCACGCCAAACAGACGATCGGCAGAGGTAATAAAACCCGCTTCTTCCACGATGTGGCCTGTCTTACGCTCGTAAAGCATACGAGCATAAGGCTCTTGCTCCGTGCCGAGGCGCATGGCGCTGTTAGAGAAAGCCTGTAATGGTTCACCACCTTCACGTTCACGCGCCACGTCTTTAGCGTAATCAATGCTTTTCTTTGCTGGCGCACCGCTCTTTAGTTTTTCACGGCAGTCACGGAATCGGCTGCCAGTGATTACGCCTTTACGGGCCTCTAGCCATTCGGCTGTGCCTTGTTCGGCAGTATGGATAATCAAACCTTCAATCATGATTGCTCCTGTGTGAGTATTTTTTTCTTGTCGGTCACGGCCTTTTTAAAGGCGTTGTAGTCGGCAAGGTTGTTGGTTGCGTAGATAATGTTGCCGCCTTTATCCCAGATGGATTCCAGCTGCTCTAGTGTTTCGGCTTGTGCTACTTTGCTGATCCAGTCATCCCGCAGGTCTGTGTTGCTTGGTGGGTTGCCGTCAGTGTCGTCGTCTTGCTCAGAGAGGCCTGTAATAGCTTTCAGTGTGTAGCGCTCAAGGTATGACTTAGCGCTTGCTCTGGCTTGAATAGCGTTCTTTGCGCCACCAACATCGGGTGGGCCGCCCATGCTTACGCTTTCTTCGTGGCCGCCAACGTGGCGTAGGTAGCAAGTAACCTCTAGCCAGTCCTTATCATCTTTGGTTAACTTCCACGACGATGAAAGGCCGTGCTTAGATAGGGCAGGGGTTACGGCATTCACCCAGTCGTGCAGCTTGGCGTAGGACTTGCCGCGCAATGGACCGTCTTTCACGTCCTCACTTTTGATTACCTTGATGCTTTCAGCCTTAAACGCAGCGAATGCCACGTCATAAGCTTTCTTGGCCTGCTCTTTATCCCAGCGCTCCTGTAGATCCATCATCTTTTCGATTTGATCTAGGCTGGCACCTTGCTGCATGGCCGCCATCATCATTCCCATGGGGGAGTTTGCTGGCGCACTTGATGGAGCCGAGGCAAGTTGTGCCTGCGGTGCCTCAACAATGTCTGTACTCATAATGTCCTCAGTAATGAATAGCGACCGCAGGAATAACGCCCTTAGCGATCAAGATGACGGCTTGCTTGGCGCATTCCTCGGACAGTCCGTTTGCGATGAAAGCAGCTAATGCAGTGTTGTTGATGCTGGCTTTATGGGCTTTATCAGCCTCGCGACGCCGCTGTTCGGCTTCTGCTGCGGCCTGTGCATCTGCTTGACGTTTGATTTCAGCCAGTCGTGCGGCTTCGGCGGCATCTTTGGCGCGTTGCTCTGCTGCCAGCTTTTCAGCATCTGCACGGGCTTCGGCTTGCTTCTGGCGTTCGATAGCTTCGGTCTTTTCGCGTTCGGCTAGTTCTGCCGCTGCTTTGGCATCAGCTTCACGCTTGGCGGCTGCGTCACGTTCGGCCTGTGCTTTGGCCTCAGCATCTGCGCGGGCTTTCTCTGCGGCTTCTTGAGCAATACGGACGTCGCGGTCTTTCTGCTCCTGCTCGGCCTGTTTACGGCGAAGTTCTACAAGTTCAGCTTGTTCGGCTTCGCGCTTCTGGTGCTCCGCATGCATGGCTTTTAGATGTGCCAGCGCCTCAGCCTTGGCGCGGTGCGCTTCGGCCTCAAACTCTTCCCACGATTCATCGACTACTACTTTTTCCTCCAATTCGTGAAAGAGGATTTCGTAAGGCTGTGGATCGCCACCAATAAGACCTGCTGCACAATCTTTGATGTGCTGGATGCCTGCTTGATGAGTGGCTATACGCCGTGCCTCGGCTTCCTCCCACTCAGTAAGCGGTTTGCGAATCTCGGCTTGTAGCGCATCAAAGCGTTCTTTGCTTTGGCGGCGTGCAGCATCAATTAGCTTCGGTATTTCTTTGTGCTGCGCAGACAGCTCAGCCCCCATCTTTTCTACAGCTTGTTTACTACGCGCGACTTTGTAGGCATCACTAGCGCAAGCATCACGGTCTTTCTTTTTGCTCATGTCGTACACGACACCGGATACCTTTTGCTTTACCTCATCAAAAAGGCGGTCTAGGCCGCCTGGTGTAGTAAATGCTTCCAGCGCTGAGGCTGGGTCGGGGAGGGTGACTAATTCAGTCGTTTGGTTTGCTTGCATGTCTTTCCCTTAATATTTGATCGTTTATGTCTTGGACTCGCAGAGCGGCATACTCACGCTCATAGTGCGTTTCAGCCCAAATTTGGTTGTCTGTGGGTTCTAGCTCTGGCTCGGCCGGCACGATGCCTGTAGCCAAAAGCAGAAGGAATGCGGCTATGTAGTGCCAACGTTTGATGGGGTAGTCATCCATAGATAAGCTCCCGCATTTCAGCAGCATCCATTGCGTCTACAGCTTCTTTGGCGAGGTCGCGAACGGCGTCGTTAATACGTTTACGCAGTGCGTCTCTTACCGGTTCAGAATCAATAGAGTCAAAAAAATCCCAGAGGAGGGATTTAGGAGGGTTGCTGCCGTCGAGTTGTTCTTGGATGAGCTGCGTTATGTCGTCTGGCGTGTACTCGATGCTTCGTAGCCATACAGTTGCTTTACGACCGCCAAGCACATCATTGATCTGATCTATCTTTAGCTCTAGCGCTCGTTGCTCCTGCCAGTCAGTAAAGAAAACAGAGCCATTGGAGAGTTCTTCACGTTGTAGTACTGACATTGGATGCTCCTGATAGCGTGGCTTTGGCTAGTCCTTGGATTCTGTCTAGTCGCTCACTGCATGGATGTTTTCTAGGATCGAGATGAGCAATTTCGATAATCTCTTGCAGTACCTTTTCCAGATTCTGGACGGTTTCCACTCTTTGATTGTCTGGTTTTGGAGCAGACATTAGGTCTTGGTTACGAGCCAAAAAGTGATTGATGATGACGTGGTTAATGGCTGTTTCAGGCACGGATACAGCACCGCCACCTACTAGTGGTAGTTCGATATTTTTCATAGTGGATTCCTAGTGCGCCTCAGCGCTGGATAGTAAATAGCCAGCACCGTGCGGAGCCGATGCAATAGTGGCTCTGGCTGTGCTGTTAAGGGAGTGTCTCCCGCGTTATCAACAGATCGTGGGGATAAGGTGCTAAGTAGATCTATGTTGATCTATATGTGTATTTGGTACCCTCATAGATGAAGGGATCATGTGGCAAGAGGTTGACTAATCGTCGGAATGAAGCTGACAACTAAGGTGTTACGTGCTGTAATCCATCGCGATACATGAATTAATTAATCTGCTGCACTATTCAATACTAATTAAGAGGGAAGCAGTGAACGATTTGTTAGACGCAATAAAGTCACGCCTCAAGGCACCATACTTCGGGTATGCCATTCTTGCTTTTTTCGCTTTGAACTGGCGTAGTGTCTTTATGTTGGTAATGACTAAAGGCACGCCACAAGAGCGCTTAACGGCCTTTGATAGTCATACAAATATCTGGTTTTTGTATATTCTTCCGATAGCTACAGGTTTTCTCGTTACTGTTGCTACACCATGGCTTCAATGGTTCTTTAATTGGTGTTCGCGCAAACCTTTTGAGAAAACAGCTTTTCTTGCTTTGGTAGCTGATAGCAAACAAATCGCTGAAAAAACAAGGTTAGAGCAAACTCGATCTGAGCAATTAGCTAACAGAGAAAAGGAGTTGATTGCCCGCGCTGAGCGTGATGAAAGCATTAAAAATCTAGAAGATAAAGAGCGAAAGGAGTTACTACAGCAGGAGATCCAAGTACTACGAGAAGAGCGTGATCGGCTATTTAACGAGAAAGAAACATCTTACCTCCGATCTGTGTGTGAGTATGAGTTACTCAGCCGAGCCGGTAAGACTAAAGGTGGGCTAATTTCCATTCGTCAATATGGTACATCCCGTGTTCTACAAGCAGGTACCATGATCTTATCGACAGACTCAGCTCCCGAGTTTCATGATTACCTATCAGCGATTGAGTCTTTATTGTTGCAAAAACTCATTGAACCAACGGCTATGGATCAGACCTTTTCACTCACCGATAAAGGTTGGGAGGTCAGTAGCTCTTTATAACCATCTTTTGGGGAAATAGTACATAAGTACATATCAATATTATTTCAGTTTCTGGGTATGCGCAGCAGGGATAAATAAATCTGTGCGCTTGGCTAAGGCAATCCAGTCATTGCAGAACTGCGGTGCGCAGAACTCAGTTGAGACCTGACGAACCCTGCCGCTTTTAAGGATCTCTAGCGCTTTCTCTTTGCGCCATTCTGCTAGCTGTTCGGGTGTAAGTGCTTTACGTTGAGATAGGGGGGTGGGACTTGTTTGCCAATTGCTTGGCCACAACATCAGTCATACCAAAAACACAAAAGGCAGACATAAATATCCTCGCTTCAGAAAGCCCTCACTATTAAGGGCTTACCAAAGCGGCCTCCGAAAAGGCCGTATTTCTTCAGCTATTTAGCACCACCAGAGAAGCTGACATAACTCAGAGTTAATGAGCAGGGCAGATTGTCTTGCCTACCGACCACTCAAGCGCATTACCCGCCATGCGCTCCCCAGGCGTCCAGTCGCTTATCAATAAGTGACCAATGGATCGTTGCCGTCGTTCGTATAAGCGCTCCTTGCGCACGAACCGTACAGTTTTTCGCAGGTTTTACTCCAGCCCCCACGTCGTCCGGCTGCCGATCTCCTTACAGCGCTTTCGCACGGATCGGTGTTTATGGTGCATTTTGTAAAAGAACAGTTCGGCTAGTGCCTGCAACTCTGTTTGGCTGCCCTTTGGGCTAGGCTTTGGTGAGTTGTTGATATTAATATTACCTATGGGTAATTTATACGTCAATACCTATAGGTAACTATATTTGGGTAAGGTTATAGGTAAGCATTAAAGTAAGATGGGCTAAAGAGATCGCCCGCGCACGGCTACGCCCCAACAATAGGTGGTAAGATTTTGTGGCGTATAAAAATATCTAGAAGTGGAGTGCGAAGAGGTTTTGAAACTTACTTACGCTTTTACTGAGGAGGAATTCGTTGCAGCTTGCGCGGAGGAGCTGCGGCGTGACGAATCTACTGTCTGTGAAGACGTCTTCTGCGTCCTGTCGAAATTTCTCTCCAATCCAGTTGCTAATGATGCAATAAATAGCAAGGTGAGAAGTAGTTTCGTATTTGATTACTATGACGAGTCGCTGTCTTTGCTCGATTACATTGAGGCCGGTAGCTTGGGGTTTCCGTACCTGAAGCTGACGGTTTATGGTCCGAGAGGTGCTGATCTAGATATAGTAGCAGTGGATTTGCCTGCTTTTCTGGCTTTAGATGAATATAACTATGGGTCTAATTGTTTGCGCTCTTTCAAGATCAAGCAGGGAAACCTAAAGACTAAAAGCAAAGCAGAGATCCAGCTTAATTGCTTGAGGGTCAGCGCAAGTGCGCTGCAACAGGTGCGCGACAGGCTGGCTCATGCGCCGAGCAAGCTCATCCCGTCACGATTGAGTGTGTACGAGTGGCGACAGACGTTCTATAACAAGATATCAGGGGACTGTTTTCTGTGTGAGTGCTTTAGAAAAGTCGTTGAGGTAAGCACTTTAGGCGCACGTGACCGACACGTGGAGCGCGCGCTAATCAAAAGCTCTTTCAAGGAGGGTATTTGTCATCTTTGCACGGGTGACAACTCTTCGCTGTCGTTCTGCAGCACAGTGCACGGATCTACATTCAAAGATCGCTATGGAGCCTACATCACGAAAATCAGTATCGAGAAAAACCTTGATGAGCGCACGGCCGAAAATTTAGTTCGTGAGATGAGAGGCGTAGCCAAAATCGGTGAGCGCTGGGTCAATGAGACTCTGCTTTTCAACTATATCAAGATGCTTTTCCCCAATCTCGCTGTTGAGCGTGAAGCATCTCCAGCATGGATTGGTAGGCAACGCCTTGACATGTACATCCCAGAACTAGGCCTGGCAGTGGAGTACCAAGGTAAGCAGCATTATGAGGTTATTCAGCACTTTGGCGGTGAAGAGGGTTTGGCGCGAGCGCAAGAGCGTGACAAGCTAAAAGCGAGGCTTTGCAAGCAAAATAATGTCGATCTGGTGTACTTTACATACAGGGAAAATCTGACGGAAAAGCTGGTGAATAAGCGACTGAAAAAGTACGTGGAGAGAGCGATATCATCAATTTGATGCATGGTTTTAGGTATTTGTTTGTCAGTTCTCTATACTCAAACCCCATCTTTTGACAGTTGTAATTGGGAATGGATACCGCCCAACATTTGCTTAGTTGGAGTAGACGCAAAAAAGCCCTCGGAGGAGGGCTTGGATGCAGGAGCGTTGGGGCTGCTAGTCTGGCTGATCAGCCTTTAGCTTGTTGTTTATGTTATTTATCGACCTAAGGGCGACAGTGCGTCACCATACCCAAAGCAGTTGAGGATGCAAGTCGACTAACTGGCCAGCGGCCAAAAAATTGCCCTTATATGCTGAATCCAATGCTTCGCAGGTTATAGTACACCCAGTGTAAGCGTGTCGGACTTCACGCAATTTTTAAACCTGAGCATTTACACAGAGAGTGGGGCGCAAAGCCAAACTACAAACCAACCCCAAGAGAAATTAGTGTCCAAAACCCCTCAGCACTCAATTTATTTCTCAAGTTATGCGAGAAGCATTACGTTAAGCCTGAATTTCAGTCAAGATTATTGCCGATGAGATTACTTCGTTTTTTCCTGTTCGCAGGGGTATTTTTAGGCCCGCTCGTGGCATACTTTTGGGTTTTTCATGGCGAGCTATCTGGTGTTCACGGCAGGTGGGGAGAGTTCGGGTCGTATCTGGGCGGCGTTTATGGCAGTCTTGCCCTCATTATCTTGGCGTACACAACGTATCTCACACGTGAACAATTTCGGCGCCAGAATGAAGACGAAATGTTTTTTCGACTTTTTGACTCCATACAAAACAGAATTGGATCCAGCTCAATCGAGGTAGGCGGGAGAACGTTGTCTGGACACCAATGCCTGAAACATATTGTAGAAAGATTCGATGATGAGCTTTCTGTTGAGGCGGTAGAACTGGCTCGCCTACTTCTTACCAAGACCCCTGAAGCCGTTGACAACACACAATATATGAAGCTTTTCTATGCCATGCAGGAGCCTAATCTCTACACAACCTTTGAGGGGGGGCGATCGGAGTTCATCACTGAAATTCAGTCTGCAGGAGACCTTAATGAAAGATGGGAGAAATTGAAACACTACATTGGCTCCAGGGGAGATGAGACTGAAAAAGTCCGAGAGGCTCTTTGCTCAATGGGAAGCGTCAATTTTTACAAAATCCCATTTAAAGATCGTCAACATCATTACGCTGCTGCGCTTGGTCGGATCATGCAGGATTATGGGGAGTTGCTTGATGGCTATTTGTCGACGGTGCTTCTTGTTGTTGATGTCGCGCGTAGTGCCGCGAATCGAAGTATCTACGAGAGGTACATTCAGTCTCAACTCTCTCGCTACGAGGTGATTATTATTTTCTACATGTTGATTGGTCCCTACGATCAGATTAATGGGCAAGAAGCCGTGCGCGATGTTGGGGCATTGAAGCGGTTACGTACATTAGATTGCCGAGCACTAATGATTGATGTGCCCGACGCTGAGCAAATTGATGCCGAGCTGAGCCACCTTTTTTCTTATTGAGCCTTGCGCAAGTTCAAACAGCAGGTGCAGCGCAGCCACACAAGCATTCACCACCAGTCTAGTTGGTTGCTCAACAGAGGCTCCAATACTTTGCCGTATCGGTTCCTATTTACTTTGACATAGAGCGACCACTGTTCCCTACCACCATCGGCTGCTTTTGACCGATAGCTGACATTATGAGGTCTACCTAGAAATAGGGCAGTCCACAAGAAAGCCCTCGTAAGAGGGCTTTTTTCTTGGGCGGTGGTTATTCTTCGTCCGGCTGATCGGCCTTTAGCTTGTTGGGTATGCTGGCCTTCGAAGCTGAGCAGCCTTCAATCTTGAGTGCATGATTGAGGGGGGGTGACCAAGAGGGCTGTGACGTCAAGTGAGCATGCTTTTGCTTAGAAGCAGAAAAAGGTGAGTCCAAAGTCCCCAGAGCTATACATACCCAATCATCCCAATCGCCAGTTTGTTTGGACCAGAAAAGGGAGGAGCCGCAATGCTTACAAAACTGTCTGAACACCGTTTCCGAGGATGCGAAGGACTGTATTGCCTCGTTACCCGCAACGATGCATAGGTCTTTACGAGGCACTGCGCCATAGGTAGCAAATGCAGCACCATGACTCTTTTGACATTGTTTGCAGTGGCAATGAGTTACAGCCTTTGGTGATGATAACAATTGGTAGCTGACTCGCCCACATAAACAGCTTCCTAAATAATGCTCCATCGCGTCTCGATCTCCAGGTTCAAAAGGCGTATCGTAAGCAGCGCAGCCTAATTTCATGAGTTCCCGAATTTGGCCGATTGCGGACATTATAAGGTTACCTGCGGAGAATGGGCAGCCCACAAAAAAGCCGCCTAGAGAGGCGGCTTTTTTAAGGGGGTAGATATTCTGTACTGCTTAATTTAGGTTTTCATGAGTTCTTTGATGGAGATTACAGGGGCCATGTTCTTGGGCAGAAAAATATCGTAGTTTACGCCTAGAAACCGGCTGACTGCTTTTGCAGATAAAGGAATGTCTCTTGCAAATTCCTGTGGTGATTTAATGCCATGGTCAACTATTAGTTCAAAAGACTGCCTTAGCATTTCAGGTTCTTCGATTGGAATCTCGTCATCAAGAGGCTCAATAGTTCTCATTTTTTGGGCACTGATTTGCTTCCTTAGATTTAGAACTTGAGCATCACTAAAAAGCTCAAGTGAACTGCACCTGTAAATCATTGCTGCAATAGAAACCTTCCATCTCTTTTTTAGCTGCACAAAATGGCTAAGCCGGCTAGAGAAGATCTCAGCTGGGAAGGAGGTGTGTGGTAGTAAAAAAGCCCCAGCAAAAGAGTTGGCTTCCATTTCTATTCTTTTTAGGGTTTCAGGGTTTTCTTCTAGCTGGTCGCTGGTTATACCGCCGTGTAGGATTAGATGTCCTAATTCGTGAGCAGCATCAAACCTTGATCTGCATGAAGAGTTTTTATCAGACCCTAAGAAGATAAACGGCCGTCCACCATACCAAAATGAAAAAGCATCAATCTTGTCATTTGATAGCTCAGAACGGACTACAACTACACCATTTGCCTCGAGTAGTTCGACCATATTGCCAATAGGGCCATCCTGCAATCCCCACGCTGATCTACACTGCATGGCGATAGCTTCAATATCCTCAGAAGAATAGACCTCATCTTGGTACTCAATGAGGTTCACCTCAGATAGATTGATGTACTTTTCTATTTGGCTATAAATATCAGTGAGCCATTGTTTCTGCCTTATACATGCCTTACGTGATGAGGCGGCTGCAGATTTAAAACTCCGAAAAAAAGCCGGTCCTGAGGCTGAATGAGATAGCCCTCTTCTTGTCGTAAAGAAAATTGATGGCTGCTCTAGAGCAGCTTGAATTTTTGAGAAAACCTCTGGACTCGGCTTTAGACTACCAAGCTCATATCGAGATACGGCCTGCCTTGTTACACCTAACCTATCAGCTAGGTCTGTGAGGTTGAGGGCTTTAGCCTCCCTTGCTTCAGTGAGTCTTTCCGGGATGAAGTCAGCAATACTCTCTTTGTTAAGGCATTCTGTAATTAGTGCCATTTCTTTCTATCCATTCCTTAAACTCTTCCTTGACCTGTGGTTTGACTTTTTCTGTTGGTCTTTCTTCTTTAGGAAGGTCTGTTTTGACAGTCTGGAGTTGCATCATTATATTCTCCGACCTCCAGCTCCACGTCTTTCTTTCAGAGTGCGGAATATATAACCTAGCAAAATCAGGCTCTTGGTAACCGTGGCCAAGTATAAGGTGAAACCTTTCTTTTTTTGGCTGTACAAAAGCGTTTTCACTGAGTAGAGTGAGCTGCGCTGGGTTGTTATTTAATCTCAGATTTTCTCTAAAAACGGCTTTCCGAGGAATTTGATTATCATCTTGCAGACGACTAGCTGTAATGATGGAAGATTTCGACATGATTTGTAGGTATCTTCCTGTAGGTTTAGGGAAAGCCTCCCACCGATAGTCAAATGGCCATTGTCCGCTTTCTATTAGCATGATTAGTTGATAATCAACGGAGTACTGGATGATATGTCCACGCGCAGCCATGCTGTGATTTTTTGATAGAAAGGGAGTATCTGTGATTAGAGCATCAGCAAGGTCGTAAGCCCGTTTAAGAGCGCCAGGGATGTGTGCTTGGCTAGCTGCAGGAATTTCCGAATCTACTAATTGATCATAACTTTCGATGGTCATATGCGCCTATGTTGTCAAATTATGTTGTCAACATGATATGAAAATCAATGACTTTTGTCAACCAAACGGAAAGGCTTTTCCACTTATACATCAGACCGCAGCGATACGACTTGTGCGCGGTGTTACTGCTGGGTGGGGCTAGTGTTACGCCTAAAACTCTTGGCTACGCCATACCTTCAAAACACGCCCCAAGACTTGAAAGTCCATCTTTGGCGTGATGTTGAACGCTTCGTATGCGCTTTTATTTTCTGAAATGGCACGTATAACTAAACCATCCTCGGTAGGGATGCGTTGCAGCCGCTTGATATAACCCTCAGTGCCTACTCTAAAAAAGAACACCGCATCAAACTCAACACACGTAACTCCTAGGTCAACCAGTAATGGGTCACCTGGATTAAACATTGGCTGCATTGAGTCGCCAAACCCCGTGACGATACAAAGGTTGGTGCTGCCGGAGTGGTTTTTGACGTTCTGATTCAGCCAGTCCTTGCTGACACGCCAGCTTTGAATAACGCCAGGCTGGTCCCTCAACTCTAATCCATGCCCCATAGCCCCCGCTGCATCCTCTGGATCGTACTGAGTAATGATTACGTCCGTTGTTTTCTTGGTGCTGGAAATGGACCCTATATCTTCGCCATCATGCTCATCAGACAGATGGGCCGAATCAGGATCTAAAAACCAGCCAGGGAACGCTTGGTTTAAGTCATCAAGCGAGTCCTCGCCAATTCTTTTGTAGCCACTCTTGGATGGTGGATAAAGCATGCGCGAGACATAGCTAGGATCCTTGCCGATTTTTTCAGCAATTTTCCTGATGGCTCCGTGGCCAATGCTTTCTCGTAGAGCAATAAGCGCTGCTCTTCGCGCTTCGTATTTATCCATGTGCGTATTTCATCAAACACTTACCTGTAAGTAAATGACCCACAGGTATTGATATTTATCTTACCTATGGGTAATATTTCGGCATGAACGAACTAATCAACTACCTAAACAGCATGAGTAGTGCTGACCAAGCAGGTTACGCCAGCAGATGCGGCACGACTGTTGGGTACCTGCGCAAAGCATCCTCAATCGGCCAAAGATTGGGCGAAAGCCTATGCATTGCCCTAGATAGAGAATCTGGCGGCAAAGTTCGCTGTGAAGTGCTTAGGCCTGATGTTGATTGGGCTTACCTATTGCAGCGACCGACGCCGCTTGTGGTTACTGAGGCCCACCTTTAATGCAGGTCATGAGAGGAGTTTTGCGGCTCAAGAACTTCTTGCATGTCTTGCTCCATACATAGCCGCTCAAAAACGGCATGCAGTAATTCGTAGCTAATGTCTGATCGTTTTGTCACAGATTGGCAGATCAGGTTGGCTTGTGTCAGTAGTTTCTCGGTCGAGGTAATTGCGATCATTTTTAAATAATTTCCCGTTGGAGATTGATATGGAAACAGTATCGCCTGAGCGGGTTGAAAGCACCCGCAAGAATGGCGCAAGAATTCAATCAGTAGTTTTGCGCAGACTTGCAGTGGTCACTCAAGACCGTGCAGCTGCTTTCATGGAGGTTTCTCCAAGCACGGTGAGTAGAACAAAAGAGGACCTAGATAAGGTCTGTCACCTGCTGGCAGCGCTAGGGCTCCAGATTGCACCAATTGATTCTGTGGTGATGAGCCAAGACGATATCCGGGCGCTTGAGCGTATGGCCTACAAGTACCTGCAATCAAAGGTAGACGAGTCAGAAGAGGGTTGATATGCAAATCGTGAATAGTGATGAGTCTTTACAGCGGTTCATGGGCGATGTTCGGCAGCAGTTTCAAGCTCATCGCTATCTACGCATTTCAATTAAGACCGGTAAAGCACGCACCTTGCCTCAGAACGACATTACCCATGTTTGGTATGGGCAGATAGCTAGAGAGCTACCTGAGGACGATGCACTAGGCTGGCGCTGCTATTGCAAGCTTCACCATGGTGTGCCGATTCTTCGCGCCGAAGATGCTGAGTTTCAGGGCATGTACGACTCAATCATTAAAGGCCGCAGCTACGAAGAAAAGCTATTGATGATGAAGTACCTGCCAGTCACGTCGATCATGAGCCGCAAACAGTTAAGTGCATATGCAGAAGCCGTGCGGGCTGATTTCCGTGCGCGTGGCGTGATGTTGGAGTTTCCGGGGGCGTCACGATGAAAGCCTACAACAGCACCTTTAAGGCACCTACCAAACCAATGAAACGTAGTGCCTGGGTGAAACGATCATCTAAGCGCAGCACAACAAAAGCTGAGCGCACTCACATGAGCCAACAGGCTGGCGCTGGCTGCATTCTTTGCCGTCATTTGGGCTTTGGCGCTACGCCAGCAGAAATACACCACCTACGCCACGGCATGGGAGCAGGGCAGCGCAATAGCAATCTACTGACTATTCCACTATGCCCAGAGCATCACCGAGGCAATACCGGCTATCACGGCTTGGGCCGACGCGCATTTGAGCGTACGTACGGCGTAACAGAAATGGATTTATACGCGATGACCCAACAAGAAAACCATACAGCCGTACGAGCTGTTTGTTTTGAGAGTGCGATATGAAGCCACTAGATATGACGATCACAAGGGAAGAGGAAAAATGAGTACTCAAAAAATGCCATGGTTCCGCGTGTATACGGACTTTCTGAATGACCCAAAGATGATCTCTTTGGCTTTTGAGGATCAACGCCATTTCATGGGCGTGCTGGCTCTTAAGTCTGATGGTGCACTTGATGAGGGCTGCGATGCGGACTTATTAGACCGTATCGTTGCTCAGCGCTTATGGATCGACCACGCCGTCATTCGTGAGGTGAAGAAGCGCCTCATAGCTGTTGGGCTAATTGATAGCGACTGGCAACCCTTAGCGTGGGACAAGCGCCAAATGCGCAGTGATGTAGACCCTACTAATGCAGAGCGTCAACGCCGCTACCGACAAAAAAAGAAAGAAGAAGAGCCCGCCCCAGAGAGCGCTGATAGTTCGGTGAGTTCAGATAGTAACGGCAGTAACGCGTTACGTAACGCACCAGTAACGGCGCTAGATAAAGAAACAGATACAGATAAAGAAACAGAAGTAATAACTACTTCGTCCGGTTCTGCCGAACCAGACATAGTGGGAAAACCTAAAAACCGGTTCCAAGAGTTTTGGGAAACCTACCCAAGCACTGGCCGCAAGGTGGCAAAGGCAAAGTGCGCCCAAGTCTGGAAAACCAAAAAGCTCGAATCCATTGCTGACGAAATTCTGGATCACCTACGAGCCGTGAAAACCACACAGCAGTGGACGACTGGCTATGAGCCTGCGCCGCTTACGTACCTGAACCAACGCCGTTGGGAGGATGGGTTGCCGGAAGCTGTGCCAGCACAAGGGCTTCATGTGATCAGCAGATCCGCTGCGCCTACTGGCGGCATGAACAAACAGGAAGCGCTAGAGGCGCGAAACATGGACGTAGCCCAGCGTTGGGCACAAAGGGGCATGTGATGCAGATATCGGATCAACCTCAGTTCGCGGCAACGCTAAGTGGCGTATACGCAATGTACAGAAGCGATCTAAGCGACGCACTGATCAGTATTTGGTGGGAAACCTGCAAGAGCTTTGATTTTCCTGCTGTTAGCGAAGCATTCACACGCCATTGCATGAATCCCGATAACGGCCAGTACTTGCCAAAACCCGCTGACATTATCCGACTTCTTGGCGGCACATCGCAGGATGGCGCATTGGTTGCATGGGCAAAGGTAGACCGTGCTGTGCGTAGCGTGGGCACTTACCAGACAGTGGTGTTTGATGACTCAACAATCCACGCTGTGATTATGGACATGGGCGGATGGGTTTCATTTGGTATGAAATCCGAGGATGAGTGGCCCTTTGTAGGTAAGGAGTTCCAGAACCGGTACCGCGGCTATCGTTTACAAGGTGGGGCGCGTGAGCATGTGAAATCGTTGATCGGGCTGGCTGAGGCACAGAACAGCCAGAACGGTATGCGCTCACAGCCGCCAGTCCTGATTGGTGATACACCCAAGGCAATGCAAGTGTTGGCTAACGGTGCGGAAAAGATTGCTATTGGCTGGAAGCAAATGGATGCCGCAGAGCATTTACAGCTTTCTGCGCCCGTTCGGGAGGTGGCATGAGAAACCCATCTTTTGCGCTAGGCAGGCTGAAAGTAGGCCAGATGAACAAAACAGAGGCCGCCTATGGCCAACACCTTGAGATGCTGCGAGTTGCTGGTGAAGTGGCGTGGTTCAAGTTTGAGGGTGTGAAGCTTCGTCTAGCAGACAACACGTTTTACACGCCTGACTTCGCGGTGATGCGTACTGATGGGGTTATGGAACTGCACGAGGTTAAAGGCTTTTGGCAAGACGATGCCAGAGTAAAGATCAAGGTAGCCGCTGACTTGTACCCGTTTCGTTTTATAGCGATCAAAGCCAAGACCAAGAAAGAGGGTGGTGGCTGGGCATTGGAGGAGTTCTGATGATGATACCGGCGTGGGTAGATGATGAGATCTGGAACTGGTCACGCATGCACTGGGAGGGCGAGTATCCGGGGCCAAAGAAGATAGGGGAGGCGGCGCGTACCTGTGCGTTTCCGTATCAGGAGGTAGAGGCAGACGATGAGAGCAGCATTCCGGTAAACCACGAACGCGCCAAGACGGTAGAGGCCATCTACCAAACGCTATGCCACGACGAAAAGCGCGTCATCCACGCAGAGTACACGCGCATTAAGGAATACGGGAATTTGTCAGATCACATCAGAGGGGAGAAAGCCAGCCGTAATATCGGCATATCGGCTCTCTACTACAAGCTGGCATTAAGGGATTTTAAGGTAAAGGTTTGGGAGGCGTTCAGATGAAGTACGCAAGCGAGGTGATCGATCTGATGGGGTGTATGCCAGGGCGTCGCTTTAAGGTGATTGAGATAGTTCGCCACGTAGTGAGGGGAAAGCCAAACAAAGCTGAGTGGGAGCGAGTTAGGCGTGGCGTTAGACGAGTGCTAGAGCACCTAGAGGAAACGGGTGTTGTGGAGTCTGATAAGGCAGATCTAGTAAGCGGCGGCGCAGCTACATATGCTTGGAAAAAGCGGGACATGAACTTTTGCAAAGCGGGACTGAAAGCGGGACAATATCAGCAAGCCCCGGTGCGCCTATAGGTTTTGAGCACTAGCGAACAGAGTCATTTCAGGTATTGAGTAAGCAGCCCGCCAGTCGAAAGATTGAGCGGGTTTTTCTTTACGTGAAGGGCTGTCCGGCTCTTTCGGATGGTCGTATCAGAGCGCAGAGAATATATAGAAATACACCGCAGAAAAGCCTGCACTTAGTACCGTAATTGCAAGGCTGAGTGCCCGATCAACGCCGCGAGTTCGCCAGGCTAGGACAAGTGAAAGCAATGTAATGATCGGGATCAGGATAGTAATTGGCATGAGTTGGCTTTTCCTGTGGAGAAAGCGTGCGATTTTATCACTCAACAAAGGTAAATTATGCCCGCCTATTGTGAGATCGGCGGGTTTTTTGTTAGCGAACAAACTGTTTAGCAAGTTCTTGAGCTATATGGTCTGGGCATGATGGTGCGCACTCATGGATCTGGGAGTGTGTTGCATCACTGAAATGTCCAGATTTAGTACGTATTTCTTTCGCAATACCGAACACGTTTTTCCCAAGCCTCCTCACAAGTTGCCTAGCTTGGCTATAACTCTTCATGTTGACATGAGGTTGTTCAACTAGGAGAAGTGCGCAGCAATGTAAAGAAAACTCTACTGCCAAACCTTCTTCAAGCCAGTTCGCACCAGCTTCGGGTGTTGATGGTCTTGGGTCTAGTAGGTGCAATGTTTCATGGGCAAGCTCGTAAATTGCGGTAGGCCAATAGTTAGCAGCGTTAAGGCTTAGCTCAGCATACCCTCCATCGAGATTGGGGGTGTTTCGAACAAATGGGCCATCCTCTGCAAACACTGGTTGGTAGAGTTTCTTGTTTTTATTTCTGCTGCCGAATAGTTCCTGAGCTATTTCATCAAGGAGTAATTGTAGTTCCCACATTTTTTCAGGGGATTCTATTGGAGGTATTTCAGGGATGGAGAATTTTTTTTGTAATGACATATTATGCGGGCTCTCTTGTTTTTGGAAAAATCTATAAGTTTCACCATCAGATATTCTGTTGAGTCAAAAGTTTTATAAACATTAAATTTGACCACTTAAAGTGAGGTGGCACTCAGTGTTTGGGTGTCTAGTCGGACAAGGCTATAAGGTGCTTGGTTTGTTGTAGGTATGAAATCAGCAGGTCAATTTGTTCTTGTGTAGTAGCAATAGGGTATTGACCGTGGGTTGCTCTCAAGACCCCTCGATGATCGAGTGAAAAGATGTCGGTCTGAATATAGTTGCTGTATAGCTCAGCGCTGGATTCTCGCATTTGGTCGGTATCCATAACATCCTTACCTGCCTGAAATTCAATTTTTGTATTTGGGTAGTTGGACATCACTCGCATCCTTAAAATAGGTGAATTACATGGCGCTTACCGCAAAACAGCGCCGCTTCTTGGTAGCGGTTAGCCTTTGAGGCACTCAACCAGGGCTGCACGATTTTGCTGAAATTCACTCAAGAGTTGCTGCCTCCGTCCTGCATCTGGTCTAGAAAAGACATCTGGGTCACCGACAACAACTATAGATGTCAGGTTATCGAGTCTCTCCTTACTGTTTTTTGTTAACTCATCTAAATACGCGCATTTTTGTTGTGCCGACGCTTTAAAGTTAGCAGAGATTAACTCCTGTTGAACGGATAGAAGAGACTCTTGTAAGCGAGCGCTTTCAGCGTTGTGTGTGGCCGTGATGTCATCAATACGCTGCCTAAGAGATGCCACCTCTAGATCTAAACGGTCAGCCCTGTCTTTCTCGCGTTGACGTTGGTTTTCAAGGTCTGGAATTCTGGCTGTTTGGATTTCAAGCTGCATCATTTTTTCGCTTTCTGCGCCTCGCCTCCAGAAGTCTGAGAGTAACCAAGTGGCTCCGCCGCTAATAATGGCAGTGAGCAGGCTTATAGCTGCAATTTTTTGATCAAATTTCATTGAACCTATCTTAATGTAAAAACTCTTCACTTCGTGGGGAGGTTTCTGGCAGTTTTATATGTTTTTTATTATGCCTTTTCCAAATCTGGCTCTGTGAAGTTTCATATATTTTCGCTGCTCTTTGTTGAGTTTGGGTAACGAGAAAGCGGTGATTCCAAGTGCGTGCATCTGGTCAGCAACTCTCTCACTCATAATCAGTTTTCCGCTATCAGAAAAGCTGATGAGATGGCGATCAAATAAAGCATCGATGCTGGCAGCAAGCAAAAGCCCATTGTTTACATTCAGTCTGTCATGGTTGGACGCCCGTTTGTCGGCCCAGGGGAGAATGTGTGAGGCACGGAGGGCTTCAGGGATAGAGCATCCGGTTATTGGGCAGGTTTCATCCCATACTTCTAAAAGTTTAGCGCGGAAAGGTCCTTGGCCTACCCGGGCTTCTATTAAAGCTGTTCGCGTTGTTTTTGATGGTTCTGCCTTAACAGCCTTGAGAGCTTGTTGTCTATCAATATTTTCATCGGTAGTAAGGATAACGTCAGGGTCAAACTTATTCCAAATAAGCTTGGTTGGGTCAAAACCAATTTTTTTAGTTGGTATATAGCTGAAAGGTGACCGATTTACAGGCCCATATTTAGGGATATTAAGATATGCGTACTCACTTATGTTTACGCATATACGGTCATATCCATTAGTGGTGACCCCGTTTACTCTCCCTATAAAAAATGCCTGCCTGTGTAAGTCGGGGGATTTTTTTTGATTATGAGTGCAGATTACGAAGTCACATTTTTCTACTCTCTTTTCTGCAGCCGTCCACCAGCCAATGCCATCCTCATCGAAGAAATCTGCCATGCCTTTACTGGTAAGAACTATTAGCGATTCTTTCATGTTTAGCCGACCACTCCTCTTTTTATGTTGTGTTGTGTTTATTGTAAGGCTCTAAGTTACAAAGTGTGTGCTCTTGCGTGAAAACCAATTGGAGGAGATGTATGACAGCACAAAGCAAGGAGGTTGCCAAATCTAAGGGCGGCCGCCCATCACGATACAAGAAAGAGTTTGCTGAGCAGGCATATAAGCTATGTTTGCTTGGGGCTACTGATAAAGAGTTGGGTGATTTCTTCGATGTATCAGAGCAAACAATCAACGCCTGGAAGAAAGCACACCCGGAGTTTCTTGAGTCCATAAAAAAGGGCAAGGAGATTGCTGATGCTGAAATTGCGTCAAAGCTTTTTCATCGCGCATCCGGTTATGAGCACCCTGATGTTCATGTAAGCAACTATCAGGGTGAGATAACGGTAACGCCGCTCATGAAGCACTACCCGCCTGATACCACGGCAGCGATCTTCTGGCTCAAGAATAGGCAGCCAGCTAGATGGCGTGACAAGCAAAACATTGAACATACAGGCAAGGACGGAGCGCCGTTAATACCTACAGGGTTGGGTCATTTTTATGGAGAAACAGAAACCGACTCTTAACCCTGTTTTAAGAGATTTTTGGCTAAAGCCTGCTCGTAACCGTGTTCTGTACGGTGGCCGAGCATCATCAAAGTCATGGGATGCAGCAGGCTTTGTTGTCTATCTAGCTGATAACTACAAACTGCGCGTTCTGTGCGCTAGGCAGTTCCAGAACAAGATTGCTGAGTCGGTGTATTCGCTACTCAAAATCCAGATTGAGCGGTTTGGCCTGATTGACCGGTTTGATATCCAGCGAGACAAGATCATTAATCGCCACACCGGCACAGAGTTCATGTTCTATGGCTTGTGGCGCCATATTGATGAGATCAAGTCACTAGAGGGTATCGATATCCTTTGGATCGAAGAGGCGCATAACCTGACCGAAGCGCAGTGGGAGGTTTTGGAGCCCACGATTCGTAAGGCTCACTCTCAGGTTTGGATCATCTTTAACCCTAGATTGGCGACTGACTTCACGTATAAGCGGTTCGTTGTTGATCCACCGCCAAATACGATAGTCCGCCGCGTTAACTACGATGAGAATCCATTCCTCTCGCAGACGATGCTGGATATCATCGCGGCTGCAAAAGAAAGCGACTACGAGGACTACCAGCACACATACCTGGGCGTACCTAAGGACTCTGATGAGGGGGCGGTTATTAAACGCTCTTGGGTGCAGTCTGCTATTGATGCGCATTTGGCTGTTAAGGCTGATTGGACTGGACGGAAATGCATTGGCTACGACGTAGCAGATGACGGACAGGACAAGAACGCCAACGCAGGTATAGATGGATCCATCCTGTGCTTGCTTGATGAATGGCGGGGAGGTGAGGATGAGTTGCGCGAGTCAGCTGCTAGAACAAAGCAAAACGCTGAAAAAATCACCGCTGATGTCATCGGCTACGACAGCATTGGTGTGGGGGCTGGCACAGGCTCGCACCTGAATAGCATGGGCTGGCGTCGCCATTTCAAATTCAATGCTGGCGCAAAGGTGGAACGACCTGAGCGCAACTACAGCGACACGAGAATACAAAACAAAGATTTCTTCGCCAACCTCAAAGCACAGGCGTGGTGGCTGCTGGCTGATCGATTCAGAAATACGCACTTAGCGGTCACTAAGGGGCGCAGCTTCAAGGCTGATGAAATGATCAGCATTGATAGTGAGCGCATCGACAGCAAGCTGCTAGATCGGCTCATGGATGAGTTGGCTACACCACTACGTGATTACGACAATCAAGGCAAGGTGAAGGTCGAGTCGAAAAAAGACTTAGAGAAGCGCGACGTTAAGTCCCCGAACTTAGCTGATGCGGTTGTTATTGCCGCAAGCAGAGGAATGCTAGCGCGAGTTTCTATATCGGATATGTTATGAAAAAGCCGCACATTAAATTAAAGCTACAACCTACTACAGACGGCTTGGTAAACGTCATGTCTGGGCTGGGGATGGGCAAAGGCAAACGGGACTACAACAGGTTTGTTGCCAGTGGCATGCTGGGGTACCAAGAGCTTGAGGCGGCGTATCAAACGAACTGGATAGCCCGGCAGATTGTCGATATTCCTGCGGACGACATGACGCGAGAGTGGCGCACGATCAAATGCCAAGCTGCTGATGAAATCCGCAAAGAGGAAGACCGGCTGAACTTACAGTCTTGCGTTAACGAGGCTCTGTCCTGGTCACGTTTGTACGGTGGCGGAGCTATTTTGCCCCTCACTAATCAGGATTTCGAGAAACCTTTCCGCCCAGAGTTGGTTAAGAAGGGTGGGGTGCAGCGCCTAATGGTGTTTGATCGTTGGGATCTGTCTCCGCACGACATTAATACATGGGACGTATTGGCTGATAACTACCTGCAGCCAGAGTTTTATACGATTTATCAGGGCGGCCAGCGCATACATTGGACGCACTTTATCCGCTTCGCAGGTGCCAAGCTCCCACGCAGGCAGAGAGCAATGCTTCAGGGCTGGGGTGACTCACAGCTACGACGATGTTTAGAAGACATCAAGGACACCGTATCCGCTAAAGACGGTATTGCAGAGTTAATGCAGTCGGCGAACGTGGATGTGATAACACGAGAAGGGTTGAGCGAGGATCTGTCTACTGATCAAGAAGCAGCCATTATCCAGCGCTACACAATCTTTGATCAGATGAAGTCGATCATCAACACTGCATTGCTAGACAGTGATGAAAAGCTAGATCGACTGACGCTGAATATGTCTGGTATTGCTCCAGTGCTGGAAACGCTGATGGTGTGGATCTCTGGCGCTGCTGACATACCAGTCACGCGCCTTTTTGGTCAGTCCGCTGCGGGCCTGAATGCCACGGGCGAAGGCGATTTAAAGAACTACTACGACGGCATCCGCAGTCAGCAGACAAGTCAACTAGATCGCCCCATGGCATTGCTAGATGAAATCATGGTGCGTAGCGCGTTAGGTCATATGCCAGATGACTACAACTATGACTGGAATCGTCTAGCGCAGCCAAACCGGAAGGAAGAAGCAGAGGCTCGCAAGATTGAGGCGGAAACAGATGTCGCTTTGCTAGATGCTGGAGTGGTGGGACGAGCCCAAGTGATGCGTAGGCTTGAAGCTGATGAGGTGTATCAGTACAGAGATGGGGTTATCGAAAGCATAGAGTCCAGCGAGGATTTGAGCGTTGGGCCTCTCGGTAAGCCTATAAAGGGTGATGACGATGACTTCAGGCTCTGAGATTCGATACAACCAGATACTGCAGCGCATCGTGAACTCTGTGAAAAAAGACATCGATGGGCAGTTACTCCCCGCGATCCATTCATTGAAGTCTGATTATGTACGTGACTCTTGGGGGACGGACATTCAGGGCGTCATTGAACACCTGCGAGAGCGTTGGACGTCGCCGGGGTTTCGTAAGCTGGCCGATAAGCTGGCATCACAATTTGTGCGTACCACGCTATCTGTAATTGATCGCCAGCAGAAACGGAGATTCGGTATAGACGTTTTACAGAACTCGCCCGAGGTTATTGCAAACATGCAGGCGGCATCCATTCAGAACGCAAGCCTAATCCAGTCGATACCTGAGCGTTATTTGGGCAACGTTGCAAACTCTGTGTTGGCCAATATGCGCACGGGTCTATTGCCGCGCGAAGTAGCAAGGCAAATCGAGGATGAGTATGGCGCAGCACAGAGCCGCGCACGCTTTATCGCCCGTGATCAAACGGCCAAGATAAACGGAGAACTCGCTGAACGTCGTCAGCAGGATGCTGGGTATGAGTTTTTTGGATGGATGACTTCGCATGACGAGCGCGTTAGGCATAGCCATGACGAAGTAGCAAAGGCGGACGTAGGGTATGGGCTGGGGATTTATCGATGGGACGACCCGCCAAAAAATGAACGCGGGGAAACAATCAAGCCTGGTAGCGACTACCAGTGCCGGTGCTGGGCTAAACCCATCCGCAACTCTATCGTTCGGCGATATCAGGAGAGTAAAGCCGCATGAGCAAGATTTTTATACAAGACAAAGCAACGTTTAAAGCCACAGCCCGCACCTACACAGATGCGGGCTTTTTGTTGGTCCCCGGGCGTGCATCGAAAACAGGTACGCAGCAGTACCTACGGCGAGAACTAGGGCTGGATGGCGATCCTAACGCCGTAGTTACCGTGTACCGACCACCAGAGGAGGTTTTTAGCGTAGATAGCCTTGCCTCGTTTGATGGCGCAGACATTACCGTTTTGCACCCTGATGAGCTGGTTAACGCTCAAAACTATAAAGCTACCTCAGTCGGATTGATTAAAGGCGCAGGTGTACGGGATGGCGATTTTGTTATGGCCAACCTAATCATCAAAGACGCCGATGCTATCAGGATGGCGGAGGAGCGGGGATTTGTAGAACTCTCGGCAGGCTATACGGCCGAGTATGAGCATGCGCCAGGTATTACGGATGGCGTGAGTTACGACTATGTGCAGCGTGGTATTCACATTAACCACGTCGCACTTTTGCCCGCAGGGGCGGCACGAGCAGGGCGGCAAGCCCGAATTTTTGATAACCAAGCAAAAGGAAACACTATGAGCAAGATTACGCTCGATAGCGGTCGCTCGGTGGAAGTCCAAGACGAGGCCACTGCCGCGCTCGTATCGGACTTCATTGAGCGCTTACAGAAACAAGTTACCGATTCCAGCGCTGAGCTAGATAAGCGTCAGGCAACGATCGATGGCCAAGCTGAGCAGATCACTGCTTTGAAGGCTGAGGCGTCTGATGAAGCAGTAAGCGCGCGAGTCACTGCTGTGATTGATGCGCAGACGAAGGCGGGCAAGGTTGCGCCAGAGGCAACATGCGACTCCCTTAACCCGGTGGAAATTCAGCGCGCAGCATTGGCTAAGGCTCGCCCCACAATCGATTGGGCGGGTAAGTCTGACGCATATGTGCAGGCGGCTTTTGACATGGCTGTAGAGCAGGCAGAAGCAACAGATCCGCATGCAGAACAAAAACGTAACTTGGCGCAGGATGCTTCCAGCGTCCGTACATCAGATAGTCAGACGACGCTTGATGCGGCTTATCACGCCCGCATGGAGCGTATCTCCAACGACTGGAAAGGAGAGTAACGATGTCAGTAACTCAAAGCAATTTTTCGCAATACGCCGCGATTGGCTACCACGGGCAGTTGAATACTGATTTTCCATGGTGGGCTGATTCGTTTCATGCCGAAAGCGGTGCTATTGGTTTTGGTGTTGCGGTCAGCCGTGGCACCGCAGATAAGCAAGCTGCACTAGGGGGCGCAACCGCTGACGCATTAATTGGCGTGACATTGCGTACTCAAGCCGTAGAGAACGATATCGATGGCGTTTCCGCCTACACAAAAAACCGCGCGATGTCCGTCCTGAAAAAAGGGCGCATGTTTGTGAAGGTCTCTGACGGGTCTGCAAACGGCGCGCAGGTTTACGTTGTGCCCACCACCGGTGAGCTGGTGTCGACATCAACAGACAACGTAGCTCTAGCCGGTGCAAGTTTCGTGCGCACAGCGGCGCCTGGCGAAATCTCTGAAATTGAACTGAAGTAAGGACGAACGTTATGAAGCGTAATACATTTGACGCTAGCCCAGAATCGGCAATGTCGTTTCTGATTAGCCAGCGTACACACATTGAGCCCAAGGTCTACGAGACCAGGTACCCAGATGTTACATACTCTGAGCTGATCCCTGTGGATAGCTCTGCTCCTGAGTGGGCGCCTATCGTTGCCGTGGCCTCTGTTGATGCGCGCGGCGAGTTGGCCTTTGTAGGCCCTAACTCCAACGACATTAATCGCGCGGATGTTGGCTACAAGCTGGGTACGCATCCGGTGCAAACCGCTGCATTGGGCTACGGTTTTAGTTTGGAAGAAATCAACCAAGCTCGCATGCTCAATATCAACTTGAGCGCGGACAAGGCTAAGGCGTCGATGCGCATTGCTGAGCAAGGCTTGAATAAGCTCGCCTATGTAGGCAACAAAGAAGCGGGCTATGGTGGCTTGTTCAATATGCCGGGCATTGGCGTAACAGCGGCAGGATCAACAATTGCAGCATTGGTAGCGGGTGCTACTGACGTGGCTGGCGCACAAGCTGTAGTAACTTTTTTCCAGCAAGCGATTGATGAGGTGTACCTCACCAATACCAACACCACATTTGCACCAACACATATCCTGTTGCCTCCTGCGCAGCGTAATTTGTTGTCGTCCGCGATTCTACCGTTTGGCGGCAATATGACATTGCTTCAGTACTTGGAAATGAACCTCGTGTCTGGCCGCAACGGGAAAGTGAAGTTCACGCCTGAGCTAAGCCTGAAAGGTGCTGGTGCGGGCGGTACTGATCGGATGATGGTTTATACCAAATCCGAAGAAACCGCTAAATTCCATTTACCAATGGGCTTTCGCTTCCAGTCTCCATACCAAGACAGTGCGCTGAGCTGGTTTATTCCTGGCATCTTGCGTACTGGCGGTACGGAAGTTCGTATTCCTAAGGCTCACCAATACCGTGACGGGGTGTAAACATGGCAGAGATTACCAACAAATCCAATCACCCCTTACGACACATCATCGGGAGCGAAGTGATTGATATTCAACCAGGCGAAACACATACTGTGGCCGATTCAAAAGAGCTTGCTGAGAGTGCGTTTGTTAAGGCGAAGTGGTTGGAGTATGTAGGGGGCGACAACGGTGATTCCAAAGGCACATCCAGTAAATCTTTGACAGTAGGTGAAATCAAGGCAGCGCTGGAAGAGATGGGGGTTGCGATTCCGGAAGGCGTCACAAAGAAAAATGATCTTCTCGCGCTACTGAACGACCAAGAAACCGGTACCGAGGAGTAATCATGGTGCAAATAACCCCAGACGTTGTGGCTGACTTCCGTGCCTACTTCAAAGGGCAATTCTCCGATAGTACGAAGTGGGCGGACGATACCATTGAGGAGGTGCTGTGCGAGGCAGATGCGGAAACCAGCGGCAGCGGCTGGGGTGTGTTTGCGCTGAAGTGCGGTAACTTCAAGCGGCGAGGCATGTATCTGTACGCTGCGCACTGGTTAACGTTCTTCTATGGCGATAACCCAACCAATGGCGTGGGGGGAATAGCCAGGCTTAACACGCAATCTAAGCAGGTAGGAGATGAATCAATCTCGTACCGTGTGGCTGCAATGATGGATGCTGGTAACGATGCCCTGACATATACGGTTTACGGGCAGCAGTTTTATAGGCTTCGTAGGCGTGCTGGCATGGGGGCGAGGGTAGTGTAATGAGCATGAACATAAAAGGGCTTCAGCAAGTGCAGGCTGCGCTTAAAAAGGAAGTCGATAAGCTGCGCACATCACACTATGCGCTTGTAGGTATTCACGAATCAGCGGGCCAAGCCAAGGATAGCGATATTACAACCGCTACCCTTGGTGCTATTCAGCACTTTGGCAATGACGACATACCTGCTCGCCCGTGGCTGGATAAAGGCCTAGAGTCAGGCACCAAAGAAATACTAGAAACCATTCAAGAGGGTATTGCTGAGGGGGTGGACGCTAAGCAGGTTATTGCACGAGCTGGACAAGAGGCTGAGAGTGCCATTAAGCAATACATCGATGATCTTGATACTCCACCAAACAAGCCGGCCACAATCAAACAGAAAGGGTCCAGTAATCCGTTAATTGATATGGGCAATATGCGTAACTCTGTCACATCAGTTGTGGTACGGAAAAAACCGCAGGAGGGTGTATGAGTGGGCCGTTAGATATGGCTGGGCACATTGATGATGTGTTCGCATCGCCTTCTGTGACTATCAATGCGTTTGAAGAAGGGCGCCGCGATGATTACGGTATTTGGGTGCCGGGAGTGCCGATTGAGGAAACCTACACGGCAACGATTCAGCCGCTGCGAGACCGGGAACTTGAAAATCTTCTTCGGGAGGGTAAACGAATACTAGACTCGCGCAAGATCTACATTAACTCGGGCGACTTGGAAAAGCTGAAGCTCAGTCACGACATTGAAATGCTGGACCAGCGATGGGAAATCATCGACTCAGATATCCGGCCATGGCGCACCTACGCAAAACTCATAGTAAGTCGTTACGACGACCAGTGATATGAAAAACATTGAACTGTACAAGCTACTTCATACAGCAGTAGCTAAGGCTTCTTGCGTCCCTACGATTATCCCCGCTGCCGATAATCACAAAGCACCGAAGGGTAGCTACGCGTCAATTCATATCGGCACGAACATACGTGAGCGTGGCATGGCCTTCAAAGACAGGCAGCTATTGCCGGATGACGAAACCTTTGAACACACGATCCGCAGCCAACAAGAGGTGACTTGTACGGTCGAGTTTTACCGAGACGGGGCAAAGGAGTATGCAGCCAACATGCTGCAAATGGACAAGCGTGATGACATTGTCTGGCCGCTATATAAGGCTGGGGTCAACATCATGTCTACCGGCCCAGTGCTGGATTTAACCGCACTGCAATCAAATAACTACGAAGAACGGGCAAGAGTAGAAATCTATCTACGGATGCAAGTTTCTAGTAAGTACAACATCAATCGAATCATGGAAGTGTCCGGTGCCGCACAGAACGAAGACGGTAGCGAGCTGCAATCCATGACTGTCAGGGTTTAATTTCGATAGGAACTAATTTATGAGCTACCCAGCCGACAGAATTATCCAAGTAAACGCCAGAATCAGCCCGGCTGGTTTGGGTTTTGCAAACTTTGCCTCCGCCACTGTTTTCGCTGCATCTGCTGATGTTGTGGCCGGTCAGCATGTGGCGGATACACGCAAGACGTATTTCACTGCGCAGGAAGTGGCCGCAGATTTCCCAGAATCCACCGAGACGTATAAAGCTGCCGCCGCATGGCTTGGCGGTACTCCCAAGATGCGCGAGGTCACAATCTGGATGACAGGCGAAGATGCGGCGATCACTGAAACATTGAACAAGGCGCGTGATGCGTACTGGTGGTATTGGAGCATGTTTACTGCTTCTGTCCTTGCGGGTGCGGGAGACGTAAAGGCTATTGCGGACTGGTGCGAGCAGAATGCCAGCATGTTCATTAACAGCCAGGTTGGTGAGTCCACTACCGGCATCCGAGACCAGAACAAAACGGATGATATCGCTAGCGAGTTGAACCTCTTGGGACATCGACACGTTTTCACCCCAGCGCACAGCAGCAATAGCTATTCCGGTGCCTACTTGGCCAAGCATTTTGCAGCGGTGAATTACTCTGCAGAGCGTTCGACTATTACAGGCGAGTTTAAAAAGTCTCCGGGCGTTGTGGCAGAGGATCTGAAAGGCTCAGAGATCGCAGCGATGGAGTCAAAGAATGCGCCGTTTTACGTCATTGTAGAGATGCAGGGTAGTCAGGATGTTGGCCGCTGGCTCAATACAAAAACTCACTCCACCTACGGCGAATATATCGATGATGTTGTGAACCTTGATGCGTTCAACAACACGCTCACTGTGCGCTTGTATAACGCGCTGGCTAATGTCACAACAAAGTTGGAGCAAACACCGCGTGGGCAAGCTGTGTTGCTAGCCACAGCTCGACAAGTGGGTGAACAGTACATTGCTAACGGCTATTTAGGGCCACGCAATTACGTCGACCCTGATGATGGTGTAGAGAAGTACACCATCGGGTTTGAAATTCTCACAAAGCCGGAAGACATTCTCGAACTCTCTACTGAAGATCGAAATGCGCGACTGGCGGCACCAATTCGTATGCGACTGTTTCGTGCCGGTGCCATACATAAAGCAATCGTGGATGTTGATATCTACTAACAAAAGGATCACGTAATGTCATTAGCAAGTATCACTACTGAAAACACGGTTGTTACAGTTAACGGCCGAGAGATTACCGACTGGGGGGAGGCTGAAAACCCCATTGCAGAAGAGCCTATTGATCAAGCGTCAACTATCCGGCGCGGCCAAGGCGGCAATGCTGTACGTCTCGATCGTAAAAATCCTGGTCGCCGTGTCACTTTGAACCTCAACCCTGGTGGCGCAGATGCTGCTTACATGCAGGGGCTGTTCAATAGCAATGCGAACATTACATACACGCGCACAATCATCGGCACATTAGAAAATGCCGTTGGCTCAGAGGGCGCGATTGTGAATGATGGGGCAATCAATCGCGGTGGTGGCTCATCCATCTCCGATGATGTGTTCATCATGGAATTTAATGCGTTTACGACGCTGCGAGGCGGCTAATGAGCGAGACCGTTAAATCCTTCACGTTAAAAAACGGGGCCTATAACGTGGCCCGCGCCTCCGCTGTTGCGCAAGACGAGCTGCTCAGCATACTAACGCAGCCACTTGTGCAGCGTTTGAGCGCAGGCGCTCCAGACAAGCCAGTTGACGAGAATGTGATTTTCTTCATGTTCCTAGCAATGCCGCATGCAGTGAAACTCAAGATTGATGACCTGATGTTGGATCGTGTTTTCAAAAAGGGTACTCAGCAGCAGGCTTCGCTCTCTGATGTGGATGCCATGGAGTGGAACAAGCTACGCGCCAAGGTGTTGCTGTGGAATCTAGAGGGTTTTTTTACCTACTGGGCAGACGCAAGCGCAAAAGAGGTGGTTCCGGCAGTGTAGGCCCAGTGAATTGGTATTTGATGCGCCCGTGCGTAGGTGTGAACGGTATCTGTCCACCGTTGTGTACTTGGGCGCAGCTCAGCGATGGAACGTATAGCCTCGAGGACGTTGAGCGTTTTAATCAATCCATCGATGAACTAGTCAGGGCGCATAGAGAGGCACTAAACAATGGCTAAGGTCTTACAAAACTTTCTGATAGGCGTAGGCCTTGATACTGAGAAGTACGACAAGGGAGCGAAAGGGGTAGAGTCTAGCCTTTTCCGGATGCGTACCTTAGTTGGCTTCACTGGTGTGGCAATCACCGGAGCTTTTGCTGTTGTGGGTAGCGGTGCCGTGGCGGCAGGTAATCGGGTTGATGAGTTCAAACTCGCCGTTGAAGGATTGAAAACCTCCCCAGACTACATCTATGCGTATGGCAGAGCTTTGGCCGCCATGGGCGGAAATGCCAGTGAGGCTGTAACGGCAATTAATGCCGCTGAAGATGCGCTTGCGCAATTCAAATTAAAGGGAACATTTGGTCCATTTGAAAACGCGGCATTTGCTGGGGTGCGCGATGAATTATATTCATTAATGAATGCATCCAATGGTGGTGAGTTAATTCGCGGGTTTGCCGGTGTCATGCCCAGCTTAAATAAAGACCAGCAACGGCTTATTCAGAACGCATTCAGTTTTTCACCCGAGGTTATGCGCTCAATTCGCGGTGGAACCGGTGAGCTTGATGCGGCTATTGCCCGTGCCAGTGAGCTGTATGGCGAGTTTGGCCGTGCAACTGATGCTGCTCGTGATTACAACCGCGCTCTGGCTGAGCTTAATACTAGATTCGAGGGTATTGGTGAGACGCTTGCTGAAAAGGTGTTGCCCGGATTTACGGGAATCATTGATTCATTCGGTGGCTTTCTTGATAAAAACAGAGACCTGATAGGCAAGGGCACTGAAATTATCGGCAATAACCCAGAGGCCGTATCACTGATCGGGGCTGGTGCTTTGGCGTCGGGCGGTGGTGCATTGATGCAGAAACTTGGGCTAAAAGGGCTTGGCGGGTTGGTGTCGCGTGCCGGCCCTATTGGTATGGCCACTGGTGCCTCGATGATGGCGTGGGACGCTAAGCCAGACGATATCGAGTCTCTAACGGGGTATAGGCCGCCAGACTACATTTTTGATAGGCCGGCAATAGAGGCTCTAGATTATCTATCTCAGAATGAATTGCCATCGTCTGCCTCTGGGTCGTATGGTCAGCTAGGACCGTTACCCGAAGGCTCATGGCCAGTGAATCAAATGAACTACCACGAGCCTGAATACCAAAATAGCGAGAGCCTATACAGCGGGGTAATGCCGGTCGACAGGAAAAATATCCATGAGCCGGAATATCAGATTTTTGAGTCACCATCCTCTGGATTTGTTCAGCCATACGAGCCGGTATACGCAGGTGGCGAAGTAAGCAACTCTGAGGCGGCAAGAGTCAGTCCTGAAGTCATCATGCTTAAAGAGCAGCGTGAACAAGCAGATCGTCCTGTAGCACCACAACGTGTGGATGTGAAAAACAGCCTAGATCTCCATGTCGAAATGGATGGCCGTGCGATTGAGTCAAAGGTTGTTGATGTTATTGAGCGTCGCGAACGGGAAGCGTTAGGTGATTTTTATTCTTCGGTGAACAGATGAGCATTGTAAGCATACTAACAAGGCAGTCACCAACGCTTGCGGGATACCAGTTTGATGCAGTTCTCGAAGATACGTTTGAGGCGTCTATCGAGTTGACGAGGTACCCCGTTGAGTCGGGTGTTAAGGTAGCAGACCATCGCGTTATTCAGCCCATGAAGTATTTCATGGTTGGGGCTGTCAGCAATAACCCGCTGAAGGTCATAGATAAATATGCGTTGGTGGCCGGTGGTTTGTCTAACATTCTGCGCAGCAATCCTTTAGTTGCTACTGTCGCTGGATTGTCAGCGGGGTTTCTTTCTGGAACTCCGGGTACACGCGCATCAAGCACGCTTCAACTGCTCATGGATCTGCTTGTTTCTGGTCAGCCGTTTGATGTTGATGCGGTGGATATCCAGCTTAAAGACATGGTGCTTACCCGCCTATCTCGGGATAGAGACCCAGAGACAGAGAACGGGCTGATCTTTGTTGCTGAGCTTCAGGAGCTTGTGCAGTTGAGCAGGCTCTCGGATTTCACGCAGCCAACACAAGACCAACTCGCAGACGGAGACCCAAGTAAAGCGGGGGCGGCGGCTGTAGCGAGTAGGGGGCAACAGACGGGAGGCACGCCAGGCGTATCAATCGTGTATGACGTAAATGTAGTTGATGGAATCAGAGAGGTACCGTTGTGATAGAGATTCCATTAAGAAACGGCAGCGCACATGCACACCAGCGGTTTACGCAGCGTTTGGGCGGCAATTTATTGGAATTTAAGGTGAACTACCTGGCCTATCAGGAGCGGCCGCTGTGGGTACTTGATATCTATAGGGATGGTGCGCCGGTGGCGCTTGGGATGGGGTTGAATGCTGGAGCAGTGCTAACGGAGGCATACAACTTACCTGATGACATCGGTAGGTTGGTCTTTGTGGGCGCTGAAGCGACTTTAGACAATCTTGGCGTGGGGAATCATTTGGTATGGCTACCGGTTTAAATCAGTATCTACGCAAGTGGTCTGTCATGATTAATGGAGAGACGTTTATTGATGGGCGTGAAGGCCATCAATTTCGTGTGGTGTTTGATATTGAAGTCAGCCCTCAGAATAGCTTCATCAGAGCAGAAGTTCAGCTTTACAACCTAAGCAAAGCGGCAGCAATCAGCCAGCGCTCTGACATTATCTTTTCCGCTGGGTATATAGATAATTTCGATATCCTGTTTGCAGGAACAGTCACGAATGTAATGAAAGAGCGTCGTGGCCCAGATGTGATTACTCGGCTATTTTGTCGAGGCGGAACGCCGGAAATGCGTGGCCTGATGGACGGGGCATACGGCGCTAACGCCCACGTGCTGGATGTTCTTAACGATGCTGCGCGTTCGTGGCCGCTTGCGTTAGTGGTGGATGAGGCTCAGTTTCACGGAAATGACAAGCTCCCAGCAGGATGGACGGCTGATAAAGATATCCCTAAGACCTTGGATAGCCTTGCGGGGATGTTTGGTTTTACATGGAAGGAGGAGCGAGGCGCGCTCGTTATAACTCGTATTAATGAAGTGCGAACCACGCCTATATTCGACGTGAATCAGTACACAGGAATGGTTGGGATGCCTGAGCTTATAGGGATTGGGAGTGGAGTAGGCGTAGAAGTGACGTGCCGTATTAATCCGGCAATAACCACTAGTGACCGTATAAACGTTCAATCGGAATACACAACATACCAGACAAGCAATCTTCACGTAGGCGAGATGGCGGGCGATGCATCGACCAGCGGTGAATACAACGTTTTTAGTATCCAGTACTTAGGCGATTCGCATGGCGATGTATGGGATATGAGAATGCTTGGTTTCAGGGCAGGGTCAGAAGCGCCTTTGCCTATTGATACCGGTGTTGGTTTAGTGTGGGGTTCTGTTGTTACGCCCGAGTTTAGAGCCAAAGTGCGTGAAGTGAGTGCGAACTTGGGCATGGATCCGAATTGGCTTATGTCCGTCATCGCTTTTGAGACAGGTGGTAGTTTTAAGTCGTATACACGCAATCCGTACTCAGGGGCGACAGGACTGATTCAGTTCATCCCAAGTACTGCGGCAGGTATGGGGACCACTACAACTGAGCTTGCTCGCATGTCTGAGGTGGAGCAGCTTGGTTGGGTAGAGAAATACTACCAGCCATACAAGGGCAAGCTCAGAAATATTGGTGACGCATACATGGCGGTTTTCATGCCAAAGGGCATTGGCAGGACGGATGATTTCGTTTTGATTGATAGAACAACACAGCCTAATACATACAACCAGAACCGAGGCCTAGATAAAAATCACGATGGCCAGATTACTAGAGGGGAGGCCGTTGATCGAGTGAGGACGGCCTATAAGGTAGGGCAGGCTCATATGGCCTAGCATTTCTTCGACTTCAGTAAACGCAGCGCCCAATAGCCTGAAAGCCCAGCAAGAATTAAATCTATCGTCAAAGCAAAAGCAATGGATGTGTGCTGGGCGGAGGGGATTGACTGAGAAAGAACCGCTGAGATGATGCTCAAAATGGCCAGTGCTTCGTAAGAAAACACAAAGATCAAAGCCACAGCAGCCGTGCATTTAGCAAAAAGCAGGATGGCGCTGCAGGTTCTTTTCTTGGGTTGGATGTTGTTAGGCATAACAGTTCCTTTTGAGTATAAAAATGAGCGTAAATTTCCAAAAAACGGTGTTTCGCGAGTTGATGAAAGGTATATGTACAAGTGTCCCTTGCCATGTACTGACCTTTGATCCTGTGCTGCAGCGTGCGCAAGTGCAGATAGGTGTTGAGGTGGTGGCAACTGCTGGCTTTACGGATAGATTGCCCCCGATAGCAGACGTTCCGGTCCTTTTTCTGGGTGGGACGCAGTACAGCATGACTCACCAGATTAACCCGGGCGATGAAGGCATGATTCTGTTCTCGCAACGTTGTGCGGACGGTTGGAAGCAAACTGGGGGTGTGGCCACCAACCCGCTAGCCAGATTCCACGACATGCACGATGCCTTTTTTGTACCAGGGTTTCGGCCTCTACCTACTTGCATATCAGACTTTCCCAACGATGGCATACGTATGCAGTCGCGGGATGGGCAACATCATGTCTGGATTAAGTCTAATGGCGAGATCGTTGCTGATAACGGTCAAGCGAGCATCAGCATTGAACCAGACGGTGGGATTAGCCTGAAAAACTCTGGCGGGTATATCAAACTGCTCGCCGACGGCAGTGTAGACATTAACGGCGCGATCATTAATACGGACGGCACGATTGTGGCGGATAACGTTACATATGGCGGCATCAGCGGCAAAGACCACAAACATACCAATGTGCAGAATGGGCCGCACATATCAGGAGGGCCAGTAAATTGAGAGTACGCAGGCTTGGTCCAGATGGTGACTTAGTTACCCGTGGAAAGATGTTTGTGACTGAGAGGGAAGCCATAGCACAGACGATTGTGACGCGCTTAAAACTTTTTCTTGGTGAGTATTTCCGCGATGTGAGTGATGGCACACCTTGGTTTCAAAGCATTCTTGGGAAGTTTGAAAACATCAATGCCGTGGAAGCGTTATTGCGGAATCGTATCGCACGTTCGCCGGGTGTCATCCGCTTGCTGTCTTTCAACATGCAGTTTGATCTAGATGCCAGATCACTTTCCATTCAAGCTCAGGTGTTGACCAAATACGGTGAGCAAGATATTCAACTTTCTAACGCATCGGTGATGGCATGGCAGAGTTAACGCCCAGCGGCTATAAGCTGAAAACCCAAAATGAATGGTTTGAGGACGAGCGAAAGCTATACAAAGAGATAGACCCAGCTTGGAGTCTTGAACCCTCAACCCCGGATGGACTAAAGGCTGCTCACGATGCTGAGGTGTTTTCAGCGCTCGATGAGGTGGTTTACAGGGCTTGGGCAAGCAAAGACCCAGCAAAAGCAGTCGGTATAGACCTAGACGCAGTGGCTTCAATCACGGGCACATTCCGTAAGCCCGGTACGCCATCGAACGTTGATGTAACGTTTACCGGAGTGCCTGGGTCAGCGATCTACGCAGAAAGTATCCTCGAATCAGCAGATACTGGGCAGCGCTGGATTGTTGAGCAGACGTTCACTGTAGGGCCTGATAGCACAGTTGTTGTGCCTGTTAGAAGCCAGCTACTGGGGCCAGTTCAGGCGGAGCCTCGCACAATCACGCGGATGATTACAACCATTGCCGGTGTGTCTGCAGTAACGAATGAGAACCCAGCAACACCTGGCACAGATAAAGAGAGCGACTCAAGCCTACGTATCCGTCGACGCCTAGAGGTTGGTAAGACGGGGAGCAATCAAATCGATTCGCTGTATGGGGCGCTATCCAGTACAGAAGGCGTGCGCCGCGTAAAGGTTTACAACAACCCAACGGGTAGTGCTGCAGTTGACCCAAATTTGAACCCTCACGGTTTGCCGAAGAACTCAGTAACGGTTTTGGTTGATGGCGGTAGCAATAGTGATCTAGCCACGGCTATCTACCTCAAGAAAAACCCCGGTGTTTTTCTGCATGGAGATGGTACGCCGGTGCAAGAGTGGGTGACATCTCCAACTATTGCTACGCATAAACAGTTAATTACTTTCGGCAGGCCGCTGTATGTAGATGTGCGTGTTGCTGTTGAGATTAAAAACGACGGTACATTGCCGGATGATGTTGAGCGTCAGATCAAAGAATCCATTATCTCTTTTGCCGCTGGCGAATCACCGTCTGGTCAGGATGGGTTCAAGGTGACAGGGTTTGATATCGGTGAGTCCGTGCCGATATCAACGATGTATACACCTATCAATCAAGTTATCGGAAGGTATGGCAATTCCTACGTTCATTCGCTAACTCTAGATGGCGTAGCGGCAAACAAGGCCATCTCATACAACGAGTTAAGCCGCTGGCTTGATGTGAATATCAATGTGAGCGTCCCATGATTGAAAACGTACCAAAACGGACATATTCGCAGTACAGAGATAAGCCCAAGCTAATGGATTGGTTATCTATTGCTAGACGCATGGGCGGTTCAATTAGTGATGCTGCTGTGGCCGTGCGTAACTCCTACGATATCGACAAGGCGCAAGGTGTGCAGCTGGATGCCCTAGGGCGAATCGTGGTTTTTAGTCGTGACTTCATCGGCCAGTTATCAATGGCTACCGCTGACTTTGATGCGGGGGATGGTGCTGAGTGCGGTGACCCTAGCGCAGTGTTTTCTGAATCTAAGGTATCAGATGACTCAAAAATGGCCGATGAGCTGTATCGCTTGGCCATCAAAGCCAAAATCATGAAGAACACCGGAGATGCCACCATTGAAAGCATTATCCAAGAGATGGTGTTTTTAGTTGGCCCCAAGTTCCTGCGTATCAATGATACAGAGGATATGAGGTTTTCAATAGAGTTCGCGGGTGATCTAACAGAGATCGAGCGATGGGCATTATTCAATGTGAACCTCGTGCAGATCCCGCAGGGTGTGTTGTTTGGGGGCTTTTTTGAGCTAACGGATATTGTTGAGTTCGATAACAAGGATATGGAGTTCGGAGATCCAGAGGCGATGTTTTCAGATTTTATAGGTGGTTAAAAATGGCGATTAATTTAGATGATAGATATCCGGGACGGGCTCACCCAAAAACGTTGAGCTACCCCGGCGGTAGTTTTAAGAATAGATCATCCCCTGATTCGAAAGATGGCACGTACTTAGAAGCGGATTGGGCTAATGATCAGTTGGCATTCCTCCAATCTTTGCTTAAAGAAGCTGGTGTGACTGCTAATGGCAGAGTAGACACTGTAGAGGCGTCACAGTACTTTGATGCGCTGGCCTTTCTGGTTGATAAATACCGCAAAGATAAGGCTGTCTCGGTGACGGGTGCAGGAGCGTTAACTGGCGGTGGAAAGTTGGATGCGAATCGCACCATTGATGCGAGCGCAGCTACTAAAGCGAGTTTGGCTAAAGCGGACAGTGCCGTGCAACCTACCCGAAGCATTACAGGTACGGGGGCATTGGCAGGAGGCGGGGATTTATCGGCTAACCGTACCATTGATGTGAGTGCAGCTACTAAGGCCAGTTTGCTCAAAGCCGACAGTGCTTTGCAGGGAGGGACGGGTTTTATCAGGCAAGCGGTACCCTCTGGATTTTCTGTTGAGTCAGCATCTGGAGCAGAGGGGCAATATACGACCTTTTTTCTATTTAACCCTAGTAGAGCATCTGGTAGTGCGGATGTCGCTCGATCAGCAAGGGTATACATGGATTTAGCCCCCAACACCGCAGGTCTGGACTTCACGTTCAGGCTGTCTGATGGGAGTGCTACGAATGCGACTAAAACCACGATGAGGCGTGCTGATGGGGTGTTGGCACTGACAAGTGACATCCCAGGTTTAAGTGAAAAATATATAAATCGTTTAGCTGAGAGGGCTTTTGCTACAACGTACACAAACTCATCGGGTAAACCGAGGTATGTATTAGTCAGTGCTGAACAGACAACGGGTACTGCTGGGCTAAACCATGCATTGAGGCTGACAATTGACGGTGTTGTCTTAACGTCTTTCTATGGGTTTGGTAGAGGTACGTCGGCAACAGCATTCTTCGTTGTTCCGGCTGGAAGTTCTTACAAGCTGGATAGGGCTGGAGAAGCATTTGATTCAATGGTTTTAAACTACTGGGGTGAGGTCTAATAGTATGAAATATTACAAAGACACAGATAGTGGAGAGGTTTACGCATATTCACGTGATCAGGTGGATGCTGGTTTTGTTGTGGATGGGCTTGTTGAAATGACAGAATCAGAGATTGATGAGCATTTAAAACCACCCTCACTGCCAGAGCCTGTACCGCAGCAAATCACGATGAGGCAGGCCCGTTTGATGCTGCACCGTGAGGGATTTTTGGCAAGCGTTCAACCAGCTATTGATGCTATGCAAGAGCCACAAAAAACTGAATCTCAGATAGAGTGGGATTTTGCTCAGACAGTAAATCGTGATAACGAAATTATGTTGCTTGTATCGGAGAAGCTGGGGCTAACTGCGAAACGTCTGGATGAGATGTTTATAGTAGCATCAACACTATAGTAGGAAATATTCAGGCTAATAGTGCTATTAAAGGGCCAAAGACTGTTATATGGTCTGCAATAGTGGAGATGAAATTTCTATAGCTCTGATCATAAGATTCTGATCCGTAAGAGGTCTTCAGTTTATTTAATGAATCTTGATAAGTATCTCTAGTTTTTTCATCAACATCTAGCTGGTTAATAGAATTTTGTATTTTTATAAATAACTCTTCTGTTTCTTTGCTGATAATTAAATTATGTGAAATATTTGAGTGGGTGTTTCCTTTTGAGTGGACACCTATGTCATACCCTTTAATGGTATTCCCGAAAACAAAGGCATGTTCTGTGCCTTCAATGACAATGCCTTTGGTTTTTTTTTCAAAGCTCATTTTTTTTACTCTATTAATGGTTTTGGGTTGATTTTGGTATTGGTATTCTTTACTTGTTGATCTGGAAAGTCAATGTGTTTGGAGTGCTTTGAATGCTTTGATGTGGTTTTTGGTTTATGGCTGCAGGTTTTTACGGTGGGTGTGATTTCTATCTGCTCGGAATCAATGTAATAGTCTCCTGTCGTATTACTAGGCTGTAGTGATTGTTTTTATGTGTTGGTTCATTGCGAGCAAAAGCCGCTATTGAACCATTTTTGTCGCCCCTGCGTTTGTAGGGGCTTTTTTATTGGAGGCCACTATGCAGCCCCAAAGGATTAAAACCATGAATTTGAGAGAGGTTGCAGTAGAGGCAACTGGGATATCAGCAGCCAACAAGACTATGGCTATAGGTGCTGGTGTTGGGGCTACTGGTTGGTGGGCGCAGGTGAACTGGCTTGGGCTGGCGGGGGTATTGGTGGCTGTGATTGGTTTGTTTGCAAATCTGTACTTCCAGCACCGTCGCGATAAGCGGGAGAAGGAAATGCATCAAGCGCAGCTGGCAGCGCTAAAGGAAAAGTGCGAGCTATGAATGCAGTAAGACAACGAATAGCTGTGGCGCTGCTAACTGTGAGCGCTGCAGGCTTTGCGGGCTGGGTGGCAAATGAAGGGGAGAGTACGCCTGTACGCGCAGCAGATGGTCAGACTTTGCTGGCTCCGCACATTCCAACAAAAGGCGATGTGCCGACCATAGGCCACGGCTCTACGCGCTATGAGGACGGCACGCCAGTCAAGATGACAGACCCGCCGATCACACGCGAACGAGCAGAGCAGCTGGCGCGTAATCTCATGAGTGGTGATGAGCGTATGTTCAGCGCCAGCTTGCCTGGTGTAAGGCTGTACCAGGAAGAGTACGACCTGTATTTGGATTTTGTGGGGCAGTACGGGATTGGGAGGTGGCGAAACTCGTCCATGCGCCGTCACTTGCTGAGCGGCGACTACTTGAGGGCTTGTAACTCGCTGCTTTTATATAAGTACTCCGCAGGCTTTGACTGTTCTACGCCGGGTAACAAGCGTTGTTGGGGTGTATGGGATCGGCAGCTAAAGAGGAATCAGAAATGCTTGGACGCACAATGACAGGGGCCGCTATTGCAGTGGCCTTTTTTGTAGGTGTTTGGCTATATGGGGGCATTCAGTACAGGGCAGGGCAGGCGGACTGTCAAGCTGCTCAGTATGTCGCCGACCTAGAGGCCTTTCGTGATGAATCAGAACGCCTAGCGCTTATTTCTATTGAGCTACAGGAGCGGGTGAACGCTCTAACCGCTGTCAAACCTACCGTTATAGAGAGGTATACCCGTGTTGAAGTTGAAAAGCCTTTGCCCGCTGATTGCCGTATTGATCCTGAGCGGTTGCAGCGCATCAATGAAGGGATACGTGCGGCCAATGCTGCCCGCTAATTTGTCTGAGCCTTGCCCGCCTGTGCCTGAGCTAGATACTGACTCATGGGATGAGCTGAGCAAGGCTTATATTGAGTTGGCGTTCCTGTATATGAAGTGCTCCAATCAAGTTGAGGCTGTCAAGTTTGCGTACTGTTTGACTGCTTTTTGTCGATAACTCTTAATGAGCGTCGGGCAAATTCGTAGTAACACACTCCAGTCCCATTACCGATGGAAACACTCCACGGCTTACTTCCGCAATCTAAAGGATGAGAGGATAATTTTTGGACTTCACAAACACCGAGGAATGGGCATGCTGTATTTTTCAAGTTGGCTGTATTACTTAGCCTGCCATCGGCAGTGAAGTGCTGCTGCAAAAAATGAATACTAGCCTGCAAAACACTTAGTTTTTGGAGTGCCTCATCTGGACTTTTTGCTATTGTGCTGTCATCTGGATATATCCACTCAAGCCTATTGACATCACCTGTCTCTTGATAGATAACTCTTTCCAGTATATTCGCTGATAGGTTAAGAAATTTTTCTGCTGTTAGCTTTTCGTATACCATTAGATACTCTAACAGCATCGCCTTCTTGCGTTTTTGCAGGCCTTTATCAATTAGTTCGCAATAGATATTAAGGCCTTCCAAATGGTCGCCCGATCCTTTGAGAATTTCTTTTAACTGATCTGTATAGGAGAAGGCGGATATATGATCTAGAAAGCTCTGATAGACATTATTGATCAGTTTTTTTTGACAAGAGAAGCATTCTTCTTCTTGGGTTTTATCATGTTTGATGGCTTCGCATAGTTCAAAGAATGTCTGTGATGTGTCTTTACTCAATAGCGCAACAACCCCAATGAGAATGCGCTCTAGAGTTGTGGTCTTGTGTGCAACAAGATGATCAATCAGTGGCCTATAAGCCAAATATGGATAACTCGGGGTCTGGGCATCAAGTTGATGATCTGGGGTGTGTGGTATGCGGCGCTGCTCCCGCTCAATCTCATAAGCGATACCCTCCGTGATGAAGTCAAGTCCCGGTGATAAGTCTAGCTGCAATGTCGTTCCATCATTGCCCTCTGCTTTGATGGGGATTATAGATATTTGACGCGTCATATCTAAGCTGGCAAACTCTATGGATCTTTGATAGACGTCACCGAATCTCCATTGCAATATTTTTGGCCACCTAAAGGCTCTATCGTTGGGGATGCCTGTAACTGAACCTCTGGCTATGCTCATCATCGTGAAAGCATCCAACACTTGATTGTCTGACTCAGATGGTTCAGGGGCTGTATACCAGCCTTGATCATTTGTGCCGCGCAAAAACGGCTCGAACATCATAAAACAGGTTAACAATGCGTCGAGACCTGCGGTGGTTGATAAGTTGTGAAGGTAATGAGTGTACTCATGCGCATGTAGAGCAACCGCGCCTGGATACGGGTCCTCATATTCAGGATGTAAATCTCCTTCACTAGTTATGCGAGTAAACAGAGAATGAACACGGTATGTCCCGAGTTGGCCAGCATTCAAGACTTCCCTATCATGGTATTCAGACATTACTTCTTTACTCCGATGGGCATGGGGTTATTCGATTTCTTCATTGGGTAATGACTGTAACGTAATATAAAGTAGAATCTTTAGTAGCTGCCTTTATATTGTGTGATCGTTGCATGTTAAGACTAGCAGGTCAGTCATTAGGCGGTCTTATGTAGTGCCGTACCGTAGATACGTTACGTAGCGCGCTCCCGCAACCAATAAGAAACCCCAGCATGAGAAGTCATGCTGGGGTTTTTCTTTTGCTGAAACATATGCCGTGAGGATATTTCTGGTTTTTTTTAGGTTAAAACGGGATATCTTGACGGTTTGGGATAGGAGCGCTGGGCACTGTGACTCCTGCACTTGATGGGTGAATTACTTTCACTTCTCGCCATCCTTTCTGTTTCATGCAGGCTTCTCTGATGTGTTTCTCACGAACCCATAAGGGCACATCGGAGTTTCCGCTAGCATATTTCACAGCATCATATTCACAAGTAGCCATGTCAGCCTCGAAGGCTGCTTCGGTACCTCCGACCTTTTTCCATTGCCAGTCCCAGTTTGGGGCTGTGCATCCTGTGAGGGTTATAGTTATAAATAACAGTATTGTTGTTTTCATCACTTTATTTTTACCTCACTTACATAATTTTGGATTGGTGAATAAAGGAGCCCAACGATACGAACTTTTGCGTTGGCTACTGGTGCTGCTATTATCTCAGCATCTTACTTAAAGGAGATGAGAATGAGAAAGCTTGTGGTGGGAGTGTTGTGTGCAGTGGCACTGACGGGGTGTGGCCAGCTTCAAAATGTCACGGTTGAGCAAATTAGAACTCCGGATCATTTGAGAAAATCGGGGACGATAGAAAAGTCGATTTCTCAGATTCAGCAGTCTCTATATGATTACGGTAATAAATGCAGATCCCCAAAGGGGCAGATTGCTGTTAATCCATCAGACCACAGGAAAGCTCGTGTCACCTCTTATATGGTTGGGCTGACAAAAGATAGTGCAGCACTTTTGATTGAGTTGAATCAGGTTGGAGACACGCTGACTGAATATCAAGGTTATACATACTATTCGAATTGGACAAAAATATTAGAACAGATTTTGTATATCATGGAAGGAGGTATGGACTGCGATAAATGAGATTGTTAAGTAGCGCTGTGGTATTGGCCCCTCTAATGTTTGGGGTGTGTCTACTTGAGTAGATTAAGTGGTTGTTAGAGGACTGTATCTAACGCCATGCCACATATGCTATGCAGCCTGCTCCGGAATCCCCAGCATGAGAAATCATGCTGGGGTTTTTCTTTTTCTGAAACATATCAGTCGGTAGTTGCTCAACACAAAGTTGTTGTTTGTGGCTTTAGGTGTTTTATTTTGACTTTAAATGATACATAATGGTAACCGCATGTTTTTTCATTCTTGAGAAGGAATGGAAAACTTTACGCCACCACTCCGAAAGGGTAGGTGGCGTTTTTTCTTGCCTAAACGTCTGCATAAGCTTTGTAACAATGGCACACGATAGAGCTGTACTACTATGACTGAAAATACGTGGCCGTTGATGTCAGCAGACTATTTGCTTTTTAGATTCAATTCCTAGGGGGAAAAATGAAGAAACGTGTCCTATTAATGGCGTTGCCAACGGCATTACTGATTTCAGGTTGTGGTTCCATGGGAGGCGGTGATGGTGGGCTGATGAGTGCTTTACAGCAGTTTTCTAATTTGTTGGATGGCACAGCACCATTGCTCCAAGAGTCGGAAGAGTGGGAGCAATATAGCATCACGAAAACGGCACAAGGTGTGACTTACACTACAGCAACTACGACAGATACACAGTTTGTGGTGGTGAAAATGGATGCAGAGTATCCTGCTGCCATTGATCGCTTGGCACGACCTTTTGCAAAGAGTGAGAGCACTCAAAAAGAGTTAGATGACACTAATACAGGCTATAAATTTGTCTACAACCAAATTAGAGCGGTGAAGGATAAAAAATCATCAAACACCATTGGGTATTGTGTGAATTACGATGTGAATAGATGGGAAAATGGTAAGCCCACACCTCAAGATGCTGCAGGAAATCTCCAAAAACATTTTATTTATGTAGCAAAAGATAAGCCCGTATCGGCAACCACAGCTAATGCAGACTTCGTTAAACGCATGTGTGGTGAAGACTTCTTTAATCGATATAAAAATCCAAATACATACGAATAGACAGTAGTAGTTGCCTGTCATAACATCGGCTTGGGTAATTCCAAGCCGTTTTTATGGCTCTGCTTTAGCTAAGAATGCCTACGTAACATACGATTAGTCTTTCTAGGCTCAGGTGAGTTTATGATTGAGTGCTATGCGCGGTTGAAATGGTGAAAGAAGGGTTGGTGATTTCTACTCTATTACGTCCAGCGGCTTTGCCTTTATAGAGCGCCGCGTCAGCATAGCGTAAAGCATCCTCCAACTCATTAGCACCGTAAAAATACGGTGAAATTCCTATAGTGACTGTGCATCGTAATAGCTGAGCAGAGTCTGCTGTCTGAATAGCTTGATGCTCAATGTTGACGCGTAGTCGCTCAGCCATATGTATGACGCCACTGCTATCCGTTTCCAAGCAGATGGCGACAAATTCCTCTCCACCTATACGCCCTGCCATGTCGTCGTGTCGCACGGTGGAGCGTAATAGTTCAGCGACACGGCAAATCACTTCATCACCAGCTTGGTGACCATAGGTGTCGTTGATTTGTTTGAAATGATCTATATCCATCAGCATCAAGTAAGCGGGCGAAGCGCCTCTGGCTTTAAAGTGCTGTTCTAGCGTTTCAGAAAGGCCTCGGCGATTGAGTAAACCCGTCATGGGATCTCGCGCAGCCATATTGCGTAAATCATCGGTAAGACGCCGTAGCACCAGCCAAACGATGGAGGGCGGTACGATGGTGGCTAAGGATGACATATAGATGTAGAAGATCAATTGGAAGCGGCTATCCATATGCAAGGCATCCAAGCCGCCATCTACAATTTTTAGAAACTTCAGCACGTTCAGAACGCAAATCCCACTAATGAGGATGGCAAAAAAGATCATTTCGCCATGTAAGTCCTTGGAAAAGGTGCGTACGCCGTAGATGACAGTCAGTGTCATCACAAAGAAAAGTAGGGCAGCCATTGCGGCAAGCATGGCATAACGTGCGGCAGGTCCAATATTCCACTGTATCAGTGCCTGCAGCATCGCGTAGGCAACACAAAAGAGTAGTAGTGGCCGCCATAGTCTGACGGGTTGACCAAAAAATCGCATGGCGCCCAGCCAGTAGGCAAGAGGAGCAGCCAGTGTGAGGTCGTGATTAATAACGCTCATCACGCTCCAGGCTGGACCGTCTTCTATCAGTTGCAGGATATAGGCCGATGCTAAGAGCAGGTTGCCTACCGCAAAAAAGTCCATCCCCATTCTGTTGCCTGGTAGACGTCTACTGATCAGTAAAAACATGACTGAGAAGCACAGCAAGTGTGCACACAGCATGGCAACAAGAATAGAAGCAACCATATAGTGCCGTAAGAGCTAAGTGTAATGTCTGTGTTGTTGCTACAGGGCTGTAGTTAGCGACACATCAACCGACAAGTAGAGCCGGATCAATTACAACTTTTGTATGGCGCTATAAATGCAGAACCCACCTAAGATGAGTAACGGCATTATAAAGATCTTGTTTATATTTTGTTACGGATGGTGTGGGTAGAGACGGAGGTCTAAAATTTTGGATCAGTATCACTACACCGTTAGCCATGGTGGAAGAACGGGCTTTTGGTGCCAGAGAGACCGGTAGTTCAAGAAAAGACACATTGAGCGCCGTAAGATGCGAGCTAGCTAATCAGGCAGTATTAAATCCAGCTGCGCAGGTGATAGCAGCACAAAAATTTGTGGCTACTATTTATGGTGAGTACTACGTCAAATCAGCAGAGCAAGCACACGTTAAAGTGTACAACGCGTGTATGAGTGGGTGCAGTAGGCACGTTGCAAAAGCCAAATCCTAGCACTCCTTCTTCCCTAATTTAGCCCCCTACATCACTTTATCCGCCCTCAATCTTACGAATTGAGGAGGGCACCGCTTTGTTCCAAACTGCTACTACAGACAACAGGAGAGTCGTATGACAGCAGAAAAGAAACAGAGCGGACAAGGCATGGTGGAGTACATCATTATCGTAGCGTTAGTGGCGATTGCAGCTATTGCTGTCTTTCAGCTATTTGGTCAGGTAGTGCGCTCGCAAACAGCAGCGATTGCTCACGAGCTGGCAGGTGAGGATGGCTCGGAAATGACGCAAGCGGCAGGGGATGCTGCTCAAGCTACAGCAGCACAAACCTCAGCTAAAGGCCTGAAGTCATTTACAGGCAATACGAGCGTTCCACAATGAGGCACGTTAGCCATTTCTCAGCACAGCAAGGCCAAGTGCTGGTGCTGGGCATTGTATGCCTAGCGGTTTTGGTGCTGCTATTTAATCGTGCGTTTTGGGTGGGGGACATTAGCTCAGCCAAAATGCGGCAGAACAGTGCTACGGATACTGCGGTGTATAGCGCAGGGCTTGTTCAAGCTAGATTATTGAATATGTTGGCGTTATTGAATCGGGCGTATGTAGCGCATCATGTGGCAAGTGCTCACTTGACTACGGCGGCTTCATGGGGCCATTTTGCATTGACCCAAGCAGAACGTTTTAGTAGAGCAAACCCACCAGCGAGTTTGATAGGTTTGATGTTTGGTCCTGCGCATGCAAGGGATTACGCGTCTTCAGCGAAAGCGTTAGGGCTGGGTGAAAGCCTGTCGTTGCAAAGTCGATTACAGAGTGCTGCGCTTGCACACACAGAGTTTAGTAATCAGGTGTTTGGCCGGGTTCAGAAAAATCTTCAGCAGCATTTTTTTGGTTTGGCAAAGCAAAGTGCTGAAGTGATTTTGCACCTCAGCTATCCAGAGAAAAGTGCAGCCTCTATGCTGCATGTCCAGTTGCAGCAACGCCCTAATACGGTATTGGCAACGGCGGCGGCGCAGTCATTTGTCGCGGACTGGGTGCGTGACAGTGCAGGGAGCTATGCCTTTTTACAGCCTAGAAACTACACGGCTAAAAACAAATGGGTAGTCAGCGCACGTTGTCCGCATTTGCGTCATCAACTTCGCCGACGCGGTGAAACACGGCTAGATGATAAAGCAGGGTGGCGAAGTGGTGACACCTTGTCTTTTCATGCGTTGAGGTCTAACCGTTGGGTTGGGTGTTATTACCGAGAATACGCCATGGGATATGCCTGGATACCTAGTCAACGAGGGCAAGTACCTGATGGGGTATTTATTGAAGACCCACCTGATAATTTTTCTCTGCAGGATTTCTGGCGTTGGGTACGCGAGGTGGCCGGTTGGGATCTGTTGGGAGAGGATGCAAACCCGCTAGCGAGTTCGTATGGGTATGCATTAGCGCAGCCATTAACGAGTGCAACATTGCAACCGGCTCTGGTACTTGCTCCCAATGTATCGACGGTTTCTCTGGTTTTGGAAGTAACCCAGCCTGCTGCCTCCTTAACGTTAACCACACAAAGTGCGGCAGAGGTGGCTTACTTACCGCCCGCGTATGTATCGCATCGTCCCAATCTCTTTATGCCGTATTGGGAGTCTAGGTTGGTCGCCGAAAGTAGTGTGCCTAGTTGGAGCGAATCATGAGCCAGCGCGGACAAGCAGTAGTGGAAAGCATCATCGTGCTGCCTGTATTGATGGGGCTGCTATTTATGGCGCATTGGTTGTTGTATGCGCAGCATGAAAAAAGTCGAATTCAATTGGCTGCTGCGCATGGCGCTTTCTTACGTGCACAACTATGGTCAGCCGATTTTCCCTTAACAGAGCAACAACGTAAAGCAATCTGGGAGGCAGAGGCGAAAGGGCTGAAGTATAGCCAAGAGGGTTATCGCTGGAATGAAGGCCTTAATAAAGAGTCATCTTCGCTAGCAACTGAGGTGCATTTAGAAGATGCAGGCATACATCAAAGTAGTCTACAGAAGCGATTAAGTCATGCCTTGTTCCCTTCGCTGAAGTTGCAACAACAGCATGTAGTGCTAGTGGGCAGTGGCAGTGCCGTAGCTGCTGCACAGGTAAGGCAACGGCTGGAACAAGCCCCTCAATGGTGGGGAAAGGCGACAGAGCGTAGTCGTAATCAGGTACAGAACATAGAGCACTTTGCGGGTGCTGTAGATAAAGCGTGGGGGCGCGCAACCCCTAGTCGCGACTGGCTACAGCAATGGGAAAGCAGTGTACCTACACGGTATGTGCAGCAGGAGTGATGAATGAGGACATTCGTTACTAGACTGTGCTGTGTGGGTTTGTTTGGCATAAGTGCAATCGTCTTAGCACGGCCACTGCAAGCGCAATGGCTAGTTCAGTTGCACAGTATGGAACAAAGCTTAAGTGCATACCGTCCGGAGTTATTGCTTTCTCTGCAATCTGATGCCTTGTGGTATTACGCATGGCAAGTGAAAGGCGTAGATCTGGTTGAGTTTATGCAGCAAATACAGGAGCGAATTCCTCATCTTAAGCAATTGCAAGTGCAAAAGAACGGAGTGTTATGGGAACAGTCTGCTGGGCAGGATCCTTGCTCAGTACGCCTACAAAAAGTGGATGTCAGCAGCTCGTTTATAGCACTGAGTTGTTTGCGCTCTGACCAGCCAGTGCATCAGCCGCTTTTCTCTCATCCTGACTTGCAGCTGTTGTGGGCATGGGAAGAAAAGCTGGCAGGCGGGAGAGTGCAGCATCAGTGGTATAGCGTGCCAACAAACGTAGAGCCACAGCCCTTGTTGACGGAAGCATTAGCCAACAAATTTCCCAAAATGTACGTGCATGCAGACCCCTATGCCATGAGCTTTCAGTATGGTGCAGAGCAGTGGGTGATAAGTTGGGTTCCTATGGGTGAGCAGATGGTAGGGATCTATGTATTGCGCTGGTATTAGCGCTAGAAGCAAGTAATGGGGGAAGCAATGAAACAAGTATGGCAGCAGCACTTATGGGCCCATCGATCAACCGCAATTTGGATAGTGTTGTCTTTGTTAGGGGCGGGGTTAGCGGTATGGTCCAGCTCTCGTTATTTGGCAGATAAAACGCAGGAATTAGAAGCGCGTGCAGCGGTCCCGATGGTGCCTCGCCTTGTGGCTGCACGCTCATTACCAGTGGGTGCCATAGTCGACAGTGATGATGTGGCGATACGTGATTTTCCTCAGCATTTGATTAGTAGCGATAGTTTGTCGCCAGAGTATTTTCTGGCCATAGAAAATCAGAGGTTGGGGCATGCTCTGGCGGCGGGAGATTTGATTTTGCCAGCCCATGTGCGCGAGCAAGAGCCTGATCGGTTTTCGTCTATCTTGCGTCCTGGTCGTAGAGCATTAACCATCCCCGCTGATGTGTTGAGTTCTGTGGCGGGGCTTTTGCAGGCGGGAGACTTGATTGATGTGTACGTATCTTTTGATTATCAACGACGTCGCATCTCTTCACCTTTGCTGCAAGGCGTGCGGGTGTTAGCCATTAATCGCAATACAGAGTACCTCAGTGAAAGCCGTTATGAGGCCAGCACATTGACGTTGGATGTGAGCCCTGAAGAGGGGGTGACCTTATTGGCGGCAAGGCAAGCGGGGACATTAACGGCCATGCTGCGACCCGTAGGCGATGCTGGTGTTTCCGATCGAGCTATTCGGGGTGATTTGGCGGCTCTGTTAGGCCTAGCGGGGTCATCACCGACTAAAGCAACAAGGTCTGCTCCAGTGGTGTATGGCAATCAGCAGAATCGTAAGTTGCAAGCATTGGCCCCGTCTATGGTGGCAGCCTCTACTTCTAGAGCCTTGTTTTCGTTGCCTGCTCAGGCTTACGGATTAGAGAGTATGTCTGAGCCAGCGGCTACGCAGTGGGGTAATTGGGCTGAACGTGACTCCGTAGAAGCGATGCCCTTACAGGGGGAGGCTTATGAGTAACGCTAGCGTAAAGCAGGTACTTGGTTTTGTGTTCTTTTTTGTGATGTGTGGGTGGGCAATATCAGTATCGGCACAGGCAGAAACCTGGCAAATGCAGGTGGGTGACATGCGAGTGTTAACAGTGCCAGAACTAGCGCGTGTCGCTGTAGGTGATGGGCATGTACTGAATGCCGTGACCACCGAAGAGCAAGAGGTGATTGTTTTTGCTCGCAACGAAGGCAGTAGTACGGTGCAGCTTTGGCAGCGTGACGGTAGTAATCAGGCCTATCATGTGGAGGTGCTGTCTACAGGCATACGTCAAAGCAAAAGCGAATTAAAACAGCTGCTGGCTAAAATTCCTGGTGTGGAAATTAGCGAGGTGGGGGATAAGCTAGTCGTAGAGGCCACGCATTTAACAGATAGGCAGCAAGAGCATTTGGCGGTATTGGCTAAGCGTTATCCGCAACTTTTGGACCTAAGTGACAGCCAGGGCTGGGATGCAATGGTGCTGTTGGATGTGCAGGTGGTAGAGGTGCCTCGCAATGCATTGCGCAATTTAGGCACACGCTGGAGTGATGCAGCAGAAGGTGGACTTACGGCTGGTGTTGCATGGGAAAACACAGCTGGCAGTATCGGTGCGCGTCCGGGTGAAACAGTAGTGGCCACGGAAATGGGTAGCTCGGCACTCAAGGGTTATTTTGGTATTAATGCATTGCTCTCGGCGCGTATACAAGCGTTGAGCGAGGTGGGAGCTGCAACTATCTTGGCACAGCCACAATTACTGGCTCGTAGTGGTAGCACGGCAGAGTTCTTAGCGGGTGGTGAAGTACCTTATACCGTGACCGACAGTAATGGTAATAACTCCACGCAGTTTAAGCCATATGGTGTTTCATTGCGTATTACGCCTTTGATTCAAGCTTCTGGGGCGGTACGTTCGCGTATTGAGGTTGAGGTGAGTTCTATAGATCCTAGTTTGTCAGTGCCCAGTGGTCCCTCTCTGAAAACGAGACGAACAGCTACGGAGTTTAATGTGCAAACGGGCCAAACCTTAATTCTGGCGGGGTTCATTTCCAGAGAGGTTTCTCGCAATCAAGATAGGGTTCCGGGGTTGGGTACATTACCGGTCTTGGGGGCGGCGTTTAGTTCTGAGCGTTTTCAGCGTCAGGAGACAGAATTAGCCATTTTTGTGACGCCGCATATTGTGGAAGCCAATCATCCCGTTATGCAGCAACGCATACATAGGGCTCAGGCAATGGTGGCGCAACAGTTTCCAGATGCCCCCAGAGTGAATACAGCCATGACTAAAGGGGAAAGCCAAGACTTATTATCGAGACCTGATTGGGCATTGCCGGTGGAGCCATTGGGGGTATTGCTTCAGGGTGGACATCATGAGTGATCTGGCTTTTAAGCTCTGTGGTGAATATCAAAATGGAGAACGTTTTGAGTTCCCATTGGCAGAGCAGTGTGTGATTGGTAAAGAGGCTTCCGCACAGTTGGTGTTAAAGGGATGGCGTATTGCCAAGCAGCATGCGCGTATCGCTAGGCATGCCCAACAATACTTTTTAGAAGACTGTGGGAGTTTGGCTGGTACGTATGTGAATGGGCAGCGTGTGACCCAATATGGGCCATTGCAAGAGGGTGATTGTGTGGTGATAGGGCCGTGTCAGTTAGTGGTGAAGCGTGTTGTAGAGGAAGAGCTGGAAGCAGGGCGGCTACAGATTAACAATGAAACCGTAGAGGCAAAGCAAAAAAGTGCTTCTGTCGCAGCGCAACGAGAACAAGCCTTGTTGTTAGCAGAGCATGTGGCTGCCTTGCATACGCGGTTAGTGGATGCATTAGAGTTGCGTCGTAAGCAGTACAGCGACATGAATGAAGCTGTTTTACGCTTGGAAGCACAGCAATGTGTAGAAGCATTGATTGCTAAAAGCACCGATTTGCCGCCTTCATTATGTAGGCAGCAATTAGTTCAAGCCGTGTTGGATGAGGCATTAGGTTTAGGGCCGTTAGAGGCTCTACTCCGAGACCCAAGCATCAGCGAAATCATGGTGAACTCACCGTCACAGATTTTTGTGGAAATGCAGGGACAATGCCATGAAAGCTCTGCTGTGTTTAGTAGTGAGACGGCATTGGTCGCCATTATGGAGCGCATCGTAGCCCCCTTGGGTAGGCGTTTGGACGATGCTTCTCCTATGGTGGATGCACGGTTACGAGATGGCTCTAGAGTGAATGCAGTGTTACCACCTATTGCACTTAAAGGTCCTACCTTAACCATACGAAAGTTCCCCGCCAAGCGTTTAGTGATGGACGACTTATTAGCGTTTGGTGCGCTCAGTTCAACGATGGCCGAGTTTTTGCGTTGCTGTGTACAGGCCAGAAAAAATGTGGTGGTGGCAGGAGGAACAGGCTCAGGGAAAACGACGCTGTTAAACGTGCTCACGAACTACATTGCTCCTCAAGAACGGGTGGTCACCATTGAGGATGCTGCAGAGCTGCAGTTGAACATGGCAAATTTAGTTTCTTTAGAAGCGCGGCCCGCCAACGTAGAAGGGGAAGGGCTAGTGAGTATTCGTGACTTGGTACGTAATGCGTTACGTATGCGGCCCGATCGCATAGTGGTAGGAGAGTGCCGTGGGGGTGAAGCCTTTGATATGTTGGCGGCGATGAATACGGGGCATGAAGGTTCCTTGACGACAGTGCATGCAAACACTCCTAGAGAAGCGCTTAATAGGTTGGAAACACTGGTGCTATTAGCGGGTATGGATTTACCTGTGACCGTGGCGCGTGAGCATATAGCCAGCAGCCTAGAGGTGTTGGTGTTGCAAAAACGTTTAGCTGATGGCCGCCGCATCATTCATTCCATTACTGAGGTATGCGGTTTGGAAGCTGGGCGTATACAGCTACAAGAGCTGTTTGCTGCAGAAGTATCCAGTTCTGGTAACGTGGTTTTCAAAGGGCAGGGGCTGATACCACAGATTTTTAGTGAGCAAATGGACTGGTTGGATCAACGCTGGTTTAGCGATGTGGCCTAACAAAGGAGGCTGGCATGTGGTGGATAGGCGCGTTGTTGGGAGTAATGGTGGCCGTGGCAGCATTCACGATGATGACGGCACCTAGGGTTTGGGGAGTATTCGAGCAGAAAAAGAAACAAGTAGACGCTCAGTCACAGGCGGTATTAGAAGCCGCGTATTGGTTTGTGGATGCTCGTGTACTGGCGGTGTTTTTTAGCTTGGTCTTGTTGTTCAGTGTGTTTCTCTGGTGGTGGCTCACGGGTAATGTTTGGCTAGCTTGGGTCGCTCCGGTCTTAGTGCTGATTGCGGTGCCTAGAACAATGCGACATTTGCAGAAAAAGCGCCATTTACGCGTCTGCACTCAGTTGCCAGATTTTATTCAGTCGTTAGCGGCAGCCTCACGAGCTGGCTTAGGGTTGCAAGTAGCGTTTCAACAGTTAGCACTTCAGAGCAAGTCGCCACTACGTGCTGAACTGGAGCTTTGCTTGCGTGAACTACGATTGGGCATAGGGCTGGAACAAGCCGTGATGAACTTATCTAACCGCATCCCACATGAAGGCACACAGTTATTGGCAGCAAGCCTCGAGGTTTCTCAACGCTGTGGCGGGCGTATCAGCGATGTATTGGAACGTTTAGCCCATAGTTTACGTATGCGCTTGTATCTAGAGGAAAAGGTTAAAACCCTGACGGCGCAAGCATCGTTGCAAGCGTGGGTAATGGCAGCAATTCCGCTCTTGATTGCTGCGGCATTGAGTTGGATGCAGCCCGAGTTGATGCAGAGTTTTTGGTCTGAACCCATAGGGTGGGGTGTGGCAGCTTTGATCGTGGTACTAGAGAGTGTTGGATTGCATATGATGCGTAAGATTGCTCAGATTAGGGTGTAGGTATGCAGGGTCTCTGGGGATATATTAGCTTTGCTTTGGTAGCTGTTACGACAATGGCTAGCACGCTGAGCATAGGGTATTGGCTACGTAATAGATGGCGGCAATTACCAGAGCAGGTACAAGAACGTGCATGGCATCAGTGGTTAGTGTGGCTGCATAGTGCGTTAGGGCGCAGATTGTGGGTGTTATTGCCGTGGCGATGGCGTTACCGATTACCAATCTGGCTAGGCATAGAGCAGCATGCCGAGGTCTATATGGTGCTGGGGCGTTTGTTTTTGCAAGCGCTAACCGTTGCATTCATTGTGTTGGTGCTCAGCGCTGTCTACAGCGAAGAAATGGACTTTTGTATGGCGGCTGTGGCTGGAGGGGTCACGTTGGTATTGCCTTGGTGGAAACGTTATCAAGAACGCCAAAGCCGGTTGCATGCACAGCGTTGCCAGTATCCGTTCTTTCTGGATGTGTTGGCGTTGTCGGTAGAGTCTGGTGCTGGTGTGATGCTGGCTTTGCAAACTGCTGCTGAAAGTTTGCCGCCAGGTGATTTGCAAAGGCTACTACAACAAGCCTTGTTTAGAATGTGTTCTGGTATGAGTAGAGAGCAAAGCTTTGAGCGCCTTGTACAGGACAGCGGTTTAGTAGAGATGTCTGTGCTTTCCGCTAATTTAGACAATGCCGTGAAAATGGGCTTGTCACTCAGCACCGTACTTCGTGCGCAAGCAGATCAATATAGGCAAGAACGTTTTTTGCGCGCAGAAAAACAAGCCCTAGAAGCGCCAGTGAAAATGCTCTTCCCAGTAGTAAGTTGTATTTTGCCTTGCACGTTCTTAGTGATTGCTTTTCCGTTGGTGATGCAAATGATGCAAAGCTTGTTTTAGGGTGACATCGTATGCCTACATCACCAGCACAACAGCGTGTGCGTCATATTTGGTGCATGCAAAGTTTTCAGGCAAGGCTCTTTGGTATGCATCGTATAACGATGTCAGAAAGGGCTCATACCGTTTTGTGTTTCAAGGGCTGCAGATTGGTGCATACGCTGGGGTTGTACAGCACACATGCAGTGCTTTTCTTGGATGCAAAGGGTGAAATACTCAAGGGGCCGTTGCTCATGCGGCCAAACCGCATATACGGTTGTAAGCATGCGGTAGAGGTGGTTGAGATGCCTGGATGGGTGCTGCAACTACGCCAATCAGTCTTAGAGCAAGAGCTAGGGAGTTGGCGTAGGTGTGCGCAAAGGCGTTAACAGCCAGCGTGATGCTTGGCTGTGATGGGTTTACAGGTCAGGGTCTTGGTGCGAGGCTGCATTTAATGCCATGGCGCTAGGACCAAATACCGTCAGGTAAATAGGGTAGAAGCTACCATACAAAATCGCCAAAATGACTAAGCTAAGCGGTGTCAGGATCAACTGTTGCAGGCTAGGGGCTAGGCCGGAAGACAGCAAGATTAAATCCAACTGTTGCATCAAGAAGTACAGCACTAACCAACATAGGCCATACAAAATGAATGGGAACTTGTTGCGCCAGCAAGCCACCATGGAATAGAACAGTGCTTGTTTGATGGCAATGTTGTGCCAGCCAATGAGGGCAGGAGCATGCCAGAATAGCGCAGACACCAGTACGTAGATAGCCATTAGGGCAAACATGGGCGCGCGTAAGGCACGCATGAATGCAACTTCATCTACGGGCTCGCCTGGTGCAGGCATCACACTCATGATGCTGTCTACGAATGGAATAGTGGCCAGTAGCCCTGCGGCCAAACAGGCCAGCATGTAGAGCGCACCCAGTTTGATTAATGGGTTACGCACGTTAGCAGGGCGTAGAGGTGCCGTCCACATGCCTAGCTGCATTTGCTGACCTTTAGCGATATTGTGGCTGGCGTTTAGAACGATGAAGGTCAGTGCGGGGGAAGCTACCAGCAAAGCGATTTGGCCTAATAACGGCAGTAAATAGCTTAGATGGATCAGCAAGTTGGTGACCAAGCTCCAGAACAGCATGGCCATAGGTTGACGCATGAAAAGGCGGTAACCTTCTCGAACCCAGAGCCAACCATAGAGAAAGGGCAGGGAAACAGCTTGCATACAGTGTCTCTTAGTCTACGAGTTGAGGTGTGCTGGTGTCACGACGATTACGCAGCACGCGTTCAAAATGACGGGGATCATGCGGTTTTAGGGTTTCCGCTTCGCGTGGGCGGAAGTAATCGTACAGGCGGGAAACCCAGAAACGCAGGGCAGCAGCTTGCAGCATATAGGGCCACGCTTGTTGTTCAGTCTCTGTGAAAGGGCGAACCGCATTGTAGGCTTGCAACCAAGCCTGTAGCTTCGCGTCGTCAAAACTACCATCTTCGCGGTTGATGCACCAATCGTTGACGCTAACTGCTACGTCAAACAGCCATGTATCGCAGCCGGCAAAGTAGAAATCGATGAAGCCACCCATTTGTGGGGCTTCTGGTGTGCCACTGAAAAGCACGTTATCGCGGAACAAGTCGCAGTGTGCGGGGCCAGATGGCAAGCTTTTGTAGGTGTCTGTTTGTGCAAAGGCCTCTTGCTCAGATAGTACGGTCAACAGCAGTTCGCGTTGGCTGTCATCTAAGAATTCCAAAATGGACGGCACGGTTTTTTGCCACCATGCCAAGCCGCGTAGGTTGGGTTGGTAAATTTCGAAGTCTTGAGCTGCCAAGTGGGCCTTGGCCAAGGTGTCGCCCGCTAAGATGCAGTGTGCAGGGCTTGGGTCAGGTTCGTAGCGACCTGGTAGCAGACTAACAATAGCAGTAGGTTTGCCATTCAAGCTGGTTAGCAACTTACCGTTTTTTAGTGCCTGAGGCTTAGGGACGGGAATGTTGCGCTCAGCCAAGTGGTGCATTAACTCAATGTAAAAAGGCAACTGCTCAGCAGTTAGCACCTCAAACAGTGTGAGCACATACTCGCCACGAGTCGTGGTCAGGAAGTAGTTGGTGTTTTCTATGCCTGCTGAAATACCGCGCAGATTGACCAAGTCGCCCAAGTCGTATGAGCTAAGCAATTGCTGAGCGTCCTTTTCAGAAACAGTAGTAAAAACAGCCATAGTATGAAAAATGCAAAAAAGTTGGGATAGCGCGATGATATGGCGCAAGACTTAACCCTTTACTTTAACCTGTTTGAGTGCTTGTAGTGAATAGCTTAGGCGCGAGTTACCTACATTTATTAGTGCTTAGTCATCGCTATCGCAGGGGAAAGAGAAAAATGCCGGTGAGTTCTGGCGTAAAATGCTGTTTTTGCCCCATTTTCAGCAGGTGAGTGTGTGTCAGGACTTTCAAACGTTATAGCCAATACGGCGTCTACGAACAAAGCAGATTGGACGCTTTGCGTAGCCCCTATGATTGACGTAACGGATAAGCATTGCCGTTTCTTTCATAGAATGTTGGCACCACGTGCAAGGCTGTACACTGAAATGATCACCACAGGCGCATTGCAGTATGGTGATGTGCCGCGTTTACTGGATTATGACGCGAGTGAGCACCCTGTGGCTTTGCAGTTGGGAGGCAGTGAGCCGGCGGCATTAGCCCATAGCGCTAAGCTGGGCGAGCAATGGGGTTACGACGAAATTAACCTCAATTGTGGTTGTCCTTCCGAGCGTGTGCAGAAAGGGGCGTTTGGTGCTTGTTTGATGGCAGAGCCTAATTTGGTGGCTGACTGTGTAAAAGCGATGCAGGATGTGGTGAGTGTGCCAGTCACAGTCAAGCACCGTTTAGGCTTGGATTACGAACAAGACTATAGCTTTGCCCAGAATTTCGTCGGTATTTTGTATGAAGCTGGTGTGCGTGTGTTTGTGGTGCATGCACGTAATGCGGTGCTCAAAGGCTTATCACCCAAAGAGAACCGTGAGATTCCACCGCTGCGTTATGACTATGCACGTCAGCTCACTAAAGACTTCCCGGATGCGACATTCGTGTTGAACGGTGGCTTGGCAACGACGCAGCAATCGTTAGACGAGTTGGCTGGCTTTGATGGGGTGATGTTGGGCAGAGCAGCATGGCATACGCCAGCGGTGTTGCGCGAGATTAGCCAACATTTATGGCCAGAAGATACGTATATGGACGGTGCTGAAATCGTGCAGCGTATGTACGGTTATGCGCAGGCATTAGTGGCGCAAGATCTGAATATACGTATGGCAACGCGTGCGATGTTGGGCTGGCCACATGGTTTGCCTGGTGCACGTCAGTGGCGTAGAACGTTATCTGACGCAACAATTATGAATAAGAATGAGCCAGAAGTATTACTGGCAGCGTGGGAAGCACTGCAAGCCCGTCAAAACGAGCCTGCAGCGTAACCAAAGATTAGGCAGCGGAGTTGCCTTGGTCTGATGGCCAGTCGCGAATGTAGGCTTTCAGCATGGTGTTTTCAAACTGCTGAGCCTTCACGATGGCTTTGGACATATCGTAGAACGAAATCACCCCTTGCAATGTGGGGCCGTCCATGACGGGAATGTAGCGTGCATGATTGTCTAACATCAGGCGCTGTACTTCGTCAGCGCTGGTGTTGGGCGTCACGCTTACTGGTGCGTCATCCATGATGGCGCGCACCGTAGTGGCTGTAGTGCCGTGTTGGGCTTTGTGCAAATAGCGAATGATTTCCCTGAACGTGAGCATCCCGGCCAATTGACCATGTTCCATAATCACCAGTGAACCGATGTCTTGTTCGCTCATGATTTGAATTGCGGTATCAATCGCCATGTCAGGAGTCGCGGTGTAGAGAATATCCCCTTTGACTCGTAAAATTTCACTAACTTTAAGCATACGAGGGCTCCTGTGCTGCATTAAGTGACGTGCTTAATTTTTTTTGTATGGATTCAGATATATCTTCCAGCAACCCAGGCTGTTCAAACAACTGCTGTAGACGCAGATGAGGATTAGCCAAGGTGGCGTTCATTATTAAGGCTACACCATTGCCCACTTCAGTGCTGGGTTGAGACCTATTTAACAGGAAGGTGTCAACGAGTGCGGCAAGGTCAGTTTGGGCAGGGTCGCAGGCTAAAACCCAGCGTTCACGGTTGTTTTCTTGGGTGTTAGCGACATATCCCAACTTTTTAAGCGTCAGTAGCGTACGGGTTAGCTCGTGAGCGTCGTGAGCCAAAGTGTCGCTTAATTGCTCCACTGGCAAGCCTACTGGTGTGTGGCCGCGCTGTAGCCACAGGCTGTGCAACATGCTGAGCGCATGCAAGAATGACTCACCTAAGTAGTGTTTTTCGTTAGGGTCACGGTGTCTACGTATATCAGGAAGAATAGCGGCAAACGAGGCGCCTAGCAGCACAACTAACCACGACAAATACACCCAGAGCAAGAAAATAGGGATGGTGGCAAATGCACCATAAATTAAGGTGTAGGTCGGGAATTTAGTCAGGTAAAACGCAAAGCCTGCTTTCAGCAGTTCTAGGAAGAAAGCGACGAGTACACCACCTACAAAAGCGTCACGCCAGCGCACATGGCAATTGGGCACGAAGGTAAAGAGTGCGGTAAAGCTCAGTACGGTCAGTAGAAAAGGCAGGGCAGACAGCAGTAATGAAATCACAATCCCAAAACTACTGATATAGCCCATGGATTCACGGGCAAGCATAGTAGTAGCCCAAAGACTAGCACCGCCCAATATAGGCCCTAAAGACAGCAATGCCCAGTACACCAACAGGCGCTGTGCGATGGGGCGCTGAGTATTAACCTGCCAAATATCGTTTAACGTACCATCAATGGTTGAAATCAACATGATGGACGTAATGATCAAAAACAAGCTACCAATGGCAGTGAGGCTAGAGGCCTTTGCAGCAAACTGATTTAGGTAGGACATGATCGTGTCAGACACGGCCTCGGGCATCAGATTCGTGGTGAAGAAGTTTTCTAACGCTTCACGAAAATCAGAGAAAAGAGGGAATGCCGTGAACAGGGACAGCACTACAGCTAGTAGTGGCACAGCTGCCAGAATGGTGGTGTAAGTGAGGCTGGATGCGACTTGCGTTAAGCGTCGCTGGGCTATGCACCGCAGCATGACCGCAGCCAGTTCACGTTTTTTGCGCTGAGGTTGGCCAGAAGCGGTGGGCGTTTTCGCCTTCTGTGCCAAAGCATCAATAGAAGGGGACGGTTGGTTGGTCATGGTAAAAAAATCATCCAGCTGACTGCGTGCAATGGTATAGGGTTTTAACCCGCCTTAGGCGATAATACCAGTATGAATGCTCAATTGAATCCCGTTTTACATCGTGTTGCCGCTGCATCGTTAATAGGCCTGATTGTCCTCTGCATAGCATGGGAAATGTGGCTGGCGCCATTGCGCCCCGGTGGGTCGTATATGGCACTTAAGGTATTGCCGTTGATTTTGCCTTTGCCTGGTATTTTGCGCGGGAAAATCTATACCTTGCAGTGGTCTTCTATGCTGATTCTGCTGTATTTCATGGAAGGTTGTGTACGCGCATGGTCTGACCCGAACCCGGCATCGGTGTACTGTGCGATTGCTGAAATCATCTTGTCGTTGGTGTTTTACTTTTGTGCCATTTTCTATTTGCGTCCTGCTAAAAAAGCGGCCAAAGCACATGCGCAACAAGTGGCTGCTGCAGCCAAGGAGCAGTAATCATGTCGGTGTTGGCCTCTACTCTAGAAGATTTGCACGTTAGCAATGGTTTCGCGTCGTCATTGCCAGAAACGTTCTACACGTTACTGCAGCCCTCGGGTTTGCGCGATGCTCAGTTGCTGCATGCAAACGATGACTTAGCACAGCGTTTGGGGTTGAGTCAGGTGCTGCTGCATTCGCCTGAGATGCTAGCCGTGTTGTCAGGTAATGCGCCATTGCCGGGTGGGCGAAGCTTAGCTGCCGTATACAGCGGCCATCAGTTTGGTGTGTGGGCTGGGCAGTTAGGTGATGGGCGTGCGCATTTGCTGGGGGCTATAGATGGGCCTCAGGGCACACAAGAGCTGCAGCTTAAAGGCTCAGGGTTGACACCGTATTCCCGTATGGGGGATGGCAGAGCAGTCATACGGTCGTCGGTGCGTGAGTATTTGGCCAGCGTAGCCATGAAAGGTTTGGGCATTCCAACGACTGAAGCCTTGGCTATTGTGACCTCACCTGTGCCGGTGTACCGCGAAACGGTAGAGCGTGCCGCCATCGTGACGCGAGTTGCTCCTAGCTTTGTGCGTTTTGGTTCTTTTGAGCACTGGTTAGGGCATCCCGAAGAAATGCAGACATTACTGCATTATGTAGTACAAAATTTTTATCCTGCGCTGTACAAACACAGCGAGGATCATGCTGAGTTAGCCCGTTTGTTGCTAACAGAAGTAACCCAACGTACCGCCTATCTGATGGCAGACTGGTTAACCGTGGGGTTTTGTCACGGTGTGATGAATACCGACAACATGTCCATTTTGGGGCTGACCTTAGACTTTGGCCCCTTTGGCTTTATGGATGCTTTTCAGGCTAACCATATCTGCAATACAACCGATCAACAGGGCAGATACGCATGGAATCAGCAGCCTTCAGTTGGACATTGGAATCTCTATAGATTAGCCAGTGCCATGACCACCTTGGGGGCGACGCCCGAAACACTGAACCCTGTATTGCAACAGTACGAAGGGTGGTTCTTAGAGCGGTACAGAGAAAATCTGTGCCGCAAAATGGGGTGGCAAGAGTGGCTGGAAGGTGATACGCAACTGATTGACGATTGGTGGCGTTTACTGCACAGAGACCAAGCCGACTTTAGTTTGAGCTTCCGCGCGTTGGCGTGGGCAGAAAAACACCCTGAGGCTTTCTTGCAATGTTTTCATGATCAAGATCAGGCGCGTGCGTGGGTAGATAGATACCGCGTGCGTCTAGAGGCTGATCAACAAACCACCGCACAGCGTCAGCAGTCCATGAATGCGGCCAATCCGCTGTATGTGTTGCGTAACTACTTGGCACAACAAGCGATTGCTGCCGCAGAAAAGGGCGATGCATCAGTATTGTCTGATTTGTTTACGGTGTTAAGTAACCCATTTGAAGAACGTGCTGGATACGAGCGCTATGCGGAAGTTCCCCCGCCCGAGGCGCAATCCATCGCCCTGAGTTGCTCATCCTAGCTTGTACACGGTGCATGCTCCCGGCTTTAATGCCATAATTCTGCTTTCGATTGGCCTATAAACCGAACTGTTTATGTCTGCAAATACTTTAGGTAGCTTATTTCGTGTAACGAATTTTGGGGAGTCTCACGGCCCAGCCATTGGTGCTGTGGTAGATGGCTGTCCGCCCGGATTAGAACTGAGTGTTGAAGATATTCAGCTAGAACTAGACCGCCGTAGACCTGGCACATCGCGCCATGTTACGCAGCGTCAAGAAGCCGATCAGGTTGAGATTTTGTCTGGTGTGTACGAAGGTAAAACTACCGGTGCACCTATAGCTTTGTTGATTCGCAATACCGATCAGCGCAGTAAAGATTACGGTAATTTGCTGGAAACCTTCCGCCCTGGTCATGCTGATTACACCTACTGGCGCAAGTACCAGCACCGTGATCCTCGCGGTGGCGGTCGTTCTTCTGCGCGTTTGACAGCGCCGACCGTTGCAGGCGGTGCGATTGCCAAGAAATGGTTAGCAGCGGAGTTCAAAACGGTGATTCGTGGTTACATGAGTCAACTAGGCCCTATCGTCATCCCATTCAAAAGCTGGGATGACGTGCCTAATAACCCGTTCTATGCAGCCGATGCAGCCGTAGTTCCTGAACTGGAAGCCTTTATGGATGCCCTGCGTAAAGAGGGGGACTCCATTGGTGCACGTATTGAGGTGATCGCTGAGGGCGTGCCAGCCGGTTTGGGTGAGCCTATTTATGGTCGTCTGGACGCTGACATTGCTTACGCGATGATGGGGTTGAATGCGGTGAAAGGCGTAGAGATCGGTGATGGCTTTGAAAGTGTGTCGCAACGTGGCTCTGAGCACGGCGATGCAATTTTGCCTGACGGTTTTGCCTCGAATCACGCAGGTGGTATTTTGGGCGGTATTTCTTCCGGCCAAGACATTCGTGTGTCGTTGGCGATTAAACCTACCTCCAGTATTCGCATCAAACGCCCCTCCATTACGCAGCAAGGCGAGCCTGTAGAGGTACAAACATTGGGTCGTCATGATCCTTGTGTGGGTATACGTGCCACACCTATTGCTGAAGCGCTATTGGCCATCGTGCTGATGGATCAAGCGTTGCGCCAACGTGCTCAGTGTGGGCAGTGGTAAGGATTGCGTATGAGCCTGTTCGGGGTATGGCGTAAGGCATGTATAGTGGCGGCGGCTTGTGCCACCATCATTTTGACGGGGTGTGCTGCAGTAGATACCACGGCGAGTGGCGTTGTCGGCATACAACGTAAGCAGTTTATGTCTAGTTTTGTTCCCGAGCAGGAGCTGAATTTAGCGGCTGCGCAGAACTACAACGAAACATTGGCTCAAGCCCAAGCACAAGGTGCATTATCACCGAACGCGGAGCAGGTTCGTCGTGTACGAGAAATTTCCGCCAAGATTATCAATCAAGTGCCGGTGTTTAGGCCGGACGCTTTGCAGTGGGACTGGCAGGTCAACGTACTGAAGTCGGATGAGCTCAACGCGTGGTGTATGCCAGGCGGAAAAATGGCGGTGTATACCGGTTTAATAGATAGACTCAAGGCCACTGACGACGAACTCGCTGCCGTTATGGGGCATGAAATCGCTCATGCGTTGCGCGAACATTCACGTGAACAAATGTCCCATAAGATGGGTACCAGTATTGGCTTGGCGATTTTGTCGGCGGTGGTAGGCTCACAGGCTGTGGGTGATTTGGGTGGTTCACTAACCGATGTGATGTTCCATTTGCCGAATAGCCGTACGCACGAAGCAGAAGCTGATCTAATCGGTGTTGAACTTGCCGCTCGTGCGGGTTATGACCCTAGGGCAGCCATTAGTTTTTGGGAAAAAATGATTAGCATGTCGGGCAGAAACGGCAATGAGTCAGATCTCTTGTCTACGCACCCGTCTCCGCAAAGCCGTATTGATGAACTACGTGTGGCGGCAGAACTGGTGATGCCTTTGTATTTGGAAACAAAAAAACAGTAGGGTGAAGCATCACCGACTACAGCGGGTTTTGGGCGAGTCTCAGAACCCGCTTTGTGTTTTTTGGGAGGTAAGGTGGTACTCCCAATACTAGTATAACTAATGGTCTTGTGCTGGTTTTAGAGACGGGCATAATGAATCCATCGCGAAATAACAGCGTTTCGCTTGTTCTGATTGATTGAGAGTCTGTTATGGCAAAAACTTTATACGACAAGCTGTTTGACAGCCACGTGGTGCACCGTGAAGACGATGGCACCTGTTTGCTCTATATCGACCGCCAGTTACTGCATGAAGTGACTAGTCCCCAAGCCTTTGAAGGGCTGGAGCTGGCTGGCCGTAAGCCTTGGCGTATCAGCGCCAACCTTGCCGTAGCAGACCACAACGTTCCTACTACATCACGTGCGGCGGGTATCGCGGATCCTATCTCCAAATTGCAGGTAGATACGCTGGAAGAAAACTGCCGGAAATTTGGTGTGACTCTGTTCGATATGGACGACCAGCGTCAGGGTATCGTGCACATCATCGGCCCAGAGCAAGGCGCAACGTTGCCGGGCATGACCATTGTGTGCGGTGACTCACACACCAGTACGCACGGTGCGATGGGGGCGTTGGCCTTCGGTATAGGTACTTCTGAGGTTGAGCACGTATTAGCTACCCAAACCTTGCTGATGAAAAAAAGCAAGAGCATGTTGGTAGAGGTAAACGGTGATTTGCCAGCAGGCTGTACGGCTAAAGATTTGATCTTGCACGTTATTGGTGTGATCGGTACTGCGGGTGGTACAGGCTATGCCATCGAATTCGGTGGTTCAGCAGTACAAGCGCTGAGCATGGAAGGTCGTATGACCGTGTGCAACATGGCTATTGAGGCCGGTGCGCGTTCGGGCATGGTAGCGGTGGATGATAAAACCGTTGAGTACTTCCGTGGTCGTCCTTACTCCCCTAAAGGTGCGCAGTGGGATCAAGCGGTTGAGTACTGGAATACATTGAAAAGCGATGATGGCGCGCAATTTGATGCGGTGGTTCGCATTGATGCCGCAGATATCAAACCTCAATTGACATGGGGTACATCGCCAGAAATGGTGTTGCCAGTGGATGCCAATGTGCCTGATCCACAGAATGAAAAAGATCCAGTACGCCGCGAAGGTATTATCCGCGCGTTGCAGTACATGGGTTTGGAAGCCAACCAGCCATTGACTAGCATTGCAATTGATAAAGTGTTTATTGGTTCCTGTACCAACGCACGTATCGAAGACTTGCGTGCTGCTGCTGAAGTTGCACGTGGCCGTAAAGTGGCGAAAAACGTCAAACAGGCTATCGTGGTACCAGGCTCTGGTTTGGTGAAGCAACAAGCTGAAAAAGAGGGTTTGGACAAAATCTTTGTTGAAGCCGGTTTCGAGTGGCGTGAGCCTGGTTGTTCCATGTGTTTGGCGATGAACGCCGACCGTTTGGAACCCGGTGAGCGTTGTGCTTCCACATCCAACCGAAATTTTGAAGGCCGTCAGGGGCAGGGTGGACGTACACACTTGGTTAGCCCAGCCATGGCTGCTGCTGCCGCTGTAGTAGGTAGCTTTGCCGATGTACGTCAATTGAGTCAGGAGCACTAATCATGCAAGCTTTTACTACTCACAAAGGAATGGTTGCTCCGTTGGACCGCGAAAACGTGGACACCGACTTGATCATCCCTAAACAGTTTTTGAAGTCCATCAAACGTACTGGCTTTGGCCCTAACTTGTTTGATGAACTGCGTTATCTGGATCACGGTGAACCAGGTATGGATAACAGCAAACGTCCTCTGAACCCAGAGTTCGTGCTGAACCAGCCGCGCTACCAAGGTGCTTCTATCTTGTTGGCACGTAAAAACTTTGGTTGCGGTTCTAGCCGTGAGCACGCGCCATGGGCGTTGTTGCAATACGGTTTTAGAGCCATTATTGCCCCATCGTTTGCCGATATTTTCTTTAATAACAGCTTCAAAAATGGTTTGTTGCCCATCATCCTGCCTGAGGATGTAGTCGCTAAGCTGTTTGATGCTGTGCAGGCCAAAGAAGGCTATCAGTTGAGCATTGATCTGGAGCGCCAGAAAGTGATTGCTGAAGACGGCCAAGAGTATGGCTTTGAGATCGATGCCTTTCGCAAACAAAGTTTGCTCAAAGGTTTAGATGAAATCGGCCAGACTTTGCAAAAAGCAGAAACTATCAAGGCATTTGAAGCCCAGCGTTTGGCGCAACACCCTTGGTTGGTGGGTAACCCATCTGCTTAATTCTTAACACACGGCTGCTAGGCGGCCGTGTGGTTTGTTCAGATCATGGGCAAGCCACACACAGAACATAGTGTGAACACCGCACGGTTCGTTACAACACCACAGGAAAACGTATGTCTACAAAAATCGCAGTATTACCCGGTGATGGCATTGGTACCGAAATTACGGAACAGGCCGCGCGCGTTCTAACCGCTCTGGGTTTGGATCTGGAATTGCATCATGCACCCGTTGGTGGTGCAGCCTATGACTTGCACGGCCATCCTTTGCCGCCAGCAACATTAGAGTTGGCTAAGTCATCCGCAGCAGTGCTGTTTGGTGCGGTGGGCGATTGGAAATACGATTCCTTGGCACGTGAACTGCGTCCAGAACAAGCGATTTTGGGTTTGCGTAAAGCCTTGGGTTTGTTTGCGAACCTGCGTCCTGCGATTTTGTACCCTCAGTTGGCCAATGCATCGTCGTTGAAGCCAGAAATCGTTTCGGGTTTGGATATCCTAATCATCCGTGAACTGACAGGCGACATTTACTTTGGTCAGCCACGTGGCGTGCGCACCGTGAGCGAAGGCAACTTTGCCGGTGAGCGTCAAGGCTTTGACACCATGCATTACGCTGAAAGCGAAGTGCGCCGTATTGCACATGTGGCATTCCAAGCCGCACAAAAACGCCAAGGTAAGCTGTGCAGCGTAGACAAAGCCAACGTGCTGGAAACCTCGCAATTCTGGCGTGACATTATGATTGATGTAGCGAAAGAGTACCCGGATGTTGCATTGAGCCACATGTATGTAGACAATGCGGCCATGCAACTGGTTCGTGCACCAAAAGAATTCGACGTAATCGTGACGGGTAATCTTTTTGGTGACATACTATCAGACGAGGCAGCGATGTTGACGGGTTCCATCGGCATGTTGCCTTCTGCATCCTTGAATGCGTCGCAACAAGGTCTGTATGAGCCTAGCCACGGCTCCGCTCCTGACATCGCTGGTCAGAACAAAGCCAACCCCTTGGCAACCATTTTGTCCGCAGCGATGTTGCTGCGCTACTCACTGAATGAAAATGCTCAGGCAGTACGTGTAGAAAATGCAGTGCGCCAGGTGTTAGAGCAAGGGTTACGCACAGCAGACATCTATGAAGCAGGTACTCAGTTGGTGGGTACTCGCGAAATGGGGGATGCAGTGCTTAAGGCATTGGGTTAATTTGGTTTTTAGGTGATTATTCATGAAACAAGCGGTAGGCCTAGTCGGTTGGCGTGGCATGGTGGGCTCGGTCCTCATGCAACGCATGCGCGAAGAGAACGATTTCTCACGATTTGAGCCGGTATTTTTCTCTACCAGTAATGCTGGTGGAGCAGCACCGGAATGGGCAGCAGGCGCAGGAGCCTTGCAAAATGCCTACGATATAGACAGCCTGAAAAAGCTGCCTATTATTGTGACGGCTCAAGGTGGGGACTACACCAAAGAGGTGTATGGCAAATTGCGCGCAGCTGGCTGGACTGGCGTTTGGATTGACGCTGCCAGTTCATTGCGTATGGACGATAACTCCATCATCGTGCTTGATCCAGTAAACCGCGACGTTATCGACGCTGGTCTGGCTAAAGGCGTGAAACAGTTTATCGGTGGTAACTGTACTGTTAGCTGCATGCTAATGGGCTTGGGCGGTTTGTTCAAACACAACTTGGTAGAGTGGATGACCTCCATGACTTACCAAGCAGCTTCAGGCGGCGGCGCACAACACATGCGCGAATTGCTGACACAGTTTGGCGACTTGAACGCCGCTGTTAAAGCACAATTGGATGACCCAGCATCGGCTATTTTGGACATTGATCGCGGTATTCTGCAAAAGCAGAAAGATCCTAGCCTGAGCAGCGTGCAGTTTGGCGTACCACTGGGCGGCAGCCTGATTCCTTGGATCGACTCCGATCTGGGTGATGGTATGTCCCGCGAAGAGTGGAAAGGTGGCGTAGAAACCAACAAGATTTTGGGTCGTCAGGGCCAAGATCACGTGGTAGTAGACGGTTTGTGTGTACGTATTGGTGCTTTGCGTTGCCACAGCCAAGCGCTAACCATCAAACTGCGCAAAGACGTACCGTTGGATGAAATCAATGAAATCATCGCTAACACTAGCGATTGGTCCAAACTGATTCCTAACGAAAAACAAGCCACTATGGAGCAACTGACTCCTATCGCTGTGACCGGTACGATGGACATTCCTGTGGGCCGTGTGCGCAAACTGGGTATGGGCCCTGAGTACATCAGCGCTTTCACCGTAGGCGATCAATTGTTGTGGGGTGCTGCAGAGCCGCTGCGCCGCATGCTGATGATCACCTTAGGGGAACTGTAAATGAAAACCAGCCGTTTATCGTTGCGTACTGTAAGTTTTCTTGCATTGGCATCAATGACGGCTTTGGCTGCGCATTCAGCGTATGCGGTAGAGGTGGGCAGGGCTCGCCTCTTGTCGCAACCGGCGCAGCCGCTAGTGTTAAGTGTGGCGTTACGAGATTGGAAGCCAGACGAAACGCTTAGCATACAGTTTCCTGATCGGGAACAATGGCAGCAGGCGGGGTTAACCCCGCCCGTTGCGTTAGAGGGATGGCAGATTGAACTGCAGCCGGGAAAGTCGCAAGTTATTTTGCGTAGCCCACAAGCGGTAGATGCCAAAGTCATCGACGTTTTACTGGATATTCAGTCGTCATCTGGTTTGCAGCGCCACCAAGTGAGCGTGGTTAATGCTGCCAAAGTGGCTGAATCCTTGCAGTTACCCAGTACCGCAGCAGCGTCAACAAGCAGTAGTTACGGCACTCGTAGCGTAGCCGCTACGGCTGGCAGTGGCGATAGCTACAAAGTGCGTAAAGGTGACAACTTAAGCACTATTGCGGCCAAGCGTACACCTGAAGGTGTCAGTACATACCAGTACATGGCGGCATTGTTAGCGGCTAATCCTGATGCGTTCCAGCATGGCAACATGAACTTGTTGCGAGCAGGCAGTACGCTTAGCGCGCCTACGGAAGCTCAATTGCAAGCTTATAGCGATGCTGAAGCCCGTAAACTGTTTGGTGAGCAAGCAGACTGGTATGCACAGTACAAACGTGGTTTGGCTGACAATAAAGCGCCTGCGTTAGCCTCAGAAGAGGCTACTACAGGCCAAGCTGCCCCTCAAGCGCCAGCCGCCCCTACAGAGCGAGCTGCTAAAGGCGACACGTTAACGCTTAGCACTGAATCATGGGCAGATAGCGTTAAGCAAGATCAAAGCGTGGCTACCGCACAAGCATTGCGTGACGCCAGCGAGAATGTAGAACAATTAGAAGAAAATGTACGCCAGCTTTCTTCGGCATTGAGCGAACAAGAAGCGCTTGCTGCCGAACAGCAGAAAGCGGGTGCAGCCAATGCGGCGGGACAACAACCTACGCCAGGCACGGCTGCTAGTGAGGCAGACAAAAACGAACCAGTGACAACTGCTGTTACCACAGCAGAGCCAGTCGCACAGAACACATCAACAACCACTGATACGGATAGTACTTTGTCTTGGATTCAAGAGCATTTGCTCATTGTGATGTCAGCATTGCTGGCATTGATTGTCATTATTACTGTTTGGGTATTGCGTCGCGCTAATAACAGTCGCGCCGAAGTTGATTCTCCCGCTCCGGTCACACCGGAAATGGTGCGTGAGAAGCTAGAAAAAATTAATCTAGATTTGGATGTACCGCCGTCTGATGAGCCCACGCCTTCGGAGCGTAAGCCTTCATGAATCGTGTAGCACTGGGCATATGCTATGACGGCAGTGCATGGTACGGATGGCAGCGTCAACCCGTGCTGCCATCTGTGCAGTCGGAATTAGAAAACGCATTATTGAAGTTTGTAGGGCAGCCGGTTGCCGTTTGTTGTGCGGGCAGAACGGATAGAGGTGTGCATGCACTTAACCAAGTGGTGCATCTGGACCCTCCTGTAAAACGCTCAGCTCAAGCGTGGGTAAGTGGCTTAAACGCCTTCCTGCCTAGCTCTATTTCTGTGCAGTGGGCGCAAGAGGTGGATGACACCTTTCATGCGCGATTTTCTGCTAGACAACGTACGTATTTTTATGTATTGCGCGAAGCCAATGTACGCTCTCCATTGCTTGATGGGAAAGTAGGCTGGGTATTTCGCCCATTGGATATCGAACGCATGCGTCGTGCCGCAGAACATTTTGTGGGCACACATGATTTTAGTAGTTTTAGATCGACGGATTGCCAGGCCAAAAGCCCGGTAAGAGAGATACACGCCATCGACATACAAAAGTCCGGCAGTTTCTATGTATTCCGTTTTGTGGCCAATGCGTTTCTCCATCATATGGTTCGTAATTTGATGGGAACTTTGCTCTACGCGGGCTATGGCCGCCTTGATGCTTCCGACATACCGGCTCTGATCGAGCGGCGTGATCGGCAGTATGCTCCTCCTACATTTGCACCAGACGGGCTATACCTAGCTGGCGTAAAGTACGAAGAGGCGGTACAACTGCCAATGCAGGATCCATTGACGTTGTTCCAGCAGCATTTGGGGCCATGGATAATCCCAGCGCGACCTGAGCCTGAAGACCCAGGTGTCGCATGATTAATCGTGGTGAATGGTAGGGAATTTCATCATCATTACGAGGTGGGTGTAGCCGCTTGAGATCCACTCTGGCTTATTCACCATCATTATTTTTATGACATTGTTATTACGTCTATCGCAGCTGATCGACCGCCTGAATACGGTGGTGGGGAAATCGGTTGCTTGGCTCACGCTACTGGTGGTACTGGTTAGCGCGGGCAACGCCATTGTGCGTAAAGTGTTTGGCGTCAGTTCCAATGCGTGGTTGGAGCTGCAATGGTATTTGTTTGGCGCTATCTTTTTGCTAGCGGCAGGCTATACCTATTTGCTGAATGAACACGTGCGTGTGGATGTGCTGGCTCAGCGCTTCTCTCGCAAAACACAAGTGTACATAGAAATATTTGGCATTCTGTTTTTCTTGTTGCCAGCATGTATCTTGGTGTTCTGGTTAGCGATTCCTTATTTTTGGCAGTCTTACGAAACCATGGAATTATCCTCCAACACGGGTGGTTTAATTCGTTGGCCTGTAAAACTGTTGATTCCCATAGGCTTTGCACTATTGATTCTGTCTGGGGTGTCGCGTCTGATTCGCTTGTTCGGCTTTTTGGCCGGTAAATGTGCGGATCCTTTAGAAGCACCTAAAGTAGCAGAGGCTGAGCTGGAAATTGCTGAAGACATTCGCAAAGTGGCAGAAGAAAACGACAGACGCCAACTTGAGCGACTACAACAAAAACAGAATAGGAATTGATCATGATGGAATTTGTCGTGGCAAACATTGCACCCATCATGTTTGTCAATTTGATTGTCTTTTTGCTGTTGGGTTTCCCCGTAGCGTTCACGCTAGCAGCAACGGGTGTGCTGTACGGTTTATTCGCGATTGAACTGAACTTGATGCAACCAGCGCTGTTCCAAGCGCTGCCGCAACGTATTTTCGGTATTGTGGCCAATGACACGCTCTTGGCGGTACCGTTCTTTACGCTAATGGGGCTGATACTTGAACGTTCAGGTATGGCGGAAGACTTGCTAGACACCATCGGCCAATTGTTTGGCCCGTTGCGCGGCGGTCTGGCTATTGCGGTGGTACTGGTAGGTGCGATGTTGGCAGCTACTACTGGGGTGATTTCTGCGTCTGTGATTTCCATGGGCTTGATCTCGCTGCCCATTATGTTGCGCTACGGTTATGACCGTCGATTAGCAACGGGGGTGATTGCAGCCTCGGGTACGTTATCGCAGATTATTCCGCCTTCTATCGTACTGATTATTTTGGCTGACCAATTGGGCCGCTCTATTGGCGATATGTACCGTGGCGCGATGCTGCCTGGTTTGCTCTTGGCACTGTCCTACATTGTGTATGTGGTTATTGTTGCCATTGTGCGTCCAAACAAAGTACCCGCATTGCCAGAAGAGGCCCGTGTCTACATAGAGCCTAATGGTTCGCGTGGGTTGAAATCGCTGTTGGTATTAACCATTGTGGCTGCTTTGGCTGCACACTTTGGTTCCATGCATTACTTCAGTACACACCCAAGTATTCCTATTGATGAGCACGTTGTGATCATCATGATGCTGTGGGGAGCTACGGCCTGGATCATTGCGATTCTGAATCGTGTGTTGAAACTGAACATGTTGTCGCAGATCGCTGAGCGCGTCACCTTTGTGATGATTCCACCGCTGTTCTTGATCTTCTTGGTGCTGGGTACCATCTTTATTGGTGTGGCTACACCAACAGAGGGTGGGGCGATGGGGGCTGTGGGCGCTATCTTGATGGCCGTTTCTCGCCGACGTTTGTCGTGGACCCAGCTGAAGCAAGCAATGACAGCGACTACACAGCTTTCCTGCTTTGTAGTGTTTATCTTGGTAGGTTCTACCATCTTTACTCTGAGCTTCCGTGGTATTAACGGTGATTTGTGGGTAGAAAGCTTGTTGATTGACTTGCCTGGCGGTGAGTGGGGCTTCCTGATCTTCGTTAGCGTGTTCACCTTCTTGCTGGCGTTCTTCCTAGACTTCTTTGAGTTGGCCTTTATTATCGTGCCGCTCTTGGGGCCGGTTGCTGATAAGATGGGCATTGACCTGATTTGGTTTGGTGTGTTGTTGGCCGTGAATATGCAAACATCCTTCATGCACCCGCCGTTTGGTTTTGCGTTGTTCTTCTTGCGTTCAGTGGCACCCAAAGAGGATTACACCGATGGCGTGACAGGACAACGTATTGCCAAAGTTACGACAGGCGATATCTATTGGGGCTCCGTACCATTTATCGTGATTCAGGTGCTGATGATCGTAGTGGTGTTGGTATTCCCAGGTATAGTCACGCACTACAAAGGCAACGAAGTCATGCTAGATGAGTCTACGATCGAGTTTGGTGTAGACGACGTTTATGGCTCGGATTCTTACGGAGACCCGTTTGGTTCCGATGCTGGTAATGCATTTCAGTAAATAGTGGTTTTAACAAATGAGTATGGGCAAAATACGGGTGAAAATGTGCGGTTTCACCCGTGCGGAAGATATCACCGCTGCGGTAGAACAGGGGGCTGATGCCTTGGGGTTGGTGTTCTATCCGCCAAGTAAGCGTTTTGTGAGCCTAGAGCAGGCCGTGGCGCTGCGTCGTCATGTGCCAGCTTTTGTTTCGCTAGTCGCATTATTTGTGAATCCAGAACCGCGCTATGTGAAAGATGTTCTGAAAGCGGTGCGCCCCAACTTATTGCAATTCCACGGTGATGAAAGCGTTGCCTTTTGTGAGTCCTTTGACCACCCCTACCTGAAAGCATTCAGAGTAGGGGGGCCACACAGCGACAGCGCTCGTGCGGTATGGGAGCAGTGCAAAGACTACCAAAGTGCCAGTGGCTGGTTATTTGACAGCTTTAGTCCGGCCTATGGCGGTACGGGTGTACGCTTTGATACGGCATTGCTAAATGAGGTGCATAAACAGCCTACGGCACGCCCTGTGATCTTAGCGGGTGGCTTAGATGCACTGAACGTAGGCGCTGCCATTCAACAGGTACGTCCATTTGCAGTAGATGTTAGCTCAGGCATAGAGCAGGCTCCTGGCGAGAAATCCAGCCTGCGCATGCAAGCCTTTATGCAGCAATGCAACCTTTACTGCTAATAGGTGTCTGATCCTGTTGCACTGAAGGTTTACGTGAGCAGGAAATGAACTCTATAACAATTGGTCCCTTTGCATTAAGCACTCCTCTTTTCATTGTCTTGTTGACGCTGCTCTGTGCAGTAGCGTTGGCATGGCTGCTTGAAAAAAAATACACCATCAAAATCGAATCGCGACTCTGGCTGACTACTCTAGCGGGGCTGGTGGTGGCGCGCGTGGTGTTTGTTGCCCAATACTGGGAGCAATATCAAACGAATCTGTTAGGCACGCTGGACATACGGGATGGGGGCTTCTCGGTTGCCGCTGGACTGATCGCTGCAGCAGCAATGGCCTTATATCTAGGCTATAAAAGTGTGGGACTGCAGCGCACGGCGTTCGCCTTAAGTGTGATGACAGCAGTAGTGGTTGGAGGTAGTGCCTTCCTGTGGTTGGGCGTCTATAAAAAAGAGGCACAACCCTTGCCTTTGCAAACTCAGCTGCAAAACCCGTGGGCAGAGTCGGTTGCAGAACAAACCGTGACACTAGAAAATTTTAGTGGCCAACCCATGGTGATCAATTTATGGGCGTCGTGGTGTCCACCGTGTAGACGTGAAATGCCCGTCTTTGAGGCGGCACAGAGTGAGTATCCGCAGCTCACATTTATCTATGCGAACCAGCAAGAGCGTGCGGAAACGGTAGACGGGTTTTTATCAGGGCAGCAGCTAAACTTGCAGCATGTGCTGTTGGATAAAGATGGTGATCTGGCGCGTTTTGCTCGCAGCAGGGGGCTTCCCACAACGTTGTTCGTGAACAGTGATGGCAGTGTACAAGCCATCCGTATGGGGGAAGTCTCCCGTGCGACGTTAGCGCAGTATATAGAGCAACTGCGTTAAGCAGCCGCTTCGGCTTTTTTCTTATGCTGAAGCGCGTAATGGTTGGCCATTACCGCGCAAGCCATTAACTGCAACTGGTGGAAAATCAGCAGCGGCAATAGCATAGGACCAATGATGCTGGCGGAGAACAGTACTTGTGCCATGGGTACACCCGTGGCCATGCTTTTCTTGGATGCGCAAAACACGATAGTGATTTCATCGGCCAAGTCAAAGTTCAGGCGTCTGGCGATCCACTGGGTCGCATATAAAATCGCAAACAACAACACCAAGCACACAATAGTCAGGGCAACCAGCGACATAGGGTGTACTTCTGCCCACAAACCACCGACTACCGAGGCGCTAAATGCGGTGTACACCACCAGCAAAATAGAGCCTTGATCAATGTTTTTGAGCCAGTTCTGATTGCGTGTCACCCACTGGCCAATGAAAGGGCGCATCAAGTGCCCGACCACAAACGGCAGCAGAATTTGCAGACTGATTTTGACTACTGTGTCGGTCATGTCAATTTCAACATCCGTTTCTAGCAGCAGTTTCAACAGCAGTGGCGTGAGCAAAATCGCAATAATGCTAGAGGCTGACGAGCTACAAATGGCAGCAGGCACGTTACCTTTAGCGATTGAGGTAAAGGCAATGGCCGATTGCACCGTACCTGGTAGAACACAGAGGTACAGAATCCCTGCTGCAAGTTGCAGACCCAGTAGTGGCACTAAAAGGGGTTGTGCAGCCCAGCCTATTAGCGGGAATAGCAGGAAAGTGCAGCTAAAGACCACCGCGTGCAAGCGCCAGTGCGTGGCACCAGCAATAATGGCTTCGCGGGAAAGCTTGGCACCGTGCATAAAAAACAGCAGTGCAATCGCGGCATTGGTGAGCCAATCAAAAAACACAGCGCCTTGCCCATGAGCAGGGAAGACGCTGGCTAGTATAACGACGGTTATAAGGATGAGGGTGAAGTTGTCAAATAGAAGGCGTAGTCTCGATAACATGTGAATGCTTGTGGTTTTTATTCATGGTACGTACTACTGTAGCATTATTTGACTAGCGGGCTAATGCGTTACACTTAAGGATGATAAATACTTCTTCTATTGGATTGCACTATGCCTTCTTTTGACGTTGTCTCAGAGGTAGACAAACAAGAGCTGAAAAACGCCGTGGATCAGGCTAACCGTGAATTGGTAAACCGTTTTGATTTCAAAGGCACAAATGCTCGTTTTGAATTGGACGAATATGTGGTGACACAATACGCGCCCAGCACCTTCCAGCTAACACAAATGATGCCTATATTGCGTGCACGTATTGCCGCACGAAATATTGATGTGCGTTGTTTGGAAACGGCTGATCCGTTGGAAAACGTTGCCGAAGCTCGCCAAGCGATTACGGTTAAACAGGGTATTGACCAGCCCACATCCAAAAAATTGATTGCAGCCATTAAAGCCGCCAAAATCAAAGTGGAAGCACAAATCCAGGGCGAAAAATTGCGTGTTACTGGCAAGAAGCGAGACGACCTGCAACAGGCCATCGCTTTGCTAAAACAAAGCGATGTAGAGCTGCCGTTGCAGTTTGAAAATTTCCGTGATTAAGGCATTTGCGCCTTTAGGGGCGTAGTCTATAGCCAGTACGGAAAATCTGGGCAATGACGGCGATACACAACAACATGAATAAGCAGGTCATGCCCAGGCTTAATGCCACATTCACATCGGCCACACCATAAAAACTCCATCTGAAGCCGCTCACCAAATACAGTACGGGATTCAGTAGGCTGACGTTTTGCCAGAAGCTAGGCAGCATATCAACGGTATAGAAACTACCCCCCAAGAAAGTAAGCGGGGTAATAATCAGCATGGGTACCAGTTGCAGCTTTTCAAAGTTATCCGCCCATAAGCCCACAATAAAGCCTAATAGGCTGAATGTCATGGCAGTGAGCAGTAAGAAGGCAACCATCCAAAATGGGTGTTCTACATGAAAAGGCACGAATATCTTGGCAGTAATCAAAATGATGGTGGCCAAAATAATGGACTTGGTTGCCGCAGCCCCCACAAAGCCTAACGTGATTTCTGCGTAAGACACTGGTGCTGACAGAATTTCGTAAATGGTGCGTGAGAATCGGGGAAAATAAATCCCGAATGAGGCATTGGATACGCTATGCGTCAGTACGGAGAGCATCACCAAACCAGGCACAATAAACGAGCCGTAACTTACGCCTTGTACTTCGTGTATGCGTGGGCCAATGGCTGCCCCAAACACCACAAAATACAGTGCGGTAGAAATGACCGGAGCAATAATGCTTTGCAGCAATGTGCGCCTAGTACGTGCCATTTCAAACTTATAAATAGCGAATAAAGCACGCAGATTCATGCCGGTTTCTCCATGAGGCTGACAAAGATTTCTTCTAACGAGCTGCGATGAGTGTCTATATCCTGAACAGGAATATGGTGCAACTCTATGGCCTTGAGAATAGTGGCAATACTCAGATCGGCATCATCGGTTTTGTAGTGGTACAGCAAAGCCATGCCGTCTTCTGCTAAGACCAAACCTAAATCGGCTAAGTCATCAGGTAGGGCAGTAATAGGGTTTTGCAGTTGCAGGCGCATGGTTTTCTCGCCAAACTTTTGCATTAACTGCTGTTTGTTTTCTACCAGTAGCAGTTTGCCCCCTTGAATAATGCCAACTCTATCAGCCAGCTCTTCGGCTTCTTCAATATAGTGGGTGGTCAAAATAATGGTGACGCCTTGATCACGTAATTGGCGTACTAGTTCCCACATATCTTGGCGTAAGCTCACGTCCACGCCTGCAGTGGGCTCATCCAAAAATAAAATAGCGGGTTCGTGCGACAACGCTTTGGCGATCAAGACGCGGCGCTTCATGCCACCAGATAACGCAATTTGCGGATTCAGGCGTTTTTCCCAGAGGCTTAAGCTTTTGAGGATTTTTTCTACCAGTGCGGGATCAGGGGCTTTACCAAATAAGCCACGGCTAAAACTCACGCTGTTCAACACATTTTCAAAGCTTTCGGCACCAATTTCTTGGGGAACTAAGCCTATACGCGAACGTGCTTGGCGGTATTGTCGTTTGTAGTCAAAACCGTCAATGGTCACAGAACCGTGACTGGCGTTTACCAGTCCGCATATAATGCTAATCAAGGTGGTTTTGCCGGCACCGTTTGGGCCTAGCAAGGCAAAAATCTCGCCTCGTTGTATGTTTAGGCTGACATTATCCAGCGCTTGAAAGCCATTGGCGTAGCGCTTGGACAAACCGTCAATCTGTATCACAGTTGGGTCAGATGTGTTCATGGTATGTGACATGAGAGTGAACACCAAAAATAGAAATGGCCTCTAGTATACGTGCCCCGCACACGATACGACGTAGTAGCAAAGTCGTGATTGGGGATTTGGCTGATTAGGTAAGGTGGTAAACGGGTGGATCTGCAAAACTTCGGAGCTGAAGCTGAGCAACGCTATATGGATAGGGCGCTAGAGCTAGCTATGCAAGCTTGGGCGTGCGGAGAGGTGCCTGTAGGTGCTGTCGTTGTAGATACACAAGGGCAAATCATTGGTGAAGGGTATAATCGTACAATTACCACGCCAGACCCCACTGCGCACGCCGAGGTGGTGGCATTGCGGGAAGCTGCGAGTAAGGTAGGTAATTACCGTTTGCCAGGTGCTAGCGTATACGTCACCTTAGAGCCCTGTGTGATGTGTATGGGGGCGATGTTGCATGCACGTGTAGGCCGTGTGGTATTTGCGGCTACAGACCCTAAAACGGGGGCGTGTGGCAGCGTATTATGTTTGCAGCATACCCAGTTGAATCATCAAACCATTGTTGAGCAAGGTCTGCGAGAAACCGAAGCAGCCGATTTGCTACGTCGTTTCTTTAAAGAGCGACGCGCTCAACAAAAAGCACAACGCAAGTCGTGCGACAGCGAAAGTCCTACAGATAGCGAAAACGCTTAAATCTGCTTATAGATGTGCCTTGCCTGCGAGAGCAGGATGGGTGCACTATCTTGTTTCAGTTAAATTTGTGTGAGTCAGCCAAACCATGAGCCAGCATCATCACCATTCTTGTACCTGCAGTGACCATCATCATGAACACGATGCGGTATATGTGATTTCACCTTCTAGTGCGGTGAAAGAGCCGGTTCAGTTAGAACGTGCCACACAATGTTTGAAAACACTGGGTTTTGAAATGGTGTTAGACCAAGATGCTTTGGCTCGCCATCAGCGTTTTGCTGGTACGGATGAACAGCGCTTGGCAGCTATTGAGCGTTCTATTCATGTAGAGCAGAACATTATTTTGGCTAGCCGTGGTGGTTACGGTATGTCCAGATTACTGCCGCACATTAACTGGAGAGCTATTGCTGATAGTGGCAAACGTTATGTGGGACACAGTGATTTCACCGCCTTTAATTTGGCGTTGTTGGCGCAAACAGGTGCGATCAGTTATGCAGGCCCTTGCGCTGCATTTGATTTCGGTGCCGAAGAAGTAGACGATTTAACCGCCGATTTATTCGCGGAAACCATGCGTCACGAACTGGAAGTGTTGAGTTTTGAATCGTTTGGCTCAGATCCAGTCGATGAGCGTGGTGTTTTATGGGGTGGGAATTTAGCCATGTTGTGCTCGTTGATGGGCACACCCTATTTCCCTAATGTGGAAAACGGCATTTTGTTCATTGAAGATGTGAGTGAACACCCATATCGCATTGAACGCATGCTGAGCCAGTTGCTGTATGCCGGCGTGTTGGATAAACAGCATGCCATCTTGTTGGGTAACTTTAGCCACTACAAACTGAGCGACGAAGATAGAGGTTTTGATCTAGATGTCGTGGTTCAGTGGTTACGTGCCAACACTAAAACGCCAATTATTAACGGCTTACCCTATGGCCACACTGAAGTAAAAGCCACGTTGCCAGTAGGCAAACAGGTGGGTGTGGCATGGGAAGACGACATGGCGTACTTATTGATAGACGAGCACGTTCACGACTAAACGTGTACTCGTTCGGGGAGTGTGTGGGGCTGTGCTTTGTCACAGCCCTTGCTACACTTGAAGGTTTTAGTTTTTAGCGAATTACAATAGCGTGATCTCCACTGCAAATCTCACCATCCAATTTGGTGCCAAACCTCTTTTTGAAAATGTGAACGTCAAGTTCGGCGGCGGTAACCGTTACGGCTTGATTGGTGCCAACGGTTCGGGCAAATCTACGTTCATGAAAATTATCGGCGGTGACTTGGAAGCCACTTCCGGTAACGTGACGCTGGACCCGGGCCTGCGTATGGGTAAACTGCGTCAGGATCAGTTTGCGTTTGAAGACCAACGTGTGTTGGATGTGGTCTTGATGGGGCACACAGAAATGTGGCGTGTCATGAGTGAGCGCGATGCCATTTATGCCGACCCCGAAGCTACTGAAGAAGACTACTTAAAAGCAGCTGATCTGGAAATCCAGTTTGCTGAGTTTGATGGTTACACTGCCGAATCACGTGCGGGTGAACTGTTGCTGGGCTTGGAAATTCCCGTCGAGCAACACACGATGTTGATGTCGCAAATCGCACCCGGCTGGAAGCTGCGTGTGTTGCTGGCTCAGGCATTGTTCTCAAACCCTGATGTGCTGCTGCTAGACGAACCTACCAACAACTTGGATATTCATACTATCCGTTGGTTGGAAGACGTACTAAACAGCTACCAAAGCACCATGATTATCATCAGTCACGATAGGCACTTCCTGAATCAGGTGTGTACGCACATGGCTGACTTGGATTACGGCGAACTGCGCGTGTACCCAGGTAACTACGATGACTACATGCTGGCATCTACCCAAGCGCGTGAGCGTCAGCTGAATGCCAATGCTAAAGCTAAAGAGCGTATTACTGACTTGCAAGACTTCGTGCGTCGATTCTCGGCGAACAAATCTAAAGCCAGACAGGCTACTGCTCGTATCAAGCAGATCGATAAGATTAAATCTGACACCGTAGAAGTCAAACCATCTTCACGTCAGAACCCGTACATCCGTTTTGAGCAAACCAAACCGTTGCACCGTTTGGCAGTGAAAACCGAACTGGTCAGCAAATCGTATGACCGTCCTATCGTGAACCGCTTGAACTTAGCTGTAGAAGCTGGTGAGCGTATTGCGATCGTAGGTGCAAACGGCGTGGGTAAAACCACATTGCTGCGACTGCTGGCACAAGACTTGGCGACCGATTCCGGTACCTTAACGTGGTCTGAAAACGCCGACATCGGTTACATGGCGCAGGACGTATCGGACCAGTTTGATACTGATGCTAACTTGTTTGATTGGTTGAGCGAGTTCCGTAAAGCAGGGGATGACGATCAAGCCATGCGTTCTGTGTTAGGGCGTTTGTTGTTCTCGGCAGATGAAATCAACAAGTCGGTCAACGTACTGTCTGGTGGTGAGAAAAACCGCTTAAGTTTTGGTCGCTTGATGCTGGGTAGGCACAACGTATTGTTGATGGATGAGCCTACCAACCACTTGGACATGGAGTCCATCGAGTCCTTGCAAATGGCCTTGGAAAAATACCCTGGCACCTTGATTGTGGTTTCTCATGACCGAGAGTTTGTGGGCGGCGTGGCACAACGTATTCTGGAAGTGATGCCAGACGGTAAGATCGAAGACTTCGTGGGTAACTACGATGATTACTTGACCTACCGCGGTTTGGATTCCTAACGGAGTGACTATGCTGTGCAGTTTGACAGGGGTGCATCAGTTTGAGGAAGACATCAAACGTAGCCGTTTTTTGGCTATTGCTGCCCCTGTTAACACGGTAGAAGATGCTATGCGCTTCTTAGAAGCGCATAGTGTACCTGACGCTACACACAACTGCTGGGCCTACAAAATAGGCAATAACTACCGTTTTAATGACGATGGTGAACCAGGTGGTACGGCGGGAAAACCCATTTTGCAGGCCATAGAAGGGCAGCAGTGCGACGAAGTCGTGGTGCTAGTGATTCGCTGGTTTGGTGGTGTAAAGCTTGGCACAGGTGGTTTGGTGCGGGCATATGGTGGTGTCGCAGCGCAATGCTTGCGACTGGCTGAGAAGCGCGAAATTATCGCCTTGGCCGAAATAGACTGTACCTGTAGCTTTAGCGATATGGCGTTGGTGCGTTCCCGGTTTGAACAGCACGGCGTGCAAGTTGTCACCGAAGATTTTGATGCCGAAGGTGTGGTGTGGCGCTTAGCCATACCCGTAGAAAACGTGCCTGAGTTTGAAAATTCCTTCACCAATATGACGCGCGGGCAGGGCCTGTTTGAGAAAGTCAAAGCGCCTGAAGAAGAATAAGAATTACGTGCCATAGGAATAACGGGTAAACCCCTATAATCCAAAAGGTGCAACCTCATTATACTCTCGGTTGTTTTTTGTTATTGCTAATCACGCAGTGGCAACATACGGCTGGCTTGTAGGGAAGTGGGCAGCTTCTAAAAACACAAGCTTATTCAGATCAAGGAGACATAGTGAGTCAACAAAACGAGGCCGCAGTAGCGTCAAAGGTTTCGCATAAACGCGTACTTATAGCGAGTTTAACGGGTAGTTCCATTGAGTGGTTTGACTACTTTTTGTATGCCACCACCGCAGCGTTGGTATTCAATAAAGTGTTCTTTCCTACCGTTGACCCAGTCGTTGGGTTGATGCTGGCATACCTGTCTTTTGCGCTCACATTTTTCATTCGCCCATTGGGTGGTTTCATTTTTGCGCACATTGGTGACCGTATTGGCCGTAAGCGTACACTGGTGATAACACTGTCCTTGATGGGTGGTGCAACCGTAATGATTGGCTTGCTGCCTGGCTATGATGACATCGGTATTTTGGCGCCGATCTTGCTGATCGTTTTCCGCTTGATCCAAGGCTTGGGGATTGGTGGTGAGTGGGGCGGTGCGCTGTTGCTGGCCTACGAATACGCGCCTAAAAACCGTAAAGGTTTGTACGGCAGTGTGCCGCAAATGGGTGTGACCATCGGTATGTTGCTGGCTACGTTGGCTATGACGTTGATGAGCCTGCTGCCTGATGAAGATTTCTTGAAATGGGGCTGGCGTGTACCATTTATTGCCAGTGCTGGTTTGGTGTTCTTGGGCTTGTGGATTCGTAACGGTATTGATGAAACACCAGCCTTTAAGAAAGCGAAAGAAAGCGGTGATATCTCACGTATGCCTATTATGGAAACACTGACTACGCACCGTCGTGAAGTGTTGATAGCCATTGGTGCTAAAGTGGTTGAAACGGCACCGTTCTACATTTTCTCTACCTACGTAGTGAGCTATGCTACTGGTGCGTTGGATTTCAACCGTTTTGATGTACTGAACGCCGTAACGATTGCTACCTTGGTAACCACTATCTGCATTCCGCTGATGGGCTTGTGCTCTGACTACGTAGGCCGTAAACGCCTGTTTATGCTGGGTGCAGTGGCAATGGGCCTATATGCCTTCCCATACTTCATGATGCTGGATAGCGGTAGCACCACCCTGTTGTTGATCGCAACGGTAGTAGGTCTGGGAATTATCTGGGCACCTATTACTGCTGTATTGGGTACCATGTTCTCGGAAATTTTCTCAACACGTGTTCGCTACACCGGTATCACTTTGGGTTACCAGATTGGTGCAGCCTTGGCGGGTGGTACAGCACCACTGATCGCTACATGGTTGATGGATAAATACGATAACTCGTGGACACCTGTTGCGGTGTACATCGTACTAACAGCACTAATTTCGCTGTTTGCGGTGGCAACAGTACGTGAACAAAAAGCTCAGTAATACCAACTTACTGTAGCGAATAAAAAAGCGGGGGCATGCCCCCGCTTTTTTGTGCATAGAGTCAGCTAACGCATGTGATGTAGTGCGTTAGCAGCACGCCGTACGTGGGCTCACTCCCATACTCTCATACCTGCTGGCACCGAATAGCGTAGCCCGTCGTATTGCAACTTGCTGCGGCTGGTCGTGTTTTCTACCTCCGTTTCATTGCAGTCACCGTTTGCATCTGCCTTGGCTTCTGAGTTATTACGTTTGGTAGTGATCAGAATCTCTGCGCCTCTGTGCTGATTGGGCTTCCCCACTGCTAGGGTGCGGGTCAGGCTAGAAAAGGTGCCATTGCATAGGCCATCCCATTCGCCTGTGTGACGTTCTACCTCAAGGTTAAGCAGTAGGGGGCGTAGCGTCGTGTCTTTTAAATTAAATAGCAATAAACCCGTTTGGTAAAACGGGTTCACGCGTGAGGCGCCTCGGTGTGACATGCGCACCCCAAAGGCCAAGCGGCCCTCTACCAGTCTATAGGGTGCTGTGTCTATGTCTATCATGCTGAGACTAATGGCGTCATCGTCAATAAGCCCATCAATGCGGTGCTGCGCGACAGGGCTAAGAGTGTCATGGCGCAGTACGGCAACGACCAGATCGCCGGTGGCATAGTGATCGCCTTCATCGGTAAGCAGCGGTAGCGCTACCAACAGGTGTTCGGGCTGTGCAGGCCATTGTCGGCATACCATCGCGTAGGGCGACATTCCTAGATAGCTATCGGTAGATATTCTGGCGGTAGCACCCTCTACTGTGAAATCTGTTTCGGAGACTTTTTCTGCTTGTGGGTAGAGGGCTCGTAGAATGGTTTCGGCTCGTTCACCGCATTCGTTGGATCGCTCTTGGGCGATTACTGCACCAGAGGCAACAGAGAGCGTGATGGCAGCAACAGTTAGGGCTAGGAAACGTGGAGGCATAAAGTGAGTCTTGTGTTCCAAGGTAAGCGATAGGGAGCGGGTTGTATGTGTGTTTGATCGTTAGAGCATTTGCCGCCATGCTTGGCAATGGTATCGCAGACTGTGCAGAAATGTTGGGTGCTTAGGTGCTCTCTTGACCCTCATCAACCTCTCAAATTGCTGTTAGGGGCATAGTAATAGTGAAAGCATAAATTATTCACCCTTGTACAAAAAGGAGCATTTATGATTCGTGAAGTTGAAGGGGACATCCTGCTGACCCACGCCCAGTTAATCGCCCACGGTATTGCGCCACAAGATCCATTTGATAGTGGTTTGGCATTGGCACTACGCGAGCGTTGGCCTTCTATGGTGCGTGATTATAGGCATGCCGTGCGTGCCAATTCTATTAATCCAGGTGAAGTATGGCCGTGGGCTGGTGTGGATGAAGATGCGAGTGTGCGTCGCATTTTGAATCTGGTAACCCAGAACAATTTGGGTGATGGCAAAACAGCTCGCGCCGGTAAAGCTACCTTGGAAAACGTACGCCATGTATTGCAGAGCTTGGCGAAATACGTGCAAGCAGAGGGCATTACCAGCGTTGCAATACCACGCCTTGCCACGGGTGTAGGTGGCTTGGAATGGAGCGATGTGAAGCCCCTAGTTCAGCAGTATCTAGGCGAATTAAAAATTCCTGTGATTGTGTACGAGGTTTATCAGAAGGGCGTGGCAGCAGATGAGAAGCTGTGACGCTAGCAAGTACCTGTAGCAGTGAATCGTTAGTATGGTGCTAGCGTTGCTAATGCCTGTTGTTGAGTAGGACGCATCATGCAAACGATAAGAGGGCGGCGATTATTCGCTGCCCTTTTTTATGACACTATGGCGCTGCGTTTTTGTTGCAAAGTAACCGAGGGGCGTACTCCAAATTGCCGTTGGTAATCGGCCGAGAATTGCCCTAAATGACAAAAGCCTGTTTGCAGCGCCAGTTCAGTGACGGTTGCTGATTTAGGGTCTGCCTCTAGCAATAGCTGATGTATATGCTGCAAACGTTGTTGCTTCACATATTGCATGGGGCTAAGCCCTACAAAGCTTTTGAAACCACTGTATAGGCTACTGCTGCTAATGTCAGCGGCGGTGGCTATTTGGCTAATAGTGAGTGCTGCATTTAAATTCTGCGCTACATAGTCTTTGGCTTTCTTGATGGCATGTGGGGTGATAGTGGTTGACTGTTGTAAGGGCTGGTTATGTGGCCATAGGTCTAGCAAAGTAGCCAAAAAAGTTTCTTCTAACCGCTGTCTAGCTTCTGGACGGTCAAATAAAACCCCCTCAGAGGCTTCAGCAAACTGCCATTGCAACATATGCCAAAGACTGTACCCAGCCTCTTTCTGCAAAGAAAGCAGCGGGGCGAATTGCAGTAAACCTTGTAGGGGGCGCTGGTAATGCTGCTGAAAAAACTGTTCTAAGCTGTGCCGGTTGATGCGCACAAATAGCTTATTAGTGGTGTCGGCGTGCTGCATCGCAAACTCTTGCTCAGGGTTAATGATGGCAGCCACGGTGAGGTCATAGTCTAAATGCTGGTTATGTAGGTGTAGCTGTTCTTTGCCATGCACGGGCAGTTGCAGCAAATAGAAGTCTTGTAAGGGCTGGGGCGCAATGTGTACGGTTGTGCCATAGCGTAAACGCCCAAAGCCTAAGTGGGTGCCCGGCCGATAATAAAGTTCGGTATTCAGCGAGTGCTTAGGATTGCGTAGATGCAGTTGGTGGGGGCACAGTACCTGAGCGATGTGCGACTGCACTTGCTCGGGGTCTGTAGAGCGTAATTGCTTATGGCGTTCAAGAGCGCACTGCATGATGAGCCCCACCCGTAATGAGTAAATTATTATAGTAATGAATAGTTTAGTCCTAACCTATTGGTGTATTCACGTAGTACATATAGGCAGCTGTAGCAATGCCTACCACTGGTTTTCCCTAGCGAAGTTTGCTGTGTTTTTTAGATAGTGCTGCAGTTTTTTGATAGCGAGTTATAGGCCTGGTTCTTAGAATTTCAGGCAGAAATAAAGCAAATCGCTAACAGGAGACAAGCATGAGTCAGAATAGTTTGCTGCAAAGTAAGCATTTTTTATTGGGTACCTTTGCCAGTAATTGTGGTGGTGGCATGACAGTGTCGAAGTTGCCTGATCGCTGGCAGGCTACATGGGAAAACAACCTTAAACTGGCGCAGTTGCTAGACGATGCCGGCATTGATTTCATGTTGCCTATTGCTCGCTGGGTGGGCTACCGAGGTGAAACCGATTTCCATGGCTATGTACTGGAAACCGTGACGTGGGCAACGGCATTACTGGCTCGTACTAAGAACATCAATATCTTTGCAACGGTACATACCGTTGCGAATCATCCTGTTGTGTTGGCTAAACAAATTGCCACCATGGCACAAATGAGTGGTAACCGGGTTGGGCTGAATATTGTGGCGGGCTGGAACAAGCCTGAGTACGATGCGCTGGGTTTGGATTTACCTAACGATCACGAAACCCGCTATGGCTATGCCCAAGAGTGGTTTGATGTGGTGCGTAAGTTGTGGGATCACGAAGGTAGGTTTAACTGGGAAGGTAAATACTTCAACTTGCATCAGGTGCATGGCGATCCACGCCCCGATTGCCATCCCCCTATTTTTAACGCGGCCGGTTCAGGGCAGGGGCGTGATTTTGCCAGCCAAAATGCAGACTTTCTATTTACGCCAGCGATGGAGCTAGAGCGTTCACGTAACGAAGTGGCCGAGCTGACACAAAAAGCAGCCGACAAAGGGCGTACTGTAGGAGTGATGACGTTCTCGCATGTGATCTGTAGACCTACGCAAGCCGAGGCGGATGCTGAATGGCAGCGCATGTTAGATAACGCCGATGAAGGTGCCGTAGATAATTTGGTGAACCTACAGTTTGCGCATGCACATTCTTTTCCGCACGAACTACTGGCACAAATACGTGAACGTATGGCGGTAGGGCATGGTGGTTTCCCCTTGGTGGGTACGCCAGAACGCGTGGCTGATTTGATCTGTGCATTACACGATGCCGGCTTTAGGGGCACGACACTGTCATTCTTTGATTATGTCAAAGAGTTCCCATACTTCCGCGATGAAGTATTGCCGTTGTTGAGTGCCAGAGGCATTCGCCCGTAATTGGAGCAGGGCATGATGACTATAGAGAGAACCGAGGCTAGCAGTCGCTATAAGCAAGGTATGCGCCATTTGGCTGGTGCCATCAGTGTGATTGCGAAGTAGAGGAAATCGTGATGTGTCACAGCCATGCCGTGGTGGTGGCTCGTGTACTGCAGATACAGGCAATTGAAGGAATGACTCCAGCTCCTTTACTGTATTGGCAAGGCCAGTTTGGCACCCTGCAAGCGAGGGTTGCGTAAAACACTATTCCAGAAGCTGTAATGGCTGCGAGTTGCTGTTGTTGTCACGCAGGCGTTGCGGTTTTTTTTTGCAGTATCAGTAATCAGAAATGGTTAGTGGTACTGTTTTTTTTGCCTAAAAAAGTCTGTGATTATAGCCACGTAGATTGCTACAAACCTTGGCAAGGCTTACGTTTTGCGGGTTTGAGTTGAATGGTGTATACGCATGCGAGCGAGCGAGTTGGGCCGGCAATTAAAGTATTAGGGCTTTCACCAATTACGCATATTTAGTTTAGAAATGAATAATACATAAGTAAACATTGCCAGAGTGACAAGCTAGGCTTGGCTCTTTTCGTAAGGGTAACAGAGCAAGCGAGATTTCCCATCACCGCATCAAGTATTGATTCCCACATTGACTGGCCAGTAGTGGAAAAAATCAAAATAAGGAGACATCAATGAATACATCAGTTTGGTTGGGCTTTGCTCCTCGCCGTCTAACAGTAGCGTTGTTAGCGGCTGGTGTCAGTATGTCAGCGTGGGCGGAGGATCCCGTCAAAGTGGGGATTGCACTGGATATTTCTGGTCCCTTTGCTGCTTCGGGTGCCGAAGCACGTGACGGTTTTGATTTGGCGATTGAAAAACTGGGCAGCACCTTGGGTGGTAAACCTGCTGAGTTCATTAAAACGGACTATGCCGGTAGCCCAGAGCAAGCGACACAGTTGGTGAACCGCTATTTGCAGCGTGAAAAAATCGACATGTTTACTGGGCCTATCCCGTCTAACGCGGCGTTGGCAGTAGCGCCAGCACTGTTCCGTGCAAAAGTGCCATTTTTGTCCAGCAACCCAGGCCCTAGCCAGTTTGCGGGTGAGCGTTGCAGCCCCTACTTCTTTGGTCAATATCAGAACGATACCTATGACGAAGCAGGCGGTAAGCTGGCCAACGAAAAAGGCTACGCCAATGTGGTCATCATTGCGCCTAACTACCCAGCGGGTAAAGACCACCTGAATGGTTTCAAACGTTTGTACGAAGGTGAGATTCGCGACGAAATCTACACCAAAGTAGGCCAAATCGATTACGCCGCAGAGATCGCTCAAATCCGTAGCCAGAAACCGGATGCTGTGTTCTTCTTCTTGCCTGGCACCATGGGCATTAACTTCGTTAAACAGTACGTGGCAGGCGGTTTGCAAGACATTCCGATGATTGCTCCTGGCTTCTCGGCTGACCAAGACATCATCCCAGCGGTGGGCGATGCCATGCTGGGCGTACAGAACACCGCGCACTGGGCACATGATCTGCCACTGCCAGCCAATACGGAATTCGTAACGGCTTTCCGCGAAAAATACGATGGCCGTTACCCATCGGTGTATGCCGCCATGGCCTACGACACCATCATGGCGATGGATGCTGCCGTACGTGATGCGGGTGGTGCACAAGACAAAGATGCGTTGGTAAAAGCGTTAGAAAACCCTAGCTATGCATCGGTACGTGGCGATTTTACCTATGGTGCGAATCACTATCCAATCCAGAACTACTACGTACGCGTGGTAGAAAAAGACAGCGATGGCAATTTGACTAACAAGCTGGTGGGTACGGTGTTAGAGCAGCACCAAGATGCTTACGTTGCTGAATGCAAAATGTAAGAAAGGGCGGTAAGCATGAACGGGATCTTCATTACTGAGCAATTGCTAAATGGAGTGGGGTTTGGCCTGATGCTGTTTCTGATTGCAGCAGGTCTGACCTTGGTCTTTGGCATTATGGATACCATGAACTTGGCCCACGGGTCGTTGTTCATGGTGGGCGCCTATGTAGCGGCACGTGTGCATGTGGCCAGCGGGTCTATGTGGTTGGCTTTGGCCGTTGCTATTGCTGCTACGGTGGTGGTTGCTTGGCTTCTGGAGTTCCTGATCATGCGGCATTTGTACCGGCGCGATCACCTCGCGCAGGTACTGGCCACCTTCGGCATTATTTTGTTGGCCGACGATGCGGTAAAAGCCATCTGGGGTGCGGCGCCTATTATGGCGCCCATGCCAGAAATGCTGGCAACACCCATTGAGCTTATTCCTGGTTTGCCATACCCCGCCTACCGCTTGATGTTGTTGGCCGCTGGGTTATTGGTAGCCGTAGCGCTGTATGTATTGGTGAACCACACACGTATAGGGATGCTGGTGCGTGCGGGGGCGTCTAACCGTTCCATGGCGGAATTCATGGGTGTGCGCGTAGGGCATATTTTCTCGTTTGTGTTTCTGGTGGGCGCAGCCTTGGCAGCGTTGGCCGGTGCATTAATGGGGCCTATTAGTGCTGTGCAGGTGGGGATGGGCGAGTCCATCTTGATCCCTGCATTAGTAATTATTGTGATTGGTGGTATTGGTTCGGTACGTGGGGCATTTGTGGCCTCGATGATTGTGGGTTTGGTGGACACGTCGGGCCGCGCATTCTTACCACCTATCTTGCGTGAAATTCTTTCTCCTGCGTTGGCCGCAGATTTGGCACCCGCGTTGGCAGGCATTGCTATGTACCTGCTGATGGCTGTTGTGCTGACATTTAAACCAGCAGGGCTGTTCCCTGCGCGAGCCTGAGGAGACTACACATGACTATTGCCATGACTTCGGAACAGGCTAAACCCACGGCTCAGCGTGCAACGACTGCAGGGAGACTCTTTCCGTGGCTAGTGTTTGCAGTATTAGCGGCGTTGCCGTGGTTGCTGCAAGCCTTAGAGCTGGATTATTACATTGGTTTTGTGAACCGCTTACTGATCATGATGATGGCGGTTACGAGTTTGAACTTTATTTTGGGCTACGGTGGTTTGGTGGCGTTGGGGCACGCTGGCTTCATCGGTGTGGGGGCATACACCGTCGTTGCGTGTGTGGATGCTGGCTACAGCTCAGCATGGGCTGCATGGTTCATGGCGCTAGCGGTATCCGGTGTGGTGGCCTTGCTGATAGGTTTGGTGGCACTGCGTACCCGTGGTGTGTACTTCATCATGATCACCTTGGCTTTTGCCGAGATGCTGCATTACCTCGCCATGTCGCTACGCGTGTTTGGCGGTGATGACGGCTATAGCATTTACACGCCGCTCTCCATGGGGGGCTGGTTAGACGACATGTCTTACGGCTTTTATGGCGTGGTGCTGGTGATTGCAGCCCTGATTTTTGCCTTGAACAGCCGCTTGGAAGTATCCAAATACGGCTACGCCTTAAAAGGCACACGTGATAACGAAACTCGTATGGGAGCATTGGGCTTTCCCGTATTCAGACTGCGCTTGGTGGCTTTTGTGGGCGCTGGTGCTGTGGCTGGGTTGTGCGGTGGTTTGTTAGCCAGTAACGACGGTTTTGTGAGCCCATCCCTCATGTTGTGGACGCACTCTGCAGTGCTGATCGTGATGGTAGTGATTGGCGGCGTGGGTAATCGTTGGGGGGGCGTGATTGGTGCAGGCGTGTGGTTAGTACTGGAGGAAGTACTGCGCATGTACACCGATTACTGGCACTGGCCCATGGGCTTATTGCTGCTGTTTGTGGTCTTTGTTGCGCCTAAGGGTATTGCGGCCTGGTTTGAACCAAAGGGGAAAACAGCATGAGTTTGTTTAAAACCGAAGGTGTGGTGAAACGCTTTGGCGGTTTGTTGGCTACAGATAATGTGTCGTTAACAGTAGAAAAAGGCGAGATTCATGCGCTGATTGGGCCTAATGGTGCCGGTAAATCCACCTTGGTTAACCTAATTTCAGGGCTGATCCCGGCCGATCAGGGCCGCACGGTATTGGATGGTAAAGACATTACGGGCATGCCTTCGCACTTACGTGTACGTGCTGGGATGGCGCGCTGTTTCCAAGTAACGAACATCTTTCGTGATGACACGGTGCTGAACAATCTAATGCTGGCAGTGCAGGCGCATTCTGGTACCAGCTTTAGGTTCTTGTCGCGTCGTTCTAATGAGCTGTTGCTGCAAGAGCATGCCGAGCAATTGGCTGCCAAGCTGGATCTGACTCAACACTTGCATCGTATTGCTGGCACGTTGCCGCATGGTGTACAGCGCAAGCTAGATGTGGCGTTGGCATTGGCGTCACGCCCTAAATTACTGCTTCTGGACGAGCCTATGGCAGGTATGGGGCCAGAGGACTCCCTACAAATGGTGGGCATTATTCGTGAATTGCGTAAAGAAACCACCATTTTGCTGATTGAACACGATATGGATGCCGTATTTCAGTTGGCTGATCGTATTTCCGTGCTGGTGTATGGCCGAATTTTGACGTCTGGCACGGCTGAAGAAATACGTAATCACCCGCAAGTGCAAGAAGTGTATTTGGGTACAGAAGACGATGCAGTGGAGGCGATGGTATGAGTAGCAGCAATACTGGGACCTTACTGTCCTGCAAAAATGTGGAAGCCGGTTATGGCGCAAGCCAAGTGCTGTTTGGCGTAGGGCTGGAAGTACGTGAAGGCGAGGTAGTGACCTTACTAGGGCGTAACGGCATGGGTAAAAGCACCACCATCAAAACCATTATCGGTGCGCTGAAACCTAGAGGCGGTGAAATTCACTTTGCAGGTGAAAAACTTAACGGTCTTAAAGCCGATTCCATTGCACGTCGTGGTATTGCCATCGTGCCAGAAGGGCGTATGTGTTTTCCTAACCTCACGGTTGAAGAGCATCTGATCGCTTTTGCCGATAACCGCAGCGGCCAGCAAGACCGTTGGACACTAGACCGTATCTATTCGATTTTCCCTAGGCTCAAAGAACGCTATCGCAACTTGGGTAGCCAATTATCTGGTGGCGAGCAGCAATTGCTGGCCATAGGTAGAGCCTTATCCACCAATCCCAAACTGCTGATTTTAGATGAAGCTACCGAAGGGCTGGCTCCCTTAGTGCGCGAAGAAATTTGGCGGTGTTTGGATATGTTGCGCGACGCAGGCCAGACCATTCTGGTCGTCGATAAATATGTACAGCGATTAATTAGGCTGGCGGACCGACACGTGATTTTAGAAAAGGGGCACGTGGCGTGGCAGGGATCGTCAGCAGAATTGGACAGTGATCGCAGCCTCTGGAAAACGTACCTAGGAGTATAAGCTGGGGCGGTTTCAAGGCAGGGCGATCACAGAACGACAAAGATAAGCCGGAGGAGACCTATGTACAGTGCACACCAAGATACTTTTGCACGAGACAACCTGCCACCACGCGAATGGTGGCCAGAGCTGCTGTTTGATTTACCGGAGTACCAATTCCCTGAGCGCTTGAACTGCGCCACCGAGCTGCTGGATAAACACGTAGCGGAAGGGCGCGGCAATAACGTTTGCATACGCGCCGAAGGTCTGACATGGACCTATGCTGACCTGCAAGAAAAAGCCAATCGCATTGCTAACGTATTGGTAGACAAAATGGGCTTGGTGCCAGGGAATCGCGTGTTGTTGCGATCGGCCAATAACCCCATGTTGGTGGCATGCTGGTTTGCGATCATGAAAGCGGGCGGTATTGCTGTGACCACCATGCCACTGCTACGTGTAAAAGAGCTCACGCCAGTGATTATGGTGTCGCAATCCACCTATGCACTGTGTGATGCGGCATTGGCTGAGGCGCTGCTAGAGGCGCAAGAACAAGAGCCGGTGCTGAAACACATCATGTTCTACCACAGCGATGCAGCAGACAGCCTAGAAACGCTGATGGCGCAAGCCTCACCACATTTTGAGAATGTGGATACCTCTGCTGAAGACTGCTGCTTGTTTGGCTTTACCTCGGGTACTACCGGTATTCCTAAAGCCACCATGCACTTTCACCGTGATGTCATGGCCATTTGTAATGGTTGGGCAAAGCATGTGTTGAAGCCAGTGGCAGATGACGTCTTTATTGGTAGCCCGCCGTTGGCGTTTACCTTTGGTTTGGGCGGGTTGGTGCTGTTCCCTATGAGCGTAGGTGCCAGCACCGTGCTGCTAGAAAAGAGTACCCCCGAACCGCTATTGGCAGCAGTGCAAGAGTTTGGTGCCACTATTTTGTTTACGGCCCCAACGGCGTACCGTGTGTTGTCGGCACAAGGTGATTTATTACGTAATGGCACATTGCGTAAATGCGTGTCGGCAGGTGAGTCCTTACCTATTGCCACACGTACCGCATGGCGTGATGCTACTGGCATAGAGCTGATTGACGGTATTGGTGCAACCGAGATGCTGCACATTTTTATCTCTCATGACGAAACAACGGTGCGCCCAGGCGCAACGGGTAAACCGGTGCCGGGGTATCAAGCGGCTGTACTGGACGATAACGGTAATGAAGTGCCACCCGGTACAGTAGGCAGATTGGCTGTGAAAGGGCCGGTGGGTTGCCGTTACTTGGCAGATGATCGTCAAAAAGTATACGTACAAAACGGCTGGAACGTCACGGGCGATGCCTATGTGATGGATAAAGATGGTTATTTCTACTATCAGTCGCGTACGGATGATCTGATCATTTCTGCGGGCTACAACATCGCTGCTATAGAGGTAGAAGAAGTGCTGCTGATGCACCCTGCGGTCGCTGAGTGTGCGGTGGTAGGGGTAGCCGATGAACTGCGGGGGCAAGTGGTGAAAGCATTTGTGGTGCTACGTGCAGGGCATACCGTAGGCGAGGCGATGGTGAAGGCACTACAAGACTTCGCTAAGCAAAATGCCGTGCCGTACAAATACCCACGTCAGGTGGCGTTTGTAGAAACCTTGCCGCGTACCTCTACAGGGAAGTTGCAGCGTTTTAGATTGCATACCGAAGCGGAAACCGTGTCCTAATTGGTAGAGCGACAGCCAAAAAAAGCCCATGGATAACACCATGGGCTTTTTGTTGTACTGAGGAATTGATCTAGTGGGACGTAGGGGTAGGGGCTGGGTAATGTTGTTGCAGACTACGTACTAAGTTAGCGGCGAACTCTGTCACGGGTGTGGCGACGTTTAACTGCTGACCTTGTCTGACGATGGCCCCGTTAATGGCTTCGATTTCAGTGGGCTTACGGTTACGTATATCGATAGCCATAGAGGGAATGTGATCGCGCGTGAACTCGGCAACATGCAGCACATGTTGCAAGGCTTTTTCCCTAGAAATCGCTAAGCCCTTAGCTTGGGCGACGTCCGCGGTTTCAAACACGATACGGTCCAGAAGTTGGCGTGACTCAGGGGTGTCTACCACTTGCCCTACGGTTTGCTGCAAGATGCCGCACAAACTGTTTAGCGAGGCATTCACCAGCAGTTTCATCCAAATATCATGCTCCACATTGGCGGAAATGTTGGTGTTTAAGCCTGCTTGATTCATCAGTTCGCACAAGCGTTGTAAGGCAGGGCTAGGTTGATGGTTCAGTGGCCACATCGCTGTGTGCAGGCTGAGGTCACAGGTCACGTGGATGTGGCCAGGTTCTACCAAATCGCTGGTGAGGGTGCTGAAACCGTACACAATTTGTGCAGGGTTTAGCACTTGTTTCATCAGGTCGGTGTTACCCAGTCCATTTTGTAGACTCACCACGACGGTATTGGGGGTGATAGCTTTTTGCAAGCCATCCTGCAGTGCGCCTTGCGTATAGGGATGCTTCACAAACAAAATGACCACATCCATGGCTTCCAGCTCATTGGCATCAGAAACGGCGTGGATGGCAATAGTTTCTGTGCGGTCTGGGTACGAGACCCGTAAACCATGCTGTTTGATCGCCCCTACATGCTGGGTATTTAAATCGTACAGTATGGGTTGGCTGACTTTGCTGAGCAAACTGCCAAACAAGCTACCCATTGCACCCGCACCAATAATGGCTATTTTCATAGTGGTTATTTGATTAAGTTAGGTAGTCCAACCGCAATGACGGGGATGAAAAATACCGCAGCAAGTACAACGAGCTCGATGGTGATGAAAGGCACTGCTGCACGATATATTTGTGGCAGGCGTATAGCCGGTGGCACGACGCTCTGCATCACGATCAGCAGTAAACCAAAGGGTGGGGTGAGCAGGCCGATTTCTAAGGCGATCAACATCATCACGCCTAGCCATACGGTATCGATATTGGCGGCTAACGCCAGTGGCATGAAAAATGGCAGAGTGATCATCATCATGCTGATTTGGTCCAGTACCATACCCATGATCAGCAAGATCAACAGCATGCACAGAATCAGCAAAGCAGGGGACAGATCTAAGCTGCGTATAACATTCAGAAAGCCCGTGCTGGCACCAGAGAAACTCAGCAATTGAGCAAAGGTGGTAGAGGCCGCCAGAATAAACAGAATCACCACAGACACCTTGGCGGTTTCAATCAAGCTTTTCCAAAGAGCGCTAAGCGTAAAGACGCGGTAGATAAAGGTAGCCAGCACAGACGCCAACACACCTATAGCGGCAGACTCAGTAGGAGAGGCCCAACCTATAAGCATAGAACCCACTACCGCTATAAAAATACCCAATAGAGGCAGTACGTTTTTGCAGAATGGGCCCCACTTTTGCCAGCCTTTCAAACCAGAGTCGTCTTGTTCGCTAACAGGTGCATCTTGGGGACGCATAATGCTGCGTATCACGACATAGCCCAAAAAGCCTATGGCCATCAGGATGCCCGGCAAAATGCCACCAATTAGCAAACGCTCAATGGAAATACCAGCCAAGCTACCCATCATCACGGCTAACGCCGAGGGTGGAATCAGCATAGCGATACCGCCTACGGCCATGATGGGGCCCATGGACATCGTAGGGTGATACCCACGGCGCATCATTTCAGGCATCATCATGCCGCCCATCATCGCGGTATTAGCAATGGATGAACCGGACAGCGTGGCAAAGGTTGTACCGCCCAAAATGCTGACGATAGACAGTTTTCCTGGCACGCGGGAAATGGCTTTCTCAATGGCATCAATGGCCCTGAATGCGAGGCCAGTGTGAAAGAGCACTTCACCCATCAGTACAAATAAGGGGATGGGGGTGAGGGAAAAGCTGATTAGTGACGAGTTGGTGTTGCGTACCCATTGGCCTAAGCCTATTTCACCGCCTAAAAACACCCAAGCGCCGATAAGGTTGACGGCTAAGAAGGCAAATACCACGGGCATGCCTACCGCCATGAAGAAAAACAGGGAACCTAGCATCAGTCCCAATGCAAGTGGCCAATCCATGGTTAGTTTCCTTGATGACGCAGGTGATGAATAGACTGGCGCAAGCGGCGGCAGAATTCGATGGTGAGCAGCAGGCTAGCAATCAGCAGCGGCAGATTGAGCCACCATTCAGGAAATACCAATTCTTTAAATACCAGCGTGCCCGTAGTCGCGTTGTCGAGTGCGATGATGTAGGACTGCCAGGTTAAGGTGGCACAGACCACAATACCGATGAGGTTGCAAAGCACCTCTAATTGGCGTGCAAATGCAGCAGGAAGCTTATTGACGATCACGTCCACGCGTATGTGTCCGTTATGGTGCAAAAGCCAAGGCGCACCGGCAAAGGTAGCAATCATCAGCATGTATTCGGACAGTTCTACGCTGGAAGGAATCCAGTCGTAGCCTAGGTTGCGCAGAATCACATCAAAACCAATCAGCAGGCTCATGAGCCCAAAGATAATGGCAGCAAGTGCGCCGCAGGCCGACATGATGAATTTATAGCCGTGCTCCAGCACGCCTACACGAGAAGTAGAGGCTGTTGTCATAATGAGAAGGCAAAAAAGAGGGTGGCCAGACCGATGCGTATCGATCTGGCAGGAGGGCGAATTAAGGTGCGTCGTCGCCGAACAGTGCTTTCAGTTCAGCCACATGAGTAGGGCTGGTTTTAGCAATACCGTCCCAACCTGCTTGGTAAGCAATGGCACGTAGCTCTTGGCCGGCTTCGTCAGACAGCGTAATGGTTTCTACGCCAGCTTCGGCCTGACGTGCTTTTTCTTGTTCAGCACGTTGCAAGTCTTCTTGGTTTAAGGACTCTACCCAGTCGATTTTTTCTTTTAGGAAGGCTTTTTGTGCATCATCCAGCTTGTTCCAGCTGTTTTTATTCATGAACAAGCTGACCTCTACGTTGTAGAAGCCTGGGTCTACGCGGTATTTGGTTTTCTCTTGCCAGCCTAGGTCTAGTACACCCACAGAAGGCCAGCCGTAGCCATCGACAACGCCACGCTCAAGCGCTGTGTAGACCTCGCCGGGAGGTACTTGCAAGGCTGATGCACCTAACGCTTGGAAGAAAGCCAAATACGTAGGTACACTGCGCAGCTTCATTTTCTTCAAATCGCTGGCTTGGGTAACAGGTTTGTTGGTGTAGATATGGTATTGCAGGCCATCGGTAACACGGGCCAGCCACAGCATGTTGGCTTTGTCTTGGTGCAGTTTGTCCATCAGCGCATGGCCGCCATTGGCGCGCAGCTCTTGAATGGAGCGGTCGGTTAACGTCATGGCTAAGGCTTCGGGCACCAAGTTGGCATGAAACACGGCAGAGCTGTTGGCCAGATCAACCACGCCCGCCCGCACGGCATTACCGACTTCAAACGTGGGAATGGCTTCGGGGCCCCCCATAAACTGGATTTGTACTAGCCCTTTACCGTCTTCATTTACCTTATCTACGAAGACTTTGAAGCGGTCGGTAAAGAAGGTGTCGGTGTTAAAAGCACTAACGGCTTTTAGGGTGACTTCTTCAGCTTGAACGCTAAAGAAGGTACATGACAGTAGGGCGGCACCCAGCAGTGTGCGTTTGATCATGATGGTTGTCTCCGTTCCTTGTAATGATCATTTTTAATGTATTTGTTTTCATATTTTTAATACTAAATATATTAATGATGAAATAAAAAAAAGGCATCTAGGGGTTTGCGCTAGTGCCTTGGGAGTAAACGGAAACAGGGTGAAATTAGGTGGGTCTACGCATATCAAATAGCGTGTCGTCAGAGACTTCAAAGAAGTCACCTGGACCACCACCACGTAAGATAGGTTGCGCCGCAGCGGTGTGATACACACCATCTTTAATGAGGGTGGGCGAGATATGTACGGCCACCACTTCGCCTAAGACCATCCAGGTATCGCTTTGCCCGTCCAGTTTTTGTAAGGGGAAGTGCTGCGTGACACGGCACTCTAACGAGACTGGGCTTTCGCCTACGCGCGGCGCAGCAATCATCTGGCCCGGCACAGGCGTGAGCTTGCTGAGTTCGAACTCGTTTACGGGCTGCTCTAGGCTACTGAGGTTCATGGGTACGGCAAGCGGACGGGTGGCCAGATTCCACGTAAATACGCCCGTTTCAATGGCATTGCGCACGCTATCTTTGTAGCCCACACTAGAAAACGCAATGATGGGCGGGCGGTAATTAAAAATATTACAGAAGCTATAAGGCGCTAAGTTGGTTTCGCCTTGGGCATTCTGTGTACCAATCCAGCCAATCACACGTGGGCCCACAATGGCGCTGATGGGGTCGTAGCGTAAACCGTGGCCTTGGCAGGGTTCGTAGGTATGGTAATTGTGCTGCATGGTCAATCTTGTCTCCTAAGCACTAACGGGTAGATAGTTGTTGGGGAATATACGTATAGGGTTCAATATACTTTATAACTAAACTATATTGGCTGCCAACCTAGAAAAAACGCATTCTGTTAATCCTTTCGGGTTTTTGTTAACTTGTTTTCCGAGTATCTGCCATGAGCAATGATTCTGTTTCTTGGGAAAACGTTATGTCTACGGATGCTGATCAGGTGAAAACAATGATCAGTAGTATGTTGACGCCACATAAACTTAGCCTCTTAAAGGCAAGTTCCTTGCAGTCCTGTATACGCCAAGCCAACTTTGGTCAGGTGGATGTGATACGGCTGGGCTATGGGGCGCATGTGCGCATACAGCCAGATGACTTGGTGGACTATTACCTCATACAGATTCCGCAATATGGTCAGGCAACGGTACGTTGTGGGGCAGAAGAAGTAGAGTCCATGCCGGGGGTGGCATCGGTATTAAGCCCAAACGCTGAAATAGACATGAACTGGCAAGCCAGCAACGAGCAAATCATGATCAAGGTAGACCGCTTGTTGTTAGAGCAAACCGCGCAAGACATGGGTATGGACCCCATGGTGAACGGGGTGCATTTTCCGACCAAGTTTGAATGCCACCGCTCGGTTAGCTGGCAGTTGATGTTGCGTTACTTAGTAGACTGTGCCCGCAATTCGCTCTCCATGCAGCGTTCCCCGTTATTGATCAGGCAGATAGAGCAATTGGTAGTGACTACCTTGTTGGGTGAACACCCACCGGTATTGCAATCAGGGCTAAATCGCTTACGCAGCAGTATTTTGCCTAGGCACATTAAACAAGTAGAAAATTACCTGCATGAGCACATAGACCAGCCCATCAACTTAGCGCTGTTGGCGGCTCAGGCACAGGTAAGTGTGCGTACGTTACAGGTGGCATTTAAAGAACATTGTGGCGTCAGCCCCATGCAGTATCTGCGGCAATTGCGCTTAGAGCGCGTACGAGCTGATTTACTCACGCACGGTGATTCGTTGGAATGCTCGGTGGCAGATATTGCGATGCGCTGGGGCTTTGCCCACTTAGGGCGTTTTAGTGCTGCCTACAAAGACCGATTTGGCGAAACGCCTAGCCAGAGTCTGCAGCGGTTGCGGCAGAACCCCGTCTAGGCGCTATCACTACTTTTTACAGATACGCTGTGCGGCTAAGTAGCCAGACTGCCCACCTAATCCAGGGCCAGGGTGCACCGAGGCACCAATCTGAAACAGATTAGGAATAGGGGTGCGGCCAGTACGCGTTTTGGCGTTACCCGCAAAGGGGCGCATAAAGAAAAACTGATCTGGCGAACACACGCCTGAATACGGATCGCCACCTACCAAGTTCATATTCCACGCTTCTAAATCAGCCGGGCTATAGGCTTTGCTACCGATAATATGCTGGCTAAAACCGGGCATAACAGTTTCTAGGCGTTGTCTGACGCGTTCTATCATGCCATCACACAACGTATCGTTCCAGCGGCCGTCTGCAGGAATAGGTAGCTCATTGGCGACGTCTGCCTTAACCGTAGAGGGCATGTCTTGCATTTGCACCCACAGTATCCAGCTGCCTTCGGGGGCACGGCTAGGGTCTACAGCCAATGGCTGGCCTACTGCCAAGGTGGGCTTGGCAGGCAACCATCCATTATTGGCCTCCACCACTGATGCACACACTTGCTCCATGCTTTCCGTGACGTGCACCATGGGTACGTTGAGCAGCTCAGGGTTTAGCCAGTGGGGGCGTTCTTTCAACGCAAAGTGTATTTGCATGCCACCACGCCCGTATCTATAGCGCTTGGCCATTTGTTGATACTCAGGGCCGGCCGTAGGCAGTAGTTTTTCGTACAGTTGGTTAGGCGTAACGTTGCAGACCACGGCTTTGTTTGCCATGAAACGCTCTTGGGTAGCTGTGCGCACACCTATAGCCTTGCCATTTTTGACTACGACTTCGTCTACGTGTTGACCGGTGAGCACGTGGCCACCACGTTCTTCAATAACGCGTATAAAGGCTTCCACTAACTTATAGCTGCCACCTTCTACGACGGGCATGCCACCCGCGACAACGGCAGCAAAAGTCAGTTTACCTATCAGTGAGGAGGCTGCCTCATCAGGGCCTAAGCCACTGTGCAGTACCCACGGCGCAATTAAGGCGCGGCTAAGGTCGTTTTGCAGGGCATATTCTGCCCAGCGCCTAAAATTCTCTAAGGAGTCGGACGCAAAGTGCAGCATGCCATCAAGGCCACGTTGACACCATGACGAGAACAGCAGCTTGCTGGTTTTCCAACTGTAGGGGTCGTTACCCATTAGCCCAAAGACCAACGCCGCATCATTGCCGAAAATCTGCGCTGCCGCTTGGCCTATGGCGTCTCCATCCCCCGGGGAAATGGCATTTAAACGCTGTACGCTGTCTTCCATGTCTTGGCGTAAGGCAATGCCCGTACCATGTGGCGTAGCTAGTCCCGTACTGTAGTCGCCCGATACAAAACGCAGCCCGGCATCGGCCAGCGGTTGCGCGAGCTCGGCGTAGGCGGCACCCCCTACAAACAGGGGGTACCAACTGGAAAACACATCGTGGGTAAAGCCGGGGAAGAGCTCCTCGGTGCGAATGCAGCCGCCCGCGACGGGGTTGCGCTCCAGTACCGTTACCGTTAACCCTCTACAGGCGAGTAGGGCGGCACAACATAAGGAGTTGATGCCGCTACCTACCACCACCACATCCTGATGTTGTGGCATGAATTAGTCTCCTGATTGTTGTTGTAGATGGGTGAAGCTACCACGGTGAAATACCGCTGGTGCTTGATTAGGGACCGTGTCGTGACGAATGACTTTGCCAATAAACAGCGTGTGGTCCCCCCCATCGTGTTGTTTATGATTTTCGCAGATAAAGGTCGCTAAACAGTCATCAATTACGGGAATCCCCTCATCACAACTGTAGTGGCTAACTAACGAAAATTTGTCTTCCAACCGCGAGTTGGCAAAACCCAGCGCGGCTTCTACTTGGTTCTGACTAATCACATGAATAGCAAAATGTTTGCAGTCCTGAAAAAAGGCGAGGCTAGGTGAATGCTTCACCAAACTCCACAACACCAACGGAGGGTCTAGCGACAGAGAGGCAAAGGAGTTGATGGTCAGGCCTACAGGCCGTCCTTCGGGGCTGCGCGTGGTGACAATGGCAACTCCCGTAGGAAAGTGCCCCAGCGCCTGCCTGAAGGTACGGCTATCAAAGGTGACCGTTTCCTGAACAAGTTCAGCCTGTGTGGACATGGCAATCTCTCCTGTACGCTTAGGCAGCCGTAGTCTGCTCTTCTGCCAGTTTGGCGATCAGTCCTTGTGCGGAGGGCAGATCTGTCCAAGCCGGGAACAGCGTGGTGGGGTTATTAAAGGCATTAGCTAGGAAGTTAGCTAAACGCGGTGAACCGGCGGCATTTCCCAGCAAGGCTAGAGCGGACTCGGTAGGCGGCAACAACATAGAGTTGGTCCAGGCCACAACTTTGCTGGCGTAATCCCAGTAGGTATCAAAGGTGTGCTGCATCCATTGCCTATCAAAGGCTTGTTCGCCACGGGCTAAAATGCTGTCTAAATACACTTGTGCTGCACGTGCCGCATTGTTAGAGCCTTGGCCTGTAATAGGGTCGTTCACCACTACAGCGTCACCCATGCCCAGCACGATGCGCCCTGATGGCAGCGTCAATACTGGCTTACGTATTGTGGGAGGGAAGCTACCAGCCAAGTAACCTTGGTCATCGGTAAGCTCTACGTTGCGACAGCGATCGCCTTCCCATGGCAAAAATTCCTGCAAGAAAGACACGCTGCGTTCTAAATGCTCTTGTGGCGAGGTGGTGTCGCGGAAGCGGTCTAAGGGGCCGCCTGGAATGCCCTCAAACACCATGATGTCGCAGGGGCCAGACAAGGTGAGTGATGGGAATACAAAGTATTCGCCCACACCGGGGATGAAGTTAAAGGACACGCGTGAGAACTCAGGCATGGGCTCTAAACCGTGCACATACGTCAGGGCTAAGGCGCGTTGCGGTTTGTCGAAAGGAGAGCGCTCTGCATCACGTTCAAACAGACGTACTACTTCGCCTTTGCCTGCGGCCAAAATGGTGAGCTCATATTCTTCAGCGATACGTTCTAATTCGGCTACGCCTACATCTTCCATGATCAAACGCCCGCCGCGTTTCTCAAATTCTTCCAGCCATACCGGCATTTTTAAACGCTGGTCGGTAGCCTGAGCTGGGCGCTCAATGCGGCTGGCCCAGTCCAGCAGTTTGGTGTCGGGTTTGTCGGGGTTGGGGAGAGCAAAGCCAATACCTTCTACAGGAGGGCATTCGTCATCCCAGTAGTTAATACCTAAGCGTCGTTCTACATCTAGCGCATGGGGGAACATACACTGGCTAGACATCACACGCCCTTGGCGAATTTGATCTGGCGTGCGGTTGGTGTACAGGGCAACGTCATAGCCTTTGTCTAACAGGCCAAAGGCCACGGGCATACCAGCCTGACCACCACCGATAATGGCAACTTTACGCATAAGAGTCTCCTAATTATTCTGATAAAAGTGCGTTATTGGGCAAGTTTTGGAATGGCGGGAATGTTTTGTTCCGGTCCCATGGCGGAATAGCCGCCGTCCACGGCGTAGTCGGCTCCGGTGACAAAGCTGGCACAGTCAGACAATAAAAATGCCACCACTTCGCCTACTTCTTCGGGGTTGCCTACGCGGCCCAATAAATGGAAAGGTGCGGCAACCTTGTCGGTTTTGTAGCGGTTGCCGTTTGTTAAGGAGTGCATCACCTTGGACCATGTCCAGCCTGGGGACACAGAATTCACCCGTATGTGATCCGGGGCGAAATCCATGGCAAGACTACGGGTGAGCTGCACAATAGCAGCTTTGGATACCGGGTAGAGCCAGCGGCCAGTTTGCGCAATGGATGAAGAAATGGATGTGAAATTCACAATCGCGCCACCCTGTTGCTCTTGCAGATAAGGGCGTACTGCCTTGCTCATGGCAACCGTGCTGATCACGTTAATATCTAAGGCTTGCTGCCAGTCTTTGCGGGGGGAATTCATGCCCTCATCCAAGTAGGAGCAGGCCAAATTCACCAACCCATCTACACGCCCAAAGTGGGCATTAACGGCAGCAATATTGCGGCTGATCGCGGCGTCATCGGTAATATCAGTACGCCAGAATCGGCAGCGTTTGGGATCGTTACCAGCGGCAATCTTGCCACCCGCCTCATCAATATCAAAGATAGCAACGCGCGCACCATAGCTGGTCAGAACGTTGACTACACCCGTACCAATCAACGTGGCACCGCCCGTGATGATAAACACCTTGTCTTGTAGACCCTTCATATCAGTCTCCTTGCTGCGAATACATTAAAAAGGAATGGCGGCTTTCAGCATGAGCTGGTGACCTTTAGGGCGGCTACGCACGCCGAAGTCTTGCTGCCACTTGGCGGTAAATAACCAGCCACTGGCATTGGCGTAACGCAGAGAGGGGCCAATGCTGAACGCACGAGCTCGGCCATCGCCAGAGCGTGGGCCAGAATCGCTGGCAATTTGTTGGTAGGCATAACCACCAATACCAGCTACGAAACCGTTACCAAAGCCATAGCCCAGCGCGTAATCAGCGTGGATGGCATTACCTGTGCGCGTGCGGGTGTCGTTATTGCGGAAGTTAAAATCCACCATCACCTTCAGGTCGGCATTAATCCCGCTGGGTTGCATATAGGTGAATGCAGCCGCCGGTTGAATAGTCCAGTAATTGCGACCCAAATTAGCCATCGCGTCTTGGCGGTAGTAGCCCGTAGGTGCCACAAAATCCACCCCCACAACAGCGTGGGCGCTTTCACTAAAGTGATAGCCCAGCGCAGGACCAAAGGCGATATCGCCCAGACCGGTGCGGCGCTTACTTTGGCCGAAAGCCTCTTCTTTAACCGTGAGTAGAGGAAACAGAGCATGAAACGCCAATTGGCCGCCTGCCACTTCAGCGGAAGTTACCCAAACCACACGCGGCGCCACCATATTGACGTCAACGCTGAAATCTTGAATGGGCAGCTTATCGCCGTGTTTATCGCGTACTGAGTTGTAGCTAAGAGAACCGGCATACATCAGAAGGTGGACGCCGGGGCCAGGCAAAGCACCTGAAAGGTAGTTTTCAAGCCCGTCTGGGTAGACAGGCAAGCCATTACCTTCAATGGCAACAGCGCTATGGCTGATGAGTACCGCTGCGCCACAGGAAAGACGCACTAGGGTGTTTTTTAACATGAGGAACTGTCTCCACTGTTATTGTGATTGTGGGTGAGACAGATGGTAGGGTGGGGGAGAAAGCGTGGTCTAGCCGCTTTCCGCAAGCACTATCCACTTAGCGAAATTACTTTAGATTTCAAGGGAAAACCCCAGCACTAGGGGGCTAGGCTTGGCGTAAGGCGCGTGTTGTTAAAATCTTTCTACGGTATAGAGCAGTGGGATATTCCTGCGAATTATCTGTGTCCGCCTATCCGAGATCGTGCGGACTACGTGCATTATTTGGCAGCTTGTAGGCTCAGATATTTCGCAACGGCCCACGGTTTAGTAGTATCTGCTATTCTGCTGCGCAATCGCTTCAGCCCTCATCGACAAAGAAACCCTATGCATCAACGTATTTTACCTGCCGTATTGATCGTTCTATTGACCAGCCTCGGCGCCTTTATCGCTCCCGCGCATGGACAGTCTTCATCGGCACCAAAGGTGCAATCTGGTGAAGGGCACCCCTACGAAATCGCTGATAGCGAGGTATGGGACGTGCCAGATCCTGTTTCTAATCGTGGTTATCAAGTCTTCGTTGCCTTGCCACCGTCCTACGCCACGCAGCCGCAGCGACACTATCCAGTAGTGTATGTGACGGACGCAGACTACGCCTTTCCGATTATTAAGCAGCTAGGGCGCCGCCTGAATGTGGAAGGCCCGAAGATTGAGGAGTTTATTCTCGTCGGCTTATCTTACGCAAAGGGTGAGGACGGCGTTGTCAGCCGCCAGCGTGATTACACACCTACACCAAACGGCCCAAGTACAGCGGCACCCAATTCTATACATGGTCAGGCTAGCGCCTATCAACAGTATCTGCGCGATCAGGTAAAGCCCTTCATCAACGCTCAGTATCGTGCAGACCCTGCGAAAGCAATCTTTCTGGGCCACTCCTATGGTGCACTACTTGGAGTGCAGGTGCTTTTCACTGATCCTAGCTTGTTCAGCGACTATATCCTAGGCAGTCCTTCTCTTTGGTACGACAAGCGATATGCCCTTAAGTTAGAGGCGAGCTACGCCGAGCAGAATCAAGACCTGAGAGCGAATGTCTACCTTTATGTCGGTGCTTATGAGGCGCTGCGCAAAGGCGATCGACGCTACAACCAGACGGTGGATATGGTTGCCGACAACCGCGCATTGGAAGCAGCACTGCTGAGCAGAAAGTACCCTGGCTTGAAACTAGAGTCAGAGGTCTTGAACGATGAAGATCATTTGAGCGTCGCGCCACGAGGCTTCACTCGAGGGTTGAAGTACCTGCTGTCAGTGCGTTGAATACTGCCTCACTGTAACTCATTGCCCCTCTTGTCTGGCACTCTGCGCATCAGTGATGAGTCAACAGCAACCAAAACATAAATGAATTCTATAATGTCCGCCATATATCCCTACTTACCATAACGAACTCTGAAAACCGATAAGGGTTCCTGTTGAAACACGATGTCATCTCCAAAGTCAGGTAATCCCATTTCTACACCCTCAACACCTAGCAAAACGGCGGCTTTGCTGCATACACGTAACCGCCATCAAGGTCGTTACGACTTCGATGCGCTGATCAAAGACACGCCAGACCTGGCTGCTTTCGTAGCTTTGAACCCGCATGGCGATAAAAGCATGGATTTCGCTAATCCTAAGGCCGTGAAAGCGTTGAACCGTGCTTTGTTGAAGTCCTTTTACGGTATAGAGCACTGGGATATTCCTGCAAATTACCTTTGCCCGCCTATACCTGGCCGTGCGGACTACGTGCACTATCTGGCTGATTTGTTGGCAAGCAGTAATAAGGGTGTGATTCCGCAAGGCGCTGCAGTACGAGCTTTGGATATTGGTGTGGGCGCAAACACGATTTATCCCTTAATAGGGCATGCCGAATATGGCTGGCAGTTTGTAGGCTCAGACATTGATGCGAATGCACTGACAGCGGCACGAACTACTATTAATGCGAATAAGGGCTTAGCTACAGCTATCACATTACGCCAGCAAAAGTCGCAGAAGCATATTTTCAAAGGCGTGTTCAGTATAAATGACTACTTTGACCTAACGTTGTGCAACCCTCCATTTCATGCGTCACGGGCAGAAGCGCTAAGTGGCTCTACTCGAAAATGGCGTGGCTTAGGCAAGGCGACACCAAAGCAAAACAATACCGTGCTGAATTTTGGTGGGCAGGGTACGGAATTGTGGTACGAAGGCGGTGAAGCGGCCTTTATACGTCTCATGATAGAAGAGAGTAGGGCCGTAAGCAGGCAAGTGTTTTGGTTCAGTACCTTGATATCCAAAGAATCTAATTTGCCCGGCATATTGCATGCCTTACGAAAGGCGAATGCGTTTACGGTAAAGACCGTGGAAATGGCTCAAGGACAAAAGAAAAGCCGCTTTGTAGCATGGACGTTTTTAAACCTGGCTGCGCAAGAGGCGTGGCGTAAGGCACGTTGGCGATAAGCTTATCGCATCAGTATGGGCTCTACTGTTTAGGGTAGGCAACTTGCATATACAAACGAAGGACTTAACTATGAACGCTAAACAGTTTGTCGATAATTGGATTAGCCTGAAATCAGAACTGTTAGCTTCATTCATGAACCCTCATGACAGCTCTGATGTAGCGGCGAAGATCCAAGCGCTAGGCCTTACGTCTATACAGAACGAGCAGCTACGCGAGATTTTAGATTCTGCACTGAAAGATACGATGTATACCTTACTACTAGGGCTTGATGGTGCGGGAAGCATAGGTGACGGGGAGCAACAAACGTATACGCTTCATGATGAAAGTGGCAATCTCATCTCAGAGTGTGGCGAATTAGAAGCGGCTGCGTGGGAAGCTTTTCACGGGCAAGATTAAAAGCTGATGGCGCTACGTATCTGCCTTGTCAGCAGCCTTGCCGCATGTGTGATAAATGCTGCTTCACAAAATGGCCAAAAAAAACCGACAACCAAAACGGTTGTCGGCTAACGCAGGAACTATAAAAACTTATTGGTTGCTCAGAGTTTCGATTTGAGCGCGGTAGAACTCTAGTACGGCTTTGCCATCAATACCTTTCTTCTCGGCAGCAGCAATCCAGTCTGTTTCGATGAAAGACAACTCGCTACGCAACTGGGCCAATTGTTCGCCTTCAACTGTGTAGGTTTTCAAGCCAGCATCGGTCAGCGTTTTGATCGCGGCATCTTCAGATGCTTGCCATTTACCACCAAAGTCACGCGCAATGTACTCACCAGAGATCTGTTCAATGGCAGCACGGTCGGCTTCGCTTAATGACTGCCATTTACGTTCGTTCATGAACATAAACTGACTACTTTTACCCAAACCACCAGGTACGGCTACAGCGCTTTTGATCAGTTTGTCTAACTTGAAGTTCTCGATCTGGTCGTACTGGAAGAACAAGCCATCAATCACGCCACGCGACAGCATTTCGTAGCTCTCGGAAGCGGGTGCGTTCAGCGTCACAACGCCCATGGCTTTGCCGATGGCATCAAATAGTGGGCTAGGGGAGCGCAGTTTCAAACCTGACAGGTCAGAAACGGTGCTAACTTCTGGTTTGGTGGTGAAGATCACGGTGGCAGGGCTAGTCCACAAGCCCATTAGTTTGACGCCACGGTGCTCGTTGGCACCCAGCATGAACTGGCTGTAAGTATTCCAGTAAGCCACCGAGTTAATTTCACCGTTGTCGGTGGTGAAGGGCATTTCCGCAAACTCAATCATTGGGAAACGGCTAGCGGTATAGCTGTGTACCGACATCCCCATGTCAGCAATACCATTACGCACCAAATCCAAGTGCGCCTGTGGTTTGCCCAATGGGTTGATGAATTCGATTTTGACGCGGCCTTCGGTGACTTCAGAAACTTTCTCTGCCCATGGCTCTAGCATCTCTGTAACGATGTAGTGTGCTGGGGGCAGCCAGTTGGAAAAGCGCAGTACTTGTGTTTCAGCATGAGCATTGCTGGAAAGGCCAATGGCGCTTAGGCTCAGGCCCATACAGAGCCCTAGTTTTTGTAATAGTTTCATGTGTACTCCGGATTAGGGTTGAGTGTTGAGTGCAGCGATTTGTGCGCGGTAATGGTCGAGCACGGCTTGACCATCAATGCCTTTTTTATTGGCAGTTTCTATCCAGTCGGACTCGATAAATGCCAGTCTTTGATGTAATTGATCCAGAGCCTCGCCTTCAACGCGATAGGTGATTAAGCCTTGTGATGCGTGTTTTTGTATGGCGTCTTGCTCGGATTTGTTCCATTTTTCACCAAAGGCTTTGGCCATATGACGCTCAGACACAGACAAAATAGCGGCTTGGTCTTCGGGGCTGAGACTGTCCCACTTGCGTGGGTTCATGAACAAGAATTGGCTGGTTTTACCAAAACCACCGGGTGCTACAACTACCGATTTCACCAGTCTGTCCAGCTTGAAGTTGTCGATCTGGTCATGTTGGAAATACATGCCGTCAATCACCCCTCTGGAGAGCATTTCATAGGCTTCAGAAGCGGGAGCCGTAATAGGGGTAGCACCCAGTTCTTTGGTGATGGCATCAAACAAAGGGCTAGGGGAGCGCAGCTTTAGGCCTTTTAGGTCATCCAAGCTAGTAACGTTATCTTGGGTGAGCAGAATGACCGAAGCAGGGCTAGTCCATGCACCCAGTAGTTTCAGGCCACGGTGTTCGTTTTGATCCAGCATGAACTGTTGGTAGGTATCCCAATATGCCACTGAGTTAATGCCGCTGTCTTCAGTGGTAAACGGCAGTTCGGCGAACTCCACCATAGGAAAACGGCTAGCGGTGTAGCTGTGCACCGACATGCCCAGATCAGCAATGCCGTTACGCACCAAGTCCACGTGCGCTTGCGGTTTGCCTAGAGGGTTAATGAACTCGATCTTTACACGGCCATTGGTGGCTTCTTCTACTTCTTGCCCCCACGGTATCAGCATGTCGGTGGTGATGAAATGTGTAGGTGCTTGCCAGTTAGAAAAACGCAGTACTTGTTGCTCGGCAGAAGCTGTAGATGTAGCCGCTAAGGCACCAAAGCCAAGGCCAACATACAGTCCTAGTGTGTGCAGCAATTTCATAGTGATCTCCTTGGTGACGAAGAGGGACTACATACTGTTAGGAATGAGCAGCACCATACCTGGCAACAAGATCAACAGCACCATGCGCAGAATGTCGGTGAGAACAAACGGGGCTGTACCGTAGAAAATGGTGCGTAATGGAAGCTCTGGCATGACGTTTTTGATCATGAAAATGTTCAGGCCTAGCGGGGGGGCAATCAGACTGATTTCAGCCGCCACCACCACGATGATCCCGAACCACACCAAATCGAAGCCCAAGGAGCTAACGATAGGGTAGAAAATAGGCACGGTGAGCATCACCATAGACATGGTTTCTAAGAAGCAACCCAGTACCAAGTAGATCAGGCAGATAATAAAGATGACGGTCAGTGGCGATACATCTAGGCCGTTAATAAAGCCCAGCAGGTGGTTAGGTAGACCAGCAACGGTCAGGAAGTTGTTGAACACCAAGGCACCAATTACCAGTGCAAACATTACAGCAGTAGTGTGTGATGCTTCCAGCAACACGGTGAGGTACAGCTTAGGCTTCCAACCGCGCCGTTTTAGGGTGATCAAGAAGGTACAGAAGGCACCAATACCAGCGGCTTCGGTAGGGGTGAAGATACCGCCATAGATACCGCCCATAATCACCAAAAACAGCACTGTGATGGTGAAAATACCTTTAATGGAATGCAGACGTTCTTTCCATGTGCTGCGAGCACCCGGCATACCCAGTTTGGGATTGATGACTGTCAAAACCAGTACAGTCAGCAAGTACATCAAAATGGCTAAGGCACCAGGGATCACACCAGCAGCAAACAGTTTACCAATGTCGGTTTCGGTCAGAATGCCGTACACCACCATAATCACGCTTGGAGGAATCAGCACGCCCAACGTACCGCCAGCGGCAATACTGCCAGCAGCCAGTCTGTCGTCGTAGTTGAATTTACGCATATTGGGCATGGCCACACGGCTCATGGCCGCAGTTGTTGCCATACTGGAACCACACAGCGTACTAAAGGCACCACAGGCCAAGATAGTCGCCATTGCCAAGCCGCCACGTAGGTGACCGATAAAGGCATTAGCAGCGGTATACATGTCGCGGGATAAGCCGGATGCATTCACTAGATTACCCATCAGTACAAACAGCGGCAGCACGGTAAAGCTGTAGCTTAAGCCAGTGTCAAACGCCGTTTGGGCGGCCATGGTGTAGGCGGCTTCAAAGTCGGTATAGAAGCTGAAACCCAGCGTCCCTACCAGCAGCATCCCCCAAGCGATAGGTAGGCCAACAAACAGGCTGATCAGCAGGATGATCAGTCCAAGCAAGGAAATAAGCATGATGGAGTCCGGTGGGTCAGGGTTGGCGGTGGCGGGTGAACAGTTGCGACAAGGCAGCAAGTGACGCAAGGCCTGTCAGTACCGAAATAAGGTACGCAACAGGGGCAATGGGAATATCTAAGGCGTTACTGCGGTCACCATAGTCGGCAAGCTGCATGGCATGTAGCCAGAGGAAGTAGCTCAAAATAGCGAGCCCGCCGCCAGAGATCAGAGCAATGATCATGCGCTGGAACTGTTTGGCGCGTTTGCTTAGCACGGAATCCAGCAAACTAACCGTTAAGTGCTGATTGTGCAAAGTGACGTGGGGCAATGCTGAAAAGATCAGAATGGCTAATAAGAACTCGTTGCTTTCGTAAGCACCATGTATAGGTGCATGAAAAACATAGCGGCCTAGAACATCAAGGGTGGTGACCATCACCATCAATGTCAGGATTATGACGCACACCCCATTCAGTAGACGCTCAGCCATACGTAGCGGCCCTTTAGGGGAGTGTTTGACTTGCATACCCTCTAATTCGTTGTCCATGTTGTCTCCGTTGTGGACTGGGTTTGGCAATCTCTAAGGGGTTTATCATCCCCTTATATAATATTTATAAAAATATAGTTTATAGGTAAACAAATTCATGTGAATAGGAAATAACCCTAGATGGTCAGAGTGCCGATACTCGCGCCACCACAAACATACAGGGTTTGACCGGTCACAAAGCTGTTTTCAGGGTCAGAGAAAAACTGCACAGCACGGGTAATGTCGTCCACTCTGCCTAGGCGTTTTACGGGGATTCCAGCGGCAATATTTTGTTCGCGTTCGCTGCCTGCAGGCACCACGTCATAGAACATAGGGGTTTGGATAGGGCCGGGGGCAACTACGTTGACGGTGATACCTTGGTCTGCAAATTCCAGCGCCCAGGTTCTGGCCATGCCCATCATGCCGGCTTTGGTGGCAGCGTATGCGGTACGGGTTTGCAAGCCCAAGGCACCGCGTGATGACATCAGCACCACGCGCCCAAATCGCTTAGCACGCATGGATGGCAAAATGGCCTGCATGATTTGTATGGCTGAGCCTAAGTGAATTTGTGTGAGCCCTTGCAGTTCTTCTAGGCTGACGTTTTCCAGCAGGTTAGGCCAGATGACGCCCGCATTATGTATGAAGTGGCTGACGTCATACTGGGCTGTGATCTGCTCAATGGCTTGTTGGGTGGCTTGGCTATCTAACAAATCCACTTGCACTGATACCAGTCTTTCATGGCTCCAGTCCGGTGCTTTACGTGCCATAGAGATAACGGTGTAGCCTAGGGCCAAGTAGTGCTTACACAGATCAGCGCCAATACCAGCGCTGCCGCCGGTCACAATAACGGTATGGGGAGTAGTCATAAGAGTTCCGCGACGAAATAGGGCTATCAAATAGGGGTGGCGTTGAGTACAGCGCTTTGCGAGGCGTCTAATTCCAGCGCTAAGCGCAGGCGTTGGCCTAGAGGCAGCGACGCCGGCAAGTTCACGATGGCCACCGGGCCGCAATCTAATTTGGCCGTACCGATGTACCACGGCAGCTTGGCTTGGAAGTAGGGCTCATTGCTGTGATGCAGTGTGCTGCAGGCTACCAACGTGGCGGTAGCGTCTACGGCTTGCCATAACAATCCAGCGCCTAAGCAATGGCTGCATACATCGCGAGGTGGGTACTGAACGGTGTGGCACTCTTGGCAAACTTGCAGGCTAAAACTGCCGGATTTAGCAATCTCATTTAAATGCAGAGCCGTTGTGCTGCGTGCATGGGGAGGAAGAGACTGTGTCATGGTTATCCTCGCTGCAAAATGGTTGCGGCCGTACAAATGCCACGGTCGTAATTGATCATGCCAAAGCCAGACACCATGCCGATGCGGGCGTTTTCTACTTGCGTGCTACCGGCAGTGTTCGTTAATTGGCGTATAGCTTGTACTAGGCCTAAATAACCACCCGCAGCACCTGCTTGGCCTACGGATAACTGGCCACCAGAGGTGTTAAAGGGGAAGCTGCCATCTATGGTGAAGCTGTGATCGCGGATGAACTGTGGACCTTCGCCTTTGGCGCAGAAGCCCAAGTCTTCGAATTGCAGTACGTTAATGACGGGGTAATCGTCATAGGTTTCTAAGAAATCTATATCGCTGGGCGTGACACTAGCCATGTTGTAGAGCTCGTCTACATCCATTGCCCACCCACCGCGGTATTGCACGGGGTCTTGGTGAAAGGCGTTGTGCCGTTCAATGCTGCCTAAAATACGTACATAAGGCAGACCTAATTTTTCGGCTTGTTCGCGGCGCATTACCAAGTAGCCCTCTGCACCCGCGCAAGGCATCACGCAGTCAAACAGATGTATGGGGTCGGCAATTACTCTGGCATTGAGGTAATCGTCTAGGGTCAACGGTTTTTTCATCAACGCATCTGGGTTACGTAATGCGTTGTCGCGTTGGGCGACGCACAATTTGCCGAAGTCGGCGCGGGTAGCGCCATAGTGGTGCATGTAGTAGTTGGTCAGCAAGGCGAAGCTGCCATTGGGGCCTGCGGCACCATAGGGGTAGACGGCGTCTTGTGAAAAACGAGAGAACGCACTCACCGTGTGTTTGAAGGATTCACGGTGGTTGGTATCGCCAGCAATGCAGGCCACAATACTGGCATCACCGCATTGCACGGCGCGTGCAGCACGGCGCAACGCGACCACGCCGCTGGCTCCACCCATAGGGATATGATCCAGCCAGCGTGGGCTCATTTGGAAGTGCTGCATCACACCCACGGCAGAGTCGTTACCCAGCGTGAAGCTGGACACACACACGCCATCAACTTGAGTTTTTTGCAGCCCACTATCATCCAGTAAACGTCGTAAGGCAGTGCCTAACCAGTAGTGTGCGCTTTGTTCGGAAAAGCGCTCATACGCAATGGTGACAGGGCAAGCCAGTACGACATCATCGTAGGGCAGGCGGGTAGTGCTCATCAGCGCTCCTGACGTTTTTTCAGGTGATTAGTGTCAATGCACTCGGGGCTTTGTAGCAGGGCTAAGGCTTTAGCTTTAAGCTCACCACGTTGAATTTTGTTGGTAGAGGTAAGCGGTACGGCATCTACAAACACTACATAGCCAGGCACTTTGAAGTAGGCCAATTGGGTCAGTGCCCACTGCACAATTTCTTCAGCCAAGGCTGTTGGGTTAGTGGGGGCTTCGTGGGTGATGATAAGTGCCATCACTTCGTCACCCCGTATAGAATCCGGTACCGCTGATACGGCAATAGAGCGAATAGCAGGGTGTTGCTGCAAAGCGTTTTCTACTTCAACTGCGGCAATGTTTTCGCCACTGCGACGAATCACGTTACGTTTGCGGTCGATGAAGTGCAGGTAGCCGTGTTCATCGCGCATGACGATATCGCCAGTGTGAAACCAGCCATCGGCCCATGCTGCTTCGGTGGCAGCAGGGTCTTTCCAGTATTCAGAGAAGAAGCCAAAACGTGGGTTGGGGCCAGCGCGACGTACCAGCAGCTCACCGTTTACACCGTTAGGTACGGGCTGGCCGTTGTCATCCACCAAAAGAATGTCTACGTTGTCGCTTTCTTTGCCAAAGCAGCTAGTACCAATGAAACGTGGCTCTTCGTTGGCGATAACGCACGCGGCAGCGCCGGTTTCTGTCATGGCCCAGGCTTCTAATAAGGGGAAGCCAAAGCGGGTTTCAAAAGGATGGTGCAAGGTTTTTTCTACCCCGGCACCAAAGCCAAAGCGCACGCAATGGTTTGTGTCTGCGCTGCTTGCGGGCAGCTTCATCAGAATCGCAGGCATCACGCCTAAGTAATGCACGATGGTGGCTTTGGATAGTCTGACGGAATCCCACCAGCTACGTGGGTGGAAACGATCTAAAACAATGATGCAACCGCCAGTTTTGATGATGGCCATGGTGGACGTGGCCAAGGCGTTCATGTGGAACAGTGGCAGGGGAGTCAACATACGCTCTTTGCCGGGTTCTAGATGAGCTAGACCACCTACCGTGGCGTACCAGTCACCGGCGTAGTCAAAGTACTCATTGGTCAGCACACAGCCTTTAGGTAAGCCAGTGGTGCCTGATGTGTAGAGCAAGGCACATTCAGTGTGCAGACCCAATGGGCCGTCTGCACGAGCAGGTATGCTCGCGGCTGGGAAAGGTTGCTCTGGCGTGATCACTGGCAGAGCAATGTTGTTTTGTGCAGCAGCTTCGTTCAGATCATTCACGCGAGAGGCCAAGCTAATGGCCAACACCATATCCGAGTGTTGAATCAAGTAGCTGAGTTCGGCAATGCGCAGATCTGGGTTGATGGGCACAATGGATGCGCCCAATTTGTTCAACGCTAACCAGTGCAGCAGAAACACAGGGCGGTTTTCCAGCAGTAACCCAATACGGTGGCCTTGGCCGTAACCGGCTTGCTGGTATTGCTCTGCCAACTGGTCTATGCGGTGTAAGGCCTCGGTATAGCTAAGACTGCCAGCGTCAATTCCATAGATTTCTGCTGTTTCAGGTAGAACAGTGATGAAATCGTTGTTTGGCCATTGTTTGGCGGTGCTTTGAAAAACAGAATAAATCGTGTGTGACATGAGTAATTAGGCTCCGAGGGGGCTTACATGAACAGCTGTATATTGCCGAAGGGGGCGTCACAGTTCAGCAGATCAACGCGTTTCAGGCGTATGCGTAACTGACCGTCCTGATCTACAACCACGTGGTGGGTGGCCCAGCCTACGTAAATTTGCAGATCGTCACCGCGTGTTTCGGTGTAGTGAAAGGCGGTGCGTACGCAGTGCTCGGAAGCCTGTGCATCGAAGTTCACGACTTGGGGGCGTTGCAATAGGTGGTGGCAACGGCTTTTAGGCTGTTGAGAAAAGGTACGTTGTCCGGCTAGGCGCTCAATACGTATGCGCAGCAACAGCGTGTCTTCATACATCAGCGACGCATGCAAGACAGGGTCTGTTTGGCCGTGTGCCAGCGGCATCCAGTAGTAGCCATCTTCAGTAAACAACTTGAGCCAATCGTCGTACTGTTGCTGATCCAGCAGGTCGGCTTCTTGGTAGACAAAATCAATGAGGTCTTGGGAGGTAATGTGGGTCATGTCGTATTCCTTGAATGAAGAACCAGGAAATTCAGGGTTTAAAGACCCATGTATTTCAGCCAAGCACGAAACTGTGCGCGCATTTGCAGCTCACTGGTGCCATTAATCACCACATTGGTGCGAGTCTCTTCACCGTCTTCATACAAACGCCCTACGTTCATCCAGTCGCGGCCACGACTTTGCAGCGCGGTTTGAGCGCGTTCGTACATTTCTAGATCGTCATGACCCACTACAGAAGTAGGCGCATTGATCAGGCGGTTGTACATGAGCGTGCGTTCCAGCAGCTTGTCGGGTGCGCCTACTAAGCGGAAGGTCCACGATTCCACCAAGGTTTTGTCGGCGGCAATAGGCTTGAAGACGCGCAGGGTTTGGATTGGGCCTTTAACCATGATGTTGGGGAAGTAAATGGTGTTGTGACGCACTTCACCCAAAATAGCTTTGGCTTTATCTTCGCCATAGGCTGCAACCATCTGATCCCAGTAGCCGCTGATGTCAGCATAATCAGCGTGAATAGAATCGCTGACCCCGGTATGACCGTGACCGTTTTTCCAGACGCGTATGCCCATGTTTTCATAGAACTCATACGGCGACATAAAGGGCGCAAAGAGTTCAACTGCCATAGGTTTTGGTGTGCCCTCAGGGGCTTCTTGCCACACTTTGACAGCGGTACCTGCTGACGACTCGTGTGCCACCATGGGGTGACAGGTGTCAGTCTGGTTATCTACCAGCATTTTCCAGTTGCAGTTGTGCATGTAGCGCATCACGCCACCGGTCACTTCCAATTTACCTTCTGGGGATCTGTCCACCATGTTGTCGATGGTGCTTAAGGATTCGCCAAAGAAGTCCGCAAAACTTTCGCCTTCAGGGCTTAATCTACAGAATACGAAGTCACGGTATACCTCTACGTTCTCAACCGGAGCCATGCCTTGGCTGGCTTCGCTGCATTCAAAACCCGTGTTCTCGTAACCTTTTTTTAGTGGAATAGCTAAAAGTTTGCCATCTGTGCGGAAAGTCCAAGCATGGTAGGGGCAACGGAAAAACTTACCAGTGTTGCCACAGCTTTCGCCAGCCACTTTGACGCCTTTATGCGGACAGCGGTTGTACAGCACTTTGATGCTGTCATCGTTATGGCGCACCATCACCACTTCTTCATTACCTACAGTAGTAGTGATGTAATCGCCCTTGTTAGGCACTTGGCTAGCATGGCCAACGTAAACCCACGTGTTGGCAAATAACTGTTCCATTTCCAGTTGGAACACTTCCGGGCTGATATACAGGTCTTTGTGTACCTCAGTATCACGCACCAGTTGGCGAATGGCGTCGGGGTTGTTGCGATAGGTAGTCATGATGGCACCTGCTAATTACAGATCAAGAACAAGTTTGGGTGTTTTGCAGCGGGAAATACAGGTCTGTATGACCTTATTGCTGGCTTTCTCGTTATCACTCAGGAAGTAGTCGCGGTGGTCGGGAATGCCTTCCAGTACGTCGGCAGTACAGACACCACACTCGCCGCGTTTGCAGTCAAACATAGGGTCTAGACCAGCTTCTTCCAGCACGTCTACGATGGTTTTATCGGCAGGCACCGTCAGTGTCATACCAGACTGACGCAGCTCAAGTTCAAAAGGTTGGTCGCCGGCTTGAGCCGTAGCGGTCGTAAACAGCTCAAAGTGCACATGGCTGCGTGGCCAGTTACGTGCTTTGGAAATCTCAATAACCGCATCAATCATGGATTGTGGGCCACAGACATAAATATGCTGCTCAGGATTCAGCGTGTCGAAGAGCGCATTCAACTCTAAGGGTTGGCCGTCATTCACATAGCACACCAACTTGTCACCCAGCGCCTGTTGCAAGCTATCGGCAAAGGCCAACTGTGCTTGACTGCGCGCGCTGTAGTGCAGGCGGAAAGGGCGGTTTTGCTGTTGCAACGTACACGCCATACTGGCAATAGGCGTAATGCCAATACCGCCAGCAATCAACACATATTCGGGTTCAGCTTGCGGAGCAGTGTGCACCGGGAAATCATTGACTGGGCCCTTAACCTGAATCACATCACCTACTTGCAACTGGTGCATGAAAGCCGAACCACCGCGGCTTTCCGCTTCTAGGCGCACACCTAAGCGATAACAGGAGGGGGCGTTTTGCCAGTTGTAGTCGGGAGCAGTGACAATCAACGAGTAACAGCGGTGATCGTTAAGGCCAGGGATGTGTACTTGTAAGTGCGCACCAGCATCAAAACTGGGCAGAGGTGAGTTGGTTGCGGATTCCAACAAGATTTCTCGTATCAGCTCGGAAGCTGGGCGTACGTCGCGAACCACAAGATCGAATGTAGGCATCGTTTATCTCTTCCAGTATGGCCTGAAGTCAGGTCAATTATTTTCTTATTGCTTAATAGTTTAGTAGTAAACATATTCCAAAGAATATAAAGGAAAACCATTAGTGGAAGATGACGGTTTTTTGGCTTGATGTGGAAGGGGGGAAGCAGAGTGGGGCGAGGGCAGCTAAGTGCTACAAATGAACATCGCATTCATCGCACGCGCTGGGGGACTGCGGGAAAGCTTTTTGTGATTTGAGACACCAAATCAAAAAAGTTTCCTCTCCGTCCCCCGATTGGTCTGAGTGTGGTGAGGTTTACAGCCCTTTCTTTTGGATGACTAACCGATTGACCCAAGGGTTTAGGGGCGTCTGTAATGTCAGCTGTACCATCAGAAAATACAGCTTGGTTGTTTTGATCAAGGCAACGAGTACTGGGATTGTCAGCCTTCAGACTAACCAGGTACCTTCAGCAATTGGCAAACATGCTTTTTCATTTGTCACAGAAGTACGCAGTAGTCTCAATAGCGACTACCCTAAAAACCGTGGCAAGCGATGAAGGGGAAACGGAGGAAAGTATTTTTTTATTTGGTGTCTCAAATTAAAAAATACTTTTCGCAGAGCTAGCTATGGCAGCCAATTGCTGGCGAGTAGTAGCTCTGTGGGCTTAAGAGTATGTTGACAGGTTAGTGCTACAAAGGAGCATCGCATTCATCGCACGCTCTTTCTTCAGGGCAGTATGGCTTCAGCCGTTAATTGAGCTAGAAATTGCTCAAATGATTCCGCCACTACATCTACCTCCTCGAACTCCGGCCCTAGTCCCATGACGATGTGGCCAAAGTGTGCGGGTGAGGTATCTATCGCGTAATAGCTATACCCATTGGTGACTGAGAGCATAAAAGGGAAATGATGATCCCAGAATGAACGTATTTCAGACTGCAGCATCACAAATAAAAACCCCTTCGTAGATACGAAGGGTTTAGGCATTACTACAATCCCCGTATTCCAAAAGGGAAGCCGTAACGTCGCTTAGTTTGGCACCAACGCGAGCACACGCAGTGGGCTACCTGAGCCTGCCTCAATCTTCAATGGTGCAGAAATAATCAGCGCGCCTGTAGGAGGTAGCTGATCAAGGTTTTGCATGCATTGCAAGCCGTAGCGGTTGGCGCCGTGCATCAGCGTGTGGCAAGGGAAGGGCATGGGCCACGCGTAAGATTGTCCGGCATCGGTATTGATGGTTTCTACCCCAAAACCGTGCACGTTACGTTCTTTGAGCATCCACTCCACTGCTTCTTGGCTTGGGCCTGGTGTGTGGGGGCCGTCTTCTTTCATGTTGACGTAGCTGGCAGGGTCTTTGGCCAGACGTTTGTACCAGTCAGTACGTAAGAATACCCAACTGTGCTCTGGGATACGGCCATGTTTGGCTTCCCATGCTTTAAGGAAGTCGCTAGTCAGTACCCAGTCTTCATTCGCAGCAACTTCAGCCGATGCATCAATCACGACCGCAGGGCGTATGAAGTTTTGCGCAGGAATGGTGTCTACGGTGTTCTGTGGTTGATCTTTGCCCGACACCCAATGCACAGGTGCATCAAAGTGTGTGCCGGTATGCTCACCACAGGTGAAATTGTTCCAATACCACGCCGGGCCTTGCTCGTTGTATTGGCTGATAGTTTGTTTGCTGAATCCTGCAGTTTGGCCAAACTCAGGTGGCAATTGCAGGGCAGGGAAGCTTTCGCTCAGTGTGTGGGTGAGGTCAATGACCTTTACCTGTTGGCTATTCAGCGCTTGTACAAGCTGACTGATGCTGTTCTGTGTACTCATCCCGGTGTCTCCTCGTTGTACTCGTACCTGCCGCTATTACTGGAATAACGGCAGGTAGGTACATATCATTCTTTAGTTTTCGGGTTGTTCATCCAGACCTGCGGGTGCCGGGTTGAGCTCGGCTGCGCAGAAGTCATCGTTCACAAAGGTGGCAGCACTTAAGGAACGTCGGTTGACTTGCAGATTGAAGATGTCAAAACGGTTGTAGTGACCGGTGATGTCATGCATTTGTCGTGGCTGTATGCAGCGTGACAAATCAATCTCACCGTAAGCAATACCGTCATCATCAATCAGCGGTGTGCCTATAGTGCGACCATCAGGCCCGATCACGCCAGAGAACGCGCTATTTTTGCGTTCCAGCAAAGCACGAGCGTCAGGGTGTACGGTGCTCATTTGTTCGATGATTTCTTCCGAAATCGTAGAACACGCAATCACTGTAAACACTTTGCCTTCAAAACAGTGGGCTGCAGCACGCAGACGGATGGCTTCAGCCATGTCGTAGTCTTTAGGCGCCACAGGCAAACCAATGTAGTTAGCCACGTGTACCAGTTCACCTTGTGACAGCAAGCTAAAGCGTGCCAAGGTGTTGGTGTTCTCACCGCAGGCCAACGCACCCAATGGGCCTACGCTGGTTTTGTGTACGCGTAAGGACGATGCATCGCCCGGCGACCATGTCAGTTTTTCAGCCCATGTAGGTACCAGCTTACGATGACGACCCAACAGGCGACCTTCGTCGCTGATAGTCACTATCGTGTTGTAGATGGTAGCGATGCTGTTTGGGTTGCGCTCGTTAACGCCAATCACCACGTTTACTTTGCGCTGACGAGCTACTTCGGCGATTTTCTGGATTTCCGGGCCTGGCACTTCAATGGCGGACTTCACCAGTTTTTCAAACCACGGGCTACCGTCTACTGGGTTCAGAATCCAGCTCCAGTAAGGGTAGGCCGAAATAAATACTTCAGGAAAAGCCACCAGTCGGGCACCGTTATCGGCAGCTTCGTGGATCAGCTTGCATGCTTTTTCTACGGTGGCATCCGTATTCAGGAATACAGGTGCTGTCTGTACGGCAGCAGCCTTAAACACTGGAAGATCTAGCATGTGACTACTCCTTATTTGTTGGGCGTAACGTCAACAATAGGGTGACGCAGTGTACCGATGTGTTCTACGTAGGCTTCTACTACGTCGCCTGGCCACATCCATTCTTGTGGGCTACGGCCTGCGCCTACGCCTTCAGGCGTACCTGTTGCGATGATGTCGCCGGGTTCCAGTGTGATACCAGCGCTGATGTCAGCAATCAGGTGGTTCACGTTGAACAGCATGTGACGTGTGTTGGAGCTTTGTTTAGTCACGCCATTCAGTGTCAGGCTCAGGTTGATGTTGTGTGGGTCTGGCAGTTCGTCAGCGGTAATGATGACTGGGCCAAATGGTGCGTAGGTGTCTTGGCCTTTGGAGTAAATCCACTGACCAGCACGACGGCAGTCACGTGCGCTCACGTCAATCATGGCGCTGTAGCCAAACACGTATTTCAGCGCGTCTTCTTTGCTGACTCGTTTAGCACGTGTACCCATGATTACGGCCAACTCAACTTCCCAGTCCATTTGTTGGGTGATGTTTTTGTTGTGTTCGATAGCGTCGCCAGGGCCTACAACGGTGGTTGGTGGCTTGGAGAAAATTACAGGCTCTTTAGGCAGTTCTTTGGAGGTATCCAATGTGCGGCTAGATTCGGCTACGTGCTCTACGTAGTTCAAACCAATACCAAAGATGTTTTTGCGTGGACGAGGAATAGGGGCCAGCAGTTTTACGTTAGCCAGCGGTACGGCGATGCCAACAGGCATGTCGTCGCTGTATTCGTTCAGCAAGCGGGAAACGGCTGTGACTGTAGCAGGACCCATATCGATGAAGTCCAGCATGTTGTCTGGCAGTGGGGTGCCAGTCACAACGCCAAAATCGTGCAGGTCAACAACCAAGTCGTTAACGATAGCGCCTAAACGGCCTGCTGCTGCGGGTTCACTGCGGTAAGTTACGAGACGCATTTTCTTCTCCAGAGTTACGAACATGCTTCATGGAGCATGTAGTGATGCAAAGGTGTTAGTTAGTAATGAGTTGATGCCCGCCGTTATCGGCCAAGGCTTCTTCACGATAAAGATTCAGTGCACGCATGGTGGGTAGATCATGGAACGAGAACAAGCAGGCGTCTTCACTGTTAGAGCCGTTGACGTGCTCGTGGAACATCCATGACGGCACGCAGAAAATGTCGTGCTCATTCCAGTCATAGCGTTTGCCATTGATGATGGAGTGACCATGACCTTTGGCGACGTGATAAATGATGCTGCCGGTGTGGCGGTGGGCTTTGGTGTGTTGACCGGGCAGCAGCATCTGCATGCTGGCACCCATCGTGGCCATCACAGGGCCGCCTGTCAGCGGGTTCAAGTAATCCATGATCAGGCCATCAAATGGGCTGCCTTCAGATACTTTGGCGTAGCGTTGCAAGGCTTCGTACGTAGGTTCCCATTCGTATTTCAGCAAAGGGGAGTACGGTTTTTGCCAGTCGTGCAAGGTAGGTTTCAGACCTGGGCCGCCCCAAATATTGGTGGCATCGTTGACCGGGAAGGTCACGGCTTGCTGCAAGTCTGGGTGCACAGCATAAAAACCGGCTTCCAGTGCATTCACCAGTGGAATGTCCAAACCGTCTTGCCAGATGCAGGTGGTGCCGTCTGAGCTAACACCGTGCTCGTGCCATGAGCCATTAGGTGTGAGGACGAAGTCGTTCGCGCCCAGTGTCATTTTGTGGCCATCTACGACGGTGTAAGCACCAGAGCCTTCCATGATGAAGCGCAGCGCTGACGATGAGTGAGCGTGAGCAGAGGCGGCTTCACCTGGATGCATGACTTGCAAGCCAGAGTACAGCCAACCCACGGCAGCTGCGAAATCGCGGCGGCCAGGGTTGTTCAGGTAAATTACACGGCGACCTGCTTGTTCTGGGGTAACCAAGTCTACTGAGCGTAGTACGTAGTCACGCAGGTCTTTAAAGCGCCATACCACCGGTACGGAATCAGACTTAGGTTCCCACGGCTCAATTTTATTGGCCACGTTCCACAGCGCACCCGTCTCGAACTTTTCCAGTTCGCGGTAGTACGCCACCAGTTCTGGTGTGTCAGTGACGTTGGCTCGGCCAATTACATCTTCGCGGTAGGCGTCATAGCGTTCTTGTGTCATTGTTGTCTCCTTTGATCTTCTGCCATGTTGCTTAGTGTGGGGTTCCTAGCGTGTAAGCCAGTCCTTTCCCCACTGATAGGGGGCAGGCCACGGCATGTCTTGATAGCCTAGCTTGGCGGCTTCATGTAAGGGCCAAGCGGGGTTAGCAAGGAAGCCACGGGAGAGCGCACATAAATCGGCACGGCCTGCGGCGATAATGCTGTTTGCATGGTCTGCTTCAAGAATCGCACCCACTGCCATGGTAGGGATGGATGCTTCATTACGGATGCGGTCAGCAAACGGTGTTTGGTACATACGGCCATACACCGGTTTTTGGTGAGCAACGACTTCACCACTGGACACATCCACCAGATCTGCGCCTGCTGCCTTGAAGTGGCGAGCAATTTCTACGGCATCGTCTGGGGTAATACCGCCTTCAGCCCAATCGTGTGCTGAAATGCGTACCATCAACGGTTTGTCAGTAGACAGTGCAGCGCGCATGGCTTTCAGCACTTCTACGGGATAACGCAGACGGTTTTCTAAGCTGCCACCAAATTCATCGGTGCGCTGATTGGTTAGCGGAGAGATAAAACTGGACAGCAAGTAGCCGTGACCCGCTTGTAGCTCAATGCAGTCAAAGCCAGCGGCATCAGCGCGTTTGGTTGCCGACACAAAGGCATCACGTATGGTTTGCATTTGTGCTGCAGTGATGGCGCTAGGAGTAGCGCTATCCGCGTTATAGGCAATGGCAGAAGCCGAGACCAGATCCCAGTTGCCAGATGCTAGAGGTTTATTGGCCTTTTCCCAGCCTACTTGGGTAGAACCACGACGACCCGCATGACCCAGTTGAATACCAATACGGGCATCTAAGCTGTGTACGTGGTCTACGACTTTTTTCCAAGCAGATGTTTGGTCGTCATTCCACAAACCAGCGCAACCGGGGGTTACGCGGCCTTCAGGGGTAACAGCAGTCATTTCTGCCATCAGCAAAGCTGCACCGCCTAAGGCTCTGGCACCGTAATGGGTGTGGTGGAAATCGTTAACCAGACCGTCTTTAGCGGAATACATCAGCGTAGGCGCAAAGACGATACGGTTTTTCAATGTCATGTTACGCAGTTTGAAGGGCGTAAACATAGGTGGGGGCGCTTGTTTACCTGCTTCCAGTTTCAGACCGGCGTTGGTAGCAAACCAGCGTTCAAACTCGGCAATACCTTCAGGGTCACGCAAACGCAGGTTCTCGTGGGAGATACGCTGTGAGCGAGTGAGCATGGAGTAGGTGAATTGCTCCGGCGCCATATCGGCATAGCGGGCAACGTTTTCGAACCACTCAGTAGAGTTACGAGCAGCATTCTGAATGCGCAGCACATCAATGCCACGAGCTGTTTCGTACTCTTTCAGTGCAGTTTCCAGATTGATGTCATGTTTCAGGTGCTGCGCTAAGGAAATAGCATCTTCCAAGGCTAGCTTAGTGCCTGATCCAATAGAGAAGTGGGCCGTGTGGGCCGCATCACCCATCAATACAAACGGTGTTTGCTTGCCGTCTACGTTTTCCCAATGTACCCAGTTACGGCAGATTACACGTGGGAAACGAATCCAGATGGCAGAGCCACGCAGGTGGGAAGCATTGCTGATCAGCTTGTTGCCATCCAAGTGCGGGGCAAACAGTTTCTCGCAGTAGGCAATACCTTCTTCTTGGTTCATGTTCTCGATGCCAGCTTTTTCCCATACTTCATGCGGTGTTTCTACGATGAATGTGGAAAGCCCGTTTTCAAAACGGTAAGCGTGGGCTTGGAACCAGCCATGTTCGTTTTCAACAAAAATGAAGTTGAAAGCGTCGAATTTTTTCTCTGTACCCAGCCACACAAAACGGCACTGGCGCTCGTCAATGTCTGGCTGATAGCTTTGCGCGTACTTCGTACGAATACGGCTATTAATACCGTCAGAAGCGATGACTAAGTCAGCTTGATATTTGCGGGCGATCTCAAGTTCGTCTTCAACGAAGGTTTCAAACACCAGTTTGACGCCGATTTCTTCGCAACGCGCTTGCAAGATGTTCAGCAGTTTTTTACGGCCAATACCTACGAAACCGTGCCCACGGCTGCGCAGTGCACTGCCTTTGAAGTGCGTTTCGATGTCGTCCCAGTGGTTGAAGGCATCACCGATGGTTTGAGCGGAAACTGGGTCAGCTTCACGCAGGTTTTCCATGGTGGCATCTGAGAACACAACGCCCCAGCCAAAGGTATCGTAGGGGCGATTACGCTCCACCACAATGATCTCGTTGCTAGGGTCTTGCAACTTCATTAGTAGACCGAAATACAGGCCGGCGGGGCCTCCTCCTATGCATACGATCTTCATGTCTGCTCCCTTATTGGTATGTACCACGCTGAATTAGATGCAGAGTAGTATGTTTATTAATAAATAATATACAAATAAAGTATTTAGGTACAGGAAAAAACGCGATTTATTTTGCGCTATCCATCACTGCGGCTTCTTTCTGAACGTAAGCCTGCATGGGTGTACGTAAAAACTCTGGAATATCAATGGCTTTGTGCGTTACCAATGATGTGGTCACAATAACTTGGTTGATCTCCATGCGTAGCTGACCTTCCAAGTCGGTGCACTGCAAATGCAGCTGAATTGAGCGTCCACCCAAGCGTTCTATGCTGAGGCTAAGGATGACGTCATCACCCATTTTGCTGATGGCACGGAAGTCGGCATCCAAATGCACAGTAGGCAGGCCAACTTTACGATCGGCAATAACGCCGTGAAAACCTTCGGTGGGAACGATGTCATCGATCCATTTTTCCAGCAGATCGTTGAACATCACAAAGTACTGCGGATAGAACACAATGCCTGCAGGGTCGCATTCCGAGAAACGGATTCGGTGTTTTTGCATGTATGGCTTTGATTCCATGCGTTTTCCTTTTTATTTATAGTGACGCCATAAAGCGCTAGGTCTAGGTGGAGCCAGACTAGATGCATGTTGTGCCTAGTCTGGCCTGTTTGGGATTATCAGTAATTAGCCGAGGTTCTTTTGCAAATGCACGCGCAATTGCCCCAGTTGCTGCAGCGCTTGTACGATCACATCGTGGTCCAGACCTTCAAACAACTCGCTTAGCCACTGGTTATGTTGGCTAGCCATTTTTTCAAACGCTGTTTTGCCTTTTGGGGTCAGATGCAACAACCAGGTTCTGCGGTCGGTTGGACTGCTTACACGTGAGACCAGACCTTCGCGGGATAGCTCGTCGGTCAGGCCCGTAATATTGCCGCTGGTGACCATAAGATAACGGGATAACTCACCCATTTTCAGGCCTTGGGGGTAGCGGTATAGCTGAGCCATGTAATCGAAACGTGCCAGCGAAATATCGAAATTAGTGCGTAGGCGTTTACGTATTTCGTCCTCAATCTGCTTGGTGCAGGTCATGAGTCGCAGCCATAGCCGCACGCTGGCGGGATCTTTAGGGCTGATGCGTCCTTCGTAGCCGCTGTCTTGTACTAATTCGGTAGACAGATCTAAGTCTGTGGTTGGTTGCATTTTCTGATTCCAAGCGCACCCTTAAATGAGGACGCAGTACGTTAACAATAAAGACCAAGCCGTCGCATACGCACGTAGTCAAATTACATTCTACACTATATTGTTTAGTAGTAAAGTATCTGACACCGACTTACCATAATTGCTCACATAAAGTGCTTAAACTAAGGCGTACGCCTGTCTAGTTTCGTCTAGTTTCTTCCCATGCTCATCAGCAAGAGCAGCGTCACGTAGGGCATGCAGCATCTCAGGCGAAACGCGATCAGCGTGTTGATCCAAAATTTGCATCAAGGCCGAAAAGTTGCGTAAGCCTCGCTGATGGGTGTCGCCATAGCCTTTCACCAAGCGTTGTGTACGGGTAATTTCCAGTGCCAAAGCAGGGTGATTAGAGGCTTGTTTAGCAATACGTTGCAGCCATTCTTCAATGCGCAGTTGTTCCGCTTCGTAGCGCAAGGTTTTGCGACGCCAGCGTTTCATGCCGCTTAAGGTGTTCAGCAACAAGAAGCCACGTAACGAGCTGGTTTGGACGATTCTGCCTTTACCGGTCATGCTACGCAGAAAGCGGTGTCCCCAGGACTTACTGTTTAACAGCCAACGGGCAAGACCTTTGCAGGGTAAAATCTCACTAATTTCTTCTACACGAGGATGCATGTATTCGTTGATGGCCAAGATTTGGCCGGACTCAAGCTGTACCTCTTGGCTGACGCGCTCAAAGCGTGTGGCACGGGTTTTGAGTTCAGCAACACGTATGGCGTCTTCAAAAGACATCCATAGAGCTAGGTAACGAGCGGCCTCACTCAATAGCAAGTGATCGTCTGCACGCATGTTCTGTTGCAATGCGGCCAGCCTGTCTACATACAGTTCACCGTACTCCACGTCTTGGAAGTCGATGAGTCGTCGTGTGCCTTCCAGAATAATGGGCTGGGTATTGGCAGGGAAGGTCTGACGAATGCGTTCTACCAGCATGGCCACACGTGGGTGTTTGGGGTTGACTGTGGCGGGGTCGGGTAGAGCAGGTTTGTCGTCGTCGGAGCTTTCTTCTTGTGCAGCATTAACGCGGCTGTACGCCGCATCAAAGGCACGCAAGCTAGGTTTGACGCCTACGCCACCGCGCTCAATAGTCTGTTCAAACTGTTCGCGGCTAAAGGGTAGTACACCTGCGGCAGACAAAGCACCAAACATTACGGCGCTGATCACGCTGCCAGCATCTTCTGCGGCTTTGGCCATATTGAAATGGATAAAGCGTTTGGCTGCCTTCTTGGCGTGTTGAATCAGTGCATCACTGTCTACACGGCCGTCTCCCATGGCTGTTTTTTCAGCAATGGAGTACACGCGGTGTGTGGATGCAATCAACGTGGTACGGTCATCGGTCACAATACCGCGTTGTACCGCACGACCAGCTTCCATCAACTCAGAGGCCAAGACTATATCCACGTCGCCGGGCATAGGCATGAGCGACAGCACCGGTTTTTTGTCTTGTGGCGCAGCACTAATAGGAAACAGCTCTACATAGTAGATAGTGGCGCCTGTACGTTGGGCTACGCCTGGTACCGACGTGGTTTGTGCAAAATAGCCATTGTGTTCGCCTAGGCTGACTACCCAATCGGCCAACACGCCGCCACCTTCACCGCCCATCGCCAAAATAGCAATTTTTATGGGTTTGACTTGCATGATTCTTTATTCCCTAATGTTCAGAATGCGTAGCGTTCACGCTTAGCGGCGCTACGGCGCTGGAACCAACCAATGACTCCGCGGCGCACTTTTTCGCGCCAGCGATCCCAGCCGGTAGGGTTGTGAATGATTTGTGCGCGGTAGAACGACGGACACAAAATGGCGGCATGCGATACTTCGCCGCACAGGCCGCAGCCCACGCAACTGTTCATCACGGTAGCCACAGGGTCAGAACGCAGTGCATCTGGGTTAGGACGAATGGATAAGGAAGGGCAGCCAGACAAGCGTATACAAGAGTGGTCGCCTGTGCAGGTATCAGAATCCACGCCAAAGCGTTCACGCACTACACGTTGGCCGTCCGACAAGGCTTTACGTACTTGGCCGCGCTCACGACGTTGTCGATTCAGCATGCACTCACTTTGTGCAATCAGTACTTTGGGGCCTTTTTCTTCTGTGGTTAAGGCGTCGCGCAGTGTTTCCGTCATCGCTTTAAGGTCATAGGTGCGACGGATGGTACGCATCCACTCCACACCTACACCTTTAACGGCTTTTTCAATAGGGTGGTTGGTACTACGAGTGATGTTCTGTGCACGCGATGACAAGATATCTTGCCCGCCGGTAGCCGAGGTGTAGTTGTTGTCGATAATGATGGTGAGGTTATCGCTCTTGTTGAACACCGCATTCGCCACACCACTAGTCAAACCGTTGTGCCAGAAACCACCATCACCCATGACGGAAATAGCACGCTTGTTGCTGGCGCTGGTGTTTAAGGCGGCTGCACCTGCGCCACCCAATCCGTAGCCCATGGTGGTATTACCCAGATGGAAAGGCGGCAGAATAGAGAACAAGTGACAGCCAATATCGGCACTTACGTGGTGGGGGCCTAGTTCACGCTCTACAAGTTTCATCGCCGTGAAAATAGGGCGCTCTGGGCAACCAGTACAAAAACCTGGTGGTCTACCGTGCACGTTGTCATTCAACGAACCCGCGGGCAGCACTTCGGCGGCCACAGCAGGCGTAGTAGCAGGTTGCTGTTGTACGCTTTCTTCTTTGAGCGGAATAACGCGTGGCTTACGAGCAGGTTGTGGCTCAATACGGCCATAGTGTTCTAAGTAAGCGCGTAGGCCTTTCAGCATGGTGAGGGTGTTGTACTCGCCAGCCATAGGCAGAAAATCTTTGCCATGCAGCTCGGTTGTGCTTTTGGCTTTACGCAAAATAGCCGAGATGTTTTGTTCTACGAAGTTAGGTTGGCCTTCCTCTAACACCAGAACGGCTCGTTTGCCCTCACAGAAGCGCATGATTTCGGACTCTATCAGTGGATAGGCCACGTTCATCACGTACATAGGAATCTTGGATTCGCCAAACACATCAGCTAGATCCAAGTGTTCTAGCGCGCGTATAACGTTGTTGTAGCCACCGCCCTGAACGATCAACCCTATATCGTCGTGGTTGTCACCGAAGAATTCATTAAGCTGGCGCGATTCAATGAACTGCACCGCAGCAGGCCAGCGCTGTTCGATTTTCTCTTTTTCATGCAAAAAGCTAGCAGGAGGCAGCACAATGCGATCCAAGTCGCGTTGTGGGTTTTCCATAGCTTCTTTAAGCGAAAATTTGGCGCGTTTATTATCAGAGGCAACAAATTGGCCGTGTACGTGACAAGCACGTATGCGCAATTGCAGCATCACTGGTGTATTGCTGGCCTCAGACAGATCAAAGCCATCTTTTACTGCTTGCACAATACAGGGTAGGTTAGGGCGCGGGTCTAGCATCCACATCTGCGATTTCATCGCAAAGGCGTGGCTACGCTCTTGCATAATAGAAGAGCCTTCACCGTAGTCTTCACCCACGATGATCAACGCGCCACCTTTTACACCACCAGAAGCTAAGTTAGCTAAGGCGTCAGAGGCTACGTTAGTACCTACAGTGGCTTTAAACGTGACTGCACCGCGCAATGGGTAGTTTACAGAGGCGGCTAAGGACGCAGCAGCAGTGGCTTCACTGGCGCTGTTCTCAAAACGTATGCCGTTTTCCGTGAGGATATCTTGGGCATCTGCCAACACATCCATTAAATGGGAAATGGGTGCGCCTTGATAACCGGCCACGTACGAGACACCAGACTCTAATAGTGCTTTGGTAACGGCAAGAATGCCTTCGCCGCTAAACACATCGCCTGCGCCTAAACGTAACAGCTCAACCTCTTTGACAAATGAACGCTCTGCCATTGTGTCCTCCTAGTGCTACTGCTTTTTGTATATTGGAATATTATTATTTTCATATGAATATGTTTAGTTCTCAATATATTATTTGTGATGGTTTTCCCTGATAAGGAAAACGGCATACCGCGGTGCGGCAAGCAAAGTTTGGTATATTAGGCAAACTTTTAGACTCTATTGGCCACGTAATGACCGCCTCTACAACCGATAAATTTGTGTTCGTTGATGACTATTTACCCGCCTTGCTGGCGCAAGCGAGTTTGATTATCTCAACAGAGTTTCACCAAGTCGTACTGAAAAAAGGCCTATCCATTACCGAATGGCGCGTGCTGTCGACGTTGTCAGGAGCTGGTGTGGTGAGCGTGGGGCATTTGGCGCGTATTGCGACTAGTAAGCAGCCTACAGTCACGCGCGTGGTAGATAAGATGGTGGGGGCGGGCTACATATGCCGTGTGCCGCATTCGGGCGATAGGCGTGTCACATTGGTGGAAATTACCGAGGAAGGGCAGGTGTTGATTTCGGGCTTGATTCAAGAGGCTAAGCACCACGAGTCTGAAGTGATTCGACGTTTGCAGCCTTTAGATATAGATATGCTCAAAGACACGTTGCGTAGCTTGATTGCGGAAACGCGTAATGATGATTGATGCGGTATTCATAGCACACGCCGGGGAACTGCAGGAAAGCTTTTTGTGATTTGAGACACCAAATCAAAAAAGTTTCCTCTCCGTCCCCCTGATATCTCTGAACCTGGCAGGTTCACAGTCCTTTCTTCCGCTCGACAATGACGAGTCTGAGCGATCCCACTGATCTGCGATAGAAATAGAAAAACCTTGCGGTAACCGCTAAAGCAAAGCCAAAGAAAGCGACCACGCACGACTATAGCTACGCTTCTGCGCTACTAAAGGGAAATAGGGAGTAGGGAGAGTCTGAAACCGCTTGAAATCATCCAAGCGGTTTTCAAGCATGATTAGGCTTCAGGAGCCTGTTTTTGCTGTTCGGCAATTTCAGCATGCACTTGCTGCATGTCTACGGCTTTAACCTGAGAAACCAGTTCTTCCAATTGTGACTCAGACAGAGCACCAGAGTGGGAGAACAGCAGTACGCGTTCACGAAATACCATGATGGTAGGAATAGAACGAATGCGCAGTGCAGCAGCCAGTTCTTGCTCTTCTTCGGTGTTTACTTTGGCAAAAACGATATCATCGTGTTTTTCGGACACCTTTTCAAAGGTTGGGCCAAATTGGCGGCAAGGGCCACACCATGGCGCCCAGAAATCGATAATTAGTGGCTTTTCGCCTTCGATGCTGGATTGAAACGTGTTTTGCGTGAGTTCTACAGTGCTCATGAGCCGGACCTTCTAAAATGAGAGCAAACAGTCGCTGGGACAGTGAGTAAGGTTCCAGTGTAGCGCGTTTAAGTGCTATTGCAACGCCCTGCAGTTACAAAAACGGCAACAGAATATTAGCTTCTGTTGCCGTTGGAGACCGGAGAATAAAGGACTTATTCGAAGGTGTATTTCGCGATAAACAAGGCCGCTACGATGATGGTAGCAGGGTGCATGTCACGGAATTTACCGGTGACAGCCTTGATCACTACGTAGCTGATAAAGCCGAATGCTAGACCGTTTGCAATGGAATATGTAAAGGGCATTGCCAGAGCAGTCAGTGCGGCTGGAGCGGCTTCGGTGACGTCATTCCATTCAATATCGCCCAGCTCACGCAGCATTAAGCATGCGACATACAACAATGCAGGGGCAGTAGCATAAGCAGGTACGACGCCAGCCAGTGGTGAGAAGAAGAGCGCCAGCAAGAACATGGCGGCAATCACCAAGGCGGTCAAACCTGTACGACCGCCAGCCTGCACGCCAGAGGCGCTTTCTACGTAAGCCGTTGTACTGCTGGTGCCGATCATGGAACCAGCCACAATTGCGGTACTGTCAGCCAGCAAAGCACGATTCAAACGGTTAGGTTTGCCTTCTTGGATTAGGTTGGCGCGTTTGGCTACACCAATCATGGTACCGGTAGCATCAAAAATCTCTACCAACACCAACACCAGAATCACGTGCACCACACCCATGGACAGTGCGCCCATGATGTCTAGTTGCAGGAAGGTAGGAGCAATGCTGGGTGGCAAGGACATCAGGCCATGAAATTCACTGTGACCTAACTGGATGGACAACAGCGTAATCACCAAAATACCGATCAAGATAGCGCCGCGTACTTTCAGGGCATCCAATGCAGCAATGATGAAAAAGCCCAAAATGGCGTACAGTGCAGCAGGTTCAGTCAAGCTACCCAAGCCTACTTTGGTGGCTGGGTTGGCAACCACGATTTGGGCGTTGGACAATGCAATCAAGCCCAAGAACAAACCAATACCAGCCACAATGGCAGAGCGTAAGGAACGGGGGATGCCATCTACAATCCAGCTACGTATGCCGGATACCGTCAGAATCAGGAAGATAATCCCCGATATAAATACGGCCCCAAGTGCTTGTTGCCACGTAAAGCCTAGCGTACCGACAATAGTGAAGGCAAAGAAGGCGTTTAGCCCCATGCCCGGCGCCATACCGATAGGCCAGTTGGCGACAAAAGCCATAATCAGCGAACCAATAATGGCGGCCACACAAGTCGCCACGAAAATAGCATTGCGGTCCATGCCGGTGGAGGACAGAATCTCCGGGTTCACAAAAATGATGTATGACATGGTCAGGAAGGTAGTCACCCCTGCCAGTATTTCTGTTCTGATATTGGTTCCGTGCTCTCTTAGTTTGAATAGCTGTTCAAACATAAGGCTCCCCTGTGAAATAAAAATGTGTGTTGCGCTTGAGCAATTTGCTGCGAGGCAGATTTTAGACCTTTTGGCTGCATTGTGGTGGGGAATGCAGGGTATATCATCATGTGGGGATGCTGATAAGGCTTATGTGCCTCAATAGAGAAGCTTAGCGGGGTGGTGTGCTTTCGCAGTACAATAGAGGGCTATGAAAATACTTGGTTATGAAAGCTCTTGCGATGAAACGGGCGTCGCAATAGTCTGCACAGAAAAAGGGCTGCTGGGCCATGCGCTGCACAGCCAAATCGCCATGCACCAACATTACGGTGGCGTGGTGCCTGAGCTCGCCTCTAGAGACCACATTCGCCGTGCGCTACCGCTCACACAAGAAGTGTTGGACCAAACGGGCTTGAGCTTATCGGATATTGATGCCGTGGCGTACACCGCAGGGCCTGGCTTGGCGGGTGCGTTGTTGGTGGGTGCCAGTGTGGCGCGATCCTTAGCGTGGGCGCTAGATTTGCCTGCTATTCCTGTGCACCACTTAGAAGGTCACTTGTTATCACCGTTGCTGGCTGAACCTAGACCTGACTTCCCCTTTGTGGCGCTGCTGGTATCAGGCGGCCACACGCAGTTGATGCGAGTGGATGGCGTAGGCCAATACGAATTATTAGGCGAAACACTGGATGACGCCGCCGGTGAGGCGTTTGATAAAAGTGCGAAGCTAATGGGCTTGGGGTATCCAGGCGGCCCAGCCTTGTCCAACATGGCACAAAAAGGCAATGCTGATGCTGTCGTGTTACCGCGCCCTATGTTACATAGCAAAGATTTAGATTTCAGCTTTAGCGGTCTGAAAACAGCCGTACTGCTCAAGATGAAAGAACTGAAAGCACAGTATGACGAGGTGCCGGAAGAACAGTTGGCCAATCTGGCCGCTGGCACTGAGGCTGCTATTGTGGATGTGTTGGCCGCAAAAGCGATACGCGCCTTAAAAGAAACCGGCTTGAAGCGCTTGGTGGTGGCAGGGGGCGTGGGGGCTAACTTGCCGTTGCGTCACCGTTTGCTGACACAAGCCGCCAAGCTCAAAGCTGAGGTGTTCTTTCCGCCCGTGGCGTTGTGTACGGATAACGGTGCAATGATTGCGTTTGCTGCAGCAATGCGAGCGAATGCGGGCTTGTTGCCTGAGAACCTGAAAAAGCCTGGCTTTACGGTGCGACCGCGTTGGGAGTTAAGTAAGGCGGGCGAGCTGTACTAAGGTGTAGCGCTGCTGTGGGATTCATCGCACGCGCAGGGGACTGCAGGAATACTTTTTGTGATTTGAGACACCAAATCAAAAAAGTTTCCTCTCCGTCCCCCGGTTGGTCTGAATGAGTTAGGTTTACAGCCCCTTTTATTTGTCACAGACGTACTTGTTCCCTCTGCCTAAGACTGGAAGCGACAAGGGAATTGAATGTGCTTAGACCTTCTACTCTTTCTTCTGACCCACTTTAGGTTCAGTGCCCTGAATCAGTCTGCGGATGTTGGCACTGTGACGCCAGAGCAACAATGCGCAAATTAAAATTAAGCACAGTGCGATCACGCCATTCAGTGGCCATAAAGTGCCTGCCCCTAGGAAGTAATACATGGGGCTAAGTACAGCAGCGGTCAGGGCAGATAACGACGAATAACGGCTGGCGTAAAACACCACTAACCATGTGGCTGCCGTGAGCAATCCCAACCAAATGTTCAACGCCAACAGCACGCCCAGTGCCGTGGCAACCCCTTTGCCGCCTTTGAATCTCAGGGTGCAAGGGAAAATATGTCCCAAGAAAGCAGCCAGTGCGGCAATGCCTGGCAAGCCGGTAGACAGTCCCCAGTGACGCACGGCATACTGAGCCAGAAGCACAGCTACTACGCCTTTCAGCATGTCACCCAACAAGGTGTATATTGCGGCTTTCTTATTTCCCGTACGTAAAACGTTGGTCGCTCCTGGGTTTCCGGAGCCGAAGCTGCGCGGATCCGCCAGCCCCATGAACTTGCTGACAATCACAGCAAAAGGCAGTGAGCCCAGAAGATAGGCGATAAGAGCGGTCAGAATAACGCTGGGTAACATGGTTGTTTTGGGAAATGGTTGAAGAAGAAAATACTAAAATGGTGATTCTACTGGCTTGATGATAAAAAACCAAAGCAGCAGGTACAATGTGAGCTGTGCCTCACTCTGTTTTTCGGGTTGAACGATGAAAATACTAATTTCCAACGATGATGGGTATAACGCAGAAGGCATTGAGGCTTTATATGCGGCCCTGAAAAACTTGGGAGAACTGGTGGTGGTGGCACCAGAAACCAACTGCAGCGCATCGTCTAATGCGTTGACTCTAAATAGGCCACTGTTTGTGCGCCAAGCCTCCAACGGCTTTTACTATGTCAATGGTACTCCGTCAGATAGCGTGCATGTCGCGCTAACAGGCTTATTGGATTTCAAACCTGACTTAATCGTATCTGGCATTAATAACGGTGCCAATATGGGTGACGATACCCTGTACTCAGGTACGGTTGCTGCCGCAATGGAAGGTCACTTGTTTGGTATCCCGTCTATCGCTTTTTCACTGATTGAAAAAGGGTGGCAACACTTGGATAGTGCCGCGCGCGTTGCTCGTGATGTAGTAGAAAAAGTCGCGAAACAACCGTTGGCAGCAGGTACGTTATTGAACGTGAATATTCCTAATGTGCCTTACGAGGCCTTAAAAGGTATACGTGTTACTCGCTTGGGTAAGCGCCATCCTTCAGAGCCTGTGATCAAAAGCGCTACACCTTATGGTGAGCCGGTGTACTGGATTGGGCCAGTAGGTAAAATCCGTGACTCAGCTAGCGATACTGACTTTGGTGCAGTAGCTGATCTAGCTGTGTCATTGACACCATTACGTTTCGATCTGACCAGTTATGACAGCATCGAAGCCATGAAACGTTGGGTGAGCGATGAGCAAGAATCCCAATAACAACAGATTTTCGTGGGCAGACGGCACCACCAATAGGTTTGGACGTTCCAGACTAGGTAAGGGCTTAACTACCTCGAACAGTAATGCAAAGGTCATCCAACCAGGCCAGTTACGTGTGCCACTCAGCACACCTATAGAAACAGTGGCAAGGAATGTAAATCTGGGTTTGAACTCAGAGCGTTCGCGTGGCATGATGATCGAACGTTTGCGCAGGCAGGGCATAAAAGACGAGCGTGTGCTGCAAGCCATGATGGCTGTACCACGACATTTGTTCGTTGATGAAGGCTTGGCAAGTCGAGCTTATGAAGAAGATGCTCTACCTATAGGTTATGCGCAAACTATCTCGCAACCTTGGGTGGTGGCACGTATGATTGCCACCTTATGTGAGGTGCGCGTTCCTACCAAAGTTCTGGAAGTGGGTGCTGGCTGCGGCTATCAGACGGCTGTGCTCGCACACTTGGCAAATGAAGTGTATGCCATAGAACGAATACAGGGACTATACGATCTTGCTCGTATTAAAATGCGTGATTTAGGCTTAACAAGCCGCGTAAGATTGAACTTTGCGGACGGTATGCTGGGCGTGCCCCATGCCGCGCCGTTTGATGGAATTATTGTGGCAGCTGCCGGACTGAAAATTCCTCAGGCTTTACTGGAACAGTTGGCCGTGGGAGGGCGTTTGATCGCCCCAGAAGGCTCTGCCTCACAACGATTGGTATTGATTGAGCGTACCAGTATGACAACGTGGCAACGTAAGGAGTTAGAATCCGTGCGTTTTGTGCCGTTACGTGCCGGTACTCAGCTTTAAAAAACTCAGGAGAGGGATATGCAGCATTCAGGCGGTAGGTTGATGGCCGTTGCTGAAAATGGCTTGAGCAAGTCGGCAAGCCGTAGTGTAGTAAGCGTAGTCTTGCTATCAGTAGTGTTAGCGGGTTGTGCTTCCAGAATGGATAAAGCGCCTATAGTAGATGGTTCCGCTGGCGGTCCTACTGGCACCACGCAAACTGCACAAAATGCTGGTGGTACGTATCAAGTAAGAGCCGGCGATACGCTCTATAAAATTGCACAAGCTCATGGGATGAGCGTGTCTAATTTGAGCCGTATCAACAACATTACTGATCCTTCGCAGTTGCGTGTGGGTCAAGTATTGCAATTGGGCGAGGGCGTTACACAAGTAGCTGTCACCACTCCAGTAACTCCACCTCCTACTAAAGCGCCTGCTCAACCAGAGCAAGTGCCACCAACTAGCGGTACCACGACTACACCAGCTGCCACGGGCACAGTACAGCGTGCTAGCGATGCTAACTTAATCTCGTGGGCATGGCCTGCTAATGGCCCTGTGATTCAGTCCTTTACGACTGCAACCAAAGGTATAGATCTGTCTGGTGCTATTGGTGATCCTATTCGTGCTGCTGCAGATGGTAAAGTGATGTACGCTGGTAATGGTGTACGTGGCTTGGGTAACCTGATCTTGTTGGGTCATAGCAATGGCTTCATTACTGCCTATGCGCACAACGACAAGTTGTCCGTAAAAACTGGCGATGAAGTGAAAAAAGGCCAAACTATTGCATCGCTGGGTGAAAGTGATACAACGTCCCCACGCTTGCACTTCGAGATTCGCCGCAGAGGTACTCCAGTCAATCCACTGGCATATCTGCCCGCACGCTGATATGATTTTCAGCCGAATGGCATAACGTGAACGAATGCGTTGCTTGTTCATACAGGCAGCGCATTTTTAATTTAGACATCCTCATGACAACAGCATACGAGTTGGAAATAGAGTCTCTCGATATAGAGGGACGTGGTGTAGGCCACTACGATGGAAAAGTGGTATTTGTAGATGGTGTATTGCCAGGTGAACGCGCGTTAGTGGAAAACGTACGCAGCAAATCATCCTATGACAAAGCTCGCGTGGTGCAGCTGTTGACGCAGTCTCCCCAACGCCAAACGCCTCCCTGTCCTAGCTTTGGTGTGTGTGGTGGCTGTGCCATGCAACATCTAGAGCCATCGGCGCAGGTAGCGGTTAAACAGCGTGTGTTGGAAGATGCGCTGAGCCATATCGGTGGTGTCAAAGCTGAAAGCTACTTGGCACCTATGCATGGCCCGTACTGGCACTATCGTCATCGTGCCCGTTTGTCCGTGCGCAATGTGATGAAAAAAGGCACAGCGTTGGTGGGTTTTCGTGAGAAAGGCAGCCATTACGTTGTAGATATGGCCGATTGCCACATCTTGCCTCCGCAGGTGTCGGCATTGTTATTGCCGCTGCGCGAACTGATTAGCGGCATGTCTATCCCTCACCGTATCCCGCAAATCGAAGTGTCGGTGGGTGAAGATTGCTTGTCTTTGGCATTGCGTCATATTGAGCCGTTGCAAGACAGCGATATACAGAAATTACGAGAATTTGCTGCACGCTATAACGTGAGCTGGTGGTTGCAACCCAAAGGGCCAGAAACCATGCACCCATTAGAGCGCGAAGACGAAGATAGCTTGTATTACGATCTGCCAGATTACGATCTGCGCATGCCGTTTAAGCCTATTGATTTCACGCAGGTGAACCCTAGCATTAACCGTAGTTTGATCCGTTTGGCACTAAACTTGCTACAGATTAAACAAGGCGAGCGTGTGGCTGACTTGTTCTGTGGTCTGGGTAACTTCAGTTTGCCGTTGGCGCGTGTGGCGTCTTCGGTGGTGGGTATTGAAGGTAGCTCTACCTTGACCAAGCGTGCGGGTGAAGCAGCGGCTTTACATGGCCTGCAAGATAAAGCCAGTTTTATGACCTTGAACTTGTTTGAGGTAGACGTATCATGGCTGCGTCAGTTGGGCTATTTTGATCGCATATTGATTGATCCCCCACGTGATGGTGCACAAGCTGTAGCGCAAGCGCTAAGCGAGTTAAGCGAGCACGAAAAGCCTAAACGCATTGTGTACGTATCCTGTAACCCCGCAACCTTGGCGCGTGATGCTGGTATCTTGTTGAAAGAGGGCGGTTACCGTTTGCTGAACGCGGGCGTATTGAACATGTTCCCACACACCGCGCACGTAGAGTCTATTGCTGTGTTTGAGCCGGTTTCAGCCGGCGCAGTACAAAGCACCGTAGAGGCGTAACAGCACGATCATTGTGTTGTTGTGTAGGCGGATAAAATGGCTACTGTTGAGCTTCTCACAGTAGCCATTATGGTATGTGTTGCTGCGGCGTTTACTGCGTAGTGTAGCGATGCAGTCCACCGTGTAGTTGAGTGGGCAGTAAGTCTAGCTATTTGCTAATGAGGTTGCACTCCACTGTGCTACAGCCGTCTTGCTGTTGTGCGCAGCACTCTGCCATCAAGAAGTTCACTAACCCCATCATTTCGGTCAGGTTCGCTCTATAGCGCTGGTAGCGCCCCTCTTGGGTGGCTGTAATCAGGCCTGCATGGGCAAGGGCTTTGAGGTGAAATGACAAGTTGGTAGAGGGGATTTGCAAAGTACTAGCAATATCGCCTGCGACCAAGCCATCTTCGCCAAACTTCACGAGTAGCTTAAATACATCTAACCTGACTTCTGAGGCCAGGGAATCGAACATTTGTACGGCTGTTTTGGTGTCCATAAATTGACTATTCAATTATAGTTGAACTATTGTAATGATATCGTTAATACGGAATCTGATCTACTCATGGATACTACCATCACCATCTATCACAACCCTAATTGCGGAACGTCACGCAACGTATTGGGACTAATTCGCAATAGTGGGCACGAGCCTCGTGTCATTGAGTATTTGGTGAATACGCCTAGCAAAGCAGAGTTGCAGGAGCTTATAGAAAAAATGGGCAATAGTGTTCGTGACCTGTTGCGTACCAACACGGCCCCTTATGTAGATTTAGGGCTAGAGCATGCTGCGTTGAATGATGATCAGTTACTCGATGTGATGCTGGAGCATCCTATCTTGATCAATAGGCCGATCGTGGTAACCCCTGTAGGGGTTAAGTTGTGCCGACCTTCAGAAACCGTTCTGGATATTTTGCCAGATCCGCAGATTGGGGCGTTTAGTAAAGAAGATGGTGAGGTAGTGGTCAATGATGCTGGCCAACGTGTGAGTGCTGCAGTTTTGCCCTCGCAAGTCATACCAGAACTGTTTGACGCACCTGATTTACAGCGGTTATTGCAGCCAACACAACGAAAGACACACGCACCACGCTTTTTACTACTTTATGGTTCATTGCGAGAGCGCTCATATAGCCGCTTCGTGATAGAAGAAAGCGCACGTTTGTTGCAGGCACTTGGCGCTGACGTACGTGTTTTTAACCCCAAAGGGTTACCGCTGGTGGATGACAGTTCGGAACAACACCCTAAAGTGCAAGAACTACGATCGTTAGCGCAGTGGGCAGAGGGAATGATTTGGTGTTCGCCTGAACGACACGGGGCTATGACAGGAGTGATGAAAACACAAATAGATTGGATTCCGCTATCTGAAGGTGCAGTGCGACCTACACAAGGCAAAACATTGGCGGTGATGCAGGTTTCAGGAGGGTCGCAATCCTTTAATGCAGTGAATCAGATGCGGGTGTTAGGGCGTTGGATGCGCATGCTGACTATTCCAAATCAGTCTTCTGTGGCCAAAGCGTATTTGGAGTTTGAAGAGGATGGGCGTATGAAACCGTCGGCTTATTACGATCGTATTGTGGATGTCGTCGAAGAGCTAGTGAAATTTACACTGCTAACACGCGATGTAGGGGGGTATTTGGTTGATCGTTATAGTGAGCGCAAAGAAAGTGCTGAAGCTCTAAGCGCTAGAGTCAATCAACGTTCTATTTAATGGCGTAGATCATGTTTACTGCAGTAGGTATTTTTATCTTCACGTTGCTACTGGTGATCTGGCAACCTAAGGGGGTGTCCATAGGATGGAGTGCAAGCATTGGGGCTGTGCTGTCCCTGCTACTGGGTACCGTCAGTGTGGCCGACATCCCAGTGGTATGGAGCATAGTGTGGAATGCAACCGCCACATTCATCGCCATCATTATTATCAGTTTGCTTTTAGATGAGGCTGGCTTCTTTAAATGGGCTGCCTTGCACGTGGCTCGTTGGGGGAAGGGCAGTGGGTTAGCCTTGTTTGTGTTGATTGTCTTGCTAGGGGCAGCGGTTGCCACGTTGTTTGCCAATGATGGCGCTGCACTGATCCTGACACCGATAGTGATGGCAATGCTCTTAGCCTTAGGCGTTAATGCAGGTGCGACATTAGCGTTTGTGATGGCCGCAGGTTTTATTGCAGATACCGCCAGTTTGCCTTTGGTCGTCTCCAACTTAGTCAACATTGTTTCAGCTGACTTTTTTGCTATAGGTTTCACCGATTATGCGGCAGTAATGGTGCCGGTGGCTATCGTTGCTGTACTGGCGTCTCTGTTGATGTTAGTGCTGTATTTTCGTCCTGCAATTCCTAAACACTACAGCCAGGAGTCATTGCAACAACCCCACGAAGTTATCGTTGACCCCATTACCTTTCGCTTCGGTTGGCTGGTATTACTGTTATTGCTGGTGGGCTTTTTTGCATTAGAGCCTATGGGGGTACCCGTCAGCGCTGTGGCGGCAACGGGGGCGTTATTGCTCTATGTAGTGGCAACTCGTCAGCGCATCATCAACACGCATAATGTTGTTAAGGCAGCGCCGTGGGCCATCGTTATATTTTCTTTGGGTATGTACTTGGTAGTCTATGGCTTACGTAACCAAGGCCTAACAGACTATCTAGTACGGCTACTGAATTACTTCGCTGAACAAGGGCTTTGGGTAGCGACATTAGGCACAGGGCTGCTGACAGCGGTGTTGTCTTCAATCATGAATAACATGCCTACAGTCTTGGTAGGGGCTCTGTCTATTGAGGCCTCCAGCGCTACAGGCGTGGTGAAAGATGCCATGATTTACGCCAACATCATAGGCAGTGATCTGGGCCCCAAAATCACACCTATAGGCTCATTGGCGACACTGCTGTGGCTGCACGTGTTGGCACGTAAAGGTATGGTGATTAGCTGGGGCTATTACTTCCGCGTAGGAGTAGTGTTGACGCTTCCTGTATTGTTGTTGACGTTGCTAGCGTTGGGGCTGCGGCTTAGTGTTGAGGGCTAAGGTTAGCTGCTAGCAACTCAGAAATTTCGGTAGCGGCCTGCGACATCATGGCTCGGTAGGACAGCAGCTTTCGCAGGTCGGTTCTAGCCGTAACCGCGTGGCAGGCGATGGCAGCAATAACTTGAGAGCTGTCTGTAGCAGCAAAGATGGGTACTGCAATAGCGATCATGCCTGTCACGAACTCCTCATTGTCTACGCCAAAGCCTTGCCGGCGTGTGCTTTCTAGTTCTGTTTTCAGGCGTTGCATGTCGGTGATGGAGTTCTCGCCATAGGTGGCGAAACTCAGCCTATTTAAGTATTTTTTTTGCTCTATATAGGGTAAGTAGGCCAAAAATAACTTACCACTTGCGGTGCAATGTAAGGGTACAGGGGCATTAGGCTGCACATGTAGGCGTAAGCTCCACTGTGCATTACTGTCTTCCCGCACTAGATATTGCACAGAGTCCTCAGACAGCATCGTCAGGTTGCAGGCCTCACTCGTGCTTTGCACAAGTCGTTTTAAAGTTTTACGTGCAGCATTTAGAAACCACGATGAGCGTAAGGCATTGACGCTGAGTCGCAAACTACGTGTGCCTACGGTATATCCCAATTGACCAGGTAAGCGGATCACGTAACCCGCTTGAATCAATAGTGAAATATTCCTCAATAAACTGGTTTTAGGGATTTTTGAGTAGCGTATTAAGTCAGTTAACGTCAGTGGCTCAGTAGAGTTGGTTAACGTTTCCAGTATGCATAATGCTCGCAATGCACTTGGTGTGCTGCCCATGTCTATGTCTCCGGTGATAGGGGCTAATACCGTTACGATGTTTTTTATATATTCTTGGCGTTATTTGGTGCTAAGTGGATCTTAAAATAGCATAAAAACAAAACCATTTTTGATACTGTAAGTTCCGAAAATGGTTTTTCAAGCGAAAACCCTATGCCGATTATGCACACAACTCCCTACATTGTTTAGGACAAAAACAGCAAGGAGTTAAACGTGCAGGAAATTTATGACTACATCATTGTGGGTGCCGGGTCTGCGGGTTGTGTCTTGGCAAATAGGCTCACAGAAAACGGTAAATACTCGGTATGTTTGATAGAGGCTGGTCCGGCTGATAAGAACATATGGATTCATATTCCTATTGGCTACGGTAAGACCATGTTCAACAAAAAATTGAACTGGGGGTTTAAGACACAAGCCGATCCACATATGAACCAACGCCAGTTTTATTGGCCCAGAGGTAAAACACTAGGCGGAAGTAGTTCTATCAATGGACTGATCTACATTCGTGGTCAAAAAGAGGATTATGACCATTGGGGCGCCTTAGGTAACGAGGGCTGGAGTTGGGAGGATTGCCTACCGTACTTTCGCAAACTGGAATCCAACGACTTACCAGAAGCCGATACGCGCGGAAAAAGTGGGCCGCTGAGTGCAACGTCTATTCCTGCTAAGCATGAGCTCGTTGACGCGTTTATCCATGCAGCGCAAAAAGAGCACATGCCCTACATTAAAGACTTCAATACAGGTAATCAGCATGGCGTGGGTTACTACCAGCTCACCACCAAAAATGGGTTGCGCCAATCCACAGCCGTAGCGTATTTGAATCCAGCCAGACAACGCACGAATCTCACGATCAAAACTGAACATTTAGTGCATCGTGTGTTGTTCAAGAATAAAAAGGTAGTGGGCATAGAGCTGAGTAACAAGGGTGGGGAGCCGTTTGTTATTCGTGCTAATCACGAAGTGATTTTGAGTGCAGGGGCTATTCAAAGCCCTCAGGTCTTGATGCTCTCAGGTATAGGGCCAGCGGATCATCTGCAAAAAATGGGTATTCCTGTGCAGCAGCATGCCCCAGGTGTGGGTCAGAACCTCCAGGATCACTTGCAGTTGCGCTTGATTTATGAGGTCGCGAAACCCATCACTAATAATGACCAACTGCGTACGGTCTGGAGCAAAAGCAAAATTGGTTTGCAATGGTTATTTACGCGCTCAGGCCCGTTGGCTATAGGCATTAATCAAGGGGGCGCATTTGCCTACGCCTTGCCCGAAGAGGCCAAAACACCTGATGTGCAATTCCACTTTGGAACGCTATCTGCTGATCAAGCGGGAGGACAAGTGCATGAGTTTTCTGGCTGCACGATTTCAGTGTGTCAGTTAAGACCAGAGTCACGGGGCTATATGCATCTGCAAAGCACAAATCCTGCTCAGCCTATGGCCATACAGCCCAATTATTTGAGCACTGATCTAGACCGACGTACGGCGGTGGCATCCATTCGCTTAGTGCGACGTATCGCAAGCACGCAGCCTTTAGCGGATTTGTTGGTGAAGGAGTATAGGCCTGGTTTAGACCAGCAAAGCGATGAGGAAATTTTAGAGTTTTGTCGCAATTATGGTGCCACGATTTTTCATCCGGCAGGCACGGCAAAGATGGGAGTAGAAAGCGACGAGATGGCCGTGGTGGATGAGCAATTACGCGTCTATGGCGTGGAGGGTTTGAGGGTGGTAGATGCTTCCATCATGCCTACATTGGTATCTGGAAATACCAATGTGCCTGTAGTCATGATTGCCGAAAAAGCGGCAGACATGATTCTTCAACATCAAAAAACACAATCAAAAAATGTAGCACTCACCTAACTCAGGATTGAGGAGACAAACAATGAATACGACGCATAAACAAGAGGTGTCTAGGGTCATACGAGCTTCAGTCATAGGAGCCACCATAGAGTGGTATGACTTCTTTTTGTACGGTGTGATTGCTGGGCTGGTATTTAACAAACTGTATTTCCCCAGCGATGATGCTTTTATTGGCACGATGCTGGCGTACACCACCTTTGCTATAGGTTTTGTAGCACGGCCTTTAGGGGGCGTAATTTTCGGCCATATCGGCGATAGAGTAAGTCGCAAAGGAGCATTGATTGCGACACTGGTCTTGATGGGGAGCTCTACAGTCGCTATAGGGTTTATCCCTTCTTATGACAGTATAGGCGTTTGGGCTCCTACTCTTTTGCTGCTATGCCGTATTTTGCAAGGTATAGGTTTGGGCGGAGAGTGGGGCGGTGCTGTGTTGATGGCCTATGAGTACGCACCTAAAGAGAAGCGAGGTTTATATGCTTCATGGCCACAGGTAGGGTTGGCTTTAGGGTTGTGCTTGGCATCAGGGGTGGTAGCCATCTTGACGGCAGTACTAAGCACTGAGGATTTCTATGCCTGGGGTTGGCGCGTCGCGTTCCTGTTGTCGGCACTGCTAGTGTTTTTAGGGTTGTACATTCGTGTGGCGATTAAAGAAAGCCCCGAGTTTGAAAAGCTGAAAGCCAGCAACGCAGAAAACAAACAACCCTTTATCAGTATGTTAAAGCAGTATCCCGGCAACATTATCCGAGGAATGGGGGCACGTTACATAGACGGTGTGCTGTTCAATATTTTTGGTGTGTTTAGTATTAGCTACCTGAGTAATGACCTGAATATGGACAGGACAACGGCGCTCACAGGTGTGCTGATTGCCTCATTGATTATGTGTTTTAGCATTCCATTTTTTGGAGCGTTATCAGACAAAGTAGGGCGTACTAAAACCTATTTCTGGGGGGCTATCATCACGGGCTTTTCTGCTGTGCCAGCTCTGTATTTCATGACCACCCATTCAGACAGTACCCTAATAGTCTGGCTATCTATCATCATACCTTTTGGCATTTTGTACGCGTCTGTGTATGGCCCTGAGGCGGCCTTGTTTTGCGAACTGTTTGAGACGGATGTACGCTACACCGGCATTTCATTTGTCTATCAGTTCTCGGGTATCTTTGCCTCGGGTATTACGCCTATGATTGCCACTGCTCTGTTGCACGCTAACGATGGACAACCTTGGTACGTAGCAAGCTATGTGGTATTTGCTGGGTTGGTATCGGCGTATAGCGCATGGTCTATCAAAAAATCTAAGCAACAGAAAACCGACCGGCAGAGCGCTATATTAAGGGGGCATGTATCGCAGGGGGCTGAGTAATAAAATACGAATGCAGTACACAAAAATGCCATGACTGAGTACATGGCATTTTTTTATGTACAGCCTAGACAGTGGCTAAGGGCGATGCCATCAGTCAGGAAAGATTTGCAGTAGAAAATTATCTCGTAGTACGGATTGAGGTATTGGTTTCCAGACACAGTGTGTTTCCGACAAAATGTGATGGTTATCTATGGGGCGATAGCACACGTCACTTTTCATCAGTTGTTGCATAGATTGTGGCACCAGTGCTATGCCTAAGCCCTGGGCTACTAGTTCTACGATGGTGAGCCAATTGCGGCTTTCATGGCTAATGCGAGGGCTAAAGTCAGCCGTGGCACAAATCGCCATGATGCGATCGTGGTAGTGCGGCGAAAGACTGCGTGGGAACAGCAGGAAATTCTCGTGCCGCAGTTGTTGTATAGACAGTTGTGGATGTTGGCTTAGGGGGTGATTGGTGGGCAAACAGCACAGAAATGGCTCAGCTAAAAATAAACGGGTTTGTAGGTCATCTTCGTCTTGATGGTTATGCACGAACCCTAAATCTATTTGCTCGCGTTGCAATGCTTTAATTTGTTCGCTGGAGTTCAACTCTTTTAGTGATACCTCTACATCGGGGTAGCGGTGCTGGAAGTGTTTGATGTGCTGGCTTAAACCTCTAAATAGCATAGAGCTGGCAAACCCCAAACGTAGTTGTCCTGAGATACCCTTAGCGACTTGCTCCCCTACGCGGCGCATATCATTTGCATGTCGTAATAGGTGTAATGCTTCCTTGTAAAACAAAGCGCCAGCAGCTGTTAATTGCACGCTTTTATTGGTGCGGTCAAAGAGGCTAAACCCCAGCGACTGTTCCAGTTGTTGGATGCTCATGCTCAATGGTGGCTGCGAGATGTGCAGTCTTTTTGCAGCACGCCCAAAATGCAGCTCCTCCGCTAGCACTACAAAATGCATGATTTGTTTCAAGGTCATCATTGTTGTCCTATCTATATATTTTTTATATCAAACAATCCGAATAATATATTTTACTTAATTATGGTGGGTTGCCAAGATAGGTGTCAGAACAGTATTGGACGCTGAGCCAAATAAGGAGGATGAGATGAGCGAGATACAGAATTCGCAGCATACTGTAGATATTCCTGATGCCAAGGGCGTGAACGTATTTGAGCAAGACCCTGCGTTGCAGAGCTTATTACAGGTTTATCTGGAGCCAAAACTATTACAGCATTTGTGGCCACACTTCACGCGCTTGGGTAGTGACGTGGGTGGGCAATTGGACGAGTGGGCGGCAACAGCAGATAAAAATCCCCCTTTTTTGCAGTACAGAAATCGACAAGGATTTGATGAGCAAAAAATCATCAAACATCCAGACTATATCCAGCTAGAGCGCAAAGCGTATGGCGAATTGGGCTTAGCCAGAATGTCGCATGTGCCAGGCGTTTTAGATTGGCCAGAAGTGATGCCACCCATGGCTAAGTATGCGCTGACCTTTTTGTTTGTACAGGCAGAGTTTGGGTTGTGTTGTCCGGTGAGTATGACGGATTCACTGACTCATACCATGTGCAGATTTGCACCTAAAGAGGTGGTAGAGCGTTATTTTCCAAATCTGACCACCCCCGACTTTGATGCCCTGACACAAGGGGCAATGTTCATCACAGAGCAAGGTGCTGGCTCAGATGTATCAAGAATTACTACCGTTGCTTCCGAGAAAAACGGAGAGTGGCTGTTAACCGGCGATAAGTGGTTTTGTTCTAATCCGGATGCGGGTGTAGCGATGGTCTTGGCGCATGTAGAGGGTGCGCCAGCAGGACTTAAAGGGCTGGGACTGTTTTTATTGCCGCGCCATCTGGAAGACGGTAGCACCAATCACTATCGTATTTTGCGTCTTAAAGACAAGCTGGGTACACGCTCTATGGCCAGTGGCGAAATTTCGCTAGAAGGAGCAAAAGCTTACTTAATCGGTGAGGTAGGACGCGGTTTTCAGCAGATGGCTGACATGATCAACTTGTCACGTCTGTCTAATGGGGTGCGTGCGGCTGGGTTGATGCGTAGAGCCGTGGGAGAGGCGCTGTATATTTGCCAGCATCGACAAGCCTTTAATAAAGCTTTGATCGACATGCCTTTGCAGCAAAAACAATTGTTGAAAATGATGCTGCCTAGTGAACAGGCACGCAGCATGATGTTCCATACCGCTTTTCTGATGCACCAAGCCAAGCAAGGTGACACTGATGCCGCGAAGTGCGTGCGTGTGTTGACACCGTTGATCAAATTCCGTGCATGCCGGGATGCTCGTAAGGTCACGGGTGATGCTATGGAAATTCGAGGCGGTTGCGGCTACATAGAAGAATGGTCGGATCCTCGTATTGTGCGTGATGCGCATCTGGGTTCTATATGGGAAGGAACCAGCAATATTGTGGCGCTTGATGTGATGCGAGCCATCAAACGAAATCAGGCATTGGAGTTTCTGGATACGTATTTACAGCATTTGCTCAGTGAAAGCACATTGCCTGTCGAATCACGTCAGTTGTTGACAGCTAAGCTTGCCGATGTAGTGGCATTTGTCGGGCAAGTAGCCCAAGCTGAGGATGAGCAAGACACTCGTAAAGCCGCCTCCGCGTTGTATCACATTTGTACTGCCATCATGATGGCGTGGGAAGCCTCTACGTTGAAAAATGAAGGCTGGGCACGTTTGGCATGGGCGCATCTAGTCGTGCGTTACCGCTTGTCTGCCTACGACCCATTGCGCGCTGATAAACAGGCATCACAGACGAGTGCCCTTCAGCATCTGCTATTGCAGCAGCCATTAACTCAAGAACAAGCGTTGAGCTTGTTAGCAGAGTGATGGAAGGGGGAGTAGCGATGCAGCGTAGCGCGTTGGACGGTATTCGTGTACTGGATCTTAGTCGTGTTCTGGGAGGGCCTTTTGCAGCGCAGGTGTTGGCGGATCATGGCGCGAGTGTGATTAAGATAGAGCCGCCCACCGGTGACGACACGCGGTTATGGGGGCCTCCGTTTAGGCAAGAGAGTGCCGCCTATTTTGCAGGTATTAACCGTAACAAGCGTGGCATGGTGGTAGATTTCAGTACGTCAGAAGGTCAGCAACTCTTGGCCGAGTTGCTGACACGTGCTGATGTACTTATTGAAAACTTCAAAATCGGCACATTAGAAAAATGGGGGTTAGGCGACGTACTACAGCGTTTTCCTCGCCTGATTCATTGTCGCGTGTCAGGCTTTGGGGCAGACGGCCCTCTGGGGGCGTTGCCGGGTTATGACTCTGTGATTCAGGCCATGACAGGGCTGATGAGCGTAAACGGTGATGCTGGTGATGAGGCTTTACGTGTGGGATTACCGGTAGTAGATATGGTCACTGGTATGAATGCTGCAATGGGGGTATTGCTGGCCTTGCAAGCACGGCAGCACAGTGGTCAAGGGCAGTTTGTAGAAGCCGCACTGTATGACAGTGGTATCTCGTTGTTGCACCCTCATATACCTAATTATTTATGGTCAGGGAACATTCCCCAACGGTCAGGCAATGCACATCCTAATATTACGCCCTACGATGTGTATCAAAGCGGTACAGCGCCTGTGTATATAGCCGTTGGCAACAACCGGCAGTTTGCCAAGTTATGCGCATACCTTGGGCTACCTTCTATTCCCGATGATGAGCGGTTTTCTAGCAATGCGAATCGCTGTCAGCATAGGGTAGAACTCAAAAACATACTTGAAAAAGCCATGTCGTCCCACGATGGTAAGCAACTGGCTGCGGAGCTTATACAGCAAGGCGTACCGTGTGGTCCTATTTTGGATGTGGCCGAGGTCGTGCAGCATCCTCATACGCAGCATCGTCAAATGTTGGTGGCTATTGGTGAGCAGTACCAAGGTATTGCTTCGCCCATTAAGTTGGCGAATACCCCAGCTCGTTATCGTTTACCGCCTCCGCAGTTTGCTGAGCATAGTGCAGAAATTTTGCGTGAGTATGGTTTCGATGAGGCAGCCATTACACGGTTGCTTGAGCAGAAAGTGGTACAGCAGCAGTAGCCAAAGGAGGGCGCTGTCTATACCGCATGAAGGGCTGATACACATTGCATAGCAATGAACACTAGAACAAAACAATTATTACGATACAGGAGGAGCAATGAAACTCAATTATTTGATGTTTCTAACAGTGCTATATGTGGTGGCAGCACAAGCAGTCGCTGCGGAACCACAAGAAATACGCGTGGGCTCTGTTATTTCGTTAACAGGCAATAATGCGCGCGGTGGTACGGGAATGCATGAAGGCATGCAAGTGGCGGTGGAGGTGTTTAACGACCGTCAATCTGACTACGCCATTCGCTTGCTCACCGTGGATGATGAGTCCGCACCCAGCAAGGCGATTGCGGCAGTCGCGCAGTTGTCATCACAACGTGTGGTCGCAATTACCGGTGGTGCTACTTCTGACCTAGTTGCTCCGGCTGCGGCTGCAGCTGACAAAGTGAGCATGGTGTACATCACATCTGGTGGCACGAGTGAGGAGTTTGTTAAGCAAGGCTACCGAAAGTTTTTTCGCATCAATAATACGCATGGATACGTGAATGCGATGACAGGGCTGTTTACTGACATGGGTATACAGAATATGTCGGTTGTGTATTCCACTCAGAAATCCACCTATGAATTGGCCAGAGTTGTAAAGCAGACCATGGAGGCCAAAGGGGTCACCGTGCATATGCATCCCTTTGATCCGGCAATTCGAGACTTCAAGCCCGTCGTTAACAAAGTAAAGCTATTGGATCAGCCGGAGTTGATCAATGTGCTGGGCTATGAGAATGACTACGTGGGCTTTTTACGGGCAGCGCGTATTTTACAACCTGATGTCAAAGCCATTGTGGGCGTATGGCAAATTGCAAACGCCAAGATGTCTCATGAGTTTCCCGATTTAGTGCGCAATATATCCGGTACCGAAATGCTGCCGTATCCCGTGCATTTTAGCGATGAGGAGGGTCAGGCATTTGAGCACAGATTCAAAGATAAATTCAACAAAAGCCCAGACTATTTAAATGAATACGGTTATGTGCAATCCATGTTGCTGTTTGAGGCTATCGCAAGGGCGGCTGACCAAGGTGTGTTGAATACACCTGATGGCTTGGCTGACGAAATGCGCAATACCGACAGGCAAACCTTAATCGGTAGAGTCAAGTTTGAAGCGAATGGCGACAACCCCTATTTTATGCCAAACATCGGGCAGCATCAGGATGGCAAGGTGGTGCTGGTTTGGCCAGATCAAGCGGCAACGGGTGAGATGAATCTGCCCGGTGTGCCGTGGCAGGCACAGTAAGCTGTTATCGACATTTTTATAAAAAAAACGTGGAGACAAACTATGTTTGAACTGATTCTACAGGCCTTGTTTTCAGGCCTGTTAATTGGTGGTTCCTATGCGTTGATTGCATTAGGACAAGCCTTAGTCTTTGGGAACATGAAGATTGTGAATCTGGCACATGGTGAGTTGGTGCTACTGGCCGCTTACCTTGCCTACAGCTGTGAAATTTGGTGGGGACTCAACCCTATAGTGGCGATTCCTTTGGCCATGTTAGTAGTGTGTGTGTTGGCGGTTTCTATTTATCTGATGGTAGATAAGATCCGTTTGGACCGAGAGCTGAATTCCTTATTGCTGACCTATGGTGTCGCCATTGTGCTGACAAACGTGATTTTGCTGATTTGGAAGTCTGATGTACACGCCAGTGGCACGCCGTGGTTTCAAGAGGCACTGGTCATCAAAAATCTCTACAGCATGAATAGTGAGTGGTTCTTCTTCTTGGTCAGCATGCTGTTGTTGTTGGTGTGTGGTTGGTGGTTGCGCAAAAGCTGGTATGGGCGGGCGGTACGTGCAGTGGCCAGTAATAGAGATGCGGCAAAACTCATGGGCGTTAACCCACGTCAGACAGAAATGTTGTCGTTCGTGGTGGCGGGATTATTGGCTACCTTTGCAGGTGTGGCTCTTTTTAGTACCACATTCATTCAACCAGAGTTGGGTAATTTGTTGACCATCAAAGCCTTCATTATCACGGTGTTGGCCGGTGTGGGATCTATTCCTGGTGTGTTCTTAGCCTCTGTGCTGTTGGGTGTTGTGGAGTCGTTGACTATCACGCTCTTTAGCTCATCGCTACAGGAGTTAACCGGCATGGTGCTGTTCTTGCTGGTGTTGTTTGTGATGCCAAATGGCTTGTTTGGACAGAAAAGGAGAGCCGCATGACACAGCGTGTTTGGTTAGTAATGCTAGTGGTGGGTTTTTATGTGTTGGTGCCTTTGGTGTTGGGCGATAACTTCTATTTGTATAGCTTGTTAATTGCGGCCTTAACGATTGCGGCGATTGCTACGGCATGGTCGTTACTCAGTAACTTGGGTGGCATGATGAGCTTTGGGCATGCCGCCTTTTTTGGGGTGGGGGCATACACTTCGGCCTTATTGACGATGCAAGTGGGTATGCCGGTACTGTTGTCTATGGTGATTGCCGGCGCTTGCACAGCTGTGGTGGCTATTGTGATGCTGCCTACGTTACGGCTATCAGGGCCTTATTTCTCACTGGCGATTTTGGGGTATGCACACATCTTCAAAATTATTGCTACAGAGTGGCGAGGGTTAACCGGTGGTGCAGGTGGTTTAACGGGTATTCCGGCATTACCTACCTTTATGGGATTAGATTTAGGCAGCAATTTGGGCAGTTATTTGCTCATTTTGACGGTAGTGCTGCTGTTTATTGTCGCGTATTACGTGATCAGCAAAAGCTATTACGGTTTAGCGCTTAAAGCGATGCACGAGTCAGAAACGGCGACCCGTGTTATTGGCGTGAATAGTTTTTGGCTTAAAGCCTTAATGCTGTTTATTTCTGCTTTTATGACTGGGCTAGTCGGGGCGTTTAATGCGCACTACATCAACTTTCTAGAACCTAGTTATGCCTTTGACTCCAGTTGGACGCTTATACCGATTATCGCAGCAATTTGTGGTGGTTATCGCAGCATCATTGGGCCGTTTGTAGGGGCGATTGTGATTTACCTGATGGATCAGTTCTTGTTCAAAAACTTGATTCCTACTGGGCATCAAGTGATTTTAGGCATGTTATTGGTCGGCATGATTATCTTAAGACCTTCAGGTTTGGTGAGTTTACTGCGCTATAAAAAACAAGGGGGACACCATGCTTGAACTTGATCAAGTCACTATACGTTTTGGTGGATTAGTAGCCGTCAATCACGTGAGCTTCAGCATGCAACAAAATGAAGTGGTGGGGCTAGTAGGTCCTAACGGTGCCGGTAAAACCACCTTGTTTAATGCAGTATCGGGATTGGTGCGTCCTAACTCGGGGCAAATACGTTTTCAGAAGAGCAATATCATGCGTATGCCCTTACATAAGCGTGCCCGTCAGGGGATAGGTAGATCCTTTCAAATTCCGCAACCACTGCATCAATTGACGGTGCGTGAAAATCTGTTGGTGGCGCAGCGTTTTGGCATGGGCCACGTAGACATGCAGAAAATTGATGAGATTCTGAACTTTATGGGGCTAGCCCATAAGGCCGAGAGTCAGGCAGCCACAGACTTAGCGCTTACTGAATTGAAAGCGTTAGAAGTCGCCAAAGCCTTGGCGACGGAGCCCAAATTGCTGTTGTTAGATGAGGTATTAGCAGGGCTAGAGGTGAAAGGTAAAGCGCACTTTATGCGGTTGTTAAAAACGTTACAGCAAGAGCGTCAGATAGGCATTTTGATTATTGAGCATGATATTGAAACCATCATGCAGCTTTGCAATCGCGTGTGTGTATTGAACTTTGGTCAGTTGATTGCCGATGGAGAGCCCGAAAAGGTGTTCAAAATGCCAGAGGTAATGCAAAGCTACACAGGAGAAATACATGCTTAAGGTAGAGACAATCCAAGCCGGTTATGGCGATATCAATATCTTGTGGGATGTGTCCCTTAGTGTAGAAAAAGGTCAATTCACCACCATTATTGGTACGAATGGTGCAGGTAAAACCACCTTGCTACGAGCCATTATGGGGCTGATTCCTCTTAAAACAGGGGCGATACGCTTGGAAGGAACAGACATCAGCCGCTATCAAACATGGGATATGAATGAACGCGGTTTATGTCTGATTCCTGAAGGACGAATGGTGTTTAGAGAAATGTCCGTGGAAGAAAACTTGATGATGGGGGCATATCCCCAAAAAAGCAGGGCTAATGCAAAGCAAAACCTAGAGTCTGTATATGCACGTTTCCCACGGTTAAAAGAGCGCTATAAGCAATTGGCGGGTTCGTTATCGGGAGGTGAGTCGCAAATGTTGGCGATGGGCAGGGGCTTAATGTCTGAGCCAGACATAATCTTGATTGATGAACCTTCGCTGGGGTTAGCTCCCGTCATTGTGAACGATATTTTCGATATTCTGCGGGGCCTAAAGGACGAGGGGAAAACCATCGTATTAGTAGAACAGAATACGCATCGTTCGGTTGAGATGGCTGATCACGTGTATTTAATGCAAAGCGGCAAAGTTATTTTGTCGCAAGATGCGGCCGATGTGGATTTGGATGCGTTGCATGATTTGTATTTTGCACGATAGCAAGGAGGATATATGTCAGAAGTGCTTACGTATACGGTGCAGGATGGCGTAGCAATCCTTGTCTTTGGGCAAGGTAAAGTAAATGCCTTGAATTTGGAAGTAAGAACAGCGCTTTATAACGCTATTCAGCGTGCTCAAGACGATGTGCAGTGTCAGGCAATTGTATTGGTAGGTAAAGGCAATAGCTTTAGTGCGGGGGCGGATATTAACGAGTTCAATACACCCAAAGCACACGCTACACCCTCTTTGGGAGAGCTATTGGCACGCGTACAAGCAAGTACTAAGCCTGTGGTAGTAGCGATACAGGGCGTGGCACTAGGCGGTGGTTTTGAACTGGCGTTGGCGGCGAGTTATAGGATGATACATAGCACGGCCAAACTAGGGTTACCCGAGGTGAATTTGGGATTGATTCCTGGCGCAGGTGGAACGCAACGTTTACCGCGCATTGTGGGCGTGGGAGTTGCGGCAAAATTGATTGCCACGGCACAGAGACTAGAAGCCACTGAAGCCTTGAGTTTAGGTGTGGTTGATGGCGTATCTGAGCATGATGTCTTAGCAGATGCTGTGCAGCTAGCCAAGCAGAAAGCCCCTGAGTTTATTGCCTGCCCTGATGATTTGCCGGCGCTAACACTTACAGCCGAGGATGCCCCGCAACTGCAAGCGCTAAAGGCGTCGTTAACTAAGCGCAAACGGGGTTACCTCGCGCCAGTGGTTGCTGTGGAATGTGTAGAGCAAAGCACGCATCTTACGTTGCAAGAAGGGTTGAGGCATGAGCGAGGGCAGTTTCAGTGGTTGATGCAAGGTACGCAAAGCAAAGCGTTGCGGTACTTGTTTTTGGCTGAGAGACGTACTCACGATGGGTTGCACACGCAAGCCGTCAACGACGGTTTCGCTAACGTAGCCGTAATCGGTGGCGGGCTGATGGGGCGTGGCATCGTTATGTCGTTGTTGGATGCTGGATTACAGGTCGTGTTGGTAGAGCAAAGCGTGGCCGCGGAGCAAGCAGCGGTGCAGGGCATTAAACATGCCTACCAAGGACAGGTGGACAAAGGGCAACTGAATAAGGCACAGCAGGATGATCGTCTGCAAAGATTACATAGTACGGCACAGATAGCTGCTATTGGGCACGTTGATTTGGTCATTGAGGCCGTGATTGAGGACATGGAGGTTAAACAAGCCGTATTTGCGCAGTTGGATGCGCAGTGTGGCCCAGAAACTGTATTTGCGAGCAATACCTCTAGATTGGACATTAATCAGTTGGCGGCGGCTACCCGTCGTCCTGAGCGTTTTCTGGGCTTGCACTTTTTTAGTCCTGCCAATCGCATGCCCTTGCTAGAAGTGGTGCAAGGAGCTCGTACTGCCCAGGTCGTGATGGCAAAAATCATGAGCTTTGCGAAACGTCTACGCAAGATTGCCGTGCCTGTAGGCGTGTGTGAAGGGTTTGTAGGCAATAGAATGCTGACGGCGTACAGGCGCGAAGCTTCATTTTTGCTAGAGGAGGGGGCCAGCGTAGCACAGGTAGACGCTGCGCTGTACGACTTTGGCATGGCAATGGGGCCTTTCGTGATGACGGATATGGCTGGGCTGGATATCAGTTGGGCGGCTAGGAAACGGTTGGCTGCGAGCAGAGATCACACCATTCGAGACAGCAAAATTGGGGATAGGCTGTGTGAACTGGGGCGGTTCGGTCAGAAGAGCTTAGCTGGATACTATCGATACGAAGCCGGAAGTCGTCAACCCCTAGAAGATCCCGTGGTGGCAGAGGTGATTCAGTGTTGTGCGCAGGAGGCGGGTATTGCTCAACAACCGTGGCAAGCAGCGCAGATTGTAGAGCGGGTCATGTATGCATTGATTAATGAAGGAGTACACCTGCTAGCCGAGGGCATTGCTAGACGAGCTTCCGATATTGATTTGGTGTATGTGCATGGTTATGGCTTTCCCGCGTATAGGGGGGGACCAATGTTTTATGCCGATACGGTGGGGTTGCAGCATGTTTATAGTCAAATACGGGAATGGGAGCAGCTGTTCGGCAAACATTGGACTCCATCGCCGCTTTTTGCCGAGTTAGTGCAAAAACAGCAACGACTATCCGACTATCAATCAGAATAAGGAAAAACAGTGAAAGAAGTGGTGGTGGTTTCTACAGCTCGTACTCCCATTGGTAAGGCATACAGGGGGGCGTTTAATAATAGCTATGGGGCAGAGTTGGGTGCGCATGTAGTACGGGCAGCGCTAGAGCGAGCAAAGGTCGAGCCGGCCGAAATTGATGAAGTGGTGTTTGGTGTTGGGCGTCCTGAGGGCACAACGGGGGGCAATATCGCCAGACAGATTGCGTTGCATGCAGGGATGCCAGTGAGCACATCAGGGATGGTAGTTAGTCGGTTTTGTGCTTCCGGTTTACAAGCTATTGTAAGTGCCGCACATCGTATTTTAGTGGATGGTCTGCCGATGGCAGTAGCGGGTGGTATGGATGTAATTAGTCTGACTGTAAATGAGCACACGAATACGTGGTATCAGCAAGCACCTTGGCTAAAAGAGCACTGTCCAGCCATTTATAGCAGCATGATACAGACAGCAGAAAATGTGGCTAAGCACTATGGTATTACTCGAGAACAGCAAGATGAGTATGGGTTGCAAAGCCAACAGCGTGTCGCTGCAGCGCTAGCAGCAGGGCGGTTTGAGCAAGAAATAGTGCCGCTTACTACGACCAAGCTTGTGAAAGAGAAAGAGACTGGCACATGGCAAGAAGTATCGGTATGCCTACAGCAAGATGAAGGGATTCGAGCTACAGATGCAGCATCGTTAGCAACGTTGAAACCGGTATTGGAGGGAGGTACGGTGACGGCAGGAAATGCGAGTCAACTGTCTGACGGTGCTAGCGCATGTGTAGTGATGGACAGGCGTGTAGCCGAACAACGAAATGCCGATATTTTGGGTGTGTTTCGAGGCTTCGCGGTGAGTGGATGTGAGCCAGGGGAAATGGGCATAGGTCCTATTTATGCTGTACCCAAGCTCTTGAAACAGACTGGATTACGAGTGCAAGATATAGGTTTGTGGGAGCTAAATGAGGCTTTCGCCGTACAGGCGCTATATTGTCGTGATTATCTAGGTATTCCTAATGAGGCGCTGAATGTGAACGGCGGAGCTATTGCGATTGGTCATCCCTTTGGCATGTCTGGAGCACGCATGGTAGGTCATGTGTTGCTGGAAGGTAGACGTCGTGGTGTGCGCTATGTGGTGGTCACTATGTGTGTGGGCGGTGGCATGGGTGCTGCGGCATTATTTGAGGTGACGCCGTAAGCAGGATGATGTGATGATTATTAGGGCTCAAAACTTACGAATCTATCTTGTGCTATTGAGTAAGAGGTGAGCCATACAAAAAGGGGTAGAACAGTAATGTTCTACCCCTTTATTAACGCTGTCTACACTACTTATTCAGCCAGAATGCGCTCGGCTTCAAAGCGTACACGTTCGGGGGCAGTGCCACCGATGTGGTTACGTGAAGCCACAGAACCTTCCAGAGTCAATACGCCGTAGATATCTTCCTCGATACTAGCGTGGAAAGCTTTAAGCTCGTCTAAGCTTAGATCAGCCAAGTCGCAGCCTTTTTCTTCACATTTACGTACAGCCAATGCCACGGTTTCGTGTGCATCACGGAAAGGCAGACCTTTTTTCACCAAGTAGTCAGCCAAGTCAGTGGCCGTAGCAAAGCCTTGCAGTGCAGCAGCACGCATGGCTTCTGGGTGAACGCGAATGCCATCAACCATGTCTACAAAGATAGTCAGTGTGTCGCGGATGGTATCAGCGGAGTCAAACAAACCCTCTTTGTCTTCTTGGTTGTCTTTGTTGTAAGCCAAAGGCTGACCTTTCATCAAGGTCAGCAATGCCATCAGGTGACCGGTTACGCGACCTGTTTTACCGCGTGCCAACTCCGGCACGTCTGGGTTTTTCTTCTGAGGCATGATGGAGCTGCCAGTGCAGAAGCGGTCAGCGATGTCGATGAAGCCTACGCGTGGGCTGACCCATAGCACCAACTCTTCGGAGAAGCGTGAGATGTGAGTCATGACCAGTGCAGCTGCAGCGCAGAATTCGATGGCAAAGTCACGGTCAGAAACCGCATCAAGAGAGTTGCGGCACACGCCATCAAATGCCAACAGGCTGGCAACTTGCTCACGGTCTATAGGGTAGCTAGTACCTGCCAAGGCAGCAGCACCCAAAGGTAGACGGTTCACACGCTTGCGGCAGTCAGCTAAGCGCTCGGCATCACGGCCAAACATTTCGGCATAAGCCAACAAGTGGTGACCGAAGGTCACAGGCTGAGCCACTTGCAGGTGGGTGAAGCCGGGTAGAATAGTGTCTGCATGTTTGAGCGCTAAGGTAGCCAGGCCTTTACGCAATTGTTGCAGCAGAGTAATTGCAGTGTCGATTTCTGCGCGCAGCCATAGGCGGATATCGGTGGCTACTTGGTCGTTACGTGAACGGCCAGTGTGTAGACGTTTACCTGCATCACCGATGATTTCTACCAAGCGCTTTTCGATGTTCAGGTGCACGTCTTCTAGGTCGATAGACCATTCAAACTGCTGCTGTTCGATTTCGCCCAGAATTTGTGCCATGCCGCGTTCAATCGCCTGCAGGTCGTCTTTGCTGATAACACCAACCGTGGCCAGCATAGTGGCGTGAGCCAAGGAGCCTTGAATATCAAAGGCAGCCAAACGTTTGTCGAAATTGACGGAAGCCGTGTAGCGCTTGACGAGGTCAGACACTGGTTCAGTAAAGCGCGCCGACCAGGCTTGGGCTTTGTTCGCGAATTGGTTTTGCATGGAAGATGAAGAGTTATCAGACATAATTGATTGCTTTTGTAGGTCAGCCAGGCTTACGTGTAGCCAGGTCAATAGGCTATATTAAACGGTTATTTAGGACGTGATGGCAAGTTTGACGATCAACACGCTCTGGCGTCCGACAAGATTATAGAAATAAGGTATACATGATTATGCTAGACGAATGGGTAGATCAAAGTTTATTAATGCAGTATTTGCCAGAGGTTTGGATGCGAGTTCTGGCCGGGCTGCTACTGTTGATCGTGCTCTACAGCATTATAAGCTGGGGTGTGCGTGCAGGGATGGCTGTTATTGTTGGCAGAGCCCTGCAAGCAATACGTAAAGGGTCATGGCAGGAGCCATTGCGCAAACGTCGTGTGGCGGCCTATCTCAGCCACATGGTGGCACTGTTGTTCTTGGCCCTAAATTTACAGTTAATGCCCATGAGCGAGACCGTCACAGAGGTCTTGCAGCGTATTGTGCTGACACTGTCATGTTTTTACGCCTTGCGCTGTTTGAGTGCTGTATTGTCAGCGACTCAAGATATCTACGAAGAGAGCACCCGTTCTGGTCGTGCTTCCATTAAGGGCTATATAGAAGTTGCGCGCAGCATTATGTGGGCGCTAGGTACAGTGGTAGGGGTGTCCATTCTGTTGGATAAATCACCTATCTTGATGCTGTCTGGTTTGGGTGCGATCTCAGCTGTATTGCTATTAGTGTTTAAGGATACGTTGCTGTCCATGGTGGCCAGTGCGCAAATCAGTAGCAACGACCTGTTGCGTATCGGCGACTGGATCAGTATGCCTCAGGCTAATGCAGACGGTACGGTGATTGATATTTCTCTGCACACGGTAAAAGTAGAGAACTTCGATAAAACCGTGACCAGCGTACCGACGTACAAGCTGTTTTCTGAAAGCTACAAAAACTGGCGTCATATGTTTGAGTCGGGTGGCCGTCGTATCAAACGTACGCTGAGCATTGATGCTTCTACCATCCGATTCCTGAATGATGAAGAAGTAGAAGGCTTGCGTAGGTTCTCGCTGCTAGACGAGTACTTGGTGGAAAAGCAGCTAGAGCTAGAAGAAAGTAACAGACAATTAAAAGCGGAAGGCCGTGATGTGATTAACCGCCGCCGCTTGACCAACATTGGTACCTTCAGGGCATATGCCATGCAGTACTTGAAGCATAAGAAAGGTATTCATCATCAGATGTTGATGATGGTGCGCATGATGGAACCCAGCAGCGAAGGTGTGCCCGTCGAAATCTATTGCTTTACCGATGACACGGCTTGGGTAAATTACGAGCGTATTCAGGGTGATGTGTTTGACCACTTCTTGTCTATACTGCCTGAAATGGGTCTGCGCTTGTACCAGTCGCCGTCTGGCGTAGACATGCGTGAAGCCTTTGCGCAGGGTGCAAACCTTAAAGAGGTGTTGCAGGCAGAGCGTTCAGACACCGAAAAACGTGCAGGTAGTGCGTTGGACAGTTAAGATGTAGCGGGTGGCAATTTTCAGAGTTATCGCTTTGGTTATATAGATGAAACAAATTACCGCAATTATTAAGCCTTTCAAGTTGGATGAAGTGCGTGAGGCCCTAGGCGAGCTGGATGTAAACGGGCTGACGGTCACCGAGGTGAAAGGCTTTGGCAGACAAAAAGGGCATACCGAGCTGTACCGTGGCTCCGAGTATGTGGTGGATTTTTTACCAAAAATCCGTATCGATATTGTGGTGCCAGCAGACCGTTGTGATGCTGTGATCGAAGCCATTATCAAAGCTGCCCGTACCGGGAAAATTGGTGACGGCAAAATTTTCGTCACCAACGTAGAGCAAGTGGTGCGTATACGTACTGGCGAAGCTGGAGCTGCTGCAATCTAAGGAGCACAAGGTGCAGTCGTATTTTTCACTGGATAATTCTACGTTCTCTAGAATTGGGCAGGGTTCTTGGTATTTAGATAATGCGGCCGATAGAGCGCAAGCTATTCGTGCTGTGCAAACAGGTCTAGACGCTGGGCTGACCCACATAGATACCGCAGAAATGTATGGTGATGGTGCTGCTGAAACCCTGTTGGGCGAAGCGCTACTTGGTCGTAGAGACGAAGCATTTCTAGTGTCTAAGGTGCTGCCGTTTAATGCCGGATACGACGACACTATTACTGCCTGTGAACGCAGCTTACAGCGTTTGCAAACCGACTATTTGGATAGCTATTTGTTGCATTGGCGTGGGCAAGTCCCGCTGGAAGAAACGGTTGCAGCGATGGAGCAACTACAGCAGTCCGGTAAAATCCGTAGCTGGGGCGTTAGTAACTTTGACGTGAGTGATCTGGTAGAACTGCATGCCATCGCTGGCGCAGGCAAAATTGCCTGTAATCAGGTGCTCTACCATTTAGAAGAACGCACCATTGAGCACGAGCTTATAGGTTGGTGCGCTGCTCACGGTATCAACGTTGTAGCCTATAGCCCGTTTGGGCATGACCAGTTTCCATTGGAAAACAGCACAGAAGGCCGGTTGTTAGCACAGATAGGCCAGCAGTACGATGCCAGTGTTCGTCAGGTAGCTTTAGCATTTTTATGTCGTAGGCCGGATGTATTTGCAATTCCTAAGGCATCCACGATGCGACATGTGTTGGATAATGCCGGAGCGTTGGACTTGACCCTTAGCCAAGACGACATCGCCAATATTGATGCAGCATTTCCGCTGCAACCTCATCCGGGTTATTTGCCCATGATCTAAAGGCCGCAGCGGTAGGCGATTAGTCTGCCGCTATGCCGGCTTGGCTGCGTTCATGAAACCACAGCCACATCAATGAAATCACCACTACCCCTACGATAGGGAAGGTCCAGGTGTTGATGCCATCCCAGCCGTGCGTGACCAGTAATTGACCCGAGGAAAATGACGAAATTGCGACCGAGCCAAATACTAAGAAGTCGTTAAAGGCTTGTACACGGTTACGTTCTTCGTTGCGGTAGCAGTCGGTGACCATAGCGGTGGCACCAATAAAGCCAAAGTTCCAACCTAAGCCCAGCAGAATCAAGCTGATCCAGAAGTGCTCTACTGATAAGCCGCGTAGTGCGACCACGCTTGCTAGCGCAATTAAGATTAAGCCACTGAGCGTGACGGCAATTTTGCCGAAACGACGAATGAGTGTACCGGTGAAAAAGCTAGGGCCAAACATGGCCAGAATATGCCATTGAATGCCCAGGGTAGAGTCGCGCATGCTATGACCGCAGCCCACCATCGCCAAAGGGGAGGCGGTCATCATAAAGCTCATTAAGCTGTATGAGCTGGTACCAGCAATCACTGCCACGATGAATTTGGGCTGCTTGACGATTTCCAACAGAGGGCGTCCGTGTGAGGCATTGGCTTGTGCCGCCGGTGTGCTGTGCGTGACAGCAGGGTCATTACGCAAAAATGCAATTAACGGAAGAGCGCACAAAGCCAGTATAGCCTGAGCGATGAATGTGCCGCTAAAGGGGAGGCTAGGGATAATGTCGCTAGTATGAAGGATGACTTGGGTCGCCAGTACGGCAGCTACCAACCCTCCAATCATGACCCAAGAAATGGCTTTAGGCTTAAGGGGACCTTCTACAGAGTCAGCCGCTGCAAAGCGGTAGCTCTGCACGTACGAGGCGTACAACCCAGCCAGAATAGTACCCAGACAAAACAGCAGGAACGAACCTACAGCAATGCCGTAGAAGGCAATCATGCCGCCAGAAGCGCCTAACAAACTGCCTAATACATAACCGAATCGGCGACCCTTTTGTCGCATGACGAAAGCGGCAGGTAGCACGCCTAAGGCCAGCCCGATGTTAAACAAGCTGACGGGCAGTGTTGCCATCTCAGTAGAAGGGGCCAACTGCGAGCCTACCAACCCACCCAGTGCCACGACAACGGCGGGGTTGGCGCCTCCAAGAGCTTGCAGTCCGGACAGCACGAGGGCGTTACGACGCCCGTTGCCTGTAAGTGAGGAGTTCATGCGTTAAGTACTTTGTTAGTAAAATTAATTGTTACGAGGAATATACAAAGAACTTAACGTAATTTATCTTTTTAAGCTAGAAGCTGACTGCTGGGATAACGCGTCCAAAACTCAGGATGAAAACACTCAATCACAATCAAAGCCTGATTTTGTCTCATAAAACGTGAGCATCGGGCATACAGTGGCTGCAGGGCTTGCGTGTGGAAAGTGTGTTGCGCTAAAGGTGCAAGTGCGCTGTCAGTTTCGGTATTTAAGCGATAGCAGAAGTTAGAGCGACTAACTTCTGGGTCGTTGTATAGAATATCGGCCAGTGGTTTGGTGCCTAGGTTCTTAATGCTGCCCCATTGATCGTCAGAGGCTGCTACAGTACAGAAGCTGCGTGCGCAGACCATAGGCTGTTCATCCAAACTCATGACGATTTCTCGCACCCACGCTTGTGGTTGATCCAACATCCAGCTTTCTTCTTCATGCAGCGTAGTAGCACGTTCGGCTTGCACGGCCAGCGTGAGTTGACCTAGGTTGCGCAGCGACGCTGTCAGAGCGCCAGGCTTATCTAGCCAGAAAGCAGGCAAGGGAGCCAAGTCGGAGGGCAATTGGGATGTCCAGGAGTTCTCAGCGGGCGGACAGAATTTCATAGGGAATTACGCAAACAACGCTTAAAATAGCAAAACTATGGAACAGATCAGAATTTCAAAACTTATGGCAGAGCGCGGCCTTTGTTCGCGCCGGGAAGCCGATGCTTTTATAGAGCGTGGCTGGGTAAAGGTTAATGGCCGCGTTGCGGTATTGGGACAAAAAGCATCACCAAACGACAAAATTGTACTGGATAAAACCGCTCAACAACGTCAAACAGAGCGTGTGACCATTATTTTGCATAAACCAGTAGGTATTGTGTCCGGTCAGGCAGAAAAAGGGTATAGAAACGCTGTGTCGTTGATCCAGGCTAGTACACAGTACAAGCCAGGTATCTCTGGGCAAGGTAAATTCAACCCTGCGCACTTACGTGGTTTGGCACCGGCAGGTCGTTTGGATATTGATTCGCAAGGTTTGCTGGTACTGACACAAGATGGTCGTATCGCCAGACAGCTGATTGGCGAAGATTCACCTATAGACAAAGAATATCTGGTGCGTGTGAGTGGCAAGCTGGATGATCGTAATTTGGCTATGTTGCGTCACGGCTTAAGCTTGGATGGCAAGCCGTTGCTGCCTGCAGAAGTGCGCTGGCAAAACGACGACCAGCTGCATTTTGTGCTGCGTGAGGGTAAAAAACGTCAGATTCGCCGCATGTGTGAAATGGTGGGACTGAAAGTTGTAGGCCTGAAACGCGTACGTATGGGACGTGTTGTACTGGGTGATTTGCCTCCAGGCAAATGGCGCTACCTGCGCCCTGGTGAGAAGTTTTATTGAGATTCACAGCAAGGTGCGCCGTGTTTTACGATGCGCACCGCTGCCGTGCTCAGGTGTGATGACACCCTGAAAATACGCTGAGCTCTTGGCGTATCAATTTCCCTCTCTACTTTTTAATCACGGACACGCTGAAAATGGCACGTGTGGGTTTGATATTGACGCCTGGTTTTGCAGACTGGGAATATGCATTTATCGCGGGAACCGGAGCGCCATTCTATGGAATAGACGTGGGTTTTTTTAGTCCTACCCCAGGCGAGTTTAGTTCTCAGGGCGGATTGGCCGTAAGGGTAGATGGCAGCCTTCAGCAATGTCTGGCATGGCAGCCAGATGTGGTGGTGGTTGTAGGCGGGATGATCTGGGAAAGTGCAGAAGCGCCAGATCTGCAAGAGTTTCTCTGTGCTAGCCGAAAAAGTGGCTCAACGCTTGCGGGCATTTGTGGTGGAACGCTAGTGCTTGCCCGTGCGGGGCTATTGGATGCCGTGTCACATACGTCGAACAACGTAGAGTTTCTGAGAGCGAATGCTGTTGGGTATAAAGGCGAAGCGCTTTATCAAGATAGTACAACTGCAGTGTTGGCTGATGGCATTGTCACAGCTAAAGGCTCATCGCCAGTTAGTTTTACATGTGCGGTCTTTCAACAGGCAGGAGTACCCGCAGAGCACATTGCGCAGTTCAAAGCCATGTTGGCTGCAGAGCATCAGTGATGCCCTGCGGGAACAGGTAAAAGCGTTACTCGTCTTCGTCGCGTGTAGTGCGACGCACAGGCTTAGCAGCTTGGTGGCGACAGCTAAACGAGGCGTCTTTGTCTTGTGCCAAGGTGTTGGCTAACCACTTCATGGTTTGTGGCAACTCTTTGGCCAGTACCCAAGGCGGGTTGATCACAAACATACCGCTACCATGTAAGCCAAAGCCGTCTTTTTGTGGTGCTTTTACACTCAGTGATGCGTGTAGCCATTCCACTTTCAGCTGCTCTAAGCGGCGTTGTAGGCTACGAACTTCTTCACGTTGAACAATGGGGTACCAAATGACAATGCAGCATTGGGCAAAGCGTTTCAGGATCTCTGTGAGGCTATCAAAGACCTTTTTGTAATCGGTTTTTGCCTCATAAGACGGGTCGATGATCACAATACCGCGACGAGTATGTGGTGGCATCAAGCGCAACACTTCCTTAAAACCATCTTCTGCATGTACGTGTACGCGGCGTTTTGCTGGTGTACGTATTAATTGCAGGTTGTGTTGCAGCAATGGATATTCGTTAGGATGCAGTTCAAAGCCGTGAAAGCTGTCTTGCTTACGCAGCTTGCTAACAGCTAGCCACGGTGAGCCTGGATAGTAACGTGCTAAACCGTCAGGGTTTAACTCGGCGATAGCGTCCAAATAGCTTTCCACCATATCAGGCACATTTTCGGCCTCGATAACTCTATCCAAACCATCTACACATTCACCGCTTTGCTGTGACCAGTCATGCTCCAGATCGTAAAGTCCGGCGCCGGCGTGTGTATCAATAACGGTAAAGCCGGTTTCCTTTTGCAGGTAATAGTCCAGAATGCGTGTGTAAATCACATGCTTCAGTACATCTGCATGATTGGCGGCGTGAAAAGCGTGTCTATAGCTGAACAAAGTACTATCCGATGGAAGTAAGCGGTTAATCGATGAAATGGAGGGTGAGGTTAGTATTTAACTCTTCATGAAGCTAAGTGTTTGTGTCAGAAGAGTTTTATACCGTATTTCTAAGTAATAAGACGGATGCTAGTGTACGATTTTAAAGGTTTATGAAGGCTAGAGGCGATTCAGCAATGAAAGCAGGCCAAAAGTTCAGTAGAATAGGGGATTATTTTATTCTCTGGCCAGCAGTCCGGTCTTTGGTTTTGATCATAGATTAGGCCGTTGTGCTGTTCTAAACACGCAAGAATAGGTGTTTAATGTTCAATTTTTTCCGAACGCATCAACGTTTGATGCAGGTGGTTTTGCTGATTCTGGTTCTGCCTTCTTTTGTGCTGATCGGGGTGAGTGGTTACAGCAGCTATACCTCTAATGACACCGAAATGGTGAAAATTGGGGATACAGCACTTACTGTTGAAGAGTTTGATCAGGCACGTCGTGTACAGCTACAAAACATGCAGCAAGAACAAGGCAGCGCCTTTGACTTAGCTGCGGTGGATTCACCCGAAGCACGTCGCAAGCTGTTGGACGCTATGGTGAACCGTAATGTCTTGGTAGAAATCGCCACTAAAGAAGGGTTGAGCGTATCGGATGGCATTTTGCGCCAAGCTATTGCTGCTATTCCTGACTTTCAAGTCAATGGTGTGTTCTCGCCTGAGCGCTACAACACATTGTTAAGCACGTCGGGCATTTCCCTGCGTGCGTTTGAGCAGTCCCAGCGTGCAGATCTGACCTTAGATCGCGTATTGGGGCCTGTTGCGCAAACGGCTGAGCTGCCAGCTTCTGTTGCAAACTTGGTAGACAAAGCTCTGACTACAACACGTAAAGTTGAGTTGCTGAATTTCGAAGTGGCTGACTACGTTAAGCCAGAGTCTATTACTGATGCTGAAGTGCAAGCATGGTATGAGAAAAACCAAGATGCATTGCGTTTGCCTCAGTATGTAGATGTGTCGTACTTGGTTCTAGATGAAGATGCGGCGCGTAAAAGCGTACCAGCTCCTTCTGCTGAAGATTTGCAGAATTATTACAACCAGAACAAATCGCGTTTTGGTCGTGCAGAGCGTATTAACCTGAGCCACATCTTGGTTGCAGTGAAGTCTGACGCTTCTGAAGAAGAGCGTAATGCTGCACGTGAACGTGCCGATAAAATCGCTGCAGAAGCTAAACAAGACGGCGCCGATTTTGCTGCTTTGGCACAGCAGAACTCCGACGATAAAGGTACAGCGCGTAATGGCGGTAACTTGAGTTGGATTAGCCGTGGTGCATTGCCAGAGATGGAAACCGCAATTTTTGCTCTGCGTACAGGCGATGTATCGTCAGCCGTACAAAGTGCAGACGGCTACCATATCTTTAAAGCCAATGCGTACGAAGAAGAAGCGGTGCAGCCTTTAGAAGAATTGGCAACGCAGCTTGATCAGGAAATTCGCCAGCAACTGGCAGCGCAACGTTTTGCTGACATGGCAACACAGCTGACAAGCTTGGTGTATGAAAGTCCAGAGTCCTTGCAAGCAACAGCGGATGCGTTGGGTTTGACAATTCGTCAAGCTAAAGGTGTATCCCGCGAAGGCTTGTTGGATGCCGTCATTATTGGTGAAGGTTCAGCACAGAGCTCGGCAGATGCTGAGCTATTGAATGATCCTCGCGTACGTCGTGCTTTGTTTAGCTCACAATCTTTGTCACAGCGCCAAAACGCCGGTGTGATTGAGGTAGCTGCTGACAACATCGTGGCAGTTCGTGCTGAAGAAATCCACGAGTCTTCTGTGCCCGCATTGGCTCAGGTGAAAGACGCCATCGTCAAACGCTTGGCTCTGGAACAAGCTCGTCAACAAGTGAAAGACGCTGGCGAAAAAGCATTGGCTAGCCTGAAAGCAGGCCAAGAAGTGGCTGATGCTAAATTCGGTTGGGAACGCTCCATTAATCGCCTGAATAACGCAGGTCTGCCTGAAGTGATTGTGAACGCAGCGATGTCTGCTGATATTGCGACACTGCCTGGCTACGCTGGCGTCAATACAGATACCGGTTACAGCGTGATTAAAGTAACAGGTGAAAGTGTTGCTGATCTGGATCCAGCGCTGAAAGACTTCATGCAACAGCAAATGCGTGCATTGTTGGCTAATGCTGAAGAGCAAGCTGCAATGACTGCTCTGCGCACTGAGCTGAAAGTAACGGAACAGCCTGCAGTGCAAGAGGCTTTGCAAAGCAGTGACGAAGAAGAGCAGTAATTTTCATCTATGATGTAAATAGCCCCATCTGAGCAGTTAGGTGGGGCTTTTTAATATGTGACGCAATGATAAAAAAATACGTAAAACTGATGATGGTGGGCTGCGCATTCTGGGTGGGTGCAGCGATGGCACAAGAGGCAGGCTATATACAGCGCCAATTGCACAATGCGGTACCAGGAGGGGTGGCAGTATTAGCGTTGGGTAACGAAGAAGAAGCCCCTAAAGCTAGCTATGACGGAAAGCCTGTATTGGTGGTTCGTGATAGTAATGGGCAATGGATTGCTATCGTGGGGTTGGATCTTAAAACCGCACAAGGTCCGCACGAGGTGGTGACGGATCAGGGGCAAACCTTAGGTTTCAACGTGGGCCATAAGCAGTATCGCGAACAGCACATTAAGCTGAAAAATAATTCGCATGTGAATCCTAGTGCTGAGCAGTTAGCTCGGTACGAGCGTGAATATAACGAGCAGATAGATGCGTATCAGCAATTTAATGATCGTTACCCCAGTAACGTGATTTTCGACTTACCAGTACAAGGTCGTTTCAGTAGTCCTTTTGGTTTGCGTAGATTCTTTAATGGCGAAGAACGCAACCCACACTCTGGTTTGGATATCGCAGCGGCCAGCGGCACGCTAGTGCGCGCACCTGCTAATGGCAAAGTAATACTAGTGGGTGATTATTTCTTTAATGGCAAGACGGTGTTCCTAGACCACGGGCAAGGTTTGATCACCATGTACTGCCACTTGTCCGAGATTATGGTGCAACCCGGTGATGAAGTCGCTCGTGGTTCATCTTTTGCCAAAGTAGGGGCGACAGGTCGTGCGACCGGTCCACACTTACATTGGAACGTTAGCTTAAATAATGCACGCGTAGATCCCCAGATCTTTATCGCCAAGCCATGAGTAAAGCCTTATGTAGAGGCTTGAAAGATAGCCTGTCCATAGCGGTTGGGTATGTGCCTGTTGCTATCTCGTTTGGCTTGGCTGCTGTGGCGGCAGATGTGCCCGCATGGGCGGCCATCATGTTTTCGGTACTGGTTTATGCTGGAGCTAGCCAATTCGTGTTGGTGAGCTTGATTTCGCAGCAAGCGTGGTTTCTTACCGCGGTGGCCGTGGTGTGGCTAATGAACTTACGGCACTTGTTTTATGGGCCTGCACTATTGAATGCTGCACAGCCTTGTCAGGCTAAACGTCCCACATTGCTGTGGGGTGCAGGCTTAACGGATGAGGTTTTTGCGACGGCAGTGGGGCGGTTGGCTAAACAGCCGGATAGTGATAAAGAAGATTGGTATTTAGGCTTGCAGTTGGGGGCCTACTTGTCATGGGTGGGCGGCACGGCCATCGGTGCATTGTTTGGTGCGGATTGGTTAGGGCGTTGGGAAGTAGTAGATAAAAGTCTAGGCTTTGTCTTGCCGGCTTTGTTCTTTACGTTGCTGCTAGAAATTGCCGATGCCGTACCTCGCCCGGTGCTATGGGCGGCAGCTTTAGGAGCCGGGCTCAGCCTACTCGTGGTGCCTGTTTATGTGGCTATTATCGTAGGTATGTTCACGGGGTGTGTGGCCGTTTTGGTGGGAGCTAAACGTCGTGAGCACAACTGATTTTATTCTTGTAGCCGTGTTGGGCGGTTTGGGTACGTTATTAATACGTTATGTACCGTTGCGTTTGCATGGCCAGCGACGTTCAGGGCAAGGACGTAGGGTATTGCATCAAATGCTTGCAGCGATTGGTCCAGCGGCTATTGTGTCGCTATTGACCGTATCGCTCATTGCTGAAGTCGCTCCAGACTCGCCTATACGTAGCTTATTACCTGGTTTATGCGGATTGCTGGGGGTATGGTTAGGGCGGAAACTGTTTAGAAACAGCATTGCCGCCGGCACCATCATGGGCGTGTTAGCGTATGCCGCCTGTACTGCAGTAGTGGGGTAGAAATGAAAACCGCCTTGTAGAGTGCAAGGCGGTGATGAATACAGTTAAGAGTTTGCGCCTTTGACGCGTACGATTTTCTGTACTTGCGGAATCTGACGTATAGCGCGAATCACTCTGGCTAAGTGAGTACGGCTATCTACCTGTACAGTCAGGTGTAGCAAGTTAGTGGCTGCGCCTTCGTCAGGCATGGTCAGATGTAGAATATTAGAGTCTGCATCATTAATGGTGGCGGCCAATCGGCCCAATACGCCACGCTCATTCAGTACGGTCACATCCAGCTTGGTGTTCAAATGACGTGCAGTATTGGCATCCCAAACCACTGGAATCCAGCGTTCAGGCTCTTTTACTTGTTGACGTTGTGCGACTTGGCATTCTGCCATGTGTACGACTAGACCGTGACCCATACGAATACCACCAATAATGGCATCCCCTGGAAGAGGTCCACAACACGGAGCCAACTGTACTGCCTGACCTTCGTTGCCATGAATCACAATGGGTGCAGCACCGCTAGAGGTGTAGTCATCCACTTGTGCAGCAGTAGTAGCCAGAATGGCATGCTCAGGCGCAAATCGGCGAGCAACTACGGCTGCCAAACGCTTACCTAAACCAATGTCTGCCAAAATTTCTTCACGTGAAGCTGCGCCTGAGCTTTTAGCCAGTTTTTCCCACTCAGGGTGGTTGTCGTCGGGATAAGGAATGTGAATGCTTTCAAAAGCTTGTTTCAGTAGACGCTTACCGAAGGCAACGGATTCTTCGTATTTTACGGTGCGCAAATAATGGCGAATTTCAGAACGAGCACGACCTGTGCGTACATAGTTCAGCCATTGGATGCTAGGTCTAGCGGCAGGTGAGGTGACAATCTCAACCGAGTCACCACTCTTCATCTCGGTGCGTAGAGCAACGAACTCGCCGTTGATTTTAGCTGCCACAGCTTGGTTACCGATGTCGGTGTGGATGCTGTATGCAAAATCAATAGGTGTAGCGCCACGTGGCAACGAGATAATCTTGCCGCGAGGGGTATACACATAGACTGCGTCAGGGAACAGATCCACTTTAACGTGATCCAGAAACTCACTGGAATCACCAGTTTGGCTTTGAATATCTAACAAAGATTGCAACCAGTGGTGGGTGCGTTTTTGCAGATCGTTCAGTGTGACATTTTCGTCTTTATACAACCAGTGTGAAGCCACGCCTTCTTCCGCTACGTGATCCATTTCATGGGTGCGGAACTGGAACTCTACAGGGGTTCCATAAGGGCCAATCAAGGTAGTGTGTAGGGACTGATAGCCATTGATCTTAGGAATGGCAATATAGTCTTTGAACTTACCAGGAATAGGGCGGTACAACTGATGCAAGGTGCCAAGTGCCAAATAACACTCAGGCAAGGTGTTCACGACTATACGAAAACCGTAAATATCCAGCACATCAGAAAAGGATTTTTTCTGTTCCTGCATCTTGCAGAAAATGCTGTATAGCGATTTTTCACGACCACTTACCTCGGCTTCTATACCAGCAGCAGGTAAAGCAACCGTGACGGCTTCGGTGATTTTGCTTAGCACCTCGCGTCTGTTGCCTCGTGCGGCAAACAATGCCTTATGTAGCACTTGGTAGCGGTTAGGGTGTATAGCTTTAAAGCAGCGGTCTTGCAGCTCGCGAAATAAAGCATTTAGCCCCAAGCGATGGGCAATAGGGGCATAAATTTCTAAGGTTTCTTGAGCAACACGGCGACGTTTTTCTGGGCTAACAGCATCCAGTGTACGCATGTTGTGCAGACGGTCGGCCAGCTTGATCAGGATGACCCGAACGTCTTTGGACATAGCCAAAAGCATCTTTCTGAAACTTTCGGCTTGTTGCTGGCTTTTGGTCTGGAACTGCAAACGCTCTAGCTTGGAAACCCCATCCACAATTTCAGCAACGTCTGTGCCGAATTTTTCCGCTAATTCTTGCTTGGTGACGTCTTGGTCTTCAATAACGTCATGCAGCAAAGCAGCCATTAATGAATCAGCATCTAGCTTCCAGCCAGCGCAGATTTCAGTAACCGCTATAGGGTGGGTAATGTAGGGTTCGCCACTAGTGCGAAATTGCCCCAAGTGAGCGTTATCAGCCAGTTTATAGGCTTCGCGTACACGTTCTACGTCCTTGGGGTCAAGGTAAGTGCTGATGATCTTGTTCAGCGGAGCGAGTGAAGCTATGGGAGCTTTAGCAGGTTTTAGCGTAGGAACCGTAACTACATCTTTATTCCTGCGCCCAAGACGGGAGCCTTTTTTAAGCACGGCCAACAGGCCGGATGAAGCGCCACGTAAACCTGTAAATGCCATAAAACTTCCTCGCTAGATCATTGCTTATCAGGTGGGTACTTTGCGCAACATTTCAAGCCCAGTTGTGCCTGCTGCAACTTCACGCAATGCAGTAACGGTAGGTTTGTTGCGGCTGTCTACGCGTGCTTCGTGGCCTTGAGCCAGTTCACGGGCGCGGTAAGCAGCAGCCAGAGTCAGGTTAAAACGATTGGGGATTTTATCCAGACAATCTTCAACAGTAATACGTGCCATAAATAGAACCTGTATGACTAAATTTTAGGAATTGAATTCGGTGCGAATGCCCAGTTGGCTAAACAACTCGGCGTGCCTATGCGCTTGTTTTGGCAAGCTTAAGCGGCTGGCTTTGACTACAGCGGCTAGTTCTGCAAGCGCAAAGTTAAATTCTTGATTAATAATAACATATTGAAACTCGGAAATATGCGACATTTCGCTGCCAGCGGCCAGCAAGCGGCGTGCAATTACCTGAGCGGAGTCTTGACCTCGTTGGTTCAGGCGACTTTCCAAAGCTTCAATAGAAGGAGGAAGGATAAAAATGCCAATGGCTTCAGGGAAGAAGCGACGCACTTGGCGGGCTCCTTGCCAATCAATTTCCAATAACACATCACGACCTGCTTCTAGGGCTTCGTGTATGGGTTGTACTGGTGTGCCATAAAAGTTGCCATGCACTTCAGCCCATTCCAGCAATTGATCGTCTGCGCGCAATGTCTGGAAATCCTCAACAGACACAAATCGGTAGTGCTCACCATCTTGCTCACCCGGACGCGGAGCGCGCGTAGTGCAAGAAATGGAAAGTTGGATATCGGGTTCTTGTGTCAGCAAAGCGTTGATCAGGCTGGATTTGCCTGCACCGCTAGGCGCGGCGACAATGAAAATATTGCCGGGATGTTGTGTGCTCATGATGATCTAATAGCTAATCAGCGGGTTGAAAGCATAACAAAAAAGCGGTGTAACGAGGCAAAATATTGCAGGCTACTTAGGACAGTTTGCTGAAATCCAGCTCCACAATCACAGGAGTGTGGTCAGAAGGCTGCTCATTGCCGCGTGGTTGTCTATCTATGGTGCAGGCAACGGTCGCAGGCTTTAATGCATCAGAAACTAAAATATGGTCAATACGCAACCCAGCATTGCGGCGGTAGGCCATGCGTCGGTAATCCCACCAACTGAAGCTTTTCTCTTCTTGTGGGAAGAGACGGAACGAATCGTGTAAGCCCAAGCCTAGCAGTGTCTGGAAGGCCGCACGTTCTGGCTCGGAAACATGTACTTCACCTTCCCAGCGGGCAGGATCATGTACGTCCTCATCAGCAGGGGCAATGTTGTAATCACCAACTACAACCAAGTTAGGGTAGCGCTCTAATTCGGTTTTCAACCACGTGGTTAACGCTTGAAACCACTCTAGCTTATAAGCGAATTTGTCGCTGCCAATAGCTTGGCCATTGGGGCAGTACAGGTTGATGATACGTACAGGGCCTGCTGTTGTGTCGAAGGTAGCAGCAATGGCACGTTGTTGTGGGTCTTCATACGTAGGCAAGTTACGTTGTATATCGCTGCCTTCCAGCTTGGTAATGAGCGCCACGCCGTTATACGTAGGCTGCCCAGCCCATTGCGCATCCCAACCTGCTTCACGCAGTTCCTCAATAGGGAATTTATCTTGCGCCAGTTTGAGTTCTTGTAGGCACAGCACATCAATAGGATTTTGCTCTAACCAGTCCAATACTTGCGGCAAACGTACGCGCAGAGAGTTCACATTCCACGTGGCAATTTTCATTGTTAAAGCATTCCCTTTATCTATGCGGCTTACAAGGGGTGGGTTTGGTTTTTGTGTTCTAGGCTACCCACCTGACTACCCAAACACAACATTGTATAGGTAGTGTACCCCGGGCAATGGTGTAGCCAAAGTTAACACCTGATAACTTCTTGGTGTCAGGGCAATGTGAGGCGTGCTCGCCTAGTTAATGTGCGAGCACATACCTTCTATTAGCATCGTCATCTGTTATTTTTTGCAAAATAGTTTAGTTTGACGGCATAGTTTGCTCAAATAGCACACTCACCTATTCACGACGGCTGGGGCTCCCATAAAGAGAGACTGGCCTGTCGCTTATTATTTGCCCTAGAAACCATTCATTTCCTATGAACGTCCAAGACGTAGATAAACTCATCGCCAGCCACCACGTACTCACCGAACATGCCGATTTTGTACGTGGTTTGGTGCGCCCTAACGTGAGAATCACCATTAGCCCAGATGCTGCTACCGGCGTGCAAAGTAAGTTTGGTGGGCCTGCAATGGTGCCTGCTGATTTTGAGTGGCCAGAGCACGATGTGGGTTTGTATTATTTTCTGGGGCAAATCAACTTTTCTGAAATTGAGAATAGACCAGACTCATTACCCGCGACTGGATTATTGGCTTTGTTTAATGCGGATTACGACCCTAACTCTGAAAGCGATGAAGAAGTGTTTTGGGGAGAAGAGGGCTATCTTAAAGCATGGTATTTTGAGGACGTAGATGCCTTGAAACCCATGGCAGCACCTCATGGTAGAGATGTGCAAGGAAAACGCCTGACACTGGTAGGTGAACTGGATATTCCCCGTCATCAGGACATGCTGAAAGGCTGCCCGTTTGATTCTGAAATTCTTGAAGATCTATTGGAGGTAGAGGGCGAGTATCCAGGGCCTTCAGCCACGGCAGATATGCTGGCTACGGATTATTTATTGGGGTATCCCTCGTATTACAGCCTTGGCTACAACCCAACGCCAGGGCCAGAGTGGGTCTCTTTGTTGACGGTAGATTCGTACGAGCAGTTCAATTGGTGTTGGCAGGATGGGGCTAAGTTGATGGTATTTATCGAGAAAGAAAAGCTGTTGGCTCGTGATTTTAGCAATCTGATGTGTGACGCGGGTTAAGCACACGTTGCTGCGTTGAGCGCACTGCGCTAGGGGCGCAAACCGGGCAGGGTTTGGCAAAAGCGCTTATGATGCAGGGCGGGCGTCTAACGGCGTGATGGATCAAGCAGGGAAGTAAAGGGTCATGGATCAAGAATGGGAAGACGATAGTCTGTACGACGAAGATGATGTGACGATGTCGGAAAGTGACGGCATCCGTTATTTGCACTTTGGGACGGAGTGGATTCAAGGTGCGATGCGTATGTCAAAACCACATGACTTGGTATTGGCGTATACGCAGCAAATGATGACGTGGTTGTTATTTCATGAGCCTCACGAATCTGATCGCATTGCTATGCTGGGGCTGGGTGCGGGTTCGTTATTGCGTTATTGCTTAAAACAAACGCCTTCGTATTGCGTCACGGTTGAGATTAATCCCCAAGTAACAGCGATGTGCCGTGCTTTCTTTCGCTTGCCAGATCATGTGCGCTCTGAGATTGTGCACGAGGACGCTGCTGAATGGGTGGAAAATACCGAAAACCATAATCAACATGCTGTGTTGATGGTGGATTTATACGATGCCGCCGCTCAAGGGCCTGTATGCTCATCTGTTGATTTTTACGAAGGCTGTAAGCAATGCCTAGATCAAGATGGCATTATGGTTGTGAATTTGTTTGGCTCGCACCCAAGTTTTGAGTTAAACCTACGTAACATTCGTCAGGTGTTTAATGGGCATGTACTGGTGTTACCTGAAATTGATGAGGGCAATACCATTGTTGTGGCGTTTAAAGGGCGCGGTTTAGAAACGACCACACAACAGCTATTAGATAGAGCAGAGTCCGTGCAAAGCCGTTATAAGTTGGAAGCGCGCCGTTGGGCTAAAGCGCTTTTGGCTACACTGCCGGCAGATACTGCGTTTACAATTAGTGGAATTTAGCAGGGAAATTCACTAGAGTTTTTTTCAGGCCTGTAGTTCAGACTATTCATTGTCTGACTTATTGATTCTTTTTTGCAGGAGCTTCGCATGAAGTTAAGAAATACAACGGCACTTCTGGCCAGCATTCTGGCTGGTATCAGCATGATGAGTGCGAGTGTGGCAGGTGCGCAAACGGTTTCTGTGTCCTCCATTGTTGAACACCCAGCGCTGGACTCTATCCGTGATGGCGTGAAACAGGCTCTGGAAGAGGCTGGTTATACCGAAGCTAACGGTCTGAAATGGCAGTTTCAAACCGCTCAGGGTAATACGGCAATTGCCTCGCAAATTGCCAAAAAATTCGTAGGTGATAATTCGGATGTGATTGTTGCTATCTCTACCCCGTCTGCACAGGCAGCAGTAGCAGCCACTAAATCTATCCCTATTGTCTACTCCGCTGTGACAGATCCTGTAGCAGCACAGTTGGTTCCTTCGTTTGAGGCGAGCGGTACCAACGTGACTGGTATGTCCGATGCATTGGCGCTGGAAAAGCAGGTGGAACTGATTAAACGTATCGTACCTGATGCTCAAAACGTGGGTATGGTGTATAACCCAGGCGAAGCTAACTCTGTGGTGGTGGTAGAGCGCATGCGAGAACTGCTGTCTGAGCAAGGCATGAACTTGGTAGAAGCTACAGCCGCTCGTACCGTAGACGTGCGTGCAGCAGGTAGCAGCCTGATTGGTAAAGTGGACGTGTTCTACACCAATACCGATAACAACGTTGTGTCGGCATACGAAGCGCTGGTGAAAGTGGCTAACGACGCCAAAATACCATTGATTGCTTCTGATACGGGCAGTGTTGAGCGTGGCGCTATTGCAGCATTGGGCGTGAACTACTTCAATCTGGGTAAACAAACAGGTGAGAAAGTGGTGCGTATTCTTAAAGGTGAGAAGCCGGGCGATATTGCTTCCTCCACTAGTGAGAACCTGGAGTTGTTCGTCAACCCAGGTGCAGCCGCCAAACAAGGGCTGACATTAGATGATGCATTCATCAAGTCAGCTACTACCATTGTTGAGTAATTTTTAATCACGCTAGCGGTGCCCTTAAACAGGCACCGCTTATTCTAGTCTGACTACGCATGTCCTTATATTCTCTGTGGGGCGCTCTGGAAATCGGCCTAATTTTTGGTCTGGTTGCACTAGGGGTGCTGATCTCGTTTCGTATTCTTCGTTTCCCCGATTTAACGGTTGATGGCAGTTTCCCTCTTGGGGGTGCCTGTGCGGCTGTATTGATTAGCCAAGGGGTAGATCCATTTATCTCTACGTTTGTAGCCATGTGCGCAGGGGCACTAGCGGGGATGATTACAGGCTGGTTGAACGTACGACTGAAGATCATGGATCTGCTGGCCAGTATTTTGATGATGACAGCGTTGTATTCTATTAACTTGCGTGTGATGGGTAGGCCTAACGTTCCGTTAATTAACGACGATACTGTCTTTACGATTTTGCAGCCTGCAGGCTGGTCAGACGACTACATTTTCCGTCCATTGTTGTTGGTGTTGATCGTGATCATCGCCAAGTTGCTGTTGGATTGGTTTTTCTCTACCCAAAAAGGCTTGGGTATGCGTGCTACTGGCTCTAACCCTCGTATGGCAAGAGCGCAGGGCGTTGCGACTGGCGGCATGATCTTGTTGGGCATGGCTATTTCCAATGCGCTAGTAGCCTTGGCGGGTGCGTTGTTCGCACAGTCGCAGGGTGGTGCTGATATCTCTATGGGTATTGGGACTATTGTGATTGGCTTGGCCGCCGTGATCGTGGGTGAAAGCATCTTGCCATCACGCCGTTTAGTGTGGGCGACGTTGGCGGTGATTCTAGGTGCGATTCTGTATCGTTTCTTTATTGCACTGGCGTTGAACGCAGACTTTATTGGTCTGCAAGCGCAGGATCTGAACTTGGTAACGGCGGTTCTAGTAACCATCGCACTGGTGATTCCGCTGTTGAAAAAACGCAAAAAAGCTATTCGTAAGTCGTAGTACTAAAGGGAAGAGTCATGCTTGAAGCAAAAAACCTGCAATTAACTTTTAACCCTGGTACTCCGATTGAGACTCGCGCATTGCGAGGAGCGTCACTGACTATTCCTAGCGGTCAGTTTGTGACAGTGATTGGGTCTAATGGTGCTGGTAAATCCACATTTTTGAATGCGGTGTCCGGCGATCAGAGCGTAGACGATGGTCAGATTCTCATCGATGGTAAGGATGTGACCCGACTGCCGGTATGGAAGCGTGCTGATATGGTGGCCCGTGTATTCCAAGATCCTATGGCGGGCACGTGTGAAGACTTGACGATTGAAGAGAACATGGCATTGGCCTCTAGGCGGGGCCTGGGCCGTAGTTTGTCGCGTGCCGTACAGCTCAGTATGCGTGACGAGTTTAAAGCCAAACTAGAAACGCTAGGGTTGGGTTTAGAGAACCGTCTGACGGATCGTATTGGGTTGTTATCGGGTGGTCAGCGACAGGCCGTAAGTTTGCTGATGGCAGCATTACGCCCTTCGCGTATTTTGCTGCTGGATGAGCATACGGCTGCTTTGGACCCACGTACAGCAGATTTCGTGTTGGGGCTTACTGCACGCATCGTGGAAGAGGGCAAACTCACTACCATGATGGTCACGCATAGTATGCGTCAGGCCTTGGATGTGGGTGACAGAACCGTGATGTTGCACCAAGGGCAAGTGGTGTTAGATGTGAGTGGTGAAGAGCGAAAAGGTATGGAGGTGACTGATCTACTTCATATGTTTGAAAAAGTACGTGGAGAAAAAATCACTGATGATGCTTTGCTTCTAGGGTGATGAGTTAGTTTTTTGTTACAAAAGACCCTATACGACTGTATGGTCGTTTTTGTGAAAAACAAATAATCCATATATACTTTACGTCTCACTATCCACGTCTACTGGCGCGGTGTGTCTATAGTCTATTGAGATTCAGGAGTTTTTCATGCTGAAATCCCGCCCTAAGGCGTGGCGTCCGCTACGAGTATTGTTCTTAACTAGTGTGGTTCTGCTTGCAGCATGCGGTGATAAAGATCCCCAACAGCAAGCAGGAGGCGGCATGAAGGTTCCTGTCAGCGTCGTGACGGTGAGTACTGCACCGACGGCGCTGTATCAGGACTTGCCAGGCCGCGTGGAAGCCATCAAAGAGGCACAAATTCGTGCTCGAGTAACCGGTATTCTTGAAGAAATTAACTTCAAACAAGGTACTGATGTTACGGAAGGCCAGCATCTGTTTAGTATTGATCCAGATACATATAAAGCGTTGCGTGACCAAGCTGCTGCACAATTGCAAAATGCGCAAGCAGATGCAAAAGCCGCTGCCTCATTGGCACAGCGCTACCAGATACTGATCAAAGAAAATGCGGTAAGCCGTCAAGAATACGACAACGCGATGGCGCGTAATGCTCAAGCGCAAGCTGCTATTGCTGCTGCACAAGCCAACCTGAAAACAGCTGAGATCAATCTAGGCTACACCAAAGTGACATCCCCCATTAACGGGCGTATTGGTAAAGCCATTGTGACTGAGGGGGCGTTGGTGAATGCTACTGAAGGTACTCAATTGGCTGTGGTTCAACAGTTGGATCGTGTGTATGTAGACATTCGTCGTCCTGCTAGCGAATTGATGTCCTTGCGTAATGCGATGGCTGCGGGTGAGTTAACGCAAGACGCCGAAGGCGCCAAAGTGACTGCCTTGTTTGATGATAATTCCCAATACGACCAAGCTGGCGAACTGCTGTTCTCTGGTGTGTCGGTAGACCCATCAACAGGCCAAATCAACCTGCGTGCTGAATTCGCTAACCCAGACAACATTTTGCTGCCAGGCATGTTCGTGCGTGTGCGTTTGCAAAACGGGGTAGACGAGAAAGCTATCTTGGTACCAACACAAGCGATTCAGTATTCCAGCGGCGGTGCAACTTCTGTGTTTGTAGTTAAAGAAGGTGTGGTTGCTGCAGTACCTGTGAAAGTAGGTACTACATATGGCGACAAAATCTTGGTGAACACAGGGTTGGCAGCGGGTGACGAGTTGATCGTTGCTGGCTTCCAGAAAATTGGTCCGGGTGTACCTGTTCAGCCTACACCTTGGAAATCTGGCCCTACAAGCACTGAAAACGCAGAAGAGTCTGCTGAAGCCGCCACACCTGCAAAAGATGAGGGTGCTGAGCAAGCTCAAGGCCAAGACGCAGCTAAAGCAAGCGAGTAAAGTTTATGCCACAGTTTTTTATTGAACGCCCCATTTTTGCATGGGTGATCGCGCTAGGGATCACCCTGCTCGGGCTACTGTCGCTACCGCTAATGCCGGTAGCGCAGTACCCGGATGTTGCGCCACCTTCTGTCACGATTACTGCTACCTACCCAGGTGCAACTGCAGAAGACGTGGCCAGTAACGTTGCTAACGTTATTGAAAACGAGCTGAACGGTGCCAAAGGTCTGTTGTACTACGAATCTGTTAGTGACTCTTTTGGTCAAACCCAAATTACAGCAACGTTCAAACCCGGTACCGACCCTGACATGGCTCAGGTGGACGTACAGAACCGTATTTCCAACGTACAGGCAGCATTGCCTACAGCGGTGGTTCAGCAAGGTTTGAAAGTAGAGCAGGGTAATGCGAGTTTCTTGCTGGTAGTCACACTGTCGTCGGAAGCCGGTGGCATGGACCAAACAGAACTGGCTGACTACGTCAAACGTAACGTGCAAAACACCATTTCACGTGTACCTGGTGTAGGTAAATTCCAGTTGTTTGCATCCGGTAAAGCAATGCGTATTTGGGTAGATCCCGAAAAACTGGTTAGCTATAACCTGAGCATGGCTGAGGTGAACGCTGCAGTGGCCGCACAAAACAACCTGATTTCAGGTGGTATTTTGGGTGCTCCACCAAACCCAGATAGCCAACGTGTAGCTTCGCCTATTATTGTGAATGGTCAGTTGAGCACTCCTGAAGAGTTCAATAACATCATTCTGCGTGCAAACTTGGATGGTTCTTCGGTCAAAATGTCCGACATTGCTCGCGTAGAGGTGGGCTCTGATAACTATCAGTTTGGTGCAAGGTTAAACGGTAAGTCTACAGCAGCGTTTGCGGTGTCGTTGACCCCAGATGCGAACGCGTTGGAAACCGCCGAAGGTATTAAATCTCAGATGAAAGCACTGTCTGAGTTTTTCCCTGAACAAGTTAGTTATGCTATTCCTTACGATACATCCCCCTACATTCAGACCTCTATTCAGCAGGTGGTTGAAACACTGCTAGAAGCGATGTTATTGGTGTTCGTGGTGATGTTCGTATTCTTGCAGAACATTCGCTATACCGTTATTCCTGCACTGGTGGTGCCTGTCGCTATTTTGGGTTCACTAGGTGTGATGAATGCCATGGGCTTCTCTGTGAACGTGTTAACCATGTTCGCGATGGTACTGGTGATTGGTATTCTGGTGGATGATGCGATCGTTGTGGTTGAGAACGTCGAACGTATCATGGCGGAAGACGGCTTGCCTCCTAAAGAGGCAACTGAAAAAGCAATGCCGCAGATTACTGGTGCGATCGTTGGTATTACGCTGGTGCTGACCGTAGTGTTCTTGCCGCTGGCCTTTATGTCTGGTTCGGTAGGGGTGATTTATAGACAGTTCTCCGTCGCGATGGCGGTGTCTATTGCCTTCTCTGCGTTCTTGGCATTGAGCTTTACCCCCGCACTGTGCGCAACCATTTTGAAACCTGTACCTAAAGGTGAGCACGGCGATAACCGACGTGGCTTCTTTGGACTGTTCAACCGCAGCTTTAACAAGCTGACGGATGGTTACGAAGGGATAATTAAAGGCTCATTGAAACGTACTGGTCGTATGATGCTGGTATATCTGGCATTGGTAATCGCTGTAGTGTTTATGTACATGCGTATGCCTACTGCCTTCTTGCCAGAAGAAGACCAAGGTTTTGCTTTCGCAAACATCGAATTGCCAGCTGGTTCTACCGCTAACCGTACGATGGACACCATCGAAGCAGTGGAAGACTACTTCTTTAAACAGCCGCAGGTAGAAAACCTGGTGACTGTGCGTGGTTTCAGTTTTAACGGTAACGGTCTGAATGCTGCATTGGCGTTCGTGATGCTGAAAGACTTTAAAGAACGTAAAGGCCCAGAAAACTCAGCGCAAGCTGTGGCTGGCCGCGCAACGGGTGCGTTGCTGATGGGTCTGCCTGACTCTATCGTGTTCTCTATTGTTCCTCCTGCCATTACGTCGTTGGGTAACTCCTCCGGTTTTGATGTGCGTTTGGAAGACCGTGCAGAACTAGGTACAACTGCATTGTTGAATGCAACGCAAGAGTTGCTGGACAAAGCAGGCAACAGCCCAGTCTTGAAAGATGTACGTTTGACTGGTTTGTCACCAGGTCAGCAGTGGAAAGTGACTATTGACCGTGAAAAAGCCGCCATCCAAGGTGTGGACTTTAATGAAGTTGCTAACCTGCTGAGCACTGCACTGGGCTCGTCCTATCTGGGTAAATATACCAGTGAAGGTTGGGTGCAAAACGTGTGGGTACAGGCCGATGAACGTTTCCGTATGAACATCGAAAACGTGATGAGCCTGCAAGCGAAAAACAGTCAGGGTGAAATGGTACCACTGCGTACTGTGGTGACCGCTGAGCCTATCAAAGGCCCAATACAGATTGTTCGCTATAACAGTTACCCAGCAACACGTATCAGTGGTGGCGCTCAAGATGGCTACACCAGTGGTGACGCGATGGCTGAGATCGAACGTTTGATTTCTGAATTGCCACGTGGTTTTGGTTACGAGTGGACAGGTTTGTCCTATCAGGAAATTCAAGCTTCAGGTCAAAGTATGATCTTGATGGGCTTGTCGGTACTGGTGGTGTTCATGGTGTTGGCGGCATTGTATGAAAGTTGGGCTATCCCGCTATCAGTGATGTTGTCTGTACCGTTAGGGGTGCTGGGTTCGGTGCTGTTAACGAGCGCGATGGGCATGGCTAACGACGTGTACTTCCAGGTGGGTCTCGTGACCATCATTGGTTTGGCGGCGAAGAACGCGATTCTGATTGTGGAGTTTGCTAAAGATGCGGTTGCCCGAGGTGACGATCTAATCGAAGCCACGGTTGAAGCAGCTCGTCTACGTTTCCGCCCAATTCTGATGACATCGTTCGCCTTTATTTTGGGCGTAGTACCTCTGGCTATTGCGAGTGGTGCAGGTGCAGCCAGCCAGAACGCGGTAGGTATTGGTGTGCTGGGCGGTATGTTGGCCGCTACACCATTGGCCGTGCTGTTTGTGCCTACCTTCTTTGTAGTGATTCTGAAATTGTTTAAAACGCAGCCCAAGTTATTTGGTGCAGCAGCTGCAGCCGCAGCGGCAGAAAAAGCCGCACACGCTCAGCCTAGTACCGGGGAGCAAAAATGATAAAAGCTAAGCTCAGTACACTTAGCGCAGCATTGCTGCTAGCAGGGTGCTCCTTTGCTCCTAAATACGAGCAACCTGAAATGCCTGTTTCTGCTGATTACCCTGCCTATGTGCAGGGTGCGGCAGAGGCCAGTTCAGAGGCCAGCTTGGAAACGCTGGGTTGGAAAGAGTTTTTCAATGACCCGCGTTTGCAAGCGCTGATCGCTCTATCGTTAGAAAATAACCGCGATATGCGTATCGCGGTGGCACGTGTAGATGAAGCACGTGCTCAGTATGGCATCGCCAGAGGGGAGCAGTTCCCCTCTATAGGTGCAGCGGCTAATGGCCAGGTAACTCGCAACCCTGAAAACATGCGTTTGCCTGGTTCGTCGTCAGTCAGCAAAACTTTCCAGACAGGGGCGGCTGTGACCTCCTTTGATCTGGATTTCTTTGGCAAGTTGCGTAACTTAAGCGAAGCCGCTTTTGAGCAATACTTGGCAACAGAGGAAGCGCAACGTGCGGTACGTATTAACGTCGTAGCTCAAGTGGCTGAAGCGTATTTCCGCTTGCGTGCCGCACAAGAACTGCAAAGCGTGATGCGCAGCACTGAAAAGAGCCGTTTGGAAAGTTTGCGTCTGACCAAAGTGTCGTTTGATGCAGGCAGCACATCCGAGCTGGACTTAAACCAAGCTACTTTGCAGTTGGAAACAGTACGTGCCGACCTAGAAGAAGCCAAGCGTAATGAAATGCAGGCATTGAATGCCTTGACGCTGTTGGTGGGTACACAGTTGCCAGAAGATCTGCCTAAAGAGAAAGCTTTTGGTCACGAGCAGTTGGTCAGCAATATCCCTGTAGGTTTGCCTTCCGACTTGTTGCAAAGACGTCCCGATATTATTGCGGCTGAGCACGTATTGCGTGCGTCTAACGCAAATATCGGTGCAGCACGTGCCGCGTTTTTCCCCTCTATTTCCATTACAGGTTTGCTAGGTTTTGCTAGCCCATCCTTGGATAATCTAGTGGGGTCATCGCATCGTTTCTGGCAGTACTCACCACAAATTTCGTTGCCGATTTTTGCGGGTGGCAGTATTCAGGCTGCGCTAGATGTAGCTGAAGCTAGAAAAATCATCTCGGTCGCGCAATACGAGCAAAGTATTCAAAACGCGTTCCGAGAAGTTGCTGATGCATTGGCTGGCGAGGCAACCTACAGCTCACAGTTAGATGCTACTAAACGCATGATTGCTTCGGCAGACCGTACGTTAGAGTTGGCTAACTTGCGCTACAAAACAGGTGTAGATAGCTTCCTGCAAGTGCAAAGTGCTGAAGTGAATTTATATGGAGCACAACAAGCCGGTATTCAGATTAGCCTGGCTTCGTTGATTAACCGCATTTCGCTGTACAAAGCGTTAGGCGGTGGCTGGCAGTTGGATGAGGAGGTCGTAGAAGCCAATGATTGAGTTGGGTGTAAATATTGATCATGTGGCGACGCTGCGTCAGCAGCGTCTGACCACGTATCCTGATCCATTGCTCGCAGCGCAACGCGCCGAAGATGCAGGTGCAGACTTGATTACCTTGCACCTGCGCGAAGACAGACGTCATATACAAGATGCCGATGTATTTGCAATGCGTCCGTTGCTGCGTACCAGAATGAATCTGGAATGCGCGATCACCACCGAAATGCTGGAAATTGCCTGCAAGGTTAAACCAGACGATGTGTGCTTGGTACCCGAAAAACGTCATGAACTGACTACTGAAGGTGGTTTGGATGTAGTGGGCCATTTTGATCAGGTAAGCGCAGCAGTGAAGCAACTGCAAGATGCAGGCATTCGTGTATCACTTTTTATTGATGCTGATGCTGCTCAAATCGCCGCTGCCCAAAAAGCGGGTGCTACAGTTATTGAGTTGCACACTGGAGCTTTTGCGGACGCCGTAGGCCCTGAAAACCAAGCTATACAACTGCAACGTATACGTGAGGGTGCAGCGCAGGGTGTGGCATTAGGATTGCGTGTGAATGCAGGCCACGGTTTGCATTACGGTAATGTACAAGAAGTTGCCGCCATTCCTGGTATTGCAGAACTTAATATTGGCCATGCCATCGTTGCCCAAGCGGTATTTGATGGTTGGGAAAAAGCAGTGCGTGACATGAAAGCCTTGATTGTCACAACCGACCAGCAACGCCCTTAAGCGCTGCGGTGTATTAAGTTTTTGTAAGGAGTTGATGTGTCTGTCATCTCAACACTTTTGAGCCGTAATTCGGTAAAAATGGTGCAAGGTCCAGGCCCTAGCCAAGAACAGCTAGAGCAGATTTTGCAAACGGCAATGGTGGCACCTGATCATGGTAAGTTGCGTCCTTGGCGCTTCAAGCTGATTCGTGGTGAGGCTGTTGAGCAATTGGGCGATTTGTCAGTGCAGGCAATGGCCGAAGAGGGCATGGCAGTGGCGCCTACAAAAGAAGCGTCCATTCGCGCATGGCTGAAAGATGTACCGTTGTTGATTGCGGTGGCTTGCCACTTAGATCACAGCAACGAGCGTATTCCTGAGCATGAGCGGTTGCTGGCAACAGGTGCGGCAGTGATGAATATGCTGAATGCTGCCCACGCTTTAGGTTTGGGGGCGTACTGGAGCACTGGCTTGGGGACGTACACGCATAAAGTGCCAGAAGCCTTGGGTTTTGACTCCTTGGACTACAGCTTTATGGGTTTCGTTGTAGTGGGCTCTTTGCCTGATAATGTACCTGTAAAAGAGCGTCCTAATTTCAGCGATTACGTAGGTGAGTGGAAAGGGCTATAACGCCAACTGACCTGCTAAAGCATGAAAGAAAAACAGCCTCTGATGATTCAGGGGCTGTTTTTTTTATGCGTATGGGCTGTGTCACAGTACCGTATTTGTTTGGGCGTTCGGCGCGGCGGGTAGAGTCAGGCTGCCAAACACGTATATGGCTAGGTTTGGCTTTAACAGTACAGTTAATGAATTACTCGTTAACTAGCCAGAGCGCCCAAATTATCCAAAATAGGGCATTCCGGGCGTTCATCGCCATGGCAACACAGGGTTAAGTGTTTAAGTGTGTTAGCCATGTCTTGCAGCTCAGCCGCTTTACGTTCTAGTTCATCTATATGTTGCTGAGCCAATTGTTTGACCTCAGCGCTACTACGATCTTGGTTATGCCAGAGGGCGAGTAGTTCTTTAATCTGCGCCAATGAAAAGCCTAAACTTCTGGCACGTTGAATAAAGCGTAAGCCATGCAGGTCGCGTTCTGTGTACAGTCTGTAGCCGCCTTCTGAGCGCGCACTAGGTTGTAGTAAGCCCTCACTTTCATAGTAGCGAATCATTTTGCTGCTGAGTTGGCTGCGTTCCGCTGCAACGCCTATAGTGACTGCGTGATTCATAGTTGAACTCCTTGTACTGGCAGCCTTGTGGGTATGCCGCTATAGAGTTATGCGCCTGCCGTGTAAACACGTTGATCGCTCAATGTGGATGGCGAGAGTGTTGCAGCGCAGAGGTTAGTGATGCGATAAAAAAGCTGCTCTGTGTAGAGTATGAACCTTACCATAATGTTAAGGTCAAACTACGAAGCGGTTGTGCTGCGAAATGCCATCAAAGCGCTGGTTCGGGCTGTGATGTCGCTATTTTTACAGTACTCTACAGAAGTGTATAACAGCTTTTTTATATATATTGGAGTCAGTTATGAAGCATGAGTTCACAGTAGCCGACATGACATGTGGTCATTGCGTGAAAACTATCACTACAGCGATCCAGAAAGAGTGGCCTGCGGCGATAGTCGTGGCAGATACGGCAACGCATCGTTTGAGCGTTGACGTAGAGGCTGATGCCGCAGCCGTGGCAGCAGTGGTAAAAGAAGAAGGTTATACCCCTGTAGCAGCGTAAGAGGTAGCCGCGTGTAGTTAGCAGTACTCTAGGATGGCGATATAACAGCAGAGGAAAGCATGAATATACTGAATGTTGATGTGGCAATCATTGGTGCAGGAACCGCCGGCATGACGGCATACCGTCAAGTGCTACGACGGGGTAAAACCGCTGTGCTTATAGAAGACTCACATTACGGTACTACCTGCGCGCGAGTAGGCTGTATGCCTTCTAAATTGCTTATTTCCGCTGCTGATCATCGCCATGCTATTGATGAAGCCCCAAAATTTGGCGTCAATGTAGATACCACTACCGTCGCAGTGGATGGTGTAGCGGTCATGGATAGGGTAAAGCGCGAGCGAGATAGATTTGTTTCGTTTGTGGTCAGCGATGTAGAAGGTTTTGATGCTGACACCAAGTTATGGGGTACGGCACGTTTTGTTGATGCCAATACACTAGAAGTGGGTGATCATTCGCAGGTCAAGGCCAAAGCCTTTGTGCTGGCTACGGGTACCAGCCCACGCACACCGGCTGCCCTAAAAAACTTAGGCGAAAAGCTCTTAACGACGGACGAGATTTTCTACTGGGATGATTTACCCAAAAGCATTGCTATTTTAGGCACCGGAGTGATTGGCATGGAGATAGGACAAGCCTTGCACCGCTTAGGTGTTAAGGTGACGATCATCAACCGTAGCCAACGTATTGCAGGCATACAAGACCCTAAAGTAGCCGAGAACGCACGTAGTGTGTTTGCCGAGGAAATGGACATACGTTTCGATACGCAAATTACGCATGCCGAGCGTCAAGGCCACGATGTACAGCTAACTTTGCAAGACGCGCAGGGCGCCGAAAGCCTATTGACGGTAGAGTGCGTGCTCAATGCAGCAGGCAGGCAGCCAAATGTTGAAAAACTGAATCTTGCGGCAGCAGGTGTGACGGTTGATGCTAAAGGCAAGCTTAGCTTTAATGAACACACCTTGCAGGTAGAAAATAAGCCTATCTTCTTAGCCGGTGATGTGAATGGCTTGCATCCCATTTTGCACGAAGCGGCTGATGATGGACGTATTGCTGCCGATAATGCCGTGAACTGGCCTATAGCGCCTCAAGCGCCAGCTAGACGTTGCCCTATGAAGGTGGTGTTTAGTAATCCGCAAGTGATGTCGGTAGGACGGGCGTTTTCGCAGTTACCTGCTGATGTACGTATTGGTGAAGTCAGCTTTACAAACCAAGGGCGCTCACGTGTGATGCTAGAAAACAAAGGTGTGTTGCGCGTGTACGCGGATAAAAACACCGATGTGTTTCTAGGAGCAGAAATGGTGGGGCCATCTGCCGAGCATTTAGCTCATTTGCTGGCGTGGTCAGCACAACAGCAACTCACCATCAAAGAAATGCTGAGAATGCCGTTCTACCATCCGGTAGTAGAAGAGGGTTTGCGTACTGCATTGCGCAATACGCATTCCGCCTAACAGCTTACAGCAGCTTGCGTACGGCTTCGGTCAAATCTTCTACAGATTCGGAGTCGGACGCCAGCACACGAGCTTTGCCGCGTTCATCAAAAATGTAAACCCCGCGACTATGGGCCACTTCGTAGTAGTCGGAGTCGGCTTCGGTGGGTTTTTCGATTTGGAAGGCTACGCGATAACGTCTGGCTAGATCAGCAATGGTTTTCTCGTTGCCGGTCAAACCTATGGCATTAGTATCAAAAGCATCCACGTAAGCTTTGAGAATTTCCGGTGTATCACGGTGAGGGTCTACGCTCACAAATACCACCTGTACTTTCTCGCCATCATCGCCCAAGTTGTCTACCACGGCAGAAAGCTGTGCCATGGTGGTAGGACAGATATCAGGGCAATTCGCGTAACCGAAAAACATGAGCACGACTTTGCCTTTAAGGTCGTCTTGCGTCACGTGTTGGTTGTCTACGGATTGCAGATCGAATTTCAGATCAGGCAGAAAGCCCGTCACAGGGTGAATTTGTGATTCGGCGGCCAGTAAGGGGCCAGCAAAAAGTACGCTGCTGCCTAATACTAGGCTTGCTGCTACGCGTTTGCCCAGAGAACGAAGAGTGAACTTTGTCATAAGCCTATACAAACACCCCCACCAAAAGGTGGGGGATAAAGGGATTAGGATTGTGCCAACATACCACTGTGGCGCAGCAAAGCGTCAATAGACGGATCACGGCCACGGAAAGCTTTGAATGAATCAGCAGCAGGGCGTTCGCCGCCTACAGCCAAGATTTCATCCAAGAACTTGCGTCCGGTTTCTGGGTTCAGCGTATTGCGGCTATCACCCTCTTGCAGTGCAGTTTCTTCAAACGCGCTGTAGGCATCAGAAGACAATACCTCAGCCCATTTGTAGCTGTAGTAGCCTGCGCCATAACCACCAGCGAATAAGTGCGAGAACGCATGTGGGAAACGGTGCCATTCTGGCGGGAAGATTACCGCTACTTCTTTGCGTACCTGATCCAATGTGCCCAAAACATCTTTGATGGAGAGGCCTTGATCTTGCTGGTGAATCAGCATGTCAAACAGCGAGAACTCGATCTGGCGCACCATTTGCATACCGCTTTGGAAGTTCTTAGCAGCAAGCAGTTTGTCGTACAGAGCGCGTGGCAGAGGTTCGCCAGTTTCTACGTGGTGAGACAGTTTCTGTACTACTGGCCATTCCCAGCAGAAGTTTTCCATAAACTGTGAAGGCAGTTCGATGGCATCCCACTCTACGGCAGAAAAAGCGGATACAGCAGGCTCATCTACACGGGACAGCAAGGCGTGCAACGCATGGCCACTTTCGTGGAAGAGGGTGATCACTTCGTCGTGTGTCAACAAAGATGGTCTGCCTTCTTGCGGTTGTGCGAAGTTGCACACCAGGTACACAACGGGTACTTGGGTGGAAGTGCCTAACAGTTTACGGTCACGTTCGCCGTTCACCCATGCGCCACCTTGTTTACCAGCACGCGCATACAAGTCTACGTACAAGTAACCCAGTGTGTTGGCGTTTTTGTCTTGTACTGCATAGGCTTGCACATCAGGGTGCCAACCAGGTTCTTGTGTAGGTACAAACTGCACGCCGTACAGTGTATGTACAACGTCAAACAAGCCTTTCATGACTTGTGGCTCGGTGAAGTACTGACGTACTTCATCTTCGGAGTACGCGTAGCGGTTTTCGCGCAGGCGTTCGGCTACAAATGCCATATCCCACGGCTGCAGTTCGTTCATATGCAAGCTGACACGAGCAAATTCTTTCAATTGCTCTAAGTCAGTGCGGGCAAAACTGATGGATTTTTGCGCCAGAGTACGTAGGAATTCCAACACTTGTTCTGGGGTGTCGGCCATACGTGTTTCTAAGCGCATGTGCGCGAAACTGTCATAGCCTAGCAAACGGGCCTCTTCAGCACGCAAGCTTAGCAATTGTTCGATGGTTTCAGAGTTATCCCACTCAGGCTTGCTGCTTTGCTCGGAAGCAATGGTGGCATAGCCTTTGTACATGGTCGCGCGCAGGTCTGCGTTTTTAGCGTACTGCATCACAGGTAGGTAGCATGGCATTTTCAGCGTGAGCAACCAACCTGTTTTGCCTGCTTGGGTAGCAGCGTCTTTAGCAGCGGTTAGTACATCGGCAGGGATGCCTTCCAGCTCGCTTTCATTCTCAACCAGCAAGGTCCAGTGATCAATGCTATCCATCACATGTTCAGAAAAACGTTGTGATGCGGCAGCTTGCTGTTCAGAAATTTCGGCGTAACGTTCACGTTTTTCGCCCTGCAGCTCTACACCGCTTAAGCGGAAATTACGCAGTGCTAATTCAATGACGCGTTGGCGTGCAGGGCTAAGGGTAGCGAACTCAGCACTGGCGGCCAAGTTCTTGTATTGCGTGAACAACTGCTCGTTCAGCCCCAACCACGTGGAGAACTCCGTTACTTTGGGTAGGCACTGATTGTAGGCCTCACGCAGTTCAGGCGTGTTCACGACAGAGTTCAGGTGTCCTACGATAGTCCATGCGCGCCACAGCGGCTCTACGGCGTCTTCCAATGGGGTAACCACGTTATCCCAAGAGCTGTCGCTCACGTGCTCTACGGCTTGCACAGCGCTTTTGGCGCTTTGCAGTAGTTGATCAATAGCGGGTATAACGTGTTCGGGCAGAATGGCCGAGTAGTCAACCAGTTGGTTGACTGGCCCAAGCAGGGGATTCGTCATTTAACTCTCTTTGTTTGCGCGGCGCTCAGCAGCTTCCAACGTATTGACCAGCAACATCGCAATGGTCATTGGGCCCACACCACCTGGAACAGGGGTAATGGCAGAAGCAACTTGGCTGGCACTAGCGAACTCTACGTCACCGGCCAGTTTTCCGTCGTCTAGGCGATTGATGCCCACGTCGATGACTACGGCGCCAGGTTTGATCATGTCACCCTTAATCATATTGGGTCTACCTACCGCAACTACAAGTACGTCGGCTCGGCGAGTATGTGCTGCCAAGTCACGAGTCTTGGAATTACAGAGGGTTACGGTAGCACCAGCAGCCAACAGCATCATAGCCATAGGTTTGCCAACAATATTGCTAGCACCCACGATTACTGCTTCAGCACCACGCAAGGAAACTTGTTCAGATTCCAGCATTTTCATGACACCGTAGGGGGTGCAAGGGCGAAACAGTGGTTGGCCAGTCATGAGCAAGCCAGCGTTACTAATGTGAAAGCCGTCTACGTCTTTGGCAGGAGAGATACTTTCAATCACCAGATGCTCATCTAAATGAGCAGGCAGAGGCAATTGCACCAAAATACCGTCTACGCCATCGTCTTGATTGAGTTTTTCAATCAGTGTCAGCAGCTCGTCTTGAGTGGTGCTGGCAGGTAAACGAATGACATCAGAGTTGATGCCTGCTTTTTCGCAAGCCAGAGCTTTGTTGCGTACGTAGACTTGGGAAGCAGGATCTTCACCAATCAATACTACGGTCAGGCCAGGATGAATGCCTTTGGCTTTTAGCTGCTTGACGTCCTCGGCAACTTGCTCGCGAACGCTTTGTGCTAAGGCTGTGCCCGAAATGATCCTGGCTGGTGTACTGCTCATGCTAGTTTTCTCCGCTTTGTACCAAGGCAATCTTCATCAGATCTGCCACAGTGGTAACTTCAAGTTTTTCCATAATATTTGCCCGGTGTGCCTCAACAGTTTTGATACTGATGTTGAGGTCTCCGGCGATTTGTTTGTTCAGACGGCCTGCCACAATGCGCTCTAGCACTTGTTGTTCGCGAGCAGTCAAGCGTGACAGCACTTCTGCGTGTGTACGTTTAGCGTGCGCTTGATCAGCCATAAGGCTGGCTTGTTCCATCATGCGTACTACAACGGCACGCAGGTCAGCTTCGTTAAACGGTTTTTCTAGGAAGTCTACGGCACCTTTTTTCATGGTGCTGACCGCCATAGGTACATCACCGTGACCGGTAATGAATACGATAGGAATAGGGGAGTTGCGGGCAATCAGTGCTTCTTGCAGTTCAAGACCGCTCATGCCAGGCATACGTACGTCAGCAATCAGTACGCTAAGTTGTGTGGTGTCGTAAGAGCTGAGGAATTCTTCAGCAGACGCAAAGCACTGCACTCGGTAACCATTAGCCTCAAGCAGCCACCGCAAGGAGTCACGAACGGCTTCATCATCATCCACAATAAAAATCGTGCAGGGAATCGGGGTACTACTCATGCTTGTATCTCCTTGGGGCTATCGGTGGTTGGTTGCATTACGTCTTGCGCACAGGGCAAAGAGAATCGGAATATTGTTCCACCTTCTGGATTCTCCACTGCCCACAAACGACCATGGTGTGATTCTATAATGGTTCTACAGATGTTTAAGCCCATCCCCAGACCTTCTGATTTGGTGCTGTAGAAAGGCTCGAAAAGGCGCTCGGGGTTTTTGAGTCCATAGCCCCTGTCGATGACGGCGACCTCTAACATTTGATCGTAAAGTGAAATGTTCACATGAAGGATATGATAATCGCTTCCTTCCATCGCTTCTACGCCATTTTTTAGCAAATTGAGTAGTACTTGCTCAATAAGGATGGGGTCAGCTAACACCATAGGTAGGTGCTCAGGAAGCTCAACGGCTATTTCTATACGACGTTTGCGTGCATCTATGTCTGCAAAGCTTACCGCATTATCAATGATTTGCGTAATGGGAACCGCTTGGCGACGCGGTTCGCTACGTTTCACAAACTCACGGATACGGCTAATGATTTTGCCGGCGCGTTCTGCCTGTGCAGCGGCTTTTTCCAAGGCTTCTAATAGTTGCTCTGGCTTGGCTTTACCACTACGCACCATCGCTACAGCACCCATGCTGTAGTTATTAATGGCCGTCAATGGCTGGTTAAGTTCGTGCGCTAACGACGAGGCCATCTCACCCATGGTGGTTAACCTACTAGTGAGTTGGATTTTGTCTTGTTGCACACGTGAGGCTTCTTCATGTTTGCGGCGTTCGGTGATGTCTCGGGCTACCTGCAAGCGCACACGACGACCATCTGTCCAAGCCAGCATACGGTGGTGCACTTCAAACCAGCGTTGTGCTTGTGCTGAGTAGGTTTCTACCGTTTCATCAGTAAAGCGTCCCAAACGTCCACCTAGCAACTCTTCGTGTCCGTGACCTTGCGCGCCAAAGAAGCGTCGGTAGGTACGGTTGGCAAACAGCAGCTCTAAGCCTTCGGGTGTGTCGGCGGTCACTGAGATAGCATCGTCCAAACCTTCTAGCACCGTCATAAAGCGCTCGTGTGCGGCCGTCATGGCTTCACGTATACGCTTAGGTTCGGTGATATCTGTCATGGACGTCATCCAGCCTATTTGCTCACCATTAGGATCGCGCAAAGGCGATACATACATGCGGGCTGTGAAGCGCGAGCCATCGCGGCGCTGTGCTTCTACTTCTAGACCACTATTGGGAGTGCGTCCAGACAGGATCAGGTCTAGCACCTCTTGATGATGAGAGTGTCGCCCGGGAACCCAGTAAGGGAAGGGGGCGGTGCGGCCTATAAGGTCAGCCTCGTTCCAGCCTATCATTCGGCAGAAAGCAGGGTTAACGTAGGCGATACGGCCACTCATATCAAATACACGCATACCGGTAGACATGGAGTTTTCCATGGCTCGTCTGAAGCCGGTTTCGGCAATCAGGGCGGCTTCAGCGCGTGTACGGAAGCGTGTGTAGCGCCATAGGGCTAACAAGCTAAATACGATCACCAGAGACAGCGCGGCAATTACCATGGTTAGGCGTTGCTGGCGGGTCTCTTGGTCTATGGGAACCACCATCACGCTATCGTGTTGCAGGCGCTGCAACCAGATAAATACGCCCATCACACATAAGTAGAGAATCAGTACGATGACAGGCGTAAGCCAGTAAAGACCGCGTCTATTGTGACGTGCCTGATCGTAAAACGTATTAGGTATAAGTGATTTTTTTACGGAGTTTGCCATAACAGTAATCGTAAAAAGCTGGGAGCATTGTAAACCTTAACGCTCGTTGATACTTTTCACATTATAAAAACTATTACCATAAAATGAAATTTTGCTTGAGATAACCTTTTTTCTTTCCTAGAATAGAATTGATAAATAGGCATGATCTGCCTAAATACTGTACGGGTCCGGTCAATCTGTTATGGTCTGAAAAGCAAACATTACAACGCAGATGAACATCGCAGCACGGACTTCTATCAATAAAACTGGAGACGCTATATGTCCTCTCTTGACCAAAACAGTAATCCAGCCAGCGCCAATCCCGACGCAGCTCTTGAAACACAAGAATGGCTAGAAGCTTTAGAGGCCGTGCTTGATCGTGAGGGCCCACAACGTGCCCATTACCTGTTGGAACGCCTAACTGACTTGGCGCGCCGTTCAGGTTCTAACATCCCTTACTCTCCGCACACGGCTTACTTGAACACCATCCCTGTAGGGTTGGAGCCAAATAATCCTGGTGATTTGGCGATTGAGGAACGTATTCGCTCGTATATTCGCTGGAACGCGATGGCAATGGTGGTAAAAGCCAACCAAGAAACGCCTGCCGATGGCGGCAGCTTGGGTGGTCACATTGCATCGTTTGCTTCCTTAGCAACCATGATTGAGTGTGGTCAGAACCACTTCTGGCACGCTGAGAACGAAAATCACGGTGGCGACTTGGTGTACTTCCAAGGTCATACCTCTCCAGGTATGTACGCCCGTGCGTTTTTGGAAGGCTCTTTGACCGAAGAGCAAATGGATAACTTCCGTCAAGAAGTAGACGGCAAAGGCTTGTCCTCCTATCCTCACCCTAAATTGATGCCAGAGTTCTGGCAGTTCCCTACTGTATCCATGGGTCTTGGCCCACTGATGGGTATTTATCAGGCTCGTTTTCTGAAATACCTGCATGCGCGCGGCATTCAAGACACTAGTGGCCGTAAAGTATGGGTATTCTTAGGTGATGGCGAGATGGACGAGCCAGAATCCTTGGGTGCTATTGGTGTAGCAGCACGCGAAGGTCTGGATAACCTGATCTTTGTTGTGAACTGCAACCTGCAGCGTCTGGATGGTCCTGTACGTGGTAACGGCAAGATCATTCAAGAATTGGAAGGCACCTTCCGTGGTGCTGGCTGGAACGTGATCAAACTGATCTGGGGCGGCTACTGGGATCCATTGTTGGCTCGCGACAAAGAAGGTGTGTTGCGCCAAGTAATGGAAGATACCATCGACGGTGAGTACCAAGCGTACAAAGCCAATGACGGTGCTTACGTTCGTGAGAACTTCTTCGGTAAAGATCCTCGTCTGCTAGAAATGGTAAGCCGTATGAGCGACCAAGATATTTGGCGCTTGAACCGTGGCGGTCACGATCCAAACAAAGTGTATGCTGCATTTGATGCTGCTGTGAAACACGAAGGTCAGCCTACTGTGATCTTGGCCAAAACCATTAAAGGTTACGGTATGGGTCATATTGGTCAGGCTAAAAACCCGACTCACCAGCAAAAGAGCTTGGATATAGATTCCATCCGCGAATTCCGCGATAGATTCAATATTCCAATTTCTGACGACAAACTGACAGATTTACCGTACTTCAAACCGGCAGATGATTCTCCAGAAATGCAGTACATGCAAGCACGTCGTAAAGCGTTGGGCGGTTACTTGCCTAAGCGTCGTGCCAAATCTAGCGAGAAACTGACAGCGCCTGAGTTGGAAGTATTTAAAGCGATACTGGAGCCTACAGCCGAAGGCCGTGAAATCTCCACTACACAAGCCTTTGTACGTGTACTGAACCAGTTGCTGCGTGATAAAGAATTGGGCCCACGTGTAGTACCTATTTTGGCTGACGAATCCCGTACATTTGGTATGGAAGGTTTGTTCCGTCAGATCGGTATTTACTCTGCTGTAGGCCAGAAGTACACACCAGTCGATAAAGACCAGGTGATGTACTACCGTGAAGACAAAAAAGGTCAGTTGTTGCAAGAGGGTATCAACGAGCTGGGCGCGTTTAGCTCCTGGGTCGCTGCTGCTACGTCGTACTCCAGCAATAACAAGATCATGATCCCGTTCTTTATCTACTACTCCATGTTCGGTTTCCAACGTTTTGGCGACTTGGCATGGGCAGCTGGTGATATGCAAGCGCGTGGTTTCATTCTGGGTGGTACGGCCGGTCGCACAACACTGAACGGCGAAGGTTTGCAGCACGAAGACGGTCAAAGCCATATTCAAGCTTCTGTGATTCCAAACTGCGTGTCTTACGACCCGGCATTTGCTCACGAAGTGGCAGTCATCATGCGTGACGGTCTGCGTCGTATGGTTCAAGAGCAAGAAGATGTGTACTACTACATCACGCTGATGAACGAAAACTACGCACAACCAGGTCTGAAATCTGGCGACGAAGACGGCATCCTACGCGGTATGTACAAATTCAAGTCTGTTGATGCAGGCAAACTGAAAGTACAACTAATGGGTTCTGGTACGATCTTGCGCGAAGTTATCGCTGCTCAAGAACTGCTAGAAAAAGACTGGGGTGTAGGTTCCGACGTATGGAGCGTGACCAGCTTTACAGAATTGCGTCGTGAGGGTTTGGATTGTGAGCGTTACAGCTTGCTGAACCCTGCTGATAAGAAAGCACCAGTACCTTACGTGACACAGAAGTTGGCTGAAACCGATGGTCCAATCGTCGCTTCTACTGACTACATCAAAGCATTTGCTGACCAAATCCGTGCCTTTGTACCTGAAGGTCGTATTTACCGTGTATTGGGTACTGACGGTTACGGTCGTTCTGATTATCGCTACAAACTGCGTGAGCACTTTGAGGTTGATCGTCATTTTGTTGTATTGAGCGCGCTGCGTGCATTGGCCGATGAAGGCAAACTGCCACGCGAAAAAGTGCTGGAAGCAATCAAAAAGTACGGCATCAATCCCGAGAAAGCCAATCCGCATCACGCCTAAGGAGTAGATAAATGAGCAATTTGATTGAAGTCACTGTTCCTGACATCGGCGACGACGGTGAAGTGGATGTGATTGAGCTGCTGGTTGCCGTTGGCGACACCGTAGAGGTTGAGCAAAGCTTGATTACCGTTGAATCCGATAAGGCTTCGATGGAGATCCCATCGTCACACGCTGGTGTGGTGAAGTCGTTGAAAGTAAAAATCGGCGATAAAGTAAAGCATGGTTCCTTGATTCTGGAACTGGATGCAGCCGGTGCCGCGGAGGCTCCTAAAGCAGAGGTTGCCGCTGCGCCAGCGGCGGCTCCTGCTGCCGCAGAAAAACCTGCTGCAGCACCAGTTGCTACAGCAGCGCCTGCCGCTGCAGAAACAACTACATCCATCATTACTGTACGTGTGCCAGATATCGGCGATGCCCGAGATGTAGACGTGATTGAAGTGCTGGTCGCTGTGGGTGACACCATTGAAGCGGATCAAAGCCTGATCACACTGGAAACTGAAAAAGCGTCCATGGAAGTACCTTCCAGCCACGCTGGTGTGATTACTGCGCTGAAAGTGAAAGTGGGTGACACGGTTAGCGAAGGCTCCGACATTCTTGAACTGCAAGTAAGCTCTGCTGCTCCTGCAGCAACGCCTGCGGCTCCAGTGGCTGAAGCATCTAAAGCAGCAGCGGTTGCCTCCACAGCAACTGAAGTGGTGAGTTCCGCCGCTGGTGTGGCTGCATCCCAATCACCAGTACGTGAGTCGCCTACAGCCGCTTTTGCTGAAGCAGCTGTGCCTCTGCGCAATTTGCCTCATGCATCTCCATCCGTGCGTAAATTTGCACGTGAGTTGGGCGTGAACCTGACTAAAGTGAATGGTTCTGGTAACAAAGGCCGTATCACCGCTGACGACGTACGTCAGTTTGTGAAAGCTGCGTTGGCGGGTGGTGCTGCGCCTGCAGCAGCGGGTGCATCGTTATCTGGCGGTGGGTTGGATCTGTTGCCATGGCCAAAAGTCGATTTCAGTCGCTTTGGCGAAGTGGAAGCCGCTCCGCTGTCACGCATCAAGAAAATCTCTGGTGCCAACTTGCATCGCAACTGGGTCATGATTCCTCACGTCACCAACAACGAGCAAGCAGATATCACTAGCCTAGAAGAGTTCCGTAAACAGCTGAATGAAGAAGGCAAAAAAGCAGGTACACGTGTGACCATGCTGGCGTTCTTCATCAAAGCGGTGGTTGCTGCACTGAAGAAATTCCCAGAGTTCAACGCATCGTTGGATGGCGATAACCTGATTCTGAAGAAATACTTCCATATTGGTTTTGCTGCCGATACGCCAAATGGCTTGGTAGTGCCTGTGATCCGTGACGCTGACAAAAAAGGCGTACTGGAAATCGCTAAAGAAACTGGTGAGTTGGCTGGTTTGGCTCGCGAAGGCAAACTGGGTGCTGCACAGATGCAAGGTGGTTGTTTCACCATTTCGTCCTTGGGCGGTATTGGTGGTACAGACTTCACACCTATCATCAATGCACCTGAAGTGGCCATCATGGGCTTATCCCGCTCTAGCGTACAGCCTATCTGGAATGGCAAAGAGTTCGAGCCACGCCTGATGTTGCCAATGTCGCTGTCTTATGACCACCGTGTGATTGATGGTGCATCGGCTGCTCGCTTCAACGCTTACATAGCGACACTGCTGGCGGATTACCGTCGCATCTTGCTGTAAGGAGCCGTTATGAGCATGATTGATTTGAAAGTGCCTGATATCGGTGATTCCGGTGAAGTAACGGTGATTGAGCTGTTGGTGAACGTTGGCGATACCATCGAACTGGAACAAAGCCTGATTACGGTTGAGTCCGACAAAGCGTCTATGGAAATCCCAGCTGCAGAAGCTGGGGTGGTCAAAGAAGTGTTGGTCAAACTGGGCGACAAAGTAAAAGAAGGCTCTGCCATCGTACGTATAGAAGCGACTGGTGCAGCAACAGAGGCGGTTCCTGCTGCCGCTGCGGCACCTGTAGCAGCGGCTACGGCCGCCGCGCCAGCGCCTGTACAAGCTCCCCAAGCTGCACAGCACAGCGGTGCAGCCGATGGTGAGTACGATGTAGTGGTGTTGGGAGCGGGTCCTGGCGGATACTCCGCTGCGTTCCGTGCTGCTGACTTAGGCATGAAAGTAGCCTTGGTTGAGCGTTACAGCACACTGGGTGGCGTATGTTTGAACGTAGGGTGTATTCCATCCAAAGCGTTGCTGCACAGCGTAGGTGTGTTTGAGGCGGCTAAAGCCTTGGCCGATCACGGTATTCGTTTTGGCGAAGCCAAGATCGAGCTAGACGCACTGCGTGACTACAAAACATCCGTTATCGGTAAGTTGACTGGCGGTTTGGCTGGTATGGCCAAAGCCCGTAAAGTGACTGTAGTGAATGGCGTGGGCGCGTTTGTAGACCCTCACCACATTTCAGTACGTGCGGCAGATGGTAAAGAGCAAGTGTTGAAATTTGCATCGGCCATTATCGCTGCAGGTAGCCAGTCTGTGAAACTGCCATTCTTGCCTGAAGACCCACGTATTGTGGACTCTACAGGGGCGTTGGAATTGCCATTCCTGCCTAAGAAAATGCTGATCGTTGGTGGTGGCATTATCGGTCTGGAAATGGGTACAGTGTACTCAGCTCTGGGCGCACGTTTAGACGTGGTAGAGATGCAATCCGGCCTGATGCAAGGTGCAGACCGCGAAGCCGTAAAAGTTTGGCAGAAAATGAACGAACACCGTTTCGATCACATTATGCTGAACACCAAAACAGTTTCTGCTGAAGCACGCGAAGACGGTATTTGGGTCAAGTTTGAGGGCGATAAAGCCCCAGCAGAAGCTCAGCGCTACGACTTGGTATTGCAAGCCGTAGGCCGTACGCCTAATGGCAACAAGATTGGTGCAGACAAAGCGGGTATTGCTGTGACTGACCGTGGTTTCATCAACGTAGACAGTCAGCAACGTACTAACGTGCCGCACATCTACGCGATTGGTGACATCGTAGGTCAACCTATGTTGGCGCATAAAGCCGTACACGAAGCCCACGTAGCAGCAGAAGTGATTCATGGCGAAAAAGCCTTCTTTGATGCACGTGTGATTCCTTCTGTTGCGTACACTGACCCAGAAGTAGCGTGGGTAGGTATGACCGAAGAAGAGGCCAAGAAAGAGGGTATTGCCATTGAGAAAGGGCATTTCCCATGGCAGGCTTCTGGTCGTGCGATTGCTAATGCACGCGACGAAGGCTTCACTAAGCTGATTTTCGACGCAGAAAGCAAACGTATCCTAGGTGGAACCATCGTAGGTACGGGCGCTGGCGATTTGATCAGCGAAGTGGCGTTGGCCATTGAAATGGGTGCGGATGCTGTTGATATTGGCAAAACCATCCACCCACATCCTACCTTGGGTGAGTCTGTGGGTATGGCGGCAGAGGCTTCATTGGGTGCATGCACCGATTTGCCACCTGTACGTCGCAAGTAGTTTTTTCGTCATTAACCTGACGTCAGTAATGGCAGGTGCTATCATTAGCACCTGCTGTTTTTTTGTGTGCTTTGACCATGTTGAATCATTCTTTGACAGCCACCAGCTCGCTGGAACAATGGCTGACATATCTGGAAACCCTACATCCTACCGAAATCGACTTAGGGTTGGATCGCATCAAACAAGTCGCAAAAAACCTTGCACTGCAAACGCCGTTTGTCACCATCACGGTGGCAGGCACTAATGGGAAGGGTTCTACCTGTACCATTTTGGATGCCATTTTGCGCGCCGCTGGTTATAAAACTGGCCTCTATACTTCCCCTCATCTGGTGCATTACAACGAGCGCATTCAATTGAATGGCGAGTTGGCAACTGACGCACAGATTACCCAGCAATTTTTCCGCATTGAACAAGCGCGTGGCGAGGTATCGCTGAGCTACTTTGAGTTCGCTACCTTAGCGGCGCTGTTAATGTTTGAACAAGAAAAAGTAGATGTAGCTATTCTGGAAGTAGGGCTGGGCGGCCGTTTAGACGCCGTTAACATGGTTGATGCCGATTGCTCTATCCTCACCAGCGTAGACATTGATCACATTGCTTATCTGGGCGATTCACGCGACGCCGTGGGCTGGGAAAAAGCGCATGTGTTCAGACCTGGCAGGCCTGCTATTTGTGCAGACCCGTTGCCGCCAGAGTCTGTACAGCGCTACGCCAATGAAATTGGTGCTGACCTGTGGTTGTTTGGAAAAGATTTTAATTACTCTGGCGATAGCCAACAGTGGGCTTACGGTGGTCGTGAGCAACGTCGTGCGGGCTTAGCATACCCGTCACTGCGTGGCGTAAATCAGCTGTTGAATGCATCGGCAGCCTTGGCAGCCCTAGAAGCGCTGCAAATGAAGTTGGTGGTGTCGGCCCAAGCTGTGCGTAGTGGTTTGAACCGTGCCTCTATCCCTGGTCGTTTACAGATTTTGCCTGGCGAGCCTTTGGTGGTATTGGATGTGGCTCATAATCCGCATGCAGCGGGTGCATTGGCGCAGAATCTGGATCAAATGCCGTGCACAGGCCGTACATTGGCCGTGTTAGGTATGCTGAATGATAAAGATGCAGCGGGCGTATTGCGCTTGCTGATCGATAGAATTGATAGTTGGTACGTGGCTACCTTAGAAGGGCCTCGCGGATTAAGTAGCCGTGATTTGGCAGCGCTACTAAATGGCGTGAAAAAAATGGGGGCAGTACAGAGTAATCCTCTAGAGGCTGGTGCATCAGATAGTGACCGCAAGCCCGGTGTTCGTCCCGCAGCCGGCAAACGTGTAAACTATTTTGAAACAACTGTTAGAGAGTGTGAAAATCCGGTTAAAGCTTTCGAGCAAGCACTAACAGATGCCCAACCGAATGATAGAATTCTTGTATTTGGTTCATTCGCCACAGTTGGCCCGGTTCTCAAGCATTTAGGTAGAGATCCTCGCTAACTGTGTGGTGCAAGCGGTTTTTACTTAGTGGGTTTCAGATACATGGGGTTGTTCTCAAACAAAGAAACAGGTGGTGCATCACGACGTCAGTCCAGTGATGCGCAATTGCGCGAGATGCGTACGCGAGCACGCCGTCGATTAGTAGGCGCGTTGGTTCTTGTATTGGCAGCGGTGGTGATTGTTCCTTTTCTCACCAGTAACGATTCTGAGAATATGCCTGAACCGGTGATGGCTGTGATTCCAGCTATCGTTCCACCCGTTATTGAAGCTGAGCCTACACAAGGTACAGTAGTAGGCGAGCAAGATACTGGTGAAGCAACAGGCGACGAGGGCACTGTGCTTGCAATGCAGCAGCCTACGCCTGTGACACCGGGTAATACAGCTACAGCAGGGTCTTCTACGCCCGCTACGCAGCAGCCTGCGGCTGTAGAGCCTCCTAAGCCTGCAGTGGCGCAGCCTACACGCCCCGCGACACAACCTTCTACACCTCCGCCACCATCTCCACGCCGCGACAATAATCAGCGAACTGATGATGGCGCTGTAGCATTAGCATTGCTGGAAGGGCGTACCCCACCTAGCAGCAATTCAACAGCATCCTCGGGTAGCAATAATGCACAACGTGGTAACTTTATCTTGCAGATTGCGGCCTATTCGTCGGAAAATGATGCACAGACCCGTCGCCGACAGTTAGTAAACGCAGGTGTTACTAACGCTTATGTGGAAAGCACCACATCTGGCGGCAAAACTGCGTACAGGCTGCGCGTAGGGCCTTTCCCTACACGTGAAGCCGCGCAGGCAGCCCAAACGCGCTTACGCTCGTTAGGGTATGCGAATAGTTTTATTTCTACCAAGTGACAAGCTTTGATTATTTACTGTTAGCACTACTAGGACTCTCCAGTATCCTAGGATTAATCAGGGGGCTGCTCAAAGAGCTGCTCTCCTTGATTGCTTACATCGCTGCATTTCTGGTTGCTATATGGTGGGGACCTTCGCTCTCCGTCTTACTAACCGACTATCTGAATAACGATTTGCTTCGCACTGCTGTGTCCTACGCAGTGCTTTTTATTGCGGCTTTATTGACCCTTGGCCTATTGAATATGATGCTGGCGACCTTGATAGATCGCAGTGGCCTGGGGTCTGCTGATCATGCATTTGGCGCGCTCTTTGGCCTCTTGAGGGGTGTGGTATTTGCATTGTTGCTGGTCATATTGGCCGGCTATACCGAGTTGCCTAAAGAGCCCTGGTGGCAAGAGGCGCGACTATCAAAAGCCTGCGTGAATGCCGTGCAGCAGTTAAAGCAGTTACTGCCATCTTCTTTAGCATCTTGGTTACCTTACTAAACTAGCACTGGAACATTATTATGTGTGGAATCGTTGGGGCGTACGCGTACAGTCCCGTAAACCAATTGATCTACGATAGTTTGCTGCTTTTGCAGCACCGTGGTCAGGATGCCGCTGGCATTACTACTTTTAACGATAACTTCTTTCACACACACCGGGGCAAGGGACTAGTTAGAGACGTGTTCCGCACACGCAATATGCGTGCGCTGCCAGGTAATAGTGGTCTAGGGCATGTGCGTTATCCCTGCGAAGGCGATAGCGATAGCATCGAAGAGGCACAACCCTTCTATGTAAATGCTCCATTTGGTATCAGTTTTGTGCATAACGGCAATTTGTCCAATTGGCGTGAATTGCGTGAGGAATTGTTCAGCATAGACAGACGTCACATGAACACACGCTCAGATTCCGAAGTATTGCTGAACGTGTTTGCGCACGAGTTGCAACAAGCGTCCAACCAAGGTTCAGACGCTGAAAGCATTATCTTTGCAGCAGTAAACGCTGTGTACACCCGCGCTAGAGGTTCCTACTCGGTGATTGCTCAAGTGGCTAGCTTGGGTATGGTGGCTTTCCGTGATCCTAACGGCATCCGTCCATTGTGTATGGGTAAACGTGAAACCGCACAAGGTACAGAATGGATGTTTGCCTCGGAGTCTGTGGCGCTGACAGGTTGTGGCTTTGATTTGGTGCGCGATGTTAAACCAGGCGAAGCCATTTGGATTGACTTGAACGGTGAACCTCATAGCCGCCAGTGCATGGAATCCGCTAAGTTGATGCCATGTTTGTTCGAGTTCGTATACTTTGCACGTCCTGACTCTACGGTTGACGGTATTTCTGTGTACGATGCCCGTTTAAACATGGGTGAGTACTTGGGCGACAAAGTGGCAAAAACTGTGCGCCTGAGTGACATCGACGTGGTGATGCCAATTCCAGACTCTTCACGTCCATCGGCTATGCAGTTGGCTGACAGATTGAACCTGCCATACCGCGAAGGTCTGATCAAAAATCGTTACATTGGCCGTACCTTCATCATGCCAGGCCAGGCTGTACGTAAGAAATCAGTACGCCAGAAGTTGAGTCCTATTCCTATGGAATTCAAAGGCAAAAACGTATTGCTGGTGGATGACTCCATTGTGCGTGGTACTACCAGCAAAGAAATCGTTGAAATGGCGCGTTCGGCTGGTGCAAACAAGGTTTATTTAGCCTCTGCTGCGCCACCAGTACGTTATCCAAACGTATACGGTGTGAGCATGCCTACCTATGGTGAGCTGATTGCACATAACCGCGATGTAGATGAAATCGCCAAAGAAATTGGTGTAGATGGTCTGATTTTCCAAGACTTGGCAGATCTGGAGCAAGCATTGCGTGACTTGAACCCTGAGATCAAAGAGTTCGAAGGTTCTTGTTTCCACGGTGAGTACGTCACAGGCGACATTAATGAAGCCTATTTGCTGCGTTTGTGCCAAGAGAAAGAAGAGGCTAATAAGCGTAAAAAATCTATGCCTGCAGACGACTAATGCGCATGTAATGTGCTGCCGCGACTGACAGTAGCGTGCCATAACCTTGCAAGGGGTTATGGCACTTTGTTTTTAGTCTATACCTTTTAGCAAAATACATCCTTGGTTGTATTTTTCTATGGATTTCAGCAATAGGGTTTTGTGTATGCCAAATTTGGTAGACAGCCTATTGAGAATGTCGTCGTTAAGCTTGAATGGTTGATTTTCTATTTCTAGATACTCGGCGATATCCAGATTCATTTTTTTAGCCATATATTCGCTGCTTAAGTACAAATACTCTCGCCAAGCGCGTATGGGGTTCCAGAGGTGTTTCTCCATATTGGTGGAGACCTCTGCGGGTATAGTCATGTTGGGCTTGGGTAGCTGGATAATTTCGTTCAGTACCTTACAGACCCTACTATCTAATAATGCGCCACTGGTTAAAAATCCGGTTTTCTTATCTTTGGTAGAGAGATTTTTACTCTTCAGCAATTGCGAGGGAGAGTAGAAGAAGCCATCAATGTCATGAATGCTGGTTTGGGTATGAGACACAGTAGTACTCCGAACATGGTCATGCCGCCCAGAATAGCAATCGCCTAGAAGCAGTGGTATCAGAGCTGTCTGTATCAGCTTCAGATAATTCTCATAGTCGTGTTTTTTTGATGAGTTTGTGGTGCCCTTTGTGTGTTGAGAGCCTACTGTTCAGGCATCGTGATGACGCCTCATGCCCATCAGAGATGTGATGCGGTAGTGGCTGATGGGCATGAGATGGCAGGTTATTGTGGGTTTATACCTTTCATAAAAGCCCATGCTTGGTTGTATTTCTCTATGGATTTCACCAGTAATCGTTTATGAATCCCAAGCTTGGCAGAAATGTTATGGATAGCGGCATCATCAAGTTGAGTAGGTTGATCTTCGATCTCAAGGTATTCTGCTACATCCAAATTCATTTTCTTAGCCATGCACTCGCTGCTTAGGCACAGGTATTCTCTCCAAGCACGTATAGGGTTCCAGAGATGCTTTTCCATGCTGAAAGGTACTTGTGCAGGGATAGCGGAACCAAGCTTAGGTAACTGCGTAATTTCATTTAACGCTTGGCAGACCCTGCTATCTAACAAGGCACCAATGGTCAAAAAACCTAGTTTGTTGTCGGTGCTTAATATGTTTTTATTTTTGAGTTCTTCCGAAGGGGAGTAGAAGAAACTGTCAATGTTGTGCATGCTGATTTGAGTTTGGGTCATAGGTGTACTCCGAACGTGGTTTATGTGTTCCAGAATAACCAGCACAGCTCCTCGTCTATATCAGACGCATCCTTATCTACTTCAGACAAGTCTCATAGGACTTTTCTATTTGTAAATACAAAGCACTAGCTCTCAATGGGGGCATCAAGCAAATCTTTGTAGAACACTAGCGGCAGAGTAGAAAAAATCTCAGTGTGCATGTAAGGAAATCGGCCAGGACTGATCTAGTAGTTGGGCTAATGCATCATGACGCACGGCAGGTGAGATCAAAAAGCCCTGAATAATGTCACACCCCATGTGATGAAGGAGATCTGCTTCTTGTTGGGATTCCACGCCTTCGGCAACCACTGTTAACTCTAGATCGTTTCCTAAGCGAATAAGGCTATGCAAGGCTGTACGAAAGTGTTCATGCTTAAGAGCATTGTGGAGCAGGGCACGGTCTAGTTTGAACTCGTTAAAAGGCGTAGAAAGTAGTTTGTAAAATGAGCTGTAGCCTGTGCTGAAGTCGTCTTGCGACAGGGTAAAACCCATCATGCGCAATCGTGTGGCACCACTGTAGTAGTGCCCAGTCTCGGTAGTGGTTGTGTGTTCAGTTAACTCAAACGTTATAGCATTCGGTCTGGCGTTTTGCGCCATGACGAGCTTATAGAGCCGCTCAGGTAGCGTTAAGTCGTTCAAGAGGCGAGTGTGCAGGTTGATGGACACATTAAGTTCATGGCCTAGTGTGCGCCAATACTGTTGGGCTGAAATGGCTTGCTGCAGCATGTTGTACAGCAATATTTCGTGTAAGCCAGCACGTTCTATATCGGGTAGGAAGGCACTAGGGGGAAGTAACCCAAGGCTAGGATGCTCCCAGCGTGCCAATGCTTCTACCCCCACTATTTTTTGCTCACCCATAGAGTATTGAGGTTGATACCAAGCTTGAATAGCATGGGTAGCTAGTGCCGTCTGCACTATGTGATTGGAATGTGTGTGGCAAGGTGGGCAGACGACGGGTGTGAGCTGCTGTTGATGTGTATGTAGGTCGCGTAAAAGTGTGCTGCCACAGCGCTGGGTAAAGGGTTTGGTATAGGTGCCCAGTACGTTAATTTCCCTAGCTGTAGCCGCTTGGGAAACCCCAGACAATATGGGTAAGGGATCGCTGCTGATCAAAGCAAGTGCAGGCTGATATGTAGGCTATTGTTCTATCAGTGAAAGCACATTTATATCTGGCATATGCAAATCGCTAAGTACTAGATCGTAGGCCACCTCTGAGAGCCGGCGCAAAGCCTCTCTACCGCTACTAACGCCGTTAACGTGATGAGGGCCTAAGCTTGCCAAGGTATGGGTAATGTTGGCGAGTAGGGATGGGTGATCTTCTACGACCAGAATACGATAGCGCATTGATAAGACTCCAGAGCTTGTTGCGCCTTCCTAGCATGGTGTGTCACCACGCAAACAGTACGTCATGACAGTAGAAACGTAACCCACTACGCCATGTGGGCAGCGTAGTGTGTTCGTCATAGGGTAGGAATGCGGAAGGATCTGATTGAGCTGTGGATTCGTCTTTAATACTAGGCGTAGCAGGTAACACACAAAAACGCAGCTAAGCACTACAGAACGGCTTTAGCGTATCCGTAGCAATGCGAATAGCGGAGGGGCTTTGCTGGGTGTTATGAAGTCATAAGAAGTATCTGATGCAGTGGGAGTGTGATTTCTGTCTGAACAGGGGAGAAGTCTGATCTGGTTTGACTCTTGAATCAGATACATTGAAATCTACAGGGAGGGGGCGAATGCACTGAGCAGTGTGCTTGATGGCGAAGCCGGGGCAGAGGTGTAGCGCGATGTAATCTAGCATTTTTAGGTAGTAACGGATGTGGCCGACTCAATAACAGCGACAGTACTGCAGGCTCTAGAAAGCTCATGTACATTGATATTGCCTAGCATTGCCGGGGTGTTAGTGACTGTTTTTGTGGCGTGGGTCCTGTACTTGCGTAAGCAGGTTGCTCAGCGTATTGCTTCTGAAAAAGCCTTAAATGACCAGCTAGAATTCCTTGACACATTAAGTGAGGCTACGCCTCAACCTATTTATGTACGTGATATCGCAGGGAAGTTTATTAGCGGCACGCGTAGCTATTTGGAAGCAGTAGGGGCCAAAGCAGAAGACTTGTATGGGAAAACGGTTTTGCAAGGCCCTCCAAAGTTTGGTGCGGCACAAGCCATGCATCAGGCCTACATGCACGCCATAGCGAGTAATCAAGCGCTACGTATGCGGCGTGCCACCATCATGAACGGAGAAGAGCGCTGGATAGATCATTGGATTCAACCCTTTCATGATGCGAATGGCGTGATGCAAGGCGTAGTTTGTGGCTGGTTAGATGTTACGGAACAGCAGCGATTGATTGCGGAATTGAAGCAGGTGGTCACAGAGCTAGAGATCGCCCGCAAGCAGGCAGAGCAAGCCAATAGAGAAAAGACCAGTTTTCTGGCAACAATGAGTCATGAAATCCGTACGCCGCTGAGTGCTGTGATTGGGACATTAGAGCTAGTGCAGTATCAGGCCGATCAAGGGGTACTGGATAAAAAGGGCATACAGATTGCATATAGCTGCGCCCATGGTGTGCAGGACTTGATTGGCGATGTGTTAGATATCTCTAGAATAGAATCGGGCAGACTGGTATTTATCCCTGAGCGTGTGAGTTTCAAAAGCTTGATAGAGTCCGTAGCCTTGCCGTTTGAGGGGTTGGCCAAAGAAAAAGGGCTAGCGCTGTTGCTAGAGTTAGATGCGTATGCATCTACGGATGTGTTGGCGGACCCTGTTAGGGTAAGGCAAATGCTGTTTAATTTAGTGAGCAATGCCATCAAGTTCACCGTTACAGGACATGTAAAGATTAGTGCCGTAGGACAGAGCGTAGGCAACGGTATTATGCGTATGCAATTAACGGTGAGCGATACAGGTATAGGGATATCCGAAAATGAGCAGAAACGTTTGTTTTTACCGTTTACGCAGTTAAATAAAAGTGCCGACCCGTCAGGCTCAGGGCTGGGTTTAGCAATTACGCGCTCATTGTGTGAATTAATGGGCGGCACCCTAACCATGTACAGCTCGTTGAATGCGGGTACCTGTATGGTGATTGAGCTAGAGGTGCCGCTAGCGCAGGGCAAGGGGATAACTGTTCAGAGCCAAGAGCTAAGCTCCTTAGTACCACAAGCATCTGTACAGCCATTGCATGTTTTAGTGGTAGATGATTACGCCGTACACCGTCAATTACTATGTCAGCAATTGGAGTTTCTGGGGCACACCTTTAGCGAAGCCACTACAGGGCAGCAAGCTCTGGCACTATGGCGTATCACAACGTTTGATGTGGTAATTACAGACTGTAGAATGCCAGGCATGTCCGGTGTGGAGCTTACCGAGGCTATACGTCATGAAGAGCACATGATGCAACAATCACCATGTTTGATCTTGGGTCTGACGGCTGACGCACAGCGCGAAGAAATGCAGAGAGGCTTAGCGGCAGGTATGGATGACTGCATGGTTAAGCCTTTAGGGCTAGAGGCTTTGCAAGCAAAGCTCGCGTCATTATCTCGTGCGTATAGTGAGTGCCCAGAACCAGACAATCCTAACGAGCCACGTCACTACAGCCAAGCACCTGTTGCAGAATCCACATTGAGGGCTCAGGATTTTGAGACCTTGCTGACGTTGACGGGCGGACGTAGAGAAAAAGCATGGCTCTTAGCCAGGGAAATTCTAAAATCTGTTGACGATGCTAGACAGCAGTTACAACCACCTTATGAGCCACAAGATTGCAGCAGTATTGCCGAGTTAGTGCATCAAGTTTTAGGTGTAGCACGCATGTTGGATCATCAGACCTTAGTACAGGCTTGTAGGCAGGTAGAGTCAATCTGTCAGGGCGATTGGTTGAGCGATAGCGGGGCGCTGGAATCCATACAAAAGTTATGTTGTCTTTTGGAAGAAATGAGCAGTCGCTATAGGCGGTTGTTTACGACGGCTCCTTGCGTATAGAGTGCTAGTTAGGTTGTGGCAATATCATTGCGTTGGGCTATTTTCACCAACTCAACCATGTTGGGGGCGTTGAGTTTACTCATCAGCCGTATTTTGTAGGTGCTGATGGTTTTGTGACTCAGCATCAGGGTATGGCTAATTTCTTGGTTGTTCATACCTTTCACTAGTAGCCCAAATACCGTGAGTTCTCTATCGGTTAAGAGTGACAGCTCAGACACGTTGGTTGACGTATTTTTTCGGGCGCTAATAAACGCGTTTTCACGTAATTGGTCAGTGACTTCTTTTTGAAAGTAGGAGTACCCGGCAAGTACCGCTTTTACGGCTCGGGTTAGTTCTTCTAGCTTATCGTCTTTGCACACAAAGCCCGAGGCACCAGCTTGCAGACAGCGAAAAGCGTAGTGGTTAGAGTCACTAGAGGTCAGAATCAGAATATTAGTTTTGACGTTAGAGCTACGCAGCCGATCAATGACCGAAAACCCATCCAGTTTGGGAATGCTTAAATCAAGTATCACTAAGTCGGGTTCTAAGCTACGTACGGTTTGTACGCAGTCAGCACCAGTATGGCATTCGGCTACGACCTCATAGCCTTCACGCTCAAGAACAAGACGCACAGCCATGCACATTAAGGGGTGGTCATCAACAATTACAATGCGGGGTTGCATGATTAATCCAGTGTAAAAAGTACAGTTAGCTTATGTTGTGCCAGGCTTATTTCTGCGAGCGTGATGAGTAAGCGTATGATTGGCACAAATGGAGATTACCAAAAAATGATGAGAGCAATGGCGAGGACCGCAGAGCGGAATATTCAGCAGAATCAGGGACAGCAGTTTTGGCATGACCCTATGCTTCCGTTCGTAGAAACACGCCGTGCTTGTCATAGTAGAGCCTGCTATAAACCGCATTCTCACCCTACGTTTTCTATTGGAGCCGTAGATGGTGGTAGCAGTGTGTTTACGGGAGCAGAGGGCGGCCCGGTTGCATTACGTCCTGGTTCATTAGTGTTTGTGCCAGCAGAACGTGTGCATGCGTGTAATCCTGCCCCTGACAGCGCGTGGAGCTATCAGATGTTGCACCTAGATGTGTGGTGGCTGTGCACAGTGCGACAAGAGTATGTTGATGATGGCTCTCGTAAGGTAGAGCCGGTTCGTGTGGTGTCGGATGCGGCGTTGTACGTGCAGTTCTGTCACCTCAATGATGTCTTGTTTTCGGCGGCAACAGCGGATGAAAAAGAGGCCGCACTCATAGAGTTTGTGGGGGATTACGACGTATCACAAAGTGTGTGGGTAGAGTCAGTTAGCAATACGTCACTTGTTGCGAAGAAAATCCAACCAGCGTTAGAGTACCTACGTAACGTACCTACAGAAAAAGTGTCATTAGCAGAGTTGGCTGCGTTAACTAGCATGAGCCGGTATCAGCTAATCCGTGCGTTCAGAACGGTAACGGGTATGACACCGCACGTATGGCAACTGAATTTGCGCATAAATGTTGCCAGATCATTGATGCATCACGGTGATAGCCTAGTTGACCTGGCCCAGCATTTAGGGTTCGCCGATCAGGCGCATTTCCAACGTGTGTTTAAAGCCTATACCGGGGTGACGCCAGGTTGTTATAAGGCGTGATGCCACAAGGCATGAGCACTGCAATTTTCTTCAATACACCCATCAGGCTCTTAGGCAGACTACACCTAACTTTTTTGAGGTGTGTTTCTGTCAATGCAGCTGTTTTTAGTGATAGCCGCAGCGCATTTCTTAGCGCTGCTTTCTCCTGGTCCTGATTTCTTTCTTGTTGCTCGAACCTCGTTAACGGCTGGGTGGAAGGTTGCCAGCGGAGCAAGCCTAGGCATAGCGTTAGCAAATGGTGTGTTCATCGTTGTAGCCTTTGCCGGTGTAGAGGCCATGCACCCAGACAGCATCTGGTTTGTGATTTTGCAGATGGCAGGGTGTATTTACCTGTTTTACTTAGGCGTACTGTTTATCTGCTATGCAGGGGATGGCACGTTACATGTACCGATGTCTACACAAAAAACATCGGCAACGACGGCGTATAGGGCATGGTGGCGAGCGCTAGGCATGGGGTTCTTGTCAGGCATTCTGAACCCTAAGAATGCTTTGTTTTACGCCAGCTTAGTGAGCCTTCTCACAGAACCCTATGCCATCAGCGTAGGCTGGAAAGTGTTTTATGGCCTATGGATGTTTAGCCTCGTGGCGTTATGGGATACGTTGGTGGCTGTGCTCATCGGTAATCAACGTGTATTACAGCGTTTTGCCAGAATACAGCCATGGTTAGAGCGTGTTTCAGGTGTCATGCTGATTCTGCTTGCGATGGCTGTGTTGGGCGCCATGGTACTGCACCGGTAGCCAGTCAGCTATCTAGACTAGATGGTATTAGCGTTTTAGGAAAGATGGCAGTAAAGAGCCTTCTGCGACCTTTAAGGCTTGTTGGATGAAACCAGTAAAACGGGGTGCATCGTGACGCAGTCCAGTCTGTTGACCACCTATTAAACAGAGGTGCGCTGCTTGGCCTATAAGCTTAGCGAGGGCTGGGGAAGCTCCCCAGCGCTGGCTGGTGTTCACAGCAAAATCTAACCTGGTTTGGTCTACACGTTTTTGAAAGCTGGCAACTAACGGGTCTATTAATGACCACGCTCTAATCGCTACTTCTATGTGTGGGCGTTTTTCGGACGCAATGTCTACATAACGTAATAGGGTGTCTGCAGAATTAGTGCCATGTGAGGCATAGGCCAGCATTCGGTGTGTGTAGTCTTCTTCCCAGTAGCTAAGTAAGGCTGTCACATAGTCAGATTTGCTGTGAAAGTGGTGATAAAACGAGCCACGCGTCACGTGTAAACGGCGCGCTAGGTTTTCAGCTGATACACCAGCATGACCTTCGTGTTCTAGTGCATTCAAGCCAGCTTCTATCCAGTGGTGACGAGTGAGAGTACCCATAGCGAGTGGCCATACAGGCTGTGTATGGCGTTATCCAAGTTGATAAATTGCGAATTCTACATACGTATTATCACCGTATTTGGTGTGCGGTGAGTGGACTAAGGAGTTCGTCTTGAAAACTATTGCGCTAGTAGCATTTGACCAATTTACCGATCTAGATCTGTTTTTGATGTGGGATATCTTGGGCCGCAATCAGCAAGATTGGACGGTTCGCATTTTGGCAACCAGCCCTACGATTACCTCTGCTCATGGGCTGAAAATTGATGTGCATGGCTCGGTGTCTGAAGCCAATACAGCGGATGCGGTGCTTTTCTCTAGTGGTAAACAAGGCATACCTGCTGCGTTACAGGACCCCGACTTTTTACCATCGTTGAGCTTGGACAGTAGTAAGCAATACATAGGCTCTATTTGTGCAGGCGCCTTTATTCTTGAGCGTTTAGGCTTGCTGACGCAATCACAAGCCACAACGCATCCAGAAGCGCAGGCCGCTTTGCGCTCAAGTGGTGTAGAGGTGGTGGAACAGGCTTTAGTGTGTTGTGATAGGGTGGCAACAGCTGGGGGCTGTTTAGCTGCCCTGTATTTAGTAGGGTGGCTGGTAGAGTCTTTATTTGGTGTGACCAAGCGTCAAGAAACCTTGCTACCGGTATTGCCAGCCGGGCAACAAGCGCATTATGAGCAATTGATTTCAACAAGTATTCAGCAAGCTAGGGTGTTGGTGCAGTAGGGATTGAGCAGGTCATACAATTCATCTGTATGTGGGCCGCCAGCATCTTCTACAATGGCGCATGGTAATGCAAGGTAGTAGGGAAAACTATGCAGATTTGGGTAGATGCTGACGCCTGTCCGGTGGTGGTTAAAGAGATTTTATTCAGAGCCTCACAACGCTGGCAAAAGTCATTAACTCTGGTGGCTAATCAAATGCTGCGTACACCGCCTTTTCACTTGATCAAGGCAGTACAAGTACCACGAGGTTTTGACGTGGCTGATGATTACATCGTGCAGCACGCCAGTGCCGGTGATTTGGTGATTACGGGTGATATTCCGTTGGCGGCACAATTGGTAGAAAACGGTGTGCATGTGCTTAGCACGCGCGGCGAACGTTTTACACCTGACAACATACGTGAACGTTTATCCATGCGCGATATGCTGGAAGAACTGCGTAACTCAGGTGTGGAAGTAGGTGGGCCTGCGGCGTTTAGTCAGTCAGACCGACGAGAGTTTGCCAATGCGTTGGACGCTTTAATGATGCGGTTGGCGAGAACGCCAGCAGTGTAATGTGCATCAAGCAATAAATAGGTGTTGAGGCGGGATGCTATCAGTAGTTGGTTAACGCTTTTCATGATTTTCAGTGTGGCAATGCCTGCATTTTTAGCAAATTTGCGTTAACCTTTCAGGTCGATTGTTTAGGAGCATACTATGGCACAAGCATCCGCAAGCCACATCTTGGTTAGCAGCGCAGAAAGAGCGCAAGAACTGAAAACTGAAATTGAAAACGGCGCAGATTTCGCGCAGTTGGCACAAGCTAACTCTAGCTGCCCTTCATCCCGTCAAGGTGGTGCATTGGGTAGTTTTGGCCGTGGCCAAATGGTTCCTGAGTTTGACGCAGTGGTATTCAGCGCCCCCGTTGGCGTTGTTCAAGGCCCAGTGCAAACACAATTCGGTTACCACTTGGTTCTAGTGACCGAGCGTAACGACTAAGATAGTTGTTATCTGTAGTCTGAGAAAAGCCAGCATCATGCTGGCTTTTCTCTCTACTTAACATTAGCCGCTGTGTTTATTGCCCAAGCCACCAAGACGCCGTTGAGTTTTGTGGATCTAATGACCATCTTGCTGAGTTCCGGTTTGTGTCCCAGTGATGCGCGACAATAATGCAGCCGTAGCGATGGCAGCGTGTCATCAGCACAGCAACGAGCTATAGATAGACCAAGATAACCAGAAGCACCAAGGAGCACGCATGGCACGAAATATAGAAATCAAAGCATACATAGACAGTATTGCGGCTGTGCTACCCAAAGCATTAGCGGTAGCAACGGCTGCTCCAGTCGAGATACAGCAAGACGATACGTTCTTTCAGTGTGCAAATGGACGATTGAAATTGCGTGCTTTTGATGCTCAACGGGGTGAGCTGATTTTCTATAGTCGTGCTAATCAGGCTGGTCCTAAAGAGTCTTTTTACCTGATCAGTAGCACCACGCAGCCGCAGCAACTACGAGAAGTATTGGCAGCCGCGCATGGCGTCGTGGGGCGGGTCATTAAGCACCGTACATTGGTGATCGCTGGCCGTACTCGTATTCATTTGGATCGTGTAGAGGGTTTAGGTGAGTTTTTAGAGTTGGAAGTGGTGCTAGAAGACGGTGAGACTTCAGAGACAGGTATGAAAGAAGCCTACGCGTTGATGCAGCAGTTGGGCGTGGGGGAAAATCAGCTTATTGAGGGTGCTTACGTAGATCTGTTAGCACAAAAATCCTAACAATATGGCATAGCAGTAGGACCGATAGCATTTAAAATAGGGCGTTACCACTTTTTGAGCTGAGCAAACTATGGCGACATCAGCAGAGATTATGAATTTTTTGCTGGATCAACTTTCTAGTGTGAACCAGCTCAGCACCAGACGCATGTTTGGTGAATACTGCGTGTATGTGTCTGGCAAGCCTGTAGGGTTTGTGTGTGATGATCAGCTGTATATGAAAATCACACCTGCAGGCCGTCATGTGGCGCCACAATTGGAAGAGGGGTTTCCGTATCCCGGTGCTAAAGCATACCTACTGGTTACGGCAGATAGGTGGGAAGACCGAGACTGGCTGATTGAGCTTGTTCTGGCAACGTATGGTGATTTACCCGACCCTAAGCCACGTAAGAAACGTAAGGCTTGAAGGCGCATTAATGGGGTGGAGGGGGAGTAGCACCCAGATGCATCAATAGGCTTTGTAGCGGCGGGCCTAACGCATTCCAGTCTTGATAGCACACGCACAGTTGGCGTGTAGCCCACTCATCGGTCAATGCCAGTTTTTTATAGGTATACCGACGCTGGTATTGGGTGGCAATCGCTTTGGGTAGAATAGCGACGCCTATGCCATGTTGAACCATCTCGCACATGCCCTCAAACGTTTTCATCTGTATGCGCGATTGCAGCACATGACCTAGAGCATGTGCTTGCGAGTCTATGTGGTCTTGTAGCGCATTGCCGGGGCTAAGGCCCACAAAGGTTTCTGTGACCACATCAGCAAATGACAGTTTTGTGTGTTGAGCCAATCTATGGTCAGGCGGCACAATCAGCAGCAGATGATCGGCAGCTACGGGCTGCAAGTGTAGGTGAGGGGCAGCTATGGCATCTGACACAATGCCAGCGTCCGCCACACCTACCGTAATACTCTGAACGATTTCTTCACTGGTGCGCTCTTTGAGTTCTACACGCAACTGTGGGCGTGAGCTTAGCCATACCGCTAAGCGTTGCGGCAGAAAGTGGCTGAGTGCGGCGGTATTGGCGTACAGCGTTAACGTCCCACGCGTACCCGTCACAAAATCGTGCAGCTCACCTTTGAGCAGATCTTGTTGGCGCAGTATCAGACGGGCGTGGTGCGCTAAGGCTTCACCCGCTTCGGTGGTGATGACTCCACGGGGCTGGCGTATCAACAATGGCACGCCTACTTCATCTTCGATTTTACGCAGCCGTTCACTGGCTGAGGCCAGTGCTAAGTGCGCACGTATAGCCCCTTGAGTGATGCTTCCTGCATCAATAATGCATAAGAAAAGACGTAAGTCAGAGAGATCAAGACGCATTTTTTAGTTTCCTATGCTTCGGGTTTTCCGAAGGCTGCTGCGAAGAATCCTCATTGTGCACCAGGGCTGGATTGGCTTCAATACAGTCATGAATACAGAACTTTCTTTTTACGTTTTAATCACGGCCACCTTCTTTGTTGCGGGTATGGTGAAGGGCGTGACCGGAATGGGGCTGCCTACGGTAGCGATGGGTATATTAGGTACCACGATGCCTGCTTCCATGGCGGCGGCAATGTTGGTACTGCCTTCATTTATCACGAATGTCTGGCAGTTGTTGGCAGGCCCCGCCATGCTGAAGCTGCTGCGTCGTTTGTGGCCATTGTTAGCAACTATTTGTGTGGGGACAGTAGGGGGCTCATTGCTGTTGGTACATGTAAACCCATTGTGGTCAGGCTTCGCTTTGGGCGTAGCGTTGATGGTGTATGCCACCTATGCATTGGTCGCGCCAGTGTTTGTTGTACCTGCTAACACAGAACGTTGGGCATCGCCGTTAGTCGGCTTATTGACGGGAATCATCACGGGCGCAACGGGTGTATTTGTGATGCCTGCGGTGCCGTATATCAGTGCGTTGAACCTGAGCAAAGATGAGCTAGTGCAAGCCTTGGGGTTGTCGTTTACCGTGTCTACTGTAGCACTGGCGGTGGGGTTGCTTATGCATGGGGCATTTAGGTTAGAGCAGTTAGGCTTATCGATGTGGGCTGTATTGCCTGCCTTGTTGGGCATGTGGCTAGGAGGGCATGTACGTGCGCGCATTAGCCCTAAACGTTTTAAACAGTTTTTCTTGGTGTTTTTGGTGGTGCTAGGCGTAGAGTTAGCTTCGCAGCCTTTTCTGTGATGCTACAGCCCTAACTTTTTAAGCAAACAGTCTGCCACCATCACATCTAAGTGTGCGCCACCGCCATTTTTAAACACGGTAATGTCATGTTCAGTACGTAAGTTATGGGGATGAACGACCAACTCGTACAAATCACCTCGCAGGTGTGTGGGGCTAATAGCGCCAGAAGCGATAGGGGCAGCAATTTCACCTATATGGTGCGTGGTGGTATGGCAGTCTACATATAGCGCTGATGCAGCAATGAGGGCGTCGTCTGCTTCGCGCATCGTAGGTGTAAACGCGCCTACCAAATCTATGTGAGTGCCTGGGCGTATCCATTCACCGCGTAGTATAGGGCTTTGTGCTTGCGTGGCACTTGCCACAATATCTGCCCTTGCTAGGGTGGCAGGCAAATCAGACACGGCGCGAACTGCTATACCTAAGTCACCCAACTGATTGCAGAGTGTTTGTGCCTTTTCTACGCGCCTAGCCCAGATGGATACCTGTTCTATGCTGGGAAAAAGCGCGCGGTAAGCGCGTGCTAGATTTCCAGCGACAACCCCAGCACCCACAATAACCAGATGCTTACTATCAGGACGAGCAAGCAAGGTTGCGCCTAGCACTGAATCAGCAGCTGTTTTCAAATCAGTGATTAGTTGTGCCTCGATAATGGCCCGCAAAACACCGGTGTCAGGTGTAAAAAGCTGCACCGTACCGTGTGTGTTGGGTAATCCATGAGTAGCATTGTGGTTAAACACACTTTCAGTTTTGATACCAAACCCTATGCCTTCTATACGTGCTGCGCGCGTCATCAACATACCGTTGTCAGGCCCAAACAGTAGGTCGTGCATCTCAGCTTTGGGTAACGTATGTCCTTGGCGTAATGCCTCTACAGCTTCTGGCCAGCTAAGCACAGATTTGGCGTCTTCGTAGCGTAGATAGGTAGCGGGCATGGCCGTGGTGACTCCAGAAGTAATTGGGCGAATGGCAGTAGTGTTACGTAAAAAATGAAGAAAGCCAAGTGGGTTTTTTGTACACCAAAAAATGATCCTCATTGGGGTTGGGAGGGTTTACACGTAGACGTAAAGACATCCTAAATTCTGTCATTTTCATGCTATCGGCAAAGGAGCACGTCGCGAAATACTAGAGCCAATTCATAAAGCAGAAAAAGGATTCATTTATGTACAGAGGGTTCTGGTATGCGGAGGCATTGGATCAGGAAAGCGCATTAGCACCTAGCTTGACGGGTTCTATGGAGGCAGATGTATGCATCATCGGGGGAGGCTTTTTTGGTTTATGGTCTGCCATCCGTTTGAAGCAAGCGAATCCTGATATGAATATCGCTCTGATAGAGCGTGACCGTTGTGGCTCAGGAGCGAGCGGCCGTAACGGTGGTATTGCAACAAACTGGTGGGCCAAGTATTTATCGCTGATGCAAATTTGTGGTGAGCAAGAGGCCAAGCGAGTCTGTGCAGCAGCAGAATCTGCCATTGATGAAATAGGCAGCTTTTGTGCTGAACACGGTATTGATGCCGAGTTTCGTAAAGACGGATGGTTGTGGACCGCCAGTAATCAAACGCAGATGGACTCATGGGAATTACTCACACGTGAGCTAGAAAAGCATGGATTGAATCCTTTTAAGTTAATGTCGCCCGACGAGGTTAGGCAGCGTACGGGGTCGCCACGCGTGCTTGGTGGGATTTTTGATCCCAATGCGGCAACGGTACAGCCTGCCAAGCTAGCGCGTGGTTTACGGGCAGTAGCCATCAAGTTGGGTGTACAAGTGTTTGAGCACACTCCGCTGACAAAGCTAGAGCGATCTGAGCATCCTGTCGTGCACACCCCCGATGGCAGTATCCGTGCCAAGAAAGTGGTAGTGGCCATGAATGCATGGGGCGCGCAGTTCCCCGAGTTACGACGCATGATTACGCTTATGTCCAGTGATATGGTAGCCACAGCCCCTGTGCCTGAGCGTTTAAAAGCGATAGGGCTGGATAGCGGTGTTGCGATTACCGATTCTCGTACGTTATTGAACTATTGGCGTAACACCACCAAAGGCCGCATCGTATTTGGTAAGCCCTTAGGGCAGTTTGGTTTTGCGGGTGATATAGAAACTATCTACGACAAGCCCAGCCCTGCTGCTGACAAAGTAGAGCAGGAAATGCGTAGCTTTTACCCGCAGTTAAATGATGTGCCTGTAGTCAGTAATTGGACTGGCCCTATAGATAGAACCATTAAAGGTCTGCCTAATTTTGGGCGATTGGGTGGTCATAAGAATATCTTTTTTGGCATTGGTTTCTCGGGCAATGGCGTAGGGACCACGGTGTTTGCCAGTCGCATTATTAAGTCATTGGTAGAAGAGGCTGACGATGAGTGGGCAAATTGTGGCTTAGTTGATCAAGAGATCAAGCTGTTCCCACCCGAGCCGTTTAGCTACATAGGCGCGCACGTGGTGCGCAATGCGCTGGTGAAAAAAGAGCGCTACGAGGACATGAATAAACAAGCTGGTTGGCTCACACAAAAGCTGGCAGCGTTAGCACCAGCGGGCTATGTGCCGCAACTCAATGACATTAAAGAATAGTGAGTTGGCTATGACACATCACATTGTTTTCTTAGATTACGAAGGTATAGGGCCTGCGGTCAGCATTAATAGGCCGGAGTTTCCTCATACCTGGACGAACTATGCGTATACCGCCCCAGATCAGGTGGTAGAGCGCTTAAAGGATGCCACGATTGCGGTGACTTGTAGTTTGCCATTACGCCAAGAGCAGCTAGAGCAGCTACCTAATCTGCAAATGATTTCCATGGCGTTAACAGGGGTGGATATTGTGGATGTGGCGTATTGCCAAGAGCGCGGTTTGCGAGTGGCAAACGTGCCAGGTTATGCCGAGAACACCGTCGCAGAACATACCCTGTCACTGATTTTTGCGTTATTGCGTCGCACAGGGAACTACCACCAGTTGATGCGCGATATTCACGAGGGCGATGCCGCACTACAGAACCTATATCTGAATTATAGGGTGAGAGATCTGCGCGGCTTGCATCTGGGCATCATTGGCAATGGGCCCATTGCGCATAGGCTCAAACAGATCGCGGAAGGCGTAGGCATGCAGGTACAGTTGCATGACAGAAACGGTAAGTACCAAGGCAAGGAGTACGTTCCCTTAGAGGCGCTACTCAAAAGCAGTGATGTGTTGGCGATTTGCTGCCCATTGACGTCGGAAACCTACCATCTGATTGATGCGGCTGAGCTGGCGATGATGAAGAAAGATGCCTTGCTCATCAATACTGGGCGTGGCGGCGTGATCAATGAGTCCGCCATGATTACCGCATTGCTAGAAAAGCGGTTGGGTGGGGTGGGGTTAGATGTGGTAGAGCACGAACCCATTCAGCTGGATAACCCCATTTTTCAGCTTATTCATCACCCTAACTTTATGTTGACGCCACATGTGGCGTGGAGCAGCGAGAATGCTATGCAAACATTGATGGATAAGGCTATCGCCAACATCGTTGAGTTTGTAGACAGTGAAAATAAAGTTCACATGGAAAACTAGTATGCAAAGCGTAATAGAACAATTAATCGCTATTGTGGGCGAGCATAGGGTGAAAGTAGATGAAGACGCTAAGCTGGTCTTTGGTAAAGACCAAACCAGAGTGTTTACGCCTAACCCTATTGCAGTCGTGTTTCCCAATAACACCGAAGAAGTGCAGAAAATAGTGCAGTTGGCGAATCAGCAGCACATCGCTATTGTGCCTTCTGGTGGGCGTACAGGGCTTTCGGGCGGTGCCGTCGCGATGAAGGGCGAAATAGTCTTGAGCTTAGAAAAGATGAATCGTGTCTTGGATTATCTGCCTGAAGACAGAGTGATACAGGTGCAGGCAGGCATGATCACAGAACAGTTGCAAACTATTGCTGAAGAAAAGGGCTTGTTTTATCCCGTTGATTTCGGATCGTCTGGTTCTAGCCAGATAGGTGGCAATATTGCGACTAATGCCGGTGGTATCAAGGTTATACGCTATGGTATGACCCGCAATTGGGTATTGGGCCTAACGGTGGTGACGGGCAGTGGCGAGGTGCTACATATCAATAACGGCATGATGAAAAATGCGACGGGTTATGCGCTGCAGCATTTGTTCATAGGCTCAGAAGGTACGTTGGGAGTGATTACTGAAGCCCATATGAAATTAGAGCGGCAGCCGCAAAACTTACAGGTTTTAGTATTGGGCGTGCCTGATTTTGACGCCGTGATGCCCGTGATGCGCGAGTTCAGAGCACAGATAGATTTAACTGCTTTTGAGTTCTTCGATGCGAATGCGATGCAAAAGGTAGTAGATTGCGGCCATGTGAGCGCACCCTTTGCGACGCAAGCCCCTTTCTATGTGCTACTAGAGTTTGAAAGCCCGCATGAGGAAACCTTGAATCAAGCCATGCAGGTATTTGAGGCATGTATGGAGAAAGGGTGGGTAGTGGATGGCGTGTTAAGCCAATCCCTAGAACAACTCAAAAATCTATGGCGCTTGAGAGAAGACATTACCGAGTCTTTATCCGGCTATACCACCAATAAAAATGACATTTCGGTGCTGATTAGTCATGTGCCTGCTTTCATCAATGACATAGAACAGTTCTTTGCTGAACACTATGCTTCCTTTGAAACCTGCTGGTTTGGGCATATTGGTGATGGAAATCTGCATTTGAACGTGGTGAAGCCACACGACATGCCCATCCCTGAGTTCTACGAACTATGTAAGCAGATCAATCCCAAAATTTTCGAGTTGGTCGCGAAATATGGAGGATCTATTTCGGCCGAGCATGGGGTGGGGTTAACTAAAAAACCGTATTTAACGTACAGCCGTAGCCATACCGAGGTGGAGTACATGAGAGGTATAAAACAGCTTTTTGACCCTAATGGAATTATGAATCCAGGAAAGATTTTTGACATGGCATAACAACCTGAAACCTGCGGGTTCTAACGTGCGGAACACCGGTGGCATTTTCTTCTGAAAATAGTCCGTTTTCTTATATTGGCAATCTTGGATGACGGTAAGAATAGCTATAACAATAGTGGGGAGACAACATGATTAAAGTTACATCTACACCCGCAGATGACAATGGTTGTGCATGGTATCACTTGAGCCAGAAACGCACAGTAAAACCTATGCTTACAGCTAAAGTTGAAGCCGATTGGGTAGTGGTTGGTGCTGGTTTTGCTGGGTTGTCCGCTGCTCGACAACTAGCCAATAATTTCCCAGATGACAGTGTGGTACTGGTAGAGGCGCAAGAGGTGGGTTTTGGTGCTTCAGGTAGAAACTCGGGCTTCTTAATTGATCTACCACATGATATTGGTGCGCCAGACTACATCGGTGATCTAAACACGGCAGGCATGTACCTGAAGTTAAATCGGGCGGCACAAGATATCTTAAAAGGGTTGGTGGCAGAGTTCTCCATTGATTGCAAAATGGATCCAGTGGGTAAGTACCAGTCTGCGGTAGAACAGCGCGGCCTTGATGTGTTGGTCGCCTATCAAAAAGGGTTGGATCGCTTAGGCACTGAATATCACGTAATAGAGGAAAAGGCGCTGCCTGAACATATTGGAACGTCTTTCTATAAACGTGCGTTGTTTACGCCGGGCACTATCTTGGTGCAGCCATCGGCCTTGGTAAAAGGCTTGGCAGAAAACCTGCCTAAGAACGTGACGTTGTATGAGCATACGGTCATTACCGAGTTCGACAATGAAACGCACCCACACAAGGTGATTTTGCATACGGCTAAAGGGGGCGTGATTGAGGCTAAAAAACTGGTGTTAACCAACAATGCCTTCGCTGCTAAATTTGGTTTTTATACAGGTAGGTTGCTGCCGATTTTTACCTACTCCAGCATGACTCGCGTGCTGACAGAAGAAGAGGGCGAGCGTTTAGGCGGTAAACGTACATGGGGCATTATCCCTGCAGACACCTTTGGGACTACCTTAAGGCGCACACCAGACAACCGCTTATTGGTACGTAACAGCTTTAGCTATAACAGCGATGGTCGCAGCAAGCCGGATCTACTACCCAAAATACGGCAACGACATCGTCGGTCTTTTGAAAATCGTTTTCCCATGTTGGGCAATACCGAGTTCGAGTACACATGGGGTGGCGCGTTATGTATGTCACGCAATGGTGAGGGCGTATTCGGACAGCTGGGTAAGAATGTTTATGGTGCATTGTGTTGCAACGGACTGGGCACAACAAAAGGCACGATTACAGGAGCTTTGCTTGCAGACTGGTTGGCGGGCGAACGTAACGACATGATTGATTTTTTGTTGGCATCGCCAGGGCCTAGCAGTACGCCACCAGACCCGTTCTTAACGCTGGGCGTCAACATCAACTTGATGTACTCGCAGCACAGAGCTGGTATAGAGGCTTAACTCACTTACTCATTGATTACATTCCCTTTTTTTAAAGGGAATAGGAGTCTTATTGCCAAAAATAAAGCTTTTGAATGTGTAGCGGAGACTTCTTTTAAAAATAATTCCCATTGAGAAATATATAAATTAAATGTGGATGGAGGCGGTTTATGAGACAAAAAACACCTATAGAGGATATCCCTTTAAATAGTTTTCACAAGAAACTAACGTTCTATTCATCTGGCGGGCCATTTCTGGATGGTTATGTACTGAGTGTGATTGGCGTCGTAATGATGCAGATTACCCATGACCTAGGACTGACACTGTTTTGGCAAGGTTTGATTGCTGCGTCAGCATTAATAGGTATTTTTATTGGTGGTTTTCTGGGGGGCATCATCACCGATAAGTTAGGGAGAAAGGTGCTGTACCTACTTGATCTAATCGCTATTATTGGCTTCTCTGTGGCGCAGTTCTGGGTAGACTCTGCGTGGATGCTGTTTGTATGGCGTTTGTTACTCGGTATAGCGGTGGGGGCTGATTATCCTATTGCTACAGCATTCCTAACGGAGTTCTTACCGCGAAAATACCGAGGCACCATGATTTCCGTCATGGTAGTGCTCTGGTTTATGGGGGCTGCCGCGGCTTACATCGTCGGTGAGATAGCACTACGCTATGGCGGGGCAGAAGCGTGGCGCTGGGTTCTGGCTAGTGCACTCGTGCCAGGTGCGATCTTTTTGATGGCGCGATACGGCACACCAGAATCACCGCGGTGGTTGCTTAGTAAAGGACGTGTGAAAGAAGCCGATGCTGTAATCAAGAAAGTGTACGGCCAGCAGTATTCCGTCGATGACCTGAAAGAGGAAGTTGTTTGTAACTCCAAGAAAATCACGGTGTACGACTTATTCCACTCTGGTTACGGCAAACGGATGCTTTTTGTATGCATGTATTGGACGTGTTCGATTATCCCTATTTTTGCCATTTATGCTTTTGCTCCTCAAGTATTGAAAGCACTGAGTATTAGCGAGGATATGGCCACTATAGGATCGGTATTGATCACTGTGCTGTTTACTGTAGGGTGTATCTTCGCCACGATGCTGATCAATGTGATGGGACGTAAGAAGATGTTGTTTCACAGTTTCTTGTGGTCAGGGTTGATGCTGCTTTTGCTCGGGCTATATCCGAACTCTCCGTCGTCCATTATTTTGCTGCTGTTTTCAGGCTATGCGATTTTTGTAGGTGGCACGCAAGTCCTACTCTATGTGTACCCAAATGAACTTTTCCCAACTGAGGTCAGAGCGACAGCCGTGGGCATGGTGACATCAATTTCCCGAATAGGTGCAGCAACAGGAACTTATTTAGTGCCTATGTCGTTAGCAGATTTTGGGATTGAGTTCACGATGTTGGTCGCAGCGGGTTTGTCTCTTATAGGAGTGTGGTCAGCATGGCGGCTTGCTCCGGATGTGGATGCGCTGTCGTTATCTGATGCAGCGAGCCTGAGTCTATCTAGATAAATGTCACTAGCTAGTTATGTCTAAAGATGAGGAAAGAAATGAGCAATCAATTAGTAGTCATTCGAGCAGTAGAAGCAACGAAAATGGGCGATCCAGCTCCTGCAAAATTCCCTTTAGGTGATGTGATCGCTATGCAAAGTACGGCGCAGGCACATGACTCTACGGAAAATCAGGCGATGATAGGGGTATGGGAAAGCTCTCCTGGGCGATTTGAGCGATTCTTGCAGAATCGTGAGTTCAGCTACATTGTGCAAGGCTGGTGTGTGTTTGAGCCTGAGGGCTTAGAGCCTGTGGAGTTACACGCAGGTGATGCCGTGTTGTTTCCCGCTGATTGCAAAGGCGTGTGGGATATCAAAGAAAACTTCAAAAAAACCTATTGCTTGTTCTAATGGGTAAAACTCAAAAGAGCGCTTAGGCGCTCTTTTATATGATTGATTTATTTGTCTATTTCGTGTCTACGCTTTCTATAGGAATAGGGTGTTTCACCGTACAGTTTTTTAAACCAGGAGATGAAGTGAGAGGCATCCGAAAAGCCGCACTCCATCGCGATATTGGTAACGTAGTCGCTGGTGTTGGTGAGTAAAAAACGTGCATGTTCTAAGCGTAAACGCCGCCAGTAGCTGGCAGGGGACTCATTAGTATTTACTGCAAATGCACGGTGCAGTTGTCTAGTATTGGTATTAGCGTGTTTGGCTACATCCGTCATGGTGATCTGACTGCTTAAGTTATCACGCATGTAGGTGATGGCTTTTTTAACGATCTCGTTTTCGTAAATATTTGGATTTTTAAACAAGATAGAGTCGGTAGGGCCACTCACAGCGGGTTTGTTAGGCAGCAGCAAATAATCCAGACTTTTCTGTGCACGCACGTTACTGCAGTTTTTACGTATGAGTGCAGTAGCCAGTCCTATGGCTGTACCGCCGGGGCAAGTGTAGATGCCACCGTCCTCAATAAAGTTGTCATCAATGAGTGCTTTGGCGTGGGGGAATTTTTGTTTGAACTCATCAATGATGGCGTAGTGTATGGCGCATTTACGTTGATCAAGGATACCTGCTTTGCCCAACACGAAAGAGGCTGAGCACAGCGCGATAATCGAAATTTTTGCATCGTTGATCTGTTGTAAGGTTTGTAAAAGCTCCTCTGAGGGTGAACGCGTTTCAGACAGCAAGCCACCGGCTAACACCACATAGTCATAACTATTGAAAGGGTCGAAGCTAGTGGTAGGGTGTATGAGCAACCCACAACTGGCGGTAACAGGCTGGTTGTCAAAGGTCATCCAGTCCCATTGGCAGTAAATCTGTTGGCTGCGATATTCTTTGTCAGCGGCAAAGCGTAATGACTCCACCAGCCCCGCTACGGGAGCTAAGGTGAATTTATTCATCAAAATAAAACAAACGCGCATATCAGGCTGAATGTTTTCCAGATCCTCAATGGCGATGAAATCCCCTAGGGAGGAAGCAAGGTCTTCCATTGTTCATACTGTCTCGGTTATTTGTTTAACCACCTAAGCATAGATGGCAGTGTTTTTATAATTTCTGGCATTGGCTAGTGTAGAACCGCGTGTGCAACAGATGCTTCTTAGTATACTGCGAGCTTTTCTCTAGTGTGTTTGTGCATGTGTAGGCCTTGCAAATGGTAACGTCATTGCATGCACTCTGGCCTGTGCTCTGGCATAAAAAACGGCACTTTATAGCAAGTGCCGTTTTGTTTACGAAGACGCCAGGTAGAGCTTAGAACTTCGCGCGTAGGTTCAGCATAAAGCTGCGTGGTTCACCGTAGATCAAGCCATCGTAAAACCCGAATTGTCGGTAATAGGTTTTATCAAAGAGGTTATTGATGTGTGCGCTCACGCTGAAGTTTTTGTTCAGATCGTAGCGGGCCATAACGTTGGTAAGCATGTAGCCAGACTGGCGTATGGGGCTGTTGTCAAACTTGCCATTACCTAACGGACGACCGGGCATGGGTGTGCTCGTAGTAGCGCTGTTGTAGCTGATGCTAGTACCTAAGGTCAGTTTGTCGGACAGTATGTCAGGTCGGTAGGTGGTGCTTAGGCGAACACTGTGTCGTGGGTCTTCGCGTGGGCTACCGTTAGCATTGGGGTCTACTACATTCATGTAGGTATAGCCGGCATAAACGTTCCAACGACTACTTAATGCGCCAGCCACTTGCAAATCTATACCAGTAGACTTCACGCCGGTAGCATTTGCCACATAGGCTTGGTCGCCGGTATTCAATACCGTGTTGTCATCATCTGCTTTTGCAACGTTTTTCTGTTGAGCATGGAAAATGGCGACTGTTGTAGACAGTTTGTCATCTAACCAACTACTTTTGATACCTGCCTCATAGCTAGCGCCACGTATAGGCTTAATAATGTTGCCCGACACATCGCGTTGGTTTTGCGGTTTGAAAACGTCTGTGTAACTGGTGTACAGCGTGTGATTAGGGGTGATATCAAAGGTCAGGCCTAGGTATGGCGTCCAGACTTTTTTGTCTAACTCAGCACGGCGGGCACTACGTACGTTGTCTTTGTCGTAATCGTGGGCGTAGGTTTTGTAGTAGCTGTAGCGAGAGCCTAGGATCACTTTGAGTTGATCAGTAAGTTCTAGCCTAGTAGCAAGGTACGCGCCATAGTTGCTAGTGGTGGTGACGCCGCGTGCGTTGGTTCTGAAGGTTTGTGGTGCACCGTATTCGTTCCCGCTCCATGTCTGCCAATTGGCTGGCAGGTCTAGACGGTACTGGCAACCACGAGCAGGCGCGATGCCATCAATATTGCAGTTGCCCAAGGCACCGCTAAATTGGTATGAGGTTTCCTCGGTGCGTTGGCCGTTAAACCCTACAATCAGTTCATGTTCTCGACCTAATAACTGGAAGGGGCCGCTCACGTTTACCGAGAACGCATGTTGTCGGGTTTCACTCTCAGAATGCAGGCTATTGAGGTAAGCAAGGCCAGTATCTTTATCAAAAAAGCCCCATGTGGAGCCAGCGCTGTTCGCTTTCAGAACACCAAAGTTGTTGACGCTGTCTAAGTGGCTATAGCTGTAATTGGCGCCCAGATTCCAACCACCCCCTAAGTTTTGATCTAGGTTCGCAAACCACGTAGAACTTTTACGTTGGGTGTAGCTCCAGTCTGCAACGGGGTGAAAACGTCTATCAAAGTTGGTTTCGCTACCATCCGCAAACCAAATAGGGACGTTAGTGCCCCATGAGGTGCCTTTGTGTTTTTTGTAATCGTACTCATAACCAGCGGTGATGCTGGTGTTGGGTGATAAATCGTAGGTCAGCGTAGCCAGCACACCCAGTGATCTGGGGTTTTCGTTATTACGGAAGGTGTTGCTGTCATCGCCACTCACAATTAAGCGTGCACGCAAGTCACCGTCTGTAGACAGTGGGGTGTTGATGTCCCCCATGACGCGCTGTTTACGCCAGCTTCCAACTTCTACCTCACCAATGACTTGGAAGTCTCGTAGTGCTTTTTTACGCGATAAGCTCACCGTTGCCGAGGAATCACCTGTACCACCGAGCAAGCCATTGGCACCACGTAGGATTGTGACATTTTCGTAGAGATCCATGTTGATGGTGCCGCCAATGCCAGAAAATCCGGACTCGCCATTAAATTCCAGCCCGTCAATGCGGTAGTTGGTGATGTTAAAGCCGCGTGCTCTGTAGGTAGTACGTGAACCAATATCGACTTCATTGACCGAAATACCTGATACAGAAAGCAGGGCGTCATCCAGAGTTTGGATGTTTTCGTCTTCGATTTGCTGTCTAGTGATATTGGTGATGGCCTGAGGGGTTTCTTTTTCTTCTAGCTTCAAACCTATAGCGCTGCGGCTGTAGGTCTGTTGGTAGCTGTCTTGCGCATCAATAGTCTCATGCCCTTTAACAGTAATGCTTTTAAGGGTGTGTGTGGACTCTTGAGCCAGAACACTGTGGGCAGACATGGCCAACATAACCAACGCAGCCAGAGGTTTTAGCGTAGTGCTAGATAAGGTTGACGGCAAAGCTAAACTCCTAATTCAATAATGAGAATAATTCTTGTTTGCCGTAAGATTAGCGTGTATGGTTTTAGGCTGTGTTTTGTCGTGTATTGAGAAGCAGCAAAATTGTATTGGTATGTAATGGACGAGCAAAAAAAACTACTGCGTAGCGTATTAATTATTGAGGATGATCTGGAATTAGCTGAGTTAGTGGCGCAAGAGCTTCGATTCGGAGGCTTCTCAACCTATATTGCGCAAAGTGGCAGGGAAGCGGCCACGATACTAAAAGAATCCACCATTTCGTTGGTGTTGCTGGACTTGATGCTGCCAGGGGAAGATGGCCTAGAAATATGCAAACAGATTCGTCGCCACGAACACTCGCCTGCGATCATTATGGTGACGGCGCGTGGGGAGCTAGCCGACAAAGTGGCTGGTTTAGAGCTAGGTGCTGATGACTATGTAGTCAAACCTTTTGAGGCGCGTGAGTTACTAGCGCGTTGCAAGGCAGTGATGCGCAGGCAGGGTGGGGCTTCTACTAACCAAGTTATGTCGGCACCGCACATGACTGAGCCTGTGCGTTATGGCTTTCTGGGGTGGCAGTTAGACATGAAGGCAAGACTGCTGTACTCGCCAGAAGGGGTAACGATTTCATTGCCCAACTCAGACTTTCACGTTTTAGTTGCACTGATCGAGGCGCCTAACAAGGTGCTGCCTAGGGCCTTGCTGTTAGAAAGAGCATTTAGCCGTAGCATGAGTTATGAAGACCGTGCGGTGGACGTATGTATTAGTCGCTTACGTCAGCATTTAGAAAAAGATAGGTCCAAGCCAGAGCTCATACGCACAGTGCGTAATGAGGGTTATGTACTGTATGTAGACCCTACACAGGTGTCCGTGCAGTAATGGGCTCTACCTTGTCAGCAAAAGCGAGAAGCCTAGGGGTGGTGCTGTATAAAATCGCCTACTTCTTTTACCCCGAGCGTCTACGTAGCAAGATTACTGTGGTGGCTGTGGTGGGTTTGTTTTTGGCCCAAGCACTCACCAGCACCATGTGGTCGCAGATGCGGCATCAAGCGCTGGTAGAAACGCCAGCACGCATTGCAGCTGTACGCTTTTCTGACTGGTACTTACATGCAGAGTCACAGCTAAAGCTTGGGCAATCTATTAGCCACGAATGGTTAAATGGCGTCTATGCCGTAGAGCGTAACCAGCCTGTCTCACCCAATTATGAGTCGAACATACACGATGATCTGGTGTCATTCTTTGGCAATATCATCCAAGAAAGAACGGGCGCGTGTGATGATTTTCGCCTGATTTCTGCCAACAAAATACAGACAACCAAAGCCGATAGTAATGGTTTTTTTGCACTGTTCTCAGACGGGCTAGCTTTGGTAGATGTGTCCTTTGTGGCGGTGTTTAGGTTATCTAATGGGCAATTGTGGCAACTGCAGGTGACCGAGAACCAGGGTTGGAGCTCTATAGGTACAGTAGAACTTATCTACGATTACTTTCTGCGTATCTATTTTGTTAGGCTGATTCTGGTCGTGCTGGCATTGACGCTGTGTCTGAACTTCATCTTTAGACCCTTGAAAAAGCTAGAAAAAAGCGTCAAGGAAATGGACGTAAACAGGCACCAGGAAACCATCCAGCTAGGAGGCTCTAAAGAGTTCAAACACTTAGGGGATGCCTTTAATAGCATGGTTGAGCGCTTACAGAAGCATATAGAAGAGCGTTCTTATTTTTTCAGTGCTGTCTCGCATGATTTACGTACTCCCATCACACGCTTAGGCTTACGGGTGCAACAAGTGGATGATGTGGTGCTACGGAAAAATCTCAGCCGCGATATTGAGCAGCTCAATGAACTGGTGAACTCTACTCTAGAACTGATGCGTTTTCAGACCTCTACAGAAGAAGCCGTGGCCGTGGATGTAGGGGCGTTGGTGACGGCAGTGAGCGTGAATAGGCAAGACCTAGGTGAGCAGATTGTGTTGGGTGATGTGGAGCAGGTTACGCTGAAAGTACAAATTCAACGATTACGACGATGCGTGGAAAACCTGATCTCCAATGGACTGCGCTATGGGTCTACAGTGCATGTGTATGCGCATAAACGTGCGCAGGAATATGTCATTACGGTAGCTGATGAAGGGCCGGGTATACCGCAGGAAGAGTACGCTAAGGTACTGCGTCCGTACTATCGTGTTGAAACCTCACGAAACCGTGAGACGGGTGGTTATGGATTAGGATTGAGCATTTGCGATGAGGTCATGCGAGCGCATGGCGGCCATATTCAATTCACCCACGATAACCAGCGCTTTTGTGTGTGTTTGCATTTGCCCTTGCCCTAGCCTGAGCGACAACCGTACACTGAATTTCTATAACCCTTTTTGCTATTTTCATTATGATCGTCCGCCCGGCTTCCCGTTCACCTTGGTTGCTGCTTTTTACCCTAAAAGGCTCCATTGTTTCCATCGTTTGGCGACGTGTAGTAGCGATGATGCTGCTAGCAACCTTAGTGGTGTTTTTTGAATATAAATACTCTATGGATGCCGCTGGATTGGGGGCTGTTCCATTGATGTTGGTGGGTTTGACGCTAGCGATTTTCTTGGGCTTCAGAAACAGTGTGGCCTATGAGCGTTGGTGGGAAGCGCGCACCTTGTGGGGCGAGTTGCTGATCGTGACGCGTAATCTGACACGTCAAACCTTAAGCTTTACCGATAATCTCCCCGAGGATCAAAAACGCACATTAGCGCACCGTTTGGTGGCCTTTTCCCATGCTTTGCGCCATAAGCTGCGTGGCAGTAATGCGACTGCGGATTTAACTCGTTGGTTGGGCGAAGACAATGCACAGCGTTGCTTGGCGTCGTCTAATCCGCCTAATGTGCTGTTAGGCGAACTAGGGCAGGCCTACGCACAACTACGACGTGATGGGCAGATGGATAACATCTTGTTTGCTGACGTCGATAAACAGCTCAATAGGCTGTCTTATATTGCGGGTGGCTGCGAGCGCATCACTAGCACGCCCATGCCTTTTGCCTATATTTTGTTGCTGCACCGCACGGTCTATATCTATTGCTTGTTATTGCCGTTTTGCTTGGTGGGCAGTTTAGGTTGGATGACACCTATTATGGTGGGCGTGTTGTCGTATACCTTCTTTGGGCTGGATGCTTTGGGCGAGCAAATTGAAGAGCCGTTTGGCCTGCAAGCAAATAACCTGCCCTTAGATGCGTTATGCCGCAGCATAGAAATTAGTGTGGCAGAGCTATTAGGCGATGAAGAAGTGCCTGCCCCTATACGTCCATTTGATGGCGTGTTGATGTGATGCAGTAGTGCGTGGTAATGAAAAGGCCATACTGTTCATATGGCCTTTTCGGTAGAGGTAGCGCTTAGCGTGGAGGTTCAACCTCCCTACGTGCTGCTTCAATCCACTTTTGTATTGCTGGTAAGGCGAGAATGCGTTCTATCCAGGCTTGACAGGGGGAGCTGACAGGTAGCTGGTAATAATGAATACGGATGGCGACTGGTGCGAAAAATGCATCCACGGTAGTGAAACGATTGCCAGCCAAAAAAGGCCCCGAAAAGTTTTGTAAGCCGTTTTCCCATAGTTCTACAATGCGTGCCAAATCTTTGGATAGTTCAGCATCAATAACCGCTAAGGGGGCTTGGGGGCTACAGTTCATGGGGCATTGCGTGCGTAGCGCTTGAAATCCGGAGTGCATTTCGGCGGTAGCACTACGTGCCCAGACACGTGCGGATTTGTTTTGTGGCCAAGCAGCTGGGTAAGCCTCAGCAATGTGCTCACAAATAGCGAGTGAGTCCCATATGAGCAACTCCCCATCTTTCAGGCAAGGGACTAAACCTGTGGGCGAAAACCGTCTGAACTTTTCGTAACTATGCCCATTACCACCATAGCTGCTAAAGGTTTCTACCACCTCGTGAAATGGCACACCTAACATTTTCAGTAGTATCCATGGGCGTAGTGACCAGGATGATAAGTTTTTATTCGCAATGTGTAGAGTGAGCATTGTGGGCGTTAATGAAAAATATAGGAAGTTTCGGGAAATAGTGAAGCGTAAAAATTTACAGAACTCTCTCTAAGATGGAAACTAGTTATTGTCCCGAGTTTTTGATGTTTAACGAATGAGTAGTTTGTGTTAGAGAGTAATCTAAGCTTAAACGAATAAAAAACGGCTCACCATAGTGAGCCGAGGGTTTACGCTCGCGGTATCACGAGGCAGAACGTCAACAAGCCTTAGAAGCTCTTTTGGCTCAGGCTAAAAAAATAAGTGCCAAATTCGATAGTTTAGGTATTTAAAAAGCCGCTAGGTTAAGCGGCTCTCTAATGCTAGAACTGTGTAGATGGCTTAGGGGGGCGTTTGCCTTGGTGCACTTCTAGCTGTTGTTGGCGTTCGCGTTCGGCCAATGCTTGGTTGTCTGGGCTGCTGGCGTACTCCAACCATTCAATGATGATGGGATCGTCATCGATAGCGCGTGCTTCGCGGGCGAGTTGCAAGGCTTTATTAACATTGATGGGCATGCAAATGCCACTGAAATAGTGCTGCGAGAGCATGATTTTAGGGTGGGGTAATTGCATGTCACTGCCGCGTTTGAGCCAGTTCTGCCCAGTTTTCACCACGCTACAGTTGGTGTAGTGATGGCCTATCTCATAGTACAACCTACCCAAGGCCATAATAGAGGCTTCATCTCCCTGTTCTGCTGCTTTGGCGACGGCTACTAATTGTTCTACGCTGATAGGAGCATCAGGGTAGAAGCTTTGCATAGCGGTTAAATAGCGTATATCAGGGTTGCCGCCAGTGGTGGCTTGGCTTAAAACTAATTCACCCGTTGGCCCTTTATAGTTCACGCCACAGGATGCTGGGTAAGGACCTTGTGGATTTAAGCACTCGGCTTGTTCATTCACATAATCAGGAAGCGAGCAGCCTGCTACGGTGATAAGGGTAAGGGCGGTGACTAAGGCGAATCTAGATAAAGAATGGCGCACAAGAATACGTTTGCATAAAGACAATGATGCTGAGTAGTCTACAGCCCTTAGGGCGGTAGGAGGCGGTTTTAACGCTCCTAAAAGAAAAAGCCCCTACAAGGGGCTTGTCGCGCGCTCAGTAATGTTGCTTAGGATCTGGCGGTTGGGCTCGCGTTTGTTTGCACAGCACGATGGCGCTGTTCAATTTCACGACGCAGCTCACGACGCACCTCAGCAGCCACAAAACGGCGTTTTTCATCGTCGGTTTGGGGTTCTAGCGTAGGCACAGGAATGGGCTTGCCATTCTCAACCGCAACCATAGTAAAGAAACAGCTGTTCACGTGGCGCACAACGCGGCTACGAATATCTTCAGCAATCACTTTGATACCAATTTCCATCGAGGATGTACCGGTGTGATTAACGCTGGCTAGAAAAGTCACCAGTTCGCCCACATGAACGGGCTGTTTAAAGGTCACTTGATCCACGCTCAGTGTCACTACGTAGCTTTTGGCGTAACGGCTAGCACAGGCGAAGGCCACTTGGTCCAGCAGTTTGAGGATGGTGCCACCATGCACGTTTCCGGAAAAGTTTGCTGTATCGGGAGTCATCAATACAGTCATGCTTAATTGGTGGGCGGGCAAATCCATTGTGTAACGTCCTTGTTTGGATACAAATAACGATGCCAAACACAAGAGTAAAGGCACCGTTGAAATAAATCAGTAGTAGAGTAAAAATGCGGCAAACAGACTGCTGTATAGGTCATCGTTCGCTGCTCATTATATGCCACGGCTTGTTGAGACTGGCTTGAAATGGCCTTTATAAGCAAATGAGTGATGTGAAAAATCCTCAGCTTAGCTGAGGATTTTCATGAGCGGGTAACAAATAGAGTTGTAGTATTAGCTCTCTACGATTAATACGGTGCTTTCTACTGTTGTTGCTTTGATGTCATCCTCGGTTGAGCTGACAGGTTTGCAACCAAAGTTTTGGTATAAGGCGAGTTGATCATCGTAGTGTGGGCTTTTCTTACCATGTCTGTCGATGAAACCGCTTTGACCCGGAGGCATCGCGTCGCAAAACTCGACGTTGTCCTCATAGAACACAATGCGGTTGTTCTCTGTGCCTCGGTTTTGGTAACCCGTGAAGCTGAACGTATTGCCTGCTGTGGTTTGTGGTGTACCAGTAAAGTTGCGATCGCTAAACTTATGAACTGAACTGCTCATTTTCCAGTTAGCCATATCTTCACCTTGCTCCGCTTTTAAGCGTTGATAGGTATTTTCTAAGGCTTGCTGCATGACCTCGGTAGAGGGTTTCTGTGCAAAGAAATTATGGCGTTGTGGGTCGGGGTTTTGTTCTAGATCCAGTGCGCGCAGCAGAACTTTAGTCCCCATGCTGAGGTTGATAGAGCCTGGGTTAGGGCCGTTGGTGCTCGCAAAACCGGTGTTGGTGTAGCTGGCTTGATGGGCTTCAGGCAAAACAGGCACCAGCACCAGCTTGTACATTTCTTCCAGCCACGTTTTGAAAATCAAACGTTCAGGGCCAACGTTAACGCCGTTGCCGTCATCCGTTTCTAATCCATCCCACTGCAGCAAAAGCGCTGTCATGTCGTGTGTAGGTGTGTTCGTTGACTGTTTAGCAGCGACTTTTTGTAGGTGCGGCTGGAAGTAACGCCAGTTCACGTCGTGGTAGGATGCTAGGCGATTGAAGTCCCAAATTTCTTGCAGCGTGAATTTGTCTTTTTGTGCGAATTGCACATTCAATTCGTTGACCCTATCACCGTAGGTCCAGTAGTACGCATCGGTATTGGTCTTGTCGGGTGCGGGGCGGTTATTCCAGTTACTTAGGTAGCCTTGCTGAGGGTTGTAGGCTTTAGGTGTGGCGCTAAAGTCATGTATGCCTTCCCATTCCATGCTGCCATCGCCCAAGGCGGGAATGCGCATGTCTTGGTTTGCTGGGCGTTTAGGCAGAAAGCCGGGCGATACATAGCCTATGTTGCCGTTTTTGTCAGCGTAATACCAGTTGATGGATATCGCCATTTTCTCGGCTTGCGCTAAGAAATCTTCCCAGTTTTGTGCTTTAGCGATATTGAGCCATGCCAACAAGGACTGCACTTCGTAGCCGTCCCAACTGCGTTTCTTACTGTATGCCACCTTGTTTTGATTATCTACAGCCATGACGGGGCCATGCACCGTGCGCTGTAACGTCACGACGGTATCCGGCTGGCCCTTAACCTTAATGGTTTCTTGGCGCTCTTCTATGTCTAGGTATTCGTTGTTGTAGCGATATTGAGCAGGGTTGTTAGGGTTCAGTTGCTCTTGGTAAATATCGACCACATCTTGCGGGCCGGCGGTTGCGCCCCAAGCGATTTGGTTATTGGTGCCAAACAGCACGATAGGGTACGCAAAAGGGGTGTTACCTGTTACGTTGAAGCCAGCACCGTGTAAGCCAATGCCATAGGTGTAGCTGGGGTTATACCAGCCAAACTGCGGGCCATTAATCAAAATGGTGGCGTTTTCTTCTACGCGATGTGGTTGGGTAGACCAGAGGTTACTGGCCTTGGGTACAAAGTCTGGCCCGGTACCACCCCAGCGTGTTGCGGTGTCTTGCAAAATGGATTGCGCTGCATCCGTGGAGAGGGCAACCAATTGTGGTGGCGCAGGCGGTTGGTAGGACACCGGTTTTTGAGTACTTGATGTAGGTACGGTGGTGGGGGAGTTTGGATCATTCACCCATAGCAACTCATTGAAAATTCGCTCAGCCTCGGCTTTACCGTGTTTGGCTTCCAGGTCGTTTAGCAAACTTAACGACCCCATTTCCAAGTTCACATCAGAAAAACGATTTGCCATAGAGCCTACCCAGATCATAGCCACGTCAAAGGCAGAGATAGGTGTGGGGGCAAAGTCGAAGTCTAGATACTCTTTGGGCAGTAGCTCTGGGTTTCTGAGTACTTGAGCTAAATACGCGTTATAGCCGTCGGCGTAGCCTTTGAAAATGTTGGCATCTTCTTCTGGTAGGGCGGCGAGTTGCTGGTTGATGGATTCGGGGTTGAAGTTACGGCGTACGTTGATGTCGTAGTTCAGGTAGGCGTTGTTGTCACCAGGACCTAATACTTCTGCTGTAGTACCTACAAAGGATCGGCGTGCCATGTCCAATTGAAATAAGCGATCTTGTGCGACCGCATAGCCATAGCCGTAAAACAGTCCGTAGTTACTGTCAGAAAATACATGAGGTACGTCGTAGGCATCACGGTTTATTTCTACCGTTACGGGGGCGGCATGGGCCACTGAAAGTAGGACACTAGCCAATAAACTCAAACTAAAAGCTGTTTTTTTCAAAGCAGAAGATCGCACTCGTTGTCTCCAGGCGCTATATATGGGAATAGCGGTTAATACATTACTTATTTTTGATTTATTAGAGTAATTGTGTAATGTTTAAACTTGAAATAAGGGCTTGTCCTAGTTGTTCAACGATTGTGTGTCGCGTGGCGGTTTGTGTTTGCTGGCTTTTTGAAGCTGGATTAAGCTAGTGAATCATTCCCTTACTGTGTCACGAGCATCTTATGAGCCACGCCTACTTTGCACGCGTTCATTGGCAACGTCAGCCTGATGAAGCCTTTTCGGATAATAAGTACAGCAGATTGCATCACTGGACCTTTGATGAGGGGGTGAGCATCCCTGCCTCGTCGTCCGTGCATTCTGTTCCGTTACCGTACTCAACCTTAGCGGCTGTTGACCCAGAGGAGGCTTTGGTGGCAGCGGTTTCAAGTTGCCATATGTTGTGGTTCTTGGGCTTAGCGGCTAAGAAAAGATGGGTAGTAGAGAGCTATGATGACAACCCGCAGGGCACGATGGGAAAGAACAGCCACGGCAAAATGGCCATCACAGAAATAGTCTTAAAACCTAAGGTTGTGTTTTCAGGTAGTTATCAACCTAGCCAAGATGAGATTGCTAAAAACCATGAGCAAGCCCACGAGAACTGCTATATTGCGCACTCTATTTTGGCAACGGTAACTGTAGACGGTGAAAATCACTACGCAGGCTGATTACGTCAATGCGTGTTTAGTAGACCGTCCTACTGGGGGCGGGCTACGCTTTCGCATTCGTTTGTAGGTCTAGTATTAGCAAGATTATGTCTGAATCTAAAAAAGCGACGCGCCCCATGTGTGAGCGTTGTGCGCGGCCCGTATCACATTGTTTATGTGCACACATAAGCGTAGTGCCTAATCGCATTAGCGTGCTGGTACTGCAGCACCCAGATGAGCAAAAGCATCCCTTAAATACTGCACGTCTGGCCGTATTGGGCTTAGAACAGGCCGAACTGTGGGTAGGAGAGCATTTCCCTCAGTTGGAAGAAAAACTTTTGGAAGTTGATGCGGCGTTTCTACTGTTCCCTGCAAAGGAGCACAATGTGCAGCAGCCTTTAGAGGCTATAGAGGAAGCGAAGACTGCATTGCTGATTGTGCCCGATGGCACGTGGCGTAATGCACGGAAAATCATTCAGTCCAACACATTGTTAAGCAGCTTGCCGCATCTTAGTTTGCCAGTGGGTGAGCCTTCTTTGTATAGAGTGCGTAAAGCAACAGAAACGGCAGCAGTGGCGACCATCGAAGCTATTGTTCGCACGTTGAAGGTGTTAGAGCCAGAGCATGATTTTCAGCCTTTATTAAAGCCGTTTACTGTTTTGGTAGAGCAGCAGATTGCGGCGATGGGAGCAGAGGTTTACGCGCGTAACTATGGACGTAGGGACAACTGAAACCAGAGTGGGCTGGCAGCGAAAGTGATGGGTAAACAAAAAAGGACTTATAGCAATTACGCTGTAAGCCCTTTTCACTAAGAAGGTTACATGTCAATACAATGTACCGACCTCACATACTTATTTCTGATGTTTGCGTACCCAGTCTGCATAACGATTAAACCAGTTTTGCAGGAAGTCTTTGCTCGCAGGCCCAATATTGCCATCAGCATCGAACAAACCATCTTTGTGCTGGAGGAAAACTTCAGGTTGTTGAAGCGTCGGGACATCAAGAAATGTGAGCACGTTACGTAGATGCTGCTGAGCTACGGCAGTACCTATAGCACCAGTCGATATTCCTAATACACCTGCCGGTAGACCAGACCAGACGTTCTTGCCATAGGGGCGTGAGCCTTGGTCTAAAGCATTTTTCAATACACCAGGTATGGAACGATTGTATTCAGGGGTGACAAACAGCAGCCCGTTGGCGGACTGTATTTTTGCTTTGAACGCCACTACAGCCTTTGACGGTTGAACGTCAGCATCTTGGTTGTACAGTGGCAGGTTACCAATATCTATAAATTCACAAACGAAATCGGCAGGGGCTAAACGAACAAGCGCTTGAGCGAGCTGGCGATTAAAAGAGTCCTTTCTCAGGCTACCCACTACTACTGCAATTTTAAATTGATTCATATTGATGGTATCCATGTTTGGAGTGCTCAAACAGTGATGCTAAACACTCTGGGTGAAGAAATGATGTGCTTGTATTTGGAAAATATACGTTAAAGAGCAGGGTTTTCTATATCATTGATTATCGACGATCTTAGCTATAAATGCGTTGATATAAGGCATGAAAGGGGATTTTATTTATTATACCTTGCTCATAATGATGGTTTTTGGCGCTGTGAACGTACAATCGAAGGTGACAAGGCTTCTGCTTTATGCGGCAGAAGCCTTGTGCGGCGAGAGCCTGCTTGTTAGCTTGACCGTGTCACTTCCAAAGTAGCAATACGTCGGTTAGCGATTCCGGTAATCGTAATATGCAGATCATCTAGCTCGGTTGTAGCACCAACCTCAGGCAAGGTGCCAAAGACATCTAACAGTAGTCCAGCTATAGAGCTAAAGCCATTTGCCCGCGTAAGTAAAGTGTCACTTTCAAGTGTTTGGGCAAGGTGGTGTAAGTCGGTGGTGCCGTCTACACGCCATGTGTTGGGGGCTATGCATTCAATAGTGGGGTGTTCATCTTCATCAGGGAACTCACCGGCAATGGCCTCCAAAATATCTATAGGCGTAAGCAAGCCTTGAATGGTGCCGTATTCGTCGGTCACCAGTACTAACTGACCACGTGATTTCTTGAGTATATCCATGGCCTGCAAGACGCCTGTAGATTCGTGAACAATAATTGGTTCACGCAAAGAAGGCAGCTTCTGCAGGTCTGCGTTATCAAGTATGTCGGCCATCAGATCCTTAGCTCGCGCAACGCCTAAGGTGTTGTCCAGCTGACCACGGCTTACGGGGAAGAAGCTGTGTGGCGTTTCGCGTAACAGTTGCTGGATGACGGCAGGGTCATCATCCAGGTTTACCCATGATATTTCTGAACGGGGAGTCATGATGGAACGAATGGAACGGGCACCCAATGTCAGTACGCCGCTGATCATATTACGTTCCTCAGGGCCAAAGGCTGCTTGGTCCATGTGTTGTTCGTCGTGGGCTTCATCTTCGGTGCTTTCGGAGCGTTTGCGATCACCCAGCAAGCGTAAAATGGCGTCAGCAGTACGATCACGCAACGGTAGGCGAGCTTCATTTTTAAGTGAACTGCGACGGGCCCATTGGTTGAAAAACTCAATCACAATAGAAAAACCGATGGCAGCGTATAAGTAGCCCTTAGGAATTTTGAAGCCCAAACCTTCGGCTGTGAGCGTTAAACCTATCATCAAGAGGAAGCTTAAGCACAGCACCACAACGGTGGGGTGCGCGCTAACAAAACGCGTTAGCGGCTTAGATGTCCACATCATCATGGCCATAGAGATCACAACGGCTGCCATCATGACAGGTAGTTCATCCACCATACCGATGGCGGTAATGACCGCGTCTAACGAGAATACGGCATCCAACACGATGATTTGAGCCACGACCACAGCAAAGCTGGCATAGGTTTTAGAGCGGCTTTGTTGATGTGGCGTGCCTTCTAAGCGTTCATGCAGTTCAGAGGTGGCTTTTAACAAAAGGAAAAGGCCGCCTAACAGCAGAATTAAGTCACGTCCCGAGAATGAATAGGAGGCAATAGAGAATAAGGGAGTGGTGAGTGTCACCAGCCACGATACGATGGTGAGTAAGCCCAAACGCATCACCAGTGCGAGCGATAGGCCTATTAAGCGTGCTCTATCGCGTTGATGCGGGGGGAGTTTATCAGCCAGGATGGCGATAAAAATAAGATTATCTATACCAAGTACTATTTCCAGTACAACCAGAGTCAGCAGACCCACCCATATATTGGGGTCTAAAAGCCATTCCATATTACGCCTACATGATTGAGTAAAACCTGATGCCGTACCATCGCCAGTAAAGGGGATGGGAAAAAACTACAACGCATGTCTAATGCGTGTTGTGTGGCTTAAACGCGGGGCGGTTTTCGTCGTGGCGGGTAGGCTAACGGAGAAGCTTGAGCACTATAGCTAGGCCATTGCTCACACAATAAGGGAGGGTGTAAGTACAGCTCTGCACTGTTCACAGAATCACTAATATCGGCATGCACCGTTTGTTGGCCCTTCTTAGGTTTATCTAAGAAAAACGTAGTGCTTTTTAGGATGCTTCTATCAGTGGTTGTTGCCGTTTCAGCGACTTCAGCAGTCGTGGTGGTATGAGGTACCGTAGGTAAGTCTGCTAGAGACTCAGCTAATACTTGAATGGGCAGAATGAACAGTAAAAAGAGGACGATAAATCGTCGCATACGGGCAGAGAGAAGTTGTGACTTGTTCAGTATAACGTAAGGAATGGTTGATTTTGATTTTTATTTGCGAGAGGAGGGTACCCGTTTAGGGGCACCCACACATCACGAAAATGCCAGCCAGAGACCAGCAATAATAACGATGGCTACGGTGGCCCACCCTAAGCGGTCCACATAGCGATGTAGTAAGCCTTCCATACGTGGGCCACCCCACGCAAGTAAACCTGCCACCAAAAAGAAGCGCATGCCTCTACCAATAATCGCCGCCAGCACAAAGGGGGTAAATGCCATAGCCATCGCACCGGCAGCCAGCGTGAAGACTTTAAAAGGAATGGGCGAGAAACCGGCGACAAAAATGGCCCAGAATCCGTAGTCTTTAAACCAGGCAATAGCGGTTTCATAAGCAGGCCAGTAACTGCTACCCTCTAGCCACGCTTGTATAGCGCTAAATGCATAGTAGCCAATCAAGTAGCCAAGTATGCCGCCTATTACAGACGCTAACGTCGTGAGCAGAGCGAACCACCACGCGCGCTTAGGCGTTGCCATACACATGGGGGCGAGCATGACATCGGGTGGAACGGGGAAGAATATAGACTCAAAAAAACTGAGCGTGCCAAGAAAGAAAGGCGCTTTAGGGTCACGTGACCACGTCATTGCGCGAGCATACAACGGTGAGAATATCTTCATGCAAGAAGGTAGAGACGTAGGTCTATAAGTAAAGGTGCTTGTTGGTGGGGTACAGGATATGTATAGGGCGGGTTTTGAAACTCCAAAGTGGTAATACCGGTATTAGAGCATCTGTTTGTATAAAAGTTCTGACGGCAAATGGGGATCCTGGGAAGATGCCAGCACCTGAGATGCACGATGTAATGGCGATGTTGGGGTCATCAAACTGGAGGCCCTCATTGTGGGGTACGTTAAACACGTTTGTGTCAGAGTAAAGCTCCCATGCCAAGGCAGAGTAGACTGTACAGAGCTAATCCAGAAGGAGTCTGTACAAATGATGAATTGCGATCCTGTTACCGGTGCGTGTTTATTGCCTGAGTTAGAAACGCCTACCAGCGTGAAGCCAACATTACGTCAAGGGTTAGCGGTGCGCTATGTCGGTGATCCTATGTGTTCTTGGTGCTGGGGTATTTCATCTACGGTCAAAGCGTTAGCTGATTTTTGTGCCGCAGAAGGTATAGCGTTTTCTCTTACCATGGGTGGTTTGCGGGCTGGCGGTGGTGACCCATGGAGCCCACAATTTAAAGACTTTTTGCGTAATGAATGGCAGCACATTGCTAACGTCACTGGCCAGCCTTTTGGTTTTACGTTGTTAGAGGCGCCGCATTTTAACTACGATACCGAGCCCGCATGCCGTGCTGTGGCAACCGTAAAGCTGCTCGAAGCAAAACACAATCTGCCAGAAGCCATAGTGCTGCAGTTTTTTTCTGCTATTCAACAGAAGTTTTATGTAGAAGGGCAAGACACCACCAAGGTAGATTTCTACGCTGAAATTTGTGTGCGTTTAGGGCTGGATGTGGCGGAGTTCAATTCATTGTTTGAGTCGCCAGAAGCCAAGCACGCAGTACACCAAGAGTTCGTACGTTGCCGGCAATGGGGAGTGCGTTCTTTCCCTACAATTTTGTTGGAACGTAATGGTGAAATGTCTGCGTTAGCGGTAGGTATGGTGAAGGCAGACCAATTGCTGACTACACTCAAACAAGCAATAGCCGCCTAAGTCTTTAGGCAGTACACGACACAAGGAGCAGGTAATGCACTACATTCTTCAAGTTGATTTCCCGTATACCGGTCCGTGGGGCAAAGACATGGTTCCAGCGATGGAGGCTTTGGCGCAGTCTATCGCCAAAGAGGCTGGATTGATTTGGAAAATATGGACTGAGAACGCTGCAGAGCATGAAGCAGGGGGGATCTACCTGTTTGCGGATAAAGCCAATGCAGAGCGTTATTTGGCATTGCATGCAGACCGCTTAAAGCAAGCCGGCATCCCCTATGTGAATGCCAAGATTTTTGCAGTGAACGAAGCGCTTTCTAGCATAGATGGCTGGAGTGCCTAAGCGTAGAAAACTACGTGACAACATAATCATCGAGTATGAGAGACAGGATAATCACGAGCGTTATGGCTTGGTTTCTAGGGTGTTGCACTGGGGATGGCCAGCATTGGCCACAAGCTGATTTCTGTAGGTAATGCGGCGCATGATGTAAGTGGCGACGTAGTGAGTTTGTAGAAAAACGGGTTGCTATCCGATTGCAGAGGCGTTTATTCAGGATTTACACTTGTCATAAATCACGAAGCAATGAACAGCTTGAGGATGTAGCTGTCAAAATAGTAGGAATGACATGAGAATAAAAGCAGTAAGCAGTTCTGTAGTCGGATTATCTGCCGCAGTGTGTTTGTCGCTGGTGGGAACTACCGCTCACGCGAATGGACACTCGCTACTTCTAGATGGTGGGCCAGAGGCGCTAATTAGCACCATAGATACCTTCCACGTTAAAGTGCAAGAGCAAGTCACAGATGGGTGTTTGTCTAATGTTGCAGCCTTGAAAGACACTATGGAAACTGAGCTTAAAAAAAATGGTTTTCAAGTTGCTGACAGAGTAGGCTCAAGAGCAAAAGGGCTGCTTGTTAAAGCAATTGGGTATCAGCTGACACCAGCTTCTCTGTGTGCAGTGAGTGTGACGGTAGCCATTGAGCTTCCGCTGGTAGTGCCTGTACCGTATGCTGACAGCAATCCTTCTGGGGACACTACTCTGGTCGTATATAACTATGATGTGCGACGAGAGCTGTTAACAGGCCCTAAGAGCGATATTCAAAAGCGTGTTGAAGGTGTGATGCAAGCAGCAGCAAACACGGTAGTCACCGATATATCACACGCTAGAAGCAGTATTTTCACGAGATTCCCCGAGATTCAGCAGGAGTTTGAGAACCAGTCCAGATAGCACGGTTTGTTTTCAGCTCGTCAGTAAACCGCCTTAGGGCGGTTTTTTGTTGAACACGGTAGGCCTCAACCGCTTCAACGCATGGAGGTACGTGAAAAGTGCATCGTTACAGTGCTATTTTGGTGATATGCTCGGAGTCCAACGACTCTGCCTAGCGATAACCAAAGGCTCATATCATGGAACAACTACAGCAGCTTTTGATGGTTTACATAGCCTATTTGATTGCAACAGCAAGCCCTGGGCCCAGTAATATGGCCATCATGGGAATGGCGATGAGCCAAGGCAGAGGTTCTGCCTTGCTGTTAGCGTTCGGTGTGATCACGGGTAGTTTGTTTTGGGCTGCGATGGCGGCTACAGGGATTTCAGCAATACTTGCTACCTATGCTAATGCACTGTTCGTCATCAAAGTAGTGGGCGGTCTGTACCTGCTGTATTTAGCCTACAAAGCAGCAAAGTCTGCACTCAGCACCAAAATGCCCTCCTCAGTAGTGGCCCGCTTACCTGCCAACAAGTGGCAAATTTATAGGCGTGGTCTGTTGCTGCATCTGACCAATCCTAAAGCGGTATTGGCATGGATAGCAATTATGTCTCTAGGGCTTAGACCGGACTCTCCCACTACTACGTTGCTGGCAATAATCTTTGGTTGCGCGATATTAAGTGTTGTAGTGTTTGGGGGGTATGCCATTGTGTTTTCTACAGCACCTATGATTCGTTCGTATTTAAAAGCACGCCGCTGGATTGAGGGTGTGCTGGCGATAGCATTTGGTTATGCTGGTATACGGCTGTTGTTAGCTAAAGCTATATAATTGGCGGCATGTTTTTCCTTCCCCGTCTCTCGCAAAACTTAAGCTGGGTCACGCAACGCTCGTTGCTGTGGCTGCTACTGCTTGCGATTGTGGTACGAGGGCTGGTGCCTGCAGGCTATATGCCCGATGCTGCAGCTGCCCAAAACGGGCAGTTGGCACTGACATTTTGTACGGCTGATGGTGCAGTAAGCACACTGCGTTTTGCTTCCGAATCAGGTCATGATGACTCGTCGTCCGCAAGTGGCGACATGGATTGTGTATTTGGTGTGTTGTCGCTGCAAGCGACGATGACGCCACCTGAGGGCGCAGTGCAGCCTAAGCCTGTATTACAGCAGTCACCGCTGTTGGTGCGTGCTGAGCAGATACAGGCTCCTATTCTTCTTACTCAAGGGCCTCCTTTAGGTTCTAGAGCTCCCCCCGTTGTTCACTAACGTTGCACATTTTGTGCAGCCTACGTTTTTGTGCCATCAACAGTTGTTGAGGCGAGCTTGGCGTACTGCCAACGCTAGAGAAAACGTGGCTGTCAGGTTGTGATGTATCCGTGTTTTACGCATGTGCTGTTCATCTTTTGGAGTGAGCAACTGGCGTAGGCGTGGCTATGTCTATTTCATACTGGATGGCACCATCTTGTGGTGCCTCCCTGCGTTGGCTACAACATGCAAAGATATATTCATCAAATTGGCGCGGCGGCGATGCTGGCCTTGTGTCCGGTAGCGGCGGTTTATGCGGCTACCTCAGAACATCCACCTAATGCAGATCAAGGTGTACAGGCATCCACACTGGCCCCTATACAGGTGCGCGGCTTACAAACACATGTAGCGAATGGGCCTGTGGATTTTCAGGCGATTACTTCAACGGCGAGTCGATTAGGATTAAGCATCAGCGAAACACCCGCAACGGTGACGGTGATAGGCCGAGAAACCATTGAACAGCGTGGTGCTGACAATACCCAAGAAATGTTGCGGGGCGTACCGGGTATCAGTGCGTCGTCACCCCCTGGTGCGATAAATGTCAGCTACAGGGGCTTTACTTCTGGCCAAGTGGCCGTTTTGTATAACGGCATTAATCTTCAAGATACCGGCCAAGCTACACGTCCTGTAGATAGCTGGATCTATGACCGCGTAGAGGTTATGGGCGGGCCATCAGGCTTTTTGTATGGGGCTGGGGCGGTAGGCGGCACCATTAACTACATTAGCAAGCTGGCCCAGCGGGACGACTTCTACGATGCACAGTTGCGGGTGGGTTCGTATGGCTTACGCAGTGTAGGCCTAGGGCTGAATAGACAGTTAAGCGGTCAAGAGGGTGGGCCTGCGCATTACGTGCGTATTGATGCGTTACACCGAGCAGGAGATGGTTGGGTGGATAGGAATTCAGCACGTGCCAATCAAGTGGCGGTATCGCTGTTGTCGGATTTCACTCCTAGGCTATCGCACACGTTGGCTTACGAGTACCAAACAGAAGTGGAGCGTAGCCCCTACTTTGGCACACCCGTACTAAATCCCAAGGTGGGCGAACTCAAAATAGATCGCAAAACGCGCTATAAGAATTACAACAGCCGTGATGCGCGCTACGAGCAACGTGTACAGTGGTTGCGGTCAATCGTTGATTACACTATTTCTGATGCGTGGAAATTTCAAAACACGGCGTATTGGTATGACGCTAGGCGTGATTTTCGTAATCTAGAAAACTATAACTACACGCCAGATAACAGTGCCGTGATACGTAGCGGCCCCTATCTGCAGCGGCATGAACACCAGCTGTATGGCAATAGAATGGTGGCCACCTATAACGGCAACCTTGGCCAACTAAAAAGTGATTGGGCCTTCGCGTTGGATGCCAGTATGAGCTACCGGACTAATTTCCCCAGTAGCGCGACCTACGAGAGCATCGTGGACCCCTATGATTTTGACGTAGAGGACTTCTTCGATATACCGGGTATGTACGACAGTTTTCAACGAGATAGACGTACTCGGTTGCGCACTTTAGCAGTGTCAGCGGAAAACCGTACCGAGCTGCTTTCTAACCTGCAATTGATTACAGCCTTACGCTATGAGCGTTTGAAACTAGACCTGAATAACTACCGTACGGCAAGTGCGACCAACCCTGCGCATTTTGGGCGTAGTTACTCGGCGACCACTGGGCGAGTAGGGCTAGTGTGGGACCCTGCGCTGGGTATTAATCTTTACGCGCAATACGCCACATCAGCCGATGCGCCTGCGGGTGGTTTAACCACGACCAGCTACGCCAATCTTAATGACAACGCGAAGCTTAGTACGGGTAGGCAAGTTGAAGTAGGGGGGCGGTTTAGCTTTTGGGAAGACCGTGTCACCGTGGGGTTAGCAGCGTATGAAATCCAACGGAAAAATGTGGCTACCCCTGATCCACAAAACCCACGCACGACAGTGCAGGCAGGTAAACAGTCTTCACGAGGTGTAGAGCTTTCCGTGGGTATGCAGCCCATTTCCGCGTTGAGGTTACAGGCCAATCTTGCCTACGTAGATGCTCAATACGACACGTTTAATCAAAAAGTGGGCAACGAGATTGTGTCTATGACGGGAAAAAGGCCTGTAAACGTGCCTAACGTTGTGGCCAACCTATGGGTAGATTACGACTTTCTGCCGCAATGGACTGCCAGTGCAGCGGTGCGTCATGTGAGTAAGGTGTATGGCAATGTGGCCAACACCTACTACGTCCCAGCCTACACACTGCTGGATGTAGGTGTGTCGTATAAGCTGAATTCCAGCCTGACGTTAGTGGGGCGTGTACGTAATCTAACCAATGAAACTTACGCCGTAGGCACCAACAGCATTTCCTACTATTACGCAGGTGCTCCTAGAACGTACGAGCTCACATTGCGTGCCGCATTCTAGGGGGTAAGAATGCGGCTACGTAACCCGAAGGGTCTTGTGTATTGGTTGCACCGTTGGAGTGGGGTGGCGGTTGCCATCCTCATGGTGCTTTGGTTTTTTAGCGGGATAGTGATGCTGTTTGTAGGCTATCCAAAATTGTATCCGTGGGAGCACATGGCTAGACTGGAGCCCTTAAGGCAAGCGTCATGCTGTGTGTCATTGCATGCGGCGTTAGACGCTGTACCACACACAGATTCCATCGTGAGTAGTGTGCGCGTCGTGGTAGTAGGAGGGAAGCCACAATATCAGATCGTGCAGGGAGCTAACGTTTATGCAGTAGATGCGCAATCAGGCACTTTGTTAGCGCCTATAGATGAAGAACAAGCGCTAGACTCCGTTGCTCATTATTTACAGGGCAGCTCACCCACGTATGAAGGCTTGGTCGAAGCAGATCTTTGGACACGATCAGGCGTGTTGCACCCACATCGGCCTTTGCATAAGGTGCGGGCAAATGATGCCGCAGATACTGTGGTCTATGTCTCGTCTCGCACGGGGGAAACAGTGCTGCTTGCGGATGCCCACACACGTAGTTGGAACTACGTAGGTGCATGGCTGCATTGGCTATACATGTTTAGAGGGCCTACGCCTGACCCTATCTGGCATTGGCTAGTGGTAGTGCTTTCAGCGGTAGCAGTGGTGAGCACTATAGCGGGTACGGTAGTAGGCATATGGCGTTGGCGTTTTCGTAAGCCCTACCGTTCTGGTGCGCGAACACCGTATCCATCCAGAGCAATGCGCTGGCATCATATTGCAGGTTTATTGTTCTGTGGTGTGACCTTAACGTGGATAGTCAGCGGATTACTTTCCATGAACCCATTGGGTGTGTTTTCACCAGGCCAAGTCGCCAATAAAGCTGCCTACCAAGGCAAAGTCTTAAGCGCTGCGTGGTTTGATAAAACCGCACAAGACTTTATTGCTACGATGCCACCAGACAGCCTGCGAGAAATACAGTGGACGCTGATAGACAGCCAACCGTATTTGATTGGACGTACAGCAGATAATCACCCTGTAGTCATGCCTGCAGCAGAGGGGCTACCACCAACGATTGACCACTACATAGACGAACATCAGTTGCTGGCAGCGGCCAAGCATTTATTTGATTTCCCTATAGTGTCTGTTCAGCGACTAGAGCAGTACGACACCTACTACTACACCAGAGCACCACAAGCTATGCGTGGCGCACGAGAAAAACCACTGCCTATTTTGCGCATTCAGTTTGCGGATCCAGACAGCAACTGGGTACACCTAGACCCACGTACGGGCGCAATAGAAAGCATCATGGATAAGCATCAACGTTCAGGCCGCTGGTGGTTTGAATTACTGCATAGCTGGGATCTACCGGTAATGCTGCAGTTTGCAACGCTACGCGATGTGGTGCTGATCGTGCTGAGCGTGGGTGGATTGCTAGCCAGTGCAACGGGGGTGTTGATTGGGTATAGGCGCGTGCGTAACACGATGGTTGCTAGGCGTGCGCGGAGGAGAAGGGGTAGGCTGTAAAGTGAACGCCAGTCACCGAGGCAAGCTACTGGATTATCACTATGAATGTGATTAATGTCAGTATAAGGAGTAAAAGCAGCAGGCAAAAAAACAGCGAAATGTTAACCAGAATGCACCGAGCCCTGAGCCTTCTTTCAGTATTTTTGAAGGAAGGCCTAAAGCGATAAATTTTTTAGCCAGCTCTTTTCTTATCTTTAGGTCTGGCATTTTTTTTTCGTATCAGAGCAAAAAGATGGCCGCATTCACGATAAGATCGCGTTTGATGAGTTGCAGCCAGGCAAAGTGTGGCCACTCCTTCAGATCAACGGATCTAATAATCCATTGCTTACCATCGAGGACTTCTCCCACGGTTGTTTGTTGAGTAGTGGTTTTCTTTCTGCTTGCTCTTCTGCTTGGGACAACAGTTTCTGCAATGAGTCAGGTGCGATCCAGTCATCAGAGTCTATAAAACAAATCCATGTACCTATGGCATTTTTTATGCCAGTGTTTCTAGCGCTTGATAAACCACCATTTTCTTTATTAATAATTCTAAATCTTGGATCATTACGACATGCTTCTTTTATAATGGATGGGCTTGAGTCTGTTGAGCCATCATTGATAAATAGAAATTCAAAATTTGGATTGGATTGTTTTTTTATTGAATCTATTAAATCAGGAAGATATTTTTCCACATTATAAACAGGTATTATAACGCTGACTTCAATATTGTTTTTCATATAATAAATCTCAATGTGTATAATTTTTTTTAAGGTGAGAAATGATGTGGTTTTGTTTGGGTGGTTAATTTTTGGTGTTTATAATTTTTTTCTGGAGAAATATTAAACTATAGATTCTGAATTTCAACTAAAGGTAAGCAGGTGAGGGTAATTGCTATGATTGTAGTTGAACATGATGCGGTAGAAAAATAAAAGGTGGGTAGAGGAGTGGTTGTCGTAATGGTGCTGCCAGTGGTGTGCTGGATGCGGGATTGTTCTGAAGGTACAGTCATGGCTGGCAAACTCCCTGGGATGATGCCAGTCATGATCTACGTGCGCGTACTTTAGTGCAAAAAACTAAGGATTAGGAGATTAGGGCATAAAGGCTGTCTACCAAATAGTTGCGGATGAAACCCCCATTGCTAGAATGATTACATCCACAGTAGGAAAATTAAAAAACTCGCTTGTGATTCCTACTGGATACAATCTGGCTGTTGCTGAAATTGAGTATGTAGAGGGGAGAAAAAGTAGTAGAGATATAAATGGAATTTTTTCCCCATTTACTAAAAAATCTTATGTATACAAATCGGAGGAGGAGTTAAGGTTTTTGCTGTATAGGCCCAATTCAGATCTTGAGTCAGACAGAGCAGATAATGGTACTAATATAGGACTAAACCTAAAAGAAATGATTACTGATGTTGTGGCACATTACCAAACACCCAGTTGGATGATGCAGTCTATAAATGACGTTACGCAAAAAGCATTAGGCAAGGAGGCGCGTGAGTCAGATATAAAGAAAGAGATCGAGTCATCAGCCATGGCTCGATCTATGTTTCAGTGAAGGTACTGCAAGCTTAATTCCCAAAAGCCCTCCCAAGATTAGGCGCTCTCAGCCTGCGGCCATCTGGTGATGCAAAGTAATTCTGCTTGATCTTATTGGTGACGACTTGAGCGACCTTCCTAAAGGCAATGATTGAGTCAAGTTAGAAGCAGCTCTACCAAGAGCGTAGCGACAGTCTCTCTGCTTAGGAAACCTGTCCTTTTTTGGGTATGTCGCCCGTATTTTTAAATCGTTGAGCATCCACTTGGGCTGATTCGGAAGAATTATACGGACCAAACCTAACCTGTCCGGTAAGGTCACGAACAACAATTCGTCCCGAAACTATAGTGGTTCTTTCTAGTTCGCTTATTGATACAAAATATTGACCATCTTGCTCATCTACTGTGGCGCGTCGCACTTTCATGATCTTCCTCGTATTTTCATATCGTTCTAAAGCATATTCCTAAAAAGGTAACTTTATGCAATCAAAACTTGGGTCAAATCGTCAAAAAATTGAGGTAGATCAACAAAGCGCAAAACTCTCTCGTATCAACACATGCGATGAAAAATATGGCGGTGAGTAGGAGGTTGGCGATGATATGCAGCGTATGTGAGGGCTTGTACCGCTACTAACTCACGAGGAAGCGGACAGCCTATTTTGCTGGTGCAGATTAAGAGTTAGATGAAGTGTTGAGATGAGAAAATTGCCCTAATCGATGCACACTTAATTGTGAGAGAGTCAATGACTTCGACCAACAGTTTTGATGAAATGTAGGCGCCATGAGTTGAAGATGAGGAGGTAACATCACTTGCTTTATGCTTCTTAAGTAGCTGATCAATTCTTTTTCCGTGATGTTCTAGCTCATCTATAAGCTCTTGTATCTTGAATTTCAGTATTGTTTTGAATATCGAAATACCGTGCAGGTGTGGTTCCAAACGTGCTACGAAATGCAGCAATGAAACTGGATGGTGATTCGTAACCAACAGCATAAGCGATGTTGGAGATGCTTTCCTCTTGAGCTACCAGTTCTAGTGCTGTCATCATTCGCAATCTGTGTCTCCAGTTGCCAAAAGACATTCCAGTTTCTGAGATGAACAAACGTTCAATTGTTTTGATACTACCTCCAAATTGTGGTGCCAGACTTGCTAGAGGTGTACGGTCTGAGGGGTGTTGCTGAAGCCACTTTGCTAAACGGACAGCACGATTATCGCTAGGAGCCGGTAAATTAAGAGGTGCTTGTGGTAACGCACTCAGTTGTTCCAGAAGAACGCGAGCTAAACGACTTTCATTAGAGTTATGTGGATAGTCCCAAGGTAAGCGAGCACACGCCAAAATTAGTTCTCGGACTAATGCCGATACGTTGACGACTACGCAAGCATCCCATCTGGGTGATCCTAGGGCTCTGGGTTCAATATATAGGATGGTTAAGTCAACGGGGTGTTTTGCTTCAAACCCATGTTCTGTACCGCCGCTAATCCAGATTGCCCGCGTCGGGGGAAGTATCCACCTGCCATGTTTAGTAATAACGTGCATAACCCCTCTAGTTGAGTACATGAATTGGTCACGTTTGTGTGTGTGCATGTCTACTTGACTAGCTGGTGGCCAGTGTTCTTCCATGCTCACGACATGAGAAATAGCAGAATCAGGGCCAAAATCGGTTTGACGTTTTATCGACATATTTAGTCATTGTATCGTTATTGGTTATTTATGGAAGAGCTATAACATAGTACCTATTGAGTTCACTGAGATTGGAAATTGTATGCAAACACACATGCATTTCGATAATGTACAAGGTAGGTCTTCCAAAAAAAAATCCCCCAGTATTTCACAAGCAAAACTCGCAACTAAACTGGCCTTTTTTATTGCTGGGTTTGGTTTGTCTTGTTGGGCTCCAATGGTTCCATACGCTAAGGCACGACTAGGTGCTAGTCATGCAGAGCTGGGGACTATTTTGTTATTTCTGGGTCTTGGTAGTGTATTAGGAATGCCAGGTGCCGGTGCGTTAGCTGGTAGGTTTGGGAGTAAAACGTTGATCCTTTACGGTAGCGTAGGGTTGATGTTGGCATTACCAATAATGGCTATAGCCCCTACAAGTTTGATGTTGGGAGGGGCGCTCTTTTTATTCGGTTTATCGCTCGGTGCTGTTGATGTTGCAGCAAATATTCATGGTACAGAAGTTCAGACGCAGGCTGGAAAAACATTAATGTCCGGCTTCCACGGTTTATACAGCGTAGGTGGCCTACTTGGTGCTGCTGTAATGACAGCAGCTTTGTCTTTGGGCGTAGGGTTAGTTGTGAGTGCTCTTCTTGTTAGCACAATTGTTTTGGTGTGCATCTCTATTGCTGCACCGAGATTTTTGGCGACACGCTCGTCAGATAAGCGCAAAGAGAAGTCGTTTGTAATACCTCATAGTGTTGTGGTGCTATTGGGCGTCATAGCACTACTTATTTTCTTAGTTGAAGGTGCTGTGCTTGATTGGGGTGCGGTTTTACTTAGTGAGTATAGAAATATCTCGGTAGGAAATGCGGGGGCAGGGTATGTGGTTTTTGCATTGGCTATGACTATTGCACGCTTGGTTGGTGATCGTTTCGTGATGACTGTTGGGAATAGGGCCACGCTTTTGATTGGTGCAGTATTGACAATGATAGGTGTAGGAGTAGCCTCACAGGCGGAGGTTTTTCCTATAATCTTAGTGGGTTTAGGAATTGCAGGTTTTGGTGCAGCAAATATAGTACCTGTTGTATTTAGCCTTGCTGGTTCCCAAAGGTTTATGCCTGCTAGTTATGCGATAGCAGTGACTGGTACGTTGGGCTACCTTGGCGTTTTTCTTGGGCCAGCTGTTATTGGTTACGTGGCCGGAGTCACTGGTCTTCCAATAGCTTTTGGTGCTTTGGCTGCGTTAATGATAATTGTTATAGTGCTTTCAGGTATCGTGGTTCGTCATGCTCTCAAAGAGCATCATGAATAAGCATATCTTAGAGAATTTCAGTGAGTGTGCAGTGTAAGCCTTGTGGTGGATTTAGGGGGGGGCTTTACAAGCTAACACTCGCAGTCATTATTGCTTTTTGGTAAGAGTTTTTAAGTATCATCCTTACTCCTTCAGATCTAGGGTGATTAGTGGTGTACGTTCCTGGTGGGTGGCTGCTCACCAGGAACAATTAAATAATGGTTGTACTGATATAAAAATAGCCCCTGAGAAGGGGCTAAATTATTCTAATCTCACTTAGCCTCTAGCAATAGCTAGAAGCTAGAGTTAACGCGGATTAGAGTAGTGGTGGCACAGTGTGAGAGATAGGTACAGACAACACTGTAGGCCCACTTCTGCTTAGTGCTTTTTGGCATTCTGCTTTGATTTCTTCAATAGTCTCAGCATGAGCACCGGTAGCGCCGTAGCCTTTAGCAAGAGACACAAAATCCAAGCCAGGAATATCTAAGCCCGGTACATTAGGGGTCTCTTCCAATACGGCAAAGGCTTTCAGGATGCTGTATTGCGAGTTGCATGGAACAACGAAAAGAATAGGCAGCTTCTGTTGCACCGCTGTCCATAGAGCTTGGATTGCATATTGGAATGATCCATCACCAATAGCAACTACCACAGGGCGCGGATGTGCTTTCTCTTTTTCTGCAAGCGCAATACCGACACTAGCAGGTAGATTCCAGCCCAGACTGCCACTTGCTGCGGTGTAAAAAGAATCAGGCTTATCAATTGGCCATGCAGTGTGAAGTTCGGCAATATTGGAAGGGGACTCTTCCATAATGATCGTATCTTCTGGGCAAGCTGCACGTAGCGCTTGGAACAATTCCAGAGCGGTCAATTTACCATCTTGAGCAGCGGCAGCTTTAGGTGCTGGATGTGGAGCCATGCCATGGGCTTGCTTCACCGGTGCAGCAGCTGTTTGAGCACGTTTCGTGACTAAACTTTCTAGAATCTCTAATGAGAGAACGGCATCGCCAAGAAGACTATCACCAACTGGGGCGCGACCACTTTCGTTAGGGTCATCAGTGATGTGTAAGAGTTGCAGATTATCCGGTAAGTAGGAGCCTTCTACCCATGGGTAGTAACGGAAGACAGGTGCACCAATTACGATAGCAACGTCATAACCCTCAAGGCGTTCAGAGAGCGGGCCTTTCGCAAAGGGTAAACCACCGCAGTAAAGTGGGTGAGTTTCAGGGAAAGGAGGGCGCTCAGATGATGGTGCCGCGAAAACATGGGCCTGTAATTTTTCTGCCAGTTTAATAGCTTGGTTCCAGCCATCACCACGAGCAATAGAAGAACCGTAAATCAGGGCAGGGTTTTTGGCCTTAGACAGTTTCTCTGCAAACTCTTTAATTAAGCTTGGGTCTGGGGCAATGCGGGTGGATATTTTTCTAACTACTGCAGCTTCTGTCGCGGGTTGATCCCAGTCATCTAAAGGTATGGATAAAAATACTGGGCCTGCTGGTGCTTGCATAGCCATAGCATAGGCACGCATAAACGCTGCGGGTACGTCTTCAGCGCGTACAGGCTCGTAGCTCCATTTCACCCAAGGTTGCGGTAGAACAGTGGGTTGTACGTTCGTTAACCAAGGCTCCATGAGCAACATGTCGCGGGTCTGGTTTCCAGCCGTGATAATCAATGGGGTTTTATTCATATAGGCAGTCATGATGTTGCTCATGGCATTGCACAGACCGGCTGAAGTATGGACGTTTACGATTGCTGGTTTGCGGGTTGCCTGAGCATAGCCATCTGCAGCACCTACTGCGGAAGCTTCTTGTAGTACCTGTACGTATTTGAAGTCTTCAGGAAAATTCTTGAGAAAAGTCTCTTCTGTGGATCCTGGGTTTCCGAATACGGTAGTGAGCTCTAGCTCACGCAGTAGATCCATCGTAACGTCGCGTATGGTTTTTTGTTCCATATGATCTTTCTCCAAGTTTCTGATTTGGTAAAGGTACTGTTTGCGATTCTAAAAATGTGAGTATATGCGATGGTTCTTGTTTATCAGATTACAGATATAAAGCAATGAATAAAAACAATTTAAACTTTTGATTATTAATATTATTGTATGAATTTTATTGTGTTACTTAATATTTCTCGGGTTGATGATTTTTAATTCAAAATAGTATTGAAATGCATTCTTGTTTTTGGATTAATCATTTGTAGACGTGGAAAAATCGAACAACAAAGAGCGTAACGCTGCATTCACCTACAGTCAGCTTTTTTCTGTCTATAAAGCACTTAGGCTAGTGAACTCCATACTTGTACTAGTCCAAGCACATCGTCGAGCTGATCACATCAATCGCAGACAGGGCATAGGCAGCCTATGGTGGTAGGTTTGAGGGGATCTAATTAGTTAGGGGTACTCGCTTTAGCTAGTTCTGCCATTGCTTCTATGACGGATGGAAGTTTCTGTGCACCAATTTTTTGAGATAGTTCAGCTTTGGCTGATTCCCATATGGGTAAGGCTTTGAGCAGTGTGCTCTTGCCCAAATTGGTTAGCAGTAAATGTTTGCCAGAGCGACCGCGCCCACCCTCGGCGCAGACCAAGCCGCTTGCTTCCAGAGTGCGTACACTCCGGCTTAGTGTTGTCGGATCAACCCCAGAGCTAGCAGCCAGCTTAACAAGCGTAGTTCCCTTCGCTGCACCTATTCCGACTAGCAGGCTGAATTGTTCAGCTGTGAGATCTAGAGTCTTGAAATGGTTGTTGTAATAACGAGTGATAGCTCGTGCGGTAGCTCGTGCTTGGAATCCTGGGCATGTAACCGCAATGCAGTTCAACATCTCTTGATTAAGTTCGCTCATCCATGTATCTCGACAAAGTAATGAGAATATAATACTGTATATACACTATTTTGCAATTTTCGGAGAGAAAAATGCCAGCGTATGTGCATATAAACTTGCGAATTATTGACCCAGCTAAGCAGGCGAAGTTAGCCCCTCGTTTTATGGATGCTCTAGAGGATGCGGGTGGAAAAATTCTGCATTTCGGCCCTGTGATGCAAGCCTTGGAGGGAGACATAGAGCCTTTTCCGTTGGCAGGGGTCTTCGAGTTTCCGACGTTAGATAAGGCTCTAGCCTTTTATAATTCTGAGAAGTATGCACCAATTAAGTTAGAGCGCAATGAAGCTCAGCAAGCGCGAATGTTTGTCGTTGAAATAGCCTAAACTCGGCAAGCGAAATGGCTTGTGAGCTGACAGCTATTCAGTCAGCGATCTGGCAATAAAAATCAAGCTGCGAAGGAGTTATCCGTTGAGAATTAGATCTGTCACTGCGGCAATGCCATACGAAAAAGATCCATGCTCTCCGTTTCAATACTCAAAGGGGATAATCGATGAGCTAGGACTCAGGGTTGGAAAGTCATTCCCGGATGACTTTCTTTGGTATCTGGCAAATATTGGCTGGCGAAAAATTGATTACGACCATCAGACAATCCTGGTGAGGGCCGGAGACTATCTTCACGATTTGCAATTTGAAGCGGTCGAGAATGAGGTGTTCTCTGTCAGCAACTACAAAGATTTTACGGAGAGCAATGAGGGCCATTTGTTGCCCCATGACACCAAGCTCTATTTCCCATTCGGGCAGATCAAGGGGGGCAATCCTCAAGTCTCGTTTCGCCTGCTGATAAGCCTGAACGACGAAAACCGGGGTTCGATCTGGGCGGTTCGGAGGGTTGGATACTCTGGTGATCAGGGTCCATCGCAACCGATTCGAATTGCAGATGATATGGCCGCTTTTCTTGAACAGATCGGTCCAGACAAGAAGCTACGTCCTGTGGCTGAAAGGAGCAATGAAGAGCTGTTCGAACGCCTGATGGCGGACTATCTAGCCTCGACCGATATTACGCCGACAACGGCGGCTGACCCTCAGGCGCTTATCATGTCATTTCTCGAGCGACCCAGCGAAATGATTTTCGATGGCGTACGTAACGTGGAGTACCAACACCGCGTTAACGGGCAGCGTTTCGAGAGCAGGGAGGAATTCACAGAGAAGGCCAACTGGTTTGCAACGAAACTGCCCAGCAATCCCTATCATGCGCCGCCTCCATTATTGCGGCGTGAGATCAAGATCGGTGCAGCGCAGACTTTCGATCGTACCTATGTTTTCAATCAGAAAAAACACAATTATAAACTGGTGCCTGTCGAGAGCCTAGTTGGGGACAACAATCGCTTGAATGAGGAGTATCTACTCCATCATGGTAAGGGCGGATGGACCATGCTGCGCAGATACAGAGCGACGATCCAAGATGTTCGTATCAAGGGTGTGGGCACGTTCACGTTCGATTCGACCTATCAATGGCAACTAAAGAAAAAGGTAACGCCGGCGTGGAGTGAACTACCTTTTGAAGTGAATGTGGACGGCGAGGAGGACGCGCTCACCGCGTCACGTGTCGCCTTCGTTAAGGAAATCATCAATAACACCGCATTCAAGCCGGTTTTCGAGGCCTATGTGTTCAGTCTCTATAGCGAAACGATGTATTCTGAGTTTGAGGCAATGTCGGATGACGAGAGGGCTGAATGGGCTGATTGTTATCCCAAAATCAGCAGTCCTGGCGAAATCTGGAAGCTGCTTGGCAAAACGTGTAGCCTTTATGTCGATAACGACGATGGGTTTAATCTTGCTGCTGATGCTTGCTGGGACCCCGAGCATGGTCTGACAGTGACGGTCAAGCAGTGGTGCATCGAGCGGTAATGCAATTTGAAGTCGGTTTTCTACGATGATGAGTTGAGTTACTTAAGTCAGAACGAAAGGGTTTGAACCTTCTAACCCTTGCACCCCATGTATGAACCTAAACTGTTTAGATTGATTCTGCAATCGCTAAATGCGGTCTTAGGCAAACTTTTATATGTCGGCGTACGCTAATTCATTAGCCTTGCTTTCAAATAAATCGAGCATAAAATCAGCAACTGCCCTAACTCGGCGAGAATGAGTCAGGTCTGAATGAATCACCAGCCATATTGCTTGGTCTATGCCTAGCTCTGAAATGACACATTCCAAACCTGCATTACGCGCTAAAAAATGAGGCAGAACAGCAAGTCCAACTCCCGCGTTTGCGGCTGCAAGTTGACTCGCTAGACTGTTAGTTAAGAGTCTAGCGGGTCTGTCTGATAATACGCGATTAATCCACTGTGCTGATGGTAAATGGCTATATGTTTCAAGCCAACCAATGAGGTGGTCTGACTCTAATGAAGAGGTACTCTTATCTATTGAGTGATTAGCTAGATATGTAGAAGAGCCGTAGAGTCCGAAACCTAGAGTACCTATGCGCCTGAGAGTAACATTTCCATTGTTTGGTTTGACCAGTCTGATTGCTAGATCGGCATCTCTGCGGTGCAAGTTGATAGTGTTTGCGCTAGTAACGATCTCAAGAGTCAGGTTTGGATGTGTATCTAAAAAATGGCTGAGTGACGGTATGATCAGTGGATTTGCTAAGTTCTCAGCAGTAGCAAGTCGTACATGCCCAACGACTTGGTTTACCTCAGTAGCTTCAAAAGCCTGGCCTGCCAACTCTAATGTTTCAGCACGATCGAGTAAAGCAGTGCCCTCATCGGTCAAAAAGTAGCCGCTTTGATGTCGCGAAAAAAGCTTAACTCCGAGAGATCTTTCTAATCTATCCAAGCGTCGCGTAACAGTAGCTATTCCAAGTTTTAATAACTTTGATGCCTGAGTTAATGTTCCTGTGCGGGCAATAGCTAGAAATATCCGAACATCGTCCCAATTTAAGTTCTTTTTCATGTGTTTTCCGTTTTTGGAAAATTGAATTCCATAATGTTCTATTGATACCGTATTTTTGAAAGATGATACTACATGCATCTTTATAGGAGAAATCAATATGAATAACCGGAATCTAGGTAATGGACTAAGCGTCTCCCCAATAGGATTGGGTTGCATGGGAATGAGTGAGTTTTACAGTCCTCGTGATGAAGTTGCTTCCATGCAAGTGCTCCACAAAGCAGTGGAATTAGGAGTGACTATGTTCGATACGGCTGATATGTACGGCCCGAATCATAATGAGGAGCTCATTGGTAAGTTTCTGAGGTTGCACCGAAAAAATATAAAAATTGCAACTAAGTTTGGAATCATACGAAATGGGGGAGAGCAGCGTAGAGCTATTGATAATAGTCCTGAGTACGCTAAGCAGGCATGCGAAGCATCATTGAAACGGCTTGGTGTTGAGCAGATTGACCTGTACTACGTTCACCGTATTGAGCCAGGAAGACCAATTGAAGAGACGATGCAAGGCCTTGTAGATCTAAAACAAGCAGGAAAAATTGCACATATTGGTTTAAGTGAGGTCAGTGCGGATACTTTAAGACGCGCACATGCTGTTCACCCTATCACCGCAGTGCAAAGTGAGTTCTCACTTTGGAGCAGGGATGTGGAGTCTGAGATTCTTCCTGTTTGCCGAGAGCTTGGTATCGGGTTTGTGGCTTACTCACCTTTGGGACGTGGGTTTTTAACAGGTCGTTTCCAGGATAGCAGCCAGATAGATGCTACTGATTTTCGAGCTACTTTACCTCGTTTTCAACCAGAGAATGCTAAGAAGAACGAATCGTTTGTATCAGTAATCTCTGAACTAGCCATTAAAAAAGGGGTTACTCCTGCGCAAATTGCCATTGCATGGCTACTAGCTCAGGGGGATGATATTGTGCCTATTCCTGGCACGAACTCGTTGCGAAATCTTACTGACAATATCGCTGCCGCAAATATCCAACTTACAGAAGAAGAGCTTCATGCATTGTCAAACAAAATTTCTGACATACGTGCTGTAGGTGAGCGCTATACTAAAGAAGGTATGAAGGGAGTGGGCTTATGACTGCTATGAATGGAAATCGACGGGAAATAGCTTTGTCGCTTTTGAAGGGGCTTGACCCAGAAGCACCTGCGAAGGTAGCTAAGAGGCTTGACAGGTTGTCACCGGATTTTGCCGAATTGATTCTAGGATTTTCTTTCGCTGACATCGTTTCTCGCCCAGGTATAGATCTGAAAACTAGGGAGATGTTGACTGTTGCTGCATTAATGGCAATGGGAACAGCAGCACCACAGTTGGAGTTTCATATACGTGCCTCATTAAATGTTGGTGTCAGTCGTGAAGAGATTATTGAAATTATTTTACAAATTGCAGTATATGCAGGTGTTCCGGCATGTATGAACGGCATTACAGCGGCGGAAGCAGCCTTCTCTGCACATACAGAAAGGTAAATGAATACCTTTTCTTCCTCATTAACTATACCTGTTAATTAGTAAATTTTATGTCTGCTTCAAATGAAACTGTTTCATGGCGTGTATGGGCTGCCGTGATTGCATTGGGCATTAGCACCTTCACTATTGTGACAACAGAGTTGGCTCCCATTGGATTGCTTTCGCAACTTGCAGAAAGTTTTTAGAAAAGTGAGGCTACGACAGGATTGGTTGTATCTGTCTACGCGTGGCTTGCCGCTTTTTCACCAGTATTTTCCGCAATGATGGGCGCTAGAGTTGTTGGTGCAATTGCTCATGGCGCATTTTGGGCTGTTATTGGAACCATTGGGGCGCAGTTGGTATAGATCGGCCTAATAAATATCTAATGATTCGTTCTGTGCTTTTGATTCATTGTTAGAAGATACATGTAGAAATGTTTATTTAAAATTCAATTTTTTAAATAAAAGTGATCTATATTAATGGCTATATTGCAAAAAAATAAAGAGTAAATTTTTAGTTTTGGTTATTAAAAAAATTTTTATTTTCAATTTTTGGTTTTTACAATAGTAGAGCAGTTAGGGTGGATTTTTATAAAGAGTAATAAAATATAAATATATGATTTTATTTTGAAAGTTGTGATAGTTAATGATTTTTTTGTTTATTGTATTTAATTAAAAAGGTAGTTCTATGAGTGAGATATTTTATTTAACAGATATGTATGAAGATCAGTATTTTCCTGATTTTCTTGTCGATAAGGTCAAGGTTGTTTTGGAAAATATTTTTCTATTACTAGAAAAAAATAGTAATAATAAAGAAGTTGTACAGTCTATTTTTGATGAGGCAATGAATGAAATTAATGGGTTAGCTGGAGAGTTTGAAGAAAATGGTAGTGAGATAGAAACAATGGCAAGAGATGATATTGCGAAAACAGTTGAACAAATATTGCAAAATTTTAAGATTGATATTGAGTTAGAAGAGGCAATGAGGAATCGGAATTGGTGAGATCGGAGTCCTTGTTGTTAAAATTAACAATTTAAAAATTATATCTATCTCGGACTTGTTGAGTATTCATAATTTTAACCAAAAGCTCTCTCCAAAGATGGTTAGGGCGGTATTGCCCGTTCTTTGGGGGCACGTCGCAGCGCAGCTATCAAGGGTCAAAGATGGCCATTGGCCACCAGCACAACGTGCGTAGCCTTTGAAAGCGAGAACGATGTGACACAATGACGGATAGCAAGACAGCCCACGGTGGTGGGCTTGAGGTGAAGTAAGTTGATGAGGAAACGCTACTCTAGCGATGCTGCAATAGAACACCCTTATTCCCTTGCCTACTTCAACGATGTGGTTTCTGTTATCGGTAGGTAATAAATGAGGGAATTTCTATGCTTTAGGGGTCGTCGTTATCCAAAAACACTGGGCCTTCATCTACTGGCTGTTCTGTCCTAGTTGTGGCCACTAAATCTGCTGCGAGTCTAGTTTGAGCTGTGACTGTATCTCCATAGGCCAAGTTATATAAATGTAGTAACTGCTTGGCTTCTGCTTGGAGTCTATCCTGTAACTCTACTTTTGATTCTGCGTCGCCATCATTAATAAACTCGACTAACTGGTGTATGTCAGCATGCTTTCTGCTGTAAAAGCTAGGTTCAGTTTTTGTACTCATGTGTTGCCTCTTGAAGAATTAGTGGTGGACGTGGTGGTGCTATTTTGTAGACAGTGGCGCGTGATACTCCATATGTCTTGGCTATCTGTGTGACAGGTATAGATGGATCTGTCATGAGCCGTTGGATTTCGTGTATTTTCTTGTCGTTCAGTTTTGGTGGTCTTCCACCCTTACGGCCACGAGCTCGTGCGGCGATAAGACCGGACTGTGTACGTTCACGGATTAGGTTGCGCTCAAACTCGGCCACAATGGCAATTAAGCTCGATACGCTGCGAGCCAGTCGGTCCAATCACCAAACAACTAGAACATCGCCAGTGCGTAAGGCTTTCAGACAGTGTTCAAGTTCTGGTCTTACTTTGACGGAGCTGGCCTTTTCTTCATAAATGAGATCACAGTTAGCTTGGGATAATGCGTCTAACTGTAGGTCGAGGTTTTGCTCAGTGGTCGAAACTCGTGCATAGCCTATACACCTTGTTGTCGCCATTGTTGTACACCCTTTTTTAGACGTTGATTTATAGACGAGTTTGCGACATTAATAGATGAAAAAATAGCCCCTAAAAAGGGGCTGAAAAAGTTGTCTCATAAACTAACGTTTTTTAGACACCAAAGGTATTTTATGAGGTTTTGGTATCACTTTTCTGGGGCCTCCAGGCTGGAACTGCAATCGTTGGTAGTTTCTGTTGATCGCCTAGTGTGAGGTTGACGTCAATCCAATCATACATAGTTGGAGAGCAAAAAAAGCCTTTTGTATCGGGGGGGGCTGTAGGTTGTATATTTCCATTCTGATGGTACGCTGCTGTGCGTGCTATTAACACCTCCTTGTCTGGAAACATCGACCATAAGTCAGATATCTTGGAAGTGTCGAATCTATTTTGCATATCTAGGACTTTATTCCAAAAGCTATTTACATCTTGAGGGCGCTTTGTCACTCGAGTTTTTGGAGGGGAGGGGAGGTGGGTAGCTTTTAAAGCAGTCAGTAGATTTTTCTCGGTTGTGCCCCAGTCTGCTAATTCAATGAGAGGAAGGTATGCCACAAGTTGTAATGGCGAGGGCATAGTTTGTGCGCGAGGTTTGCCTTCGAGCATGTTATGGGGATCTATATCTACAATAACTACAGCCTGGTCACGTTTGCTTAGGGCATCACTTTTATCATTGTAGAAAATACCTTTCGACCAGCCATGATATGGTGTAAGTTTTGAAATATATCCCGTTTCAGTTTCATCAGATTTCCAGCTACCACTTCCTATAAAGCAACTGCCGCCGACAAGGCTTTTTCCGTCGATACTATTACAGAAAACAGTTGCGGTGCCTGCGGCAAGGAAAACAGATTGTCCAGCAATCCAATAATCTGCTGAGCGTGATGTGGCCGCTGGTACAGCAAGTAGTGAGCGACGTACATTAACTCCATTTCCTGTAATGGAAAGATGCTGTGATAGCTTTTCAATATCTTCCATAACTATTCTTTTTTCAGTCATCTGCCCAAATCTACGGTTCATTGCAACTATGTCGTTGTACATCTGGACATAATTTGCAGGACTAGATAAAAGAAAGATTTCTGAACAAATTAATTCGAGCAAATATTGGAGTGGCAACTCAGTAGTTGTTAAGAGGTCATTCAGAACCTCTGTTGGAAGCTCAAGGCCAAACTCGTTCTCTATTTTTTTCGCTAAATGATATCGATTAAATAAAGGTTCTAGAGGAGCTTTGGATGGCTTGAAAAACTCGCTCAGAGCGATTGAGCGATATTTCTTATGTCGTGAAAAATCAAAAACAAGTCCTCGGGCTAATGCATCGTGGTGGTAGTCGTGCCCTAAGTCTCTCTTTTTTAGTGATGCAGAAAAAGACAGTGATATTTTTTTTGGCATAGGCCAAATCAAGGTAAGAGGAGCAGTTAGGTGCTCAACTGATGAAGCATCATTTTGCAAATCTATATAAGTGCCTGCTAAGACGGACACAGTTTTATGGGCAAGATACTCTTTTAGCCAACTAATTGTCTCTCGCCTTACTGAGTATTCAGGCAGCACTAGTAGGTCAACTCCCAACTCTTGACAACTGTCGATAACGCGTTTCAGGATGCTTTGCCTTCTGTGCTCCGACCAGCTAGGTAGTGTCTGTAAGGCGCAGTCTGTCTCTCCCCAAAGGTGCATGCTGTTGACGTTATTCGTCGATTTCAATACTTTGCGATAGATGTCATTGTTTGCTTCAGGAGATGCTAGGAACTCTGACAGCATATCTTTTCTACTTGCGCAGAAAGGCCAGTTGGTAGGGCATACTTCGACAAGCGGGTGCTTATACGTAATATCAAAGTCTGCTTGTAATAAAGCTACTCGAATGTGTCCACTCAGTTTGCTATCTTTACGCAGGGACCATTCTGTATGCTGGTTTTTTCGAAAGGCATTTATTGTGCTTTGCAAAGGTATTGTCGATGAATCACCTGACTCAAGCCCTGGTATAGTGGGCTCGTCATTTGAGGAGGGTGATGAGTTTGGTGATGTGGCCTTCTCAGCGTGTTTTTGAGATGTTGTGTCTTGAGCCGTTAGGAGTGGGCTGACTTCCCCTTGAGTGGGTAGAGTATTTTCTTCGTAAGCCTCTGGTTTTTTTTCCAAGTTTGGTTTGGCTATAGAGATAGATGCAAATGGCTCACCGAGCGCTGAAATTGATAATAATGCCCCACTTTTTCTATCAAAAACCTCAGACCAAACACGATGAAAACTGCCGTTAATCGGTATTTCTTCAATATGTTTAGCATTTCTTGGAAAGTGAGAGATCATCCAAGGTGCCATATCTCGTACACCACTTCGAGAGTCAGTAAATCTTCCTGTCTGGGCGTTATAACCAAATGCTTTTTCAATAACTAGAACGACTTCGAATTTTAATTCTTTGTCGATTGTTTTGGTTAAATCAACGACAGATTCTAATAGGTCAATGCTTAGTAGATCTAGGCTTTCACTGTTAAGTACGCCAAAGGGCCAGTCAAGCGTATTCGTGTCATCAGTACTATAGGAGTCGATTTGATACAGAGTCTGAGTGATATTTTTGAGTTTCGAATATAAGTCATCGGATATGTGGTCGTCAGCAGTATCAATTCTTGATAAACGATGGCCAAGTCGTTGTATTAGTTGAAATAGGCTATCTGTAAATGACTGTCGCTCAGCTTTACCGTTTGCATGTTCCTTATTCGTTGCATTTAATGGAGACGAAATCTCCCATTCGCTAGGAAAATCTAACTCTGGATAGCGCTCGAAAGCACCATGGCTCCGCATAGAGGCTATTACGCCATCAATAGCCACGAGTATTGCCGAGCTAATAACTCCCGCGCGCAGGGCTTTCCAAGCAAGATCTCCTGCGAGCTCGATACTTACTGGGGCCTTAAATAGGGCTCTAGAAAAACATAGAAGTCCGGCTAGATCACGCCGAAGAGTCGGATCTACTTTATCAGCCGATAGGAGCGTGCTGCTAATGGCAAGAGGTAGCCTAGAGAGAACTCTAGTGGTAAGGCTTGTCAGAAATTTCACTGCTTCGGTGGATTGCCAGATTTCTTGAAATGACAAGTACATACCTGCAGATTCGGCCTCTGTAGCAAGCACGTGAAGAAGAGGTGCTAAAGGTGATTCAGCTGATTCCTCTGGAAAGCTCTCTAGTAAATTGAGGGCACGTTCTACTGCGGCTGGTAAATGGCTGTGGGTTGCCTGTCGCTTGCTAATCTGTGAGTTTGCATATGCACCACGTAGTTTACGAAGTTGAGTTCGTAAAACGTAACGAACGGGATTTGATAGTGCATTTGCATCAAGAGTAACGTCACATTGCGGAGTGCTAAATTTGGTGATGTCGTCATGTAGACCTAGGTAGTCTGATATAGCTACGCCAACTCGCCATAGGTGGGCCTCATATATAGGTACTTCAATTGTTCTCAGCGCACGTCCACCATCCCGAACAAATGCTTGATTTGCTATGTCTTCGCGTGATACGCCATCGCCAACCAAGTAATATGTTTCCTTATTTTCGACAGTGGCAATGTAAGGCCATGTAGGAACTAACTCCTTACCTTCGTTATTCTTTGAGTAAGTGGTGACAATTTGGGCTATAGCGCGAAATAATTTAGCAGTTTGTTTGAGATGCGAGGGAGATAGTTCATTGCTAGTAAATGGCGGTTGTTCTCGAAAATAGAGGTAGTTAGTTTTAGTAAGTTCCGCAGAGTATCGAGATAGTGCGCCATTGCTTCCATGAACTGCATGGGTTTTCCATTCTAGATTTAGTTGTGAGAGAGAGACTCCCGCGTTCGATCCAAGAATTTCTGGAGAATTAGTTGACTCGTTGCTGGATACAAAGTCGATAGCCTCAAGAGTATGCGCCTCTGTAAATTCACTGGTATTGGTCGTAGTGCCTAAAAACGAGTAAAGTCGTGGGCTGGAGCCCCCAGGAAGAGGCGGAAGCATTATTCGATTGGAGTTATTCTCTAGAGATTTACCCCATATGAGATGTGGTCGTCGGCTTAAGTAGGTAGACAAAAAGTGCTTTGGAACAATGCTTACTAGCGTTTGCAACGCAATGGCAAGTACCTGGTCGTACTCATCTGTTGAGAATTCACTCTGATCAGAGTTACTTGGTAATAAGGCTTGGAGTATGCTTGCCGACATCCCATGCATGGGCTTTGAGCGTTGATGAACTAGGGTTGGATCAACAAATGGAGTGAGGGGGTCTTCTGCCGTAGGATTTGAATCGGATAGTAGAGAGATTATTTCATGCATCCACTCGAAAGGCTGCCAAGTTCGGACGAGTTTTGAGCGCTCGACGTTTAGGTGAGATATCGGGGGAATTTTTTTGCCCAAGGTGCGTAAAGCTTTCCAATGTACCAAGGCGAATCGCACTGTTAGCTGATGCTCAGGAGCTGTTGTGTTTTTTAAAAACTCAGAATAGTCTTCTTTTTCTAAAATTTTTCTGGCTAACCATACAGTTCGTTGTCGTCGAACAGAGTTTTCTTCTGCTGAAAGTTCTGCTACGTCCCTATCTTCCTTGTCAATAAGATGTTCAAGCCCTTCTAATGCGAATAAGATCGGGGATTCCCATGCGTTTTTTTCAGGATCCAAACTCCAAGCAGCACCCTGAATACAAGCATTCCATATGTTTAAATAACGAGACCACAAAGCATCTAAATTAATTGGTTCTGGGCTTGATTGATGTTCTACAGCTAGGGAGTACCAGATTAATCTCGCTGCCTTTGAAAGTTCAGAAGCTCGTAAGTCTGGTGCCTGAAAGGCAGTTTTAACAGTCTTCAATAACGTGGTTTGAGATGCTTTATAGAGTTCTACATTGTGCAGTAAGTGCAGGGCTGATTGTCGATCGGTAGACGGTGCTACGGACCAAAACTCCCAACCAGGTTCACCATCGCCAATTAAAGGTGGCTCCCAAGCAGGACCAGAAGCAGAGAGGGATCGGCCTTTATTCACATAAGCTAAGAACTCGTCTGAACTCATAGCAGGAATCTCATCTGCTTTTGCTAAGAGGCTTAGTTTAAGATTGTTCGCACACTGATCAATTTCTTGTCTTATTTTTGCCAGTGTCTCAGGATCATCTGCCAAGAGGACAATATCGTCAACATAGCGAGCGTATCCGATGCGTGTATTTTCAGCATTGAAGCGATCCATAAGGCGGGAAGCGGTTTCATCAATGGGGAAAAGTGCTATTGAGCCTATCCATGCTGAAAGTACAGGTCCTTGAGGAATACCTATTAGGGCTTCAGTTTCCTCTGCGTAACCTGTATCGGGTCTTGCATATGTCACTCCAAAAAGGTGTTCGTCTAGCCGATCTAAAACTGTTGAAGCTTTGATAGCAGCGCTAGTCTGCTGATCTCCAAAGCCTAAAAGCTCTGCAAACTCAGGAGTGTCATTTGTGACCGAGGATATTGCCGCCTGAAGCTTTGGCAAAAGACGATCTCTAACTACATATTTACGGAGCCTGTCATAATATCGTTTGACATCTAGACGTATGCAGTAGACATAGCCAATTTCAGAAGCTTGCCTAGTCAAAGAGGTCATGAAATCACGCCAGCACTCGTGGTATGGTCGAAACATCCCTTGATCTGTAGCAGGTTGTCGACCCTCAAGGACATCCATGTCGATCTGATATGCGAAGCTCAGCGTACGTGATGTTAGTTCGCCGTATGTACCATCACCTGTTGCATCAAAACCTGTCGTGATGGTTCGGTGGCTTTCTCGATAATACCTAACGGCAGGTATATGCTGACTAAAAGAAGTTGGTGCGAATGTCTCGTCATCCCAACGTTCCGTAAGAATCTCATTTAATAAATATTGCTGGATGGTTAGGTCTTCCGCACGTGGCATGATTTTCAATCTGTATTCAGCGCCGCCGAATGACCTAGGAACCCAAACAGCATCATATGGGCCTATGGGAGCTGTCTCGCGATTACTTGATAACCGTTCAGAGATGAGGGTGTTAAAAGCTGTAGCTGCAATGTCTAATCGCTCCCAGCGCGGTTCATCGCAAGGTAGCTCACCGCGTCTTGAGCCCATATATGCAAGAATGCGAGAGTGATTGAGTTTCGCTACAGTGCTACTCAGAAACTCATCGGAGTATGCTAGACGTTTTTGGCTCCTTGGGTCTTGCGTAAAGGAGATCCATTCTGAATATGCAGGAAGGTTCTGCAGTGTCTCAGGGGTGAGGTGTGTAGGCCTGTAGAGCTGTGATGTGGCGTTGTTACCAAGTGCCTTACGTAATTGACTCAGAGTACGGTTAAATGCTCTAAATCGTCTAGAGCGTGATGCTGCTTCCCAGTCCTCTTTTGTAAGTATGTCATCTGCGGAGATACTAAATGCGTTAGCTAGAACTGCCAGTTCAGGTGGGAGACTTGCATCGGCAATCAGCTTAGGGGCTGATTGAGGCGGTATGCATTGTAGATAATCGTTTGGGTCTTTAAGCTTGTTGGCTTCACAACCAGCCGTTTCAAGCTGTTTAGCTGTTGGCCACAAAAATGAGCACTCAACAGCTTCTCGCATAAGTTTTAAACATGCATCTTCGGCACCGCGTAAACCAGCCTCATCGCGATCAAAGCTCACAACTACAGTGAGAGTAATATCGTTTGGAAGTTCGTCATTTAAGGCGCGCAGAAGACTAAGTTGTTGCTCACTCAGCTTGCTGCCCATGACTGCTACGGCAGCCATGCCCATTGACTCGAATCTTAGCGCATCAAGGAAACCTTCGCATAAATACAAAGAGATGTTTTTATGGCCTGATTTTGCATGTTGTCTAACAAAATCGAATGCATAGTCTTCACGGTAAAGAAGAGAGGACTTTGGAAAGCCGCGAGTAAATTGATATTTTGGTACTTTAGAGCTACTTGCCGTCTGGACGGCACGCCCAGCAAGGCCAAGTAGCTCTTTTTTTTGATTCCTGATTGGAAATATTATCCGATCACCAATAAAAAAATCGGTATATCGGTTTATTGCTCCTCTATCGAAATGGAGTGGAAGATGCATGTTTGGGGTGATGCCTGGTATCACCTTGTTTATTAGGAATGCATCCTCTAGCTCTCCGGCATTCTCGCGTCTGATAGATATATCCGTTTCCAGCTCTAGGGAACTAGAGAGAGTGTTACGCGTAGCATAAAGATACTCTGCTTTGGATAAGATTCTTGAATCTAAGCCTCGTTCATGTATCCAGTTTTCAAGTTTGGAGTTTTGTTTATTAGCCTTATATAAGCTTAAGCCAAGTTGAAGTCCTGATGAGTTTATGGATAAAGGCTGATTGCTTATTGATTTGTTGGCGTGGCGTGTCCGTAGTTGTTGGGATGGAGAGTTTGGATCAAGCCATTTCACAGCCTCCATGAATCCAATGTTAAGCTTTGTTTTAACAAGGTCAATAACGTCACCGTGAGCACCACATGCAAAGCAATAATAATGTTGCCGACCATGATCTCTACTTGAGTCAATGAGTAGAGATGGGGTTTTGTCATCGTGAAATGGGCATAATGCCTTGGCTTGAGTTGGTGATGTCTTTTTTAAGACCATACCCAGTCGTTCAGCTATGTTTTCAATGGAAACGTTTTTAAGCAAACGATCATAATCAATACGAGGCATATACCTTTCCTAAAAATTAATTTTTTATATTTTAACTTGCTAGTGTATGAGGTTAATGATTTTCAGAATACACAGACAACTACACATTCATTTCAATTTCGAAATTTTTCTTATATGAATGTTTTTTGTGCTTATGCAATCACAATGATTCTAGGGGTTCATTTATTGAGTAGAAATTGTGCAGTGGGAACTATGGAGATAGATATAAGTGGCTGCTAAGCAATTAGTTCTGGCCAAATCTGATCCCAATCGTTAGGTCGTAGCATTTGGCGCGTCACAACGCCTTTAGTCATCTTCTCAATTTCCACGCACCGAATGATAGGGACTTCCTGAGCGCCAGTGGCCCAACGGTGAACGATAGAAGGGGATACGTTGAGGTGCTTGGCTAGATAAACAAGCCCCCCAGCAAGCTCACACGCTAATCGTACAGGTAGAAAATCGCTCATAGAGTTCAACTATAGTTGTTGGTTATAAGTGTAGGAGTTGCATATTTTTCACTCACAGTGAATAATAGCATCGAACACTGACCACCAGTGGATGCTCATTAACAACCTGGACGATGAATACCGGCTCATGCATAGAGTTATTGATTTGTGCAGAGTAGGCCGGCTGCCCGATTACATAGGGGCAGGAGTAAATCCTATGAAAAACCAGTCAATCTTCAGGCATGTAGAGTATGCGTTAAGAGAAGATGCGGCTGGCGACCCTACGAAGGGCTGTCTCATTTCGATGTGACACCTAGAGGGCGCCCATTGTCGTGAGACAACCATCGCGGGGATGGCGGGTAATTCCCGACAAACAGCAGTAGCTTGATCAGTGTTTTATGAGCTTCATTGTTGACGCAATGGATCTCTTGCTGAGTCAAGGTTGATATAGCCACTTAACAGGTACGCTATATCTTAAAGCGGGATGTGTTTGCATCCTGCTTTGGCTAGTCATCTCTAGGGTAGAGGAGGCTAACCAAAGCATTTGATTTTCTGTCGCCAAAAACGGAAAAAGCCATGGTATTGCTACCATAGCTTTTTGCCTTAAAGGCGTGTTCTGAATCGTTAAAGAACCAGTACAACCTTGGGGAATTCTTTGGTCGGAACGGAAGGATTTGAACCTTCGACCCCTTGCACCCCATGCAAGTGCGCTACCAGGCTGCGCTACGCCCCGAGAGAATTAAACTATAGCCTATGTAACAGACTTTTGTCAACTAATCAGGGAGTGATATACGCTGTTTGCTAGAGGCGATTTTCGTGTGATGCCTCAATGGTGAGATCTTTAATTAGGACGGCAAAACGGTCAGACGCGGGCAGGTTACAACTGCCTATACGCACATTAACGGTTTCACCGTAAAGCTCTGATAGCGCTTGAGCGATGACTTGTTCGGTTTCAGCGATGGATTTGGATTTAAACAGTTTTCCTACTGCTGGCAATTCAACCAACTGATCCAAGATACTTTGATTAGGCCTGTTTTCATACATAATTGTCTCCCGATAGCACAATAGGTTATGTAGCCTCATGGTAGGGGCTTATATAACGCGGTGATTTGTGTCACATCAACAAATTCGTTTATTTCACGGACAATCTGTAGGGGTTTATAAAAATTCTGTACAGGTTGTTAGCGTAGAGCTATTGCGATAGTGATTCGCACAGTAGAATAACGGCTGAGCTATTACAGGAGGTGGATTGCTATGAGGTTGGTGATTGCGCTGTTGTTGCCTTGGTTGGTGTTTTTTACAATCAAGCGCCCTGTTTCTGGCATTATTTGCCTGATTTTACAGATCACGATTATTGGCTGGGTTCCGGCTGCTATTTGGGCGGTATATGCGCTAAGCCAATATGATACGGATAAGAAAATCGCTGAGGCGTTTGGACGTAAGTTGTGAGTACAAAAGTTATGACAGAAGTGAAATGGAATATTGGTGACGTGGTGCAGCTTAGAAGTGGCGGCCCACGCATGACAGTGACTCAACTTGGGCTGACGCACGGTAGAGTTGAGTGTTCGTGGTTTGTGGCGGATACAGAATTACGTTCTGCGTTTATCCACTCGCAAGCAGTTGTACGAGTTAGCGACGTTCAGTAGTAATAAAAATAGCCAGCAATTTGCTGGCTATTTTTTTGTCTAGAAGTTGGCTTGCACAGCCATTTTGACATAAGGGTCTAAGCCGTCTTGGCGCAGCAGCCATGCTTTGTAGTCGGGAGGTAGGTCGGCGATAGGCATACCGCGATGTTTACCAAAAGGCATGATGGTCGGTACGCGGGCTTGGTCAGAGTAGCGCCAGAGTTCTTCCCAACTGTTTACGGGGGTAGGCATTGCTTTTAGCAAGGCGCGCAGCAGGTCTAGGCAGTTGCGTACATCGGCCAATGCAGAGTGTGCATTTTTTAAGCGCTCACGTGCGTTGGCTCTGTCTATGTAATAGATCAGCGCGGATTGGCTATGGCTGTCCAACTGTGGGAACAGCTGTTTGCTCAATGCCAAGGTACAGATACGTTTAACGTCAGGCTTGCCGGCGACTTCCCAGTCGTAGTCTACGTTGTGCCCAATAATGTATTGGGTATCAGCAGGCAATTGGAATGTGGTGTGGGGCGGGCAAGAGGCCAGCTCTTCATCGTAGATATGGTGCACAGCGAGTGCGCCCAAGGTGATGGCTTCGCTGGGTTTGTAGCGCTGCTCAAATTCTTCCAAGATGGTGAGGTTAGCTGGTGTGTCCAGTTTGAGCCAGGCGGCTTCAATGACTTGCGGGGCGCGAGTGCCCGTGGTTTCTGTATCAAATAATAGCGCGCTCATCAGCCTTTTCCTGTGTGGTGATTCATTCAAAAGCACCGCCCCCGTAAGAGGCGGCCTGATCAGGAATTGTAGACTGCTTATAGGTGCTTTTGCTAGGGCAGTGCTTAACCCACTTGGAAGGGGGTTTCTGGATAACGGATGCGGCTACGTGTACGTCTAGCAATGGTATAGACCAGTGTGAGAGGGCCTAACCTACCAACAAACATCAGCACGGCCAGCATGGCTTGGCTAGGTCTGGTGAGTTCGGGGGTAATGCCGTGACCCATACCGGTAGTGGTAATGGCGGACATGACCTCAAACAGTACGCTGCGGAAAGGTTGATGACCATCAAAAATGGTGACAAACATCACACCAAATACAAACCAAACGCTGGTAATAAAGGCTAGTGCTAAGGCTTTTTGTGTGATGGCAGGTGAAATAGTACGTCCACCGATAACCACTTCTTCGCGGTGACGTATGTATGAAAATACGGCTGCCACTAAAACGATAAAGGTCCCTAACTTAATACCGCTGGCGGTACTAAGCGAACCGCCACCAATGAACATATACATCATCATCAGCATCGTAGAGCTGTCATGCATATCCACGACGCTCATGGTGCTAAAACCAGCGGTTCGTGTGGCAATGGCTTGGAACCAGGCCGCAGTAGCTTGTTCGCCTATAGGCAGGGGTTCAAGGGTGGCGGGGTTATTAGCTTCAAAGGCCCAGATTGCCAAGAAACCGACGATGTTCAGCGTCAAGGTGCCCAGCAGGATCAAACGAGTGTACAGCTGCAGTTTGGTCCAACGACGTTTTTGCAGTATATCCAGTAGTACAGGGAAGCCTAAACCGCCCAGAATAATCATCAACGATAGGGTCAGAATGCTGAAGGTGTCGGGCACCATGCTGCGCAAGCTTTGATCGTAGAGCGAGATACCGGCATTGTTAAAGGCCATGCTGACGTGAAAGTAGGCTTGGTAGAAAGCTTCTTTCCACGGGTCGTGGCGTGTCCACCATAGACCTAGAATCAAAATAGTGACGATCTGTATGGCAGCCGATATCTTTATTACCGCCAACGCAGTTTGGTGAATTTTCCCTACGTTGGTTTGGTTGAAGGCTTCTAAAGCTAACGCTTGCTGATTGAGGCTGATACGTTTTTGTATGCTTTGTGCGGCAAGTACCGCAAAGGTGATAATCCCTAAGCCGCCTAACTGCACCAAGATAGTCAGAATCACCTGACCAGTGGTGGTGAAGGTGGTGGCAGGCTCAACTACCGCGAGCCCGCTTACTGTTACCGCTGATGTTGCCATGAATAGGGCATCAAACCAGCCTATAGGGCGTTGGGTGGAAACTGGCAGAGACAGTAATACAGAGCCAAGTAAGATCAGCAATAAAAAACCTAATGCCAGTACTGCTGGAGGACTGGCATTCAGGGTGGTACGACGATCTACCTGAAAGGGAAACCGGTCGCGAGAGGGACGTATTTTCATTAGATCAGTTTAGGCGCAATCGTACGCAAGGCCGTTAATGGGCCAAACAATACAATCACGTCTTTGGCTTCTAGTAGAAACTCGTGTTCTGGCCGTATGGTGACTTGGCCACGTCGTTTAATCAGTAATACCTCTACATTCGGCTTGTTTTGCAGAATGGATTTGATGGCCACATCTTCCAAATTATCGCTGGCAATAATTTCAACGATAAATTCTCCATTTCCTAGAGAGATATAATCGTTTACCATTGGGTAGCTGAGCATTTGTGCGACGCGTATACCCATTTCTTCTTCTGGGTGCACAATGCGTTGAACACCTAGCTTGCCCAGGATAAGGTGCTGGGCATGAGAAACGGCTTTCACCCAGATGTTTTGCAGCCCCATGGACTTTAAGTGCACCACGCACACCAGACAGGCTTGCACGTCATCGCCAATAGCAATGAGCACGGCATCGTAGTTTTCTAAGCCCAACTCTTCCAGCGCTGCTTTGTCGGTTACATCTACGATAACGGCGCGGGAAATGTCGTCGGCGTAGCGCTCTACCAATTTGGGGTCATTATCTACGCCAAGGACGGCGTGCCCCATTTTTGTTAGCTCCAGTGATGCGGCGGAGCCAAAACGTCCCAGGCCGATGACGGCGAACTGTGCCATTTTTTGTCCTGAATGTTGCGGTTCTAGAAAAGATTTAGAATAAGAGATTGGTAGTCTACTCCAATTTCTGGTAAAAAAACCTTATACGGGAAACTACGGATATCATGTCTGCAGCTGATATTTTTACTCTGTGGGTGGCAGTGTTGTAATGGTAAGTTTGTTTGATGCTTGTAAAGCAGGGGATCTAACGATGTCAAATCGCATCGTTATGGCTCCCATGACGCGTACGCGTGCTACCGATGCTCGCGTACCTAGCGATCTAATGCGCAATTATTATTGCCAACGATCCAGTGCGGGTTTGATTATTTCAGAAGCTACTTCTGTGTCACCTCAAGGCGTGGGCTATTTGCGCACGCCAGGCATCTGGAGCTCCGCTCAAGTAGAAGCGTGGAAAAACATTGTGCAAGCAGTGCATGCGCGCGAGGGCAAGATCTTCTTGCAGCTATGGCATGTGGGGCGTGTCTCTGACCCTGAACTACTAAACGGGCAAATGCCGGTGGCACCTAGTGCTATAGCGTGCCAAGGTAACGTCAGCTTGCTGCGCCCACCTCGTGAATATGTAGTACCTCGAGCTCTAAGCGTAGAAGAAATTGCTGGTATCGTTAAGGATTTCAAAAATGCAGCGCAAAATGCCATGGTGGCAGGTTTTGATGGTGTAGAAATCCATGCGGCAAATGGTTATCTGATTGACCAATTCCTTAACGATAGCAGTAATCACAGACAAGACGACTACGGCGGCAGCATCGCAAACCGTAGTCGTTTTCTTTTTGAGGTCATAGACGCGTGTGCCGAAGTATGGGGGCACGGTAGAGTGGGTGTGCACTTATCGCCGCGCGGTACAGTGCATTCTATGCACGACTCTGCACCAGCGAGTTTGTATACGCATGTGGCTGCAGAATTAGAGCGTCGTAAAGTAGCGTTTGTGTGTTGTCGTGAAGCGAATGGCAGCCAAGACATCACGGCTGTGGTGCGCCAAGCGTACAGCGGTCTGCTGATCGTGAATGAAAGCTATGATTTAGAACGTGCTGAACGTACGGTGAGTTCTGGGCGTGCTGATGCGGTTGCTTTTGGTCGCCTGTTTATCGCTAACCCCGATTTGGTTGAGCGTTTTAGACAGCGTGCTAGCCTGTCTGAGGCAGACAGCAGTTCATTTTATTCGGATGGCCCCAGAGGCTATACCGACTACTCCAGTTTGGAGCAGTAGCAGTGACACAGCAGCCCTGATTTCTCAGGGCTGCTGCTGCGTTTTAGACGCGGGTGTTACGATCTCGCTTACGTACTACTTTGAAGCTGGCAGAGGCAGTGGCGACCAAACGCTGTTTGGTATCACGTGCTTCTGCGGTGCAATACGCAATCTCATCAATAATCTGCAAGCAGGTGGCAGTGAAATCTATGTCGCCTCTGGCTGGGTTCAGAAACTGCGTAGACATTTCGATGGTTGCCATGCCTGATTCAGGAATATGCGCACGAGCGGCAGCGCTTAAGGTGTAGTCCAACGCACTCATTAACGCACCACCGTGTACGTCGCCACGGCTATTGGTATTGTCTTCACGCCAAGGCAGTCTAGTGACGGCGCTTTGGTGGTCAGAGGTCAGCGAGAGCAAGCCAATGGCTTCCATAAATGGAATGTGCAAGCCAAAGTGCTCACCTGTTAGTGGAGCAACTGCTACTTGGGTCATGCTTGCAATGACTGTTTTACCTGTGTGGCAACGGCAGCCATGTCTGCACGACCAGCTAGTTTAGTGCGTACGCCCGTCATTACAGCCCCCATCAGTGCGGGGCCTTGAATACCTTTGGCAGTCGCTTCGTCCAATACGGCTTTGATAACAGCTTGGATTTCTTGCTCGTCTGCTTGGGCTGGCAGGTATTCTTGCAGAATCAGCAGCTCAGCTTGCTCTTTCTCGGCGTGCTCAGTGCGGCCAGCTTGTTCAAACGCCACGATGGATTCGCGGCGTTGTTTCACTTGCTTTTCGATAATGCTCTGAACTTCGCTGTCATTCAATTCGCTTTGACTATCAATTTCACGACTTTTGATCGCGGCCTGCAAAAAGCGCAGGGTGCTTAGGCGCACTTGTTCGCGGGCGCGCATAGCGGATTTGATGTCATCGTTGATTCGTGTTTTAAGCGTTTGGCTCATGATAGTTTTGCTATAGAGGTGTGAAATCGGAATGGCGTTAGGATTTTGCCGGCCAGTTTAGATCAAGTGCAGTGTTTTTGTTTTCTTGAATCGTGATCTTGCGGGTTTGAGTAACGCCTTCATAAGTACTGTGCAGTGTGTAGCTGCCAGCAGGAAGTTGGATCAGGCAGAATGGGCCATCACTGGTGATATTCAACACAGTGTTGCTGTCATTTTGATCACGTACTACGACTTGTACATCGCTGACAAAGGCAGCACGGCCATCGTTAGTGTGGGCAGAAAAATTCAAGCTTAACGAGTACTTGGAGCGCACGCGTCGAAATGCCGCTGTTTCATCACTACCAATACCGCCGGTCACATACACGATAGAGCCGTGGTATTGAGGTGGAGGCAGTGCTGTAGGTGTTTCTTGTGCCTGAATAGCTGTGCTGGACAGTGCTGCAGAAAAGAACCAAGCAAATAACAGGGAGAATTTTTTCATGGTCGCAATAACACAGGAGTACAGGCAGGGGATCTGCCTGTGATGCGACTATTGTAGCGTCATCTTAGAGCATCGCTAGTTGTGAGCTGCCTTCAACTAGATTGCGTAGTCGTACAGCATCACCAATACGAGAGTAGCGGCCCTGAGCATTCAACAAGACGATGGCTACATCGCGGCCATCAATTTTGGTGAGCATCACCAAGCATTCGCCGGCTTCATTGATAAAACCAGTTTTAGAGATTTGGATGTCCCATTTCTCGTTTTGCACCAATCTATTGGTGTTATTAAACTGCAATTCGCGGCCACGGCTAGGCTGCACAGAGTAGTGCTCGCTAGTGGTGTAGCGATGAATAATAGGGTGCTGGGACGTTGCTTGCAGCAGCTTAACCAAATCTTGTGGGCTAGATACGTTTTGGCTATTTAAGCCTGTAGGCTCAACAAAATGTGTTTGACGCATACCCAGGGCGCGAGCTTTGTCGTTCATTGCACGCGTAAATGCAGGCAAACCACCGGGGTAATGACGGCCTAAGGAGTTAGCAGCACGGTTCTCGGATGACATGAGAGCCAAGTGCAGCATATCAGTGCGACTCAGTTTGCTACCAATAGCCAAGCGAGAGCTTGAGTTCTTGAGGGTATCTACGTCTTCGCGAGAAATTTCCAGCATTTCTTCCATATCTTGGCCAGACTCCGCCACGATCAATGCAGTCATGAGTTTGGTAATGGAAGCGATAGGGCGAATTTCTTCGCTGTTTTTCTCGTACAGAATCGTAGAGCTTTCTAGGTCTTGTACCAGTGCAATTTCAGAATGCAATGCTGCTGATTTGCTTTGGCTCAAGGGTAAAATAGTTGGGCGCTCAGCAGGGGCCATCCCTACTGGGCGTAAATTTTGCTGAAAACTCAGGTAGGGCTGGTTGTAAACCAGGCTGTTCGCTGGGTTAATGGCTGTTTCTGCCAAGACCGCAACAGAGCTTAGGCTTAACCCAATGCATGTAACCAGAGAGGCTGGAAATTTGGTGAGAAAGCGGGCAGATGTTTTTAGTGTCATGGCCAGTCTGTGCGTAGAGCGTATGGTGCAGCAATAATAGCAGAGTTTTTTGATTTAAATTAGGGGCTTACGAGCTAAACTTGAAAAAAACTTCAAGTAGCGTAACAAGGTGTTTTATATAATGAAAAAAGCTGATTTTTCATACAGTGGTTTTGCTATAAAAAATACTGTAGTAAGAAAAGTTCTGACGATGAGTGTTTTAGCGCTGCTTGTTCAGCCTGCAATCAGCTGGGCAAAAGATACGCGTGCGTATTCAGCCGTAAGCCCTGGCATAGAACGATTGGATTCTGTGATGGCATACCCCGTTGCAAATGACAACGAGGCCGGTCAAATCGCCAAGATTTATATAGATTTGTCATATGTGGGGAGTGCCACGGTGTACAGCGAGTTATGCCACGCCAGTGGTAGCCCATGTATACAGGTAGGCACCGTAGGCAGACAAAGCACTGCATTTGAAGGGTTGGATGCCGCTGTGGGTTTTGTCTTAAAGCACAACGTACAAAGTTGGGGCAACAGCCCACGCCCGTTATTCATCCAAAGTAACCTTGGGGTGTGGACGCAGTAACTCGTTGTTTTTGTAGGGTTCATTGATACAAATCAGACGGCAAACCTAAACTAAACGTAACAAATGCCGATACCAGAGGGTTGTCTTGTTGTCTGAACATTCTGTTTGGGCTGCTTTGGTGAGTATTATGAATCCCTCCACACTGATAGGAATTGTGGCCAGCGTGTTGTTGCTGGCCGTTGTGTTGTTCTTTTCGGCAGAAGATGCATCACTATTTCTGGATTGGCCCAGCTTGGGCATTGTGATGATAGGTACGTTGGCCGCAACCTTTATTAGCTATCCATTGAGTGAAGTGGTACGAATTTTTGGGTTGATTGGCACCGTTTTGCGTAACGAAAAGCTCTACACCCAACACGATATTGATGAGCTGGTGAATATTTCTCGTCTTTGGATTGCGGGTGATATACGCGCTGTAGAAAATGCCTTAGAGAACGTCTCCAACCCATTTCTCAAAACAGGCGTGCAGTTGGTCATTGATATGACCCCTGAAGAGGAAATCATTGAGTTACTGCAGTGGCGTATTTCTCGTATGCGTGCGCGTGAGCATGCCGAGGCACAGCTATTTAGAGTGATGGCAAGCTATGCGCCAGCCTTCGGCATGGTGGGCACCTTAATCGGCTTAGTGAACTTGATGTTCTTACTAGGCGATGGGGATATGACTGCCATTGGTCAGCAAATGGCATTGGCCTTGATGACCACGTTTTATGGTGTGTTGTTTGCCAACCTGCTATTTAAGCCTGTGGCGGTGAAGCTAGAGCGCCGTACCGAGCAACGCGTGGTGCTGATGAACATGGTGCTGCAAGGTATTTCGTTGATGAGCCAGAAACGAGGCCCTGCTGTGATGCGCGAAACGCTGAATTCATTTATGGCGCAATACCAAGATGAAATTAACGATTCAGATATACGCCATGAGTACGCGGAGTAACCATGAAGCGCATAACGAATAGTCAGGAGCGTATACATGAGTCAAAGTGATTCGATGGGCGTTAATCAACTGGCGGCGCGTGCTAAGGCGCTAGAAGCCGAGCTGCAACAGGCCAGACGCCTGCAAGGCCGTCATAAAGGCCCACGCAGTACTAAAGAGTGGTTGAATGAAACTGCTAACCCCATCAAAGAAGATGAGGATGCATGGTTTGTGACCTATTTAGACATGATGACCTTGCTGCTAGTGCTGATGCTGGTGATGTTGGCGTTTGCCGGCAATTCCAGCGGTTCTGACGGCAAAGGATCCGGGGCGGGGGGCAATGCCTCGGTGCAGGCGCATGGAACGGCTGCAGGCGGCGGTGCAGCGGGTGAGGGTGATACTGGTGCAGCAGGAAGCGGTAGTTTATTAGCAGCAGATGGCGAACATTCCGGTAAGCCGGGGCGTAGTTTGGCTGATCTGGGTTTGGATGGCCTAGGGGACGACATTGATGTGCTGTTGAATGACCAGTCTGTGAGCTTTAGGATCAACAGCGAAATTCTATTCCCATCGGGTCAGGCAGATTTAAGTTTGGCGGGTATGGGCGTGCTACGTAAGCTGAGTCACGTGCTAAACCAGAATGTTTATCCTATTGCTGTAGAAGGGCATACGGACTCTATTCCTATGCGCAGCCCTCGCTATCCGTCTAACTGGGAGCTATCAGGGGCACGTGCCGGTAGTGTTGTACGTTATTTTGAGGCCAATGGCGTGGCGAAGGATCGTTTGCGTGCGGTAGGCTATGCCGATACACGACCTATAGCCGATAACGCGTCTGCTACAGGGCGTGCAAGCAATAGGCGGGTGGAGTTGGTGATGGATATACCGGCGGCTAAGCCCTAAAGGCTGCAGAGTGAAAAAAAGACGTAGGGCGGAGAAGCCCTACGTCTAAAAAGGTGGTGTACTAAAATTCGCATTCGCGCTCTTGAGCAACCACCTTGCCACAACTGGTCAGGTGCAGATCGGTTATGTTAGATCCGCACTGCGATCAATACCTCTGATTTTAAACTTTAAACTGTCTAGATCAAATTGATGGTTGCTACTTATAGACTTTAGTATAAGCCACGTTACCCCAACGGGGACCATAGCAGCAAGCAAAAATGATTCTAAAAGGTAGTCCATGGCAGCGCCTGGAGCCGGAAAAACGGCGAGTCCAGCAACCAATCCGCATAGCGTACTGATGGTCGCTGTCTTACCCGATATTTTCCGACTATAAAGCCCGTAAAACACTGGAAAAGCAGCCGCAGAGCATAACAGATCAGCTAAAAGGAAAAGGTATAAAACGCTATATCCTTGCGCTGACGCAATAAAAACCGGAACCATCAACACGATGACCAACCAACGTGATAGTTGTCTCAAAGTTTGAGCTTGCGTGTTAGGACGTAACCGTTGCAAATCTACAGCAATGATGCTCGCGATGGCACTAATTGCGGTGTCGGCACTGCTCATTACCAAGGATAAACCTAAGGGAATAAGCACAATAACGAACCACGTAGGTAACACGGGTGTAATCACATTGAATAAAGCTACAGAGCTGTCACCAGTGGGTGTGAAAGCCATGAAAGCCAAGCCAAATAAGCCCATGACGAAAATAAAGGGAGCTACCAATAAGCCACCCAAAAGAAAACCTCGTCGCATGGAGCGTGTGTCTTTAGCGGAATAAACCCGTTGCCAATTACCTTGATGGAAGAGTCCCGTCAGTAAAATAGCCACAAAAAAGGTTAAACCTGCTTTAACCCCCATTGGGTCAGTGAATGACAGTAATTGTGGGGCGCTTTGTTGCAATGCATTGACGGTAGGCGTGATGCCGCCAATAGCTTGCCAGCCAAAGGCCACCAAAATGACTAACGCTGGAACAATGATCAGCATTTGCACCTTGTCAGTGAAAATGCTGGCACGTAAGCCGCCGTATGAGGTGTAGATCAGCGTAGAGATCAGTACGATCCCTGCTGTGACCCACAGCGGTATGGGGGCGATGAGTTGTACTAGCTTTGCCATAGCAGTGAGCTCCGCTGTCAGGGCAATGAAAATGTAGAACAACATAATAAGTAAGGTCAGTGCATACATGGGCTTGCCATAGCGGCTCAGTACGAACTCGCTGAGTGTATGGCCCTCAGGAATCAGCTCACGCATACGTTGACCTAGTGGGATCATCGCTAAACGCGGTGACATGGAACCAATGGCATAGCCAGTGACTGCAGCCAAACCGCCCCAGGTTGCCGCCTGAGCGGGGGAAAATAAAATCCATGCGCCTAAGGACGATGCTAGTAAGGTCAGAATGGTGGCTGTTGAGCTTTGGCTATTTCGTGCGACCACGAAATCTTCCAAGCTTTCACGGGCATGGCGCGCATAGAGCACACCGGCTAATGCAAAAACTGCTGCAAAAGCGATAAGCCACAAGAGGGTGGCAGTAGAGGGTAACAACACGAAAACAGCTTCCTGTAACAGTGACTCCAACATCTGGAGGGACCGGCAGGCAAGCGAATAGGAGAGGGCACAGAGAGAGTGCGAGATGATTATCCTTCCCTTCGCCGGCATTACCCGGATCAGGTTCAAAGGGTTACGGCATAACCGAATCTCAGCCCGCTAAAAGGCCCCCCTAGGAACAGCAGCTAGCTTAGTAGATGGTGCTTTATCCGTCAAATAATGCGGGGGTGTATTGTGTAAATACTAGAGTGTGCTAATCTTTCTAGTCTTGACGCGGGGTGCTTCGCTAACAGCGATGCTGAGATCATACCCGTATAACCTGAACCAGATAATGCTGGCGTAGGGATGTCTCTAGCTTTAGTGATAAAGCCTATAGCCTCCTCGCGCCGTAGTGGAGGCTTTTTCATGTCTGCAGTTGTTTCTCTTCCCTTGAATCAACAAGTTGTGCTGGTAACTGGCGGTGCACGCGGTTTGGGCGCTGAGTTGTCTAGAGCCTTCTTGGAGCAGGGTGCCAAGGTTGTGGTGAACTACTTCCAAAGCGCAGACGCAGCGCGAGCTTTGGTGCAGGAGTATCCCGATACTGCGTTGGCATGGCAAGCAGATGTGTGTGATCCCAAGCAAGTAAAAGCCATGGTAGCGGCTGCTGCGCTGCATTTTGGTCAGCCTGTCACCACTATTGTGAATAACGCGTTGCCTCAGTTTTCATTTAATGGAGATGCTCGCCCTCATGCGGACACCATTAGCTGGGCGCATATGCAGCAACAGTTGGAAGGCATTGTGGCTGGTGCTTTACATACGGTACAAGCGTGCTTGCCAGGCATGGAAAAACTGCGTTTTGGTCGTGTGGTGAATATTGGCACTAACTTGTTCCAAAACCCTGTGGTGCCGTACCACGATTACACTGCAGCAAAAGCGGCGTTGCTGTCCTTAACGCGTACGCTAGCAAACGATTTAGGCCCTAAAGGCGTTACGGTTAACATGATCTCTGGTGGTTTGCTACGTACTACCGATGCATCGGCTGCTACCCCTGAAGCGGTGTTCGATTTGATTGCGGCTAATACTCCTTTACGCCGTGTTACCACACCACGTGAGTTTGCTGAAACAGCTTTGTTCTTTGCCTCGCCGTGGTCTAGCGCGGTAAGTGGCCAGAATCTGATTGTTGATGGCGGGATGGTAAAGAACTAATGAAGCGCCAATTGCACTTAAATCTGTTTATCTATGGTTGCGGGCACCATCGCGCAGCTTGGCGTCACCCTAATTCAAGTGTCGATCAGTTAGGGGATATCGGTTATTACCAGTCGTTAGCACAATTAGCTGAGCGCGGTAAGTTTGATGCGATTTTCTTTGCTGATGGACAATATACCGATAGCGTTTCCGATGGCCCTCGTTGGTTCGTAGAACCGCTGACCACCTTGTCGGCGTTGGCGGTTGCGACGGAACGCGTCGGGTTGATTACGACCGTGTCCAGCACCTTTTACACACCATTTCATGCAGCTCGTATGTTGTCGTCGTTGGATCATATCTCCAATGGACGCATAGGTTGGAACGTGGTGACCTCTATGTACGATGCCGAGGCACGTAATCATGGTCATGAATCTATGCCCGACCACGCATGGCGTTATGCACGAGCGGCAGAGTTCATCGAAGTTACTAAACGGTTATGGGATTCTTGGTCGGATGCTGCGTTGAAAATAGACAAAGCAGGTGTGTATGCCGATGAAAGCCTAGTGCACCAGATTAACCATCATGGCGATCATTTCTTAGTCGATGGCCCGCTAACGTTGCCACGATCCCCGCAAGGGCATCCAGTGCTATTCCAAGCCGGGGCATCCGAACAAGGGCGTAATTTGGCGGCACTGGAAGCAGAAGCTATCTATGCCGTTGCGTACGACTTAGCCGCCTCGCAAGCTTATTACCGTGACATTAAAAAGCGTGTGAAAGCGGCGGGTAGGACTGTGGATGTGCCCATCATGCCGGGTTTAGTGACGTACGTTGCGTCTACCCAAGCGGAAGTGTTGGCCAAGCAGCGAGAGTTGGATGTATTGCTGCCTGCTGATGCGTCATTACGCCAATTAAGCATGTTCGTAGGGCAAGACTGCATGGACTGGGAGCTGGATGCTCCAGTGCCTGATCTACCACCCCTAGAAAGCTTTACAGGCCCTAAAGGGCGATACGGCACGATTCTGCGCATTATCGAGAAAGAGCAGCCCACGGTGCGACAATTGTTAGGTCGTTTAGCGGCTGGGGGCGGGCACTGCACCATGGTAGGTACACCGGATGTGATTGCTGATCAAATGGAGCAATGGTTCTTAAATGAAGGGGCGGACGGCTTTAACTTGATGCCGCCAGCGTTGCCTAGCAGTATTGAGGATTTCATCGAGCATGTAGTACCGATTCTGCAGAAGCGAGGATTATTCCGTAAAGACTACAGCGGTTTCACTTTACGCGATCATTTATGTCTAAATAGACCTGCTGCATAAGCTGTTTGGTCATCTCTAGGGGAAAACCCCTAGAGGTGGTCTGTCTGTAAACATGATGGAATCTATTTTCTTATTGTTTTCATGTGGTTAGTTTAGTATATAACGCTATGATTCGTGTCTGGAAAATGGCGTTATACGAGTTCCATGTGCCTCGTTAACGTTGATTTGCCTGCCAAACGCGGCAATAATTTCTGCTCGCGAAGTTTCAGTTAGGCTTTTTGCGCAAGCTGCTACTGATGATTTTCGCCTATCGCGTGGGACACTTTGCGCGTGTTTACCCACCGATTTATGTTTGTTTACCTACCGCAGACTGGCATCTGGGTAGTGTGAGCACTTTCTCCTAGTGATACACGGACAACCTCCGTGCTTGATAGCGATCGGTCTTGATTGGGCTCAATCTGATCGTGAGGGTATGTTATGCAGTCTACAAATGTAGCAACTGCTGCCGAGTCGTCGGCGGTAGAGGCAGCTCCTACACGTAAATCCCTAACCTTCTTGGAAGGGGTGGCAATGATCGTAGGTACCAATATTGGTGCTGGCGTTTTGTCTATCGCGTATGCATCGCGTAAATCTGGTTTTATGCCATTGTTGTTTTGGCTGATTCTGGCAGGGTGCTTAACCACCATTACCATGCTGTATGTCGCCGAAACTACCTTGCGCACCAAGGCGCATTTGCAGTTAAGTGGCTTGGCTAAACGTTACGTGGGTAACTTCGGCTCGTGGCTGATTTTTGCATCCGTATGCGTGAACTCAGTGGGTGCCTTGATTGCCTACATGGATGGTAGCGGTAAATTGCTGGCCTCTTTGTTGGGTATTTCTCCCATGTTGGGCAGCGTGCTCTTCTTCATTCCTGCTGCAGGGGTGTTGTACCTGGGCTTGAAAGCCATTGGTAGAGGTGAAAAATACATCAGTATTGGTATGGTGACCATGCTGACAGTACTGATCGTAGCAACAGCCTTGCACGAGTACACCGACATTGCACGTGCGATGGATGGTGAGTGGAAATATATGATCCCCGTGTTTAACGTAGCGGTATTTTGTTTTTCTGCTCAGTACATCGTGCCGGAAATGGCCAGAGGGTTTACGGACAAACCAGAAAAACTGCCTAAAGCGGTAATGACGGGTATGTTGATTACCTTCATTCTGCTGGCATTGGTACCGTTTTCGGTCATCACTCTGAACGGTTTGGACAACATCTCTGACGTAGCCACCATCAACTGGGGTCAAGCCTTGGGTGAGTGGGCATTCTTCTCAGCTAACATTTTTGCGTTGTGTGCAATGTTGACCTCGTACTGGGGGTTAGGTGGTAGTTTCTTCACTAACATTTTCGACAAGTTCAACTTGGGTGAAGAAGACAGAGCCCCTGCTAAGCATCGTTTTATCGTACTGATGATTGTGACCTTGCCACCATTCATCATGGCGTACAGTGGTCTGGTATCGTTTGTGAACGCACTGTACATCGCAGGTACGTTCAGTGGCGTCGTGCTGTCCATCATGCCTATTTTGATGTTGCGCGGTGCTCGTAAACGAGGTGACATTACACCAGCATGGCAATGTGGTTGGATTACTCATCCTATTTTGCAAGTTAGCATTGTGGTGTTGTACCTGTGTAGTGCGGCCTATGCGATTGCGTCGCTGTTTGGGTATTTGCCTGCAGGTTGGTAAGTAGTAGCTTGCGCAGATAACAAAAAACCGCCTCATAACGAGGCGGTTTTTTATGGGAAAAAGCTTATTGCACCGGGCTGTAAATATGGCTGATGCTTTGGTATGCAGCTAGTCCCCATGGACCTAGCTCTCTACCTATGCCGCTACGTTTGTAGCCGCCCCAAGAGCCTGCTGCGGGTACAAACTGATGGCTATTGATCCATGTCACGCCACTGACCAATTGCTGGGCAATGTTGTGTGCGTTTTCTTGATCAGCGGAAATCACCGTTGCAGCTAAACCGAAGTGCTGTTGGTTTGCCAGATCAATAGCCTGATCGACTTCATCAAACTCTTGTACGCACAGAACCGGCCCAAACACTTCTTTTTGCCATAGGTCGTGCTCACTAGGTACGTTCAGAAAGATACTAGGGCGTACATAGAAGCCTTCTTCAGGCACCGTAATAGGTACTGAAGCCAACAAGTCTACGAGGCCATCTTGTAAGCCTTGGGTCTGAAATGCCTGTACCTGTTTTTGCTGTGTAGCGCTGATGAGTGGGGCTAAGGTGCTAGTTGGCAGTGCAGGATCGCCCAGTACAACGTCATTGGCACGCTGTTTCAGCGCGGCATACAGAGCCGGTGCAATGCTGCTATGTACCAGTAGGCGCGAGGTAGCAGAACACATTTGCCCGCTATTGCTGAAGATACCGCTACATACCCAGTCACAGGCGTTTTCAATATCGCTATCTGCCATCACGATAATAGGGGACTTACCGCCCAGCTCTAACGATACGGGGCGTGTGCCTTGTGCTGCAGCACGCATCACATCCTCGCCCACTTTATTGCTGCCTGTGAATGAAATTTTATTGACCAGAGGGTGTGAGCAGAGTGGGGCGCCTACGTGTAGGCCATCGCCCTGTACAAGGTTCAAAACACCGGCCGGCAAACCGCTCGCCAAGGCGCAGGAAGCAATGTGTTGTTCAGGCAAGGGAATCAGCTCTGAAGGCTTCCAAACAACCGTACAACCGGCTGCCAAGGCGGGTGCTAGTTTCCACGCTGCTGTAACCAGAGGGAAATTCCATGGCGTAATCAGCGCAACCACACCCAAGGGCTGGTGATAACAGTGAGCTTGAAAACCAGGCGTCTGAATGTCACGCAATTGGCCTTGTTGAGCATCTAACTGCGTAGCTAAGTCGGCGTAGTACCTAAAGCAAGCTACAGCGTCTTCCACGTCTAGCTGGGCTTCGTTTAGTAGCTTGCCAGAGAAACGTACGCTATCGGCGGCAAGAATGTCAGCTCGCTCTTCCAATTGGTCGGCGATTGCCAGCAAGTACTGAGCACGCTTGGCGCCGCTTAAGGCTTTCCACGAGTTAAAAGCGGTAGCGGCAGCTTGAACGGCCTTATCTACATCGCTGGCATCACCACGGGTGAGTACCGCATGCAGTTGCCCCGTTGCAGGGTGGTAGAGGTTTAGCGTTTCAGAGGACGCGCTATCCACCCATTGGTTTTGAATAAAGTGCTTTTGTAGTGTCAGCATAGTTAAGGTTTACAACGTTTCAATCCACGTGTGAGCGTCGATTTCTATGATGAGCGGAGCGGTTTGCTGCCAGCGTTGTAGTTGTTCAGACAACTGGGCAGGGGTTTGTACATGCTCGTAGGCAGCGCCGATGCTTTGGCTAAGCGCTTGGAAGTTCGGTGGTGGAATGTTCACGCCTATTCTGGCGACGGAAGCTTTATCCATGGCGCGACGAATTTCGTCGTAGCCTGTGTTGTTCCAGATCAATACCAGAACATTGAGCTGCTCATCCACCATCGTAGCTAACTCGGCGACGGTGAACATGATGCCGCCGTCACCCATCAAGGCAACCACAGGGCTATGAGGACGCCCAAGCTTAGCGCCTAAGGCAGCCGGCAGTGCATAGCCCAACGTGCCATACCCCGTGGAGGCATTAAAGTAATGACGCGCCGCAGGCAAGTTGCAGATATGGTTGCCTGCATAAACAGTAGCCGTTGAGTCGCCTACTAACGTAGCGTTAGGCAAGTGCTGTTCTAGCGTTTTATACAGCGGATAGAAAGGCGTGAAAGCGGGGGTAGATTCTAGTGCTAGTGCTGCCCGTACCTCTGCCACGACGTTAGCGCCGGAGTGCGGTAATGGCCGAGGGAAGTGCGCGAGCAGAGCGCGGGCAAACTCCCCTGAATCGGATACCAAAGCAATATGAGGGCGTTGGTTACCCACTAATTGTGAAGCATCTATATCAACGCGTATCAGCTTGCCTTGTAGAATAAAACCGTCATCAAACACTACGTCATAGTCGGTTTCGCCCAACTCCGTGCCCAGTGCCAAAATAACGTCGGCCTGTGCTGCCAGTTTGCGCACGGCAGGGAAGGCAGCATTGGCACCTATATCTAAAGGATGTGGCTGATTCAGGCTACCTGGTAATACCCCTTTGGCATTGATGGTAGTGACCGTAGGGACGTTCAGCGTTTCTGCCAACCGTTGAATAGTGTCAGCACTATCCACGCAGCCGCCACCAACTAACAGTAAGGGGTGTTTGGCCGTTTGCAGCAGTTGTGCGCATTGGGCTACTGCGTCGGGGTGAGGGCCTGCTTTATAAAAAGTAGGCAAGGCCTGCAGAGGTGTGTTGAGAGGCGCGGTGAGCAAATCTATGGGAATCTCTATGTGCACGGGGCCAGGTTTTCCTGAGCTAAAGATAGCCATCGCGCGCTCCAACGCATGAGGCAGTTGCTGTGGGTCCAGAATAGTTTGGCTAAAGCGTGCTACTTGACTTACCAAGGCTTGCTGCGAACTGAGTTCGTGAAGCCTGCCTTGTTGACTACCCAAGGTATCGCGTCGCCCCACGCTGGAAATTACCAGCATGGGGATAGAGTCTGCCAAAGCTTGCCCCATGGCAGTCAAGATGTTGCTCATGCCTGGGCCAGTGATAATAAAGCATACGCCAGGTTTGCCAGTAGCTCGGGCATAGCCGTCTGCCATGAACCCTGCGCCTTGTTCATGGCGCGGGGTGACGTGGCGAACACGGCTATTCTCTAACCCTCTATACAACTCAATGGTATGCACGCCGGGGATGCCAAATACCTGTTCAACTCCCCAATGCTCCAATTGTCGAACCAGATATTCACTACAGCTTTGCATAATCATTATTCTCCAGAAACAGGGCTAGGGGTTGGCACGGCGTTGGTACGGCGTGGGTTAGGGTCTGTAAGGCTAAACACAATAAAGGTAATTAGCCCAATGCTCAAACTGAAATAGATAGGGGTATTAGCAAGCAGACCATCTTTAAACATAAATATTGAGGCCGTAATCGCACCCGTTGCCATGCTCACAATGGCACCACGTGTCGTGGCACGCTTCCAGAATATCCCACCAATCAGAGGGATCAACATACCGCCAACCAGTAGGTTGTAGGCCATGGTCAGAGCACTAATCACATCACCAATGGTAGGAGCGATTGCCAGCATCAGTAAACCGAAGAGTAGGGTGAATACACGGTTTAAAGTCACAGAGTCACTTTCACGGTGATGTTTGCCGCGTAGTAGTGGCCATAAGTCTTGGGCGACTGTTGTAGAGGCGGCAAGTAAACCTGCACTTGCGGTAGACATCAACGCAGCTAAGCTGGCAGCAATCACTAGACCACGCAAACCTACAGGCAATACTTCGTTAATCATGGCTGCAAAGGCGGTGTCAGGGGCATCTAGTTCAGGCAGTACCAGTCTGGCAGCCATACCAATCACGGCCATGGCGATACCATACAAAATGCAGTACAACCCGCTAAGCATGCCTGCACGTTTGGCGACGTTTTCACTGCGTGCGGTAAATACACGCTGCCAAATATCTTGACCAATAAACACACCTAAAAAGTAGATGAGGAAATAGGTCAGAATAGTGTCGTAACCGATGTTGCTGAACGAGAAGAAGGCGTCTGGCAATTGCTGTGTCATGGCAGACCAGCCACCAGCGTTGTACACCGACGCAGGGAGCAAAATAAATACCAAGCCTACCGTCATGATGATGAACTGAATCATGTCCGTCAGCGTGAGTGACCACATACCGCCGATGGTAGCGTACAGCACAACCAAACCACCGCCCAGAATAATGCCAGTGATAAAAGGCAAATCAAAGATCACTGCCAAAATGGTGCCAGTAGCAATGGTAGACGTGACGCCAATCATCAAGGCATAAACCAGCATGATCACGGCGCTGGCATTACGAGTAGCGGGGCTGTAGTAGCGCTCTAGCACTTGGGTCACGGTGTACACGCGCAAACGCAGTAATGGTTTAGCCAACAACCAGCTCAAGCCCATAATGCCTAAGCCTAGCGTGGCACAGAGCCAAAGCCCTGAAATACCGTACAGGTAGCCTAAACGTACTGAGCCTATGGTGGCAGCCCCGCCTAATACGGTGGCCGCCATGGTGCCGGTATAGAATCCTGAACCCAAGTTTCTACCCGCCACTAAAAAGTCGTCTTTATTTTGTATGCGGCGCATGCCTATCCAGCCAAAGGACAGGATAAGTAGCGCATACAGAATGACGACACCAAGATCTATACTGACTTCCATAGTTGTCTCCTTGTTATAGCTCTATTGATGCAGGAGTAAAGATTATTTGGTGGCGTAATGCACACCGGGGAACACGCACAGCATTTCGTAGGCCAAGTTAGCACCCAGCAAAGCTGTAGTACCGCTTTGGTCGTAAGGTGGGCTAACTTCTACGACGTCTGCTCCGATTAGATTGACGCCACGCAGACCACGCACGATTTCTAGAGCTTGAGGAACCGTTAAGCCACCAATTTCTGGTGTTCCAGTGCCTGGAGCGTAAGCAGGGTCAATGCCGTCAATATCAAAGGAGAAGTACACGGGGCCATCACCTAAGCGAGCACGTACTTCAGCCATGATGGGTTCCATGGTGCGGTGCCAGCATTCGTGAGCTTGGTAGATGGTAAAGCCTTGTTTGGTGCACCAGTCGAAGTCTTCTGCGGCATAGCCTGTACCGCGCAAACCAATTTGCACCACTCGATCGCAATCCAACAGGTCTTCTTCAGCAGCACGTCTAAACGGCGTGCCGTGAGCAATTTTTTCACCATTCATGGTGTCGTTTACATCGGCGTGAGCATCGATGTGTACCAAACCTACTTTGCCGTATTTCTTTTTAATGGCGCGCAAAATAGGCAATGTCATTGTGTGATCGCCACCTAAGGCGATCAGCTTACAGCCAGAAGCAATAAGCTTGCTGTAGCCTTCTTCAATCAAACGTACAGAATCTTTTAGGTCGTAAGGGTTGATTGCGATATCGCCTACGTCAGCCACTTGCAAGCTATCAAAGGGGGCGGCACGCGTCGCCATGTTATAGGGGCGCAGCAATGAGGATTCAAAGCGAATGGCTTTGGCACCAAAGCGTGTGCCAGAACGGTTGGACGTACCAATATCTAGCGGGATACCTGTGAAGGCCACATCTAGACCTTCTGTGCTTTGCACATAGGGCAGACGCATCATGGTGGCGATGCCGCCAGAGCGTGGCATATCGTTACCGCTAAGAGGTTGATTGAAGGTAGTCATAACCGAGTGCTCCTAAAAATTAAAACAAATGTGATGGCTACCAGAGTAAATCGTAGAGCAGGGGGCTACCATGAGAAGCTGTGAATTGGTACATTGATGTTTATCAATGTAATGGTTTCAATATTAGGGTTTTTACTATGTTGGTCAATGTAAGAGATTTGGATTTACGACTGATACGGGTGTTCTTGGCTATTGTTGATGCCAATGGTATTTCAGCGGCGCAGGAGCGTTTGGGTATTAGTCAGTCCACCATTAGCACGCAGTTAGCGACCTTAGAGGTGCGATTGGGTTTTAAGCTTTGTGAGCGTGGTCGCACCGGCTTTAGGCTCACCGCTAAAGGGGAGCGGTTTACCAATTTGGCGCGTCGTTTGCTGACAAACCTGAGCGAGTTTGCGGTAGAAACCCAGCACTTAGAGAAAAAACTCATTGGCCAATTAAACGTAGGATTGATTGGCCACCTATCTCGTAGTGATAGTTGGCGTTTAAGCCAAGTAGTGGCCAAATTTAGAAAGCGCGACGAAGCCGTACGGTTGAATTTCTGCATACATTCGCCTGACCAACAAGAAGAGATGCTGCTGTATGGCAGGCTGCACTTGGCGATTGGGTATTTTTTACGCCGTACGCAAAACTTGCGTTACACCACCTTGCTAAGCGAAAAACAGGTAGCTTATTGCGGTCGTGGTCATGCACTGTTTGAGCATGCGGGAAAGGTGGATGTAAATGACGCGATTAACTATTCATGGGTGAGCCGGGGCTACACGCCACCTAAGGCGCACTTGCAAGTGCCACAGCAAAACATTAGAGCGACGGCTAATAACATGGAGGCTGTCGCCATTCTGGTGATGTCAGGCGAGCATTTAGGTTATTTGCCGCAAGAGGTAGGGGAAGAGTATGTGCAGCAGGGGTTAATGCGTGCCTTAAATCCGGCGCAAATGCATTACGACGTGACTTTACACACGGTGGTCAATAGAGTGACCGAACGTGATGATGAGGCGTTGCAGGCGTTTCAACAAGATCTCAAGGCAGTGTTTAGCCAGCCGCAGTCTGAACCCTACTTGCTCTAAAGCAGAAAGAAAAAGCGCCACGCCTGTGACGCTTAGCGTTGCGGTCTTAGTAGGTTTTATAGGGCAAAAATTTGCCGCTCATGGTGATTTTCACGCGGTCGCCATTCGGGTCGGGCTGGCGTGATAAATCCATGTTGAAGTCGATGGCGCTCATGATGCCATCACCAAACTCTTCGTGGATTAGCTCTTTAAAGGTGGTGCCGTACACGTTGATTAGCTCGTAAAAGCGGTAAATCAGCGGGTCTGTAGGGACAGAGGTAGGTAAAGAACCTTTGTAAGGCACGATTTGCAGCAGTTCTACCGCTTCATCGGGTAGTTCTAGCGCCGCCACTACCGCCTGAGCTTGTTTTTCATTGAGCGTCATTTGCCCAAGTAGGGCGGCTGTAGACCATTCTTTGCTGTGGCCAATAATGTCAGCCAGCTGTTGCCAACTTAGCTTATGGCGACGTTTGGCGAGCAAAATTTCTTGGGTTAGCTCTTGGCGATTCATGGTGAAGCTCCTCTAGTAAAAGCAGTTCAGACAGTACTGTTGAGTATAGGCAAAAAGCCCTAGAGAAAGAAGTCGCCATCCTGACTAGATAGAAAGAACTAGTATGGCGATTTCTATGAGGTACTAGCGCGTAACGGCCTCACAACCTGGGCCTACCAAACGGCTGCGGCCACCCGATTGGGGCAGCACTTGAATCTGTGTGCTAATGCGTTCTTTAAGCACGGTTACGTGCGAAATGATACCAATGAGCTTACCGTGTTGTTGCAGCTCAGACAGGGTTTCCAAAGCCACATCCAAAGCGTCTTCATCTAAGGTACCAAAGCCTTCATCCAAGAACAGTGAGTCCACACGTATACGGTGACTGGCCATGTTAGACAGCCCCAGAGCTAAGGCCAAACTCACGATAAAGCTTTCTCCACCGGATAGGTTTTTGGTGGACCGTACTTCGCCTGCTTGATCGTTATCGATCACGTTTAATTCCAAGGGTTGCTGCACATCGCGTATCAGCACATAACGACTGCTCATCTTTTGTAGCTGCTCGTTAGCATGTGCCACCATAATCTCAAAGGTTAAGCCTTGGGCAAAGTTACGGTATTTTTTACCGTCTGAAGAACCTATAAGATCGTGCAGCATAGACCAGTGTTCGCAACGTTGCTGCTGTGTACGTATTTGTTCCAATTGCTGTGCTTGTTGCAGTAGATTCTTTTGATGGCTCTCTAATCTATTGTTCAGCGCCCCCAAGCGTTGTTGCAGTTGTTGTAACTGCGACTGAGTATCGTGTTCTTGGGCTTGTAAGGTTTGTATAGACTCAGTGCTGAGTGCACGAATTTTCTCACGTTCTAGCTGTTGCTGCTTATTGCGTATCAGGCTGTGCAGGGCTGTGGTTTCCTCGTACAGTGCTTGTGCCTGCTGCTCTAGACGTTGACGTTCGTGTTCAGGCAACAGCACCGCTAAGAAGCTGGCTTCATCTTCAAAGCCTTGTGCTTGGCAGCGTCTTATAAACTCTTGGGTAGCGAGCTCAAGGGCAGGAGCCAGTTGTTGCGTTTTTTGACTCAGTTCCTCAATACGCTGCTGCTGTGTGTGCAGGTTGTGCTGTGCGGTACGCCAATGCTGTTGTTGGACTTCTTGCTCGTATTGTGCACTGTTTAACGCTGCCAGTAGAGCTGTCTCTACCTGATCAGGCTGCTGCTCGCCAAACAGTGCCTGACGTTTCTCGCGCAAGGCTTGCAGGGCATCAGCCAATGTTTTGACATGAGCTTGTTGCTGTTCCTGCGTGCGCCACACTGTGTTTAGCTGTGAGGATAGCTCTTGCAATTGTATGTCGGTTGCTTGAATGGATTGGCTAAGCGTTTGTACGGCATGATTGCGCTCCATCCGTTGTGTGCGGCGTTGGTGTAGTTGCAGGTACAGGCTTTCTAAGGCGGTTGGGTCGCTATCCAACTCGTGAATGCCATAAGGCTGCAATTCTGTAAGCAAGTGGTGTTGAATCTGCTGTTGCTCTGCCTGTAGTGCCGCAGCGTTGGTATTGGCTTCAGTCAGGCGCGTTTGTGCGTAGGTATATTCTTTTTCTGCTAGATCTTTGGCGTGGCTGTGTTGGGTGCGTTCCTGACTAGCCAGATCATGGTGTTTTTGCTGTTCCATAAGCTGGGCCTGCAACTGTTCCAGATGAGTAACTTTATGAGAAAGCTCAGCCAAGTTCTGCGTGTGAGCCAGTTGCAAGGTTTGGAATGCGGCTATTGTGAATTCAGGCAACTCCTGTAAGGCCAAACTGTGTGCTAGCTCAGTAATCTGAGCCATGATTTCCTGTTGCTGTTCAGTAATCTGCGCCAGCAACTGGGTAGCATGATGTGTTTTTTCTTGTAGCTGGCTGGCGAGTATACGTTGATCAGTATGTTGTTGACGTAAATCGCGCATGCGCTGCTCAGTAGCAGCAATGGCCGAGCCTAGGCTGTCATCTATCGTGGGCGACTGGACTGCATAGGGGTGTTCGGTCGCGCCACATAAGGGGCAGGGCTCACCATCGTGTAGTTGAGTACGTGCAGTCTCTAGGGAAAGCAATTGTTGTTGCAGCTGCTGCTGTTTGAGCTGCAAAGCATGGTGCTCTTCCTGCTCCGTGACTTGTTGAGCAAGCTGTTGCGAGAGTATGTGTGACTGACTTAAGGCCTGCTGCTGCAAAGCGTGTTCATTTTGCAGGCTGTGTTGGCGTTGCGCCAAGTTGTTTTGTTTGCTTAGCCATTGCAAAATGGTGACGTAACTTTGTTGATGTGCTTTGCTGGTGGCCAATTGCTGTTGCCAGTCAGCCAGAGTGTGGCCAGCTAAAGCGATTTGCCACTGCTGTTCTTGAGTAGCAAGGAGCTTAGCGCTGTGTTCAACTCGTTCTTGCGAGCGAAAGTAGGCTTCGTGTTGTGCTGCTACCGTCGTTTTGTGTTGCTGTACTTCGGTGTGGGCAGACTCCACCTGTTGCTTGGCCTGTTGATGTAAGCGTAGCTGTGTAGTCAGTGCATCCAAGCGGCTTTTTAAACCAGCGAGCTCGCCAATTAAGGCCTCATCACACTGACTTTGTTCTTGTTGTGTGGCGAGCGTTTGCTGTTGCTCACGTTGTTGTGTTTGTGTGTTGGTGAGTGCCTGCTGTTTATCCAGCAAGTTTTTATGCTGCTGCTGTTGCTCAGTGAGCGTTGCTTGTTCACGCGCTAGGGTAGTCTGGCGTTCACGGAGTTGAGTATCCATCTCACGTACCTGATGTAATTCAGGCAAGGCTTTATGCTGTGCCGCACTGGCTTCCGTGTATTGTTTTTTAGCAGCTTCTAGCGTAGCAGTAGCCTGTGCTAATTGAGCATTGAGGTCAGGCAGTTGTTGTTGTCGTTGCGTTAGCTCTTGGGTAATAGCCTGTTGTTGCTCGCGTTGGCTGCTCAGTGCGGTATAGCCTGCGTGTAGTGCCAGCGCGCGTTGCGCTTGCTGCAGTGTTTGCTGTTGGGGGGCGAAGGCAGTAGTGCGTTGCTCTAGCTGTAGTTTTGACTCAGCCAATTGAGTCAGTTCAGTTTCTAGGGTTTCTAGCCCTACACGCCATTGCAACTGCTGCCGTGTGTGTAGCAACTGTTGTTCAAGAATTCCAGCTTGTTGCTGAGCGTTTTTGTGTTCTTGCTTAAGTTCAACCTCTTCATCGGCACTTAAAATTTGTAGGCCAGATACGCTGCTTTGTAATTGCTCTAACTCACGCTGTGCTTGGCCACGTGCCTCGTGCACACGAATAGATATTTGGCTGTAAATTTCGGTGCCAGTGATTTGCTCCAAAATAGGGGCACGTTCATCTGGGGGGGCTTGTAAGAACGCGGCAAACTGGCCTTGTGCCAGCATCATAGAACGCGTAAAACGTTCAAAGTCCATACCGGACAGCGTTTCTACCTGCTCAGCCACACCGCGTAAGTTAGACGCCAAAATAGCACCGGTTTGGGCATTGGCAATCTCATGCTTGGGTGTCTGTAATTCTCCATCGGCTTTACGACGAGAGCGGTGCTGGCTCCAATGGCATCTAAATACCCCTTGTGAGCACTCAAAGGTGACTTCGGCAAAGCATTCACCTGTTTGGCGTGACAGTATTTCATTACTGCTTTTGCTTAGCTTTCCTAGCCTAGGGGTTTGGCCATATAAGGCTAAACAAATAGCGTCTAATAGCGTGGTTTTGCCAGCGCCAGTAGGCCCGGTAATGGCAAAAATACCGCTGCTTTCATAGGCAGGATCGGTAAGGTCTATACGCCACTCACCCACCAGCGAGTTCAGGTTCTGAAAATGTATATGTAGAATTCGCATGACTAGGCCTTACGCGCTGTGGTTATCGTTTTCTTCTAGCGCTTGCACTATATGCTGGTAGTGTTCCCGCAGCAGGGGGCGCTGTTCCTCAGGGATTTCATGCGCTGTTAAACAGCGCTCAAAAACTTCCGTCACGCTCATTTCTTCTAAGGTTTCAGTTTGATGGGTGCGTTGTAATAAGCGCTCAATCACACGCTGGTTTTGAACGCGTAATACATCAACGGCTGATCCTTCAATGGCTTGGTCTATGCGTTCACGCAAATTACCAATCAGCTCTTCACCGTCATAGATAATTTCCACCCATACCGCTTCTGGTTCCGTTGAAAGCTGTTGTAGGGTGTACTGTATATGCGGCCAGCCCCCGCGTATAGACACTAGCTTTTGAAACACCGGAATGGGTAGTAAAGATAGTTCTACGTGATGATCTTGTAAGCGTACCAAGCACAACGACTTTTGTTGACTGGCTTCGCCAAAGCCCATAGGCAATGGCGAGCCGCTATAGCGAATGCGGGGGTCTTGCGCCACCATCTGCGGCACATGTAAGTGGCCTAGTGCTACATACAAAAACACCGGCGAAAAGGCCGAGGCCGGAACACGGTTTAACGAGCCCACATACAACTCACGTACACCATCACCATCTACCGTTTGCCCACCCGTTGCAAAGAGGTGTCCGGTAGCAATAATGGGGGGACGTGAGGCATATTGAGCTTGAGTTTGCTCGGCCTGTGCAGCGATAGCCTGATAATGCGCATGAATATTTTGTAATAGCTGCTGGTTTTTCTCGTCAGGGCTTTCACCGGCTTGTGTGGAGCGAATATCTTTGTCGCGCAAATACGGTACGGCGCACACAATCAGTTCAGCCTGCTTATGCTCATCAAAGAGCACCAATACATCGTCTTCTAGCGTAGCGCTAGGGCTACCTACTACATGAATGTTCAGCGCTTTCAGCAGCGATTTGGGCGCTTCTAGAAAAGATGGTGAGTCGTGGTTGCCCGCAATAATCACCACATGACGGCAAGGTGACTGAGCTACCTGCTGTAGAAAATGGTAGTACAGCTCTTGGGCTTTGTTACTGGGGGTAGTGGTATCAAAAATATCCCCAGCAATCAGCAATACATCTACCTGTTGCTCATGTAACTGCGTCAACATCCAGTTTAGAAAATCCTCAAACTCCTGATAGCGTTTCTTGCCATACAGTGACCGTCCCAAGTGCCAGTCAGAGGTATGCAAAATAGTTAGTGGGGTAGAGGACATAAGCAGAGCACCAACGAGGTTTGGCTAGGAAAGTAGCTATGGTAACAAGCGGCAGAGAAAAGTGAAGCTTTGCTAAAAAGTACACTACTATTTCAGCTCTACGTCACGACGATTAAGCACAGACTTTAAGGAAGCATGTATGAAAACTATTGGGTTGATTGGGGGGATGAGTTGGGAGTCAACTATTCCTTACTATAGACAGATTAACGAAACCATTAAGCAGCGTTTGGGTGGCCTGCATTCTGCAAAAATCGTGCTCTACAGCGTGGATTTTCAGGAAGTGGAAGCATTGCAGCATGCAGGGCAATGGGAACAAGCTGGACGATTATTGGCTGATGTTGCTCAACGACTGGAAACAGCTGGCGCTGAGGGTTTGGTGCTTTGTACGAACACGATGCATAAGGTGGCGTTGGCCATAGAAAGCGCAACCCGTGTTCCGTTGCTGCATATTGCTGATCCTACTGCTGAAGCGATCAAACGCGCTGGTATATCAACCGTTGGTTTACTCGGTACTCGCTTTACGATGGAACAGGACTTCTACCGTGCTAGGCTGGAAGATAAGCATGGCCTTACAGTGCTAACACCGGATACGGAAGACCGCGATACCGTGCATCGCATCATCTATGATGAGCTGTGTTTGGGGCGTATTGATGCCGACTCACGAGCTGCCTACATTGAGATTATCAATAGGTTGGTTGAAAATGGGGCCGAGGCTGTCATTCTTGGATGCACAGAAATATCGCTGCTGATAGAGCCTCAACACGTAGATATTCCGTTGTTTGATACGACGCAATTACATGCGGTGCATGTAGCTGACTGGATGTTGCGCTAAGCGCAAAAAGTAACCACGCTTTGGACTGTACAGAGCCTAAGGAGCGCTTACTCTCAGGAGGTTTTATGTTAGTGACTATTTGCCGATACAGTTTTCCCTACGAAGCGCATGTGGCACGTGCGTTGTTAGAGTCCGAAGGTATTCCGGTTTTTTTAGCCGACGAACATACCATTAACATGCAATGGCTTTACTCAGATGCGTTGGGTGGAGTGCGTTTGCAGGTGCCTGAAGCCTTTGTAGAGAAAGCGGTGGCACTGCTATCAGAGCAGACTGATGATAAGGGCTCAAGCGACGAGCAGTAACGCTTGGTGGGGCAGAAGGCAGAGACCTTAGGCCCGTTCATCTAATGAGGCACGGTAAAAATCAGCGTGCAGAGCCATTTCCAGCTATATGCTAATTTTCAAACTGGTTATATAGCCATCAACTTTAAATGGTTTGGTTGTAGGTGGTCTCTACCTAGAATGCATTCAACAATGTTTGTTTTCGGGCTGTGAAATAAGTCATCTACTGACTTATTTCGTAGTCATTGCACGAGACGCGTAGCGGTCTGGTGGCAGTAGAAAACAGCGCCAAGTACTAACGAGCGTGGTGTGTTGAATGCGACTATTTCTACAAAGCAAAGCGGTATGGCGACGTAAGTTGATTGCCTTTCTGAAGTGGGCGAAAAGCGTGAACCTACCGCATTATTAAGAAGAAAAGGCCACCCAAACTGGGCGGCCTTTTCTTTAGTCTTGCTCGTTGCTGAGGACGTTAACGAACTGAACCAGCGATACTACTTACTTGGCTGGGCGTGACAGCGGTAGCTTGACCACCCCACTGAGCACGCATCCACGTAGACAAATCGGCGATTTCTTCGTCGCTGAGTTCGTGAGCAAACGGAGGCATAGCGTACATGCGCTGATTACCCGTGAATGTCTGGGTAGGAATACCGTTTAGCACCACACGTATCAGGTTCTGAGCACTGTCCATCGCCAATGTGGCATTGCCGTACATGGCAGGCGCTACATTAGGGATGCCTTCCCCCTTACTGCCGTGACAACCCGCACAAGCAGCTAAGTAGGTGCGTCTGCCGATGGCCATATTGCTGTCAGCAGCGGGGTTTTCAGCCTCAGGTAAGGGCGTTGGAGCCGATGCTGCAGGAGGAATTGAACCGTTAGCATCCGTGAGCAAGTAGGTAGCAACTGCTTCTACGTCGTCTACTTTCATCGCGCTAGTCGAGAAGTGCGTGACTGTATGCATGTCCGCAAAAGAGGTGCCTTGCGGTGCCATACCTGTGCTTAAGTACTGTGTGAGCGTGGCTACATCAAAGCCATGCTTAGCTAAGGAGCTAGCCGTGATGTTAGGAATAGCCCAGCCATTGATCTCACCACCTTGTAAGTCACGTGAGAAATCCACGCCCATCATAAAGTTTTGAGGGGTGTGACAGCTTGCACAGTGGCCTACACCTTGTACCAAGTACGCACCACGTAACCATTGTGCTGAACGCTCTGGGTTCTCGGGGACACTACGATCAGGGAAGTTCAACAGATTCCAGAAGTTCATGAACGGGCGCACTGGCAACGAGAAAGCACCACTATTGCTTTTGTTGGGTACAGCAATAGGCGGAATGCTCATCAAGTAGGCATACAGTGCATCAATATCTTCGGGCGTTGTAATGTGCGTGAAGATGTACGGCATAGCAGGGTACAAGTTGCCTTTGGGGGCAACGCCATCCTTCAGTGCGCGGTGGAAATCCGCACGTGTGTACTTGCCTATACCGTAGGTGGGGTCAGGGGTGATGTTGGTGGAGTACAGGGTACCAAAGGGCGTGCCAATGGCCACACCGCCTGCGGCTTTAGGGCCTTGCGGTTGGGAGTGACAGCCAAAACAGTCACCCGCCATAGCTAGCTCGCGCCCACGAGGGATTAACTGCTGCATCTCGTCAGCGCTGAGTGGTTTATCGACGCCGGGGGCAACGCTGGTGCTGCGAAAAGCACCTAGCAAGATGGCGATACAGACCACCACAGCCACCAGAATCACGGTAATGATTACTTTACGTAGCATGTTGCCTCCTTAGTCGATCACACAGCCAGGCGTTGCTAGGGCAACTTCCTTGACGGCTTCGTAGTAACGTACATAGCCTGTGCAACGACAGATGTGGTCGTTTAAGGCTTCTTCGATGGCACTTTCCAGATTGACGCGTTGTACGGGTTTGCGTTTGAGACCATCTAAAAACACCGTGGCCCCAGCCACAAAACCGGGTGTGCAGTAGCCACACTGGAACGAAAAGTGATCAATAAAGGCTTGCTGTATGGGTGTTAAGGCTTCTACCTTACCCAGTTTGTCGTACTTGGCTTGGCCTTCAATAGTCGTGATGGACTTGTTATTGAAGTAGTGGGCACTAAACACACAGGTACGGCTCTCGGTGGTAGAGCCATCTGGGTGGTTTTCTACGATGGTACAGGCATGACAAATGCCTTGGCCGCAACCAAAGCGGGTGCCAGTGAGGTTTAAGTGCTCATGCAGAAAGTCGATCATGGGCATATCCAGTGGAACATCCACTGGACCAATGGTTTTGCCGTTGATCGTGAGCGTGAGAGGTTGTTTTTCTAAGCTCATGCTAAGGCTTCCTTGATTTTTTTAGGAGTAATAGGGAATTCGTAAAAACGTTTGTCTACCGCATGTGTAATGGCATTGCTGATCGCTGCAACCACAGGGATCATGCCCAGTTCAGCCATCCCTTTAGGTGGAGACGTTTCAGACAAGGGGGGGAGGTAATCGGCCGTTTGCTTCCATACGGCTACATCTTTAGCGCGAGGAAGTGTGTAGCGATTGAAGTTCCATGTACCGTTACCGGGGCCATCTTCATACAGTGGCAACTCTTCCATCAGCGCATGACCTATACCCATGGCAGCACCACCTTGAAGCTGGCCAGAAACCAGCTCTGGAACAATCATCGTGCCGGGATCCATCAGAGAGTGGTGATTCATGACTTCAACCTGTCCGGTGAAGGTGTTCACATTTAGTTCTACGATGTAAGCGGCAGGTGTGTAGGTGGTTGGGCCAGCGCTACTGCGTTGGGTAGGAGGGTAGGTGGCGCTATTACGTTTGATGAAGTCGTAGCCAGCGGTTGTCATCCGCTGTTTCAGTGATTCAGGGGCACCGTCACCATAACGTATCGCCAAAGCATCTATAGGCAACGTGCGTACACCCACACCAGGAATATCGAACTCGGCACGCGCCCATTCCCAACGACTGAAAGTATGTAGCGCTACGCCTGTGATCAATCCCATTTCGTGCGCCTTGCTAGCAAGCTGCTCGAAGGGAATAGGTTTCATACCAGCGCCGCCTAAGCCGTCAGGCCCAATGCGTAAGTCGGAAAACTGCACATTGAAACTGGAAATGGCACCGCCACCCGCACCTTGGCTCCAGATAGCTTGTGCGGCTGGCCAGAGGGTGAATTCCAACAAGAAACGTGCCGCTTGGCGTGTCGCAAAGCCAATGTAATACACGCTGGACGACGAGCTCATGTCAGGGATGATGGAGGGCACCCAGTAAGGATCTTTTTTAGAGTACTCATCTTGCAGTTTCTGGTCGGCCCATTCACTAGTAAGGGGCAACTCTGGGAATTCGGTGACGCCAAATTCAACGTGGTCAGGCGCTTTACCCAAGGCCTGCCACACCATGACCTGTTGTGCAGTGGTTGCGCCAGTACCAATTTCTTGGGCGCAATGTCGCATGTTTAATTTGCCGTCGCTGTCGAACTCCAGCACCAATAAACTCGGGTCGCCACTGGAACCGTAGACCTGCTGCACTTGCGCAAAACCTACGCCATAACGCTTACCAGGGTTAGCGGCTTCAAACTCGGTCTTGGCTGTATCACGATTGGCCCATAAAGGGTGTTTGGCAGCTAGATCCAACATTTCTTCGATACGAGGGTCACCAGCTTGTACACCACCTTGTGTATTCTGTGCGCCTTCACGCAACGCATTACGACGGCGCAGCTCGATGGGATCTATGCCCAGTTCGTTAGCAAGTTCATCCACCATGACTTCAGTGATGGACATGGATTGCAACGAACCAAAGCCACGCATAGAGCCAGCCTCTACTGCCTGCGTAGCCATCGCCACGGTTGCCAAGTCAGACTTGGGGAAGTAATAGACGGATTGTGCGCCACGAGCAGCAACGTGCGAAACGGCTACTGACAGGTTTTCTCTACCGCCGCCGTTGCAGTTATAGAAACCTTTTAGAATTTCAAACTGACCAGTTTTGCGATCGGCCGTAATAGTAACGTCCATCGCAATAGAGTGGCGCTTCATGCCCAACTGGAACTGCTCGTAGCGGTCATTGGCAACTCGAACGGGGATACCGCCGCTGTATAAACAGGCTGCAATGGCGTAGTAGGGGAATACGGAATAATCCTTGGAGCCATAACCTACTGTGGAACCAGTCAGCAGGATGATGCGTTCTACCGGAACTTGAGTATTGTCTTTCACCATCGCTGCTGCTGCACTGGCCACCCCTGCTGGCGATTGCGTGGCAGTCATAATATGCAGGCTGCGAGTGTCTGCGTCGTACCAAGCAGTACAGTTATCGGGCTCCATGGCACAGGGGTCTATAGACTGTGAAAAGCCATGACGCTCTAGCACGATTTTGTCAGGGTTATGACGCGCTTGTTCTATATCTTCGGCAATGATCATGGCCGCATCCATCGCTTGCTCTGGCACCGTAGGATCTAAGCTGGACGCATGCAAGGAGTCTTCAAAGCCACTGCCACGTTTGCGTTTAATGACTTCCGGAACAAAAAGCGCATTATCAGGTTTGAACGGCGGCCAGACTACGTCATTGCCATGGAAGCCACCTTTTAGCGAACCATTCTGGAATGGCGCAAATTTCGGCGGATCATAGGGGGTTTCCCCGCCTATACGCACAAAGCGGCCAGCACCGTAATTAGCCGGTGGTTTGGGGCCAGTAAACTCGCCGTATTTGACGACGGTAGTGTCAAAACGCAGCTTACGTTTGGCTGCTTGGAAACGGTCGTAGTCTTTGTAGAAGAGAATCGCAACAGGGTGGCCTAAAAGCGGCGCTGTTTCGCCTACGGGCAATAGGATATGTTCACCATAGAAGCCTTTACCCATGCTTTTAGGGGCTTCTAGACCATGTTCAGCCAAATCTTTTTGAAGCAGTAGCCTATCAGGTTGTAAGTCATCGCCCAAGATAGAAATGTCCACGCCTTCAAAGCGATGTTCGGCATCGTTGGCTTTCAACATAAAGGCATAACCTTGCTGTTGAGGCCAACCTGGTAAATCACCAGAGCGGAAGTCAAAAGAAAAGTTCTTTTGGCCTGTTACTTTACGTATGGCGTCCCAGCGAAATTTAGCTTTACCGTCGCGGCCAATCCAGTCGGTAGAGCTAGCGCCAGAGTTAACCTCCAGTGCATGGGCGGTAGGTAAACGACCCAGCAGTAGGGTTATGCCACCTACCGTACCTAGCTTGATGAAATCCCTACGGGAAAATCCAGTTTGATGTGTACTCATTACAGCCAACTCCTGAACGTGAGGTGGGGCTAATTTGTTGTTATGTCAGACCCGAAACACATGAAGCAATGACGGTCAGAAGCTATGATCCAACCCTACAATGGCTTGCTGGCCTCTAACGTTTTGGAAGGCAAAGCCTGTGGCATAACCCGCTAAAGCGTAAAGCGTTGTGCGCTTGGACAGATTGTAGGAATAGCCGGCGCTAAAAATATTCTGCTGGCGTTTGTCTAGATTGTGAGTGTCGTTAAAGGTGCTGCTTGCACGCGAAATACTCCAACCCAACATTGCACTAGAAGCCGGAGTGATAGGTACTGTTGCGTTGATTGTGAAGCTGGTGGTTTTGAAATCTTTGGTGTAGCCAGAGTTCCAAAACCTGAACGAGGAAGAGGGTGCATAAGAGCCAAACCCTGATTGTCGGCCATTAATATCCTGACCCACCGCCACACCAAGTTGCAACGCACTGAAATCGTAACCGCCGATCAGTACCCAAGAGTGTACTTTTTTAGCCCAATCTTTTGACTGCAAACGGTCGTATCCCAAAGACAGATTCAGAGGGCCATTGGAATAGCCGATGGCAGAGGTGATGAGTTTAGTATTCTCGCTACTATTCCAACTTTGTTGGCCTTTTGTATTAAAAGAATAACCAATAGAGAAATCTAAGCCATTGAATGTAGGCGATTTATAAACCATCGTGTTGTCAGCTTTATTGGAGCCGGCAGCACTAAATGTATTGGTAATATCAGACAGATTTTCTTCATCGTCTGGGCCAGCAATATAACTGGCATAGTCTTGAATGGCATTGCCAACGCGACCGAAACTCAGGCTACCCCAGTCATCACTGCTTAGACCTAGTGTGGTGGTTTTAAATAAGCGATCACTAGACGATGTGCCAGTTAGCACATTAAAGCCGCTTTCCAGTTTAAAGATGGCTCGTAAACCATCGCCTAGGTCTTCACTGCCTTTCAGGCCCCAGGCACTACTGGACCATACACCATTAAACAGGCCGGTCTGAGAGGCTTTGACACCGTCATCTCTGTTTTTGAAAGACTGGAAACCAATACCGGTGTCTATAGTGCCGTATAGGGTTACGGAGGTTTCTGCATGTGCAATAGAAGAAGCGCCCATGAGCATGCTCACGGCAAATAATGTTTTCTTCACGAGACTGTCCCCTTGTGCTTGTGCTGAGTGTTATTTGTGGTTGTTTGCTAAGTGCCGCGATATAAACGTAGGTTCTCTGTAGTCTATGTAAGCATGGTCCTTAGTGATTAATAGTGCTATTGGCTTTCTCATTTGATGGCGTATGCAGTGACTTGTGTGCTGTCCTTAATGTGCTGGTGCATACAACAATAAAATACTCATGAAAATCGCAAATAAGATATAAAACCCTTGTTTTCTGAAATTAAGGTGTAACAACATCTTTTAAGAAAATGAGGAGTTATATGAGTCTGCCATTAGTAAAATACTTTAGGATTTATTTTTACATATTTTAAGTATTGTGTTGATATTTGGCGACGAGCAGGTAAGCCATTAATATGTATGTTTTCAAATGTTTAGTATGTAGAGTTATCGGGTGATCGGTAACCCGAATAACATAGGGTTGGATAGCCATGGTTAAGAATAACGGCAGGAGCTAGAGTAATATGGATCAACAAAAAAAATCGTATGCTGCATTTTTTGCAGCGCCAGCAGCCTTGATGGCGCTGTTCTTCTGTGTAGGAAGTGCTGTGGCAGATAGCACAGCAGTGAACTTCTCTCATAAAGATTGGGATTTGACCTGTGATAACACGCTAACCTGCCGCGCGGCAGGTTATGCAGAATACGATGATGAGTACGGGGCAACAGTGTTACTGACTCGACAGGCGGGTAGGGGAACGTCAGTTACGAATAGAGTCATGCTGGCGCATTTCTACGATGAACCTTGGCAGGCAACTCCACCAGTTGAGCTCATCATTGCCGGTCGTGCGGTGGGAGCTTTAAGCGTGGCCGAGGACGAGTCCTGGCAAATGAGTGATGCTCAGTTAGCATTATTTCTTGATGCACTGAAAAAAGATAAGCCTATTACTTTTCGTGAGCAGGGCAACGATTATGTGCTGTCAGGGGCTGGCTCAAGTGCGGTGCTGCTCAAAATGGATGATGCTCAAGGGCGTGTGAATACAGCTAGCGCCATTCTTCGCAAGGGAAAAGCAAGTGAGGCATCGGTTAAGCAGCCCGTTGCAGCACCTGTTATTGTTCGTGCGCCTGTGATGGATCAACGCTTGCGCCCTCTGACTGCACAAGAAGAAGCAAGAATAAAACCAGAGCTATTGCGAATATTAGCTGCAGACCCAGACCAGTTTTGCAGTGATGAGCGATTAGACGAGCCGTGGACTATCGCACAGCTTAATCAGCACTCATCATTAGTCAGTGCACCGTGTTGGATGGCAGCGTACAACGGAGGGGAAGCTTACTTTGTTATCAGTAACGACATGCAGTCAGCGCCAGAACTGGTGAGCGAAAGCGGAAATTACTACGAAAATGGTGTAATTTCATCGAGTATGAAAGGGCGGGGCGTAGGAGATTGTTGGAGCTATCAGGAATGGATGTGGGATGGCAAAGAGTTTGTGGAAAGCTCACGTGGCGACACGGGGCGTTGCAGGGCCATCCGGGTAGGTGGTGCGTGGGATATTCCAGAGGTTGTTAGCCAAGTTGTAGAGGAGTAGATTGCAAAAAACAAGCCGTCTTTGACGGCCTGTTTTTTGAGCAGAATGATGAGAGTGTAGCTAGAGCGGTAATACTATCTTTCAGAAGTGATGTACATAACGAGGAGGCATTATTTGGTGCCGTCAACGTTTCCGCTCACACCCTATCTAGCGCTTTAATTACTGCTGAGGAGCATAGAGAGGTGCAATATCCATATAGATATACGTACCTGTCAGTTTATTGTCTTTTATTCTAAAGACATCAGTTACAGGCAAAGTTACCGTGCTGCCGTCTTTGCGAGTATAGGTAACAGTCATTTCCGCAACAATGGCTGAGTTATCCTGCCACGACTGAACAACTTCATGCTTAAGATCTTTAATACTGCCATAAAAATCGGTCTGAGCCTTGTGAATAGCTTCTTTGCCTTCAGCTTCAGGGAAATTTCCGAATTTAAACTTGGAATCATCACTCAGCAACTTAGCAAACTGCGCCGGATCCATGCTATCAATTGCCTGCAATATTGTATCAAGCTGGATGTCTTGTGATGTCGTTGCCTGAGCGCTGTGTGACATTGCAATGCCAGACATTAGGATCATGCAGGAAAAAAGTGTTTTCTTCATTTTGTTTCTCACGTGAATAGATCAACATTGATGCTTTTAGAGCACTGCTCTTGCCTACATCGAAAAAAGCTCTCCTTAATCAGGTGCGGTAGATAACGAGTATACAGTTTATATTGATCCTACAAAATGGACTGTAAAAGTCAACTCGGCATAGGGTCAGCAAGGGGACGCTTTGGAGCTTTATGGGTGCTGATTGAGGTCGCTCAAGATTCTGCGCCTGAATGATTGGTGTGGTGTTTATATTATTAATAATCAAATGGTTATGGTTTTAAGAGTGGGTGATTTTTAACTTTACCCACCAATATACCCACCGTTTGGTTATATTGCTGCTTTTTTGCTATCAAGTGCAATTTTTGCAATCAATAACTTCTAGGCATGCTTCTAGTGTGCTGCGTTAAGGTGCTTTGATACGATCTAGATAGTGATCTCGATGATATTTTAAATGCGTTATGGCTATCTCGTGCCCTTTCTTAATGAGTAGCTCCCCATCAATGCCAATCAGCTTTAAATCATCCTGGATAGAGAAGGCTCCAAGATCGAACATAACATGGTGATTTGGGCACAAGCACAGGATATTATCCGAAGTGTCAGGACCATTGTGTGGTGCACCAAGCGGTCTAATATGCGCCGCTTCTGCATAAGGGCCAGATGCCGTCGTGATTCTAATATTGCAGACTTGGCATTGGTAGTCGTAGTGTTTCTTGAGCTCTTTTGAGCATTTTGTATCACGAACGATTCTTTGTGTTGTGATCGACTTGCGCTCTGGGTGTGGATTCCCCTCTGATGGAGATATGGTAGAGAAATTATTCTCTAGAAGCGCAGAGCTATCTTCGATTTTCTCCAGACGATAACGCCATACCCTAAATCCACTTTTACCAATCTCGTGCCAGTGACTCTCGACGCGATACAAGCCGTCGTACCTGTAGCCCTGAGCAGGAGCAAACGGGTTTTTTGGATCTTTCCCTCGGATAACGCGAAGAGGTAGGCCTTCTTTTTGGCTAATTGCTAAAGCTAAGTTACCGCGAGTTAGCTCTTGGTCACGAACATGCTTTCCAGAGTCATTGCGTCCCCCTTGGCCTGTGTAAATAATCACATCTCCCATGTCTTTATCGTCCTCGTAGCCACCGGAGATAACGATTGAGTCTGCACCAATCTTACCTGAGCCTGATATTCCACCCATGGTTGAGCGATGAAGGCCAACCTTGTTCATTTCTTTGTAGAGGTTAAAGGCAGAACCAACTGGAACGCTGGGGATGTGCCCGAAAATTAATTTGGATGACATGTTTCCTAGTACAGTATTTATGGTGGGAACTAACAGCGTAATTTGAGGGATTTGGCTTGTGAACCCAATAGAATTAATTCATCATGGTTTTCTATGTATTCTGCTTGGTTTTAAATGATGTAACAATTACGTATGCCAATCTTTATGCATTCAAAGGACTAGGATGGCTATCAATTAGAGGGGGGCTGTCTATGTCGGCAGTCTGCTTACGAACCAAAGCGGTTGGTCTGCGCATAGGCCAATTGCCCGCAGCAGACGTTCAGCTATTGGAGCGAACACTGAAAGATTGAGCAAGAGGGTACTCCCGCAAGTCGAAAGCGCGACGAGCCTGTAAGGAGGCTTCCAGGCGACTGCCCGCGAGCGGATGTAAAGCGTTGTGGTTCCAGAGGAAACTCGCTTTAACGTTCACATTCTTAGGGGTCTTGGCCAGAATCGAGTCGTCCTCGAGAAAGATGACGCCCGAAAGATGTTTAGTTACCTCTCCAGACAAAATCAGCGATTTGATTTTGCCATTGAAGTTCTTCGCGGGAACTTTTGAGGAAAGATAGTCGGAGAAAAAATGGTCACCAAACAGCCTGAAGAACAGTTTTTTTGAGTCATCGAAATGGAACACACTCTCCCCCGCCCACGGGAAGATAACGAAGACGATCACTGTGGACTCCACTCTCGAGAACTTCTTCGCATGCCCAAAGAGCAGCCTATGGTGCCTCATGGCGTGTTCTGCAGGCGAATAGCAGCTTTCGCCTATCACCACGCCGGGATTCCAGGCGAACTTATACGACAATTCGGGGATGACTTTACTGACAAGACTTGAGGGGCGGGCCTCTATGTCGACGCCGTGATTCAGCTCATCCAGTAATTGTCGGCGATTGGTCTGATAAGTGACGAAATCATCGCTGAGGTTGTAGGAAGGGAGAATCGTCAAATTATTGATCCTCTTTGCCTTACGAAAGTCGTTAAGAACTCCTTCGAGGATCCTGCCAATCTTATCGGAAAGTAGCTTCGTGTCCATCGAAACGCCAAGTTTGGGAAATCGCATGTCGTGATTGGCGTCTTGCATTTCCATTTCCGACGCCAGTGTCTGGGATGCAGGTACTGTATGGTCCAATACAATATTCCCAGGCCCGGTGCTGGCATCAGCCAAGAAATAGTCGAGCGCACAAAGCTCAGCGTAAGCTCCATCCCATCCGGAAGTGGCTATCTTGTTGACCGCAGCGACGATCTCTTTGCGAAGGCTCTCGTCCGCGTTGATTGAGGCAGCGAGTCGGCGAAGACGTTGCTTGAAGTTGGCGCAAAATTCAGAAAATTTCGCCGGTTTACCGAGTGCACCGATCACATGGTTGTAATTTGTATCAGCCACGTCAAAGTTGGCGGTCCCTGTGCCGAAAATATCATCGACAATTACTGCGTAAGTTTCCCGATCAGTCATGCTTTTCGCCTCATATTAATTTGTGAAGCGGGCATGCTAGGCGAATGGCCGCTTCAAGTAAACCGTTGCGGATGTTTGTTCTTGGCCGAACCGCGACAGTCGCAAATCGACCCAAAGCGCGCCCGCGTCGACGAACTCAGAGACCGATCACAATTGTGGAAGAAAGTGTCCAGGTGGCACACCTCGTACGTTTACGAACGACTGCAAATGGCCGATAGCAGCCATTATAAGGTTACCTAAAGATGATTGTGCAGCTTACAAAAGATCCGCCTAGAGAGGAGCCCTGCTGGGCTGATTACTGGTTTGTGTTATAGCGAGGTAGGTTTTTTGCTTACTATTAAAACGTGGGTAAGTAAAGAAATGCCACATAGACAGATCGCTAGCACGATCACTTATTGGCTAGTCCAATAAAAGTATTAAGCCATAGTAGATCTGTAGCATTGCGTTCGCAGATGTCCTGCAGCTGTTGTACCTCTCTAGCTAACGAGTCAGGCAGCGCTTTAATATCTATCTTTGGACATGATGGGCGCGCTTCCATCGCTCGCTGTAGAAGAGGGCTGTGATCCAATAAGCTATATACCGATTGATTTAACTGATCTGCCTCTTTCGACGAAAAAGGAATGGGGGAGTATTTCGCCATAATCTGAGTAGCCCAGCTCCTGATTGCGGAATCCTCAGTCTGTGCTGGAGCGCGAAGAACCTGAATTGCCGTTTTGACTAAGTCTTGTTGGATGCCAGACTCTATGGCTGCTTTTTGTATGTTTGCTCCATAATTCTGTGCTAGCAGTCCAATGCAGGCCACAATAATAGGTGTTGCAACCCAGGCGAAGATTTGTGCTCCCTTGTAGATGGATGCGAAAGAGTGATTTGCTTCTTTCATACTCAGATTGTCCCACGCTTATTTAGGAGTCATTAGCTGGGCTAAATAGCGTTTGTTGATAGGCCTCTAATTAAAGATAGAGAGACTATAACCGATGAGGCATGAGGTGCAGGCGCAAAAAATCCCTCGGAGGAGGGCTTTGTGGGTACGAGAGCGTTTGAGCTGCTAGTCTGGCTGATTAGCTTAAAGAACTTCTGGGATGACATAATGTGGTTTTATCAGCGAGCAATGATTAGGAGGCAGAATGGAAATTTATTGCCAAGGGGTGGCAGAGGTTAGGCACATCACAACTAATGAAATTTATGAAATCAGTTGTGATTAGCTTGACTGGGGTGTTGTTAGTGCAGATGAACGTAATATGGGGGAGAAACTCACTTTGAAGCAGCAATAGAGCATCCTGAGCTGGGTCTATTGATATGGGGGCTCTCGGAATATCCAGCAGGCGCGAGAGCCGCTACAGAGCTACTGGCAATGGAATCGTATATGAAAAATGCCTTAGGGGCGTGAAAGTACAGCTATGTTTCTGCTAGAGACCGCTTATCGATTCCAGATATTTCCAAAAATAGATCCTTGACGTTCTTGCTGCACTGCAGCATAACATCAATGCTCTCTGCTCTTACCCGATCAATATGGGAAACGCTAGATATCCACTGATTGATCTTTTGAGTTATCTGAGTGAGATAGGTGTTCTTCCCAGGCTCTATCTTCTCGCCGACCTTTCTCTCAATTGATGCGGCGGTAGCCCCTACCGATAATCCAGACCGTACCTGTGATTACAAAAAGATTTCTATGCTTAGGTTCCTCCTGACGCATCCTATAAGGAATCTCATTTTTCTAATCAAATGCGGCCGTCATAACACTCTCTTCTTAGCGCATTAACGAAAGAACTCAGTCACTATCAGAGGCGCTCGGCTGGAGTGATTGGTTAGATTCACTGTCAGTTGGTTTTGTATCGATAACTGCTACGACTTCCGTCATATTTAGAAACTGTTCAATTTCTTTCACGGAGTAGCCTTCCAAATGAACAATTTGCTTATCTTTTAAAGTAAGAATGACTTTACGACTTGCTCGAGCCTTAAGCCATGCAATCAGCACTGCTGAGACCGCAGTGACAACTGCGGTGGTTTGTGCAATGGTTATATAAGTTGCCGATGCCATGATGACTCCGGGCATCGGCTTTAACTCTTCGAAACTAATTTCTGATTCAATGAGGTCTTGGAGAAATGAGGTTCGGCTGTCTTTGAAGAGGTATATGAGCAATTGTTTTACCTTATAGCTAATGTTTGAATTCACCGTGGACTAAGCTGGAACATCGAATGCCATAATGGTAAGTAGCAGCTCGCGATTGGAGTCATCCTTGTGCGCAAACACATAACGGAACATGGTTTCTGAAGTAACCGCAATTTGGCGTTTGAAACTGCTGTGCCCCTTACTTGTTTCTTGAATGGACTCCAATACGTTTGAAAAATTTTTGTTTCGATTAAAAACGATCACAGCGACCTTGGTGTCTCGCCATGAGCTATAGCCGAGAAGTTGGTCGATCGTTTCAATTAACTTTTTTGGTCCAGCCCAAAACTTGCATTCGGCGATGAAGATGTTCTTTCCTTCGGATCGAATAAGAATATCGGTCTTGCCTTGATAGTTGAACGTTTCGCCTGTCGCTTGTCCATCGTAGTGGCCGTTAAGCTGTACAAGGAAGTGGGAGCGAATTGACTCCTCATCCATGGACGTAAATGCCGAAGGACTTCTTTCCATAACATGAACCATATTCTGAATGACACTCAGAATGTGTTCATAGTCGGCATTCGCGAGTGCGGGTTCGGGTTTGTAAGGTGTTGAGCTTGCAGGAGGTAGCGCGGGAGTAAGTCTTCGGCGTACCTCTGGTGCTGCATACGTACGAGATTCACCTTCTCTCTCCTTTATTTTGAAACCAAGGTCGCCAAGCAGACTCCGATCCTTCAGTAGTTTTTCACGCCGTTGTTCAATTGCCGAACGAGCAAGAGACCGTATTTGGGAGTTCAAGCCTTGTGCGTTGAGGCGCAATGTAGCAAGGTAACCATCAATTTCAGAGATGGTTCTGCTTACCTCGCTTCGCACCCGTTCGGCTGTCAGGGCTGTGCCCTCAATCTTTATGATGAGGTTGCTGTGCTTAATATCCGCTTGAGGAGGGGTCATCGTATAGCTGGTAGGTTGCACCTTGAATACTTCCCCATCACCATCGAATGGTAGTGATATTTCAACAGTCGTCCCGTTCACATAGAACGGCTGCCCAGGATTGCTGAAATAGCGCCTCGTGTCACCGCTTACATCAATCTTTGTTTCGTGTTGATCTGCGATGATGTTCTCTGGCCTTAATGTAGGAACCTCGATTTTGTACTTCTCCTCAAAGTAGTCGCATAGATCGTCAACAGAAGTGTTTAGCAACCTATCGCCATTGATGCTGTCTATTTCCTTCGCCAGCTCCTCGCGCTGCTGCCTATCTACCGAGTACCAATCAACATTATTGAAAAGATAGTTGCGTTTACTCATGTCGTCCCTCGATAGCTATTGGTGATGTACAACTAAATTTAAAAGGTATGTGATGTAGATGTCTAGTTCATCTAATACTGTAAGAGTACGCAACTCGATAGGCAACCTCGTTGTCGTCATGTTTATACAAATCTGAAATTTTGATCTCAGTCTTCGATAGATACTGAAGGCTAATAATCGAATGACTGCTGATGTCTGATCAGACTTTTGCTTGTTGTGTGTTGGCTAGTGAGCAAGCTAATGGACTATGGTCTGACGTTTATTGAGGACTTCATGAAAGCGACGGAAGGTTTTATCCATCTGCTGGATCTTGTCAAGTTGCTGCGTGCTGTCCAAGCCGCCGAAATGATCTCCAGAAACAGCGAGAAAATCACGCCGCTAATGGCATTGGACTATTACTTGAGGGAGCGAGCGAGGCAAACGCTCGATACGGGAACGTTGTGCATCCAAGTTCTACTGCGAATGTAGGAATGAGCCCGCGCCAGAGTCATCCAGTCTAACTTCCCGGTGGATACAGATGCATTGCAGCATCTGCTCCCTCCTGCAAGTCTCCATTCCCTTTACGTTGAGTGCCTGATTTTTTTGTTTCTTATAAAGTAGGTTATGTTTTTCAGGATGTCGTCTCTTGTTGTTTTCTTTGAACGATAGGTTTAGAAACCACCACATCAAGCACCATCATCAGCTCAGACGGCAAAACGCCTAAAGCCTTACTGATGGCGATAATATTCATCAGCGAGATATTCTTCTCACCCCTTTCTACTGTCCCTAAATAGCCCGGATGCAGCTCTGCTGCAGCGGCGAGCTCTTCTTGCGTCATGCCTGCGGCAATGCGGTAGGCCTTAACTGCCTGGCCAAAAGAGGTGAGTGATCTGTCGGTGTGTTTAGGGCGCATGATTTCTTGTGTATGCAAAATCCCATCCCACCAAAACCACATCTATAGGTAAAGAGCTTATAAGTTAGGTTATTATTGTTTTTGGGAATCGAATAACTAAGCTAAACCAAAGGGAAGCCAACGTTTTCGATGGCAGTGAAGAGAGAGCTTCACTGCTCTAAAAGCGATAAAACTACTTTATAGAGGTGGTAAGTGGGTTACTCAATTAACAAGATTGCGATTTATACAGGTCTGGCGCTATTGGCAGGGTGTAGTAGTAGCGGTGGAGGAGGTAAAGGTTCTGAGCCTATACCGCCCGTGACAGACTCTTCGCTGAGCAGTGTTCCTGCGGAATACCGTGATGCTGTTAAAAAGGCCAAGACCTTTGATCCGTTGGCTATTCTTAGAGAGGATCTGGCTGATGAGGGAGCAACGGTAAAGAGCGTTACCCTGAACGGACAAACATTGAGCGGGACAGACTATAACTTTTCAGAGCTCAAGAATGGGCTTCAGGATTTGTCTTTCACGCTTGAGGTGGAAGACAGTCAGCAGGCTAAGCACCAAGTGGAAGGTAAGGCCTTTCTCTATCAGCAGCCGTACTCGCTTGCTATGGGAAGTTTGATCAGCAAAATGCAAGGCGCACAGGCATCTGATCTTAATGTGTTTTACGTAGACAGCATTAAAGGCTTGCAGACAACAAGTGCTGCTATAGCAGGGCTAGATGGGCAGTTTACCTATCAAGGCGTTGCTTTTAATGGTAGTGACGAGGGCAAGCTAAGCTATGTTGTTGATTTCGGTGCACGCGAGGGCTCAGGGCAGATTAGCGGCCTAACTGAAACAGGCAACATTGATCTCTTAAAAGCGAGCATTGCTAACCTCAATCAGGAAATGATCCAGGGGATGGGGGTTGTTGGTAAAGCGACGTTTGAAAAAGATCCTGCAGCGGACATTAGTTATGAGTTAGGTTTTTTTGGTCCAAATGCTGAAGAGATAGCAGGGCGTGTGAACTACGTACGAGATGGCGATAACGTTCACAACATCAGTGAAGTAGGTTTTGGCGGTAAACGCTAGTTTCATAGACCTTGTTACTGCCTAGTCTCACACACTAGGCAGTATTTTTTTGATCGTTACTTGCGCTTTCTCTAGTGAAATACTCTTTAGTCCACTGCTTTGCGATAGTTGGTTTTCTATGCATGAGCACAGTAATGCAAGCGCAGACGCTTGATGTACATCGTTTTGATCCAGGTGCAGTACCAGCTGTGTTACCGCAGGTCCTACAAAATGAATCCGACATTCAGTCTTCTTCTGAGCAGCAAAATCAGAGTATTCAGAATGAGGCCCTTACGCAGATTTCAGGCACAGAGTTGAGTCAGCATCCTGTTGTGATGGCTCAACTGCTTAGTCAGGCAATACAGCAACAACAATGGCCGTTAGTGGAGTTGCTGATACCGGCGTATGAGGAGCATACAGATGCAGATCCTTATTTGGTGTTGTATGCGAAGGGGGCGTTGTACCGGCATAACCAAAACTACTACATGGCGATAGGTGCGTTTAAAGCATTGTTGTATCTTGATCCAGCGTTGAGTTATGTACAGCTAGACCTGGCTGTAATGCAGATAGAAGACAAACGCTATGCAGAGGCTATGCGTACATTAGAGGCCTTGTTGAAACAGCCAGAAACGCCTACTGCTGTTAGAGAAATAGCCTCACGCTATATTGATAGCCTGCAAAAACTCTATAGCCCTAATGTTGAGTTTTCTCTTAGTTATACGCATAACGATAACGTTAACCAGGCTTCTGCGGAGCGCACATTAGAGCTATGGGGAGCTACTTTTGAAAAGAATCCAGATAGTCTGCCTAAATCAGGCCACGGTGTGAGCTATGGACTCAATGTGGCGAAGCTAACGGCTCTCCACGGTAACCATTCTTTGTGGTTGGAGTTGCAGTATAGGGGTACGTACTACTGGGACCAGAAAGACTATAACGAACGTGTTTTGCGTTTAGCACCAGCGTATCTATATCAAAATCATCACCAATGGCTACGCATTGGCCCAGTGTATGAAAAAACCTGGTTAGGTAGTCAGCAATATGGTGATAGGTTCGGCGTGCAGGCAGAGTACGGTCTACAGGTCAGTCCACAGCTCTATGTAATTCCTACCCTAGAGTATGCCTATAAAAACTATGATGACAGTAGGTTACGTCCCTATGAGGGGAATGCGTATAGTGCAGGCTTGAGTTGGGTTTTTCAGCCTAAGGCAGGTGTTTCATTGTCAGCAGGTGCGTACTATCAACAAGACCACCTACGCGATAAAGCTGAGTCATCACGAACTGTCTCCGCCAGATTTGGCGGTAGTTATCGCTGGGCCAATGGTTTGAATGCTCAGGCAAACCTACAAGTAGGCAAGCGGCATTTTGATGCACCTCATTTTCTGTTTAATGACGTACGTAAAGATAGAGAGGTGGGTGTTAGCTTCGGCTTATGGCATAGCAAATTTAGCGTCATGGGGGTTACTCCAAAATTGGTATATCGCTACAACCGGGTTAATAGCAATATGCCGGCCTTATACAGTAGAGCCAGCAAAGGATTTATGTTGGAGATTGTAGATATGGAGTTTTAGCCAGTGATTGAGTAAACGGGTATTTCTCAAGAGCATCATCCTAGATTATTTCAGACCTATATCACCTTGATGAGAGCAAGCAATCGCTTGTTCATTTATGCCGTTTTTACGTCAAGGAGTTTTTATGTCTGAACCATTAGGTCCGTCTTTCTCAGATGACGGACATAACACGCGTCAGGCGACTGGTCCTGTGAGTTGTCCAGCGTGTGGTTCGTCTCATCTACAAACTAAAAACTACGCTCAAAAGTTCGCCGGCATTGTAGGTGCTGGGGTTGGCGTTTTGCGCGCGTTATCGGGAGGTGTTCAAGGCGTTGGAGGAGGAGCTCTCCAATTGGTTGTATCGACCTCATCCCTTACACGCATTTCGACAGCAGTGCTGGGCGCCTTTGTGGAAGGTGCTTTGGGTTGTGCGGCCGGTGCAGCGTTTGGGAAAGCGCTAGATGAGGCTGTTTTGAGCAACTACCAATGTCTGCGTTGCCATCATCCATTTCAAGTCAGTTCTCGCTTGCAGGAGGGAAGTGATGTTGCATCGCGCTGATATGGATTGGATGGCTAACGGGGTACCGTTGATAGGCTTTTTGATCAAGGCGCCTTACTCATGAGCTCTAAAGTAACAGAGGGCAAGCGACACAGAAGAGACTGGCGTAATGCTCTTGGGCAGCAGCTAGAGGATCACGCAGTGATTCAAGCGTTTCTTTTTGAGCAGCTCCACAATGCTAAGCAGGAGGTGTTAGCAGTTCTGTTGCTGGATAAGGCGTATCGAGTGCTTCATTTTTATCAAATACGCAAAGCGGATCTGACAACTATAACGGCATATCCTAGTGAGGTTATTAAACGCGCCTTGGATCACAAGGCGTATGCGATAGTGCTAGCACGCAGTTGTTCCTCTCACAATCCTCGGTTTGACCAAATGGAGATGAAACTCACCCAGGCTCTTAAAAACCTCCTAGCACTTGTTGATGTACATGTGATTGACCATGTCTTGGTTACCCAAGATGCTTGCGTGTCGTTAGCGGAAGGAGGGAGGCTTAAATAGTAGCCAACGATGTACAGCACCTAGTCATACAGCAAAACGCCACCCTAACCGGTGGCGTTTTTTTATGTGTTGAGGAAATTATGAAGTACCACAAAATGAAATCGTGCCCAGAGACTGGACTCTACCTGATGGAGTCTATGTGCTTGTCAGAAGCTGATATTTTAACTATGGCCAATCAGCTCTCACGTAAACGACTGAGTAAAGGCAAAGTCATTGATAGCCCTAGTACCGTCAAAACGTATATTCAAACGTATATTCAAACGTTATTGCAAGGTTATGAGCATGAGGTTTTTGCAGTATTGTTTTTGGATACTAAACACAAGATCATTGGCTTCGAGGAGGTGTTTAGGGGCACTTTATCTCAAGCGGCTGTGTACCCAAGAGAAATTGTGAAGCTTGCTTTGGCACATAATGCTGCAGCGATGATTTTTACTCATAACCACCCATCAGGCGATCCAATCCCTAGCAGTACTGATATCTCACTTACTAAGCAATTGCAGGATGCCTTAGCGCTAGTCGATGTGAGGGTGTTGGACCATATCGTCGTAGGAGCAAAGGGGTGCGTTTCTCTGGCTGATTTGGGCCATCTTTGAGAGGCTAAGGCTACTAAAGGATCTAGTAGCCATCCTCTGTTTTTCTTGAGTCATAAATTTTTTGTCTTATCCATGACTCAACTTCACTTTTAAGCCATCTAGAACTCCGTCCAAACTTTATAGGTTGGGGGAATTTGCCATCCTGTATGAGTTTGTAGAACCATTTGTCTGTCAGTCCGGTGAGCTGAGTAATAAAGGCCATGCTAAGGAACTGATCTTCCAGCACAGGTACGAGTGTGCTGGGAGCCAGTGGGATTGAGTTTGAGTGGTTGGTTTGTGTTGCATCCATGTAGATCTCCTGTCTCGTTAAGGGCAGAAGAGGGCGTCAAGTTAACGATTTGAGCGTTTCTTCTACTGGATGGAGCAACACAATAAAAACGTATCAAGAACGGCTACAACCAAAGGAGCGTTCACCGTCTCCATATTGTTTTGTGGCCTTCTTTGCCAAGTAGTTGGCTCTAGCTAAAACCAGACGACGTTGTTGCTCAAAGGTTGAGTGATTGGCATCTACATATATAAGACCTTCAAAGGGGAAGTGTGTGAGTGTCTTATGCTCAGGGTAGGGGACTGCAAGTGCACTACACCAAGCTTGAGAGATCATGGATGCCAAGGTATTCCTGTCCTGACGAAAATCTCCTAGAGCGTGATAAACGTCTTTGTTGAGTAATAGCAGAACGTGGAAGTGTTTTTTCTTGTTGATGGGGCCAACCTCACGTACCCACGCATATTTCAAGTGGCAGGTTAATTGCCTGTTCCACTGAATACTTTTTCTTCCGAGATCAACAACCAGTTTTGCTTTTAGTGACTCGATAAAACGGGTCATTAGGGCAGAGGGATGTGGTTGGTTTGAGTGGTCATCGGTGATTCTTAGATCAACGCGAACTGCAGTGATTCGCTTGTGCGCTTTTAGCGCTGAGCGAAGAGTACGAGCGATTTGCCTCTGGTAGCTCTCATTGTAGGAATGAGCAGGGTGAGTGTTCATGTGTTACCTCGTATGGTTAAAGTCATACGAGGTACTACCTCTATATTTTTTTGTCTTTTGAGTGTGTCTAGTTGTTGATGAGTCAGTGACTCATCATGACTAGTTCTTAGAGCTGTCTACTTCAGTCTCTTACCTAGTTAAGAGTACAGGCAATACAGATGACTACCCACCTCTCTTATTTATATTACTAAACCGACAAGTTGGCTGCGTTGAGGCAGTTGTGCTCTTGGGGTTTGGCCCGTAGGAATTGCCTTAATAGGGATGTTTTATGTGGACGTTGTGCTCTGATATTAAATGAGTAAGCCATAATGTAGTGCGGTGATTAATTGCTATCTGTTTGTTTTATCGGAGAAAATATTGATTATTTCTATTGATTGTATTAATTAAGATATTTTTTAACCTATTATTAGCGCTGTATTCTCTATAGAATTACTTGGTATTTACTTCTAATTTGTGGTTGTTTTTCGTATGAATAACACTGAGTGTCAATGAGGGTTGATCGTGCATGAGACTGATTGTGAGTTGAAGAGGGTGCTCTTGGTAAGCGACAGACGGATGCTGAGTTTTTTGTGTCGTTATATTAATCGCTATAGAGCCTCTGACGATGTCAGCTTGGGGGAGACGTTGCTGGATTTGCAAGGGCTGCTTGCTCAAAAGCCACACAGGACATTATCTGAGGAAGGCACTGAGTCAGAGCTAAGGAATGAGCTCTTAGAGTATTTTTCAGGATACTCGCAAGAGCGTGCAGCTAAGGCTATCTTGGCCTTGAAGGATTTAAGTGATCAACATCATTTTGTATCACTTAATAAGGTTGAGTGGTTAAAGACAGACGAAAAGGCTTGTTTGTTCTTTTTCCTGTCCGTGGCTTCTGTGCGTACGATGTTTGAGCTGCGTAATGGTTTGTCTACTGCCCGTAGGGAGTTTAAGGGGGCTATCCCTCAGAGCCATAAGTCTCGCTATGAGTTATTTTTAACAATGTTGGATGATATCGAATGCGTTGATAAGAGTCCTTATATTGATCAGTTGGAAAGAGATTATGCTGAGTCTCAAATAAGAGTAAAACCCTTTCCATGGCTTAGGCCTGGAAATGACGATTCATGCAGATGGGCTTGGGACTACATACTCAACTTTCACGAGATGAAGATTGATGTACTTAATAAGGCGGGAGGATATAAGGCAAATCTTGGTTATGACATTGCAGCTCTTCCACAGCTATTTTGGCTAGAACCGCATAGTGAGGTAGATCAGAGTATGGCTTTTTATACTGCTTTGCAAACATGGAAGTGTAGTCCTGCGGAGCTTACTCTTTTTAGAACGAATATCTCTAAAGTATGGAGACAGAGGCAATTACGTAGGTCTGATAAGGTTAAGGCCGTAAACACTCATATTCGGGTTGAGTCTAAAGAGCAGCTAGATGCTTTGTCTAGGCGTGCTGGGCTTAGTCTGCAAAAGATGCTGGAAGCAATAATAGAAAAAGCATACCGAGATATGAAGTGAAAGATGTTTTAGTGTTAAGTAAGCATAAACCTAGGGGCTGGTACTACTGCACTGCTTCGTTTGTGGCCCCTACGTTACTACTACCTTCGGAGTGATGCCCTGGTTATACCTCAAAAGTGTGGATCTGGTGCGGGCCCAAAAACCTAACAGTCACTGGCTTTGAGGATTCGGCATTCTGACTGGCATGCACTATGTCCGCGAACATTCTTTGTAGTTTTTCCTGTTCTGCTGGATTTCTGTTTGAATGCGACGTTACTCGAAAAAAATCAACAAGCAATTCTTCTTGAACAAAAAAGTAGCCAGCAGTTATTGCTAACGCCATTAAATTCGTATCCTCTGCTTTCATTGCACTAGCAACAGCTAATGCCCAAGCTTCTGAATCACCACGTTGACGCGAAGCACAATTCAAGAACCTATAAGCAGCCAAAATGCATTGATCATTTTTTAATGCTAGATGTCCTGCATTGAAATTGAATAGTGCATCTGAGCCAAATTTTCGCATTAGCGGCAAGAGCGCTTTCTGATAATCCTTCAACTCGTCCTTAGAAAGATTCTGCAAAACATCAATGCCGCCATCTTCCGAAGAGGTATGCTCCAAATGTTGGATTCCCCATCCCTCTACTAACTCACGACAAAGCTCTCTAAGCAAAAGAGTTATTGCAGCTGACTCCCCATCTAATGGACTATTAAGAGCAATATTCAACTCCTCTATCCCCTTGGAAAACTCTCCTGCACAAAAAAGTACGTCTCCTAGCAAACTATGCAGCCTTGCTGATGGCTCCATTACAAGAGCAGCACGATACTGTTCTGCAGCTTCTAAAAAAAATCCGTTTTCAAAAAGGGCTGCCCCAAACTCATGGCGAAAGTAGGCGCGATTGAGATAATCAGGAGACGCCTCCGCAGCAAGCTTGAACATCGGCAGTGCTTCTGACCACCGGTTTTTGTTTGATAACGCATTACCAAGGTTATATGCCGTCGTAGCACGGTGAACGTCGTCTTTGGGTGAGGTCAAGATATTGCGAAGCAATAAAATGTATTCGTCGGACTCGCCATAGCGTTGTGATGCCACATATACAACTCCAGAAAATAAAACGTTACTTAATTCCATGCTGTCGTTTGCGTTTGTTTGATGAAACAAGTTTGTTGCATCCCTTAACCCAACAGCATAGACAACCGAATCAATCAGAGGAAAGAGGAGTTTTTCTCCTGCTGCCTTGAGCAATAGAGCAAAGCAGTTCTTTGCGAGCGGACGGGCAACAAGAATTTTGTCGTACCGACAAGCAGTCAAAAAGACAAGAAGGATGATTGTATTAGCGATGCTGGTAGGCGTTGCCTCGCCAAATTCTTCAACTTTCATCCCCGGGAGTCCTAAATACGAACAAGCGATGCCGTCTTGCAGAAGGAGCACCTCAAAAGCCACCGAATTTAAACTTTCTGTTTCGAATCGGAGTACGCTCAAACTCTCTAGTTCATTTAAGGCATTAGTAACATCGAGCAGTTCTGCCAAAGGTGCAGAGTTACCACGTACTGCAACACAAAACGGTGGCAATTGGCGATCAGAAAATATCCGATTTCTCTGCCTCATAAAGTCTTGTATAGTTTTCGGAGATTTAGCTTTATCCCATGGCTTCAGAAATTTCGTTACGCTCAAAGACTGCGCATCTGCCTTTAACGACCATGCAACATCATGAAGCCAACACCAAGCATATTGTCTTGTGTCAGCATAGTAGCGCAACAGAAGCACTGGATCAGCGTGCGCGCTCCAATACTCAAAATGATTTCGATCCAAAGCAAGGAGATCATCTGCAACAGAGTTGTCTGTGGCCTTAAGTTGACCGTAACAACGTAGCCCTGTCGCAGAACCATCGGCCTCAAAAATTTCCAGCTGAACATCAATACCATAGTCTTTGCGAAAATCGTGTATCACCCACTTTGGCGGCAACTCGAATCTAAGTGCTGCAAGTGATAGTTCTTCTAGCTCGTGGTTCCGTACACGCTTTGTTGTCATATCGAAGTTTCCCCTAATATATGTATAGCAAGCTTAACCCCGTTTAATGATGATTGAGAACGGACTTAAGAGGAGCCTGCCAGCTCAACGTTCAGTATTGCGCAGACCCTGCCAAAGCAATCTTTCTGGGCCACTCCTACAGCGCGCTGCTTGGTGTAGGTGCTTTTCTTCAATGATCCATGCTTGTTCAACGACTATATCCCCGGCAATCCTTCTCCCTAGTACGACAAACGGTATGCCTTAAGCTAGAGCAGAGCTACGATGGTACGTTGAATGTTGCCTCCTTGCATGGTGCTAACTTGCTTTGATGCACGCAAGGTAAATCGGATATCTACGGTTGAGGTCTATCGTTGAGACATCTATATGCACGCATCTGCCAGCAGCGTGTGGCTCGATATGCAGAGGGATGTCTATGATAGGCTGCTTATCTTGATTTACATCGAGCTTGTCGACGGTTAGAAGGATATAGTAGCGTTTGAGGAGGCGTTCTTCACCTTGTTGCCATAGAGGGGGGATATCCCTTTCTGTCGTGATTTTCCATGTCTATTCCTGTCGTGGTGTTAGAGATCCACATGAGTGCCAAACTCCAGTAGCGCTTGAGGGCTGTCGCTATTGTCATATGCTTAGCAAGGGGCGAACGCTGACGGTACACGCCACGGAGCATTTCATCCTCAGTACGGCGAGATCAATCTTCGGAACCATGCTTGCTATGAAGGTTTTTGGCTGTTGGTGGCCAACTTGTCTTACGAATGAGTGCTTTCCAAGTGCTAGAGGGGGGGGCTTAGTAATCATTGCCATACATGCTCCTACAGTGTACTGAGTCTAAGCAAACCTTGAGGAGTCCTGCCAGCACACTGGCGCTAGGGTTTGGATTGTGCTAGGTGCTGGCGAATTAGGTTGGTGTGTTTTTTGAATTGATGAAAACAGCTCACAGGACAGGTACATTTTCAAGAAAAATGGACTGCAGTGGAAGTTCACGATTTTTTTGGGATCGCCTACTTTGCCTACGGATGTCTGTCTAGGCTAGGCAGCTGTTAAGCTTGAGAATTCATGAACCTTCGTAAACAGTCGGGAATTTCACAAAGAGACGCAAGTGTACCAATGAATGAGTTAGGCGATGTATCTAGTGTTATTTTTCCGCTACCTTTTGAGAAGAAAGAGGGGGTCTTTGAATTGCGATCTTCAACTAGCGCTGCGACGAAGCGGCGGAACAAATAATAGAGAAATTTTCCGCGCCATTGAGTGTGTGGGTTAAGGGTCTGAAATTCATTCAACAGCTTATCGAACTCCAACAAGTCAATTTCTCTGCATATGGATAGTAGGGCCAATAGGTCGTTGCCAGTCGCAATTTTTTTGACTGTTAAGTCAAGAGACTTTAACTCTGCAAATTTGGGCAGGCTGCTGTTTATTGAACCGGATGTGTATTTTTCTCCAGAAAGGGATTTTTTTCTCACAAAGTGTATTAATCGATTTGCTTCAGCGAGTGCTTCCTGATGTTGTTTGAGTAAAATATCAAATTTTCTCAGAATAGAGTCGATATCGTTAAATGTCTCCTCTTCTGCCAACTTAAATCGTGTTAGTAACAGATTTTTCAGTCCAGATTTACATACCACGATATTCTCTATTGAGTAGGTCGGTGTGACATATAAGTCATCACCAGGCGGCCTGCCCTTAAGGCCGTCAAAATCCCTGTCGACAAAATAAATATTTTTTCCGGATTTTGGGGCTTCCTTACTTTGATAAATGTAGTCTCTGAGTTTGAGCACGTTGTCCTTGCCGTTCGCGATAAAAAATATATGCTGAAGGTCAAATGCTAGTCGGCCGAAGATTGCAGAGTAGAAAACGGGATCTTCATCTCCCTCGACAATAATAAAGGTTTCATTCGGCAGCTTTCCACGGAGCTTATTAAACTTCATTATTGATACAGCTGCGGCATCTTTTTTCTTAGAAAGTTGTTCAGGTGTGGTATTCATTCGTTATTCTCCCGCATCTCTTTGTATGTCGTTTCTAGGCTTCCCGCGGCTAGTGAAAGATCATTATCAAAGATAAATGGGGAGTGAGTAATTGCGACTAGCTGTTTGAAGTTTGGCGCTAAACATACATCCGGCAACAGCATTTGTTGCCACTCTAACGACAGTGAGAGCTCGGGTTCGTCGACCAGTATGAGATAATTTTTCCGGGGGTCGAGCATAAGGCGAGCGAAAATACTTACTACTTGCTTTTCGCCAGAGGAAAGATTGCCGAACTTTATCTCCCTTTTTGTTATTAAGTTCTTTACTTTTGTCTCTAACTTAACCTTGTCAAATGTAAGCCGCTTTTCACTCCTTACTGCGCATGAAGGATTTTCCCCCTCTGGGTAAAGATAGCGATTTACAATATTCGTAAAACGTTCAATAGCCTCCTCGTCCTCTCTCCGCAATGCATATACTTTCAGGAGTTGACTAAGAAATCTCCTTAGCTCTCCCCGGTTTTCGTTGTAGATTTCGCCACTTTTGATCAATGCAGAAAGCCCTGCCCGTAACTCGGACGTGTTCTTCCCAACGCGAGCTAGCACTACTTCGATTGAGGAAATATCGAAAGTTTCTTGGAGAGTGGTATCACCGTCTGGGTCGGCATCTATAAGCTGCTCAAGTGTCTGCCCATTGCTACGGGTGGATGCCTCAAGAGTCTCTTTTCGTATCTGCGACAGAATCGAGTTTAGCTGCAGTTCCACATCTCTCATTCCAAAAAAAATCAACCGACTAGAGTTCCAGAGATCTCTTCCCACTCGGCCTTTATTTCGGAAATTAATCGGCGGGGAGGCGAGGTTACGATACTCGGCAATATCAGCTTCAATTCTTCTATAGGTAGGTAAATAGAGAACAGAACATCCTCCAAGATGCTCTTTTGCTGTTGCGAAGAGGTCTGGAAATTTCCCTGTTGCGAGGACAGGTTCACAGATCGACGATAGACGTTCTAAAATTTCCTCTCTATCGAATGGTGAATGACGGTATATTTCCTTGTAGGCTTCGGTTTGAATCACCTCCTCGACGTCACCAAAAATATATTTTGTGAGAAGATCCACGGCATCACGTTTGCTGACTTCCCACTGAGAAAAAATCAGTTCCTCGGCCATCGACTCCAGATCTTCTGGACGTAACTCGCCAAAAAGTTCGATTTTCTTATAAGAAGAAATAGTATCGTTTGCCCAGATAATCTCCACCGATTCGAATTCTAAAGTGTAAAGTAGTGATGCTCGACCTTCGAAAATTGCATACAAAGCATTTAATAATGATGTTTTTCCTGAGCCATTATCAGCGCTTACGATTTTTACTGGAGAGTGGCAGGTAAGGGTTAGATTTTTGTAGCCGTTTAGCCCGGTTATGGTGAACCTTTTGAAGATGGGAGCTGATTGGCTAAGTATTTCATTGATCATGATGCCTCAGGATGAAAATTGTTGAGTTTTGTACTAAGCAACTGGTTTATTTGCGCATTTGAATACTAGTGACTTTCTGCATCAATGCATCCGTAGTTCAGCTTTAAAGCTGCGATATTGTCGTATAAAATTCGGCTATAGCCTATCCTGCACTAGCTTTAATCACTTATACTTTTTCGTCATGTCTAAGCTTTTGGGCTTCCCAAGGAACTTTGTGGTTGCACAAAGTCTTCGAGATCAATGTCCCCTTTGATGAACCGCTGGGCATGCTTTTCATGTGCCGCATTGAGAGAGCATTCCTGCAGGCCGACTTGATGGGCGTGCGTAACTAGCGACCGTTTCACGTCGGTCGCGCTCGGCACCGGATATCGTTTTAGTTCTGTTTCGTGTGAACCAATCTCAGACATGGTTGTATCTTTTGCTTTATATAGTACTATTTTACAAGGTGTGGATTTTTTTTGGGATCTTTCGAGAAAACCGGCAAAAGAGTTTTACGTAGAAATTATCTTCTTTTCCTACTAGCAATAGGTTTTATAAATTGACAGCGATATCTTCAGCTATCTTAATGAGAGAACATTTCCCAAGGATGTAATACCTCCCGCCAATTAATTACGTGTTTAATCCACTCGTTTGTCTCAGAACGAAGAAAACGATGATGGAGAGAGCAATGATTACGGCTAAGGAATTGATCGGATTATCAGTGTTCGTCTTATCGCCTTGTCAAACAGTGATTTAAAGAGTCCAACACGGAAGGATACAAACAACTACTATTGTGATTTCAATTTTAAGGATATATACGAACAACGACTGGAAGCGCTTATTGAACCATTTTACGATGACTGGAACCCTTAAAAAAAGGTCGAATGTCAAAAGAACTCCTAACCCGAGCTTAGCAAGGATGATGGTCGCGGATGCAGGAAGGTGGGGCATGTACTCTGAAGTAGCCATTAGAAACGCATTGGCGTAATCCTAAAATATGGCTGATCTCGTAAACGTGAGCTTGGAGGTGGCCGTCAGCGGGACGGTGCGGTGCACCCAGTCTGCGGTATTCTGCTTGGTGTGGAATGACTTGACAATATGTCAACCAGTCTTGTGGATAGGGGCTGTTCAAGTGTTGGGGGTGTCTTAACAATCGTAGCTAGCTCTACGCCAGTATGAGGCTAGCGCCGCACCTCTCTACCGAAACGGTATCTGACTAAAACTTTAAGGGAATCCACGATGTGGGACTTGTGCTGTGAAGTATTCTAAATGGTAAAATTTTAGAGGGTTTTTGAGTGGTTTCCGAGGCCGGAGCCGAACCGGAACACCTTGCCTCAGGGAGCTTGGTATAGGTTGGAAAATGCTATCACACTAGGTGTAGAAGTCTCCTTGCAAGTTGTTCTAAAGCTCCACATCGCTCATCAAAATAATCATGCCGATTATAAATCCCCTCTACGCCTTTAAGCTTATGGTTCAGGCACCGTTCAGCCACATGGCTGGGCACACCTATAGCAGCCAATAAACTCCTGCAAGTGCGTCGTAAGTCGTGCACGGTAAAGTACTCGAGATCGCCCATTTTGTTTTCAGGCTGTACAGCCTTACCTGACTCTTTGCCAAACAATTTAGCTATTGCTCGGTTTAGGGTGTCTTTACCCATATGGGGTACTTTGCTTGGTCTTCTGTTGGGAAAGACATAAGGAGAGCCAAAGGCACGAACTTTGAGTTCGTGTAGCCATTCAAGTGCCAGGTCGGGTAAGGGAATATCAATGGCTACACCTGATTTGCTACGTTCGCTAGGCAAGTACCAAACTTTTGCATCTAGATCGAATTCGCTCCATGGTGCTTCAGTTAACTCGCCTTTGCGCACGCCGAGCAGCACCAAAAGAGCGCAAGCTAAATAGTTGTCTCGTGTGAAGCTGTCTATTTCTTCTCTGAATTTTTTAAACACAAAAGAGAGCTCATCTAAGGTAAGGGCTCTGTCTCTACTGTTTTCTACACCTCCCGCATCCACTACATCAAAAGCGCTAGCTGGGTTGTGAGTGATGATATCCAGTTTGATAGCATGGTTAAACAGTTGCTTGCAATAGAGTAGAGCATCGTTAGCAATAGTGGGTCTATTGCTTTCAGCTATGTTTCGCAGGATTTGTCTAATGTCTCGCCCTGTGACTGTTGTCGGCTGCATTTGGCCGATCACGGGGGCGATGTCTTTGGTGTACACCCTAAAAGGGGTGTGGTGGTGCTTAAGGCGTTTTATGTTGCCTTCATGCCAGTCAGTAAAGAGATCATCTACTGTATCCATTGGGCCGTATATGGCTCTTTTTTTCTCTATGAGCGGATCAAGGCCTTCACGGTGCTGCTTCATCTTTAGAGCAGCTTCTGTTCTGGCATCGGCAAGGGACAGGTCATCCACTTTGCCAAGCGTCATTTCTTTACGCTTCCCGTTGGATGTGAAGCGCAGCATCCAGTACGAGCGTCCTGCTTTAGGGACTACGAGATAAAGGCCCCCACCATCGGCATAGCGACCAGGCGCCCCCTTGATCTTTGCACTAACTGTTTTGCTGGTAAGGCTGGCCATAAAGCACTCCAAAAGTACCCACCACTACTACATGGAAAAATCCTAGTATACCCACCAATTTACCCACCAGGGTAGAGTTGATAGTGGTGGGTAACTGTTGAGTTGTGTGGAGTGGGTGAAATCTTGAAGTGCTTGTGTTTACTGGGTTTGTTGAGCTTTATGGGTGCTGATTGAGGTTATTCAATATTCTGCGCCTGTTCACGCATCTGCTCAATCAGCAGCTTCAAATCAATCGCCGCTTCAGTCACCGTCAGCGAACCAGCCTTAGAGCCCAGTGTATTAGCCTCACGGTTCATTTCTTGGAACAGGAAGTCCAAGCGTTTGCCGCTACTACCTTTACGCTGGCGTTTGTTTCCTGTGTCTTTACCTTGCAGAATGTGTTGCAGTTCTTTTAAATGAGAACGCAGGCGAGTCAATTCTTCAGCAACGTCAGAACGCAAGGAGAATAGTGAAGCTTCTTGAGCAATACGGGCTGACAGTTCTTCGCCAGAAATATGACTAAAGCCATCTGGGTTGGCAAGGTTCAAGCTTTCGCGCAGGCGGTCGCTGATTTTGTTTTGTTGGTCTTGCAGCATTTGTGGAACATGCTGCTCGACGTCAGTCACGATTCGCTGAATGTCTTCTGCCATGGTGAGCATGTCAGCGGCCAAACGTTGGCCTTCACGCAAACGCGCTGCTTGGAAGTCTTGAAGGGCTTGCCCTAAGGCCTCTAAACAAGTTGCTTGCCAATGTTCAGCTTTGTCTTGAGTTTGTTCTTGCTGTTGCGATTGCATTAGCTCATTTAGCTTAGGTGCGGGTGTGTCCGGAATAAAAGTACGTACCACCGCCAGTTCAGTTGCTAAACGCTCTAAATACACAGTGTCTAGGCGACTTTTCTGCACCAGCAGGTTTTTATGGAAAGTCAGGCGTAGCTCGATTTTTCCACGCTGCAACGACTCGCTTAAGCGCTCACGAACTGGGGCCTCAAGAAAACGTAATTCTTCAGGAATGCGTAGATTCAGGTCTAGGTAGCGATTGTTGACGCTGCGCAGATCAATGGTGATACTGCCTAGTTCTGACTCGGCGCGCGCGCTACCGAAAGCGGTCATACTGCTGATCATAGGATAAGGTACCGTGTGTATGCTTGAATTAGAGTATTGTAGCCTGTTCTAATAACGACTTCGGGCGAAGTCGTCTAAATCAGTAGGAGAAACAAGTTGTCAGGTTTGCAGAATTACGAACGTCATGCCGCGCGTGCGCATGATGCATTGCGTAGCATAGAGTTTGAAGTGAATTTCAGCAAACACGCTGAGGGTTCAGTACTGATTAAAGCGGGCGATACCCATGTGCTGTGTACAGCCAGTGTAGTGGATAAAGTGCCTGGTTTCTTGAAAGGCAAAGAGCAGGGCTGGGTAACGGCCGAATACGGTATGTTGCCACGTTCTACGCATACACGCATGGATAGAGAAGCAGCACGAGGCAAACAAAGTGGCCGTACTCAAGAAATTCAACGTTTGATTGGCCGCAGCTTGCGTGCTGTGGTGGATTTGAAAGCGTTAGGTGAGCGTTCCGTACATTTGGATTGCGACGTACTGCAGGCTGATGGCGGTACACGTTGTGCGAGCATCACAGGCGCTTGGGTAGCGTTGGCGATTGCATTAAAGCGTGTGGGCCTAGAGCAAGCGTTAACAGGTCAAGTAGCGGCTGTCTCTGTAGGCAAATTAGGCGATAGCTTACTTCTGGATTTAGATTACGACGAAGATTCTGGCTGCGATGCTGATGTGAACGTCGTGATGACGGATACTGACCAACTGGTAGAGATTCAAGGTACGGCGGAAGGTAACACGTTTAGCCGTCAGGAATTGAATGCGCTATTAGACAGCGCGCAAGCTGGTATTCAACAATTGCACCGCGCACAACGTGCTGCGGTAGAGCGTGCTTAAGCAGGTGAGATAACTATGGCACTACATAAAGTCGTACTGGCATCAAACAACGCCGGTAAGTTGCGTGAGTTTTCTGCGATGCTGGAGCCCGTTGGGCTGCAGATGATTGCGCAGGGCGAGTTAGGTGTCCCAGAAGCGGATGAGCCGTTTTATACCTTTGTGGAAAATGCTTTGGCTAAAGCCAGGCACGCCAGTGCGATCACGGGTTTGCCTGCGTTGGCGGATGATTCAGGCTTGTCAGTGCGTGCTTTGGATGGCGCCCCGGGCGTGTATTCGGCTCGTTTTGCCAGTATGGCGGGCGGTGAGAAGTCCGATGCAGCGAACAACGCGCATTTGGTTTCTAAGCTACAGGGCGTAAGCCAGCGCGAAGCTCGTTATGTGGCCTTGTTGGTGTTTGTGCGTCATGCGGAAGACCCCTGTCCCATTATTTGTGAAGGTTTTTGGGAAGGGGAGATTGTGGATCAGCCTCAGGGTGAAAACGGCTTTGGCTATGACCCACATTTCTTCTTGCCTGATCTGGGTAAAACTGCGGCGCAACTAAGCTCTGCAGAAAAGAATAGCTTGAGTCACCGTGCTATTGCCTTGAAGCAATTGCTACAGCGCTTGCAGCATGAAGGATGGACCAACTGATGATCTCCATTCAGCCTTTGCAACGCGTACAACCACGCAAAGCGGATGAGTTCAGATTTAGTACATTGCCACCACTCGCACTGTATATACATGTGCCGTGGTGCGTGCGTAAATGCCCGTACTGTGATTTTAATTCCCACAAGGCACCGCAAAAACTGCCCGAAGAGCAGTATTTGTCAGCACTGAGAGCAGATTTAGAACAGTCTTTGCCCTTGATCTGGGGGCGTCAGCTGATTTCCGTGTTTATTGGTGGTGGTACACCCAGTTTGCTGTCAGAGCAAACGGTGGATGCCATGTTGTCTATGATCCGGGCATATTTACCTCTGCTGCCGGATGCGGAAATTACGCTTGAAGCTAACCCTGGCACTGCCGAGGCTTCTCGCTTTAAATCGTATGCACAAAGTGGTGTGAATCGTATCTCACTAGGTATTCAAAGCTTTGATGACCATGCCCTGAAGGCGTTGGGTCGTATACACGATGGTCAGCAAGCGCGATTAGCCATTGAGATGGCGCAGCAAGCCGTAGAGCGTGTGAACTTGGATGTGATGTTTGCCTTACCAGGCCAAACACCAGAGCTAGCGATTAAGGATGTACAGCAAGCGATTAGTTTCGGTACCGAACACTTGTCGCTGTACCACCTGACGTTGGAGCCCAATACGGTATTTGCGAAGTACCCGCCGGTGCTGCCAGATGAAGATCAAAGCGCTGTGATGCAAGATGCGATGATACAAACGGTGCAAGAGCACGGTTTTGAGCAATACGAAATCTCCGCCTACAGCAAGCCAGGTCGACGCAGTAGACACAATATGAACTACTGGGAGTTCGGCGACTACTTGGGTATAGGCCCAGGGGCACACAGCAAATTATCGTTTCCCGATAGAATCGTACGCCGCGCGGTATTGCGAAACCCACAATCGTGGATGGAAGCCGCTGAAAAACGCGATGGTAGTCATTTGGCTGAAGACGTAAGCGTTGCGTTTCACGACGTGCCGTTTGAGTTTATGTTGAATGCGTTGCGTTTGAAGCAGGGGGTGCCTGTGGGGCTCTACGAAGAGCATACAGGGCAGCCCTTAAGCTATGTACTGTCAACATTGCGCCGTTGTCGTGATAAGGGCTTATTGGCTGACGATCCACTACGTATTCGTGCCTCGGAAATGGGCTGGCGTTTCTTAAACGATCTGCAAGCGGAGTTTTTACACGATCAGTAGTTGTTTTCCTGTTGTTGTTGCAGGTTTTTTTAACGGCTGCCTAGCCCTTGAATTACAATAAAACAGGCCCTTTGCAGCACGGGCGTGCTGTAAGGTGGTCTTTATCTCTGCTTTTTTAGCCTTATTCTGGAGTCATAATGTCTACCCCCGAAGAGCTGGTCAAACTCATTGCGGAACGTAATGTTGCCTTCGTCGACTGCCGTTTCACGGATACGCTGGGTCGTGAACATCACCTGACTGTGCCAGCGCACAGCTTTGATGAAGAGCGCATAGAAGGGGGGGTAGCGTTCGATGCATCGTCTTTACCTGGATGGAAAGGAGTGGAATGCTCCGACATGCTGTTGCTGCCAGACGCTAGTTCTGCCCGCTTAGATCCATTCCGCGAAGAAAGCACGCTTATTGTGACGTGCGATGTAGCAGAACCTACCGATTTGAATGGTTACGATCGTGATCCACGTTCGTTAGCCAAACGTGCTGAAATTTACCTGCAAGCCAGTGGCTTGGGCGACACTGCCTATTTTGGTCCTGAGCCTGAGTTTTTCGTTTTCGACAATATCCGTTGGAACGACCAAATGAATGGCTGTATGGTTGAAATTGGTGCTGAGCATGCCCCTTGGTCTACCGCAACTGAGTTGAATGGTCATAACTTAGGCCATCGTCTGCGTGTTAAAGGAGGCTACGCACCCGTACCACCCGTTGATAGCTTCCACGATCTGCGCTCAGAAATGTGCGTACTGATGGAGCAGCAGGGCGTGCCTGTTGAAGTGCACCACCACGAAGTGGGCGGCGGCGGTCAGTTGGAAATTGGTACACGTTTCTCCACGTTGGTGCAGCGCGCCGACTGGAACCAGATCATGAAATACACTATCATGAACGTGGCTCACGTGTACGGTAAAACAGCGACCTTTATGCCTAAACCCATCTTGGGTGATAACGGCTCTGGTATGCACGTACACCAATCTATCTGGAAAGATGGCCAGAACTTGTTCGCAGGTAATGGTTACGGCGGTTTGTCCGATATGGCCTTGTTCTACATTGGCGGTATCATCAAGCACGCTCGTGCACTGAACGCAATTACTAACCCAACCACTAACTCCTACAAACGCTTGGTACCTCACTACGAAGCGCCTGTGAAGTTGGCGTACTCGGCTCGTAACCGTTCAGCATCTATCCGTATTCCTTACGTGAGCAGCCCTAAAGCACGCCGTGTAGAGGTACGTTTCCCAGATCCAATGGCTAACCCATACTTGGCATTCTCTGCCATGTTGATGGCTGGTCTTGATGGTATTCAAAACCGCATTCACCCTGGTGATGCTGCTGACAAAAACTTGTACGACTTGCCACCGGAAGAGGATGCAAAAATCCCAACCGTGTGTAGCTCGCTGGAACAAGCGTTGGAAGCCCTGGATAACGACCGAGAATTCTTGACTCGTGGCGGTGTATTCAGCAACGACATGCTGGATGCCTACATTGAGTTGAAACAAGCCGAAGTGAATAGGCTGCGTATGACGCCACACCCGGTTGAGTTCGACATGTATTACAGCCTATAAGCGTAGCTAAGGTTGTACGGCCCCTGTCTGCATGACAGGGGTTTTTTTCTTTGTTGGTAGGAGTGAGATCTATGTTTTCTGGGCTAGTTTCATTTCCCTTAACTCCGTTGCTCAATGACAGTGCTATTGATGTTCATGCCTTTGAGCGCCTGATTCTGCGTCAAGTGCAGGCTCAGGTGAATATGATTACGGTATTGGGTTCTACAGGAAGTTACGCCTACCTGAACCGCGAAGAACGGGCAATGGTTGTTAAGCTAGCTGTGGCTCAAGCATCGTCTGTACCTGTCATGGCGGGTATTGGTTCGGTACGCACTCGTGATGTGTTGAAGCTTGCAGAAGATGCCCAACGTGCGGGAGCAAAAGCTGTACTGATGGCTCCAGTGTCGTATCAGAAGCTTCAGCCTGATGAAGTGTATGGCTTGTTTGAGATGGTGACCCGTGAGTTGTCGGTACCATTGTGCGTGTACGATAACCCGGCCACAACACAGTTTTATTTCAGTGATGAGTTGTTGGTAGCATTAGCAGCGTTGCCGCACGTGGCATCCATCAAAATTCCTGCGCTGACTGGTAGTCTGGATGAGGCCACTGTACGTGTGCGGGCGCTGAAGGCGCGTTTGCCTGCACAGTGCAGTTTGGGTGTGAGTGGTGACCATGCGGCAAGCTTGGGGCTGCAAGCGGGCTGTGATGGCTGGTATTCTGTATTAGGTGGTTTGCTGCCGCAGTTGTGTATGCGTTTGCTGGCAGAAGCTAAGCAGCCTAGCGCGGATGCAGACTCATTGTCTGCGGTGATGCAGCCATTGTGGGCGCTGTTTAAGCAGCATGGTAGTGTGCGTGTGGTAGCTGCCGTTGCAGAATTACTAGGCCTTGTGCAAACACCATGTTTACCGTTACCGTTGCACAGCTTGCAAGGTGAAGAACGTGCCAAAGTGACAGCATGGTTAGCGTCGCTACCAGAAGGCTTTGCTTGCTGATAGTAGTTGCTAGTTAGTCATCCGAAGGACTGCCACGTAAAAATGCTTGGGCGCGTTGATGTAGCAGTGCTTCGCGGCGAATGAATTCCGACACAAAGTTATTGGCAGGATTGTGATGCAGGTTATAGGCTGTATCCCATTGGGCAATGCGGCCTTCATGCATGACACCGATGCGATCAGCAATCGCAAAGGCTTCAGCTTGGTTGTGTGTGACCAATAAGGCCGTTAAGCCTGCAGTTTTTAGAATATCGCGTACTTCAAAGGCTAGGCGTTCACGCGTATCTATGTCTAGGTTGGAAAAGGGTTCGTCCAACAACAGCAGAGCAGGTTCAGGAGCCAGCGCGCGTGCTAAGGCTACACGTTGTTGTTGACCACCAGAAAGCTCATGCGGGTAACGCTTGGCATGACCCGCTAAATCCACCAGTTCCAACATTTCCTCTACGCGTTGGCGTCTGTGGTTTTTTTCAGATTTGCGCAGACCAAAGGCAATGTTCTGAGCGGCAGTGAGATGGGGAAATAGGGCGTAGTCCTGAAACATCATGCCTACGTTACGGTTTTCAGGCAGCACCACATGCTCAGGGGTAGATAAGGTGACGGGGCCCAACTGTATGCTGCCTGACTGCAAGGGTTCAAAGCCAGCGATACTACGTAAAACGGTGGTTTTCCCGCAGCCAGAGGAACCCAATAAGCAGCCAATATGACCCTGACTTAGTGAGAGGCTTAAATCGTCTACTACTGTTTTTCTACCCTCTGGTGCGGGGTAACTAATGGACAGATGTTCTAAACGCAGAAAAGCAGTCATGTTAATTTAATGGTTTTTGAATTGTGTACGAGCAAGCAAAATGACGGGTAGCAGACCTGCTACCACAATGGCCAGTGCTGCAATCGCACCTTCTTCATAAGTACCACGAGCCGCTTCGGCATAAAGCCATGTGGCCAGCGTGTCAAAATTCATGGGGCGTAGCAATAGGGTGGCGGGCAGCTCTTTCATGGCATCTACAAAAACCAGCAACGCTGCTGCTCCTATGGCAGGGCGTAATAATGGTAAATGCACGCGTCGTAATGTACCGCTTGCACTTTCACCCAGCAGTCTAGAGGCTTGTTCTAGTGAGGGAGGTATACGCGATAAACCGGCTTGCAAACTGCCCGACGAAATCGCTAAAAACCGTATGCTGTACGCAATGATAAGGGCGCCCATGGAACCCATCAAAATTAATTGCTGCGGCGCACCCCATAACTGACTAATACGATTCAGTAAGCCATCTACAAAGACCAGTGGGCCAAGTAAACCGATGGCTAGCACGGTGCCGGGGATGGCATACCCTATAGAGGCTATGCCCGCTAGCATATTAGGCAATGCACGACTGCCATGCTGATGGTGATTGCCGCGAGCGGACCATGCCAACACTAGTCCAGCCACTAAGGTGACGATGGTGGCAGTCAGCGCTAAGCTCAACGTATTCCACGCGCTGCTAAGTAGTTGAGCAGACACAGTGCCATTTAAATTCAAATACTTAACGCTGGCATTGATCAAATATAATGCTGGCGCTACAAAGCCAATCACAATAGGTGCCCAACCTAGAGCACTCGCAATCAGTGCAGGCATGCCTTTAAGGGCTTGGCGTCGTACAAGGTGTGAGCGTTGATTGCTACTATAACGTTGATGGCGACGGCCTAGGCGCTCAATCCAAATCAGACTTACCACCATAACCAGCATAGTCAGGGCAATTTGGGCAGCACCAGCCAAGTTAGAACGCGTGACCCACGTGGAGTAAATAGAAACCGTCAGTGTTTGTATGCCTAGGAATTCAGATGCGCCTATGTCGTTTAAGGTTTCCAGCAGTGTTAGGCTCAGGCCTACTGCAATAGCTGGCCTGGCCATAGGCAGTGCAACACGGAAAAATACAGAGCGACGGCTTTCGCCCAAAATGCGGGCTGCTTCAATCAAACTAGCAGCTTGGGTGGCAAACATGGCACGGGTGCTCAAATACACGTAAGGGTAGAGCACAAAGCCTAGCAGGAAGATGGCACCTGGCAGAGAGCGCAAATCGGGCAGACGGAATTGTCTGGGGCTGGTATAGCCAAGAATGTCGCGAATAAAGCCTTGGACGGGCCCTATAGGATGCAGCAAGTCCAGATACGCAAAGGCCACTATATAGGTGGGGACGGCTAAAGGCAGCAACAGCGCCCACGACACAATGCGCCGTCCGGGAAATTCATAGGCGGTAATCAGCCATGCGGCCCCTACACCTAAACAACCTGCTAGCACGGCCACGCCAGCTAACAGCAATACAGTATTCAGAAACGCACCAGGCAACACATAGTCAATTAAGTGTACCCAGTGATCAACGGCGCCAAAGGATTCCCAGAACAGCATGCCTACGGGGGCAAGCACGATCAGAGCGATCACAAAGGAAACCAGCAACCAGCCGTTCTGTTGAAAAAATACACGCAGTGGGGAGCGAGACGCGACAACAGGCCATTGCCCTACAGCAATGGCCTGTTGTGTGTGCTTGCGGTTTGTTGTTTTAGTTGTTGAATCCAACTTTATCTACCAGTTCACTTGCCTCTTTACGGTGCTTAGCGATTTCGGTCAGTGGCAGAGGATCAATCACCAATTCACCAAAACTGGCGACTACTGGATCAAGTTCTACACCCGCTTTAACTGGGTATTCGTAATTCGCTTTCGCATATAGACTTTGCGCGGAATCAGACACCAAGTATTCCAACAATTTGATAGCGTTATCTTTGTTAGGAGCATGCTTGGCTACTGCTGCGCCAGAGATATTAACATGAGTGCCACTGCTATCAGAGTTTGCAAAGGTGGGACGAATTACCTTGATGGCTTCGCCCCATGCGTAATCGTCTGTGCCAGGAGCAGCATTTTTCATGCGGCCTACGTAGTACGCATTAGCAATACCCACATCGCAAATGCCGCCCAAGATGTCGCGCGCTACGTCACGGTCTCCACCGGCAGCTTTACGTGCCAGATTGTCTTTCACGCCTTTCAGCCATGTTTCAGTGGCTTCCAAGCCATCGTGTGCAATTTTTGCAGCGATCAAGGCGGTGTTGTAAGGGTGTTGGCCAGAGCGAATGCATACTTTGCCTTTGAACTCTGGGTTAGCAAAGTCTTCATAGGTTAGTGTGGTGATCTCTTCCATGTCTTTGGCTACATACGCCACGCGATCACGCAAAGACAGCGTAAACCACTGGTTATCTGTACCACGCAGGTTGGCAGGAATAGCTGTTTGCAGGGTGGAGGACTCTACGGGTTGAGTCACGCCGGCTTCTACCAGATCCAGCAAGTTGCCTATATCAACAGTCATCAGCAAATCAGCAGGGGATTTGTCGCCTTCTGTACGTACACGTTCAATCAGTCCATCTTTCACAAATACTGTATTGACCTTGATGTTGCTTTCATTGGTGAAGGCTTCAAGGATGGGCAGTATTAATTGTGGTTCACGCGTAGTGTAAAGATTAACTTCTTCAGCAGCGTAGGCGTTGACCGCCATGGTGCCAAAAACTAGACCAGCCAAAATGGAGAGACGATTACGTGCAAAACGCATAGTGAGGCTCCTACTAGTTAGGAATTTTCATCAGAATAACAATCATTATTGATCGTCGCGAAAGCACCTTAGCAGAGTACAGCTAGCCTAACAATAGAGAGGACGAGATGGATTACTGAATTGACGAAAACTTGATGAACTAGACAGGTATTGAAGGGCAAATGTCATCATCTTGATACAGATCAGGGGGGGATAAGCTTATTTCTGCGATGATGGGTAAACCCAGTTTTGCATAAGGATATCAGGATTTACACTATAAAACGCGCTAAACTGGTGCGGTAAATCACTTTTTCCTGTCCTGCTGAGGCTGGCAGATTCCTTACATACTCTGAAACTGATACATGGCTGCTTTTAATACTGAAAAAGTCCTGAGCGTGCATCACTGGAATGACACGCTTTTTTCATTCACTACAACGCGCGATCAGGCTCTACGTTTTACCAACGGACATTTTGTCATGATTGGTTTGGAAGTAGAAGGTAAGCCACTGATGCGTGCTTACAGTATCGCTAGCGCGAATTACGAAGAAAACCTCGAGTTTCTGAGCATTAAAGTGCAAGATGGTCCGTTGACCTCTAGGTTGCAACATTTGCAAGTGGGTGATTCTATTTTGGTCAGCCGCAAACCAGTGGGTACATTGGTGGTAGATGACTTGCGTGATGGGCGCAACTTGTACCTGTTGGGCACAGGCACAGGTTTGGCTCCGTTCATGAGCATCATCAAAGATCCAGAAACATACGAACGTTTCGAGAAAGTGATCTTGGTGCACGGTGTGCGTTTCGTCAGTGAATTGGCGTATGCTGATTTCATCGAGAAAGAACTACCAGATAACGAGTTCTTTGGTGATATCGTGCGCGAAAAACTGTTGTACTACCCAACTGTTACCCGCGAAACTTACCGTAACGAAGGCCGTATTACATCAGTGATTGAATCCGGCAAGATCTTTGCTGATTTAGGTATAGACGCCTTAGATCCCGAGAAAGACCGTGTCATGTTGTGCGGTAGCCCAGCCATGCTGGAAGACCTGAGCAATATGTTGGATGCCCGTGGTTTCAAAGTTTCCCCAGGGGTAGGTCAACCTGGCGATTACGTGATTGAACGTGCGTTTGTTGAGAAATAACAGACTACGTTTGTGCGCAAAGGGCTTGTGTAGCCTTTTGCGGCACGATTAGAATGGTGCGGTTTTCAGCATTTATATAACGTACCCATGATTAAAGATATTATCCAGACAAACGCAGCTCCTGCAGCTGTAGGCCCTTATTCTCAAGCCGTAGCGGTACAAGGCAGCAAGACAGTCTATCTGTCTGGCCAAATTGGTCTGAGCCCAACGACTGGCGAATTGGTTTCTGATAACTTCGAAGCGCAAGCACGTCAGTGTTTTGCCAACATGGAGGCTGTGATCACAGAAGCGGGCGGTACGCTGGAAAATATTGCAAAACTAACGCTATATCTGACAGACCTGAGTAAGTTCGCTACGGTGAACGCCATTATGGCTGATGTAATTCCTCAGCCGTTTCCTGCGCGTTCTACACTGGGCGTGGCAAGTCTGCCTAAAGGTGCTCAGGTTGAAGTAGAGGCCATTCTGGTTCTCTAATCGCTATGGCATCTGCATCATCCTCACGGCCCAGCAAGGGCCGCGCAGATGCCGCGGCAACCACACTGGCACGAAAATTCAGCCAATTAGGCTTGGAAACTGATGCCGATTTCGTAGTGCACTTACCTTTACGCTACGAGGATGAAACCGCTGTTCATGCCATTGCTGATGCCCGATCTGGTTTACCTCAGCAATTCGAAGGCGAAGTGGTTGAGCAAATTATTACTCAACGGCCGCGTAAGCAGTTGCAAGTTATTTTGCAGGATGAGAGCGGCAGAATCACACTGCGCTGGCTGCATTTCTATCCCTCACAACTCAAGCAATTGGCAGAAGGCCAACGTGTACGCGTACGCGGTGAAGTGCGCCGTGGTTTTCATGGTTTAGAGCTGGTGCACCCTAAGGTGACGCGTCCAGATCAAGGTTTATCGGATACGTTAACACCGGTGTATCCGGCGAGTGACGGGTTGCGTCAACAGCAAATACTGAATCGTATTAATCAAGCCTTAGAACGCTTGCCATTAAACGATACGTTGCCAGAAGCTTTGCGCGAACAGTTTGAGCTACCGGATTTTGCGCAGTCCTTACGCTTACTGCATCACCCTCCGAGAGATGTAGATGCCTATGCATTGATGCAGAAAACGCACCCGGCGTGGCAACGCATTAAATTTGATGAGCTTCTGGCCCAGCAGTTGAGTTTGGCTGCTGCTAGGGCAGCGCGACGCAAACAGAAATCATGGCCGTTGAAAAAGAAAAAGGGTCAGCTAGAGCAACGTTTGCGTGAACGTTTGGGCTTTAGCTTAACCAACGCCCAAGAGCGTGTGGTAGCTGAAATCGCCGAAGACATGACTTTCTCACACCCAATGCATCGCCTATTACAGGGGGATGTGGGGAGCGGTAAAACCGTGGTGGCGGCTATGGCGGCCGCACAGGCCATAGAAAGTGGTTACCAAGTAGCTCTGATGGCGCCTACAGAGTTATTGGCCGAGCAGCATTACCAGAAAATGCAGTTGTGGTTTGAACCCCTAGGCATAGCGGTGGGGTGGTTAAGTGGCAGCCAGACGGCGAAGCAACGAGCACCAGTTCTAGATGGGGTACAGAACGGTAGTTGTGCATTAGTGGTGGGTACACAAGCATTAATCCAAGAGGGTGTAGAGTTTCATAAGTTGGGGCTGGTGATCTTAGATGAGCAGCATAGGTTCGGTGTGGGGCAGCGTTTAAGCCTAAGCCGTAAAGGCGAGCAAGGTGAAAAGCAGGCCCGTACTATTCCCCACCAATTGAATATGAGTGCCACGCCTATTCCTCGTACATTAGCCATGAGTTTTCTTGCTGATCTGGATGTATCAGTGATTGATGAGTTACCGGCAGGGCGTACACCAGTGATCACGAAGCTGCTGTCTGAACATAGACGCGAAGAAGTGATTGCTCATATTTATGCGCAAATCCAAGAAGGTAGACAGGTGTATTGGGTATGCCCCTTAGTGGAGGAAAGCGAAGCCCTGCAATTGCAAACTGCCGTAGACACGTATCAGCATTTGGCTGAACAATTGCCAGGCGTCAAAGTAGGCTTGTTGCACGGCAAGTTGCCTACGCAAGAAAAAGCCCACATTATGGAAGCGTTCCGCGCAGGTGAGGTGCAAGTGTTGGTAGCCACCACGGTGATTGAAGTAGGGGTAGATGTGCCCAACGCCAACTTGATGGTCATCGAGCACGCCGAGCGCTTTGGGTTAGCGCAATTACACCAGTTGCGTGGTCGAGTGGGGCGTGGTTCGCATCAAGCGGTATGTGTGCTGCTGTATCAGCAACCATTGTCAGCCATTGCGCGTGAGCGCTTAAAGGCTATGTACGAAACAACTGACGGTTTTGAGATTGCACGCCGGGACTTGTCACTGCGAGGCCCAGGCGAGTTTTTGGGTGTACGGCAATCTGGGCAGGCATTATTGCGTTTTGCCAGTTTGGATAGCGATGAGTATATGATTGAGAAAGCACAAGAATGTGCTGTCTTGTTACGAGAACACTATCCTGAGCATGCCCATGCGCATGTACAGCGCTGGCTCAAAGGACGTGAAGAATTTTTGCGTACCTGATATAACTGTCAGGACACGCTATCTAAGGGCTGAACATGACACTGACTGAGTTGAAATACATTGTGGCGGTTGCGCGAGAACGCCACTTTGGCCGGGCTGCAGAAGCTTGTTTTGTAAGCCAGCCCACCTTATCGGTAGCCATTAAAAAGCTGGAAGAAGAGCTGGGCGTAGTGATCTTCGAGCGTGGTGGTCCTGAAATAGGCATCACCCCCATTGGGCTGCGTATTATTGAGCAGGCTCAGCGCGTATTGGAAGAGGGCGCCAAGGTGCAAGAAATTGCGCGCCAAGGTAATGATCCGTTAGCGGGGCCATTGCGCGTGGGGATTATCTATACGGTAGCACCGTACCTATTGCCCAAACTGGTGCCTGAACAAATACGCCAAACCCCACAAATGCCGTTGTTGTTGCAAGAAAATTTCACTGTGAAATTAATTGAGTTGCTTAAACAAGGCGAAGTGGATTGCGCTATTGTGGCTTTACCCATTCCAGACACCGGCTTCATGGTGCGTGAGCTGTACGACGAACCCTTCGTGGTGGCTGTACCCAGTTCGCATGCTTGGGCGGGTAAAGAAGCCATTGACCCCGAGGCGTTAAAGAGTGAAACCATGCTGCTTTTGGGGGCGGGTCATTGCTTTAGAGATCAGGTTTTGGGCGTATGCCCTGAGTTATCCCGCTTTTCAGCAAGTAGCGAAGGTATACAGCGCACCTTTGAAGGTTCATCGTTAGAGACTATCCGCCATATGGTGGCCACAGGTATAGGCGTAACGGTAATGCCATCTAGCGCGCTCGCCGCCCCTGGTCAAGAAGGTGCTTTGCTGCGCTATATCCCTTTTACTAAACCGGCACCGGATAGACGCATTGCCTTAATCTGGCGCAAAAGTTTTCCCCGTATTGAAGCCATTAATGCATTAACCAAAGCCATCATGAATTGCGGCTTGGAAAATGTTAATTTTTTGTTAGATAAAAGCGTTATTTACAGTAATCTTGACGGATTACAGTAAACTGTTTGACTTGAAATACAAGGTTCGTAGGTTCTATTTAGTCCAACCTCAAGGAGCGATGTATGGCTAAAGCGGTAAAAGCTGTGAAAAAAGTGGCAAGTAAAAAAGTTGCAACTAAGAAGGCTGCACCTAAAACAGTAGCCCCAAAAACAGTCAAGGCGGCGCCAGGTATTCTGGCAGTAAACATCGGTATTAGTGATGCTGACCGTGCCCGTATTGCCGAAGAGCTATCTAAGGTATTGGCTGATTCCTACACGGTGTACCTGATGACGCATAATTTCCATTGGAACGTTACAGGTCCTATGTTCAATACATTGCATGACATGTTCATGGGGCAATACACCGAAACATGGCAAGCGCTAGACGCTATTGCTGAACGTATGCGCGCATTGGGGCACTATGCTCCAGGCACCTATGCCCAGTTTGAAGCGTTGAGCTCTATCCAAGAACCTAAAGGCGTGCCAGATGCACAGCAAATGATTGCTATGCTATTGTCTGCCAATGAGGCCTTGTGTCGCACAGCTAGACAAGCATTTGATTGTGCCGATGCGGCAGACGATCAGCCTACCGCTGATTTGTTAACGCAGCGTTTGGATGTACATGAGAAAAATGCGTGGATGCTGCGCAGCCTCTTACAATAAGTACTATGAGGTAAGGGCTTGAGTGAAGCATCAAGCTCTTAGTGGGTGACTGCCTGCGCCGGGTAGGGCAGGCAGTCACGTCATTTATCAGGAGATCACATTTATGAAAATCCGTTTTACCCCTGTTGCCAGTGCTCTGGCCTTGGCTACTAGCATGATGATGGCTACAGCCGCTCATGCGGATACCATCAAAATTGCCGTGGCAGGCCCAACCACAGGTCCCGTAACACAGTATGGCGATATGGTTCGTGAAGGGGTGTATACCGCTATCGAACAAATCAATGCTGGCGGTGGCGTATTGGGTAAGCAACTGGAACTGGTAGTCATCGATGATGGCTGTGAACCTAAACAAGGCCCAGTTGTCGCGAACCGTGTGATCAATGATGGTATTAACTACGTTGTTGGTCACGTATGTTCCGGTGCAACGATTGCAGCTACCGACGTCTATAACAGCGAAGGTATCGTGATGGTTACCCCATCCGCTACAGCTCCTGCTGTAACCGATGGCAAAGGCTACGACAGCATTTTCCGTACTATTGGTCGTGATGACCAGCAAGGTCCTGCTGCCGCCGCATTTATCGCTGCTAACATCAAGCCAACTAAAGTGGCTGTGCTGCACGACAAACAATCCTACGGCCAAGGTATTGCAACAGCCGTTCGCGACGGTTTGAAAGATGCTGGCTATGAAATCGTAATGTTTGAAGGTATTAATGCCGGCGACACCGATTACTCGGCTGTGATTACCAAACTGAAGTCCACTGGTGCTGATTTTATTTACTACGGTGGTTACCATCCAGAAATGGGCTTGTTGTTGCGTCAAGGTGCTGAACAAGGTTTGAAAGTCACTATGATGGGGCCAGAGGGTTCCGGTAACCCAGACATCAACGCTATCGCAGGAGATGCAGTGGAAGGCATGCTGCTGACACTGCCAGCTGACTTTACGCAAGATGCAGAAAACGCTGAAATCGTTAAAGCTTTCCAAGCTAAAGGCCGTGATGCCGCTGGTGCATTCCAGATGACATCGTACGCAGCGACTAAGGCGATTGCTGATGGTATCGCAGGTGCTGGTGTAGATGATCCAGTCAAAGTAGCCGAGTACTTGCATGCTAACGAAGTGAAAACACCTATTGGTGTGATCTCTTGGAACGAGCAAGGCGATTTGAACGAGTTCAAGTTCGATGTATACGTATGGCACAAAGATGGTTCCAAAACACTGTACGGTAAATAATTAACGTATAGATAGTTCTTACTAAAAGAGGGCGGCGATAGAGCCGCCTTCTTTTATGTGGGCTAGGGCTCTGCTACAGTGTTGAGTGCGCGTCTTGGAGCGCAGTAATAAGAAAGAAATTCTAGGAGTTAAATAGATGGTGAACGAGGCTTACCAAATGACGTTGGCATTTATCGGTGGGGGTAATATGGCTTCTGCCTTGTCAGCAGGTTTAATCGGTAAACGATGTGCTGCATCGGATGTGCTGGTAGTAGAACCTCATGCAGAATTGCGTGACAAATGGGCAGAACAAGGCGTATTGACGCAACCTCATGCACAAGAGCAACTGCGCCACCATCGTGTGTGGGTGTTTGCTGTGAAGCCTCAAGTAATGAAAGAGGTAGTGCAGCAGTGCAAGCCTTTCTTGCAAGCTGATACATTAATCATCAGTGTGGCAGCAGGGATTGCGGCCACTGATATTGCTCGTTGGTTGGGTGACGATACCCCTTACGACTGTGTGATCCGCTGTATGCCTAATACACCCGCTTTTATCGGTTGTGGTGCTACTGGCTTGCTGGCATTGCCCGCTGTGCCTGAGCGCGATAAAAATATCGCTAATCAGCTATTGGGTACGGTAGGTGAGGTGGTATGGGTAGATAGTGATGATCAGTTAGATGCAGTAACGGCATTGTCTGGTAGCGGCCCCGCGTATGTGTTCTTGTTCTTAGAGGCGTTGATTGCCGGTGGTACAGAGTTGGGGCTGTCGCCAGAACAAGCAAGAAAACTTGCCTTGGCAACCTTGAACGGCGCTACTCAGTTGGCTAGTTTGTCACCAGAAACACCTGAAACTCTGCGTAAACGCGTAACCTCTCAAGGTGGTACAACGGCTGCAGCATTGGACGTGCTGTTTGCTGAAAATTTTGAAAAAACGGTTAAAACGGCAATGGCTGCAGCCAAACGCCGAGCGGCTGAGCTGTCTGTGGAATTTGCATGAAAGCAGTAGGTGAAACGGGCCGCCTTGAGGCGGTCCGACCTATACATTATGGCGTGGCCATTGTTGCGATGATCATCATCGTCGTGGCCTCTAATGTATTGGTGCAGTACCCCATTAACCCATGGCTAACATGGGGGGCGCTCACGTACCCAGCATCCTTTTTGGTGTCTGACCTGTTGAATAGACGGTTTGGGCCGCTCACCGCACGTAAAGTAGCTCTGTGGGGCTTTATTGCTGCTCTAATAGTGTCAGCATGGCTAGCAACTCCACGTATTGCAATTGCTTCAGGCTTGGCGTTTCTTATTGCACAACTCGCCGATATACATGTATTTGATAGATTGCGCGATGGTAAATGGTGGCAAGCACCTTTTATAGGCGGTATTGCAGGAGCAGCTGTTGATACATTTGTTTTCTTTGGTATAGCATTCGCTGGTACAGATATGCCCTGGCACACATTAATGCTGGGCGATTTCGCCATTAAGATTCTATTGAATACTTTTATGCTTGCACCATTTAGAGCATTAATGTGGAACTTGGCTAGACCAAAGGATAAGTAAAAAAACGCTAGTTTCACTCCCTCGCTAGGGCTTTTACGTAGTGACAGAGTCAGGCCATCTATAGAAAATACATGAACTTTGTTCACTTTATTTCTACAAATTATGTCCGTAGCAATTAAGCGTATTTTCTGAAAGCAACGGCTTCACAGGGGGTGGTAGCAATGAAATTAACAGCTTTAGGGTTTAGCCTAGCAGTGGCAATGGGGGCAGGATGGGGGGTGTCTTACGCCGCTGGTGACACCATCAAAATTGGTATTGTGCAGCCCATGACTGGGCCTTCTACACAATACGGTGATCAAATTCAAGCGGGCGCATTAACGGCGATTGATGCGATCAATGCCAAAGGTGGTGTGAACAACCGCCAATTAGAAGCTGTACTGATTGATGATGCTTGCGAACCCAAGCAGGCAGTTGCTTCCGCGAACCGAGTGATGACTGCGGGCGCAAACTTCGCTGTTGCACACGCATGCTCGGGCACAGCAGTTCCTGCCGTGAACATTTATGAGCAAGAAGGGATTGTAGCGATCACTCCAGGGGCTACATCGCCTGCTGTGACCGACACGATCAAGCCGCATTACTTCTTCCGCACCATTGGCAGAGATGACCAGCAAGGGCCATTTGCTGCCACCTATATCCTAGAGCACCTAAAACCCGCTAGCATTGCCATTCTGCACGACAAGCAGACCTATGGTTCGGGCGTGGCGAATCAGGTGCGTGATGCGCTGACAAAAGGCGGTGCCAATATCATCTTTTACGAGGGTATTAACGTAGGGGATACCGACTACTCAGCTGTGATCACTAAACTGCGTAGCATGAACCCAGATCTGATCTATTTCGGCGGTTATCACGCTGAGTTAGGGCTGTTGCTGCGTCAGGCGCGTGAACAGGGCGTTACCACGCAGTTCATGGGGCCTGAAGGCGTAGCAAACCAAGATTTGGTGGCTATTGCAGGTGACGCGGTAGACGGTTTGCTGGTAACCTTGCCGGCTGACTTTGCCAAGATGGACAGCAACAAGCAGGTCATGGAAGAGTTTAAAACCTATGGACGCAGTCCTGATGGCGCCTTTACTTTCCCTGCCTATGCTGCTGTGCAGATCATTGCTGATACCTTAACAGCGGTAGGGGACGATGCCGCTAAAGGTGCAGATTACATGCATGGGAACAACTTCGAAACCGCCATTGGCAATGTTGCTTATGACGATAAGGGGGATCTCAAACATTTTGAGTTTTCAGTTTACAAATGGGACAAAGAGAACGGTTTCTCTGAAGTCAATTAAACGTTAATTAGGTCTGGCGTCACGAAATTTACTGACGCCAGACAGAATAAGCATCTAGCTACGGGTTACAATCCCTGCCAAAGCTTTATTCGGAATCCCAAATTCAATGTCTGATTTATTACCACAATTAATTCAGCAGCTGTTTAACGGGCTGTCGCTGGGTGCTATTTATGCGTTGATTGCCATTGGCTATACCATGGTTTACGGCATCATCGGAATGATCAACTTTGCTCATGGCGAGATCTATATGATCGGTGCTTATGCAGGGTTGGTAACGTTATCTATTATTGGCATGAACTCTGGCTTACCAGTGCTCTTGATCGTACTGATCATGATCTTGGTTGCTGTGGCCATTACAGCCGCTTATGGCTTCGCCGTAGAGAAGGTGGCTTACGCGCCATTACGAGGTAGTCCACGCTTGGTACCGTTGATTTCTGCGATTGGTATGTCCATTTTCTTGCAGAACTGGGTAGCGTTGGGCCAAGGTGCACGCGATATGGCTGTGCCTGCGCTGGTCACTGGCGCTGTACAGATCCCTATGGGGGACGACTTCACGGTGACAGCTGCGTATTCGCGTATTTTAATCATCGTTGTTACGGTGGTCTTGATGGTTGCGCTGAGCTTCTACATCAAATATTCCCGTATGGGCCGTGCTTCGCGAGCTTGTTCTCAAGACTTACGCATGGCAAATTTGCTAGGTATTGATACCAACAAGGTGATCTCTTTCACTTTTGTGATTGGCGCCATGCTTGCCGCCGTAGGTGGGGTATTGATTGCATTGGCTATTGGTAAATTGAATCCCTACATTGGGTTTATCGCCGGTATTAAGGCATTTACCGCTGCTGTGTTGGGTGGTATTGGTAGCATTCCTGGCGCTATGCTGGGTGGTGTTCTGCTAGGGCTAGCAGAAACTTTTGCCGCTGCTTATATCTCATCGCAGTACAAGGACATCGTTGCGTTCAGCTTGCTAGTGCTGATTCTGCTGTTCCGTCCTACAGGCCTGCTTGGTAAACCAGAAGTGGAAAAAGTTTAATGGCAAGTCGAATTAAACAAGCATTGTTCGCCGCATTTATTGCAGGCGTGATTGTCGCCCCTGTCTTTGGTTTTCAGATTCTACGCTCAGGGATGAACACAACGGTTCAGCCAGAGTGGCCATTGATTTTTTATGGCATGGCGGCTGTTTTTATTGTGCAACTGCTGCGTCCTGCCTTGGCAGGAAAGCTCTCCAAAGGTGGCGTATCGTTCAAGATTCCCCCAATGGGCGATCGCTTGCGCCAAGTCCTCATTGGTGCCCTAATCATTCTGGCATTGGTATGGCCTTTCTTCTCCGGGCGTTCGCAGATTGATATTGCTACTTTAGTGCTGATTTATGTGATGTTGGCATTGGGGTTGAATATCGTGGTGGGCTACGCTGGTCTGCTGGATTTAGGCTTTGTGGGCTTTTATGCTGTGGGTGCTTATACCTACGCATTGATGTATCACTGGCTAGGCCTAGGTTTTTGGTGGGCACTGCCATTTTCGGGTGTGATGGCCGGTATCTTTGGCTATTTGCTGGGCTTCCCCGTTTTGCGTTTGCGCGGAGACTACCTGGCTATTGTGACCTTAGGTTTTGGTGAGATCATTCGCTTGCTGTTGATCAATCTGTACGATTTCACAGGCGGTCCAGATGGTATTTCCGGTATTCCTAAACCTACCGTATTTGGTTACCCCATGGTGCGCCGTGCGCCAGAAGGTGAGACCAGCTTCCACGAACTGATGGGCTGGGCCTTTAATAACCAAGACATGACCACGTATTTGTATATATTGGCGTTGGTGTTGGCGTTGATTACTTTCTTCGTTTCTAACCGCCTGTTGCGTATGCCTATAGGTCGTGCCTGGGAAGCGCTGCGAGAAGATGAAATTGCGTGCCGTTCATTGGGCCTGAACCCTACTGGTATCAAACTTTCAGCCTTTACAATTGGTGCGACCTTTGCAGGTTTCGGCGGCGCGTTCTTTGCAGCACGACAAGGGATTGTTAACCCCGAGTCCTTTACCTTTATCGAATCCGCGCTGATTCTAGCAATTGTTGTGTTGGGGGGTATGGGCTCACAGGTGGGGGTGATTTTGGCGGCAATATTGTTAACGGTATTGCCTGAGTTTGCCCGTCAGTTTGCAGAATACAGAATGCTGGTATTTGGTTTGGTGATGGTGTTGATGATGATTTGGCGTCCACAAGGATTGTTGCCAGCTAAACGTCCACATGTGGAGCTAAAACCATGACACAAGCTAAGAAGATATTAGAAGTAGACGGCTTGCGCATGCGTTTTGGCGGTCTGTTGGCCGTAGACGGTGTTAAGTTCGACTTAGAGCCTCAAGAAGTATTCGCTATTATTGGGCCTAATGGTGCAGGTAAAACGACTGTATTTAACTGCATCAGTGGTTTCTATAAGCCTAGCGAAGGAAATATTCGTCTCGATGGTGAGTCCATACAGGGCTTGCCTAGCCATATGGTGGCGCGCAAAGGTATTGTGCGCACCTTCCAAAACGTACGGCTGTTTAAAAACCTAACGGTATTGGAAAACCTGATGGTGGCGCAGCATACCCGTATTTACACAGGGTTGTTGGGCGGTTTGCTCAAGTTGCCTAAGCATAGGCACTCTGAGGAAAAAGCCCTAGAGCGTGCTGCACATTGGTTAGATTACTTAGGTCTGCGCGAGTTTGCGAACCGTGAGGCAGGTAACTTGGCGTATGGTTTGCAACGACGCTTAGAAATTGCGCGTTGTATGATCACGGACCCACGTATTTTATTGTTGGATGAGCCCGCTGCGGGTCTTAACCCGCAAGAGAAGCGTGATCTGCAAGTGCTGATTAACGATTTGCGTAGTAAGTATAACGTGGCTGTACTGTTAATTGAGCACGATATGAGCCTAGTGATGGGTATTTCAGATCGTGTAATGGTAATGGAGTACGGTAGACCTATTGCGTCAGGCTTACCGGCAGAAGTGCAGAATGATCCGCGCGTGATTAAAGCGTATCTGGGAGAAGAATAGCGTGCTTAAGCTTGAGAATGTCAGTACATATTACGGTGCTATTCAGGCTCTGGATGACGTAACGTTAGAGGTCAACAAGGGCGAAATCGTCACTCTGATCGGTGCGAACGGTGCAGGCAAAACCACGATGCTAATGACAGTATGTGGTTCGCCGCGCGCTAAGAGTGGCCGCATTACATTTGAAGGCGATGAAATCACCAACTTGCCTACGCATGACATTATGCAGCGAGGTATTGCGATTTCCCCTGAAGGACGCCGTGTATTTTCTGATTTAACAGTATCCGAAAATCTGAAAATGGGTGGTTTCTTTCTTAGTAAAAGCCAAATCGCAGAAGGGGAGGAGCACGTATACGAATTGTTCCCTAGATTGCGTGAAAGGGCCTCGCAACGAGCAGGAACAATGTCTGGTGGTGAGCAACAGATGTTGGCCATTGGACGAGCTTTGATGAGTAAGCCTAGGTTGTTGCTGCTGGATGAACCCACTCTAGGCTTGGCTCCACTCATCATTGCGCAGATATTCGATATTATCCGCACAATCAGAGACGAGGGCGTTACTGTATTTCTGGTTGAGCAGAATGCGAATAAGGCGCTGCAAGTCGCCGATAGAGGTTATGTAATCGAGACTGGTAAGGTTGTTATGCAAGACACAGGCGCTAATCTTTTAGCTAATCCTGATGTTCGTAAAGCTTATCTAGGTGCGTAAACGAAAGAAAACAAAGACAAGCCGGTGAAATACCGGCTTCTTTAGGTATAATTAATGCAACTAACGGAAGATATAAATTTAACTCAAACAAAAAGTTAACAAATGGTGGGGAAGTGGTTGAATCTAAAACTTTACGTCGCAAAGAAGCCATCAGTCTTTTTGAACGTTGGATGGATAGTCAGCATCCGCCTTTTAGGTTATCCAGTAAACGGATTTACCAAGTATTGTGGCGACGCTTTCTAGATTGGCTGCCTACACAACGGCTGAATATCAATACGGTTAATGAAACCCATATCAGCAGCTTCCTACGCAGTTTAGAAGATACTAATAGGCAGCAGCGAGAGCGTTATCAATTAGTGATTTTGCGTGCTTACGACGCGTTGCAAGCTCAAGTACCAGAACTGATTAATCCTACAGTATCACAACAACTACAAGATATGCATGCTACATCCTGGCGTGACTCTAGTAGCAATCAAAGTAAGCAATTCCTAACCCCTTGGCAATGTGATGAGATTGTAGAGATGCTCGAGGAGGATCAAAAACGTCTAGCACTAGAACATCATAGTCTGACTGCTGCTGCGCTTTGGAAAGCGCATAGAAATGCGGCAGTTATAGCACTACTGTTGGGATGTGGGCTAAAAGCCTTAGAAGTGCTGTCACTACGCATAGATGCTGTGCATCCAAATGACGATGGCGAGTATTGCATAGATACTGGCTGCTTTATTAGTTTTTCACTGCAAGAGCAATTGGCGTTAAATCGCAGTAATCCCGAAGACTCTACTATTCATGCCTATATACAAGACTACGGTGGCAAACACAGAGTATTAGCAATGCCTGAATGGGCAGTAGGAATTGTGTTGAGCTGGAAGCAGCGTTTAGAGCATGCGGTTGGACACCAACTTTTTTTCCCGTCCAATAGAGTGCCATCTGAATTTAGAGCCAAAGAAACCATGAACCCAGCTACGTTGGCCAGAATTGTGTCCGGTTGGGGGAGTGAACATGGAATTACTGGACTAACTGCACAAAAGCTACGTAATAGCTATGGAGGAATATTGCTAGAAGAGGGTGCCAGTTTGTCAGAGTTAGATAGACGTATGGGCTTCGTAGCGGCGGCTGCCGGAAGTTCCAGGCTAGCCGCCGAATGGCGTCATTTCAAAAGCTATAACTGCTAAATTACGCTAAACCTTCTGCTTTCAGAGCAGCTTGAACACCAGCGTCAGCTTCCATGTTTTTGAAGAAGCGCTGTAAGTTAGGCAAGTCGCTCAAGTCGATCTTCTGAATAGGTGCCCAACGCATGACCACGTACAAGTATGGGTCGGCGATAGAGCGTGTGCCTGTCAGCCAATCTTTGCCTTCTAATTGTTTATCCAGCAATTCAAAGTAGCCACGCAACCGCTTAGCAGTGTTTTCTTTGACTTCTTTCTGGGCTTCTTCGTTTTGTGTGTAGCCCTGGATACCAAACATCACGCCAAAGTTTTTGTGTACGTCGGAGTTCAAGAAAGCCAATGAACGACGAGTTTCAGCACGTTGCTGTGGTGTAGTGCCTAGCAAGTTTTGTTCTGGAGCACTTTCCGCCAAGTATTCCAAGATAGCCATGCTTTGTGTCAACAACATATCGTCATCTACAAACGCAGGCACAGAGCCCAATGGGTTTAGAGCCAGAAAAGCAGGTTCTTTAAGTTCTTTGCGGCTAACGGCTTGAGCTTGGTACGGTTTACCAATCCACTCCAGCACAATATGTGATACCAAAGCACAAGAACCAGCCATGTAATACAGTTTCATAAGAGCCCCTTCACGGAAAAAAACAAAAAACCTAGATGTTTATAGCATGCAATAACCCCGTTTTTCACACAGGGAACTGCAGTGTCACACATTACTACGGTAGACTAGATGACTATGATACGCGTACTCATACGCGTCATGTGCCATGTTTGATCCTACTATGAGTGTCATATGTTAAATCAGCCTCAACGCATTGTTTTTCTCGATAGCGAGACACTAGGCCCGCATACGCAATTGCAGGCATTTTCTTTTCCGCATGAATTGGTTTGCTACGAAAAAAGCACCGAAGCTCAAGCCATAGAGCGCTGTAAAACAGCCGACATCATTATTAGCAATAAAGCGCCTGTCAGTCCAGCAGTGGTAGAGGCTGCTACCTCACTGAAATTAGTGGCAATAGCCGCTACCGGCTATAACAACGTGGCTCTAGATGCCTGTAAGAACCGCAACATCGTGGTGTGCAACGTGCGTAATTACGCAGAACACACAGTACCAGAACATACATTAGCGCTGATTTTCGCATTACGACGCAGTTTGTTTGCTTATCACCAATCCGTTGCTCGTGGGCGCTGGCAAGAATCACAGCAATTTTGCTATTTTGACTACCCTATACGTGACTTAGCAGGTAGCACAATGGGCATTATTGGCTCAGGAGCGTTGGGGCAGTCAGTAGCAAAGTTAGCCCAAGGCTTAGGCATGACTGTGCAATTTGCTGCTCGCAAAGGCAGTAATGATGTCAGCGATGGCAAAGTATCGTTTGAACACATGCTGCGTAGCTCGGATATCATCAGTTTGCATTGTCCGTTAACGCCCGAAACCGCCAATTTGCTTACTGCCAAAGAATTTGCCATGATGGATAAGCATCCTTTGGTGATCAATACAGCCAGAGGCGGGCTAATTTGTGAAGAAGATTTGGCTGTTGCCTTACGTAGCGGGCAAATCAGTGGTGCAGGCATAGATGTGACCACACCTGAACCTCCGCGCGATGACAATATACTCTTTAGCTTGATGGATTTGCCTAACTTTATCTTCACGCCACACGTCGCGTGGGCAAGCCAAGAAGCGGTTCAAGCATTAGCCGATCAGTTGGTGGGCAATATAGAAGCTTTTATCGCTGGTACGCCGCGTAACGTGGTGATGTGAGCTAGGTAGTAGCATGCAAACTGTAGAGTCATTTATTCCTTCGTTTGATCTACATGGTCAAACGGCGTTGATTACAGGGTCAGCTCAAGGATTAGGCTGGGCGATTGCCGCTGCATATGCTGGTTTAGGCGCGCATGTGATCTTGAATGGTAGAAGCTTGGCGCCATTACAGGCTGCACAAAAGCGCTTGCTCGACGCAGGTTATAAGGCTTCTATATGGTGCCAAGACATTTCTGATCTCAATACACTAGAAGCCTCCTATGCAACCCTAACCGTACAGCCAGATATTTTAGTGAACACGGTAGGTGGTCGTTTGCGCCGCCCATTTAGTGAGCTAAGCGCGCTCGAAATTGCGCAACATATACAAGACAATCTGACGGCTACAGTAGTGTTATCTAAGCTTGCGGCGATGGGAATGGCAGCTAAAGGCTATGGCCGTATCATCACGTTTAGCTCTATCGCCGGTCGCATAGCCAGGGCAGGGGATGCGGTGTATCCTGTTGCTAAACAGGGCTTGGAAGCGCTGGTACGCTCCTTGGCAGTTGAGTTTGGCTCACAGGGCATTACTAGCAATGGTATTGCGCCAGGCACCTTTGCTACAGAATCCAACCAAGCATTGGCCAGCGATCCTGTTAAAGGCGCACATGTGATTGGCAGGAATCCGTTGGCTAGATGGGCTCAGCCAGCTGAAATTACACCTGCTGCCGTGTTTTTAGCCTCAAAGTCTGCCAGTTACGTCAACGGTCATATCGTGGTTGTGGACGGTGGTTTTTCTATTACTTTTTAAACAAGGATGGGCATGGGAACGCCTGTGACACGCATAGCAATCAATGGATACGGTCGCATAGGGCGATGTGTTTTACGTGCTATTTATGAACGCAAATTGCAGGATACGCTGCAAGTGGTTGCCATTAATGAGCCAGCGGATATGGAAAGCATGGCTTACTTAACACGTTTTGACTCTACGCACGGCCCGTTTCCGGCTGCCCAAATCAATCATAATGAACAATCTTTGGTGATTGATGGCCATACTATTGCTGTTACCCATGCCCAAAACCCAGAAGACGTAGACTGGAAAAGCCTAAATCTAGACTTGGTCATTGAGTGTTCCGGTGTCTATGGTAAACGTGAGCAGCTACAGCGCTTTATAGACAGCGGCTGCCCACGTGTATTGGTGTCTCATCCAGCCAATGGCGCTGCCGATGTAGATTACACAGCCGTTTTGGATATTAATGATGCTGGTTTATCAGCACATCACCGTATTGTGTCTAATGCATCGTGCACCACAAACGCCATTATTCCCGTACTGGCAGTGCTAGATAAAGCCTTTGGCATAGAACATTGCTTTCTGACTACCTTGCACTCGGTCATGAATGACCAACCTATGATTGATGGCTACCACCACAAAGATTTGCGCCGCACCCGTTCGGCAATGCAATCTATAGTGCCGGTGGCAACTGGGTTAGCTCAAGGGGTAGAGCGTTTATTGCCGCAACTGCAGGGTAAAGTTCAAGCCAAAGCTATTCGTGTTCCCATTTTGAACGTATCGGCCATCGATCTGATGGTGAATCTGCACACTGAAACGACGCCTGAAGCGATCAATCAGCTGTTTAAAGATGCCGCAGAAAAGTCCTGTACTACCATCGCCTTCACAAATCAGCCGCATGCTTCCGTGGACTTCAATCATGATCCGCATTCTGTGATTGTAGATGGCAGTCAAACACGTACCAATAACGATGGCTTTGCTAACCTTTTTGTCTGGTTTGACAACGAGTGGGGCTTTGCCAATAGATTAGTAGATATTGCACAAGTATGGGTGCAGCGCTTGGCAGAAGCCAAAGAGCTGGCCTGTACTAAATAATTTTTCTCTGTAGGAGCAAAGCATGTCTGATACACGTATAGAACAAGATTCAATGGGCGACATTGCTGTCCCAGCAAATCATTACTGGGGTGCGCAAACCCAGCGCTCTATCATTAACTTCCCTATTGGAAGAGAGCGTTTTGTGTGGCAAGCGCCCATGATTCAGGCATTGGGTTATCTGAAAAAAGCAGCAGCAATGGCCAACAAAGAGTTAGGCGAATTACCTGCTGAGATCGCAGACCCTATCGTGGCAGCCGCGCAGTTAGTGGTTGAAAACAAATTAGATGCAGAATTCCCGTTGGTTGTTTTCCAGACTGGTTCTGGTACACAAAGCAACATGAACACGAACGAGGTCATCTCCAACAAAGCTATTGAGTTGGTAGGTGGTGTGATTGGTAGCAAAAGCCCTATCCACCCCAATGATCACGTGAATCGTGGCCAGTCCTCAAACGACACCTTCCCAACAGCCATGCATATTGCTGTGGCTTTGCAGGTTAAAGAACGCTTATTGCCTAGCGTGGCACAACTGCGTGACACCTTTAAAACACTGGCAGCTCGTTACGAAACACTGGTCAAAACTGGCCGTACTCACTTGCAAGATGCAACGCCCATCACTTTGGGGCAAGAAATTGGCAGCTGGGCAGCACAGTTAGACTTCGCGTTGGAGCACGTTGAAGCGCAATTACCAGGCATTTACGACTTGGCTATTGGAGGTACCGCTGTTGGTACAGGTTTGAATGCTCACCCTAAATTTGGGGATACTGTTGCACGTCATTTGAAAGAATTAACTGGTTTGCCATTCCGCAGTGCTGAGAACAAATTCTTTGCCTTGTCTGCTCACGACGCCTTGGTAAATATGTCTGCCTCATTGCGTACGTTAGCCGGCGCATTGATGAAAATTGCAAACGACGTGCGTTGGTTAGCCAGCGGCCCTCGTTGTGGTATCGGTGAGATCCAAATCCCAGAAAATGAGCCAGGTTCTTCGATCATGCCAGGCAAAGTTAACCCTACACAATGTGAAGCCATGACGATGGTGTGCGTACAGGTGTTTGGTAACGATGCAGCGGTAGCGTTTGCCGGTTCACAAGGTAACTTTCAGTTGAACGTTTATAAGCCAGTGATGGTGCACAACGTGATGGAAAGTATTGCGTTGATCAGCGATGCGTGTTTGTCTTTTGACGAACATTGCGCCGTCGGTATCTTGCCTCATGAAGAGCGTATTCGTGAGAATCTAGAGAAAAACCTGATGTTGGTAACAGCGCTAAACAAGCATATTGGCTACGACAAAGCAGCCAAAATTGCGAAAACAGCTCATCTGAAAGGACAAAGCCTGAAAGAAGCAGCGCTTGAATCAGGCTTTTTAACCGAAGCGGAATACGATAGCTGGATCAACCCATTGGCTATGACACAACCATCGGTATAACGCGATGAAATCCGGTAGGTGGCATATCACTACCTGCCGGATTTTTTTTATTTGATTAGCGTTACCGGCACGCTTACCAAACTCAAGACTTTAGTGGTGACAGAACCCAGTACCAAACCAGGGATAGCGCCTAAACCACGGCTGCCCATGATAATGTGGTCGCAGTGGTGCAACTGTACATATTCTTCAATGCTTTCAGCAACCGAACCCATCAGCACGTTTTTCTGAAACTTTACTCCCGACTGAGTAGCCAGTTCTACTGCTGGTGCTAGTGCAGCATTGCCTTCGTCCTGATAATATTCGCTCAGTACTTCTGGGGCAAAAAAACGAGATACATTGCGCGACACGATAGGGGCCTGCACAGTCACAATGTGCAATTCGCCATCCGGAATGGATTTAAGCATCGTAATTGCCATTTGCACCGCACGGGTAGAGGCGTCGGAACCATCAACTGGTACTAAAATTTTACGCATAATATATCCTCAGTCTAGGGGGAACATAATGACTATTGTAATGTGAGAGTATCTACATAATGTTAAGACGATACAGCTTTATTGCTCTTTGTTTGATACTTGCCCCGCAGCAAGCTGTAGTAGCTCAAACCTCTGCACATGACGTACTAGAACTACTCAAGAAAAACACCTGCTTGGCCTGCCACCGCATCGACAAAAAATTGCTTGGACCTTCTTTCCAAAGTATTTCTGAAGCAGAGCCTGTCAGTGCAGAACGCGCCGAATTACTCAAAACACATATACGACGTGGTAGCCAAGGTGTATGGGGGCCTGTTGCCATGCCACCCAACACCAAAATAAGTGATGCTGATCTAGAGATTATCGTAGAGTGGATAGTATCTGGGGCCTCGGAACACTAATATCAAGCCGCTTGTAACACCTGCTGTAGTTGCTTGCGTAAGGCTGTATCTGCAGAGAAGTCCAACATGCGTTTTAAGCTTCTTTCTGCCGCTAGCCGTATAGATTCCTCTACCTGAATCTCGTTTTGATTGCCCGTTAGGCTTCCTAGTAATGAGGGCAAATTATTAAGGCTCATCCACGGGCAAAACGCGCAACTTTTACAGGTTGCCCCTACACCGCCTGTAGGTGCGGGCATGAACTTCTTATGTGGTAAGAGTTGCTTGAGCTTATGTTGTAGTCGCTGATCAGTGGCCACAATAAATACGGTGTTGGGAAACCTAGCTGCTGCTGCCAAGATCTGCGATGTGGAGCCAATAAAATCAGCATGCTCCAGTACATTGGCGGGTGCTTCTGGGTGTGCCAATACACAGGCTTCTGAATAGCGTTTCTTCATCATCCAAAGCTCATCGGCTTGGAATTCATCATGTACCAAACACGAACCTTGCCATAGCACCATATCAGAGCCGGTTGTGTGCTGTATGTAGGAGCCCAAGTGCCTATCTGGAGCCCACAGTATCTTTTTGCCTTGCTGGTGCAAGTGTAGGACTATTTCTTGACCTACTGCTGAGGTGACCACCCAATCTGCACGAGCTTTGACGGCTGCGCTGGTATTGGCATAGACCACCACTTCTCGGTCTGGGTGTTGATCACAAAAGGCCTCGAAAGCAGATATCTCACAACCTAAGTCTAGTGAGCAAGTCGCCTGCATATCAGCCATTAATACGCGTTTTTGCGGGCTTAGAATTTTGGCGCTTTCACCCATAAATCGCACACCAGCCACCAGAAGGGTAGAGCTGTCGCAATCACGGCCAAACCTCGCCATTTCTAAGGAATCAGCCACGCAGCCACCTGTTTCTTCTGCCAGATCTTGAATAACAGGATCTACATAGTAATGGGCCACTAACGTAGCATCTTGTGCTTTTAACTGCTCACGTATTTGGTTTTTATAGGCTTCTACGTCGGTGTCTGCAATAGGCTCTGGCACATTTGCCCAAGCCGTGGCTAAGCGCACTACACCAGACGTGGCGTCGGGCAGGTCAAAATAGATTTCTTTTAGGCTCTCCACCTGATGTTCTCCTTATATGCTCAAATTGAGCTTAATTAATGTAGAACATAGAACTGGAAAAAACAAGCCATAGTCTCAACATCGTCGCATTAACTGCTTTTACAGGCAGTTATGCGACGAAAATAGCTCCTAAACCGAATATTGCCTACAGCTAACAAGGTTGCGTTTACAATGTTTCTTTGTGAATTTATCGTATTTGAGCCTGTTATACCGGAGTCACTCATGAAGCCATTAGGTACACCGCTAAGTCCTGCTGCAACTCGCGTCATGCTTTTGGGCGCAGGAGAGTTGGGTAAGGAAGTCATTATTGCCTTGCAACGTTTAGGCGTAGAAACCATTGCGGTTGATCGCTATGAGAATGCTCCTGGTCACCAAGTAGCGCACCATGCTTTTGTCACGGATATGCGTGATGCCAACGCGCTAACGGCGCTGATTGAGCAGGTTAAACCGCACATTATTGTGCCTGAGATCGAAGCTATCGCTACCGATGCACTAGCCGCTGTAGAAGCTGCAGGTAAAGCGCGTGTCGTGCCTATGGCGCGAGCCACACAGCTCACGATGGACCGCGAGGGTATCCGTCGCTTAGCCGCTGAAACACTAGGCTTGCCAACCAGCCCCTACAAATTCTGCAACACCTTGGATGAGCTGAAAGCAGCTATTCAAGACCACATTGGCTACCCTTGCGTGATCAAGCCGCTAATGAGTAGCTCAGGTAAAGGACAAAGCAAGATCAGTGGTCCTGAAGACATTGAAAAAGCGTGGAATTACGCCATGGAAGGCGGTCGTGTTAGCCAACAGCGCGTGATCGTAGAAGGCTTTATTGATTTCGATTATGAAATCACTCTGTTGACGGTACGTAGCCTAGATGCTAAAGGCGCTGTGCAAACCAGTTTCTGCGCACCAATTGGCCACAAACAGGTGGATGGTGACTATGTAGAAAGCTGGCAACCACACCCTATGAGCAAGGTAGCTCTGGAATCTGCACAACATATTGCGGCGTCTATTACGCAAGATTTGGGTGGCCAAGGCATTTTTGGCGTTGAGTTGTTCGTAAAAGGTGATCAAGTGTGGTTTAGCGAAGTGAGCCCACGTCCACACGATACTGGCATGGTCACCATGGTGACACAGCGTCAAAACGAATTTGAACTGCATGCGCGTGCGATTCTGGGTCTTCCTGTGTCTACAGCCTTACTGGCTCCAGGTGCTAGCGCTGTGATTTATGGTGGTGTAGACAGTAAAAACGTAACGTTTGATGGGGTAGCCGAGGCCTTGAGTATTCCTCAATCTGATCTGCGTTTGTTTGGCAAACCAGAAAGCTTCACTAAGCGTCGTATGGGTGTCGCATTGGCGTACGACGAAACGGTAGAGGCAGCACGTGAACGTGCGAAGAAAATTGCGGAAACGGTACGCGTTAGTGCTGCAGAATAAGCCAGACGAAAAAAAAGGCTGCCGGGGAGGGCAGCCTTAAATCTGGCTTGAAGGGAGATTAATTTCTTATATTAGTAACGAGCATCCTTTGGTTTTTTACCATTAGGCCAATCGTTCACTTTGCCGGCAAAGTCAGGTCTAGGCATATGGGTGAAGTACTCGGCAATATCTACTGCATCCTGATCATCCAACACACCACCTTGACCCCATGCTCCATGATCTTCAACGCTCATGGGCATGTTGTATTTGATGAAAGCAGCAGCTTTGTAAGTACGTGCTAGACCTGCACCAATATTGAAAGATTCATCACCCCATAGTGGTGGGAACACAATATTGCCACGCTCATCTTTTAGGCCTTCGCCATTCGCACCATGACAGGTTGCACACTGTGCTGCGTATAAGTCACGGCCACGCTCAGTGTTAGGTACTAAGCTTTCATCCAAAGCACCGGCAATAGGCACCTGCGCTTTTTGCCCTGGCTCCATACCTTGTGACAACCATTTCATGTAGTCCAGCATACCTACCATTTCTGCGGAATCTACTGGTAATGGCTTACCGTTCATCGAGCGCATAAAACACCCGTTAATACGGCCAGCCAAATCAACCATCTTGCCAGAACGCGGCATGACTTTAGGATAGCTCACAAAACTGTTGATGTAGTGTGCGCCCAAAGGTGCTTTACCTTCAGCGATGTGGCAACTACTACAGTTCATCATTGCGCCCACATTGTCAGGTAATAAACGGCGTGTTTCATTCAACAAGCGCTTACCGTACAAAATGGATTCTGCATTAGGTTCGTTTGCAATCAGCAGATCGGACGGTATTTGGTACTGGCCAACCACCTGCTTGGTTTCAACGTCAATAATAGGGTAGCTAGTTTCTGTTGGGCCTGTCAGGGTAGGGCTTGCAAGGCTATACCAAGAAACACCTGCAATACCAGCAATCGCCAAGGCTACTACGGAAAGGGTTTTGGCTTTACTCATGGCTGGCTCCTTCAGGAAGGATGTTAGGCGATTTTTTAGCAACGAACTGACGAATATGAGCCACGTCTTCAGCGCTGACCGTAGGTGCTTCGTTAGTCCAGCTGGTACGAATGAAATTCACTACATCAGCCACTTCCTGATCGCCTAGATGACGGAACGCAGGCATGGTGAATGTCATTGCATCTACTTCGTTTTCTGGCATGCGGCCACCTTCCAAGGTCACTTGGATGACAGATTGCGCATTATTAGCAAATACAGCGGAGTTACCAGCCAACGCAGGGAATATACGTGGCACACCTTTACCATCAGCACGGTGGCAAGTTACGCAGTGTTCAGCGTACAACCAAGCGCCTGGGGTAGTGTATTGGCCATCCAGTTGTGCTTGGGTGGTGGTATCAACTTGATGGGGGATCTCTGGATTACGTCCTTTTACCGGAGGCAATGCCTTCAAGTATTGCGCCATCGCACGTTGATCTTCTGGCGTCATGTACTGAGTACTGTGTTCCACTACATCAGCCATCGCACCAAATGCAGCTACTTTGTCGGTTCTACCGGTGGCGAAGAAATCTACCAACTCATCTTCTGTCCAACTCGCTAAACCACGACCTTCACCACGCAAGCTTTTTGCACGCCAACCGTCAATCACGGCGCCAGACAAGAAATCATCGCCTTCATTCAGGCTCAGTGCCAACTCTTGGTAAGCCAAGCCGCGAGGGGTGTGACAGGCGCCACAGTGACCAGGGCCTTGCACCAAGTAAGCACCACGGTTTTTGATGCTATCTACAGCATCATCCGCGATGAATTTCTGATCTTTAGGTGCAAACATCCATTGCCACCATGCAATAGTCCAACGCATTTGGAACAACTTGGGCAATGTAGGCTCTGCATTTTCTTGTTTAACGGCAGGTACACCACGCATGAAATACGCGTACAGCGCATTCATGTCGTCATCGCTCATGATGGCGTAGGAAGGGTAAGGCATAGCTGGGTACAGCGCTGCGCCATCTTTGCGCACGCCATGTTGTACTGCTGTTTTGAATTCGTCTAGGGTGTAGCTACCAATACCAGTATCTACATCGGGCGTGATATTTGTTGAGTAAATCGCCCCCAGCGGTGTTTGCATTGCCAGACCACCGGCATATTCTTTACCACCAGGAACGGTATGACAGGCCACACAGTCACCGGTACGGGATACATAGGCTCCTTGCTTGATGAGTTTTTCATCATCCAAGTTCAAGTTGCTCGCAGAAGAGGACGTTATGCTACGTTGCGAAAGAATAAGCTGTGATCCGCCATAACCGACCCCCAGCGCAACCAGTGCAACAATCAGGGTTTTAGACAAGGCTTTCATAAACACTACCCATAATTAATAAAGAAATGTGTCAATTAACTTCAATGTCACACTCAATACTCATGGTATAGAGAGCCTATATGGGTAGAAACCCTTATCGAATTCATGTTTGATCTAGCGCAAGACCTATATAGATAAGGCTATAACGGCATGAAAATCGTACGTTCAGGGCAACAAATACACTAAATAATCTATTGCTATAGCACTTTGCTAGACTAAACCGTATAACGAAAAATACACGCTTAAAATAATCATAACTAGCTGATAATTATAAAATTTATTTAATTAAAGCTTATAATATTTCGTGGGAATGTATTGCGAAGATAAGCAAAAAAGGCGTACAAAAGGCCGATTTTCTAGCATAAAGAGAGCACTTAGGAATCTCCCTAGTATTTAGACTCTACGGTGAAGCGACCTTAGCTACAGGGCTTAAATGCACCCTACGGTTTCGTTCATTCGGGTGAAAAAACACCCCCAAAACCTATTTACCACTGAATTTTATGATGCTGCTCTGTCTCTTGGTGTCTCGCATCATCGGCAGAGTGCAGATAAATATTGGTAGTAGTCAGCGATTCATGCCCCAAGTTGTCACGTACATGACGTAAATCTACCTGCTTATTGGCCATGTGTGACCCTGCTGTATGTCGCAACCAGTGAGCAGATGCCTGTTCTAGCTGTTGCGCTTGCCACTCCAAGTCAGGATTATTGCTGCGCATTCTTTCCGCGGTAGCGTTAAAGACTGATTTCACAATACCGTGTACACCTGCACGCGTTAAAGGTCGTTGTTGATGACCTATAGGCAGCAGCAGCGGCGTAATCTCTGTTGCGGTAGGGTACGGGGGCAACGACTTTTCACGTCTATAACGCAATAATTCGGCCATGAGCTCAGAGGTAGCCGGCACAATGCGTGTTTTATTACCCTTTCCAGTAATTTCCAGCCACCAACGGTCTACACCATCATTGCCGCGCCTACAAAAGAAACCAGACATCCGGTTCTCTATTACCTCAGAAATACGTAACCCACACACGTATAACAGTGAAAACAACCAGCGCAAACGCGCATAGTGTTCACGCTGCCTATCGGTGTCTTGAGGCAGATCGGTAATAGTACGTTTCACTTCCAGCCAAATATCGTCATCTAAGTACCGGCTGACGCGAGGAGCCACATTACGAGACCGCTGTTTGGTTAATGACAATGGATTTCCTGCTAAGTAGCCAGCAGTGACCAGCCAAGAAAACATGGAATTTAAGATGATGACGGCTTGCCGTTGACTCGCTTGGGATAACGGCCCCGCAAAAGGGCACCACTCAGGATGTGATCTAGCCACTTTACGGCCAGCAGGCATTACCCATTGTGCTGCAGGTTGCGGATCCGTTAAGAAATACTGATAGAGCACAAGATCTTCGTGCGTGAGCGAAGAAATAGGCTTGCGCATGGCAATAGTGGCCCATAACAGTAAGCGCTCGGCTTCTTTGCGGTAATTGCTAAAGGTGTGAGGTGAGTTAACGAAACGGGCCAACCATGCCTTGATGGCGTCGATGTCTGTGGTTGCGCTGATCTGCGAACGACCGCCTATAGCTCTATTTGTACCGTTGCTGCCATCTATTTGTGCAGATCGCGGGAAATGCTCAAGGGGAGGGAAGCGTATTAGCGCCGTTGAATTGCTCTCAGACATGATTTGCCCATATATCCATCTAGTAATTTGACATTATAAGAGTAATGTCAAATTTTAATCAATAATAATTGGATTCTTAACGTATTACGTTGTATTATTAATTATCGAATAAGGAATAATGATGAATACAGCAAATATCAGCGAAATAAGCCTAAATGCCGAGGTTGAGGCGCTTAAAGAGCGTTTTTCAAACACGCAAGAGCTTTATAGGGAAGTCTGTGCGTTGTTATTCTTCCGATATGGCACTACGCCCACCGCTAACAAGCTTTATCAGCTAGTGCGTAGGGGCAGCATGAGTGCGCCATCACAAGCATTGGTCACGTTCTGGGAAGAGTTGCGCGAAAAAAGCCGTACACGCATCGAGCATCCTGATCTACCAGAAACACTCACATCTGCCGCCGGTGAGCTTATTGCCACCTTGTGGCGTCACGCTCAGGAAGCAGCGCAAGCGTCTTTAGAAACATTCAAGGCTGAGGCACAAGCCATGGTCGATAACGCCAGAATTGATGTGGCTGCTTTTGAGCTAGAACGCGATAGAGCCTTACAAAGAGAGCAAGCTACGCAACAAACTCTTGCCGCTGCAGAACAAGAAATCATTAGCTATAGAGAAGAACTAGCCGCCACCAATGAAGCCAGACTGGCGCTCACCAAGGCCATAGAGCTGGCACAGCACGATAACCAGGCTTTGCAACAGCAGTTGCACAACGCCCGAAAAGAGTTCAGTACAGAATTAGAGAAGCTGCATCAGGCTGCACAGCTATCCGAAACGCGCTCTAGAGACACGGAAAAGCGCCTCATGTTGGATTTGGATAGAGAAAGGCTCGGTACTGTTAAGGCACAGCGAGAAACCGAAGCAGTACGTGCGGCAGCCAAAGCCGCAGAAGACGAACAACTGGCCGCGTTAAAACAGCTAGAGCAACAATTACACAGCAGCCAACACGAGAACGGGAAACTAGAAGGTGCCTTACAAGCGTTAAACCTTAATCTTGAGCGTTCTGATAGCGAGCTAAAAGCGCTATATCAACAAATAGCTCAGGCAAAGGCCGAAATAGTCATGCTAAGAGAGCAACACGCATCAAGCAGCGTGCAGAAAACGACTAAGCGTAAAGGCATGAAGGTTTTAGAGGGTAGGGCACGACGCACACCTACCACTAAGCCTTAAGCTATGTAGATATCGCTACAATTTAGCCATATAGCCACCATGCAGTACGTACCGCGTACTACCTAGATTTTCTACAGAACCAACTCATGTTTACTACTGATACGCTACGCACTCTTTTAGAACCTTTTGGCCAACTACGTCCACAACTGGCATCTGAATGGATGGGGCAAAACCCCTTACCCGCAGCCATCGCTGACTTTTACCTGCGCGTGGGGCCTTTGGGTACGACCTACTACGAGAAAGTAGGCCCAGTAGGTTGCACCTTAACCGTTGGTGGCAATCCCGTGTGCATTCCTCCTCTGAGCAAGCTTGCTTCACTGCAGGCTGGGTATGCGTGGTCAGAAAGCCCAGAACACACGCTTAAGGATTGGGATCCCAATTGGCTTGTCATTGCCGAGCAAGGTGGTGATCCATTTATTTACGACACAACTACTGGACATGTCTTATTTGCTTTCCATGGCGCGGGCAAATGGGAACCCACCTTCTTTGCCAACGACTTGAATACCGCGATAGGTGCATTAGCGACCGTCGCCACTAGTTATTGTGCATTGGATGAAGATCACTTTGACGATGAGGCACTGGTTGAAACGGGCTATCACACTATACGTACAGACCTTGCCACGGCTTTAGGTAGCATGGATGAAGCCCAACGAATGCTAGATGCTTGGGAATACAACCAATAAATCATGTAGGGGTGTCAATATCATCCCACTCTGTACCAATATCGTTCTGAAAGTTCGTCAGCCAATTCAACGCATGGTGCCTTTCCATCACCACACCTGAAATCAGTCCTTCAACTGCTGTATCGCTTTGTGCAGCCTGTCTAGTCATCCAGTGCTGGCGCCACGTTAGATCAAGTTGATCCAAAATTTCAGCCGTGGGACGCAATGCAAACACATGGCCAGCATTGTTGAGCTCAATCAGTCTCATCGTTTTATCAAACATGACTTGAGACTCCACAACGTCTGAAGCAGGTGACAACGGTTCAGGCTGTTTAGATAGCGCCCACAACAGAACATTTAGGGCCTCATGCCGCCAGCTCATCTGTATTGCCATATGCTCATCGGGCTCTTCAGCAGAAATAAAGGCTTTCTCTTGTGGACTTAGCATCGCCAACCCCACAGGATTGTGCTCAGCCATAAATGGCAAGCTACTGTCTTCCTTATCTAAAATCACAAGTCCTTCAGATGCCACACAAAACAAGCTAAGCGCGCGGTGCACGACATCTGACACCGATCGTAGATGAACTTCGGCCTCGGCCAATACGGGAGGCATAGATGCGGGCGGGGTAGGGCTTAGTTGAGCTAGCTGCTTCAGACTTTTTTCACGTCGTGCCAAGGCATCAGGCAGATACGGCAAAGCTTCATGTTCAAAAAACAAGCCATCAGCGGTCATTAACAAAGCCAGATCAGGCGTTCGCACTGAACCATCTGACATAAACAGCACTGCATTAGCACGCGTCGCCCAGGCGCTCATTGCTGATAAATCCTGTTGCTTCACCTGCATACTAATGTGATTTTGTACGCGCTGAAGATGGCGCCATAGATGATAGCGAATGGCAGTCATTTGGCCATCGCCACGGCTCATTACATACCCAATAAAGCCATCTAAATGGTCTGCCAAATCAGAGTCAGAAAGATCGCGCTGGCCCAGTAGCTCGTGTGGGAAGTCCAATTCTGGAATATCTGTAACGGTTGCATAGGCATTGACGAGTACTACCTCATCACTCGTATCAGTGCTAGTTTCTGTCGTCGTTGATTGTCGTTTGCCTAGAATGCGTTTCAGTAAGCCCACTTGCTTCTCCCATAATGATGCAAAACTATACTACAGCGCGCATGGTGCCATCGGCTCTCTAGGCTTATATATCGCAAACAATTGTTAGGCAAAACATGACTGGTCTTGTACGACAGACTGCCTCACTTATCACACATACATCACAAAAAAGCCGCCAGCATTTGGCGGCTTTTTGACTTCTTAGGCTTTCAGCGTATAACGCAGAATTTCCACTACCTGCTCAGGTGTAGTCGCCCAAGCTTGAGCATTGGCATCTACCTCTTTAAGCGGGTGAATGATGTCTTCGGCGTGAAGGGTAATATAGGGCTTACCCAAGGCAGCACAGAAACCAGCATCAAAAGCGGCATTCCATTGCTTGTACTTGTCACCAAAACGTACCACCACTAAATCGGCTTTCTCGATCAAGGTACGCGTACGAATGGCATTTACTTTGGATGATTTGTGATCACGCCAAAATGACTCGCTTTCAGGGCCTAAATGGTCTCCTGCCGCGTCACTGGCATCATGATCTGTCACGGGTGCGGTGAAATGAATGTCCAATCCGGCCGCGCGGGCACCATTGGCGATCTGTTCACGCCAATCCGTGTGAATCTCGCCAGACAAATAGACGGTAAAGCTCATGTAAGTCTCCATAAATAAAAAGTCGGGCTAGCCCCGAGAGGAGCACCCGACTCATTCAAGCAGACTACACCATAGCATGCTGTGCTAGATAAGGAACCTACACAGCATGATGCGCAATATTCCAGGCAGTAATACTGCTTAGGTCCAGAAACCGTGATGAGGTACAGCAGCTTCCTCTTCGATCAAAGGGCCTATGACAGTAACTGGTCTTTGGCCACGAGCAAAAACCTCTCTGCATGGCAAGGAAAATGTAGGGTTTTCGGGATGATCGCCTGTTAACTCCAATAGTTTTTCTTCAGCTAATGCATAGACTACACGCCCTATACCGCACCAATAAATTGCTCCAGAACACATACAACAAGGCTCGGCACTGGTATATAACGTGCATTTAGCAAGCTCTTCAGGAGACAGTAACTTAGCTGCTTCTGCGGCAGCACGTAACTCTGCGTGTTGCGTTGGATCTCCCTCTGGAGGCATAGAGTTATTTCCGGCCATGCAGACTATTGTTCCATTAGCATCTGCCACTAACGCCGCAAAAGGGTGTCTACCACTGTTCTTTGATTGCTCAGAGAGCACAATGGTTTGACGTAGCAGTTTCATATCTCTAGGACTGAGCTCTGTACTGTCAACGTAAGTATTAGTCATGATTAACTCCTTTCTGATGAGCAAGATTAGGTGAGGCAGAATCTTCTTTTCGTGCCGCTAACGTTTCTTTGGTATTGAGTAATAGATTCAACAAAATGGCGGTTATAGCGGCTAAAAAGATACCGCTTTCTACAAACAGTTTTAGTGGGCCATCTACACGTTGAAATAGGGCAGGGAATGACATAGGCAATACCCCCACACTGATGGAAACAGCCACAATCAAACCGTTTCGTGTACCTTCGAACTTCACTCTGCTCAGCTCTTGAATACCAGCAACTGTTGTCATACCAAACATCACAATGGCGCAACCACCTAACACTGGACGCGGGATGGTCGCAATTAAGGCACCGAGTTTAGGGAAAAGTCCCATCAAAATCATAATGACGCCGGCCGCTGCCACGACAAACCGACTACGTACATTCGACATGGCGATTAAGCCAGTATTCTGAGTAAAAGCGTTATACGGGAAGCTGTTAAATACACCACCAAGCATGGTAGATAAGCCATCAGCTCGGAAGGCATCACCTAATGTGGTTTGATTGGCTGGTTTACCCGTTATTTTTCCTATAGCCAGTACATTGCCTGTAGTTTCAGCCATGATTACTAGCATCGCCATCATCATGACCAACGTGGGGGCTAGTGCGAATTGCGGCATACCAAAGGCAAAAGGAGGGCTTAGTTCAAACCATGCCGCCTCACCAACACGTGTGAAATCGGTGTATCCCATTGCCATGGCGAGAGCAGTACCAAACAACAAGCCAATTAGCACTGACAGGTTGCCTACAAAGCCTGAGAACTTCGCATGAATGAACAAAATAATGGCGATGGTGGCTAAGCCCAACAGCAAGTTTTCTGGCGCGCCAAAATCTGCTGCATCTGGATTACCTCCACCTAGCCATATCGCTGCAGCAGGCATCAGCGAGATACCAATAACACTAATCAGACTTCCTATGACTACTGGCGGGAAGAACTTCAATAGGCGACTGAATAAGGGTGCAATCACTATAGTTAATGCACCCGCCGCGATCACTGCGCCGAACACTGTTGTTAGTCCATATTGCTGGCCAATCATGATCATGGGAGCAATAGCAATAAATGAGCAGCCTTGGATTAAAGGCAAACGGGCACCAAAGCGCCAAAACCCTAAGGTTTGAATTAACGTCGCAACTCCAGAAGTCAGTAAGTTGGCATTGATCAACGTAATCATTTGCTCTGTAGTCAGCCCTAAGGCGCTGCCTAAAATAAGCGGCACGGCTACAGCACCGGCGTACATAACGAGCACGTGTTGCAAGCCAAAGCTGGCCAACTGCCGTAAGGGTAGAACCTCATCTACTGGATGAACTGAAACGCTGTTTTTCATACTTGTCTCCTTTGTGGTGGATGCCACGTAGTACTCTTTTTTTAGAGCTTGCTGCTATCATCAATCAGCTTTGCAATTGAACATAATTAATATTCATCGGAAAATCCGATAGATGAGAGAGACATGCGTTTTTCAATAGAGCAGCTAGAAATGTTCAGTGCCGTCGCTAGACAAGGATCTTTTTCAGCGGCCGCACGCGCCATCAGTAAAAGCCAATCAACAGTGAGTGCCGCTGTCGCCAACTTAGAGGTAGATCTAGGTGTAGAGCTTTTTGATAGACAAGCAAAACTGCCTGTTTTAACCCCTGCTGGGGTGCAGTTATTGCGTCAAGCAGAACTGGTTTTGGATAGATGCAGCAACCTGGAAATGCATGCGCATCAGCTATTGGATATTCCGCAATCAGAGCTTTTGTTAGCGATAGAAATTCCGTATCCAGTGCTTGCCCAACCTCTACAAGCACTGTCGACGCAATTTCCTTATTTAGATGTGACGATTCGCCATCCAATGGACGGTGATGTGGCCGTACTGGTGCAGAAAGGAGAGGTAGATCTCGGTATCACTTTTTCGCAACCCGCCTATGCTCGCGGTATAGCGTTCAGACAGATGGGTAAGTTGATATTGACCCACGTCGTACATAAAAATCACCCATTAGCGCACTATGCATCCATTAGCTTTGCTGAGCTACGAGCCCATCGCCGATTAGCGTTCTCTGCCTATGGGCATAGATTGCCTTCTACTGAGTATTTGACCGCAGGAAATAGCTGGCAGGCTGAAAGCTATTCAGCACTACTAGAAATGACTAGAGCTGGCTTAGGCTGGACGACGTTGCCACGACAGTCAATTTTGCGAGAAATTGAGTCTGGGGAATTAGTAGAGCTACCGCTAGAGGCCTACCCACATACTGACTGGGTTGTAGGTGTAGATTTGCTCTGGTCGCAACAAGCGCAACTAGGCCAAGCTTCTACGTGGTTAAAGCATTACCTACAGGAATTTAAGGTGTTCGAGTTGGATAGAAATGGAAATAAAACCATTTTGTAGCGCCCAAGACGCTGAACTACTCAGCAAGTGCATGAGCTTGTTTATGGTGTTTTGAGCTGCCATAACGAAACTTGCCCCAATAGGGGCAAGTAGTCATGTGGTCATAGCGTGAGTAATCACTTACCTATCTTCCAAAAAACGCATACGGAAGCGGCGGCCTTTGATGTTGCTGTTGGCAATGCGATCAAAGTACTTTCTAGCGATTTTTCTATCTAAGGCTACGTAGCTGCTGTATTCGGTAATGGCTATTTTACCTACTTGATCACCACTCAAACCTACGTCACGAGTAAGCGCACCCAATAAGTCGCCAGGGCGTAGTTTGTCTTTCTTACCGCCTTGAATTTGCAGGGTCATCATCGGTGCCAACAAAGGCTCTTGAGACTTAGCCCGCAACCCTTTTGCCTGACCCCATTTCACTGGGCTGCCTTGGTACTCTTCAATCTGTTTTACCCAGCGCATTTCGCTACCAGATACCAAGCTCAACGCTAGACCTTTTTGATCGCCCCGACCACTACGGCCCACACGGTGTACGTGTACTTCCGCATCTTTGGTCACGTCTACGTTGATCACCGCCTCAAGGTTTTGAATGTCCAAACCTCGTGATGCTACATCTGTAGCCACCAACACGGCACAACTTTTGTTCGCAAACTGAATGAGAATTTCGTCTCTATCACGCTGATCTAAATCACCCGTCAGTGTTTCAGCGCTAATGCCTTCGGACCGCAGTTCCTCTACCACTTCTTGACAACGCATTTTGGTATTACAGAATACCAAGGTAGAAGCAGGGCGGAAGTGCTTCAGCAGAGTCACAACCGTACTGAGTCGGTTGTCAAAACTGACTTCATAGAAGATCTGTTCAATCTGGCTAGAGCTGTGTAGAGCCTCAACTTTAATCTCTACAGGGTTCTTTAGGAATCTAGCGCTGATTTTACGGATATTATCAGGATAAGTAGCCGAAAACAGCAGGGTTTGGCGACGGGTAGGGCAATGCGACGCAATGGCAATCATGTCGTCTTTAAAACCCATGTCTACCATACGATCTGCCTCGTCCAGCACCAACGTTTTTAAGGCAGTAAGATCTAAATTGCCTCTGTCCAAATGGTCTTGAATACGGCCTGGTGTACCCACAACAACGTGAGCACCATTGCGCAGAGCTTCGGTTTGCGGTCTGGAAGGCACACCACCGCATAACGTCAACATACGAACGTTAGGAATTTGGCGGGCCAAACGGCGTAGTTCAGTCGTGACTTGATCTGCCAACTCACGAGTAGGGCAGACCACCAAGGCTTGGGGCTCTAATTTGCTAGGGTCTAAGGTTTGCAGCAACCCTAAGCCAAACGCAGCGGTTTTACCACTACCGGTTTTGGCTTGGGCTATCAGGTCTTTACCGTCCAGAATCAAAGGCAAACTTTGCTCCTGAATAGCAGTCATGTTTTCAAAACCCAAACCTTGCAGGGTTTCAAGCAAAACAGGCAACAGGGGGAGCGTATTAAAAGAGGTAGTGGACATAAAAGCCAGATAAAAAAACTGCAAAATAAAAAGATACCTACAGTTTACCTTTAGCTGGCCAATCTCTGTGAAATATGAGGATAGCTAGCACCTAATTGCTTCACTCTGCTGCCACGGTTGGCACAGTGACAGGGGCACGTGCGAAAGTAGCATATACCACTGAAGCGATCACAATCGTTACGGGAGCAGAAAAGCTGCTGTACGCACCACCTAAATGCATAATCGTGATCCCCGCTAAAGCTGCCAATATCCACGCCATTACAGCCCCAACTCGCAGAAAGGTCACTTTCCCAAGTTGCTGTTGTATGTAGGTTGCCGATGTCTGTTTATGCGTTAGCGCAATGTGCGTTAAGGCCATAGCTACCCAAGCAACAACGAAAATACCTTGATAGGCTAAGGCTTGTAGCAAATAGCTAAATACATCGGCCAACATCAAAACATACACAAGGCACGCTACCACTAGCGCCCACAACAGATAGTGTCCTCTGACGCCGATGAGTTGGGTCATACAGGCTTGCATATTTGTGGCGGCCAAATAGAAGTTCGCGGTATTAATACGGGTTTGTGTGGCCCAGACAAACAGCAACCCCAACACGCCCATCATTTTTAACAGCGCCAACAAGACCGAGACTTCGCTTAGCCCGCCATCCAAAGGCACACTCGCCACTAAAAAAATACCGACTAGGCCACTTAGGAAAAACGCCACAACATAAAAAGGCATTCCAAAGGTAACGCGTGCATGAAAACGGCGGTCTTCCTCTTTGCCATAACGTGCATAGTCAAAGGTGTACATCATCAGTACCCAAATACCCATGTAATACACAAAGGTATGCCACCACCCATAGGGGCTAGGTTCTGCCGGACCTAAGGCCAGCCACTGATCGTTATAGCCATACAAACTGATAGCTAAGACTATGACGGCGACTAAACCAATAATGTAGACGGGCAACAAGATAGCGTTGAGTCGGTCTAACCAGCGCATTGCATTACCAAACATTAATGGCACACTCAGCAGCACAACAACTAATGCTGCTAAAGGGTAGCTCACACTAGGAAAGACGGTATTAATGCCTACTGCGATGACTGAGCCTTCAAAAATAGCGTAGTACATGGCAGTGGCAAAGAAGATTAGGGTGGCGATGACAGATCCCGTTCTGCCCAAGAGAATTTGTGAAAACAAAGCTACTGATAAACCCGTTTTAATGGCATAGCGTGCAATGACAGCATTAATCAAGCCGTATACCACTACAGACATGGCCATACCGATAATGGCGTTTATAGCACCAAAATTTAAAGCTAGACTTGCCGCGACCACTAAATAAAACATAGCACTACAGACTCCCCACCATGCCATCATCAAGTTGTTTCTTGATAAGCGAGCGCTAGGGGGAACAAGCATTTCAGCGATGGTTGTTGTCGATCCAGTTTGTTGCGTCATAATTGTCTCCTTGGTCTTTTTGTAAACACGTTACGCCACTGAATTACGGATGCGTAAAGTAAGCCTTTTCACGAGATTGCTGACTGAGTGAGTCCTCCTGTGTACGCAGTGCCTTTTGCTGCTAGCACCTAGCATTGAGATAAGTCCCCCCATTCTAGTGAGCAGAAAGAATGACCTACAAGCGAGCGCTTTTTGCTGAGCGCACAAAAGCTTCCCTGTATGCGCAATACTAGGGAAATCAAGTAGTTAAATGCTGGATAGAGACGTAAATCTAGGCGTTATTTACAATAGTGCGGGGCGTTTTGCTAAGTAGCTAAGTAAAGCAACAACGACTGGTTTAGTTCTGGTATTGATTAGTGCCGTAAACTCACACTATTGAGCAATCGAGAAACTACGGTGACAAGGCTGAATAGAAAATACGTTTGCGTAGTTTCGCATCTAAAATTCATCAGAGATTGATATGAAAGCAACTTCATTTCTACTCCTGCTGGTTTTACCAGCGAGCGTACTTGCCAATAATGAGTGTACGAGTCCCCATGCACCATTGGCAGTCTGTAAAGCAGAAGCGGAAGCAGGGCACGCCATGGCCCAAGTGGCCTTGGGCACAAAATATATGTATGGCGAGGAACTACCGCGCGATGAAGAGCAAGCCTTTAGTTGGTATTTAAAAGCAGCCGAACAAGGCGTGGCGCCTGGGTCTGTGGCGTATATGTATGCTACTGGCACAGGGGTCGCACAAAACGATCAAGAAGCCGCCGTATGGTATGCAAAAGGTGCGGAACAAGGCGATGCCGTATCTCAAGTCAACCTAGGCAGATATTACGAGCATGGCACGGGTGTTGAACAAAATACAGATAAAGCCAAAGCTCTCTATAAAGCCTCATGCGAAGGCGGTAATTACTCAGGTTGCGATGAGTACAAACGACTGCAGACGCCATAAAAAGGGGACTTAGCTAGATATATATGATCGAGCAATACGTAGCACAATAAGCTGCTATGACGTGTGTCGCTACGTTTGCTCTATCAATTTGCGTAATGCATCACAAATTTCAAGCGCCGTTTGATGCCGCGTTTCTGGTTGTTCTGTATTGTCTTTGAAGCTTTGTTCCAGCTCTCTGATCCTATCGGCTATGTCATGCAGCCCCATCACCACCAGAGCACCAGCCATACGATGCAAGACAGCCTGACTCTGTTCCGCATTTTCTTCCTGCAACGCCGTTTCTAGCGCCTGTAAATCGCTACTCATGGTGCTGCGGAAAATGGCTTTATAACGTTGAGGAACGGGCGAACGGCTCAACGATTTCAGCAGATTATCCAAAGTAGCCAAATCCATTGGCTTAACTAGGCAAGAGTTCATACCGCTTTCTATGCAGCGCTGAGCCTCATCGCGCATAGCGTTTGCGGTAATACCTATAATAGGGGCGGTCACTCCCTGTGCTCGCAAGCGTCGAGCCAACTCTTCGCCGGTAACATTGGGCATGTTCACGTCTGTCAGCAGCAGATCATGATTGTTGCTATCCCACAAGCTCAGCGCTTCTGCACCATCTTGAGCAAGGGTAACCAGACACCCCAAACTTTCTAGCTGTTCACATAGAGTGGCCTGATTAAGTGGGTTATCTTCTGCCACCATCACGTGTAATCCAGGACGGCTATGCTGCTTTGTGACTGTTTTCTTCGGTGCTGAAATTTCCTCAACTGGCTCAGTTGTCGTGCATTGCTGCGTCATCCAACGCTCTAAAGCACGAGCAGTGCTTTCCGGATTGGTGCCATCAGCCTCGAGCAACGTAGTGCTGCCATCTCGTGCGGATACACTGATATAAGGACCAGACCACTGAGGTGCCGGGTTACTGCTAGGCATCATGACATCGAACAAGACATCTTCTGTACCACCAGTTAAAGGTGAGCTTGGCAATATGACGCGAGCCTGAGCATTCCAACGGTTTAACCAGGTGCAGATAGACTCAGATAGCTCAACATGTGGCGTGCGTACATGTAGTCGTAACCCCTGCAGATTAGGGGCAGGGGAATGCTCTACTTCCACAGGCTCTATTACAGAATTTAGCGTAAACGAGAAACTACTGCCTAAACCTGGCTCACTGGTTAATTGGATCTTACTGCCCATCAACTCGGCCAGTCGAGCACAAATAGACAAGCCCAAGCCGGCTCCATGAATAGTGTGTTCGCCAGCATGGGCAACATAAAAGGGCGTAAACAGATTGTCTTGACGTTCGTGCGGAATACCTACACCGCTATCAGCCACTTGAAACAATAAACTCGCATGCCCCTCGGGTGCTTGTTCCTGCCGCAGCCGAACAATGATATGCCCAGCCTGAGTGAATTTAACGGCATTGCTAATTAAGTTGTTCAGAATCTGGCGTATATGCAGGGGATCACCCAAAATACTACGCGGTATCTCAGGGTCTACATGGCAGAATAAAAGTAAGTTTTTCTGCTGTGCCATGGCGGTATACGTAGCCGTACAATCCTGCACTAAGGCGACAGGGTCGAACGGAACAGACTGTACATGCGTTTGACCTGCCTCGATGCGGCTGATATCAAGAATATCGCTGATGATTTGCAGCAATTGGCGCGATGCCCCTTGAATTCGGTCTACCTGTTGCTGTTGCTGAGCACTCAGCTCAGTCATGGACAATAACTCTAACGAACCCAACACACCATATAAAGGAGTGCGGATTTCGTGGCTCATGGTAGCCAAAAAGGCCGACTTAGCGGTGCTCGCTTCATCAGCTGCAATACGAGCACGTTCTAACTCACGTTGAATTTCTTCTTGTGCAGTCAGATCCATCAACACACACAGCAACACATCTTGTTCCTGATAGCGGCTAGGTGCACAAGCCAAGTGCAAACTACGGCCATCAGCCAAATCCACCTTACCTTCGGTGTTGCTAGGCCACTGTTGCTGTAATGTATTTAGTGCCAAAGACAGCGGAGCCTGATCGGGTAAGGTGTCTCCCACCTCTAGCCCCAGCCACTCCATCGCTTGGGCATTACCAAAAATCACCTGTCTTTCATCTTTACTGATTACACACAGCGCTACTGGTGATGTATTAATAATGCTGCGGTTGAAGTCTTGGCTTTCCAACAATGCTCGTTGTGCTTGATGCGCAGGCTCTACCACACCGCGCCCATACCAACGGGCATAGGCTACTCCACCCAGCAGGCTTAAGAATAGAAAAATCACGGTCCCCAAAGGCACCCAAGAACTATCCAATAATTGGCTAGGGCTGATCAGATAGTGTCCTATCCATGTGCCGGAGGCATCTCTGGTTTGAAAGGCCAGCCCCTGCAAGCTGATACTAAAGCCGTCCTGCTGCAAATCGGGAGAGTCATTTTTACCGATCAGTAAACCTTGCTCTGCATGATGCAACCAGAATCTATAACCTACTGGCGCTTCAGATTGGTTAAAAAACTCACGTAACCTACCTTTGTCAAAGAGGCTCATCGCCTGAAACTGGGTAGGGTCTACACCCGGTAAAGGAAAACCAGGCAAGGAAATTTGCATCATGCCCAGCATATGCAAAGGATGCTTGGGTAACGAAACCCACTTCACAACTTGCATACCTGGCTTAGGCTGTCTAGCAGGCTGAATATGCTGACGTGCCTCTTTGTGTGAAGCAATAGGTAAAACGGTATCTGTGCGAGTGGACTCCAACTCAGGGATGCTTAAGCTATCCTCCATGTTGGGATGAAACAGGAACAAATAGCCAGAGGGGAAATAGGAACGAGCCCAGAACGATGCAAAACTGTCAGCTAGTTCTGCGCCTAATGCGCCGTAGGCCTCTTTGGGGGCACGGCAATTCAAATCGCAAATCATGGAAAAAGAGACGCTAGCCGTAGGTCGCCAGATACTGACAGAACGGCCACTTTCTACTGGCGTAGGCTCAGGCTCCGACCCTGCCTCAAGTTTTGCTGCATCGGCCTTTAGCTGAGCTAGAAAACTTTCCTGCTCATGAATATAAGCCAACGTTAAGGTGAAATCAGACTCTAGTCTATAGCGCTCATTGCTGAAAAAGTGCTGCCCAGCCACCAGCAGTGCACCAAGAAAAATGAGCGAGACAGGAATAACACTAAGCAAGAGCCACGTGTGCCCACGTGAGTGTTGCGTCATGCGATTAAAAGGTGATTTGGCTATGGTTTTCACTGTTCACCGTGTAGTGCTAATCCTGCCGTATCATACCATCGCACGCCCCAATAACTGCTTAGAGATTGTTAAGAATGAGCAGTAAAATCAGAGGATTGGAACTTGTAAACTATCGCGCAAAGCCGCCATATGTAGTGGTTTTATCAGCAAGGCATCCATACCTGCAGCAGACCATTCATTGTCTTTGTCCAAAATAGCATTAGCCGTAATACCAATAATGCGGTGCTTATAACCTTGTGTACGCAAGGCATGGGCAAAAGAGTAGCCATCCATGCCGGGCATAAATAGATCTGTAAAAACAATATCAAAACGGTTTTTATCAGATAGTGCCAAAGCAGCTTCAGCACTAGCTTCCAGATGGACACTGCAACCCAACAACGTCAGTTGTTCTTGCAGAATCAGTCGGTTTACAGGATTATCGTCAACAACCAACACGTGCTGTGTTCGTGCAGGGGCGCTCACAAACTCTACAGTCGTTTGTGTATTGTTTTCCAACGCTTGAGCCCGTTGTACTGCTTGCATGATGTCATGCATAGAAATAGAGGCTGTATAAAAACAGTTAGGCTGTTCAGTCAAGGTAGCAGACGTTGGTGTAGTAGGCTGCACCATAACACGATGCCCTGTCCACTCGGTAGCAGTACTAGCAACACAAGGCCAGCTATGAACTAAGACGGATCCCGGTTTAGCTTGCTGCCCCGTATAGGGAAGGGCATAAGCCCCCCAATGACGCAGCCATTTACTCACATTGGACACAATCTCAGGAATATCACCCATCACATAAACCGGCCTAAATGCCAGTAAAGACTTGGGAGTGGGTGACATACCTGATGATGCAGCAACAGGAAGAGTTACCTCAAAGGTCATACTGGTGCCTAAACCTGGTTCGCTGACCACAGACAAAGAACCACCCATCAAGCTTGCCAACCTCTGGCAAATGGGTAAACCTAGTCCTGTGCCGGGCTCTTTACTCACACCACCTTCATTCAAGCTGAAATAGGGCAAGAAGAGTTTAGGCAAAATATCCGCACTGATGCCGTGGCCTGAATCGGTGATCTGAAAACGTAAGGCTAAGCGGTTACCAGACTGAGGCTTTGTATGTAACCGCAGCACCACGTGACCAGAGGTGGTAAATTTAATAGCATTGCTGACTAAATTACTAAGAATCTGACGAATCTTCTGTGGGTCACCAATAGTCGTGAGCAAGGCGCTAATAGGGGTTACGGAGTACAACAACAAACCCTTGTTCTGTGCTGTAGCCGCAAAGGAAGCAATCACTTCATCCACCAGCTCTTGCAGCGAAAACTCACGCGGCTCTAGTGTGACGTGGCCTGCTTCAATACGTGATAAATCCAAAGATTCACCCACCACTTTGAACAAAGTTTCCGCTGAGCGTCGTAAGGTATCCAGATACGGCGATTGTTGGTGTTTTTCAGACAAAGAAAGCAGTTCTAAGGTCCCTAAAATGCCATACAAGGGTGTGCGGATTTCATGGCTCATGGTGGTCAAGAATTGGGTCTTGGCAATGTTAGCGTTCTCGGCCATTTGGCGAGAATGGCGAAGAGCAGCTTCTTCCGCCTTTTCTGTAGTGACATCGACAATGGAACACAGAGCCGCACGATTTCCACGGTAATTCAAACTAATCGCTTGCACACGTACACTGCTACCGTCTTTCAAGGTGACATCAGTGGAAGCACTTTGATCGTGTTCACCTGGCAGACGAGAGCGCCATTGATCGTCACCTTGCATCCATGTGCGTGCCTGAGGGTTTTCTTGGAAAATCACATCGCCACTCGCATCAACCAAGGCCAAGCCTACAGGAGCCATCGCAACAAGCTTGCGATTAAGGGTCACACTATCTACTAGGCTTTGCTGTTGTTGGCGTGCAGGCACAAGCAAACGTCGTCTAATCAAGTATGTGCCGACCAGCACGATTGTTGTAAAGACCGTTAGCGTCAACAAAGCCGTAATGAGCACACCGCGACCATCACGCAGCAATTGCTGCATTGGCAAAGCATAGAGTACGCGCAGGCCACCCGTACCAATGGATTTACTTAGAATAATGTGTTGAGGCCAGCCTTTGCTATCAAAACCAAAATAGTCTTGTTGTAACCACTGTAATTCCGCCGAATCTGGTGGGGCGCTGCTGTACAACACAGCTTGTCCACGTATATCGAACAAAATATATTCTGTGCTAGGCGGAGGTGGGGTCAGCGTTAACGCACGGTCTATTTCTTTTAGCTCCAGTCCCAACCAGGCCCCTTGGCTATTTTCTCTATCTATAGGTGTGTATGCCACTAGCCTTGACGGAGAGTCATCGTCTTGATGCAACCAAATCACTGGAATTTGGCGTGCATTTGGTTCGCTGTTAATACTATTTAGGCGTGTGGCCAGCGCATCAGCCTGAGGTTCCCACACCAGACCATTATTGGTTTTGTTCAACCGAAAATCACGCGCTGGATTCAGTTCGCTGTAACGCAGAGTACCCGTACGATGGATAGCATTCCAATGCCTACGAGTCAAAAGCAATGTGTACTGATCGAGGGATCCACTGTCTGGCGTGTTGATTGCCTCCAGATTGTTGCTGCTGGAGGGTAAAACCAGTGGCTCTGGGATGACAGCACTAGCCGCCACTACTCGCAGTAATACTTCACGCTGATCAAAGTACAGTTGAGCATGATCAGCCGCACTATTAAGTTGACGACGATATTCGGAAATTAAGTGCGTGGCTGACGCATAGAGATACGCCCCAGCCCCCAGCGCTGCACATAGAATCAAAATCAGCGACAAAGCACCCAACAAAACACTGGGAAAGTGTGGCGCCAGCATAGAAGGAAGATTTTCACGCATAGGTGCTGCGGCTAACTGAGCTGTTTTCATACAGTACCGTCCTCAGCATCGTTCAGTTTAGCCAAGTGACCTGGCATAACAGGATCAGGATCTCGTTTAACGCAACGTAGACGAATCAACTGATAATTTCTACCTTCAGTTTCTTCCGCGAGCTCGTAGTGAGCTCGGCACAACTGGCCATCACGACTGATATCCAAATAGCCGCGCATTTTTTCAGGAGAGATCATAGTCAAAATACGCCCACGAGGATCCGTCATACCCAGTTGATTGCCAGACACGTCATGCACCATCGCACCAAAGGGCAGGGCAGCGCCTTGTTCATCACGCAGCTCAAACTGCACGCGATGACCTACTTTCGCTTTGAAAGTGACGAGGGCAATCGCGCCACGAGTAGGGACAACTTGCTGCACAGCGTTATCAAACTCAGCATTGCGTGGGGCATTACGTGTATCCAGACTTACGTAGTTACTGCGGTATGGTGTGGCGTTAGGGATAATGGCATAGCCGTTTGACCCAGTTTCCACGCCGGCGTGGCTGGATATACCTACACCAGCAACTGCTGGTTCCACTTTGGCTAGCATGACAGTCTCACCTAACGCTTGGCCTAAGTTCACCCCACCACCATGCACAACCACCGAACCATTGGCCGAGAAGTTGCCAGAACTGTACTGACTTCCATAAGCGTAGCCAGCATTCAAACGAGCAAAGGAGGTTGCTGTCCCTACGTTGACCGAGGCACTATTTTCGCCAGCAGCACTGCGGCCACCGGAAACGGCATAGCTAATTTCACGCTCGGTAGGCAACAATCCGCTCACACCTACCTGTGTGGCATTGCCGCTCTTGTCGTGATTGATAGTAGTAAAACTTTGCGGTGCATTAGCCCCACTGCCCAAAGGAATGCTCAATGTCAGCATGATGGCGTTATCGTAAGAACGCGAAGAGCCAAACGAAGACCGCAGATTCCGCGTACGTGTGTACGACAGGTTGTAGTTCACTTTACCAATATTGTTGCTGTAGCCCACCGACAAACTATTGGAAGAATCCTTTTCCCAGCTCTTGTTGTAAGAGGCATTAAGGTACAAATTACCCCCTGCCACTGGTTGACTAATATTTGCATCAATACGCTGACGCGAATCGCGAGGGCTATTCAGACGAAATTGAGCAGGTACCTCAGCAGCTTGAACGTGATCGGACAAAGTGCGATAGCCTTGACTCAAATTGTGGCGCACACTAATAGTTACATTCGATCCAGTGGCCTCAATGAACTTGTTGTAACGCAAGTTCAGACTAGTCCCTTGCGACTGTTGGCCCTGAATACGGCTGGTAGAGCGTATAGCATCCAGAGACACTGCACCTAACTGTGTATTCATACCTACACCCAAAGAATAAGCATTGAAGTCTTTGGACACTTGAACGCCTGCGGCCACGGTTGTATTGGCACTCATGCCGTACAGCATGGAGCCGCTCACAAAGTTAGGACGCTCCTCCATGTCATTGTTCAAGCGTAGCTGACCCATAGACAGGTCATAACTAACGCGACCCTCACGCACCATCAAGGGGGGGGCTGAAAAGGCTTGACGCAAAGTGCGGCGCGAACCATCGGCTTCGATAATAGTGATTTCTAGATCACCATTTGAGCCCGAAGGAGACAGGTCACTGATAGCGAAAGGGCCTGGAGCAACGTTAGTGGTGTAGATCACATAGCCGTTCTGACGTACTTCTACGGTGGCATTGCTTTCTGCTGTGCCACGGATAACTGGCGCGTAACCTTGCTCACTGTCAGGACGCATAGCGTCGTCTGAGAGCATTTGCACACCCATGAAGCGCACGCTGTCAAAAAGTGGTGAGCGAGTGTACGTTTCCCCGGCCAGAAACTGGCTTTTTAAACTGACAATGTCGCGTTGCACATAAGTGTTCTGGCTAGTAAACGAGCTAGAGCGGTTAGTACCGGAGGTGTAATAGGAATTATTGCGCAAACGCCATGGGCCAATGTTTACACCCATGCGTAGATCTGCACTGACGTCAGTGGAGGAAGACATCCCCTTGCTTTGATCGCGACGTACATTTACGCCGTAGCTCACAAAAGCGGCGGCTTGGCCCGCATCCCAAAAGGAAGGATTCACATAGCCACGCTTGCTAGCACTTAGATAAATTTGTGGGATGCTCAGCATCAAACGTAACTGTGCGCTTTCATATATTGCCGTGGCTTCAGGTACGGCTTCAGGCAATCGCAAACAACTGGCTTCGTCTGAAACAGGTGCAGGTAGTTTGTCTAGCTCTATTCCGAGCTGCTCTAACATTTCACGGTTAAAGCAAGGCTCATTGTCATCAGTACGCGGGTTACGCTTGAAGGTGATGTCGCGTCGGCCAGTACGCTGCAGGTTTACATAGACGTCCACACGGTGCACACCTTCTTGTACGTTGCTGCTAGAAAGCAAAGAGCGTAGATCTTCAGTAGAGGCATTACCGTGCAGGAAGGCCATGTTAAAACCTAGCGACTCTGCATTATCTAATGCGGCAACTTGCACAGGTTCAGTATGGTTTTTTTCGGCAGCATCAGTCGTAGTAGAGCTTGTTTGGGCATGTACAGTATCAACTACCATCACCATGCTGGTCAGCAAAGCAAGTTGCAAAGCGACCAGCGGCTGGCGGCTAATGGTGCGAATGCTATAGCTGAACAGATGGTTTTTAGTAAACATGGCTCTGCCCCCAAGGGACGTAGTTGACGATATGAAGGCGTACAAGGGCTCCTGCTACTGAATCGCAACCAGTAGCCGAAAAGGGGACAGACGTGGAATAGGGAGGGGGAGGGGCAGCGGCAAATACTGCCGCCGTTTTATGGCGTGTCGGTGTTTACTGCGATGCCTTGAACCTTATGTTGTCCGTTAAGACGAACTTCATAAGCATCAGCGCTGCCATAGTCGCTAATAGCAGTAAAGCGCAGGGTTCCCTGAGGGCCGGAGCGGCCCAATGACACCAAGCGAGTGTGGCCAGGGGCAATCATACCGGGATCTTCCATATCCAACCCTGCAGCAGTCTGCAACGTAGACATGGACACGTGGTATGCGCTGGGATTATGAATTTCCAGCTGATTGTTCACCACAGACCACTGCAATTGCACAGGCGCTTCAGCAGCAGAACCTGGCAATCCGTCAGGACGGAAAAATAATTTGATACGTTGGCGAATAGCAATCTGTAATTGATTCTCACCAGGCCCTTGTTGTGGGATTTCCTGAATATTGAGCCACAACACGGTCTCTCGATCTTGAGGCAGGCCTTGGTCACCACCCGCATAAAGCACGCGCATCACTTGTTGTCCGTTAGGAGCAACTTTGACGAGAGCAGGGGTAATGGCAAATGGCAATTCTGCTTGATCATTCTCAGTATTAGTTTCCAGCCACGACTGCACCAGAATAGGTGAGTTATCGTTACGAACAACGATGGAGGCTTCTTGTTGCTTCTCAGGCAAAATCAAACGCGTACCACTCAAGGAAATCGCTGCTTGCGCTTGGCTGTGCAACAACACAGCGCTCAAGGTCAAACATCCGAAAGCCAGTTTCTTTAAAGTTAAGATCGACATGATTCACTCTCCTTGAGGGTAGCGCTGTCGAAGGAGATCGTCCCTCGACAGCTGGGTTAGACAAGTCTTATTCGTAAGACAGCTCGTAAGCAACAGTAGCATTGGCTTGACCACCGACCACATCAGCGACATCAGAACCAGCTTTACGGGTGTAGTACGCAGTCAGAGGGATGTTAATAGCGCCATCAGCGTAAGGAGCATCCAACGTGGTGCTACCGCTTGTGAAGTCCAGAACTTTGTCGTTGCTAACCAGCATGATCTGCACGTTTTGTGCGCCACCAGTTACTGCAATCCCTTTGCCTGAAACAGCAGTAGGAGCCAGTTTCAAGGACACTTTAGTGCCATTTGCACATTCAACTTGCATGTCGATGTTTTTAGAAATGACTGTCAGACCACCAGCAGATGTGGCTGGAGCAGCTTCAGTACCCAGTGTTTTAGCTGTAACAGGACCCATATCTACCAACATATTGGCACCAGAACTGGATGCGCCTGGTGAACGTACTGTGCAGCTATCAGCGTTGATGCTACCTACAAAATTAATGTTGCCACGAGCACCAATAGTAGATTCTGCTTGAGCACCAGTAGCAGCGAAAGCGGACAGGATAGTGAGGCCTAAAAGGATTTTTTTCATGATTGATTTAACTTCCGATTGTTGAACAAACGAAGCAACCTTGTTAATACGCCTTGGGGCGCTCAAAGGTTCCCTGGTATGTGCATTGTTTAAGCACAACTTAAGTTTAGGAAATCAGTTAAGAAAAAGATTTAGGACAATTCTTAAAAAGTAATAGTATTAATTTTTTGTATTTGTTATGTAATAAAAATTTTTATCAAGATATTTTATTTGTTAATTGACAATTATTAACAGTCTACCAGTGACTACTTATTAGTATTAATTAAATACCTAATAAGAAAACTCGGAATACTCTCAAACAACTAATAACGCTGCTCTTTTAGCGTTTCATTTTCAATCTACCTCTATATACGTGCTGACTGCACTCAGTTTTATATTCCTATCACCCATGGTGTAGTCATTCATATTAATGCCAACGTAGAGCTATTCCCTTGAGTGGGAAGCCAGGGCTGGGCCCTGTTGATCCCGTCAAATAGCAATTACTGGCACGCTGCGTCCTTCAGAAACAGATGGAGCAAACCCACTTTCTTATTGAGGCAACTAACTGCAACAAAGGAACTAAGATGGATATCTACTTCACAGATGTTCGAGGGAACTTCTTTAACGGCAGGTTTTACCGTTCAATATGTACGCCTGCCTACTAAAACAGAAGCCGACCTAGTTAGAGTGAAATGGTGCCATCAATTGTCGTCACACTTTCTCCGCCCACCTCAATGCGTGAGTTCAGAGAAATTCTGAGCGCTATTTCTCCCTCTCGTCATAGAGCTTGGCCCTGAGAACTTAAAAAGCAATTACCGAACACTACCGTTTGCTGAGTCTCTGCAATAAATGCAGCAATGGCACCATTACCACTGCCGCAAACGGGGTCCTCGGTGATGCCGAGAATAGGAAAGAATGAACGCGCCTCAATGGCGGTCTTGTTATCGTCGTCGTGGGCGCCGAATACTACGATGCCAGTAGTACCAAATTCCTGACTAAATGTGAGTAGGGCATCCAGATTAGGCTTCAACGCTAAAACATCGTTGGCAGAAGGTAGCTGCATCACAGTATGAACAGGCCCTACATTCACAAACTTAGGCGTGATAGCAGATAGGGAAGGGGCTCCAAGAATATCTTGTGCGCGACGGATTTGATCTGCATTTAAGTCTACAAATGTTGCTTTGGGCAGTTCAAAAAAGACCTGCGTGGGGCCATTACCCTCAGACTCTACCAAGATAGGGATCAAACCCACTTCACACTCTTGCGTGATCACACCATTTTTGGGATGAACTAGGCCAGCCTCAATCAGCGCGTGTGCTGTTCCAATCGTGGGGTGTCCAGCAAACGGAAGCTCTGATGTTGGCGTAAAAATTCTGACGCTGTAGTCTGCAGAAGGACCCGTTGCCGCAGAGACAAATGTAGTTCCTGACACGTTTGTCCAGCTAGCGATGCCTTGCATCTGTGCCGTTGATAGGCCTGTCGCATCAAGGATGACTGCGACTGGGTTACCTTTGAAAGAAGTGTTGGCAAATACATCAATTTGCTTAAATTTAACCTGCATATGACCGACTGGTTGATAAATTTATAGCTCAGTAAAGAACCTGTTTTGCCACTTTATCAAAAAACAAAAGCAAGATTTGTGCATACGGTGCACAACTGATATGCAACAATTTTTTCGCTGATTTCAGCTATGATTAGTCTAAAATTCCTTTTGTTATTAATGGCAAAGGGTGAGGCGTCAAATGAGTTCCCTATCATTTAGTAGCCCTCAATCAGACGAATTTGCTGCATTCATTGCAATTGTTCGAGCAGGATCATTTTCTGCCGCCGCACGTAACTTGCAACGACACCCATCGATTATCTCCAAACGCATCGCATCACTAGAAGAGCGACTAGGCGTAAGACTGATTGAACGATCCACCAGAAGCATTAAGTTGACCGATGCCGGTGAACGGTTTTATGAAAGACTGCATACTGCAGCGCAAATACTTGAAGAAGCAGAACAGGAAGCAGGGCACTTATCCAAGGAAATAGTGGGCAACCTTAAGATTAGCCTTCCTGGTGCGCTGGGTCGGCTATGGCTAAGCTCAGTTATTGCCCAATTTGCGCAAGCGCATCCTCAGTTGAAGATCTATACCGATTATTCAGATAAGTACGTTGACGTGATTTCTGAGGGGTACTATGCCTGTATACGAGTAGGGGCCTTAGAAGACAGTCGACTGATCGCTAATAGACTCTGTAGCCACAGCAGAATATTGTGCGCGTCTCCACGCTATATAGAAAGAAACACGCATCCTACGCATCCCAACGACTTAATCAACCACAACTGCCTTGGCCACACAGGGCTTCATACATACCCAGAATGGTTCTTGTATCAAGGCGAAGAGGCAGTAGCAGTCACTGTTCGCGCGAGTTTTGTCAGTAACGATGGAGAAGCATTGCTGGATGCCGCACGACAAGGGTTAGGCATACTTGGGGCTAGCAACTGGTTGGTTGCGAAAGATATCGCTGCAGGGACCTTAGTGCCAGTGTTACCAGGTTGGAGATTTGATAGGCAATCAGCCATTTACTTGATTCGTCCGTCCATCAAGTTCACACCATCAAAAACCACCGCATTCAAATCGTGGATAGAAAAAGCTTTTGCTGATGGAGCACCTTGGGAGAAATTTCTGCGTTAATCGCAGCGTATTCAAGTGTCTTCTCATAACAATCAATAGTCGCATAATGTATATTATGTAAAGTTAATAATGCATGACCTATACATGCAGATACTCCTTTCATAACCACCTACCAGTACACTACCGTTTAATAGTCGCATTATTAGGTGTTTGTAGAGATGATTTCATACGTAGCAACTGGCAGTATCTATTCTATTCAGCAGTTAGGCATCACTGCCGCTGCTGGCGGTATCTTTGTCATTGTCTACCTCATGGCCTTAGGTGCCATTGTGATTGCCGTTGCATTGTCACTATGGGGCTTATGGCGCTACATCAAAGCCAAGCAAGGTAAACCACGCCCGGCGTTATCGTTGCCTGTACGCCTGCTTGTCATTGTTGTTGCTATCTATCCTATATGGTTCGGCTTAATGTATGCCCAAATCTGGTATTCAGGCTATCAAACGGATCAAGCACGGAAAGCCGAGAATGTACGCCGCTATGGCCCGTTGGAGCAAGCCACACGTTTTGGAGAAATGGAACTAGCCGCCGGCACGCTCATTAATAGAGGCGATCCCTGGCGGTTTAAAGAGCTTCCACAACAAGATCCTTTGCTAGATTTAGAAGCCGTACGTTTTCAGGAACCTACGCTTGTCGCTGGTGTATTAGCCTATGCAATGTCGGTAGAAGGCTCTAGCCTTACGGTTGAATTAGCTCAAGAATATCAACTAGATACGCCAGAGTTATCTAGACATTGCCCCGTAGGCTATGTATTGATGTATACCTTTCCTAATCGACGTATTAGTAGTGAACAGCGTCTGGAACCACCATACACGTGGTTTACGCCCAGCCAATGGGAACCTACCAGCTGTTTTGAATCTACAAACGGCGTGATGGTGATGGATATGAATCAGCACGGCATTTACTTTCCCAAAGATGGCGCGCCTTACACGCCTAGAAAATAAAATTGAGCATCACGATACCCACTCTGCCCTCTCTCATCTGTAAACTTTCTTTTATGGTTTAAACGATTCTTCCGTTAGTTGCATTATTTAAACCGGGTAATACAGAATAAACTTCTTTTTATTGTCGTGTTTTAAGTGTTGTTGATGCTACCTACGATTGTTAGCTGATGCAAAACCCTATGTCACATCAGACTCAGACTTCACGCGTATCAGTATGGATACATTGGATTCCGCACTCTCAAGGCGGTAGGAAAACGTTGCCACAAGATGGCTTGTACTACGTAGTTACGTCGCCTCTTCCTAGCACGCTACATGAACCCTGTGCATGGTCTTTAGTGCTGCAGATCACGCAGAATGACGATGCTGCTACTGAAGGTCCGCGATGCAGTTTGGGATACGCACATTTTCTGATGGATGAAGCACCCGCTACGTTGCTTATACCGGGGTTCACCGTTGACATATATGAAGGGCCACATAAGGTTGGACTGGTGGAAGTCATCTGACATGATGCACTCCCCTGCTGCGTTTTTACAGCACACTTTTACGCTGAAATGCGGCTGGTAAGTTTTCTAACAAATACTCCAGCAAAATACGCACACGTTGTGGAATATAGTGATTGCTAGGCAAGACAGCATAAATGCCTAAGCTATTGTGGCAATACTCATCCAACACCGAAACTAAAGATCCGTTTTCAAGGTATTCCCAAGCGATAAAATCGGGCAACAAAGTTAACCCCAAACCATGCACAGCAGCCTGCGCCAACGCATCACCATTGTTTGCCTGCACCCGCCCTGAAGTGTTGATACCTATGGTTTTTCCATCCACCTCAAACAACCAGCGACTATCTTGCCTGTACTGCAAACAGATATGCTCTGTTAAATCGGTAGGATGCTTAGGCATACCATAGCGTTTCAAATAATCGGCTGATCCCACCATCATCAGCCTACATTCGCCAAGACGACGCACAATGTCGTTGGGTGCAGGCTCTTTGGTGACTCGTATGGCCACATCTAGCCCCAACTCACTGGTATTCACCAGGTTATCGTCATACTCCAACTGCAGGTTAACCTCGGGATACTCCGCCACAAAACGCGCCAACACAGGCGCTAAGTGACGCACACCAAAACTGAGCGGCAAACTGATGCGAATCATCCCCTTGGGTAATAAGCGCTCTTCTTGTATTTCACTTTCTGCGCTTTCTACCAAATCTACGATGGCTTTAGCACGTTCTAAGTACAAACGACCAGCTGAGGTCAGCGCTTGCTTACGCGTGCTACGAATTATTAACTGCACACCCAGTTGCTTTTCTAATGCTGCTATTTGTCGTGTAACCACTGAGCGATCTACACCCATTTGCTCAGCGACTGCCGCAAAACTACCTTGCTCTGCAACCTGGATGAAAAGAGTAATAAAGTCCAATCTGCTCATTGTTGTCATAAATGCAATTGATAATTGTTGAACTAAACTGTTTTACATCAATCAAACAGGCTAAAGTAGATATCTCACCAAATTTTACGAGGTTTACATGGTTCAACGCTATGCGTGGTCATTGCGACTATTGCATTGGCTCATGGCAGTTCTGCTGATTGGCATGCTAGCACTGGGCTTATACATGAAAGCACTACCCTTTTCTCCAACCAAGCTGCAACTGTACTCCTGGCACAAATGGATTGGTATCACGCTAATCGTGTTGGTAGTGCTTCGCCTAAGCATACGCTTTCTTTCAACAAAACCTCGTTACCCCTCCCACATGAGCCCAACCACTAAAATGCTTGCTCATCTGGGACATTGGCTATTGTACGTGCTGGTACTCTGCATCCCGCTATCAGGCTGGTTGATGAGTTCGGCGAAAGGCTTTCAAACCGTATGGTTTGGCGTGCTGCCTTTGCCCGACCTAATTCAAAAAGATCTGCCCTTAGGTGAGCAATTGGTCGTCGTGCACAGCTGGCTAAACTGGTTGTTTATTGCGGTATTAGCTGGGCATATTTTGGCTGCATTGAAACACCAGTTTATGGATCGCGACGCGATCTTCCACAGAATTTCTCTGTCCACCACTAAAAAGGACTAAGACTATGAACAAAAAAATACTTGGTGCCTGCTTATTAGCATTCAGCCCACTGTGGGCGCAGGCTGCCACCTTTGATAAATTCGTTCCCGCTGATAGCAAAATTGGCTTTACCTACTCACAAATGGGCGTAAGCCTAGATGGTACGTTCAAAAAATTTGACGGTACATTGTCGTTTGACCCAGCCAACGCCGAGGCCGCTAAAGTCACACTGTCAGTACCACTGTCTGATATAGATACCGGCAGTGCAGAAGGCAACGACGAAGTAGCAAACAAAGACTGGTTTAATACCGCCGCACACCCTGCTGCAAGCTTTGAGAGCACAGCCATCACCGTTGATGGCGATGGCTATAAAGTCGAGGGCAACCTCACTATTAAAGGCGTAAGCAAAGCAATTAGCTTTCCCGCCACCTTCGTTGAGAACGGTAATACCGGTACTTTTGAAGGAAAATTTGTCGTACAACGAGGTGACTTCAACGTAGGTGAAGGCGCTTGGTCTACTTTTGATATCGTCGCTAACGATGTCAACGTTAACTTCTCTATTGTGGCAGCACAGTAATTTCTCTTAGGAGCTCATTTCATGTTGAAAAAAACACTGCGTACTACCGCCCTGACAACATTAGCAGCACTGCTAAGCAGCGCTGCAATCGCTGCCCCAGTAACTTTTGGTGTTGATGATTCCCATACTTTCTCTCGTATCTCTTACGACCATATGGGTTTCAGCACACAGCTAAACCGCTTTGACAAAACCAGCGGTACTGTTGTCCTGGATCAAGAAGCTAAAGATGGCAAAGTGGATATCGAAATTGATACACGTAGCATCAGCACAGGTCACGATGGCTTTAACCAGCACATTCAAGGCCCTGACTTTCTGGATACAGCAAACTTTCCAACCGCCACATTCAAATCCCGCAAAATCAACTTTGACGGTGACAAACCTGTATCCGTTGAAGGTGATCTGACCATCAAAGGCGTGACTAAACCTGTCACACTGGAAATCACTCGCTTTGTTCGTAAAGAACACCCAATGATGAAAAAAGACACCATTGGTGCAGACGCTCAAGTTGTCATCAAGCGTTCTGACTTCAATGCCGGTAAATTTGCACCAGGCGTTGGTGACGAAGTGACTATCGGTATTGCATTAGAAGCTCTCGCTAACTAAGCCTGCGTTTCTAGCATAAAAAAATGGGCCCTTTGGGGCCCATTTTCGTACTAGCTCACGCGGTAACTAGAGAATTTCTTCTACTATTTCTTTAGGTCTGCACAAGCGTGTACCTTTCTCGGTGATCACAAATGGTCTATTCATCAAAATAGGGTGTGCTGCCATCGCCTCGAGTAACTGCTCATCGGTTGCCGTTTCAAGACCCAATTCGGTGTACAGGCTTTCTTTGGCACGAACAGCGTCTTTGACTGACAAATTAGCATCGGTAATGAGTTTGCGCAGCCCTTCTTTATCCAATGGGGTTTTCAGGTATTCAATAACTGTTACCTTATGCCCTGCTTCCTCTAAACGCGCCAAGGTATTGCGCGACGTACCGCAACGCGGGTTATGGTAAATTGTGCTCATATTCCGGTTATGTGTAGTGATCTGTAGACTAGCCATTGTAGCTAAATCACCCGCCTCTGACCTTAGCGTCTTATTTTGAAGGTAAATCAATGATTGACTTGTATTACTGGACAACACCCAACGGCCACAAAATCACCCTTTTTCTCGAAGAATGTGGTTTGGAATATAAGATCAACCCCATCAATATAGGCAAAGGCGATCAGTTCGAGCCGTCTTTTCTACGCATCGCCCCCAACAACCGCATTCCTGCTATCGTGGATCACAACCCCGCGGATGGTGGCGAGGCTATTTCGGTTTTTGAGTCTGGGGCAATTTTGCAGTATTTGGCTGAAAAAACCGGTAAATTCTTACCAACGAATCTGCGTAAACGCACTCAGGTCATGGAATGGCTGTTTTGGCAGATGGCAGGTTTAGGCCCTATGGCGGGTCAAAACCACCATTTCAATGTCTACGCCCCCGTCAAACTGGAATACGCTATAGACCGATATGTGCGTGAAACAGCACGACTATATAAGGTACTCAATACTCGCTTAGAAGGTAGAGACTACCTCGTAGACGAATATTCTATTGCTGACATGGCCTGCTACCCATGGATCAAACCACACGTTCAGCAGCAACAAGACTTGAATGACTTCCCACATCTCAAAGCATGGTTCGAGCGCATTAGCCAACGCCCTGCGACCCAACGTGCTTATGCGCTGGTAGAAAGCATCAATCCTGCGGCAGGCACTCATGATGATGCCGCTAAAAAAATCTTGTTTGGCCAAGACGGTAAATCCACACAACCCTAACGGATCTCTTGCATGACACGTTCTTCCAAATCCCTGTTTTGTGTTCTCGCGTTAAGCGCTGCGTTGGCGGGGTGTGCCAGCACTGACCAACAAAGCCGCATCCCTTCCTTTACCGATGACGTCACCAGCGCTGATGGCGTATTTAGTCAGCCGGTGAAATGGTCTAAAAAGCAGCCAGACTGCAAAGGACAATGCGCCACCTTGAGCGTAGACAGCTTAGTTTTCCCCGGTAACAGAGAACTGACCGAGCTAGTTGATACCGCACTGGCCACCATGACAGGGATGGGAGAAACCACGCTACAAACCTCTATTGAGGATTTCGAACAGCACTATTGGAAAACAGCTGGCCCACGTGATGAAGTCTTATTGGCAGCTAAAACACGCTACCGCAATAAAGATATTACGACGCTAGAACTGGGCTCATGGCAGTACTTCACCGGTGCAGCACATGGTATGTCGGCCACCCAATTCATCAATTGGGATAATCAACGTAAAACCCCCATCTCGCTAGATCAAATGCTGCAACGCGGCGAGAAAGATGCGTTTATCAGCGCACTGCGTCAGGCCCACACACAATGGCTATCTACCCAAGAAGACGCCATTGAAAACCCCGAGCGTTACCGACGCTTGTGGCCTTTCCAACCTAGTGATAATGCCGGCATTACCGATAAAGGTATTGTGGTGAAATACGATGCCTATGCCATTGCCCCCTACTCTTCAGGGCAACCCGAATTGCTGATTCCCTATTCAGCCTTGCGTGGTATTTTGAAACCCGCTTACCTACCTGAATAAACAGAAAAACCGCTTGGGAATACTCAAGCGGTTTTTTTATGATTGATGCGCGAGCACTGACTGCTGTACACACTTAGTTCAGGTTATTTCAATCGCCATTTCTTCATGGACTTTACGGTCAACTCAGCCAAATAGCGCACAGACTCATCGCTGTCTGTTTGAGTTAAAGCCACCAGCTTTTCCTGTATAGGCCACACGCTCTGCGCCCCTATAGACTCTCCTACGGCTCTTTCATCCAAAACACAGGCCGCATGACGCCTAACTACCGCATAAGGCGATGACAAGCCTCTGAGCGCTTCGGGCACATCACCCGCTCCAATGATGCAGTAACTAGAACCAGGCTCTAACTCTTCTTCTGCTTCTCGTTGCATGGTTGGATACGCGGCGATCAACCTTTCCAGCGGCGCATAATCTAACCGCACAGGCCTTGCACCTCGGTTTCTGAAAGCACGTAATGGAGCACAAAAACCGCCTACTGCGTGTTCAGCATACTTATCGGACTCTGCGAGCGACAACAGCCAGTCGAAATCCCCCAGATAGCCTAATGCCGAAGCACTCCAACTCACCGTACTACGCTCTTTCGCTGTCTTCATCAACTGACGTAGTGCCTCTATGACCTTGGTATCTGGCTCACCTATTAACCCCAAGATCATGGCGACTTTCCATGCGTGATTGCGCTGCGCTAACGTATCCAGCAATGCTGGGATCGCCGCCGCACCACACGCAATCAACCACTTCTCAGCTTCTTCGCAGTCTATGCCCTCATAGCTACCCAAACGCTGCGTATAGCACACTGCTTGCTCAGTAATAGGCAAGGTAACAATACGCTGACGCTCTTGCTCCGTTGCATCTAACTCTGGGAAATGATGGAAAAATAGCGCTTTAGGAATGCTCTTGCGTGCCAAGTCTACACTGCCATACTCATCTTGGAAATACACCACAAAGTCTTTAGCAACTCGACTATCTTTGGAAAAATGTTTACGTAACGCGGACGCGACCTGCGCAACAGTCGTCATAAAGCGTTTCTCGGCATTGTCCCACATGGCAACGCTACCGCGATTTGCATAGGCCTCAAGCTCAGCCTCGTAGGCTTCTAGTTGCTCGCCGCCGTATTCATCAACATCCCAGTTCCAATGCCAATCTACAGGATTCCATTTCAAGCCATCAAAGCAATCATCGCTGGCACGTCGATTAGGATGATCTTCATCCAGCATTGCCACACTGTTAGCAGCCAATGATGGCATGCCTATAATGCTTTCTTGCTCTCTATAACTAGCAAAAAAAACGGCGGCATACAGTGGCTCAACCCCTTCAGATAACAGCTCTTCTAATTTGCTCTTTGCCGCTTCAAATAAGCACGTTTTAAACGCTTTCCAATCCATCACATCCCTTCATCGTAGAACGCTGCCACATACACCTGTGACTACTGTACTACTCTATTTTTTTACCCAAAAACACCAAAGCCGCTTAACACAACGGTAAGCGGCTTTGTTATCAATGTATAGCGTCTTAGGCTACTGCTTTACAGCAAGCTACATTAATCATCAAAACGCCCTAAGTCAAAATACTGGCTGTTACCACTACCGCCTGCATTTTGCGTAGTCGAGGATGCAGAAGGTGCGCTTGGTGCACTTACACTGGCTTCAGCAGCAGCGGACGTTGCAGCAGGATTACTGACTTGCTCTAAATAGCTAGCCAAACCCGCATGACCGTTTTCACGCGCCCAATCTGCAGCCGTTAACTGCTGCAAGTTCACGGCTTTAGGATCAGCGCCAGCAGCAATCAACAGGTCTACTACATCGCGTCTACCCGACCTAGCTGCCATCATTAATGGACTCGTACCATCGGCTGACGGCGAATTGGGCAATGCCCCCTCTGCCAGCAGCATTCTAGCCATATCCGTTTGCCCTGTAGATGCTGCATAGTGCAATGGTGTCCAGCCCAATCTACGCACTTGAGCGCCACGTTTGATCAGGTCTTCGGCACGTTTGGTTTCACCTAACAGCGCCAAGTACATCAAAGGTGTTTCATCGTGAGCATTCGTGATATTCACATCAATGGCACGGTGTGCGCTTAGCGCATCGTATACATCCCACGATTTATTCTGTATGGACAGCATGATCGTAGGCTGACCTTGCTCTGTTTTCTGATTAGGATCAGCACCCGTAGCCAGCTCTTGCAGCACATCGCTTTTACGGTTGTTGATCACATCATTCCACCACCCCTCACCTGCCCAAACAGGTGATACCAGAGCAGAGCTCAATGCTATTCCAGCCAGCAATGCGGACCACGACAGTTTTCTCATCCTTATTTCCTTTTTATTTACGCCAGCACCTTAGGCGCTTTCTTAAACAAAGCATAGAAGTTTTCACGTGTTGCTTGCGCTATTTCTGCACTGCTGCACTGTCGCAACTCAGCAATTTTCTCTGCAACATGCACCACAAGTGAAGGATCATTCTGTTTCCCTCTGTAAGGCACAGGAGCCAAATACGGGGAATCGGTTTCTATCAGTAATCTGTCTAGAGGCACCTTAGCGGCAACCTCTTGTATGTCTTTGGCGCTTTTGAATGTCACAATACCTGAAATGGAAATATAAAACCCCATCTTCATAGCGGCTTCGGCCATTTCCCAAGACTCTGTAAAGCAGTGCATCACACCACCCACTTCAGCAGCCCCCTCTTCTTGCATAATACGAATGGTGTCAGCCGACGCATTACGTGTATGGATAATCAAGGGCAAACCGCTTTCTTTGGCAGCTCGTATATGAATGCGAAAACGCTCACGCTGCCAATCTAACGGTTCTGACTGATAGTAGTAATCTAAGCCTGTTTCGCCAATCGCAATCACTTTAGGATGCGCGGCACGCTCACACAGATCAGCCACCGTAGGTTGCACGATATTATCGTAACCTGGATGCACACCTACCGACGCCTGCAAATGCGGATGCTGTTCTACTAACGCCATCAGTCTAGGCCAGTCATCTAACGTGACGCTCACCACTAACGCCTGCCCCACCTGATTTTGCTTCATACGCTCTAAGATGCTCTCTAGGTTAACGGAGAGATCTGGGAAATCAAGGTGACAATGGGAATCTATAAACATAATAGCGACATCAACTAAAACACTGCATTAAACGATCCAGCAAATGCTGTACAAACAATTTGGCATTCAAGGGGTGCTGTGCCCATCTAGACTGCTCATTCAACCATTTTAACAACTGCGCCAACACCACCGGCTGAGCACGCGAGACCAACTGCTCATACAGGCCCTGTAACCCCGGATAATAACAAACCGGCTGCGCATGCTGTACCAACTGCATATCTAAACAGCTACGTTGCAAAATTGGAATCCAATGGGCCGCACCTAGTTTTTCTAGCTCATCCATAACCACCATGGCGTCTTCTGCATTGCGTGCCGCAAGTGCCTTCCATAGCGTATTTAACCACTCTGGATACGGCGTACGCTGTTGTTGCGACAAGGCTAAGGCAGCAACTGGCCCGCCCCCTGCGGCAGCCAACCAGTCTTGAGCATCGCCTTCCACCTGCCCTTTTAACCAATCCAAAGCAACCTGCGTATCAGGTCTAGGCAACACCAAACGTCTACAACGCGACACAATGGTAGGCAACAAGCGATCTGGCGCATCAGCCACCAACAAGAAGATCGTTGAGGCCGGCGGCTCTTCCAACACCTTCAGCAGTGCATTGGCGGAAATCTGATTCAAACTCTCAGCAGGATACAGTACCGCTACTCTATAACCACCACGATGTGTGGCCGTATTGAACCATGTATGTAATTGGCGTAACTGCTCTACCTTGATCTCTTTGGACGGAGCTTGTTTGCTTTCAGAAACCGTGCCGTCTTCTTGCTGGGCAACGCTTTCTGGGCGTATCACACGCAAGTCGGGATGATTACCGTGCTGACACCATAAGCACGCATCACAGAGACCACAAGCACGTGACTGCACTGGTTGCGTACACAACAGCGACGCGGCGGCAGCCCGGGCAAATTGTGTTTTCCCTATACCTGGCACACCATGCAACAACCATGCATGCGCAAAACGCTCACGCTGACTTAACCACTCGCTGGCACGCTCTTCTTGCCAAGGGTAGAAAGTCGTTATGGGTAAGCTCATGACTATTTCCTAGATGCTTGATGCAAATGCAGTAGATCTGCCTCTAATTCCAAACGGATCTGCTCAATGGTTTGGCTGCTATCAATCACACAAAAGCGTTGGCTATCATTCGCTGCTCGGTGCAAGTACGCCGCACGTGTGCGTTCAAAGAAATCGTTTTGCTCTTTCTCAAACCTATCCAAATCGCGAGTACGCTCTAATCGCTCTCTGGCAACCTCTAAAGGCAGATCAAACAACCATGTTCTATCAGGCTGCATGGTGGGGTGCACCCACTGCTCTAGCTGCTCTATGGCCTCACCACCCAACTGACGGCCACCGCCTTGATACGCGTAAGAGGCATCACTAAACCTGTCACACAACACCCATTTACCTGCCGACAACGCCGGCAGAATCACTTGCTGCAAATGCTCATTACGTGCCGCAAACATCAACAGTGCTTCGGTTTTTAAATGCATGGGCTCATGCAGCAAGAGTTCACGTAATTTTTCACCCAGCACTGTACCGCCAGGCTCACGCGTTACCACCACCTCATAACCCAACTGCTGTATGGCTGCTTGCAACCACTCGATGTGACTACTTTTTCCTGCTCCGTCTACACCCTCTACCGTTAAAAACAGACCTTTTTGCATGTTAATTCCTGCGCAAAATATACGTTGATACGGCTCTATTATGTTCAGCCAAATTGCGGGAGAACTCACTGGTTCCATCACCGCGCGATACAAAATAGTAAAAATTATGCTGTTCTGGATGCAACACCGCTTCTAGCGCCGCTTTACCTGCATTAGCAATAGGCGTAGGTGGTAAACCATTACGGGTATACGTATTCCATGGCGTATCGGTTTGCAGATCACGTTTACGGATTCTGCCATCGTACTTATCACCCATACCGTAGATGACGGTTGGGTCTGTTTGTAGCGGCATACCCACTTTTAATCTATTGATGAACACACCCGCCACTTTGAATCTGTCTGGCCCGTGCCCAGTTTCTTTCTCGACTATAGAGGCCAGAATCAACGCTTCGTAAGGTGTTTTAAGCGGTAAATTAGGGTCACGACTATCCCACATTTCTTGCAACAGTGTTTGCTGTGCTTGGTACGCGCGGCGCAAAATATCCATATCGCTGGTACCGCGTGTGAACACATAGGTATCAGGGTAGAACAACCCTTCTGGGTGGCTGAGATCACTACCTAATCGTGTCAGTAACTCGGCGTCTGTTATGTCACCCAAGGTTTGTTTGACGTTAGGATCTGCTTTTAAGGTATCGCGCAAGCGTTTGTAAGCCCACCCTTCCACAAAGGTCAGTCTACTTTGCGTCATATCGCCACTAGCCATACGCTGAATCATGCGCCATAAGGTGTCACCCTCATGTGCCTCATACGCACCGGCCTGCAGTTGCTTATCTTGTTTGCTAAGTCGGCTAACTGCCACAAACACATCTGGCTGCACATCTATCCCTGCCTCTCGCATGGCTAACGCAATCTGCCTAGGGCCACTGCCCTGTTCGATAATGTAATCAACAGTTGGGGCGCTAAGCTCTACTGGGCGTTTCATCACCCACCACCATGCGCCGCCTGCCGCTGCTCCCCCTAATAGAATGAGCAACAACAGTAGCCAAAGAAGAAGAGAAAAGATTTTTTTCATAGACTCAGAGTGTAAACCGGAAGCAGTACCCACTGCTACGACAAGGTTGAGCAGTGCGAGATTCATCAAGGCTCGTTATCATAGTGTCATTCACTCTTATTTTGCAGAAATTCGTTGTTTTGTTTAGCGCCATGAGTCTTCCCTCCTTTAACTCCCTAGTCACGCTTCCCCATTATGTAGTGCTGGATGCCACTGGTCCCGACGCACTGTCGTTTCTACAAGGTCAGTTCAGTAATGATCTGCAAACCTTGGGGAACACACAAGCCAGTTTTGGTGTGTACTGCGCGGCTAACGGCCGTATGTTGGCCTCGGCACTGTTGTGGCAACACGATGCCCAAACCATCAGCCTATTAGTGCATCAAAGCCTGGCAGAGTTCCTGCTTAAACGTCTGCGTATGTTTGTGCTACGCGCCAAGGTGACATTGAGCCAACGCGATGCAAACGTATACGGTGCCTATGCGGATACAGCAACAGCGACTCCCAATACATTCGAGGTTTTACATCCCGATGATGCTACCGTTTTGGTACAAGCTCCATCACGCCTTGATGCTCCTCGCTGGTGGATGATCACAAGCGCTACTCCCTCTGTTATGACAGAGAGTAGTAAAGAAGCTCAACAACGCTGGGATGCACAAACGCTACAGCAAGGCGTTGCACACGTAGAGCAAGCCACCCAAGACCTGTTTATTCCCCAAACCCTCAATATGGAACTGATTAATGCTATCAGTTTCAGTAAAGGTTGCTTCCCCGGACAAGAAGTCGTCGCTCGTAGCCATTACCGTGGCACTATCCGCCGCCGTAGCGCCCTATTCAGTATTGCCGCAACAGAGGTTGATGCTGATGCGCTTGCACCCGCTCAGGATATTTTTGGTACAGATGCCGACAACCAGCCTATAGGCCGTATCGTTAACAGTGCACTGATGAATGATCGTTACTATCTGCTCGCTGAAGTGCTGTTAGATGAGTGGAGCGGCGGACAAAGCTATCACCTGCAACACAGTAATGGCCCACAACTGCAGCGCGAGCTATTGCCTTATGACATTACCCAGCAACGGGATAACAAACGCCCTAAGCTTTAGGGTAACGATACAGCATAAGGCATGCACTGCTATACAACGCTAAAAACCCGGCCTAGGCCGGGTTTTTAGTACATACATCACGAATATGGCACTCGCCTTCTGCGCCAACGTATTGGCTACAGAGCGACGCATTAATCAGGCAAGCTCAATGCCAATGCAGGGGATTCCCACGCAGGCTGCCAGTATTTGCGTACGTCGTGCTCCAACGGCTGCCACTGCGGTTTTTTATCTTTATCAATCAGCAAGGCACGCACTCCCTCCTTAAAGTCGCCATATGCACAACACTGTATGGCCACCCACAAATCGCGCCCCAAGGTTTGGGCAATGTTTTTACTACGATTTTGCTGCACCAATGCCAAGCTAATCGTACGCGACAACATTGATCCTTTGCTACCCAACGCTAAGCCTTGTTCAAACCATGACGATTTCTGCTGTGATATCAGGTCTTCAGCCTCTTGAAAGAAATTCTCTACTGAAACAGGATTCGCTAATTTGCGCAGCACATCGTAGTTCTGCCATACCGCAGATTCCTCAAACTGGTAAGGCCTGCTCAAACTACGCAGAGCAGCATTTAAGGCTAAGGTAGGATTCCCCAACTCCGCTGGTAGCAAGCTAGGTAAAATTTCTACAATTTTCTTGGCATCCAGATCTTGTATATACCAATCTGCTAGGCCTAGGAACCCACAATCTTGCGCGGTAATACTACTACCGGTTAGCGTTAAGAACTCACCTACTCCACCTGCCAAACGCCCCAACAAATAGGTACCTGCCACATCTGGGAACAAACCTATACCCACTTCAGGCATAGCATAACGCGTGGAAGGAAACACAACACGGTGACTAGCACCCATAAAAAGGCCTACACCACCGCCCATCACCACGCCCTGCCCCAACGCCACGACTGGTTTAGTGTAGTAATGCAGCAAGTGATTCACGCTGTATTCAGCGCGGAAGAACTGGTAGGCGTAGTGATCGCCATTTTGTGCCACATCAGGCTGCTCGATTAACGAGCGGTAGATAGACACAATATCACCACCCGCGCAAAAGGCTCGCTCGCCTTCGCCTCGCATGACAACAAAGGCAATTCGATCATCATGTTGCCAAGCCAACAACTGCTTGCTTAGCAACTCTGCCATTTCTAGATTGGTACTATTTAAGGCCTGCGGTCTATTTAAAACCAACTCACCAAAAGCATGCTTGCCATCAGCCAAGTCATGCGTAAAAGTTAATAACGGCATATCAATTCTTTCTGGAACTATGTAGCAACATACTTGCTGCAGCACTCAATGATTTTTTACCTTGTTTCTCGGCAAGACTACGTGCTTTGTGTTCAGCACGTCGCCGTCTGGAATCTGTGGGATCAAAGCTAAGCTCTCTGTAGAACTCCAACCTATCACCATCTTGCAACACTTGTGTGCCACTGACTAACTCACCAAAAATGCCATACGGCAGGCCCTGCAATTCAGGGCACTCATCTTGCCATGGTACGTTGGCGAGTACCTCATCAACGGTAGTGCCTTCAGCTACCTGTACGTGTTTTTTCCATTGACGCTCAGGCGCCAAATACAACAGTTCTACCTTAATCATCATCGCATCGTGTGTATCAGTCATACAGGTCGTGCGCTCGGCGAGTAAAGGAGTCAATGAAGCTATTTGCTACACGATTAAAAATAGGGCCCACTACCATCTCTAAGGTGCGGCTGGAAAATGCGTAGTCCATTACGTAATTCACCTTACAGCCTTCTTCGCCCAATGCAATAAACTCCCATACGCCAGTAAGCTCCGAAAACGGGCCATCCACCAAACTAAGTTGAATACGATGGGGGTAATCATGCTCGTTACGTGTGCTAAAAGTATGCTTTAGACCGGCAATACTGATGGTTACCGAGGCTTCCATCCCATGCTCATCTTGCTGTTTAACCTCTGTACCACCACACCATGGCATGAACTCTGGATAGCGTGCTACATCCGCAACCAGATCAAACATTTGAGAACAAGTGAAGGGAACCAAGACAGAACGTTTTACTGTATGCATCGAACAAGGGATAATAAGAGAATAATACTGATTAAATCATTCAAGGTTGGACCATAACTACATGAGCATCGTCGACAATCGTAAAGCAAGACACGATTACTTCATCGAAGAAACCTATGAAGCCGGACTGGTACTGCAGGGCTGGGAAGTTAAAGCCATTCGAGCCGGCCATATTCAGCTTGCAGAAAGCTACATTATCATCCGCAATGCAGAACTTTGGGTAATCGGCATGCATATCAGCCCCTTACCTACAGTGTCGACCCATATTGTCCCCGACGCTACACGTACACGCAAACTTTTATTAAAAGAGGAAGAAATCAGCAAGCTAATCGGGCGCGTGGAGCAGCGCGGTTACGCACTGATCCCTCTGAATTTACACTTTACGCGTGGACGCATCAAAATGGATGTGGGCTTGGGCAAAGGTAAAAAGCACCACGATAAACGTGATGCTTCGCGTGATCGTGACTGGGCGCGTGAACAAGAGCGCTTGATGAAGCACGACACCCGTCGTCGCCGTACAGAGCAGGACTGATTCACGCAGTCCTGCCTCTGATTTAATGCAGTTTGACGCGCGGCGCAGAGCGTTTTAACAACAAACGGCCCAACGCCATTGATGCCGTGCGTAGCACACCCAAAATAGCCATGTGATGCATTAAGTGCAGACTCATATACATGGTTCGGGCTACTAAGCCTTCCACAAACCAGCTACGGCCCTGTAAAACGCCCATCAGGCTGCCTACACCCTTACTGTGACCCACTGAGACCAACGACCCATAGTCCTTGTAGTCAAAGGCCCCTGTGTGCGCTGGAAGCCCTTTAAGCTGCTTCGCCAACACCTTAATGAGATAAGCAGCTTGTTGGTGGGCTACCTGTGCCCTAGCGGGTAAGTACTGACCAGCTTCTTCCCCCCACGGTGCTTGAGCGCAATCCCCCAATGCATAGATATGCGGATCTGCTGTTTGCAGATGATCGTTCACTACCAACTGGTTAATACGATTCACCTCTAAACCCAGCTCTGTCAGGAAAGTAGGTGCTTTAATCCCCGCCGCCCACACGCATAAATCAGCCGGGTACTCTGTGCCATTGGTATCCTTCAAGACGCCTTTACGCACTTCACTAACACGCACGCTGGTATGTACTGTGACACCGCGCTTTTGCAGCAACTGTGTGGCTCGCAATGACACTTTAGGTGGCAACGCCGCCAAAACACGCTCAGAGCCTTCAATAAGCGTGATATGCAATGATCTAGCCTGGTCTAAGGTATGTGTGCCGTAGGCCTGCAAACTGGCATTGGCTTCCATTAACTCTGCCGCTAACTCTACCCCTGTCGCCCCACCACCTACGATGGCTATCTCTAGCGGCCCTACATCACCATCGGTACTTTGCACCCGGGATGTTTTAGTCAGCTCATACAGCAGTCGCATACGAAAACGTTCTGCTTGGTAGGTGGAATCTAGTGCAATGGCAAATTCTTCTGCACCTGGCGTGTTGAAGAAATTAGACTTGCTACCCACAGCCATCACTAGCACACCGTACTCAACAGTACGTGCAGGCAATATCTCTTCGCCTTCAGCATTACGCACAGCTTGCAGCGAAATGGTTTTGTTCTCTTTATCTAACGCATGCATGCGCCCTGGTACAAACGTAAACCCGTTATCACGCGCCAGCATGAAATACGACAAGCCTTCACGGTGGATGTCTAGCGTACCGGCAGCCACCTCGTGCAATGATGGCTTCCAAATATGCTCATCCATCTTGTCTATCAAATACACTTTTTCTGGACCAAAGCGGCGTCCTAACTTGGCTGCTAACTCAAGCCCACCTGCCCCACCACCCACTACGACTACTGGCGCGATTTTGCTCATCGTTCACCCTTTAAAAGTACAACATCACACACTCATTTTCCTGTGTTACCACAAGCATAAACTATCTTTTCTACTCAACGGTGACATCATACCTGCATAGTACTCATATGCTTTTTACCGTTGCACAGACAAACATTCGCTTACTTTATCAAACCACTTTAAACCCATACCCTATCTTCGTCATTATCATGAGCGTCGCACCATGTAGACATAAAAAAGAGCCTCATAAAGAGGCTCTTTTAGACGGGATAGATACACCCTAGAAACGCTGTCGCTAATTACTTAGCTAGACGCTGCCATGTATCAACCACGGTATCAGGGTTCAGCGACAAGGATTGAATACCTTCATCACGCAACCACTCAGCCAAGTCTGGGTGATCACTAGGGCCTTGACCACAAATACCTACGTATTTGCCTGCTTTGTTACACGCTTGAATCGCACGGCTCAGCATGAATTTCACCGCAGCATCACGCTCGTCGAAATCAGCAGCCAGCAGTTCCATACCAGAGTCACGATCCAGCCCCAGTGTCAACTGAGTCATATCGTTAGAACCGATGGAGAAACCGTCAAAGTATTGCAGGAATTCATCAGCCAAGATTGCGTTAGAAGGCACTTCACACATCATGATGACGCGCAAACCGTTCTTACCACGCTCCAGACCGTTAGCAGCCAACATATTCACTACGCGCTCTGCTTGAGACAGTGTACGCACGAATGGCACCATGATTTCCACGTTGGTCAGGCCCATTTCATCACGTACTTTCTTCAGTGCTTCACACTCCATGCGGAAACACTCTTCGAAGTCGTCAGAGATGTAACGTGCTGCACCACGGAAGCCCAGCATTGGGTTCTCTTCCTCTGGCTCGTAACGGGAACCACCAACTAATTTTCGGTATTCGTTGGATTTGAAATCGGACAAACGTACGATAACTGGTTTTGGATAGAAAGCAGCGCCTAAAGTCGCTACACCTTCAGCCAATTTTTCCACGAAGAAAGCACGTGGGCTGGCGTAACCGCGTGCTGCAGACTCAACAGCTTTTTTCAGCTCGCTGTCTACATTGGGGTAATCTAACACCGCTTTAGGGTGAATTGCGATGTTGTTATTGATAATGAACTCAAGGCGAGCCAGACCAATACCAGCATTAGGAATCTGAGCGAAGTCAAAAGCCAATTGTGGGTTGCCCACGTTCATCATGACTTTCAAGCCCACTTCAGGCATTTCGCCCCAGCGTACTTCTTCGATATGTGTTTCCAGCAAACCGTCGTAAATACGGCCTTCGTCGCCTTCTGCGCACGATACAGTCACTTCTTGACCTGCTTTCAGCACGTCAGTCGCGTTACCACAACCTACTACCGCAGGAATACCTAACTCACGCGCAATAATCGCAGCGTGACATGTACGGCCACCACGGTTAGTGACGATAGCGGAGGCCAATTTCATCACAGGTTCCCAGTTAGGGTCTGTCATGTCGGTAACCAAGATATCGCCTGCTTTAACTTGATCCATTTCGCTGGCATCGCCAACCAAACGCACCGTACCTGAACCAATTTTCTGACCAATAGCACGGCCAGTTACCAGTACGTCGCCAGTTGCTTTCAAGCTATAGCGCTCTTGTACATCGTTTGCGCTTTGCTGAGACTTAACGGTTTCTGGACGAGCTTGCAGAATGTAGATTTTGCCATCTATACCATCACGACCCCACTCAACGTCCATTGGGCGTTGGTAGTGTTTTTCGATAATAGTGGCGTATTTTGCCAACTCGATTACTTCGTCGTCGCTCAGGGAGTAACGGTTACGCTCGTTAACAGGTACATCAACGGTGCGCACGGACTCACCGCTTTCACGCAGTGGATCGAATTCCATTTTCAACAGTTTGGAACCAATACGACGGCTGATGATGGGGTAATGACCCGCAGCCAAAGATGGTTTGAACACGTAAAACTCGTCGGGGTTCACTGCACCCTGCACAACGGTTTCGCCCAAGCCGTAGGATGAAGTGATAAACACTACATCTTGGAAACCAGACTCTGTATCAATGGTGAACATCACACCAGCACTGCCCTTGTCAGAGCGCACCATGCGTTGGATACCTGCGGACAAAGCCACTTCAGCGTGAGCAAAGCCTTTGTGTACACGGTAAGAAATGGCACGGTCGTTGTACAAGGAAGCAAATACCAAGTGGATTTTTTCCAGTACGTCGTCCATACCTACCACGTTCAGGTAGCTTTCTTGCTGACCAGCGAAAGACGCGTCAGGCAAGTCTTCTGCTGTAGCAGAAGAACGCACAGCGAAAGAACCTTTACCGTCTGCATCCAACTTAGCGAATGCTTCGCGGATTTGCTGCTCCAGCTCTGCTGGGAAAGGTGTTTCGATGATCCATTTACGGATTTCTGCACCAGCTACTGCCAGTTCACGTACATCGTCAGCATCCAATTTGCTCAGACGGTCAGCAATACGCTGATCCAAACCATCGGCTTTCAGGAACACACGGAAGGCTTCTGCTGTGGTCGCGAAACCGCCTGGCACGCGCACACCGGCACCTGCCAACTGGCTAATCATTTCCCCTAGGGAGGCGTTTTTGCCCCCTACGGTGTCCACGTCCGTCATACGGAGTGTTTCAAATGGCAAAACATAAGACATAAAAGTCACCTTAATAGTAAAAAAGCGTGTTTGCTTAATGTGCTGCACCGCAGCGAGCACTAAGCAAACTTGCCTTGCTCGGATTTGAGGTCACTGTTAATCTCTGGAATTGTACCTTTTAATAGGCTTTTGTGTGCCCTTTTAGTTATGACATCGTCACTGATCAAACGTACCGTTTTTATAGTTTCGGATAGCACTGGTATCACAGCAGAAACCTTCGGGCATTCCGTCCTCTCCCAGTTCGACCAGTTCAATTTCGAGGCGGTGCGTATGCCTTTCATTGACACCATCGAAAAGGCCCAGGATGTCGCTGAACGCATTAATCGCTGTGCCGAAGAGAAGAATGTGAAGCCCTTGGTGTTCAGCACCTTGGTAGACCCTAAAATGGCCAAAATCGTGGGTGCCTCCAACTGCACTTTCTTAGATTTATTCGGCTCATTTTTGCGTCACATTGAGCGTGCTCTCGGCGTGAAATCCAGCCGCTCTGTAGGCCGTTCTCACAGCAATGGACTGTCTAAACAATACAACAACCGTATCGAAGCCATTAACTTCACATTGGCCCACGACGACGGTCAATATGTGCAGGGTTTAGAACAGGCTGATGTCATCTTGGTTGGCGTCTCCCGTTGCGGTAAAACACCTACCAGTTTGTACTTGGCGATGCAGTACGCCGTTAAGGCCGCCAACTATCCTCTTATCCCTGAAGACTTCGAGCGCGACACGTTGCCTGCTACGCTGGCTCCTTACCGCAACAAACTGTTTGGTCTGTCTATTCAGCCTGAACGCTTGGCCGAAGTACGTAACGAACGCCGTCCCAACAGTAAATACGCGTCACTGCAACAATGTATAGATGAAGTGGCCGATGCTGAACGCATGATGCGTATGGAGGCCATCCCTTGGCTATCCACCACCAGTCGTTCTATAGAAGAAATTTCCAGCAAAATTCTGGAAGAAATCGGCCTTAACCGCCGTATGTTGTACTAAGGCTTTAGCCTTGCAGATGCTGGCGGCGTTGTTCAAACAGACAAATAGCCGCCGCAACTGCCACGTTCAATGACTCTACCGCCGCTTCCTGCGGTATAAACACCTGATGGCGTGATTGCGCCACCAAATCAGGATGCACGCCTCGCCCCTCATTACCAAATAGCCACGCGCCTTCCTTGGCAATCTCCAAGGCAAATAACGACTGCGCCTTATCACTCAGCATCGTTGTGTAGACTGGCACTTGGGCATTCTGCAACAACGCCTGCAAATTTTGGTTTTCATGAATAGCTAGAGCAAAATGTGCGCCTTGCCCACTACGCAAGCTTTTTTGCGACCATGCATCAGCACAACCTAACGACAAAAACACATCACCTATGCCGGCTGCTGCCGCAGTGCGTAATAACGTACCCAAATTACCTGGGTCTTGTACCCTGTCCAACAACAACGCTGCCTTCTTCAGTACGGGTTGTGCTGGCACCACTGGTCGTTGCACTACAAATGCTATGCCCTGCCCTTGCTCTACGCTAGAAAGGCCTTTCATCAGGCTAGAACTCAGCATCAGTTGCTGACGTACAGGCACCGCATCTATCAAGCGTTGCACTGATTCTGAAAACGGTTCGCGCTCAGCATCTATCACCACCATTTCTGGTGTGCCGTAATGCTGTAACCAGCTTTGGCACAGATTGGGACCCTCCAACCACAAGACAGGTAGATCCCCCTCTGCTGGACGTTTGCCTTCTACCACGCGCTGCAGGCGTTTATAGGTAGGGTTCTGACGCGACTCAATAATCATGATGATGCTTTATCGTTTAATGCTCGCTGCACGGGGGCAAAACTACGTCGGTGTTCAGGACACGGTCCATGCTCACGCAACAACTCACTATGCAGCGCGGTACCGTAGCCCTTATGCTGATCAAAAGCATACTGAGGGTAACGCTCATGCATCTGCAAACAGGCCGCATCACGCGCCGTTTTAGCCAGAATGGATGCAGCAGAGATGGCTTGTACTTGGCTATCACCCTTGATTACCGCACGCGCAGGAGCATTTAAGCCTTCGGGTACACGATTGCCATCAATCAAGATCAGCTCAGGTTGTGCTGGCAGCGCTTCGCATGCACGACGCATAGCCAGCATAGTGGCCTGCAAAATATTGATCTCATCAATTTCCTCACGGCTAGCGCTACTAATGCTCCACGCTAGGGCTTGCTCTCGAATCAGCTCAGCCAAATAGTCGCGTTTTTTAGCGGTGAGTTTTTTAGAATCTGTTAGCCCGTCTATAGGGCGATTCGGATCCAGGATAACAGCGGCAGCAAAAACTGGGCCTGCTAATGGCCCACGTCCCGCTTCATCTACCCCTGCTACCAATGACCCTGACTGCAATAGCTGCGATAAATCAGCGTTCACGTGCCACCTGCATAATCACTTCTGCCGCCAATTTGGGCGTATCCAAACGCAATACTTCATGTAAATGCTGGAATTTCTGCTCTACACCTTGGCGCCATGAGCTATCATTCAACGCTTTTTCACATGCTTTGGCCAATTTTTCAGGCTCAGCATCGTCTTGTAATAATTCTGGAACCACGAAATCTTGACTCAAGATATTTGGTAGACCTATCCAGTCTAGCAGCGGTTTTTCTTGGCCTGACTGCCACGCCATGAGTCGTTTCATCATGGGCGTTAACACGTAAGAGATCACCATGGGTTTCTTATAGAGCGCCGCTTCCAACGTCGCCGTACCACTGGCCACCAACAACGCATCGCTGGCTTCCATCACATCCCACGCCACAGGCTTACTACCACCATCTTGCAGTAAAGTAGGTGCTTGTGTCTCTGCCGTAACAATACGCAGATTATCTACAGGATTATGACGCAAAATTTCCAGAAACTGCTGATGTCGGGCCTCATTCACTACTGGCACAATCACATGTAAATTAGGATCGTCTTTTTGCAACCGCTGTACGGTTTGCAGGAAACGAGGAGCCAACTGCATGATTTCTGATTTTCTACTACCAGGCAGTACCCCGAGAATTTTCACATCTTCTGGGATATTCAATCGTTGGCGCGCTGCCTGCTGGTTAGGTACCAGCGGAATATTCTGCGCCAATGGGTGCCCCACATAGGTCACCGGTATGCCCTCTTTCTGGTAGATTTCAACCTCAAAAGGAAATAACACCAGCATGTGGGATACGGCTTTACGTATAGTATGAATACGCTCGTAGCGCCATGCCCATATAGATGGGCTTACGAACTGTACGGTTGCAATACCTGCTTTACGCAGATCAGATTCCATACGTAGGTTGAAATCAGGCGCATCAATGCCTACGAACACATCAGGCCGTTGTTTCAGCCAGCGTCGCCGCACACCGTAATACGTATTCAGTAATCGAGGCAAGCTTTTTAAGGCATCCACATAACCGAATACCGATAAGGCATCCATGGGATACCAGGCATTAAAACCTGCCGACGTCATCTCAGGACCGCCAATACCGTTAAACACGGCATCAGGATCCTCGTGTTGCAACCCTCGCTGAATACGCGAGGCTAGCAGGTCGCCCGAAGGCTCCCCTGCTACCATCCCTATATTCAGGCCGCTCATGGGCGAACGATACCTCGGTGCGACTGCTCCAAGAAATCAACCATAATGGCTGTTTCTGGGGTTTGGTCTAAGGCTTTCATTTGCGCTAACGCCTCTTCTACTTTGAGATCACGGCGGTACAGCAACTTGTAGAGGTTTTTAACATTGGACACAGCCGCTGCATCAAAACCTCGACGGTTTAAGCCTTCTGAGTTCACACCAACAGGTCGGAATGGATCGCCAGCGCCAATCACGTAAGGAGGCACATCCTGACGTATGGAACTGGTACCACCAATCATGCAATGTGCACCAATGCGTACGAACTGATGTATCGCAGTCAGCCCGCCAATAATAGCCCAATCACCCACATGAATATGACCTGCAAACTGCACACTGTTTGCAATCACGGTATGACTGGCGATCTGGCAGTCATGCGCAATGTGCACATACGCCATGATCCAGTTATCGTCGCCCACACGCGTTACGCCTACGTCTTGGGTAGTACCGGTGTTGATCGTTACATACTCACGTATGGTATTGCCATCACCGATTTCCAAGCGCGTAGGCTCACCCGCATATTTTTTGTCTTGAGGCATCCCACCAATAGAGCAAAAACGGTAAAAATTATTGTTTTTACCTATAGTGGTATGACCGTCGATGACGCAGTGTGAACCCACCACTGTGCCAGCGCCGATTTCTACGTTTTCACCAATAATGCTGTATGCACCTACTTGAACGTCATCTGCAAGACGCGCTCCCGGTGCAATGATTGCGGTAGGATGTATTAGACTCATTGATCGTCTTTTTCCAAAATACGGATGGCACACATCAACTTAGCTTCGGCCACGACTTGACCTTCTACCAAGGTTCTTGCTGTGTATTTACACATCGTGCGGCTAATGCGGTCTGCTGTCACTTCCAAACGCAACTGATCGCCTGGTACAACTGGTTTACGGAAACGTGCGCCATCCACACCTACCAAGTAGTAAGCGATTTTTTGACTGGCTGGGTTAATTTCCGGATGCCCTTCGAAAGAGAACAGAGCCGCTGCTTGCGCCATTGCTTCAATAATCAGCACGCCAGGCATAACTGGATGATGCGGGAAATGACCAGTAAAGAAAGGCTCGTTCAGAGTGACATTTTTAATGGCCACAATGCTCTTGCCTGGCACCATTTCCAAGACACGGTCTACCAGCAACATCGGGTAGCGATGCGGTAGACGTTCCATAATTTGTTTAATATCCAGTTCCATGACTTATCCTATATTTGCTATTCGTTATTGTTTTCACGTTCCAACGCACGTAGACGGCGTCGTAAAGTCGCGAGCTGCGTCAATACGGCCGCATTGCGTTGCCAGTGTTGGTGGTCCGCAAACGGGAACACACCTGTGTAATGACCAGGCTCTTTGATATCAGCCGTAATGGCAGTACCGCCTGAAATCTGCACTTCGTCAGTAATGTGCAAATGGCCGGAGAACATAGCCGCACCACCAATAATGCAACGCTCACCAATATGCGTAGAGCCCGCAATACCAGTACATGCAGCAATAGCTGTATGTTCACCAATGTGAACGTTATGACCTACCATGATCTGGTTATCCAGTTTCACGCCATTAGCAATGACAGTGTTATCTAACGCACCACGATCAACAGTCGTGTTCGCGCCTATTTCCACATCATTACCTAGTTCTACAGCACCAATCTGCGAGATCTTTGCCCAAGCACCTGCTTGTCGTGGGTCTGGCGCAAAGCCAAAACCATCAGCACCAAGCACCGCACCAGAGTGCAAAATACAGCGATTACCCATGCGTACTTGATGATATAAGACCACGCGTGCATGCAATAAGCAGTCCTCACCAATGACGCAATCTGCACCAATGCTGCAGCCTGCGCCAATGCGTGTCCCTTTGCCTATTTGCACACCAGCTTCGATCACGGTGTAAGCGCCAATAGTGACGTTTTCACCCACTACGGCTGAGGGATCAACCATTGCCGTAGGATGAATGCCTTTAGGCAGACTATTCAGTCTATGCTCATCAAACCATTGTGCCAGCAACGCATACATCGCGTACGGCTGCTCACACAACACCACTGCAAAGCCTGGCTCACTATCCAAGGATTGGTAGTCCGCAGTAGTCAAAATGACTGCGGCAGCCTCTGTGGTGGTCAGTTGTCCTTTTAGCTTCTGATTAGATAAGAAGCTTAACTCGCTAGACCCGGCATGAAGCAAAGAGCCCAGTCCCTGTATACGTGGAACGGGCTCTTTGCGGGGAGCCAGACTACACGGTAGTCCGGCTTTTTGTACGATGCCGAGTAGCTGTTCTAATGAAGGCGCCCTATCGGACGCTAACAATACTGGCATTATGTATTAATTACCCAATGCGGTCAGCACTTCTTCCGTGATGTCTACACGTGGGTTTACTGTTACTGCATCTTGAATGATCAGATCGTAACCTTGAGTCTCAGCAATACGCTGGATAGCGGCATCCGCTTTTTCCACAATAGCGGAAAACTCTTCATTACGGCGACGGTTAAAATCCTCTTGGAATTCACGACGTTTACGCTGCAGGTCTGCATCCATGTCTGTCAGCTGACGCTCACGACGAATACGATCTGTTTCGGACATTACAGGTGCATCTTTGTCGAATTTCACTGCGTCATCACGCAGTTGGTTCGCCAAACGCTGCAACTCTTCGTCACGACGCTTGAATTCAGATTCGATTTTTTGCTGTGCAGCCAATGCAGGTTTGGAGTCACGCAGAATGCGCTCTGTACTCACAAAGCCAATTTTGGTTTGCGCTTGCACTACAGGTGTAGCCACGATGGCCGACACACCCAAGACAGCAGCCATAAGCGCAGTACGATTGCGGCGAACCAATTGGCTGCCAACTGCTGAAAGTTTAAACGCGAATTTAGACGACATGTAAATCTACCTTGCTAATAACGCTGCGAAAAAGTTAATTGTGCCATTAATTACAGGAATTTAAAACGCAGTACCAATCTGGAACTGGAACGCTTGCTTATCATCACCTGGTTTGGAGTTCAGTGCTCTACCGTATGACAGTTGCAATGGCCCCATTGGAGATTGCCACGACAGACCTATACCTGCGGAGTATTTCCAACCGCATGGGTCTTCAGCTCTATGCTTATCAGAGCCTTTCATGCATGAGCCGTCGGAGTTATCCACCCTACCCACATCACCAAAGATGAACCAGCGCAATGTACGGTCACGTGATGCCCCGGGGAATGGTAGATACAGCTGTACGTTACCCACAATACGGCGTGAACCACCCAAATAGTCATTTGTTAGTTCGTCGCGCGGCCCCAAGGAAGCCCCCTCATACCCACGCACCGACCCAATACCACCACCATACATGGTTTTAATGATTGGGAACGCTTTACTACCATAGGACTTACCGTAGTCCACAAAACCATTAAAGGCCAGTGTAGTAGATCGGCTAAGTGGCAGGTAGTACTGTTGCTGAGCACTTAACAAATAATAACGCAAGTCTAGCGTAGAGAAGTCTGCAGACAAGCGTGTGTAGCTGCCTCGAGTAGGTGCCAAGGCGCTGTCACGCGTATCTTTAGACCAGCCTAGGTTAAAGATCAATGCGTTTGTGCCTCTACCATACTCTTTTACAAAGTCTTGATATGCCTGAGGCATATGGACGGGATCATACTTGCCAATTTTGTTGTGCTCAAAGTTAGCACCCACAAAAATACGGTCGTATTCGGAAATAGGCACACCAAAGTTCATCCCCAAACCGTAGGCTGTCACCTGGTAATCACCATCGCTATAGCCACGTGTGTCGTAAGGGGTAGTACGGCGGTAGTACAACGATGTCGTTTTACTAATACCGTCTTGTGTCCAGTAAGGATCAGTGTGCGAAATAATGGCAGAACGGTTGGTCTTGCTAGTATTTACCTGCAACGACAAACTATTACCACTACCAAAAATATTGTCTTGGCTAATACCCGCTGACAACATCACCTTATCTGTAGAACCGTAACCCACACCCAAGTTAATCATACCAGTGGGTTTTTCTTTCACGTTGACGTTTACGTCTACCTGGTCAGGTGAACCTGGCACTGGCGACGTAGTGACATCCACCTCATTGAAGTAACCCAAACGGTCAATACGGTCACGCGATGCGCTGATACTGTCGGAATCGTACCAAGCGGCTTCGCTTTGACGCATTTCACGACGCACCACTTCGTCACGGGTACGAACGTTACCCCCCACTTGAATACGGCGCACATATACACGGCGGCCTGGATCTACGTAGAAGGTCAAATCGGTAGTGTTATTTTCGCGATCCAATACAGGGTGAGGGTTCACGTTAGCAAACGCATAACCCAATGTTCCCAAGTAGTCGCTAATCGCTTTAGCCGTTTCGTTGGTTTTCTCAGCAGAGAAACGTTCATTGGCTTTTACTTTCACCAATTGCTGGATTTCGTCTTCCATACCCAGCAAATCGCCAGCCAATTTCACATCCGTTACGGTGTAAGGCTTACCTTCGTTTACGGTCAGCGTAACGAAAATACCTTCACGATCTGGAGAAATCGATACCTGCGGAGGCTCAGACGAAAATTCCAAATAACCTTCATCTAGGTAATAAGAACGGATACGCTCCATATCACCTTCCAGCTTTTCTCTGGAATACTTATCACTGCCGGTATACCAGGTCATCATGCCTGGGGTTGTCAAATCCATCAGATCCAACAAGGTGCCAGTGCTGACTTCTTTGTTACCAACAATGTTGATCTCTTGAATCTTAGCCAGATCACCTTCGAACACGTCAAAGCTGATACCCACACGATTACGTGGCAAAGGAGTAATGATTGGCGTAATTTCAACGCTGTACTTACCTTTGCTCAGATACTGCTGCTTCAATTCGAATTCGGCACGCTCAAGCATAGAGCGGTCAAAAATGCGTCCTTCACCAAAACCAACCTGCGACAACGACTGTGTAATCGCTTTAGCATCAAACTCTCGCATACCGTTAAAGGTCACCGACGCGATGGTAGGACGCTCAGCAACGGTAATCACCAACACATCACCGTTAGTATCTACTTTCACATCACTAAAGAAACCCGACGCATACAGACGCTGAATAGCTTCACTTGCTTTAGTTTCGTCGAACTGTTCACCCACCTTCACTGGCAAGTAGCTAAACACCGCACCGGGATCTACCCGTTGGATACCTTCCACCTGAATGTCGCGCACAACAAAAGGGGTAAAAGCATTTGCCAAAGCGGGAGCCAGCAGCGAGGCCACCAAAAAAGGCAAAGTACGCAAAGTAAATGTTGGTTTACGGCGTAACGACATCCTGTGAATCCTTGGTTGATCTTAATGGGGTTGAATTTTAAGCTATGGATGGCTAACTGAAAAGGCGCGTAAAGTCATTTGTAAACGCCAGCACCATAAAGAATGCAAGTATACCCAATCCTATGGCTCTTCCGCGAGCTTGCCATACTTCTGATAGAGGACGGCCTCGCACAGCTTCGATCGCATAATACAGCAAATGCCCCCCGTCCAGCATGGGTATGGGCAAAAGATTTAACAATCCTATACTAATACTGATCAATGCTAGGAAGTTTAAGTAGGCAATTGCGCCAATACTCGCACTCTGACCCGCATAATCCGCAATAGAGACTGGGCCGCTGAGGTTTTTCACTGAAACCTCACCCACTAGCATACGGCCTATCATCTTAATAGACATCCACAAGGTGTCTACTGTTCGACTAAAACCGCGCTGTATGCTGTCTAACACACCATAACGCACCGTTACCATTGGCAATGCATTACCCACACGCAAGCCCACACGACCTACCGTCGCAGTGCCAGTATCGTATGCATCAACAACTACTGGTATACGAATAGTGTCTTCACCACGTTGAATCGTGAACGTAATGGTTTGACCTGGTACTTTCTGTATCGCAGCCACGAACTGGTCAGCAGTTTGGTAGCGCTGATCGTTGACTGCTAAGATCAAATCCTCTGCCTGCACACCAGCATCGCCAGCGCTACTGCCCTCTTTCACCACACTTTTGACGATAGGCGTGCCTGGCATCAATACAAAACCCGCTTCACCCAACACATCAGGCTTATCAGGATCAATTTGTACTTTAGGCAAATCAATATCGTAGGTTACACTCACGCCCGAGGGGGCAGTCGCCTCAAGACTAACACGCCTCCCAGAGGATAACGCATCCATCATTTGCCAGCGAAACTGCGTCCATGAAGCGATGGCATGACCATCCACGGCAGTGATCACACTGCCCTCTGGGATATGCGCTGACGCGGCAACACTATGCTCTGGCGCGGCCCCCATAATGGGCGCCGGCTCTTCGCTACCCACTGCACCTATAATCGCATAGAGAATGATCGCTAGCAGCAAGTTGGCTATAGGCCCTGCTACCGTAATCGCCGAACGCTGCAACAAGCTTTTATTGTTATAGGCGGATGCTTCTTCGGCTGCTTTAGCGTGCTCAGGTGGTTCATTGCGCATCATGACATAGCCGCCTAGCGGCAAGGCTGAAAATGCCCATTCGCAGCCGTTCTTATCTGTGCGCTTAAAGAGTACTTTGCCGAAACCAAACGAAAAGCGCTCTACATGTACGCCACACCAGCGTGCCACCCAATAATGGCCTAGCTCATGAATAGTAACCAATAAGCCAATGGCAACAATAAAAGCAATAACAGTGACCACTCAACGCAACCCTAGTTCGTCAACCTACTAGACCGTCACAGCACACAAACTACGTGCCTGTTCACGTGCTCGCTGGTCTATATGCAAAATAGCGTCCAACGAGTCCAATACCACATTTGGTAATGCAGTAATTTTTTCTATGCTTTCCGCGATAACTTTCACGATATCGGTGTAAGCAATCTTACGGTTTAAGAAATGCTCTACAGCAATTTCATTTGCCGCATTCAGCGTAATACAGGCAACCTGCGAACTACGCAACGCATCAAACGCCAACTTCAAACAAGGGAAGCGCTGAAAGTCGGGTTCCTCAAAATCCAAACGGCCCAAGGTAGACAGTTCCAGCAAGCCTACACCGCTTTGTATACGTTCTGCACACCCTAACCCATAGGCAATGGGTGTACGCATGTCTGGTTGCCCCAACTGAGCCAACACCGAGCCGTCCACATACTCCACCATAGAGTGGATCATGCTTTGCGGATGCACTAACACTTGGATTTGATCTGCAGGCATACCAAACAACCAATGCGCCTCTATCACTTCCAAGCCCTTATTGACCATGGTTGCGGAGTCTACAGAGATCTTCCTGCCCATACTCCAATTCGGATGAGCGCATGCTTGCTCTGGTGTGACCGACGACAATAGCTCAGGCGCCCATGTTCTAAATGGCCCACCGGAAGCGGTCACTAACAATCTGCGTATAGTTTGATCTGCGGGGGCCGGCACATCTTTGCGTATGCGCTCAGGCAAGCACTGGTAAATAGCGCTGTGCTCGCTATCAATAGGAATTAGCTCAGCTTTACCCGTTTTTACGGCATCGATAAATAGCTGACCAGCCGTGATCAGCGCTTCTTTATTCGCCAGCAAAATACGCTTGCCCGCATACGCCGCTGCTAATACAGGCTCTAAACACGCGGCACCAACAATAGCCGCCATCACTGTAGTAACGGAAGCATCAGATGCTGTTTGCACCAACGCTTGGCTACCAATACGTACCTCGGGTTTGGCTACGCCTTGCCCCAAATATTGCAAAAACTCAGCCGCCGCTTCGTCAGTAGGCACTACTACTACTGCGGGCTGATATTTTCTGACCTGCTCGGCTAATTGCTGCATGCTGCGATGCGCTGTTAACGCATACGCAGCCATTTTTTCCGGATGACGGGCAATCACGTCCAAGGTGCTACAACCTATGGAGCCAGTAGAGCCCAACACGCAAACACGTTGAAATTCCATAATCAATGCACCAGCTTAGCAACTTCCAAGAATGGACCACCTAGCAGCAGCGCGACTGGTGCCACTGGAATCAACGCATCAATACGATCAAATACACCGCCATGCCCTGGCAACAGATTACTAGAGTCTTTCACGCCAGCACGACGTTTCAATAGCGACTCAAACAAATCACCCATCACCGATAGCGCAGCCAAACCTGCCGCAATCAGAATAACCAGTGGCCACGACCAACGTACAGTAAGTGCATGCGCATAACTGCCATCTATTTGAGCAGTAAGCACAATGTAGAGCACCACACCAATCACACCACCCACGAAACCAGCCCATGTTTTCCCGGGGCTAATACGCGCCGCCAGTTTCGCTTTACCGAATGCTCGACCACAAAAATACGCAGCAATATCAGCCACCCACACAATGGCCATCATGGACAACAGATACCAGGCATTACGGTATTGCAGCATTTCGTTTAGAGATGCCCACGCCACCAACACTGCCACCACACCAAAGACGCTTAGTGCTGGCTTTGCAGACGGATGATCTACTTGTGCAAAACCCAACATCAAACTTACCCCTATCACCCAATAGAGCACTACCAAGGGAAGTAAGATCATGAAGAACTGCGCACGTATGGCATCAGCCCATGGCTGCAGCTCCACAGGCTGCCAACCCACTAGGAGGGCCAACATTGCGAGAAAAGACAGAAATCCTAAACCAGGAGCCAACCATCCTGAATGCTCAGGCCACGACAAACGCAACCACTCCCAGACTGCGCTGGCAGCAATAATGGTTAACAGCAAGGCTAGCGGCCATTTGGACGGTAAGATCATGGCCACCAACAGTACAGCAATCAGCACGACAGCTGTTATTACCCGCTGCTTCAACATAATCTCTACACCTTTAAAAGATTAGCGCCCTGCCAGTTGGGCACTTGTACGGCCGAAGCGACGCTCTCTACCTGCGTACCATTCAAAGGCACGGGTTAACGCATCAGCATCAAAATCTGGCCAATAACTATCTGTAAAGTACAGCTCGGTATAAGCCAACTGCCAGATTAGAAAATTAGAAATGCGTTGCTCACCACCAGTACGGACGAACAAATCCGGTTCGGGAGCAAAAGACATGGAAAGATAAGGGGATAGCATTTCCTCATCCAAAGCCTCTGGCGATTGTGCCAGCTCAGGATGCTCAGCCAGTAAGCGACGAGTTGCTTGAAGAATATCCCAACGACCACCGTAATTGGCCGCAATAGTGAGTTGTAACGCTGTATTGTGTTGCGTGCTTTCTTCGGCTTGGCGAATCAGCTCTTGCAGACGTGGCTCAAAGGCAGACAAATCACCAATCACACGCAAGCGCACTCCTTGTTTGCTGAGTTTACCTACTTCTTTTTCTAGCGTTTGTACAAAAAGGCGCATCAATAGTGATACTTCTTCTTGGGGTCGGCGCCAGTTTTCGGAACTGAAAGCAAACAGTGTTAGATACTCCACGCCAGCTTTACCACAGGCTTCTACCGCACGGCGTACTGCCTGCATGCCACGTATGTGACCTGCTGTGCGGGGAAGCATGCGGCGGGTGGCCCACCTACCATTGCCATCCATAATAATCGCCAAATGGCGCGGGACAGCACTGTAGTCCGGTATGGATTGCGTAGAGCTTTTAGACATGGGCCACACCTGTATAACGGCCTAAACCGTCATGACTTCTTGTTCTTTTGCTGCAATCATTTTTTCGATTTCAGCAATGAACTTATCCGTCAACTTCTGAATTTCATCTTGGAAACGACGATCATCATCCTCAGAAATTTCTTTGTCTTTCAGAAGACGTTTAGCCGCATCGTTAGCTTCGCGACGCAGGTTGCGTACAGCAACTTTAGAGTCTTCGCCATCACCACGAACCACTTTGGTCAGGTCACGACGACGCTCTTCGGTCAATGCTGGTAGGGGTACACGAATAGTTTCGCCCAACAGAATTGGATTCAAACCTAAATCGGATTCACGTATGGCTTTGTCCACTGCGGGAGCCATATGTTTTTCCCAAACTTGCAAGTTCAGTGTACGAGCATCTGCAACGCTAACGTTAGCGACTTGCCCAACTGGCACATCCGAACCATAGTACTCAACCATCACGTGATCCAACAAACCTGCGTGAGCACGGCCTGTACGAATCTTACTCAAACTAACTTGCAGCGCCTCCAAAGAGCGCTTCATGCGGCTCTCGGCTGAACTACGAATTTCAGACAAACTCATTGTTGAATTCCTGTATCAAACGTGTACCAAAGTACCCTCGTCTTCACCGCATACTGCGCGAGTCAGCGCGCCAAGTTTGTTGATGGAGAACACTTTGATAGGAAGTTTTCGATCACGACACAACGCAAAAGCTGTAGCATCCATGACTTCAAGACGACGCACAATAGCTTCATCAAAGCTAATACGCGCATAACGCGTAGCACCGGGGTCTTTGTTCGGGTCTGCGCTGTAAATACCGTCTACTTTGGTTGCTTTCAGCACAATTTCCGCACCCACTTCTGCGCCACGCAACGCTGCAGCAGTATCCGTTGTAAAGAACGGGTTACCGGTACCAGCAGCAAATACCACCACCTTGCCTTCTTCCAGATAGCGCAAGGCTTTGGGACGGATGTAAGGTTCTACCACCTGCTCGATATTCAGAGCGGATTGTACGCGTGCATCCAGACCACGATTTTTCAACGCATCTTGCAAAGCCAGTGCGTTCATTACTGTGGCCATCATTCCCATGTAATCAGCAGTGGCACGGTCCATACCTTGCGCACCTGCGGCAATACCTCGGAAGATATTACCGCCACCGATTACGATACCAACCTGAACACCCATCGCAACGACTTCGGAGATTTCCTCTGTCATGCGCATGATGGTGGCGCGGTTAATGCCAAAGGCATCTTCCCCCATTAGCGCTTCACCAGATAATTTAAGCAGAATACGTTTATAGAGAGGGGTATTCATGGCAGGGCTTCCAGACATAGGTACTGATGAAATTTAATGCAGTAAAACACAATGGCAGGCGCCAGTCTATGGCGCCTGCCGAAAAAAACGAAACAGAATTAAAATCTGTCACTGTTTCGTATTAGTTGCCAGCTTGAGCAGCAGCAACTTCAGCAGCGAAGTCTTCGTTACGACGTTCGATACCTTCACCCACCACAAACAAAGCGTAGCCAGTGATTTGAGCGCCCTGCTCTTTCAGCATTTGCTCTACAGTCAGTTTGTCGTTTTTCACGAAAGGCTGAGACAACAGAGTCACTTCTTTCAAGAATTTGGCAACGGAACCTTCAACCATTTTCTTAACGATTTCTTCTGGCTTGCCAGACTCGGCAGCTTTCTGAGCAGCAACGGAACGCTCTGTTTCGATGTCAGCAGCGTCAACACCGGATGCATCCAATGCTTTAGGACGTGTTGCAGCGATGTGCATAGCCAAGTCTTTACCAACTTCGTCGTCACCAGCGAACTCAACCAATGTAGCGATACGGCCACCGTGTACGTATTGAGCCAGTTTGTTAGCTGTTTCAAAACGTTTGAAACGACGGATAGTCATGTTTTCGCCAATACGGCCGATCAATTCAGCACGCACGCTTTCAACTGTACTGCCATTCAAAGGCAATGCAGCCAAAGCTTCTACGTCTGCTGGGTTGTTTTCTGCAACCAACTTAGCCACTTCGTTTACGAAGTTGATGAAGTCATCGTTTTTAGCTACGAAGTCGGTTTCGCAGTTAACTTCAACTACGGCACCTTTTTTGGCGTCTTCAGCAATGAATACAGTTACCAAGCCTTCAGCTGTTACACGGGATGCGGCTTTGCTTGCTTTGCTGCCCAGTTTTACACGTAGCAGCTCTTCAGCTTTGGCCATATCGCCATCAGTTTCAACCAGCGCTTTTTTGCACTCCATCATTGGCGCGTCAGTTTTTTCGCGCAGTTCTTTAACCATCGATGCTGAGATTTGAGCCACGATATTCTCCAATTCGGTAAACACGAGCCCTGGCGAACCAGGGCCGATGAAATTCTACGCGGCGACTATTCAGGGATCATGACACGAACAGTCGCCACCTGCACGAAGCAGGGTTTAGGTGAAGAGATTACTCTTCGCTGCCGTTTTCTTCGACAACTTCAACTTCTTCCACTTCAACGAATTCTTCGTTTTCGCGGATGCCTTCAACCAAACCGCTCAGTGCTTGGTTACGGCCTTCCAGAACGGCATCTGCCATGCCACGTGCGTACAACGCAATAGCTTTGGCGGAGTCATCGTTACCAGGAATAACTTTAGTCAAGCCATCTGGGGAGTGGTTGGTATCAACAACTGCCACAACTGGGATACCCAGTGTGCGAGCTTCTGCCACAGCAATTTTGTGGTAGCCAACGTCGATCACGAACAGTGCGTCTGGCAACTTGTTCATGTCTTTGATACCGCCGATGGATTTGTGCAGTTTTTCCAACTCACGTTCAAACAGCAGACCTTCTTTCTTAGTCATGCGCTCCAGTGCGCCATCGGCCACTTGAGCTTCCATGTCTTTCAGACGTTTGATAGAAGTTTTAACTGTTTTGAAGTTGGTCATCATACCGCCCAGCCAACGGCTGTCTACGTATGGCATACCGCAACGTTCGGCTTCAGCAGCTACCAATTCACGCGCTGCGCGTTTAGTACCTACGAACAGAACGCTACCACCACGAGCTACCAGCTGAGTGATGAACTTCTGAGAGTCGATGAAGTTGACAACCGTTTTTTCCAGGTTGATGATGTGGATACGGTTACGTTGACCAAAAATGTACTGAGCCATTTTTGGGTTCCAGAAACGGGTTTGGTGGCCGAAGTGTACGCCGGCTTCCAACATTTCACGCATTAAAGACATGCTGTTCTCACAAGGGTTAGGTCTTGTACCCATTCAGTATCCGGCAGGGATCTTGCACTAAAGCTTAGGCAATCTTCCAGACACCCCGAGACAAATGGGCACGCGATTTACATAAATAAAAGTCTTACCTGTTGCCGCCGCAAGACTCTCTCAAAAGCTATACAATAAGTAAAGACTAGTGGCGAAATACGGGTAAGTCCGTAATTTTACTATTTTTAAACGCTTTAATTCAAGTCATCATGAGTATTATTGTTTCCGATCCCGCTGATTTAGATAAAATGCGCGCTGCCTGCCAGGCCGCAGCAGCCACCTTGGACTTCCTCGGTACACACGTACGTGCTGGCATTACTACGGCTGAATTGGACGCGCTCTGCAAAGACTTCATCACCAACACATTGCATGTAGAGTCTGCCACTGTAGGCTACGCCCCTCCTGGCTATCCGCCATTTCCCGGCGCTATTTGCACCTCCGTTAACCACGTAATTTGTCACGGCATTCCTGCTGACAAAGCACTGAAAAACGGCGACATCCTGAACATTGACGTCACCGTAATTAAAGACGGTTGGTTTGGTGACACAAGCCGTATGTATTTTGTTGGCGAACCGTCCATTTTGGCAAAACGCTTGGTAGAAACCACCTATGAATGCATGTGGTTGGGCATTGACATGGTCAAGCCTGGCGCGCGTTTGGGTGATATTGGCCACGTTATTCAACAACACGCTGAGTCCAAAAACTACTCTGTAGTGCGTGAGTATTGCGGCCATGGCATTGGCCAAAAATTTCACCAAGACCCACAAGTGTTGCATTACGGCAAACCCGGCACTGGTGTAGAGCTAAAACCAGGCATGATTTTCACTATTGAACCTATGATCAACGCTGGTCGTCGCGATATTCGCACCCTACCTGACCAATGGACTGTAGTAACTCGTGACCGCAGCCTGTCAGCACAATGGGAGCACAGCATTCTGGTTACCGAAACTGGCTACGAAGTACTGACTATTTCGCCTGATATGCCAGCACCACCAGCCTTTGTAAAAGGCCACCAAGCCTAAGCACATCATGGCTATCGCCGCTATACGTATACGTCATCAGCAAAGACGACGTAAAGCCATAGAACGGTTTCAGCGCAATCATCGCGCTGAGCCGTTGCTGCGCCGATTAAGCCAAGTTGCAGACCAAACACTCAAAAAGCTTTTTGCACGCGCGGCACTACCTGAAGAGTGTGCCGTCTGTGCTGTAGGCGGTTACGGCCGCAAAGAGCTATACCCTGAGTCTGATCTGGATATTCTTATCCTACTGCCCAGCACTCCCACACCCAGCATGGCTGCCAGCGTTGAGCAGTTAATTGCCTCGTTATGGGATACCGGACTTAAAGCCGCCCATGCCGTACGCACGGTTGCTCAATGTGTCAGTGAAGCACGCACAGATATCACCACCCAAACATCGCTATTAGATACCCGTTGGGTGTGCGGCTCTGTAGCTCTGGTGAAAGAACTGCAGCAACAACTGCATGATGCGTTAAACCCCCAAGCCTTCTTTTTGGCTAAACGGGCTGAAATGCGTCAGCGCCATCTGCGCTATCAAGGCACCGCCTATGCTTTAGAGCCTAACTGTAAAGAATCACCTGGCGCCTTACGCGACTTACAAGTGTTGTTTTGGGTAGCTAAAGCGGCAGGCTTAGGTGACACCTGGTCGGATATCGCACACTCAGGTTTATTAGATGACGCTGAACTGCGCGCTATTAAACGAGTCAGTACTGCCTTTATGCGATTACGTGTAGAGCTGCATCTACTTTGCGAGCGCCGTGAAGACCGATTGCTGTTTGATTTGCAACCTCGATTGGCCAAGCTCTATGGTTTTCAAGATACTGACGGACGACTAGCTAGCGAAGTGTTGATGCAGCGTTATTACTGGGCTGCTCGCGTTGTGTCTCAGTTAAACCTAATCTTCATGCAAGAGCTGGAAGAGCATTTATTACCAGCACCAGAGGCATTACCTCAGTTTCTGGATAATGAGTTCGAGATACTAAACCACCGCCTGCATTTGCGTGAACCCGAGTTATTACCCCAGCAGCCTGCGTTACTATTTCGCAGCTTCTTGCACTTACAGCAGCAACCCCAGTTGCAGGGCATGACGGCCTCTACACTGCGGGCAATCTGGCATCATCGCCGGCTGATAGACGAGCGTTTCCGTAGCCAACCCGAACACCGCCAGCTGTTTATACAGATATTGCAGCAGCCTCGTGGTATGCTACACGCGCTGCGATTGATGACCATGCTGAATATTTTGCCACGCTATCTGCCTCCTTTCAGGCGTATCGTCGGGCAAATGCAGCATGATCTGTTCCACACCTACACAGTGGACCAGCATACGCTGATGGTAATTCGCAATCTGCGTCGATTCACCATGGCAGACCACGCCAATGAGCATCCTTTAGCAGCCGAGTTAGCAACAGATTTTCAAGACTATTGGGTACTGTACATTGCTGCCCTTTTTCACGACATTGCCAAAGGGCGCGGCGGTAATCACTCTGAGCTAGGCGCTGACGACGCGCTGCAGTTTTGTCACGAACATGGGCTAACCGAAGAACAAACTACGCTAGTCGTATTTTTGGTGCGTGAGCATTTGCAAATGTCGCTGTTTGCTCAAAAGCGGGATATCTATGACCCCACCGTCGTGCAAGAGTTTGCCAGCCACCTACCCAACATGCATACGCTAGATGCGTTATACATGCTGACGATTGCCGATATTAAAGGCACCAACCCAAATATCTGGAATACGTGGAAAGCCAAGCTACTGGATGACCTGTATCACCTGACACATAAAGCCTTACGCCATCAAAACACCTTGCCTGCTGGCAGCTTCCTCGCACAGCGTAAACAAGCCGCGCAGAATCAGCTACTAGACCGTGGCCTGGCACTAGACACTGTTCAACGCTTCTGGAGTGTGCTGGATATAGATTACTTCCTACGCCACGATAGCGAAGATATTATTTGGCACAGTCACGAGCTATGTCCTATTTGGGAGCAAGCCAATTTTGCCTATGCTTCGGTACACGCATTGGGCAATGACCATCTACATCAGGTCATGGTTTATGCCCCTGACAGGTCTGATTTATTCATGCAGTTGTGCCAGTTTTTCGACCAAAATGGCTTAGGCATTCAAGACGCTCGTATCTACACCACCCAGCACCACTGGGCCCTAGATACCTTCGTGGTAGAAGTACCCGCCGAAACTGCCCAGCAACCAAATTTCGCACAGCGACTAAAATACAGTCTAGAGCACTGGCTACAACAAACACCTACAGCCGAAGAGCCAGAGCCTACGGATTACATTGCCCCCTACGAAGCACAGGCTAGAGCTTTCCCCATTACGCCTACCTTCGAGTTGAGCTTACACGGTAACCATCTCTGGAAATTGACAATAGTCACTAGCGATCGCAAAGGACTGTTGTATAGTCTCGCTAAAGTCTTTGTCAGCAACGGCATCAATCTAAAATCCGCCAAAATCATGACACTAGGCCAACGGGTAGAAGACAGCTTTTTGCTCTACAGCGAAAACTTACAACAACAAACACACTTCAAAAATTTCGAGCGGCAACTCGCCGAAACGCTTTAATCATCAGGGCTTTACGTAAATGACCGATTCAGTCTTATGGTTGGATTTTGGCAGAAGTTTTCTGTTTACCATTGCCACTCTGCTGCCCATGCTTAACCCGCCGGCTGCAGCACCTATCTTTTTAACGCTGACCGAAGGTGCCTCTACACCCGCGCGTAACGAATTGGCTAAACGCGTATGCGTGAATATTTTCATCATGCTAGCCATCGCATTGGTCGCCGGCAACTTGGTCTTGGACTTGTTTGGTATTTCATTGCCCATCATCCGTATAGGCGGTGGGCTACTAGTGATTGTCACAGCCTGGAATCTGGTGGTTGCGACCGACCCAGACACCAGCCATGCTCAAGATATGGTAGAGCAATATTCATTTGAAAAAGTGCGCTCCAAAGCCTTTTATCCGCTCACCTTCCCTATGCTATGTGGCCCAGGCTCTATCTCTGCCGCATTAACTGTAGGGGTGACACTGCACGATTCCACCACTATTCTAACCGCCAGCAAATTAACCGGTTCTATTACTGCCATTGCCGCTGCCGCCATAATCGTATACATGTGCTTACGTTTTGCATCGCAGTTTCTTTATAAGCTAGGCACCACCGGTACTGCGGTACTCATGCGTTTATCTGCATTCATTCTGCTCTGCTTGGGTGTGCAAATTGTGTGGGACGGCGTGCATGATCTAGTGTTAAATCTGCTTATTGAAGCTGCCAAAGCTACCCAGTAACCCCTTTCAGCCTCTTCTTGATTCAATAATGAACAATACCTCTACTAAACTGCTGTTCCTGCTATCTGGGCTGTGTTTCTTGGCACTGGCTGTAGCACTGGTTTCTCAACATATGTTCGGCATGCGCCCTTGTGCGTGGTGCGTACTGCAACGCCTGATGCTTATTGCGGTGGGTGTAGGCTGCTTATTTGCGGGCATAGCGGCGAAACTCAATATTAACGTTATCGCTAAACTGCTGACGCTACTCAGCGCCTTGCTAGCAGCCAGCGGTATTTGGGCTGCCTGGCACCAATACAGCGTGGCGTCGCTCAGCTTTTCATGCGATCAAACCCTAGCTGACCGCATCATGACTCAATCCGGGTTGGAAAGCCAATTCCCATCACTTTTCGGTATTTATGCCACCTGCATGGATGCCCGTGTTGAACTACTAGGGATTGAATATGCACTGTGGGGCATGGGGCTGTTTGCTGTCTGCTTACTCGCCTTGCTCTATGTATTGTTTAAAAAGCCTGCACGTAGCTTCTACGGTATGTAAAACAAAACAGAAAAGCCCTCAACCTTGTAGGTTGAGGGCTTTTTTTATCGTAGCTCTGTCTGTTCGTGACCCTTACTGGGCCACTGCATTCAAATCAATACGCACTACGCTTTCCCGCGCACTGATCTTATGCCCCGCCGTGAAGGGAGATTTCACTGTGACATACAGTTGATTATCTGGACCTAACAATAAGCTATTTGGATGCTCTGCTAAGGTGTACTCCGCTTTTACTGCATGTGTCCCTGCATCCAACACAGACACCTTACCCTGTGCTCGATGACTCAGATACAGCTCATCCCGTTCTGGATTAAACAGCACATCTAAGGCATCACCAACGGCTAACTGCTTAACCAACTGTCCTGTGCTCGCATTCAACACGTACACTGTTTTTTGATGCTGAGACTCAGTGACATAAAGCTGATTGCGTTTTTTATCCACGGCAATATTCAACAACAATGCCGGATCTGTTCCTGCTGGCTTCCAACGTTGGGTGATTTGATCGTTTTGCGTATCAATCACTAAAATTTCACCATCGCCATTTGCTGCGTATAAACGTTGATTATCCGTATCTAGCCATAATCCCGTGACCCATTTCCCCGCGTTTTCTATCGTATGCTGCAACGTTAAATCTGCATCATCCAGTACCCAAATCACCGCAGGATTACCTACGCCTCCCACATAAACACGATGGTTTGCCGGATCGTGCCTGATGCTACGAGGCCCCACATTGAAGCCATCCGTACCCACATTGCTAAACCTAATACGCTGAGTTGTACCCTTATCCCCCAACTCTACACGTGATACACCCGGAGTCAGGCTATTGGTCACAAACAATACATCTCCATCAGGATTAGTAGTCAGACCAAAATTACGTTCATCACTGTGAATCACGCCTTTGACATCTAGGCTTTGTGGGTCCAGTTTGTAAATAACGCCCCCTCGCACTCCATCTGCCATTTCTGCAGAGGCCACGTACACTGCCTTATCTGCTGGGCTATACGCTAGCTGATAAATGCCATAAGCCAGCTCTTTACGTAAGCCTCCATCCGCAGTAATGGTAGTCTTTTGCACCAGCTCTGGTGTGATAGGCTGAGCTGGAAAGTTTGAAATTTGTGCGTGTACCAAAGGTGCACTGAAAAGTGCAAACGATAACGCAGTAAGACATACATGACGGTTCAACATAATTTTCCTTTTTATTCATACTGCACTACGCCACCACACCGCTCACAATCTCGCTGGTAATGACATAGCATCTTGAAAATAGACTTAAAAGCTCATCGAAGCAGACAACATCACCGTGCGTCCTGCTCCATTGGTCGCGAAGCTGCTCGAAGCCAGCCAATACCGTTTGTTTGTTAGATTTTCTATATTGGCGCGTAACACCACCTCTTTGCCGGCAATTTCAGTGTAGAAACGAGCCCCAACATCAAAACGAGTTAGCGCAGGCAGCCGTAAAGTGTTTGTGTTGTTTAAGTATTGAGATGAGGTATAGATCATGCGTCCATTAAGACTTAACCCTTGCACCCACGGGGTATCCCAATCTAGACCTAGGTTGTAAGTACTGCTGGGGACACCCGGAGCTCTATTACCTTCGTTCACCCCATTTTGAGTCTTGGTCAATTTACCTTGAGTAAACGCTGCACTTGCCATCATGCGTAAGCCTGCCGTCAGCTCGCCATACGCCGTCAGTTCTAAGCCACGGTTACGTTGCTCACCAAAGTAACCATAGACATTGTTCGCATCCTCCTGCCCTGCTGGTCTCGCTATTTGCCACAATGCAGCCGAAGTGATGATACCGCCCCAATCCACTTTCACGCCGGCCTCATATTGCTTAGACTTATACGGCTTCAGGATTTCACCACGGTTGGCATAACGATCCCCCACTATCGTTCCACGTGTCAAACCTTCAGTAAAATTGGCATAGACAGACACATTCTCTAGTGGTTTAACGACCAACCCCACCAATGGTGATACAGCGCTAGCTCTATACGTAGAGGTTTTAGCGCCTGTAGTCGTGTTATAACTTGCCACATCCACGGTTTGACGTCGAGCACCTACAGTCAACAAGATACGGTCATCTACAAACGAAATAGTATCTGCTAGTGCAAAACTTAAGAGCTCGGTGTTAGAGGCCTTCTGAGGCTTTAATCGCTCAGCAGGTCCAGCTGGCATGGGTGCTGGATTATAAATATTAGAATCCACCACTTCAGTCCCAGGACTATAGGCATTGCCTAATTCTTGATCCATATACCCAACACTAAATGCTAGCCGGTGATGTATATCGGCCGTATCAAAATTAGCCGTTAATCCACCTTCACTACTGAATGTTTTTGAGTACGAATCATAATACGTAGTGATAACACTGAAATTACCATCTGCGTCTACCGATTGGCGCACATTAGGATCGCCAGGCTTTACATTCACAGGAAAAATCTGACGATTTTTACCGTGCCTATAGCCCAAGCCTATATGACCCGTAATATTGTCAGTGAAGTCATATTCCAAGCGAGACATAATGGTGTCATCACGCTGCGTAAGACGAGTTCCAGGATAAAAGTTGGTACGCCCATCCGGCGGCGCAGGCAATTCAGTTAAGTCACTTTGAAAACCTATCTGCGACCTGATGTTTTCCAGCGTATCTTCTTGATGAATCAAATCCGCAGACCAACGCAATCGCGTGCCACGGTAATCTACACCTAAAGCTGCCATACCTAGATCTTGTTTGCCATCACGAGTGGTGGCTTCCCCTCCGCGTACTACCCCGTTAAAACGCACACCCCACTCATTATTCTCACCGAAGCGACGCCCAACATCCAATTGCGCAGTTAGGTTAGCTTGACTCACATAGCTAGCCGTCACACGAGTCAGTGGCTCATTCTCTGCGCGTTTGGTAACCAAATTAATGGCTCCCCCAATACTTCCGCCCGGTGGAATACCGCGCATTAAAGTACCAGGCCCTTTAAGCACTTCAACACGCTCCAGAATTTGCACAGGAACACGGCTGGAAGATACCAAGCTATACAGACCATTTACGCTGACGTCGCCACTACCTACTGGGAAGCCACGAATCATGAAGTCTTCACCAAAACCACCCGTGGACGTGGTTGTACGCACCGATGCATCATTAACGACCACATCCGCTAAGGTACGAGCCTGCTGGTCATACAGCAGTTCTGACGTGTAGTTCATGGTGCTAAAAGGGGTATCCATCACATCTTCCGCCCCCAATAACCCTAAGCTTCCCCCCGTCGCTACTTGGCCACCTGCAAAAGAAGGTGACAAATCACCCAAAATCCCGCCAGTTACGGTGATCGCTGATAGCTGAGCGGCACTACTTGGCGCAGGCTTAGTCAGCGAAATACTATTTCCCGTGCGTTTATAACTAATACCAGTACCTGCCAGTAATTGGCTTAATGCCTCCTCTGGCTCATAACTTCCAGATAACGCTGGAGCACTATAGCCATCTACCACCTCTTGCGCAAAAAATATCTGCAACGAGGCTTGCTCCCCCAATTGCAGCAACGCCTTACTCAGCGACTGAGCCGGAAGGCTGATAGATACAGTGTTTGTTTGAGCGTTTAACTCGCTTGATAATGTGCCAAAGGCAACGGCCAAGCTGATCACCAACGTGGTTAGCGTGGTGTTCATAGCAGGCTTTGCGCTACGCACGGGGATAGTTGATGTAGTGGTATTCACAGTCTGGCTACTTCCAAAGAATGTCAGATGCATGGGCTATACACCTGAAACGTAACAGAGCGGTGCCGCAACCTACGCGAACACTGCCCCCTCATTCTTAAGACGAACCAGCATCAAAACATCAGAATGAAAATGCGAATAATTTTTAACAACTATAAAAACAGGAGTGAATCCACTTATAACTCGCTAATCACTAACTGACCATTTTGTTTATAGTGAACACGCACCGGCACAAACTCTGGCAAAGTCTGAATTAAAGCCAGCGGATCCTCCACACTGAAAACGCCTGCTAGACGATAGTCTTTCAATCTTGGAGCGTTCAATAAGGCTGGCTGCTCTAAATACCGATTAATTTCTGAAATAGCCTGCTGTAATGGCGTATTTTCAAACACAATCATGCCTCGTTGCCATGCCAGCTCTTTGCTCAAATCTGCTGTCTGTACGGCACTCAAGCTATGGTCTGGTGTGTTTCTAACGACCTGGCCAGCTCGTAATGAACGCTGCTCCCGACTCCACCAAGGCCCTTGCGTTACATTGACAGACCCAGACTCAACACTAACTTGCAGTTGCTGTGCCTCATGCAGCACATTAAACCGCGTGCCAGTCACTACCACCCTGCTTGAACCAGCCTGCACAATAAACGGGCGCTGGCTATCGTGTTGTATGTCAAAAAACACCTCGCCTGATAGCAGCTCTACCACACGCTCAGACTCATAGAAATATACCTGCGCTTGCGTGCCAGTATTCGCTACCAAAACAGAACCATCAGGCAGTTGCAGTTCTGTACGCTCACCACGCTGGACGACCAGTTTCTCCTGGTATTCAGCCCCACCAAGTAAATATTCTGTGCCTATGGCTGCCATCACTGCAGCCGCACATAAACCAGCCACACCAAACGCAAAACGCCTACGCGAATGTTTATGCATCACATTTTGCGAGATGGAGGGACGCGACATAGCGCGCAATGCCTCTTCGGGCACATGCAGAGTTGCCTGCCAAATACGCTCTACATTGCGATACTGGCGGGCATGTTCTGCGCTTTGCGCACGCCATTCGTAAAAAGCCTGTATATCTTGGTCAGTGGCCTCTCCTGAATTCAAATACGAGAACCAACTAGCAGCTTGATCTTGCGGAGTGATTGCACTATTCATATCAGGAGGCATACTGCTGTAACCTCGCATTCAAATGACGTAGCGTACGTGTCATATGTTTTTCTACCATTGCCCGCGAAATACCTAATGCCTCGGCAATTTCAGCATGTGAACAGCCCTCTAGTCGTTTATAGATATACACCTGCCTGCATACCAACGGTAGCTCCTCTAATGCAACTGCTAAATCACCAGCCATTTGTTTTGAGTACAGCAAAGAGTCAGGCCCTGCTACTTCAGGATGCTCAGACTCATGCAACTCATGTAGTGGATGCATCGGCAAGACTGTTTCTCGCCTCTGCCTATCAATGACACCATTGGCCACACTACGCTGCAAATAGGCCTTAGGATTTTCTGCGTTAACCGAACCATTTTCCAAAATACGCAGCATCGCATCTTGCATTGCGTCTTCCATGTCTTCGTGTACGCGCGCCCTACGTCGCCACGTACCTAACAACTCAGCATAGTGAGCCAGCCAGCTCTTACGAACGACATGACGATTAGACATGAAAAACACTAGCCCGTGAACAAAAGAAAAACACTAATAATAACAATAATTCTCATTACCAACAAAGGAATACTCACGCGCTAGCAGCACTGCTACACTCTACCTATACTCACAGACACTCACAGACGAATTTATGGATCAAATCATAGAGTTATTTACCGCTGTTGGATTGGGGCTAACATTGATGCTGCCTTTGGCCAATCCTCTTACCTCAATGACGCTGCTGCTATCCCTAGGTCGTCATATCCCACTACAAGAACGTAACAAACAAATTAATCAGGCCGCAGTGTATGTGGTGATGATTATGTTGGTCACCTACTTTGCTGGGCAATGGGTCATGCATTCGTTTGGGATTTCTATCCCTGGCCTGCGTATTGCTGGTGGGCTGATTGTGGCCTTCATTGGCTTCACTATGCTATTCCCCACACAAGACACCAATGACATGCCTGAAGCCGAAGCCAATGCAGATGCATTGGCACAGCGTAAAACCGTGAACATTGCTTTTGTTCCCTTGGCATTACCAGGCACTGCTGGCCCTGGCACTATCGCATTCATTATTAGCGCAACGGCCACCATGCAATCTGATGCCGTGCATTACTCCACGCTAACCATCATTCTTGCCCCTATCCTTGTTTTCTTGTTGCTGGGTGTAATATTTTGGGTTTGCCTGCGCAGCGCAAACAATATCAACAAGTTCTTAGGTGAAGGTGGCGTACAAGCCATTGCCCGTGTCATGGGCTTTCTTCTAGTCTGCATGGGGATCCAATTTGTGATCAACGGCATACTGGAAATCATCAGTCAGCATGGCGCACCTGTCATCTAGGCTTTTGATACTGCAGCTACCTAACAAGGTATTAGCTAAAAAACGGGGTCAGATAGTGTCATCTGACCCCGTTTTCTGTGATGCAGCCTTACGACGTACGCACGCGTTTTCACGGTCTATCTCAGGCCCTGCGCCGCTGCAGCCACAATCTGCTCAAACCACTGCATTTGCACTTTGGTGGCTTCTAGACTGCCATAACTCAGTGCATAGTATTTGATGACATCAGGATCAGAAAGCCCTTGTTAAACGCCGCCTATATCGTACGATGACGGTATAGTTAACCAAATTTCACCAAACTCTTTTCTATTGCCACATGAACACTCTCCAAGACATGTCTCAGCACTCACCACGCTCTTTTCTTTCTGTTTTACCCTACTCAGATGGCTCTATTTGCATTCGTACTATGCAAAACAGCGATGCCGAGGCTTATGCTGCGGGCACCGAAGATGCATTAGTGAAACGTTTTGCCCACTTACCCTTAGACCACTACACGCCAGAGATTGTGCGCGACATGATTCAAGGCGTGATTGCAGAAGGTTTACAAGCTGGTTTTTTGGCCGTGCTTAGTATTGCTGATGCCAACAATGATGAGTTTCTGGGCAGCATGGTGTTCTTTGATATCACCGCCACAGATGCCGAAATAGGTTATTGGGTAGCCCCCAATCATCGTGGTCGTAAAGTATCTAAGCACGCCCTATTATTGGCGATGGAAATTTCTCGACAGTTAGGCTTAACGCATTTACGAGCACGCACCGTCGTAGATAATCCCGCATCAGCCTATGTGCTAACAACGGTGGGCTTCGCTCAACAAGGTGAACCTACTGCTGAAACCGTGCCCTCTGGTAAGACAGAAATGAGCGTCAAATACCAAATAGCACTATAGCTATGGAAAGATAACGCTAAGAAAACCCAAAAAACCCATCGATGATGGGTTTTTTACATTGCTATGCTATATGTGCAAATACTTAGCTAGCGTGCTCCTGCTTGAGTACTGCCGACACTCGTATCGCACTAAAGACGGCTAGTAGCGGCGCAGCAGCCAACACCCAAAACAACCACCCTGCTGCACTGGAAGTACCCACTACACCGCCAGGCACATTCAAACCACCTACGTTTGCCAGCATACCCGCCAAAGCAGAACCCAATGCCGTCGCAAATAACTGTACGGTGGTAATAGATGTTGCTGCAGCATCTTTGTCATCACTGGGCGCGACTTGCAAAATACGTGTCAGCATATGTGGCCAGCCCAAACCTATACCAAACCCCACCAACGATAAGCCCACACAAATAGCCGCTAATATCAACCAGTCGCCTTGGCCATGCAAGGGCACACTACATGCCAACAGCACCATACCAACTAGCACCACCACGGGGCCATTAACGATTGCCGCACGTATGCCACGGCCTTGCCAACCAGAGCTCCAGATTTCAGCAACCGTCCACCCTGCCGCCATTAACGCTGCCAAATAACCCGAGATCAATGGCGACTGGCCGTGCAATAGTTGCAAGAAATACGGCACAAACGTTTCGCTCGTCATACCGATTACGAGCAAGCCCATCGTCAGGTACAACATTAACAACGGTGAATGCATACGCAACGCATCCTTAGGCAACAAGCGCAGGTTACTGGTGAACTCTTGCCGCACCAACATGATCACCATGACAGCGGCCACCGCTACCCCCAGTAAATTCCATGATGGATCATGCGACATACTGCCTACACTCACCGCTAAAACAGCTACTGTCAACAACAACAGCTGAGGCACAGGAAGCGCTTTCGCCGATAGCCTCTCTTGATTACGAGCCGGCAAAACCAACCATACCAGCACCATATACACCAAGGTAACTGGCACCAGCATCCCAAATGCCCACCGCCATGCATCCATTTGCGCAAAAATGCCACCTATAGCGGGCCCAAACAAGGTGGCCACACCCCACATTCCTGAAATCAGTGCCATTGCTCTAGGCCATAACCGCTGCTCAAAGACGCTATTAATCATTGCGTAGCCCAGCGCGAACAAAAAGCCGCCCCCCACACCTTGTAATGTGCGCCCCAATAACATCACCTCTATAGTAGGCGCTGCCGCACAGATCACACTACCAGCCATGAACAACACAGCCGCTATGGCGTAAGCTCCTCTAGATCCTGCCGTCGCTAAGAGTTTTGCGGTCAAGGCAGAACCTAAGATTGACGCCACCACGAATAGCGTCATGTTCCACGCATACAGCTCCAACCCGCCTATATCCTTCACCACTGAAGGCAAGACGGTAGTCGCTATATAAATATTGATGGCATGCAAAGCCACCCCACCCGCCAACGCAATGGATCCAGCGAGGTTCTTGCCTGATAGCAAATCCCCCCAGCTACCGTCATGAACTGACATATATTCTCCAGGCAACATAACGCCCCTATGCAACGTTGCCTAGGACACTGTAATGCGCTACATTAATTAAACAAGCATTTGCTTTGAATATTAAAAACGCACCTTTAATTTGTCAAGAAAACCCTTGGAAAATACCGTACAACCTACTCAATCTACTGCCGATCGCTTACTGCATCTGCTAAAAACACGCGGCCCGCAACAAGCCGCCGACGCGGGTAAGCAGTTGGGTATTACGGCTGAGGCCGCACGCCAGCAATTTGTAAAACTGGCCGCTGCCGAGCTAGTCGTCATGGAAACTGACTCAAACAGCAAAGGTGTAGGCCGCCCTAGTCAGTATTGGCGATTGACCGAAGCCGGCCACCATCGTTTTCCAGACACTCATTCTGAACTCACCATACAACTACTCAACACGGTTAGGCAGGCATTTGGGGAACAAGCTATAGATCGCTTGATAGATATGCGCGAACAACAAAGCCGTGAGTTGTATCGTTACGAATTGCGCGATCTGACTACGCTCAAAGAGCGCGTCGCCAAGCTTGCACAGTTACGCTCGCGTGAAGGCTATATGGCTGAATATGAAGAGTGCTCAGATGGCAGCTTTGTATTGATAGAGAACCACTGCCCCATCTGCGCTGCAGCATCTACCTGTCAAAGTTTCTGTAGAGCAGAACTGACTGTTTTTAGAGAAGTACTGCAGGCCAAGGTAGAACGCACAGAACACATACTCCATCAGGCACGGCGCTGTGCGTACCTAGTGCAGCCGCTATAACTGTGTTAAATGGCACTGCTGCCGCCTTTATATCAGGACTTTATGCCATGGCTATTATCAATGCAGGCAGTATTACTATGCTTGCTATGATTTCCTCCAAAACATTATGGCATAAAAAACAAACATCTTAAAAACATTAATTAAAACAAATAAAAAAACCGCATAAATTATTTTTAATTTATGCGGTTTTAATTATTTAGTGCTACTTATTTTTTCAAACCTTTTACACCATTCAGCAACAGGCCCAGACCCAATGCCAACGACAAACCCATCAAGAACATGTAGATCATGTGGCTGCCAGTGTCGCTTTGGTTAGCTGAGCTAATGGCTTGAGCCATTTCGCCAGCAGAGCTTGCACCACCTGAACGTGCATTCATCATAGCAATAAAGCCTACGCTAGTCTTACATTGTCCGATCAGGGCGTCAGCACTGCTACCATAGTTAGCCAATACTTGTTTTTCGCAATTAGCTTGCTCGGCTGCGCTGATACCAGAATCTTGGCTTTTCCAGTAGATCAATGCACTCAATACCAATAAAATAACCCCAAGTATTAGCGATGTTTTTGGACTTAATTTTTTCACTCTAGCTTCCCACTCTATATTTAATTTTTTAATTAATAATTATTAATCAAAAATTTTGTTTAATAAATTTTGAGAAGGAATTATAAACCAGCCATGTTGAAAACATTATCGATAAAATTGTCAAATTTGAAAAATTTATTTCAAATTGAAACAAAACACAAGCAAGACCATTACACTTCATCTGTATGCATCGCTAGCAACCATACAGCACATCCAACAATCAATGCACTTACGGCTGCAAGGTATGTTCACACCCTACAGCCGTACCTAGCTACGCCTTCTCAACCGCTATGGTTGATGCAGTTCCTTGGCCTCGCAATAACATAACTACGATTACAGCGATGAATAATGCCAACCCCGCCAACGCATACAGCACACGCACAAAAGATTCAGCATAGCTATGTGCTAACGCAAGCTCAGCCCCGGGCAATAATTCAGCTGCAGCACGTAGCTCTCCTAACGCGGCAAGGCCTGCCCCTTTAATGACAGCCTCTGCTGGCAACGCACCTACATCCAATACCAAATTCTGCTGTATCAACGTTGCCAACAACACGCTAACCACTGCAATGGCTACGCCATCCGCTGACACACGCACGGTATTAAAAATACCCGTCGCCATACCGACACGTTCAGCGCTCACTACACTGACGGCCATCGCATCCATTAAGCCCCACGGCAACCCAATCCCTATGCCTATTAGCAATAAAGGCAGTTGTACCTGATGCACACCTTCTGCAGCAAACGCTTGTGCTAACCACGACAAGCCCATCGCCACGATAACCAACCCGACTCCGGATAAGGTTCCTGGTGTAAACCAACGGGTCAACATTGCTGCGATGACAGGAATCACCAGCAAGGGGGCCGCCAACCACACCATCATCTGACCTGCTTGCAAGGCACTGTAACCATCAATACCAATGAACCGGCCTGGTAACACCACAATCAAGGCTATAAACAAAAACGCAGGGGATGCCGCCAAGGCTTGTACACCCACAAAAGAAGGCTGTTTGAAAAAGCTCAGATCTAACATGGGATTAGCGACTTTTTTCTCTATGACTACAAAGACAGAGAACACAATCACCGAGGCCACCAAGGCGCTGATTACCGTCGTATCCAACCAGCCTTTTTCGGGAATCAACAGCATGCCATACGTGAACAAACCCAACGCCAAGGTAAAGCTAATCGCCCCCGGCCAGTCTAATGCACCACTGGTGTTTTCATGCGTGGTAGAGGTACTCACCATCACCATCGCAATACTCGCTAGCCCTACTGAGCCGGTCACATAAAACACACCCTGCCAATTGCTGATCTCTACAATCCAGCCTGCTACCCACGGGCCGAATGCCAAACCCAAACCAAAGGTAGTCCCTAATAGGCTAAAAGCTCTGGCACGCGTCTGCCCCTCAAACAGCGGTGCTAAGGATGTCATGGCTGCAGCAAAAGCTGCCGCACCACCCAAACCCTGCAACAAACGCAGAATATCAATCCAAAACACAGATGGCATGAAAGGAATAGCAAAGGTTACCGCGCAAAACCAGCCTAAGCCCAACAACCAAATGCGTCGACGGCCATAAATATCCGTCAAACTACCAGAGACCATCACCGCGCCACCATAACTCAGAATGTACGCGTTCATAATCCAACTAAGCTGCGTAGCGGTTCCGCCTAAGTCTGCACTGATAGATGGCAGCACGACTGCTGGCCCGGTGAAACATAAAGGAATAAGCAGCCCAGTCAAACAGGCTGCTGCCAATTGAAGCCAACGCATAGACGATGGCTGTGAAAGATCAGACATGGTTTCTCTACTGTAAAAATCACGTAGTACTGAACACCACTGGTGTTGCACGCACTACTAAAGCAAGATCAGTAGCTTACGATCAAAAATAGACAAGAAAAATATGCTAGAGTAATCAACACTTCGGACTAATTTGTCTTAAATCAAATCGCATATGATCGATAACTTGGGCAGTATGGGTGTATTTGTACGTGTCGCAGAACGACTAGGGTTTTCTGCTGTTGCGCGTGAACTGGGGTTATCGCCCTCGGCCGTAGGCAAAGCTATTGCCAGACTAGAAGAACGATTAGGCGTACGTTTATTTCACCGCAGCACGCGTACCTTGGCCTTAACCGCAGATGGCGAACGTTTTCTTGAACGCTGTCTGCGAATTTTGGCTGAGGTAGAAGCCGCTGAGCTAGAAATGTCCAATGCCAGCGAAACCCCTCATGGCAAATTACGCGTCAGCCTACCCAAATACAGCGGCTTGTTCCAACCCGCTATTGCCAGTTTCATGCAGCGCTACCCCGCAGTGGAACTGGACTTGGATTTTTCTGACCACATCGTTGATGTGATTGGTGATGGTTTTGATGCAGCAGTACGCACGGGTAAACTCACAGACTCTGGTTTAAAACGCCGCAAAATTGGCGCACTACAACGTGTGTTAGTAGGTTCACCGTCCTACTTTGAGCAACATGGCCGCCCACAACAACCAGCAGACTTACTTACCCATACTTGTTTGCATTACCGCTTTCCTACCAATGGTAGGCTAGAACCGTGGCCCTTGCCGACGAATGACGAGGAAGAAGCCATAGAACTACCACGTTCATTTGTGTGCAATAGTATAGAAATGCGCATCCATCTAGCCTTAAATGGTCAAGGTATCGCTTGCCTACCGGACTTTAGCGTGGCCGATTACGTGCATCAAGGACAGCTACAAACCATCTTAGAAGACTGCACCCAGAACGCTATTCCTATCTGGATAGTCTGGCCATCTAGCCGAGACTTATCCCCTAAGTTACGTGCTTTTATTGATTGCCTAGGAGAAACTAGCCTAGGTATCAAGAAAGGTGCAAGTGGGCACAGCAGTGCCCTTTCACTCGCGGATTAACTGTGCTGCACCACCAGCTCAACCAACAATGCCCCCGCAATCGCCATCATACAAAAGCCTGACAATTGACTAACCCGTTGGGCCATTTCAGGCCGCGTTTGCAATACCGCTTGCGAGCTATAGCCCACCAGTAAATACACGGCACCACAACTCACCAAATGAATCCCACCTAAGGTCAGCATTTGTACCGATAAAGGCCACGAACTGGCTGGGTCTGCAAACTGCGGAAACAACGCCAAAAACAGTAGGAACACCTTGGGATTCAACCCGCTTACCCCTATGCCTTTGACAATCCACTGCATGCTGCGATCTGGCGCATTACTGAACTCCGCAAGTGGTGATACCGGGTGGCGAATCATCCCTACACCCAACCACAGCAAATACCCTGCGCCAACCAGCGTAACCGCATCTAGCGCATAAGGAATATCGGCCACAATCGCCCCCACCCCTGCTGCCACCAAACCCGTTACCGCCAAATGGCCTAACAACATCCCACTCACAGCAGGAGCGACCACCGTCTTACCCCGTATACCCGCCGAAATGGCATAGGCCCAGTCCATACCAGGCACAATCACCAACAAAAACGACACCAGCCAAAATGACGCCAAAATGCTGAACGACACGCTAACCTCTATTGATTAAACATACTCAAAAATCAATAGGAAGAATATCCCCAATCCATTAGAATGTGCTTTCAAATAAAGACCATATACGGTCTATTTTTAGAAGAAAATTGCAAATGGATGACTTTGATAAGAAGATTCTTGCTGAGCTTCAATCCGATGGCCGTTTAACCATCACTGAACTGGCCGAACGGGTAGGTTTAAGCCTGTCTCCCTGCCACCGTCGCTTAAAGGCATTAGAGCAATCTGGTGCTATACGAGACTACCGTGCGCAGTTGAATCCGCTCGCCTTAGGGTTAGGATTTTCAGCTGTCGTATTTGTGACCATGCGCGATGGTAACCAAGAAAACATCAACCGCTTTGAAGCCGCCGTTATCGACATTCCGCAGATCATTGAAGCCAAGCGCTTGTTTGGTGACCCCGACTATATGCTGCAAATCGTAGTTAAAGATCTAGAGGCCTACCAAGTGCTGTATGACCGCCAGCTTTCAGCCATGCCGGGGGTGCAACGCTTAACGTCCACGTTGGTGATGAAGAATCTGGTGCAGAATCGGGAATTGCCTTTGTAAGCACCTTCAGAAATGGCCCTCATTTGTGGGCCATTTTCCTACCTACTGCCATACCCCTTATACAGCGGCATTTACCAACGCATGCACTAATTCATCTTTACGCACATGCGGTGAGGGATAAGCATGCCTACTGTAGGTCAGTTTTAAGCTTAGTAACGTTTCCGCCAACTTATAACTGAATGGCCCTGGGTTAATAAGCGGTACTGGCAAATGCTCGGCCAAGTACTTTGCTGCCAAGTGCATGGTAGTAGAACCCAGACAAATTACCTCTGCACCGTCTTCTTCCACGCAACGCATTGCCGTTTCCAGCATACGTGGAAATACCGTATCTTCTTTGCCCTCAGTAAGATTGACAAAGTCAGGCTCAATATCAAAGGAACGTACAGAAGCGCATTGGCGTTCTAAGCCATACTCTCTGATTACTTTCTTATAACGTGGCAAGGCGGGTTTCCATTGAGCCAACACGGAAAAACTATTACCTAAGGTCAAGGCATACAACATAGACGCTTTACCTGGACCTATGACAGGAATACTCAAGACAGAGCGTAGTGCGGCCATACCTGAATCACTCATGGTATCAATCACTACCGCATCAAAACCTTCTTTTTCTGCGTCCACAGCGGCTTCATAAATGCCTATATCCGCCAATAGCCAATCGTGATGCGACATAAATGAAGTAGAGCCTACACGTACAGGCCTGTAGATCAGCTCTGTACTGGGGTCTAACTCTACGTGCTGACCTTGTGCTGCGCGCCGCGCGACACCTTCCTCATCCAAAGGGAAGGGATTAATTACTAATATTCTGGACATAATCTGCTCCTGCGTTATAGTGCTAGGCCCATGGCCTTATAGGTGTCTAAGCGCGGTGCCAGAGGCTCAGGGTATGTTGCACGACTGTGTGACAACCCCAACTGCAGCGCATTCTGCGCCAAGCGGTATGACAAGGGCCCCGGGTTGATCACCGGTACAGGCAGTTGCTGAGCTAAGTAGGAGTGGGCCTCATGCATAGTCGTTGAGCCCAGCACAATCACGTCTGCGCCATCTTCTTCTATACAGCGTAAGGCCACATCACGTAGTACTGGAAACACTTCAGCTTCCCTACCACCCAACAACACCTGATTGTTAGGCACTAGATTCGCGGCTCGCATCGATGCACATTTATGCGCCAAGCCTAACTCAGCCAGTATTTTGCGATACAACGGATTCCATCTGTCCCACATAGAGAGGATAGAAAAGCTGTCGCCTAGCATCAGGGCTGTTAGCATGGCGTGGCGCCCTGCACCAATCACAGGAATCGTGAGTACCGACCGCAATACAGCCATGCCTGCATCACTCACCGTATCAATACACAGTGCATCGTAACCAGCCTCTTCAGCGGCTAACCGTGCTCCAACATTTCAGGCGTGCCAATCAATGCATTCAAACCACTCAAATCCAACATGCGATCTTTAAAAGGTATATTGCTTAAATTCAGGTGCAGTGAGTCGTAGTATTGATCGGCTGTTTTGGCGAGTGCCCTAGCAATGCCACTAGGGAAGATCACAATCTGGAAGCCCAGTTCACCCAACTCAGGTGCCGTATACATAGGCGTTGAACCGCCCTCTACTATGTTGGCTAACAAGGGCAGTCTCGTACCAAAGCGCTGGCAAATAGCTTGCAGTTGTTCTTGATTCGCTGGTGCCTCCACAAACAACACATCGGCACCCGCCTCCACATAACGCTCAGCCCGTTCCAGTGCTGCCTCAAACCCTTCTACCGCGATTGCACCTGTTGCCGAACAATTAAATATCGAGCCTGGCACCATCATTCAACACGTCACACGTGTACGTTACTTGAAAAACGAGCCTTTTTCTCATTCGCAAAGCTACTTGCTGGAAGATATAGGACGCTCGTTTAGCAGAGACGACTTGGTCAATCATGCTCTGGTAGACCTGATCCAAAAAGCCGGTATTACGATAGAGCATGTGCAACAAGCCATCACCTGCACATCGGCAGATGAACAGGCAGCACGCCTATTGAAGACCTCTATAGGCGCTCCCCTACTGAAATTACGTAGGCTGTTTATAGACTCTGATGAGCGCCCTATTAACTACTCTGAAATCCTCTACACGCCTGACCGTTTTGAGTACCGTATGAACTGGTCTAGAGGCACCAGCAACAACTTAGAGCTTGCACAGAACTTTCAGCGCTAACTAGACAACGCGTACATAAAAAGCCCACAGATGTGGGCTTTTTTCTTACACGCCTCACCAAACAACTTAGCTCAGGCTATAAAACACCAACACCGCAAACAGTGCATAGCCGCTACTAACCACCAGCAACTCACGTCCTTGCACAGCGCCACGCTTGAACAACCACCATAAGTACACAATTGCTACTGCTGTAATCACACCAGACAGCAAGAGCGGGCCATCAAACAACCAAGGCGTAAAGAAGATACCCAGTGCGCTAGGGATAGTCGCTTGAATCATCATGGCGCCAGAGATATTCGCCAACGCCAAACGCTCTTTACCTTGGCGCACCCAAATCAAGGCATTCATCGCTTCAGGGAGTTCGGTGGCTACAGGGCTAAGCAATAACGCCACCAATTGCGGCGACCATGCTAACGCAACGGCGATATTTTCCAACTGAGCAACAAAGGTATGCGATGCCACACCAATGATCACCAGTGCGAGCATCGCTTGCGTACAGGCCCAGCCTAAGGAAGGCTCGGCATCCGAGGGGCGTATTTTTAAAGGCTCTAGTTCTTCTTCCTCTGGGGCGGTGTCGGCCTCCTTAATCTCACGCCATACATACACACCATAGGCAGCCAGAAACAAAATACCTAACCACGGCTTAATGCTAAACACCACCAAACCCAAAGCCACTTTCACTACAAAAATCAGCAGAAAAGCAGCTTGATCTCGACTTAGTCGAGCAGAATCTGCTCGTACTTCAGATGAGGAACGCGCCAGTTTCTTGCGATTAAACAGCAGCGCCGCCCCTACCACTGCATACACCAAAGTGGCGAGCACCAAGGGGCCGCCCATGGCCGCTCCTACACCTAGTGCTTTCTGTTCTGGCGTAGAGCCAAACACCACCGCCATAAACGTGACGGCACTTTCTGGCAATGCCGTTCCAAATGCTGCCAACACAGAGCCTACAGCGGTTGCGCCTAGATTTAGCCGCTTACCGCACCACTCAATACCGTTAACAAAATATTCGCAGGCAATGTAGATAGCTACAGCCGACAGAAGAAATAAGCTTAGGGTGAGAAACATGGGATCACAAAGGGCCGGGCAAGCAGAACACCAATGGCTCACACGCGAGCTCGCCCGGCAGGCTGAACGCATGTGGCCAAAGGTCTCGCCTGGCAAACGTTGCTAGCGCAACGGCTGACCACGCCATGAAGCAAAGCACTTCAAGTTTGTTGACGTGGACTTCCTAACAGCGTGTTAGGAATGGCTACTCCCCAATGACAATGGGCCAAAGTGTAGCAGTCGATATAGCTGCTGTCACGGCGAATACTCAACACTGTAGGGTGTATGCCCCAAGAAATTGTCACAAGCCCTTAGATAATTTTACTTAGTAGCTTCATGCCTTTCTTGTTACCGTGTAATCAAGAACGCAGCAAAAGGTGTACCCGTTGTCCTCTTCTAAGATCAGCAACACAGACTCGCTAGTACTGGATTATGTGAAAGCATTAGGCATTATTGCGGTGGTAATAGGCCACTACCCTGGTGACCCATTTACCTTTCTGAAACCCTATGTCTATCACATGCCGCTGTTTTTCTTTCTAGGTGGCTTGTTGCTCAACACCCGTCGCAGCATAACCTCGCACACACTAGGCATTGTTAAAAAACACCTGTTCTACATCGCGGCTGTTTATGTATTGATCGCGTTGATCTTTGCTATCTTGCATCAGTTGTATCCCATCGCCTATACCAGCATGTGGAGAGGCTCAATACTGGATTCAGTGCTTTACCCTATAGAGCAAAGCTTTCATGGTGGTAGCTATTTCTTTGTAGGCTGGTTTCTATTTGCCTACGCCATTGCGTCCCTACTGTGCTTTCTGGTTGTTCTACTGCTGGATAAAACCATTCCCCGCACTACCGTTCACTATAGTCTCGTGCTGAGCGCCGCTTTGCTAATGGGGCTGCTAGGCATGGACGTTATTGCCCCGTTATATCAAGCCAATAAAATCTTCTACTACAACCTGCTGTCACAGGTATTAGTAGGTTCATCGTTTTTCTTATTGGGGTACTGCGCTAAAGGCTTTATCTTCAAACTGGCTGGCTTATACAGCTTTGTAGGTTCATTCGTGTTTCTTTACCTGATGCAGCAATACGATGCGCTGCAACCTCTGGTCATTGCATGGAGTAAATACAGCTTGGGCTTTGCGCGTCAAACTCTGACAGCATTAGCGGGCATAGTCGCTATTTTTTCTATTGCAAAGATACTGGCCCACTACCAAAACATGGCAGCACTTAAAAAAATAGGCCAGCACTCTAAACCCATTATGTCGTACCACATACTGGCCTTTGTGCTGCTGGATATTGTGTTTTCGTGGTTAGGACTTTGGGATCTACACCGCACCAAAGCCCTTAATCACTACTACAGCCCATTTACATGGCCTATCTACATAGGCTTAGGGGTAGCCATTCCTATGTTGTTGCATAACCTGTTCACTCGTGCCAAACGCACGTTACCGGTGCTTGCTACGTAGCCAGTAAATTGTGCTACCTATAGAGCTCACATCGCTGCGGCCTCGGCTGAAATCCACTCAATAAAGGCTTGAACTTCTGCTCGCTTCGCTGCCCCTGGGCGCGTGACGATGTAGTAAGCGAATCGTGCAGGCCAGGGTTTATCTAACACTTGCACCAATCTACCCGCTTTGATTTCTTCACGCGCATAGGCCTCAGGAATCAAGGCTATACCTTGGCCTGCTTCCGCTGCGCGTATGAGTAAATAGTCATCCTCAAATACACCGCCTGACCGTGCATGTGCATCTACGTGTACACCATGTGCGAGTAACCATAACGACCAGTCTGCACGGTCTACATCGTGCAACAACGGATAGCTCAAGCAGTCTGCAGGTTCACGCACGACTTGCCCTTGCAGCAAGCTAGCAGCCGCCACCGGCACCAATACTGGTGCCATCAAGGGCAGCACATCTAGCTCGGGGTAGTCGCCCAACCCATGCCGCAACGCAATGTCTACTCGATCTTTGCGCATGTCTACAAGATCAGAGCCCGTTTCCACACGCACTTCTATGTGCGGATATTGCTGCGTAAAACGGCCTAAACGCGGCACCAACCACGACGCAGCAAAAGCAGCCACCGTGCTGATAGTGAGTGTTTTGGTGCTCGCGTGTGCAGCCACCATATCCATCGCTCTATCTACTTGTGCAAACGCATCATTCAGCATGGGGTAGAGCTTTTCGCCCATGTAAGTCAGGCGCATACCTAAGCGCTCACGTTGCAATAGCTCTGTATTCAAGCGTTCTTCCAGCAAACGCATTTGCTGACTCACAGCACCCGGCGTCACATGCAGTGCCTCGGCAGCACCTTTGATGCTGCCCTGTTTGGCGACTTCCACAAACGTACGTAGCGCCTGCAAAGGAGGCATCACACTCATTTTAGTTTTCCTAAACTCTAAAGTTAGTATAAATCGCTTTATTTACAAGCTAATAACAGCCGAAAATTGCCTAAATTAAGCCCTACTCTACCTTTAGAAAATTCAAAGATTGTCATGTTACAGCTTTATACCGATAGCTCGCCTAACGGCTTCAAAATCACCATTGCTTTAGAAGAGTTAGGCATACCCTACACCCTGCACCATATTCGTATAGAAGAAGGTGAGCACCGTCAGCCCGATTTTTTAGCACTGAACCCACATGGTCGTATTCCCGTTCTCAAAGATGACAGCAACGGCGTAGTGCTATTTGAGTCAGCCGCAATTCTGCTCTATCTTGCAGAGAAAACAGGAAAGCTCTTACCCAGCGACGTGCAACAACGTTGGGAAGCCATTAAATGGCTACAGTTTCACGCCTCTAGTGTGGGTCCTATTATTGGCCAACGTGTGTATTTCGAATTGTTTGATAGCACACCTAACCCCGCCGCTATTGAGCGCTACCAATACATGACTGATCAGTTTTTTGGTGTGCTTGATCAACAGCTAGCGCAACACCCTTATTTAGCAGGCGATCACTACTCTATTGCTGATATTGCCCATTTTGGTTGGTCGCATATCGCACGCATTATTAACTTCGATTTCAGCCACCATACTCACCTAAGTGCGTGGCATGATCGTATTGCCGCACGGCCTGCCGTCCAAAAAGGAATTACCTTGCCGGAACCCGCTACAGGGGCGTAACCATTTTTCTCTATCTTCGCAACTTGAGCAGTTTTTTAGTAGACTGAGACGGCGCCACCATCTGATAGGCGTCGTCAACGGCTTTCACGATGACTCGTGAGCCCACGCATCCCGTTACTCTCATATTGCTGAATCATCATGACCAGACAGGGCTATTTCTCACCGCGCAATGCATTGTTACTGCTTTCTGCGGGAATTCTGTCTGCCTGCCATTTACCCGCTACCCCAGACAAAACGGTTTCAGAAGCCTTTCTACAACACGATACCGACGACACGTTGCTGGGAAGAAGTGTGCAGCCGCAAGTAGCACAACACCCTCTACTCTCTGGGGTAGTGCCACTGCCTGATGCGCTAGACGCTTTTGCCGCACGCATTTTGATGATTTCGACTGCGCAGCGCAGCGTGGATGTTCAGTACTACATTTGGCGCGATGACATTACTGGCAATCTGCTTTTACATGCCTTGCATGAAGCCGCCAAACGTAATGTACGCGTGCGTTTGCTAATTGATGACAACGGCACCAGCGGTTTGGATGAAAAGCTGGCGTTGCTGAATACCGAACCCAATGTGGAGGTCCGACTTTTTAACCCCTTCCCATTTCGTACCTTCAAACAGCTAGGTTTTTTAGTCGATTTCAGCCGCCTAAATAGACGCATGCACAACAAATCGCTCACCGTCGATGGACAAGCCACCATTGTGGGCGGGCGCAATATTGGTGATGAATATTTTGGCGCAACGCAAGATGTCGCCTTTGCCGACTTAGATGTTATGGTGGTAGGCCCCGTCGTTGATGAGGTCTCTAAGGACTTTGACCGTTACTGGAACCACCAAGCGGCTTACCCTATAGAACTGTTAGTGGATACACCTGACAAAAAAACAGCTGAGGCGCTGCTATCAGAAGAGCGCAATACTTCACTCATTCCACAAGCACAAGCGTACGTAGAAAACATTGCCTCCTCTACCTTTGTTGAAAACCTATTGGCGGGCCAATTAACCTTTCAATGGGTACCCGTCACCATGGTCAGTGACGACCCTGATAAGGTACTGGGCAAAGCGCAACCCAAAGCCATGTTAATGCCCAGATTAGTAGAAATCTTGGGAGAACCCACACAATCTATAGATTTGGTATCGCCCTACTTCGTTCCTACTCAACAAGGGGTAGACGCATTTTCCGCCCTCACCAAACAAGGTGTACGCTTACGCATTCTCACCAATGCGATGGAAGCCACCGATGTACTTGCGGTGCACGCAGGCTATGCAAAATACCGACTACCCTTGTTGCAGCAAGGTATAGAGCTATTTGAAATGCGTAGAGAAGGCGACCACGATAGGGCTAAAGAAAAAGCGGGGCCATTTGGTAGTTCGGGTTCTAGCCTACACGCCAAAACCTTTGCGGTAGATGGTAAACGGGCTTTTGTGGGGTCGTTTAACTTTGACCCACGCTCGGCTGTATTGAATACCGAGCTAGGCTTTGTGATAGAAAGCGAAGAAATGGCCAAAGCAATTACCGACGCATTTGATCACACTGTCCCCTACTACGCGTACCAACTCGCGCTAGAAAAAAACAATGATTTAGTGTGGATTAGCCAAAGCTCTCAAGGTACACAGACACAAACTACTGAGCCGTCCTCATCATTTTGGAAGCGTTTATACGTAGGCTTTCTGTCTTGGTTACCCATAGAGTCACTGCTCTAAGTACCTAAACAACAAATCACTACTATTGCATCATGCAAAACGGCCTAGACAATCACACTCTCTAGGCCGTTTTACGCTTGTGGCAAGATGATTAATGCTGGTGTGTTTATTGTGTATGAACTACCTCACTCACACTCATTACGCCTCATTGCTTTTAACCTTACGGTGCGAGAAGTATCGCAACACCATAGGCCCTACGCTCACCAAAATAGCAGCCACCCACAAACCTATAGAAACAGGGCTGCTGAACAAGATACCAACATCACCGTCTGTAATGGACAATGCACGGCGTAGGTTTTGCTCCATCATGTTACCAAGCACTACTCCCAGCACCATAGGTGCCATAGGTACGTCCAGCTTACGTAGGAAGTAGCCAATCACGCCAATACCTACAACCATGCCCAAATCAAAGACTGTGCCATTTAACGCATATACACCTATGTAGCTGATGGCCAATACACCAGGCACCAATAAACGCGGAGGAATGGCAAGCATCGCCGCAAACACGCGCACCATTGGTACGTTCATCAGGAACAGCATGACGTTGGCCACCATCAAGGACGCGATCAGCCCCCAGACGATTTGCGGTTGTGCCTCGAACAGAATGGGACCAGGTGTAATGTTATAGAGAGTGAGCGCCCCCATCATCACCGCTGTCGTACCAGAGCCCGGCACACCCAAGGTCAACATAGGAATGAAGGAGCCCGTGGCAGCACTGTTATTGGCAGATTCTGGTGCGGTCAAACCGCGCAGATCGCCTTTACCAAAACACGCATCAGGGTCTTTGCCTTCAATGTATTTTTTCTCGTTGGCATAGGCTACAGCGGACGCCACACTGGCTCCAGCACCAGGAAGAATCCCAATAAAGAACCCCATCAAACCACCACGCAGAGTACTCCACCATGTAAAAGCCAACTCTTTGAAATTAAAGAGCTTACGTTTGCTCTTAGGTACTTCAATGGATAACCCACCTAGTAGGTTTTCCAGCATTTGCATCATCTCAGCGACGGCAAACAAACCAATGACAACCACAACAAAATCGATACCATCCGCAAGATTAGGAATATCAAAGCTATAGCGATACACGCCAGAGTTAGCATCCACGCCTACCGTAGAAATGAACAGCCCTAGCATGGCTGCCAAAATACCTTTGACAGGTTCATCTCCTAGCAAACTGGTCAGTGCGCAGAAAGCAAACACCATCAGCACGAAGTATTCAGCCGGCCCAAACGCTACCGCCCAATTCGCCAACAACGGCGCCAGTAATACAATCCCGAAAATCGCAATTGCCGAACCTATAAACGAAGCAAAAGCCGACAACGACAGCGCAACACTGGCCATCCCTTTACGTGCCAGCGGATAACCATCCAAGGTGGTCATGACCGCTGCCGCTTCTCCCGGCACGTTAATCAGAATAGACGTAATACGGCCACCGTACTCAGCCCCTACGTACACAGCAGCCAGCAGAATCAATGCAGACTCTGGTGGAAGCTTCATGGCGAAGGCAATAGGCACTAACATGGCTACACCATTAATGGGGCCTAAGCCGGGCAACACACCAACAATAGTGCCAATAAACGACCCAATCGCTGCCACCAGCAAATTCAGCCCTGAAAATGCCACCCCAAAACCTATGCCCAGATACGTCAAGGTATCACTCATAGCCATTCTCCCAAGATGCCATGCGGCAGGACCACATCTAAAGCCAAGTCAAACAACAGAAACAGCCCTATACCCATGCCTACACCACCGATGATGGATTGCTTCCATGACGCACCAAACAAGCGCCCCACACAAATAGCCATCAACGCCGTTGCAATCACAAAGCCCAACCACTGGAATAACCAGGCATAACCAGCCAACACACCCACCATCACCGAAATACGGGCTGTAGCACCAGAAGGATTGGGAGCCACCTCCCCACCGCCTTTAAGTATGAGCCTCAACCCGCACAGCGCAATAATGAACGCCAGCAACAACGGGAAAGCTTTAGGACCTACGGGTTCATAGGAAAACGGTGGTTCCAAGTCATAACCAAAAGCCGTAACTAGGGCGGCAAAAACCAGTGCGCTCACTCCTAGCACGCGATTATTTAGCGTCATCATGAAGTCTCCTGAATCTCCTGCATCCAAATAGGCAGGAAAAAAATGCCCGGTAAATAGTTACCGGGCTAAAGAGGGGATCAAAGCATTATTTTTTGATTAGGCCAAAGGAGTCAGCGAGCTCTCGATACTCCACTACTTTGGCTTTCACATACGCATCTAGCTCCGCACCGGTCATATTGAACGGAAACAACCCTTGCTGTTGCTGCAGCTGCGTGAACTCGGGGGTTTGCATTAATTTATCGAATGCAGCTACCCACCATTGATACTGCTCGTCTGACACTTTAGGACCTACGTAAAAGCCACGAATAATAGGCCACTCAATGTCAAAACCTTGTTCTTTAGCCGTGGGAACATCAGCCAAAGCACCGTCCAAACGTTTGTCATTGAAGACAGCTAGCACTCGTATAGGAGCGCCACCTTCCAACATGGTGTAGGCTTCTGCCGCATCACCCATATAGGCTTGAATATGACCGCCGCGCAAAGCAGTCATGGCTTCGCCACCACCTTCAAACGCCACAAAACGCATTCTGCGGAAGTCCACATCTGCTGCTCGCGCCGTTAAGGCTGCTTTCATCCAGTCTTGACCACCTACAGAACCACCTGCCCCTAATACTATTTTGGTGGGATCGGCTTTAAACGCCTCCATCAGCGAATTCAAATCCTGGAAAGGAGAGTCGTTGCGTACAATCGCCACACCATAATCACTACCGATAGACGCTACCCAGCGCACATCGTTTTCAGAATACTTACCAAACTTGCCTTGGGCGAGGTTCAACAATGAACCACCTGAAAAGGCTGTGATCGCATTTGCATCACTGGCTCGTTGCGCAACAACATGGTTATACGCCACCGCCCCTACGCCACCTGGCATATAAATGGTGCGCATGGGCTGATCCAAACCACCCGTTTCCAGAAAACCGTTTACCGCAACCCGGCATGTCAGATCAAAACCGCCCCCGGGTTGTGCAGGAGCAATACATTCGGGTTTAGTAGGTTGTTGAGCTTGTACGGTCATTGCCAAACTACTCAAGCTAATCATGCTACTCACCAACAGCGTACGAAGCGTAGTGCGTGTCATCATCTCACCTCTCCAGAAAGTCCATCCTTGTTGTAGTACAGGCACCTTAACGTAGCAAAGCTTTCACTCACCTTTCAGTTTATGCAGTTTTTGCACACTTTAAGGGTATTCCCCAGTTATTTGGGCAATAACACCGCGCTGTTAAAACGCAACTCCAGCACCAATCCTTTATTGTTCTCACCCATTGCTAGATGCATGCTGGCCTTATGGATTTGTGCTATTGCTTGCACAATAGCCAACCCTAATCCTGACCCTTGCTGCGCCTTACCTGCCTCACCGCGCCGGAATCTATGCCCTGCTTTAACTCTATCGGCCTCGCTCATACCCGGACCATTATCTTCCACACGCAAGATGCAATCGCGTCCGTTGACCACTACTGATACCGTAATCGTTGCGCCCTTTGGGCAGTATCGGATGGCATTACTCACCACATTGCTCACGGCCTGTAATAGCAACCAGTGCACGCCCGCAATGCGTACAGGAACGTCTGGGAGTTCTAACCCTAAGTCTTGTTTTTTGGATCGTGCTAAACGCCAGAGTTCATCCACCACCTCTGCCGCTACCTGACACAGATCTACCGACTCAAACTCGGCTTTAGTACGCAACTGGTCGGCCGCATCATGCACCCTGGATAATGCCACCAACTGGTGCGTCATCTGCACGGTATTGTTCAAGCGTGTTTGGATCGCCTCTAGCACCTCTTTCATTTCATCGGTTTTTGCAATGGAGCGTGCAAAATCCACTTGTGTCAGCAAAACCGCTAAGGGTGTTTTAAGTTGGTGCGACGCGTCATCTAAGAACTGCTGCTGCTCTCGAGATTTCAATGCATACCGTTCTATATGCAGATTAATAGTCTGCACCAGTGGTCGTACCTCACGTGGCAAGCTAGTTTCATCTATAGGCTGTAAATTATCTGACGACCGTCGCCGTACCGCCTCGCTGGTTTTGCGCAACGGACGCAATGCCAGCAACGTACCACCCAGAATTAATAGAATGAACAAGATTAGAGAGATGACATCTTGCACCAAATTTCGCAGCACCACTTTACTGATAAAGGCATCACGATCACTCACGTTTTCGCCTGCCTGAATAATGATGCGACTGTCTTGAAAGGTATTTAAACGCCCGCCTGACTTTGTCACCAGCGCCGCAATACGTAAGGGCTCGCCCAAGTACTCTGCGTTATAAAACACAGGTTTATTATTTTCTAATTTTTCATTGGGCAGCGGCATACCGGCAAAGCCGATTTCCGATAAACCATCTTCAGTGATTGCCCGAAAATACACTTGGCTACTAATGGTGTATTCCATGAACTCCATCATGTAATAGGACTGCTCCATCGCCAGCCCGCCACTGATGGTACGCACATTGGCCTCCATGGATTTCAGTGCCCCCGCCAACGCCCTATCAAAGGCTGCATTCACTTGCTCAGTAAGCTCTAAGCTGGAAATCACAAGCGACACGCCGGACGTCACCACAGCAGCAGGAATCAATATGGAAAGCAGCGTAGAACGCAGGCTGTTTAACATGTGCCAGCACCTCAGCGTTTCGCCGTTTTGTCATTACACGCCATCATCCGCCGGCTCCAAACAATACCCCACACCACGTAAGGTGCTGATCTGCACATTCGAATGCTGCAGCTTCTTGCGTAGTCTATGAATGAGCACCTCAATAGCCTCAATATTGATTTCCTCTACATCTTGATCGTTTAGGCGCTCTAGAATGTACTTTTTATTCACCGGCTCACCACTACGACTGACCAGTAAGCGCAGCACTTCCGCCTCTCTAGGTGATACGGAAAGTGCCACACCATCTAAGCTGAATCGCTGCGATGATAAGTCGTACACCAACCCTGCACAGGCCATACGCGGCTTATCTTTGCCACGGCTACGTCGAATCAGCGCATTAATACGCGCCACCAATTCTTCTATTTGAAAAGGCTTAGGCAAGAAATCGTCTGCGCCGCGCTCTAAAGTTTCCACGCGCTCTTGCAAGGAGTCGCGGGCCGTCAGAATCAGCACGGGAGTACAGTTATCATTAGAGCGCAATCGTTGCAACAGCGTCCTGCCATCCAGACTGGGTATCCCCAAATCCAGCACCAACGCATCAAACTCTTCTACTTGTAAGCGGTGATGAGCAACCAAACCATCGTTTGCCCATTCCACCGCGAACCCTTTTTTTTCTAAGCTACGCGTCAGCCATAGCGCCAGATCTGGCTCGTCCTCAATCAGTAAAATACGCATGATGTAGATTCAAAACCCCCACTCAAGATTACGCTATTGTTAGCACTATCATAGCTAACTCAACAATGTAGTCGTACTTTGACAGGACCTCTCTAAAACTCCATGAACTAATGCTACTGCTCGTTACTTTATATGTAATTATCTTCAAGCATTTTGTCCTACCTAAAAGCAAGCGGGCCACTGCAACAGCGGCCCGCTTCATTCTCTTTTAGCTGGTAACACTAGCTAAGAGCAGGTACTTCAACCTCTAAGAATGGTGCATATTGTTGTGCCCCAAAGATGTCTCCGTCACCTGCACTACCGCTAGGTTTCTTACGCAAAATACTAAATTTAATTGCATATGCAGGATCATATTCAACAAAATCAGACACCTGCTCTACCGGTATATTCAAGATAGCTGCCACTTGAGGCTTACTAAGCACTTGTGCTTTTTTCACATGCTCATAGGTATGTGCTTCACGAAAAATAATATCGAATGTGATTTTGTCAGTTCCTGCATTCTTACTGCGTATTGTCTTCGCTAGTTCTGAAATTTTTACAGTTCTCATCGTTTCACCTTTGTTAGTCAACCATCTCAGTAAATGTGGGGAACAACTCCAATGGATCATTCACCGCCATGGTGTGGTTTAAGGTCCATTCGTACGCGGCACTGGCGCGCATCACTTCGTCAAAAATAAACGAAACCCCCCCTGCGGTTCCTTTCACCTCAGGCAAACGAGCATAGAAAAGTTGGCGTGTACCCGTTAATGCCACCTCTTCTGCCATTTCTTTTGTAGCCGCTACCCCTTGCACCACCACCATCAGCTCATGAGACGGCTGATCTTTTAAGGGCTCCATCTCTCCCATGATGCCGTTACGACCAAAAACGTTGTAATGCAATGACCAACCGCTATCACCAAATTTTTCTCGTACCTGTGCACGCGCCCATTCAATCACTTTATCGACGTTAGCAATGGTGTACGGATCACGTATGCCTGCCATACCCACAAATCGCTCACCTACTTTGCCGGAACCCTCTAGCTTGACCCTAAACTCTTCAGCAGGCGTAAACACCATACCAGTGACACCCGTTGTTTTCTCGCTGAGCTGCTCGTAGCGACAATGTGTCATGTCTAATAAGCCGCCCGCCACATACTCATGAAAGGGGTTGGCCCGTTCGTACATGGCATGCCCTGCCACCGAAGCCACAGTGCAGCGCTGTTCCGGCAACATAGCAGTTACCGTGACGCGATCCTGCGTAATTTCTCCAATTACTGTTTCTTTGGCACCATAAGGTTCGGCACAAAATGAAGCACACTCCAGCACCTTGCCTAAATAGTAAGACTCAGCCTCAGGAAAGCCGTGCAACAACGCTGGAGCCGCAAAAATGGCGCTATCTGAGCTGCGACCACCAATGATCACATCGCAACCTTGCTTAAGTAGTTCCATAAAAGGATGCACACCAGCTACCGCTACAATGCGTTCCGTGGAATCCAATACCTCTTCTGTCAGTGCATCTCTAGCATCTAAACCTGCCACTACCGACCCAGAGCGAATTTTTCCACGCACTACCTCTTTATCCACTTCTGAATAAAACCAGCCCAGTTTGAAGGCTGGTAATTGGTGTTTCTTGGCCAGATTACGAATGATTTCCACGTACATATCTACCCTGCTATTGCTACCTGTATCGCCAGCAGAGCCAATAATCATCGGTTTATTATTTTTTCTAGCGGCCAACAACATGATTTCCAAATCATGTTCTTGCCATGCTCGTGGACTAGCGCAAGTATCCGAACCCAACGGCCCTGGCCCTATATCATCACTGCCTGAGTCTGCCGCAATAATATCTGGATTTGCCGCCACACCAAGTGCAAAGCTCCCTGGCTTTAACGGAGCAAAGCCTAAATGCCCATTTGGACACGCAATCGTTAACGATTTTTTCATAGTAAGTACCCTCCTATCAAAGTGGTTATAACCACTATAGACCAGTAAAGATACAAAAACAAGCACGTGACATAATGTTGCTTCTATCTTATGCACTCAACACAACATCACCACTTACAAAAAAACATAAAATAACTTTATATCAACAACTTACACAAAAAAACAAAACAAAAAACAGTAACTACCACAAAAAAACATGCATTTTTTCTGTGCATTTATCTTCACAAGCGGATATAACCTGTTCTAACATGACCACAACAATGAGACCACAAAAAAATCTGTACCACCTATACGTTGATACAGAAATAATGACGGAGATAACCTTTTATGATTCCAACAGCCCTGCTGCTCATCGTGGCGCTGCTCGCTTTTGTGTCAGTGCTTTTTCTCTTTGTGAAACGCCCTATGTACGAAATTATGGCGTTGGCATTAGTCGCTATTGTTGCGGCTACTGGGCAATGGCACTCCTTAGTTGACTACCTGCTGTTCCCAGCACAAAGCACACTTTTTTTTACTATCTTTGCTTTTTTAGTTCTGGCTGAGGTCTTTGACTCTACAAATGCCGTCGCCAAGATAGTGAAAATTCTTTTACCTATTATTGGTCGGCTTCCTGGCGGCGCAGGTTATGTAGCCTTAGTTTCCAGTACTTTTATGGCTACCCTCTCTGGAAGTGGTCCCGGTAACGTCGCAGCAGTAGGTGTGTTTACCATTCCGTTAATGAAGCGTACTGGCTTTAGCCCTCACCTTGCGGCAACAACCGAGATGTCCGCAGGTATGCTAGGTAACATCATTCCACCTGCTGGCATCATCTTTTTGTCTTTTGGTATTTATGATGCCTTCGCGCCTAACACCCTCACCATCGGTAGTTGGCTATTAGCCTCGTATGCAATAGGCGGATGGTTCCTGTTACAGCGTATTTTGACACTTGCGGCTCTTTGCAAACTATACCGCATGCACCCTATACCCAAAGCAGAGCTACCTGACCTTAAAGAGGCCTTAAAAGAAGGTTGGCACGCTTTGCTGCTGCCTGTATTTATTCTTGTCCCCATCTTAAGCTCTGCCTTATTCAAAGACTTTTTAGTTCTACGTCTAGGTGTAGAAGGCGAGAAAGCATTTTCAGCCGCTGCGCTGATGTTTACTCCCGGCATAGCCGCGGCGTACACCCTCTTTATTAGTCGCCATAACATCGATGAAAACCGGCTGACACTGACAAATCTTAGTCACTACCTAGGTCAGGCTCTTAGCAAAATCGTACCGGTTGCAGCAACGATTTATTTCGCTTATGCGCTTTCTCAGGCTTTTCTGGGCATGGGAGCCAATGATGAAATTCAAACATGGTTTGTATCGCTAAACCTTAGCACCACCACGCTTGCCATCATTCTTCCGCTGTTCTTTTGCTTGCTGGGAATGATCTTACCGGGCTCAGCACAAATCGCTATTTTGGGTAGTGCCATGATAGGTGCAGTGGCCGCCATAGGAGGTGATGCCAAATTGCTCGCCCTATTGCTACCTGCGATGACAGGCGCATTAGAAGGCATGACACCGCCACTGGCGTTGGGTTTATTCATTGCAATGGGTATTGCCGGTTCTGACTTTCTAAAAACAGTTCAACTGGCTTTGGTTTGGATAGCCCTACATCTCTTAACGTCCATGCTGTTGCTGGCTGGATTGCTCCCCATCTACCTCTCTTAAGGTATTGCTATGACTACTTTCACACAACGTATTTTTGGCGTGCTTGCAGCGCTTACTTTGCTGGCGTCACTAGTGATGGGGCTGCTGTTCGCAATAGCCTTGATAGCTGGTGGTGAGCTAGCTGCTACGCTGTCCCTACATGCTCAACAACTGTCTGGCCTGAGTATGTACCTTGCTACCGTTGCAGTCGCAATAGGCCTCGTTTATTTGTACCTTGCCCGTAAACATGAACTTACCTTTAGTATGCCAAGCAAAGACACAGCATCCTAATGGACTCTCGCACTCGGCACACTGAATTGCTTTCATGTGCCGACTGCTATCTCTACGTAAAGCTGCTATAGACAGTACGCTCTGTAGAGAATTTGTATTTGTCGCCTAAATAGTAGGCCAATCTATATTCAATAGCCTGTTCACTATGATAAAGAATAGACGTTATTTTTAATATGGGATGTCCTGCTCCTACTTGCAGCAATTCAGACATTTCCTGATCTGCGACTATCGCTTCAAAGGTTTGTTTGATACGCAACGGCTGTTGGTGCAAACGTATGTGCTGCAACTCCACGGTAGAGAAAGCACGTTTTTGTGCTTCTGCTTGCTTGGCTAACAAGACGATAGCCTCACCAATATTCTCAGCAAAATAGCTATCGTAAAACACTATAGGGGTGCCATTGGCTTCCCCCACTAATTGAACATTTAGCACAGCCTCATCTGGCCCCGTGTGCAACATGCTTTCCATCAGTAGATCTGCCGTAGTGCGCTCTATACGATGAATACGTGTAGACCCAGTAGTTCCTAGAGCAGACAGTGTTTTTTCAAAACTCACCACTTTTTTCAAGGCTTGATTGTACTTTTTGTCCATGACATAAGTACCTGAACCTCGCACGCGCTTAAGAAGCTGAGCTTGCTCAGCCATTTCCACTGCACGTCTTACAGTGATTCGGCTTACATCATAGTGCTCACACAGTTCGCGTTCTGAAGGGATCTTTTCTCCTGGCTGCCACAAGCCTTTTTCTATATTGGCTTTGATGAGAGCAAAAATTTTCTCATACAGCGGGACAGCAGAATCAAAAGTATCCATGCAATAGAATCGTCAAAAATTAATGGAAGCTACGACGTGCATTGTTAGAAGCAAGCCTACGCATTCTAACAAAGTAACGACACCACTGCTTTCACAATTCCTGAAAGAAAGTCATTAACCAGCACTGTAGTCTTTGGTGTAATTAACAATCCTTTAGTCTGAATCAAGATCGATAAAAAAACTTTTACAAAACAATCTGACTACAATACAAAAAGTTACTCTGCAGGAAAATTACTTTAGCCGTTTTTAACTGATCAGACAGGAGTCACGCATGTCCCAATCCGTAGCACAAGTTATTGTCGACACTCTGGAACAGGCTGGCGTAAAACGCTGGTACGGCGTTCCAGGTGACACCTTAAATTACATTACTGACGCCATTCGCACCAACAAGAATATGCGTTGGATTCATGTACGGCACGAAGAAGTTGGCGGCTTTGCTGCTGGTGCAGATTCTATGCTCACCGGCGAACTCACTGCCTGCGCTGGCTCATGTGGCCCCGGCAGTTTGCACTTCATCAATGGTTTGATGGAAAGCCATCGTAACCGCGCCCCTGTAGTCTTAATTGCCAGCCAAATTGTTCGCGACGAACTAGGTTTTGATTTCCCCCAAGAAGTGGATTTCAAATCGGTATACGAAAGCTGCTCGGTATTTTGTGAAGAAATCCGTACACCCGAGCAAGCGCAGCGCCTGACTGTCATGGCAGCCCAAGCAGCCTTGGCAAAACGCGGTGTGGCAGTATTGATTGTGCCAGCCGATGTATCGATGGCTCCGGCTCCTAAAACCCCGTATCACTACACCGTTCATCACGCACAACCCCGTGTATTGCCTTCAGAATCTGAAGTGCAACGCATTGCTGATCTGTTGAACGCTGGTAAGAAAATTGCTATTTACGGCGGTTCTGGCTGCGAATTGGCCCACGATCACGTCGTTGCACTGGCTGAAAAACTGCGCGCTCCCGTGGTACACACATCGCGCGCTACCGACTTCTTGGCTCACAACAACCCCTTTGATGTAGGTATGGCCGGTATGTTGGGCTACTACGCAGGGGTACATACGCTAGCCAGTTGCGACACGTTGCTACTGCTGGGTTGTGACTTTGCATGGCGCCAGTTCTACCCCGAGAACGCCAAAATCATCCAAGTGGATATTGATAACACCCACATTGGCAGACGTCACCCGGTAGACGTGGGTGTAGTGGGTAATATTCCAGACACCTTGCAAGCCTTGCTACCACTGGTCAATACACGCCAAGATGATGCCTTTCTTAACGCTGCTTTAGCGCTGTACACCAAAGATAAAGCCAAAGAAGAAAAGCACAACATCGACCAACCCGACCACCCTATTCACCCGCAATACTTGGTAGAAACTATTGCCAAACATGCGGCTGACGATGCCATCTATACGGCAGACGGTGGTACAGCCATGTTGTGGTGCTTACGTCATGTACCCTCTACAGGCAAAAACCGCCGCGTGATTTCCTTAACGCATGGCACGATGGCCGGCGCGATGCCGCAAGCGCTAGGTGCTAAAGCTGCATTCCCAGATAGACAAGTCATCTCGTTATCCGGCGATGGTGGCTTGGCCATGCTCATGGGGGATTTGCTGACTGCTATACAAGAGCGCTTGCCCATTAAGGTTTGCATCATTAACAACGGCGCACTGGGCTTTGTGGACCTGGAGCAAAAAGTAGAGGGTCTGATCAGTGCCTTTACTGACCTGCACAACCCAGACTTTTCTAAAGTGGCTGAAGCCATTGGGTTCTGGTCACGCCGCGTAGAAAAAAGTGCCGATGTGGACCAAGCGGTTAAAGACTGGATCAACGAGCCAGGCCCTGCTCTGTTAGATGTAGTCACCGACCGATTTGAACTGATCATGCCACCTCAAATAGGGGCCGACCAAGTTTTTGGTACCGCACTGTACTCCGCCAAAGCCATTTTGGCCGGTGAAGGTAAAGACGTATTAGCGATGGCACGTAACCTGCTGACCTAACCGCCCATTATCGATGTACCCACAAACGCCGCCGTCAGAAAGCGGCGTTTGTGTTTAGTGGTTCAGCCGTCACAGAGATAGCCGTATAAAGTTGTAACGCTCTATACTTGGCACCATATCGTCTCATCATAAACAAAAATAATAGTGCTTTGACGTTCCAACGCCTCACCCATCTGCTAGGTAACCGCTACCTGTGGCTACCTTTTCTGTTCTGCGCCCTGCTGTTGCGTAGCGCACTTCCTATGGGTTATATGCCCAGTGCAGAGGCATGGCGGGACGGCACCTTTGAACTTACCTTCTGTACTGCAGACGGCAGCTACAGCTCACAGCGCTTAGAACAGCTTTTTGCGGCTGAATTTCCCAGCGACGACACACACCAAGCCCCCGGTCATGCCACCTGTCCGGCTTTTCTCGTTCACATAGAATTACTACCCGATGCGCTAGATAGCACACTCGCGGTGGTCGCCAAGAACTGGTACAGCTACCCATGGTTAGCCAGTACCGCACAAACGGAGCACTGCACCCACGGCATCTGCGGCCCCCCGCTAGGTGCCCGCGCCCCACCTGAATGGACGTGATCGCCACTTTTTGTACGTTCAACGTTTAATTCAGGATATATATGTCCCCCTTTTTCTACCTGCGACCTTGCGCCGCAGCGGTGGCGCTATGCTGCGCCTACCCATACGCCTACGCTGCTGATACTCACACACCACCTCCCAAACTCTTTGATCCATTGGTAGTCACCAGTGTGAAGCCAGACCAAACGCCACTGCGTTTCGTGACTGACCCTAAACAGCCTAGACAACCCTTGCCAGCCAGTGACGGCTCTGATTATTTGTCGACAATTGCCGGCTTTAGCGCCATTCGTAATGGCGGCAGCAATGGCGACCCCGTATTTCGTGGCATGTTTGGCTCGCGCTTGGCTATTTTGGCGAACAATAGTTATATGCCTGGTGCCTGCCCCAGCCGCATGGATAACCCCACCTCATACATTTCTCCGCAAAATTTTGATGAGTTAGAGGTAATCAAAGGACCGCAAACGGTATTGTGGGGCCCAGGTGCCTCTGCTGGCACCATTCGATTTGATAGAAAAGCCCCTGTATTTGACGAGGGCCAACCGGTACAGTTTGATGGCAGTTTGACTGGAGGCTCTTGGGGGCGTAATGACCAGTCTGCCGACTTGGCCGTTGGTAACTCACAGTACTACGCCCGCATTACGGCCAACAACTCCCACTCCCAAGATTATGAGGATGGCAATGGCGACAAGGTGCCCTCCAAATGGAAAAAGTGGAATACCGACGTTGCGGTGGGTTTAACGCCTAACGACGACACCCGCATAGAGTTATCGGCGGGTGCTGGCGATGGTGAAGCCCGTTACGCCGGGCGCGGTATGGATGGTGTGAAGTTCAAACGCCAAAGCGTTGCCTTACGCTTCGAGCAAGAGCACCTCAACGACAACTGGCACAAAGTTGAAGCACAGGTGTACTACAACTACGCCGACCATGACATGGACAACTTCAGCCTGCGCGAGTTTAGTCCTTCGGGCGGCATGAAAATGCCCATGACCTCTAACGTAGACCGAGCCACATGGGGCGGCAGATTGGCAACCCAGTTCAGTTTGTCTGACGAAGTAAAAATGGATGTAGGTCTAGACACACAGCGCAGCCGACACCGAGCCCGCCGTGGCATGCTCAACACCCACCGTGACAAACCTCGCGTCAAAGATGCACAGTTTGAAAACACCGGCGTGTTCTCAGAGTTGCGTTGGCAGGCGACGGACACCCAAGAGATCATTGCTGGCATGCGCGTGGATTTCGCGAGCGTGAAAGACTACCGAGAAACCAGCCTGACCCATAACCAACGTCGTACAGATACCTTATACAGTGGCTTCTTACGCCTAGAACAAAAACTCGGTGACGCCACTAGCTTCTACGCTGGCGTGGGCCATGTGCAGCGTATGCCGGACTACTGGGAACTGTTCTCTCCTAATATGGGTACACCTGGCAGCAAAAATGCCTTTGATAGCATTAAGCCAGAGAAAACCACACAGGTAGATATTGGGCTTCAGCACAAAACGGATGCGTGGGATATCTGGGCCTCGGCATACGTAGGTCACGTGCAAGACTTCATCCTGTTTAATTATCGCCCTGGCGGCATGATGGGCAGTATGAGCCAAGTATCTAACGTCAATGCGCGTATTTTTGGGGGCGAATTAGGCGTGGAATATGCTTTGTCCTCGGAATGGAAACTGGGCACCACCGTTGCGTACTCTTGGGGTAAAAACACCAGTGACCACCAAGCGTTACCGCAAATCCCACCTTTGGAAACCCGCTTAAGCGTAGGCTACGAATCAGGAAAATGGTCAGCTGGGGCCTTGTGGCGTATTGTGTCCAGACAAAGCCGTTATGCATTAAACCAAGGTAACGTAGTAGGTAAAGACTTTGGGCCTAGTAGCGGCTTTAGCACGTTAGCACTGCACACGGCTTATCAAGCCAACAAAAACCTGACCTTCAGCGTCGGAGTAGATAACGTGTTTAACCGCACCTATAGCGAACACCTGAATTTAGCGGGTAATGCTGGCTTCGGTTATGCCTCTAATACATCTATCAATAACCCGGGCCGCACATTCTGGGCCACCATGCGAGTGACGTTCTAAACGCACAGCCCCTTAGACGCTCTAGCATAGCGCTAAGGGGCATTGCCTCAGCCTACTTAACGACATAAATAACAGCCAATACTCTCTGTTACGATGCTGATGTATTTTCGCTGCGTTCGTCGCTTGACCTTCACCTTATGGCAATGTTTATGCTTCAGGGTATGCAATATTCAATCATTGGGAGCCACGCATGAGTGAGTCCAGAAGCACTTCAGGTTCAAACCCCGCTACAACCATCAGCTTACCTATCGAAGGCATGAGCTGCGCCAGTTGTGTAGGCCGTGTGGAAGCTGCCTTGTCTAAAGTAGAAGGCGTAAACCGCGTATCCGTTAATCTGGCCACCGAACGTGCCGACATACAAGCGGACCCGCACATTGATAGACAAGCGCTTATACAAGCCGTAGAGAAATCCGGCTATAACGTACCGGCTGGCAGTGTAGAACTGTCCGTAGAAGGCATGACCTGCGCCTCGTGCGTAGGCCGCGTAGAACGTGCCTTAAAAGCAGTACCCGGCGTAAATGAAGCCGTGGTTAACCTCGCCACAGAACGCGCTACCATTCGTGGTGTCGCCAGTGCCGAACAGCTTATCGCCGCCATAGCCAAAGCGGGCTACGACGCCAAACTCATCGACAATGCGCTACAAAATGACGATGAAGCCGCTGAAAAGAAAGACGCAGAACGCGCCGCACTAAAGCGTGACCTAATTTTGGCCACTGTGCTGGCCTTACCGGTGTTTGTGTTGGAAATGGGGTCTCACTTGATTCCTGGCGTACACGAACTGGTAGCTCGCACCATCGGCATACAAGAAAGCTGGTATCTGCAATTTGTATTGACTGCCTTGGTATTGCTGATACCTGGTCGCCGCTTTTACACCAAAGGTTTTCCGGCGCTGTTCCGCTTGGCTCCAGACATGAACTCACTGGTCGCCGTGGGTACAGCTGCCGCTTTTGCTTACTCCGTCGTGGCTACTTTTATGCCTTCGGTATTGCCTGCTGGCACCGTTAACGTGTACTACGAAGCGGCAGCCGTGATTGTGGCGCTGATCTTGCTGGGACGGTATCTGGAAGCGCGCGCTAAAGGTCGCACCTCTGAAGCCATTAAACGCTTAGTAGGCTTGCAAGCCAAAGTCGCCCACGTACAGCGTAACGGTGCTCTGGTGGATATTCCCATTAGTGATGTAGTCACAGGCGACATCGTTGAAGTGCGCCCAGGCGAACGTATCCCCGTAGATGGTGAAGTCACCCAAGGCAACAGCTTTGTTGATGAATCCATGATTACTGGCGAGCCTATTCCTGTAGAAAAAACAGCCGGCAGCACAGTAGTAGGCGGTACCGTTAACCAAACAGGGGCGTTCACCTTACGAGCCACAGCCGTAGGTGGGCAAACCATGCTGGCCCAAATTATACGTTTGGTAGAGCAAGCTCAAGGCTCCAAACTGCCTATTCAAGCCGTGGTCGATAAAGTCACACTGTGGTTTGTGCCTGCTGTGATGGTCGCTGCGCTGCTCACTTTCTTAGTGTGGTTAGTGTTCGGCCCCTCTCCTGCTCTCAGCTTTGCGTTAGTCAACGCCGTGGCTGTACTGATTATTGCGTGTCCATGTGCCATGGGCTTGGCAACCCCGACATCCATTATGGTGGGTACTGGCCGTGGTGCTGAGTTGGGTGTGCTGTTCCGCAAAGGCGAAGCCCTGCAATTACTGAAAGACGCCAAAGTCGTCGCCGTAGATAAAACTGGTACGCTAACCGAAGGCCACCCGTCACTGACTGATTTGGAAGTGGCAACCGGCTTTGATCGTCAACAAGTACTGGCACAAGTAGCCGCTGTTGAAGCCTTGTCCGAGCACCCTATTGCCCGCGCCATTGTTGATGCAGCCAAAGCCGAAGGCCTGACATTACCCGCGTTGGATGACTTCAACTCAGTCACTGGTATGGGTGTACGTGCCATCGTAGGGGGCAATGTACGCGTCGAGATTGGTGCCGATCGCTATATGCGTGATTTGGGTCTGGATGTCAGCAGTTTCAGCCAAACCGCTCAACGTTTGGGCAGCGAAGGTAAATCACCGCTGTATGCGGCTATTGATGGTCGTTTGGCTGCGATTATTGCCGTGGCTGACCCTATCAAAGCCTCTACCCCTGCCGCCATTGAAGCCCTGCATCAATTAGGTCTGAAAGTGGCCATGATTACTGGCGACAACGAACACACCGCCCGCGCTATTGCCCGTCAGTTAGGTATTGATGAAGTCGTAGCCGAAGTTTTGCCTGAAGGTAAGGTAGATGCCGTAAAACGTCTAAAAGCTAGCTACGGCAAAGTCGCTTTCGTGGGTGACGGCATCAACGATGCGCCCGCTCTAGCCGAAGCAGATGTAGGCTTAGCCATTGGCACCGGCACGGATGTTGCCGTGGAATCCGCAGACGTAGTGCTGATGTCTGGCAGCCTGCAAGGCGTGCCCAATGCTATCGCGCTGTCTAAGGCCACCATTGGTAATATTCGTCAGAACTTGTTCTGGGCCTTTGCCTACAACACTGCGCTGATTCCAGTTGCCGCCGGTGCGCTATACCCAGCGTGGGGGCTACTACTGTCGCCTATCTTCGCCGCTGGTGCGATGGCACTGTCTAGTGTGTTTGTACTGGGTAACGCTTTACGTTTGCGCAGTTTCCAACCACCACTGCATGACAAATAACCGCTGCGTCGCTGTACCAAGAGCTGCTGGTTGAGTAGTGTCATGTACAGACAAAAAAGCCGCCAAAACTTGGCGGCTTTTTTCATACTACTACGGCATGTTGATACTGCTTTAGCGGGCTGCTTCTATTCATTCAGAAAACCAACTGGCTACAGAGACTATGCCCTACATCTGCTGAGCCAGACCGGTTAACCGCGTTTAGGCAAATTCAAATGCAACGTAGGATACGGTTTTCCTGCTGCATCCAACTCGCTGCGGCCCGTTTGAATACAACCATAATGCAAATAAAAACCCACGGCTTGGGTGTTTTGTTCATTCACATCCAATGTGGTCGCTCCCAAATCATGCACTGCATAATTCAACAATGTCGTCCCTACGCCATGCCCGCGTGCACTGGCATCAATAAACAGCATTTCTACGCAACCATGTAATACACCCAAAAATCCTAGAATCTCCTGGTTCTCGGTGTGCGTGGCTTTATATAAGCTCACCGCAGGGAAATAAGCTGGTATCAACTGCTGTTTAATTTCGTCGTAGTCTGCTGGCTGTAAAAAGTCATGGGTAGCCAATACCGAGGTAGACCAAATTTCTACTAAACGTGGGTAATCGTCGATACATACAGGTTCTATACGTATAGTCATTTTCTTCCTTTTACAACTTAGCTGCGGGTTAACAGATGACATAACCATGCATGCCATTGTTCCCGCCTTGCCTCATTCAGGCACAAACCTGTGTTTACGAGGGGGTCTGTTAGAAAACAGATCATCAATTGCTTTTCATGCTGCGCATTGTCCAAGCTCAAAGCAGACAGCCACTGCGCCATTCGTGAATACGCCTGTGACGATTCTATGCCCTGTTTAGCGAGCTCATCTAATAAGGCAAGCATCTGTGGCCACGCTCTCATCGCTTGGTGGTGTGTTTGCTTCAGCACGGCAGCCGGCTCTACTGGCAAAGTAGAAAGCCACTGCTGTAAATGCTGCTGTTCCCATCGCCACGCGATATCCTGCAACGTCTTTGCAGGCACTGCGGCAAAAGAATAACTGATACCCTCACCCCATACTTGCTCATAACAGTAGCGATTGAAATCAGTCAGCTCTTCGAAACCAGCACGTATATCCCAAGCACACGCTTGCAGTGCGTCGTCAGAAGCTTCTGTATCTTGTAACTGCATAAACAGGGCTGTTTGCTTTTGCCACACAGCCGATTGCTGTAGATACGACTCGTACAAAGCTAAGGTGTCGAAATCGTCGGCATCACACCATTTTTGATACAGCGCTACCAGTTCAGGGTTAACCGCCCAATCTAACCATGTGGGTTGCTGATTATCAGCAATTTTAGTGATCACCCCTTGTAGCCTGTCTTTCACCGCTTGCATCTGCAAGATGCGGTCAGACAACACGCTAAGGTGCTGTTTCAAATGCCCTAAAATGCCATCGGGATACTGTGCCAATACATGTTGCACATCGGCCAGTGGCATACCCACTTGGCTTAAGCACAAAATCTGCATCAGCTTATACAGGTCTTGATGGCCGTACAGTCTATAGCCACCTTCGCTACGCCCTGATGCCGTCAACAACCCTATTTGTTCATAGTGATGCAGTGTACGTACACTGATCCCCGCCATTTTGGCCAGCTCGCCGACTTTCCAGTACATCATTGCTCCGCTTATTCACTAGCACATGATGCTTACTGTAAAGCCTTACGTTACGTTAGGGTCAAGATAAAAATGCAACACGCCCCACACGGTTATCGTGCAGGGCGTGTTGTTGAGCGGGTTAGCAGTGCAGCTTACAACGCTTTAGGTGGGTAACCTGCGGCGTTCAGTGCTGCTTCAATCTGCTCTTGTGACGCACTACTTTGTATAGTCACCATTTTGGTGGATACGTCCGTATCTACCTTCGCAGCTGGATCAATAGCCTGTACTGTTTTGGTGATACGTGTAGCACAGCCACCGCAGGTCATATCTTGAATGTGAAATTGCATGGTTATCTCCTTAGAAAATATAGCTATAGACTAAGGATTCCCACGGTTGTAAGGTCAACACTTTTTAATGGCTACCTGCCATTACGTTGCAGAATTCACCACCCCAGACTCAGGTTTGGCTCGCAATCTATGCAATAACGTCAGTGGGCTGCTCTGTTGGTGCGTGTAGGTTTTAGCTGCCTCTGCCCATCTTGCTGCCGGAAACGTTGTGCTGGACGCCACACTACTAATACCACACTGCAGCAACATCACAAACTGATCCGGCAACAATGGCCCTACAGCACGAATGTCCCCAGTAAAACCATGACGTTCACGCAGTAGCTTTGCTAAGGTAAAGCCGCGTCCATCGCGCGTTTGAGCAAAACCTATGGCCACCACCTGCACCTTATCCAACACAGGCACCAGTTCCGTAATGTTGTGATAGCTATTCACCCATACACCAGCGGCATATTCCCCTGTTTCTGCGTGGTATGCCTCCCAGTTTTCTAACGCAATAATGCGTCGTGATGCAGGCTGCTCTGCAGCCCCTTCTTGCTCTGGGTACCACCACGTTTCGGTTTTCACATTCCCTTCAGCATCAAACAGCATGAGCAAGTGCCTCCTTAAATACCGTGATGCCTACACGGTTATAGGTATCAATGAAACGTTCAGATCCCTGACGTTCTTTTAAGTAAATATCGACCAAGGCCTCGATCACTTCCGGCACCTCATCGTAGGAAACGGAAGGGCCCAAGATTTTACCCAATGCCGCTTGCTGATCAGAGCGTCCACCCAAAGTAATTTGGTAGCTTTCTTGACCGCCTTTATCTAGGCCTAAAATCCCTATATGCGCCACATGGTGGTGGGCACAGGCATTAATACAACCCGATACGTTAATACTCAACGGCCCTACTTCACGCTGTTTTTCTTCCGAAAAACGCAATGCAATACGCTGCGCCACAGGAACTGATCTTGCTGTTGCCAAGCTGCAGTAATCCATACCAGGGCAAGCGATAGAATCTGACACCAAACCGATATTAGACGTCGCCAAACCAGCTTCACACAGCGCCTGCCATACAGCATAGACATCATCTTGCTTCACATGCGGCAGCACTACGTTCTGACGGTGAGTCACACGTACTTCATTCAATGAGTAGCGTTCCGCTAATGAGGCAATCAGCTCCATTTGCTCGGCACTCGCATCACCCGGAATACCGCCACTGGGTTTCAGCGAAATCACCACGCTAAGGTAACCCGCCTGTTTATGTGGATGCGAGTTATGGTCTACCCAATGAGCGAACGCCGTATCTTGCGCACGAGCAACAGTAAAAGAGGCTGAATGTGGCGCTAAGTTTTGCTCGAATGCCGGTGCCACAAAACGTGCTTGTACTGCCTCTACAATAGCGGCATCCAGCTCTGGCCTATTCGCTAACAATGCCGCAAACTCGGTATCAATCATCTGAATGAAAGTCTCTGGTTTGAGCTCTCGCACCAGAATTTTGATACGCGCTTTGTAGATATTGTCGCGTCTGCCTAAGGCATTGTAGACACGCAAAATAGCTTCTATGTAGCGCAGCAAATCGCGCTCCGGCAACCACTCTCGCACCAAGGTGCCCACTACTGGTGTACGCCCTAATCCGCCCCCAGCATAGATGTGGAAAGCAACCTCACCCGCTTCGTTCTTGTCAGCGATAATGCCTATGTCGTGAAAACGTATGGCTGCCCTGTCGTCGGCACTGCCCGTAATCGCAATTTTGAACTTACGCGGCAAGTAGGTGAATTCAGGATGCTCAGTAGACCACTGACGCATGATCTCGGCATACACACGAGGATCTACGCGCTCATCTGCGGCTGCACCGGCAAACTCGTCTGTTGTCACGTTACGAATACAGTTACCGCTGGTTTGAATGCAATGTAAATCGGCATCGGCCAGCACCGATAAAATCTCGGCTGCATCCGATAATTTTGGCCAGTTGTACTGCAAATTTTGGCGGGTGGTGAAGTGGCCATAACCCTTATCAAAACGTCTGGCTACGTACGCTAGCTGAGAAAGCTGCACTGCACTTAAGGTGCCATAAGGAATAGCCACCCGCAGCATATAGCCGTGCAATTGCAGGTATAGACCATTCATCAGCCTATACACTTTGAACTGTTCTTCAGTCAGCTCACCCGATAATCGGCGTTGCACCTGCTGCGAGAATGCTTGCGCACGTTCTTTCAAAAAGGTACGTTCGCTATCGTCGTATTGGTAAATGCCAGCATGGGGGGCAAACTCGCCAGCAGCAGGTGCTAACGACGCAATGTGCTGATCTTGCTCAACACCTGCTTGCTTCCCTAAATCAGCCCGCACCGAAGGGCCTCGTGCGCGCAGTTGTTCTCTGAACGTTACGGGCACAATGCCGTTAGGCGTAAGCTCAGCTTGCTGCGGCACTGGGTCTACAATTTCATTGTTGGCCACGCTTTCTTGCGCAGCCTGCTGTGCAGCTACCAACGCTTCTTCATCAAAGGCATGGGCGTGCTCTAAGGCCTCCACCCAGTGATAGCCGCTATCAAGCCATACCACTGCCCCGTCATGCAGCCTATTGGCAGAAATCAAATGGTAGTCACTCATCGTATACCTGTAGGATTGAAGGCAACGTACACCTAACCGTAGCCATATCCTTGCTACCGTTACCTAGTCAAAAAACAGACCCCGCACATGGCAGGGTCATAGCCATCATGCTGTTTATTGTGACCAGACAACCCATAGCTGACAAAGTATAAAAAGGCATATGCAAATGCTTGATGCGTTACTGAGCCTGCCCTAGCAACTCCAACGGATGCCCTGCGGCTACCCATGCATCTATACCACCATGCAAAGGCCGCACATGCGTATAACCCAATGATTTCAGACGTTGTACTACCCTCGCCGCTGAGGCATCGTTCGGGCATGAGCAGTACACCACTACTTCGTGGCTTAGCTCAATACTGAGTGCTTGTGGGCCCTGTAGGTTTTGTTCATCCAACAATACGGAACCCGGAATGCTGCCAGCGGTTCGGTAGAAATCGCTACGTACATCCAAGATTAAAGGGTTCGTCCCATCTTGGATTAAGCAATACAGCTCATCAGCACTAATACGAATTTGACGGATCATTTTCAAAAACGCATGCCGTTGCCATGCTTTACGTGCAATAAACAAAGCCAGCAATACAGCCAAAATCAGTAAGCCCCAACGTCCCAAGGCGTCTAATGTTGCTAATAGCTCACCAATGGTAGAACTGAATAAACTGCCAAGCAGCAACGCTGAGCCTACCCATACGGCAGCGCCTAGCATGTCATACCAAATAAACTTACGCATATCCGTACCTAGTGCTCCCGCCATCGCGCTAGCAACCGATGCAAAGCCTGGGATGAACTTGGCTACCAGTAACGAGCGCGGCCCCCACCGTAAGTACACGCCCTCAGTTTGCCGCACACAGGAGTCTGGCGATAGCGATACCTTGCATAACGTCGCCATCACCTTTCTGCCGTAACGTCGCCCGGCATAAAACCACAATACGTCCGCCATTAATGCGGCCAAGACGGCCAAGCCCAATAGCCCGGGTATAGAAAAACGCCCCGCCTGCGCCAAAGCGCTGGTCACCACTAGGGTGGGATAGGCGGGAATGGGAGCTCCTAACTGCTCTATTAATACATTCAGGAATACCAGCCCCAAGCCGTGCTGCTCAATAATATTCATCAGCCACTGCATGTTCTCATTCCTTGATTCAACCAGTGTGTGACAACAACGCCCTCTATTATCCCCTACTTTCTGTCATGGTTTATGCCTCAAACAATATGATACGATACCGTATCGTATTAATCCATGAGAACTGCCATGAATGCAAAAACAGCTGCTGCCCTCGCTACAGTACTGTGGGGCTTTACCTATGTTGTGACTACCCTCATGCTGCCACCGCACCCTTTTTTAATTTCTGCAGTACGCGCAATGGGTGGGGCGATTATTTTGCTGCTGATCGCACGCCAACTGCCTGCTCCCGGTTGGCTAGGGCGTTTGGTGATTTTGGGTACGCTCAATACCAGCTTATTTTTCTCGCTGTTATTTATCTCAGCACTACGTTTACCCGGCGGTGTCGCGGCTATTTTCCAAGCCTTAGGCCCGCTATTTATCATTTTGCTAGGATGGGCCATTCTGGGCGCAAGACCCACTGCCTTAAAAATTATCAGCGTGATTATTGGTGTAGTAGGCGTTGCACTGGTAGTACTGAAAGGTGATGCTCAAGTTGACCTCTGGGGCGTATTAGCTGCATTAGGCAGCACCTTATCGCTCGCATTGGGCGGCATCTTGATGAATCGCTGGGGTAAACCACCCATGAGTATGGTGAGCTTTACGGGCTGGCAGTTATTTATTGCAGGCGTAGAACTTATACTACTCACCGTGTTGATGGGCGACTTCCCAGCAGAGCTAACTAGCACACACGTAGCGGGTTTCTTTATACTAGCCTTGGCCCTAACTGCCATACCTTTTGTGTTATGGTTCAGAGCGATTGCCCATGCAGGAGCTGTCACCATTGCGCCCTTCTTCTTGCTGGTTCCCATTACAGCCTTTAGCTTGGATGCCATCATCAAGTCGGTAGTACCCACACCATTCCAATTGTTGGGCATTGCCATCGTGATACTGGGTTTATTGCTTAGCCAAAAGAAAGCACCTTCCCCAACTGCCCCTTGATTCCTCACCATGACAGATCACCACCTCACTTCTGAAACTGGCAGCCGCCTTACCTATCGAGGGGCAGCCAGACGCTTGCAGATTCTAGAAGTCGCGTCTGAGCGCTTTCTGGAAGAAGGCTACGCCGGGGTGAGCGTGGATCAAATCATCGCTGAAGTGGGCGGGTCTAAAACCAACGTGTACAAACAGTTTGGTGGCAAACAAGGGTTATTTTTAGCTGTTGTGCAGAATCTGTCGGATGCTTTCATCCACGATCTAGAGCATATAGATCTACGTGATCAACCCCCTGAGCAAGGCCTACGCACATTGGCTAAAGCCTTACTGGCTATCTTGCTGCAAGATAGGCATTTAGCCTTTCAGCGTTTAATTATTGCGGAGTCTAATCGCTTTCCTGAAATGGGGCGGGTATGGCTAGAAAGCGGCCCGCAACGCACTCGCAAAGTCGTGGCTAGCTATTTGCAGCAACAACAAGAACAAGGGCGTTTACACGTAAAAGACCCGCTACGCGCCGCCCTGTTCTTTCATGACATGATTACCTTCAACCCTGTGCACCTTGCCATGCTAGGCATAGGCTACGACGCCGATGCCTTAAATGGGTTTATTGATGACGCTATCACTACCTTTTTGCAGGGGCATTTACCCCGCAACTAAGATAGCCTTCAGCATCACTAATAGGCTTACTCTGCAGCGTCATCCGCCATAGACGCACCTTCTGTGTAGTGCAGAATATCTCCGGGCTGGCAGGCCAAATACTGACAAATAGCTTCTAAGGTGGAAAAGCGCACCCCTTTCACTTTGCCTTGCTTGAGTAACGAAAGATTTTGCTCCGTAATACCCACTGCTGCAGCTAAGTCCTTAGACTTCACCTTACGCTTCGCTAAAATCACGTCCAAAGTCACTTCTATAGGCATATGCGTTACACAAACTGTTGATTTTCTTGATTAATGGTTGCAGCTCTGCGCAGAATTCTAGCAATAATAATCACACACGCTGCTGCAAACAACGCCACTACACTGGATGAGGTAAAGCTCATTGAAATAAAGCGCTGTCCAGCAGGCGCTAGCATAGTAACCCAAAGACTCAGCAGGGGTTCACACACAAAATTGAGTATGACCCAGTAGCCTACCGCTCTACCCATTTTCTCCATATGCGTGGCAGCAGAAATAGAGAAGTAATCCCCTTTAGCATAGGTACGGAATAGCTCGCGCAGATTCAACAAACCATTTGCCAGTACTAGCAATGGAATGCTGGAAATCACCACCGCACCCAACCGTTGCCACAACGGCAAATTATCAACAACATCTAGCGCCCCTGGGATCAGCGCATTAGACAGTGAAAAAGCAATACCGTAGCCCCCTTCTACCGAACCCAAAGAAGGAAAAAACCATGTTGCGGCATTAATCAGAATCATCGCCGCCACCAAAAGCACGGTAAAAGCAGCCATTTTTTGGCATGTTGATGCCAATTTATCGTGATGCATAAGTCTCTCAAATAAGTGGAAATCACGAGTATTTTTCTACAAAAATCATCATATATCAATCATTTTTTATCGTTTTACGATAATTAATTGAAGCAAAAACATAATATTTTAAAAAATAGTTTTTACTTTCAATAAGATACCCCTAAAAACCGGCAATCCGCCATGCGTTAGACTGAAAACAGTCATTGTATAAAGATCATAAATTATCATATAACAATCATTTCTATGCTAGGTTTGCTATGAAACACACCATCAAGTCTCTACCACTGTTACTCCCCCTGCTCAGTGGCTTACTACTAGCCAACGCTGCGCAGGCCGACCGTACAGCCAATTGGTGGTTGTCGGTACGAGGCACCGAAAATACTTTTTTCACCCGTAAATAGCCTGCTAAGCATGCTTTATACTGCTGGCTACTTTAGCCCCTTACGCCTTGCTTTTATGTCTGATACTCAGCCGCTTTCTACACTTCCTGTTCCTCTGCCTGCCGCATGGCAATCACAATTTGCCGCTTATACATGGACAGCACAGACGGAAGGCTGCTCAGACGCTGCTGTATATCGCTTAGAAGCACCAGGGCACGATACCGTTTTTGTCAAAACTGAACGCATGCATGCCAATGCTGAACTGGCGGACGAGGAAATACGTTTACGCTGGCTGGCCGCACAAAACATAGCGTGCCCCATCGTCCTAGATGCGCACTACCAACCTGAGCGTGGTTGGTTACTACTCAGTGCAATAGCGGGTAAAGATTTGTACTCTGCCCCCTTGCCTGCCCACGAGAAAGTAAAAATGGTGGCGCTAGCCTTGCGTGATTTGCATCAATTAGATATAGCCCACTGCCCCTTTGATCACAACGCCACACAACGCATTGCTCATGCTAAAGCGCGTATGCAAGCTGGGCTGATTGAACTAGATGATGTAGACGACGAGAACCAAAGCTTAAGTGTAGAACAGCTGTTCCAAAAACTGCTGGCTACCCAGCCGCTACAAGAAGATAAGGTGGTCACACATGGTGATGCCTGCTTGCCCAACTTCATGGCCGCGAATGGTATGTTTACGGGATACATAGACTGCGGCCGTCTGGGCGTGGCTGATCGCTACCAAGACTTAGCCCTTGCCATACGTGACATTAGCGATGACCTAGGCGCTGAGTATGTACCTTTATTTTTGCAGCACTATGGTCTAGCGCAGCTAGACACTGAACGGGTGACGTTCTACAAACTTTTGGATGAGTTTTTCTAACGCTAGCGCTACGAAAAACTCGCCCTATACTCAGTAGGCCCCATCCCCGTGTGACGACTGAAGTACTTGCTTAAATAAGATGGGTCTACAAAGCCCAGGGCGTCGGCAATCTGTTGAATGCTATGTTGCGATTGCCTAAGCTCTTTTTTAATTTCCAGCACCACTTGCCTATCGATTAAGGTTTTGGGCGAATCATTAAAGAAACGCTTAGTTAGTTGCGACAGATAATAAGGGGTGATGTGTAAAGCATCAGCGTAAAACGCTACCTCTCTGTGCTGCCTGCACCGCTCACTCAACATCTCCCAAAACTTCCAGCAAATCATTTCCTGCCTGCTGTAATCATTACGTAGCTGCTGTTTCTGGTTGTCGGCTTGTTCGCTGAGAAACAAGAACAAATTCTGGAACGCATTAATCAGCATTTGCCGTCTATACCCAGAGGTTCGAGCAAAGACCTGCCTCGTATGCTGCTCCCACACCGATACAAATGCTTTGCTATCTTGCGTAGCGGAAAAATGGGGATACTTGTTCAAATAGGAAAACAAGTGATTGGGTAGTAGGTAAGCAACATCTGCCGCACTGGAGCGTTTTAATAAGTAAAACGAGCACAACAAGTCTGGGCTGCGCTGTTTTAACAGAACAATAGAATCTTCAGCCAAGATCAGAAAGTCATGCTTTTTTAGGTGATACGACTGAAAGTTCACCTCAAACTCAGCCTCACCTTGCTGACAAATCACTACCACCACATAAGCCAACGCCAACGGGTGCTCTGGCATTGCTTGCAAGGTGGCCAAACCATGCGTAATTTCCTGATCCCCTGCCCCTAACAAAATAGCCTCAGTTTCAATTACTACTTTAGAAATAGCCATAAAACCAATTTTTATCCTATTTTGTTTTCAAAATTACCTTTTTCACCCAAATCCGTACCTTAGCATAGTCCGCTATTCTTTCTACACTTCTCTCTGTTTATTCAGTACATACACAGGAGAAAAGCATGTTGAATACAGAACGCCTGATTCTCAGACCTTGGCGAGACAGCGATGCAGCCAGCCTTTACCACTACGCTAAAGACGAACGTGTAGGCCCTATTGCTGGTTGGCCGGCGCACCGTAGCGAAGCAGAAAGCTTGGACATCATTCAAACTATTTTTTCGGGCGAAGAAATATACGCCGTTGCCTTAAATACCGACGATGTCGCTATTGGCATGATTGGTTTGCTAAAAGGGAAAAACAGCAACTTTCCGCTGCCAGAGACTGAAGCTGAAGTGGCGTACTGGATAGGTGTGCCATTCTGGGGCCAAGGCTTAATCCCAGAAGCGCTGCGTACAATTATGCAGCACTCATTTCAGACATTACAACTAGACGCTTTGTGGTGCGGTTACTTTGCCGACAATGAGCAGTCGTTCAAAGCACAGGCTAAATGCGGCTTTCTTCATCACCATACCGAAGAAAAGCAGTTTAACCAGTTCATGAACGACTATCGCACTGAGCACATCAGTCGCATCACCAAGGAAGAATGGCTGCAACAACAGCAGGCTTAAGCTTCCACCCTATTTCTACCGTTGTGTTTGGCTTGGTAGAGTTTGTCATCCGCTTGCTTCAACACAATGGCAGAATCTGTACCGTCTGCTGCTGAAACGGCCACACCCAATGAAATGGTAATGTGGCCAATTTCTGGCATCTCTGCAGACTCCACTTGAACACGCAACCGTTCGGCAACCTCTACTGCCTTCTCAACAGTGGTATCTGGCAGCAAAATCAAAAATTCTTCGCCACCGATACGGCAGGCCAGATCACAGGAACGTATGCTGTTACGCATCTGCACGGCAAGTTCTTGCAGCACGATGTCACCGACGTCATGGCCGTAGGTGTCATTCACTTTCTTGAAGAAATCAATGTCCACTGAAATCACCGAGAACATGCGCTGCATGTGCCCCCACACACGTAGTTCTTGATCTAAGCCACGACGATTCAACAGTCCGGTTAGAGGGTCTGTGCGATTATCTTTATCTAGCTTTTCAATATTGCGCTTTAAAAAGCCCATGCCCATCAAGAGCGCTTTTTTCAACTCATGAGCTTCAAAATACCAAGAGCGTACATGGCTGATTTCACTTTCCGTGCCGGAAGAATGCATCATACGAGCGTTGTCCGCCAACTGTCGTAAAGGTTTAGCAATTTTGCGCGCGCCCCACCACACTAGCAGCAATGAAATCACAGCAACCGGCAGGGTCTTGTTAATGACTTGCCGCATCAAGCCTTCTAAGGGCTCTAACGTAGCCGACTCTGGCCGCTGCGCCACAATCCCCCAACCGCTTAACGGTACAGGTGCATAACCTGCCAGCATCCTAATACCTTGGCTATTGGTTAGCTCCATGCTGCCTGCCTGCGCTTGCACCACGCGATCAATCACATCATTACCTTCTACGACATTTCCTACTCGTGACATATCTGGGTGATAGATGATCTCTTTCTCAGCCGACACCACATATAGGTAAGAGCCATCTCTATAGGGATGATGACCTAATAACCTATGCAAAATGCTTTCTTTTTTTAGGTACAAGCTGCCACCCACCAACCCACGATATTCACCACTTTTATCAATGATGGGGTACGAGATGAAAACGATGAAGTTACCAGCCGTAGACAAGTAGGGATCACTAATCACTGGCGCTTTTTGTGCCAGCGCTTCTTGCACGCCTGGACTGCCTAAACTTAGACCTGTTAACAGCAAGCTTTCGGGTGAGGTTGCTCGCACTGCACCATTCTGATCGATAATCAGCACAGAATTAAAGCTATCTGTTTGTAACCGTAGCCGCTCCGCTTCTACCTGTAAACGCTGCTCATCGCCCAGCACATCTTCCAACAACATAGCACTGATTTTCAGTTGTTGTAGCGCGGAATATAGAAATTCATCTGTACTATTAGCAAGCTTTTGCGCATAGTTCAAATTGCTTTCCAGCGTATTTTGCACAAGCTGCTGCCGTTGCACTTTGTAGCCTGCATAAAAAGTATTTACAAGCGTGATCAAGCAACTGAGAATAGTCACCAGCAGGATAAGCCGCAACAAATCTATTTTTTTAAACAATTTTGCAAACCATCAATCTGAGATACTGCACCATACTGGCGTCATTATATTCTGTCATTGATAACTCGAATGTCATAGAAAACCACTAAAACACCGCTTAATCTCTTATAACAGCGTTGCTTTCTGTGCTGACCAACCACTAGCCCCAGCTAGTCAGACAAAACCTACGTTTTACACTCCTGCCTTGCATAGACGTTGACCTCAAAATAGAGTTCACTTATCATCTATTTCTTGTAACAGTTGCCCTGCCCACGTGTCATGGCCAACACTGTATCGTTCACCTTATACGCCCATAGCAACTACAAACGGCGACAAAAGGATAGGTCATGACATCTGTATGGCGTAATAGCACCTGGATCATGCTGGGGGCATCGCTAGTTTTGTTTTTATCGTTAGGGATACGTCACGGCTTTGGCCTATTCCTAACTCCCATGAGCAGCGAGTTTGGCTGGGGACGTGAGGTATTTGCCTTTGCCATGGCATTGCAAAACCTAATCTGGGGGCTAACTCAGCCTTTTACCGGCGCATTGGCTGATAAGTTTGGTGCCAAACTCACCGTCGTAGTAGGTGGCTTGCTCTATACCGTAGGCCTAATACTCATGGGGTTTGCCGACTCCTCTTTATCTCTCTCTCTCAGTGCAGGGATCTTGGTAGGCATTGGGTTGTCAGGCACATCATTTTCAGTGATTTTAGGTGTAGTAGGTCGTGCTGTACCACCTGAAAAGCGCAGTATGGCGATGGGTATAGCTGCCGCTACAGGGTCATTTGGTCAGTTTGCGATGCTACCCGGCTCGCTGGGCCTCATTCAATGGCTAGGCTGGTCATCGGCCTTGATCGCACTGGGTCTCATGGTGGCATTGATTATGCCTTTAGCGGCCATGATTAAAGACACGCCGCCCGTTGATCTAGGACCGCAACAAACCATGATGGAAGCGCTACGTGAAGCCTGTAGCCACTCTGACTTTAGGCTCTTGGCCCTAGGCTTTTTCGTGTGCGGATTCCAAGTATTGTTCATTGGTGTGCACTTACCCAGTTACCTAGTCGATAAAGGCTTGCCTGTAGTTGTCGGTACCACTGTACTGGCCTTAGTCGGGCTGTTTAATGTGTTCGGTACGTACTTTGCAGGTTGGTTAGGTACGACACGCTCCAAGCCACACCTGCTATGCATTTTGTATTTGGTGCGTGCGGTGATCATTGCCGTCTTTATTTGGCTGCCTCTTTCTACTTGGAGCGCATACGCTTTTGGTATTTTGATGGGCTTATTGTGGCTGTCTACCGTACCGCTGACTAACGGCACTATTGCCACGATGTTTGGCGTGCGCAATCTATCTATGCTAGGCGGTGTAGTCTTCTTGTTGCACCAACTGGGATCCTTCCTGGGCGGCTGGTTAGGTGGCTATATGTTTGATAAAACTGGCAGCTACGACATGGTCTGGTATATTTCCATAGTGCTCAGTTTAGTGGCTGCAGCACTGAATTTACCTATTAAAGAAAAACCCGTAGCGCGACTCTCTAAGGTGGCCCACGCATGAAACGTAGACTATGGCTGACTTTGGCTGCATGCGCAGCCACAGCCATTGCCCTCTTCTTGCTATACAGTTGGCGTCAAGCAGGCTTTGCTCTGATGCCTATTCAACTGCCCATGTGCTAACGGCTGTAGCGGCTATTTAGGCTGCAGCAATTGCGCGCGAGCCGCCGACAACAGTTCATCGGATAGTGCCGTACCTTCGGTTGCACGCGCCAACAACATCGCCCCCACCAACGTAGACAACTGTTCTAGTGCCTGCTGCCGAGCAGCCTCTGAGGTATTGGCCTCAGGCTGCAAGGTACTGAGCACATCCACCAACTGCTCCAAACCTTCGTGAAACGCATCACGTACAGGCTTGCTACTGTCTTCACGAGATACATCCACCACCAACGACGCTAAGGGGCAGCCGGTGCTAGGCTCAGTACGGTGCTTATCGTGCAAATAGCCATTGATGAGTGCATTACGCGCAGCCACAGCATCATCCATAGCCGCTACCCGCTTTTTCCACTTAGCCGCAGAACCTTCAAAAGCTTTGGCACAGGCAATAGCGGCTAGCTCGTCTTTAGATTTGAAATGCCCATAAAAACCGCCGTGCGTTAGCCCCGCTGCTCGCATGACATCGGCAACGCTCACACTTAAGCCTCTCTCTCTAAAGAGCTTAGAAGAGGCCTCTTCAATAGCAAGACGGTTTTTTTCGGTTTCAGCTCTGGAGACTCGTGGCATAGCAAATCTATAGAAGACAGTAACGTACTGCCACAGCGCTTACTGCGGCAGCACACGTAGAAGAATAAATACCAGCAAAATAAGGATGCCTAACCCTATGTGTGCAAACCATGCCGCACAACCCAGATATCTTAACTGCTTATAGTTAGGAAAGGCTTGCGCGACCTCAAGCGGTGGCTCAGTGGTTCTATAGAGTGCATGCGCTGGGGCATAACGACAACGAGATAACGCAAACACGAAGTACCAATCTGGCGCTGCAGACGTTAAGCCAAACTGTTGCTTATGCTGATTCATGGCGTTCAATAAATCACCTACTTTTGTCTGTACAAATACAGAAAACAGTAGCAATAGCACGGCGTAGCCAAGTACAAAATAGCCCAGATACTCTCTCATTTCTTACCCAGAGTCAGTTAGCACCGCCAGTGTGAGCCATGCTTGCCCATAAGTGTAGCAGGCTCACACGGTGACTTAACCTTCTCTGTGATCGGCTTTGCCTACTTTCCAATACCCTTCGGTACAAACGCGATGACGCTCTAGATAGCGTTCACGTACATAATGCGCACGTAATTCTTTAGCGATGCGAGATTCTCCTGCCACCCATACATACCCCGGCCCCAACGGAAACGGTCTGTATAGCACACGTTGCCCTAAGGCCAATCCAGGTCGCTGGCGCGGCTCTAGCCACACTACGCTTAGGGCTGCCGGGCTTTGAATGGCTTGTTGGTCTTCTGGTGTAGGTACTTCCACATACACTCTTGCCCGTACATTCGCAGGCAAGTTAGCTGCAATATTTTGTATGGCAGGTAATGCAGTGACGTCCCCTGCCAAAATTACCCACGCTGCATCGTCTGGCAACGCAAAACCACCCGCTCTTGGGCCAGCCAAGGTAATGCGTTCACCTTTTTGCGCATGAAATGCCCAGCTCGATGCCGGACTGTAGGAATCCTCTTTGTGGTGCAACACAAAGTCCAGATCCAGTGTTTGGCTTTCTCGGTTAATTTGCCTAATGGTGTAGGCTCTCCCTTCCCCGCTAGGTAAAAACACTTTCACCCATGCGGCGGGAGTCTCCACGCCCTCGGTACATAAGAAGCTCTCCAATGCCGCGCCACCTACGGTGATGCGTTGCATATGGGGAGTCAGGTGTTTGACCGCGACCACCTCGGCTTCAACGCGAGGAATGATGGGTCTAACCATGTCATCCATCGCTCACTCCTTCATAAAAACAAATATGAGTAATTACTCAGCCCCTCTATAATATAAGCCTTTACTCGCATTTAATACTCGCATTCCTCTACGTGTATGAAAAGCCCATTACAGCCTAGAAAACTTCCACTACAAGCACGCTCTAAAGCACTGGTTACCGCTATTTTGGATGCCACCGCTCAGGTTTTAGTCGAGCGCGGTTACGCGGGTACAAGTACCAACGCAATAGCCGCGCGCGCAGGGGTAAGCATTGGCTCGGTCTACCAATACTTTCCAAACAAAGACTCATTAATTGCTGCATTACGAGAAAGGCATGCGACAGACTTATATGACACGCTAGAGTCGGTACTATCTAGTCGTAACCCGCAAACTCTAGACGAAAAGCTAGCAGCCATTGTGCACGGCTGGATGATTGCACATCAACTAGAGCCTGATCTGCACCGCGTGGTAGAACAAGAATTTCCTTTTTTCGAGCGTGCCAATCATGATGAGCTGCCTATTTATCGCAGCATTGTGGAACGCGTGCGCCAGCTCTTGGAAGACCACCGCGAGCACTTGCTGCCCGAGGACTTAGACCTTGCTACGTGGATGGTGCTGCAAACGATCGAATCTCTGATTCATGCCGCTACCACTACTACGCCGTTGCCTCCCCATGCTCCTATGGCCATAGAGCAGCAAATCGTGAATTTATTAGTCCGATACTTACAAGTTCAGCCTACACCAATGGCTGCCACATAACGCATTATCTGGCAGCCATGTTGCGTTACTGCGTAGAGGACGTCTTTTTCATTTGCTGCTGGATGATCTGTAGCGCACGTTCTGAGGACGCAATAAATACCAGCTGTGTCATCGCTGGAGGCGGATCACAGGGCGTTAACCTACATTGCCCACCAGTGTAGTGCAGCACATAGGCTTTGCCATCCTGCTCGTCAATGAGCCGCCCTTTGACTCTATACAACACGGCAGCCCACTCTTCTAAGCATTCCAACAAGGCTGACAACAAAATGGGTTGGTGACTTTCTATGGTGCAACCATGCCACCCACCAACTTGCAGTGATGTCGGTGTAATAGCCGCAGAAAACGCTATCTCGTCAGAGGCTTTGTGCGTGTCGTAATGCAGTATGGCCTCGCTGGTTTTCAAGACTGTTTCCAATGCAGTTGGCAAACATTCACGATCCGCATACCTATTCAACACTAACTGCGTGGCGCTTTGTATTTGCTGGCGCCACACCGTATTGACCTGTGAGTCTTCGCTGTAACGCTGTGCTTGAGACACATCCACAAAACACCAGATATCTTGCAAGCGCAACCTAGACGACACACGTACCATGTCAGCCACTCTCCCCGCATTGGCCACGCCACTCACTTCCATATAAAGCGCACCAGGCGCTGGCTGCATACGACTGATTTCGGCTAGTTTTTCAGCCATGCTGCCCCCTAAGGTGCAGCATACACAGCCGTTATTGAGACGCACAATCTTATCGTCTTGATAGGCAATCAACGATGCATCAATATTGATCTGCCCAAAATCATTTACCACCACTAAACTGTTATCAGGTACACCCTCTTGCAGTAGGCGGTTTAACCACGTAGTTTTACCCGCCCCTAAGAAACCCGTCAGAATGATGGTGGGTATAGTGTCACGCAACGGTGTTCTCATGCACGCACCCTCCTACTACCGTCGCTCGCACCTGCATGTCTGGCAATGCATCTGCATCGCTATCAAACAAGTCATGATCCAAAACGACCATATCGGCATATTTTCCTACTTCTAAACTGCCCACTTTGTCGTCCATACGCAAGGTATAGGCAGCGCCCAATGTGGCTGCATACAAGGCCTGCTCCATAGTTAGGCCGTCATGTGCTCCCAGCTTATGACCGCTTGCGGTATGTCTACGGATGGCACACCACATAGAAAACAATGGCCCTAACGGTGTGACCGGCGCATCGGAGTGCATGGCGACTGGAATACCCATATCTAACGCCGAGCGCAACGGTTGCATACGACGGCTACGGCTATATCCCAACGTTTTACTACGGTGCACATCACCCCAGTAATAGATGTGATTCACAAACATGTTCAGACACACACCTAACTTTGCTGCCCTACGCATTTGCGCTTGGCTGATAAACTGGCAGTGCTGCAAGGTATGGCGATGATCGGCTCGATACCATAGTGTTTGAGCCTCTTCAATGGCATCCAAAATCAGTTCTACGGCTTCATCGCCATTGGTATGTATATGCAGTTGCAATCCAGACTGATGGTAATCCAGCACCATCTGCTTCAGGCTTTCTGGTGGCGCATTCCAAATACCGTTCTCATGGCCATTGTGATAGCCGGGCCACAGCATACGGGCTGAGAACCCCTGTATAGAACCATCCGTCATGATTTTGACTAAGCCAAAATGCAGCTTGTCGTTATTATCACGTTGGCACGCTTGCACTCTGGCAATACCTTCTTGGTTTTCCCATTCAAGCGCCGCCATTGCTGGCACTAAACGTACTGCATAATCGGCTTGCGCAGAGGCATCGCGCAGCACCTGTACCCCTGTATCGCTTAATGGGTTATACAAATCGGTGATGGTGGTAATACCCGTACGTTGCGCTGCACGCGCATAACGCTCTAAGGTTTGTGGGCTATCAACCTCGGAAAATAAACTGCTGCCCAGTGCCTCGAATACGGCAAACATAGCTGCCATTTCACGCAACTCGCCATTAGGTTTGCCCTCTTTACCTAGCATCACTCCTTCAATCGTCGTGTTTTGCTCGAGCGTAGTTTGGCCCAACATGGCACTATTCACAGTCATCAAATGCAGGTTGGCATGCATGATAACCACAGGCCTGTCACTGATCACTGCATCAATCACCTGTCTATCTAACCTATCACCCTCAAAATAAACCGGGTCAAAACCCCACGCTACCAACGGCTCACCCGTAGGTAATTGCTTGGCATACTCTGCTAGGGTCTGCTGTATTTGTGTCAAACTTTGACACCCTGGCCAACGCTTACCTTCGGGATCGTGGCGTGGGAAATACCCCAAATACAAGTATTTCCACATCGCCCCCTCTAGTGCATGACTATGGCCTTCTACAAAACCAGGGTATATGTACTGATTCGCGAACCGCGTATCTACTGTTGCCTCACCCAGATCTTTCAACTCTTCTAACGGCCCTACGCCTAGTACTTTGCCGTCTTTCACCGCTATGTGTGTAGCCGTGGGTAAAGAAGGATCCATCGTGATAATACGTTTTGCGGCAAAAATAGTTAGCATGGTTTTCTTACTCTCCTACAACAACATTGGATTTAGCAAAGCCTACTGAAGACGATTTCTTTTTCAGCATCAACAAGGGCATTAGCGCCAGTGGGATAAAGGTAGTCGCAGCAAACACCAACAAATACGTGTTTGGGCTCAAACTTGGCGCAATAGGCGTCACGATATACAGCACGGGCAAATTGATGAGCACGATAGCCAAGTTAAAAAAGGCCAACTCTTTACCTACCGAGGTGCTAAAGTCGGCATCTACCAACCGCAGTAGCAATAACCCTGTACCCGTAGAACCAGTGCAGCAACCGAATGAGGTAATAGCGCGCTCTGGCCCCAGCTTGCCGCTGAGTTTGCCGCAGTACCAGCACAAAATAAACGTGGCGATAGTCACTGCTACTGACACCAATAGAATCGGTACCAACAGGGAATACAGCACGGCAAACGCAATACTCATGATGGTACCTACCACCATAAAATCCACCGAAGCCCCCGTAATGCGCTTCATAGTTTCATCGTCTACAAAGTGCGACCATCCCATTTTGTCTATTACCATGCGCATCAAAACGCACACGATCATGCCATGCACAAAAAACATGTTGTGACTGAACAGAACCTCTAGACTCACCCCCCACGGTGCTTTACCTGCCACCACGCCTTGCATGAAATACAGCCATACATAGGTGATACCATAGGCAACCCCCAGCAACCCCAAATGCCAAGCAAAGCTGTCCATATTGGCGCTATGGCTCACTTCACGTGTGGTGGTGTGGCCATTTTCTTTTTGATAAAAACCCTGTAAGAAAGTCTGATCTATAGAGGACTTCTTATTCAGGTTCATGCCTTTACGGATGATGCGCTGTGCAGCCGGAACACCCACCACAAACGCTGCTAAAAATCCCAAAGACGCATAAATCAGCCCCACTTGCGCAGCATTAGTAATACCGTACTCTTGCTCCCAAATCGTGCCGTACGTCAGTGCTTGACCAGGGCCTTGGGTAAAACCATGGGTAATCAATGCCCCCAACATGGGGCCTACTTGGCTACCTGTGAACTGGTCATAGAGCACAATCATTCCGTAGCCTATCAAGACCTGCAAACCCAAACTTGAGGTCCAAATCAAGCTAAGCCACATCCCACCTTTGGCAACGCTGCCACCCGACAGGGATTTATCTTTACTGCTACCTGTCAAACACAACGACATGAAACTTAAGGTGAAAAAGTGGAAAGTCAGGCTATTGAAATCCGTGGGCGTATAGCCAGGTATCCAATCTAAGGACAGCAAGATAAAGCCAATTAGACCACCCAAAATACTGGCGGGAATCAGTGTTTTTTGCAGGATGGGAATATGTCTACGCAATATTCCCCCTAAGGCCAACATTCCCGCTATCAGCGCAAATGCAATAATGCCGTGAAAAGAGTTTCCCATCACTGCCTCCTATTATTTATCGAGATATTTTGTTTTGTTATTTTGTTTACAGCACTATTATGGGTACTAAATAACCAGAGTTACACACGTAGTAACCCCAATATTTCTCATAAAACAAAACAAAAAGTTTCTATATATAAGAATATGGGTAAGTAAAAAACGTATTCCTGATTCTATCCATGACGTTATTGCTTGAAACAATTACTCTTTTTACTTTGGAGCCCAGTAACACACACCTGTTCATGGCGATGAAGCGCTGCGAACAAAACTACGCATTTCTGACAGAGTCGTGCTTCTTAGGTACTGAAACCTTAGCCCTACATACTTTGTGGGACTTTGAGGGTCACCTTCATACACTTGTATAGTAAGAGGCCTATAGTTCTTGTTTCAGCCTCCCTCATTCCTTTCTAAAGGTCTCTGTTATGCGTGCACACGACTACCCCACCCCAAGCATTGACGAATGTATCGCCGTAGATCAGTACTTTGCCAACCGGTTAGCACCCTCAGATTCAGTGCTGCAGCACGTACTGGCAGCCAATGCAGCGGCAGGTATGCCACCGCATGATGTTGCTGCTGTACAAGGCCAATTTCTGGCTGTGATGGTGCAAATTTGCCAGGCTAAACGCGTGCTAGAGATAGGCACCTTAGGCGGATACAGCACGATCTGCATGGCGCGCGCTTTGCCTGAAGGTGGGCGTATTACTACCATTGATAACAATGCTAGTTTTGCCGCTGTTGCCAAAAACAACTTCGCCCTTGCTGGCATGAGCGAGCGCATAGATCAACAGGTAGGCACAGCGCTAGACGTACTGGCCAACCTGGAAGGCCCGTTTGATCTGATCTTTATCGACGCAGACAAGCCTAATAACCCGGCGTATCTGGATGCTGTCCTGAAGCTCAGCCGCGTAGGCACTACGATTATTGGCGACAACGTCGTGCGTGGCGGCGCAGTATCTAACACCAACAGTGCCGACCCTAACGTGCTGGGCGTACAGCATTTCTTGCAAAAACTCGCCAACAACCCCAGCCTAAACAGCACAGCGCTACAAACCGTAGGTGAAAAAGGCTGGGATGGGTTTTCGCTTACCGTAGTAAACGCCTTACCCTAATCACAGCCCACCGCACGCCCATATACCTTATTTAGGCGGATCGTCTGCGCATAATGAAGTAGGTCAATCCGCCGCCCACCATGCCCCAAAAGGCAGAACTAATTCCCCACAAACTCAAGCCTGATGCCGTCACTAAAAACGTAATAACGGCGGCATCTCTACGCTCTTCATCTTTCATCGCTAAGGTCACGCTGCTGGTGAATGTGCCTAATAGCGCCAAACCTGCAATGCTTTTAATAAAGGCCTCAGGCAAGTTGCTAAATAGCACGCCAATAGAGGCACCAAATATCCCCGCCAATATGTAGAAAACACCGGCACACGCTGCTGCCATATAGCGGCGCGACTGGTCTGCATGCGCTTCTGGACCTAAACAAAATGCCGCAGAAATAGCAGCAATACATACGCTGAATCCCCCCAACGGCGACAACACTAATGACAGCAATGCCGTAATGGAAATTAAGGGCGAAATACGTGGCGTATAGCCAAAAGCCTGCAACGTGGCTATGCCAGGGGCATTTTGTGATCCCATACTCACAATGAAAAACGGAATACCCACACCTACTAGTGATGCCCACTCAAATTTAGGCGTGACCCAACTAGGCCAACTCACTACATCTTGATGGCTGAAATCTATGCCTTTCATCTTTCCAGCCGCTAATATCACCCCTACTAACAGCGTCAACACAATGGCGTATCGCGGCACATAGCGTCTGGACACCAAAAACACCAAACACATCAAGCCACTCATCAGCAAATCCAGCTCGAATGCCAAAAAGGCTTCCAAGCAAAAACGCAGCAAAATACCAGCCAACATGGCGGCAGCCAGCGATTGCGGAATGCGCTGCATGATGCGCGCAAAAACACCCGTAACACCACACAGCAGCATCAAACCAGCTGCAAAAATGAAGATCCCTACCACCTCATTCAGCGACACACCTACTGCACTGGTCGCTAACACCGCCATACCAGGGGTAGACCATGCAGTCAGAATAGGAATGCGGTAATACAACGATAAACCCAAAGAGCTGACACCCATCGCTAGCCCTAACATGGTCAACCACCCACCTATTTCTGATGCCGGAACGCTAGAGGCATTTAACGCTTGCACCACAATAGCAATAGAGCCGGTATAGCCCACTAAAACGGATACAAAGCCTGCCACGACGGCAGAAAACGACAAATGACGCAAAGAAATATGTGGCTGCATGGTTAACCTTGGTTGGACGTTATAACGCACGCACAAAGTATATAACACTGTGCGTTATAACGTACAATGCTTTTTACTTTCCACGAACAAGGGGCTTAAGTCATGCAAAACATGGCGCTTTATCTAGCTCAAACCTTAAAATACCTGCGGCAAGAAAAGCAGTGGAGCCTTAGCCAAGCCGCCGAATACACCGGTGTCAGCAAAGCGATGCTAGGCCAAATAGAACGTGGTGAATCCAGCCCTACGGTAGCGACGCTTTGGAAAATCGCTACAGGCTTTAATGTGCCTTTTTCTACTTTTTTGGAAGAGGAACAGTCTAGATCGCCTTTGCTATTACATAGACAAGGTGCCTTACCCGTTTACGATCAAGCCAATAACCACATGCGCGTCACACCGCTATTTCCCTTTGATCCGCAGTTAGGCTTTGATATTTTCCGCATAGAACTGGCCGCTGGTGCCTACAGTGAGTCCACCGCGCATGAGACCGGTGTGATTGAACACGTCATTGTGCTAGAGGGTGAGCTAGAGCTGCTTGCTGAAGGCGTATGGCACAGCCTCAAAACCGGTGAAGCAGTACGCTTTCAAGCCGACCAACCCCATGCCTATCGCAATAGCAGTGCACAAAAAGTGGTGCTGCATGACCTGATTCACTATCCGTCACGCGGCACCACCTTATAAGGTATTACGCCAGTTTCTGTGAGCAGGTTGCCATGAAAGTAGGCAAGAAGTGATCCACCACAAAGCGTGGATTAGGTTGTTTATCTTCATAAAAACCTGTGAGCACCAAGCCAGCTTGCAACTGGCCACCAAGTTGATCCGTCAAACTGTGGCCAAACACCAAAGCCTGCCCTTGATCCATTTTCTGCTGCAAGCTAGCCGCATCTAAGTCTTTGACGTCAGCATACGGCACACTATAACGAGGACGAATTAAGCCCTCTTCCATCAGTTTGGGGTCGCGGTCGCCAATAAATACAACTGGGTTATAAAAACTGGACAACAACTTGCCACCGGTTTTTAGTACGCGATAGCACTCTTTCCATACAGGCAACACGCTAGGCACATACAAATTGGAAATGGGGTGCACAATCAGGTCAAAACTGTTGTCGGCGAAAGCAGATAAATCCGCCATATCGCTACGTACCAGTTCTAGCGTTAAACCGTCACGCTCGGCCACCATACGATCTTGATCTAGCTGGCCTTCAGAAATATCGACAACCGTCACGTCGGCCCCAGCAGCGGCGAGCACAGGAGCCTGTTGCCCGCCCCCTGATGCCAAGCACAGAATTTTGAGTCCGGCTACAGAGGCTGGTAACCAGCCTGCAGGCATAGGTTGAGGAGTAATGTATACCGTCCACTGCCCTTTTTTGGCCTGCTCAATCACCTCTGACGATACGGGTTGCGACCAGGGGCACTGTTGTTGTACCAGCTTGTTCCATGCCCCACGATTATGTTGCCCCAACTCGTGTTGATCCATGGATGTGTTAGCTTCTGTCATATTTTTGGTTCCTACTGAATAAGCGGTTACGGATCTACGCCGTGCAGTTTGTGCTGCGCAGAGCAAGCACGACTGTGATTTTTCCGTTGACCATCATACGCTTGTCAGCTCGTCGCATGAAAACCACCTTAAGCAAAGTATGGGTTTTATCCTAGTGATTTTTCATTTAACATACACCGTATAATAAATAATCAAGGATCACTATCATGGGTTTCGGAAAAGTCTTTATTGCTACCTCTGTCGATGGTTTTATTGCGCGAGAAGACGGTTCTTTAGACTGGTTGCCTGCTGCGTTGGAAGGCGAAGATTACGGCTACGCTGCCTTAATGGATTCTGTAGATGGCATCATCATGGGGCGATCTACCTACGAAACCGTACTAGGTTTTGGTAAGTGGCCTTTTAGTAAACCGGTGATCGTGCTCAGCCGTACCCTGGGCGCATCAGATGTGCCCGTTACCTTGCGCGAATCAGTGCAAGTATCCAACCTCGCACCGTCTACATTAGTAGCTTCTTTACGCAAACAAGGGTGGAAACACGCGTACATAGACGGCGGCCAAACCATACGCAGCTTTATGGAAGCTGGTGAAGTTTCTGAGCTTACCCTTACCCGTATTCCTATACTGTTAGGCAGCGGCAGGCCTTTATTTGGCCCGTTACCTGAAAGCATGTTGTTGCGCTGTGAGTATTCCAAACACTACCCTAACAGTGTCATCAGCACGCGTTATCACGCCATCTAACATGACAACCTCCACCACTAAACGCGGCCGCCCCTCAAGCGCGCAAAGCTTATCTCGCGAACACGTAATAGACAGCGCGTTAGCCCTGCTGCAAAGCGAGGGGATACAGGCTTTTAGCATTCGCGCGCTGGGCAGACATTTAGGGATCACGCCCATGTCGGTGCTCTATCACGTCACCGACCTCACCACGCTACAACAGCTTCTGGTAGAGCGTGTGCATGGAACCCCCATTGATGTGACCCACGCTACTACCCCGCAACAACGTGTCATAGCGTTGCTACAAGGTTATATGCAACGTGTGCGTACACACCCTGCCCTCACCTTATGCATTTTCAGCTCCCCCGACTTATTTACGCATTCATTGGCGAGTTTTACCCAACAGCTAGAACAAGAAATACGTCAATTCGATGCAGAACCCGCTTTACTGCGCGATATGCTGGTGGACTACACCAATGGATACGCGCTGTCGGTAGCCTTATCACCGACCAATACAACCATCAGCGACCACACCTTTACCGCAGCCCTAGAACGATTGCTGGCCACTACGCCCACTGCGACATAGCAAGAAACAGAGTGTAGACCTTCACCTCTGTGCACTATAAGCTCTTGATACACTACTGCACTGATGATGTTTTTACCCCTGCACCGCTATGTCTACCTCTAATCTGGATCTCTTCGATACCCCTCTGCAGCACACCAACTTACTCCCCTATGACGGTGAGGTGTATTACTACGGAGTAGTGATGGATGCCGCACGTGCTCAAGCGTATTACCAAACACTGCTAGACACGCTGGAATGGAAGCAAGACGAAGCTCTGATTATGGGTGAAACGGTATTCACCAAACGCAAAGTGGCTTGGTATGCCGATCAGCCGTTTCAGTACACCTATTCTAAAAAAACCAAAACGGCGTTGCCATGGCCACCTGTTCTAGAAGAACTTAAAGCGCTGGTAGAAACACAGAGTGGCGAGTGCTACAACGCCTGCTTGGCCAACTTGTACCACTCAGGTGAAGAAGGCATGGCGTGGCACAGTGATGCCGAACGTGATCTAAAGAAAAATGGCGCTATTGCTTCGCTCAGTTTAGGCGCGCAGCGTAAGTTCAGTTTTAAGCACAAAGTCACGGGGCAAACACAGTCCATCGTGTTGGAGCACGGCAGCTTATTGATCATGACAGGTATCACGCAAACGCATTGGCTGCACCGCCTTCCGCCCACACGTACCGTACATCAGCCACGCGTCAACCTCACCTTCAGAACCATAGAAACCGCATCACAACGCCGTTAATAAACGCGTTATGCCAACGCACGTCTAAACGCGAACTGCCCTACCAAACTGGAAATCAGCAAGGTCAGCGCAGCCAACAGCGCATGGTCTGCACCTAAGCCCGTCACCACAGTACAGACGGCCCCTATCATCATTTGACCAAACCCATACAATCCTGAGGCAGCACCCGATAATTCTGGCTGTACGCTAATCACCTGCGTCGCGGCAGCAGGACTGGTCAACCCAGCGGCAATGGAAAACACGATAGCAGGCCCGATAAATAACCCTACGTTCAACTCTACGCTCACACACACTACGAACAGAAATACAGCGCTCACGATGCTCAGCGCATTCGCCCCCAGTAATACCTGACGCAAGGGTAAACGGCGCAACAAAAACCGGGCCAACAAGTTGCCCAAGGCCATCGCCCCAATCACTAACGACAAATAGCCCCCTACTTCCGAGGCCGGCTTATGCAATTGCTCAATAAACACAAACGGGGCTGCTGCCACTACCGCATAAATGGACGTGGTCGCCAAACCGCCACCTACGGCATAGCCTAAAAACACAGGCGAGCGTAGCAAACTCCAGTATTCACGCATCACAGAACGTGTGCGAACGGAAGGCTGACGTGTTTCGGGCAGCAGGAAAATGGTGTAGGCCATATTGGCAATGCCCAGCAAGCACAAGAATACGAATACAGAACGCCAACCCAAATGGTGTACCAGTACCCCACCCAATAATGGTGCTAAACCTGGGCCTATCACCACCATCACATTCATTAATGCCAACCGGCTGGCCACGTCTTGGGCCACACGTGTGGTGTCACGCACAATGACTCGCCCTAACACCATACCCGCGCAACCACCCAAGGCAGCTAATAAACGCAACGCAATCAGGCTCTCTACGCCAGCTACAAATAGCGCAAAAAAACTCGCCAAAATATACAGCGCTAACCCTACCAGTAACGGTTTTCGTCTACCGTATCGGTCTGAAAGAGGACCATATATCAGCTGGCCCACCGCCAAACCTACAATGTAAAAACTAATGGTCATTTGCATTTGCGCAGGTGTAGCCGCTAGGCTTGCAGCCGCATCGGGCAATGCTGGCACAAAGATATGCATGGCCAACGTGCCGCTAAACGTCAGCATAGCCAACCCCCACAAGGGTGGCATGTGCGCATCTGGGATGAGCCACTGTTTAAGTGTACGCATGGCGAGTCTCCGCAAGCTTAACGAGGTTGGCTAAGTAGCTGCAAAATCTGCTGCAACCCCGACTGCGTGCTGGAAAGCAGATCATCAGGGATAGCATCAAATACTTGCTGCAGCACCTGTTGCGATGCCTTTTTAACTTGCAATGCCACCTCAGTTCCGGCCTGCGTCAAATGCAAACGCTTAATACGCCGATCTTGAGTGTCTTCCTGTCGTGTGACATATCCTGCGTGCTGCAATACATCTAGCAATCGCACTACGGAGGACCTATCTAAACCCATGAGTTCAGCCAAGTCATTTTGCGATAACGGTTCAACAGCTCTGAACAGATAAATCAGTGGGCGCCACGTACCTTCAGTCAAACCAAACTCAACCAAGCTTTCATTCATGGTCTTACGCCATACTCGAGTCACCTGCCCTAACAACGAGCCGAAAGCCTCGTATTCCTGGATCATACTCATGATGCACACCAACTGTTGTTATACAAACAGTTTATATTACAACAAATAAAAAACTGGAATACAACACGCAATGCAGTCGTTATTGCGCTGCTACTACAGTACGCAAAAGCACACGAAGTACAGCGGTAGAAACAAAAAAGCGGGCTATAAAGCCCGCTCATCACACTTTGAATATCACTAGGGAGTAAAACGTTGCACTACCATAACGCCCGCGAAAATCATCACTACACCTATCACACGGCCTACATTCACTTCTTTGATAGGCAAACCCATCAGCCCAAAGTGATCAATCAACATCGCGACCAGTATCTGCCCCGCAATGGCACTGATCATAAAACCGGTAGCTCCCAGTCTAGGTGTAATCAATAGCGCCGCGGTAATAAATATCACCCCAGATAACCCACCCGTCCATACCCAGAATGGCGCTTGCAAAGCTTGCTCTATCTTTGGAAGCGGCGCACGGAACAATAGCAACAGCGGTATCACTGCCAGTAAGCTCACGCATAAGGACGTCACCGTCGCCCACAGCGGATGCCCTAGCATGCGCCCCAACAGCGCATTACTACCCGACTGAAATGGCACTACCGCACCGGCAATTAACGCCGCACCTAATAACAACGCATGATAGAGAGAAGCATTCATTTTGCTCTAGACCCTTACAGAATGTTCATATGTTGAATACAGTCTAATGTATATATAATATGAATTGAAATTCTAATTATCTAGTAATCATTATTCTTACAATGAATAATTTACGTCGCATAGACCTCAACCTCTTGCTATGCCTACATGCCTTACTGGAAGAAAAGCACGTATCACGTGCTGCCAGCAGGTTGCATAAAAGCCAACCGGCCATGAGCCATGCCTTGGCCCATCTGCGCCGCATTTTTAATGATCCTTTATTGGTGCGCCGGGCAGGCAAACTCACGCTGACCAGTACAGCAACGGATCTGCTGCCGTTACTAGGCCAGGCGCTCAATCAGCTTGAAACCCTATTCCAAGCCCCTACTTTTGATCCCACACACGAAGCACGTAGTTTTAGGCTAGCCATGTCGGATTATGGCGCGCGCATTATTTTGCCCGTGCTGGTACGTACCTTACGCCAACAAGCACCTCATATTGAGTTGTTGATTAGCCAAGGTAGTCGTGAAGCCATGTTGGCTCAGGTGATGGATGCGGAAGTCGATATAGCTTTAGGTGTGTTCCCCATGGGGGTAACACCAGCCCTAAAAGAGCAGGTACTGTTTGAAGAAGCCTTTACCTGTGTAGCCGATGCCTCTACCTTAAACAGCACAGGTACACTGACGTTAGATGAATGGCTTTCACGCCCCCATGTGAGCGTCGCCATGCAACCGCATTTAAACAATGAAATAGATGTGGCCCTACAAGCACTGGGGGCCAAACGTCACGTGATGGTGTCGTTGCCGCACTGGGGCGTTGCTAATACCCTGATTGCTGGCACCGATTTAATCTTGACCGTGGCGAAGGGAAACCTGAGTCCTGAAGGACTGATCCCACCACTATGCAGCTTTGCTCCACCGCTGGATATTGCCTCGTTTAACTTTGTACAAGTGTGGCACACACGTAGAGACGCTGATCCGGCCCATCATTGGTTACGCCAACAAATAGCGCATATTGCTCAACAGCACTCGTAGCTCTGGATGTCTTATGCCTGCGCGCGGCGAGTTAATAATCTCGCAACCAACGGTGACGTCACCATCTGCACAATGGCAAAAAACACCGCAGGAATAGCGATTTCAGAGGGCAAACCAGACGCTGCCACAAAGGCGGCAGCAATGCTGAATTCTTTTTTACTCACGGTAAACAAATAGGCAATCAGCTCTTGCCTGTCAGTAATCCAGATTTTGGCGCACATGCCCACGGCGTACCCTACCAGATTCAAGCACAGCGCAGCTGCCGCAATCACCCAAGCATACCAACCATAATCCAAAATCGTTTGCGAATTAGGCCCGATCACCGCCAACAAAATCAGCAAATACAACAGCGAACCTGCTCCGGCATACACCGAATCGTAGCGTGCTACGGCTGTCGTGAATCGTGTCCGTAACCCTACCCCCACTACCGTGGGCACTAATACGATTAAAACGAGTTCAGCCACAATATTCCCTAGCGGAACATCCAGCTCCACGCCGGTGAGTCCTAAGAATAAAAATGGAATGATAAAGGGGGCCAAGGCTGTATTCACAGCATTCAAGACTGCCGCTAAGGCAACGTTTCCCTGTGCCATCAACACCAATAACGGCGCGGAAACATCGGTAGGCAATATACCCAGTAAGGTTTGGCCGTCGGCTAATGCCCCTTGCCCAAAAAACCAGCGCCCAGTCAGCCAACCCACTAGAGACATGGGCACATAGACCAAGAACAACGCTAGAAACTGCTTAGCTGGGTGGCGCAATACGACGGTAACGGCTCTCGCATCAAAGGTTAAGCTGATAACCAGCATTAACAACGCGAGCAAAGCACTAATACCGGGCGCTAACCACTGCCCCGGTGTAGGCCACAGTAAACCCACTACAGCCACCAACAGCACCCACACCACCAAGTGTGACTCTATGCTTTGAAAGAGCTTACGCATACTACAAGTGACCAGAGGCTGCTACACCCTGTTTGAAATCAAGCGCCAGTATTTGACAACGGCACGCTATCAGGACGGCAATCGTCTAACCCGTCTGTCGCGTTAACATCGCATGTAACGCCAGGCATGTCTTCTAATTCTTTGATGATTTTCTTTTCTTGTGTGGTGCAGCCAGCTAACACGATGCCACACACTAACGACATGCCTAAAAACAGGTTTTTCATGATGCAGTTCAGGAAAGGGTTGTGATGGCGCATTATACATGCATTACTACGGCCTTCTGCCTGCCCTAGGCGGGGCAACGCATCAAAAACACCGCATACTTCACAAAAATCGCTTGATCATCTTCGTAAATATACTGTATAAATACACAGCATTAAGGAGATTACCATGCTATATATTATCCGCTTAGAAGATGCCCCAAAAGACTTAGCTGAACGCAATAAGCGCGACGCTGAATCACGCTTTCAACGCACACTGGAACGCAAACTAGGCGGGCCAGATGCGGTAATCCAAGCCTATCAAGCCTGGCGCAATGCCGAAGAAACCTCAGAGTACGAGCTAAACGACTCACAAATCAGCTTAGTGAAACAATGGTTATCTGCCGCATCACAAGCGCAAACAGATGGCTTCCGAGAACTAGGCGAAAGTGAAGCCTATTTCGATATACGCTTGCAATGCTAACACAACACGCCACTCACTACTGTTGTTTTAACCAGTCCTCATACTGTACCCGGTACAGCACATGGTGACGCAGCGGGTGATCTGCTGGCAATGCCGGATGCATGAAATCTTCGCCTTCGGCATAGCTCAATCCTATACGCTGCATCACCGCTTGCGATCGCAGATTCGTTAGCGTCGTGAACGCCACCACTTCCGGTAGTTTTAGCTCAGTGAATGCATGCGCTAACACAACGCGTGCTGCCTCACTCGCATACCCTTTCCCCCACGCTTGCTGACATAAGCGCCAACCTATTTCCACAGTAGGCATAAAAGGCAGCCCTGCACTACCGGGCACAGACAACCCAACAAACCCCGCAAAAGGCAGCGCACCGGGTATTTCTACTGCCCAAAAACCAAAGCCGTTGTTCTCAAAGCCTGCTTGTATACGCCTTGCTAAATCATCGCTCTGCTCGGTATCCAACACCGATGGAAAGAACTCCATCACGGCAGGATCGGCATTTAACTGAGCAAATGCCGCCAAATCATCGGTACGCCACGGGCGCAGCAACACACGCGTCCCACGCAAGGTCATCGCGCTTTCCATACTGCTTTCCTTAAAACTGTAGCTTTCTAGTATAGAACGAGGCGGCCCTCAGCTACTGTATAGCGAGTGGTTTTATACTACGTTGCTCATCCTAAACGTTGTCATACACCGCCAATTTTTGCGAACCAGGCGTGTAAAACAGCGACTTTCACCAGCCAATTTACACGGAGACATTCATGGTTGCGACATCACCTTGGCTAACCCCGGTCACACTGCAAGGCACAACCGTCACACTACGCCCCCTTCAGCCCAGCGATCGCGACGCGTTATTGTTAGCTGCCAGTGATGGAGAGCTCTGGACGCTGTGGTTTACCAGCGTACCCAGCGCAGATAGTATTGACACCTACCTCAGCAAAGCATTTGCAGACCAAGCCGCTGGGGTGTCGCTGCCATTTGCTGTCATCGATAACGCAACCGGCGATATCGTAGGCAGCACTCGCTTGTGCAACGCCGACCTGGTGAATCACCGAGTAGAAATTGGCTATACCTGGTATGCCAAACGCTGCCAACGCACCGCCACTAATACAGAATGCAAATTACTGCTGCTTACCCACGCCTTTGAGTGCTGTGATGCCATTGCCGTAGAGTTTAGAACCAACTGGCACAATCATGCCTCCAGACAAGCCATTGCTCGTCTTGGCGCCAAACAAGATGGTGTGCTGCGCAATCATCAAAAAATGCCTAATGGTGGTTATCGAGATACGGTAGTGTTCTCCATCCTGAGTCATGAATGGCTTTCTGTGAAGCAAGCACTGTCCAGCCGTTTACAGTAACTACTCCTTATCAACACTCTTACCTCACGCACACCTACATACATGGAATTTCTTTTGGCTGGCAACTATGCCCACTACGTGCTGATGCTGTCTACCCTTGTTTTGCTGATGGGGGCAGCTTTTCTGGGCAAGCGCATTGGTAAACGGCGTCAAGCACAAGATCAACCAGTAGACGACGAGTTGAAAATTGTATTGGGTGCCATTTTGTCGTTATTTGGTTTGCTAGTGGGCTTTACTTTTTCGTTTGCCATCAACGGTTATCAAGCCCGTATACAGGCAGAAGAAAACGAAGCTATCGCCATTGGTAATGCCTTTCAACGCATTTCTGTGCTGGAAGAAAAGTACCAACCTCGTGCAGAAGCTATGCTGCAAGAATACCTGACACTACGCATACAGTTTTTTGAAACCACCGACGAGAACAACCGCGCAGACATTCGTTTAGAAGCCATTCAACTGCAAACCCATATGTGGAAATTGATTAGCCAACTGGCGCAGCAAAATCCTAATGCCGTGATGGTAACAGCGTTAAATGCAAGCAATGAGCTGTATACCGCTCAACAAAAAACCATGTCCAGTTGGCAACGACAAGTACCTGGTGCTGCATGGGTATTGCTGCTGTTCTTCGCGGTGTGCTCCAACTTCTTGCTAGGACACAACATACGTGGCATTCATGGCAACAACACCATAATCATGCTGCTGCCTGCACTGATTTCACTTGCTTTGCTCATGATCTCAGAAATAGATTCCCCGGGTGCTGGCATTATTTATGTCACTCCAGAAAATCTGAATGCATTACGTCATACGCTGGAATTAGGCGGCCTAGCTCCCTAGCTCACGCCACAGACCGCCACTGTTTTGCACAGTTACGCTTAATTGTTACCAAAATCTACAAACATTGCGTCGCTACAAAACTTGATTACTCTGTTCTATAGCAAACCACTGTGCTTGCCACAGAGTGTGCTATAGAACAGAGATGACTACCTTCGCAGCATTCTAACTACGACGGGGGCTACTGCCTCTGCTTTCACCCTTCTGGTTTTGTGTAGATGGCAAAAACCTTGCAGTCCAACCAGCCTCGCCCTGCGTCCTTTGCTCACCCCGTAGCATGGGTACGGCAGTTAACACGCCTACAACCTGCTAAGTGGAATTGGCCACGCTCAACCAGAGCAGCGTTAGGCATAGGCCTGCCATTAGCCATAGGGACGCTCTCTGGCGAACTGGGCGTTTATCTCTGGGTAGCCATGGGCTTCCTACTGCAAATGGGGGGGGAACGCGACAACCCCTACCATATCCAGTTTCAGCGCATGCTAATCACTACGCCGCTCAGTTTACTGGGTATATTGCTGGGCTATTTAAGCTATCTACCATGGGAAGTGGTCATACTGTGCTTTACTGTCTTGGCTTTTATCTCGGCCATTTTAAGTAGCTATAACTCCGCACTATCCATTGGCACCATGCAGATGCTGATGATGGGTACTGTCGCCGTCGGGAACCCTGCTATTAATCATTACTGGCATGTAGCGCTGTTAGCATTTATAGGTATTGTGTTTTACGCTGCCTTATTAGGCTTAGAAGCCTTAATACTCAGACATAGACCTGAGGATCAAGCCTCAGAAAACCTACTACGCGCACTGGCATTATTAGCGTTACATCGCGCCAAAAAGCAACCTATAGAACAAGACGAACAGCAGATCACCACTAACTTAAACACCTTGTACACACTAATGTTTCACACCCGTTCATTGTCGCAAGGCAGAAACTTAGGGTCTGAACACACCGCCGCGGTGCTGCAACGTTTTGATAGTTTATTTGCCTCTATAGTGGGTTGCGCAGACAGTACTCAACTTAGCGCCATAGCAACCACCTTACAGAAAGCTGCCACGGCGTATGCTTCTAAATCTAAGCATATTCCCGTTGCTGACGAAACACCGGGTTGCAACACTAGCCTAAACAAAGACGCTAACGAGCTATTTCAAACTCTATGGCAACGTTCAAGCACCCTACCCGATAACAGTATTACCGCGCCACAACCCGCCGCCAAACGCAAACAACTGGCCGCTGTTTTGGGCGAACTTAGCCCTGGTAGAGAAGTGCTGCTGGCTGCTGCCGCGCTAGCCGTCTGTACTTTTATTGCTTACGCGTTACGCTGGAAAGACGACTACAGTCACTGGTATTGGATTCCCATGACGGTAATTCTCGTTATGAAACCTGATATGGGCTCGGTATTTTCGCGCAGCATGCTACGCAGTATAGGTACTAGCTTTGGCGTCATTATTGGCGGGCTAATTCTGTATTTTGTGAGCCCAGGCCCGTTGTTTGTGCTCATTATGGCAGCGCTTGCCTTTGTCTTACCGTGGGCGTCACAACGCTCGTACGCCATGATGTCTCTGATCATCACCCCATTGGTGCTTGTGCTGATAGATTACGTAAGCCCCGAAAAAAATGGCGTGAATTATGCGTTACTGCGTTTTGAAGACACCTTGCTAGGCGGTGCTATCGCCCTAGTATTTGGTTATTTATTGTGGCCCAAAACAAATCACCGTCAGCTATACCAAAACTTCCAGCAGATACGATTAGCGTTGGCCAACTATTTGCGCGCCACATTACTGCAACCTAATGTCTCTGAGCAAAAAAACCAATTACATAGTGCACGCCATGCTGCCTATGGGCAAATAGCGAACATACGTACCAACCTGCAGAAACAGCTCTCTGACCCGCCACCAGCGAGCCAAGAAGCCCTGTCATGGTTTCCGCTCATTTCCAGCGCCGCACGTATGGCGAATAACATCACCACTTACTCCATCAACAGCACCGGCAACCTTAGCACACACGATTTGCAATACATACAGAAACTTGCCGATCTGATAGCGCATGGTACACCGTCTGATTTTCCTAAAGAGGCATGGCAAAGTGATACGCCCGGCTCTGCTGAGGATCAACTGTTACGTGCTGCTCAGAATGAACTACAACATGTGAATGGTATGGTGGACGTACGCCCTGCTTCTACTGCTAATGAAGCCACTACCGTCTAACGACCTAGTGGCTCTGTACTAGTAAAACCAGTGCGCTAAATGAATATCGTCGGGCTCTTTTTCATAGAGCTCACGATCCGGCGGTAAACTTAGCTCTGCGCCACGACTGAGGTAAAACTCAACGGTGCGCTGTGTCGATGTAGCAGAAATATAAAAGCCTGCAATACCCATCGCTTGGGCTTCAGCTCTAGTACGGCCGTACAGTTCAGATGCTAGCCCCTGACCTCGCCAGCTATGGCTCACATGCAAAAATGCTAACTGATGCAGCTTAGGGTAATCCGTGACAGGACGACTATCCATCACGCTGACGGCGGCTAACTCGTCCCCCTCAAAAGCCCCTAGAAAAAGGCCACCACGTTCAAAGCAAGCGCGCAAAACCGGGCCATATTCTTGTTCCTCACCTTCTGGCCACCCACGTGTATCGTAAAACTGCTCACGTAGCTGCAAACGGTCATTTACCATCACGTAGACATGTTGAACGATTTCACGTCGTTCAATTTCCCACACTTTATCTACTTCTTGTTCTGTTAACCGCCTGTACTGCATTCAAACCCCTTCATCACCTATGTAGTTAATTCCGCAAACACGTCGCTGCTATGCGCACTGATTTGCGCAACACTGCTGATCTACAGCCTCCCATCCCTATGCTGCTTTTAGGGATAGGCAATAGTGTTTGCCTCTGACAATAAAAAACCGAGTCTACGACTCGGTTTTTAGTATTACAACATACCTAGCTGTAATCGGGCGGATTCGCTCATCATGTCGCGACTCCACGGTGGATCCCACACCAGATCAACATCTACCTGCTCAACGCCTTGGATAGATTGCAGTTTAAAGCGAGCTTCGTCCGCAATCATGGTCCCCATGCCGCAGCCGGGAGCCGTTAAGGTCATTTCCATACGAATTGCGTAATTGCCAGATTCTAATTGGCTCACTGCGCAGGTATAGACTAAACCCAAGTTCACAATATCAACGGGAATTTCTGGGTCAAACACCTGCGTTAACACGATCCACGCAGCATCTTCTACAGTTTTCTCGCTCAATGGCTGCTCAGGAACGAATACCTCGCGCTCTACGACGTCTTGACCCAATGCATCAGCATCTGAGCCTTCTACACGGTACAGGTTGCCCTCTACCAAGACGGTAAAACTACCACCCAAGCGCTGCGTGATGGTTGCCATGCAACCTGCTTCAATAGTGACCGGTGAGCCATAAGGAATGGTTACAGCCGGACAATCACGACTTACTACTACATCTTCACGGTCGAAGTAACTCAACGTCTGCCCCTATTCTGTCTTCGCGGTTTCTTGGGCTTTGGAAATAGCATTATGCAAAGTGTGCCAAGCCAAAGATGCACACTTCACACGTGCAGGGAACTCTTTCACGCCAGACAATACTTCCAGTTTATCCAAGTCTCGATCAGGGTGTTCTTGGGTCAACATGGCATGCACATCTTCAAACAGTTGCTCTACATCTGCCTTGCTTTTACCTTTGCAAGCTTCAGTCATCAACGAGGCCGATGCCTTAGAGATCGCACAGCCGTGACCAATAAAGCTCACTTCTTCTACGATGCCCTCGTCATTCAGACGCGCATAAACAGTCAACTGGTCACCACACAACGGGTTATGCCCATCAGCCTGATGTGTAGCAGGATCCAACGCCTTAAAATTTCGTGGATTGCGGTTATGGTCAAAAATTACTTCTTGATAGAGTTCGCGCAGACCATCAAATGCATTACTCATCACTTACCCCAAAGAGTTTCTGTGCTTTTTTCAAACTAGCTACCAATGCATCTACATCGGCAAATGTGTTGTACACGCCAAAGGACGCACGAGCGGTACCGGGAATACCCAGTTCAGTCATCAACGGCATTGCGCAATGATGCCCAGCACGAATGGCTACGCCATCCATATCCAAGATCGTGCCCAAGTCGTGGGGGTGTATGCCATCCACCATGAATGACACCACACCGGCTTTATGCGGCGCTGTACCAATGATTTTGATGCCAGACAACGCTTGCAATTGCTCAGTAGCATAGGCCAGCAGCGCTTGCTCGTGCTCGGTAATGGCATCAAAACCAATACGTTGTACGTACTTCAAGGCCTCAGCCAATACCACCACACCCGCAATATTAGGCGTACCAGCTTCAAAGCGTTGTGGCGCTGGCGCAAAGGTGCTGCCCGAAAAGCTCACGGTATGAATCATGTCGCCACCGCCTTTCCAAGGTGGCATAGCATCCAAAATCGCGTATTTACCGTACAGCACGCCTACACCGGTAGGACCGTAGATTTTGTGGCCCGAAAAGGCGTAAAAATCACAATCCAAATCTTGTACATCTACCACTTGGTGCGCCACAGCCTGAGCACCATCTAACAACACTACCGCACCCACGGCATGCGCTTGCGCAATCATCTCTTTCACGGGGTTCACGGTACCCAACGCATTAGACACATGCACAAGCCCCACAAATTTTGTGCGTGGACTTAGCAAACGACTGTACTCAGCCTGATCCAAGGTGCCGTCTTCTAGCATAGGCACAACTTTGATCACAGCACCTTTTTCTTCAGCCAACAACTGCCACGGCACGATATTGGAGTGGTGCTCTAACATGGTGAGCAAAATTTCATCGCCCGCCTTAATGTTGGCACGCCCCCACGTCGCCGCTACCAAGTTGATGCTATCAGTAGTGCCGCTGGTGAAAACGATCTCTTCTGTACGCGCCGCATTCAAAAATGCACGTGTGCACTCACGACTGCGATCGTACAAGTCGGTAGCGTGCTGCGAGAGCCAATGCACACCGCGGTGTATATTGGCGTTCTCGCGTTCGTAGAATTCGCGCTCAGCCTGAATAACACACTGAGGTTTCTGCGTGGTGGCTCCGTTATCCAGATACACCAGTCGCTTGTCACGGATGGGGTGCTGCAGAATGGGAAAATCCCCTTGCACATCCAGTTTGATTTCAGTAACGGCAGAAGCGCTCATCATTTATTCCTCAACCAAAGCCAAGCCGCCGGGCAGCAAGGCAGAAATACTAGCGGTTGCTCGAGCACGCAGAGCATCATTGCGTATGCGCTCCAAACTGGAGGCTGCAAACGCATAAATCAGCAGGTTGCGGGCTTCTTCTTCACTCAGACCGCGAGAGCGCAGGTAGAACAGACTTTCTTCGTCTAGCTGACCCACGGTAGCACCGTGCGCACATTTCACGTCATCAGCGTAGATTTCCAACTCTGGACGAGCATCGCTACGTGCCAGTTTGGACAACAACAAGCTGTCTGAACGTTGGATAGCATCAGTGCCATCTGCGCCCTTGCCCACCACAATACGGCCGCTAAACACACCGCGAGCCATATCAGTCAAAATACCGCGATAGTATTCGTGGCTAATGCAGTTAGGTACTGCGTGGTCAATAACCGTGTTGTGGTCTACATGGCGTTTGCCATCAACGTAGTACAACCCGTTGAACAGTGTCTCGCAACGTTCGCCCAAGAATGTGGTACGAATATTGTGACGTGCCAACTTAGCACCAAAGGACAACGAGTGCGACTCAAAGCGCGAGGCTTTTTCCTGTGTCACACTGATATCAGCCAAGTGCAACGCTTGTGTGTTTTCTTGCTGGAATTTCAGGTGGGTCAGGTTCGCATCTGCTGCCACAAACGCTTGCGTTACTACGTTATTCAGTGAAGCCACATCGTCGTTCAGGCTGACATGATGCTCGACTACAGTCGCCACTGCACCCGCGTCCAAACGCACTACGTTACGTGGGAAGCTAGCACCTTGTGCCACCGTATTCATGAATACTACGTGCACTGGTTGCTCTAGCATGACGCCTTTAGCGACGTGCACATAAGCACCGTCTTCCGCCAATGCCAAGTTCAATGCGCTAACGCTGGTACCAGCATCTGCTGCACCATAGTACTGTTCTAGATCGACATCATTTAGCTGAGCAGCCAATGCGCCCAGTGTCACACCAGCAGGTACGTTATCCAGTTGCGACAACTGGCTTGCATACTTGCCATCTACAAACACTAACCAGTAGCCAGTTTCAGCGTGTTGCAACGCTTTAACTTGTGCGGCCGCATCAGCACTGACTGGACGCTGGTAAGCAGCTTGCTCCAGAAATGCCAACGAGGTGTGGTGCCAATTTTCTTGTTTGGTGGTTGGCCAACCTTCTGCTGCAAAACGCTCCAAGGCCTGCTGTCGCTGGCTATTTAGCCATGCGGGTGCTTCTGCCAGTGTCTGCGCATACTCCGTGACCCATGCAGGGAGCTTGCTCATACAGCGGCTCCTTTAGCAGCCTGTTCCGCAGCCAATTCTTTTACCCAGCCGTAACCGCGTTTTTCCAGTTCCAGCGCCAAGCTAGCATCGCCAGACTTGATGATCTGACCATTAGCCAAAACGTGTACGTGATCAGGAACAATGTAATCCAACAGACGTTGATAGTGAGTAATCACGATCATGGCGCGATCAGGTGCACGCAGACGGTTCACACCATCAGCCACCACACGCAGCGCGTCAATATCCAAACCGGAGTCAGTTTCGTCCAGAATGGCCAGTTTAGGTTCCAACAGACTCATCTGCAGAACTTCATTACGTTTTTTCTCGCCGCCAGAGAAGCCTTCGTTCACAGAGCGGTACAAGAACTCTTCGCGCATCCCTACGGTTTTCATTTCAGCTTTAACCAGCTTCAAGAAATCCATGGCATCCAACTCAGGCTCACCGCGTTGACGGCGAATAGCGTTCAAGGATGCACGCAGGAAGTAAGCGTTAGACACGCCAGGAATCTCGATGGGGTATTGGAAAGCCAAGAACACACCATTGCGGGCACGCTCTTCAATGGCCATGTCCAACAAATCTTGACCATCAAACTCTACCGAGCCGCCGTTGATAGTGTAGTCATCACGACCCGCCAACACTTGCGACAACGTACTTTTACCGGAGCCATTAGGGCCCATGATGGCATGGACTTCACCCGCTTTAACTTCCAGATTCAGACCGCGCAAAATTTGTTTGTCTTCAATAGAAGCACGTAAATCTTTAATACTCAACATGATGAAGCTCTCCTTAACCTACACTGCCTTCCAAACTTACGCCGAGCAGGTTTTGGGCCTCGACTGCAAATTCCATTGGCAACTCTTTAATAACATCCTTGCAAAAACCGTTCACGATCATGGAAACGGCATCTTCAGCTGAAATCCCACGCTGCATGGCATAGAACAACTGATCCTCGCCAATGCGAGATGCGGTTGCTTCGTGCTCTACACTAGCGGTAGGGTTTTGCACTTCCATAGTTGGGAAGGTGTGAGCTGAACAGCGCTTACCAATCAGCAAGGAGTCACACTGGGTAAAATTCCGGGCATTTTCTGCTTTAGGGGTAATGCGCACCAAACCACGGTACGTGTTCATACCTTCACCAGCCGAAATACCTTTAGAAATGATGGTGCTACGGGTGTTCTTACCCATATGGATCATTTTGGTACCGGTATCTGCCTGCTGACGGTGATTACTCAACGCTACCGAGTAGAACTCGCCTACGGAGTCATCACCACGCAAGACCACACTTGGGTATTTCCAAGTGATTGCAGACCCTGTTTCTACCTGAGTCCAAGAGATGCGTGAACGTGGGCCGCGGCATTCGCCACGCTTCGTCACAAAGTTGTAAATGCCACCTACCCCATCTTTATCGCCGGGGTACCAGTTTTGCACGGTGGAATATTTAATGCTTGCATCATCCAACGCGACCAGTTCAACCACTGCCGCATGCAACTGGTTTTCATCTCGCATGGGCGCCGTACAGCCTTCCAGGTAGCTTACCGAAGCACCTTCCTCAGCAATAATCAGTGTGCGCTCGAACTGCCCTGTATTGGCCGCATTAATACGGAAATATGTGGAGAGTTCCATTGGGCAACGTACACCCTTAGGCACAAACACAAACGAACCATCGGAGAACACTGCAGAGTTCAAGGCTGCATAGAAGTTATCCGTAGTAGGAACTACGGTACCCAAGTACTGACGAATCAGCTCGGGGTATTTATGCACGGCTTCAGAGAAGGCACAGAAAATAACGCCTACGTCTTCTAGCTGCTTTTTAAAGGTGGTCGCCACGGACACGGAGTCAAATACCGCATCTACTGCCACACCTGCCAAACGTGCACGCTCATGCAGAGGTACGCCTAGTTTTTCGTAGGTACGCAGCAATTCCGGATCGACTTCATCCAGACTTTTAGGGCCATCATCTTTGCTTTTTGGGGCCGCGTAATAGCTGATGTCTTGGAAGTCTATAGGCGGATAATTCACCACCGACCACGTCGGCGCCTTCATTTCCAACCATTGACGATAGGCAGCCAAACGCCATTCGAGCATAAACTCAGGCTCCTGCTTTTTCGCAGAAATCAGGCGGATGGTATCTTCATTTAGCCCCTTAGGGATGATGACAGATTCAATATCCGTCACAAAACCTGCTTCGTATTCTCTATCGAGAAACGTATCGAGGTGTTCGTTGACAGTACTCATTCAAGAAAGCTCCACTTTGGAAGTGCGTGCTGTGAAGGGTGTTTGGTCTTGCAAGACCGTGCGTTTAAGAGGGAATTCTGAGGGCGAAGGCCGAATCATATCTGCGACGCTGACATCTTCCAGCGTTCGACGTACAATATCGTTGATTCGTTGCCAGTTGCTACGAATGTGGCAATCTGATTCCACATTACAGGCGCCTGGAGTCGCCACACATTCGGTAATACCGAAAGGCTGATCGTCCAGAGCATCAATAATCTGAGCAACGCTAATTTCATTAGCTGGCCGCGCGAGCGTATAACCACCACGCGCACCGCGAGTACTGATGACCAGCTCATCCTGACTTAGCAGCTTCAACACTTTACTGACTGTAGGTTGCCCCAACCCCAGTAGTGTAGCGAGCTCCGATGCGCTGAACACACGGTTGGGGTCTCCCGCCATGTGGGTCAGAACAAGGGTTCCGTAGTCTATAATTTTGCTGATCCGCAGCATATCGCGATCTCTTGCAAGCCTCAAATAAGGATATGGTACTGCTTTGGTACTATATGCGTCAAATCACCTAGGTAGACAGATCACTGTTACCCCCACCCAGCACAAGATTTAGCACTTTTAAACAACAGTTTCCCCTACAATAGATGTTTCGTTTACATTTTCTGGCACGCAGCATCTCCCATGGTTTCCCGTCACGTCGATCTCAACACCGCCTTGCAGCTTTGTGCCAAAGGCGACCAACGCGCTTTTGCTGACCTTTACACACAAGAAATGCCCCGCATCATGGCATACTCCCTGTCTATGCTGGGCAGCCCTTCTGCAGCAGAAAACCTTGCTTGCGAAACATTTGTACTAGCGTGGAAAAACTCGTTGGGCTTTGACACATCGCTAGGCAGTGCTCAAGCGTGGGTATACAGCATCTTGCGTTACCGTGCTCGTGCACACCAACAACGCGGCGCCAGCGCGGGAGACTTACCTAGCAGCACCCCAGGACATCGTTACAGCAGTGGGCTACTGGCCTACTTTCCTCGTTTGGATCAAACCTCCAAACAGGTAGTGCTGATGGCTTATCTGCAAGGCAAAAACTATGCGGACATCGCTCAGATAGAAAATACGCCAGTCAGTCAATTACGTAGACGCACCCGCTTAGGCATTGCCTTGCTGCGTAAACTACTGCACGGCCAAAGCACCTCGCTGGATGAACAACAGCTACAAATTGCTGAATACACCTTGGGTTTGCTTTCCGATGCTGAGCAAAAATCCATACAATCTTTACTGCAACATGATGACCAAGCTGCGCACGATGCTCTAAGCTGGGAACAAGACTTGATTGCCTTGTGTGATTTGTTACCGCAACAACAACCACCTTCCGAAACGCTATTCATACGTATACAGGAAATGCTGGGGCTAAACCCCATTGCGTTGACCGTTGACCAAACATCAGATCATCAGCACTTTCAACCAAAACTGTACCGTGCTGACGTGGCATCAACGTTTGCAATCCCTGCAAAAGAACAAGAAACCGCAGCAGTTGTTGAGCCTGAACCCGAAGCTGTTGACGATCTACATCACATCAGTTTTTCTGCACGGGATGACGAGCCTAACTACGACAACCAGCGCTATGATGCAGCACCTACTGCTGCCAGCAGTACGCACGATGACTTCTCTCCAGTTCCCACAGAAAGCTTCACCGCCCAACGTGATGAACCCCGCGCTGAAACACGCGTTAAAAAAGAGAAACCAGCCAAAACCAAAAAACCTTTCACACTGAAGCTGTCTAAACCATGGCGCATTGCGGCCATCGCTTTGGCTGTGGTTGTCGTGGCATTGATTGTGATTAGTCTTTTGCCTACCAAGCCGCCCATCACTGTGATTGAAATGGCACCACGCTATGGCGCTATCTTGATGGCTCCTGGTCAATCTTCCACGCCAGGCTGGGTTATGACCTCTGACCCTGAGGGCAATCTGCTACTAGAACCTAAAGTGCACACACAACTGGATGCCAATCAAAGCGCTCAACTTTGGACACAGCGCCCTTTTGATCCAAAGCCCACCTCGTTAGGATTGATTGACCCTAACAAGCCTGTAGCACTGCCCGTATCTCTCATAGGCACGATCGAGAACGATCAGGTATTTGAGATCACATTAGAAAATGCCCAAGGTGCAGCAGCCGGGCAACCGCAAGGTCCAGTACTGTTTATTGGGCGTATTGTGCGCTTTGGTGAAGTACCGCCCATGCAAGCCCCCGGCACTGCCAGTGAGGCCTCATAAACGGCTATTGTCGTTTTAGCGATTACGCTTTCGGGCGGTATCCTGCTGTTCCAGCCAGTCTAGTTCCGCCTGCTCAAAACCAGCCTCAAGACGTGCTGGGATATTAAACGGCCCTTTTAGTGTAGGGGCACGAAATTTCTCGGCCATGATTGGATACATAGCAATGGGGTCTACATCCTGCTGCGAGCATTGCCAACGGTACCAATAATTACCTAGCGCCACATGCCCTACTTCGTCACGCAAAATAATATCCAAAATTGCCGCGCCTTTTTCATCACCCACTTGAGCTAGCCTATTACGCACAATTGGGCAGGCATCCAAGCCTCTAGCCTCTAAGGTTCTAGGTACCAAGGCTAACCGCGCTAATAAATCGTCCTCTGTGCGTGCAGCCATATCCCATAAGCCATCATGCGCAGGGAAAGCCCCGTAATCAAAACCCAGCTCACGCAAGTAATCACGCAGCAAGTTGAAGTGGTAAACCTCTTCTGCAGCCACGTTAAGCCATCCACCATAAAATGCCTCAGGCATACCTGCGAATCGCCACATGATATCTAACGCCAAATTAATGGCATTGAATTCAATATGTGCCAATGCATGTAATAGACCCGCCCTGCCCTCTACCGACCCCAGCCCGCGATGCGGCACATTTTGAGGTGGCACAATGCGTGGCGCATCAGGTCTGCCTGGCACACCAGCTGGTGCCTCATAACATGCAGCAGTGTCTACCAACGGCGTTTGAATGCCTTGTATGTGACGTACTAATTCAGATTTTTTTTGTGGATCTGGCTCTAGCAGCGCCGCTAGCGCTAGTTGTCGTATACATGTTTTTTGCATAGAAAAAGTCCGGCTAAAAGCCGGACCCTTTTTTGTACTCAGAAAACCATTTTAATGCGCGGTTGCTGTTTTAGTCAGCACATGGTCCAACGCATTCGCAACGTTTTCCAACTCTTGGCGCAAGCCTTGTAGCTCTACACCACTTAAACGAACCGCTGCCTCGCTATCGTAAGGAACTTCCACGCCATCACCCAAACGATTACGCGCACCGCTGATAGTGAAACCTTCTTCGTACAGCAGTTTACGAATACGACGAATCAGCAATACCTCGTGGTGCTGGTAGTAGCGTCTATTACCTCTACGCTTTACCGGCTTTAGTTGCATGAACTCTTGTTCCCAGTACCGCAATACATGCGGCTTCACACAACACAGCTCGCTTACCTCACCAATAGTGAAATAGCGTTTGGCGGGAATAGGAGGCAGATTTGCCGTATTTTCTACATTCGTCATGATGAGTTCTTAATCAATGCGAGAGACAAAAAGCATGGACCTGCGATCAGGCTTCAACCACCTGTTCTACATCTTCCACTACCGCTTTCAATTTCTGACTGGCATGGAATGTCACTACACGGCGAGCTGAAATAGGAATCACCTCGCCGGTTTTTGGGTTACGGCCAGGGCGCGGTGGTTTATTGCGCACCTGGAAATTACCAAACCCAGACAGTTTCACTTCATCACCTTGTTCCAGCGTATTGCGAATCTCGGCAAAAAACGTATCAACAATGTCTTTTGCTTCCCGCTTATTCAACCCCACGTGGTCGAATAACAATTCGGTCAGTTCTGCTTTAGTAAGCGTGCTGCTGACATTCATGAATACCTCTCCCCTTTCCTTATGCGCGCTGACGTACTTGGTGATTATCAACCAGCGCTTTTAACAACTGTTGCATTGCTTGTTCTACTGTAGCGTCGTCCAGTGTACTGTCAGGCGATTGCAGCCAGAAACGCATGGCCAAACTCTGCTCAGCAGGGTCTGCTGGATCGCGCCAAATATCGAACAAGCGAATATCCTTAACGATAGCAAGATTTTCATGCTGGCGCACGGTTTCTTGCAAGGTATCCACCAAGCTTTGGTAACTAACTTGACTGTTCACCCAGAATGCCAAGTCACGCTGCACTACGGGCTGTCTGGACAAGGGTTTAGCTTCTGGCAAATCTTTGTGTGACAACGCTTCTACATCCACCTCAAATACCACTGGTGCTGTAGCAATGTCCATGTTTTGCAACCATGCTGGGTGCACTTCGCCAATAAAACCTACGGCTTTGCCGTCCAGCTCAATACGTGCGCTACGGCCTGGGTGCAATGCCGGATGTTCAGCAGCCACAAAACGCAAATCTTGAGCTTTAGTGCCGAACAGCGTTTCCACATCTTTTTTGACGTCAAAGAAGTCAACGTGTCGCTTCGCCATACCCCACTGTTCTGGGAAAGCTTGGCCCCATGCCGCACCTGCCAAGTGTGTAGGTTGGCAAATACCTGCTACTTCCAAGTCGCCGCTTTGGACACTGGCATCACGACGGAATACACGGCCCAACTCAAATACACGCACACGTGGTTGACGGTGTTTAGCGTTGTACTCGATATTGGCCAGCAAACCACCCAACAACGAAGAACGCATCACGGCCAAATGGCTAGCGATAGGGTTCAACAAGCGTACGGGGTCTTGGTTACCGTGGTAATTCTTTTCCCACTCTTCTTCTACGAATGAGTAGTTAATGACTTCTTGAAAATCCAACGCAGCCATATTGGCACGCAATGCGTGAGGACCACGCAAGGACTCTGGTTTTTCGTACATGGCGGCGCGCGCCACAGGTGGCACATCCGGCAGATTTTCAAAACCATAGATACGCGCCACTTCTTCGATCAGATCTTCTTCGATCTGCATATCGAAACGGTAGCTAGGTGGCACAACCGTAAACACCTGATCTTTGCACTGGAACTCGAAGCCCAAGCGTTGGAAAATACGTGTCACTTCTTCTTCGGACACAGGTACACCCAACACTTTATGGCAACGTGCCAAACGCATAGCTACCGGAGCACGTGTAGGCAGCTTGCACTGAATATCATCGACCGGGCCTGCTTGGCCACCACAAATCTCTAAGATCAACGCTGTGATGCGCTCTACGTGCTCAGTAATGTGATCGAAATCTACACCACGTTCAAAACGGTGGCTGGCGTCAGACGAGAATTTGTATTCGCGTGCACGCCCCATGATGGCTTCTGGCCACCAGAATGCTGACTCCAAGAACACATCTGTAGTGTCCAGAGTTACCGCAGTGTCCTCACCGCCCATGATCCCTGCCAAGCTTTCGATCTTACCGTTGCAAGCGATCACGCCCACTTTTTCGTTCAGATCAATGACTTTGCCGCTTAGCAGTTCTAATTTTTCGCCCTCTTTAGCCCAACGTACTTCCAAACCGCCTTGCAGCTTAGCCAAATCAAATACGTGGGAAGGACGCCCCAGTTCCAACATCACGTAGTTGGAGATATCTACCAATGCAGACACTGGACGCTGACCGGAACGCTCCAAACGGCGCTTCATCCAGTCCGGTGTTTCAGCACGTGCATTCACACCCTTAATCACACGACCTACAAAACGGCCACATAAATCAGGCGCTTGCACGTCTACAGCAACGTGATCGTTAATGCTAACCGCCACTGGCTCACAGCTAGGGACGTTTAAAGGTAATTCATTGAGCGCCGCTACTTCGCGCGCCACACCCAATACAGACAAGCAGTCTGCACGGTTAGGTGTCATTTTCAGCTCGAAGACGGTGTCGTCTAGGTCTAGGTATTCGCGAATGTCTGTGCCCACTGGCGCATTAACGGGTAGCTCCATCAGGCCTTCGTGGTCGATAGATAAACCCAACTCACGTGCAGAGCACAACATACCGGCAGACGGTACACCGCGCATTTTTACAGCAGCTATGGTCATGCCACCTGGCAATTCTGCACCAATACGTGCCACTGGAATGCGCAAACCTTGTGCTGCATTCGGTGCACCGCACACAATTTGCAGCAACTCGCCTGAGCCGTCGTCCACTTTGCACACACGCAAACGGTCTGCATCTGGGTGAGGAGCCACTTCAACAATATGCCCTACCACTACACCAGTAAAAGCGGGCGCTGCGGTAAAGACGTCCTCTACCTCTAGCCCTGCCATGGTCAACTGATGAGCCAGTGCATCGGCATCCAAAGTGGTATTAACAAAAGAACGAAGCCAGGATTCTGAAATTAACATGATGAATACGTAAGCGTAAAAAGTTGCCGTAGCGTTTGGAGGTGAAGGGCCTTCAGTGTCTTATCAGGCGAATTGGCGCAAGAAACGCAAATCACCTTCGTAGAACAGACGCAAGTCGTTAACACCATAACGCAACATCGTCAGGCGTTCCAAGCCGGAACCAAAAGCAAAACCAATGTATTGCTCAGGGTCTAGTCCAAAATTACGCACTACGTTGGGGTGCACCTGTCCGCAACCGGAAATCTCCAGCCATTTACCTTGGTTAGGACCACTGGTAAACATCATGTCGATTTCAGCAGAAGGTTCAGTGAAAGGGAAGAAAGATGGGCGGAAACGCACCACTAAATCATCGCTTTCAAAGAAGGTACGCAAGAAGTCGGTATACACGCCTTTAAGATCAGCAAAAGAAATATCTTCAGCAATCCATAAACCTTCCACTTGGTGGAACATTGGCGAGTGTGTTGCATCGCTGTCCACACGGTAGGTGCGGCCTGGAGCAATCACTTTAATTGGGGGTTTATGCATACGTGCGTAGCGCACCTGCATAGGACTGGTATGAGTACGCAGCAACAGCGGCTGACCTTTCTCATCGTTCATGTCGATGTAGAAAGTATCGTGCATGGAACGTGCTGGGTGATTTTCCGGGCTGTTTAGCGCAGTAAAGTTAGTCCAGTCATTTTCGATTTCGGGGCCATTCGCCACACCAAAGCCAATAGAACCAAAAATCTGCTCTACACGTTGCCACGTTTGGATCACGGGGTGAATACCACCCATCGCGCGACCACGACCGGGTAACGTGACATCGATAGCTTCTGCTGTCAGTTTTTTGTTCAGCTCAGCCTGTGCCAATTCAGCACGGCGAGCATTTAATAAATCTTCAACCTGACGTTTTAACTGATTAATTCTTGCCCCTTCTTCTTTTTTTTCTTCGGGAGACAAGGTTGCTAGCCCTTTCAGCAATGCTGTGATTTCGCCTTGTTTACCCAAAAAGCGGGCTTTAGCATTTTCCAGCGATGCAGCATCCTGAGCCTCAGCAAATTGAGACTGAGCACGCGCAATAAAATCTTCTACAGAGAACGTCATGGTGTGTTTTGCCTTTACCAAAAACAAACGGAGCCCATGCAGAGCCCCGTTTGCCATCTAAACTAAACGACGATAAGCCGATTAAGCTGCCAGAGCGGTTTTAGCCTGAGCTACCACAGCGGCGAAGCCTGCTTTGTCATTTACAGCCATATCAGCCAGAACTTTACGATCCAACTCGATATTAGCTTTATTCATGCCTGCGATAAACTGGCTGTATGTTACACCCAACTCACGGCATGCTGCGTTGATACGAGCAATCCACAGTGCGCGGAATACACGTTTGCGATTACGACGGTCGCGGTATGCATATTGACCGGCCTTCATCACAGCCTGTTTGGCTACGCGATAAGACGTACCGCGGCGACCACGGAAACCTTTGGCTTCAGCCAAAACCTTTTTATGACGAGCGTGGGCTGTTACACCACCTTTAACACGTGACATAGTAGTAGTTCTCCGTTATCAGGCGAAAGGAAGCATCGCTTTTACAGCGGACACATCAGATTTATGAACTTCAACTGCACCACGCAATTGACGTTTGTTTTTAGTAGTTTTCTTGGTAAGGATGTGACGCTTGAACGCCTGACCCCGTTTAATGGAGCCACTACCACGAACAATAAAGCGCTTGGAAGCACTTTTTTTCGTTTTCATTTTAGGCATGATGACACTCTAGTAAAGTTGTGACTGGCGGTGACAGAACCAAACTGATAGCGCTGTACTTGATAACCGACATGACACTTATTGTTTTTTCTAGGGGAACCACATTGGCCAAAGCCAAACCCTTGAAAAGCTAATAATTATAGAAAGATACCGAAAAAATGTCTAGCCAATTCAAACTTTAACCACGATATTGTATGGCCATCGCCAGATGCTCGGTTTGTATATGCTCTACCCCTGCCAGATCAGCAATAGTACGTGCCACTTTTCTGGCCCGCTGCACGCTGCGCCCAGACCACCCCCAACGCCTTACACACTGACGCAACAAGTACTCTGCATCACCACCCAATACCGCATAAAGCGCCACACCCTCATCATCTAGCCGGCTATTTAGACAACCTTGCCGTTGATGCTGTATCACCTGAGCACACTCCACTCGCTTACGTATTTGCACTGAACTTTCCATCACAGCAGTAGCATCCAACACGTCGGCCTCTACCTTTAAATTGATGCATAAATCCAACCTATCCATGAAAGGCCCTGATAATTTGGCTCTATAACGCTCTATACGCTCAGGCGTGCACAGACAATGTTGTACCGCATGCCCCAACCATCCGCACGGACAAGGGTTCATCGCTGCCACCAATTGAAAGTCTGCCGGAAACCATACACTGCGCCCCGCTCTAGCAATAGTAATTCCACCGGTTTCTAAAGGCTCACGCAGAGCCTCCAACGCGCGCCCAGCGAATTCCGCCACCTCATCCAGAAACAATACACCGTGATGTGCCAACGAGATCTCGCCAGGCTTAGGTGGTGAGCTACCTCCTACCAACGCCACGGTCGATGCCGAGTGATGTGGAGACCTAAAAGGTGGCAACGCATCTACCGGCTCAGACCTACCTGCGACACCAGCCAATACCGCCACATCCAAACGCTGAGACTCTGATAGCTCTGGCAATACAGTAATTAAGCGTTGCGCCAACATACTCTTACCCACGCCGGGCGTGCCACGTAGCAGCACATTGTGCCTACCCGCTGCAGCAATCTCTATGGCATGCCTTGCTTGCTGCTGCCCTTTCACGTCTGACATGCATAGCCTCACAGAAGCAGAGTCTGGCATGAGTGCTTGTTCTGGCAACACACACATGAGCTCATGCGTAAGCAACGCCTCTACCAGTTGATGCAAACTACTTGCCCCATAGACTTGCACGTCACTTACTTGGGCCGCGGTCTCTGCACATACTTGCGGCACAATTACCTGCCTAAACCCCAACTTTGCTGCACTCCACGCCACGGCCACAGGCGCCGCTAAACGCAACAACGCCCCAGTGAGTGACAACTCACCGGCAAACATATAATGGTCTATGCATAACGGCACCGAAGGCGAGTGCTCGCTTTCCACTGCCAATTGGCCTGATGCCAACAAAATGCCCATCGCAATAGGCAAATCAAAATGCGCAGCGTCTTTAGGTAAATCGGCAGGCGCCAAATTCACCGTAATACGTGCTACAGGAAAATTAAAACCGCTACTTTGTAGGGCTGAACGCACCCTTTCACGACTTTCTCGAACGCCAGTATCAGGTAAACCCACTACACTAAAAGCAGGTAGCCCCGCCCCTATATGTACTTCCACCTGTACGGCGTGAGGTTGCATGCCCATCAGGACACAACTATTCACTACTGCCAACGACATAGCGCACACCCAAAAACCAAAGTTCAAGTGTGCCGCTACATCGCTTCATCACGTACGGATGCTCACCTGTTTAGCCATCCGTCGTGTTACCTATCTAACTGCTTATTTACTCACTGCAGCGTCTTCCAACACCTGCACGCGCGCTTCCAGCGCTGCAATACGTTGCAAGGCGCGATCCAACAAAGCGCTTTGTGTATCAAACTCTTCACGAGTCAGCAAATCCATGCGCGAAAAAGCTTGAGTCATCATCGCACGCACATTCTTTTCTATGTCTGCCGCCGGGCTTTTGGCGATAAGGTCAGACACGTTTTTCTGTAGATCATTCAACCAATCGGTACGAGGATTCATGCTTATTCCTTTGATTCATATTGCAATGGCACCAGTGTATAAAAAAATGGCCGCCTAGGGCAGCCATTTTCTATTCCTGCAAAAATACAGGATTATTTTTTGTCGCCATTACCAACAGCATTTTGGATTGCTTGGTCAGCTTTAGCAGTGCCACTTTCAATGGCTTCGCCTACGTCTTTAGCGGCTTCAGCTGTAGCATCTTTCAGCTCGTCAGCTTTTTTACCAACAGCGTCCATAGCTTCGTCTACTTTGCTTTTAGTAGCATCAGCTTCGCCTTCAGCAGCCTGAGTGGCTTCCTCAGCTTTCACTTCGGCTTTATCAGCCTCTTGTTTCACTGTTTCTGCTGCGTTATCAGCAGACTCTTTTACCACTTCAACGGATTCCTCAACTACAACCTCTGCCTGCTGTGCAGTAGGAGCAGCGGCAGGAGTTGGAGCAGCTTTATCCTCACCTTCCGAGCACGCAGCCAGCAAGCTCAGTGAAGCAACAGCGGCAAATACGGCAAGATGCGAACGAGTCTTTTTCATAACTATCCTTACATGATCCATGTCGTGTAACAACCATCTCCAAACCAGACGCGACAAACAGGTTTGGGGTAAAAACAATTCTCATTCTACTGGTGAGCTACGCTATAAACCAGTCTTATCTTCGAAACAAAATTTAAAAATGGTAAAAAGTTACGTAAACCTTTTTACCATTTTTATGAAACCTGAAGCATATAGAAATTTGCCTAATAACGCACGGCTAATGCCTACGATTTTTAGTGCAAAACTGCCAAATCCAAACGCTCTGCTCTATTCAACGCACCAGCCACTTTAGTACGTAACGCATTAGAGTGCGCCGTAACGATTTCTCGTTTTACATCCAACAATTGTGCCGCATGCATAGAGAAACGGGTTAGCCCTAAGCCTAACAACAAACGCGTCAAGGTTGGGTCGCCCGCCATTTCACCACACACCGACACTGGCGTATTAAAACGCTCACCGGCGTTGATGGTCTGAGCAATAACTCGCAAGACAGCCGGGTGTTGTGGGTCGTACAAATCAGCCACCTCAGAGTCACCCCTATCAACGGCCATAATGTACTGGATTAGGTCATTCGTCCCTATAGACAAAAAGTCTAAAGTTTCAGCAAAAGGCTCTATCGCAATCGCAATTGCCGGAACCTCTACCATCGCGCCCAACTGTATGTTGCCGGCAATAGTGATGCCCTGCGCAAATAAGGATTGTTTCGCTTCGCCAATTGCCTGACGTACAGCAATCACTTCTTTGATGCTGGAAATCATAGGCACCAAAATACGCAACGTGCCATGCACCGAAGCCCGCAACAACGCACGCAACTGTGTTTGGAACAAATCAGGATTCGCTAAACAGTAGCGCACCGCGCGCAAACCCAAAGCAGGGTTAGTCGCTACAGTTTGCTCGCCATCCAACACTTTATCCGCACCAATATCCAAGGTACGGATGGTAACGGGCTTACCCTGCATAGCTTCCAGCACAGCTTTATAAGCGTGATACTGCTCTTCTTCATCGGGCAAGGTACTGCGCCCCATGAATAAAAACTCACTGCGGAATAAACCTATACCTTGCGCACCAGCCGCTAATGCATGCTCAGCCTCTTCAGGCAGCTCAATATTGGCTTCTAAATGCACAGCAATACCATCCAACGTTACAGATGGCGCATCACGCAATGAAGCTAAGTTAGCTCTAGCTATTGCAAATTCAGCCTGTTTTTGACGGTACTCTTCCAACACCAGCTCAGAGGGGTTCACTATCACCGCACCAGTGAAACCATCAGCGATCAACATGTCGCCATCACGCACCAACGAGCGGAAGTTACCCAAACCCACCACCGCAGGCACGGCCATACTGCGTGCGACAATGGCCGTATGCGATGTGGGTCCACCCAGATCGGTCAAAAACGCTGCAAACTTGGCTTCGCGTAACCCCATCATATCTGCCGGGGCAATGTCTCGCGCCACAACAATCAGTGGCTCATCACCGGCTTGCACTAAGGCATTCAGCGTCAACGGCTTACCGCCAGACAACAGCAGCAACACACGCTCTATCACTTGGCGTATATCAGCACCACGCTCGCGCAAGTACTCGTCTTCCATTGCGGAGAACTGCTCTTGTAGCAATTGACCTTGAGTCGTTAGCGCCCACTCAGCATTATAAAAACGCTCACGTATTAGGGACATCGTTTGCAAACGCAACTGCGGGTCATCGAGTAGCAGTACATGCACACCCAACAGCGATCCCATTTCTTTTGGTGCATCGGCAGGTAAGCCTGCTACTAAGGCGTTGACCTCGTCTCGCGCCTTATCCATGGCCGCACACAGTCGCACACATTCTTGCTCTACTTCTTCTGCCGCCACTCGGTAATGCGGCACTTCCAGCGCCGCTGCTCCCATTACTACCGCTCTACCTATGGCATAGCCACGTACCACACCCTGGCCTTGCGCACAGAACATGGACGGTGGTGTAGTAGTACAGATGCTCTGTGTTGCCTCTTGCATCCCCTTTGCTCCTCTTTTGGCTACTGCTCTTCGCCAAACTTCTGTTCAAACAACTGCTTAATTTCTGCTAATGCTTGCTCAGCATCATCACCTTCAGCATCAATGGTAACTGCCACACCCAGCCCAGCTGCCAGCATCATTACACCCATGATACTTTTGGCATTTACACGGTGGGTTTGACGAGAAATAAAGATTTCACTTTTAAAGCGTGACGCCATTTGCGTCAATTTTGCTGCTGCTCGGGCATGCAACCCTAGTTTGTTGCTAATCACTATTTCTATAGATGGCATGACTATCTACCTTTCTCTTTATACTTTGTCTTTATCTAGGTCTGCGTTAAACACAGCAATGGCTTTACTAGCGCTTTGCATTACGGCGTCAACAAACTGCTCTGGAGCCGTTTGGCGGTCACAAACCGATTTCAACACCATACCCAAATTGGCACCTACAATCACATCCGCATGACCGCCCTCATGGGCCATTGCGGCTTGCGCCAATCTGGCAATATTAAATGGTGTGGCACCTACCACATCACACAATATCAATACTGGAGTATCTGTCTCTTCACGATAAAACGAGACGAGTTTTTGCACCCAGGCGGGCACATCATCGTCAGCGTGTATATCAAAAACCCGGAAGGAGGCACCCGCTGAGAGCACGTGCTCCACACACGACTGAAATGCCTGACCCAATGGCGCATGCATAACCAGCGCCAAACGTGGGTACTTAGCCACTGACAGCCTCTTCCAACGCCACAGCAAAACGCTCTGCAACGTTATAGCCTGTTTGCTCGGTGATTTCTACAAAACAAGTGGGGCTAGTGACGTTAATTTCCGTTAAATACTCACCAATCACATCCAAGCCCACCAGCAACAAACCACGTTTTACCAGTTCTGGCCCTATGCTTTCAGCAATATGACGATCGTGATCCGTCAGTGGTTGCGCTACACCACGACCACCCGCAGCCAAGTTACCGCGCGTTTCGCCAGCTAAGGGGATGCGTGCCAAGCAATAAGGCACGGGCTCACCGTTAATCAGCAAAATGCGCTTATCGCCATTGACAATTTCAGGGATATAACGCTGCGCCATAATGGTTTGCGTCCCCATTTGCGTCAACGCTTCCAAAATAGAACCCACGTTTGGATCATCAGACTTAATACGGAAAATACCGCTACCACCCATGCCATCCAACGGCTTAACGATCACATCGCTATGCTCTGCATGGAAGGCACGCAGTTGCACCATATTACGGCTTACCAGCGTAGGAACCGTAAATTGGGAAAACTCAGTAATAGCAAGTTTTTCAGGGTGGTTACGCAATGCACTACCACTATTGAACACTTTGGCACCTTGCTGCTCGGCGTAGCTAAGCAAGTGCGTGGAGTAATTAAACTCCATATCAAACGGCGGATCTTTACGCATCACGACGGAATCGAAGTGGTTTACTTCCACATCAAACGATTCGCCAGACTCTTGCCACCAGTTAGGGGCACGCAAATTCGCATCTGCTGCGATAGTAATAGCTTGCGCTTTACAACGTACGCGGCCCTTGATTATGTATAAATCTGGTTGCAAGGCCACGCTCACTTTATGCCCACGCGCTAACAACGCACGCATCATGGCTACAGAAGTGTCCTTGTACGCCGACAAGGCTGGCAATGGATCAATGATAAATAAGCTATGCATAATCAACTCTGAAACAAAGCCCTTCATGAAGCAAAGTCATGAAGGGCTTATTGCCGCGACTCAGGCCGCAAAAATCAGCATTACACTGACGGACAGTTAAGCTAGATCAGCTTACACTGCCTTCTTTTTAGGTGCCAAGACCATAATCATCTGACGACCTTCCAGTTTAGGCATGGATTCAACTTGGCAGATTTCCTCTACTTCGTCACGCACGCGTTCCAACACGCGCATACCCAGCTCTTGGTGAGCCATCTCACGACCACGGAATCGCAAAGAAACCTTGACCTTGTCCCCATCTTCGATAAAGCGTCGAACGTTACGCAGCTTGACGTTAAAGTCGCCATCATCCGTACCGGGGCGGAATTTTACTTCCTTAATCTGGACTATTTTCTGTTTAGAACGCGCCTCTTGTTGGCGTTTCTGTTCCTGATAACGGAACTTACCATAGTCCATCAACCGGCATACGGGCGGCTCAGCCTGCGGAGCGATCTCGACCAAATCAACATCGTGTTCCTCGGCCATATCCAGCGCGTCGGCTACTTTAACAACCCCTAATTGTTCACCCTCAATTCCAATGAGTCGCACCTCAGGGATACGGATTTCTCCGTTGATGCGATGTTTTCTTTCGGTTGCGATATCTAGAACTCCCAAAAAATTAAGTATAAATAGCCGCAGTCACTTACTGACGGCTTTCGATTTCATCTTGTAAGCGTTGGGCAAAGTCATCCAAGGACATTACGCCCAGATCCACACCACCACGACCACGCACGGCGACTGAACCTGCTTCCGCTTCTTTGTCCCCTACCACAAGTATATAAGGGACTTTCTGCATACTGTGTTCTCGGATTTTACGAGTGATTTTTTCACCACGCAAATCGGCAGTTACACGCATGCCCAGTTTAACCAGCTTTTGCGCAACAGCCTGCGCATAATCAGCTGACGATTCTGCAATACAACACACCACGGCTTGCTGTGGCGACAACCATGCTGGCAATGCACCTGCATAGTTTTCGATCAACATTCCGATAAAACGTTCAAAAGACCCCAAAATAGCTCGGTGCAGCATTACTGGCGTACGACGCTGATCTTGCGCATCCACATATTCAGCACCTAAGCGCTGAGGCATGGAGAAGTCCACCTGAATGGTACCGCACTGCCAATGACGACCAATAGCGTCTTTTAGTGTGTATTCAATTTTAGGGCCGTAGAATGCGCCATCGCCTTCAGCAACAGTGAACTCACACCCTGTACGGCGCAGACTTTCCATCAGCGCTGCTTCGGATTTATCCCACACATCGTCACTACCAATACGTTTTTCAGGACGTGTAGCCACTTTGTACAGAATCTCGGTAAAACCGAACTCTTTGTATACCTGCTGCAGCAACGCAGTGAAGTTTGCACACTCTTCTTGCAACTGATCTTCAGTACAGAAAATGTGGCCATCATCTTGCGTAAAACCACGCACACGCATCATGCCGTGCAACGCGCCAGAAGGTTCATTGCGGTGGCACTGACCAAACTCACCGTAACGAATAGGTAATTCACGGTAAGAGTGCAAATTAGCGTTGAAAATCTGTACGTGACCAGGACAGTTCATAGGCTTCAAACCGTACATACGGCTCTCAGACTCTGTGGTGAACATGTTGTCGCTGTAGTTATCCCAGTGGCCAGTTTTCTTCCACATGGACAAATCTAAGATTTGCGGTGCTTTTACTTCTTGGTAGCCGTTGTCACGGTATACCTGACGCATAAACTGTTCTACTTGCTGCCAAATTACCCAACCCTTGGGGTGCCAGAAAATCAGGCCTGGCGCTTCATCTTGGAAGTGGAACAGATCAAGCTCACGGCCCAAGCGACGGTGATCACGTTTTTCAGCTTCTTCCAGCATGTGCAGATAAGCGGCTTGCTCGTCTTTGCTTGCCCATGCGGTACCGTAAATACGCTGCAGCATTTCGTTTTTGCTGTCGCCACGCCAATAAGCACCCGCCACCTTCATCAGCTTGAACACTTTCAGCTTGCCAGTGGAAGGCACATGAGGGCCACGACACAAGTCTACAAACTTGCCTTCGCGGTACAGCGAAATAGTTTGGTTGGCTGGAATAGAAGCAATAATCTCGGCTTTGTACTCTTCGCCAATGCTGCGGAAGAAATCCACCGCTTTATCGCGTTCCCATTCTTCACGTACCACTTGCTCGTCTAGCTTTGCTAGCTCAGCCATTTTTTTCTCGATGGCTTGCAAGTCTTCTGGTGTGAAGGGACGTTTGTAGGAAAAGTCGTAGTAAAAACCGTTGTCAATCACAGGCCCAATAGTGACCTGTGCTTCAGGGAACAGTTCTTTTACTGCATACGCCAGCAAGTGGGCGGTGGAGTGACGAATCACATCCAAACCGTCTGCGTCTTTGGCAGTCACAATCGCCAACTGAGCATCTTTATCGATCACGAAACTAGTGTCTACCAGTTCTGGCTCTGCGCCATCAAACGTCACCTTACCGGCCAGTGCTGCGCGCCCCAGTCCGGTGCCAATAGAGTAGGCAATATCGTTAATAGAAACCGGATTTTCGAACTCTCGTTTCGAACCATCAGGTAAGGTGATTTGAATCATAAATGCTTCCTAAAACAAAAAACGCGGCATACAAGCCGCGTTTCGGTATTTGGTCTGATGTTATCAGCGTATGAACACAATGCGGCTACGGCTAGTTGGGCCAGGTAGTAGTTCGCGTTGTGGGCATAATATTTTTCCAATAACTAATCATCAATAAGAATACGGTTTGATTTTAGCATCAAGTTTAACAAGCATGAAAACTATTGCTCTCCCCGCAACGATTTAGAGGCCGCAATTCACAAAGCTTGGATTCTATGCGGCATAAACACAACAAGCTCTGACACCATTAAAAATTTTTAGTAAAGCTTTGCAAGCAAATTGGGAATAGACATGGCTTTTGCATACTATAAGTATGGCTGAAAGAGCGATGATTCCGCTCTTTCATAACTACAAAAATGCAAGCAGCAAATCAAAACTCTACACAGGGAGATACCTATGGCATCAGGATTTACCCGCCGTGACTTCATCAAACTAGGCACGTTTGCTGGCATCACGGTTACTTTGGCACGCCTGCCCTTTGCACACGCAATAGAAGTACATTCAGGCCTTGGCGCATCAGGCTGGATGAGCAACGATGGACAAGCTCGTTATCGCTGGGATGCTATACGTAAAGTTACCGGTCAAAAAGTCTTTGCGCGTGACTTCCGCGCCATGAACCTACCCGGTTGGCCTAAACAACAAGCACATGCTTTTTTTGTTAAAGCCACACAAGCCGATAAAACCTTTGAAGGCCTGGCACTAGACAGGCTAAGTGATGACTTACAGCCTGATAGACTGCTTTTTCATGAAGACCTAGAGCGCGATGGCATACACGTGCCTAAACCCGCCGACCTAGGCCCTGACTTCTACGGGCAAAGCTTCCTGACACCCAAAGGCACCACTCCCACCATGCTGGGCCACCCTGTCGCCCTTTTGGTCTATCACGATTTTGACAAATTCGAGGCCGCCAAACGCCAACTGCGTTTTGACACTGAGTTTGTGCTTTATGGCAAAACTACTGGCCCTAATCCACCACCCAACTTTGGTGCAGCACGTTATGTACGTATTGGTGGAGACTCCCCTACTGGTGAACCTGAGTTCTCCCCTATTCAAGATGCCGTGATTTGGGGAAGTTTTGATGGAACAACACCGGTATGGCCTCCCGCTGACCCGGACGGTGTTTTTGTACCGCAATCCGTCATGCATAAACACCGAGGCGGTGGTACCGGCAATCGCGATCCACAACAAGTCGCACAAGAAACCTACAAGCCCATGCAACGCGGCATGGAAGCTGCTGCACTCATCGCCGCTGACATCGAAGCCGCACGTCACGATCCAAACAAAATTGTGATTGAGCGTCATGGTTATTCGCAATCCATAGACCCGTCTGCGATGGAACCCGATAACGGTAACGCTTGGTATGATGCTGAAACACGTACCCTGCATATCTTGGCAGCAGCACAGTCCCCCTATGAAGTAGCGCGCGTGGCAGCCTTCATGGTGAAAGACAACAAACGCTTCCCCGTAGAGCATATTGAAATACTAACGGGCACCACCGTTGGTTATGGCTCTAAAGACCACTCTATTTTCCCCTTCTATGTGATTGCTGCCTGTTTTTACGGCGATGGCCTGCCTGTACGCTTGGCCAATGACCGTTACGAACAGTTCCAGATGGGTATTAAACGCCACGCGTTTGATATGAACGTGAGCATTACCGCTGACCGAAAAACGGGACAATTTGAAATCCTGAAGGGTGATTACACCTGTGATGGCGGCGGACGCGCTAACTTCTCGTTCTCTGTGGCTCAGGTAGGTGCAACAGCCGCTCAATCTATTTACTATTTCCCAAAATCTGACTTAGCCAGCACCGCACTCTCAAGCCGTGCAGTCGAAGCAGGTTCTATGCGTGGTTACGGCACCATCCAAACCATGACCATGACTGAGCTACTGGTAGACGAGTTAGCCTCTGAACTCAACATAGATGCGATTGAACTGCGTAAACGCAATGCTCTGTTACCCAACTACCCTAATACACAAGGTGCTGTGCAATTGGGAGAACCACGCTTAGTGGAAATGTTGGATATCGCAATCAAGCATCCTATGTGGGTGAACAAGGACAAAGCCAAAGCAGAATACGATGCAGCCAACCCTGGCAGAAGCTATGGCGTAGGCTTTGCTCAAGTACAAAAAGACTACGGTACCGGCGCTGACACCAGTGCCTTAGTGCTAGAGTTTGATGCTGATGGCAACATCACCATGCGACATTGCTTGCAAGAGATTGGTACTGGTGCCACCACCGCCCAGCAGGTCATGATCCAGCAAATGCTGGGCCAGGCACCTGAAACGGTAGAGTTTGGCGTCACTGAGTTCGCACAACTTCCCTTAGTCAGTAACTGGTCGCCCTACACCACCACACAGGAAGAACAAGATAAGCTCGCCGCCAACCCATTCTGGGTGCCTTTCATGCTGCCTGCCATGAGCGCTTCCAATAGTGTGTACTTCATCGGCTTCGGCACCCGTCAAGCAGCTAACTTCTTGTTAGAGCACAGCTTATGGCCAGCCGCCAAAGCTATCTGGAGCGACGGTCCCGGTGGCGGTGAAATGGCCCCTGGTGATGTAGCCTTGTCTGACTTACGTGCCTACCCCGGAGGTATTGGTGGTGCGGGCATGACGCCCATACCCTTTGCACAACTCGCTAAAAAAGCCCACGAAATGGGGCTCATTACCGGCGTTGCTTTGCACTGTTTCAGCCGTTGGGAATGGGCCAAAGGCAGTTTTGATATCCCTGGCGCTGGCGAACGTACCCTTCCGTTAGATGCCTTAGCAGTGCGCTACGGTGAAGGCGCCTCCGAGTCCTTGAAACAACGCATGACTACCGGTGGCTACGACTTCATCAAACGTAGCAAAATCGACTACCCGCCCGTACAACGCAACAATGCGGGCGTCACTACTTACACGCCTGCAGCCTGTTTGGTGGAGCTTAACGTCAACACCTTCACTGGTGATGTAGAAATCATGCGCCTGCATAATCTGCTAGACCCTGGCAAAGTTGTTGTGCAAGCGCTGGTTTCTGGCCAGCAGCAAGGCGGTACGGCCATGGGTATAGGTCATGCTCTGATGGAAGAATTGCCACTATATGAAGATGGCCCCGGTAACGGTACATGGAACTTCAATCGCTACACACTTCCTCGCGCTAAAAACGTTGCGGTCTGGAACCAGACCGTGGATTATCTGCCCCCACTGTCTGAGACTTCACCACCTAAAGGGATGGCTGAAGTGGTCATGATCCCTGTGGTATCGGCCATTGGCAATGCCGTAGCACACGCTACAGGCAAACGTTTTTACGAACTCCCCATCACCGCAGAAAAAATCAAGGAAGCCTTAGCATGAGCTTAGAAAAACAACCTCTCACGCTCACGATCAACGGCAAAACCATTGGTCCAGTGGATGTTCCACTGGATATGCCCATGATCGACTTTCTGCATGAGCACTTGAACCTCACTGGCACCCGCTTTGGTTGCGGCCAAGGCATTTGTCATGCCTGTACCATCGTAGAAAACCACCCAGATGGCTCCACAACAGAAAGCCGTACCTGTGTGTTTAGTGCCCACTACTTCAATAACAAGTCCATCACGACTATTGAAGGCCAAGCCAAATACGACAAACTGGGTAAGGTAGAAGCCTTAACACCGGTACAGCAAGCCTTTATCGATCACTTTTCGTTCCAGTGTGGCTACTGCACACCCGGTTTTGTGGCTGGGGCCACGGTGTTTTTAGATGGTCTCAAACGTAAACCCGTACAACGCGTCAATCTGGAAAGTGCCATCGAAGAAGCCTTAAACGACCACATCTGTCGTTGCACAGGCTATGTACGTTACTACGAAGCCGTCAAGGAAGTTGCCCTAGCAACGCCTGGCTGTGTGATCGACTAAGGAGGCAACATGCTACGTAAAGTAATCATTACCGTGATTCTGGTGGCTGTGGTGGTCTGTATCGCCATCTTGCTAGGTGCGTTTCGCAGCACCAGCGTTGCCCCCGGCGTCGATAAACCACTCAGCGCTGACGAGATGCAGCAGTTAATCCCTCGTGGGCGCGAGCTAGCTATGGCGGGTGACTGTTTTGGCTGTCACTCCCAACCGCAAGGCCCTAAAGCCGCAGGCGGTGTGGCCATTGGCACGCCCTTTGGTACCCTGTACTCCACCAACATCACCCCTGACCCCACCTACGGTATAGGCAAGTACACACGTGCGGATTTCCACCGCGCACTGAAGGATGGCGTTGCCCCCAAAGGCAACTTGTACCCTGCTATGCCGTACATCTTCACGCACATTACAACGCCCGAAGATATTGATGCACTGTATGCCTACTTGATGAGCATTCCGCCTATTGCTGTACCCAACAAAAGCAATAGTGGTGCTTTCTCGTTGCCAGTGCGCCCGTTCATGAACTTCTGGAATCTGTTGAACTTCCCTGATCGTAGTGTCCCCGAGAACCCAGAGCGTTCAGCACAATGGTTACGTGGTGCGTACTTGGTGCAAGGTGTAGGCCACTGTGCAAGCTGTCACACCCCGCAGAACTTTATGATGGGTGTAGATTTCTCACGTGACTTACAAGGTGGTGAGATCAATGGCTGGGCTATTCCTAACATCACGGCTAGCTCCTTAGCTAAGCATGGCTTTGATGTAGCCACGCTCACACAGTACTTAAGCACTGGCATTGCACCGCAAGGCACCTCTTTTGCGGACATGCATACAGTCACGCACTTCTCGACTAGCGCGATGAAAGTAGACGACGTAGAAGCAGTTGCTACCTACTTGCTCACGGATGCTAACGGTTCAATTCCTCCTGCAGCATCGGCTCCAACGCCCTTACCTGAGGCTGAGAACCCCGCTGCTGACAGCAATATGGCCATCGGCAGACGCACCTACTTAGCTGCTTGTGCGGGTTGCCACGGTAGTAAAGGTGAAGGTATTCCTAATGTAGCGCCTGCCATGTACGGCAATGCCACATTGGCGATGGACAGTGCTCAAAACCTGATTCGCGTCGTGTTAAACGGTATTCCTACCCAGACATTCACGGGCAATCAGCGCATGTACGCTATGCCTCCGTTTGCTCATGAGCTTAGCGATGAAGAAATCGCTGATCTGTCTACGTGGATGCGTGCTGAATGGGGCGGCCAAGCCACTGCCGTCACCACCGACCAAGTACAACAAATCTCACGCGCCTTTCATTAACCCTTCACTCTTGCTGCACTGGTAAAAAACCAGTGCAGCACTCTTCTCTATGCATCAGTTAGGTATATTGTTAGCTGCTGGATATGGTCGTCGCTTTCAAGCGCTGCAACCTCAGGGCAATAAACTGCTCGCCCCTTTGGCGAACCAGCGGAGCGTCGCAGCGACTAGCCTGTACAACTTACGACAAGCCGTAGATCACGTCATCGTCGTCATACGCCCAGACAGCACCGAGTTGTATGAGCAGCTAGCACAACCCAACTGTACCATCGTAGAAAGCGAACTTGCACATACCGGCATGGGAGCCAGCCTTGCCGATGCTGCACGCGCTGCCTTACAGCACTATGCCCAAGCCCCTGCTGCAACTGCTCTAGTTGCTTTGGCTGATATGCCGTGTATTTCTAGACAATGTTTTCAGCAAGTACAACAAGCATTGCAAACTTACCCCATTGCTGCCCCCCTCTATCAAGGACAACGTGGGCACCCAGTAGGCTTTCAATGGCCTTTACTCCCGGAACTGGCCACCCTATCCGGAGACGAAGGCGCACGCAGCCTACTACAACGCCACGGCATTCAATTACTGCCTTGTGATGATGCCGGCGTATGTTTTGACATTGATGAACCCGACGACTTGCAACACCCTACTCTTCACTCTTTTTTGCGGAGCCACGCATGAACGCCATGGACCTAGACGTACTACAACACGCCCACGATTGGGTCATGGCAGGCCATACTGTGCACCTCGTTACGGTGGTGCAAACCTGGGGATCTGCACCTCGCCAAGCCGGAGCCATGCTAGTCGTACGTGAAGACGGCAGGCTAATAGGATCAGTCTCGGGCGGCTGCATAGAAGACGACCTAATCCGCAAAGCCAAAAGCAACGAACTGGGTACCAAACCAGCCCCCTTGATATACGGTGTATCCCAAGCCGAAGCCGCACGCTTTGGCCTGCCCTGCGGCGGTACATTAAAGCTCATGGTAGAACCCATCGCCGACACACAATGGTTGGATAAGGTCTTAGAGGCGATACGCCAGCACCATTTACTACTGCGCAGCGTCAACTTAAGTGATGGCTCCTACCAGTTAGCACCCGCCACCCCGGAGATGCAGACTGTATTGAGTGACACACACTTTCAAAGCGTCTACGGCCCGCACTGGCACTTACTGATCATAGGTGCCAACCAGACTGCTCGCACCCTTTGTGCCATCGCCAACGCCCTCGACTTTCATGTCACTGTGTGCGACCCCCGCCAAGATTTTTTTGCGGACTGGGACGTGCCTTACGCTACGCTAGTGACCACCATGCCTGACGACACTATCGTAGAAATGGACGTCAATCACCGCACTGCCATTGTTGCCCTCACCCACGACCCTAAACTGGACGATATGGCCTTATTAGAAGCCTTAATCTCGCCTGCCTTTTATGTGGGAGCATTAGGCTCTAAAGCCAATCAAGCCAAACGCCGAGAAAGACTAAAACTCTTTGACCTAACCGATGCAGATATAGACAGACTACACGGCCCTGTTGGGTTGCCTATCTCTAGTCGCACACCCGCAGAAATAGCCGTTGCCATTGCAGCAGAACTTATACAAGTACGAAATAGGTTGCCGGTAGAGTCACAGAAATCTGGCACTTAGCGTCAAGAGGGAATGATTAATCCCCCATCACTTGACGCCGTTACAAAAACCGTCGTATTATTACGTTCTTTAGGCGGTTAGCTCAGTTGGTTAGAGCGCTACGTTGACATCGTAGAGGTCGCTGGTTCGACTCCAGTACCGCCTACCAAAGCACTTCCAAACAGTGCCTAGGACTGCCAAGCAAAGCCGCATATCACAATGATCTGCGGCTTTTTTGTTGCTCAGAGCTACCAGCCTTGCCCAGAACTTTTAGGGGCATCCTAAACCGGCAAAACATCACCAACCCACTGATCCATACCTATCTGAACGCGGCAGCCCCCTATCATCCTGGAACTAAATCTCACTTTACTCCGTCACGTAAATTGCTATGATCGGGCTTTGTCGAATATCTGTTCAGTGCTTCTGGAATCAATAATGAAAAAACAGGGACGCAACTTCTCACTTGTTTGCTTATTGCTACTCTCTCTTGGTGTCAGTTCTTTTTCTATCGCTGAGTCTAGAGCTATAGATGAAGATTTTTTTAAAAGCATTCGACTTGAAGCAGAACAAAGAAGCAGCCCTAATGCACAATACAATCTAGGCCTACTTTATTACTGGATGAACTACTACGAAAATGCACGCGAGTGGTTCGAGAAAGCCGCTGAACAAGGACTTGCCCAAGCACAGTTTAGTCTAGGGGTTATGTACGACCAAGGTCGGGGAGTTCCTCAAAACGACGCAAAAGCGTTTGAGTGGTACGAAAAAGCTGCCCAACAAGGGGATGTTGATGCTCAGTTGAGTCTAGGGGTTATGTACATGATCGGTCAGGGGGTTGCTCAGAACCAAGCCACTGCAAAAGAGCTTTTCAAACAAGCTTGTGATAACGGTGACAAAACTGGTTGTAATAACTATCGCCTCCTGATGAATAAGCTTGCTGAGTAACCCCCTTGAGACGATACTCATTTCAAACATCTTGTCGTCTTAGTAGCGCATCAAAGCCCCTTATCGGGGCTTTTCCTTTATCACCCCCCACCTAATCAAAAGACACTTCATACGTTAATCCAGAGACTCTCGCAGCATCCCCGTACTCAGCCAACTCTCCAGCAACTTCGCTAAGCCTGCCGAGCATGTAGCCAGACATAGAGTTTAAAGACAGTCGGGAGCTGGGGGTAATGACTTAAATCCTGATTAATGGATACGTCACTATCCATTACATTTTAAAAACCTATTTTTCTCTTAACGTAATATAGTTCTAAAGGTGATAGCTTCCCTCATGCTGGAACACAATACTATTCTGACGGAGAACTACCGATGACACTCAACAGAACCATAGTAAAAAAACTTCTCACCTCAACAGAGCTAGAGTTATTTGATGTAGCGTCCTCTCCTACAGAAATAGAAAAGCTCACCAAACCACAATTACGAAGCATGCTTGAGCGCAGCCGTAAGCTACGTGATAAATACCGTGACCTTTATCGCCACCAACGACTCGCTACACGCTCAGAGGAAGGAGGGAAAGATGGAGTGACAGGTAACGCAAACGAACGAACCAGCCAAAAAGAAGAGCTTATGGCTGAGGTTGTTATCAAGTTTGAGGCTCGTATGGCACATATAGAATCAGCTGAAGATATAGAGTTTGCCAAAACACAACCGTAACGGGCATTTTCGTTTCAAAAGAAAACTCGCCGATCCTTCGACTGGACGACGCCAAGGGCTGGAGTGAATCTTGGCGAAAAACACCCATTAGCTGGGCAGGTGAGAAATGCCAAGAAACCTGAACCAAGCAAAAGCCGCCTAAAAAGGCGGCTTGGTGGCAAGCTGTTCTTACTTGCTAACTAGTAGGGCAGTCCTGGGAACCTGTTTTTGAGGTTGCGGACAAAGTTACGGCGGATTTCAGTAAGTCGCCTTTCTTGAGCTTGTTCTTCTTGCTGTTTAGCAGTTTGTTTAGGTTCAAGCAAAGGGGATACGTGCAGGGGGCTCATGCCACCCTGATTCAGTTTTTGGTAAATCATTAAGATCTCCAACGCTTCTTTCATATTGATCATTGAGAGCGGTCGGGAGCTGGTGCTGCCAAAAGCGTAGCGTAGAAAAAAGTGAACGCGTAGTAAAAGTTATAGGCGAGCGAGGGTGCTGGCCTTTTTATGATTGTTGTAGTTGTGTGTTAACGCACTAAGCCACTATGAGGCCTAGGGCCATCAAAGTACACCTATACTTTGTAACAGTGTTCTGAGTAGTAAGCACAAAAAAACCGGCACTTTGTAAAGTTACCGGTCTTTGCTCTTTTATGTTCTTGCTGTGTTACGCAAGAACAGCTGTTTAGACAGCTTGAATCCTTGTAGCACATGGCCCTTTTTGACCTTGGCCAACAACGTATGATACCCGTTGGTTTTCATCAAGCGATTTGTGATATCCATCACCTTGGATTTCACTATGGTGTGCGAAGAGGTCTTTACTCCCATCTTCTGGAGCAATAAAGCCGAAGCCTTTTTCGTTACTAAACCACTTCACAATACCGATTTCTGTTTTCAATATAAATCCTAAATAATCAGGGAAAAATATCCCTGCATTCATAGTGTCATGTATGAGCAGTTAAAGATAGGTATAGTTTGTAACAACACAATCTCACCTGACACTACTCTATCTACCCCTGCCTGAGCCCCGATTAACTGGCTTACGGGAATGAGCAAAATTTGCTCTTTTTATACCAGTGCTAGGCGGTTGTGCAGGCCAACCTGACTTGTTCGGGACAAGGCCTGAGCCTTGTACTCGCGCCTTCTTCGGCGCCTTATCGCTTTTGTTCATTACAACCCTTATTAGTAAAACTCTGCACCAGTAAAACTGCTGAAAGCCACTTACAGCATAGGACACTTCGCATCAAATAGCTCGTTAAAACTGGCGACACTAAGCAATCAAACCGTTTCGTCTAGGTTTTGCGCTGAGGCGCACCAGGAATCCACCTAAACCCCTTCTCTGGGATTTTTTTGAGTCTATTGATTCTGAAAAGGTGCGTGACGCACTGCGTAAACGGATCAACAAATCCATTCGCGATCTAGCCAAAGAGACTGTCGATGCAATGGACGCAGGCGAAATTCGGGAGCTTATCTATGGATGACTACCCCATCAAAGGCGGGGCTGAAAAGCACGAGAGGTTGGCGACCTTGATACTGAAACCATCAGCCCTCAACAATTGGCCAACTCGGAGTCTGAACAATGAAAAACAAGTAGGAAAACAGTAACTAAAAAAACAATACAAAATAGTTTAGTAAATCACTGCTTCCTAGCTCCCATATAAAACATCAATCAAATAAAAACTTTACGTTTCTATCTCATTCTTTATTTTTTTATTTAATATTAAATTTTGGATTTTCTCTTTGTATGCATAGTATGTTGATAGGCAATCATCAGAATTCAGCTCCCTTCCTGCAAGCTCCTCTAGGCTTCCCCTAGAAATCCAGCCCCAAACTTTTTCATCTGAATGAAAAAAATTAAAAACCACCCCTCTAAGGTCTTCCTCGTATCTAGCAATTGATGTATGCAAATCAATCTCCTATAAAGATCCCCCCTTATAGTCGACACTTTCATCAAAGAAGTGTTTTTTACACTTTACAAACATCATACCCAGCGGCAGCAATCGACACATGGGTGTAAACACTTAGGGTTTACAGAGAGCTTCCCTGTACCACGCACCCACGGCACACCGAATTCCAAATGGGATGCAACACAGAATCAGTACGTGATATTCTGGCTTGCTCTGACGTGTTACCAATCTCTGGAACTGCCTGACGTAGACATATAGCAGAACGCAAGGCTCCCTCGCCTATTACGCTCAGTAGACGTTGCACTTTATGGCGCGGCTGCTGTATTGGAAGCGTTAAAATATCCAGTGCCCATCACATAAAATCATTCAAAAAACAATAAAACACATCAAATTAATCTTATTTTCCTGTTATTTACAAAAACAGAATAAGTTACAAAATATGATGGTGCGTATTTTCAAAACAAGTCTAGTATGAAGTTGTGCTTTCAGGTTCATACCTAAAGCACCTGACGCCGCTAAAGATCAGATTTTCTGAAAATTACTGCGTCAGTATATTTAGGAGTACCGTATGACACGTAGTCTCCAAAGCACAGGAAGGCAAACAGAAATCCCCCACTTCCCTGCACAACTCATGTCCTCAAGCTCTGATCCTGATACAACGGACCCGCGGGATAAGCGTCCTACAGAAATAGAACGGATCAATGACGCAGATCAGTCATCTCCACCAACCGAACCTCCTATTGGTGACCAAGAGCCTCAGACTCCCGCCTCTTCTCCCTTCGTGGGAAAAACTGAAGCATTCAATGTGTGGAAAAAAGAAAATACTGAAAAGCCAAGCCAAGACAAGTAAATAGCAATCTTTTCCTCACGTAAACTAAGTTTCAGCCCGCCTAGAGCGGGCAATGACCGTTAGATTAAGTAATAGAACAACTCAGGAAAAACCCACCTCTCACGTAGGAATCCTGAACCATAAAAGCCGACTCACAGGTCAACCCAACTGCTCTATGGCAGTAGTGGCAAGTGCAACGTCCCGCACGCGCTGAAACTCACTCAAAACCTGCCAATCAGAATCCATACTGCCCCTTGGCATTCATAGCTCCCGAACTAAAAGCATAAGCCTCTAACCTCTAACGTTACGTCATACATCGTGGCTGTACTTCTTATATTTACGATATGGAATACTGCATTGAATTTCTATAACAGCCTACGTTCTTCTGCTCTACGTGTAAACCCTGACACTCCTCTTACTCCCCGAAAAAATCAGTCGGTTATTAAACGCATCTGGTTTTCAGGTAAGAGAGGATTAGAGCCCTCAAGATCTCAACCACCGTTATTTCTCTTTGCGTAAAGAAGGGTTGGTTGCAAATTACTAGGTCAGGGTTTTGTTACACTGCTCAACCAAGCAATAAAAAAAAACGTCACCAGGCTCAGATAAACCATGGTGACGTAAGGCTTTCTCATTCTCTTAAGTATGAAAAAACATGCATTCAGAAGATAGCTCGAAAACCACGCCAAAAAAATAAGAAACTTCTGATTATCTCTTTTCCTCTGTACTTGTTCACCTAATCGTACACATGTCCACATACCTGACACACAAAACTTAAACCATCAACAACGTCATATATCCCAATAATCTGCGTCTTCTTTATTGTCTAGGGTCTTAGCTCTCAGCAAGGTGGTGGTGGCATTCAAGCACTAGCATTGGTATGCTTACCAGCTACGTATTTTTGCAGAACCTTGTCTCCCTTTACCACACTCCGAAACGCCTGAAGATTATCCCTAACCTACAGCACTCATTCAGTCGCCTCCACTTACGCTAACAATCACAATTAACTCCTCGGAGAAAAATGCATGTCAAATATTAAAAACATCCTAGGCATAGCAATGGCTTTTGTAGGAGTCGTTGTGGGTGCTGGTTTTGCTTCAGGGCAAGAGGTATTGCAATTCTTTAGTAGTTTTGGCTATTGGGGACTTCTGGGTGGAGTGATCAGTGGCTTGTGTTTTGCTGTACTGGGAATGGCGGTTGGTGAGTTAAGCCAAGTGTCGGTATCGCATTCTTTTAAAGAAGGTTTGTATTTAATCTGTGGGCCACGACTAGGAGTTGTAGCTGACATCATGATCACCTTCTTTATGTATGCCATTGCCGTGGTGATGTTTGCAGGTGGCGGCTCGTTGATGGAACAGCAATGGGGAATACCTGCAGAATACGGCAGCATCGCGGTGATGTTGGTCACGGTATTAATAGTATTTTTGCGAGTAAACCGGGTCTTAGCTTTTATTGGTAGCATCACTCCTCTATTGGTGTTGATGGTGATTTTTCTGTGTATTTACAGTTTGAATACACGCAGCCTACCTTTAGAAGAGCTGGATATTATTGCCAACACAAAACCCCAAGGAGCAGGTAATTGGCTAGTAGCCGCCCTACTCTATGTGTCTTACAACATGGTGGTGGGCGCACCGTTTCTGATGATTGCGTGTTCGCAAGCCACATCTAAACGCAATGCGTTGCTGGGCGGTCTGGTGGGTGGTTTGCTGCTAGGTGGGTTGATTGTTTTGATTAGCGTAAGCGTATTTGGACGTATTGATACCATTGGGTCAGCGGCTTTGCCTATGTTGATGTTAGCTACTGAACAATCCACTCTGTTAGGTACGCTGATCTCTATCGTGATTTTTGCGATGATTCTTACCACATCGGTGGGCGTTTTATATTCTTTCTCAGCACGAATTTTTACTCCCAACACGCTTAAGTTCAATATTGGTACGGCAGTTGCCGCTGGCTTAGGCCTAATAGGCACAAAAGTTGGTTTCATTAACTTGGTAGGCACGGTCTATCCATTTTTTGGCTACTTTGGCTTTGTGCTAATGGCCTGGATTCTGATTGCCTGGATACGCTTGCGTTACGTACGTCGTACAACTGGCTCATAGTTAACGACAGAGCCTCCTACGATTCCACTCTGCACTCCATAGTTTTTTTGGCACAATAGCCTATTTCCAAATGCAACATCCCGTGGGCAGTGATCTTACTTGCTCGCCCACAACCAACTTTATGCTCTTCATTCAAACACTGTGGCAGCGATTGGGACCAGTGGCCTCACGTCCCTCTTGGAAGGAGCTGATACGCTCCAGCATTGGAGTTGGGTTAGGCGTTGCACTCGCCTGCTTGCTGGTAGTGCTGGCCGATTATGCTCACCCCCACCTTCTGTTTTTGTTTGCCCCACTAGGCGCCAGCGCAGTGCTGGTGTTTGCTGTGCCCAGCAGTCCGTTGGCACAACCGTGGAACTGCATTATTGGTAACAGCGTATCCGCGCTTTATACCTTACTGCTACTCTGGGCGTTTCCCTTTCTGCCTCATACCTTCTTGGCCACACTGGCCGTAGCGGGTGCGGTAGCGTTGATGCTTCTGCTGCGCGCCCTGCATCCGCCCGGTGGTGCTGTTGCTTTGATGATGGTGTTAGCTGCAGAACAGCTTTTACCCGTAGATTGCCTGCTGCTACTCTCCGTGACAATGCTTTCGGCTGCTGTAGTCGCTGTAGGTGTGATCTATCATCGCACTTGCGGTCGTAGCTATCTGCAGCACTCCTTCGCTGCAACCAAAAATCAACGCCCCAGCACTCGCCTAGCGCTAAGCGAGGATGATCTTCAACAACTGCTACAACGCTTTGAGCAAAGCTACAACCTGACCCCTGAAGACTTAGGTGATCTGCTTGCCGCCGCCGAAGAAGATGCAATCAAACGCCGCATGTCCAGTGTGAACTGTGGCACGGTGATGTCCGCCACCCTACTAACCATCAATGTAGAGACTCCGCTTGAAGAAGTCGCTGAGCTATTTCATCGTCATCTGATTAAAAGCTTACCCGTGATTGATGATCAGGGAGAATTGATTGGGCGTGTGCTGCGAGCCGACCTGTTCGACTGGCTCTGGCAAGACCATTATGCGCGTAAGCAGCAAACCCTGTGGAAACGTCTGCGCAATAGATCATCTAAAGAACAAGCAACCGCCAAGGATCTGATGCGCATGCCTGAGATGAGTGTGCAAGAGGACACTCCTATGGGTGATCTTTTGCAAGAACTGGCATCGCATGATGTGCAGTTCATTGCCGTATTACGCGAGAAAGTTCTGGTTGGTGTGATCACCCGCTCTGATGTTATTCGTACGCTGCTGGCTCTTAACCAATAGATTGACACTTGGTAGGCGTAAACACCACCTTACTAAACAAAACCCAAAACATTCCAAATGCGACTACGGCTACACCAATTACTGCTATAGCCACAACATAAGCATCAGACGTGGCCAGCATCAACGCCGTAATAGTACTCACCCAATATGTAAGCACTGCCGCAGCCACGATAAACGCCATCTGCATTGCTGCTTTTGCTTTGCCGGTTTTCCAAAGAACTAGCGCTAGCAGCGCTACCACCGCAGAAAGCAAAATAGGCGCTACGAATGCGGCAACACATACAAGCACTAGAAGAATAGCTACCTGCATACGATCCCCTTGAGAGTTATTTCTACTCGTTCATTCCCCAAAACACTCTATCCCATAGCACAATGGCACGTCCAATCATGACAGACCTCACTCTCCTAATGGCCCGTTTTCCTAGCGATCACCCCGCAGCATTTGAGATTTTTAGAGAGTACGTCAAAAGCCCTCAGCAAAATCTGTCCTACCAAAATTTTGAGGCAGAGTTTGCCTTGCTGTCAGGCGACTATGCAGAACCTGCTGGTCGTATTCTCTTAGCGTAGCACAAGGGTAATGTCGTTGGATGTGATGCCTGAGTTTCTTACTACACAAAAACTCTACGAATCCTTGGTTTTCTTGCCTGCTAATCCCGTTCCTGGCACTAAATTTTTAGCTTTAGAACGATAAGCATAACGTTGGTACGCCATTCAGAACAGGCCATTTACTGAACTAGCAGAACCTTTTGTTCACACTACAGAACTGCGATTTTCTGTTTTTTTCAAACCCTATGGAATAAACGCATAAACCCATACGTCTATAGAAGTGGAAGTTCATTTTTTGGAGAAAATTGCTATGACTGCCCGCTTGATATCTACTCTAACGCTATTACTGGCTACCGCACTTAGTACTTCTGTTCACGCTGAACCCGTAGTTAAGATGTCTAACAATATTCTGGTTAACGCCGACGGAATGACGCTCTATACTTTTGACAATGATGTCGCCAATAGTGGTAAAAGTGTATGCAATGGTCCATGTGCAACTCTTTGGCCGCCTGCTTTAGTCGCGGATGACGCTCAAACTGAAGGTGAGCTCAGCATCGTTATTCGTGATGATGGTGGCAAACAATGGGCCTACAAAGGTATGCCGATTTATACCTATGCCGAAGATAAAGTAGCGGGTGACATAAATGGTGATAACTTCAAAGAGGTTTGGCACGTTATTAAGTAAACACAACGTCCTCACGCACTAATGCGAGCTCAAGACGAAGCTGCTATTATTGCCTGCATCCCCAGCCTACGGCGTTATGCTCGTGGGCTGGTAGGTGATCGCGATCGTGCTGATGATTTGGTACAAGACACTCTGGAACGAGCATGGGGCAGTTTCTCCATGTGGCAAAAGCGTAGCAATATTAGAGCGTGGATGTTTGGCATCATGCACAATCGCTTCATTGATGATTTACGCGCACAACACAGCAGGCCTGAAGACTATGTAGGCGACGACCTTCCTGAAATACCACAACGTCCGTTACAAACCGATGTGTTGGAACTACGTGATCTGAACAACGCCCTTCAACGTTTACCCATTAGCCATCGCGAGGTGCTATTGCTGGTAGGCGTAGAAGAGCTACGCTATGAAGAAGTATCCACGGTGCTGAACATTCCCATCGGCACAGTTATGTCTCGCCTATCTCGCGCTCGTGCTCGTTTGCGTGAGGAGCTGCAAGGCCAGACCGTCTCCGAGCCTAAGATTCAGCGCATAAAATAACTATGGACGACCGCACACTCAAAACGCTTAGCTCAGGCACAGGAACTGATGGAGCCAAGCCAGTAACGGAAGCTGATCTACATGCCTATGCCGATCAGCTCTTGCCTTCTGAGCGCATCGCACAAGTCGAAAAATTTCTTGCTACGCATCCTGCTGAGCAAGCTCGTGTACGCGACTGGCAGCAGCAAAACCGTATGCTGCACAACTTTCTAGACCCAGTGATGGATGAGCCAATCCCATTACATTTACCGTTAAAAGCCACCGCCAAGCGCTTCCCATGGAGTGTTCTGGCTGCTTGCGTGGTAGTGGGTATTATGAGTGGCGGATCAGCATGGTTCTTACGTGGGCACATTGATGCACAAGCGCTTCAACTCGCGCTTGCAGAAGCACCTGACGCCGCCCCCATTATGATGTCAGACGATGGCCGCTTATCTGGCTTTGCTCAACGAGCCGCTGTCGCTCATGTGGTGTATAGCCCTGATGTACGCAGACCTGTTGAAGTCAGCGCAGACCAAGAGCAAGCGCTAATAACCTGGCTCACAAAAAGGATGGGCACCGAAATAAAAGCACCTTCGCTGTCGCACGTAGGCTATGAACTTATTGGTGGTCGCTTGCTACCCGGTGAGCGGGGCTCTGTTGCCCAATTCATGTACGGCTCACCAAGCGGACAACGACTGACACTGTATGTCACACGAGAAATCCCCAGCGAAGCCAATACGGCCTTTCAATTTGGCAACTATGGTCCCGTCAATGTGTTCTATTGGGTAGAAAATAACTTTGGCTATGCAATCTCTGCGGGTGCTGACAGAGCTGAATTACTGCGTGTGTCACAAGCCGTCTATGCCCAGATGAAACCGTAGTCATTTACGCGTAACCCACATATTCGACATGCATGCATGAAACCAAAGGGTTGGGCTTTCATGCCAATACAATAATGCAGCTTAACGAGCTAGCCCATCACTTCCCACCCTCTTTTTACTACTACCCTAGGTTATTTCAGATAGACGACTACAATGTAGGTTCATTTAAGGAGTCTTATGTTGAAATTTCAGCCCAATGAACGGGCGTATCTGTCAGAAATCCGTGCCCTGTCTACCGATCAGGACGACAATGAAATCTTTGTAGGCATGACGGTCAGTGAATCCGTCTGGTATGCCAACTACGTACAAGAGTCATTCAACGGCACGGTTACTCGAGATGATGCAGCGCAAGATCGCTATATCTCACTACACACTCAACATGAAGAAATGCGTAGAACCATCTTGGCAGCAGAGTCTTTGGCATGGCCATCAAGCACTGCTTCGTCATAAGTTCTGTTACGCGTAGGCAATCTATGCCTAACCTACAAAAACGCCACCATACACAATTATGGTGGCGTTTTTTATGCCCTGATAAGTAAAGTCGTACCACTATAAAAGATGTTTTCTTAGCGCATAGATCATTAAAAACCTATAGGCATAACGCCTAGATGCTACAAACTCATACAAGTTATAAACGCCATTCTCTAGTCTGCTATAGTTTCCAAAAAACGACCTAAAAGGTGAGGGGATGATTGAACTTAGTCTTGTTAATCAAGAACACTTTGCTCATGTGCGAATCATTATTGGCATGGTCTTGGGGATTAGTGTTGCCCGCCTTGTCGTAGGAGTATCTGAGTTCCTACAACATCCTGAGCGTAAGAAGATTTATGCCGTACACCTAGGTTTATCACTCACACCCTACTAGAACCACTGCGCAATCAATGGCATCAACAATGCAGCCAGCAGCACTTGTAGGCTTAATGCCAGCCCTGCAAACGCCCCAGCATCCGCATTGACCTGCAAAGCACGAGCAGCACCAATACCGTGTGACGCGGTACCTAGACTAAAGCCACGCGCAACCCAGTCTGCATCTTTAGTACCTACGCCCAAGAACCGGAATAGGAAACTACCCGACAATGCGCCCACCAAGCCGGTTAACACAGCAAAAACAGCCGCCAACGCTGGCACGCCGCCTATTTTTTCAGCGATACCCATAGCAACTGGAGCCGTCACTGACTTAGGTGCTAAGGAGCGCAATACATCTTCTGGTAAGCCCAGTGCCCAGCCCAATACTACGGCAACTATCGCCGCTGTTGCTCCACCGACTAAGGCGGCTATGACATAGCGCCCCCAACCTCGGCGCAACTCTTCACGACGTTCCCATAAAGGGAATCCCAGCGCAACAACAGCAGGCCCTAGCAAAAAGTGTATAAATTGCGCACCCGCAAAATAGGTGGGATATGGCACTTGTGTAATCATCAGGCCAGAACCCAGCACGATCACAGACCACAACACAGGGTTCGCCAACGGCGCCTGGCCTAAACGCACATACACACTGTGCGCCAACACATAAACCGTAATAGTAGAGGTTAGGCCAAACAGCGGCTCTGATGAAAGATAGACCCAAAGCTCAACAAAATTAGGCATCACGGTTCAGCTCCTCTTCAGTAGTTTCGTACTGATTACGAATCAAACCGCGCACCAACAGCACTGTCACGACCATACCTGCCCACGTTGACAGCAAAATAACCAAGCCTAGTTTGAAACCATGATCGCGTATCAAGCCTAAGTGCGTGATGACCCCCACTCCTACCGGCACAAACAATAAAGACAGGTGCGACAACAAAAAACTCGCTGCCACTTTGACTGGTTCTCGTATTAGAGGAAAGTGCAGAGCAAAAACTAGCAGCAACATGCCGACCACAGGCCCAGGAAACGGCAACTGTAATACACGAGCTAAGGCTTCGCCCGCCAGTTGCAGCAACATCAACCACATGATTCCTTTTAACGCTTGCATAGAATCCGCCCTTTACTTGTTATAAGACATTGGAGTAACGCGCTAAGACATGGATACTAGACCACCACCGAGCAGCCTCACTAAGCAGTCTAGGGCGACATTAAAAACACCATGTCGCCCTAGTCATCGTTCCTTATGCTTTTACCATTATTTCGCAAAAGTACTGTAGCTAGTCATCAGATTGCGGTAATCAGGGATATGTTTGGAGAATAACTGTCCCAAACCTTCCACGTCATTACGCCAGTCACGGTGCAATTCACACGCCACACCAAACCATGTCATCAACTGAGCGCCTGCTTGAGACATACGGTCCAAGGCGGAATCACGCGTTAGCGCATTGAAGGTACCGGAAGCGTCGGCCACCACAAATACATCAAAACCTGCTTCCAGTGCAGACAAGGCTGGGAAAGCCACACACACCTCAGTCACTACACCCGCGATGATCAATTGTTTTTTACCCGTGGCTTTTACTGCATCCACGAACTCTTGGTTGTCCCATGCATTGATTTGGCCTGGACGAGCAATATACGGTGCATCAGGAAACTGAGCTTTGAGTTCTGGCACCAGTGGGCCATTAGGGCCTTGTTCAAAACTGGTGGTCAAAATAGTAGGCAAATTGAAGTACTTTGCCAAATCACCCAACGCCAATACGTTGTTTTTGAACTTGTCTGGATCTATATCGCGTACCAAGGACAACAAACCAGCTTGATGGTCTACCAACAATACAGCAGCGTTGTCTTTATCTAAACGTACATAAGGTTTGCTCATGAGAAACTCCTCAAGTTAACGTGGAAGTAGAGCCTTTACTCAATGTCTTGCACACTCATATTGATGTGCGGGTTTTGAATAAAAGTGCCATGTACTCATAGTAAAAGCCACTACACTGCTGCACTAGTCGTTCATTTTGAGCATCATCGTCCTATTTTTGGAACGACAAACACTAATCTATAGACCACTAGCCTGTTTCACGTCTATGTATAGATCTGAAAAACTAGCCTTCAGCATCTGCCAGATACGCTTGTGTGGATGTCACCTTACCGTATCCAAACACAAATGCTGCCATCAGCGTTGCATGCACATGTTCTGCTGGCACAATAACCTCACCAAACCGCAGCTCTAGCGTAGCGCACGCATCATGCAACACGGTGACAGGATATCCCATATCCACGGCAGCACGTACCACGGCATCCACACACATGTGGCTCATTGCCCCCACCACAATTAACTCGTCCACGCCCTGCGCATCCAATTGCTGCTTAAGGTCGGTTTCTCTAAACGCATTGATGTAGTGCTTCACAATCACCAGTTCGCCAGCCATGGGTGCTACGACCGTTTGAATGTCCGCACCGTCAGAGCCAGGCACAAAAATAGGAGCCGTTGCACTAGCCGCTTCGTGACGTATATGAAAAATAGGCATCGCTTTTTGCCTCGCATCAGCGATTACACGCGCTGCATTCGCTGCAGCTGCTTCAATGCCCGATAAAGGGAGTTTGCCAGTTGGTAGATATTCGTTTTGTAGGTCAACAACGATCAGGCCGCGTTTTGTCATGGTTTCATGCTCCGTAGGTAATCACTTCTGAAGCTCTATGATCGTCAAAAACACGCTATGTGCGAAGTGGCGGTACTGATAATATAGAGGTCAATAACGACATCTCTCTATGTTCAACGTAGCCATAACCATCTCACAACCTACGCTTCAGAGGTTGATGTAGTTGTAGTACTAAACCGGCGTCTATAGTCGCTGGGCGCTAAGCCCACAATGCGTGTAAATACCTTACGAAAAGCGCCGGGATCGCTATACCCTACATCCCACGCGACTCTATCTATGGATGCATTGCCAAACTGCAGTAACTCCCGTGCCCTGCCCACCCGTAAACGCTGGCAATACTCGGTGGTGGTCATCCCCGTTGCTTTCTGGAATCGGCGTAAAAAGGTACGTTCTTCTAAACAAGCTTCGCGCGCTAACACGGCTAGAGTCGTATCACGTGCTTGCGTTGCTTGCAGCCAATGCTGCACCTTCAACACAGCAGCATCACCATGCGTCAGCCTAGGTGAGAACACACTATAGAAACGCTGCTCACGCCCTGCTGGATCTACCAATAAAATACGAGCAGTAGCAATCATCACAGATGATCCTAGTAGCCTATCGACTAATCGCAGCCCTAGATCTGTCCATGCCATTAAGCCGCCTGCGGTGATGATGTCCCCATCATCAATGATGAGTTGATCGGCATCCACCACCACATTGCCAAACCGTTGACGCAGCAATTCAGCATGAGACCAATGTGTAGTCATACGCCTATTAGCCATCAAGCCAGTCGCTGCCAACGGAAACGCTCCCGCACACACCGACGCCAACACGACGCCCTCTGCGTGCCGTTCACGTAGCCACGTCAGCAACGTAGGCATGTCTTGCGATAACAAGGGATCGCCCAATGCGGGAGGCAAAATCAATGCTGCTAATGCATCAGAAGCGATAGCAGCATAGCTATCAAACGCTTTCTGAGGTACCGCTGCTGTTGCCTCGCAATGCCAGTGCGTGACTTTAATGGCGGGAACGTCTGTTTCAGCATGTGCAGCAGCGACTCGGTTTGCTACTGCAAACAAGTCCGTGAGCCCCAAGATGGCTGCTTGTTGTGATCCTGGATACACCACAATTCCAATTTCTTGCACGCTGTAGCTCCTACTGCTCCGCACGTTATAGAACCGATAGTATAAATTGGCTACCTACCAACCTGTGACATCACACTTGCTGCCCCAGCTAGAAAGGCCAGCGACTGCCTCAACATAGAAAAGGTACGCTGATCATGCCTTGTATAACCAGCCACTACGCTAGTTATAATCATGACCAAGTCGAATTAAACAGGGAATCATCCATGCGTAAAACACTGGCTCAGTTGGGACTGCTACTGACTCTCTTTATAGGTGGGTTTGCGACGTCACATGCGCAAACGCATCGCTATTCCCCAGAGCAACTGGAAGAAATGAAGCAGTTAGCCAAAGACGGTGTAGCAGTAGCGCAAGCCACATTAGGCATGGTTTATTCAGACGGCAAAGACCTACCCCAAGATTATGAAAAAGCCCGTCATTGGTTAACCTTGGCCTCAGATCAAGACTACGCCTTAGCACATGTACAGTTGGGCTTTATCTACCTACAAGGCTTAGGCGTCGACGCTGATCAAACCAAAGCGTTAGAGTGGTTTAACAAAGCCTGTACAGCGGGTCTTGATGGTGGTTGCAAACTGTATGAACGCTACTCAAAGTAGCGCTAACGGGCGCTTCGCTCTCTGTAATACGTCAGCAAACCCAATTAAAAAAGCCGCAACCAAGTAGGTATGCGGCTTTTCTATTAACTGTATAGAAATTACAGCAGAGACGACGCGTTATCCAGCACGTAATCGCAGGCTTTTTCTTTAAGATCGTCTTTAACTTTACTGATATCAAAAGAGGAACCATCACTACCTGACAACATACCAGTCAGACCTTGCTGGTAACCGGCATCTTGTTGTTGCTTAGCAGGAGTATCCATACCTAACTTACCCATCAACTGACCTTTAATATTGTCAGCATTCGTCGCTTTCAGGTATTTGTTTTTCAGGCAATATTCCAAAATACCTGCCACGTTACTGGCTGCACCACTACCGATGCTGGGTAGGCCCATTGATGCACCAAGGCTTCCTAGACCGGCAGCACCAGAACTTCCACCGCCTAGGCTACTGCCAAGGCTTTCTGTGGCTTGGCTTTTCAAACCGCCCAACATATCTGCTGATACTGGTGCGGAAAGAACCATGCCGACTGCAGCGGCTGCCAGCAGTTTTACCCCTAAGAATTGACGCATTAGTTTCTCCTGAGTTTATGGTTTTCTACCGGCCTACCCGGTATGTAAAATCGTACCCCAAGCTTTATGGCTACAGGAAAAAGTATGCGACTATTTGTTAATTCTTAGCATTTCATCCGCAGACACTAATGAATAGCAAGACGCTACTTTCACTATGCTGCTTTGACGTTATGGCTGATGGGTAGCGCGATCTAGCAGTACAGCTTTTAAGACCCTTAAATATGAGGTGCTGGCATCTTTGGTAGCCGTTAACAGTGTGACATCACCATTATTTAGTAATGTCAGCAACGGATCCAAACATGACGCCTCATCCAGCAACTGCTTTGTATACGCTATTTGAAATGCCGGCACATCCAACTCTCCAGCATGAAAAGCCTTACGTAGTTCGGTACTTGGGCTGGCCTCTTTGTACCACTGTATATCGCCTAACGCCTCTTTACGTAAGCCTCGCGGCCAAAGCCTATCGGTCAGCACCCGTGGGTGATCTGCAGCGGGCTGATATACTGCACTTTGGATACGATCCAAAAAAATCTTCCCAGCCATAGGTTCTCCTTTTACTTTCCTAATTCAGGTCAAACTATTACCTATCATAGTAAAAGTATCTAGCTCCGAACTGCCATCGCTATCACTTACTTAATAGCTACTGCTTTGCACGACCATATCGCAAGCACATCACAACAATAGCGACCACTAGCCCTATAAACAAAAAGGCGTAACCTAACACAACTAAAAAGAATGGTTCATGCACAAAACCTTGCTCATCCACACTATCACCCAACCATGCTCGTAGCCCAAAGCACAGCATTGACAAGGCTAAACATACTCTATACACATATCTACACACGCTTAAATACCTCACAACCAACTCACTCCTCACACCGTAACTTAGGACACAAGCGCTGATTCCAACGCATCAATATCAGCGTCACACAACAAAGGTTTAATACGCTCAAACTGCTCAGTAGAGAGCTCGTATACGCGCAATGCCAATAGGCGCTCAATGGTGGTATCACTAAAGCGTTTTTTAACAACCTTGGCTGGATTACCCGCAACAATGGCGTAGGGTTCTACGTCTTTGGTCACAATAGCGCCTGACGCAATAATGGCTCCTTCACCTATACGAATTCCTGGCATAATCATGGCGCGCATACCTATCCATGCACCATCACCAATGATCGTATCGCCCTTACCTTGATAAGAGCGCTCAATGTTTTCTATAAACGGGTATAATGAGAACCAGTCTGTACGGTGCGTATGATTGCCGCCCATTAAAATGACTGCCTCTGCCCCTATGCATACATAGTCGCCCACATAGAGTTGGTCAACGTCCCAGGCGGGTTGCCAAGCTTGCAAACTATAGGCATCACCATACAGATACCGCACCACACTATGCTCAAAGCTCTCTGACCATGCATTGCTATAATAGCTATGCGTACCCGTGTGATGAATATTAGGATTGCTATGGGTTTGGTGCAAAAGTTCAACTTTTGACCAATGCTTGATATCTGACATATGCACAAAGACCTTTTACGTATTTTTATACGTATGCAGTGTACTTGTGCAGCATCACAGCAAGCAATGTTGTCACGAACGTTTAAACGCTATCTGTAATTACCCACGGATCCCGGTAATATTTGTCGTGTTATTGATCTTGAATAGCGTTGCTGTATTTTCTAGATCAGGCGTCACAGGCAAGGAATCGCTCACGCCACCCAACCCACGTGTTGTCATAAGCTGATTATTCACATGGTTTTGCTGATTCATCCACTCATCGTTACTGGCCACATCTGCATGTTGCGCTCGTAATGCAATACCCCATGGGCTATTACTTGCCCATAAAAGTAATAACAAAATAAAAAAAGAGATACGGTTTGTACTAACGGTTTGCTTCCAGCCATACAAACACTCACTAACTACACTCCACAAAACACACCCAGATTCACTTCTGGATTTATATACGTTATGCATTGGTACTCCCAGATAGCGATAAATAACGGTTTTTTACACTACTATTTACATGATACGTAAGCAAATGTCGTTGCGCTATCACTGAAAACTGGTAGTTCCTGCGTTTGTACCTCACTGTTTTTCATTGAGTGATTTACGTTTCCCTAAGATATCTAGGGATAATCCTTTCTTTACATAATTGCAAATTAATTGCTAAATAGTTACATACTCAGCATATACATCAGGCCCATAAAGCCTCATAGTTCTGAACTGAAAACCAATTCATAAAAAAATCACAAACAAAAGCTAGTATTGATTACTCGCTTATAACTTTTAAACGCATTTATTTTATATATGCTACGCAAGGGAAATTAACCCAACCATTGCTCAGAGCAAGCAAATTAAAGATGCGTTGGAGATCATCATGATTTACCAAAAATGCAATCAAGAAACCAATAAAACCCTGCATGTATCTTCTGTCATCAGCGCCGACAAACGCTCACCAGAACAAAAACAGGCCCAAGAACAACAGCTCACAGAAATACGCAGAAATTTTGTGCGAAATATCAAATACAGAGCATCTAGATAAATAAAAAAACCGCTAACTATAGCGGTTTTTTTTATTTCTATATATTTAGCGAAACGTTCAGCCTATAACTGTATAGTCACCCAACTTAGAATCGGTATGTCAGCCCCAGAGCAGGTCCTTTCATACGTACATCGTATACATGGCCGCGATGCTGGTAATCCACATCCAGCACTTTATAGCCTGCTGAAACAGATAGACTATCCGAGAATACATAATTCACGGTTCCCAAGACAGACCATGTATGTTTGGAACTCATGCCAAAGCCCCCTATATCCGCTTGCATTTGCAGCGACCAGTGATCTGTAACGGGCACAAATGCTCGTACGCCTAACAGCGGATCTACCCAATTAAAGCTTTCTTTTTGGCTGGCTGACATTGTGCCTATACCCGGATGGCTAGCGGTCACCCTAACATCTGTAGAGATATGCCAAAAACGAACACCGCCCAATGCATCCAAGGTAAAGCCTGGTGTATCTAACACCCTATAACCAGCTTGTAGGGTGGCCATAAACTGTTTGCTTTTTACTTTGGCTTTAGTATCTGCACCAGCAGGAATCGTCACTCCAAAACCCGGTAGTTGAAATGCTGATAATGGACCACTGGCTTCAGCGCTTCTCGTGCTGATGTACATCATATCGCCCGAGAACACGAAGCGATCACGACGCCCCCACGCATTAATAAAGCCCCCCATGCTGACGTCACTCATCACATCAGAGAACGACTTTTCTACACTCATCGTAGGTCCATGCTTAAACGGTGACATATGACCTTTGAGCCCTGCCGCCCACACATAAGGCGTAATCTGCCATGTCCAAGCACTATTATTTTCGCCCAGCCACGGTGATGACTCTATATTGTCCGCAGCCAGACTTGGCGCAGAAGCAGCCGTACTACATAACGCTATCACCAAAGAATGAAGGTATTTATTCACCGTGCGGAATTCCTGAAAGGTAGGGAGTTCTTTTTATACCTTGATCGACTTTCTCAGAGCAAACATCTGCATCAGGATTAGGGCTACAGCATGTGTTTAGCTGTAGCCCTCTGCCTACAAACACACACCACATAGCTATTAGGCATAAAAACCTATTAGGCGTTCTTGTTCACCGTCATAAACGAGTGCTATTATCATTTCATAGTTCTATGGAAGGCACCTTCTTGTGCCTTACTACATACTGTAGAACCGTAAGCGTTTACGTTAACCAACGCGCACTGCTTTTTAGTTAGCAGGGCGTCCGTATGCGTAATCGATTCGGTGCCCTGCTCTTATTTGGGTACCACATGCAATCTGCTCGCTCCACCTTACTAGACCTCATCCGCATACAAGGCGCTATTGTCTGCTGCTTTTTCGTGGTGGGTTTATCATTGGGCGCCCTACCGCTCTATATCTCTAAAGACCTTGCTGCCAGCGACACCATCGTAGGCGTCGTCATTGGCTCGCAGTTTATTGCCTCGTTAGTCAGCCGTGTTTTTGTAGGGCAGCTATTAAGCACCATAGGTGTGCGGCGTTGCGTGATGATCAGTTTGGTTGGACTAAGCCTATATGGCCTGATCCTCGGCACCACTAGCTTTATGTCTAGCGGCACCATAACAATTTTAATCGTCGCCCGGTTAATGCAGGGTTTGGCTGTAGGCGTACTGACGACTGGCGCCATTATGTGGGCCATACATAAACTGGGCGAATCCAGCACAGCACGCGTGCTGTCCATGACGGGTATCTCTATCTATGGTGCGGTAGCATGCGGCGCACCTATAGGTATTTTGCTATTCACCTACGTAGGATTAGGCGGTGTGGCACTATGTATTGTCATACTCGCTATTGCATCGGCCTTATCGCTCCTAAGTGTAGAAAACAGCCAAGCCCCTACCAACAAGAAAGCGGCAGGGAAAGCTGTATTGGCTAAGGTGGCTCTACCTGGCAGTATCTTGTTTTTGCATGGCGTGGGATTTGTATCTATAGAAGCGTTTATCTCGCTGTACTTCTCTGTATCAGGATGGTCTGCCGTCACGCTCGCTCTCTCCTTATTTGGTATTTCCTTTGTGGTGGTGCGATTAGCGGTAGGCCACTTACTGCAAGGCCAGCACCTAGCCAGACTGGTGATGGTGTCCTTAAGTGTGCAAGCAATAGGTCTAGTCGCACTGGCTTTTGCACCCACCCAGTATTTGGCATTGTTGTGTGTAGCGGTTATTGGCGGTAGCTGCTCACTCACCTTTCCTGCATTAGGAGCTATCGCTGCTGGACGCTGCGCCGTACATGAACGCGGTACAGCGATGGGTTTTTATTCTGGTTTTCAGGATGCTTCGTATGCGGTGACAGCACCCGTAATCGGGATGGCTATTCATCAGTTTGGTTATAGCACTGGCTTCATACTTTCCGGCGTATGCGCATTGATTGGCCTACTATTGTTAAGCAAAATGAATCGCTAGAGCCTGCTGCCACTGCTACACACCATGCTAGGTCTACGTACTGTCATCCTATGACTGTTTGGTGCCGACTTACCCTTACTACGGCGTATGGTGTAGTGTAATGACTCTCCACTGCGTTTTTTTCACACTGTAGTTATGACTATTGAACTTGACCGAGAAACCAAGGCTAGAGCCATCGAATCCATCCAACGATACTTCGATGAAAACATGGAAGAATCTATAGGCAACATTACAGCGAATGCGTTGCTGAACTTTTTCCTGCAGGATATAGCGCCAAGCGTCTACAACCAAGCGGTACAAGACGTACAAGCCAAAATGCAGCAACACGTAGAAGACGTAGACATTGAAGTTCACGCTGAAGAGTTCCAGTATTGGCCCAGCCAAAAACGCTAAGCACTGCGCCATCATCGTAGACAACACCTACCCGCAGCATTCTGGCTACCAGATTGCTGCGGAGCATTGCACTACACGGCTTAGGTAACCTTTATCTAGCCGTGTCTTCAGCCACTTTCCGGCTGTTGCAAATTTCACAGCAAGCGCCCCTATTTCTCTCTACCCAATACAAAAAAATATTTTCGTGAATTTCGCTTTTCTATAAAATTAATTTTGCTATTTTTTGACACTCACAGACCTGTCCCTGACTTTCAAAAAGTAGAGTAATTACTCTTTTGACTTATAAAGTACGGACCTCATTCATGAGTACTCTCACTACCTCTTTGCTTGATTTCCAAGAAGAGCGTCAAAAACTGCAGAGCGACACTTCGCAGTCCAAACCTGAACGCCAAAACCCCTGTTACGCCTGTGGTGTATGCTGTCAGCATTTCCGCATTTCTTTTTACAGCGGAGAACTGATGGGCGAAACAGGCGGCTGGGTTCCTGTAGAGCTGACTACCCAGATCGGGCCACTGCGCGCCTGTATGAAGGGAACCGAAAAAGGTTCAGGTCGCTGCATTGGTTTACGTGGTGAAATTGGCGATCCCTCTATACGGTGTGGTGTATACGAGCAACGCCCTTCAGTATGCAGAGAATTTCAAGCCTACGATGCACATGGCACCCCTAATCCAGACTGCCAACGCTTACGTTTAGCGGCTGGATTACCTCCATTGGATGATATTCCTCCTAACGATAGCGATTTAGCAGCGTAATAATTAATCGTTATTCGGGTTTGCTAGAGTTGTAATTTTTTATAAAGCCCGTAAACTTGAGGCCGTCATTCTAAATGGTTCAGGAAAGAGACTTCTTACGAAGCGCCGACGGAGCAACCGCCCCGGAATCTCTCAGGCAAAAGGATCCTGAAACCATGACAATCTGGAGAGAGGCAAACATAGTTTTGCCCACCGAAGGGGACCACGATCTCAGTGGAACAAGCTCTCAGGTAACCGGACAGATGGGGTGTAGCCGCTATGTAGCGGGCTACCCCTATTTCTATATCTGGAGCATTAACCCATGACTACCATTGCTGTTATTGGTGCCGGTATTACTGGCGTGACCACAGCGTACGCCCTTAGAGAACAAGGCTATGACGTTATTGTCATGGACCGCCAACGTTACCCAGCCATGGAAACCTCGTTTGCTAACGGTGGTCAATTGTCGGCATGTAACGCTGAAGTCTGGAACAACACTGGTACCGTACTTAAAGGTCTAAAATGGATGTTCAAGCGCGACGCTCCGTTGCTGCTGAACCCAGCCCCTACATGGCACAAATACTCGTGGATGGGTGAGTTTCTCTACAACATCCGCAACTACGAAAAAAACACTATAGACACAGTCAAACTGGCTATTGCGGCACGTGAGCCTTTCAATCGTTGGGCTAAACAAGAAAACATCGAATACGATTTGGAAGAACGCGGCATCTTGCACGTGTACCAAAGCAAAAAAGGCTTTGAGGCAGGCATTAAAGTGAGCGAGCTACTGGCTAAAGGTGGCCTAGAGCGTAGCACCGTCACACCTGAAGAAATCCGCACTATCGAGCCTACATTGCAAGGTAAATACTACGGTGGTTTCTTTACACCTAGCGACTCTACTGGCGATATTCACAAGTACACCCGTGGCTTGGCTGAGGCGTGCGAGCGCAAAGGTGTAACGTTCATGATGGACGTGGAAGTGAGCAACATTGCTCAAGCTGGTTCCAAACATCGCATTCAATACATCTCTAAACTCACAGGCGCGCCACAACACCCTGAGTCTATTGAAGTAGATGCTTTGGTAATTTGTGCAGGTGTGGGCAGCCGTAAATTGGCCGCCATGGTGGGCGACCGCATCAACATTTACCCTGTTAAAGGCTACTCCATCACCATACCTTTGGAAGATGAAATCAGCCAGACTTCTGCCCCTTGGGTCAGCTTGCTGGATGAAGAAGCCAAGATTGTGACTAGCCGCTTAGGTAACTCCCGTTTCCGTATTGCTGGTACAGCTGAATACAACGGTGAGAACCGTAATATTCGTGCTGACCGCGTAAACCCGCTGACTGAATGGGTACGCTACAACTTCTCGGGTGTAAGCACAGAAAACGCTATTCCTTGGGCTGGTTTGCGCCCAATGATGCCTGACATGATGCCGCGCATTCAACCAGGCAAACAACCTGGCGTGTTCTACAACACAGGCCACGGCCACTTAGGCTGGACCTTGTCTGCCGCTACAGCTGAAGCCGTTACTGCTTTGGTACACAGCAGCATCAAACCCTAAGCCTGTCGTTAGATACAAAAAAGCCCTGCTTCATTATGATGCAGGGCTTTTTTCCATGGCGCCAATACCCTACTAAGAGAGGCACAGACAACTCTCTAGGAATCTGAGCGCATAAAAAGCACTACGCTACAGGTTCAGGATACGGACAATGCCGTATAGCTATCAAAACGCAGCGTTTGTGATGAAGCTGATGCAGATACAGCGGATGAAGCTTGCGGCACTTTCAGCAAATGCAAGATGCGCCCTTGCTGTAAGGGCTGGCCATCGCGGTGTAATGTACCCACGCGCACGCCAGGCGCTGTTGACAGCACCACCCTACGATCAGTATTCACCACCACGACCGGATTGTTTATCGCTGCTAATAACGGCGCTAACAAGCGATCCAAGGAGGACACTAACACATCGACCGCCGCAACACCCACAAAAACACCGTTTACTAGCACCGGATGTGCAGTGGTAATGGTGTAGTCACCATTACACACGTAATCCACATAGGGACCGTCTACGTAGGCTTGATGATCATTGGCTGGCTGACCAAACCAATCAAACACACGAAAATCTAAGCGTTTACGTATTTCTTGGTTGCGATCTAGTTCCGCGTGCTCAATGGCACCCGCTTCTTGGTACCACCACTCCAACGACCAGACCTCTTCTCCGCCCTGAACATTACTGTAGCTGGCAAACCCTGCTCCATTGCACCACGGAAGATCGTGCAAGATAGCTTGTATAGGTGCTTGCAACTGCTGTCGCTGCTCGGCACCTAGCTGTATGCCTTCTTTGTTTACAGACACGGTATGCGCCAAAATGTGCTGCGTTTGTTCTGCAAGATTGGCCGCTGCACTACACGCGGATTGCGTAATATCGTGCAGTATGGCCTTTGCTTTTTCTACTGGAGTATCGCTATACATGGTTATCTCCTGCAGGCTATGCCACCTAGGATCAAGCCAGATGGGACTGTTGTAAGGATGTGTCGGCATCTAGCTTTACTTTACAGGCCAGCAGTTGATCTGTCAGCAGATAAATCATGTATTGAGCCTGCATACAGGCTTGATCTGCATCGTATTGTCGTAACGCCAATACCAATTTCTGATACGCTGCTAGCACTTGTTCATGCGCGTTTGTGTATTGGTATAGCGCGGCTACCAAAGGGGCCCACTCCGCTTGTATCATCAATACTTGATTGGCCAAACGAGCCGATTGCGCATTCGCCGCCAATGCTAATAAACAGCGCATATCGGCGTGCGCCCGTTCTTCGGCTTGTTCGGTAGCAGCAAACGCATCTACTGCTTTTTCAAAACGCAGTAGGTCTTGATTGGTAGAGCGCTGTGCAGCCAGCCTCGCACTGTGGCTAATCACTGCACAGTGCCACTCTCCCAAGTCAGCCAGATACGCCGAACTGGCCAGCTTCAGTGGGTGCTGCGCCAGCAATATACCCGCCGACATTTTGCAGACAAAGCTTCCACCATTACGGCCACGGCGCGTATCAATCAGGTTACGCATGCGCAAGGTGTTTAACGCCTCGCGCACCGTCACCGGAGACACACCCAACATGCGCGACAAATCTGCCTCGTTGGGCAACTGCTCATCAGCTTCAAGCAAACCAGCCAGAATGGCGTTACTTAACCGTTCCACTACCAGCTCAGACCGGCTTGCCTGACCTATGGGCGCGTAAACAATGGCATGCGCCGTCATGCTGCTACTCTCCAATTCCGTAGATAAGTCGGGAATCGTAGCACTTCTGATCAGAAAATCCCATGCTTATGCAAGGCTTGATCATCTTCTGGCACTGGAGCGATAGCATCCCACAACTCGGCCACTTTGCCATTTTCAACACGCCACAGCTCAAAATACGCATGACGCCCACCCGCAATACTGCCTTCAGAGTGTGTCAGCACAAACTCACCTTCCGCTACACTGCGGTGAATATGTGAGTACTCTAAACCATGCCCGTCTGTGCGTAGTTGCTCCAGGAACGCAATCACTGCTTTTACGCCGTCGGCAATATCAGGGCTATGCTGATGGAAGTCTTCGCCATTGGCGTAACGCTCAAATCCCGTGTAATCCCCCTTTATGAGAGTCTCGGTAAAGAACCGCAACACCAACTCACGGTTCTTTTCCTTGTCACCCTTGCCAGGTTCTACAGGGCCATCCAACTGCGTGCGACCGCTTGCATTGGGCGCCGCTTCTGGCACCAAGCCGTCCCAATGCTCAACGATTTTTCCGTCGCGTACACGGTATAAATCAAAACCCACCAAGGGCTGCTCATCCAAGCCTACAAAACGCCCATGAATAGCCACTAAGTCACCATCATGCAGTACACGACGGGCTTCATGCTTTAGATCAGGGCACGATTGCACAAGCTCTCGTAACCCACTTAGCCCATCAGCCACTAGCGGTGAGTGCTCAATAAAGTCTGTCGCAAAGTACTTCTCTAGTGCGCTGATGTCACGTAACGTAAAGAGCTCATAGTGCGCCTTCGCCACCAGATCTCGGTTTGACAATGTTTGGCTCATAACTCCTCCCTTATTCGTGTGCGCTCATCACATGTTTAACGCGGGTGTACTCTTCAAAACCGTAGGCCGACAAGTCTTTACCGTAGCCGGATTTTTTGAAGCCACCGTGCGGCATTTCTGCTGTCAATGGAATGTGAGTGTTGATCCATACCGTACCGAAATCCAACTCACGAGACAGGCGTTGTGTGCGGGCATGGTTAGTGGTCCACACGCTAGAGGCCAAACCATATTCCACGCCGTTAGCTTTGGCGATCGCATCGGCCTCGTCGCTAAAGGTTTGTACGGTGATCACTGGCCCGAAGATTTCTGTTTGGATTGCCTCGTCGTCTTGCTTCAAACCGGTGATCACAGTAGGTTCAAAGTAGAAGCCATCACGATCAGCTGCTTTACCACCTGTTTGGATTTTGGCGTGTGCCGGCAAGCGTTTCATAAAGCCACTCACACGCTCTAATTGGCTGGCATTATTCAATGCACCGTACAAGGCCTCGGTATCGTCTGGATCACCAAACCTGATGGCTTTCACGTGCTCTACCAATTTTTGTACAAATTTGTCATGCACAGAAGCCGCCACCAACACGCGCGTAGCTGCCGTGCAGTCTTGACCTGCATTGAACAGACCGGCGATGGAAATTGTGCTGGCTGCCTTATCCAGATCAGCGTCTTCAAACACCACCACCGGGGCCTTACCGCCCAACTCCAAGTGAGCACGAGCAAGATTAGCAGCAGCCGATGCAGCAACTTGCAAACCTGCACGCACTGAGCCTGTAATGGAAACCAGTGCAGGTGTAGGATGCGATACTACCATTGAGCCAGCATTCGCCTGACCCAGTACCACGTTAAACACACCTTCAGGGAACAACGGTGCGACCAACTCAGCCAATAGCAAGGTACTTTCTGGTGTGGTATCGCTAGGTTTTAGAACAATGGTGTTACCGGCAGCCAGTGCTGGGGCAATTTTCCATACAGCCATCATCAATGGGTAGTTCCATGGCGTTACCTGCCCCACTACACCCAACGGCTCGCGGCGGATACTGGAGGTCAAACCTTCCATGTACTCTGCAGTGGCTTTACCTTCCAAGAAGCGTGCTGCGCCCGCAAAGAAACGAATCTGGTCTGCACAAACGGCTACTTCCTCAGAAGCAATCAGATGCTTAAGCTGACCGGTGTTACGGCTTTGTGCCTCTACCAGTCTGTCACTGTTTTTCTCAATTTGATCAGCCAACGCCAACAAGGCTTTTTGGCGTGCTGATGGTGTGGTACGCCCCCATACTTTGAACGCAGCACGCGCTGCAGCATATGCCGCATCCACATCTTGTTGTGTCGCGTTAGGTGAGCGTGCGTAGACTTTTCCAGTCACTGGACTGATCAGGTCAAAAGTGTCTGTGCCAGTGGATGCCACAAACTTGCCATTAATGAAGTGTTTAAGTGTTGGGTAAGTCATCACAATCTCCTTGGTGAACGGAATATAAATATATCCTATGAAGTTATAGGTATTAGCAGTATCCGTAATTACCCTAGCTCAGAAAAGAAACAGCCGTTTCCACTACTGTGAAAACGGCTGCTTACTGCGCTACAACTGTTGTAAAGATTAGGTTCTGAATACCGAAACAGCTTCAGACAATTGACGCGCTTGCTCTTGCAATGATGAAGCTGCTGCAGAGGCCTCTTCGACCATGGCAGCATTTTGCTGTGTCACTGCGTCCATTTGCACAATGGCTGTATTGATCTGTGCGAGACCATCACTTTGCTGGCTGGATGCTGACGCGATCTCGTCCATCAGTCTGGCCACATCAGTAATCGCACCTGCTGCTTGGCGGATAATGCCACTGGCCCTATCCACTTTCTGCGTACTGCCTTGTGCTAACTGCACCGAATTTTCGATCAGCTCTTTGATCTCGTGTGCAGATACGGCACTACGCTGAGCCAAAGTACGTACCTCCGCTGCCACGACGGCAAAGCCCCTACCATTTTCGCCGGCTCTAGCAGCTTCTACCGCCGCATTCAGCGCCAAAATATTGGTTTGGAAAGCAATACTTTCAATCGTCGTAATGATGTCATTCATCTTCTGCGAGCTTTGGCTAAGCGCAGTCATAGATTGCACAATCTCACCCACAGCACCATCACTGGCAACCGCCAACGACGAAGCGTCTGCCGCCAAGTCATTCGCTTGATGCGCGTGATCCGCATTCTGTTTAACGGTTACTGACAGTTCTTCTAGGCTCGCCGCCGTTTCTTGCAACGCCGCCGCCTGTTCCTCGGTGCGCTGAGACAAATCGATGTTGCCTTGTGCGATTTGGTAGGCTGCCTGCGAAACGGACTCACTGTTTTCACGAATGCCACTAATAATGCCCACCAACTGCGTTTGCATACTATCCATAGCATGTAGCACGCTATATTCGTCGCCTTCACGCAAACGAATATCAGAACGCAAATCGCCTTGAGCAATGCTTTCCGCCACATGCAAGGCTTGCGCAGGCTCTCCACCTAATGGACGAATCACCATGCGGTTTAACGCCACACCCAGCACCAACGACACCACCACAATACTGATTGCACCCAAGATCAGTGACGTGTTACGCAGTTCGTACACCTCAGCCAGTACGCGTTCTTGCGGCACAGTCACCGATAGCGCCCATTTTCCCTCTGTAGTTGGCAAGGCAATAGGTACTACCACCGTATAGCTGTCCTCTCCAAGCAGCGGGTCTATACTTTCAAAACTTTGCGTTTTACCTGCCCTTGCTGCATCCAGACTTTGCTTCTGGTCAGCATCCATTCTCGCACCTACACGTTCTGCATCGCGATGACCGATGTAAATACCGCCTTCTGAAAACAAACTGGCATAACCGATTTCATAAGGACGAATCTGGCTAATCTGGTTCTGGAAGGCCGACAGTGCAATGTCTACCCCAACTACAGCAATCACTTGGTCGTTATGCAGTATAGGTACGGAAATACTTGTCAGTAGCGTAGAAATACCGCCTATGTAATCGCGGTAAGGCTCAGACAGAATGGTTCGTTTGGTATTGCGGGCATTGAGGTAGTAATCGCCCTCGCCTGCCTGGTGGTAGTTACGGATGACATCTACCGACAAGGCACCATCTGTGCGGCTCCAGTAGGGGGTAAACCTACCTGTGCCATCGTGTGCATCAGCATGGGCAAAATCTTCGTCCCGGCCATCAAAGGCGTTGGGTTCCCATACAGCCCACACGGTTAAGAAATTGGAATTATTCGCGAGAATTTCGCGCATCATAGCCATAGCGGCATAGCGATCTGTAATACCGCTTTGGCGAACACCATATAACATTTGGGCTAACGTTCGTGCGGCATTTAAGGCTTTCTCAGTTTCCTTCATCACCTCTTGCGCTTCGCCTTTTACCGCTTCTTCAACATACATATGAGCAGCTTTGGTCTGCATCGCAGAGCCTTGCTGCACCACTACTCCGATGATGGCCGTAAACCCAACTACGATCATACCCACCACAACCATCAACATACGAGCACGTAGGCTCAAGTTTGAAAACATCAAGTTCTCCAATCATATAAATACAGCGCAAAAGGGTTTACGGCCTGATCTCGGAGAAATTTATTGATGCTTCAAAAGTTCAAATACTGGTTAACGCTTATAGAAGGGCTTTTTCACTTACTTATAAAATGCTCCAGTCAATAAATGGTTCAGGAGAGAGTCTTCATTCTCCATGAGGCGCCGACGGAGCAACCACCCCGGAAACTCTCAGGCAAAAGAATCCTGAAACCGTGACAATCTGGAGAGAGGCATTACAATATGCCCACCGAAGGGGATCATGACACAATCATGGATAAGCTCTCAGGTAAACGGACAGATGGGGTACAGCTGCTGCATGGCAACTGTTCACCTTATACGTCCGGAGAGTCTGACATGACCATTTCCTCACTGTACGCGTAATAGCTGGGCGGCTATTTACGTCTACCACAGCATACTTTCTGGCACACACATTCTGTGTTGATACGCGCAATCAACATAGATCGTTATGTCGTGCGCTTGTGAGCTTACTCTGGTTTGCAACTGTTACTACCGCTTCTGCAGAACGGTGGTATGCCCGTGTTTTTTTCTTGTAGCACAGTAACACCCACTTCATAGTGATATAACAAATTACGGAGAAACGCGTGAGTCAACAACACTCATCAGGATTGCAACGTTCGTTAAAAAACCGACACCTGCAACTTATCGCGATTGGAGGCGCGATTGGTACAGGTCTATTCATGGGTTCTGGCCGCACCATCAGCTTGGCCGGCCCTTCGGTTTTATTTACCTACATCATCATCGGTTTTTTCCTCTTTTTCGTGATGCGAGCAATGGGAGAATTGCTACTTCACAATCTGGAATACAAATCTTTCGTTGATTTTGCTACAGATATTCTTGGCCCTACGATGGGGTATTTCACCGGCTGGAGCTATTGGTTCTGCTGGGTAGTTATTGGTGTGGCCGATATTGTTGCCATCACCGGATACACCCAGTTCTGGTGGCCTGACGTACCGCTTTGGCTACCCGGCATACTTTGTATCGCCTTCTTACTGGCCTTTAACCTGCTATCTGCCAAGCTTTTTGGTGAGCTGGAATTCTGGTTTGCCTTGATCAAAATCGTCGCTATTCTGGCCTTGATCGCTGTAGGTGCGTATTTGCTGTTTACCGGCTTTGTTGGCCCTACAGGCGATAAAGCGAGTTTTTCCCATCTATGGGATAGAGGCGGTGTATTTCCTAACGGCATCATGGGCTTTTTTGCGGCATTCCAGATTGCGATCTTTGCCTTCGTAGGGATTGAACTGGTAGGTACAGCGTCTGCCGAAACCGCAGACCCTACAAAAAACCTGCCTAAAGCCATCAACAAAATCCCCGTGCGTGTGATTATTTTCTACGTGCTGGCGCTGACGGTAATCATGACCGTTACACCGTGGGATGTAGTCGCTCCCAACAAGAGCCCATTTGTGAACATGTTCTTGTTGATTGGCGTAGGTGCAGCGGCTGCGATTATTAACTTTGTGGTGCTAACTTCTGCCCTGTCATCAGCAAACAGCGGCATGTTCTCGACGGGCCGTATGTTGTATGGCTTGTCTAAAAACGATCTAGCACCAGAGTCATTTGGCAAACTGTCACGCAGCGGTACACCACGCAATGGCTTGCTATACTCATGCGCCCTACTATTAAGTAGCGTGTTCCTGTTGTATGCAGAAGGCGACGTGATGCGCGTGTTCACCATCGTGACCACCGTATCCAGTATTTGCTTTATTTTTGTGTGGGCTGTGATTTTGGTGTCTTACCTGAAATACCGTCGCACTCGCCCTGAAGCACATGCAAAATCCAGCTACAAAATGCCTTTTGCTATTCCTATGTGCTACGCCACCTTAGTGTTCTTTGCCTTCGCGCTGTACCTATTCAGCCAAGAAGAAGAGACATTAATTGGTTTGATCGCTACTCCTTTCTGGTTCTTAGCCTTATTTTTGTGCTTGCCTCTGTACAAAAAACGCTTGAAACGCATTCAGCAACAACCTGCTGCAGTGCCTCACGCTGCAGAATAAGTACCGTAGGCACTACCCTTTCTAGGGGTAGTGCCTTTCTTGATGGTTTGCAATAATAATTCCATACAAAAAACCATACAAGAAAAACTCTCCCATCACTTCCCCCATACAAACAAAACATCTGAATCTTATGCGTAGTTCTCGCTAAGATCGTATTATCTTTGCCGTAAACCTCCTAACCCCCACACAACACCCATACAAAACAAGATTGATAATCCATACAAAATAACCTATATTACGCATACAAATTAATGTTATGTATGCATACAATATAAATCTTGTATGGTTTACAGCTTTCATGGGTTGTTGCTGAACTCACACTGTTATGCGGCAGCCCCTTCTTCCATTGGCTGTACTCGGAGGTTTGCGCATGTTCGGCCTAGATGCACTAGAACTGGCCCGCATTCAGTTCGGCTTTACCATAAGCTTTCATATTATTTTCCCCGCGATCACCATAGGATTGGCTTCGTACCTCGCTGTACTGGAAGGCATGTGGTTATGGAAAAAGAATCCGGTTTATCAAACGCTCTACCATTTCTGGTCCAAAGTTTTTGCCGTTAACTTCGGTATGGGTGTGGTGTCTGGCTTAGTCATGGCCTACCAATTCGGCACCAACTGGAGCTTTTACTCTGAATTCGCCGGTAGCATCACTGGCCCACTATTAACCTATGAAGTACTCACCGCCTTTTTCCTAGAGGCTGGTTTCTTAGGTGTCATGCTGTTTGGCTGGAATAAAGTAGGCCCTAGACTGCACTGGTTTGCCACCATCATGGTTGCCATAGGTACGCTGATTTCCGCCACATGGATTCTGGCCTCTAATAGCTGGATGCAAACGCCCCAAGGCTACGAAATCGTGAATAACGTGGTCATTCCTACAGATTGGATTGCGATCATTTTCAACCCTTCCTTCCCGTACCGTTTGGCCCACATGGTATTGGCAGCCTTTATCTGTACGGCCTTGTTGGTAGGGGCTTCTGCCGCGTGGCATCTGCTTAAAGGCAAACAAGAACCTGCTATACGCACCATGTTCTCCATGGCGATGTGGATGCTGTTGGCGACAATTCCAGTGCAGATCTTCGTCGGCGACTTGCATGGTCTGAACACACTGAAACATCAGCCTGCCAAAATTGCAGCCATTGAGGGCCACTGGGAAAACAAACCCGGAGAAGGTGTTCCGCTGATCCTGTTTGGTTTACCTGATATGGAAACCGAAACCACGCGTTACGCCCTCTCTATCCCTAATTTGGGTGGCTTAATCCTTACCCATGAATGGGATGGCCAATACCCTGGCTTAAAAGAATTCCCAGCCGCCGATAGACCTCCTGCTGCCGTTGTGTTCTGGACTTTCCGCATCATGGTGGGTCTGGGCCTATTGATGCTGCTCTTAGCACTGTGGAGCGCCACCGCCTTATGGCGTCGCAAAGCCTTTCAATCAAAAGCATTGCAGCGCTTTGCTCTATGGATGGGGCCGTCTGGGTTAATCGCCTTACTTGCCGGTTGGTACACCACTGAAATAGGCCGACAGCCTTGGATAGTCTATGGACTGATGCGCACCAAAGATGCGGTATCCAATCACTCTACCGCCACTATGTCGGTCACCTTATTAGTCTTAGTAGTGATGTATATGGCGGTATTTGGTCTAGGCATTCTCTATATGCTGCGCCTGATTGGCCGTGGCCCTGATGACCCCTCCACACAAAAAGAAACACCCATAAAACCGCTGCGCGCGAGCCACCTTGCCACGACTGGAGCAACGTCCGCACACTCTTCCTCTACACATAACAAGGAGTAGTCATGGGCATAGATTTACCCTTGATCTGGTTATTGATCATTGGCTTCGGCATCATGATGTACGTGATTACCGATGGCTTTGACTTGGGCATAGGCATCTTGTTTGCCTTTATTCCCGATCGCCAACATCGCGATACCATGGTGAATAGTGTCGCCCCCGTTTGGGATGGTAATGAAACCTGGTTGGTGCTGGGTGGTGCCGCTTTAATGGCTGCCTTTCCTAAGGCATACGCCGTGGTGTTGAGCGCACTGTATATACCGCTGCTGTTGATGCTGGCAGGACTAATTTGGCGCGGCGTTTCGTTTGAGTTCCGATTCAAAGCCGATGAAGCACACAAAGCCTTTTGGGACAAAGCCTTCATGTTGGGCTCCATTGTGGCCACCTTTTTCCAAGGTGTGACATTGGGTGCCTTTATTGACGGTATACCACTGGATGACAGCAGCTATGCCGTCGCAGGATGGATTACTCCCTTCTCTATCTTCACTGGCATCGGCACCCTCATTGCCTATGCGCTGCTGGGAGTAACCTGGTTAATACTGAAAACCAGCGGCCCACTACAACAAAGCATGATACGCATCACCCGCCCTATTACGCTGGCCTTACTAGCCTCTATCGCCATAGTTAGCTTCTGGACACCTTTGCGTCACCCCGACATTGCCGAGCGCTGGTTTAGCTTTCCTAATCTCTGGTTTTTCTTGCCTGTGCCGTTTTTAGTATTGCTGGCCTGTTTCGCTATTTTCCGCTGCCTGCGTGGTGCCCCGCATGCTGGGCCATTTGTCTGGTCATTGCTATTGATATTCTTAGGCTATACCGGCTTTGTGATCAGCGTATGGCCTCATATTATTCCGCCGGATCTCACCATTTATGACGCAGCAGCTCCTGTACAAAGTTTGGGCTTTACCTTAGTAGGTGCGTTGCTGATTATCCCCATTATTTTGTGCTATTCAGCATGGTCTTACTACGTATTTCGCGGCAAAACACAAGAGGGGTATCACGAATGAAAGCCACGACCAACACCAACACCCCAGGCACGTTGACGCAACGCTTAGGCTGGCTAGTCCTCATTTGGATATGCAGTATTGCCAGCTTAGGTGCAGTTGCTGGGCTAATGAGATTACTGATGGGCTTCGCTGGCATGACACCCAGCGCCTAAATACCCAAACGTTTTCTGTACTCCTAACAATTCATTATATTTTTTTGCCAATGCCTGAGTACAATATGCACACTTTCTTACTACTCAGAGAACCTTAACATAATGAAGCTCTCGACTATTTTTGCAGCCATTCTTGGCGCAGCCATCGCTGGTGGTGGTACTGCTTACTATTACCAGCAAAACCAAGGCACAACACAGCAAGCAGCTTTTACTGCCTTGCCGTTGGACACAGCTAAAGCCGGTGAAATCAACAGCACCAGCTTGGTCAACTTGAGCAACGGTGTACGTAGCGTACCGTACACATTGACCGCTGAAGCCGGCCAGTTCTACAAAATTGCTGTAGCTGGTGCGTTGCGTGCTCAGATCAGTGTGCTGCAAAATGGTCTGCTGATTGCCAGCTCCACAACAAACAGCAGTAGTTGCAATGAGTGCAGCAGTAGCTCTAACGCTGCTGCTCCTGCGGTGTTGGCATTTAAAGCCGAAACAGCTGGTAAATACGACGTAGTAGTAAGCGGCTTAGATTCCAATGCCTACGGCCCATTCAGTGTTACTGCAACACCATTGAAAAGCTACGTAGGTGGCATAGTTAAAGCCGGTATGGACATTACCGAAATTGCTATGGGCCGTCAGCAAAGTTTCACTCTGGAAGTAGAAGAAAACGCGATTTACACCATCGACATGAAAGCCGACCAAGGCCGACTGGACCCTTATCTGACTCTGTTGGATAAAAACGGCCAAGAATTGGTTGCTGACGATGACGGTGGCGATAACTACGATGCCAAGATTCAAGCGTACTTGGAGGCCGGCACTTACACCATTCAGGCTAGTTCTGCTGTAGGCGCTGAAACCTTCCAAGGTACTTACCGTCTAATGATCGCTAAAGAAGCCTTAACAAGCGAAATTACTCTGGAATCTGGCGCAACCTTGCATACCGATGGAGCAAAACAAACAGGCTTGCATAACGGTCAAGCACAAGAGTTCAGCTTTGAACTGCCAGAAACCATGTTGGTTAACCTTGATGTTCGTGCATTGGGCTTTGATCCAGACGTCACGCTAGACGGCGCTAACATCAACTACCAAAGCCGTGGTGTGTACACACTACGTGCCGTATTGGAAGCAGGCACCCACACTATAGGCATTGAGAGCCAACAAGGTGGTGTGTTTGACCTGACATTGGCTGCCAGCGCTGTACCGGCTAACGCTGGTGGTGGCGCCATTCGTGTAGGCGACAGCCGCCAAGCTGTAATGTTGTCGGGCGTTACCCGTATCAACTACAGCCTGAACATTACTCAAGCTGGTACCTATGTTATCGATATGGCTTCGCCTGTTTTCGATACATCGCTGTCCCTGAACCAAAATGGTTACACCATTGCTGAAAACGACGATATCGATTACAGCAACGGCAACACTAACTCCCGCATTGAAATGTCGCTGGAGCCAGGTCAGTACCAAATCCAAGCTATGGCACTGAGCGAAGCTTCTCGCAACCGTGACTACAGCTTGAGCGTAAAACGTAAATAAGCGTTTTATACGTCGAAATAAAAAAGCTGCTCTACGGAGCAGCTTTTTTTATCCCTACGAGATACGAGTAGCCCCTCTCATGCCACCACACTGTCTGTCATACATTGACTATGACCGTATAGCAATCCGTTCTTGCGCGGCCAAAAACAGCTTAATTCGAAAATACTTACAACTAATTACACAGTAACGCACTGAATTCACGCTTCTTAACAATACAGCGCGTTGTTTAGGGAATGCCCTAGTACAATGAAGCCACTCATACTACTTAGAGATCCCTATACACATGAAGCTCTCGACTATCTTTGCCGCCATTCTTGGGGCGGTTATCGCTGGTGGTGGTACCGCTTACTATTATCAACAAGACCAAAATCCTGCAGTCTCTCAGTCTGCTTTCCCAGTACTGGCCTTAGATAAAGCCCACCCAGGTGAAATCAACAGCACAAGTTTGGTTAACTTGAGCAACGGCGTACGTAGCGTTCCTTACACCTTGGATGCTGAAGCCGGTTTGTTCTACAAAATTGACGTAACTGGCGCATTACGCGCACAGATCAGCGTGCTGCAAAATGGCATGCTGGTAGCCAATTCCAAACAAGGTGATGCCAAAGCATCAGCCTCTGTATTGGCTTTCAAAGCCGAAACAGGTGGTAAGTACGACGTTATCGTCAGCGGTATAGACGCTAATGCTTATGGCCCATTCAGCGTTACTGCTACACCACTGAAGAGCTACGTAGGTGGCGTGGTTGAAACTGGCATGGATATCACTGAAATTGCGATGGGTCGCAAGCAAAGCTTCACCCTAGAAGTGAAAGAGCCAGCCATCTACACCATCGACATGAAAGCCGACCAAGGTCAGGTTGACCCTTACTTGGATCTGCTGGATCGCTCTGGTCGTGAAATCGCCTCGGATGATGATGGCGGCGACAACTATGACGCCAAGATCCAAACATACCTAGAGCCTGGTACCTACACCATCCAAACTAGCTCTGCTTTGGGCGCTGATACCTTTAACGGTACCTACCGCTTGATCATCAATAAAGCAGACATCCCTGAAGTCAGCCTGAAATCCGGTGATGTACTGACCGTTAATGGTGAAAAACAAGCTGGTTTGTACATTGGTGAACAGCAAAACTTCAGCTTTGTCTTGGCACAACCTACTTTCGTGCACCTGAAAGTAGATGCGCTAGGTTTCGACGCTGATGTAGAACTAGACGGTTTGCCTATTAGCTTCCCACGTCGCCAAAACGATGGCAGCACACGTGCAATCCTACCTGCTGGTACACACACTGTGTCTATTGATGGCTCACAGCAAGGTGTATACGAGCTGACATTAGGTGGCAACAACCTGCCTCCTAACGTTGATGACCCACGTATCACCCCCGGTCAATCTATACACGCCATCATGCAATCCGGCGCAGATCGTGTTACCCATAACTTGACTATCGCACAAGCGGGTAACTATGTGATTGATCTAGGCTCTCCTTCTTTTGACACGTACCTGTCATTGCAAAAAGACGGTTATGTGATTGCTGAGAATGATGACATTGACTACAACAATGACAATCTGGATTCTCGCGTAGAAGTAGCGTTGCAACCTGGTGAGTACCAAATTCAGGTCACCATGTGGAACCAACCTAATCGCAGCCGTGATTACACATTGGCTGTAGAACGCAAGTAATGCTGTAGTAATGGCATACGAAAAAAGCAGCTCAATTGAGCTGCTTTTTTCATGCCCAGTGGTGAGGTATAGCTACCACCTAGCTGCGACACTTACTGTGCTGGCTTATTCTGCTGACGCCGAAACGCCCATTGCCTGCGCATAGCCTTTAGGTGCGAACTGCCACACCAGAACACTCACTACCGTTACACAGCCTACATGCCACACCCAACCGGCCATATAACTTTCTGTGGCATCGTACAAGGTGGCCACGATCCATGGCGCCACAGCGGCTAACAAGAAACCTCCACCTTGCATCAAAGCGGCCAATGCACCCGCTTGTGCAGGATCTTTTAAATGCTCTAAAGCCACCACCATCGTGAGCGAGAAGCAACCTCCCAAACCCGCTCCCACTACAATCGCCCACAATAACGGGGCTGCTGCAGGCCAAAATGCTAAGCCAGCAAAGCCCACTAGCTGCAAACCTAATGTAAACCACAACCACGGTCTGAAGTCAGGCTTCCTGCAAGCGATAGCAGGAAGCACCAGAGCAGCTACCGCTTGAGCAATCGCCATCACGGCCAATAAACTACCGCTGTACGCTGCACTCCACCCCAAGCTTTGATACGCTGGCGCAAGCCACGCCACGGCAGACGAATAACCGCCATTCACCAAGCCAAAACACAACATCAATAACCATGTTCTACGGCGGCGCAATAAGGGTTGTATAGAGACTCGCTTACCTGCACTACGCGGTGGATCCATAGGCAACAATTTCATGGCTAACAACAGTGCAAGTAACGCTGGCACCACTAACCACGCCAAGCCTATTTGCCAACTACCTGTAGCTTGCGCCACCCAAGGCGATAACTGTGCTCCCAATGCACCGCCACCCATCATCATCGCTGAATACAAGCCCATCACAACGCTACTGCGCTGCATAAATTGGCGTTTGATAATACCTGGGAATACAGCCTGAATAATGGCCACTCCAAAGCCCATGATGGCAGCCGTAAGTAGCAGCACCCCGCCCGAACTTGTGACCCAACGCAATAACGCCCCTATGGCGATCACCAACAAGGCCAATAGCACAAGTAATCTCGCACCTAACTTACCTTGCAACGCAGGCCCAGCAAAGGCGACCACCCCCATCAAGGCCATAGGAATTAAGGTCAGCATAGATAACCCCTGCTGACTTAGCCCCGTGACATCACGCAAGGATTCGGCCAACGGCCCAATCCCTGTCATAAACGGACGTAAATTTAATCCTATGATGGCCACTACCACCAACAACCACGCTGTAGATTGGTGTTTATGCGTTACGGTTACATCCATGCTGCCCTACTACTTTTGTTTTGATTTCCACTCTGTATACAAGCCTGTATAAGACTCAGGACGCAATGGTTCATACTGTATATGCATGCTTTGTTCCGAGAAAGGCAAGGCTAATTCTGCATAAATGGCTGCAGTAGAGAGCCCATATCGCTCGGCCTCCTCGTTGGAATAGGCATATATCACTTCCCCTACCCCTGCCATGCGCATGGCTGCCATGCACATCGGGCAAGGATGCCCACTGGCAAAAACACTGCATCCCGATAAATTAGGGGATTGCAGCTTCTGGCTGGCGGCTCGTAATGCAGTCAATTCTGCATGTGCGGTTGGGTCGTGTGTGGCATGAATTTCATTAACGCCGGTTGCCACTATACGCCCATCTTTTACTACTACCGCACCAAAAGGCCTACCGCCTTGCTGTTGGTTGGCATAGGCCAACGCAATTGCCTCACGTAAAAACTCTGCTTTTTCTGTGCTTATGGTCATGTTCTAGGCTCCTTATCGCGCACCGGCTGCGAGCAACAATGCAGCGATTTTGTTATACCCTCGGCGTTCCGCATGCTGCAAGGGTGTCACACCCTTGTCATCAGGCAAATTCACATCGGCACCGCCTTCAATCAGACGTTGGACAATGTCCTGATGCACAGGGCCACCATTACTAAGCACGATGGCTTCCAATAATGCCGTCCACCCCAAACGGTTAACGTGGTCGACTTCCACGCCAGCATCTAGCAAGATACTTACCGTATCGGCATGACCTTTTTCAGCGGCAGGAATCAGCGCTGTACCACCATATCTATTGATGCTTTGCAGATCAGCGCCATGCGCAAGGGTTAACAAGAGAATATCATTTAAGCCTTGGGCACCCGCATACAAATATGGACTATCCTCTATATTGTCTTTTGCATTGACATCAGCGCCCGCCTCTATCAGAACCGTAGCAGCCTGCACATGATTAGCGCGTGTAGCACGCATTAACGCTGTTCTGCCTTGCCCATCACGGGCTTCTAAATCAGCACCGTCAGCGAGTAGTTGCTGAAGCTCAGCCATGTCACCTTGCGCTACAGCACTCAGCAACGATGCGGCCGACGACGCCCCCAGTGCTGGCTTTTGCATCATCACCACTGCCAACGACAACACCATTCCAACCGTCAAAAATCTACGCATTTCTACACCTTATCAAACAGGTTTCCACTCACACTGCACACAAGGCAGTGGCACAAGCGTATATAGGGTAGCGCGCTCAGCCCATGACTCGCAAAGGTAAGACTGACTAGAAATTCCGTAGTTCTACGTAGTATGCCAACGCTCAAGGCGCTGCTTTAATGGTTTTGACCATGCCATTGTCACACACCACAGTCAAAGACTCTTGCCACCATTCCACCATAAAAATGGTGTGTAACTGTTCGAAGCCAGCTTGATGTAACTGCGTCTCTAGCCATGCGGCATCTTTGTCTAGACTTTCAAGCAGACTAGAGAAAATAGTGCCATTCATCAGCACAATAAACGCCGGTCTAGGCCCACCCTCTTTTTTCTCGATGACGGTTAACTGCCCGCCAGGTTCTATTTGCAAGAACTCTAATCCCGAGAATGAGAAGTGCCCCATGCTACGCAATAAGCTAGCGACGATGCTGAGATCAATTTTATTTTTCTTGTCATTAATCGCCGCCACACAAAACTTACCTTCTGCAATCAACGTGATCGGACAACCCACTGCAAATGATCTAAAGAAATTGGTACGGTTCACGAGGTAATTCAAACCATCAATCAACCCTATACCAATTAACAAGCACACTATATAGGTCAGAAAGCTGATGTCTTTGTTATAGATAATGCCACCCACTACACCACCCAGCACAAAATTACCCACCAAGTCGATGGCATTCATCTGCGACAGTTTGGTTTTACCCGTCCAATTCATGTTGGCAATAATAATGACCAACCCCACCAGTAATTTCACAGCCAGCACCACATAGACCAGCAGCGACTCAGCGTAAAAATTCCATTCCATCAATAGTTCCTCGATGTGGGTTGTACTGTAAGACTGATAGCCTCGGCCACTACTGCTACGCTAGAATCAACAATGCTTTGACAGCTATCCCACTCACGTAATGGGCGTGCGGCTTTAGCCATTATGCCCACTTCTATTTCTAATTATTGTTAGCAAGGATTACTATGATTCACGAACTCACCAGTATCCAGATTCAACCTGGTAAGCAAAAAGAATTTGAGGCAGCTGTAGCACAAGGCGTTGAGAGCGTAATCCGCCACTCCAAAGGCTACATTCGTTACAACCTTAACCATAGCCTAGCTAAGCCTGAACACTACCTGCTACATATAGAATGGGAGACTCTGGAAAACCACATGGTGGATTTCCGTGAGTCTCCCGCTTTTCCTAAGTGGAGAGGTTATATCAGCGAATTCTTCGCTGAAGCCCCCTCCACAGAGCACTTCGAAACGGTTACAACCTCAGCCTAAGCTGATTAGTAACCTGAGGACGACCTGCTTTTTACTTCAGCAGGTCTGTCCAACGCGTCCTCTTGCTCTTCATACAAGACGCCGCCCATTGCCGCTACCAGTATCATAAAACCTGTACCTAGCAACCACGACAAATACCAAGGGCCGTAATCTCCGAGGATGACCGTCAGCAAAATAGCGATAACAGCCAAAATCAGGAGCACAATAAAACGCATAAGCACCGACATAATGTGACTCCTCTTATAAAGCGTGTTCTGAACTATCGACTTGCTCAGTCGTCACTTTGCCGCGCATCACCCAGAATGCCCAGCTGGTATAAGCAATAATCAGCGGCATAAAAATGATGGTGAAGCCAAGCATCCAGCTCATGGTCAATGAGCTAGCACCCGAGTTCCACACTGTCAGACTGTGCGAAGGGTTAGTGCTGGAAGGCATAATGAATGGGAACATGGCTGCACCAGCAGTACCCAATACACCGATCCATGCCAACGCGCCCATCCACCAGCCTACTACCGAGCGGCCCGCTTTCAGCGCTAGCATACCTACGATCAAACCTACGTAGCCCAATGCAGGCACTATCCACAAAATAGGATAGTTATGGAAGTTTCTCAACAAGCCACCTTCCACTACTTCTACAGTTTGATGCAAGGGGATCTGTGCCAAACCAGGTTCAGGTGAGGATACGATACGGAAGAAGTCCATGTTGGCTACCCAGATACCGCACAGAGTAAACAACACAACCGCTAAAATACCACCCAGCAAAGATGCTTTACGAGCACGTTTAGCGATATCGCCTACGCTACCATTCATCAAAATGGCACCGCCCATGTAAATGGACAAGGACACCGACACCAAACCACACAAAACGGCAAATGGGTTCAGCAGTTCCCAGAAGCTACCAGTGTAGTACGACGTCATGCGCCAGTCGAAATGGAAAGGCACGCCTTGCAGTACGTTACCGATCGCAGCACCGTAAATCACCATAGGGATCAAACCGGACGCAAACAAGCTCCAATCCCAGGCGTTACGCCATGCAGCATGAGGCAACTTACTGCGGTACTCAAAACCCAGTGGGCGAATGATCATGCTCCACAACAGCACCAGCATCACAATGTAGAAGCCGGAGAATGCCGTGGCGTATACCAGTGGCCAAGCTGCGAAAATAGCACCGCCGCCCAGAATGAACCACACCTGATTACCATCCCAGTGTGGGCCGATAATGTTCAGGGCTACACGACGTTCAGCATCAGTACGACCCACATAGCGTAGTAATGTACCTACGCCCATGTCCATACCAACCATCACCCCTAGCCCCATCAGCAGCACCCCTAAGAGTAGCCACCAGACTATTTGAAGTACGTAATAAAGTTCCATGGTTGACTCCCTAGATTATGACGCTGTCGCGGCAGATGTTTGGGTAGCCGGAGCGTTGCCTGTTGGGGCATCTTCCGGTCCTTTACGAATGCTGCGGATCATCAAGTACATCTCGATCAGCGCGAAAATCGTATAGAACAACAAGAAACCTACCAACGAAACAATCATGTAAGTCACGCTGTGTGTGGATGCCGACAACCATGTTGGCAACATTTCATACACGGTCCATGGCTGTCTACCCATTTCCGCTACGATCCAACCCATTTCGCATGCGATAAACGGTATAGGAATCATCCATACAGAACAACGCAGGAACCAGCGATTGTTTTGTACTTTGTTGGACAACGTAAGAACCAATGCCGCCACGAAGTACACCAACATCACTAGACCCAACGCCACCATGATACGGAATGACCAGAAGATCACCCATACCTCAGGAATGGTGTCATTGGCTGCTTTAGCGATATCTGCCTCGGTCAACAAGGAGAAGTCGCCATCAGGTGCGTAGCGTTGTACCAATAAGCCATAACCCACATCAACTTTGTGCGCTTCAAACTGAGCAAGCGCCTCTACATCCAGTGGATTAGCACTTAAGGTTTTCATCGCTTCTACCGCAGGAATACCATTGCGAATACGTACCTTAGCCTGTTCTTCTAACTGATCTATGGCAGGTACTGTGCCATCCAACGAGTGGGTAACCAGAATAGAGAGCAAGGCCGGGATTTGTACTTCGCCAAGGTTGCGCTGCTCTTCTTGCGAAGGGAAGGCAATAGCGTTAAATGGCATTGGTGCTTTTTCTTCTTTCCAAAGCGCTTCCATTGCGGCTAGTTTGGTAGGCTGTGCGTGGCCACCAATTAAGCCTAAGGCATCGCCCAGGGTCAGAACACCAGCGGTACCCAATACACCGAACAACGCGGCAATACGGAAAGAGCGACGCGCAAGATCCATATGTCGATTACGCAGCATATAGAACGCGCTCACACCACAGACGAATACCGCTGCAGTCACGTAGCCTGCTAATACGGTGTGCACGAACTTGGCTTGTGCATCAGGGTTGAAGAACATGGATGAGAAGCTGGACAACTCCATACGCATGGTAATGGGGTTGAACTCAGCACCCAGTGGGCTTTGCATAAAGCTGTTGGCCACCAGAATCCACAAAGCCGACAGGTTAGAACCCAGTGCAACCAAGTAAGTCACCACCAAGTGTTTACCTTTGGACATGCGATCCCAGCCCAATACCATCAGACCGATAAAGGTAGACTCCATGAAGAACGCCATTAGGCCTTCTACCGCCAGTAAGGTACCGAACGCATCCCCTACGAAGCTGGAGTAAAAAGACCAGTTCGTCCCAAACTGAACTTCCATGGTCAACCCTGTTGCTACACCTAGCGCAAAGTTGATCATGAAAAGCTTGGCCCAGAACTGGGTCATACGTCTGTATATCTCACGCCCGGTGGTGACGTATACCGTCTCCATCACAGCGATCAAAATGGACAGACCAAGAGTTAAAGGGACAAATAAGAAGTGATAAAGTGCTGTAGCCGCAAACTGCAAGCGGGACAGATCAACGACGGTTTCATTTACCATAATAATTATCTAGGTGAAAACCAACTGTTTTATCCTGCACCACGTCTTTTGCTGCAACAACCAAAACGTGGGACAGAACAGAAAAACCAGCAAACCACACCAGCCTGGCACCAGATTATTAGCGGTCCAAAAGATTGGTTTTAGCCAAGTCCAGCACATTGTGCATTTGGCCATCCATCACCGCCCTTAACCCCCACAGCCCAAAACCTTTCACTTGTTCTAGACCAATGGTAGGAGGTAGCACCAACTCCTGCTTCGCCGTTACTACATCTAGCAAAGCAGGCCCCTCGTGCTGTAGAACTTCTTCTATCGCTGCAGGAAGATCATCAGGATGCTCGACGCGCACCCCATGAATGCCTACGGCACGAGCCACAGCAGAAAAATCTGGATTATCCAGATCAACCCCTGTATTCACAAAGCCAGCCGCTTTCATTTCCAGTGCCACAAAACCTAGCACACCGTTATTGAAAACTACTACTTTCACAGGAATATTGTGTTGTTTCAGGCTGATCAAATCCCCCATCAGCATGGACAAGCCACCGTCTCCTGAAAATGTAATTACTTGACGCTCTGGCAATGCGTGCTTAATACCCAAAGCCTGGGGCATCGCATTGGCCATAGAACCGTGTGTTAAAGAACCCACTAAACGGCGTTTGCCATTCATTTTCAAATAGCGGGCAGCCCACACGGTCGCAGTACCCACGTCGGCAGTGAAGATCGCATCTTCAGACGCTTTCTCACTCAACATACGTGCTAGATACTGCGGGTGTATTACTCCATGTTTACCTGGCTGCGCCAACTCATCTAAGCCTTTACGGGCTTCTTGATAATGTTTGCGCGCGGCATCCAGGAAACTATTGTCTGTACGTGCTTTAAGCTTAGGCAACAGGCGCTGAATAGTCAGTTTGACGTCGCCCACTACACCCAACTCCAATTTCGCACGTCTACCCAGGTTTTCTGGGCGTATATCGACTTGCACCACTTTAACGTGGCTAGGCAGGAATTGTTTATAGGGAAAATCAGTGCCTAGCATTAGCAAGGTATCGCACGCGTGCATGGCAGCATAGCCAGATGAAAACCCGATAAAGCCGGTCATCCCTACATCGTAAGGATTGTCGTATTCCACATGCTCTTTACCGCCCAAAGCATGAACCATAGGGCTTTTCAGCGCATCAGCCAGTTTCAGCAACTCATCGTGTGCACCGGCGCAACCTCGACCAGTAAACAAGGCAACGCGGCCAGAATTATTCAACAACTCTGCCAAGGCATCAATTTGAGCCGCGGCAGGCTGTACTTCCGGCACAGGAGGAATCAAGCCCAAATGTGGTGTTACCGTGCTCACTGGCGATGCTGCCAATGCTACGTCACCCGGCAAGACGATAACAGCCACCCCTTTTTGGCCTACTGCCGCACGAATGGCATTATCCAATACGTAAGGCAACTGTTTAGGGTCTGACACCATTTCGCAGTAATGACTGCACTCTTGGAACAAATTTTGTGGATGCGTTTCTTGGAAGTAGCCACTACCAATTTCCGCAGAGGGAATGTGTGCAGCAATCGCCAACACCGGAGTACGGCTACGGTGCGCATCAAACAAACCGTTAATCAAGTGCAAGTTACCTGGCCCGCACGACCCTGCGCACACAGCCAATTCACCAGTTACTTGTGACTCGCCACTAGCAGCAAATGCTGCCACTTCTTCGTGACGTACACCTACCCATTCCAACTCAGGGCGTTGACGGATGGACTCAGTCACCCCGTTCAGACTATCCCCCACCACGCCATAAATGCGCTTCACCCCAGCTTCAATGAGGGTTTCGGTCAACAAATCGGCAACATTCTTAATCTTCATGGAGGAACTTCCTTAGATATTTTCCAGTTTCAACACAGCAGCCGTTTCGGCACGAATGGCTTTACATGCAGCAGCATCCACTTTCAGGTCAATGCCATAGGTAGGAATAATGCTCTTCAGTTTGTTCAGCCAACCATCGGGAGTCAGTTTGTCCGCAAAACACTTCTGCAGAATTTCCAATGCAATAAACGCCGCTGTTGACGCACCTGGGGACGCACCCAACAGCGCCGCAATAGAGCTATCAGATGCCGTGATCAGCTCAGTACCGAACTCCAGCATCCCGCCATCGTGGTGGTGTGTGGGCTTGATGATCTGAACGCGCTGACCAGCCACCGCTTTGGTCCACTGGTGTGGTCGCACTTCAGGATAGAATTCGCGCAGCATTTCAAATTGGTGCGCTTCGCTTTGCAGCACTTGGGACACCAAGTACTCGCACAGTTGCCAGTTATCTTTGGCCACATCCAACATAGGCACCACGTTGCCTGGGCGTACGGACTTCGCCAAATCCAGCAAAGAGCCGTGTTTCAGGAAGCGAGAAGAAAAGCCCGCGTACGGCCCGAACAAAATGGATTTTTTGCCACCAATAATGCGTGTATCCAAGTGTGGAACCGACATAGGTGGCGAACCGTGTGGCGCTTTACCGTAGACCTTAGCGTGATGGCGCTCGCTGACATCATCAACGTCACAACGTAACCAGATACCGCTAACCGGGAAGCCGCCATAACCGTGGCCTTCAGGAATACCGGATTTTTGCAGCAACTCTAATGCGCCACCACCTGCACCGATAAACACAAACCTGGCTGTCACCGATTGTTTTTCACCACTGTGTGCATTACGTACATCTACCTGCCATTTACCGTCTGCGGCGCGTTTCAAATCGTGCACACGGCTGAGGTAGTTCACTGAAACACCCGTTTCTTGGGCCAGGCTTTTAAACAAAATGTGCGTCAACGCACCGTAGTCCACATCAGAACCAGTAATAATGCGTGTCGCTGCAATAGGCTCACTAGGATCACGCCCTTCCATTACCAGAGGTACCCATTCAGCGATCTGTTTAGGGTCTTCGCTGTATTCCATACCGTAATAGCAGTGGTGCGCCGACATTTGCTTGAAACGTTCGCGCAAATACTTCACGTTATCGTCGCCCCACACAAAGCTCATGTGCGGGCAAGGATGAATGAAGGCACGAGGGTCAGGAATGGATCCTTTGCGGATCAGGTATGTCCACAACTGGCGGGACAAATCGAATTCAGTGTTGACTTCCAACGCTTTGGAAATATCCACACTGCCATCTGGGCGCTGTGGTGTGTAATTCATTTCGCAGTTGGCCGCGTGACCAGTACCTGCGTTATTCCAGCCATCAGAACTTTCTTGCGCGCAGTCTTCCAGCGCTTCCAACACAACAATGTTCAGTGAGGGTTCCAGCTCTTTTAGCAATGTTCCCAGCGTGGCACTCATGATGCCTGCGCCAATCATCACTATATCGGCATTAGCAGGCAAACGTTGATTCGTCATAACTACTCCTGTTCAGCAACTTCTTATTTAGCAGGTACAAACGGTACGGTCTCACCCAACGGGAGAATCACGTACGCACGACGCCACGGGTCGTTATTTAATAAGCGCCACTTATGACCACCGCCTACGGTATCTTCAGCTAACAATACGTCGCCGGGGCTTAATTGAAAGCACTCACCTGTGCGAGTTTCAAACTCCAGCACACCACTGAGGGTCAGCACATATTGGCGAGCGGGTGCAGTATGCCAGTCAAAGCTACCGCCTTCGCTGGTTTCTCTAAACGAAATGCTCACTGCATTCGTTGGCACGCCCACCAAATCCCCACGCTCACCGCCAGGCAAGTCTATGAAACCTTCTTCGATTTTTGATTGACCATGCTCATCTGTTGAGAGCCTTACACAACGAATCATTTTTTCCCCTTGAGCTTAAATTTCCCATCAGATTTCGGTGCAATTTAAATCATAATCCACTTATGAAAAATAAAACTAAAACCATTGAAATGGGATCCAGAAAAACCACTATTTAACCCCATATTAAATACTTCTTTACAATTGTTTTACCCAGTAACATAGGAATATGATCAAGTATTTATTTTTACCCAAATCAGAAAGCTATAATTAATTTTTCCAACCAAAAACCCAACTTTTTATTTCATAAATATTTCTTTTATTTATTTAACAAACTCGTTTGGAATAGGATCATAAAAATATGTTAATGCACACCATTCTGGAGGCGTTAGGCCCTATCACGCTGGGCATAGCGGTTGGTTGGGGATGCGGGAAAACAGGTTTTGTAAAACAAGACTACTCGCAGGCTTTTGCGGATTACGTCGTAAAAATCGCCCTGCCCTTGGCGTTATTTTTGGCTGCTCTTAGTTCATCACCCAAAAATATTCTGAATATTGATTACGCCTTAGCGTTAGCGATAGGTTTAATTGTTACGTATATATTGGGCTATATTGCGGGTCGCGTGATGTTCAAACACAACAAGGCCGATGCCACCATGCAAGCGCTGGCGGTGTCGTTCCCTGATATGGCGTACTGCGGGCCACCAGTGCTGATCGCCGCTGTGGGTTCATCTGGCTTGATCGCAATGGTAATCGGCAACCTGATTTACACCGTTTTGATTCTGCCGTTGGCATTGGCATTGTTAGGTGGCGGTGCCGCCGGTAGCAGCCCTGTCAAAGCACTAGCAAAAGCGGTATCCCAACCCTTGGTCATTCTGCCTATTCTGGGCGCTGTACTGGCGGTGTGCGGCGTACGTTTACCCGAGATTCTGAGCTCTTCCATTAATGAACTGGGTAAAACGGCGGGTGGTGTAGCGCTGTTCTTCTTGGGTTTATTTATTTCTAAATCCAAGTTCTCACTGAACAAAGAAATTATCTTTAACGTGGTGGTAAAGAACATCGTCCAAGCGCTTTTAATTCTTGGGGTAGGGATTGCCCTAGGATTACGCGGTGAACTATTAGCATCGGCCTTTTTGATTGGTGTTATTCCTACTGCTACTGCCGTTCCTGCTTTAGCCGTTGGCAATAAAGCTTATATGGATGAATCGGCATCTACCGTCGTAATTAGTACTTTTTGCGCCCTAATTTCCATTCCAGCGGGTTTAGCGTTAGTTTCCACTTTCTACCCGTAATTTTCATTTAAAATCTTTTATCCTCTCCCATCATGTAACAACCACATGATGGGATTTTTTATACCTACCCGTAGGCGAAAGCCGCCTCCCTACATTAGCGTGAACGTCTAAACGGCGCATGCAATGCAACGTGGGCAAACAAGCCTATCACTAGCCCCCAAAACGCCCCACCTATGCCCAAAAATTGAATGTTGGCAGCCGCAGCTAAAAAAGTGATGAGCGATGCTTCCCGGGTTTTGGGTTCCGCCAATGCACTGGCCAAACTGCCGCCAATGGTGCCCAGTAACGCCAACCCTGCCAACGTCGTAATGAAGGTAGCTGGCAAGGCCATAAATACGGCCGCTAAGGTCACACCAAACACCCCCACCAAAATATAGAAAATACCGGCAGCCACCCCTGCTATCCAGCGCTTAGAAGGATTTTCGTGTGCTTCTGGCCCCGTACAGATGGCGGCAGTAATGGCCGCTAAGTTAAAGGCGTGTGAACCAAATGGAGCCATCAACAATGAACCAAAGCCGGTCATGCTGACTATAGGGCTAGCCTTAGTGTGATAACCATCGTTACGCAGCACCAACATCCCTGGCATGTATTGCCCCGTCAACGTAATCAAAAATAGCGGCAAGGCCACACTTAACAGCGCATTCACCGAAAAGGCAGGCATCGTGAATACGGGCGTCGCAAACTGCAGGCTTACCCCTTGCAGCTCTACCCTATCCAGCACAAACAGCAAGCCCAGCCCCAGTACCAACAACCCCACCACGGCATACCGTGCCGTGAATCGCTTCAGAAGCACGTAGGCAACGACTAAGGTGCCCACTAACCATGGATCCACACTCATGCCACCAAAAGCTTGTATGCCGAACTGCAGCAAGATACCTGCCAACAAACCAGCCGCAATACCAGGCGGAATCCAGCGTATCAATCGCTCGAACCAGCCTGACAAGCCCAACAGCACAAACAAGGCAGCAGAGATCACATAGGCGCCTACCGCTTGCTCATAAGGGGTTGTGGCGAGAGCCGTCACCAAGAACGCCGCAGCGGGCGTAGACCACGCCGTAATGACCGGTACTTTGGTACGCCAGCTTAAGACTAGGCCTGTCACCCCCACCCCTATAGACACCGACCATACCCAAGACGCTGTGAGCTCAGGACTCAAGCCTGCCACCTTGGCGGCTTGGAACACCAAAATAAAGGTGCCCCCATAATTCACTAACACAGAAATTAAACCGGCCACTACTGGGTGCACCCAGTCACGCCAAGCAAAAGAGGAAGAATATGTCGCGGTAGACATGCGTAGCTCCAGCACCTAAAAGAATAAAAACAGCAGAGCTTCTTTTATAGCGGCAGAATGGTCTACTTTGACCTACCACTTTTTAGAGTATAGCTAGACCACTTGGTAGACACACACAACTGATTTGATCTGCAGTACCCCAAAAAAAAAGCACCCCATCAGGGGTGCAAACTTGTTGTGGCAAGGGATTGCTTAATCGCGCTTGTCCTGAGCAAAGGCTAGTGCTTCGTTCAACAGTGACTTGATTAAGGGTTGCACATTCACGGCAACTTCTTCTTGATACTCAAATGGCCACTTTTCTTCCATGTAGCAACACTGTGCCATTTCCAGCTGTACCGCGTGGATATTTCTGGCTGGGTTGCCATAGTTTCGGGTGATATAACCACCTTTAAAGCGGCCATTCAGAACACTGCTATAGCGTTCATCTTGCTGCGCTACGCTCAGCAAGCGTTGTGCTAATTCTGGATCACAACTAGCACCGTCAGCTGTACCAAAGTTCAAATCAGGTAATTTCCCATCAAAAAACCTAGGCACAATTGAGCGTATAGAATGCGCATCCCACAGCACTACACGACCAAACTGGGCATGCAAACGCTCAAGTTCCTGCTGCAATTGCTGGTGATAAGGGCGCCAAATCGCTTCACGTCGTGCAGCAACTTCTGCATCGTTTGGCTCAGCACCTGGTTGGTATAACGGCTCATCACCAAAGGTATCTAACGGGCATAGGCTAGTAACGCTTTGCCCAGGATACAAACTGGCGTTATCAGGTGGACGGTTCTGGTCCACCACATAACGGGAGTACTTAGCAATTAGGATGGAAGCGCCCAGCTCACGGGCACATGCGTACAAGCGTGGCAGATGCCAGTCAGTGTCTTGCAACTGACGGGCTTCCGGGCTCATGCGCGCCAACACGTCGTCTGGCACATAGGTGCCCACGTGCGGCATAGAAATCAGCAAAGGGCTAGTCCCTGCATGAAACTCAAAAACGGCATTGGTTGCTTCAGTCATCCTTTACTCCACTATCTTTTTACTGCTGAATTGGGTACAAATCACCGCGGCGGTGATCCCAAGCAGGCAACGACTCACGCAGACGAGCTACACGAGCAGGATCAATGTCTGCACAGATATAGCCGGACTGATCTGGCATACATGCCAGAACGGTGCCCCAAGGATCAATAATCATGCTGCGGCCTAAACACGGCATGGCTGGGCCTGGCCCACCAATTTGTGCTGCTGCCAATACGTAACACTGATTTTCGATCGCTCGGGCACGCAACAACACTTCCCAATGATCTCTGCCAGTATGTACATTGAAGGCAGCAGGAACAACCAACACATTTGCACCGCGCGCACGAAGCGTACGGAAAAGCTCTGCAAAACGCATGTCGTAGCAAATACTCAACCCTAAATTCAGATCCCCGATTTGTACGTTTTGCAGATGCTCGCCGTGACAAAACTCGTCCGATTCGCGATACGTCACGCCATTCACTACAGCGTCATACAAGTGCATTTTTCGGTAGGTAGCAGCAATGCTGCCATCTGGCGAAAACACCACACTGGTGTTGCCTAGACGTTGGCCATCTGCACCTTTTTCGTGCATAGAACCCAACTGTATCCAAGCACCCGTTTGGCGTGCCAATGCGGCGAAACGTTCTGTGACCATGCCAGGGATAGGTGTTGCCTGTGCACTCACCCACTCTTTGTCACCGCGCACATCGCTGTACTCCGGTGTAATGATCAACTTGGCACCATCGTTGGCTGCCGCTAGTACCCAACGCTCTAGCTCAACCAGATTGGCCTCACGATCTCGTCCACTATCGACTTGAACCAATGCGACGCGTGTTGTTGTCATGGCTATTCCTTATCTTTAGACCCGGCTTCATCCTGCAAGCCGGGTAATTCATCATTACTACAAGCTCAGGCTCTGAGTACATCCGCCACGGTTGCTGCCAGCTTGGACAGCACAGCCGCACCTTCACCACCATACAAAGTGGAGCTAGTACGCGCATCCGTAAAACCATCAGCCAACACAGCCAATACCACGCTGCGTTTGCCTACGGTCATGATGCCGGCGTCGTGACGCAAGCCAGGCAAAGAGCCTGTTTTATGGGCCAGCTCTACGTCGGCAGGCAATATAGCCGCAAAGTGACCGCGCTCGCGCTGATCGGCCAACATTTGCAAACCTTCCTGACGCAGTGCCTCTGGCAGCACTGGCGACTGCAGCAAGTACAACAAGGTCGTACATGCATCAGCAGCACTGGTCCAGTTGTCTTTGCCTTGCGCACGAGCTTGCGCATCCATCATGTGACGTTGCAGTTCGGTGTACGCCAAGCCAGCCTGCCTGCACCATTGATTAATGCGGTCCATACCTAAAACATCAATCAGAGCGTTGGTAGCGACGTTATCGCTCAACACAATCATCAAGTGCGCCAGTTCGCGCAGGCTTAACGCCTGCACGCCAGGCAATTGGCTCAAAATACCTGTACCACCCGCACGATTGCTGTCAGGCAATGCCCGTACATCGTCCAAGCTCACACGCCCTTTGGCCACTTCTTCCAGCAAACAAAGCAACATGGGTACCTTGATTAAGCTGGCAGACGGCATCGCGCGCTGTACATGCCAATCAAACAGGCTAACGCCATCCAGAGTCCGCACCGCCATAGAAATGCGTGCAGGCTCTTTTTCCAACAATGGTGTCAGGCTACTCTCTAGTTGCAGACGTACTTCCTGCACATCCAGTGTTTCGCTACCCAAAGTAAACATCGTTACGCCTCGCTTCTTACTCTAGAATCATGAACAAGCCAGCGAACATCAACAAGTTGATTGCCATGACTGCCCAACCGTTATAGAGCATGTATTTAAGTTGTGTGGATCGAGCCAAGCCCATCTGACCAAACATGTCAGACGATGGGAAAGGACCAAACCAGTCAATCTGAGAACTCCCCAAAATCACAGCAGTAGTCGCTGCTGGGCCTACGCCGGCTGCTGCCAGCACTGGACCAAAGATTTTGGCAGTGAACGTCATCTGGGCTACCGCAGCACCAGGAATGTGACCAATCACGTTAAAGCCCACAATAATCATACATAGTGCAGCACCACTCACACCGATCAGGTACGGCTGAACCGCATCTAACAACGCGTGGTACGCATTCAACTGATCCACCAGCACCAACACAGGGTTGAACAACCAGAACAGGAAGAAAATCCAGATCAGTTTGCCTGCACCTTTGTACATGGCTTCCAAAATTTCACGTGGGTTCAAACCACCGGCCAAACCAGTTACTGCACCCAAAGACACCATCACGATAATCGCAAACGCAAAACCCGCTTTAGCCAACACACCTACTACAGCCAATGTGATGATGGTCAAGCAGAAACCCCATGCCGCACGAACCGCTTTAGGAGAGGCTTTTGCATTGATATCAAAAGCGGCTGCACCTTGTGCTGCTTCTTCGTACTGGAAGTCGTCTGCCGTCATTTTCTGGATACGGCCAGACATAAACCAACCCGTCAACAGCGTGGCAGCTGCCATAGGCAGACCAGCAACCATCAAGTAGTCACCGTAGCTCAAACCTGTCAAACCCGTCACGGTCACAACGTTAGGGGTGAATGGCCCCAACACCAGACCAGCAGAACCAGCGCTCTGGAACAATGCCGCTACAGCAGGTGGAGACAAACGTACCGCAGCAGCGATAGGGATCACCACAGCAGCAATAATGGCGTTACCACCAGCCAGCGTACCCAAGGCACCACAGATCAGCGTAGACGCGACCATGATCCCCAAACGTACACGCACTGGGTTAGACAAACCAATACGCTTCACAATAGCGCGTACCAGCTGTTCCGCAGCACCAGTTCTGGAGGCTACTTCACCTACACCAGCACCCAGCACAATGATCAAACCCACTACGGCAATAAAAGAACCCAGTGAGTCAGCCAGCAATTTGCCCATCGCAATAGGCGTGGTGCTGGTCATAATAGCGCCCAGCACAATTGCACCGATGGTCGCCAATACAATATCAACACCCAGCAAGGCGATGACAGCAAACACTACTACCGGTGTCAAACCCCACAAGGAGGTCTCACCAGGCAAGTAGAAATGTGTATAAAGAGCTACTGCTAGCCCCAGTAAGTACACCAGCATCGCGGCATTGCGCTTGCCAGTGGGTTGTTGCGTGAAGGTCATGGAGTCTCCTTAACTGTCCTTCGGGAGCGGCGTTTCAACCTGTACCGTTCCTATTGTGATGCTGATAGTCATGATCACGCATGTAAAAACATCACAGGTCATGACTAGATAATGAAATTAGAACGACGGCAATTAACTGCCTTGTTCCACACTTTTTGCTTTGGCGGCAAAGGCCCGGTTCAACACCTGACCAGGTCGTTGTGCTGGCGCCTGAGGAAACACCTGTACGCCATTCACAAATACAGCTTCTACACCCTCTGAAGGCAGTGTTGGCTGCTCCCAGGTTGCGCAGTCTGTGACGGTTTCCGGATCGAAAACCACCACATCGGCCCACGCACCCTCTTGAAGTACGCCACGGTCTTTCAGGCCAAATACCGATGCGGGCAACGCTGTCATTTTGGCGACAGCCTGCTCCAACGGCATCAATCTAGCTTCACGCACATACGGTCCTAAAATGCGTGTAAAGCTACCCCACAAACGTGGGTGCGGCTGCGCATCTGCTGGCAAACCATCAGAACCCACCATGCAACATGGGTGACTGAAAATGCGGTGTACTTCGGACTCATCCATTGCAAAATAGATGGCACCGGCAGGCAGTAATTTACGGGCAGCCGTTTCACGATCACATCCCCACTGCTCTGCAACGTCAGACAAATCCATGCCGTTGCACTCAGGGTGTGGTTCTGACCAAGTGATACGAATACGATCAATAGTGTGGGCACGCTCAGGAATCAAGATGGTGGAACTGCCCGAGTACGGGTAGATATCCAACGTAGCTTCCATGCCTTCGGCTCGTGCGCGATCAATGTTCGCCAACGTGTGGCGACTACGCCCCCAGTTAGCTGGCAACATACATTTATGGTGGGACACCAATGTGGCACATTGGCTGTCTCTACCTACAGACAATACTTCTTCAACAGACTCTTCTACGGTATCGCCTTCATTGCGAATATGGCTGGTATGTAAAGAACCATGTTTAGCAGCTACCGCTGCCAAACCTTCCAACTCACTTGGCTGAGCCATACAACCAGGCTCATACGCTAAACCTGTACTGAAACCTACTGCACCATTGCTCAAGGCGTTATCCAGCAAACGCTCCATCGCTTGTTGTTCTTCTTCTGTGGGTGTTGCCATAGGATCAGCCATCACCGCCATACGCAAGTTGGCGTGGCCTACCAGCGCCGCAACGTTGATCATAGGGCTGAGCTTTTGTACGGCTTGTGTGTAGTCTGTCATGCTGTCAAACAGCGGGGAATCGCCCAACAGAGCCAACGCTGCAGCATGGTTACCTGGCAGCGGTGCAGGAAACGCACTCACGCCGCAATTACCTACCACTACCGAGGTAATACCTTGGCTGGTTTTCCAGTCTAGAGCGGGCTTCTCGATAAACATCAAATCATCGTGACCATGTGTATCAATAAACCCAGGTGCTACGACTTTTGCAGTAGCATCAATTGTGGTGTCAGCTGTCCAGTCACTCAAATCACCTAGAGCCACTACACGCCCGGCACGAATACCCACATCACCTTGTTGGCGCGGGGTAGCGGTTCCATCAATAATCCAACCATTTGCGATTTTGACGTCTAACCGGCGGTCGTCCTGTTGCATTCTTTACTCCTGAGACCTCCCCAAATAACGGGAGTTTGGCGTATTATCCAAAAGGATTATTGATATGAAAAATTGTTTAAGTTAATCGATCAATCACAATTTGAGATGAATAGACTTCCTAAACACATCACGTTAAAGCACTTGAATGCCTTTGTTGCCGTTGCTCAAGAGGCAAGTTTCACAAGGGCCGCACGCCGTTTATTCCAAACTCAGTCGTCGGTTACGGGGCTCATTCAGCAGCTAGAAGCCGCCCTAGAAATACCCCTTTTTATACGCACAAGCCGCAGGGTAGTACTTTCCCCTATTGGCAAAGAGTTTTTACCAAGAATTACACGTCTTTTGGCCGATTTCGATGGCGCTATTGATGACGTGATGCGCTACGGAGCCCTGAAAAGCGGGCGTGTGAGCGTATCGGCTGCCCCATCAGCTATTACCGATTTGATCGCACCAGCTGCTGCTGTGTTTTCAGAACACTACCCCGGCGTGCGTTTGTACTTACGTGATGCCAACTCTGGGCCTATTCAGCGTCAAGTCGTATCAGGTGAAGTCGATTTTGGTTTAACCAGTAGATGGGCGGATATGCACGGTTTAGAAAGTGAACCACTATTGGAAGATCAGTTCGGCGTACTCTACCGTAGCAATGATGCGCATATACACCCCGATACGCGTAACAGTGTCAGCTGGAAAACACTGCAAAATCGTAAGTTAGTAGGCGTGATTGATGAAACCGGTATTATGGCCGTGCTGCAATCTAGGCCCGATTTGCCAATCGAAGTCTCTGCCCCTTTCTACGAGGCCTCTAGTACTACCTCCCAGGCTGCCATCGTACAAAGCGGTTTAGCCATTGCCCTCATGCCCTCGTTAGCGGCTCAACGCGTATTGGTTCCCGGCTTGTCATTTTCATTATTACGATCGCCCAAGCTGGTGCGTACGTTATGCCTGATGTTTCCTCAAGACCATGCCCCTACTCCGGCGGCTACGGCGTTGGCGGATGAAATACGTCGCTATGTGAAACATGCGGAACTGCCTGCTGGCTGCAAAGTGCTCTAAGTACCGTACATTACCGTCTGTCGAAGCCTAGACCAGAAAGACAGAGGGGCGCGATTTCTAGCTCCTCCTCTCTATATCTAGCTCCTCCTCTCTATATAGAGTAGCCATACTGTTTTCACTTCCCTACTTTCTAGCACCACTGGTAGAGTCAATCCCTCTAGTCCGTAATGTAAGAGATAGTTAAGCAAACTTGCCATCAGCGTGCTATGGACTGACAATGCAAGTCTACGTTTCGCGAAACTCTCGCTTTGCCTCGCTGAATAAGGAAAGATTATGAAGAAAAAATTTGCGCTAACTGCTGGTTTTGTCGCCATGATGGGCTTGGCGGCTTGCTCTAGCTCCCCTTCTGCTAACACTGGCTCCGCACAGCAATCTTCGATGAACACCGAAACGACACTTCAAGCATATAACTGGGCTCTGGAATCCGTAGCGGCCAAAGGTCAGAAACCACAAGCTGCCCCTGCTGGCATCGACGGCACACCAATTGTGCTGCACTTCGCGGACAACCAAGTTTCGGTAGCAGGGCTATGTAACTTGATGAATGGCGGCTACAACGTTAACGGCTCACATATTTCCGTTAGCAACCCTGCCACCACCATGAAAATGTGCTCGGACCAAAAGTTGATGAGTTTTGAGCATGAAGTTGGCCAACGTTTGCCTACTGTTAGCCAATGGGCGATCAACGCTAACGATGCTAACCCCACACTGACGCTCACCTTTGCTGATGGCACCAAATGGCTCATGCAAGGTGAACCCACTCCTGAAACACTATACGGTGGTGAGCCTGAGCGTATTTTCTTAGAAGTAGCGCCGCAACGCGAAGCATGCTCGCACGCCATGATCCCAAACTACCAGTGCTTGAAAGTGCGTGAAATCACGTATGACAACAATGGCATCCAAACCAAAACCGGTGATTGGGGCTATTACTACGGTGATATTCAAGGCTACGAACACCAACCTGGTATTCGTAACGTCTTGCGCATTAACCGCTACACACGCCAAAACGTACCTGCTGATGCGTCCAAATACGTAGATATTCTGGACATGGTGGTGGAAAGCGAACAAACTAAGCAGCTCTAAGCGATACCTATCGCATCGATAGCACTTGCTACAAAAAAGTCCGTATGGTGATTCATACGGACTTTTTTATGCCTACTCCTAATACTGATGTGCATCCAACCATCGCACGCACCGTGTTCTAGCGCGCCGCCCTACCACACGCTTAGGACGCCAGCCACAACGCCACAGCCTAGCACTACTAACCACGGCGGCAATTTCCAATACATCAACGCCAACAAGGCTACCAGAGCGAATGCAACATCATAGGGAGTATGTATAGCGCTGGTCCATACTGGGTCGTAAAACGCGGCCACTAGCAAACCCACCACCGCCGCATTAACAGCCATTAGCGCTGCTTGAGCAGGCGTGCTGCATCGCCATTTCTCCCAAAATGGTAAGGCACCAACGATCAGTAAAAACGACGGAATAAAAATGGCGATAAGTGCAATCACACCACCTAGCCAACCGTCCATCGCCGCACCCAAAAATGCAGCAAATGTGAATAATGGCCCAGGTACGGCTTGAGTAGCCCCGTAGCCTGCCAAGAAAGTTTCGTTGCTTAACCACCCAGTAGAGATCACTTCAGTTTGCAGCAAAGGCAGCACCACGTGCCCCCCCCCGAACACCAGCGATCCAGCTCTATAAAATGCGTCTACTAGCATCAAGAATGACGTGGTAGGCCAGAGCCACGCCAACAACGGCAAGCCCAGCAATAGCACAAGAAATAGAAGTAGCCACGCACCACCAGCCCGCGGCGAGATCGCCAACGGAAGCACATCAGGCACAGAACGCGACAACGGCTTACACAACCACAGCCCCAGTACAGCGGCCACAGCAATTATGGCTACTTGTATAAAAGCGAAGGGCAACCACAACGCCACGCAACTGGACGCCACCATGATCATGATACGTAATGCATCTGGGCATAATGTGCGCGCCATGCCCCACACTGCTTGGGCTACCACGGCTACCGCCACAATTTTCAAACCGTGTAATACCCCTGTCGGGACCACATGCCCAAACTGAGTGAGCCCTATTGCAAACAGAGTTAAGACCAACGCGGAGGGCAACGTAAAACCCAGCCATGCTGCCAACACCCCTGCATAGCCTGCTCTGCTCAATCCTATAGCCATGCCCACTTGGCTGCTAGCAGGGCCGGGTAAGAATTGGCATAACGCCACCAGATCTACATAGCTGCGCTCACTTAGCCAACGCCGTTTGCCTACAAACTCAGCATGAAAATAACCTAAATGCGCTACTGGCCCGCCAAAAGAGGTGAGCCTCAGTCGTAGAAAAGCCCAGAACACTGCCCACGCACTTTTATCAGCCTCTGAGACATACGCCATGACCGCATCCTAATTTAATAACAGCCACATACTACTGGAAATTCATGGCGCTCTTGCGCTGTGATGACCCGCTACTGACGCCATGCCCACAGCATCAGCAACACAGGTGTACCTACTACTGCTCCCACTATGGCAAACAGAGGCCCATACAATAGAGCACTCATAGGAATCCACGATAAGCACACGCCTACGCCCTCATTCAAACAACTAAACTCTGGCCCTTGAAACACGCTAACCACAGGCAAAAACAAACCCGCCACCACTACACTGAGGGCGACAGCAACAAGTAAGGCCAGCAAGGTACGTACTAGAGTTTGCATAAGAGGTGCGGAAATTACAGCGTGAAAGGAGCAACGATATATAGCCTTTAACAGCCACACCGCTGACTATACGCAGCCATTGTAAAGCGATGACTTCATCGGTAAACGTAGCGGTTGTGATCAACGTTTTAGCATGCTGATGGCAACTAGCACAGCGACCAATGCAATCGCTGTCGCTACGTAGGTAATGTATTGCACCCAAAAGCAGGAATTACTAGCCCGCCTATCATCGCCCCCAAACCGGTACCTGCATTCGCCGCAGACACATTGAGAGTACCAGCCAAGGCTTGTGCATGAGATGCAGCCTTCATCACCCTCACCTGACAAATAGGAAATAGTGCCGTGTAGGCAATCCCCCATATAGCCAATGGCCCCGCCAATCCTGCGTAGGAATACACCATAGACACGCTACTTAGCATCCCTAGCCCCAACACGGTCACACAGACGATGGTAGCGCCCAACTTGCCACGTGGCTCATCAAAGACGAGCTCGCTCGTGGAGAGCTTGTTGCCCTACTCAGTATGTTTATGGCTGAACTAAGCGTAGCGTGATATTCACAAAATAGGTATACTGGTCTACCTACTTTTTACGTTTATGATGATGAGCACTCCCTCTACCGCTAAAAAAGAAAGCGCACGCGACAAACTACTGAGTGCAGCCTCTACCTTGTTTTACAACGAGGGAATTACCGCTACAGGTATTGATACCATTGTCAAAAAAGCCGATGTCGCCAAGAAAAGTCTCTATAACAATTTCGCTTCTAAGTCCGATCTTATTGCGGCGTATATAGAAAACCGTCATGCAGAGTGGCTGTCACTGTATGCCGCGCGATTGGAACACGCCACCACCCCTGCAGAACGCGTATTGGCGGTTTTTGATGCCTACACCGATCATGCCGAAGATGCGTATGAACGCGGTTTTCGTGGATGTGGCTTGTTAAATGCCGCCGCAGAGTTTCCGGCTGGTGACAACGCCAGACTAGCGGTGCGCGCCCACAAAGAAGAAGTAGAAGCCTTATTGCAGCAACACGTGGCTGAGCTATTACCAGCGCAGGCTGAACGTAGCGCTGCGTTGGCACAGCACCTCGCCTTCATACTGGAAGGTGGCATGGTACGTGCTGGCTTAGAAGGTCATAGTGCCTGCTCAGCACAAGCTAGAGCCATCGCTGCTGCCCTGTTAGAAAACGCGTAATCACGTACTGAATCTAGCTGCTGTATCCCTTACAGCACCCCTCTTTATTCTTTTACCGCTTACAGCCTTAGCGCTGGTTTTTTTACCCTTGGAGCCCACCGGCATGAACACCATTACTTGGGATGATTTTGAAAAAATAGAACTGCGCGTAGGCCGCATTATCCAAGCCGACACCTTTCCCGCAGCGCGCCGCCCCGCGTATAAACTGGTCGTAGATTTTGGTCCTGAGATTGGACAACGTAAATCCAGCGCACAAATCACGGATCTCTACACGCTAGACGAGTTAGTAGGTAAACATGTGGTGGCGGTGGTGAATTTCCCGCCCAAACAAATAGGCCCCATCATGTCTGAATGTTTGGTCACGGGCTTCCCTGATGAACAAGGTCGCGTGGTGCTATGCACGCCTGACAAAGCGGTGCCACTGGGTGGCAAACTGTACTAATCACACTACCGAGGTAGAGGGGCTTGCCCCTCTACTAACTATCGGTGCAAGCCACGCCCTAACGCATGAAACGCTGCCTCTTGTAAGGCCTCGCCCAGTGATGGATGTGCATGTATGGTGCCTGCGATATCTTCTAGGCGACTTTGCATTTCTAGCGATAAACCAAAGGTACTGACCAACTCAGCCACGCCTTCCCCCACGGCCTGCCAGCCCAGAATGGCGTGATTGTCTCGTCTAGCAACCACACGCACAAAACCGGCTGAAGCCTCCATCGTCATCGCTCTACCATTCGCCGCAAAGTGGAAAATGCCGGTAATGTAATCAACACCTGAAGCCGCTGCCTGCTCTGGCGTGACACCCGCCGTGACAATTTCAGGGTCGGTAAAGCAGACAGCTGGAATGCTAGCCGGCATAAAGTGGCGCTTCTTACCCGCAATCGCATCCACGGCCACTTCAGCCTGAGCCATTGCCCTATGCGCCAACATAGGCTCGCCGGTGACATCACCAATTGCCCATACCTGATGCATAGAGGTACGGCATTGATCGTCTACACGTATGGCCTTGCCATTCATCGCCAACTGCAAGCTTTCTAGCCCAAAGCCTTTGGTAAACGGGTGTCTGCCTGCCGCCACTAACACCTTATCAAACTGCCCACTGCCCTCAGCACCGTCTGCCCCTGTCCAGCTTAAAGTATTAGTTTGTGCCTCAAACTCTTTAACTGAGCACGACAACTGCAATTGCACACCTAATGCTTTCAGGCTGGCCTCTACCGGTTTCACCAAGTCTGCATCGTAGCCTGGCAATAATCTATTGCTGGCCTCGACGATAGTGACCTGGCTACCCAAACGGGCGTAGGCCATGCCCAACTCTAAGCCTATATACCCTGCACCAATCACGGCAAAACGCTCGGGGACCTGCGTCAACGACAAGGCTTGAGTGGACGACAACACGTCACCACCAAACGGCAAATGCGGTAGCGCCACAGCTTGTGAACCAGTCGCTAACATTAAGTGCTCACACTGCACACGCATTAGCCCTTCGCTGTGCTCTACCTCTACGGTTTTGCCGTCCAAGATACGAGCCCAACCTTGAATCAGCTCTACACCCGCTTTACGCAACAATCCGTTTACACCCGATGTAAGCTTACTCACCATGGCATCTTTCCATGCCACTGTTTTAGACAGCTCAATGCTAGGCGCTGCAGCGGTAATACCCAAGGGCGACGCCTTTTGACCGTAGCGGGTAGCACGATGAAACTCTGCCGATGCATGGATCAATGCTTTAGAGGGGATGCACCCTACATTCAAACATGTGCCCCCTACGCCACTGCCCTCAACCAATACGGTAGCAATACCCTGTTGGGCGGCCCGTAAAGCGGCGACATAGCCGCCTGGACCGCCACCTACAATCAGCAATGTCGTGCTTTTTTGTAGCATCATAGCGCCTCCACAAACAATAAAGCTGGGCACTCTATTAAGCTGCGTATGCGTTGGATAAACAGTGCCGCATCCATGCCATCTACCACTCTGTGATCAAAGGACGATGACAGATTCATCATTTTCCGTGCTACTACCGCACCATCTTTAATGACTGGACGCTCTACGATACGGTTCACACCTACAATCGCCACCTCGGGATGGTTAATGACGGGTGTAGCCATAATGCCGCCCAACGGTCCCAAGCTAGTCAGCGTAATGGTAGAGCCTGATAGTTCGTCGCGTGCCGCACGCCCTTCTCTGGCTACACGCGCCAACCGTACTGTTTCTTGCGAAGACTGCCACAAGTCCAACTGATCAGCATGGCGCACCACTGGCACCATCAAACCAGTTTCAGTTTGCGTGGCGACCCCCATGTGTACGGCGCCATAACGATGAATGATTTCAGCCTCATCATCATAACGAGCATTCATCTGCGGAAATTCTCGAAGGGCTACTACCATCGCCCGCATAATGAATGGCAATAGTGTTAGCTTGCCTTTGTCTTCCCCATACTCGTGATTCAGCTTGGCGCGTAGGTTTTCTAGTTCCGTCACATCCAACTCTTCCACATAGGTGAAGTGTGGAATGCGTCGTTTAGCTTCCTGCATTTTTTGAGCGATTTTTCTACGTAGCCCTATGACTGGAATGTCATCTATACGCTCGTCATCGTGCAACATGGGTTGGCTACGTACATGTGCACCACGACCAACTGCCGACGACTGCTGCATGTAGGTATCTAAATCTTGGTGTGTGATCTGCCCTACTGGCCCAGTAGCAGGCACATACTGCAATTCAATGCCCAACTCCCATGCACGTTGGCGCACTGCTGGCGATGCCAAAGGCTTAGCGCCATCAGGTCTTGCTGCACCACCGGGTGCAGTCATCGTACGTGCCGTTTTTGGGGCACCGCTGTTCACTGGCGGCGCTGCCTTAGTAGGGGCCGCACCGGCAGGTGCTGAACTTGCCGGCTGCACAGTGGTGGATGCGGTAGACGCAGCAGCCGACGAGGTCACTACTGTAGCCGAAGCAGGTGCATCAGTCGCTGCAGATTGTGCTTCACTGGCCGGTACTAGGGTGGGCGCTGGTGCTGCCGAAGTCGTCGCACTCACGTTACCTGCACCGTCCACCTCTAAGCGTATGAGCTCAGACCCTACGGCCATCACTTCACCTATCTCGCCACCCAGCGCGAGCACCACCCCACTCACCGGAGACGGCACTTCTACCGTAGCTTTATCGGTCATCACATCAGCAAGGATTTGGTCTTCGACCACGGTATCACCCGCTTTGACATGCCAACCCACCAACTCAACTTCTGCAATGCCTTCGCCTATGTCTGGCATTTTAATTACATGTATACCCATTATTGACCTCCTGTGTGGCATTGTCTGGCGGTAGGCAAGCTACCTAATACGCGTTTGTAGGCATCGTGTACACGTTGAGGACTAGGGAAATAATGCCACTCGTGCAAGTGCGGATACGGCACATCCCACCCCGCCACACGCTCTATAGGCGCTTCCAGATGATAGAAACAATGCTCTTGCACCAAGGTTGCCAACTCGGCCCCAAAACCGCTGGTTTGGGTAGCCTCGTGCACAATCACACATCGCCCGGTTTTACGTACCGACTCGGTAATGGCGTCTAGATCTACGGGCCATAAGGTGCGTAAATCTAGGATTTCAGCATCGATACCCGCTGCGTTCGCCGCCTCTAAGGCCACATGCACCATGGTGCCGTAGGTTAAAACGGTCAAGGCCTCACCGGGTCGCACAATGGCTGCTTTATCCAAAGGGATACTGTAATAGCCCGCTGGCACTTTGCCTTTTTCATGCTTAGACCACGGCACTATAGGTCTATCGTGATGCCCATCAAAGGGGCCGTTATACAACCGTTTGGGTTCCAAGAAAATAATAGGGTCGTTATTTTCAATGGATGCAATCAACAGCCCTTTGGCGTCGTATGGGTTGCTGGGCATTACTGTACGTATACCGCTTACATGGGTAAAGAACGCCTCTGGGCTTTGGCTGTGCGTTTGACCACCAAAAATCCCACCCCCGCACGGCATACGTATGGTTAAAGGTGCCGTAAACTCACCCGCCGATCTATAGCGCAAGCGCGCCGCTTCCGACACAATTTGATCGGTAGCTGGATAGAAATAATCGGCAAACTGAATTTCGACTACGGGCCGCAAACCATACGCGCCCATACCTACTGCTGCCCCTACAATGCCACTTTCAGAAATGGGGGCATCAAACACGCGGTTTCTGCCATATTTGGCCTGCAAGCCTTCAGTACAGCGAAATACGCCACCGAAATAGCCCACGTCCTGCCCAAAAACCACCACGTTATTGTCGCGCTCTAGCATGACGTCCATGGCTGAGCGCAACGCTTGGATCATGGTCATATCCACCAGATCATGTTCTTGTTTGTGCTGTTCCATGATTACACCCCCGCCTGTTGACGCTGATGCTGCAAATGCCACGGTGCATGCTCATATACATCCTCAAACATGCTGGCTGCGCTAATGACCTGCTCGTTAGCCATGGTCCCAAAAGCTTCTGCTTCTTTCTGGGCTGCCATGACCTCTTCCAATGCTGCTTTTTCAGCCGCTTCATGCTCAGCATCCGACCAGATACCTCGCTTGATCATGTGCTGTTTTAAGCGAGCAATAGGATCTCCTAATGGAAAATGCGACCAGTCATCGGCAGGCCGGTATTTGCTAGGGTCGTCTGACGTGGAGTGTGGGCCTGCACGGTACGTGACCCATTCAATTAAAGTTGGGCCCAAGTTGGCACGAGCACGCTCTGCCGCCCATTTTGCCACCTCGTATGTTGCAATAAAGTCGTTACCGTCCGCCCGTATAGACACAATGCCACTACCCACGCCACGCGCTGCGAACGTGTTATTTTCACCACCAGCAATACCTTGAAACGAGGAAATAGCCCATTGGTTATTCACAACATTTAACAGCACTGGCGCTTGATAAACATGCGCAAACGTCAGAGCCGTCTGGAAGTCAGATGCTGCCGTGGCACCGTCACCAATCCAGGCAGAAGCAATACTGGTATCGTTCTTAATGGCAGAAGCCATCGCCCAGCCCACCGCTTGGATCATCTGTGTGGCGAGGTTTCCTGAAAGCGAGAAAAAGCCCGCATCACGTACCGAGTACAACACCGGTAACTGGCGACCTTTCAAACGGTCTTTCTCGTTGGAAAACAGCTGACACATCATGTCTACCAACGACACGCCTTGCGTGATTAGTAGGTTTTGCTGTCGGTACGATGGGAAACACATATCGCCTTTGGCCAGCACCATAGACTGGGCTACGCCAATGGCTTCCTCACCCAAACTTTGGGTGTAAAAGGACATTTTTTTCTGTCGCTGCGCATTCACCATACGCGCATCAAACACACGCGTTTTGATCATGGCTAGCATGCCCTGACGCAACAGCTCAGGCGCAAGCTCGGTGGCCCAAGGGCCTACCGCTGCACCGTCATCGTCTAACACACGGACCAAGCCATACGCCAAATCGACGGTATCGCGTGCGGACACATCTAAAGGGGGTTTTGCTGCTGCACCAGCAGGTTGTAAATGCAGATAAGAGAAGTCAGTAGCATGACCTGGACGACCAGAGGGCTCGGGCACATGCAACCGTAATGCGGTGGGTTGTCTCATATTTTCTCGCCTTCGAAAAAACTTGTGGATTTTTCGTTGCTGCTTTTATGCACTGCTTGGTGAGCAGTTAATCAATCATCGCTCATCTTTGAAAATTTCTCAAATCGACCATAGTTGGCAAAAAATGACGCCATCAGACTCCGCTTGATTTCTTACGTTTTTAGCATGACAACCCTCCCTACTACCACTGCTACATATGCTCAATAAAAAACACTTGTATAGTTAGTTCGTTCAGTTTAGACTGAACGGTCTATTTTTTAGAATACAGAATATCTGATCAGCGTTCGCTGCTTCCATCTTGCCCACTATGCCACCTCACAATATCTTGGCATCCGCAGATGAGCAGTCAGCCACTATGCCTGATCCTGAAGTTTCCATAAAAGACACCATGACACGATTTGCCGAAGCCATTTATCAATACTGGCAAGAGCCCTTCATGGGCCACACTGTGTATAGCGATGAACACCTAAGTATTGTTATTAATCCTCAACTGGATGAGGACGAAGGCGTCACTATTCTTCACACCCTGAGCAATGCACACACTCACGTTGCCCTACTACCAAGCATTGCTGAAGCCTTGCGAAAAAAAGGTGCACTGGATGACAGTGGGCTGCTCACAGAAAGCCGCTTGCGTATCGCGTTGTCAGAGCTAGGCATGGTGATGCACGGCGCTGACCACCTGTACTACATCCCCGATGAGCTTCGTCAGAGCTGGCTTACTGCACCTGACGACCCTGCTATTCGCAAACTGTCGCCTGAAGATGCCATGCCATTTTCCGAGTTGGAATACCACACCAGCGATGACGATTTGGACATGGCACAAGTGGCTCTAGACGACTGGGCAGTCTTTGGTGTCTGGGCACAAAGCGGCAAACTTATCGGTGCCGCCAGCATCTACCCATGGGGTAATGAACACATCGTAGACTTAGGCGTGTTCACCCTTGCTAGGGTGCGCGGCCAAGGACATGCCACCAAGTTAGTGCGTGCTGTGGGCCGTTACGCCATGGAGCAACATTACGAGCTGCAATACCGCAGCCAAGCTGATAACCATGCTTCTATTGCGCTAGCAGAAGCGGCCGGATTAGCACTATTTGGGTACTGGGAAATCCCCTCCCCCAGCGACTCCCCCTGACAACATCAACAACAATGACGACATCCACCACACTGAAGCACCGTGTGTCCGTATCACCGATTGTGCGATTACCTGAAAATGTTGCGGGACTGCAGTGGCGTCGCGTGCAACACGCCGATATCCCCTTGCTGGTAGAGCTAGCACACGCCTGCAATACCGTGGACTCTCCTTGGGAGTCTACCAGTGCCAATGATTACACCCTCACTTTTGAAGAACCCAGCATCAACTTGGAGCGCGATTCTGCCATAGGCTTAGATGAACAAGGGCGAGCTGTGGCCTATGGTTTGGTATTTGGTAGCCCTACACACAACACCATTATCTGGGTAGATTTAGAGGGCATGGTGCACCCTGATAGACGTGGCGAAGGCATAGGTTCGGCCTTGCTTGCGTGGCAAGAAGAACGTGGACAGCAGTTTCTTGCCGAGCTGGATGCCTACGCCCCCGCCCTCCTCGCAGTCGCTGCATGGGACTCCGTTCAATCCAGTTGTAAACTAGTAGAAGCGCACGGGTATAGAAGTATTCGCTCATGGTTAGAGTTAGAACGTGACCTTGAACACGCTCTACCTACGCGCCCTTTACCGGTGGGTTATCGTATAGAGAGCTACATAGGCAATGAAGAAGCCGCACGTGGTGTACATAACGATGCCTTCCGAGATCACTGGGGATCGCAACCTGTCAGCCAAGAAGAATGGCTGCGCGATAACCAGCAAGGCCCTACACGCACCGATTTATCGTTCGTGATCAAAGCACCTACCGCTGATGGCAGTGAGGCTGTCGTCGCCACTATCATCTGTGCCGTCCCCAAAGAAGATTGGCCAGCTCGCGGATGCCGTTTTGGCTACATACAAGTCGTAGGCGTGACCTCCACCGCCAGAGGACGAGGCCTTGCCAGTGCATTAATTGCTCATGCGCTGCATGCTTTTAAAGCCGAGGGTCTAGAATTGGCCGTCTTAAGCGTAGACTCGCAAAGCCTCACTGGCGCCGTAGCGCTGTATGAACGATTGGGTTTTCACGCGGTGCGCACCTCGCTCACCTTAGTCAAAGAATATTAACGAACAGCACACCATGAGTAACTTGATCATACGCCGCGCCAGCGCGGCTGATGCTCCCGCCGTATTAGCCATTTTCGATGAGGTAGTGGCCTGGTTTCTAACTATTGGCAATGAACAGCAATGGGGCGTAGAGCCGTGGTCAGCACAACCACATCAACAAGCCAGAGTCACTGAGGCCTGTTCCCTGCCTGGCGCATGGGTAGTTGAAGACCCTAACGGCACTATTTTGGCAGCATTGGTGTTGGGCGATGCTATGCCTTACGTACCAGCAGCCACCGAACCTGAACTTTATGTACGACTACTAATTGCTTCCCGAAACGCCAAAGCGCGCGGCGTAGGCAAACGGTTGCTGGCTTTCGCGGATGATCAAGCCCGTGTCGCCAAGCTCACACACCTGCGCGTGGATTGCTATGGAGGCGGCACTGGCGCTTTAATACGGTTTTATGAATCCTGTGGCTACAAGCGCCTTTCCACCTTTGAGGTAGAGGGCTGGCCGGGGCAGATTCTAGGACGTGCGCTGTAAAGAACCACGCTAAAATTACGATTTGGTGGAAGCAGCTGGCATAGACCAACCTGTTTCCACCAACTTCGTTTTTAACTCTTCTAGTGCTTTCACTGTTTCTATATGAAAGTCTTTGGCTGCTTGCACACGTGCCGTGGCTTCCGCCGGTAAATCGCCGTGCTCTAACAACTCATCTACATACCCGTTAAAGCGTATCGATTCGCGTATGCTGTGCTCTACCGCCAATGCAAACGGGTTGTTCTGCAACTGAAAAAAGTCTTGGCGCTTTCCACGTATAGAGACACGCTCTATGATGCCCACGCGCTCTAGTAATCGTGTATTCGTGCTGATACTCGCCCTACTAGCTTGCAACCGCTCGGCTAATTCAGCAAAACTAATAGGGCCACCATCCAACAAAAAAATGCCTATTAAGCGGCCTGCAATACGCGGCATACCGCTGGCCTCAGCTTGTAGGCCATTACGCTCTATAAACTGCTCCCTAGCGTGTTGGCTGGCAGAAATTTCTTCAGTCATATCGTCACTCATTGTTCATTGAGACAAGTTTATCCCAAACACGAGAAGTAAGAGTGCGTTATGACCAATTACTTGCTGTAGAGCAAAAATAAGCACTCTACCACTGTAGATAGATTTGGTATAAACGCTTGTTCGCTTCCATCGCCCACGCCACATCCAAGTCGGTCAATATGTCGGGGAAGAAAGTAGAGCTTACTTCTATGCTGACACCTCCTACCACCAGTTTGGGCGCTTGCATACCCAGCACCTCAGATGGGTCTAATGTTGCATACGGAAACCATACCCACGCATTATCAAACGGCTCACCCATCACCTCATGGGCAGTACCTGCTGCGCTGGCCTCTTCTTTACTAGGCAATGCTGGATCACGCTTAATCTCAGCCGTTATCAATCCTATGCTGGCTGCATAATCTTTCGCTGTTATCAGCTCTTTTCCTGCCATATCCAACTTCCAGATACACAGCCTACCTTCACCACGAGGCGTATTAAAATACCCCTCTGTCGCCTCTGGGTTCACTATTTCTATCATGCTAGTGACTGGTGCACCGATGCTGGATGCCATCACTGTACAGTCTGGAAAATCTACTGCTGTGGCCTGTACATTGCCACCCACACACAACACTCCTACCCCTAGCACTTTTTTCAGCTGCTTCACTTCTATCCACCTCTTTTACCTGTTTGGCCATAACGCTCAGCGTCTCTACGCTTGCTCCCTTATCGTTATGCCAGACACCATCTACAACGACGGCAGACTACTAGCCATCGTCACGTTATGTATTATCCTTAGTACAGCGAAGCCAATGCTACTTTGGCTTGATCCGTTAATGGCTTTTTCTGACGTGTTTGTTTATCTGCCAACACAATCACCGTCTTTGCGACAGCGGCGCATACATCCCCCGAGAAAATCACCTGTTCAGTCGTAAAGGAACTATTGCCTATATGGGTTACTTTGGTACCTATCACCACTGAACCTGGCCAATTAATTTCTGCCAAATAGTCCACAGAAATATGCGCCAACATGAACATACTGTTTTCATGATCCAGCCCATATTTGGGATCAAACAAGATCTCTACCCTACCCATCTCAATCAACGTGACATAGACCGCATTATTCAAATGCCCTTGCGAGTCTGTATCACGAAAACGCAATTTTTCTACGGTATGAACGGGATAATCTTTTAAATCATAATTTTTTTTCATTGTCTCTTTATATCCGTACAACAGCCACTATCTATACCAGATAGACCAAATTTTAGGGCTACATCCCTTGATTTTTTATGCATATTAAAAACGCTGATGTCTGCACTCGTAGACATCCCTTGCGTCTGCAAATCAAGCATCGCCCTTTATACTACAAAGCAACCCCATTACGTTGCCGCACCCATAGGGAAAAATCATGAGCGCTGTCAGCATACACACCGTGCTAGACCAATTACTGAATCAACAACACCTGCCTTTAGAGGACGTGATAAATCGCCACTTCAGCCCCCACTATCGGCAACGTACCAATGGCGTTTGGGATGATCATGCTGCTTTCAGTCAGCACATACGTAAACTGCGTGAAGTGGTAGAGTCAGCACGTATTGAGGTACTAGACGAATTACACGATGGCAATCGTTACGCTGATAGGCACTGCGTATATGTGACTAAGCGCGATGGGTCCACTGTGGTGCAAGAGGTGTATTTGTTTGGTGAGTTAGATAGCGATGGCCGTTTTCTACGCATAGAAGAAACGACGCTGATGCTAGAAGGTGATGAAGCTGACCGAAATATAGGCAGCGTGAAATAACATGACAGACGACAACTCATTACTCTATGCCTGCGTCATCAACGACCTAGCTTTGATCAAAGAACGACTAGTAGACGTAAAACCCGCGCAGCTAAAAAAGAGTACGCAAGAAACCGGCACCCCATTGCATGCTGCTGCATTGAATGAAAACAAAGAGGCTGTTCGCCTATTGCTTGCCGCCGGTGCAGACATCGAACTGGGGAATTTCCTACGCAATAACGCCATGCTGGCATGCATAGCAGCAGGCAAACTGGAAATGGCCAAATTCTTAATAGAGCAAGGCTCTGACATCAATAAAAAAGGCTGCCAAAACCGCAATGCATTAAGCCAATTGCTGTGCTATGCCTGGGATAGAGACTTTGCCAACTACTTGGTAGAGCAAGGGTGTGATGCCACACAAACCTCGCGCGACAACTACAGTTTGCTAAACGATGCTGCATGCCAGAATAATGGCGATGCCATTGAGTTTTTTCTGCAATTTCCGGTAGAACCTGCGCAGTTGAGTTCGGCTCTGTGCTGGGGAATCATCAAAAACGCCCCTACAGCAGTCAACATACTTATTAAAAACGGTGCCAATCTGGAAGACATGTACGCCACCAGAAAAGGCTTAGAAAAAGGGACGTACCACTTAGCTGCGCTACACGAAAATGGCGTGGAGCTTATTCAACTGCTGCAACGTCACGGCATAGATTTCTCTAAAGCGCCAGAACGAGCCACGGTAGTCAGGCTAGATAAAACCAAACTCAGCCCCTTGGAATACGCCAAAGCGCATTATGCCAAATGGCCTGAGGCTAGCTATTTGACGGCGAATATTGCAACGATGGAAGCATAAGGGTTAACCGCCCGTCTCTTGATGCATAGATAAGTGTTTGACGTTAAGCTGCTCTAAGACAGCGGCTTTTTGTACGGCTTTAACGCCTGCAGTACATGCGCCAGTTTTTTAACTCCCACCTCCATCTCACCTGGCGTATGGGCAGCAAAACCCATTAAAAACCCGGCCTTATGCTTGGTTGATGCATGTAAAGCCGTTAAGCCCAACAGATCTATACCCGCGCGTTTTGCGGTCTCAACGGCTACTGCCTCAGGAATATCCTGAGTCAGTATGCACGGCATTTGCATGCCCCCTTTAGGCACGCGAGGCTCTAGAAAATCAGCCAGATATGTACGTACCAAACGCTCTAGCACATCACGCCGCTCGGCATAAACAGCGCGCATGGTACGTATGTGCGCACCGAAATGTCCGCCTTCTATAAAACGCGCTAGCGTTAGCTGCGGCAATGGCGCACTATGCCCGTCTAACAAGGTGCGAGCGATGGTCATCGGAGCCACCAACTGCGGTGGCAACACCATATAGCCTATGCGTAAGCCCGGAAATAACGACTTGCTGAATGTACCGATGTAAATGGTACGTTCATGCGGGTCTAACCCTTGCACACAAGCTGTAGGTTTACTGGCGTAGTGAAATTCACTGTCGTAATCGTCTTCGATAATCCACGCCTGCTCACGCTGCGCCCACTCTATAATGGCCAAGCGCCTCTCTAGTGCCAAGGTCGCACCCGTGGGAAACTGATGTGAGGGCGTTAGAAACACAGCTTTGGCGGCGACCTCAGGCTGTGCTGCCTGTAGCAGCTCTACCTTCATCCCATCCGCATCCAAGGGCACAGGTACGCACTCCAGCCCTGCCGCATCAAAGGCTTTACGTGCACCGTGATACACAGGATCTTCCACAAAGATTCGATCTCCGGCATCCAACAGTACAGTGGCGCATAGCGTTAGGGCTTGCTGCGAGCTGGTCAGCACCAACACACGATCTGGCGTAGCGTGTGCCCCGCGTTCTAAATTAACGTAGTCAGCAATAGCACGGCGCAGTGACTCTACGCCCTGCGGCTCACTGTGCAACAAGGCTTGGGTGCCATATTCTTTAATTTCTAAGCGCTGCAAACGCTCCCACGTATGCAAGGGGAAATTGCGCGTTTCCGGCACTCCAGGCGCAAAGGCCCGAGGCGCCACAAAGTCTCGTAAACCGCCGCTGTTAAACATCGCACTGCCCCGTTGGCTTAAGCGTAAAGCCGGTTTGGGTGCACTGGATCGTCTGACTAAACCTCGCCCAGGTAAGCGCTGTACCTGCTCAGAGATAAAGGTGCCACTGCCTACGCGCCGCTCTATGAACCCTTCGGTATGCAATTGGCTGTAGGCCTCTTCTACGGTTCCTCGCGACACGCCTAAGGATTTTGCTAGGGCTCGCGATGCAGGTAACGGATGCCCTGCTTTCAATGCCCCATCCAGAATGAGCTGCCTTACGGCCAAGCGTATGCGCACATGCAGCGGCAAAGCTTCATGCACAGGATCACTCATCCATACTTTGACTGACTCTAGTTGGGCATGCTTAAACAATGGTCTATACACCTTAAAAAAAGTGGCTATGAATACTAGTCCATTTACGATGTATAAAACAGTTAGGTCTTTGTCGCAATGCCATGTTTCTAGTCAGCCACACATAGACCAATTCTTTGCTCTCTATCGTCTGCGCACGATAGCTGTTTCATCCTTGATCAAAAAGGGGTAAGTAATGTCGGAAGCTATAGGCACTCAAACCCGCCACGACAAACACGGGCTTTATCCTCAAGCCACTTCGGTTGAAGATTTCAAACACAACATTGCTGCGGTACAAGCCCGCATTGCTGCCGCATGCAATCGCGTAGGACGCGACCCAGCAAACGTGCGCTTGCTACCCGTTAGTAAAACCAAACCTGAATCTAGCCTGCGTCTGGCACATGCTGCTGGTTGTACGCTCTTAGGCGAAAACAAGGTGCAAGAAGCCTACCGCAAATGGGAGGCCATGCAAGACCTGACGAATTTGCACTGGTCTGTGATTGGGCACTTACAAACCAACAAAGCTAAGCTAGTGGCAAAGTTTGCCAGTGAATTCCAAGCCCTAGATAGCTTACGTGTGGCCGAAGCCTTAGATCGCCGCTTGCAAGCCGAGGGCCGATCCTTGGATGTGTTTGTGCAGGTCAACACGTCTGGTGAAGAAAGCAAATACGGCTTAGAGCCAGAAAATGTGCAAGCCTTTGTAGAACAACTACCGGCTTTCTCGGCACTACGAGTACGTGGCTTGATGACCTTGGCATTGTTTTCTGCCGAGGCCGAACGGGTACGCCAATGCTTTATCTTGCTACGTAACTTGCGCGACCAACTACGACAAACCGCCCCTGCTGGCATCAGCATGGACGAGCTTTCTATGGGAATGTCAGGTGACTTTGAAATTGCCATCGAAGAAGGCGCAACCGTGGTGCGTGTAGGCCAAGCCATTTTTGGTGCCAGACCCTTACCGGATAGTTACTACTGGCCTACTGCTGGCGCCAGCGATACCGACGACGCTCCACCTCAGGAACTGCCATGAAACCGCTACCCATTGATGTGGTGTCTATACAGTCTCAAGTGGTGTATGGTCGCGTGGGCAACAATGTCGCCGTTCCTACACTAGAAGCGTTAGGACTATCCGTTGCCGCTGTACCCACCGTGCTGTTTAGTAATACGCCACACTACCCGTCTATGCACGGCGGCCCTATACCCATAGAGTGGTTTGAGGGCTACCTACAGGATCTGGCTGCCAGGGGTGCTTTACGTTCGTTACGTGCGCTGTTAGTCGGCTACCTAGGCGACCCCTTACAAGCACTAACCTTGCTGCGCTGGGCACATAATTTGTCCAGAGCCGGCATGAATCCCCGTATCGTCATTGACCCTGTGCTGGGTGATCACGACCACGGCATTTATGTGGACGATAGACTCATACAAACCTACAGCCGTGACTTACTGCCTATGGCCGATGGGCTCACACCCAATGGCTTTGAGCTAGAGCAGCTCAGCGGTTTACCCGTACATGATGTAGAAAGTGTAATCAAAGCCGCTCGCAGTTTGCTCACGGCGAAGACCCAATGGATTGCTGTCACCAGCGCCGCACCTGATACATGGGTACCTGGCGAAATGAAAGTGATTCTAGTCACTCACACCGACACAGAGGTCATCACGCATCCGCGTATTGATGCAGCACCGAAGGGTACGGGCGATTTGTTCTGCGCCACTCTGACTGGCCATTGGCTAAACGGCACCAGTTTGGCTAAAGCCGTGTTCTTAGCCTGTCAGCAAGTGGTATTAGCGTTAAGCCATACCCAGCAAGCACAGTGCGCGGAACTGGTACTCTCACCGCTAGTTCGCTACCCCACTATGGCTGACATGCACATCTAGCACAGGGCGTGCTATCGCCCACTATTGATACCGCTATTGCACAGATCAGACGCTGTGCACAGGAGTCCCGCATGACCACACACTCGCACAGCGACCCGCTGGCTAAAGAAGGTTTTTTTGGCCCTTTTGGTGGCTGCTTTATCAGCGAAACCTTATCGCAAGCCGTAGAAGAATTACGTCTGGCCTATGAACACTATAGTCACGACCCTGTTTTTATCGCCGAGTTCACGGAAGAGCTAGCCAGCTACGTAGGTAGACCCTCCCCTGTTTATTACGCCAAACGACTGAGTGAAGAAACCGGCGGCGCGCGTATTTTTCTAAAGCGCGAGGACCTCAACCACACTGGCGCACACAAGATCAATAACGTAATCGGCCAAGCCATGCTGGCATTACGTATGGGGAAACGACGCATCATCGCCGAAACCGGTGCCGGACAACACGGCGTAGCAGTCGCCACCATTTGTGCGCGCTATGGTTTGGAGTGTGTCATCTATATGGGCAGCGAAGATATACAACGCCAAAACCCCAACGTACAGCGCATGAAATTGCTAGGTGCTACGGTAGTGCCTGTGTCTACGGGTAGCTGCACCCTTAAAGACGCCATGAACGATGCCATACGCGACTGGGTGACCAATGTAGACGACACCTTTTACCTCATCGGTTCAGTAGCAGGCATGCACCCCTACCCCACCATGGTGCGTGATTTTCAAACCGTCATCGGTAAAGAATGCCTACAACAAATGCCTACGCTTTTGCAACGGCTGGGTATGGCTCAACAGCAGCCCGATGTGGTGATTGCTTGCGTGGGCGGTGGCAGTAACGCCATAGGCATTTTCCACCCCTACCTGGACCATAAAACGGTGCGCTTGATTGGTGTAGAAGCGGCTGGTTTAGGATTAGATTCTGACCAACATGCTGCTTCCATCCAACGCGGTAGTATAGGTGTGCTGCACGGCAGCCGCTCGTTGATTTTGCAAGATGATCTGGGCCAAGTGCAGCCCACTCACAGCATCAGTGCCGGTCTGGACTATCCCGGTGTCGGCCCTGAACATGCTTGGCTACATGAAATAGGTAGGGCTGAATACGTAGGCATTACCGATGCTGAAGCTCTACGCGCCTTTCACCAGCTTTGCCGAGTAGAAGGCATTATTCCCGCGCTTGAAGCCAGTCATGCCGTAGCCTACGCCATCAAGCTGGCCGCTACGCTTACGCCAGAACAAGCCATCTTGGTCAACTTATCGGGTCGCGGAGATAAGGATATGGAAACTGTCATGGCTAGCACCGCCAACCAAGAGGGCCACCATGAGTAGAATCGCTGCCACCTTTGAGCGGTTACAGGCACAGTCCCGCAAAGCCTTAATTCCCTATGTAACCGCAGGCTACCCTTATGCGGATATCACCCCTGCCCTGATGCACGTCTTGGTAGAAGCGGGTGCTGATGTTATAGAGTTAGGTGTACCGTTTTCAGACCCCTCTGCGGATGGGCCAACCATACAAGCTGCTGGCGAACAGGCATTACGCCAAGGCATAGGACTACCCACCGTATTAAAACAAGTCAGCCAATTCAGGCAGACCAATAACGACACCCCTGTGGTGTTAATGGGCTACGCCAACCCTATAGAGCGCTACGACACCTTACGCCACGCCGGTGCCTTTGCTGAGGATGCCGCCAAGGCTGGAGTAGATGGCGTGTTGGTGGTGGATTACCCACCCGATGCATCCGAAACACTAGCCTCACAACTGCGCCAACACAGCATAGATTTGATCTTCCTGTTAGCACCAACCTCTACCGAGGCACGTATACAGCAAGTGGCCGAACGTGCGAGTGGCTACGTCTATGGCGTGTCCATGAAAGGCGTCACAGGCGCTAAAACCTTAGACACCACGTTGGTACAGCAGATGCTGTCACGCCTACGTCGTCACGTACACATTCCCATCGGCATAGGCTTTGGCATACGCGATGCCAGTACGGCCCGAACTATCGCTCAAATGGCTGACGCCGTTGTTATTGGTTCGTGGCTCATAGAAAGCCTAGCCAACAAACCTGCTGCCGAAGCACTAGCCGTTGCCAGTGACATGATTCGCGACATACGCCATCAGTTGGATCTGGATATGCCTGAGCCCGTGCGCAGCACTAAACAACCTTCTTTACGAACCTAGGATCATCACATGTACGATACCTCTCTCACCCTCGCAGAATTTGACCCCACGCTTGCTACGGCCCTACAAAAAGAACAACGCCGTCAAGAAGATCACGTAGAACTGATTGCCTCTGAAAACTACGCCAGCCCATTAGTGATGGCTATTCAGAACTCCGTCTTCACCAACAAATACGCTGAAGGCTACCCCGGCAAGCGCTACTACAGCGGCTGCGACAATGTAGACGTTGCAGAAGAACTCGCCATCGAGCGCCTCAAACAGCTGTTTGATTGTGACTACGTCAACGTACAACCGCATGCTGGCGCACAAGCCAATGCCGCCGTATTTCTAGCCTTGGCTCAACCTGGCGACACCGTGATGGGCATGAACTTGGCACAAGGTGGTCACCTGACACACGGCAACCCTTCTAACTTTTCAGGGCGCCACTACAAAATCGTGCCTTACGGCCTAGACCCAAAAACAGGCCTCATTGACTACGACGACATGGAGCGTATCGCCCTAGAAACTCGCCCCCGCATGTTGATTGGTGGTTTCTCAGCCTACTCCCGCCACAAAGACTGGGCTCGTATGCGCGAAATCGCTGACAAAGTAGGCGCGATATTCTGGGTGGACATGGCCCACGTTGCGGGTTTGGTCGCAGCAGGCGAATACCCGAATCCCATTCCCCATGCTCACGTTGTCACCAGCACCACCCACAAGACCTTACGCGGCCCTCGTGGTGGCATCATCTTGGCTAAAGGGCAAAGTGAAGAGTTCTACAAAAAACTGGATTCAGCTGTCTTCCCAGGCATTCAAGGTGGTCCCTTGATGCACACTATTGCGGCTAAAGCCATTGCCTTCAAAGAAGCTTTGCAACCTGACTTCAAGGTCTATCAACGCCAAGTCGTCACCAACGCTAGAGCCATGGCCGCCGTGCTTATGAAACGTGGCTACCAAATCGTTTCTGGTGGCACCGACAATCACCTGATGCTCATAGACTTGTCCAGCAAACCCTACACCGGTAAAGATGCCGATGCAGCGTTAAGCGATGCTTACATCACCACCAACAAAAACTCCGTCCCTAACGACCCACGCTCACCATTTGTGACTTCAGGCGTGCGTATAGGTACACCCGCAGTCACCACACGCGGCTTTGGTGTGGCGGAATGCGAGGAATTGGCAGGCTGGCTGTGTGATGTGCTGGATGCACTAGAGAACGGTAATCTGGACCAGGTAACCGCACGGGTACAGAAACAAGTTGTGGAGCTGTGCCGTAGATTCCCGGTATATGGCCGCTAATACACTAAAGGGGAGGAAACTCCCCTTTAACGCTCTACCCCAAACTACGCTTAATATCCTGCGCTAATTTTTCACATTGCTCAGGCGTGATATCAGAAATGGTAATGCGCAGGCCATTTACCGCATCGTCTACAGCAAGGCTTGCGCCGTGCCTGACCAACCAACCACGTCGTGCCAAGGCTAATGCAATAGACTGATCATCCACCTGCAAAGGTAGCCACAGATTCAGGCCATCGCCTTGCGTCTGGCACGCTATACCTTGCTGGTGTAACGCTTGCTCTAACTGTTGTCGGCGTTGGTGGTAATCGTGTTTGGCCTTAGCTAATAATTCGTTAGTCTGCGGCTGTGTGACGATAGCAGCTACGATGCCTTGCAATAAGTGGCTGATCCAACTGGTGCCCGAGGTTAAACGCAACCCCAACGCTTTAGAAGTTGCGCTATCACTCGCCACCGCGGCCACGCGCATATCGGGGCCCAGTGCTTTGGAAAATGATCTGACTAATGCCCAACGTATGGCATCGTTAGGGATCACTGAGTAATAGTTTGCGTTGGACAACAGCGCAAAGTGATCATCCACAATAATCAGCACATTGGGATACTTGGCCAACACCTTGGACAGAGCTTGTGCGCGTTTTTGGCTAAGGCTGCACCCAGTAGGATTATGCGCACGCGGCGTGATGATGACAGCTCTGGCGCCTTTGCTCAGTATCGTCTCTAACTCATCAACCAACATGCCTTCACTGTCTACACTCACGCCGGCTGCTTGAAAGCCAAGCGCCCCCAACGTATGAATGCTGCTTAAGAAGCACGGGTTTTCTACTGCCACTTTGTCCCCCGCCACCAAGTAAGCACTAAGCAATCGCTCTATGCCATCCACGGCACCGTGCGTTAGATCCACCTCAAAGTTAGGCGGGCAGTCTGGTGCCATCCATTGCTGTATGTAGGCCTTTAGCTCTGCATTTACCGTAGGCTCACCATAGAGTTTGGGTGTGTACGCCGTACGCTGCAAGGCCGCCGCCACATCTGGCAACCAGGCAACGTTAGGGTTGCCGCTGGCCAAGTCGGTCAGTGGTGAGTCTGTCTGCGCCCCCTCTTGTTCACTGGGCTCGTATTGGTTACGGATGATGGTGCCAAGGCGGCCATGCGTTGTGGCTATACCAGCAACAACCAAGCGCCTATAGGCAGACGCTACCGTATTTCTAGCTACTCCTAATTGCGCCGCTAAGTCACGCACGGGGGGCAACGAATCGCCTGAACGCAAGGTTTGGGATTGTGCCAAGGCACGTACACACTCGAAGATTTCCGCAGCTGTTTTGCCTTGTATCACTATAGTGTTCCAAAAAAAGGCAGATCTGAATGGGCCAGAATAGCTATTGTCTGCTCTGGTAGTAATACAGAATTTTGCCATAGCCTAGAGGTCGATGCGACCTAAGGAGCGTCTACCTTATTTTGCTAGTTAACGAATGCAATCAGCGTTATGCGGATTCTTTAATGCGCGTCGTACGTAATACTGAAAAGCAATGCTATTACGTTTAGGGCGCAACACCCAGTCGTGTGCCTCTTTACCTAAGGCTGGGTCTATGGCTTTAATTTCCCCAGCGCTACTGGCTAACAACTGCATACGAGCAGCGCGTTCAAACGCCAACGCCAACACACAGGCTTGTTCTACACTGGCACCAGCCACCAATAGCCCGTGGTGCGACAACATCAAGGCACGTTTATCGCCCAGTGCTGTGGCAATCAGCTCGCCCTCTTCATTGCCTACAGGCACACCCGGCCATTTCGCCACAAAGGCCACATCGTCATACAGCACACAGTTATCCATGTGCGAGATGATTAACGGCTGCTCCAACATACCCAACGCCGCTGTGTGCACCGCATGCGTATGGATGATGCATTGCACGTCTGGCCTAGCCCTATACACCCACGAATGAAATCGGTTGGCCGGGTTAGGAATACCCTTACCCTCGAGCACGTTTAAATCTTCATCCACCAACAACAGATTATCTTCAGTGATCTCATCAAACCCCAACCCCAATTGTTGGGTGTAGAACTCACCGGGTTTACCTGTTCTGCCCGTAATCTGACCCGCCAGCCCAGAATCATGCCCGTTATCAAACAGTATGCGACACGTAAGCGCCAACTTTTGTCGTAGCGAATACGTGCTATCTGCGAATTGGTGATCGATTTGGGTAGACGATTGCTCCACTAACGTGGCTTTGTCTAATTGGAAAGTTGTGGGCTGGGTCATTGCGAGTCCTTAGAAAAAACATTTCAAGACGATTACGGCAATTGACCAGCTGAAAGATGGAGGCGCGGGCTGGAATCAAACCAACCTACATGGATTTGCAGTCCACCGCATAGTCACTCTGCCACCGCGCCATATTTTGTATTGGTACAAAATCAATTATGATCTAAGTCAAAATAATTAGCAAGCATTCTGCCGTGTGATTACTACACCGTTGCCACATCGCTGAACACTTGTTGTTGCCTTAGCCCTTTTCTACAGGACACGCCATGCAGTTTCATTTCCCTATCGTCATCATTGACGAAGACTTTCGCTCCGAGAACACCTCTGGCCTAGGCATACGTGCGCTGGCGCAAGCCATTCAATCTGAAGGCTTTGATGCGCTGGGTGTCACCAGCTACCACGACCTTAGCCAGTTCGCCCAACAACAAAGTCGTGCCAGTACCTTCATTCTTTCCATTGATGATGAAGAGTTCACCACTGACACTGAAACCTCGCCTGCGCTACAAAACATCCGAACTTTTATCAGTGAAGTCAGACGCCGCAATGTGGACGTACCTATCTATGTGTACGGCGAAACCAAAACGGCACGTCACATGCCCAACGACATTTTGCGCGAGCTACAGGGTGTGATTCACATGTTTGAAGACACCCCAGAATTTGTCGCCCGCCATTTGATACGCGAGGCAAAAAACTACCTAAACGGCATCAAACCACCGTTTTTGAAGGCTTTGTTGGATTACGCAGAAGACGGATCCTACTCGTGGCACTGCCCTGGGCATTCTGGTGGCGTCGCCTTTTTGAAAAGCCCTGTAGGCCAAGTATTTCACCAATTCTTTGGTGAAAACATGCTGCGCGCTGACGTCTGCAACGCCGTAGAAGAGCTAGGGCAATTGCTAGATCACAATGGTGCCATTGGGGCCAGTGAGCGCAATGCCGCACGTATTTTTAACGCCGACCACTGCTTTTTCGTGACCAACGGCACCAGTACCAGCAACAAAATTGTGTGGCAACACGTAGTCGCTCCCGGCGATGTGGTCGTTGTCGATAGAAACTGCCATAAATCGTTGCTGCACAGCATTGTGCTAACTGGGGCCATTCCAGTATTTTTACGCCCTACTCGCAATCATCTAGGCTTGATTGGCCCCATAGCACGAGAAGAGTTTTCGCCTGAAGCTATCACAGCCAAAATCGCCGCACACCCATTGTTAGCCGATGTAGACCCTGACCGCATCAAACCCCGTATTTTGGTGCTCACGCAATCTACCTACGATGGCATTTTATACAACACCGAGGTCATTAAATCCGCTCTAGATGGCTACGTAGAAGCGCTGCATTTTGATGAAGCATGGATTCCCCACGCTGCATTTCATCCCTTTTACAGCAGTTACCATGCCATGGGTAAAAAGCGCCCACGCCCTCAGCACTCGTTGGTGTACTCCACACAATCCACCCACAAACTGTTGGCGGGTCTAAGCCAAGCCAGCCATATTTTGGTGCAAGATTCTGGCACGCCACAATTCGACAAACACTTGTTTAACGAAGCCTACTTAATGCACACCTCTACCTCGCCGCAATACGCGATTATTGCGAGTTGCGACGTTGCCGCTGCAATGATGGAGCCACCCGGTGGGCAAACCCTAGTAGAAGAAAGCATTGTGGAAGCGTTGGATTTTCGACGTGCCATGCGTCAAGTAGGCGAGCAGTTTACTGACGACGACTGGTGGTTCACCGTATGGGGACCAGACAAACTCGATGAAGAAGGCATAGGCGCTACCGCAGATTGGAAGCTTTACGGCAGCGGAGCAGAAGCCTCTTGGCACGGTTTTGGTGCACTGGCAGATGGTTTCAACATGCTAGACCCTATCAAAGCCACTATTGTCACCCCCGGCTTAAATTTGGATGGCCGTTTTGACACCACCGGCATACCCGCCCCCATCGTCACCAAATTCTTAGCTGAGCATGGCGTGATTATTGAAAAAACTGGCTTATACAGCTTCTTCATCATGTTCACCATAGGCATCACCAAAGGCCGCTGGAACTCACTAGTCACTGCCTTACAGCAGTTTAAAGACGACTATGAGCGCAACGTGCCGGTATGGCGAATTTTGCCTAGCTTCTGCAAAAAGTACCCACGCTACGAAGAAATGGGGCTGCGCGATTTATGCGAGCATGTACACGCTATTTACGCGACGCACGATATCGCACGCCTGACTACCGAGATGTACTTGGAAGAAGCCGTGCCTGTCATGAAACCTAGCGATGCCTATGCGCATATTGCCACCCATCGCACAGAACGCGTAGAAATAGACCAGCTCGAGGGTCATATCACCACCAGCTTAATTACGCCCTACCCGCCCGGCATTCCCTTGCTTATCCCTGGTGAGCGCTTTACTCGCAACATCGTGGAATACTTAAAATTCTCACGTGAACTGAACCGTTTAGCCCCTGGTTTTGGTACCGACATTCATGGCTTTGTAGAACTCAAAGATGCTGAGGGCAACCCACGCTATTACGTGGATTGCGTCGCCTAAGTCTCTTATCTACGCTCTACTTCAGATTTTCTACTCACAAAAAATACCGCAGCGTGACTGCGGTATTTTTCTTCCAGCTAACTGTGATTACGCGTCTTTACGCAGCTTCACAGCGGGGAAATCCACGGGTACGTCAAGCACCACATTGATATAGTTCGTGAACAAGTTCAGTGCTACATGCGCCAGTATTTCTACGATTTGCTCATCACTAAACCCTGCATCACGCACTGCTTGTACATCCGCATCTGTCACCTGACCTCTGTCATCCACAACTTTCAACACAAAGCGTAACGCCACTGCCGTTTTAGGCACAGCCGACTCACCTGCTTGGGCGGCGGCCAATTCGGCATCTGACGCACCTGCTTTACGCCCCAGCATCGTGTGCGCCGCCAAGCAATATTCGCAAGCATTGCGATCCGCCACGGCCACCGCAATCAGCTCGCCAAGTTTTGGGTCAATGGTCCCGTTACTCAACGCACCAAATGATCCCCACATACTTTGTAGGGCCGCCGTGGAATTTGCTACGGCCTTAAACATGGCCGGTGTGGCACCAAATGCACCATGAATCTGTTTCAACAACAGTTGACGATCGCCAATGGCAGTGCTGGGTTCAATAAGAGGAACTCTAGACATGTTGGAACTCCTTAACGTGGGAACAAAACTGACGCAGACATTGCGTGCAGTCACAACAAATACAGCTTAGGCATCCTGCTGACCCAGCAGATGCTCTAACACTTTCACTAAATACGTCGCTTGCTGGTCCGTACCGATGGAAATACGTAGATATTGAGCCACCCGTTCTTGGCGAAAATGGCGTACTAAAATTCTGGCTTCACGCAATCTGGAAGCCAGTTGTGCTGCGTTATGCTGCGGGTGACGCACAAATAAAAAGTTAGCTTTGGAAGGCAGTACCTCAAAACCCAAACCAGCCAAACCTTGAGCTAACCTCTCTCTCGTCGCCATCACCGCCTGACGCGTTTGCTCAAAATAAGCCTTGTCATCAAACGCCGCGACCGCCCCTGCTTGCGCCAAACATCCCAACGGAAACGAGTTAAAACTATTTTTGACTCTGTTGAGTGCACTGATCAGCGCGGGCTGCCCAATAGCAAACCCAACACGTAACCCAGCCAGTGAACGCGACTTAGAGAGCGTTTGTACAATTAATAAATTGGGGTACTGCTGCACCAGCGACACCGCCGATTGCCCTCCAAAATCCACATAAGCCTCATCCACCAACACCACACGCTGCGGATTCAACGCCAACAAATCGCGCACGGTATCCAACGACAAGCTTTCCCCAGTGGGCGCGTTAGGGTTAGACACCACTATTCCTGCAATGGGTGTATTGGCCTGCGCAGCCGCCGAAAAAGCGGCTACATCCATACGCAAATTCTCGTTCAGGGGCACTAATTCAGCCTCTATACCAAACAAACGGCAGTACACGCTGTAGAAGTTGTAAGTCACATCGGGAATCAATAACTTTGCGTGGTCGTGCTGAAAAAAAGCACAGAAAGCATGCGCGAGCACTTCGTCTGATCCATTCCCCACAAACACCTGCTCACGAGCCACCCCGTGATAGGCCGCAATGGTGGCGCACAACTGATCCGACTCTGGATCGGGATACAGCTTCAAGCTTTTTGCGGCTACCTCTGCAATGGCATCAATAACCTGCGGTGATGGCGGGTAGGGATTTTCATTGGTGTTGAGCTTCACCAATCCGCCCACCTTTGGCTGCTCGCCCGGCTGATAAGGTTGCAGATTTTGTATGCACGGGCTCATAAAGGATTCGTTCACGACAGTCATGCAATGCACTTCCATTTAATATGTCATGCGACAATATGAATTATGTATTGGTACAATAAACACAATACCACAATGTTTGAGCAATCATGACTATCTCGACTTTCCTACAACACCTGAGTCCGCTGCGTCTGCTCACACGCTGTGCAGGCGTCGTGGCACAAAGCCGCCGTCCTTTTATTGCACAGCCGTTAATACGCCGCTTCATTCGTCAACACGGCATAGACCTAAGCGAAGCCATACGCCGCCATCCCAGTGACTATGAAAGTTTTAATGATTTTTTCACTAGAGGTTTGCTACCTAGCGCTCGCCCTATTGCCGACACAGAATGGGTCAGTCCGGCTGACGGTGTCATTAGTCAGCGAGGAGAAATTGCCGCTGGCCAACTGATTCAAGCCAAACAACAGGCCTACAGTATCAACGGGTTGTTAGGCGACCCTGCACTGGCCCACTACTTGGAAGGTGGGTGCTTTACGACGGTGTACTTAAGTCCACGCGATTACCACCGTGTACACATGCCATGCGCGGGCCGTTTACTGGGTATGCGTTACATACCGGGAAAACTCTTTTCCGTTAGGCCGGATATCGTGAACGCCATGGATGGGCTGCTTGCACGTAATGAGAGGTTAGTGTGCTGGTTTCATCATCCACAGTGCGGAATCTTTGCCATGGTGCTGGTAGGCGCAGCCATTGTTGGCAGCATACATACCGTGTGGCATGGTGCCGTTAACGCCTCTGACCGTCGCTCCATACAAGAATGGCGTTATGCAGAACAGAACCACACGGTACGTTTTGCCAAAGGCGAAGAGATGGGTCACTTCCAGCTAGGTTCTACCGTTATTGTGTTGTTGCCCCAAACAGCGGTGACGTGGCATGCAGAATGGTATGTTGAAAGTACCGTCAAACAGGGTCAGGCAATGATTACCAACCCACCCCCATTGCTTTATACAAGGCAATCGCTCCTTGAACTTCAGCAAGCTTACTCAACGCCAACGCATCCTTAGCTTGATTGGAAGAGCGCTGCGCCAGTGCCAGTTCACATTCAGCCTTGGCTTGCCGTCGAAGTAGAACACAGGATGTCGGAGGTTATAAGCAGGGATGATGTATACGTAAATAAGGCTTTTACCCGCCACACACAAACGCCTTCGGCATCAACCGAAGGCGTTTTCTCGCTGTGCGGCTAACTTACTCTTTGAATCGCTGGCAAGGCCCCCAGTGCTGCATCAGCACGTAGTACACCACACCCGCCGGTATCAAACTTGCATACCAAGATATCGTAGAGAAGTACAACGCAATCGCCGCACCCACAGCCGAAGCAATAAAGCCTGCGTAATTCACCCCTTTATACGCCCCGTTTTCATCGTAGTATTTTTCCAGATTCAAACGACGTTTGCGGATGAGGTAATAATCCACCACCATCACAGCAAATATAGGGCCCAAGAACGCCGAATACGTCTGTACAAAAACCTGCAAACCAGCTGCAGACTCATCTTTCACCAACTCCCACGGGAACGTTAAAAAGGCAGCCAAACCCACAATAATGGTGGCGGCTTTAAAGGGAATCTTAAAAACATCCATCAATACATACGTAGGTGGAACCACATTATTCAAGACGTTGGTGGTCACTTGAGCAAAGGTAATGAAGAGCAACGTCGCAATTAACAATGGTTTGTTATCGACTGCGCTAGAAAAGACAGCAATAGGATCCGCATGACCTGTTGCGCCTGACACCATCAAACCAATCAGCCCCATGAATAATGTGCAAGGCAAGATAGACATGGCATACAGCGTAGTCAGTGGCCCACGTTTCATACCCGTTTGCAGCTCTCGGGAGTAATCGCTAACGTTCAACATCATGGTGCTATAAATCCCCAGGAACAGCATTGTCGCCCCCCAGAATTCTAGGCCCCATGTACCCTCAATACCCACTAGATTGGCATTAATTTCGTCGCCGTATTTATTGATGACGCTAAAGAACATATAGACCAACGACACCAAAATAAAGACGCTACCTATGTTTTCCAGCCACTTAATCCCTTGGAAACCTAAGGTAGACAAGGCGATCTGCAAGAACTGAAAGACTACAAACCAAAACACAATGCTTTCAAAACCAAACAGTGACGCCGAGACGGCATTCAATGCCCCAGCCCCAACCCAACTTTGAAAGCCATACCACACGATAGCGGGTATAGCGCGCACTAGCCCCGGGAACTTTGTCCCAGAAAAACCGAATGCCCCACGTGCTTGCACCACAAACGGAATGCCGTATTTGTAGCCTGCTGCACCGTTCAGCGTTAAGGCAATCCCAATGACAAAACACCCAATGGCAATCGCTAACGTCGCTTGTAAAAGATTAAGTGTTCCTACAATGCTGGACCCCATAGCAAACGTCCCTATGGAGACACACCCCCCAAACCAAGCCAGCAAATACGACCACTTCCCCATGATTCGTACACCCTGCGGGGCTAGTGACTCTTCTCCTGCGGCTTTAGTTTGTACTTCTTGCTGCTCGGTCGTCTGCCCCGTTTTTTCTATTGATTGAGTCATGTCTCTCTCCTTTGTGATGGTCTTACGCCATGTCTATATCGCTCAAATATGCATACTTACCTGTAAACTTTTTACGTAATGGAAAATTCAAATCACCAAACTTGCTGGTGTGTACACCTAGACCTACTAATGCCTCAGCCAACTTAACTGCGGCAGTTACTCCTTCAATTACTGGCATTTGCACGGCCTCACTGATGCTGTGCCGCAAGTCCGCCATACCACCGCAGCCCAGCACTACCGCACCAATCCCATCCTCTGCCTTGGCCCGCAAACACTCTTCTACGATTAAGCGAAATGCGGCATCGCCTTCCTCCTCTAAGGCCAGCACAGGGATCTCGGCCGCACGCACTTTTCTACAGTGCTCTTTAAAGCCGTACTGTTCTAACAAATGCTCGGCAATGATTCCGGTACGACTTAAAGTGGTCACGATAGAAAAGCGTGTACTCACCATCGCCGCCACGTGGAAAGCGGCTTCAGCAATACCAATAACGGGAGCGCGTGTCATTTCACGTGCCGCCAATAAACCAGGATCACCAAAACACGCAATAATGTAAGCATCCACTCCCTCTTGTTCACCTTTGCGTATTTCTTCCAGCACCCCCACCGCCGCAATCGCCTCGTCGTAATGAGACTCTATGGACACTGGGCCATCAGCGGGATTCGTGGCTGAAATAATCGTGCCTGCACTGGCTACCTCCTTTCCCGCTTCCCCAATTTTGGAAGTCATGGGAGCTGTAGTGTTAGGGTTAATCAAACGAATATGCATGCTTACGTCCTTACAATAAGTGCTAAGAATCTCGCTGACCGACTCGGCTGAGAATAGCTTTCAAATCCAGACTGCCTGTATCGCTGCGTTCTAAAATCACACTGCGTTCAATATCGCGTAAATGTGAATCCATCCATTGCTGAGCGGCTTCCATATCCTTCTCACGTAATAACTTCAAAATCTCTTTGTGCTGACTAGGCGGACAACTGCATGACTGTGAACCGCCAAAGGTCGCAATCACCAGCGATGTTCTGGCTACCAAATCTTCCAAAATGTCGGCCACCACATCATTGCCAGACAAGCGCGCTAACCGTATGTGAAATTGCCCCGATAGAAAAATAGATTGACGCCTATCTTGGATCTGTACAGCTTCGTCTTCTTGATGAGCAATATCTTCAATCTCTTGCCAGCTTTCTTCCGTGGCATTTTTCAGTACACACGGCAGCGCCCCCACTTCAATCATGCGTCGAGCCGCAAACAGATCTCTGGCTTCCTTGATGCTAGGCTGAGCCACTGAGGCACCGTGATGCATGCGTATATCCACCAATTTGTCATGTGCTAACGACTGAAACACCTTGCGTATGCTAGTTCTACTCACCCCATAACTTTCTGCCAATACATCTTCTGGCAGCCTAGTACCTGGCTCTAGGTGGTGTTCAACAATGGCCTGATATAGGTGCTCATAGATAGCCTCATCTTTGCTTTCTCGTCGTTTCAAACTTGAAGGTTTGATCACTGACGACACCTTACGTTTGGCGTCACTCATAGCCGTCCTTTATATGCTTTCAGTTATGCATATCATTCATACAACCGCCTGTACAAACTGATATTTTCATGATTTCCATATCTACTAGTTTATAGTTGTATACGATGTTGTATACAAAAATATCTTGGGTATTTACCCTAAACAAACAATAAAGTCGTTATATTTCAATACATTAAAAAAAATACAATACATAATAAGCTTAGAAATAGACGTAAAACCACGAAAAAAATCCACCATTTCATGTACAACATCAAAAACAATATAGATGCCCTAACGCACGACACCCGATTGAACGAGCCGCTATAGATGCCATTCCTATAGCCGCAAAAAAGCCCGCATTATGCGGGCTCGTTACAAGTTACAAAAAACGACATATTACTCAGTGTCACGCACCAACTGCCCCTGATCCGCCAACAACGGCAAACGCTCATGCAACACCTCCACAAACGCTTGGGCTGCAGCACTTAACGGCTGACGACGCAATTGCAGCACACCCAATAACCGTCGCAAACTGCTGCCAGCCACAGGTCTATATTCCAACCCTTCACATGACGCTGCCTGCAATGTAGATAGCGGCAATACGGCTACTCCTAGCCCTGCCCGTACCATACTGATGGCCGTAGACAAATACGCCACTTCACAGGCGATTTCTATATCCACACCTTCGGCCTCTAACGCTCGATGCACCGACTGACGTACGCTAGATCCTCTGGATGTCAGCACATGCGGATACTGCGTCATTTGCTTCCAACTTGGACATGCCTCTTGCTGCAACGGATGCTCTGGCGGAAAAAACACCACCATTTGATCCTCCATTAATGGCGTAAATTGCAGCGTCCTATCCCTGTTCCCCCAAGGACCTAAGCCTATGTCCACCTGCTCTTCACGCACCAACGCAATAATGCTATCTGCAGACACGTCATCAATTTGTATTTCTATACCCGGATAGCGCTGTCGGTAAGTACGCATCACCTCTGGTAACCACGCTGCCGCAATTGACGGCAATGATGCAACGGCTAATCTACCACTTTTGAGCTCAGCAATATCTTGTCCTTGCTGCACCGCCCCATCAAACTCATCCAGAATACGCTGCATAGCAGGTATTAACCGACGCCCGGCTTCGGTTAATGAGACTTGCCGCCTATCTCTATCGAACAAGCGGGTGCCCAGTTCGTCTTCCAATTGTTTAATTTGTACCGTAAGCGCAGGCTGAGACACATGCAATTGACTTGCTGCCTGCGTAAAACTGGAGTGCCTGGCCACTGCCAAAAATGCCCGTATATGCCTAAAACCTTGCTTCATTTAAAAAACAAATCACAGAGATAATAAAAATTCAATTTTCTAATAATAGCGCTAATCGTATGCTTGGGGCACGTCCGCTTCACGCCTTGCGAGCCAGAAAGCGGACTTAACCAAGAAGCCTGCTTGTAGTCAGGCCATTATTTTCAGGAGACATCCTATGCTCGCTTTGCTTGGGCTATTGACTGTACTGGTGTTACTGGCCGGTATTATGAGTAACCGCCTTTCCCCCTTAGTGGCATTAATCGCCATTCCGGTGGTGGCGGCACTAATTGGTGGCTTCGCCCCCGAATTGGGTGGCTTTATGGTCAATGGCGTAAAAAATATTGCCCCTGTAGCGGGCATGTTTGTGTTTGCCATTCTGTTTTTTGGCATTCTGACGGATGCTGGCACCCTAGACCCAATCATTAACCGTATCCTGAAAATCGTCGGCAACAACCCTGTGCGTATCGTCATGGGTACCGCCATATTGGCCGCCATCGTACATTTGGACGGCTCTGGTGCGGTGACCTTTATGGTCACTATTCCTGCGTTACTCCCCTTGTATGAGCGCTTAAACATAGACCGACGCATCTTGGCATGCGTGGTCGCAATGGCTGCAGGTGTAGGCAATATGCTGCCGTGGGGTGGCCCAGTATTGCGCGCCGCCGCCGCACTAGAAGTACCAGTCATGGACTTGTACCTACCTTTGCTACCCGTGCAGTTAACCGGCTTTGCCTTTGTGTTGCTGTGTGCATGGTGGTTGGGAAAACGTGCCAGTACCTCGGTAGATTTTCAAAGCGTGGCCTCAGGTCATGCCACAGTAATTCCTGCAGTTGAAAACAAAGAAATCGCCCCAGAAAACGACGTACGTCGCCCCCATTTATTTTGGATCAATATTGCTCTGATCATTGTGGTGATTGGCACCATGATCTCTAGCCTGCTTGAGCCTGTAGTGTGCTTTATGCTGGGTACCATTATTGCCTTGTTGATTAACTATCCTAACTCCAAACAACAACGCGAACGTATTGATGCGCACTCCAAAGCCGCACTATTAATGGCTAGCGTGTTGTTTGCTGCAGGTGTATTCACTGGCATCATGAACGGTACCGGCATGCTTAAAGCCATGGCTACCTTTGCTGCTGACCACATTCCCTCTAGCGCTGCTACTCACCTACCTTTCTTGTTGGGTTTGGTTTCCACCCCCTTAAGCCTACTGTTTGATCCTGACTCCTTCTACTTCGGTGTCATGCCAGTACTGGGTCAAGTAGTACAAGCACATGGCGGTTCAGCAATAGAAGTGGCCTACGCCGCAACCATGGGCCAAATGACGGTGGGCTTCCCTATCAGCCCCCTCACACCAGCCACCTTCTTACTTGTGGGCTTATGCAAAATTGAACTGGGTGCGCACCAACGCTTCACCTTACCCTTCCTCATGGCTACCTCCATCTTGATGACCTTCGTTGCCGTGGCCTTGGGTTTGTTCCCCCTTTAACGTGCGAGAGTATTTGTCATGACTAACGCCCACTCTTCTTACCTACGCTTGGGTTCAGGTGCCGGTTACTCTGGTGACCGCATCGACCCTGCAGTAGAGTTGGCCCGCGATGGGCAGATTGATTATTTAATTTTTGAATGCTTGGCGGAACGCACCATCGCTTTAGCACAGCAGGAGCGCCTGCATCATCCAGACAAAGGCTACGACCCTTTGCTGACTGAGCGCATGCAAAGTGTGCTGCCTTTAATGTTTGATGCTGGTGGTCAACGGCGCTTTAGAATTATCAGCAACATGGGGGCAGCCAACCCCATTGCTGCGGCCAAACACGTCAGCCACATTGCTAACACACTAGGCTTACATGGCCTAAAAGTTGCCGCTGTTGTAGGCGACGATGTACTAGATCAAATACGCACCAGCAACGACCTGCTGGATAACGGCCAGACCCCCGCACAATTGGGAGATAAGCTGGTATCTGCCAACGCCTATTTGGGTGCGGCAGGTATGGTAGAAGCCATAGAGGCTGGCGCAGACATTATCCTGACAGGGCGTGTTGCCGACCCTGCCCTTTTTCTTGCGCCGTTAATCGCTGAATTTAAATGGTCATGGAACGATTGGGAGAAACTGGGCACCGGTACCTTGGTAGGCCACTTATTAGAATGTGCAGGTCAAGTCAGCGGTGGCTACTTTGCAGACCCGGGCATCAAAAACGTGAATAACTTAGCAAGGCTAGGCTTCCCCATTGCCCAGGTCTCAGCCAATGGTGACGTGCTCATCACCAAGGTCAAAGGCTCTGGCGGGCAAATCACCGTACAAACCTGCATCGAGCAACTGCTGTACGAAATTCACGACCCTAGTCGCTACCTCACCCCTGATGTAATCGCCAATTTTTCTAACGTGCGCTTTACCGAACAGGCTGTAGATGAAATCCACGCTGAAGGTGCTAGCGGCCAAGAAAAGTCTGGCCTCTTTAAAGTGAGTGTAGGCTACTTAGACGGCTACCTAGGTGAAGGACAAATTTCCTACGGTGGCCCTAACGCCTTGGCACGCGCCACGCTCGCTAGAGACATCGTGCTAGAGCGCATCACCATGTTGGGGCTAGACGTAGACGACTTACGCGCCGACCTGATTGGCATGAGCTCCCTTTACGGCAATGCACAACCACCTGCCACAACAGAGCCACAAGAGCTACGCTTACGCATTGCCGGCCGTTGTGCCAACCCCGCCCACGCCAAACAACTGGGCAATGAAGTTGAAGCCCTATACACCAACGGTCCAGCCGGCGGTGGTGGCGCGAGCAAATCCACCCGCCAAGTGGTCGCTGTAGCCTCGTTGCTATGGCCTTCAGACCGTATTCCTTACGCCGTACACATGGAGACCGTGGAATGAAACTACACCAACTCGCACACTCCCGTACTGGCGACAAAGGCGACACCTCTAACATATCAGTCATCGCTTACTCTGCTCGCGACTACGATTACCTATGCCAACAACTTAGCCCCGAACGTGTGCAAGCACACCTGCAAGGCTTAATGCCCGAAGTCCCACCAGCAAAGTGGTGCATCAAACGCTATGAGTTGCCACAACTACAGGCACTGAATTTTGTGATTTCTGGTGTACTACGAGGCGGCGTAACCCGATCTACAGCCTTAGATGCACATGGAAAAAGCTTAAGTAGCTTAATGTTGGATCTAGAATTGGAAGAAAGGTAAATAAAAGGTGGCTTAGCGCCACCTTTTTTATTGCCCTGCCCTAAGCTCTTCGCTAACCCTCGCTTAAAAGTTACTGCATATTACTCCTGAAGATCGACGATATTTTTAACGCTACTATTAAAGACAGGCTACATGCCTTCGGCGAAGAATAACAACGCAGGAGCAACACAGCATGACAGCAGACATTGCGGTAGTTTTGGGTTTAGCTTTCATAGCGATAATTTTATTTGCCACGGAAAAGCTCAGGATAGATGCTATTGCCTTGTTGGTCTTAGGTACGCTCGCCATTCTAGGGTTGATCTCTCCTGAACAAGCTGTAGTGGGGTTTAGCAATGCTGCCACCATTACCGTTGCTGCCATGTTTGTACTGGCAGCTGGTCTGCAAAACAGTGGTGCGCTATCCGGCATTGGTGACTTATTAAGTAAAGCTAAATCCCCCTTTCAGTTTCTGCTTGTTCTCTTTCTGATTTTGGCTGTCATTGCCCCTTTCGTAAACAATACCGCCGTAGTTGCCGTCTTTATTCCCATTGTGATGACTGCTACCGCACGCATCGGCATGTCGGCCTCTAAAGCCCTTATCCCGCTCTCGTATGTATCACAAATGGCGGGGGTATGTACGCTGGTAGGTACATCAACCAACCTATTAGTGAACGCTATTGCCCGCGACATGGGGCACCCAGGTTTTAGTATGTTTGAATTCACCTCTTTGGGGGTAATTTGCATGGCCGTAGGCTGTGTGTACCTGCTGACTATAGGACGCTGGCTATTACCGGACACTCGTGGTAGCGAGCTGGTGGAAGAATACGAACTGGGTAAATACATCACCGAATTACGCGTCATGCCAGACTCATCATTAATTGGACAATCCGTTGGCGACGCCAAACTGGGGGAAGAATACGGTGTGTTTGTACTAGAACTATTACGCGATGGCCGCAAAGTTTGGGGGCCACGTGAGCAAAAACTAGAACAAGACGACATCTTGCTGGCCCGGGGTGACTGGACACAGCTAGACGAACTACGCAAACAAACAGGTCTAGAAGTAGACCCTCAATTCAAACTAGAACAAAAATCCTTTGAACAAGTAGAGCAAGTGCTCACCGAAGTGATGATTGCACCACGCTCGCACATTAGTGGCGGCACACTGAGCGCCTTGGGCCATGTAGGCTGGTACAAAAATGTGACCGTACTCGGCATCCATAGACGCGGACAAGTGCTGCGCGAACAGCTTAAAACCGTACGTTTACGAGTGGGTGACATACTGCTGTTACTCATCCCTGAGTCTGAAAAATCCGACTTACGTGCCGACAAAAACCTCATCGTATTGTCTGAACGTGAAGCAGAGAAAAAAATGGGCTGGCGTGCGCCCTTTGCCTTACTGACCATGGCACTAGTCATCGCCCTTCCAGCTATAGGCTGGGTGCCCATTAGCATTACCTCATTACTGGGTGCTGTTGCCATGACACTGGCTGGCTGCTTACAAGCTGATGAAGTTTACGACTCTATAGACTGGCGCATTATTATCCTCATGGCGGGTTTATTACCGTTAGGGATGGCTATGAGTGAAACCGGTGCTGCCGCATTCTTAGTAGAAAACACCGTTGGCTTAGTACAGTCCTACGGACCTCTAACTGTGCTTGCCGTGGTGTACTTAATGGCACTATTACTCACCGAGTTCATGAGTAATGCCGCTGCTGCCGTACTGCTTACCCCCATCGGCATGTCAACAGCACAAATGCTGGATGTGGATGCTACCCCCTTCCTTATCGCAGTAACCTTTGCTGCTTCCACCAGTTTTGCTACGCCCGTAGGCTATCAAACCAACACCATGGTGTATGGTGCTGGGGGTTATAAATTCACGGATTTCATTAAGGTTGGCTTGCCACTAAACCTGCTGTTCTGGGTGCTGGGCGTCGTGTTTATTCCGGTGTTTTGGCCTTTTTAGCCCTGCTCACGTTGCAACAATTGCTTAGCAGACACTGTGACTCGCTGGCCATTCTCTACCACCACTATCGCTGTCGTGGTTTGTATAGCGATGTGTTTGGCCGACTCAGCCGCTCGCTGCAACGCGACGAAAGAAGCTGGTAAGTCTGGGTTGCTTGCCGCGGCTAGATTAAGCGTACTGTTACGCCCAGCCTCTCCCCATTCCACCAGCCTAGGTGGATGAACAGAGTTATCATAAAGTACCCAATCATCCACATGGTGACGATACTGCTGCATCAGGTTTTTAATACCAGCCTCAAAACGCCTATGTATCACAGCTTCTGGAATATGGTGCCCGCCTTGACGCACACGTTGCGCGACACGCTCTACCGCCATATCCGCTTGCGGCAAGCCTAGAAAATATAAACTGACCTGATAGCCTTGCGCCCGCCACTGCGGAATATGACGGATGTAGCCCTGACCTGACAACGTGGTTTCTATTGCAAAGCTCTGGTTTTGCTCTACCGCCTGCCCCACCTCATCCAGCATCAAACGCCCTGCTTTTATTGCCACCGCCTCAGGTGCAAAAGGCGATAAACCCGCCGCGATTAAATCAGCATTAATAAAACGTAAAACCCCCGCTTCCACAGGTAAAAAAGCACGGGCAAACGTGGTCTTCCCCGCTCCATTTGGTCCTGCAAAAATAAGGATTTTTTTGTTGATCGTTGTCATCGCTGTATCCACATGAGTAGTAGAACGAAATTTATACCATGCCACTATCTACGAGGCTAAACCACTCTCTACCAATACAAAGAAGCCAGAACCCAGCACAAACCGGATTCTGGCTTTAAGCCTTAGCTTTCCTACACTCTCTGCTTGGGAGAGATTGATAAGCAGGCTTCCCTATAACGACTATTACTTACCCGCCAATTCTTTACGGATAATCTCTGCACCAGCACTTAGCGCATGCATTTTGCCGCGCGCTACATTACGTGGCAGTGGAGCCATACCGCAGTTGGTGGATGGGTACAGGTTTTCAGCATCCACAAACTGCAAAGCTTTACGCAAGGTGTTGGCAACGTCTTCTGGCGTTTCAATGTTGTTAGTGGCCACATCAATCGCCCCTACCATCACTTTCTTGCCGCGAATCAGTTCAATCAAATCCATTGGCACGTGCGAGTTCTGGCACTCCAACGACACGATATCAATTTTAGATTGCTGCAATTTAGGGAAAGACTCTTCGTACTGGCGCCATTCGGAACCCAGTGTTTTTTTCCAGTCGGTATTAGCTTTAATGCCGTAGCCATAGCAAATGTGCACGGCTGTTTCGCATTTCAGACCTTCGATGGCGCGTTCCAAGGTGGCAATACCCCAGTCATTCACTTCATCAAAGAACACGTTAAAAGCAGGCTCATCAAACTGAATGATGTCTACGCCAGCAGCTTCTAGCTCTCTAGCTTCTTGGTTCAGAATCTTGGCAAATTCCCATGCCAGTTTCTCGCGGCTTTTGTAGTGGTTATCGTAAAGCGTGTCGATCATGGTCATAGGACCAGGCAACGCCCATTTGATAGGCTGTTTGGTCAACTGACGCAAGAATTTAGCATCTTCAACAAACACCGGTTTGGTGCGCGATACAGCACTTACCACGGTAGGCACGCTAGCATCGTAACGATCGCGGATTCTAACGGTTTCACGTTTCTCGAAATCCACGCCAGCCAAGTGCTCAATAAAGGTAGTCACAAAGTGCTGACGAGTTTGCTCGCCATCACTAATAATGTCTATACCTGCATGCTCTTGTTCTTTTAGAGCCAACCGCAGTGCATCTTGCTTACCTTCAACCAGCTCCTCGCCCTCTAGTTTCCAAGGGGACCACAGTTTCTCTGGCTCAGCCAGCCAAGACGGTTTAGGCAGGCTGCCTGCAGTAGACGTGGGTAACAGTTTTTTCATAATAGGTGTCGTCGTTTTTGTCGTTAATCAAAGAGCGTAGTCTGTCGCCCATTGCTCAAGAATAGCTTTATATGGCTTGATGAATTTTTCTTCAGTGAACTTACCTTGCTCAACCGCCAATTGGCTACGCTCTTCCCTATCGTAAACAATTTGCGTGAAGGAGTGATCCTGATTCGTCAAGCGCGGTTGGTAAACCTTCCCTGCTGCGGAGTTCGCATTGTAAATTTCAGGGCGGTAAATCCGCTGGAAAGTTTCCATCGTACTGATAGTACTAATAAGCTCAAGATTTGTGTAATCGTTAAGCAAATCGCCACTGAAATAAAAGGCAAACGGTGCTGCACTATTTTTAGGCATAAAGTACCTAACCTTCAAACCCATCTTCTCGAAGTACTGATCGGTAGAAGAAAATTCGTCCTGACGGTACTCCACACCCAGTATAGGATGAGAGTTTTCAGTGCGGTGGTAAGTCTTGCTACTAGATACGCTTAAGCAAATAACGGGAGCTTTGCTGAAGTTGTCTTTATAGGTATCAGAGTTCACGAAGTACTGGAACAGTTTCCCGTGCAAATCACCAAAGCCCTCTGGCATGCTGAAGCCATTTTTATTTTTATTGTGTTCTAGCAGCACGACGCTGAAATCGTAGTCACGTACGTAAGACGAGAAGTTGTTCCCCACAATCCCTTCAATGCGTTGATTGGTTTTGTGATCAAGCACACTGGTTTTCAGTATTTCAATCACAGGGAAAGCAGAACCCTTGCCTTCAACATCCAGATCTACCGAAATAATATCCAGCTCAACGGAGTAACGGTCACCATTTGGGTTATCCCAATCGGCTAAGTCATTGAAACGGTTGTTAATCATTTTCAGCGTATTAAGCAGATTTTCTTTTCTGCTCTCGCCTCTGGCCAAGTTTGCGAAGTTGGTGGTGATGCGCGTATTGTCAGAAGGATGATAGTTTTCATCAAATCTGAGGCTCTTAATACTAAAGGCAAACTCTTTACTCATTTTATTCTTGAACCCTAAATTTATTAGCCAAACCCTAATTGGGTTTTATGCTTATTCGGTGATTGAGTTAATGTGATTACTCTCATTGAACGTGTAGGTGTACTCATTTCGTGATGTACAGTCAGAAAACCCTAGGCAAACACACCAAAGTTTTCTGCGAAAACCACTCCTGTTCTCTCATCACAGCCCTGCTTGTAAAACAATGACTGGGACGTGCGCTGACTCAGCAGGCAAGAACTAGGAATGACATGCATTGTAGGAAAGCCAACCAATGAAGTAAAATGGCTTTATCTCAACAATCTATGAAAATATTTCATAACATGCTAGAACGCATCCATTTAGCTATCGTGCAGCAAGTAGAACAGCAGGGCTCCTTAACCGCCGCCGCAGGCGTACTGCATGTTACGCAGTCTGCGCTCAGCCACAGCATGCGAAAACTAGAACAACAGTTAGGCACTGAAATTTGGCGACGCGAAGGCCGCAGTCTGCAACTCACACAGGCCGGACAATATCTATTAGCTGTCGCCAATCGTGTGCTACCGCAGCTGGATTTAGCCGAAGAAAGGTTGCAGCAGTTCGCACAAGGCGAACGAGGTTCCTTGCGTATAGGTATGGAATGCCACCCCTGCTACCAATGGCTACTAAAAATCGTGGCACCCTACCTCAGCGCTTGGCCCGATGTGGATGTGGACGTAAAACAGAAGTTTCAATTTAGTGGCATCGGGGCGCTCTATGGTTATGAGGTGGACTTACTCGTCACACCCGACCCTATCTACAAGCCCGGTCTCACCTTTGAGCCGGTATTCGACTACGAACAAGTACTGGTAGTCGCTAAAGAGCATGCACTCGCCAAGGAAACTTACGTCAAGCCGCACCACATCACCAAAGAAGTGCTGATCACCTACCCCGTAGATGTAGATCGCCTAGACATTTATAACCATTTTCTACTGCCCGCTGGCGTCACCCCCAAACGCCACAAAACCATAGAAACCACCGACATCATGCTGCAAATGGTAGCAAGCGGGCGCGGTGTAGCTGCCTTACCTCGCTGGTTAGTGGAAGAATATGCAGAAAAACTCGCTATAGCACCTGTGCGCTTAGGGCCTAAAGGTATTGCCAAACACATTTACTTAGGCGCACGAGAGACAGATACCGCTATTGATTATGTACGGGCGTTTATAGAGCTAGCACGTGGTCCATCAACCGCTGTTTCCAACTAGCCTAAACCCATTAATTGATGGTACAAAACTGCCCATCTACCCTCAAACCATACATCACCTAAACACTGACCATCTTTTATGCACATTAGCTCCCAAGAATTCCCACGCGTCTGGTTCTCAAACATCGCCCCCTCTAACTGGCGACAAGAACTGGAGGCCTTACTCGCTAAAGGCCAACGCTTTGTACTACTCACACGCGAGCTGCCTGGTGCCAATGAGGAACATGCCAAAGCTCAAGAAGAATTTGGACAATGGGTAAAAGAGAATCACCGTAATTTTCGTAAATCCTGTGCTGGCTGCGTAGTTGTCGTCAATAACGCGCTGCTCGCTTTTTCTATAGGATTTTTTGTAGCTCCCTTAAGTAAAAAGCTAGGAATTCCCGTGCTAGTGGCACAAGAAGATAATTTAGACGAACAAGTTGCCACCTGTTTGACTGCTAACACATCCACAGAAAACACCTAAAAATTAGCCTAGCCTGCAACTTTATGTAGGCTAGGCAGTCTTAATAGAGTCTGTTTTTATCCTTGCAGCAATACCGTTGACTCTACTTATACCTTCATTAGATTTACCTCCGGTATTGGCCGGCCCAATACTGCGTCGCCTAGAACCACAGCGTTTGGTGTTATGGCTAATAGGCAGTGAGCCTTTATCGCTAAGTCTTCTGCTAGAGCCTGCTGGTGCGGCCTCACAGCGTCTTAATCTGGACTCCACACGCTGCCGTATTGTGCCTATAGGCCTGCGCGCCCACATACATTTGATCGATGTGGAGTTGGATAGCCCCCTGCCCAGCGAAACGGTGATTTACTATGACCTTCTCACCTGTACGGCCGATGGTCAGGAACAAGGCATAGCAGACTGGTCCCCCCACCTACTGCACGACGGTGAGCAACTGCCCAGCATGGTGTTGTCTACCCGTACCGACAACATTATGTTTGGCTCCTGCCGCAAGCCACACCATGCGTCTAAAGATGGCCTGGCCCACGCAGATAGCGTCTTAGCCCCACACATTACCGACGCACAAGCCAGACCTGCCTTGTTGATGCTGTGCGGCGATCAAGTCTATGCCGATGATGTAGCTGGCCCCATGCTGGCAACCATACATGCGTTGATTGAGCGCTTAGGATTGTTTGGTGAATACTTAGAGGGCGCCGTTGTATCAGACAGTGATGCCCTGTACAGCCACCCTGCTAGCTACTACCAACGAGCGGATCTACTGCCTGCCTTTAAATCTAACGAAGACCTGCGCGAACGCTTTTTTGGCGGCGTAGAAAAACCCATCTTCACTACCAACAGTGCACATAACCACCTTGTCACACTAGCTGAAGTACTCGCCATGTACTTACTGGTATGGTCGCCTATACCATGGCGAATCATCCCCGACGTGCAAGCGCCGTCATTCAACCCAAAACATCAAAACCGGTGGCAGAAAGAGGTACAAGCCATGGAGGGTTTTAGACAAGAGCTTCCTCACGCTGCACGTACCTTAGCGCATCTACAGACGTTAATGATCTTTGATGACCACGACGTTACTGACGACTGGAACCTGTCCGCCAAGTGGGAAAGCACCGCTTATGGTCATCCTTTTTCGCGACGTATAGTGGGCAATACATTGGTCGCCTATCTGCTGTGCCAAGGCTGGGGCAATAGGCCCGACGTCTTTCAGGAAGTGCTAGATGATATTGCTAGTTGGACATCGACCACGGATGAGTATCATAGATTAGCGCCTCAAACCCAAGACGCCATCATTACGCAACTGCTGGCATTTCAACAATGGGATTATGTACTACGCACTCAGCCCACGCTCATTGTGCTGGACACCCGCACACGACGCTGGCACAGGCGCAGTTTGCCCAATAGACCATCGGGTTTAATGGATTGGGAGTCGCTAATTGAGTTGCAACACGAACTGCTGGATGAGCGCTCAGCCATTATTGTGTCGCCCACCCCTATGTTTGGCGTCAAGCTGATCGAGGTCATACAAAGCATTTGTACACATGCTGGCTTTGCTCTAACCGTTGATGCCGAGAACTGGATGGCCCACCCTGGAGCCGCCAATACAATGCTGAATATTTTCAGGCATTCGCGCACCCCCGGCAACTATGTGATTTTGTCTGGCGATGTGCACTACTCCTTTGCCTATGACGTCAAAGTACGCCACAGCAAAGAAATGCCACATATTTGGCAGATCACCAGCAGTGGCATCAAAAATGAATTTCCACGCAGGCTCTTAGACTGGCTGGATAGACTCAACCGTTGGCTCTACTCGCCACGCTCGCCGTTAAACTGGTTTACCCAACGCCGAGACTTAAGCATCACCCCTAGGCTACCCGATCAACGTAAGCGAGGGGAACGGGTATGGAATGGATCGGGTATAGGTCAAATTTGGCTGGACGAGCAAGGTCGTCCAGCGCGGATTTTGCAGCACAATGCCAACGGGACGCCTGCTACAGAGTTTTTACCTGCGGAAGTAGAAGCTAAGACTGCCAATAACAAGGGACAGCCTTAGCACCACCGAGCATAAACCTACTGCCCTGCTACAGAGCTATAGAGCACATAGCCCACTACCCATTCGCTCCTATTGGAGCAGAAAATGTCTCGGTAACACGCTGGCTATTGCGATCAATTTTCGCCACACTGAGGTCTTCATTCAGTACATAGGCCAACTTACCATCACGTGAAAAGACGATTGCTTGACGTGGACCTTTAAGACCATCAATCGTGGCAATAACCTGCTTGCTATCCACAGAAATTACGGAAACAGTGTTATCTACCAAGTTTCCAACATAAACAAACTGCCCATCAGGCGTTAATGCTGCACCATACGGCTCCCTGCCTACGCCCACTATCGTCGAAATTTTCCGCTTACCTACATCCACAATCGCTACAGAATCGCTGCCACTATTAGCCGCAAAAATAGTCTGGCCATCGGGGGTAACGGAAATAGCACGTAGTTTATTGAAACCTGTAATCTCACCAACGATCTGATGGGTTCCGGTATCAACAAGGCTGATCTTATCGCCTAAGAAGTTGGTAACGTAGAGCGTCGTACCATCTGGACTAAGACGTACACCCTGACGAGGTTGTTCAAATCCGGTAATCACCACTCGCGGCTGCTGCATGGCTACATCGTAGGCAGTTACGGTATTAGCCGCCTGATTATTGACGTAAAGCGTATTGCCATCTTTGCTCAAGGTAGTGCCAAACGCACCCGCCCCTGCGGCAAGGTCACCCGTAGATGTCAACGTCGTCGTATCAAACTCCATCACCGTACCCAAGCTGCTGTCCGACACATAGAATTTTTGACCTGATGGCGCAAAGACTATATTGCGCGGGGTAACAAAGCCATCCAATACACTCAGCGCCTTACCATTCACCAAGTCGTACACGATTACGTCTGGACGCTCACTGCTGGACACCACAGCAAGCCGATCGTCAGGACTGATCGCTAGTGAGTTATTACGAATATTGCCATCAAAGGTCCAGCGAGCAGCGACCGTTTGCGATGCTTGGGCCTCAGCCACTGGAGCTACCCTCGCTAAACACGCGGTAGAAAGTAAAGCCAATGAAAGTATTGAGACTAGAGGAAGGGCTTTCATGTCTATCCTTGTAAAATTCATAGGGAGTCTTACTAAGTAGACGACTGAACGATATAGATTATTCCATCGTTAGAAAAACAATTAGCCCTACGCTAGCCACACACAGCCTAAAACAACCAAAAAAAAGCCCGCATAAAGCGGGCTTTTTATATTCTAAGGCATCGATTTACAGCAGCCTAGATAAACCTACGCTGATCACTTAACCGACCAACTTTTCGTGCACCATGCTGTGCTCAAGCACATTGCCTGCGGCGTCCATCACGCGCATCGCATCGGCAGAAATCTCGTCAATCACGACAACTGCGCCATCCACCAGACCCAGCTCAATCTTCATGTCGATCAGCGTTAGGCCTTTGCTAGCCAAGTCTGCTTCAACAATACGGCATACGCGACGTGTAATGTCTTTAGCCTGTGCCAGATGTTCTGTGCTCACCAAACCAATCGCTACGATAGAGTCATCGTTGATAAGAGGGTCACCGCGCTCATCGTCTTTAACGGTGATTTCTACCAAGTAGTCTAGTTTTTGCTCGGTGTTGCGAATGTACTGTTTGTAGCGACGGATGAAGCTGCCCCATGGTCTAGTACGGCATACGAACTCTAGGCCGCCGGCACCGTTCAGGTCTTTACCCAAAGGTACCGCACGACGCACTTCCATGGTGCCTTTTTCAAGATCAAGGTCCACCAAGTGTGTAGCGATGTCAGCAGCGTGCAAACGCTTAAAGAAGAAATCAGTCATAGCAAGAGACTTACGCCCCTTACCTTCTACCTGACCAATAACAGTGTTGGCACCGGGGTCAATCACACCGTTCTCGCCGGTTACATCATCCTTAAAAACAAGGAGAACATTATTGTTCGGCAAGAGGAATAAGTCTTTAGTTTTGCCGGAATAGATTTTTTCGTTGCTGCTCATCAATTTACTCGCTGGTGATCCCACTATCTTGTTACTAGGCAATCTCGGTGCGCCTGTTACAGAGCCCTACACTCTAGACGCTCTGTAGTTTAACAAAATCCACAACAGCATGAGCGTTACACTTCCCTCAGCTAGCGATTTTTCACAGAAAAATTTTGACCCGACACCCACCCATACCAAAAATTACAGTTCTTACTGATGAATCACTACTTTTATCTTTAGATATCAGAGAGCGGTAGACGGTTGATCTCATCAATCGTATGATTACCCCATTTCATCAAAAAATCGATTCCAATTTAAGATTCAACCAAAAATTCAAAAAAACAATTAATCATGCATATAAAAAACAAACTCTCAATAAAAAAAATAACATTATTAACGAAAATATTATTCGGTAGTTTGTTATTTTTTCTTATGGCTACACCAAGCCATGCTACCTGCTGGGCTCCAAATTGTTATGGTGCTGTAGGATTTGATCAGAACACAGGACAAACATCCTACGCTACTGATTATCCAACAGAGTATCAGGCTAAAGAAGTTCTGCAAAAAGATTGCCCTAGTTGCACATATCTCACATTTAACAACGCTTGCGGTGCAATTGTTTTTTCCGAAAAACACAATTTCAGCTTGAGATTCTATGGCTCCTACGAGAGGGATCTAACAGCCCATGCATTAGGTGAATGCAGAACAAAAATTAACGAGATAGGCTTAAATGAATCTAGAAATGATAGACGCAGATCTAGAGTTCGTAGCGGCGTAGAATCAGATTGCAAAATTGCTGTCTTAGCTTGCACATATAGAATGTACTAAATAGTAAATACTCATTAAAAATTTAGCGATTATTAAAAATATGCTTAAAAAACTCAAACCAAAAATACTGCTGTTGATATTACCTATTGCCATAACTGGATGTGCTACCGCAGACTTTACCGATCTTCTGGGCCTATCGAGTACACCAGAAAGCTCACCATTTGACGCTGCTGACTATAGACAATACGGTAAGCCAATAACTTGCTCCGAGATAGGCAATGCCATATCAAAAGCTTATCAACTTAAAGCCAAGGGTAAGAACAAAGAAGAAATATACTGGGAAATCACCCCAGAAGACAGCTCCTATGTTCAACAGGATGTTTATACCATCATGATTGAAACAGGCATGTCAGCCGATGCGAAGACACACAAATTATTCACGCAGGCTTGCCAACAAAACGTCGACACCTATCAATCTATATTTGATGAAACATCTAAAGATTTATACACCCGCGTCGATTTACTTTACTCCACCGCCTATGGCATTGAGTTAAAAGCTTACCGCGCCAGTTTATCAACGAGTTTTAGAGCGTCCAGATACTACTACGGCAGATCGAAAATGGACATAAAGCGAAATTTCGTCAATGCTGAAAGTCGCGGAGGTCTAGATAATGTGAGTGATGAAATCAATAAATTGGTTTATGAAGAACTAATAGAAATTCTATACAAACCTGAATACATTGACGCTTCAAGTCACCCAAACAAAATCATGCCATCACTAGATAGCGTTAGAATGCAAATGGCACCTGAACTTATATTGAAAGTCGTGAGATAAAAGCCAACCATAGGCAATCTATATTTGTATATGAAATCATTTAAATAAAATTTCATATAAAAATTACGCATTGACTAGAATCTGAGTACCTTCTGTCTGAGCCGCCCTGTGTGACGGCTCAGGCTGCCAATCACCTCCCAAAGCACGAAAAAGGCTCACTGCCGCCAGTCACGCACTATCGCTGTCCAAGTCATGCACGATCTCTGCATGTGCTACTGCGGAGCCGTGTCTTTGCGCATTGCTGCCAGCAAGAAAAACACCAGAACGGCCAGACCAGCAATCAATGCGGCAGTTGTCAGGAGTAGCACTGAATGTGTGGTCGAAAAAGCCGCCTTGCCCGCAGCGATCAATGCGACAGCCTGATCGTCGGCAAGCTGACTCGCCGCCAGATAAGTATCGCCCATCGAGACGGCAGCTCGATCGGCGACATCAGGGGGTAACCCAACAGGTGCGGTGAGGTTACGCCCGAAAACGACCGACATGAACACACCGAAAAGGGTTATCCCTAGACCAGTGCCCAGTTCATACCCTGTCGCTTCCAGCGAGCCTGCTGCGCCGCCCTTGCTTGCGTCGACCGAGCCCATAATGGCGATTGATGATGCAGTCAGGCCAATACTGAGGGCCAAACCCAGCAATGCCAGAAGTACCGGCACGATCAGACCCGGGGTATGTAAATCCTCGACGGCAAGCCAGCCCAGCGATAGAGCTGCAACTAACAATGACAGGCTAGCCACCGACCGCAGCCCATACCGGGCAGATAGCCAACCTGCAATCGGACCGCCCACTGCCGCTGCAGCCATGATGGGGATCATGAATATCCCAGCTTGAAGCGGTGTTTTGTCCAGGACATACTGCAGTTCCTGCGCCAGCGTCAGCTCGACCCCCGCCAGTGCTCCACTGGCGACTACTGCCATGATAATACCAGCGACGATGGCAGGGTGCCCAAACAAGGATAGATCCAGCATTGGCACGGATGCGCGTAACTGCTTACGAACAAACAGGACCAGCATTGCCACGCCGAAGGCCAGCATCAGCAACACAACAATAAGCGGTTGTTTACCACCAAAACCAGCTTTGGTCGCATACACCACCGCAATCATGCCTACTACCAGCAACAAGGCCTGGCCAATCGCCCAATGGCCGGGCGTAGTCTGCTCGTGACGCGGCAGCAGCAACCAGCAGACGGGAGCCACGACGAACATAACCGGCACGTTGATCAGGAATACAGAACCCCACCAGAAATGTTCCAGCAGTGCACCTCCCGCCAGCGGGCCAACTGCCGCACCAGCAGAACTTACTGTCCCCCATAGGCCCAGCGCAAGTCCGCGCTCCTTATCGTCCTCGAAAGCACGTCTGATGATGCCCAGCACGCAGGGCATGATCATTGATCCCCCAACTGCCAGCAGAACGCGTGCGCTAATCAATATCTGCGCAGTAGGCGCAAAGGCCGCTAGGGCTGAGGCAGCCCCGAAGACTAGCAAGCCAATCAGCAAAATACGTCGGTTACCAACCTTATCGGCCAAAGTGCCCATGGGAACAAGCAAACCCGCCATTAACAGCGGATAGATATCGATGATCCACAGCACTTGATTGTTGGACGCTCCCAGCGCTTGAGTGAGCGTCGGAACTGCGACATGCAGGATGGTCATGTCGAGGACGACCGGCAAAAATGCCAGCATTACTGCCAGCAGGATCAGCCATCGCTTGGGATTTGGTTGGCCTAAAGACACGATCGCACCTATGATTTTGATGCTACTTGTAATGTAAATACGATCGCATTTTAATGAGGCATAAATAAAGGCGTCAAGCGAGAAAGACAGTGAGCAGAAAAGCAACTATCACCCGTGACGGACTGCAGGATGTGGCCTTTCTTGCTGTCGAGGAACTGTTCCCCTTACGCGTCAATGGCATTTATTGTTACCTAATAAAATCAATCAGGTAGAAAACAGCCCTACTCCCACTCAATTATAAACTACACAAAAAACACCTTATAAATCAGCGTCTTGGTCGCTCATCGATCTGCTGAACCATCAAAAACACCACGTTCAAACTAGAGAGGAACAATGCATCCTGTCTCGGCGTCCTCCGACCTCATGGCCTCTACCGAGGCCATGGCCATCTGCCGCAACATAATGCGGGCAGTTTCATCGGCCTCATACAGCTCATGGGAACTTGGTTCCATCGGATGGCTTTCCTCTGGTAAGGCATCCTGCGACTGTGTTTGTCGCACCTGTTCGGAGCGATAAATACTAATGGCACTATTTGAGGCGGCACGCTGAAAATAATACGGCTCATAATCCCGTAATACCGCCGTGTCCTGCTCCAACATCTTCAACGCAACATCTTGCAGCGCATCTTCGGCATCCTGCCGGTTATTCCATTTGCGAGCCCATGAGCCCACCAACTCGCTGTAGTGAGCGAGCCAATTCTTTTTGGGCATAGATGAGCGAGACATGGCAAATACAAAAAGACCAAATTGCAGCAACTCTCAATAATAACAATAATTCTCATTTGTATATAAAGAAATGAAATATTAGCCTTTTATCGTTGTAGATTGGTGCCTCGGGCTAGTTGCTCACTCATCGCCATGAGGAATACAGATAGCCAGTCCAACCTCAAATCAGTCTGGTATCTCAGTCTCTTTTTTATGATCAAACACAGCATTACATTGAAGTCCCTGCCGCAGCCTAACTAGGCTGATAGCCGTTTGTGACTATACTAAGCACTATCTTGGTAAAACCCTGTTGTAAGCCCCTCTGCTGCTCACAGTAGCTCAACAAAAGAAATAGACTGGCGTGTGTGCTTTCGACGGTCTTTTATTACGCGTCATTATGTTGTGTTGATCTCTTATGATTCCTTTCGCCCCATTCCCTGTCGTTCTCTTACTGCTTCTGACGCTAGGCCAGTTGGCGGTGGCTGTTGTGCTGATCTGGGCTATTTTGCTCGTAGTACAACCCAAGCGCCGCGCTAACTTTAAAAACAGACCATGGCCACGAATACTGTTTTTAGTACTCTTGCTAGCACTGGCTGGCTACTACGGTTCGTTTCAATGGGATCTCTATCAATACAAAAAAAGCTATCAAGAAGAAATCCGTAGTCGACAACATGTTTTAAAAGAACCAGGCCGCTACGCGGGCATAGACATGCCTACAGGAACGGAATTAGAACTGGACGTTTGGGGCGACCCAGACAGCGTCTCTTGGGCCCGTTTTCCAGAGCCTGTGCTGGTAGGCAACGCCCCCGTGCTGTCTTTCGAGCGCCCCCGCCCTGACCTACAGGACTCCAGTTGGAGACTGCATCTGGCACATGATACTGAGCTAGAAGGCTGGCAGTGCGATGGCAGCAAACTGCTGGAACTGGAACAAGACCATATGTCTGAGAGCGGCTTTAGGTTCGTGAGCTGCTTTTTAGCCGAAGGAAACCAGATCACCGGTTGGAGCCCGTTGGCTGCCGCTTCCAATAGGAGTACAGCGCCGGATTTTGTTCTGAATTTACCTGCAGGTACGTTGGTGCAATCCAGACCCGAGGGGACACTCTACGTCAACGGAGAGCGAGACCAAGATCGTTGGATGGTACGTGTTGAAGATGATGGTTTGCAGATTAATGCGTGGGGTTTGCCTTTGGAACGCGCTTACTTTGCCGTCGATGACAAGAAAGCGCTGCTTTATCTATCGCATGCTGACTTGGCTCAAGAGACTCAGTTTGGTGGGGTTAACTATGCAGCGGGGACTCGGGTGTCTACGCCTAACTATAGGTTTTACCCGCAGTGGCCGCTGCTAGTGAGTATGACATTGCCTGCTACAGACGATTCAAATCAACGCAAAAAACAGTTGCATGAACTGGAAAGTGGGGAGATTTGGGCAGAGGGTCAGGAGGAGTGATCGGGCTTGGTTACTTTGTCGCTTTAGCCTGAAAGAAAAAAGCCCGCTTAAATGCGGACTTTTTTTGTTCCTACGACGAACCGTCTAGCTATGCCAGATGCAGAGGATCACTCCCACTCGATCATCAACAGGTCACGCAGACCCGCATGGTAAAAAGACTTGGCTGTGATCGACATAGGTCTCTACCGCCGCTTTTACCGTCATCCGAAAAAGGCTTGCCTTGGCGCGGACAATTGCGAGCTTTGAGGGACGACAACTCTACGGACAACATCATCGATCACATCACAAGGATACAGGAGACAACTTGTCGTACCCCCCCCCCACCTCTTGATCAAAGCGCATCTGTTGCCTGTAAAAGCGTCAAAGTTTCTTAGTCAATCGCTGGAAATCTGCACGGCGCTAACCGAGGCGACTCGCCAGCCGACAATGGGCCATGCCACATACCTTCGATACGTCGCCTCGCCCCTTTAGCCATTGTGATGATGGTGGATGAAGGACTTCACGTCGTCAGGCCACAGTCGAACTCCGCCTGGGCAAAAAACATGCTTGCCATCTTAAGTACTCACTGGCTCGGCGCAGCTAGGCCTCGCGCTCCACCTCCTTCATCCGCTGAGCTTCACAACTCATCACGCCCTCAAGAACAACCGCATCGACTCCAGCGCGCTCGACACACTCGTTCAAGGTCTGCGGCACTCAGCAATCGTAGGTTCTATGGCCTTCGGATGCTCATGGACCACCATTACCGTGGTGCCCGCGCACCTCGGGCGAAAACTCGTTTGGCTTGCTCATAGCTCAGCCCTCTAAAAATGTCAGGCCTCCGCGTGTCGGGGCGACTCACAACCCACTCCTTGCTCGAATATTCCCCCGCTCTATAACAGTTGCCTTTACGATGAGTTGGAGATAGCCAAGGATCATGGCCGATGCGGTAATGGCAAGGTAAGGTGTGTGTCTGAGAGGCTCGTGAAGTGACCAACGCGTACTTACTCGAAACATCGGGAGCAGATCATGCTGTGGGTACCGAAGGCCCTGGAGATGGTGCCTCTCGAAAGGTTTCGACGCATGAAGGGACGTGTCTTGTGAGCACGCAAGTCGATCAGATCGCTTCAGCAGCAACGCTGAAGGACATCTGACAAATGACAATGAAAAACCGGCCGGCTTAGAAAATCCGATTAACGCAAGGACAGCAAAGATGTTCGATAACAACGAATTACTCAAAAAAGAAGAACAACAATCACACTCTTTCATATTTTTCAATCAAGGCCCGCCCTACTGCGAGCTAGGGTGGAAAGAATACAGGCAGTTCAACAACCTGATAAATGATTTTCTCGAAGATTTTGAGAAAGCGCATGGCGCAAAGGTGTATGTATATGAGCACGAGGTCATCCTCATTGAGGCAGCATTCCTATGGGGCTTCAGCTTTTTTGCAGCGAACCGCGAAAAAAGAGAGGAATTGACCAATACCCTATTAGACGGAATAATAGAAATTACAGGCCTATTCACCAAACTAAAAAGGAGGAAGGTAACAAACAATCACAACAAAAGTTTTTCACCACATCCCGACCTGGCAATGCACTACATCGGTCTGGTTACTAATGCCCACATTTCATTAGAAACCTCATACAAACCACCAAGCGAAAAATCATACCAAAAAAACGATATCGACCTTGAGCCATTCAAAAAATCGATGTCCGCAGCCGAATTTAAGAAATTAATTCAAGAACATCTATCTATACATTCAGTAGGCGATCTTAGCTATTTTCATGCTCCAGATGGATTTTTCTCAAACAAATACCGTGCAAACAAGTATCTAAGAGAAGAATTCTTGCCCATTAATTACTATTTGATAAAAAAATCGATACCGGACCATGCAACACTTACACTTGGCACAGAAAAGGAGAACTTTGATGCCAAAATCACCAACACTGAAAGCAACGAAGAAACCATATTAGAGATCACCCTGGGCTGCCCGAAAAACGACTACCTTCTACACTCACTAGCTAGCCAGACAAGCGACGGTACATTTCCACTGAAGACAATGGCTTACCTGAAGAGGGAAACCGATACTCTTGCCGCCAGAATTACAAAAGCCATTGAAGACAAACACAAAAAAAACTATCAAGACAATCGCACCTTAATAGTAGTAGTGCCAAGCGAATACACCTACCAAGGCGAGGAATACATAATCGATGAAATAGTTAAGGAAGTACGCAACTCAGTAAAATCAGGAAAAGGGAACTTTACGGAGATAATTATGCTATGCAAAGGCAAGTTTTTTACGCTTTTTTGAAATTAAACCATGAAAATCCAACGACCAACCTCCTGTATCAGCAATACACCTAGCTTCAAGCCTTGGACGATTGTTGTGTTAAATACCTTTACAGATGCTGAGTAAATCGACAAGCGCAATAAAAGTCGAAATGAGCGAATTTTATCAAAGTAGATCAAGTAGAGCCTTGGGCTGACCTGATCGATCTGATCGATTCACATTTTCCAGAACGTGAAAGCGGTGTTCCGATCTTCCGATAAATTAAGCCGCCATAGATACGAAAATTACAAGTTCAGCATCTCAAAGAAAATGGATGAAACTATCAACTCAAAGCCATGATCTACACGCGCGACCAAAGCGAACTTCCTTGGACCCCATTATTCACACTGCCCTAGAGCCACAGAAGAAACAATCAGCATGACGAATGAGACATCTGAACGGACGATCATCCTTCACCTCCTGCGCGGAGCCGTACCAGAGCGAGCTGATGAAATCAGTAGACTTTGGAGCCAATATGGCCATGCCATCGAGGTAGCGCCAAGCAGCAAAGGCGTGACGATGAACGCCGATGCGAAACGCATCCAGTTTGACATGAAGACGATCGACTTCTTCTGGCTACTCGGCTTCAGTTCGTGGCATGCCATCGAGGTATACGCGCCGGCCTTGGTTTTAGCGACATCCAGCGGGATACAAGTCGAACAGGCCCTCTCTATCGATGAAGAACGCGGTCAATATGAATTCGACTATAAACAGCGCATCAATGCCGCGCGGGCACTCATCCAAGCCGAACAGACGGCCGATATCTCCTGGCCGGCAGACATTCCCCAGCCGAGCGCCGACCGAAACGGGCTGCAAAACATCCAGCACATGGCAGCCTTTGACCTAGTAGCACTAGCACTTGCATTCGCGCTGCTACATGAATTTCAGCACGTCATGTTCTGCGCGGATGAAAGTGCGCCATCCACGCTACCGGAAGAGGAGATCGCGTGCGATGCTTATGCCCGAACCTTCATGACGAGTGGAGTCGCCAACTATGCGACAAAGCACGAACACGATTTCACCCAAGCTCAGCAAAAGCGGGCGATGGGCACCGTTCTCGCCGCCGTCATTATTCATGCGATGACGCCGAGCCATGCACACTGGGGTAATCGCCAGTACCCACCAATTGCCCAACGTCTGACAGCGATGATACACGGCTACACTCTGGCACCCGACTCATCATTCTGGGCGTTTACGGCCTGTATGCTAATCGCCCTGATGCGGCAAGAAAACCGTTCGCTCGACATTGTCGCGTATTCGAACAAGGAAATGGTCGAGAAGCTACTCGACCAACTCGCTTGAAATCCAAGGAGAAAACAAGGTGCCAGTCTATTTCATTGGCGAAGATGAAAATGGTTGCTCTACCATCAAGATTGGGGTGGCTAAGAATATCGAGCAACGCAAGCGCAACCTTCAGACAGGCAATTCTACCGATCTGAAACTGCTAGGTTGGATCGAGGCAGCCAACGCCTTTCAGCTTGAGCGTGAGCTTCACCAAAATTTTAAATCGTCACATGTACGTGGTGAATGGTTCAATATCGAGCCTGCAGATATCTTACCCATGCTCATACGCGCTAGTCTCAACGGATTCGTCGCCAAAAATGCTGATGCCTTCCAGATCGTTGGATATGACCGTGATGCAGTGCCGGAGTATCTTGGCGTATGGGAATGGGGTGACCTTGAAATCAACGAATGCTGCCCCTTTTGCGGATGTTTATGCGGCATGAATTTTCAAGATGTGTCACAGATGTACCACTGCCTTAATTGTGACACGCTAACCGACTTCTCTGAACTGGACCCGCGCAACGAAGAGTTGAACGAGTTATGAATGAGAGTGACCTTAGTGCAAGCGAAAAATGGCTTAAAGCACAAGCCCCCCGGTTTTCGGCATCTTTCAGATCTTGATCGTCGCGCTACATTCGACTTCGCTTTTCTCTAGAGTCTTTTCGAGGAACGGATTATGGACAGCTTCGCACGTGCCGACCGAATCCGGGAACGAATCAATACATGGGCATCGGATGGAACGCTCGAAGCTGCTCTCTACTACGCGAAGCTTCTCTATTTTCGAAATCGTTACTTCGCCGACGGGGCTTTCACTTATCACTTCCAACACCTAAACCTTCGCCCCTCAGACCACCGCAACATCGTTGAAGCAGTTATAGGGGGCAATAACGAAGACCGTCGCGATAGGATGCTGGCTCTTCTTATGATCGTCTGGCGTCTTCGCAATAACCTCTTCCATGGTGCGAAGTGGGACTATGAGCTTCGCGACCAGCGCGAAAACTTCACTCATGCAAACGGTGTCTTGATGCGGATACCCGAACGTCATGGTCGGATCGATCATTGACGAAAGTCTGCTCCCCCACGCCCATTCTCAACGGCTTGGCCACCCTCCACCGATAAGCACTACCGTCAGCTTGGTTTCGGCTGCGGTCCCCTCCTCGCGTCGATTTTTTTGCCCCCCCTATCCCCTGCCATGAAGGCATCCAGCATGTAAGGGATCAGTTTTTCGGCATCGACCGCCTCCCCATATGCCTGCGCGTGCAGCGCCGCGTAGCGCTCAAGTTCTACTTTCAGGCTGGCCAGGCAGGTAAAGGTCAGCTTGACACTTTCAGTCTTGGGCAGCGGCCCCAGCCGCAGGTTGCGCGTCGTCATCGTGAAGCCCCCCTGTTGAAGAAAAATGGCTGGTACGGACGCAGCACCAGATCGCGGTTGACGATGATGCGAAACGGCAGGCCCGGCCGCTCGGTCAGCGTCGGCTGGATGTTCATGTTGCGCCGAGTGATCTCCTGGCCGACCTGATTGATGCTGTCTTGGGCTCTGTCGAGCGTGAGCGAAGACGTGTCGGGCAGGATGATCCAGTTCCACACTACCTGCACGCGGCTCTGTCCGTAGCTGACCTGGCTGTTGTATTTGCCCAGAATTCGCGAACCCTGCGGGATCAGCAGAAACTTGCCCGTGGCGATGTCATAGACCGGTTCCGGCCATGACCTGATACGGCGAAGCCGGCAGGGTCAGGTTGCCGGAATTGCGGCTTTCCGTGGTTCCAGCTTTCTGGAACGCCTCTTTCTGGTCTTGCCGATTCTGCACAGCGAGGAGGAACGGGAAGCGAAACGGGATGCGAGTTGCATGGTCTTTCTCCTGACGAAAAGGGTTTGCTGTTCAAACCGCACACCGGATCCCTAGATTCGGAGCCCAGCCTTTCAGCTGTTCTGTGCGGTTGGCACGAGGAACCCGGTTGGCCCTGTTGCCACCGTCTTTCCTGAGTTCATCGCCCACGACCGCGGGCTACAGTCGCGGACAAGGTGATGAGGTCAGGGAAGACGGCTGGACATGACAACCGCCCCTCGATGTGCCGACCGCACGCAAGCGAAGTGCGCAGGCCCGAAGCTGGAAGTCGGGCCGTAGGCGTCAACCGAGCAGAGCGAGGGAACGATGGAAGCCCGCCAATCGCGTAGCGAGGCTCGATGCGGAGCACGAGAGCGCGGCCGGCCGCTTTATGGCCGGCGACGCCCTAACGCTGTAGGTACCTGAAAACCTGATCGGCGATAAAGACTGGGGTAGCGACAAACCAGCCTTGGTCAAATACGCTGTGAAGCGTCTTCAACATCAGGGATAAACCGTAAGTGCACCGCAACCGGCAACTCCGCAGAAAATCTGCGAGAGCATCCTCAACGAGAAAAAGCAGTACAACATCGAGCACGAGATCCTGCCCAGCGAAAACGCAGTGGTAGATCGGTTGCTTTCGCGCGGCCTCGAATTGAAAGAGGCTTATGAAGAACTGCATGAGAAACCGCATAAGCATCCTCCTGCGCTCAAGGTCTTCCTGGGCTTGCTTCTGAGCACAGCAGCGTTTTGGAGTCCACAAAAAATCACGAAAGCACGCTCCGAACGCGACGACCTCGCCAATATCAATCAACAGATCGAGACGAAGGCTGCCGAGCTGGCGGAACTACTGGAGCGTCGTTCAGACTTGCACAACACTTCAGGTTTCAGCAGCAGCACGCACTATCACGTCTGCGATGTGATCGAAGCGACATGTGAAAAGAACTACCTGTTCCAGTCCTATATCAAGGAGCGTCTGGACGCCCTGACCGGGCAGTTCGACCTCAAGTACTGGCCGTCGTTGTGCGAACTACTCCAGGTGATCGCTTCCGATGCCGAACATGCCAACATGGAAGCCTCCGATCCCTTGACCGCAGCGGCCACCGCCGCCGCGCGCCCGTCGCGGGCAGACTTTTTCAAAGCCCTGTTTGCCTCCATCGAGGAAAACAGTGCGGAGAATTACGGCCAGCTTCCTAAGGGCTTCAAATTGACGGACAACACGCTCGCCTCGTTAGGCAACTGCGTGCTGGAATTCGGCTCAGATGACCTGGCCGATGGCGCATACGTCAAGCGACTCCACCAGCGCGAACGCAGCGTAGGAAAATGACTCACGCCGTCAGTCACAGACGTTGGAAAGAAGCCCGCCGGCGTCCGGCGTGAACAGCTTGATCACGGGATCCGGATCGAAGTCCGGCTTCTCCAAGGATTCGCAGCCGTTGTCCAGCAGCAGAATGCGTTGGTCGTCAGTAATGAGGCGCTTATGGCGATCTCCGGTTGCACGGGCGGAACTGCCCGGAACCGTCGCTGCTGCCTCAGGCTATGAGGATTAAAGTGCATCAACCCAAATCATGTTTCTAATAAGGTCTGAATCCATGGATGGCCAATGTCTCTTTCTCCACTCAATAGAAAGCGCATGTCGCCACTAAATGCGCCTTCGAAATGAATAGCTTTTAGTATTCGCGCAGCGGCCTTTTTGAACGCGGGTTCCTGCGCGGCATCTGACTGGGTCGCGATAAACAGCCCCTTTGCATCTTCGATGTCACTCAACAGCTTTACCGCTTCTGAATGTCTAAGCTTGCAAGTCGGCTCATGATGTAAATGGTAGATTTCTATCGAGCCATCTGCGCGTTGACGTTGCTCGAGGTCATCACTGGCAGCGCAAGGCTTGCCATTCTCTTTCTTGCATCCCAAGAGTCGCCAATCTCCGACTTCACAAGGATCAACCAAGAGAGGTCGCTCGCCAGTGATTACGCCAGCCGTGTAAACCCGATGCGTTTCATCCATGAGAGGGAACCTATCAGCTTTCCCTCCAGCAGTACCACCATCAACATCTTTACGACGGGAATTGCAGAAGGTGCAGGCATATCGGAAATTTGACTTGTCGAAAGCAAGCCAGCGGTAGCCTTTGTGCTCATTCGCCGCATCGCCTACCCGCCCTTTTGGTCGAAAATGATCAACGGCGTTATCAGATCGAGGCACTGATACCTCACAATACCAACACTTGTCATTGAACAGGTCAGCCAAGCCATTTTTTAATTCTCTCCATACCGACGCATAATCGTCCGGCTCCGCTCCATTTTCGACCGCGGCTTTTGCTACTGCAGCGCGCTCCAGCCAGCCGTCGGGCAATCTCAGTCGTGTCGGGTCAATGTACCTCATGGTTTGGGACCCGGCTCGTCGTGCTGCTCGGCAAGCAGTTCCCGAATGAGTCGCTGCCCTAACTCCTCGCGCTCTTCAGTCTCCATAGCTATTGACTCGCTGGCCAGCTTCTCAGGGTCATCCGATTCGAATTTGGCACGCATCGCTGCGCTTCTGAGACGGAGATAGCGCGAATACTCTTCGTCTGGATGAAAAAATCGGAACCCCAGGCGTTCTAACTTAGAGTTAATGTCGGACAAGGCTGCAAGCTCTTCCGTCGTAAGATGCTCTTTACCCGCGTACGTCCTTTGGCGCTCCAAAAGTAAATGCGTTGGTTGGTCAAGCGTCGAGGCGATGCCAAACATATCACTAGTTACAATTGCCGCATAACCTAAACCACGAGGATCAAGCTCTGGGTGTACGGCGATAATACGAGACGCTCCTGGTTCCCTCGACAATTGCAGAATCTGCACTTGCTCTCGCACAAGCTCAGCGATTGCCAATGGATTGTGAGTCGTTAGCAATATGTGGCTGTTATCCCGCTCCTCGTCGTTTTGCCCAGCAAAGGTTCGCAGATAGTTAAAATAATCCACTGCCCAACGCGGATTAAGATGAGTATCTGGCTCGTCGAGCAAGAAAAGACTTTCACTCTCGGCGGTAAATCGAAGTAACCCCAAGACAGTCAATAGTTGTTGCTCGCCCTCACTCAATTCACGGAACGTGACTGTGCCATCATTCTTCTGAAGACGTACGCGGATACGTACCTCGTCGATTAGTTGGGACACATGGGTGCTCTCCATGTCTCGGAAAAACTCGGCTGGACGCTGTTCGCCGACAAGCTTACGGAGCGAGGCGATATCTTTTACATATAAATATTTGAATTGAAGAACCTTATCACTCCAAAGAGATACTCGCTCCCGACGACTGATCTCAATTGGTGCTAGGGCGATAGCGTAGAGGCGATCAAGAAACGATGCGACAACTCCCTTAGCTCGCCAAAAGCGAACATCCCCATCATTTGATCTCCAAGGGGGCTCTCGAAGAACAAACATCACTGATTCGATGCCTTCATCTGGATCAATGCCTAAGTGTTCTGCTAAAAAGTTTCTGACGTCATCAGATTGCTGGATCAGGAACGCCAACAGGACAAACTGACTGTGCACTGGCATTGCATAAAAAAGCCGCTTCAGCCCCGGATCCTCGCCGCGCCTCAGCTTCTTATCGAATTCCTCCAAGTACGGGCGAAACACCTGATATAGCCTATCGCTTTCGCCCGAGTAATAAGCAAATACATAACGAGGCAAAAAGCCAAGTGCAGGGTCAAAAAAACTCTTTAGTGATAATTTTTTCCCTCTTAAGACAGAAGTATCCAATCCTCCCTCAGCGGATGTAATGAGCGAGCCCTGCCCCTTCGCCTCTGAATCTGTCGCCACATGAACAATGAGTGCCTCGCGCTGACGATCTGGATCCGCATCGATATTGATGTGCAAGGCGCTCGCGCCTGTTGAAATTCTGTATTCAAGGTTGAACGCGAATGCTGGCTTTCGCACACCCTGAATTAAATCACGAAAGATAGTCGCGAGCGCCTCAAGTACGTTTGATTTGCCGGTACCGTTCCACCCGATAACCACGGTAATCCAATGCCTCTGATCAAACTCAATCGACACATTTTTTAAGTTCTTAAACTGATGAGTAGGACTGTCCTTTGGGCTACCTATCGTAATTCTATCGAGGCGCATATTTACACCCCCTTCAAACGAATACGATCATAAATTTTACGGCCATGCTCGTCATTGACGGCTTCCGCCTCTAATTTCCCAGCCCTATCTAAATCGCGCAGTTCTGAGTAAAGTCGCTCAATCTCTTCCGTAGACGCTCCGGCACCGATACCACAGTGCTGAAAGGCCGCTTGCGCTGAAAGCCAGTCCTTCGCCTCAATCAAAACCTGCTCAATTCTTTTGCCCGCCCCCATAAATTCCTCCTGTTTCTGATCAGGGTTTTTCAGCTTTCTATCCCGAATTTTCCTGGGTCGTGCCAGCCACTCTTTATTAACTCGCTCCACCAGAGCAGATGCCGGCTCATCATGGACGTTCTGAGGCACCAATTTGCCATCGAAAGCCTTTGCTAGCAGTGCAGTGTCTAGTTTTTCCAGCAACTGAAAAGCACCAGAGTGACTAGCAATAGTGCGATCTAGCCATGCGAAAGCTCGTTCTATCCGACGAACAATCTCGACAGCTTCGTTAAATGGAGGCACCGGCAGCGGCAAGGCCGACACCTTTCGTTTGCTGATTGAAGCTAAATTCGTCGTTTGAGTGCCTTCATCAAAGAAGTATTGCTGCCCTCGCTCGTTAGCAAAATGAGAGACAAACTCCGGCGGCAGAGTTCCCTCGTTCAGGCGAATACGAAAAACATGATTTTGGTGAATGCATTCATCAATTTGACCGCTCCAGACCCAGCCCCGTCCCAATTTGTCACGATCGCCGCCCTCGTTCATTAGCACGTCACCTTGTACTAACAAAAGACGGAGTTTCTCCTCTGAAGTGACGAAAATTGTCTTGATCTCATCCAGATTCAACCATCCTCTCTGGACGTTGGCTACACGAAGATACGGAACTTCAACTAGTTCTTCTCGACCACTTCTACGCTTGCCGACTTGAATGCCACTTTGTATTTCGCTGATGTCGCCCAAGCGCTGCATCGCCCATCCCTTAGGAAGGCCAGAGCCACTATCTTCGTTATCACCACGCACATCCGCTGTTAGCTTTCCAGAGAAAGCCAATTCGAGTACCGCAGACTTATACATTGCCAATAGAGCGGGAACTTTTCCAAGTTCGCTACGGGCCCGTGCGGTGCGGGCAATTAGATTTCCGACCTTATCGACAATGCGTACTTGTTCCTGGAGAGGAGGCAGCAATAAGGAATGACTCCTTAAATATTCCGCAGGAACTCTTTGCTGACCGACCGCACCGGTCATTACTTTTCGTGCGTTACCCCGGAAGCTCTGTTGGCGAACGAAATACCACAGGAATTTCGGTAGGACTGCTCCTTTACTTCGGAAAACATGAAACTCGGTAGATCCAAATCCCACCCCATTGACTAGATCTGTAGCTACGGCTGCCTTTCCGTTCTCCATCGAGGGCGTTATTTTTGCAACAATTACGTCGTTCTCGATAAACTGTGTAAAGCCTTTATTGACTTCTCTAAGGGGGCGTTTTGTCGAACTTGCTATCGTTCCTGACGATTCGCTAACGGCCGCCATAGGAACAAATGTAACCATCTCATCTGGGGAAAGATTGACTGATTTTCGCGGATTGACCTCCGCAACATCATCGATATTTACTTTGACCCATCCACGCGGGAGTTTATCCATGCCACGCCTCCCTGCACGCATGACGGTGAATGTGCCCAAGCACGCAAAATTCCCGTGCGATCAAACTCTCATTCACTGTACAAACTAGAGTTACGGACATCATTCCTCAGCCTCCGAGGTCTCAGCCAATTCGTCAGCTATCGCCTCTATCTCGCTTAGCGCCGCGCGCAAGTGAAGTAGAATTGCTGAGGAAATTTCCTCGGGTTCAGGAAGCCCATCCTCGGGATCGATCTCTGTTTCGGCAAGCCAAGAGATATTCAGATTATCGGATTTTTCTGCGATGAGTTCTCGGCTAAAGGATCGCCAACGACTTCCCTCCCCCTGATCTTCACGCAACTTTGTTGCCTCAGGATCGATGCCATACGCGGCTTCAAACGCGGAAAAGTCTGCTGCTTGCAAGGGCCTTTTCTTTCCATATCTCGGGGCATCGTGGCGCATGTCGTAAATCCAAACGGCACGGGTATTCCCTGTGTCCTTTCGGCCGCGTTCGAAGAAAAGAACATTAGTCTTTACTCCCGCGCTATAAAATATCCCCGAAGGCAACCTTAGGATCGTATGAAGATTGCATCGATCCATAAGATCCTGGCGAATTTTTCTTCCCACTCCTTCTTCGAATAAAGCGTTATCCGGCAGTACGACTGCCGCGCGCCCACCCGGTTTAAGACCTAGGTATATATGCTGCAAGAAAGCAAGCTGTTTGTTAGTCGTCGTGTAGGCGATATCGTCTCGCTGCTTGCGGGCGCTTCCAGCCTTTGACCCAAAAGGCGGATTGGCAAGAATAACGTCTGCGGGAGAAAGTTCTTCTGCGTCCTTAGTAAGTGCATCACCAAGAATCAGGCGCGACTCAAGTCTATGAAGAAACGCATTCATGAGGCAAATGCGATACGTCCCCTTCTCAATCTCCACGCCTTCGTATCGTGGAGGCTTATTTTGGTACTTTTTCTCGCTAACCTGAGAACGTATGTAGTGGTCCGCTGAGATTAAGAAGCCTCCCGTACCGGTAGCCGGATCCTGTACGATCTCTCCCAATTGTGGCTTGACCAGCTTAACCATACAGTCCACCAGGGGACGTGGCGTAAAATACTGGCCCGCGCCAGATCGCGAATCCTGTGAGTTTTTTGCGAGCAGCCCCTCGTAAATTTCCCCCATTCCATCAAATGTTATTGAATGCCAGTCAAGCTTTGCAATTCCATCAATAACAGCTTTGAGATTTTCCGAATGCGAAAAAACGGTCGTTGGGAATGCATAAATTCTACGCACCTTCTCGCTCGGCGCGTGAGCGCCAAGATAAGTAAGCATCTCCCGATAATAATCTAGTAAATCGCCACCCTCGTATGCAACAAGGTCTCCCCAGCGCTTTCCCGCCGGGATAAGATTTTCTGTTTTATTTTCTTCTGCTATTTTCAGAAAAAGCAAATAGGTTAACTCGGAAACATATTCGTGATAACTAACCCCATCTCCTCGAAGGACGTGGCACAGTTCCCATATTTTTTGTACGATATTTTCGGTATTCATAAAAATCAGTCTTGATACTTCTAAGTAATCGGAATTCGGAGCATGTCAGCAACTTAAGGCTCGTTGCGTCTTTGCCCTGCCTGTGTCAGCACCGGGCCACTCAACAAACAGTGCTTGCAGCATCAAGGCAGATTTCAGGCTGCTACGGTGATGCCACGCGCAAGAGTTCTCCGAGCAGGAAGCACCACTATTTCCACGTGTTGATCCAGTGACACCAATGCCTGCATCAGACGCTCCAGGGAGATGTTCTGTAGCTTGAACCGGCGTACCTGGGACACCTTCGGCTGAGTCATTCCTGTGATCGCCGCCGCCTCCATTTGGCTCAAACCGCGCTGGTCGATCAGCTCGTTCAACTTAAGTGCAAGTGCGGCTTTGGCTGACAGCTCGTGTGCGTCGTCAAAGTGGACATTCACCGTCAAGTTGCTGGAATCTTGAGAACGGTCACTACGATTCATTGCTTTCTCCAAGCAGGCGAGCGCTGCAGTTGCTTGTCGATCAGCTTCCCTATGAAGCGATGACACAGCAACAACCGATTTGTCAATTCCGACATCCCTACCCCGCCTAGACAATTTTTGAGAGCACAGGGAGCACCTTTTAAGCAGTGCCCTATCATAATTATATCCGTTCAGAGATAGGCCGCAAGTGCCGAGCTTCCGCATCGGCGGCCTTAACAGCTCGATTGGACCGAACGGATCAGGCTCAGTGCGAGACTGCGCTGCGATACGTGGTTGCTGGTTAGATCGCACACGCATGCTCGTCCCTTGAGGCGGCTGGGCGCCAGGTGCGCAAAAAAGCCGTCAATTGCGGAGGAGCCGAAAATCAGGCGGGCATCCACGACTAGTCGAAGCGCTGAGCGCATGTATGTGCTCGGCGATAGTCACCATGCAGCAACCCAAACACCGGGGGCGGCTATGGCTTCCAACACAAAACAGACGGCGGCATCTGCGAAGTTTATCACCTCCTTACACGCCTCCGGCGAGGCACGGTATGAGGAACTTCCACAGTTCCCATCAGTACCGCTCCTACCTTTTCGCCACACAATTCGCCGCAACGAGTTAAAGCAAATTATCCCTTTGGCCGAGACCACGATCTATGAAATGAAGCACCGCGGCGAATTCCCGCGTCGTTTCAATCTGACGCCTCGTTGCGTCGTGTGGGACCTAGTCGAAGTGGAAGCCTGGATCGAAGAACGCAAACAAGCCCACGCGGCAGCAGTTCGAAACCCGATGTCCACCCACGAAAAACCCGCCCTGTTCGGACGGGTTTGAGCGAAGAATGATGCTGGCGATACGCCTCATCCGACCAGGGCCTGCAGTTCTTTAGATGCCGATCGCGGCAACCGCTGGCCCTCCTTCGCCACGTTGACCTGTAGGGCCACCCGCGCCACATCCAGCACGTCCTGGGCCAGCGAATAGCTGCCCTTGGCCTGCAACCAGGTCAGTACGTCGGCCAGGTGCCAAATCGACGCACTGCCCTCGTGCACCGGCGCAGGAAAGCTGCCCGGATGCGCCAGCATGAGCTTGCGCATGTTCTGCCGGGAAACACCCACGATATCGGCCACGTCGGTCAGCCCGACCAGATCGGGTGCAACTTCGATCAGCTTGGCCGTCGGTATGGCACTGCGCACGGCAACCAACGCACTACACACGGCAGCCAACGCGTCGGCTGCCTCGCGGGTGAACTCCAGCGCCAGCCGTCCCGGCTGGCCAATGCCCACCAAGGCATCGTCGCAGTCGGCTTCGCCCAAGCGCTCAACCAGCACGCCCGTGTCGCGGTCGTCGTCGGCAAGCCGATACTTCAAGGTGAAGGTGTATTCCATCGCACTACTCCTTGGCATCGTCACCAGCCTCGCGCTGCTTGCGATGCGTGGTGCAGTTGTCCACGACACGCCGCAGAGCGCGGGCGTGGTTGCCGGGGTTCTTTGGCATACTCCAAATCGACGTGATGCAGAACTCGCCGCAGCGGCATTCCTCGTCGTTGTACGGGCAGTAAATCCGCCCCCAAGCATGGCTGCCGCCTATTTCGACGCGCCAGCCCTGCCCTTCGGCATGTCTGAGAGCTTCCTCAACCTCTTTCTTCGGATGAGACGAACGGGCCATCAGTCATCTCCAGTATGGTGATGATTGAATAGGTTGTCAAGCGACAACCTATTCACCCTGTCAGACCATTGCGCTCAACGTCGGAACGACGACATTTTTCGGCATCAGCTTCGGCACATAGGTCTGCCCGTCAATCCAGGCATCGAAGTGAACGGGACGGTCTTAATCCGGTCCTTGGTTCTTACCGCCAGTTCCACCGCCACCCTGTTCTGCTGGCCGGCGATAGCTCCCGATAGTCGTCGTGACGTATCTTTTTTTGAAATCAACACGTTACGACAATTTTTCGAAAGCCCGCGATAGCCCCCGAAGAAACTGATTTCACTCCCACTCAATCGTCGCTGGAGGTTTGCTGCTTACATCATAGGTCACACGGTTGATACCGCGTACTTCGTTGATGATGCGGCCAGACACTCGTTTCAGCAGTGAGTATGGCAACTCTGCCCAGTCGGCTGTCATGAAGTCGGTGGTTTCTACGGCACGCAGTGCAACCACATATTCGTAGGTACGGGCATCGCCCATCACGCCCACGCTTTTCACTGGCAAAAATACCGTGAAAGCTTGGGAAGTCAGGTCGTACCAGTTTTTACCGGTGGCTTCGTCTACGGTGTTACGTAGTTCTTCGATGAAGATTGCATCAGCTTGGCGCAGCAAATCAGCGTATTCACGTTTGATTTCACCCAGGATACGCACGCCTAGGCCTGGGCCTGGGAATGGGTGGCGGTACACCATTTGTGGTGGCAAGCCCAATGCTACGCCCAGTTTACGCACTTCGTCTTTGAACAGTTCGCGCAGGGGCTCTAGCAGTTTCAGGTTCAGTGTTTCTGGCAGGCCGCCCACGTTGTGGTGCGATTTAATGCCGGTTGCTTTGCCGGATTTAGCAGCAGCGGATTCAATCACGTCTGGGTAGATGGTGCCTTGAGCTAACCAACGGGCGTTGCTGAGTTTCGCGGCTTCTTCTTGGAAGATTTCTACGAATTCACGACCAATGATTTTACGTTTAGCTTCTGGGTCAGTAACACCAGCCAGTTTGCCCAAGAATCGATCTGAGGCATCAATATGGATGATTTTCAGACCCATATTGTCAGCGAAGGTGCTCATTACCTGTGTGGCTTCGTTCAAGCGCAGCAGACCGTGGTCTACAAATACACAAGTCAGTTTTTCACCAATAGCACGGTGAATCAATGCAGCCGCGACCGAGGAATCCACACCGCCGGACAAGGCCAAGATAACTTCTTCGTCACCCACTTGTTCGCGGATGTTAGCAATGGCTTCTTCTACGTAGTCAGGCATGTTCCAGTCACCTACACAACCGCAGATGTCGCGCACAAAGCGTTGGAACAAGGCACCGCCTTGTACGGTATGGGTAACTTCTGGGTGGAACTGTACCGCGTAGAAATTACGTTCTTCGTCTGCCATACCAGCGATGGCGCAGGTAGGTGTGGAAGCCATCAGTTTGAAACCTGGAGGCAATGCGGTGACTTTGTCGCCGTGGCTCATCCATACTTTCAGCATGCCGTGCCCTTCTGGGGTGGCGAAGTCTTGGATGCCATCTAGCAATTTAGTGTGACCGTGTGCACGTACTTCGGCGTAACCGAATTCACGTTTGTCTGCACCTTCGGTAGTACCACCCAATTGGCGCGCCATGGCTTGCATACCGTAGCAAATACCCAGTACAGGTACGTTCATCTCGAATACGGCGGCAGGCACTTGCAAGGCGTCGTCGGCGTACACGGAAGCGTGGCTGCCAGACAGAATGATCCCTTTCAGACCCTCTTGCGAACGGATGAATTCGTCGCTCACATCGCCAGGGTGGATTTCGCAGTAAGCGCCCACTTCGCGCACGCGGCGTGCGATCAATTGGGTAACTTGTGAACCGTAATCAAGAATAAGTATGCGTTGATGCATGATGACTGATAGATAAATGGTGCTTGCTGTTAAGGGGTAACTCTACAGCCAGCGATAGAACGAATACGGCCACGTTGCTGTGCAACGCGGCCGTCTGAATTATAAACCGCAGCAGAATAATAAATTAGTCTGCACGGTAATTCGGTGCTTCTTTGGTGATCTGCACATCATGTACGTGAGATTCGCGTACACCGGCTGCCGTGATTTCCACGAACTCAGCTTTCGCATGCAGTTCGTCAATGGAAGCACAACCGCAGTAACCCAACGAGGCACGTACACCACCAACCAATTGGTGGATAATGGCAATCACGCTGCCTTTGTAAGGCACACGACCTTCAATACCTTCAGGTACCAGTTTGTCGGAGTTGCTGGAAGCATCTTGGAAGTAACGGTCAGCAGAGCCTTCCACCATCGCACCCAAGCTACCCATACCGCGGTAAGACTTGTAGGAACGACCTTGGAACAATACAACTTCGCCTGGTGCTTCTTCTGTACCGGCGAACATACCGCCCATCATGCACGTGGATGCACCTGCTGCCAAGGCTTTAGATACGTCACCCGAGAAGCGAATACCACCGTCAGCGATCAGAGGTACGCCTGTACCTTCCAATGCTTTAGCCACATCAGCAATCGCGCTGATTTGCGGTACTCCCACACCAGCCACGATACGTGTAGTGCAGATAGAGCCTGGGCCAATACCTACTTTCACACCGTCAGCTCCGGCTTCAACCAACGCACGAGCCGCTGCGGCTGTAGCGATGTTGCCACCAATCACTTGGATATGAGGGAAGTTCTGTTTAACCCAACGTACGCGATCGATTACACCTTTGGTGTGACCGTGTGCAGTATCCACAATGATGGCATCTACGCCAGCGCGGGACAGTTTTTCTACACGTTCGTCAGTATCGCCACCCACGCCTACCGCAGCACCTACGCGCAACTGACCGTGTTGGTCTTTAGCAGCCAGAGGGTGAGTGGTGTTTTTAACGATATCTTTAACAGTAGCCAAACCACGCAACTCGAACTGGTCGTTCACGATCAGCACGCGCTCTAGGCGGTGTTTGTGCATCAGTGCTTGGGCTTCATCCAGCGTGGCACCCTCTTTCATGGTCACCAGACGCTCTTGAGGCGTCATGACTTCACGAATAGGCAGCTCAAAACGATCTTCAAAGCGCAAGTCACGGTTGGTGACTATACCTACCAACTTGCCTTCTTTAACCACTGGCAAACCGGACACACCATGCTGACGTTGCAAATTGATTGCATCACGCACCGTCATTTCTGGTGTTACGGTAACAGGGTCGATCACAATACCGAACTCGTGACGTTTCACACGGGATACTTCACGTGCTTGTACATCCGCTGTCAGGTTTTTGTGGATGATCCCCATACCGCCCTCTTGTGCCATAGCAATGGCCAAGCCGGATTCGGTCACGGTGTCCATTGCGGCGGACACCAGTGGGATGTTCAGGGAAATGTCGCGGCTGAATCGTGCTGTCAACGACGCATCGCGAGGAAGAATTTCTGAATATGCAGGCACTAACAATACATCATCGAATGTTAGTGCTCGTTTGATAAGACGCATGCTTTTTACTCCGTCCAAAGCAAGATTATACGCTGTTGCCCTTAACCAATCCAGACCCTAGCGTTCTGGAAGAAACGCATCCAAGGACTAAACCCACCATTTGTTGCCTGTGCGCCACCCTGATCTTGCTCGCCCCAACTTTCTGGTGCCCACGACAACATGACGTTGCGCGTTACACGCTCTGGGTGAGGCATCAATACAGTGAAACGACCATCAGCAGTGGTAGCACCCGCCAAACCGTTGGGGCTGCCGTTGGGGTTGAACGGATATTGCTCTGTAGGCTTACCGTAGTTATCTGCATAATTGGCCACGGCCAATACGCTGCTGGCATCACCTTGTGAAGCAAAGTTAGCAAAGCCTTCACCGTGCGCTACAGCGATAGGCAGACGTGCGCCTTCCATACCTTTAAAGAAGATAGAAGGAGAATCAGCCACGCTCAATGTTGCCAAACGGGCTTCGTATTTCTCGGACAAGTTACGGGTAAATTTAGGCCACGCTTCCGCACCTGGAATCATAGGAGCCAAGGCAGCCATCATTTGACAACCGTTACATACGCCCAGTGCGAAGGTGTCTTCTCTGCCGAAGAAGCCAGCAAACTGGTCATTCAACATGGCGTTGAAACGGATGGTACGAGCCCAACCTTCACCCGCACCTAATACGTCACCGTAGCTGAAACCGCCGGCAGCGACTATACCTTTGAATTGCTCCAAGGTGACGCGACCGCTTAGCAAGTCAGTCATGTGTACGTCAGTCACATCAAAGCCGGCCGTATCAAAGGCCCATGCCATTTCTACTTGGCTGTTACACCCTTGCTCACGCATCACAGCGATACGTGGACGTGCACCGGTGTTAATGAATGGCGCAGCAACGTTTTCTTGTGGGTTGAATGGCACCACAGGGCTAATGCCTGGGTCTTTTGCATCGTTCCACAGCGCGAATTCTGCTTCAGCACTGGCTGGGTTATCACGCAAGTTCATGATGCGGCGTGTAACTTCGCTCCACTCTTTACCCAACTCGGCACGCGGTGCTTGGTATACGCAAGCACCATCGCGGAAGATTTCCACTTGGTCGCGGTCGTTCAAGCTACCCACTACGTGGGCGTAAGGGGACAAGCCTGCTTCACGCAAACGCTGCAACACGTTGTCGCGGTCAGCTTGTTTCACCTGAATCACAGCACCAATTTCTTCGTTGAACAGCGCTTTCAGTGTGAGTTCTTCGCGTTGAACCGCTACTTGTTCTGGACGGATTTTGTAGTCGCCCCAGTCAGCCGCATGCGGATCGATAGTCAGCATGTCTACGTTCAAGGACACACCTACGTGACCTGCAAACGCCATTTCGGCAACTGTCGCCAACAAACCGCCATCAGAACGGTCGTGGTACGCGTGTACCAAACCATCGTTGTACAAGGAACGTACAGCATGGAAGAACGCCAACATCAGTTCAGCGTTGTCCATATCAGGGGCTTCGTCGCCCACTTGGTTAAAGGCTTGCGCCAGTACGGATGTACCCATGCGCTGTTTACCCAAGCCCATATCCAGCAAGATCAAGCAGCTTTCGCCGATATCGGTACGCAACTGAGGTGTCAGTGTTTTACGTACATCGCCCACTTGCGCAAAGGCAGTCACGATCAGGGAAACTGGCGATACCACGTTGATGGACTCGCCGTCTTGTTCCCACGATGTACGCATAGACAAGGAGTCTTTACCTACAGGAATAGACAAGCCCAGTTTCTGACACCAGTGGCTTACAGCCTCTACGGTGTCAAACAGAGCAGCATCTTGACCGGCAGTACCGCAAGCGGCCATCCAGTTAGCAGACAACTTAACGTCTTTCATGCTGCTGACATCAGCAGCGGCCAAGTTAGACAAGGCTTCTGCTACGGCCATACGACCTGATGCTGCGGCATCTAACACAGCCACAGGTGTACGTTCCCCCATGGACATGGCTTCACCACGTACGCCTTCAAAGTCGGCCAAGGTAACCGCACAATCCGCCACGGGAATCTGCCATGGGCCAACCATCTGGTCGCGGCTGCACAGCCCGCCCACGGTACGGTCACCAATGGTGATCAGGAAGTTTTTGTTTGCTACTGTTGGGTGGCGCAATACGCGTGTTACTGCTTCCGCCAATGGGATCAATGGCAAATCTACAGGCTCTGTAGGCAACTCTACGTGCTCTACATCACGCAACATGCGTGGTGCTTTACCCAGAATCACGCTCATCGGTACATCAACAGGGCGCTCTGCTGCTGGTTTGATGTCAGCATCTACACCAGGTAGACCTTCGCCTACCACTACGCGCAATTGACGCTCTTCAGTCGCTACACCCACAACAGCCCATGGGCAACGTTCGCGGTCAGCAATAGCGGTAAAACGTTGCAAATCGGCTGGCGAAATCGCCAATACATAACGTTCTTGAGATTCGTTACTCCAGATCTCGGCTGGAGACAAACCGGACTCTTCCAACTGTACGTGGGTCAGATCAAAGATCGCACCACGCTCTGCATCGTTTACCAGCTCTGGGAAGGCGTTAGACAAACCACCTGCGCCCACGTCGTGGATAGCAATAATGGGGTTTTCAGCGCCTTGCTGCCAGCAGCGATCAATCACTTCTTGGGCACGGCGTTCCATTTCTGGGTTACCACGCTGTACAGAGTCGAAATCCAGCTCGGCCAAGTTCACACCGGAACTCATACTGGAAGCAGCGCCACCGCCCATACCAATACGCATACCTGGACCACCAATTTGCACTAACAAGGCCCCTACTGGCAGTGGGTCTTTGTGTGTTTGGCTAGCGTCGATAGAGCCTAGACCACCGGCGATCATGATGGGTTTGTGGTAACCCCAACGTACACCACCCGCGCTTTGTTCAAAGGTACGGAAGTAACCCAACAGGTTAGGACGGCCAAATTCGTTGTTGAATGCTGCGCCCCCAATAGGGCCTTCGATCATGATGTCCAAAGGTGAGGCAATACGGCTGCAATCACCGTGAGAGTCTTGTTCCCAAGGCTCTGGAAAATCAGCAAATTTCAGGTTAGAAACGGTAAAACCAGTCAAACCTGCTTTAGGTTTAGAACCACGACCGGTTGCACCTTCGTCACGGATTTCACCACCAGAACCAGTGGACGCGCCAGGGAACGGAGCAATCGCTGTAGGGTGGTTGTGTGTTTCCACTTTCATCAAGGTGTGCAGCGTAGTATCCATACGCTGGTATGTACCCTCGCCTTCAGAATCAGGCAACGTGGCACGGAACACTTGTGCTGGACCGCCTTCCATAATGGCGGCGTTATCCGAGTAAGCAACAACGGTTTTTTCTGGCTGCGCCGCGTGTGTGTCGCGGATCATGCCAAATAGTGTCTTGTCTTGTGGCTTGCCATCAATCACCCACTGGGCGTTGAAGATTTTGTGACGGCAATGTTCGCTGTTTGCTTGCGCAAACATCATTAGTTCTACGTCGGTAGGATTGCGTTTCAAGCCTACGAAAGCTTCCAGCAAGTACTCTACTTCGTCTTCAGACAGCGCCAAACCCATAGTACGGTTGGCTTCTTCCAGTGCAGCTTGGCCATTTGCCATCACGTCTACGTATTGCATGGCTTTGCCTTGCAACTCTACGAACAACTGCTCTGGTACAAAATTGACGTCTACAACAGTTTCCGTCATTTTGTCGTGCAGCATGGCTGAGATTTGAGCCAACTGCGCTTCATTAATGTTCTTGCTACCCAATAAACCACGCTCAGGAGTGATCACATAACGCACACCACGTTCAATGCGGCGCACACCTTGGATACCACAGTTACGGGCGATATCAGTGGCTTTACTGGCCCACGGAGAAATCGTGCCAATACGCGGAATGACTCGCAATACCAAAGCGTTTTTGGCTTGATCCTGTGCATCAAAACATGGACGAGAATCATCCAGCAACGCTTCCAACTGGCTCAGGTTTTGCTCATTTTGCGCACTGTCATCTGCCCAGACGTAGTGCTCATAAAAACCCTGTACATCAGCAACAGGGAGATCCAATGCCTTCAAGCGTTGCAGCAAGCGCTCGCGGCGGAAATCGGAAAGGAAAGAGGAGCCGGGATAATGCAAGAAAGAGTTCACGGTTCTGGTGGAGAAGTAAAAAGAAGACAAGAAATGTGACTATTTTAACCACAAGCGCGGGAAGAATCCCGCGCTTGTGGTTTTACGGTTAATGTCCTAGCTCGTCATCTGGCGGGGCTGGTTCCGTGGGATAGTGCACTTCCAGAATATCCAATTCTTCCTTGCCACCCGGTGTACGCAAAGTAATGGTGTCGCCCTCGCGCGCTTTGAGCAAAGCACGAGCCACTGGGGATATCCAACTAATTTTGCCGTTTAGCGGTTCGGCTTCATCTATACCCACAATGGTAATGGTGGTTTCTTCACCACTAAGGTTGGCATACACCACGGTTGCCCCAAAGAAAATTTGATCTTTATTGGGCTGCAACGCGGGATCCACCACTTCGGCAATTTGGATGCGCTTAGTCAAAAAACGAATACGCCTATCTATTTCGCGCAGGCGTTTTTTACCGTATAAGTAGTCGCCGTTTTCAGAGCGGTCGCCATTAGACGCAGCCCACGACACCACCTGCACCACTTCAGGGCGCTCTACGTTCATCAGGTGATTAAATTCACGGCGCAAGGCGCGGTAGCCCTCTACCGTAATGTAGTTCTTGGTACCAGCCGGTATGCTAACGGCGGGTGCTTCCAAGTCATCATCAATATCTTCTGTGTCTTCTTTAACGAAAGCTTTATTCATTTTCTGTACTCCACTTCAGCTGGCTAGCCCAGCCACTCATCCCATACGGTAGGCAAATCGGTGGGCGAAGGCGGCAACTTGCCTAAGTCCAAACGCCCTTCACCTGGCGCATGAAAATCCGAACCGCAGGAAATCTCAAACCCGTAATGGCGTGCTACCTGCGCATATTCCGCATATTGGTCGGCTCGGTGACTACCTGTGACCACCTCAATCCCTACACCGCCCAAGGCTTTGAACTCATCAAACAACGCCCCAAACTGCACTGGCGTAAATTCGTAGCGACCGGGGTGCGCAATAATCGCCTTACCTCCCGCCTCACGTATCCAGTTTACTGACTGCGCAAGCGTTGCCCATTGCATGGGCACATAGGCTGCTTTATGGTCGCCAAGATAACGTTTAAACACCTCACCCACGTTGGCGCAATGCCCTTCTTCCACCAGAAAACGAGCAAAGTGCGTACGACTAATGAGCGACGGATTAGACACATAACGCAAGGCACCTTCATAAGCATTAGGAATACCTAAACCACCTAGCTTTTGCCCTATTTCTTGCGCACGCTGCTCCCGCCCTGACCGTATATATGCCAACTCATCATTAAGCTGCATTTGGTGATCATCTACATTTAAACCCACGATGTGCACGGTACGCCCCGCCCACGTCACGGAAATTTCTACGCCGGGAATAAACTGCATACCCAAACGTGTGGCCTCGGCCCGCGCTTCTTCTAGCCCACTAAGCTCATCATGGTCGGTCAACGCCCACAACTGCACGCCATTGGCGGCCGCGCGTTGCGCTACTTCCTTGGGTGGCAACAAACCATCGGACGCTGTGGAATGGCAATGTAAGTCCACATTAAGTGTTTGGTTTCTCATGCCTTACTACCCTATCAAAAACTGTTCTACTATCGCGATTTGATCCGCATGACGCAACGTGGGCGCATGCCCTACTCCGGCCACTTCCACACTATGCGCAGCAGGATGCTTAGCAAGCATGTCTTGCACCGTATCAGCACTTAACAAATCAGACTCATGCCCGCGCATGATCAGCACCTGATGTGGCCAACTTTGGTACGACTGCCATAGCACCTGCTCAGCTAACTGCATAGCGGCTTCGGTTTGTGTAGTGAAAGGCAACGCGATACGTAAATCATAATGCTTAATCCATTCCCCCTCTGCTGTACACACAAAGGCAATACGCGTCATGTCTTCCCACTCAGCATCCGTATGCGGCCCGAAACCAGCCAAGGTTTGGCGCACGTAGGCTACGGCTTGCTCAAAGCTAGCAAACTGCACTGGAATACCGACGTAATCGCCAATGCGCTGTAAGCCTTCCCAGCTTAGAGCTGGCCCCACATCATTCAACACCAATTTACCTAGCGGGATTTGCTGCGATGCAGGCAGACTCAACGGGTGCGACAATCGCAGTTGAGCGGACACTGCCACGCTACCTGCCAACCCCATACCTATTAATCCGCCCATAGATGTACCCACCCAATCCAACGTAGTGGGTTTCAAGCGAGCAATTAAGGTCAGCATATCGGCCACGTACTGAGGAATAGCGTAATACGTAGGATCTAGCAGCCAATCGGACGCACCGCGCCCCACCACATCAGGACATACCACACGGTAATGGCTGGATAAGGCCTGCGCTAAGGCATCGAAATCTCTGCCGCTACGGGTCAAACCGTGCACACACAACAGAATATTGTGATTATCAGGATCACCCCATTCCCAATACGCCATACGATGCGTACCGGCAGGTGATGCGCACATCACATAATCCAAACGAGGTTCAGAGCTCATAGCAGAGTGGCTGTTCATGGGCAGGCTGCGCCAAAGTAGGAAAAGAGTAATGTCCATTCTACACGCATCATTGACTCTCTCTAAGCGTCTGATCGCAGGATGCTTGTAGTGTTGAACTTGGATGCTGCCAATAACGAGCACGTACTTGGCGCTGACACTGTACCTGTATACGCGAGCCTTCCGTTACGATGCGCACGGCCCCAGCATAATCGGTACGAATAAACACTGACTTAAATCGCTGCCAACGCCGTACCACTTCGGTATGCGGGTGCCCAAACCTATTTCCCCAACCAACTTGCGCGATCGCCCAAGTCGCCTGCATGGAAAGCACCCAATTTACTGATGATGAGGTACGGGAACCATGATGCCCAACGACCACCACATCATGTGGTTCCAGGCCCTGTTTTAACAACACTGCTTCTTGAGCCACGCCTATATCCCCCATTAGCAGCAGACTTTTCCCTTGCGCGCTACGTATACTCAATACGCAACTACGTGCATTGCTGTCTTTAGTCCTTAACGCCGACGCATCAGGCCACACAAAGCTAAAGCGCACACCATCCACCTGCCATGACACACCTTGTTGGCAGAGTTGTTGCGCAGTTGTAGGCAACAACGGCGATGGCACCCCGAGCAATGCCGCTTCACGCCCAAAATACGCTCGCGCAGAAAAGCTCGTATAAAGAGCCTGCACCTGGATGGCTTGCAGCACACTAAACGCACCGCCAGTATGATCTAAATCGTCGTGGGACAAGACCAGCCAATCTAGTGTAGTAATGCCTTTGGCCCGCAATAACGGCACAATCACTCTATCGCCCGCATCGTTTTGATAACTTAAACGCTGCCCCGTATCAAAAAGCAAAGCATGGCGACGTGTTTGCACCAACACCGCACCGCCTTGCCCTATATCCAAGACGTCCGCGCGCCACTCACCTTCAGTAATTGGTGTGCGCCCCCATAGCAAACACGGCAGTAATCCTATCCAGCCCCAATGTCTGCCAGGCAACCCCTTAGGCAAGAAGGCATACCCCATTCCTAACGCCGCTATCCCATACGTCCACCATGGTGCCCACGCTACGGCCATACTGGCAGCCGGAAGTTCACACAGCCACTCTGTGGGCCGCATCATAAGCTCCAACAATGCATGAGCTAACCACGCCACACCTTGTGCCACCGTAGAAAGACCCTCTATGGGCGCAACCAACATCAACAACAAGGACAGGGGTGTAATCACCATCCCTATAAGCGGAATGGCGTAGGCATTACTAACAGGCGAGATGAGTGAAATCTCATGAAACTGCCAGCCCAATGCAGGAAATAGCGCCAAGCTAATCACTACTTGCCATGCCGACACCTGCAGCACATAACTCACAAGGGCCACCCACCCTTGTTTAGGTTGCATAGCATGCCCCTGCCAGTGATAGCACAACAACAGTACGGTCACGGCCCCAAACGATAGCCAAAACCCACTGGCCACTACCGCCCATGGGTCTAACCACACCACCAAGACGGCGGCTAACGCTAAAGTTTGCGACGGTTGCCACGACACACTGGCTAAACGGGTACCTACCACCACCGCTAACATTAAAAAAGTACGTTGTGCAGGCACGCCCCAGCCAGCCACCGTGCAATACAAAGCCGCCACAAGCAATGCTACACACGCCGCTATTTTTTGAGCAGGCCAATATTCCGCCAATGCCACCCGTTTATATCGCAAGCGTCGCCAACACCACGACATAACAGTAGCTACCAGCACCGCCATCAGCGTGACATGCGAGCCGCTAATAGACACTAGGTGCGTAAGCCCCGCCCGGTTAAACACCAACCAGTCTTGGCTTTGTATGCTGTTTTGATCGCCCACACTCAACGCCAACAGCACACCGCCATAACGATAGGACTGTACATAGGGCAACATGGCTTTACGTAATTCATAACGCAGGCTTTGCGCCATCACCGACCACGATCGCTGCCACCACGAAAGCGTGAATAACAGCTTGGGTTCACCGCGCACGTTACCTAAGGCCCGAATCCCATGACTAAAACTGTATTGCTCGTAGTCAAAACCCTCTTCGTTCTGATAACCATGCGGTGTTTTGACCAGCATATTACTTTGCCAGACTTGCCCAGGCGACACAGTAGGGAAGTCAACACTCATAGGCTTGCCATAAGGCCCCGTCCACGCAGCGGCCGACCAACTCACCTGTATGGTGCTAGGCAATCCCTCTGGTTTGCTCTGACGTACTCGTGCGGTGAAATGTAGGCTACTAGGCGTTTGCTGCGGTAAACCTATAACCTCAAACTCTACACGCGAGACTCTGTTTTCATCTACCGCAGGTAAGACTTGCGCCAAGCGCTGGTGGCAGCCACGCTTACCCACCACACAGTTATAGCGACTGCCATCAACGGCACCATCACATAGGCAGATGCCGGTCTGCGCCAACACACCACACACCCCAGCACAACCAACAACCAGAGGCTATACAACAGCCAATCTGCCGGCAATTCAGAAAATGTGTGCACCCATATAGCGACGGCCACCATGGCCAGCACGGTAACTCGTCCAGAGAATTGTCGTTGTAGCAATCGCATTGGCGCTATGCAAAAGCTGTAGCCTACCGCCGGGCAGCGGCGACTAGGCTCCCGTATGAACCGTTATGTCAGTGCGATTATGTACGTAGGTACTGAGAACAGCGCGGCGCTTTACTGGGCTAATCGCGGCAAGACTTCCAGCACATTGTTTCCTGTCTGCTGGATAACAGTCTCTAGCGGCACAGCACGTAACTCTGCCAGCACTTGAGCCATACGCGCCAAGTGGGCTGGTTCATTACGCCGCACCAATGGGGAGTCATCCTCTTGCCCCGCTTTACCCAACCATGCTGGCGGAATATCGGGCGCATCAGTTTCCAGCACAATGGCCGTGAGCGGTAAATCGCTGGCCAAACGGCGTATTTGTTTGGCACGCTCAAACGTCATGGCTCCGCCAAAACCTAATTTAAAACCCAAATCCAGCAAAATTTCAGCCTGTTGCTGGCTACCATTAAACGCATGTGCTATACCGCGTAGCGTAGGGTGCTGACGCAGGTATTTAGTGATGACATCCACAGAGCGACGCACATGCAAGATCACCGGCAAGTGATAACGCGCTGCTAGCTTTACTTGTTGCCCATAAAAAGCCAACTGGCGCTCACGCATCTCAGGTGTACACAGCTCAGGCACGAAAAAATCTAGCCCTATTTCACCGATGCCCACAAAACAGGGATCCTCTAGGGCCTGCTGTACGGTTTCTTCTAATAATCTTAAGTCGCTCGGCTGTGCGCGCGGTACATATAGGGGATGTATACCTAGAGCGTAGTAAACGCCGTCGTGTTGCTGAGCCAAATCACGCACAGTCTGGAAGTTACTTGCCTCTACCGCTGGCACTACCACTTTTTGCACCCCTGCTGCCTGTGCTCGCCACCACACCTGGTCGCGGTCCGCGTCAAACTCTGGTGCATCCAAATGGCAATGACTATCTATCAGCATGGCTTTCCCCGTGATACGACCTACACAGTGCCATACATACAGAGTATTGATAACACCCTGTACGCATGCTTATGCGGTTTAGCTTATTGTAGATTGCCATCCACCATGTGCAACTGCCTATGCGCGAGGGACGCCAAGGCCACGTCGTGCGTCACGATCACAAAAGCCGTGCCCAACTCACGATTCACTTCCTGCAACAAGCCAAACATTTCATCAGCGGTGTGGCGATCTAAGTTACCCGTAGGTTCGTCAGCCAACACACATGCCGGGTTAGACACCAACGCACGTGCCAAGGCCACACGTTGGCGCTCACCGCCTGACAATTGCCCAGGGAAGTGATCCAAGCGCTCCCCCAAACCCACTCGTTCTAGCAACGCCTGCGCTTGTGCGCGTGCGTCATCGCGTTTCAAGCCACGCACAATCAACGGCATGGCAGCGTTATCCAACGCATGGAACTCGGGCAGCAGATGGTGAAACTGATACACAAACCCCAACGCCTGATTACGCAAGCGACTACGCTGCTTTTCGTTCATATTATCGGTAGCTTGGCCTTGTACCCATACTTGTCCTTTCGTGGGTTTATCCAGCAAACCCAGTATGTGCAACAGCGTACTTTTACCCGAGCCAGAGGCCCCCACAATAGCAACCATTTCACCCGCCTGCACTTGCAACGACACATCATGCAAAATGCTGATATCGCGACCCGCTTCGCTATAGCGCACGCCCAAGTCACGGGCCTCAATCACGGGAGTAGAAGACATTACAAAATCAGTCATGACGCAATACCTGTGCGGGTTGCAAACGCGAGGCACGCCAGCTGGGGTACAGCGTTGCCAAGAACGACAAAATCAACGAGGTCACCGCAATAATAACAATATCAGCCACTTGCGGATTAGAAGGTAAGGAGCTGATGAAATAGATCTGCTCAGGCAAGAACTGCAGGCCAATAAGGTTTTCAATAAAGGGAACGATGACATCTACGTTATAGGCGATCAACACACCTAACAGCACACCAAGACCCGTTCCCAAGAAACCAATTAAGCTGCCCTGCACCAAGAAGATACGAGCAATCTCACCGGGCGTTGCCCCTAACGTACGCAGAATAGCAATATCACTGCGCTTATCCTTTACCGCCATCACTAACGACGACAACAAGTTAAACGCCGCTACCGCCACAATCAGTGTCAAAATCAAGAACATCATGCGCTTCTCGGTTTGCACAGCCGCAAACCATGTACGGTTATTACGTGTCCAGTCGCTGGCAATCACGCCACTAGGCAGTTGCCCCTGCAGCTCTACTGCTACCTCTGGAGCTTTCTGCATATCCTTAATACGCAAACGCACGCCACTCACACCGCTGTCACGGAAAATACGCGCTGCATCTTGCACATTCACAAAAGCCAGCGACGCATCGTATTCATAGTGGCCTGATGAAAACAACCCCACTACCGTGAACTGGCGCATACGCGGCGAAAAACCAGCCGGAGAAATAGTGCCCTGAGGCGCCATCACCATTAAGGTATCGCCCTGCCCCACCCCCAGCGTATTTGCCAGTTTTTGCCCTAAAATAATGCCAAAACTGCCATCTTTTAAGGCATTCAAACTACCGGCATACAGTTGATCTGCCAGCTCAGAAACCTGCGTTTCCACACTAGGATCTATACCTCGAATCTGCGCACCACTCAATACGTTATTGCGCACCAACATGCCTTGCGCCCCCACGAATGGCGCAGCACCTTGTACGGCTGAATTCTGTTTTGCTTCTTTGGCAATATCGGGCCACATTTCCAGTACACGCTGATGCGGCTGCCCAGGATAAAACAACTCTATATGCGGCAAAACCGACAACATTCGATCACGCACCTGCGTTTGAAAGCCATTCATGACTGAAAGCACTACAATAAGAGCCGCAACCCCTAGAGCGATACCCGCCATGGAACTCGCTGCGATGAACGAAACGAACCTGTCCCCTCGCTGCCCTGTTCTACGCTTCGCTCGGGTTAATCCCGCATAGCGCGCTCCAACCCACCATTCAAACGACATAAATTTTGCCACCGCACGTGTATTAGACAGAAAACTTCTATGCAAATAGTACTCTCAGGTGCCCTGCCTGAACCACCCTACGCATCAAAACTTTTGCCTGAGCTGGAAAAAGCTGCCCCCACCCTGACTCATTGGCTTAATCAAAGCCAAAGCACAGTGCAGGTTCTGGATAGCAATCAAGAACGCTGTACTGCTCTGGAGTATTGGCAACTGCAACAGGCAGGATTCCAACCCAAACCCGCTCAGCATAGTAGCGCAGGTCTAGGGGTTTTGTGGATGCAATCGCAACAAAACCTAACTTTAGCGCCCGAAGCTGCTGTTTGGTTAGGCGAGCTGGTACATATCTCCCCCTCACGCGATGGTGCAGCGCTGATACCCGCCTCTGATCTCGCTATCACGCCAGAAGAAAGCGAAGCATTGTTCAGCAGTAGCGTGGCTTGGTTCGAAGACACTGGTTTTTCTGCTGAATACGTGAATACCCGCTATTGGCGCATTCAGCCGCCCGAAGATTTCCACGCACGTACGGTAAGTTCAGCCTTAGTCAGCCAAAGCGCTGTTAATCACTGGTGGGAACAAGATGCCGCAACGCGCCCATGGCGCAAGCTCGTGAATGAGTTGCAAATGTTCTGGTTCAACCACCCCGTTAACCAGCAACGTTCTGCCGAAGGCAAACTGCCCATCAATAGCTTATGGCTACAAGGTGGTGGTTCTGCAGAGCAATTCCAGAGCACACACGCCGCACCCTATCAGCTCTTTACAGACTTGGAAGACTCTTTACTGCAACAAGACTGGTCGCGTTGGCTAGAGGCTTGGCAGCTTTTAGAAAAAAATTGCTTTGCCCCTCTGCAACAGCAGCCACCTTCTATTGTGCTATGCGGTCAAAGCCGCTTGCTGAATGTAAACCCGCGCCCTGCTGGCTTTCTGCGTAAACTCTTTGCCTCCAAGCAAAATGATTGGAAGAAACAATGGTCATCCCAGTAATACAAGATCGTACGATCAACCCCGACTACGTCAACACACTTACCAGTGCAGGCACACACCCGCTGCTGGCAAAACTGATGGCGGCCAGAGGGGTGTCCAGCACAGAAGAACTTTCTACCGATTGGGCACAAATGCTTTCGCCAGCCCTGTTGCGCGACCTGCAACAGGCCGCGTGCTTTCTGGCCGATGCTATTGTCGCCAACAAACGACTGCTGGTCGTAGCGGATTACGACTGCGATGGTGCCACAGCATGTGCCGTAGCCGTACGAGCATTACGTATGATGGGCGCCACCGTTAGCTTCTTAGTACCGAATCGTTTTGAAACAGGCTACGGCCTATCGCCAGCCATTGTTGATCTAGCCTTAGTACACGAAGACGGCAAACCTGATGTACTGATCACCGTGGATAACGGAATTGCTAGCGTAAGCGGTGTGGAAGCAGCCAAAGCCGCTGGTATGGAAGTCATTATTACCGACCATCACTTACCCGGAGATGAACTACCTGATGCATCAGCCATCGTGAACCCCAACCACCCCGACTGCAATTTTGCCTCTAAGAATTTGGCAGGTGTGGGCGTGGTGTTTTATCTGATGTTGGGCTTGCGCGCTGAATTACGCCAACGCGGTGTGTTTGATGCCAAAACTCAGCCCCGCTTGAATCGCTTAAGCGATCTTGTTGCTTTGGGCACCGTCGCCGATGTGGTGCGCTTAGACAGCAATAACCGTTTACTGGTGAACCAAGGCTTGCAACAAATACGTTCCGGCATCATGCAACCCGGCATTGAAGCGCTATTTCGCGTTGCCGCACGTCATCCAGGATTAGCCAGCACCTTTGACTTGGGCTTTGCACTAGGCCCCCGTATTAATGCCGCAGGTCGTTTGGCAGATATGGCATTGGGCATACGCTGTTTGCTTAGCGACGATCCAGCTGAGGCCATGCTATTGGCACAAGAGCTGGAGGACATGAACCAAGATCGTCGCCAAATTGAACAACACATGCGCCAAGAAGCATTGGTTGCTGTGGAGCAGCACGTGAGCCACAACCCCGAGCAGCGAGCCAGCTTGTGCGTGTATCACCCAGACTGGCATCAAGGCGTAGTAGGCTTGGTAGCATCGAGGCTAAAAGAACAATTCTGGCGTCCCGTGCTAGCTTTTGCTCGCAGCGACGATGGCATCATGCTGAAAGGCTCGGGGCGTTCAGTACCCGATGTACACCTGCGTGATGTGTTGGATTTAGTCTCTAAACGCCAACCCGGCATCATTGCCCAATTCGGCGGCCACGCCATGGCGGCCGGCCTAAGCATCAAGGAAGAAAACTATGCAGAGTTCATGCTGCTCTTTGATGATGCCGTGCGTACCTTAAGCGGACGTGAGTACTTTGAACCCATCATTGAAACTGATGGCAGCCTGTCTCTTGACCACTACAGTGTAGAGACTGCCTACCTGTTGCAATCACAAGTATGGGGAGCCGGTTTCCCCGCCCCCTTGTTCCGTGACCGCTTTATTATTCGCCAGCAACGCTTGCTGAAAGACCGCCATCTGAAACTGCAAGTAGAACGTGGCACCCAAGTATTGGATGCCATCTGGTTTAATCACGATCAATTGCTAGATGGCGTTATTGAAGTGGTGTATAGCTTGGCCCCCAACACATGGAATGGCCAAACCTCATTGCAACTGATTGTGGAGTACGCTGCCAGCGTTAATCCTTAAGCAACGTTTCGTTTGCGGGATGCCAACATAATCCCACCCACAATCAGGGCAAATGCGATAGCGTGGAAGGTTTTAGGCAGCTCATTCAAGAACACTGTAGACAACAACGCCGCAAACAGGGGAATAAAGTTGGTAAAGAACCCGGCGGTTGCGGCGCCTGCGCGCTGCACCCCTTCCCCCCAGCAGTACAGGGCCACAATGGCAGGACCTATCGCCACATACGCCATCGCCCAATACAGTTCAGTGCCCCAGTGAATGTGCACATCAAAGGCAGCCCACTCGCCCCAGGCAAACAAGCCAGACCACACCGTTCCAAATGCCACTTGCGACATCAGTAAGGTGGCCCAGTTACGACGCACATCTTCAGGGTGTTTTTTAGCCAACAAGAGCCAGCTGTACAACGCCCATGCGATGGTGGATAGGATCATATAGAAATCCCCTATCACTAAACGCATAGACATGATCTGTGTCAGATCGCCACGCGTCAGAATAATCACCACACCACATAACGATACGAGGCCACCCAGCAACTGCCAGCGGTTCATCAATGCACCAAAAAATACGCGCCCGATCAGCAGCATCCAGATAGGCATGCTGGCCCCTACTAGGGTCACGTTGATGGGTGTAGAACTTTGCAATGCCATGTACTGCAAAGTGTTGTAAAGACCAATACTCAGCAGACCTAAAATGGAATAACGTTTCCACTCTTTCCATAATTGACTGCTAGGTCGCAAAACCGAATAACCAAACGGCAACAAAATAATCAGCGCAATAATCCAACGCACAAAATTCAGCGTCACCGGGGGAATCATGTCGCTCACGATACGCCCTACGATGGCATTGCCCGCCCAAAGCATGGTTGGAATAACAAGAAAAGCCACCGTGGCTGGGGTAAGTTTTGACTGACTCATTACGACATATATGCCCCATTATGTCTCCGTAATAGGGCTAATTTCTTATGGTTAAAAACTTAGTATAGTGAAAGCCACTTTTAAAAACGAATGATAATAATTCCTTAAAATCAGCTGAATGCACACAAAAAGCCGCACTCACCCTGCCCTTATATGATCTAACAGGTTAAAATTATTCCTTTTGACTGAATTTTGGGCATAGCACTAATCATGGCTATGCCACCACACAGGAAGTACATCGCTATGGAAGCCGAACGTCAAAACGCCATTGAATCGCACCTGGAAGATTACATCAGGCGCGAGGCTGAACTACGGAGGTATCTTTGACTACGATGAAAAAGCACACCGCTTAATCGTAGTTAATGCTGAGCTAGAAAGCCCAGACGTCTGGAACGACCCTCAACACGCCCAAGAACTTGGCCGTGAAAAGAAAAGCCTTGAAGGCGTGGTGACCGAACTGGACGAAATCCGTAGTGCGTTGCACGACAGCAAAGAGCTGTTTGACTTGGCCGCCATTGATGACGACGATGACACCCTGCAAGCCGTAGAAGAAGACATTGCCAGTGCCTGCGAACGTATTGAAGAGCTAGAGTTCCGCCGCATGTTCTCCAACCCTGCCGATCCGTCCAACTGCTTTATGGACATTCAGGCGGGTGCTGGCGGCACAGAAGCTCAAGACTGGGCCTCTATTTTGCTGCGCCAATACTTGCGCTACGCCGAACACAAAGGTTTCAAAGCTGAAGTCCTAGAGATTTCAGATGGTGAGGTAGCGGGTATTAAATCAGCTACCATCAAAATTGAAGGCGAATATGCTTACGGTTTGCTGCGCACCGAAACTGGCGTGCACCGTCTTGTACGTAAAAGCCCATTTGACTCCAACAATGGCCGTCACACCTCGTTCAGCAGCGTGTTCGTCTACCCCGAAGTAGACGACTCCTTTGAAATCGAAGTGAACCCTGCCGACTTGCGCGTAGACACCTACCGCGCCAGTGGTGCGGGTGGTCAGCACGTGAACAAAACCGACTCAGCAGTACGTTTGACTCACTTGCCTTCCGGTATTGTGGTGCAGTGTCAGAACGACCGTTCCCAGCACCGTAACCGTGCAGAAGCTATGCAAATGCTGCGCTCTAAGTTGTACGAAAAAGAGCTGCGTGAGCGTATGGCTGACCAGCAGAAACTGGAAGACGCCAAAAGCGATGTGGGTTGGGGTCACCAGATTCGCTCCTACGTGCTGGATCAAAGTCGTATTAAAGATTTGCGTACCAACTTGGAAGTATCCAACACACAAAAAGTGCTGGATGGCGACCTTGACCCCTTTATTCAGGCCAGCCTGAAGCAAGGTCTATAACACCATGAGTACACAGCGCGTTGTTATCATCACAGGCACATCAAAAGGCTTAGGTGCAGCAATGGCACAGCAAGTGCTAGACGCTAACACTACCCTCTTTGCGGTTGCCCGAGGTGATAACCCCTCTTTAGCCGCCCTTGCTGATCAGCAAGGAGCCACGCTGCATGCCTTGCAAGCAGACTTATCCTCTGCTGAGGGTGTACTGGCTACACAAGAGTGGTTACAACACACGCTGCCCCGCACTGCCCAGCACTATTGGCTGATCAATAACGCTGGCACTGTAGAACCAGTTGCACAAGCCAATCAGCTAAGCGATGCAATGGCTATACAACAAGCCCTGCAGTTAAATGTAGGCAGTGCCATCGCCTTATGTGCCACGCTGCTGTCCGCTACAGATGCCAGTGCTGCCGAACGCCGTATCTTGAACATTTCTTCAGGTGCCGGCAGACGCAGCGTCGCTGGCTGGGGCGTTTATGGAGCAACTAAAGCAGCGTTAGATTTCTACACACAAACTCTGGCGATGGAAAACCACCCTCGCCTGCGTTGCGTATCCCTCGCCCCCGGTGTCATTGATAGCCCAATGCAAAGTGTCATACGTCAACAGAAAGTCTCTGACTTTCCAGACCTACAACGCTTTCTTAACCTACATGCCGAGCAACAACTCAGCTCCCCAGAGGAAACGGCTGCACACATTCTGCGCCACATGGGTAGTGATGTGTTCGGCAGCACCCTCCTGGATGATATCCGTCGTTATTTGTAAAGTTTACTGAAACCATGACTCAACCTACTCCTGCCCCGCATGCCGACGAAAACCATTTGATTACCGAGCGTCGTGGCAAGCTTCAACAGCTTCGTGAAAATGGTGTGGCTTACCCCAACAATTTTCGCCCTGCCGACCAAGCCGACGCTTTGCACGCTAACTTCAGCGAGCACGAAAAAGAAGCACTGGCCGAATTGAAACACCCTGCATCCGTTGCTGGGCGCATGATGCTGAAGCGAGTAATGGGTAAGGCCAGTTTTGCCACGCTGCAAGACGGTAGCGGCCGCATCCAGATTTATCTGGATAAAAACTCGGTAGGCGAAGACGTTTACGAACAATTCAAAACTTGGGATATTGGTGACATGCTGGCCGTTGAAGGCATCATGTTCAAAACCAATAAAGGCGAACTCTCCATTCACGCCAGCAGCATTCGCCTGCTGGCCAAATCGTTGCGCCCCCTGCCCGATAAATTCCACGGCTTGGCTGACCAAGAACTGCGTTACCGCCAACGTTACGTTGACCTCATCATGAACGAAGAGGTACGTGGCACATTCTTGGCACGTAGCAAGATCATCAACAGCATCCGTCAGAACATGCTGCAAGAGCGTTTCCTTGAAGTGGAAACACCCATGCTGCACCCTATTCCAGGTGGCGCATCGGCTAAGCCTTTTGTGACGCACCACAATGCGCTAGACATGGAAATGTACCTGCGTATTGCACCAGAACTGTACTTAAAACGTCTGGTAGTGGGTGGCTTTGAGCGTGTATTCGAAATTAACCGCAACTTCCGTAACGAAGGGGTGAGCCCACGCCACAACCCTGAGTTCACCATGATGGAGTTCTACGCGGCTTACACCGACTACCGCTGGTTGATGGACTTCACTGAAGAACTGATCCGTAACGCAGCAATTGCTGCACACGGTACAGCCGTACTGACGTACCAAGACCAAGAGCTAGACCTGAGCAAACCGTTTGAGCGTTTGACCATTATCCAAGCCATTCAGAAGTACGCCGAAGGCTACCAAGAAAGCCAGTTGCAAGACATCGCTTTCTTACGCACCGAATTAAAACGCCTGAAAGTAGACGTAGACAACCCTCCTCTGGCAAACGCTGGTTTGGGTGCGCTGCAATTGGCACTGTTCGAAGAGGTCGCTGAGTCCAAACTGTGGAATCCTACTTACATCATCGACTACCCAGTTGAAGTGTCTCCATTGGCTCGTGCATCGGATTCCGAAGCAGGTATTACTGAGCGTTTTGAGTTGTTCATCACAGGTCGTGAAATTGCTAACGGCTTCTCAGAGTTGAACGATCCAGAAGACCAAGCACAACGCTTCCAAGCTCAAGTAGCCGCCAAAGATGCGGGTGACGAAGAAGCCATGTACTACGATGCCGACTACATCCGTGCGTTGGAATACGGTATGCCTCCTACAGGTGGTTGTGGTATCGGTATTGACCGTTTGGTAATGCTGCTGACAAACAGCCCAAGCATCCGTGACGTAATTCTGTTCCCGCACCTACGTCGCGAGTAATCCATGCTTCGCCAGCCTCGTGCTGGCAGCAATAAAAAAGGCTCAATGTTTTTCAACATTGAGCCTTTTTCTTATACGTAGCACTTAAATGGTGAAGGACTCACCGCAACCGCAACTTGCCGCTTCATTAGGATTATGAAACTTAAAGCTGCTACTTAAGCCTTCGCGTACAAAATCAATTTCCGTGCCATCAATAAACGGCAAAGCTTTAGGGTCTACGTACACCGTAATGCCGTGCTCTTCAAAGACTTGATCGCCTTCGTTGCCAGCACTCACGTAGTCCCACTTATAGGCCATGCCGGAGCACCCTGTTAGTCGTACGCTCAAACGCATCGCTTGCGCATCATTTTTGCTTAAATGATGGTTGATATGTTTAGCCGCACTTTCAGTTAATGTAATCGCCATTTTTTACCTCATTCACCCTGTGACGGTACAATTTTGCTACCCGCATCGCGTAGCACCTCTACAGCCAAAATTGCACTGTGCAACTTCACGGCTGGCAAATCCAAGGCCTGCATCAGCTCAGCGCTAGTTAAGGATGCCAATTGCTCTACAGGCTTACCTTCTGCCCATCTACAGGCATATTCTGCCGCAGCAATAGTGGCACCACAACCATAAGCTTGAAACCTAGCTTGTTGGATCACACCGCTTTCATCCACACCTAGCGACAACTTAATTGCCGCACCTTCTTTCACTGAGCCTGCCAGTGCACTACCCGCTTTTGCCGTCGCAATCGCTATCACACCCGCATGTTCGGGCTGTTTGAAATATGACTCTACCTGCGCGTTATACCGCATGATATCCCTTTACCTACGACACCAACGAGCTGCTTTGCTCGTGTTCCCAGAAGGGAGACAAGTTACGCAAACGCTCTACACTGTGGCGTATGGCCGCAATCGTAGTATCTACATCTTCTTTTGTAGTCTGACGCCCTAAGGAAATACGCAACGAGCTATGTGCTTGTTGATCCGTGCGACCTATAGCTTTCAACACAAAAGAAGGCTCTAAACTGGCGGATGTACAGGCTGAGCCGCTGGATAACGCCAAGCCAGACAAATCCATCATTAAGGCCTCGCCTTCTACCCCATCAAAGCTCACACTCAAGTTGTGAGGTACGCGTTGGGATAACGAACCATTAATGTAAATATTGGGTATAGCCTGCAAGCCCTGCAACAACTGCTGATGCAATTGCTGTATGCGTTGGCACTCTTCTTCACGTAGTTGCTCGGCCAGCTCAAATGCCGCGCCCATACCTACGATTTGGTGAGTCGCCAACGTACCAGAACGCATGCCACGTTCGTGTCCACCACCGTGCATTTGCGCCTCTAAACGTACTCGCGGTTTACGGCGCACATACAGCGCCCCCATACCTTTAGGGCCATACACCTTGTGTGCTGACATGGACAATAAATCGATGCCCATGGCGTCTACATCTATAGGTAGCTTACCTACCGCTTGAGCCGCATCCACATGCAACAACGTACCGTTTTCATGGCACAACGCGGAAATAGCCGCTACATCTTGCACCACACCAATTTCGTTGTTCACCAACATGATGCTGACCAACGTGGTGTCAGGACGTAAATGCGTGCGTAGTAACTCTATATCCAGCAAACCATCTGCCTGCACTGGCAAATAGCTCACTTCAAAACCTTGCTGCTCTAACGCATGACAAGTGTCTAACACAGCCTTGTGCTCGGTTTGCAGCGTAATGAGGTGTTTACCTTTGTTCTGATACGCTTGCATCACACCTTTGATGGCCAAGTTATCAGACTCGGTAGCTCCTGATGTCCACACAATATCGCGCGCCTGCGCACCGATGGCGTTAGCCACCTGAGTACGCGCACGCTCTACGGCTTCTTCTGCATCCCAACCATAGCTATGGCTGCTGGATGCTGCATTACCGTAACCGTCTTGCAACCAGTACATCATCTGCTCTAGCACACGCCCATCCAAAGGCGTGGTAGCCGCATAATCCAAATACAGTGGTCTAGATTGTTTCTGCACGTCAGCCACCAAAGTTGAAAACACTGGAAGCTACGGGTGTGCTAGTTTTTTGCACTGAAATGACTTCCTCGTCGTTATGAGCCGCTTCTTCTAGCTGACGCAAACGCTGCTGGTCTACTAAATCCTGTAGCGACACTGAATCTAAGTAGTCCACCATTTTACGGCTTAGGTTGGCCCAGAGGTCATGTGTCATACACTGACCTCGGCTACCACCGGCACCCAACTTGCAATTGCCTTTGCCCTTGCAGTTTGTGGCATCAACCGGCTCGTCTACCGCGAAAATAATGTCGGCAACCGTAATGTATCTAGCCAGCCTAGCCAGTGAATAACCACCACCAGGTCCGCGCGTACTTTCCACCAACTCATGGCGGCGCAGCTTTCCAAATAACTGCTCTAGATACGACAACGAAATATGCTGACGCTCACTAATTTTAGCCAAAGTGACTGGCCCACTTTGTTGTCGTAACGCCAGATCTATCATGGCCGTTACAGCAAAGCGGCCCTTTGTCGTCAAACGCATACTGAAACTCCTCAGCTTATGGCGGGCACGCTTATGGCTGTTTATACCCGACTGATTTAGTCCAGTATAGCAAACAACACAATCTAAAATAAGGGTTTTCCCACAACACAATACACCATTTCGTACCGTGAAAACAACGCGAATTATTTACAATCCCAATAGCGCTTTTTCTTTCAACTGACGCAACTGGTCACGTGCTTTCGCTGCTTGCTCAAACTCTAGATTCTTTGCGTGATCCATCATTTGTTTTTCCAGACGCTTGATTTCTTTGGCTAGTTTTTTCTCGTCACCCAGTACATCACTACCAATAATGCTGTATTCGGTTTCAACCACAGGCGCTGCCGACACACCATCAATCAGGTCGCGTACCGCTTTATTTACACCACGCGCCGTAATACCGTGCTCTAGGTTGAACGCCACTTGTTTTTCACGACGACGCTCTGTTTCGCTCATCGCTTTATGCATAGAGTCTGTAATTCTGTCTGCATACAAAATAGCGTGACCATTTAAGTTACGCGCCGCCCTACCAATGGTCTGAATCAAACTGCGCTCTGAGCGCAAGAAACCTTCTTTATCGGCATCCAGAATGGCGACTAAAGAGACCTCCGGGATATCCAAACCCTCGCGCAGTAAGTTAATGCCCACCAGAACATCGAACATACCTAAGCGCAAATCGCGGATAATTTCCACGCGCTCTACCGTATCAATATCAGAGTGCAAATAGCGCACCCGAACACCGTTTTCGGCCAAGTAATCGGTTAAGTCTTCCGACATGCGCTTGGTCAGCGTCGTGACTAAAATCCTTTCTTGAGCGGCAACACGCAGTTTAATCTCACCTAGCAGGTCATCCACCTGCGTAGTGGCTGGACGCACTTCTACCAACGGATCCACCAAGCCTGTAGGACGCACCACCTGCTCCACCACCGCATCCGCGTGCTCTTGCTCGTAGGCTGCTGGCGTTGCCGACACAAACACGGTTTGTGGCATGCGCTGCTCGAACTCTTCTAATTTCAACGGGCGGTTATCCAACGCTGATGGCAAGCGAAAGCCAAACTGCACTAGCGTTTGTTTACGAGAGCGGTCACCTCGGTACATACCCCCTATCTGCCCCATGGTGACGTGACTTTCATCAATAAACATCAAGGCATCTTTAGGCAGGTAGTCGATCAACGTAGGCGGCGGATCACCAGGAGCAGCCCCCGATAAGTGCCTGGAGTAGTTTTCAATGCCTTTACAAAAGCCCAACTCGTTCATCATTTCCAGATCAAAGCGCGTGCGCTGCTCTATACGCTGAGCCTCTACCAATTCGCCAGCTTTTACAAACTGATCCACTCGTTCACGCAGCTCGTCTTTGATGGTTTCCATCGCACGCAAAATAGTTTCGCGCGGTGTCACAAAGTGCGACCCGGGAAACACGGTATAGCGACGTACATCTTGCTGAATCTTGCCCGTCAGCGGATCAAACAACGCTAACGACTCGATTTCATCATCAAACATGGTGATACGTAGGGCTTGCTCCGCGTTCTCGGCGGGGAACACATCAATGACCTCGCCCCTTGCCCGGAAAATACCCCGCGCAAAATCAGCGTCGTTACGCTCGTACTGCATCGCTACCAACCGCGCTAATAGCTCTTGCCTAGGAACCGTATCCCCTACGCGCAAAGTCAGTACCATTGAGTGATAATCGCCGGGGTTACCAATACCGTAGATACTGGACACCGACGCCACAATGATAGTGTCGCGACGCTCTAACAAGCTTTTGGTGGCTGACAAACGCATCTGTTCTATATGTTCATTGATAGACGAGTCTTTCTCAATAAACATATCTCGTGATGGCACGTACGCTTCAGGCTGATAGTAATCGTAGTACGACACGAAGTATTCCACCGCATTACGGGGGAAAAATTCACGCATCTCGGCATACAACTGCGCCGCCAAGGTTTTGTTTGGCGCCATCACAATGGCCGGTCTGCCCGTGCGCGCAATCACGTTTGCCATGGTGTAGGTTTTACCTGACCCCGTCACCCCCAAGAGAGTCTGATACATCAAACCATCTTCTAGCCCCTCTACCAGCTTTTCAATAGCCGCAGGCTGATCGCCCGCTGGCGGGTACGGTTCGTACAGCGAAAAAGGGCTATCGGGGAAATTGACAAAACGCGGAGCAAACTCTGACATAGGATAGGTGACACGGAGTCCTGAAGAAACAGCCAGCACAAAAATGTGCCCAGATCAGCCCAAAGGCCCATACGGCTTGATTTTTCTTGTATTTTAACGCAAAATCATTGCTGTATAAATAAACAGCATCCAATATATCATGGCCGTCAAACTTACCATCAGGCAACAACAGGTGCTTGACATCATCCGTCAAGAGATACAGCGCACCGGTTTTCCTCCCACTAGAGCGGAAATCGCTCAGACGTTGGGCTTTAGGTCGGCCAATGCTGCCGAAGATCACCTTAAGGCCTTGGCAAAAAAAGGCGCCATTGAATTAACTGCTGGCGCATCGCGTGGTATTCGTCTTGTGCAAGACGACACCACCATGCCTACTGCCGCTAACGATCACGACATCGCCAGTAATAATTTGCAGCTGCCTATCATTGGTAGAGTAGCAGCAGGTAGCCCTATACTAGCTAGTGCTCATGTAGAACAAGAAATTGGTGTTGCCCCTAACCTATTTAGCCAAACGCCCGATTACTTGCTGCGCGTACGCGGCCTCAGTATGCGTGACATCGGCATCTTGGAAGGCGACCTGCTTGCCGTAAAGAAAACCACAGAAGCTCGCCATGGCCAAGTGATTGTGGCCCGCCTAGGTGACGATGTAACCGTTAAGCGCTTGCACATCGACGGTAAAACCATCAACCTGATGCCCGAGAACCCTGATTTCAACCCTATTCCTGTTTCCGACGAAGACAGCTTTAGTGTAGAAGGTATTGCTGTAGGCCTGATCCGTAATACACCCATACACTAATTACTTGTTTCACAGCGATAAAAAACAGCCCAGTGATTACTGGGCTGTTTTTATTGTGACACTAGACTTAGTGCGTAGTACTCAAACCACCTGTACCGCTAACCACTTTGTTAGCAACAGCGGCTTCCGCTGCCAATCTGGCAACTTCTTCATCACTTAATGGCACAGGCATTTTTTCCAATGCCACTTCCAGCACTCTATCAATCCAACGCACTGGAATAATCTCCAAGTGGTTTTTGACGTTATCTGGAATCTCAGCCAAGTCCTTCACGTTTTGCTCTGGAATCATGACAGTTTTGATACCACCACGCAGTGCTGCCAGCAGTTTCTCTTTCAAGCCACCGATTTCCAGCACTTCACCACGTAGAGTGATCTCGCCTGTCATGGCAACATCAGCACGGATAGGAATACCGGTCAACGACGACACAATGGCTGTAGTGATCGCAATACCCGCAGATGGACCATCCTTAGGTGTAGCACCATCAGGGAAGTGTACGTGCAAGTCACGTTTCTCAAAGGTGGTATCAGGAATACCCCACTTCTGAGCACGCGAGCGAACTACCGTACGAGCGGCTTCCACCGACTCTTTCATCACGTCACCAATAGAACCAGTACGCTGTATGTTACCTTTACCAGGCATGTCGGCAACCTCGATGGTTAGCAGATCGCCACCCACTTCAGTCCATGCCAAACCAGTCACCTGACCTACTTTGTTCTCGGTTTCGGCCACACCAAACGTATAACGACGTACGCCCAAGAACTCTTCTAAGTTTTCGGAGTTCACCACTACCGTTGTTGGTTTAGCATCTGATTTAGCTGCTTCCAAGAACTTACGCACTACCTTACGGCAGATTTTGCTGATTTCACGCTCTAACGAACGCACTCCAGCTTCACGTGTGTAGTAGCGAATCATGTCGCGCACAGCATCTTCAGTGACTTCTAACTCGCCATCTTTAACGCCGTTGTGTTTCACCAGCTTAGGAATCAAGTGGTCAAACGCAATACGTACTTTTTCGTCTTCGGTATAACCAGACAAACGAATCACTTCCATACGGTCTAACAACGCCGGTGGAATATTCAGTGTATTGCTGGTGGCCACGAACATCACGTCGGACAAATCGAAGTCCACTTCCAAGTAGTGATCTTGGAAAGTGTGGTTTTGTTCAGGATCTAACACTTCCAGCAATGCCGATGACGGATCGCCACGGAAATCCATTCCCAACTTGTCGATTTCATCCAGTAGGAACAGCGGGTTACGTACCCCTACTTTGGACATGTTCTGCAGCACTTTACCTGGCATGGAGCCAATGTAGGTACGACGGTGACCACGAATCTCGGCCTCGTCACGCACCCCACCTAGCGCCATACGCACGTACTTGCGGTTGGTTGCGCGAGCAATAGACTGACCCAACGAGGTTTTACCCACGCCTGGAGGCCCTACCAAACACAAGATAGGAGATTTCAGTTTGCTCACACGTTGTTGAACAGCCAAGTATTCAACAATGCGCTCTTTCACTTTTTCCAGACCGAAGTGATCGCTATCCAGCACTTCTTGAGCACTCACCAGCGAATTGCTGATGCGGCTCTTCTTGCGCCATGGCATACCTACCAAGGTATCCAGATAGTTACGCACTACGGTAGCCTCTGCCGACATAGGCGACATCAGCTTCAGTTTTTTCAGTTCAGCTTCCGCTTTCTTCTGTGCTTCTTTAGGCAGCTTGGCTTCTTCGATGCGTTTTTCCAGTTCTTCTAGATCAGCACCCTCTTCGCCCTCGCCTAACTCTTTCTGAATCGCTTTGACTTGCTCGTTCAGATAGTAGTCGCGCTGGCTTTTTTCCATCTGTTTCTTCACGCGGCCGCGAATGCGTTTTTCCACTTGAAGAATATCGATTTCAGATTCCAGCTGAGCCAACAGCGCTTCCAAACGACTGCCTACAGCAGCCATTTCCAGCATTTCCTGTTTCTGTTCCAGCTTCAGGCTCAAGTGAGCAGCCACGGTATCGGCCAGCCTACCTGGCTCTTCAATGCCAGTCAGAGAAGTCAGAATTTCTTGCGGGATCTTTTTATTCAGTTTGACGTACTGCTCAAACTGCGCCAACACAGCACGACGCAAAGCCTCGTGCTCTGATGCCGACGCTGCAGACTCGACTTCTGCAGCCACAACCTTAGCTTTGAAACACTCGTCGGTTTCCGTCACATCAACCGCACGTGCACGCTGCATACCTTCGACCAACACCTTTACGGTGCCATCGGGCAGTTTCAGCATTTGCAGAATGTTCGCTACACAACCTATTTCGTATAGGTCATCTTTGGAAGGCTCATCTTTGCTGGCAGTTTTCTGGGCAACCAACATAATGTGGTTACCATTTTCCATTGCCAATTCCAACGCCTTAATGGATCGTGGACGCCCCACGAACAGGGGAATCACCATATGCGGAAACACCACCACATCGCGCAACGGCAACAGCGGTAGCTCCATGGGTTCCGTAGTAAGAATCTGGCTCGCAGACATAGCAAATTCCTTTTAATAAGCCCGTCATCCGCAAAAGGGAAGCATGAAGCTTCCCTTTTTAGATGCACTTCTTAACTGTAAGGTTGCGGCTATTTTGAATATTTCAAGAGCCAAGGAAGCAATGAGTCTGTTATTTATAACAGAAAGTTTCCCAGTTAGGCGGCTGCAGTATCAGATGTTGCTGCCGTTTTTTCTTCCTCGCTGCGTTCCACCATGATGGGCTCACCTTTGCCACTCACAGCATCTGCTGTCAGTATCACTTTGCCCACATCAGGACGCGATGGCAACTCATACATTGTGTTCAACAGTGACTGTTCCACAATAGAGCGCAAACCACGAGCACCCGTCTTACGAGTAATCGCGCGTTTAGCAATAGCACGCAGTGCAGCATCTTCCACTTCCAAGCTCACGTCCTCCATCGCAAACAGTTGTTGGAACTGTTTAACCAAGGCATTACGTGGTTGAGTCAGAATTTGGATCAGGGAATCCTCATCCAACTCTTGCAAGGTTGTGACCACAGGCAACCTACCAACCAGCTCGGGAATAATACCGAACTTGATCAAGTCTTCTGGTTCTACTTCAGTAAACAGCTCGCCCACACCACGCTCGGATTTAGAGCTAACAGATGCAGAGAAACCAATACCAGATTTTTCTGTACGATCCAGAATGACTTTATCCAGACCAGCAAACGCACCACCCACAATAAACAGAATGTTTGTAGTGTCTACTTGCACGAAGTCTTGGTTAGGATGCTTACGACCACCTTGTGGCGGCACCGAGGCAACCGTACCTTCGATCAATTTCAGCAAAGCCTGCTGCACACCCTCACCCGATACGTCACGGGTAATGGATGGGTTGTCAGACTTACGAGAAATCTTGTCAATTTCATCAATGTAGACAATCGCTTGCTGCGCTTTTTCCACATCATACTCGCAGCTTTGTAGCAGTTTTTGGATGATATTTTCCACATCCTCACCCACATACCCAGCTTCGGTTAGTGTCGTAGCATCAGCCATCACAAACGGCACATTCAACATGCGCGCCAATGTTTGGGCCAGCAATGTTTTACCGGAGCCAGTAGGCCCGATCAGCAAAATATTACTCTTGGAAAGCTCTACACCATCATCAGTAGTACTCGCATAGCGAATACGTTTGTAGTGGTTGTATACCGCAACAGCCAAGCTACGTTTAGGAGACTCTTGACCAATCACATACTGATCAAGAAACCCGGTAATCTCTTTGGGTTTAGGAAGCTCAGTTTTGATGGCTTCCTTAGCTTTTTCCTGTGACTCTTCGTGAATAATGTCACTGCACAAGGTAATGCATTCATCACAAATGAATACTGAAGCAGGTCCAGCTATCAGCTTGCCGACTTCGCTCTGGCTCTTGTTGCAAAACGAACAATGCAGGACTTTGTCATCGGACGAGTGTTTATCGGACATAGGACTCTGTGAAAAATAGAGAGAAAAAGCGTTTTCCCTGCAAAACATCAAGTGCCCACGCTGCCAGCCACAAAGCTAGGCAGCGCGGTCACACCCATTAAGCCGTTTCGTCTGAACGGTGCGTAAAGACTTGATCAATCAGACCATAGTTTTTCGCTTCAGCAGCAGACATGAAACGATCACGCTCAGTATCCAGCGCAACTTGCTCAATGGTCTGGCCAGTATTTTTAGCCAGAATACCATTCAAACTATCACGCAGACTCAGGATCTCTTGCGCATGGATTTGAATATCCGATGCTTGACCCTGCGCACCGCCTGAAGGCTGATGAATCATGATGCGGGAATTAGGCAAGGCAAAGCGCTTGCCCTTTTCCCCCGCCGACAACAGGAAAGCACCCATGCTGGCTGCCATCCCAGTGCACAGCGTTGAAACCTGAGGTTTCACGAACTGCATGGTGTCATAAATGCCCATCCCTGCGTACACACCGCCACCAGGCGAGTTGATGTACAAAGAGATGTCTTTGTCTGGGTTTTCCGACTCCAAGAACAGCAGTTGCGCCACAATCAGGTTAGCGGACTGGTCATTAACCGGCCCAACCAAAAACACCAAGCGCTCACGCAACAAGCGTGAGTAGATATCGTAAGAACGCTCACCGCGACCAGACTGCTCTACAACCATAGGAATGTAGCCCAAACCGGACGGTGTTACTGAGTGCCCCCCATGCATCGAAGCATAGAAGTCGATAAAACTAGACGACATTTAGTTAGTTCCCCATGATTTCGTTGAATGGCACGCCCTCTTCTGTAACTTTAGCGTTAGAAAGTACGTGTTCAACCACGTTATCTTCCAGCACCACAGCTTCAATTTCGGCACGGCGTTGACGATCTGACAGGTAGTATGTCACAACCTGAGCAGGTTGTTCGTAGTTCTGTGCAAACTCTTCAATACGTGCGCGGACTTGCTCTGGTTTAGCTTGCAGTTCAGCAGCTTTAACCAATTCGGACAGCAACAGACCCAAACGTACACGACGCTCGGCTTCTTCTTTGAAGCTATCTTCAGGGATTGGGAAGTTCTCAGCATTAGGCAAACCACGTGCTTTCAACTCTTCACGAGTTGCAGCGATACGGTTTTGCACTTCTGCATCGATCAGTGCTTTAGGCAGTTCGAATGTAGAGGCACCAGCCAAGGCATCCATTACGCTTGCTTTGGTGCGAGCTTGCACGCGAGCTTTAACTTCACGCTCAACGTTGCTACGGATGTCAGCTTTCAGCGCTTCTACATCACCTTCGGCTTGACCCAGCATTTTTGCAAAGTCAGCGTTCAGTTCTGGCAGAACAGCTTCAGCAACTTCAGTTACTTTGATTTCGAATTGAGCTGTTTTACCAGCAACTTCTGTGCCACCGTAATCGGCTGGGAATGCCAGCGGGAAGGTTTTCTCTTCACCGGCTTTCATGCCTTGCACAGCTGTTTCGAACTCAGGCAACATACGGCCTTCGCCCAACACGAAGGAGAAACCTTCGGCGGTACCACCCTCAAAAGCCACGTCATCGATCGTGCCTTTGAAATCCAATGTAATACGATCGCCGTCTTGAGCAGCGCGATCTTCGCGAGCTTCAAACTGGGCGCGTTGTTTACGCAGGATATCGATAGTTGTTTGGATTTCTTCGTCGCCAACGTCTGCTGTGCTACGAGTGATTTCCAGTGCGGACAGATCAGGCACAGCCACTTCTGGGTACACTTCGAAAGTGGCGCTAAACGCCATAGTACCTTCAGCAGGCTCACCTTCTTTAGGTTCGATGCTAGGTGTACCAGCAACACGTACGTCTGCAGCTTTCAGAGCCGCATCCATCGCTTTACCTAATTCAGCATTGATCACATCGTAACGGACGCTAGGACCGTGGCTGCGCTCAATCATGGCTAGTGGTGCTTTACCGGGGCGGAAGCCCTGAATTTTTGCGGTACGCGCCACACGTTTAAGTTGTGCCTGGACTTCTTTTTCGACATCGGCCACAGAAACGACCAGATCGACACGGCGCTCCAAACCGGACAGAATTTCAACCTCGGGCTGCATTAGAGACCTATTTGAGTGAGTTAGTGAATGAAAATAATCGGTTATTTTACCGCAAAAGCCGCCATCAATAACCGGCCAACCCTCTATTCAATAGCAAGCATAGTACCTATGTCTAGCAATTTTTTAGGGTAAATCGAGTGATTGTACGCATAGAGAGCCATGCATACAATCTCCGGCCCTCCCCTTTACCCAGCATTTTTACTTACTTTTACTAGGTGTAGAGGCTAATGCAAAATAGCTTGCAAAAATTTTAAAGTCGCTCTATACTTCAATGCTTGTCTGTGCGAACGTGGCGGAATTGGTAGACGCACCAGGTTTAGGTTCTGGCGCCGAGAGGTGTGGGAGTTCGAGTCTCCCCGTTCGCACCAACAGATTGAAAAAGCATTGATTCTTTGGAGTCAGTGCTTTTTTTATTTCTGCCGTCTATCTGAAGCCCATTTTCCGATAGAAAAGCCACACAGCCCAATACCCTACTTACCGGCAATCGTAATAGTTATCTGGCTCTCAGAAACTGAGTATTCTTCTGCTAACGCACAGATTGCCTCGTTTAGCGTCAAACGTAGTGGTGGCCTATCTACCCACATCCCCTCATACTTTTCCTCGTCCAACATTCGTATGAGCTGGTCTTCACTAGTAAGCATCCTCTGTTGCGATGAAAAGCTGCCAAGCGCTGGTGAGTCTTCACAGCCAACCTCTAGTTTTCTCTTCACCTTATAGTGCAACCAGAGAGACAAGCCCCCGCTATCGCTCTCTTTACATTCAGCTTTAGATCCCAAGAAGATACTTGCCCTCTCCAACTCAGCCACCACTGAATCGCCCTGTTTCGTACTAAAGAACAGGTAACTCATCTCGGTGAACTCCAGTGGATCCAAGGCGGTATTTTGCAAATAACTAGGAAGGTTACGATTCACCTTCAGCTCAACCTCGCCTTCCCACCGTTCCAAATACCCACAGATCTCTGAGGGTTCACATACCACCATCAACCCTTTGAGCCCTTGTTTTCTCGCACCAATCGCCCAATAAAAACCCATGATGAAGCCCTAAAAAACAGCTAATGAATAATAGCTATATGCAACACAAACTCTCCTCTGTCCTTACTTTAAAAATTAGCAGCTTCCACTAGTGGATATGTCATTCTTGCCTACAAAATGTAAAGCTCTAATGCATAAACCATCAACTCCGCTGTAACAGCGCTAACTAGGTAATTAGTTTCCAAGTTCTTTACAACCACGTTACGGATAACAGTCGTATGGACGCAAAAAAACCTGCAAAAGGTAGCAACCTTTGCAGGTTTTGATTATTTCTTTGGCCCAGACCTAGCTGGAGCACCTACAGATATAAAAAAAGCTTGGCATCTAGCCAAGCTCATTTTCACGTACCCAAAACGGCTCTTTAGCCCCCTGCTTGTACTTTCGCAGTACTACCTTATGAATCGCTGCACGATGCTCATGGTAGGTATCCAAACAACTTTCTTCACCAACCCATTTTCCCGCTAACGCTTCCAATGCATTGAGGGACACATTGCCCAACACGCGTTCGCCCACATCTGTCAAAAAAGAAAATGCCACACCTGATGGGTTAATTCTGTACTCAGCAAACTCAATATCCATTTTGTCCTCTTGTAATTATGCCAATAAAAAACCTACGGATTTTTTATCTTGTTACAACGTAGGCGCCCGATACTGCCCGCCCTCTCAAAACGACTTGAACTTCTTTAGTCTGGCACGCGCTGGCCACATACACGTTTGCCCAATCCTTGCGTGCTATCCAGCTAAGTCTAGCAGCATAGCGTGGAAATATTACAGAATATATGCAACCAAACAATTACAGCGACTGTTTAACTAGCCGGTAGAGTGACGTAGATTTCGTCATTTCCCCTTGGGGAACATCACTCACAACACCCCAAAAACACACCTGTCACACCCATCCTCCTCTCAGCACTAACCCCTAGACTGAATCGCGCCCACATTACAACAAACCAATAACATCAGACGGGTAATGAGACGCTCTTACTTCGCCCCCACCAAGGCCACCAGCTCGGTTAAATGCGCAATTTCATAGGTAGGTTTCACCACTGACGTGTTCTGTTTCGTAGCGGGGTTAAACCAGCAACTTGATATAGCAAAGTTATTGCCGCCCAAAATATCCGCATCCAATCTATCACCAATAATCAGCGTAGAATCTTTGCTAAATGTCTTTGCCTGATTCACAGCAAAATCAAACAATCGTGTGTCGGGCTTAGCGTATCCGCATGCCTCCGACGATGCGATGAAGGAAATGTACGGCTGTAGCCCTGCACTCAACACTCGCTGACGCTGCACCTGCTCAAAGCCATTCGTAATCACCCCTACCTCACCTACAGCAGCAAGTGCCTTGCAGACTTCCACTGCGCCATCAATTAAGGCAACATGCTGCGTCAACCCTTGCAAATACAGGTGATTCGCTTCCTCTGCATCAATATCTAAGCCATGCTTTGCAAACGTACGAGCAAAGCGCTCAACTTTGAGCTGATCTCTAGAAACCAGGCCTTGCTCAAACCGCTTCCATAACCCGCTATCAATTTTCAGAAAATCCGCAAACACGGAGTCGGGGGATGCTGCCGCGCCAGACGTGTGTAGCATCTGCTTAAACGACCACTCGTTTGAGACAGCGAAATCAAAGAGTGTATCGTCGAGATCAAAAAGATAAAGGCGGTATTTCATCTAGCGCAATCGTCCGCAAAGTGCAGAAAAGACATAGAACAAATAGAATATAGTGCTTCAATCATCACTCGCAATAAAAAAGCGAGGCCTCAATATAGAAGACCTCGCTATCTTATTTTTCCATACCCACTCTAAGGGCGATAAGCCGTTTACAACAGTGTGATTTTTGTTGCACAAGGCCCTTTTTGACCTTGCCCAACCACATATGACACGCGTTGGTTTTCGCTTAGTGTGCTGTACGACTCATTACTTTGGATTTCGCTCTGATGTGCAAAAAGGTCCTTCCCTCCATTTTCCGGCATGATAAAACCAAAGCCTCTGTCGTTATCGAACCATTTCACAATACCAGTTTCTATTTTCAATGTATTTCCTAAATAGTGAGAGACATTTCCCTAACCCACTATGACAGAAATGCAATACTAAAGATACCCATGACACTGCTTTAAGCAGTAAAGCCACCATCCGGGTTCAGATCGGTATTTTGAGCAACTGCATCCTAAACCCAGCCCCCCCATCTAAGCACGGTTGACGCCAGCTAAAGCTTAAACCTACTATCTACCATATAGTTCACAACTAAACTAAGGGGACAACTGTGCTGGTACCTATAACCAAACCCAAAACTGGTGTATTTCGCTATCTGGAAGACTTCAAGGTTGGTGAGACAATAGAAACAGAGGCGTTTTCGCTGGATCGAGACATGATTGTCTCTTTTGCTGAGCAATACGATCCACAAGATATGCATATAGACGAAGAGCTAGCCAAAAACACTATCTTTGGCGAACTGGTGGGTAGCGGTTGGCAAACGCTGTTGATTACCTTAAAGCTGATTTTGAACTCCAAGCGCTTTGGTGACACCCCGCTGATTGGCGCAGGTTTTAAGGAAGTGCGCTTTCATCACCCCATGTATCCAGGCGATAGCCTGAAAGTGTGCGCCGAAATCATGGACATACGCCCCTCTAAGAACAAGGCCGATCGCGGTTTACTGGATATTCACGTCACCACTAAAACCACCACAGGTACTGTGCTCATTACCCAGACATGGACACTGGCCCTCCCTACTAAAGCCAGCGTCACCGTCTCAGCAGCCAGTCACTAATTTGTTCGCAGCCATACGCCGCACACAAAAAAGCCCGCTGGTTTATTAACCTACGGGCTCTGCATGGGATGGCTGGCTACTCATCCGCAATCAATCTACGCCCCAAACTCACCACATCGTCTGGCGTATAGCCCAGCTCTTTATAGAACTGAATCACCTGTGCATTGCTGCTACGTACCAATAAATTGATTTTTGGGCAGCCTCGTTCTATCAACAATTGCTCGGCTTCACGCATCAATTGCTTGCCATAAGATAGGCGCTGGTAATCAGGATCAACGGCTACGTAATACACCCAGCCACGATGCCCATCAAAGCCTACCATCGCCGTGGCAATCACCTTACCTTGTTCAACCCCCACCAGAAACAGCTCTGACTGAGCCGTCAACTTGCGAGCAATATCCTTACGAGGATCATTCCAAGGGCGCGTTAAGCCACAAGTTTCCCAAAGAGCAATCACCGCCGTTTCATCTGCCGATTGGTAAGAGCGAATATCCATAATATTTCCACAAAAAGAGTACAGCACTAAACACCACACCGTAGCAGCCTAATGCGTCACTCCTATGACGCCGATTCCCAGGCAACGTTGCAAACAAATGTTGGGCTGCACGCCTCCCTCTCTAACCACCCACACACTCCAAAAAACCTCGCAAACACGGGTTCTGGTTGGTAGGTGACCATGCCAACACCTGTTCAATCTGTGGCGCATTATCTAACGGTAGATACCGCAGCCCTGCTACCTGTGCTTTCTGCATAGACGCAGGTACTAACGCAATGCCAACGCCTTCTGCCACCAAACTCAATACTGTTTGCTGCAGCTGCACTTCAAAACGTATGTTGGGATTAAAGCCATTTTTCTGACAGTGCTTCACAATCGCGGCATACAGTGATGAAGCTGCATTTTCTGCGGCCACCACAAACGCCTCATTTTGCAGTTGTGTAATGGCAAGGCTAGACTCTGAAGCCAATGCGTGTGTACTGGCCAGCGCCACACACAACGGCTCAGCAACTACAGTTTGGGTATTCAACCCTTGCTCATCTTCCGATGGTAAGAGCACAGCCGCATCAATATCCCCTCTACGCACCTGCTCCAACAGATTGTTAGAGACCACCTCTCGCAGTTGTAAGGTAACGTCTGGCCAAGCTGCACTAAACAACCTCGTGTAACGCGGAATCACGCTGTAGGCCGCGCACATCGTAAAACCTATAGTCAACACGCCTGCCTCACCGGCGGCAACAGCTCTCGCATTATGAACCGCTTGTTCTAGGGCATTTAAGACATTTTTCGCATCCTGATAAAAGCGCTCTCCAGCTGAGGTAAGCGTGACATTACGCGAATTACGCTCTATCAACTTAACCCCAATACTTTGCTCTAACGCCGTCAACTGTCGGCTAAGCGGTGGTTGCGATATGTGCAGGCGAGCCGCTGCCTGCCCAAAGTGCAGAGTCTCGGCCAACATCACAAAATAGCGTAACGGTTTAACGTCCATAATTAATATAAAAAAGGTATTAATTAGTCAGAAAAATAGCATTGGTAAGCAACAATCTAAATTTCTACACTATACGCTTTAGCAGTCTCATCACCTACTTATGCTCTCCATTCTCGCTATTATTTTGCCCATTTTTGCCCTCATTGCTACAGGATGGTTAGCCCGTAAAGCCGGTGCATTAGGGCCTAGGGCAACAGGAGAGATTAATAATTTTGTGGTCTATCTAGCGCTACCTGCTCTATTGTTTGACATTGTTGCTAACGCTGATTGGCACACTCTGTGGCAACCAGAATTTGTAGCCACTTTTGGGATAGGCACTGCCCTACTGTTTGTCACTGCCTTATGCCTACAGCGGTTACGCGCAAAAAAACTCGCGGATGCCGCTATCGACGCATTAAATGCCTCATATGCCAACACGGGCTTCATGGGCATACCGTTAGCGTTGGCAGTGCTCGGGCCGCCTGCGTTAATCCCTGCATTGATTTCAACCATTCTGACCGTCTGCGTGCTGTTTGCCGTCGCCATTGTGGTCATTGAAGTGGGCTTACAACCCAATCGAAACATCACGCAGATGTTGCTCAATATAGTCAAACAACTCGCCCGCAACCCTTTACTGGTCGCACCTGTTGCCGGTGCTGTGGTGATGCTGTCGGGTATGCACCTTCCCGCCCCCATCAACAGTTTCTTGAAACTTCTGGGGGGTGCAGCATCCCCCTGCGCGCTGATTGCATTAGGGCTATTTCTGGCACAACGTCGCCGCTCTACTGGCACGTTGCAAGGGCTAAGCACCCTAATTGTGCTCAAGCTTGTTATACACCCTGTAGTCGTTTGGCTACTTGCGACGCAACTTTTTGACCTGCCAGAACCACTAGTGCATGCTGCGGTATTGTTAGCAGCCTTGCCCACTGGCACCGGACCATTCATGGTGACCCAGTACTATAAAAGAGATGGCAACCTGACTTCTGCTGCCATCCTAGTGTCTACCGTACTATCACTATTCAGCATCACCGCCTACTTGATACTAACGCGCCTCTAAGCCTGTAACCACTATGGCAACCCCACGTCAGACGCTACACTTTATGTAGATAAATAAAGGAGACCGCATGACTGAACTCATCCACACGCTGTGTTTTAGAACAGCGCACCCTGGCGATTTACCCGCCATTATTACGCTGCTTTCTGACGATCCATTAGGTGCCACTCGCGAAGGAAATGAACACGAAGCCGCCTACCATGCCGCCTTTATGGCCATACAAGCGCAAAGCGGTAACTCGCTGATCGTGGCCGAACATCAAGATCAAGTGATTGGCGTATTACAGCTCACTCTTATTCCTGGCTTATCACGTGGTGGCATGCTCAGAGCCCAAATAGAAAGTGTGCGTGTTAGCAGCCAGCATCGCGGGTTACGTGTGGGTAGAAAACTGTTGGAATATGCGATTGAGCAAGCACGCTCTGCTGGGTGCGGCATGGTGCAATTGACCAGCGATAAGCAACGGGCCGATGCACTGCGTTTTTATGAAGGCTTGGGATTTCAGCCCTCTCACGAAGGCTTCAAACTCATGCTGTAAAACACGTAGGCGTATTATCAACAGACAATGACATAGTCTACTACGCGCCCATTAGTTCATGGTGTACTCTTCTTCGGCCTCAATAATGACCAAATGCTCTTTTTCTATGATTACGGCTTTATTGGTGCGTATTTCAGCACCACGCCCGGTAATCACCACATTACCTTTAGCGTGGAACTCCATCGGCCTTACCATTTCCATTTCGTCAGCCTTAATCTCAATGGCACCTACTTGGGCCGCCAAATGATCTCTGGCCCCCTCTGCTGCAGTCAGCACAGGCCACAAGCCACACAACCCCACAACCACAACTTTCTTCATGCTAGGTCTTTAAGAAGGTCGAGCACATCGCTCACTCTCAATATTTAGCATATAGACATAGCGTTGATGTTAAGCATTGCAAGCAGGTAATACTGTGTATTTTACCTACGTGGCATCTTTGACTAGAAAGACTTCAGCGACTGTTTGTAAGGTTCCGAATTGCACGGCCCCTGCTTCGCTAAAGCCATTTCGTTTATGCCATGCTAAAGGCTCTGGTTCATCGGCTTGGGCTGAGGTCATCAATAACGTCGCTCCGGCATCACGCATTAACACTTCCCAATGCTGAAGCAACGCCACGCCCACACCACGACGCTGATGCTCAGGGCACACCCGAATCATATCCATGAAAGGAATTTTTCCCCAGAATAGGCTATATCGCAAAAAGCCTACTGGCTGTCCTTGCCACTCAGCAATGACATACTCGCTCTGTAACAGACAACGCTGTACCCAAGCGTCGGTTACCTCTGTGTCATGTGCCACCAGCCAATTCTGATGTGCTGTAGTTGCGATGGTCACAACTAACGTCATGTGATCCTTTACGTAAATATGCTTATGGAACCAGAATGCATCATAGCCCCAGCTCACGTAATCACGCTGACTTATTTTTAGAGTAGATTTTTCTCTACGCCGCGATGGTGACCCGCGCCAAGCAGACCACCCGGCTTTACAACTTACGCGTAAGACAGCTGAGCAGCGCGAATTGTGCGTTCCGCGAAGCGTTGTGCTTCCGCCAAAGCATCTTCAATACGACCAAATGCCCCACTAATTGCCATGTGCTCATGTGGAGCAGGGACAATTCTTGTCTCAACCTGACCGTTATCCAGAGTTCTAATCTCTACTTCGTACTTCCACCCCTCAGAGGATCCCTGAGCTACAACTGTCCACTCTTCCATATCATCCCCACGTATTATGTAATAGTCATACAACTCACAATTTGCCAAGTCTACCAGCACAATACGTTATTTTTTCTGTAGAGACGAAACTAAAAGAAACAGCTGTAATGCTTATCTCATAAGGTTTTGGGCAAAAAAAATCCCCGTATTCTCAAATCGAATCGGGGCAATAAATAAGCTGCATTTGTAGAGTTAGACTCTATATTACTATCTAGGTAGACCTTTACTCCTCATTCAACTGATGACTGCTTAATCATCATCTCTACCTTTGTAGAGGAATGGCAGAACAAAGGAAAAAAACACGGCTACCCAGTACACTGGTTTCATAAAATACATAATCATCCCACTTCAAAGAATGCCATTATTATACAAAACACAATGAGTAAAACTGTTAACAATCAATAATTTACACTTTAGTTACATTAACCCTCCATACTACCATGGTCACTCAAAATCAGCCTAAAAAAGACCTATATCAAGCCTCCTGCCACTGCGGCGCAGTTCGTTTCAGTGTAAAACTTAGTGACGGTTTGAATAGCGCCAGACGTTGTAATTGCTCCTACTGCTGCATGCGTGGTGCAGTGGCCGTATCTGCCAACTTAGACGACATTCACGTTCAGCAGGGCAAAGAGGCCTTAACGCTCTACCAATTCAACACCCACGAAGCCAAACACTACTTTTGCTCAACCTGTGGCATCTACACTTTTCATCAGCGACGCTCTAACCCTCATCAATATGGCGTGAATGTGGCTTGCCTAGAAGGTATGAGCCCCTTTGATTTTGCCGAAGTCCCTGTCAATGAAGGTAGGACGCACCCTAACGACAGACCGGCAGGTAGCTCCAATATTGCAGGCTGGTTACGCTACACCGCTAACTCTGACACCACTACCAACTAAGCCGCCCACATGAAAACCACCAGCTTAGCGAATAGTATTAAGTCAGGAACGCTTTCCTCTACGCAGCGATGGCTGGTCGCACTGATTCTGCTGCTGCCTGTCATCAATATATGCATGATTGGTTATTGGTTATATAACGGCCTGAGCCCTGCCACACGCGTAACGTTCTGGAAAAGCTTGCTGTTGCTCGCGGCGACAGGGTTCTTACTGTATATGCTGTTTTTACTGATCGTGGTGGGGATGCATAGGGAGATGTAACGTAGGCATGCTCCCAAGCCGTTACGGTCTAGCACCTATACGTACGCTGTTGTAACTTTGTTCGCACGCTAATCCGGCTGCTCTGCGTTTATCAGCCTCTGCTGCGTAGACTTCCGCCAACTCATCAAGCTCGCTAAGCAACTCGGTGAACATACTGAGGGCGGCATCGGCTGCCTGGCGCTGTATGGAAGCGCTGGCAATCGCGGTGTCTCTACGATAGCGGGTAACATAGTCGTCTGCTGCGCTGCGCACCCGCTCATCAGCAGCACGACGTTCAGTAGCAATAATTTCTTCCATTTGCGCTTGTATTTCACGTTCTCGCCGCTCCATTTCTTCCTGTAATTGATGCTCTACCTTACGAGCATTAGCCTCTGCCTGCCTCACGGCTACTTGATACTCCGTCTGCGCTTGCGTATAACCTGCTTGCTCACGTGCATGCCCGTATATCCCGATGGCTGCCCATAACACCAGCATCAACACAGCCCCTATTGCTATCTGAATCACCCCAGACTTGATAGACATATCTGCATCTCCGCTTGCCTGCGTCGCTCCAAACCGCGCAGCTTTTTACCTCCGGCATAGGTCCAGCGCAATAGCTCCCTACACGCACCAGCCACATCGCCTACCTGCAGTTTTCTAAGCAACGTAGATTGCGTATATGCCCCTGCACCAACGTTATATACAAAACTCGTCAAGGCAATACGAACCCCATCCGGTAAAGACATAGGTACCGAAGCATCTACAACCGTAAGAGCCTTGATGACCTCTTGCTCAGTCCAGGCATCGCACTGCCCAGGCGTGGCGACGTCACCTAACCTCACCCCGTGGGTATTGCCATCACAAATAGTAGGAATGCCGACCGGATCCACATAGGCAATAAGCGATCGCCCCTCCCACGCCGTAATCAGTCCTACTGCTGCCGCCAACACCCCTACCCCCAACTTAGTGTTTAGACTCATCTTTCTTCCTTACCTGCTTGCCACGTCCTTGGAGACATGCCTTGATACGCTGAATAGAGTTATGCAACTCCGGTATTTTGTTCACGATCAAAATCAGCACATACACCATCCACAAGGTCAGTACTATTTCTTCCAAGGTCCAGCCATAAATTAAAAAAGCCGATCCTGTAGTGATCGGCAGATGCATTGCATCGTTGTGCACCATTAATGCGTTCTCCTTTGCGGCCTGAAAATTGCCACCATAAAAAAACCACCCCTAAGGGTGGTTTTTGTCGTTAACACTCATTCCTATAGTTCTGAGGCAATAAAAAACCCCGAGCACTGTATCGGGGTCGGCAACTACCTTGTCTATAAGCATTCTTTTCATTTCACTTCTCAAACACTCTTAGTTACTCTCCAAAAGAGTAGTATATCGATGAGCTTCTATCATAAAAGGCATAGAAGCCACACCAGAAGAGACGATAAATTTATACCCTGCCACCATTCCCCCTTTACTTCGATTACGCACCACCAAAGTATCGAATGCAGCCACATCCAAATCCAATGTTCTAGTATGCCAAGCAGCATATGCCCCTGAAGTACTACTCCCGATATTTAACTCAAAAACACGTGTACCATTTCGCAATATAGACCATTCATTATCACTCGCACCTCGCTGCAACTCCATCGTGATGCGCACCCGCCCTCGTGTTCCCGCACGAAGGATCATGATATGGAAAAAATCCCAATCAGACTGTTCTTTGGTATATCCCACCACTTTACATAATCGATAAGTAGTGCCAGCTGTATATGCAGGCAAAATATTATCTAACGTTGGCATCCAATTCCCTGCTTTAGCCTGATTCGCTGCTCCACCAATAATTGGCGGAAACGTACCCGGCTTACCCTGAACCTCACCCCAACTTGGATTCCAGTTACCCGCCTTAGCCTGATTTGCTGCCCCGCCAATAACTGGCGGAAAAGTTGCAGGCTTACCCGTAATCTCCCCCCACGCATGGGCATGACTCTTTGCTGCATAATCGGCAGCATTCGTTGTTGCTGCTGAACCCAATCCTAAATTGACTCTAGCCTGCTCTGCAGTGGCTGAACCTGTACCGCCTTTATTAACCGGCACAACTGCGGAGAGTTGTGCCGGATCCAGTGCAGTTACCTTGAGTGTGACGTTAGCCGAACCATTAAAAGACACAGCAGCAGCTGTCGCGCCCCCTGATACTGCAATACTGCGCGCTGTCTTTAACTTTGCGGCTGAGCCCGAGGTGTTAATGGCATACTCAGTAGCCAAATCCCCCCATGCTGTACCGTTCCATTGCTCCCATTTTTTACTGCTGCTTGACCAACGTACCGTACCAGCAACCACATTGCTAGCGGCGCCCTGTGCGGGGTCAAACTGTTTTGAAATATCTTCCAAGCGCCCTTTCACTTCATTTAAAAAATTAGGGTATGTGCTTGATAATGTTGGTTTTGAATGATCTGCCATTTATCCATTTCCTTTAATTGCCCAAGATGCCGAACCGGACACTCGAGCTCCTGATTGATTGAAAAGATAGATCCGCATGCTTTGTGCATACAGACTAATTCGTCCGTTAGTTCTGCCTCCCTCTACTTGCACGGTAAATGCATTCGCCGTTGCCGACAGAATGCGTGCTCGCTGTGATGTTGCATGTCCGCTGATGACGTTCAACTGCACGTCCTGCCCAACACTTAGGCCGTGCGCTTGAGCTGTTACGGTCATGACTCCAGAACCGCTAACCGCATAAGTGCCTTCTTGCACTACATCCTTGAAGTCATACACGGCAATAACAGGGGTAGTACCCGCTGAGGTCAGGGTGATAGAGCTCACGTCTAGGAAAGTGACATTGAAATTAGCGACGGTGCCGTTTGCATCAGTCGCTTTACACTCCGTTTTGCCACCATCATTTTTAAGCTTGGTAGATAACTTGCAGCTCAGCCCCGTTAACTCATAGAGCCCGTGAGTACCCACTTGTTCTGCAAGTAAACTAAAGCGCACATAGCGGAAATTAGTGCCAAAGACCTCTGTCATCCCATCGAAAGGAGTCCAGCTTTCTCCGTCTAAGGACAATTCGGTTTTATGAGATAAGGTGACATTGCCTTCCAGCACTTTCCCGGTATAGGAAATCGTTGCTCTACTGGTAGATACCACCGTACCGAAATCGAACACCTCTCTATAAGAGCCCTTCGTTACTGTAGGTTGGATGTAAATGGGATACCCGGCATTCACCTGAGCCTGTGGTCCAGCCCAAGAGCGTGACGTAAAGTGTTTCTCCCACGTTTCATCGGTATTAACAGGCAATAGCACCCGCTGCCCATCAATAATGGCATGCTGCAACTCACCATGCAGCGTAGATACCTGCTCGCCTTTGAATACAAAATCAGGAGGCTCACTTACTGAGGCACCAATACTGACCGGAGTGGATTCATGGCCATCGGTATCAACAGTTGCTAACCAATATTGATACCTACCTGCAGCCAACTCAGACAAGCTGGTGAACGAGCCCGATTTTGTCCCAATCTCACGTCCCGTTTCCCAGTCATTACCTTCACGTACGCGTACGTGAGAGACTGGTAATGTGGTCATTTCCGGGAGTTCCCAATACAACAGGACATTGTTATCAATCACCTGCGCTCGTACATTCAAGGGAGGCTTAGGCGCCAGTTTGGTCACTGTTTTGGCAAACCCAGCTGACTCGTTACCTAGGTCATCAACCACTTTCACCATAAACTGCCTATCGCCTATCCAGTCGGCAGGCAACGTAATGGTCGTAGCCTTGGTCTGCTTGACGACCGAACCATAGCTCACTCGGTAGCAATCCAACCCAAACACTGGCTCTACCTCTGGCCAATCCAGCGTTACTGTGGCATTAGTCAAGCTAGTATCGGCAAACGCTACGGTCATATCCGTGATATCAGCTGGCGCTTCGACCACATAACTGGCCTGCGCCGAGGTTTCTGAATACAGACCTGCCGCGTTCAAGGTACGGATATACCACGTCGTCGGCTTTCCAACTTCACCTGGGTGAACCAAGCAGCTATTGGCATTGCCTCGGAACAAGTAGCCACCACCCCATCCTTGATCAGAAAGAGAAACCTCGTAGGCTTCTACCCAAGCACTTCCTCCTTCTGTCCAGGCCAAGCGCAACATATCCCCTTCTACCGTCAGCACAGGCTCTAGTGGAGCAGCCGGCGGATCAACCTTTGCTACTACCACATGCGATGCTGTTGCTGCCTTACCGCCTCCAGTTGGGGAAATAGGCGTAATGGCTACGCTAACCGTATCGCCACGCACAGCAGGCACAACCACATAACGAGCAAGCGTTTCTTCGGCCACAACCTCTGTGCCATTCACCTTAACGATGACATTGCAGCGGATTTCACTAGAAGGTGTCCAATTGATACGCAAATTGACGGCTCTAGAAGCCGCATCCGACACGGTTTCTACGAAACCCACACCAAACACCCAACCAGCAAGTAGCTCACCGTCTCGGGGCGGAGTATGTACATAAGGATTGAGTTCGCTCGCGTAATAGCCCGCGTCATCATCCACCGCAGAAAACCGTACTCCTTCATCCCCTATGGGCTGCACCTCAACGATTTTGAAGCGTCGTCCAGGCGTGGCATGTGGGTCAAAAAAGAAAGCCCAATCCATCGCAGGAATGCTCTCCCAACCCACAGTTCCAGGTAGGGGAAAACCATCGAGATCACTCACAATGGTGACTTCATCTGTCTCTCCATCACCCCCCTCTACCCGGACCATTTTCATGTTGCCCGCTGGGTCTCGAAGCAGCATGGTTCCTGTGCCAGTAGGAATATGTTGGGATAAACGCAGGTTTGTGCCATTGCAATCTAAGAGTCGGCCTGAATAGCCCCAAACCGTTAGGTCATGACTAAGCTCAACCACATCCCCACGAGATGCGACCCAACCTTCAATGTCTGTTTCCCAACTAATGCGGCGTCGGTGCCAAATCTGAGAGGCTGCAATCAAATTAGCCTCTCTACCGGCCATGCCTACATCTACGCATCCATCCAAATCCAGCTGCAATGGGTTCAATGCCGTAGTGGCTCCAGGTACCTTCACCCGGACCTCATCCATCTGATAATCCCGATCTTTATTCGTAAAGTTCAGAATAATTTCATCCGGTGTATTGTCATTGATGTAATTAACCCTGAATGAGCCGGCCTTGATATTAAAAGGCCCAAACATCGCTACAGAAGGCTGTTCAGCCGCATCCCACACCACACCCAACTTGCCACTTTGCCACGTAGGTGAAGCACGGCCACAACGAGCGATGATACGTAGCATGTCAGCACCAGATAACTTTCTATCCAGCACATAACTAAAGCGTAGGTTTTTCTCTTCGCACCACGCTGCCCATGCATTAATAGAAGCCGTATCTATTTGACTCATAGATAGCCCAGCACCATAAATGCGCCCAACCTTTGAACGCACCCTGCCTAATGCAAAAAACAAAAACCACCATGCTGGATTCTGCGTGTGCTTTTGCTCATAGACCGTGCCATTCCAAACGGGAGCTCTCGCTTTAGCCAAAGCACTAAAGCTATCAATGGCACCATGCAACTGGCTGGTAGCTTTAATACGTAATGCCACCCGTAATTGGTCGGTATAGTCAGCATCGTCCACCTGAAAAGCCAGAATCTGACTCACCGCCGTTTCATTGGATTTTCTGCCGTTACTGTCTTTGATATCTGCAGAAACTTTCCAGACCTGAATCTCATACTTCCCACGAGGCACAGACCAGGTGACACTTTTATAGGTAGCCGATTGCTTGGCACCTTTCATACGCGTTGTTGCCAACAACCCAGTTTCTAAGAGAGGATCTGGTGCCACGCCGCGCCAAGGCTTGCCTTTAGCATGAGGGTGTTCTACCCAGCTCCACAGGTACGTAACGTGAAAGTCATTCACCTCGCACACAACACGATCCCCTTCTTTATGGTCTGCAAAGTTTGTAGAGCCATACTCCACCTGCCGGCCTATGATATTTCTTAACGACCAATAATGCGTGGCGTAGCGAGAGCCGTATTCACCCGCATCTATCCATTGCTGTGTCCCCACGTGGCGATACTGAATATGGGTCTCAACTTCTACCTCAGCGAACGTACCGCTATCCGTCACATTGAAAAGCTGGGCTGCCAGTTCTACGGTAATGGACGTGACATCATCCTCAGTAGTACGACTATTTTTCACTCCTGACTTCAGTTCAAACCCCTCAATCGTGTCCACATTGCCAGGAAATAGTGTGAGCTTGCCATCCGAATCAGCGACCTGAATCTGTACATCCTTATAGTCAGTAATGGGGGTAGATCCGATCTTGAAATCCGACAGTTCCACACTACCTGCCTGCAATCCGAAGTGAAATAACTGGTTCAGGTACTGATCATTACCTATGCGCTCAACAAAATACTTTGCCCCTAGATCAGGGACTATTTTGTGTTCACCAAAGATCAACGCCATAGGCTCCCAGAGGCGCATGCTATTTCTACCGCCTGAAATAGAATACGTAGGGCTAGAGTCGTACTTCTGCCCACCACCAAAATTTGCCATGGTGGGAACAGGTGGCGGTAGTAACGCATTAATCAGCATGGAACCGCCGATCATGATCCCTGCTGTAAGGGCCTGAGCCGTAAAACCACTTACTAGCGACAAAGACCCCTCAAGCAGATAACCAGCTATATAAGGAGCGCTCAATACTAGTGCCAGCATAGCTACCGTACGCAGTACTTTCCCTCCACCACCGCCCCCATAAGCCACAGCCCTAATGATGATTTGGTCACCACTACGAGGAATCAGTTTTTTCCATAATGCCTGCGGAACTGAAACCCCATTATGGGTAACCTTAAAACCACCTCTGGGCACAGTAATACCCATACGTTGGCAATAAGCGCCCAACGTTTCTTTAGAAAAAAATGATGCAACAACGACTTGCCGCCCTCGATCATCAAATGGGCTAGGCAAAACCACCATAGGTGCACGAGCTATAGCCATTCGTAATACCCCTCAAGTTGAAAATTCCAGCGTGTCACATCCCGTAAACGCTGCCTGATTACTGCCCCCGCACTTTGGTCCGCATGCAGCACCCACCATTCATGAGCAATCCAACACATCACACCAATATGACAAACTCGCCCCCTACCTATAAACAACACAGGGCAGCCATCAACGGGATTAGCTATACGTTGCGCATAGCTATCGCGTAACTCCATGATTTGTAGTGCTTGCGCTCTGTATGTACGCGCATGCGTCGTAGGCAAACACACAGCTTTTGCAAACACCTCTTGCGCTACCCTCTCGGCAAGTGCGGCACAATCCCCGACCTCTGGTATATACCTCTCTCCTACATAGTGATCAGACCAGTGCATTAGTAGGCTCCCGGCGTCGTGAAAGGGTCATAACGCATCGTGACAGCAGGCAGTAGCAAGGTATTTTGAAAACCCAACTGACTACTCACCACTTGGTTATCTATGGAAATTCCCGACATATCCAAAGTCATGTCAAACTCCAGCACATCAGGGTAGGAGCGCAAAATTTGAATAATCCTGCACTTTGCGCCCTTACCACCTCGGCTGTACTCCAGCCACTGCGTTAACTCTCTTCCGATGTTGTCTACAGAGAGCGTTGCCTGAGGCACTTGTTCCGCTATGTCGTCAGGTAACGTGATATCAAAAGGGCAAGCAATAAACTCCTTGCCTTGCACTGTGATGTTCGCCGAGTCATTGACCACTCTAATGGACTCTTCCAACTCTGGATGTGTGATCTCTAGCAGAACTAAAAAGGGTTCTTCTGCACTGGTAGCGTATAAATTCCGCCTACCTGCTTCTGTGTATTTATGTGTCATAGGCATAAAAAAACCCGCTTTCGCGGGTACTTATCTCAGTCGTAGTCATCAGTGAATAATCTCCATCTGACATTGCCCTTTCCAGGCAACACCAGGTGTAGACCAACTCACCACTCCATTTACAATCCGTGCTTTACAACGGTTTTGGCTTATAGGGTCTTCGTACTCAAACCAGCCTGCACCACCATGTAGTTCATCGCGAACCCAGTGATCAAACTGTGTTTTTTCTGAGTTGTTCTTCACAAAAACCTGGACGGTACGTTTGATAACGCCTTTACTCCATCTGGCTCGCTGTTTGGCCATCCCATTGTCCATTTCTGTTCGTAGCACACCGTAGTTAGACTCTTCGGTAAAACCTTCATCTAACACACTGGCATACTCAGGAAATCTAGGTAACATCACATCACTCCTTTAAGCTGCCTAGAATAAGGCCCGTTACTTCTTAAGTCATTCAGCATGACATCCACCACCATTCTCCCCATTGAGTCTCTGCTTAGCTTAGGTTCAGAGGCGGTCACGGGCTGACTAGAGTTATTGGTAATCTGCATAGAAACGGCTGGAGGTGCCGCTGCTGCTGCATAAGCCATAGGAGCGGCAAAACTACTTGCTCCTACTGGGGAAGCAGAAAACATGACTGGGCTGGCTACCATTCCAAGTGCGAGTTGATTACTTGCTGCTGCTTGGCTTTTATATACATCGGGTAGAGGTGGTGCATAGTCCGTATTGGGAGTTGGACTCAAAAGCCCTTGAATCCCCGAACCTATCCAGCCAGCCAACGGCCCTGTAATAGATTGCTGAATCACGATTCGGATCATATCCTTAATAATGGAATCAGCTAGATCCTTAAAGTTGAGTTTTCCAGTAACTACGAAATTCAATAACGACTCCCCCATGCCGCGAAACAATTTCCCCATTGCCTCATCGACTTGCTTGGATACGTCTTCAGATTTTTTAGCATAATCCTCTAAATAGTTGATCATCGAATTAAAAAAGCCTTTCCCTCCTTCTTTAGCTTTTCCTTTTCTATCATCTAGACCAAAAGAAAGTTTATTACCTCCCTGACCGTCCAGACCTAGTCTTACATCACTAGAATCCCATCTCAGCTTTGAGTTTTCATCAAAAAAACCCTCCCACCTTCCACCACCATAACCATAGATAGAAGCACTCAATGAATCTAGAATTCCATAAGATTCTTTAAACTTATCACTTAAACCAATTACTGAATCACCAATAAGTTTATTTACCTTATCAACCCCTATACCGAAAAGACTCACTGAGCTTGAAGACTTTTTAAGCCCATCAATCAATCCATTTTCATTAACATTCATTATTACCTCATAATAAAAAAAGCCCAAATCATGGGCTTTATATAATCAATATCCATTTATCGTAGAAACAGCACCTATCCAATTAGATTCTACACTTTCCTGTTTTTTATACATCTTCGTAAACCCTGAGATAATCTCTCGATCTAACGAAAAAATAGCAAAATCAATTATAGATCTAGGTATAGGAGAGGGATGAGCCTCTAGCACAATAGAAATATCACCTACCGACAACGGAAAAGGATCACCGTAAGATGAATATTTTCTTGAAAGGCATGAAAGATTAAAAATATTAATAATGTGAGAAGTTAAATAATCACTTTCAACCCCACCACGCCTATCAACACCCTTAACCTCAACACCATCCACAGCACCTATGCTCAACTCCCACTTATATCTTTCTATAACTTTCCCACAATATCAGCACGCTCCTCTTGCAAGGATTCTGATATCTCTTTAGCTGCTCTAATGACGAACAAAAAGAAATCCACATTAGCAGATAGAACTCGCTCACCAAACTCTGCCGTGTATTCTCTATCTACTCCTGCACTATCTTTTACACCACGCCAACCCTTAATGATATATCTACTTAGCAGCTTACATTGGTAGGCATGCTCCGATATTTCATCATCTAAAACACCCACAAAATCCTCTTCAAATCTTGTATCGGCTTTACTTATTTGTCTGCGAACTCTGGCTAAAGCTATTTGATACTTATCATCATCCAAACTACGTACCAAAATATCTGAATCGTTATCAAACTTTACCCATTTCTCAGACAAACCAACTTCTATAGAGTCTGGTATCAGTAACATGCCTACTCCCTTTATGCTGACACAGTCAAAATAGGCTTCACCATCTCAGGCACAGCTTGTACACCCACGTCATAAGGCGCTTTTACCAAATCAGTATCAGTACCAAACTGCATGCCAGCAGCTAATACAGTACCAACAAAGTAGTCTTTGGCACCATTAGAGCGAGTGATACGAAAAGCGTATAAATCATGAGATTCTTCAGACTTCATCATCAAAATCTGTCCTGCATCATTTTCATCAAGCGCGCACACTACAGACAGAGTGATCGCTTCACGGTTCCCCTTAACTACAGATGTATTACCCGTGCAAAGATTAGAGAACTCACCTTTTTTACGGCGCATAACCAATTCACCCACAGATTCCAACTCACCTACAGTAGTAAAGCTCAGTGCGTTAAAGCCATCAGCGTTATAGGTTGTAGGTAGAGTTTTAGAAATACTCAAGCATGTTCCAGTAGAAGAATGTTTAGACATTTAAAATTCCTTAAAAAATAAAAATATGTAGTTTGGAAAATAAATTTTAATCAGACATAAACAAAAAACAAAAAAAACATGTCTTAATCTGATACCCATAAAAAAACCCCAGAAATGGGGTTAAAAATGGACGCAACTACACAGGCCTATTGTCACAAATTACGTAGCAAAAATCATCAAAACAGTGTCTCAATCTGATATTCACAAAGAAGTAAAAAAATCCCACCAAAAGGATTATTTCATTTTCTATAGACGCAACTGTACAGGCATATTGTCACAAAACCCGTACCAAAAATCACTATCATCATGTCATAAACTGAGACTATTAAAAAACAAAAAAAGCCCCAATCAGGGGCTTTATTAAAAAATTTACTCTACATCTTCCATATATAGTATGCAGATGTTTTACCATCTTTAATCATTGAAACCTGACCTGAATCACACAGGCTTCTCAAAACTCTCTCCACCCCTTTCCTTACTGCATGCCTATGTAATGTAGAAACTTCTTTCCCATTATTCACATACCTTACAATCTGAGCCATTCTAAAGTCTCTTCCTGGAAAGCATTCCATTAGCTCTATTACCTGCTCCGCATACTTCATGAGAACACCCTCCTTACTTTTTCCTTAAAATCATTTAATGCCAATTTATAATACAACAATGATATACCTATATTTTCGCTTGCCTTAATCGCTCTCATATCATCACAAAGATTTCTATATTTTTTTATTTTTGTATACTCAGAATGAATAATTTTCTTCTCATTTAAAGGAAGCTCTTTATACACACCCTCTACAACCCTTGCTCTTTTATAATTAACAGGTAAAGGTAGAAAAACCTCATCATCATCGTTAATCAAAGGAAAATCGCAAACTCCTGCATCTTCTTTTATTCTTTTAGGCCCAGGATAATCTCCTTCCCAGTGCATCCTAGACCAATTCCAAATTTCATCCTCTACCCATTGAGTATGTTTCATACTTACACCTCTAGAAAAACAATAGTTAAAACCAGCATCTCTTTCAACGTATGGTGCTACTACTGCTAGGCCTAATGCTCTAGGGCTACTGGCTATTCGTGCATACAAATCTAACAATCACCCAAAATAAATGTAGTAGTCTTTCCATCGAACCATCTAACGTTTGCCTATACCTACGAACACTCATATCTGCTTACCAATAGATATGGCCATAGATGGCCAAACCTGAACCTGTTAGGTCTTGAAAACCAGCATGGATCCACTTGGTGAATGCCCTAAGACGCAAGATGTCACGAAAACTCAACCCGAAACCTAGGCGTAGTGACGAACAAGAGCGATACGCCCCAAGTGAGAATGGCTAAACGCTGCAGCGGTACAGCGTTTGCCTTGACCAAGCTACTTATAGGAGTACAACTACCTAAGTAAGGTCTGTATTTTTATTCTCCCAAACTACTGTGTATTTGTACAGTATTTAGTTTTTTGTAGGCTATGTCTTGCATGTGCTTCTGCCAGAAAAATGGGCCGTCTTTCTTTGCATAACCCGCATGTTATGTGGAGTCTAGGTGACTTTACCAACTTCCAAATGCAGGGTGCAGTCTGCTACATTGAGGCCCACCCACAACTGAGAAAAGCACTTGATTAACGAGGCAAATGAAACTACTACCTCTGACTCCCTGTATGCACTCCCCTAGCTAGGGCAGATTAAGTGCCGTCACCAACTTGAGCAGTAGTTCCCATGTTGATGAACTCGTTATAATCTACGTTCTATCGCGCACCAGATAGAGACCACCGGAAAATATGCCTTGTTTAGAGTTCCCACATGAATACAAAAAGTAGACTGATAGCGATACTGTTGGCACTGATTTTGTATGCCAGCGTTGGAACCTATGTTTACGCTCAGCCCACGGCAACAGCAACATCCACTACGCCCAGCAGTAGCCAAACCCAATTTGACTTAGGGTTGCTGTATTACGGCGGTGATAACTTCCCTCAAAATTTCGTGAAAGCACGCACGCTCTTTGAGTTGGCAGCAGCACAAAACCATGCCGAGGCCCAATACATGCTGGGGCTGATGTATTTAAATGGTGAAGGCGTATCTCAAAGTTTTAGCCAAGCACTGCCATGGCTAGAAAAGGCAGCCGCGCAAGGGCATGCCAGCGCGCAATATAACGCTGCTATTTTGTACGATATGGGGGATGGTACTGAACAAGACTTGCACAAAGCGTTTGAACTTTACACCAAAGCAGCGGAACAAAGCTTCCCTGGGGCTCTCTTCAACCTCGCCACTATGTATGTCAAAGGTGAAGTGGTTCAGCAAGACCTAAAACGTGCGCAAGATCTATTCCTCAAAGCATGCGAGCAAGACGTGGCTGTAGGGTGTCAGGAATACGAAAGGCTACTGCTTAACACAGAAAACTAAGCCCTATACTCTTACGCTGTAGAGCTGTGTTCTAGCCAAGAGATCTTATGGTTGCCTTTATAGTGCAGACAACTCTCGTAAACAGGTGATTTTCCACTGCTTCGCGAACTCACTACTGAGTTGCTGCCTCTGCTTTGGGTTACTCACACGATCTGCGCTGTAAGCCTCTTGCACCATAATCTCAAACAGCAAAGATATATCTGGCTCGCCCGGTACCTGCACTTTCTCTAAGACAGCATTCTTGTCGGCTCCCGCCTGCCTGCCTTGCATAATAGACTCTGCGACGTCAGCGATAATGGTGCATTTTTCCTCGGTGGTCTGTGCTGACACGACTGCAGGTAACAATGCGCCACTGATCAAAGCCACTACTACCGCTATAAGCCTCATACTCATTCCACCTCTTTATATTTTGTAGTCGCCATCTCAACTACACTATAAGACTACCTCATCCTCATCGTGGCTCCTGCTCGCAATGCCGTATTCTACCGCTCTATGTGCCAACTCTACCCATGCTATGGCGAGTGAAAACATAGAACACTCGCAGGGCATAAAAAAGCACGCCATAAAGGCGTGCTTTTTAAGGAGTAGCTGATTATAACTTGCTAGATAATGGTTTATCTTTAGCCATGATTTTCTCCAGCATACCCAATATTACCTATGACAAGCACCGAATGTAGACAGCACTACACACATGGATTCTCTGCATAGCCCACTATTTTGGGCAGCAAAAAAGCCAGCACTACTTACATAGGTCTGGCTTTTAAATTCGATGATTACTAACGCCTGGGCGTTAGGCATGCATTAAATTTTTTGGATGTTCGTAGCGCAAGGACCTTTTTGGCCTTGACCAACTTCGAATGATACACGTTGGTTTTCGTCAAGAGACTTGTATCCTGCCCCTTGGATTTCGCTGTGGTGAGCAAAGAGATCTTTACCACCGTTTTCAGGTGTAATGAAGCCGTAGCCTTTCTCGTTATTGAACCACTTTACGATACCAGTTTCTGTTTTCAATGTCTTTCCTAAATGTACTCAGGGAAAAATATCCCTCCATAATCATGGCAGATAAGCAGAATGAACGAAAGCCCCTACACCTAAAAAACTACTACAAGCACTGTAAATGCTGGTATTTCGTGCACACAACGCAACAATTTTAATCACGATGCGAAACAGATTTACGTAGACATAATCCTGTAAAAAACGCTATCATTCTTAATGATGATGAGTCGGCATAGAACGACTACTGCATTTTCAGTCTCTGGCAATCAGTAGTCGCGCCTCAAAGAGGGCTTCCTTAGTGAAGCCCTCTTTGTATATACGCTCTTGTCAGGCAACTGCCCTGTACTTTATGGTGATAGTTTTATCCCTCAAGGCATACAAGAATGATGTTACGTGCCCTGCTCTTACTACTCTTGTTGTCTATCGACTCTCAGGTTAGCGCCCAACCGCCAACCACCTCGCATCAATACGACACAAACATCAATACCGCCGTCGTAACATCAATCTCTCCTAGTGCAAAAAGCAGCTGGATTACAGGCCACAGCGTAGATCCTTACACAGGGCAAAGCTTTCCTTACGCAAGCTTACAGTCATCTTCTACCACTCAACACAACCCCGCTATATTGACGCTGTTGTGTAGCCGATATCAGACCATCGTTAACTTGTACTGGGGGCAGCCTCTCCCTGGCGAACGCATGACAGTTCGCTACGGCACGACGCCTGCTAACGAAACAGTAGATGAAAGTTGGGAAGTTTCATCTGGTCAGCGCACGCTTATCTACCCGTCTGACGGCAATCAGCTCTTTGCCAGCCTACTTACCGCTTCCACCTTTACTATCGAAGCACAAGCAGAAAACGGCTCTCTGTGGGTAGCGAGTTTTGCTACGCAAGGGGCCGACGCTGCACTAAGCGATCTGGTTAAGGTCTGCGGAGAATAACTTCTCAACACCACACAAAAGGCTGTCTAAGTCGGCATGCCACACCAGAAACAGTGCGGTATAGTGACGGTTTATTCATCAAGCCACTATGGCTCACAGCGTAAAGGAATCACCATGAAAAAAACTTTGTCGGCGTTGGCTCTGGCACTACTTTGGGTCCCTACCGCACACGCTACTGATATACAAGAAGCCTTGGCCAACTGTTCCGCTATGGAAGACGGCACGAAGCGCTTAGCCTGTTTTGATCAGCTCGCCAAAGATTTTCAAGAAACGGTAGATGCAGGTGGTTCTGAAAACAAAACAGATCACAACACCTCGCCCAGCAAATAAACACTTTGCTCTACCGCACGTATAGCTCTTATTGATTGTACGTGCGTGCTGTCCAACCCGTAGGTCATCTCTTCTTATGCGACAACAATACCATTTTCGTCAGCAAGGCTCTGATGTCTTGATCTGGGACGTTAACAAACTGCTAGCCCTTACCCAACACCTGCCCATCGAAGAACTTCCTCTGGCACATATTACTGAGTTGGATGAAGCCTATTGGTATGACCTAGGTGGCGATAGCCCTACTTGCCGATCCATCGCCAACCATATGGCGCTCGTGCAAACCGCTGATCTAGCCTACCCCATTATTGTATGCCCAGAAGGTAAAGTGATTGATGGTATGCATAGGGCTGTTAAAGCACTGCTACTTCAACAGCACAGCATCAAAGCATATAGGCTAGCCATACTGCCCGAGCCTGATTATCGCAATGTATCGCCTAGCGACTTGCACTACGACGACTAAGGCGACATCTCCTTATGCCCAATAAAAAAGCTGCCTAGTGGCAGCTTTTTCGGTATAGGTACAGTTTCGTTCATTTTGTTCTCATCACATTACAACACTGTGCTGTATCGCCATGGTGATCCATAGCTACGATGCTTCACAGCATTAGTGTCTTTTTCTGCTGATTCTCACTATACCTACAAGGGTGAACACCGTCATCAGAACTACCACATCAAACGCAATGATATGCATCCACAATGACCACCAACCTGAGGATAGAAACATATTCCCTCCTAATAATACGAAAGTACAATCAATCCATGATTGAACTCTACCACCCATATTAAAAAAAATTTTGACAAATCACAATAAATCTCACAAAAAAAGTAACAAGAAATTGTTAATATTTCATAATTTTTTAATCAACACATAAATAGATGAACTTGTAACAAGAAAGCATCAAAAACGCATCACAAAAAGATCAAAAAGTAGAACAAAACATATAATTAATTAACACAACAAAAACAATACATCCGCATACAACTATTTACCATGCTAGGAACAGTGCTGTGACCCGTATCAACTGTGTACCCGTAGAAGAGCTCAGCGGCCCCCACTTGGTTGCCGAGTACCGAGAATTACCCCGTGTGTTTGCATTAGCTGAAAAATCCATAAAACGAACAAAGCTATTACAACCAGATACTTATACGCTTGGAAAAGGACATGTTCTCTTCTTTTACACACGACTAGGCTATCTACAGAAACGCCATGCTGCCCTCATTACCGAGATGAAAAAGCGAGGATACAACCCATCATTTACAGGGATAGAACGTGCAGATTTCCCTCTCATACCTGACTATTATTGGAATGACTGGACACCTACAGAGGATGCCCTAACCATCAACAGGCAGCGTATTCAAGAAAGAGAAAGAGCCTCTTTAGCCAAACAAAACAGCAAAAGAAAAGATTAAAATTAATAGCAACATTAGCTATATGGTTATAAAAAATAGTAGGATTTAAAATACCATTTTTTATGAACACTCATAGTTAAAAACTAAACACCCTTTATTATCTCTTCCGCTGACAAACGAGCCAAATAAGGTGACAAAATAATGCCCGGATGCGCCACTAAGGTATATAAATTAGTAAGATTTGATAGTTTCTTTCTATAAGGCATACCACCCTCTACAAGAGGCCGTCTCGCACCGGCCATACCGCGCAGCTCCAGACTAGGAGCAGGTGTAATTAACTGCTGCAATCGTGCTTTTACCCTTTGCACCAACGCCTCTAAACCTGCCTCTCCTTCTTCTGGGTAATCTGTCGCAATGACGATGCCCCCTTGTAAATCAGGTCTAAGCTCTAGGTCATTAGCACACACCAAGTGGCGTATCCCGACCTCATCAGCTTTCCACCGCATCAAAACGGCTGGCGCCTCATACACAGGCGCATCCACCCCCACATTTCTCAGCAATGTTTTGACCGCAGCCCCATTGGCGAGCAATACAGCCTGTGCTTGAATGTCACCCTGCGGGGTAGCAACACCTAGAACTGTGTCTCCTTGCACTAGTAGACGCTCTACAACCACGTTATAGCGTACCTCTGCACCCAACCCCTTAGCGGCATTCAAAAGTTGCTGAGTCAGCATAATAGGCTCTATCGCAAAGTCATCAGGTGCCCAAGCAGCATACTGAGGGAGAGTCGTCAGTTGAGGCTCTAACTGACGAATAGCATCCTGAGCTACTAGTGACATGGTGACACCCACCGCCTGCTGCTCCGCCACGAGTTGGTGAGTTTCTTCATCGTTTTCGCCCCAGACCAATGCACCACGCGCTGCATAGGGCAATGTGCCTAGCTCTTTTTCCAATGCAGCAAACTCACGCAAGGCTGTCTGTTTAAGCGCAAAAGCCTGAGGCGCCTCACTAGGCAACACGCTGGCAGTTCCTACCCAGCCATAAGACCACTGCGTGGCGCCTCTAGCAGGCTCGGCATGCTGCTCTAGCACTAGTACCTGAGCACCCGCTTTGGCCAGATTCCACGCTATACAAGCCCCCATAATCCCGCCACCTACCACCACAACTTTTGGAGCTGGATGTATCATGCTATGTATTCCTTTGTAGTCATCATTAACAATCTGGCTGGCATTCTAAGAAGCCTACCGTATCCGGTCAACGCCCTTTAGATAACACTCACGCTTATCTACCGCCAGCCCTCTGAGTTTGTTCATACGCGCACAACCACTCGCTGCTTTTTTACTGCTTTCATGACTCTTGCCCAGCTTGGCCCTCGCATCTGCATCATAGGCCCGTCAAACAGCGGAAAGTCTACGTTAGCCGTGGCTATCAGCCAGCAACAGCATATCCCGCTGACACACCTGGATCAGCTGTATCACCAACCTCACAGCAACTGGGTACCTAGACCCACCCACGAGTTTCTAGCCTTGCACGATGCAGCCATAGAAGCAGACCGCTGGATTATGGAAGGTAATTACTCAGTCAGCATGCCACAACGCTTAGAGCGTGCTACGGGGATCATTGTGATGGATATATCTACGGCGCTGAGTCTAGCTAGATACCTACGCCGATGCTTGTTTGAACCCGGACATATAGGTTCGTTAGAAGGTGCCCAAGACAGCATCAAGTGGAACATGATTAAACATCTGCTGATTGCCACACCTAAAAACAGAAAACGCTACCAGCAGCTTTATCAGGATTGGAATGGGCCTAAAGTGCTGCTTAATGGTGCACGCGATTTGCAGGCTATTTATAAGGAATGGGGGCTTGTACACCCCACGCTGTAAACGTCCATCCCTTACCACGATGCAACGTTACTACGTTGTACACTTCAGAGCGCATCCTTCAGGTTAGCACACCTCATACAACCCCCCCCCAGAGATATCTGAGGGCTTTTTACTATCAAACATGTAGCCTTATTTGGTTATGCGGCGTAGCACCCAGAACTCTCTGTAGTTAATACCATCGTCACACAGACTACCTTTGCGGATCACCTCAAAGCCCACTTGAGCAATGGTGGTCGCCTTGGCATCAAAATCTATCTCTTTCTGCCATGTGCTACGCATACCTTGGCTTTCCAGAAGCACAATGCCACCAGGTTTGCAGTAGCTGAGTAGTTTCTTGCCAAATTCTTTAAGTGGCACGCCTATCCACCGGTGTACCGCGCAAGCAATCACTAAATCAAACTTCTCTTTGCACACAAACTCATCAAAAGGCTGGCTACTCAGTTGAATGTGGTCATAGCCCATGTGTTTGGCAACGGCATTCCCTACATCCACACAACTCTGGCTGATATCAAACCCCATACCTGCGGACAACTGCGGCGCTAAGCCTACCAACAAGAAACCGTGGTTACACCCTATATCTAGAGCACGTGCATTTTTAGGAAGGTCTTTTTCCAGACCATAGATTTGCAATCGATGCATCGTAGGTCTAGAACCAGCCATCTTCAAGGTCTCAAAACCTTGATAAGGTAGGCCAAAGTCACCGAATGCCACTTGCAGTTTGTCATTGCGGTAGCCTGCCCACATGCGCTGAGTTTCTGCATGTATAGGAACTAACTTCGACAGTTCAGGATCAGTAGCCTCTGACAATCGAGTAATGAACTTTTGATTAGCCTGCACGCTATATGGCGAAAAAGGATGTATAGAGCTCGCTTGCCACAATAGCTCGCAACTTTGATCCACCTCGCCAGCTAAATACAAGCTGTCAGCCTTACGCATTAATGCCTCAGCATACAAAGGCCCTTGCGTAGGCTGTAATGCCTCAAGCGCTCGATCATGAACCGCCCAGGCGAGGTCCCATTGCTGATTCGCCGCATACAACTGGCCCTCTACCGAATACTGGCGTGCCGCTAATAAAGGATGAGTGCAATATGGTGTAGTGGCCAACTGCGCAATGGCTTGCTCAATGTGCTGCTGCTCAGGCACCGGATGCATAACCAGGGCTTCCCAATACAAACGACGAACCTCAGCACTACCAGGCAACCGTTCTAGCAACTGTAACGCCAAGGCATACGCTTCCCACCACACCCCTGCGCGCAACAGCACTTCCACACTGGTCAAATGAGTAGTCAACTCATCAGGCGCTATCTCTATCGCTGTTTCTAACTGAGGAATGGCTTTATATAAATGCCCAGACCAAGAGGATAGCTCAGCCCCCAAACGATGCAACTGCACGTCATAGGGATACTGCTGCAGCCATTCGTTAATTTGTTTTTTGGTAGCAACTAGCTCGCCAGACCACAAGGCCTCTCGAACCTCTTGCAACTGATCGTAGTGAGGGCCTGTACGTTTACGCGTGAAATAGCCTCTGGCCTTTAAATAGCTCTCAGCCAACGCCACATCGATACGCTGCAGTAAGGCGTAACTAAAGTCATGAATGTGATAAACCGTGTCTAACAAAAATGCCAATTGCATCAACTGCACAGTACTCATTGTTGCTAGACGATTTTCATCTGGCACTAACAAAATAGCCGCTTGATCCAACTCAGTATTTTCTGGTTGGTACACCACATCCGCTCTAGGTAACATGCTAGAACCGGACTGCATATGCACTAACTTATAGAATCTAAATCCGTTCTGTGCCGCCCAACTAGACAGCTCAGCAACAGAACTTTGCTGGTGATATACAGGCTGGAAATTAATACCTATCTGTATGGCCAAGGCTTGCGATAAACAACGCTGTCCATGCTGCAATATGTCTACGTTGTTGTGTTGAGCACTTAACACTAACCAATCTACGGACTCTAAACCGCCAATGGCATCCAGCGCAAAGGTATTGATAGGCAGCTTTGCCAACACCATGGCTGACTGACGCTGTCTGCCTAGTAACTGGGCCTCAGGCAACGGCTCAATAGTACTGTTGTACTGCGCATCTAAACACGCATATAAGGTGCCAGGCTGCCCTGCTCCCAAAGCGGCTTGCTTCACACATTGCAATTGTGGGTTTTGCTGCAACTCAGTTGGTATCGCCAAATCACCCGCAGGGTCAAACACCACCAAACCCACGGCTTTAGAAACAAGCAGCTCTGCTGTTTTCTCGTCGCGCAACAAGCAACCGCCGTTATCAACGACTGTTAGCGCCTTGGGTAAGGTCCAAGAGAACTCAGCAATCTCGGCCAGATTAGGTTTATCGGTTTTTAATACTGCAGGCAAAGCGCAGCTAACCGCCATAGGAACTGCTTTACGCGGAAACTGCTCCACAATGCTCTGATAGCCATCAACCAAGGGTTGCAGCTTGTCGATAAAGCGCTGACCAAAACCTACAAACTGGTCAGTTAACGGCATTGCAGAGGCAACAGACTTAATGGGGCCTACAGCTCCCACCATGGATGCATTCTCAGACGTGATTTCTTCGTAGGTTTTTTCTTGCTGCAAACCTAAGCCAGACAACAGATTATCCATTACCCCTTTGGGGTTACGTACCAACTCTTCATACTCAACTAAGTAGATAGGGTTAGGCAATACTTGTGCCCAGTGCTCCATCATTTTCTCAAAGCACGCAATTTGCTTACCTAAGGCATGCAAGTTATAGCTAGGACGTGTACCTGTTGTGACTTTGTATTGTTGAAAATACCCTGTCACACCTAGATCTAACACATCACGTACGCAGAAAATAATAGGTACGTTTGGCAGCCATAAGCCCAGCCAACCCAGATTCCACAAATCGTCAGGCAATGTACTGATTTTGATTGAATCCGTACCCAGTTTTTCTACATATCCTTCGGCCAACTCTCGGACTTTTTTTGGTGTTTGCTGCTTTAACCACTCCACGGAATCGGCATATCCCTCTTGGTGAGCTTGGCTATATTCAAATAGAAAATTGCTCTCGCCTGTTAGACTCACACCTTTCACACCACTAAACAGAGACTCTAGCAAGCTCTTACCTGAGCGCGACATACCCATAATGATAATTTGTGGGACATCAGGCAATCCAAACGGCGACAGAGTCTTAAAGACCTCTGGCGTAAAAAACCGCTGCCTAATGACTAGCTCATTTTCTTGCTCAGCCCCCACAGGGTCCAAGCTAGCATCCATCAATGAATTAGCACGGTGATAGTAGTCAAAAGCGCCCTCATCATCGCCTTTATCTAAGCATAGCTTCCCTAACGTCGCTAACGCTAACGCCTCTTCTAATGGAGGCAGTTCAGTTTTCTCTATATATTCCGTTAAAACATTAGCCGCAACGTCAGGATCATCCAACGACATTAAATTGGTTGACTTGATATACAAACGAACATTGCTAGGGTCTAGTTTCAAAGCTGCTTGGTAGGCATCCCGAGCCAATAAAGGCTCTGCCAATTGATTGTGAGCATCCCCTTTGAGCGACAATGCAATGCTATGGTTGGGTTGCTCTTTAAGCACCAGTTCTAGTGCCATTAATGCATCTGCTGGTTTTTCTGCTTTATTGAAGCATCGCGCCAAATCTACTAATAGCTCAACAGTTTGCCAGCCTGCCTCACGTGCGCATTCATAGGCTTTTATAGCCTCAGGAATCCGATCCAGCTTGTGCAACGTATAACCTTCTAAGGCCATAACCTGAGCATTCTCTGGATGTTTCTCACGCAATGCCAACAGCTGATTTCGGGCAGCGTCAAACTGAGTATTCTGCAGTAGCTTCATTACTGCTTTTACCGACTGATCGATGGGCGCTACAGTCAACGAACGCTTCTGCGCAGAACGAGCCATTACATACACTCCAATTACAAACAGCAAAAAAACAAAAAGGCGCTTTATTATCTATTGATAACAAAGCGCCAGGCGTGTCAGACAGCGTAGGTTTAGTACGCTAATTCATCTGATTAACGCAGCAGAGACAATACTGTCTGAGGTACTTGGTTAGCTTGCGCCAAGACCGATGTACCAGCTTGCTGCAGAATCTGAGCACGAGTCATGTTGGACACTTCAACTGCGTAATCAGCGTCTTCAATGCGTGAACGAGCTGAGGACAGGTTGTTCACTGTGTTGTTCAGGTTAGTGATAGTAGATTGGAAACGGTTCTGAATCGCACCCAAGCCACTACGTTGGCTATCAACTTTAGAGATAGCTGCATCAATTTCAGCCAACAGACCTTCTGCAACAGCTGCCTTCTCTTCACCTGCTGGTGTACCTGCAGCAGTACCTGAACCTGGAACAGCTGGAGTTGCCGCTGTGTAAGAAGCCAAGATACCTGTTGCACCTTTAGGATCTGTAGCTGCAGTAATGTCTTTCAAGCCAGTAGTAGTGAACAACTCGGAGGAGTTTGTTTCTGCCAGTTTGATAGTGATAGTTTCGTTATCGTGTGCACCAACCTGAATTTGCAGGTCTTGTACGCCTTTATCCAAAACTTTAACGCCGTTGAACTGAGTCTGCTCGGAAACACGGTTGATTTCCTGAACGCGAGCAACAACCTCTTCGTTGATGGAAACCAAGTCTTTTGCAGAGTTAGTACCAGTTGTAGCTTGAACTGTCAGTGTACGAATACGCTGCAAGTTTTCGTTGATTTCGTTCAACGCACCTTCAGTTGTCTGAGCAATAGAGATACCGTCGTTAGCGTTACGAGCAGCTTGTTTCAGACCGTTGATGTTGGCTGTGAAACGGTTAGCAACCGCTTGACCAGCAGCGTCGTCTTTTGCGCTGTTGATACGCAGACCGGAGGACAAACGCTCAATAGCGGTGCCCAGGGAGTTTTGGGATTTGGTCAGGTTGTTCTGAGAAACCAGCGCCAAGTAGTTAGTATTAATAACAGACATGAATGACTCCTGTTTGAGGAAAATTGCAGCACTTAACTGCTAGTTAATCAGGAAAGCCCTGTTTAGGTAGCGCCTTAACCATCACTGTAGTGGTGGGTGCTGCGCTATTTCCTGTATTAACTTGTTTACGACATACATCACTAAAGCTTTAGGGGGCATCACAAAAAATTTTGCTCCCATCACGTGATCAACCTGTTAAAACCCAGCCTGAGCACGCTGCTGTTGTGATAACGGCAGCCGTTTTTTTTTCTTAAGTGCTACTGAAAAATTCCTACCCACTTTAGGAGCATTCCTACAATGGAACTCTGCTCTGGGAAGACCGAGGCTTCTGTCATATTCATCGCACACGCTGGGGGACTGCAGGAATACTTTTTGTGATTTGAGACACCAAATCAAAAAAGTTTCCTCTCCGTCCCCTGATACTGAGAGAGTTACCGCCCTTTCTTTAGAGATGGGATTTTCTGTATGTGTAGCGGCCATAAAGCTTACCAACCTTGGGAGTTGAACATTTCCATGTCTCTACTACAGAAATATACTTAACCCCCAGTAGCGACCTATCTAAAGCTCGTGGCAAGCTATGAAGGGAAGGCGGAGGGAAGTGTTTTTTTATTTGGTGTACAAATTAAAAAATACTTTCGCAGCCTAAGACTACGGCAGATAGTTGTTGATAAGCGGGCTTTCACTCCCAACATAGACTGCTTCATCTTGCTATAGAGAGCCTATAACAACAGCACTCTCACCTCGATGAGCTGCTACATGAACATCATAAAAAAACAAAACGGGGAAGTTGACCCACTCAACTTCCCCGTGCAATCAGCCTGAACGTCCTACCTTTAAATAATGCCCCAGAAGTTCAACAACGCAGGCATCAACGCTGTCGTAATCCCTTGCGCTGCCGTCACCACACCTGTCAGCCTGCCTATAGGCAACTGGCACACTAACAGCAAAAAGAACATGAACCACAACACAGACCAGGCCAGCCAGCTAAACACCATCCAATAATCAAAGCCAGTCACCGCCGACAAGAAGGTCAAAATAGCTACGGGGATACCGATGAATGGCACCAATAGACAGAACCAGCCAAACGCTTTACCGTCTGCCCCCGTAAACGCATTGATGGCCAACCAGATATAGGTCAGCACAAACAATCCAGAATACGCAGCTGGTGCTAGGCTATCTCCTGTAGTGGTTGAACGCACCACCATGACTGTCAGCAACACCACACCCATAATGCCGGTAAATAGATTCACCACGGCGGCATCTTTAATGCCTATATGTTTGCTCGTATCCGTGGCGTAACTGTTATAGATCCGTACTCCGTTCACGAACAACGTAATGCCTACAAATACTAAATAGAATTGCAGCATGGCAGCATCCTTAAGGTCTTTATTGCTGGTTAATGTAAATACGTCTGCCTCAACACCAAGGTTTGGGTAAAGCATGTGCCCTGCGGTGAAACCGCGACTTTCTCTTTCCGGCATGATGCTACGAGCAAAACTACACTTTCGGTATAAGGGATTCCCTTGGCCACCTATCAGCATTCACAGATTGACTTTTACAAACAAAAAAAGCCCACAACATTGTTGTGGGCCTTCTGGTACTGCAAGCAGAATACTAGCTTATGCGGAGCAGGTTGCCTGTACAAATCTGGACTGATTTTGACGTCCCAACACTTGGCTAATGTACTGCCCTGCTTTGAGCATGGCTTCTTTATTAACGCCGGTTTGTAGACCTAAACCTTCTAACAAATACACCACATCTTCAGTCGCCACGTTGCCAGATGCACCTTTAGCATACGGGCAACCGCCCAAGCCTGCTACCGACGCATCAAAGCTACGCAAGCCTAAGTCTAGCGACGCATAGATGTTGGCAATCGCCATACCGTATGTGTCGTGGTAGTGGCCTGCCAACGCTGCGACGGGGATCACATCACTACAATGCTTTAAGACTGTACGAATGCGTTCTGGCGTACCCGTACCGATGGTGTCACCCAGTGATACTTCGTAGCAACCCATGTCGTACAGTTTTTTAGCCACGTAAGCGACTTTGGCTGGATCGGTTGGGCCATCGTAAGGGCAGTCCACAATGGTAGACACATAGCCACGCACTTTGATGCCCAGCTCTTTGGCTTGTGCAGCGATATCTGCAAAGCGTGCCAAGCTGTCTTCAATGGTGCTGTTGATATTCTTTTGCACAAAGCTCTCGGAAGCCGCTGTAAAGATAGACACCTCTTTACATTGCACAGCTACCGCTGCCTCAAAGCCTTTTTGATTGGGTGTGAGCAAGCTGAAGTCTATACCTTCGGGCTTTACCAGCCGTTGGTATAGTTCATCGCTTTGCACCATTTGCGGCACCCACTTAGGCGACACACACGCGCCCACTTCTATAGCTGGAAAACCGCACTCTACTAGATGCTCTAGAAAGGTCAGTCGTTGTTCCAAGGTGATGACGGCTTTCTCGTTTTGCAAGCCGTCTCTCGCGCCCACTTCAGTGAGTCTAACGTATGTATCGCTCATCTCATCCTACCAATGCCAATAAAGCCGGAACTGTCAAAATCGCCATGTAGTAACCCATGAACTGGCAGCCAGTATTAAAGCCAAAATGGCGTGATAGCATGCCGCCCACTAGACCCATGGTCAGAATAACCAACAGACCAAGAATACCACCTTCCCACAAACTGATGACCACAATCAGGCCAACAAAGGTAGCAATAATGGCTTCATGGCTAATGCGCTTGGACACGAACAGCGCGGCACGACGAGCATAGTTCATGGCAAATGGGTAGGCCACAATCGCAGCGATCAACACGGACAACATGCCGTAGCCCAGGAATTCCCATTGGCTTAACAAGTTGTGCAAGTTAAACGGCTCTACGCCATCGCCCCCAACGGTGTACACCGGTGGTGCGTTAAACAAGGGCGCTGCAGGGCCAGCCGCTACGGGACTCAGTGGCAAACCAAAAGCTACCAGCGGAATCAGCGCTTCGGCAATATAGGTGGATTCAGTCACACCGTTTTTAACGGCCAAGCTGGTGGTTAAACGTTGGTAGATTTGTTTGAAGCGCGATGCCACAAACTCACCCAGCGCTACTGTCATGGCTACAGGGCTGAACACAAAGGTCGCGCTGGAAATTACCGAGGTAATACCTGTCCATTTGATTTGCTGTTTATCCAGCACTTTGAATGGGCTAGGGAAGTAACCATCCCAGCTTTTCAGTTCTGGTGCGATAGACAACTGGTTTACGCGATCACGACGCATGTGTTTTTTACCTTGAGGGGAAAACACAGTGAACAGATCCGCAATCAATGGACCAATCGCAATACCTAAGAAGTAGCTCACCGACAATTTAACATCGAATTTTGCAGTGAAACTTTGCAGTGCAATGATCAAGCACACAAAAGGAATCAACAGCATGGTGGAAGCGACTTTACCTGGCGAGAACCATGTAATCAGAATGGCCGCAAAGGCAAAAATCCAGGGGGCGAATTTGGTGATGGTGCCGCCAAAGGGTGCCAACAAGGATGCAAACAGCATGGCGCTAGGTACGGCGATGAAAGCCGAGATAATCGCCCCGGAAATCATCTTACGCAACGCGATGTGCGGGGCCCCTAACTGACGCATGGCATTGGCATCCGATACCAGCGGTGTCGCCAAGGTGTCACCTGGAATACCCAGCAATGCCGTAGGAATCGCGTGCGTCATGTGCTTGGCAATGGCTGCCGACATCCAGAAGGTGAACACACCAACAGGAGGAGCACCCAACAAAATCACCAATAAGGTCAGCGGCGCTAAGGTAGTGGTTTCATCCGTACCGGAAATTAAACCGATGGCTGAAAACAGTACGGCACCCGCCAACCCAAAGGCAAAGGCATAGAGAAACTGCTCAATAAAAACTTCCATGTAAGCCTCCTATTATTGTTCTTTTTGTTTTTGAAGAAATGCGTCGTAGAGATTCAGCTCTTTTAGCTCTTGTTTGACGGACTCAGGTACCTGTGTCACATCACCCAACTCTCTACCCTCTTCTTTCCATTGAGCAACTAGGTGGTCAAACCACTCCATACTTTGCTCATCAGGTTGCAGGATTTCGCGTTTAGGGCTGAACATTTTGGCACATACAAAACCCGCCAACAAACATCCAAACAAGCCAAACAACATGCTGTACGCATGAGCTAAAGCCGGTTCAGATACGCGTGGCAGCAAGAACCAACGCCCTAAATAAAAGGTGGCTGTACTTAGCACAATACCGATCAGAATGGCCTTTACTAACTGGGCATAACTAACGGTATCACCCCAAACTTCTACCAGATCCCCTGGTACCTGCGTTTCCGTGGATGCAGACGTTGCGTCTGCACTGTTATTGTTCATGGTCTTCTCCACGATGACTCTCCTTAAAATGGCAGGCCGACCTTGTGAGCCGACCCACCAACAAGCACATATAGGCTATTAACGCGCGCGCAGTTGCTCCAACAACTCACGAGCACGGTCATTACGTACGTCTTTTTCTGCCACCATTTGCTCTACGATTTCGTCTACTTCGTGAGACTCTGCACCGGCAACCACGGCAATATTACGAGCATGCAGTGCCATGTGACCACGTTGGATACCTTCTGTTGCCAAAGCACGCATCGCAGCCATGTTCTGAGCCAAACCAACGGCTGCCACAATTTCACCCAATTCATTGGCGGACTTCACGCCCAACAATTTCAAGGACAACTGTGCCAGTGGGTGAGTTTTCGTTGCGCCACCTACCAGGCCTACAGCCATAGGCAATTCGATACGGCCTACCAAGTTGCCATTCTCGTCTTTACGCCATTGACTCAAGGAGGTGTAACGACCGTCTTTCACAGCGTAAGCATGAGCACCTGCTTCAACAGCACGCCAGTCATTACCAGTAGCCACGATCACAGGGTCAATACCGTTCATGATGCCTTTGTTATGAGTCGCTGCACGGTATGGGTCAATCGCTGCAAACTCATAAGCTTCCAACATACGATCAATCACTTCTTCGCCAGAGAAGGCTTCTTGTTTCAGCTGGTCTGGGCGCACGGTCATTTCAGCTGTCGCCAAACGCAAGTCAGCCAAGTTAGACAAGATACGCAGACGCACTTGGCCGCCTGTCAGTTTCTCTACCAACGGTGTCACGGTTTCAGCCATGGTGTTCACGGTGTTTGCACCCATGGCGTCACACACGTTCACGATCAAGTGCATCACCACCATTGGGCCTACTGCACTGTTCTCAAATACGTGTACTTCAATATCTTTACAACCACCGCCCAAGCTGATCAGGAACTTGTCTTTAGTGTTAGCCAGTTCGATGATCTGTTCACGGTTAGCCAACAAGGCTTCACGCGCTTTTTGTACGGACTCTACACCCACGATTTGTACTTGCGCACGCATCATAGGCTCTGTGCTGCTGGTACGGAACCCACCGTTATCACGTGCCAATTTTGCCATGTAGGACGCAGCAGCCACGATAGAAGGCTCTTCCACCACCATAGGGATCAAGCAATCACGGCCATTCACGGTGAAGTTAGCAGCAATACCCATAGGCAACTCAAATTTGCCCACGACGTTTTCAATCATGCTGCTAGCCAGTTGCATAGGCAGGGCGCCATCTTCAGCCAACAAGGCTTTTTCTGCTGCAGACAGGTCTGCTATTTTGCAGATTTCGTCCAGACGTTCCGCAACGGACAGGGAACGGAAATTAGGTAGTTTGGAATTCATAAGCAGCTCCGATCTTCTTGTTACTATTAACAGCCAGTAATGTAAGATGCAGAATATTGGCAAACAAGGTACAGTTTTTGCAGACAGATTTACGATCAGGGCTAGTGCATGGCGACGCAACACAAGCAGTTATACGAGAAAATCCATCAGACCCTGGCCTACCAAATTAAGTCCGGACTGTACAAGGACAACGAGAAACTACCCTCTATTCGAATACTGGCTGAACAGTACTCGGTCTCTAAGAACACCATCATCACCGTATTGGAAAAACTGGTAGATGATGGGCTGATTCACTCGCGTTCTCGATCCGGTTTTTTCATCACCGAACAGCTCTCAGAAAGCACGGCTCACTTCGCTACCATCGACATTGATGACATAGACGAGCTATGGCTAATGCGCCGCCAGCTAGAGAATTTTGGTGACGTATTACACGTGGGCGATGGCTATCCCAGCAAAGAGTGGTTTAGGGATTTACCCCTAAACCGTTTGTTGCAAAGCGCACTACAAGAAGAAAACGAAAAGCTGCTGCGCTACGGCAATAAGTACGGTTTTCTGCCCTTGCGTGAGAAGCTAGCGAAAACGCTGGGTACGCTCAAGATGAGCCTCACCCCTGACAATATTCTGCTGAATAACGGGGTGAATGATGCGATTGATTTAATCATCCGCTTCTTTGTACGTAGCAATACGCCGGTGCTGGTGGACTCCCCCGTGTATTACCCGCTACTCAAGAAGCTGCAGTTAGCACACTGCAAAATCATTGATATTCCACGCTTGGCCGATGGGCCAGATTGCCAAGTCTTAGAGGAACGCTTGCGGCAACACCCCAAAGCGATGTTCTTCACGCAAAGTATTGCGCACAACCCAACTGGCACTCATATCAGCGACGAGAAACTACAGCGCATTAATACACTCTGCGCTCAGTACAACTGCTTGCTGATTGAGAACGACATATTTTCTGCCTATACCCAAAGTAAGCGCCGTTTATGCTCGGGCAGTGATTTCAGCCACCATTTGTATGTGGGAGGTTTTTCTAAGATCATTAGCCCCTCAATTCGCGTTGGCTTTATCGTGGGCAATCACGAACTCATTAATAGACTGGCAGACTTCAAGGCCATCATCCATATTAATAGCTCTGAATACTCCGAGCGTTTTATTCATAGGATTCTGGCCAGCAAATCATACCCCCAACACTTACGCCATTTCACAAAACAGTTGAGCACCGTCTGCCAGAAAAGCCGTGATCACATAGAGGCGCTAGGCGGCGAGATTTTCCACTACTCGGATAACAGCTTGTATTTCTGGGTGCGTTTTCCCGGCTTACGCTTTGATAAAAAGACCATACGCAAGGGCATGGAAAAGAAGATTATTTTCGCGCCCGGGTATTTCTTTAGCCAAAATGGGGCTCAGTTTAGGGACTGGACGCGCATCAACAATCACATTGCGGCCAATCCCCAGTTCTTACAGACCATGAAAAACTTGCTGTCCTAGCCAGAGAATGCCGTCCACCACAGCACCAAGGCGTGCAACAGTAAACCAATCACACCACCGACTAAGGTGCCGCTAAAGCGTATGTATTGCAGGTCGCTCCCTACGCTTAACTCTAGTTCGCGCACTAAGTGTTTTTCATCCCAATTACGCACGGTACGGGTAATGTGTTCGGTGACGCCTGTACGCAAACTACCTGCCATGCTAGCCGCGCTTTCCAGTAAATGCTGGTTCAAAGCATCACGCAATGCGTCATCCGCCTGTAAGCGCTGCCCTAGCCCTTGAAATAGCGTTTCCAAATGCTGTGAAATGGTCGATTGCTCACTAGACAGGTCATTTTTCAGCAATTGCATAATGTCGCGCCACACGCTGTCCAAATACGCTTGTACGTGCTGATGCTCTAGTATTTGCTGCTTGATGTTATCTATCTGGCGAATGAGATCGGGATCGCTACCCAAGCGCTCTATATATTCCCCCACCCATGCCTCGTAATCACGACGCAGTGGGTGGTCTGGTTCTTGCAGCACATCCTGTAGCTCCGCGACCAACGCAGCCGCTAAACGTTCCGAAAGTCTTTTAGAAATATCCTCTACCGAGCTCACCACATCTACCATTTTCAGTAGTTTGGGCCATTCGCGCTCAGCATGCCGGGTCATCATTTTGGCGATACGAAGTTTGACATCACTACTGTCCAGATAGCCGCCCAACTGCCGCAAGCTTTCATCCAGCAACACTTGATGGCGACCGTCTTTAGTTAAGAGGCTCAGCACTTCATGTGCCGTACCCGCCATATTCCAGTTGGCTAGGCGCGACCGTAGTGCATCCAACAAGGCGGCCTTCACAGCACGTTCGTCCAATAAATCTAAGGCGGGTAATAAACTTTGGCGCGTCCAGCGGCTTAAGCGCTGCGCTTGTTCGGGTTGGCTTAGCCACTGCCCTATGCGCATTGCAGGGTCTAATGCTTTAAGCCTATCTAATAGCTGTTGTGGATCTAAGAAATGATCGCGCACAAAGACCGCCAAGCTCTGGCCTAAGTTGTCTTTCTTGCGCGGAATAATCGCAGTATGGGGGAAAGGAATACCTAAAGGATGTTTAAACAGCGCCACCACCGCAAACCAGTCTGCCAGTGCACCAACGGTTGCGGCTTCACAGAAAGCCCGCACCCATGCCCAAATACCCTGACCACCCATATGATGACTGAGTATGAAACCCGATAACGTACTGGCCAATAACGCCAATGCGATGATTTTCATACGTCGTAACTGCTGTACTTCCCTAGCCTGTTTACTCACGCTAGCACTCCCTGCTGTACTTCAAGCAGTCATACTACCACTACCTTTGTCACGATAAAACCGTGTAAGCCGCCCCTTGCAGTGCACTGTCGCCACCCTAAAAAAGCGGCGTTGCGACTCATTGCCGCATCGCCGCTTTCTACAACGTATTACCGCTTATTTAGCTAGATTTTCATTCACAACCACATAGCGCACAAACCCGCTGTGCGGTGTGTATTTATCGTATAGCCCTCTGGCACGGTAATTAGTTTCTTTGGTCAACCAATACAGACGTGCCCAACCTTGTTCGGTCATCTGTGCTTTCAACCAATCCAACATCGCTGCGCCTGTGCCTTTAGCTCGTACATCAGGCTTCACAAACATGTCTTGCAAGTAGCAAATAGGCTCTATGGCCCAGGTACTATCATGCAAGATGTAATTGGCCATACCTATCACCCCTTCTTTTGCACTGTCTGCCACAATGCACTGTACGGGGCTGTTTTCATCCATGATGCGCAACCATGTCTGCTGCGTTACCTCATCACTGATGTTGTTCTGATAGAAATCATGGTACCCAGCCCATAATTGGCGCCAAGCGGGGTAATCCTCGCTGGTAATTTTGCGTATATGCAATGACATAAAAAGTGCCCAATAAGAACAGTGAAAAAGGTGTTACACCGCAATCATACCGCTATCTTTTGCCAGCAAAACACTATCGCTTAAGGTTTCAGGGTTTTCCATCAACCAAGCGTCTACCTGATGGCTGATATGAGTGAGCACTAGGTGCTTTACGGTCAGTTGCTGACCGATGGCTAACGCCATATTGAGGTCATTATGATTGCGTGGGGGCGTGTCTTGCGGCGGATGTGAGCAATCCACAATGCAATAGTCCAACGCTAAGGTTTGCAGATACGCCAGACTGTCTGGCGGCAGCCCCACGGTATCGGTCAAATAGGCGATATGTTTACCCTCGTGGCTGAACACATAGCCCAAACAAGGCTTGGAATGCTGCAACGGAATAGCGGTGACCTGCATAGCACCCAATTGGCGTTGCTCAAACGCCGACCATGTCGCTGAAAAGTCCAAAATACCCGAATGCTTAAAAAGATCGGCAAACCCTTTTTCATCCTCTGGACCATATACAGGAATGCGGCAATTGACGCCCCAACGCAAATGCAAAAGACCTTGGGCGTGATCTGCATGGTAATGCGTTTGCAAAATGCCATTTAGGCTACCGGGAGGAAACAGCTCGGTAAGGTCCATGCGGCCAGAATCAATCAGCCAGCGCTGATCGCCGCATTCTATTACCGCGCTGCACGGACGCCTATACCAACTGTGATCTTGCTGCGCACGTACACAGGCGGGGCAATCACAGTTATAGACTGGCACCTGCGCCGAATCTCCCGTACCTAAAAACCGCAACTTCATCCCGCTTTCCTCATCACACTTTGCTTATGCCATTGCTGTAACTGTACTCGCAAATTGGCGACGGTTTGATCCAAGGCCTGCGAGTTATCCAGCATATACACATTATGTGCGGGATTCGCGCCTAAGCGGTGACGAAACTGTTGCTCCATTTGCTGATTGCGCTGCACACGCAAGGTGATGGCGTCTACCGATTCCCTACCCCGCAACTGTAAACGTTGCAGCAATAGTTCGGGGGCGACAGTGAGCCACACCAAAGAAGCCTGTTCATAGCGTTGTTTCACCTGCTCCCAATGCTCTCGGGAACCGTTCACCAGCACCAACTTCCCTGCCTGCAAATGCGTATCTAATTCAGAACGTATGCCATAAATCAGGCCATGAGCTTCCCAGCTCAACGCAAAAGCACCTTGCCGTTGTTGCTGGCGGAATACCTCGTGGCTGAGGTATTCCGCATAGGCATTGGCAGGGTTTTCCTCGCGCGTAACCGCACGCTTCATGATGACCCAATCCGGTGGTAAATCAGCTGCCAGCGCTGCCAGCACGCTGTCTTTACCACTACCGGACGGCCCAACCATGTAGACCAATTTTCCTTGCATTAGTACACCCTCTGACCTTGGCTAAATACTTGCTTCACAATGAACTGCTTGCCCAAGTCTTTGACTTGTATCAGGTCAGCCCGCTTACCTACCACGATCTCGCCACGGTCATGTAAGCCCACTGCAGTTGCAGGTGCCAAGCTTACGGTAGAAACTGCACGTGGCAAGCTATAACCCTGCTCCATCGTGGCTAACCCATGCACCGCTTGTAGCAAGCTGGAGGGGTAGTAATCGCTGGACAAAATATCCAAGACACCGTGGCGTGCTAATTCAGCAGCAGCAATATTGCCTGAATGCGAACCACCACGCACGATGTTCGGTGCCCCCATCAACACGTTCAACCCCAGCTTGTGGCTCAAGTCAGCCGCTTCACGTGTGGTGGGGAATTCAGCAATAGTCATACCAGCCGCAGCAGACTCATTTACATGATCAGCTGTAGCATCGTCGTGACTTGCCAACGCGATGCCTTTGCTTTGGCACATGCCCACAATGGACTTTCTAAACTCTTCGCTGTACTTGGCTGCGTTAGTCGTTTGCTTATGGATAAAGGCTTCCATTTCAGCATCGCTTAAATGGTATTTACCTTGGTAGTACTCACGGTATTTTTCTATCTTCACGAACTGACGTTGACCCGGTGTGTGATCCATCACCGACACCAGTCGCACCAACTCGTGATCCACCAACTCTTCAAACATTTGCAGTGTGAGTTCATGGCTCACTTCACAACGCAAATGCAGCAAATGATCTGAACGTGTTAGCCCATCACGCACACCCTGCCCAATGGCTTCAATCATCTTAGGCAACTGCGCTAAGCGCGTTTGTTTAGGACTCACATCGCCAATAGACAAGGCATCAAACACCGTTGTGATGCCTGAACTTACCAACTGGGCATCGTGCGCCAATACCGCTGCACTAGAAGGCCAATCCACACCGGGGCGTGGGTTCATATAGCGCTCTAGGTTATCGGTATGCAGCTCAATAAAACCTGGCATCAAGAAATCACCCTGCATATCTTGCGCCGCAGGTGACTGGCTTTGTGTAGTAGAAATATCGCGTATACGACCATTTTCTAGCACCACGCAGCCACGTATTACTTCATCTGCAAGCACGATCTGTGCATTATTCAGTATCTGCTCATGCAACATGGCTGGACTCCTGTACATTCAGTTCTACATAACGATCCATAACCGCTTCGCGAGCGATGGCATCGTGAAAGATTCCTACAATGGCCGAACCGGCCTGCTTGGCTTCATTGATGAGCGCCAACACCACCTGACGGTTTTTATCGTCTAAAGAAGCGGTAGGCTCATCCAACAGCAACAAAGGCCAGAACACCATAAAACCGCGTGCAATATTGACGCGCTGCTGCTCACCACCTGAGAAGGTGCCAGGCGCCAATGACCACAGGCGTTGAGGAATGTTCAAGCGGGTTAACAACTGCTCGGCTCGGGCTTGCGCTTGCTCGGTAGGTTCGCCGCGCAGCAAAGCCGGCTCCATCACCACATCCAAGCACGACACACGTGGAATCACCCGCAAGAATTGGCTCACATAACCAATGGTTTGTTTACGCAATTGCATGATCAGACGCGGATCTGCTTGTACCAGCTCCACCGTTTTATTCTGGTGATGCACCGCAATGCTGCCATGCTCGGCTTGGTAGTTACCATAAAGCGTGCGCATCAACGTAGACTTACCAGCACCGGACTGGCCAGCTAATACCACACACTCACCCGGCTGCACGGCAAAGCTCACATCATGCAAAACTTGCAGCACTACGCCTTGCTGTTGGTGCAAGGTGAACTGTTTAGACAAATGACTAACTTCAAGAATGGGACTCACAACTGGCTCCTAGGGCTGCAGAACAGAAGACACCAACAACTGGCTATAGGGGTGTTGTGGATCGTCCAGAATTTGATCGGTCAAACCACTTTCCACCACATGCGAGCGTCGCATCACCAACAATCTGTCTGCCAACAAACGGGCTACAGCTAAATCATGCGTGACAATTACTACCGCCAAATTAAGCTCACGCACCAAACGTCGTAGCATGTCCAACAAACGCGCTTGCACCGATACGTCCAAACCACCCGTTGGTTCATCCATAAACACCAAACGTGGGCCTGACACTAGGTTTCGTGCAATCTGTAAACGTTGCTGCATACCGCCAGAAAAGGTGCGCGGTAAATCATCAATTCGAGAGCCATCAATTTCTACGTTTTGCAGCCATTCCAAAGCACGAGCACGCAATTCGCTGTAGTTGCGTACGCCTTGAGCCATCAGACGTTCACCAATATTGGCACCCGCCGATACGCTCATACGCAAACCATCACGCGGATTCTGTTCTACAAAGCCCCATTGCGTACGCAGCAAGGTGCGGCGCTCGGCTTCGGTGCTGTCGTACAAGCTTTGTTGTGTGCCTTCTGGTGTAGAAAACAGCACTTGACCATCGGTAGGCGCACAACGACCAGACAACACGCTTAACAGCGTGGACTTACCGGAACCAGACTCCCCCACAATGCCCAATACTTCGCCGGGGTATAAATCGAAGGATACGTTTTGGCAGCCTTTCTCATGCCCAAACAATCGTGATACTTGGCGTGCCTGTAACAGTGGCACTGCCTCATTGTTTTGCAACCTTGTCATACCTGCTGCTCCTGCTCTGCCACACGCTGGGCACAATAATCCGTATCGGAACACACCAGTTCGCGCGTACCGTTGTCATCCACAATAATTTCGTCCAAGTAAGAGTCGTGGCTACCGCAAATCACGCAGCCGCCATCCCATGTAGGCAAACTAAAGGGGTGATCTTCAAAATCCAGACTCTGCACATCGGTATACGGTGGCAAAGCATAAATACGTTTTTCACGCCCAGCCCCAAACAGCATCAATGCAGGGCTTTGGTTCAATTTGGGGTTATCAAATTTAGGGATGGGTGACGGATCCATCACGTAACGGTCATCCACCAGCACGGGGTAGGCGTAGGCCGTCGCAATGTGGCCGTAGGTTGCGATATCTTCGTACAGCTTCACGTGCATCACACCGTAGTCGTTCAGTGCGTGCATGGTTTTGGTTTCCGTTTCCGAGGGCTCGATAAAGCGCAACGGCTCAGGGATAGGTACCTGAAACACCATGATCTGCCCTGCTTGCAGCGCGTACTCAGGAATACGGTGACGCGTCTGAATAATGGTGGCGGCTTGGGTTTGTTCCGTCGTGCTCACACCAGCAGTCGCCGCAAAGAAGCGACGAATAGATACCGCATTAGTGGTGTCATCTGCCCCTTGGTCAATCACTTTCAGCACATCATCTTGGCCCAAAATAGACGCAGTTACCTGAATACCGCCCGTACCCCAGCCGTACGGCAGCGGCATTTCACGGCCACCAAATGGCACTTGATAACCTGGGATAGCAATAGCTTTCAGCAAGGCACGACGAATCATGCGTTTACTTTGTTCGTCTAGGTAAGCGAAGTTGTAGCCTTCGCTTTGTGCCGCCATTTCTTGGGAAGTTAATGCATTCATGCTTCTTGCTCCTGCTTTGCCACGCCCGAAGCATCGGGTTTGTGCATTTTGCGAATCAGTTCCAACTCGGATTGGAAATCTACGTAGTGTGGCAATTTCAGGTGAGCCACAAACCCTGCTGCTTCAACGTTATCGCTGTGCATCAGCACAAACTCTTCTTGTTGCGCAGGCGAGAGAATTTCCTCACCTAACTCTTCACCACACAGTGCGCGATCTACTAGCGCCATGCTCATGGCTTTACGCTCGTTGTAGCCAAAGGCCAAACCGTAACCGCGAGTGAACTGAGGGGCTTGCTCGGCAGTACCAATAAACTGGTTCACCATTTCGCATTCCGTCACTTCCACATCGCCCACACATACGGCAAAACCCAGCTCTTCTGGCTCAATCCACAGCTCTACTTCGCCAATACGAATCTCGCCAGCAAAGGGGTGATTGCGGCCATAGCCACGCTGTGTGGAATACGCCAGCGCCATCATGAAACCTTCATCACCACGAGCCAGCATTTGCAAACGCTGTTGACGGTTGCTTGGGAAATCCAAGGGTTCACGTGTCACGTCCGGCACAATGGTGGTGCTGGATTGCTCAGTACGCATCAAGCCTTCTTGTTCTAGCCACGCCAATACCCGTGGGCAATGCCCTACTTCGGCTGTGCTGTCCTCGGATACCGCTGCAGTGGCAGAACGTGTTTCGTCCAGCAACGAAAAATCCAACAGGCGATGGGTGTAATCAAAGGTAGGGCCTAATATTTGCCCACCAGGCAGGTCTTTATAGGTGGCCGAAATACGGCGTTCAATCACCATGCCTGCGGTCTCTAGTGGCATGCTATTCATGAAACGTGGCAAGGTAGTGCGGTACGCACGCAGCAAGAAAATCGCTTCTAGCAAATCACCTGCGGCTTGTTTGATGGCCAATGCGGCCAGCTGACGGTCGTACAGCGAGGCCTCTGTCATGACTCGCGATACGGCGAATGGCATCTGCTCTTGAATTTGGCGCACGCTAAGTTCAGGAACCGCCGTGTCACCACGACGCTTTTGTGCCAACAGACGGTGCGCATGATCAATGGCTTTCTCGCCACCTTTAACTGCTACATACATGACTTACTCCTTAGTCTGCAGGCCAACGCGGGTGCTACGTGGCAACCCCATCATGTCCTGTCCCGCTACAAAACAAATATCTACGCCGCGTGGAAAGGCGGTAATGGCATCACGCTGTTGCCAAAACTCGGCGCTCATCGGCAACTGCACATCGCGACTATGCTGAATGCCCGGGCCCGACCACGTAGTAGCCATGCCGCTTTGTAAGGAAGGCACTTGTAAAAACACGGTGCAAGAAAATTCAGGATCTCTGTCTGTACCCACATCCAAACGGCTCAACACGGCTGTGTCATTGGCACCCATAAAGACGAATTGCGCCTCTTCAGGTTGCTCCACAATGGGGCACGCACAATGAAAAACCAGGTGTCGGCGCAAAGCTGCGGAATCCAACTCAGGGCTAATCCAAATAGGGGTATCGCTATCCAACAGCGTCAAGGCGCTGGCGTGACTGGCTGCATCCAAGGCCTCCATGCCATCCACCAAAGCGATGTGCTCTACCAAACCTGGTTCTGCCAGCGCTTGGGCAATGTGTCGGAAGCACTGCTGTGCTTGATGTACGGGATTACTGAATGCGGCTTGTAAGGAAGGTTGTGTCATCCTAGTCTCCTCGTACCATGGTGAAGAAATCGACTTTGGATGTAGCCACATCCTGTTGATGCGCATGACGCGCCTGTTGCTGCGCTTGCTCTAAAGGCTGAATCAGTGTGCTCAACCAATGTGCTTGTTGCTCGCCTTGCAATAAGGCATCCGCAATGGCGGCTAACTTTGCGACCAACATATTGCGACCCAGCACATAGCTGTAGCCTTCACAACCATTACTCAAACGCACTACGCAACGGCTAACGGTGGTTTCCCCGACGTTAAACGCCATACCGGTACCGCCTGCTCGGCCACGTACCATCACCATGCCGGTTTCGGGGGCGCGAATAAACTCGTGTGGTGTGGCTAACAACTGCTCTTGAAATGGCAGCAGAGCCTTACCTGCTCGTGACAACACTTTCATCCAGTGCTGTCGTGTACTTACTGTGTTCTGTTCCATTTTCTTCCTACTATCCTCATGCTCACATCACTACGTGATAACGGAAACGATCTGATCGGCTGACGGTGAACGCCAGCTCTATGGGGTGTCCATGTTGATCTCTAGACAAGGTTTCTACGGTCAATACCGGTTGATTCACGGCCATACGCAAGCGGGCAGCCTCATCTACGTTAGGCAAACGAGCGCCGATTGCACTGAACACACGCTCTAATTCGTGGCCATAACTGCGCAAGTGATCCCGCATAGAACCGCTTTGGTACTGCTCCAGCATCAGTTGGTGTCGCAATGCAAAACAATGACTAATCAAGCTCACTGCCTCACCTTCCAAAAACCGCAAAGTTTTGTATTCCAATACGGCATCACCGTCTTGCAGCGCCAAGTGCTCTACTTCTACAGCCGTTGCCAACCTTGAGCGTTTTGCCACTAAACACGTACGTACGTTGTGGCCATTCGCTTCAAACCAACTGCTGTACGCACTGCTCTGCGATAAAGGGTACGACAACAAACTTCCCAATATCTGCGCGCCTTTACCTTTGATACGCAAGATGCAAGACTCTTGTTCCAGCACCTGTAACGCACCACGCACGGTATGCCTGTTCACCTGGAATCGCTCTGCTAAGCGCATCTCACTAGGGAGAAAATCCCCTGGCTGATACCGTCCCAGCTCTGCTCGCAATACGGCCGCGATTTGCTGGTAAATGGGGCCATCCTGTCTAGACAAGTTCATGTAACGTAAAAGGCAGTTTCCTGCCTTCTCCTGTGTGATCAGGTAAACAAACGTCGGAGACGCTGCGAGATCATGTCAATCACACTCACCACAACGATGATGATCAACAAAATGGCGGCACTCTGCGTGAATTGAAAACCTCGAATGGCTTCCCACAGCATCACCCCAATCCCACCGGCCCCTACCATGCCTACTACCGTGGCAGAGCGCACATTGGACTCGAAGCGATACAACACATAGGAAATCCACAGAGGTAATACCTGCGGAATCACACCGTAAATAATTTCCTGTAAGGCGCTCGCACCACTGGCGCGTATACCTTCAATAGGTCCGTGATCAATGGCCTCAACCGCCTCTGCGAAAAGCTTTGCCAGCACACCGGTCGTGCCCATGAACAACGCTAACGCCCCTGCAAAAGGTCCCAAGCCCACTGCCACCACAAACAACATGGCAAATACCATCTCGTTAATGGAGCGCAATGCATCCATTAGTCGACGCACAGGTTGGTAAACCCACCAAGGCACAATATTGGAAGAAGACATCAGCCCTAACGGTACGCCGGCGATAACCGCCAGCACCGTACCCCACACTGCAATCTGTACCGTTACCAGCATTTCACGCAGGTAGTAGCTCAGATCCGTGAAGTCGGGGGGAAAGAAGTCTGCGGCAAACTGCTTCATGTTGTCCGCATCTTTCCAGAGCTTGAGAGGGGCCATCTCCGCCCCCTCCCAGGACCACGCTAGAAACGCTAGAAACAGTCCCCAGCCAAATAGACTCAGATACCAATTCTTTTTGGGCTTGAGTAATACTGTTTGCGAAACAAGTGTCGTCATGCTCTGTGTACCTGAAATTACGATTTAGCTTGGCTAGCTAAGGCTGCTAACTGATCATCTACCGCTTTCAGTTTTTCAGCTTTTTCGGCTTCGCTTAGACTGCTGTCGTTAGCAACTTGTGTACGTGTTTTGAACAGTTCCAACTGACGAATAGGAATCAACTGATCGTTGCTGGATTTTTCAAATTTGCCCCACGCCAAGTTTTCCAACACTTGTGCTTCTTCAGGTTTGTCACCGTAGTTTTCAAAGAAAGCAGTGATTTTTACTTTGGCATCTTCTGGCAAGTTGTTACGCCATACGATTGGATCCGCAGGGATCAATGGGGAGCGCCAGATCTCTTTAATTTGAGAGGCTTTTTCTGGATTCACAGCTTGTAGACGTACAGTAGCTTCCGTGTTGTTGGTGGCAACATCTACCTGTTTATTGGCTACCGACAACGCATTTACTTCGTGGTTGGCATTCAGCGTACGTTTGAAAATCTGTTTAGGATCAACGTTGTTCTGTGCAAACACGTAGTAGCTAGGTACCAAGAAACCCGATGTAGAGTTTGGGTCACCATTACCGAATGTCAGGCTGCCAGCATTTGCCAGCATGTCTTCTACGCTGTTGATTGGGCTGTCTTTGTGTGCAATCAACAAGCTGTAGTAGCCTTTAGTACCGTCAGCATTGGTAGTTTGGAAGATCACCTCACCGTTAGCGCGGTCAACTGCTTCCATCGCAGATTTATTGCCATACCAGGCCACATCTACTTTGTCGAAACGCATGCCTTGGATAATGCCGGCATAGTCAGAAGAGAAGAAAGCATTTACTTTGTAGCCAGTCTGCTCGGACATATCTTCCAAGAAGGGCTCCCACAGTTGCTTCAGGTTTTGAGAAGACTCTGTAGAGATAATGCCGAAGTTCAACTCTTTCACTTCTTCAGCAATAGCCGACCCCATGGCCAACGCACTAAACAAGGCCGTTGTAGCAAACGTTTTCACGATAGATTTCATGTTCATTTCCTGCGTACAGTAAAAATCAGGCAGCGACAAAATTCAAAAAAGGAGCACTCTCTTCTTCAGTGCTTTTTTCTGCGATAAAACTAGATTCCATGCTGGAACCGTAGAGTTTGTTTAAGAAGCTATTGCTCAGCTCAGATACCGGGCCGTCGAAGTGCTTCACGCCATCTTTAAGAGCGATGGCATGGCGGCAATATTTCACGGCGTAGTCGACCTGATGCAGCGTCACAATGACGGTTTTGCCGTCTTGTTGATTAATTCGACGCAGACTTTCCATCACTTTGCGTGCGGATTCAGGGTCTAGAGAAGCAATAGGTTCATCAGCCAAGATCACATCTGCCTGCTGACAGAGTGTGCGAGCAATGGCCACGCGCTGTTGTTGACCACCCGACAGAGTGGAAGCACGTCTGTATGCATGTTCCAGCAGGCCCACACGCTCCAACGCCTGCAACGCACGCTCTTTATCCTCTTGGCTAAATAAGCCCAGAGTGCCGCGCAGTCTGGGCATACGGCCCAAACAGCCTAAAAGCACGTTCTGCAGTACGCTTAAGCGTCCTACTAAATTGAATTGCTGGAATACGTAACCAATATTGGCGCGCAAACGGCGAACATCACGGCTTAAGATGCCGTTGCTCTGCATGGTTTGTCCCAGCACCTCTACGCGGCAATCCTGCCCGGAGTCTGCTTTGGTCAAACCTGCTAAATGGCGCAATAGTGTAGATTTCCCCGAGCCTGAAGCTCCAATCAGCGCCACCATGGCACCGCGGGGAATAGAGAGATCAAGAGCTGTTAGTACTTTCTTAGTATGAAAGGTCTTATTCAGCGCCTGTACCTGAATTGCCGACATTGTGGTTCATCCTTTTCTGGCAAGAAAAGTCTTGCAATGTCGACATGGTAGAGAGTGCGTATGTCAGGGGGGTTACGCTTTTATGACGTTTTTCTTAAATGCCATAAAAGCGCCCCCTATTTTGCTGCTGTCTTATACGTAGCTTAGGTTAACGATCACGTACGCTTTATCTTCTGTGTTGCTGTTCACTTGGCCAGCAGCGTCACGGTACTTAATATCCAATGGTTTAGCTTTGCCTTCACCACCTAAATAAAATTTTGATTGTTCGGCCAACTGACTTGTAGCGTAGGGGCTAGGGCCTACCACTACATCTACTGCGGATGACTGTGCATTAATCGTCACGCCCAGTTTTTCACCCTCTTTGTCTACGGCATCAATAGAAACGCTGACCACGCTCTGTATGTCGCTGAGGCAGTCATTCAGTTGTAAATCAAAGTTCAACTTATTACGAGCACTATAAGCGCTGTAGGTATGGTTAGCTGTTCCGCACCCCTGATTAACGATAGAACCCACAAAATCAATTCTTCCGTATTCCTGGCCTACTGCAGGTGTAGCACCCATAGTCATTAGTACAGTAGCCGCTATTGCTGAAAAATATGTTTTTGCTTTCATTTGATATACCCAGTTACTAAATAATGTGGTTCAAAAGATCACACCTGATGTCCATTTGTAATTTAGGGCCTATAACGCTAACTTCAAGACATGAACAAACGCCAAAACACCTTACAAATCAGGCTTATCCCTGATAGGAGTAGCTATTTTAGTAACTAAGAAACGACAAAAATCTAAGACAACTCCTAATAGCAATAGCATTGAAGAAACAATATGTAAGCAAATAGGGGTAAAAAAAAGCACGCCCTAAGGCGTGCAGTACTTCAGAAGGCTAAAACCGCTTATTCAACCAATAAATTAGCCATCATACCTAAGTCCTCATGTTCCAGAATATGGCAGTGAAACATACGCAAACCAGACATGTCTTGTTTCACCAAGAATGTCACCGTCTCGTACGGGCGCAAATTCACCGTGTCACGCCACGCTTTGAATGGCTCAGGCTGTTTTCTCCCATTACTTTCTCGTGCTGTCACCATGAACTGCGTGCCATGCAAATGGAAGGGGTGATCCATGTGAGAGTTATTAAAGATGCGCCACTCCTCCACATCGCCCACACGGCTACGTAGATCAACACGATCCATCTCAAAGCTCTTGCCATTCACGAGAAACATGTTTTTCATCATGCCATTAGACATACCCTGCCCCATGTTATGCGGCATCTCGTGCTCACTGAACTCCACATGCTTTGTTGCAACGGGCAACCCCAACTCGGCAAACGTCCTCAACCGGTCGGGCAGCGATACTGGTGCTTCTTTTTTCACACTAAGGTGCGCCAACGTTATATCGCTAGGATCGTCACGCATCATCATCTTCGACCTATCGTAGTAGCGACTAATCAGCTCAACCTGCATATCAGCTGGTGCCAGCAACAGCACTTCCACTCGTTCAGCAGGTGCTAAAAACAATGTATCAGTGGGAGGCTGAGCATGCTCTAACAAACCGCCATCCGTACCCAACAACTGCCACTGACATCCTGGTACGGCTAATTGCAAATAGCGAGCCGCACAGTTGTTCCAAATACGTATACGGGTTCGGGTACTCACGGTAATGGCTGGATCACGCTGTCCATTAATGAGCACAAACTGGCCTTCTCTACCATCCATCCAGTCCATCATCGTGTTCGGTGGGATGCCCACTTGCTGATCCAAACGTAAATCTGAAATCATCCAGTGCTGTTCAGTCAGATCTTTTAACGGATCATTTTTAGCTTTGACCACAAAGGTACCAGCCAAGCCTCGTGCCACTTGCATAGCAGTTTTACCGTGTGGATGCGGGTGATACCAATACGTGCCGGCACTACCCTCGGGTAGTCGGAACTTGTACACACGCTGTGCGCCTGGGGCCACACCATTCTGAGGATTACCATCTTGATCTGACGGCACAGGCATGCCATGCCAATGAATAGTAGAGGTTTCAGGCAGGTTATTGATGAACGTAATTTCTACTTCATCACCCTCATACGCCTCTATCTGAGGTCCAGGCAATTGACCGTTATACAGCCAAAACTCGGTAGGTTTGCGTGCAGCCACCGTCAGTGTGGTGGGCGCAGCCTCAATAGTGGCTTTAAACACGCCTGCTTGTGAGGCTTGATTCACGAGCTTAGGCAAAGCCTCAAGCGGTAACCCTGACGGCATGCGATCTACAGGCAGTAAATTTCGCCCTGATCCATGCATCATCATGCCATCCCTCATAGCGGGCATTGCGTTGCCTGCCCCCATTCGATGAGGCTGTCCCATCATTTCCTGATGGTTCATCATCTGTGCGCGTACTACAGGATGGGCCAGCAACAGGCTAGCAGCGGTTGCCTTCAATACATGTCTGCGTTTCATCTAAAACTCCTAGAGTCACCATGGCCTTCATGCCACGATGAAAAATACATAGATTTAATCTGGGAAAAGACAAACGCTATCGCGGGGGCGGTAGATCAGGGCAATAGAAAGCAGATACAGAAACCGGCCTAAGCACGGATGACTGCTCGTGGCTAAGGTTAAGCGGGAAGAAAGAAGCTGAAGACACAGCCCCTCTGTGCAAATTGCACATCATGCTAGTACATGCCTGTGCTTCGCATAAGGCGGCGTGCTCGTCCGGCGTGCAATCTGAACACGGCGCATCAGGACTTTGGTGTGAAGCGTGTGGCGATGCTAATGCAGGCTCAGCAGATAATGCTACAGCCGTTGGCACTCCCACAGCGGACAGCGCCAACATAATCCCCAAAAACACGCATACACAACGTCTCCAGAGAGACATCATGAAAGGTGCTTGAGAAGAACTATGAGAAATACGCACAATACCCTTTGGTAGCAATACGTTAAGGGATTAGTATAACGCGCTTCGCCTAGGCTGCTAACAAAACAGGCGCCATGCAGGCGCCTGTTCTAATGCGGATTAACGAGTATGGTCGTTAATCAATAAACCAAACATGGGTTGATGATTGGTAGTACGCACAGCTTGTGTAGAGGTTGTGCGACGTTTTTTCAGTCCCAAAGAAAGTGCGCTCACTTTACGTAGAGCGGAGGGACGAAATGTATTGAAAGAGATTTTTTTAATCATGATTCTTCTCCTTTGTACCCACTCAAACAACGGGTACATATAAAGCCTTGGGCAACAAAAAACCCTTAGCGTTTCGCTAAAAATATAAGCGTGAGCAGGAAAAGAGTCAGGCCAGAGTTAATGCGCAGTCTGGTCTGCAATACAGTCACAGTTAGCGCATGCCATCACTAGCCTGACCCAGCCCTATTCGAGGACCTGATAGTTCAGGCATGACGTGCTCCTGATGGATAGCATGTATGAGGACAAATACAACACCAAAACACGAGGTGTACTTGACATTATATCAAAAGATATTAACAAATCAACCAAACTCGCCCCACCACCACGAACAAGCCATTGATTTATCATTGCTTTACATTCTTTCCATATAAAGTGTGGCGTGACAAAAACAATACTGTCACGCCACACACTTTCTTAGCGCATCACCATTTCGTATACGCTTTCTGACCTATGGACAGACCAGAACCGCCGTCGTAATGCTTAGGCTTTTTTAGCCGCGACAATTACGCTGGATGCTTTGAAGATAGCAGTGACCGCCGAACCCACAGCAATGCCCAACTCATCTACGCTAGTATTCGTAATCACCGCACTGAGCGTAACGCCCTGCCCAGCGTTCATTTGTACTTCGGAATTCACTGCACCTTTATGCAGCGCCGTCACTGTGCCTTTGCATTGATTGCGCGCTGAGAACAGCAAATCATCCACATTGGTTGCCAAAGCAATAGACGATGCCTTAATCAGAGCAACCACGTTAGAACCTACTTTCAAGCCCAGACTTTTGGTGCTGTTATCGGTAATGATGGCAACCACATTAAGTGCGGGAGACACAGCAATGACAATCTCGTCATTCACTGCACCAGTATGAATCTCTTTAACGGTGCCAGACAATTTATTGCGGGTACTGATATTCATATACGCTCCTGATTAAGACCAATTTTTATCATACACCGCTTGGCACAGGTCGCACAGAAGGTCTGTCACCACTTGATGACACACCTTCTGGCGAATGAATTACGCCGATTTCACTAAGCGTATGGGCACGCCTTTTGAAGCGGGCGTATTGCTTTGTGGATCGTGATCGTACAACGGTACCAACGGGTTAGTTTCTGGGTAATATGCGGCACAACTACCATCAGGAAACGGATATGCCACAATCTGGAAGTTATTCACGCGGCGCTCCAATCCATCGGTAGAGTTAGTCACTAAGTCCACCCTATCACCGGACTTGAAACCTAATCGCGCAATCTCGTTCTCGTTAATAAACAGCACATCCCTCGCATTATGTATCCCTCTATAACGATCTGAGTGTGAGTACAGCGTCGTGTTGTACTGGTCATGACTGCGTACTGTAGACAGCCACAATACGTCAGGATCGGATTGCTGCGTATCTTCGCACAGCCCTTCGCTAATCAAAAAGTTAGCTTTACCTGTGCTAGTAGACCACACACGCTCACGCGCCGCAGAGGGCAAGTGAAAGCCACCAGGCTGTTGAATGCGCTGGTTATAGGCTTGAAACAATGCAGGAAAAACCGCCTCAATATCATCACGTATGCGTGAGTAATCAGCGATCAGATACTCCCATTTCACTTTGGACTTTGCCCCCAAGGACGCTTTGGCCATGCCAGCCACAATGGCGGGCTCACTACGCAAATGTTCCGATGCAGGCTCAAACGAACCCTTGGTTGCGTGCACCATGGACATGGAGTCTTCCACCGTCATGGCTTGCAAACCGGTTTCCTGCTCATCGCGCTCGGTGCGCCCTAAACAGGGCAGAATCAGGGCATCTTTACCATGTACTAAGTGACTGCGATTTAGCTTAGTAGAAATATGTACGGTGAGATTCAACTTGCGCATGGCCTCCTGCGTCTGATCCCAATCAGGAATCGCTACCGAGAAGTTTCCACCCAAGCCTATAAACACACGGCTTTCACCACGCACCATCGCTTCTAACGCCGACACCACGTTATGGCCTGGCTCACGAGGCGGCTCAAAACCGTAATGTGCCTGCAACCTATCCAAAAAATCTTTTGCGGGAATTTCGGTAATACCTACCGTACGATCGCCCTGCACATTAGAGTGGCCTCGCACCGGACAGATACCCGCCCCCTCTTTACCTACATTACCGCGCAACAACGCCAAGTTCGCCACCTGACGTACATTATGCGTACCGTGTCGGTGCTGAGTAATCCCCATGCCATACACTAAGATCGCGCTATTCGCCTTAGCATACGCCTCGGCAGCCACTTTCAAATCGGCTTGCGACAAACCAGACACCCGTTCTATATCTGCCCAATCAGTGCCTTCTACATCGGCAGCCATCTCTTCAAAGCCGCTGGTATGACCATTAATAAATGTCCAGTCCAATACGGCTGGTTGATTATTTGCTTTGGCCTGTTTATCCATCGCCAGCAAACATTTAATGATGCCTTTGATTGCCGCCACATCGCCACCCACTTTGACCTGAAACAGTCTTGAGGAAATTGGCGTGGAACTAAAGGTAGCCATTTCCACTGGATCTTGTGGTGCTTGAAAACGTTCTAGAGCTCGCTCTCTAAAGGGGTTAAATGACATGATGGTTGCGCCACGTCTGGCGGCATTACGCAATGATGTCATCATGCGTGGACTATTGGTGCCTGGGTTTTGACCAAAGATAAAAATGCATTCTGTTTTATCAAAATCCTCAAGCAGCACCGTACCTTTACCTACGCCTATAGACTGTGGCAAGCCTACGCTAGTAGGTTCGTGACACATATTGGAGCAGTCGGGAAAGTTATTGGTACCGTACTCACGTGCAAATAACTGGAACAGATACGCTGCTTCGTTTGACGCTCGACCCGAGGTATAGAACTCCGCCTGATTTGGGTTATCTAACGCCTGCAAATGCGATGCCACCAAAGCAAATGCCGCATCCCAACTCACAGCCTTATAACTGTCGCTTTGTGCGTCGTATTGCATGGGGTGCGTCAAACGCCCCACCATTTCCAAATCATAATCATCCCATGTCGCCAACTCGGTCACGGTATGCTGCGCAAAAAACTCGGGAGTGCACCGTTTTTTGGTGGACTCCCACGCAATCGCTTTACCACCGTTCTCACAGTACTCAAACTTGGATGTTTGTTTAGGGTCTGCCCACCCACAACCAGGGCAGTCAAAACCATCATGCTGATTCATCTTGGATAGAATCCGCATTCCTTCAGCGGGAATATCCTGCTTCAGTAATGCTGCTTCCATAGCTTTAAGCGCATCCCAGCCACCCGCTGGATGCTCATAGGGCTTGTAGGTGTCCATAACTACTCCGCGTTAAATTCAGAATTTAAATAGTGGAAGCTAGTGCTTGCTGTATATGTTTTTACGCATTGATTACAAAAATATCGTTCAATGCTTATCATTATTCCTTTCTAACATTGAATGAATTTCTATTGATCTCTTTAGCAATCTTTATTATTTATCTGTTTGTAAGCAAAAAAATAAGGCGTAGCAAATTGCTACGCCTTATTCATACTTAATATTTTGTTTTATAAGCTATTTATGTATCACATTCACTATTGTCGACTTGTGTCAGGTCTACATAATAGCCAGATTCGACTTTAGTATTTAGGCATACTTTTTTATCGGGATTCCACCAATAGGTTTCGCCTTGTGATGAGTTCATTGGTAAAAAACCCTCTTTATAGAGTTTAATCTCACCATCCATGGCTGTTTTGCCTTTCAAGATAGATGCATCAAACAGATCAGACTTAGCAGGCACTTTAATCTGCGCCTCATCTGTTGTAATTTCTGAGTTACCTTGGGTAATGACCACATTACCTTTAGCATGCAATAGCGTAGGCTCCAGCACCTCAATGCTGTCCGCTCTTACTTCTAAATCACCTACGCTATAACGCTGTGCCTCAGCCTGCGCACCTACTGGAAAACTGGCCATACATCCGGCCACTACAAGCATGTTACTCACCCACTTCATACAATCTCCTTGCTGCTGTAACGCCCAGAATACCATTTACCTTTACTACTACAACAGCAAAAATGGGCTTTTCTTCGTAACCACATTCAACCTTAACGCTTCATAGGCTGGGTCATACAGCTACATTAACCGCAGGCTAAACGCGTCACAAAGCCCTCGTCATTCACATAGATATTTAAACGCATAGGATTAAAATCCATGGTAACAGCCGAATAAGGATAAATCACACGCGTCATAGGTGGTAATGTTTCTGGATTTAAACTTAGTGCTGGCGTACCCACTAAATATTGGAAAGCAGGCGCAGCACATTCCTCACTTTGCAGTTGAGCCTCTTGCTCTGGCGTCAACGGCACCGTTTTACATGCTGCCAAAGCCAGCAATGGCATGGCGATAGCAATCACTTTTACTGTTTTTGCAATATTCATCCCTGCTCCTTGTTCAATTCTTTATATACAGTGGTAATGCTCTGCATTTTACACACCAACAGCACTACTACAGCCTTATTTCAACCTGCTAAAATGCCTTATTTCAAGCAGCAGGCCCTGCCCTGATTTTTCGGAATACTCATGAGTCAAACCACCTCCACCCAAGATCATCAAACGCTACTGGGCATTGCGCTCGCTGACCAAGCACTGTTGTCCGCACACTTAGCAATGTTTGCTGCCAAAACAGGCCAAGCACAAGAAACACTAAACCTGCTGTATGCCATTGCTGACGAAATCTCCGACCGCTATTCCTTACCTGATACCGCCAGAAAAACAATGAAATCCCGTATCAAGGAAACAATTGAATTATCAAGAGCGGTATTGGGCAAACAAGATGGTTCCGCCCCCAAGAAAACCACACACTAAGAAAAAAGGCCTGTAACCACAACGGTTACAGGCCTTTTTAACATGTACAGCTTAGCGTGAAGGATGACGCCCCTCTGCATGAGGCATAGATTGCAAGTCTTCCATCTCGGCTTGTAAGTCTGCTAATTTCTGGCGTTTACGCTCTAACTTACGCTGCAGTCGCTCTACTTTATCTACGCGCCCCTCAGCCTGCTTTTCCTGAATCTCTTCAAGAATATCGTCTATATCTTCTTGTTGATCATCAATTTCTTCTTGCAGGTCGCGCAACAAATACGCATCAGAGCAATGTGTTTGCACATTGGCTATGGCTCGTTCCAAACCGCGTTGGCGATGCACATTTCCATGCTGCTTGGCATAGTTCAGTTGTGTTTCCAACGACTGCATCTTACGATCACAGCCATAATTCTGCGCCGAAGCGGAATAGGCCAAACTGGATAGCACAACGACCATCGCCAATTGTAGTTTTTTCATTGCTTATATTCTCCCTCGATAAGGCACTCCTCTAGTGTGCCACATCCAGCATACTGCTAACTTAAGAGTGTGTTACCAAAGCTGAGCCTTCACTACTGGGAAGGTAGTACCTGAGGCAGTAAATGCAGCCCTGTTCGTTGTACAAACTCGGCATAACTAATGGGCGGGCCCACTTTAGTTTCCGGTTTATTCTCATGCCAATGCACCCATGAACGCCCTGTTGTGGCATCGTAAACCACTTTATACAGATGTGTAGGCACCACTACACGTCCATCCCCTACAACGTTTTGTTGGTTGGCATAGTAAGGCCCTGTGAACACGTAAACATCACCTTGTGCCCGGCTCACGTATTTGCGCGTATCACTTTCAATGCGGCTCCATGCTCCCGCATTATGGCGCTGATTCTGAGGCACCATATTGGCCAGCGAAAAGCTTTGTGCCATCGCATCGGCATCATGCATATCACCTGCTGGCGCCATATGACCGCGTGAATACCCTGAGCGTCTGTAATCATCAAGTTTGGCTCGCTCCACACGAGGTAAACGCGCCTCTTCGTAGAACCTATCCGTACGCGCCTGACCCTTGGCACGATTGATCATCTGCCTATTCAAGCGCTGTGCAACGAATACAGGGGTTTTAGTTTGCCCATTATGCAAAATCGCAAAAGCACTAAAACACAGCTCGCGCAGTTTCTCGCCATTGGGCACAATGGGGCGCGGCCCAGGAAACATCTGGGTACACTGAGAAAAAGAAGTCTGTACATGTTGCGAGACATTAGGTGTCTCTGGCGTGTAGTCAGCCTCCTCTACCGGTTGGAACATGGTCTGCAACTCAGCCCACTTTTGCACCAACTCGTCTTTAAGGTATCTGCCATCAGCATGCCAAAGCACACTACTGATACTGAATACAGCTATCGCTGTTAGGCTTACCGTGCGCCAAAACTTACTCAGCCCACCCTGACTTGCGTCCTGCGATGCGCGACGCTTAGGGGCGGCACGCGATACTCCTGATTTTTTCCGTTCTGCCATACTACCTGCTACTACTTTGCTACTGTAGCCCTACTCGGGCCATGTACTTATTCTGTCTTACGCAACTTATCTACACGGCGTAAAAAAACCTGCATGATTTTTTCGGCTTGCTTATCGCCTTTGGCTTGCGCCACCGATATGCCTTTTTCCCATGTCTGACTAGCAAGCTCTATATCGCCTGAATCTAAATAGGCTTGCCCTAGTATTTGCCATGCAGCCGAGTACTGTGGATCCTGTGTCACACATTGCTGTAAATGTTCTATAGCTAGGGCAGTATCCTGCTGATCCAAATACGCCTTACCCAAACCGAAACGCAACAAAGGCGTATCCATTCCTTTTTTCAGCATTGCTTCCAATGCATCGACATTCATAGCCTTACCTTTTTCATACATGCTGCGTAGTTATCCCCATCCGCTGTGCATAACGCTGGGGGAAACCGTTGAATGCATTGCGCCAACATAGCATCTATGCGGCTCTCAACTTGCCTGATCAGTTTCTGCTCACGGCCATAAACGCTCTTTTATCCAAACGTCGCCTGTAGGCTCTGAACGTCTGTAACGTAAACGCCCATGATTACGCTGGATATCGCCCTGCCAGAACTCCACCTCATGGGCTGCTACCCTATACACCACCCAATCCGGGTTGGATAACGTAGGATCTTGCTCCACTCGCTGTCGTTGCTGTGCTAGCCCATCAATTAGATCCTGCTCATTCAACAGCACATCACTTTGGCGTCCTAATAACGCACCTGCCCTGGAACCCACTGGACGCTCTTGAAAATCGCTTTGACATACCTGCGCAGACGCAGCGATCGCCTCACCTCGTATACGCACCTGCCTACCCAAAGGCTGCCAATAAAAGGTTAAGGCCACCTTATGGGTCGCCTCCACCTGTTGAGATTTAGGGCTGCGTCGCGTGGTAGCAAAGTACCAACCGTGCTCATCTAGATTTTTGAGGATCAAAACCCTAGCATCCGGCATACCCTGATCATCTACCGTAGAAAGCGTCATCGCATGCGCTTCTGCAATACCAACATCAATAGCAGCCTGCAGCCATTCTTTAAATAGCGGCAACGGCTGCTCCGGTGCATCGGCGATCACAAAAGATTGAAAAGGCCCTGCTAACGACTTTAGTCCGCGCAACACCTGCTGCATTGTGATTCCCCTGCTCTCGCTATACCTAGGACAACATAGTCCACCGTTATAGATTGTAACGAGATCATCGCAAAACAGGGGTAACGTAACATCTTGCAACATCCATCAAGCACCAGATTGTCTCATGCGTATAATTTAGGATTATTGCAGTTGCGTTACAAAAAGGTTGTTTGTTGTGGAAGCGTTTAATCAAAAACTATTTTTATGGATCAATGCCAGTGCTGATGCCCCGTTATGGCTTATAGACAGCGCACGTTTTTTAGCTGAATGGCCCTTGATCATCGCCGCATTGTTAGCGCTACTCACGTTACCAATGCATCCCAAACAAGCTCCCCTTATTATTCTGCGCGTAGGCTGCACGCTGGTTTTAGCCCTTACCGTCGCCTACCTGTTCCGCTACAACATGGAACACGCCCGCCCCTTTGTGATGGGTTTAGGACGCACCTTAACGGAACATGCGGCTACCTCATCCTTCCCTAGCATTCACATGACCTTAGTTTTAGCGACGGGATTCCCACTGCTTTTAATCAGCGTTACGCGCGCCACAGGTAGCATGATTCTCTTTATGTCAGCACTGGTAGCGTGGGCACGCATTTACTTAGGCGTGCACTTTCCCTTTGATATGTTGGGGGCACTGGTGGTCTCGCTATTGTCTGCACTGATTGTGCAACGCCTGCCACTAGAAAAGCTGTTACCCGCACGTTTTTCTTCCTGATCTATAGCCTAGAGCCAGTACAATAAGGCATTGTCAGTTTTAGCCTCACCCTTAGCTATAAGGGTGCATTGGCCTGCCCTATTCTAGGATCGATAGTGTCACATTCCTCTTTCACAGAACACTGCCATAACGCGGTAGACGAACTACGTACCCTGCGCGATGTATTACGCTGGTCAGTAAGTCAGTTCAATGCCCACCAACTCAGCTTCGGCCACGGTAGCGATAACGCGTGGGATGAAGCCGTGTATTTAGTGCTGTTCAGTCTGAACTTGCCTCCAGATACGCTAGAGCCTTTTCTTGACTGCCGCCTCACCAAGCAAGAACGTCAACGTTGCATAGACATGGTTGCACGTCGTTGCTCCGAACGTTTACCCGCAGCGTACCTGACTGGTGAAGCATGGCTGCAGGGCTATAAATTCAAAGTAGATCAGCGCTGCATCGTGCCACGCTCACCCATATCCGAACTACTGATGCAACAGCTCACCCCGTGGATAGAAGAGCCTGAAGACATCAGCAGTGTCTTGGATCTCTGCACTGGTAGTGGCTGTTTAGCCATCATTGCTGCAAACATGTTTGAGAACGCCTTGGTGGATGCAGTAGACCTATCACCCGATGCCTTGGCGATCGCTCAAGAGAACGTACAAGAGTACGAGCTAGAAGATCGCTTGCAGTTGTTTCAAGGCGACTTATACGAAGCCTTGCCTCCTAGCCGCTACCAGCTGATTATCAGCAATCCTCCCTACGTAAATGAAGACTCCATGCAAGCTCTACCTGAAGAGTACCTGCACGAGCCTAGACTAGCGCTCGCTGGTGGTGACGACGGCATGGTGTTGGTGCGTCGCATTATTGAGGGTGCAGCAGAACGCCTCACTGACAACGGTATTCTGGTACTAGAAATTGGTAACGAATATGCTAATTTCGTCGAAGCCTTCCCTCATTTAGACCCTGTATGGCTCAGCACTGAAAACGCAGAAGACCAAATTTTGCTACTGACCAAGGAGCAGTTGGAAGCGTGATCAGAGCCTCTAATCTTTCCCTACGTCGTGGCATCAAAGTCCTACTCGATCAAGCAGAATTCACCATACACCCTGGTGAGCGTGTTGGTGTTGTGGGTCGTAATGGTGCCGGAAAATCCACACTATTTGCGCTGCTCAAAGGCGAGCTGGATGCCGATAGCGGCCAACTAGACATGCCCGAAAGCTGGCGTATGGCCAGCGTAGAGCAAGAGATCAACGATAGAGATCGCCCTGCACGCGAATTTGTTATTGATGGCGACACGCACTTGCGTGAGCTGCAACAACAACGTGCCGACTGTAAAGAGTCTGAGGGTGAACGCATAGCCGAGCTGGAAGCCTTACTCATCGAAGCAGACGCATGGTCAGCGCCTTCTAGAGCAGAACAGCTGCTAGCTGGTTTAGGCTTTAAGCCCGATCAGTGGATGCGCCCTGTAGGCGAGTTCTCGGGTGGTTGGCAAATGCGTCTGGCGCTGGCCCGCGCACTGATGGCCCCATCTGATCTGCTGCTGCTGGATGAACCCACCAACCACTTGGATTTGGACGCCATGCTCTGGTTAGAGCGTTGGCTAAGCTCTTACCCTGGCACCGTGCTGATTATTTCTCACGATACCGAGTTTCTGGATGCCGTCGCACGCATTATTTTGCACTTCGATCACCAGAAGCTAGAGCGCTATCGTGGTACCTATCAAGACTTCCTGACTCAGCGTGCTGAAAAAGCACGCCAGCTTAGTATTGCGCATGAACGTCAAGGCCGTGAAACCGCCAAGCTACAAGCGTTTATTGACCGCTTCAAAGCTAAAGCCAGCAAAGCCAAACAAGCGCAAAGTCGTGTCAAAGCGTTGGCTCGTATGCAGTCGCTAGCACCGCTGAAAACTGACAGCACGCTAGACATACATCTACCAGAACCACAGTCCATGCCAGACCCGTTACTGCGACTAGTGGATGCCAACCTAGGCTATGCAGCCGAGCAGGCTGATAAAGCCCCACGCATCATCTTGAAGCAAATCAAGCTAGATGTACGCGGTGGTGCACGCATTGGTATTCTGGGTGTGAACGGCGCAGGTAAATCCACCCTGATCAAAACCCTAGCACAAGAGCTTAAGCCCTTGTCCGGCGAGCTGATTTGCTCCAGCCGTTTGGAGGTAGGTTACTTTGCCCAGCACCAGCTGGACATGATTGATGCGAACGCCTCCCCCATTCTGCATCTGCAACGCATTGCCCCCGAAGTACGCGAACAAGAGCTGCGTAACTACCTAGGTCGTTTTGGTTTTAGTGGCAACATGGCCATGGATACCACCGCCGGTTTCTCTGGGGGTGAAAAAGCTCGTTTAGCTTTGGCGCTCATCGTGTGGCGTAAACCTAACTTGTTGCTACTGGATGAACCAACCAACCACTTGGACGTAGAAACACGCGAGGCTCTTAGCCAAGCTCTAGCTGAGTACGAAGGTAGCGTCATTATTGTTTCGCACGATAGGCAACTTTTGCGTAGTACCGTTGATGACTTCTGGATTGTGGCTGATGGCCAAGTTCAAGAGTTCGATGGTGACTTAGAAGACTACCGCGAATGGCTACAGAAACGTCAGAGCTCATCCTCAAGCGCGGCAAATGAGCAAGGCGATGGTAGTGATACCCCTGCCGTAGATAGACGTCAGCAGCGTAAAAACGATGCACAAGAGCGCCAACGTATAGCCACCTTGCGAAAACCGCTGGAAAAACAGGTACAGAAGATCGAAGCCAATATGGAAAAACTGGCGACACGCATAGAAGAACTGGATGCGTTAATTGCCGACCCTGACTTCTATACCGACGCCTACAAGGCTCAACGCCCCGCCCTGCTTGCTGAGCATGGTGAGTGCAGCCAAAAGCACGCTAGTCTTGAAGAAGAATGGCTAGAACTGCAAGAGCAGATTGAAGCACTAGTCTAAAGCACACAAAAAAGCTTCACATAGATGTCCCATGTGAAGCTTTTTTCAAAACCACTCTAGCAGCAACAATCAGCCAGCAATAATCTCGATCTTAGCTATACCCAAAGCCAACGTTTTCATCCCCGCATCGCGGAACTGAATTTGCGCCTGCGCATCATTGCCACTACCGCTCAGATTCAAAATCGTGCCATCACCAAACTTCTGGTGACGCACCCCTTGCCCCACACGGAAATGCTTATCGCCCACTACTACGCCGCCACTAGCGCTAAAGTTTGGGGTGTTCATACGCATGCTACTGCCTTGCTGCCCTTGCCAGCTAGAGCCACGTCTAAATGCCCCACTACCCCAGCTAGCCCCCGAGGACGATGCACTTTCTTGCACGCGAACCTGAGGAGTCAGCCATTTCATGTGCTGTGCAGGCACTTCATCCAGGAAGCGAGAACGCATGGCATAGCGTGTTTGGCCATGCAACATACGGCTTTGCGCAAGCGTAATGTACAAACGCTTGCGTGCACGAGTAATAGCCACATACATCAAACGTCGCTCTTCCTCTAAACCGCCTGGCTCGCCAATGCTGTTGTCGTGCGGGAATAGGCCTTCTTCTAGGCCTGTCACAAACACAGCATCAAACTCCAAACCTTTAGCTGCGTGCGTAGTCATCAGCTGAATAGCGTCTTCACCGGTTTGCGCTTGATTATCACCCGCCTCTAACGAGGCGTGCGTCAAGAAAGCACCCAATGCTGACATAGGCGCTAGTGCTGGCAAGCCGCTTTCTGTTTCAGGCACTGAACCTGGTACGGCTTCTGGAATACGACCTGCTGGCGTACCAGCAAAGTTTTCTTCCTGCTCAAACACTGTTGCCGCGTTGACTAACTCTTGCAAGTTTTCCAGACGCTCGGCACCTTCTCTGTCAGCCTGATAATGCGTAAGCAAACCGCTTTCGTGTACCACCAGCTCAATCAGCTCAGGTAGCGAGATCACCTGTGCCTCACTAGCCAAACGGTGAATCAGCTCTACAAATGCCTGCAAGCTGCTAGCTGCTCTACCGCTCATGTACGGTACGGCCTGATACAGGCTAATACCGTACTGTCTGGCGTGATCGCCTAGCGTTTCCAGCGAACGAGCACCAATACCACGTGTAGGAAAATTCACTACGCGCAACCATGAAGTGTCGTCAAAGGGGTTATGTATGAGTCGCAGATACGCTAATACGTGTTTAATTTCCTGACGCTCAAAGAAGCGTTGGCCACCATATACTTTGTACGGAATACCGGAACTAAACAGATGATGCTCAAGCACCCTAGACTGCGCATTACTGCGGTACAGAATCGCAATTTGATCTCTGGCCCAGCCATCACGAATTAAGGCGCGGATCTCATCCACCACCCATTGCGCTTCCAAGGTATCAGAAGCCTGTTCTGACACCCTAATCTGTTCGCCCTCACCAGAATCCGTCCATAGGTTTTTACCTAGGCGATTCTTATTCTGGGAAATAAGCGCGTTCGCCGCATCCAGAATGTGTGCGCTAGATCGGTAGTTTTGCTCCAGACGGATCACATTACCATGCGCATACTGACGCTCGAAGTCGGCCATATTGCCAACGTTAGCACCGCGGAATGCATAGATGGACTGGTCGTCATCACCCACAGCAAAAATAGCAGCACCATCGCCCGCCAACAGTTGCAGCCATTTGTACTGCAAGCGGTTGGTATCCTGGAACTCATCCACCAAAATATGGCGGAAACGTCGCTGGTAATGCTTACGTACAGGCTCATTACGTTGCAGCAGCTCATAGGCGCGCAACAGCAATTCGGCGAAATCTACTACGCCTTCACGCTCACACTGCTCTTGGTATTGTCGGTACAAACCCACCAGCATTTTCTGGTGCGGATCAAACTCATCCAAATCGTCCGGCCTGAAGCCATCTTCTTTGCTAGAGTTGATAAAGCGCTGCACATCGCGAGGTGGATATTTTTCATCATCCACATTGCTCGCTTTAATCAGACGCTTGATCGCAGACAGTTGGTCTGCACTATCTAGAATTTGAAAGCTTTGTGGCAATCCGGCGTCGCGGTGATGCGCGCGCAGTAAACGATTGCACAAGCCGTGAAAGGTACCTACCCACATGCCACGCGTATCGATGGGCATCTGCGCTTGCAGACGTGTCAGCATCTCGCGAGCTGCTTTATTGGTAAAGGTTACCGCCATTAAAGCAAAAGGGCTTAGTTGCTGCGTTTGCATCAACCAAGCCATTCGGGTAGTCAGGACTCGCGTTTTTCCGCTGCCTGCTCCCGCCAACACTAAGGTATGGACGGGAGCTTGTGTGACTGCCTGTTGCTGTTGAGGGTTCAGGCCATGCATCATGCCGCGTAGCGGCGCAGACGCTGCGCAAATTGTTCCAAACTCTCAATACCGCTTTGCTGTGCACGCTGGCACCAGCCGCGCAAATCAGCCAACAACTGTTCACTGGATGCGGTGGAGCTTTCCCAAATGCGGGACAGTTCCATTTGCATACGCACCACGGTAGACAGGCGTGTATCTTCTTCCAACACGGTTTGCAACTGTGCGCGCTGTTCTGGATCCAGAACCTCGTCACCACGACCAATCCAGTCGCCGCAACGTTTCAGCAAGCTCCATTTGCAATTAGGATCAGCAGCATTTAAGGATGGTTTCAAACGCGCCAACTCTTCTTTAGCTGTATTGCTGATGATGTCAGCGTAACGAGCCAAAATTTCGTAACGGTGCGTAATGACACCCTGCAATGTAGACAAGCTAATGCTGTCTGCCAATGCGTTGCTTTCAGGTTCCAGTTTCAGCTTAGGAGCCACTTTTTTTACTTGTGCCAGCTTGAAGAACTTCAGCACGCTGATGTAGCACCAGCCCAAGTCAAACTCGTACCACTTGCTGGAGAACTTCGCAGAAGTACCATAAGCGTGGTGGTTATTGTGCAGCTCTTCGCCACCAATGATGATCCCGATTGGGAACACGTTGGTGCTGGTATCAGGGCTAGCAAAGTTACGGTAGCCCACAGCGTGACCCAAACCGTTCACTACACCAGCGGCCCAGAATGGAATCCATGCCATCTGTACTGCCCACACTGCCAAGCCTTCTAGGCCAAACAGCAGGATATCTATAACCAGCATGATCAAAATACCAAGCAGGTTATGTTTGGAGTACACATTGCGCTCCATCCAGTCATCCGGCGTGCCGTGACCAAAGCGTTTCAATGTTTCTTCGTTTGTCGCTTCCAAGCGATACAGTTCAGCACCGCGGAAAAACACCATACCCAAACCAAATACTACAGGCGAGTGAGGATCACCTTCGCGTTCGCAACGCGCGTGGTGTTTACGGTGAATAGCCACCCACTCTTTGGTAACCATACCAGTGGTCATCCAAAGCCAAAAACGGAAAAAGTGCATCACTGCCGGATGCAAATCCAAGCCACGGTGGGCCTGACTACGGTGAAGGAATACTGTCACCGACACAATAGTGATATGAGTAAGCACAAGGGTAATCAGTACAACTTGCCACCAAGACAATTGCAGAAACCCACCAGCCAGAAAATTCAGAAAATTTTGCATAGACCTTTTATAGATGATCCATGAAGATAAAGACACGAAAAGTGTAGCTCAGTTGAGGCCTATAAGACAGCAATATTTCAATTGCAATGTCAACCCCATTAAGAAGCGGCCGCCGTTCGCACGAGAACTGCTGCAAAAAAACCGTCCGTCCCATGCAGATCCGGACGCAGGCTTAAATAATCACCCTGCATGAGTAAATTAGGTATACGAGCTTTAAGCACCTCATTTACCGGCACCACTTGAAAGTCTGGACATGCCTGCAGGAAGGCCTGGATCTGTTGCTCATTTTCCTGCGGCAGCACACTACACGTAGCGTAGACCAGTCTACCACCCGGAGCCACGCACTTTGCTGCTCTTTGCAAGATCACTTGCTGTAGCTCAACATATTGCGTGATTTCTTCTGGTCGTAAACGCCATTTTAGATCAGGATTGCGGCGTAAAGTTCCCAAACCGCTACATGGCGCATCCACTAAAACGCGCTGCGCTTTGCCATAAAAACGCTGCAAACGTGCATCATCGTTTTCAGGAATCGCAATGCTATTCACGTTGTCGATACCACAACGTGCATATCTAGGCTTGGCGCGCTCTAAACGTGCCGCCGAAACGTCCATGGCATACAGCTTACCTGTGCCGCGCATCAACGCCCCTAACAACAAGCTTTTGCCCCCTGCCCCTGCACAAAAATCGATAATAATTTCATTGCGACGCGGAGCCACCAAGGCTGCCAAAATCTGGCTACCTTCATCTTGTACCTCTAGCTCACCTTTATCGAACTCAGGCCAATGACGCAACGTAGGACGCCCTTCCAAGCGTATGCCCCATGGTGAATAGCTCATCGCTTCAGGCTTAAACACAGCTCGCTCACCTTGCTGTAAGGCTTTCAGCATTTTTTTGCGATCTGCACGCAACGGATTCACACGTATATCAATGCTGGCCTCAACGTTGAGTGCGCCAGCTAGGGCTTCTGGATTGTCTTGCTTTTGCAGCTCTTCAGCCAACCAATCAGGCAAACTAAAACGTTGAGCAAAAGGCAGACTATCCTTATTAGCCGCATAGGCTTGTTGCAACCACTGTTGCTCCTCTGCCCCCAGCCCTTGGCTAACTGCTTCTAGACCGTGCAACTCTACCAATGCCAACAGAGCCATTCTACGGCCCTGCAACTCACCAGAATCAGCGGTCAGTTGCTCAAACAAACGCCACTGACGCACCAACGCAAACACAGCATCACTTAGCTCAGCTCTGTCGCGCCCACCTAACGATGGCTGGTTTTTCATCCATTGTGCCAACACGGCATCAGCAGGTTGCTGCCAGTCTTTCAGCAATGGCATCACTTCCTGCAATTGCTGGACGCGCTGAGGAACACGGATAAAACGAGAGGGAGAAACCTGAGACATAGCCACCTAACAGCAAATTACAACAAATTTAGATAAAAGCACGAGAGGACACGCCCGTGACCTGCACGCGCTTATCGTCCACGCATTGTACGCGGCCTTCCACCAACCAGTGCACCACTTCGGTATAGACCCTATGCTCTACTGGCAGCAAGCGTTCTGCCAGCTTTTGAGCGTCATCGCCCTCGCATACTGGCACAATACCCTGCGCAATGGTTGGGCCACTATCCAGTTCAGGGGTGACAAAGTGCACCGTGCACCCATGCCATTGCACGCCAGCATCTAGTGCTTGCTGATGCGTATGCAAACCTGGGAATAACGGTAGCAATGACGGGTGAACATTAATGAGACGACCCAGATAATGGCGCACAAAACCGGGGGTCAACACACGCATAAACCCGGCCAATAACACGTAATCCGGCGCATACACATCTATGGTTTCTTGCAGCACGGCATCAAAGTGTTCTCGGCTTTGGTATTCTGTATGGTTAATATAGTGGGTTGCGATACCTTTTTGCTCTGCCCACTGCAAGCCTTCAGAGTTTGCTCTGTGCGTGATCACGGCACAAACTTCTGCTGGCCAACTGTTGTGACGTATTGCGTCTACAATAGCCTGCATATTTGAACCGCGACCTGAGATTAAAATAACCAGCCTGCGCGCTGTTGCACTCTCTGTCAAAACCTTTCCTTTACTCAAACTGGCTTAACCTTCATCAAACCGTGAAATCCGCTTTATCCATTTATTGCACACTGCCACGCTTTGACTCATCGCGGCCCAGCGCCGTCACCATTGGCAACTTTGATGGTGTACACCTAGGTCATCAGGCCATACTGGAAAAGGTGCGCAGCGAAGCCGCCACTCGTGAACTTACCCCTACAGCCATCACATTCACCCCGCACCCTAGAGCTTATTTTGCTCAGCGGGGGAACAGACCAGAGTTGGCCCCTACCCAGATCAGCAGTCTGCGTGACAAGTTATCGTTGCTCGCATGCCACGGAATGGCGCAAATTGTACTGGCAAAATTCAATCATGCGTTCGCCGATATGCGCGCCGAGCAGTTTATACAACAACTTCTGGTAGACGGTCTAAACACGCGCTGGCTGTTGGTAGGTAAAGATTTCCGCTTTGGCCATCAACGCCAAGGTAATGTAGAACTGCTTATGGACTACGGAAAGCGCTTGGGCTTTGAGGTGCAAACCATCGAAGACATTGCCGACGCACAAGGCCACCGCATTTCCAGCAGTGAACTGCGCTCGTTACTGGCCGTCGGCAACATGACGCGTAGCGCCGAGTTGCTGGGTCAACCGTATCAACTGAGCGGCCATGTTATCCATGGTCAGAAACTCGGTCGCACGCTGAATTTTCCTACTCTAAACATTGCCGTACCTGAGCACTGTGCTGCGCGTTCAGGTATATATATTGTACGCGTACATGGTCTTGGCCCTAAGCCCTTAGCAGGCGTGGCTAGCCTTGGCGTACGCCCCACCGTCACCGATACGGGAGCGTTGTTGCTGGAAGTACATTTACTCGACATCAACATCGACGCTTACGGTAAACTGGTGAAGGTTGATTTCCTAAACTTTGTACGGGAAGAAGAAAAATTCCCTGATCTCCAAACTTTGACTGCTGCCATCGAAAATGATGCGCAACAGGCTCGCGAGTATTTTGTTGTCAATGGACTATAAAAACACCTTAAACCTGCCCAACACCCCCTTTCCAATGCGGGGAGACCTCCCTAAACGTGAACCCGGCTGGATTGCCGACTGGGAGGAGAAAAAAGTCTATGAGGCCATTCGTGCCGCCAGCAAAGGACGTCCGAAATTCGTATTGCACGATGGGCCTCCTTACGCCAACGGGTCTTTGCACCTGGGCCACGCTGCCAACAAAATTCTTAAAGATATTATTGTTAAAAGCCACAACATGGCTGGCTTCGATGCGCAATACGTACCAGGCTGGGATTGCCACGGTATGCCTATCGAAGTGCAAATTGAAAAGCTGTATGGCAAAAATCTGCCTGTAGCCGAAACACAAGCCAAAGCTCGCGCTTACGCGCTTGAGCAAATCGACCACCAACGCAAAGACTTCAAACGTCTGGGCGTATTGGGCGAATGGGATAACCCTTACCTGACCATGAACTACAGCAACGAAGCAGACGAACTGCGCGTGCTGTCCAGAATCATGCAAAAGGGGTTTGTATTCCGTGGCTTGAAACCAGTGAACTGGTGTTTCGACTGTCAATCCGCCTTGGCTGAGGCCGAAGTAGAATACGCCAACCGTACTGACCCCTCCATTTACGTAGCATTCCGCTTTGACCAGCCTGAGCTGGTTGCCAAAGCCTTCAAACTTTCTGCTGCGGTAGACGGTGCTATTGCTATCTGGACCACCACCCCGTGGACCATCCCGTCTAACCAAGCTCTGAACATTCACCCAGAAGAAGAATACGCTCTGGTGGAACTGGACGAAGCGCGCAGCACTGGTAAATACCTGCTGTTGGCTTCCGACTTGGTAGAAAGCTGCCTAACAAACTGGAAGCTGAGCGGCAAGATAGTGGCTCGCGCTATCGGTAGCGAATTGGAAGGCTTGGAGTTCCGTCATCCTCTGTACGACGTAGACCCTGGTTACGCACGCGTATCGCCTGCGTACTGTGCGGAATACGTAACCTTAGATTCCGGTACTGGCGTCGTGCACTCCGCACCTGCTTACGGTATTGATGACTTCCAAATCTGCAAAAAACACGGCTTAGACGACAAGGACATCATCAGCCCAGTCATGGGTAATGGCGTGTACGCCAGCACTCTGCCTTTGTTTGGCGGCATGATGATCTGGGACGCTAACCCTAAAATCGTTGAAGCACTGCAAGAAGCGGGTTCTTTGCTGAAATTTGAAAAGAACACGCACAGCTACATGCACTGCTGGCGCCACAAAACACCCATTATCTACCGCGCAACCAGCCAATGGTTTGCGGGTATGGATAAAGCCAACAGCACTGGCCGTACACTGCGCGAAATGGCACTAGAAGCCGTAGACGCTACTAAATTCTACCCATCTTGGGGCCATGCTCGTTTGCACGCCATGATTGCCAACCGCCCTGACTGGACACTATCCAGACAGCGTCAGTGGGGGGTACCTATGGCCTTCTTCGTGCACAAAGAAACAGGTGAGCTGCACCCACGCACACCTGAACTGATGGAAGAAATCGCCAAACTGGTTGAAGTAAAAGGTATAGAAGCTTGGCAAGAACTGGATATCAACACCTTCTTGGGTGAAGATGCGCAGTTCTACGAGAAAAACCGCGACACATTGGATGTCTGGTTTGACTCAGGCTCTACCCACGCTACCGTATTGGGCGGCGACCACGATGATCAAATCAAAGGTTCGCACTCTGACCAGTTAAGCTGGCCTGCTGACCTGTACTTGGAAGGCTCCGACCAACACCGCGGTTGGTTCCACTCTTCCCTGTTAACAGGTTGCATGCTCTATGGCCGCGCTCCTTACAAAGCCTTGCTGACCCACGGTTTCGTGGTAGATGGCGAAGGCCGTAAGATGAGTAAGTCCATCGGTAACATCATTCTGCCGCAAACCGTGGCCGATAAGATGGGCGCTGAAATTCTGCGTTTGTGGACGGCCTCTACTGATTACTCCGGTGAGCTATCCATTTCAGATGAAATTCTGAAACGCGTGGTAGAAAGCTACCGTCGTATTCGCAACACCTTGAAATTCTTGCTAGGTAACGTGGCTGATTTCGACATCACTAAAGATGGCGTTGATCTAGACAAGATGCTGGAAATCGACCGCTACGCGCTGGATATGACTGCCAGCATGCAAGCCGAAGTTCAAGCAAGCTACAAGGTGTACGAATTCCACCCTATCGTTTCTCGTTTGCAGATTTTCTGCTCCGAAGACTTGGGTGCATTCTATTTGGATATTCTGAAAGACCGTCTGTACACGGCCGCACCAACCAGCTTGGCACGCCGTTCTGCGCAGACTGCTATTTGGCATATCACGCATGCACTGCTGAAACTGATGGCCCCTATTCTGTCCTTTACCGCAGAAGAGGCTTGGAAAGACTTACATACCAACGAAGCTGCTCAGCCTCTGACCATCTTCACTGAGTTGTTCCATACTTTCCCAGAAATGGCTGACAACGATGCACTGAGCCAAAAATGGTTGCGTCTGCGTGCTATTCGCGCTGATGTGATGAAACACATTGAAGACCTGCGCAGTGCTGGCAAAATTGGTTCTTCTCTCGCTGCAGAGTTGGATATCTACGCTGACGCAACGGATTACCCAATTTTGGCAAGCTTGGGTGAAGATCTGCGCTTTGTCATGATGGTATCGCGCGCTTCCCTGCACCAAGCTGATGCGCTGCGTATCGAGGTATCTGCTAGCGAAGCCGAGAAGTGTGAACGTTGCTGGCACCACCGTGAAGACGTTGGTAGCCATACCGATCACCCCACTTTGTGCGGTCGTTGTGTAGAAAACCTATTCGGTGATGGCGAACCTAGACACTATGCCTGAGCCAGTAGCTAACAACCTCAGCAACCCCAGCAAGCCGGCAGATCGCCGGCTGTTCTGGGGTTGGCTTTTACTTGCTCTGGTCATCATCCTGATCGACCAGCAAAGCAAAAGCTATTTCAATCAAAACCTGCTCTATGCAGAACGCTGGCCGGTTTTTCCCTTTTTTGATTTCACTCTGCTTTACAACCCCGGTGCAGCATTTAGCTTCTTAGCGGGCGGCTCTGGTTGGCAGAAATGGTTCTTCTTAGGTATTGCCGCTGTAGCCTGCACACTGATTCTGTACTGGTTACGTCGCAACCCCGGTCAACGCACCTTCTGCGCATCACTTAGCCTTATTTTGGGTGGTGCATTGGGTAATGTAATCGACAGACTACTACACGGTCATGTGGTCGACTTCCTGTTGTTCCATTGGAAAGGCTGGTACTTTCCGGCATTCAACATAGCTGACGTCGCCATTACCTGCGGTGCTATTCTATTGTTGATTGACGAATTCCTTCGCGTTCGCAAGCAGCGTCAATCCCAAGACGACTAATCTTTCAGGACATGTAACCATGCGCGAGCTAACCCAGAAAAACCTGGTTTTTGGCCTCACCGGAGGCGTTGCCTGTTACAAAATTGCCGAGCTAGTACGCCGCAGTAAAGACTTGGGTGCAAACGTAGATGTGGTAATGACCACTGCCGCCGAGCAGTTCATTACCCCCGTTACCATGCAAGCACTGTCAGGGCGCCCTGTATTCAGCAGCCTGTGGGACCCTCGCCCTAACGACAACATGGCGCACATCCAACTTAGCCGCCAAGCTGATGCAATTTTGATTGCACCTGCTAGCACCGACTTTATCGCTAAGTTGGCGCACGGTTTTGCTGATGATCTGCTGAGCACCCTTTGCGTTGCGCGTGGGAACTGCCCACTACTGGTTGCTCCTGCCATGAATCGCGAAATGTGGGCCCACCCCGCTACGCAACGTAATATTCAACAGCTACGTGAAGACGGGGTCATCATCTTAGGGCCTGGTCATGGCGATCAAGCCTGCGGTGAGTTTGGCGATGGCCGCATGCTAGAACCTGATCAACTGCTTAGCGAGATACGCGCTTTCTTCCAGCCTAAAGTGCTGCAAGGCAAGAAAGTACTGATTACGGCTGGCCCTACCAGCGAAGCCATTGATCCTGTACGCGTCATCACCAACCGCTCCTCTGGGAAAATGGGTTATGCACTGGCCCAAGCTGCTAGAGAAGCTGGAGCAGACGTAGAGTTAGTCTCTGGCCCTGTAAACCTAGCTGCCCCCTACGCCGTACAACGCATTAGCGTAGAAAGCGCGCGTGACATGCACAAAGCCGTTATGCAACGAGCCGCACACAGCGATGTCTTTATCGCCGTTGCCGCAGTAGCTGATTGGCACGTCAGTAATGCCAGCGACCACAAGATCAAGAAAAACCAACAGCACGACAGTCCTCAGTTGGAGTTTGCTCCCAACCCCGACATCTTGGCTGAGGTGGCAGCACTCCCATCAGGGCCACTATGCGTAGGTTTCGCCGCAGAGACTGAGCAATTACTGACTTTTGCGGAAGAAAAACGTCGTCGTAAAAATATTCCGCTCTTGGTGGGCAACTTGGCACAACGTGCCATGCACGCCGATGACACCGAACTGGTCATTTTTGATGAACAAGGTCATGACGCTTGGCCTGCTACGGACAAGCTCACTGCTGCCCGCAAGCTAATACAGCGCATTGCCCTGCAACTGGAACACTAATTTTTGACTATGCAAACGGTTAATATCAAAATTTTGGATGAGCGCCTACGCTCCGAACTGCCTACGTATGCCACCCCAGGCTCAGCCGGTTTGGACTTACGCGCTTGCTTGGCACAACCCTTAGAATTAGCCCCTGGTGCCTGCGAACTGATTCCTACAGGCATGGCCATGCACATTGCTAACCCCGCTTACGCAGCCATGATCTTGCCCCGCTCTGGTTTGGGCCACAAACATGGTGTAGTGCTGGGGAATTTGGTGGGCTTAATTGATTCAGACTACCAAGGCCCATTGATGGTTTCCGTATGGAACCGCGGCCAAACCACCTTTACCATTAATCCTATGGAGCGCATTGCTCAAATGGTTGTGGTTCCGGTAGTTCAGCTGGATCTAAATATTGTTGAAGACTTTGAGGACAGTTCACGCGGCGCTGGCGGCTTTGGCAGCACTGGCCGCGCATAACTAATTAGTTCACACACTGCAGGCTTTGGATTTTTCCTCCGGCCTGCGGTGCACTCCCCTGCTGCATCTGCTGCATCATCACTTGGCTAAACTGCTGCACCAAATCTTGGTGAGCTTGCGCTAACCCCTCCACCCCCGGATCTGCTGGCTGCTGCAAACTAATGCGGCATAGGGTTGTAGTGCCTTGAAAATGCACCGGGCTCAAACGCCATGAATATTCTTGGCGTACAGATTCTCCATATTTAGACTCAAAGCGCTGTACGTCCACATCAATCCGCCAATAAGGAATTTTATCCTCTTGGCGACTGAGCTCTGCACTGGGTACACCTAAACTTTGCGTTAAATTCACGCTCAGCGCCTGCTGCAGCTCTTCACTCAGCGCTGCAGCCCACTGGTAGTCATTAAGCAGTTGCACCTCTTGTCCGGCCCCTAAGTCCAGCACAATCTGCTTTCTATCTAGCTGCGCAGGTACTTTTACCGTTTGCACAAATACCGCTTTATTAGCCATAGCCTGCGGTGCTGCAACTTGCTCCACCTGCACTAAGCTAAAGAAACGCGGTGTAGGCACAGAAGAGCAAGCTACCAAGAACAAGCACGATGCCATCAAGCCAAGTTTGGTTTTCATTAGCGGGACTCCGGTAACTTATCTGCTGCTCTGCCACGCCATAGCGATGAAGGCTGGCTTTGCAATTCCTCTACCAATCCATTCACAGATCGCAGAGTACGATTCATCTCTAACATCAATTGCTCAGCCCCTCCGGTTACAGGAGAGTTCTCCGACAACAGCATATTGGCGCGCTCTAACGCTTGCTGCGCTGCTCGTAAGGTGTCGGCTGCTACAGGCACCAAACCATTTTCCAAGCGCTTCGTTAGCTCAGTCAACTGACGCAAACTTGCATTCAAGGACTTCACAGTTTCATCCAGCGGTAAAGCTTCAAGCTTGTTCACGATAGATAATATCTGCTGCTGCAACCTATCAAAGTCGCCCTTGATAACGGGAATTTCCAATGGCGTACTATGTTCGTTGAACTCTACGCTCTCTGCACTCGGGAAGAAATCCAAGGCAATAAACTGTTGTCCAGTGAGCAGGTTTGCCGTTTGCATTTGAGCGCGTAAACCATTTTTAACAAGCGTAGAAATAAAACTGCGCACAGGCTCATCATCACCGGTCAGGTTCTTTTTAATGTGCTCATAAATAGACCCCAGACGCATTGGATAAATATCCCCACGCACTACCGTATAGAAACGTCGGTTATCAGAGTCCAGATCCATTTCAATACTGGTGACTCGCCCTAACTCCATACCTTGGAAGTCAATGGATGCACCTACTTTCAAACCACGTACGCTTTGGTATAGATGGAACTCTAGTTCAAATGGCTCACCATCGGGTCTTGCCTGCGCTTGAGCTTCACCCGCGTACAAGACAAACTCATCGCCCGACTTAGCTCTAGGCGCGTTTTCCTCATCACCCATGCTAAATGCAACACCACCCGATAACAGGGAAATCACCGACGCTGTACTCACCGCAAACCCATCTGCATTAAACGACATATTGATACCGCTGACGTTCCAGAATCGTGATGCTTGCGTAACAAACCTATCATTAGGCGCATTGATGAACACCTGAATGTTCACCCCCCTACCTTGGTCATCCAAACTGTAGCCTAACACTTGCCCCACATTGATCTCACGGAAATACACAGGCGAACCAATTTCTAGCGAACCCAACTCTGGTGCCAATAAGCTAAAACGTGTACCCGGGCTACTGCTACTGATTTCAGGCGGAACCTCCACCCCCACAAAGGAGGTTACGGCATCTGCTTTGGTATCCAGCTTAGACGGCGCATCTACACTAATAAACGCGCCAGACAAGATTGTCCCTAGACCTGAAACTCCACTAATACCTAAACGTGGCCGTACTACCCAGAATTTAGACTCTGCTTGAGTAATATACTCAGCACCCTCTTTATGTAGCTGTATGTGTACCAGCACCTGTTTACGATCAGGAGCCACACTCACACCCGTCACATTACCAACCACCACATCCTTGTAACGCAATTCAGTTTGGCCAGCTTGGATGCCTTCTGCGGCAATAAAACTCACAGTAATCACCGGACCAGTATTAATCCAGTGACGCACCAACACAGACGCCCCCACCACCAGCGCCACAATAGGTACTAGCCATATCCACGAGAATCGTCCCTTTTCACGCTGAATGCGTGTAGGCTCACGCACCGGCCTTGCTGTTGGCGATTCCTGCTGCGGCGCAGCGCTGTCCTGATCATCTGTTTGCATAGTTACTCTACCTTCAGATCGCTATTTCCCCGAATCGCTTTAACAGATCGCTGCTGTGCAGTACGGGCATCCCAGCCTACTCTAGGGTCAAAACTTAATGCTGATAGCATGGTCAACACCACTACCAAGCCAAAACTTAGGGCTGCTGACCCTGGGATAATTTGTGATAGCCCGGGGAAGTTGCCCATCGCCCCTAAAAGCAGCACCACAAACACATCCAACATGGACCATTGGCCAATAAACTCTACCAATTCATAGATACGAGTACGTTGTCGCTGGACTACACGCCCTTTCCACCGATGCGCGCCACATAACAGCACTACCAACGCCACAAACTTCGTAAAGGGCACCACGATACTCGCCGTGAAAACAATTAATGCCAGATCGGCAGAACCGCTTTCCCAAAGTTCAATCACACCACCTAAGATCGTGTGAGCTGACGACCCCATAGGCGTGGTCAACACCATAATAGGCAAAATATTTGCGGGCACATACAACAACATCGCCGTGACCAAAAATGCCCACGCTCGATTTTGCATATCCGGTTTACGCTTATGCAACGTAGCATTGCAACGCAGACATGGTGCATCTTCATCTGGCGTTTGCACTAAACCGCACGTACTACAACCGATAAAATCGTCAGAACTCATCGGCGCACTCGCTATCACCATGCCTTTTTCAGCTGCCATATTCCACAGCTTTTGCACGCTTAATCGCGAGGCCGAAGTATACACCAGCATTAGCACTGCATATGCCCAGAGGCCATAAGCAGGCTCTACCTGCGCCAAGCCTGCAAACTTCACCAACGCCACAATCATGGCCAAAAACACCACTGGCACTAATGACCAGTGTTGCAAGATACCAAGAACTCTCAACCCAAATGAGAAATCCAAAGGCAAACGCCCACTACGTATCACCAACAGCGCCCACAACCGGTATAACAGCATCAGCAAAGGAAATACCACGCCCAGCAATCCACCCATGATAGCGAGGGAGTAGTGTCCTTGCTGCCAACTTAAGGCTATAGCTTCGGGGAAGTTGGGGCTGATTCGATGCCCCTGTAACGTGATATGCACTACCGGCGCTATGTTGGCCGATAGAAATAAAATGATGGCGCCCAACACTAATGCCAACCACCCCGACACCGTCAGGGAGGAGGCTTTATCCAGCACGGAGGCGCATTGCCCGCACACTGCGGACTCACCTGCTTGCAAGTCCACGTCTGTGTGCAACGCATCGCATTGTGGGCATGCATGCAGATGATTCATGCTTATCGAAGGTTAGTTAGTCAATCAACTCTGCTTCGGTATCAGAAGGCTGGGCATGTTCTGAACGAGGCTTTTCTGTATCACCAAACTTCAGTATTACAGCACCTGTATCGTCCAGATCTACTTCTACCTGCCCACCATCACTCAAGCGACCAAACAGCAGTTCATCAGCCAAGGCTCTGCGTATGGTGTCTTGGATCAACCGTTGCATAGGTCTGGCACCCATTGCAGGATCAAAGCCATTGGCAGCCAGATGCTCACGCAACGCATCACTAAAGACCACATCCACTCGGCGCTCGTTTAACTGATGCTCAAGCTGCAGCAAGAACTTATCCACGACTTTCAGAATAACGTCACGAGACAGCGGTTTGAAGTTCACGATAGCATCTAGCCTATTGCGAAACTCAGGTGTAAACAGACGTTTGATGTCCGCCATTTCGTCACCGGCTGACTGGCTCTTCATAAACCCAATACTGGACTTACTGAGTGTTTCTGCACCAGCGTTGGTAGTCATAACCAAAATCACATTACGGAAATCAGCCTTGCGGCCATTGTTATCCGTTAAGGTACCGTGATCCATTACCTGCAGCAGAATATTGAAAATATCGGGATGCGCTTTTTCAATTTCATCCAGCAACAATACGCAATGCGGTTGTTTGGTTACCGCTTCGGTTAACAAACCACCCTGTTCAAAGCCTACATAGCCCGGCGGTGCACCGATCAGTCGTGACACAGCATGACGCTCCATGTACTCGGACATATCGAAGCGCAACAGCTCTATACCCAGGACAAAGGCCAACTGACGAGCCACCTCGGTCTTACCCACCCCAGTAGGGCCAGAGAACAAGAACGAACCAATAGGTTTATCAGGACGCCCCAAACCTGAACGCGACATTTTAATGGCGCTGGACAAAGCCTCAATCGCCGTGCCTTGCCCAAAGACCATGGATTTCAAATCACGCTCAAGCGTAGCCAGCTTGTGTTTGTCGTCCGTAGAAACGTTTTGAGGCGGTATACGTGCAATTTGGGCCACCGTTGCTTGTATGTCTTGCTTGCCTATGGTTTTTTTCTGACGCGACTTTGGTAGCAGACGCTGAGCAGCACCGGCCTCGTCAATCACGTCAATAGCCTTATCGGGTAAGAATCTATCAGTAATATGACGTGCCGACAACTCGGCCGCCGCTGCAATCGCCGCATTGGTGTAACGCACTCCGTGGTGCGCTTCAAAGTTGCCTTTTAAACCGCGCAAAATTTGCACCGTTTCGGCAACAGTAGGCTCTACCACGTCGATTTTCTGGAAACGTCGAGATAGCGCGTGGTCTTTTTCAAAAATCCCACGATATTCAGTATAGGTAGTAGCACCCATACATTTTAGTTTGCCAGACGACAAGGCTGGTTTTAATAAATTGGACGCATCTAAGGTACCACCTGATGCTGACCCCGCACCAATTAAGGTGTGAATTTCATCAATGAACAAAATGCCTTGTTTTTGTTCACTCAAATCTTTTAATACCGCTTTTAAACGTTGTTCAAAATCGCCACGATATTTAGTACCGGCTAATAAGGCACCCATATCCAACGAGTAAACAATAGCGTCTTCCAGTAAATCAGGTACTGAGCCCTGCACAATACGTAACGCCAAGCCTTCGGCAATGGCGGTTTTACCCACACCAGCCTCACCCACTAGCAAGGGATTATTTTTACGGCGACGACACAACACTTGAATAACACGCTCTACTTCTTTCTCGCGCCCAATCAGTGGGTCTATGCGCCCCAAACCTGCCTCTGCATTGAGGTTGGTGGTGTACAAATCCAAAGGAGATTTTTGGGCATCAGACGTACTACGCTGTGCACCAGCATCGGTAGGGCCACCAGTTTTGTTTGCTGCTTGCGCCGTAGGCTCAGTTGCTGCCCCCGACTTAGCAATACCGTGCGACAAGTAATTCACCACGTCTAAGCGGCTAATACCTTGTTGCTGTAAGTAATACACGGCATGAGAGTCTTTCTCGCCATACATCGCAACCAATACATTGGCACCGGTGACTTCGGTTTTGGTTTGCCCACTCGATGATACGTGCATGATGGCACGCTGGATGACTCGCTGAAAGCCTAAAGTAGGCTGCGTATCCACATCCCCTTCGCCAGGGTGTATAGGCGTATTTTCGGCAATAAATTTCTTTAGATTCTGCCGTAATGTCTCTAGGTTGGCGGCACAAGCACGCAGAACGTCGACTGCCGCGGCATTATCCAATAATGCCAATAACAGGTGTTCTACCGTGATGAATTCATGGCGTGCCGCACGGGCCTCGACAAAAGCCATATGTAAACTAACTTCAAGTTCTTCGGAGATCACGCTTCCTCCTGCACGGCAAAAATTAACACTGCATCAGACCTTATTCTATGACCAAACCAGCCTAAAGATAAACATCCATGATGTGCATCAAAGATCCGACACTGGTTCCATAATACATTGAAGTGGATGCTCATGTGCAACCGCTAGCTGTCTAACCATTTCCACGCGAGTGGCGGCAATATCTCGCGTATAGACCCCACAGATGCCACGTCCTTCATGATGAACTTTCAGCATGATACTTTCGGCTTCTGCGTTGGTCTTATGAAAAACTCTGCGCAACACAGCCACAACAAAATCCATGGGCGTGTAATCGTCATTCAACAATACAACCTGATACTTGGGAGGTGGTGCTAAATTAGCATGTTCTTTTTCCAGCACCGTTTCTTTCTGATTTTCTAAATGCGTAACCATAAAGCTAGGTAATTTCCATAATTGATTATTTATTAATTCTTAATCTACTATGCAACTATTCCAAGATTTGAATTAATATATCAACTTCTTGATTAGGTTCTCTGCCCGAATTATCGGGTATGTAGTATGTAATTTACTTGTTTGAGAGGCATTAGCAATGTCTGATTTAACCACATCAACTCCTTCTGAAGCACCCAAACTGTCTGGTACCGTCAAATGGTTCAACGATGCTAAGGGCTTCGGTTTCATTACCCCCGACAACGGCGGTGAAGACCTGTTTGCACACTTCTCATCGATCCAGATGAATGGCTTCAAAACCTTGAAAGAAGGCCAGAAAGTCCTTTTCGACATTGCGCAAGGCCCCAAAGGACAACAAGCGCTGAACATCACGGCAGCATAATGCTTCATCAACAATAATACATTTACTATTATGCAACATGACTACTCAGGGCGAAATCGCCCTGTTTTTTATTTCTTGCTTCTCGTCATTTGTTTATTACTAACTCAATCAGGCATATCTTTTGCCAAACAAACAAATCCAATTCAAGAAATTACAATTAATAACAAAACAATTAATGTTGAGATAGCTAATACACCAGAATCCAGTGCATTAGGATTAATGTATAGGGAAAATCTAGCTCCTGATAGCGGGATGCTATTTGTTTTTAACCAAGCGTCTTACCATTGCTTCTGGATGAAAAACACCTTAATCCCACTCAGTATTGCTTTCATTTCTTCTGAAGGCATCATTACTGATATTCTGGATATGGCTCCGCTAGACTTAACCTCACACTGCCCTTCCCATCCTGCTCTGTACGCCCTTGAAATGAATCAAGGCTGGTTTGCACAACAGCAGATCAAGGTAGGTGATAGCGTCACAGGCATCGCTCGCTAACACAGTCTGTCGCATAGCTATTGTATAACCTGCTAGCAACACTCAAACAAAAAGGCCCTGATCACAACATGACCAGGGCCTTTCTTGTTGGAGAAATGCTATGAAAGCATTAAGCAGCCAAGTTTTTTGCTGCAAAGTCCCAGTTCACCAAGTTCCAGAAATTTTCCAGGTACTTAGGACGAGCATTGCGGTAATCGATGTAGTAAGCGTGTTCCCATACGTCACAGGTCAGCAGCGCTACATCTGTAGTAGTCAATGTAGTACCAGCATTGCTAGTGTTTACGATGTCCAGGCTACCGTCGGCTTTTTTCACCAACCATGTCCAGCCGGAACCGAAGTTACCAGCAGCGGATTTGGTGAATGCATCTTTGAACGCCTCTACGCTACCCCATTTTGCATTGATAGCATCAGCCAATGCACCAGTAGGAGCGCCACCACCGTTGGGGGACAGGCTGTTCCAGTAGAAAGTGTGGTTCCATACCTGAGCAGCGTTGTTAAATACGCCACCGGAGGATTTTTTCACTACTTCCTCCAAAGAAGCGTTCTCAAACTCAGTGCCCGCAACCAGATTGTTCAGGTTAGTCACATAAGTTTGGTGGTGCTTGCCATAGTGATACTCCAGCGTTTCTTTGGAGATGTGTGGCTCCAGAGCGGACATATCGTATGGAAGAGATGGAAGAGTAAAAGCCATGATCTATTCCCTATTGATGTTATATAGAAAAAAGGGTGAAGATTCACCCGATTAGAAGCTCAAAACAGAACTCGAGTTTGTTTCACCTCGGCCTGCAAACTGCCTTGAGCCAGCTGAATATCAAGCTGTTCTTTATTGCTCAAGTCTAGCGCATTTTTAACAATTTGCCCTGCTTCATTGCGAACAATAGCATAGCCGCGCTCTAAAACATGCATTGGGCTTAATGCTTGCAGGGTTTGTTGTAAGGCTGTGACTCGCTGCTGCTGACGCTTCAATTCAGCAGGCATATACTGTATCAAACGGCTTTCCAATGTCGTCAATAACCGCTGCTGCCACTCTACTTTGGGTGCAGCCTGCTGCAACTGATTCACTATCTTAGTGACTCGCCAACGATTCGCTTCCTGTTGAGTTTGAACACTCTGCTTTAACCGGTGCTGCAACGCCTCTAAGCGCTGCTGCTGCTGACGCAATTTTTGCTCAGGTGATATCAAGCCTGCCCGCGTACGATCTAATCGCAACCACGCGCGTTCCAATATACGCCCCTGCCTATGCTGCAGCGCATTGAGTAGGCCTTGCAACTGCTGCATACACTGCACTTGGCTGTGTCCAGCAAGCTCAGCAGCCGCAGTAGGGGTAGGCGCCCGTAGATCGGCAACAAAATCAGCAATAGTGAAATCTGTTTCGTGCCCCACCCCACTAATAATAGGTATAGGCGCAGCAGCAATGAGTCTCGCTAAGGCTTCATCATTGAAACACCACAAGTCTTCCAAGCTACCACCACCCCGCACTAGCAACAAGGTATCCACTTCGTTGCGTTGCACCGCCGTTTCCAAGGCTTTGCACAAACTCGCTGCTGCCGCTTCGCCTTGCACCAACGCTGGGTAAATAATGACGTCAACATGCGGTAACCGGCGCTCCACAGCGGTGAGCACATCGCGCAATGCCGCCGCCCCCAACGATGTAATCACGCCCAATTTGCGCGGCATTGTAGGGATAGGCTTTTTACGCTCTGGATCAAATAACCCCTCATCTTGCAGCTTCTGTTTACGCTGCAAGAATGCCTCATGCAAATTACCCACCCCCGCTCTACGCATGGCCTCAACTTGCAGTTGAAAATCCCCTCGTGGCTCATAGAGGCTTGCTGCAGCCAAAAGCTCCACCTTCTCGCCAACTACCGGCGTAAAAGACACCATAGAGGCCCGGCCTCTGAACATCACCGCTTTTATCGCCGCCTGATCATCTTTAATGGTGAAGTACCAATGGCCAGACGCCGCACGCGTGAAGTTAGAGATCTCCCCTTTCACCCATACACGCGAAAAATACTCACCCAACACATTACTCACCTGACGAGCCAATGCTCCTACCGTAATCACGGATTCCATACCCTATCCTTTTTCACCAGAGCTTGACAGATGCATTTTTTTCCACATTTAGCTGCTATCGCATTATTTGCTTATATTGCACGCACATGACTCATCATTTGCAGAAGCCGCCACAATTACCACGAATAACTTATTGATATAAAACAAAAAACCCGAACTTAGAAAAAATGGGACTTTTTTAACCACTGAACTTCCAAGCCTTGCCAGAGCAGCCTTCAGCCACTCTTATACACATAATTATCCACAGATTTTGTGGATAGACACGCTAAGCCTCTGAACTCTCATCACTTCTTCATAAAACGCAGTAATCTACACCAAAACTCCCCCACCCCTATAGCGTCCCATTATAATAAAAAGTGTTTTGGGCTCCACCGCCCACCACCGCTACGCAGGAAAACTAACGTGTCTTCTATTCTGGCTGCTGCTGGCTGGCCTATTTGGCTACTAATTGCCACTTCCATTATCGGTCTAGCACTGATCTTCGAACGTAGCCTAGCTTTACGTCGTCGTTACTACCTGTCTGAACGCTCTATTCAGCGTGCATTTGATTTAGCCACCCAACCCATCGTGGCACAAAACCAGCTTAGCGAACTACAACAAGATAGCGGTTTTGGCATGTTAAGCGCGCAAATTCTCAGCCTGCAAAATCAACCACTAAGCACTCGCCAAGAAGCCGCTGAACAAGTAGGTCGAGATCTAGCTTTTAGACTACACCGTTACTTAGGTGCCTTAGCGACTGTTGCCGTGATTGCACCCTTACTTGGATTATTTGGCACAGTAATTGGCATGATTGAGCTCTTTGGCGCTTACCAACCCCAAGGCAGCGATCCATCGCAACTGGCACACGGCATTTCTATTGCCTTGTATAACACTGGCTTTGGTATTTTGATTGCTATTGTTGCCTTGATTGCTCATCGTTTCTTTAGCGCTCGCGCAGATTTTATTTTGCACCGTCTAGAATACGAAGCAAGCCGTCTTAACCGTCTGATTGAGTCGCGACAGTCATGAACTTCAAGCGCCGTTTTACCCCCTCAGCCTCTCCTATAGACATCAATCTCATCCCTTTGATTGATGTACTGCTGGTGGTGTTGATTTTCTTAACGGCAACCACGACATTTACGCAAATACAAAAATTGGACCTAAGCCTGCCTCAGGTCACCAACGCCACCGAACTAGAAAACAGCAACATTCTGGCCATTAGCCAGGACGGTCTTTACGCGTTAAATGGCCTAAGTATTGACGGCCATACAGCCCAAGCACTGGAAGTAGCACTACGCGATCTACCTATACATCAACCCTTATTGATTTACGCAGACAGCGCCACACCACATGCAGCAGTAGTACGCGTTTTGGAAGCTGCCCGGCGCTTACAACTAGGCAAAGTGAGCTTTGCCACACAGCCATCGCCATGAGCATTCATAGCTTCCTCGTTAAACGTATACACAAGGCATGGCAGCACAAAGGGTTACTTAGCACCCTGCTCCTGCCGCTGTCATGCATTACTAAACGCATCGTAGAACGTAAGCGGCGTCATTACCAACAGCATCCTGAAGACATCTACACCAGTCACACTCCTGTTATCGTCGTAGGTAATCTCATCATAGGTGGCGCTGGCAAAACCCCGGTTACCTTAGCTCTGATCGACATACTACGGGCCCACGGTTACCAGCCTGGCGTCATTAGCCGAGGATATGGCGTACGCATAGGGGAACAGGCCCACACTTCCGCACGCAGTACCGAAGCCAATTACTTAGGCGATGAACCCTCTCTGATCGCACGAGAAACTGGCGTTCCTGTGGCTGCACACCCTAAACGCGCCCAAGCGCTGCAAGCGTTAAATAATCAATTCCCTGATGTAGATGTAGTAATCGCCGACGACGGCCTGCAACATTTACAGCTAGGGCGTCAGGCGCAAATTATTGTGCAAGATGAACGTGGTCTAGGTAATGGTCGCCTGTTGCCGGCTGGCCCTTTGCGTGATTTACCCTCTCAACTGCAACACGCTGATCTGATTGTTACGCAACAAACCGGCACTGACATCACTACATCGTCTGAGTACATACAGGGTGTACCACACGTCACCATGCAGCTTTGGCCTAGCACATTTCGCAATTTAGAGACTGGTCAATGCATCACAACAGATGAAGCTCTTGCCTTATTTAACAGCAAGACAGTGAGTGCCGTAGCAGCTATAGGACAACCGCAGCGCTTTTTTGCCATGCTGAGAAAATTTGGGGTTAACCCTCAGTCCCCATTGTCTTTACCAGACCACTACGACTATAGTTACAGCCCTTTTGGGAAAATTGACGCAGATTTCATACTAATCACCCCAAAAGATGCCGTAAAATGTAAAAAGTTTGCTGATAAACGCATCTGGATCACCGAAGTTTCTGCTCTTTTTTCCAGAGCTGACTGGTACACCCCCCTGTTAGAAAAGCTGCAACGGCATTAATATGCTCATTACCAGCATTACTGCTGGGTTACTGTTTGATTACTTGTTTTGCTGTATAGCCGGAGCCCATATGGAACGCCGCCTCTTCGATATTCTGGTCTGCCCGCAATGTAAGGCCCAATTGCGGTTTCAACCTGAGGATCAGGAATTGATCTGTGATGCTGATCAATTGGCTTTTCCTGTACGTGACGGTATCCCCGTCATGCTGATCAACGAAGCCCGCTCTCTGGATACCCAGACTGATAACGCATGAGCTTTATCGCCGTTATCCCCGCTAGACTAGCTTCTACGCGACTACCCAACAAAGCACTGCTAGATATAGGCGGTAAAGCCATGGTGGTACGCACCGCCGAGCAAGCGCTTAAATCTGGTGCTAGCCGCGTTATCGTTGCCACCGACGCTGAAGAAATTGCACAGGTCACGCGTTCTGCGGGACTAGAAACTGTACTCACCAGCTCAGATCACCCTACCGGCACCGATCGCCTTTCAGAGGTTGTGCGCACACTTAATGTCGCGCCTGAGCAAATTGTGGTGAATGTACAAGGCGACGAGCCGCTGATTAACCCCTCTTTGATTGATCAGGTTGCACAAACCTTGGCACAGAACCCCAGTGCTAGCATCGCCACACTAGGCGTACCAATCACCGAGGCAGATACCTTATTCAACGCCAACACCGTCAAAATCGTGGTGGATCACACTGATCACGCCCTGTATTTTTCACGCGCCCCCATTCCTTGGGCTCGTGAGGCATTAGCCGATGGCGTACAACGTTTAGCTCCGGGGCTACCAGCCTTGCAGCACATAGGGCTTTACGCATACCGCACCAGTTTTCTGCAAGTATTTCCCACTCTGCCCCGTGGTAGTCTGGAGCAAATCGAATTACTGGAGCAATTGCGTGCACTTGAGCATGGCTATCGCATTGTTGTTAGTCGCTCCGCTCACCCTCCAGCTCCTGGCATCGATACCGCCGAGGACCTGGCAAAAGTACGGGATATCGTGAGGAATAGCCTATAGGCCTTCTGTTAGCGCATATTATTTAGTTTATTGCTGCAGTTATGCAGCTACCCACAATCAAAAAATCACTTTCCTCAGGAGGAACGTATGCGACTGATACTGCTCGGTCCACCCGGTGCCGGGAAAGGCACCCAGGCCACTTTCATCACTCAGGAATTCTCTATTCCTCAGATTTCCACGGGCGATATGCTTCGTGCAGCCGTTAAAGCCCAGACTCCATTAGGTCTGGAGGCCAAAGCGGTGATGGATGCCGGCAAACTAGTATCGGACGACATCATTATTGGTCTAGTACAAGACCGTCTTACTCAGAATGACTGTGCCAGCGGTTACCTGTTCGACGGCTTCCCACGTACGATCCCCCAAGCTGATGCGTTGAAAAATGCCGGAGTATCATTGGACTACGTCATCGAAATTGACGTGCCAAGCGAAGATATTATTGAGCGCATCAGTGGCCGTCGCGTACACCCAGCCAGCGGACGCTCTTACCACGTGCGATTCAACCCTCCAAAAACCGAAGGTGTGGACGATCTTACAGGCGAAGCACTGATTCAACGCGATGATGATTGCGAAGAAACGGTACGCAACCGTTTGGATGTATACGCTAATCAAACACGCCCCTTGGTTGATTATTATTCTAGCTGGGCAGAGTCTGGTGACGCCAAAGCGCCTAAATACCGTAAAATCTCTGGAGTAGGCTCGGTAGAGGAAATCAAGGCACGTATTCTGGCAGCCCTAAAAAGCTAAACCAGAGAACGTTACATTCATAAATCCGGCACTGGCAAGCCGGATTTTTTTGTAATTAACGGAGACTTTCATGCAGGTAAAAAATCATACTTTTGTTGTAACGGGCGGTGCATCGGGTCTGGGAGCAGGCACGGTCAGAAAGCTTTGCGCGCAAGGCGCCCGAGTAGTGATTGCAGACGTACAAGATGAGGCTGGCCAAGCACTAGCCAAAGAACTGAATCAGCACTTCGTGCATTGTGATGTGACCAACCCTGACGACGCTCAGCGTGTGATTGATAAAGCAGTAGAGCTGGGTAATTTCTATGGTCTTATCAACTGCGCCGGTATCGCTCCTGCATCACGCATTGTGGGGCGCGAAGGTGCACACGATTTAGCGCTGTTCCAAAAGGTAATTGGCATCAACCTAATCGGTACATTCAACATGAACCGCTTGGCTGCACAAGCCATGAGCAACAACGAGCCTCTGTCCACAAAAGAGCGCGGCGTGCTGATCAACACAGCCTCCGTAGCTGCATATGAAGGTCAAATAGGTCAAGCCGCTTATGCAGCCTCTAAAGGCGGCGTAGTGGGTATGACATTACCTATCGCACGCGACCTGGCAAAATTGGGTATTCGTTGTGTAACCATTGCCCCTGGTATTTTTGGCACTCCTATGATGTTTGGCTTCCCACAAGAAGTACAAGACTCATTGGCAGCCAGCGTACCTTTCCCATCCAGACTGGGCACCCCAGAAGACTACGCCAAACTGGCGCTGAGCATCATTGATAACGACATGATCAACGGCGAAACCATTCGCTTGGATGGCGCTATCCGTATGGCACCTCGCTAATGGGTTTACTTAAGTCAGCAGCAACGGTCAGCAGCTTTACGCTGCTGTCCCGCATTACCGGCCTCGCTCGCGACATCCTTATTGCGCGCTCATTCGGGGCCGGGCCACTTACAGACGCTTTTTGGGTGGCTTTCCGCATCCCCAACCTGTTGCGTAGGCTTTTTGCCGAAGGCGCGTTCTCGCAAGCTTTTGTTCCTATCCTAGGCAATGCGCGCAAGAACAGCAGCCACGACGAAGTTCGTACGTTACTGGATCAAGTTGCGCTTCTGCTGACGGCTATTTTGATGCTGGTCAGCCTGATAGGGATTCTGGCCGCCCCATGGGTAGTAAGCCTAATGGCGAGCGGTCTACGCGCCGCCGAACGCCAAACCGAATTTAATGCAGCCATTTGGATGACACGCATGATGTTCCCTTACATCTTGTGCATGTCCTTGGTCGCTTTTGCCTCAGGTGTACTAAACACTTGGAGCCGCTTTGCCGTACCCGCTTTTACACCCATTTTGCTGAATATCAGCATGATTGGTGCCAGCCTATTACTAGCCTCCTACTTTGCCACCCCCATTTACGCATTAGCCGTAGGGGTGATGATAGGTGGCGTGCTGCAACTACTAGTGCAATGGCATGCCCTGCATCGTCTGGGTTTATTGCCTCGCTTTAGCTTGAATCTACGCGCAGCATGGCAGAACAGTACCGTGCAGCACATTATGAAGCAAATGGTTCCAGCCATTGTGGGTGTATCAGTTGCTCAAATATCACTACTGATCAACACAAACATCGCAACGTGGCTTACCCCCGGGAGCGTCACCTGGCTGTCTTTTGCTGACCGCTTAATGGAATTTCCCACCGCATTACTTGGCGTGGCGTTAGGCACAGTACTGCTACCTAAGCTTTCCGCCGCTTACGCCGGTGACTCTACGCAACAGTATCAACAACTGCTAGATTGGGGCTTAAAGCTCATTATTCTGTTTGGCCTACCTTGTGCATTAGCCTTGGCTTTAGTTGCCGACGCCTTAGTCTCTAGCCTGTTTCACTATGGTGAATTTAGCAGTTACGACGTAGCTCAGACACGCACCGCTGTTGCCGCCTATTCCGTAGGTTTACTGGGCTTACTCGCAGTTAAAATTCTGGCCCCAGCATTCTATGCACGCCAAGATATACGTACACCGGTTAGAATAGCGATTGTGGTACTAATATTGACGCAACTATTGAACCTAGTCTTGGTGCCTATATTTGCTCATGCAGGCCTTGCCCTTTCCATTGGTATAGGCGCAAGCATCAATGCGCTGGTGCTACTGATCTTGCTTTACAAACGTGGACTATACAAACCCGGCCCAGGCTGGGGGCTGTTTATAGTACGCGTACTTCCCGCGTTGGCATTATTAGGCTTCGTATTGTGGGCAGGCTCCCACTACATAAGCTGGACTGAGTTAAATGCCCAACCCGCAATACGCTTGCTGTATCTGTTAGGGTTGATGCTGACATGCGCCATTAGCTATTTTGTACCCCTGCTACTGTGCGGATTCCGGCTCAGGCACTTTACAAGGCCCAATTAAGGCTTTAGAATATTAGTCTTTGCCAATTAAACTTACTAATCAATTTATATATATGGCTAATTCCGCACAAGCTCGCAAACGTGCCCGCCAAGCAGTGGCACGTAACAAACACAACTCCAGCATCCGCTCCATGCTGCGCACATCTATCAAACGTGTGCGTCAAGCTGTAGAAGCTGGCGATCAGACAGCTGCTAACGAAGTGCTGCGCAAAGCATCCAGCGTGATCGATCGCGTTGCTGACAAAAACATCATTCACAAAAACAAGGCCGCTCGTCATAAAAGCCGCCTGGCTGCTGCCGTTAAGGCAATGGCTGCCTAATGATTGAAAGTTGGGTTTAATTGGCAGCGACCTGGTCGTAAAAAAGGGTGCTTAAGCACCCTTTTTTTATTGCCAAATTCTTTATAAACCCAACTCACCTCTTTCCGTACTGTATAAAAGACTAGCGCCACTTTCTAATAAAAATAAAGGGCCACTTATTTCGGTCGGATCAATCCGTTGGCATGCCGGATGTTTTTAAATTATTGTCTTGCGCAAAGCCAACCACAAATTTCCATGCTAGTGGCTCTAGCTCCCTTAGACGCGCATCCACCACCACGCAACGCACCCCATCGATTAAACGAGGTACCACGTAGGGGGAATAAGTTAAGTGTCCGCCAGTTGCGCCTGCTGGTCTGAACTGTGACATCACACCGGCCAAACGCTCTGCCCAATCGCTGGGTCTAAAACGCTGACCTTCATTCGTTGTTCCGTGAATAGTAAGCTTGAGTTGCCCTGTCATGCTAATTCAAAATGCCCAATAGCCTTTAGCTTAATCATAAAAAATTTTCGTCATCGGCATTGTATCGCATTGCATGCAACACTACACCTTTATGCACACAATTTCATAAGTCATAGTTTTATACCTGTCACACACAGCAAATTTTGCTCAATAGTCGCTGACAGGGTAATATGTTTTCTTTTGCCTAGGGTTTTTTATGAGTACCACGGTTCAAGCAGCGCCGATACGGCATTTCCTACAGTTTAGTGATCTGAACAAAGAAGAAATCCTTTATCTTCTGCACCGAGCTCGCGTCATCAAAGACCACTTCAAAAATTACCAGCCTCATCACACACTGCACGACCGGACTCTGGCCATGGTGTTTGAGAAAGCCAGTACACGTACCCGTGTTTCATTTGAGGCCGGCATGTACCAGCTAGGCGGCGAAGTCATTAACCTGACAGCTAACGACTCGCAACTGGGCCGCTCTGAGCCCATTGAAGATACCGCACGTGTGATTTCACGCATGGTGGATATCGTGATGATCCGTACCTTCGAACAAAGCCGCCTAGAGCGTTTTGCCGAGTTCTCTCGTGTACCCGTGATCAACGGCCTCACCAACGAATTTCACCCCTGCCAGATCTTGGCTGACATCTTTACCTACATCGAACACCGCGGCAGCATTCAAGGCAAAACCGTGGCATGGATAGGCGATGGCAACAACATGGCTTACACCTGGCTGCAAGCAGCTGAACTGCTAGGCTTCAAGCTGCATATTTCTGCACCACAAGGCTACACACTGGACCAAAACCTGATTGGCACCCCAGACCCTGCCGTATTCCAAGAGTTTGCCGACCCCATGCAAGCCTGCAAAGGCGCAGACTTGGTCACCACAGACGTTTGGACCAGCATGGGCTTTGAAGCCGAAAACGAAGAGCGCCGCAAAGCGTTTGCCGACTGGTGTGTAGATAGCGAAATGATGGCTGAAGCCAATGCGGACGCCCTCTTCATGCACTGTCTGCCAGCTCACCGCGGCGAAGAGGTTAGCGCTGACGTGATTGATGGCGCCCAAAGCGTAGTATGGGATGAGGCCGAAAACCGCATGCACGTACAAAAAGCACTGATGGAGTTTTTACTTCTAGGCCAACTAGACGATTAAGACCCCACTTCAGCACACAAAAAAGCCACCCTGTAGGTGGCTTTTTTATTGCGTCAGCAGCAAAGATGAACAACCCCTGGTTGCCCATCCCTGTAATACTTAGTCTTTCAACTTAGGCATTTCAGCGCCAGAGCTGGAAGTCAGCAAGCCTGCATCAGCGTACGTGAACAGTTTGCCGCGTGTATCAACGATATCCATGTTGCGCATCGTCAACTGACCAATACGGTCACGTGGAGAGAAGGTACCATCACCCTCTTTTTCCATCGTCAAACGCTCTGGTTTGTAGGTCAGGTTAGGCGACTCTGTGTTCAGGATGGAGTAGTCATTACCGCGACGCAGCTCTAGCGTAACTTCGCCAGTTACCGCCTTAGCAACCCAACGCTGTGCGGATTCACGCAACATAATCGCTTGAGGATCGAACCAACGACCTTGGTACAACAAACGACCCAAGCGCAGACCGTTAATACGGTATTGCTCAATAGTGTCTTCGTTATGAATACCAGAGACCAAGCGCTCGTAAGCGATATGCAACAATGCCATACCTGGAGCCTCGTAAATACCACGGCTCTTCGCTTCAATAATACGGTTTTCGATCTGATCGCTCATACCCAAGCCGTGACGGCCACCAATGCGGTTGGCTTCCAGCATCAGCTCAACAGGGTTAGCAAATTCTTTGCCGTTCAGTGCTACAGGTTGGCCTTCTTCAAAGCGCACTGTAACCACTTCAGCTTTCACCTCAACGTCATCACGCCAGAATGCCACGCCCATGATAGGTTTCACAATCTTGATGCCACTGTTCAGGAATTCTAAGTCTTTAGCTTCGTGTGTAGCGCCCAGCATGTTGGAGTCGGTAGAGTATGCTTTTTCAGCAGACATTTTGTAGTCAAAGCCATGCTCTTGCATGTACTGAGACATTTCCGAACGGCCACCCAGTTCGTCGATGAACTGTTGATCCAACCATGGTTTGTAAATACGCAATTGTGGGTTAGTCAGCAAACCATAACGGTAGAAACGCTCGATGTCGTTACCTTTATAAGTACTGCCATCACCCCAGATGTTGACGTCGTCTTCTTTCATTGCCGCCACCAACATGGTGCCAGTTACTGCGCGACCAATAGGGGTAGTGTTGAAGTAGGTAACGCCAGCAGTGGAAACGTGGAATGCACCACTTTGCAATGCCGCAATCCCTTCGGCAACCAATTGCATACGACAATCCACCAAGCGAGCATCCTTGGCGCCGTAACTCATGGCAGCGCGCGGAATAGCATCGTAGTCCGACTCGTCAGGCTGACCCAGGTTTGCGGTGTAAGCATAAGGGATCGCGCCTTTGTTGCGCATCCACAGTAAAGCCGCGCTGGTGTCCAGACCACCAGAGAAGGCAATACCTACTTTTTGACCTACTGGAAGATTTTCAATAATAGTCGTTGTCATATGAAAGGACCGGTACGCTAAATAAACAATCTTCCATTATATCCCCCTAGCACACATACGTGGGCTTCTGCTTGCCGGAAGATGCGAAAACAGGCGATACACGGCATAATGTGCACTTGTCACAACTTTCACCGTTATTTCGATCACTCAATGAGCACCCTGTCGGCCTCCTGTACCCTGCAATCTTTTACTTTGCCGCAATTGCGTGCAGCCACCCAAGCGGGCGGCGTCACCAACGTCATTGTGAAAGGGCAAGGTGACGCATTCTTCATCCAGATCCAAATGCGCTCTGCCCAGACTGCTATTCTGATCACCAGCAAAAGTCGCCAGCCGCGACAGTTCCGCAATCCTGTGCAGGCTTTTGCCGTACTACGTGGAATCGGTATTATGACGGGGCAATTTGATGTCGCGCATTACTCCCCGGAGCAAAAGCAGACACCATCGCGCGTGTTGCGCAAAACCATTGAGACCCCAAAGCCTGCATCCCAACCCTGGGAAAGCTTTTTACAGAAAATGGCCAGCAGCCCTCAGGCCACATTTGATGACCCTAATTTCAAGCTGGACTCCACCCAAGCCCAGCAACTGTACGAGCGTGTTAGCCCTGCAGAGGCTACTACCGCTCCACACGAGACAGTAATAGCCAAATAGCAGCTTAGGCGTGCGCTGGTACACCTACACGTATAGCTTGCAGCAAATATTCCATCAGGTCACGCACAGAGCGAATTTGATCGCCAAATGGTAGTTTTTCCGAGCTACGGAAGAACAGACCACGATCAACGTCCCCTTCTAGTGCGTAGGCCAAACGCCTATCAATGCAAAACTGGCCACTGCGTGCAACACCGTCACGCAGACCACAATGCGCCAAACAATCAAAGCCCTCAGAGCATGCACGCTCTTGCGCAACCGCTTGCAGCTTGGACTCTTTATGCAAGTAAGAGTCCAACCAAGGAGTGCGCACAGCACGAGCCGGTAACCCCGCCACACTCATGAAGGTCACGATGTCTTCAGGCTTGGCTTGCGCCAATACTTGCTTGAAACGGATGTCAGCATCACCCTCTTCCGTTACTGCAAATGCCGTACCCAACTGAATCGCATCAGCCCCTTGCTCCAACAAGGTTTTGACCTGCTCTGGGTTGTTAATACCGCCTGCCACGATTAACGAGATGTTTTCTTTCTCTACATCCAGTTTTTTGAATACCTCACGTGTTTCTTCCAGCACGCGCGGGAAGGCATACATAGGGTCATTCATCTGTTCAATATCTGCCAGACCCAGGTGACCCGCTGCAAATTTTGGGTTCTCGATCACGATGGCATCTGGCAAACGGTTTTTACGCATCCATTTACGCAGCACCAATTGAATACCTCTGGCATCTGACAAAATTGGGATCAACGCGACGTTAGGATGATCAGCGGTAAGCTCTGGTAAGTCCAACGGTAAACCCGCGCCTACCACCACCGCATCCGCCCCACTTTCGCACGCTTGCTTCACATAGGCTGCGTACTGCGACACAGCGCGCATGATATTGACAGCCACTGCGCCACACTCTTTGGCGAGTGCCTTAGCTTTGCGAACCTCTCTATCTAGAGCCTCTAAGTTCACCATATCAATCAGGCTACTATCTTTGCTCTTGTGTGTGCGCGCCATCAAATCGGGATGATGGCGACGCAAGTCCACGCTAGAGATCGTTCCCATACCTCCTAACGCAGCCACGCTGCCTGCCAAACGGTGTGCCGACACACCGACCCCCATGCCGCCCTGAACTACAGGCAGTAATGCCTTACCCTTTAACCGTAACCGCTCAACAATGGTTTCTAACACAGGGAGTCCTTTAACTTTTAACAATCAAATAAGCCGCGAGTAAGTCGCGGTAGTACGTTTATGCAGGTGGGCATCAAACACCATGCTGATCCCTCGCACAAACAAACGCCCCGTGTCCGTGACACGCAGCATACGCTCATCAACAGTGATCAGCCCAGCGTCTTCAAACTGGCTCAAACGCTGCAGCTCATCACCAAAATACGCATCAAAATCTATACCATGACGCTGCGACACTAGCGCTTTGTCTACAGGCATACTGCACATCAGCTGCATAATCACTTCAGCACGCAGCTCATCATCGGCCGTCATCTGGATACCTCGACTAACGGGCAAACGATTTTCATCCAAACAGGCGTAGTACGCTTTTAAGGACCTATCGTTTTGCACGTGAGTGCCTTGCACTTTGCCTATAGCCGATACACCGAATGCCACCAAATCACTGTCTGCACGCGTGGTATAGCCTTGGAAATTTCTATGCAGACTTTGATCCAAGCGTGCGCGACTCAGTTCATCATCTGGCAATGCAAAGTGATCCAAACCTATGTAGTCATACCCGGCATCCAACAACCGCTGCGTAGCCATCAAGAAGATTTGCAGACGTGTTTCTGCGTCGGGCAAATCTTGCTCATTGATCAAACGCTGCGCCTTAAAACGCTGCGGCAAGTGCGCGTAGTTGTACAAGGCAATACGATCAGGACGCAGCGCAATCAACTGATCCAAGGTTGCACTGAAGCTTTGCACGCTTTGTTTTGGCAGGCCATAAATCAAATCGGTATTAATGGACTCAAAGCCTACCGCCCTACTGGTTTCTATCGCTTTAGCCACCATGTCATAAGGCTGAATGCGGTGAATAGCTTCTTGCACCGCCACGTCAAAATCCTGCACACCAAAACTGGTGCGGTTAAAACCTAAACCCGCCAAATGCGCCAGCATCTGGTCATCAATCGTGCGTGGATCAATTTCCACACTGATTTCCGCATCATCCGTAAAGTCGAAATGCTTTCTGACTTCTTGCATCAACAACGACATTTGATCGTTGGATAAAAACGTAGGTGAACCACCACCTAGGTGCAACTGACCCGTTTTGCGGTCGTCACCCAAATGAGGCACCACCATCGCCATTTCTCTAAACAAGTACTGTAAGTACTCTGCCGAACGCGATTTGTCTTGCGTGATGATTTTGTTGCACGCACAGAAATAGCACAGCGATGTACAGAAAGGCAGGTGGAAGTACAGCGACAAAGGCATCTGCTGTTTGCTGCTGGCTCGTGCCGCCAAGGCATTCAAATAATGCTGTTGGGCGAACTCTTCCAGAAAACGGTCTGCTGTAGGGTACGAGGTGTAGCGTGGGCCCGAACTATTGAAACGTCGGATTAGTGCTTCTGGAACTTGAAATGAAGCAGTAGCCTCGTTGATGGCACGCTGTTGTTGGGGTTGTGCCAGTGCAATATCCATGAAACTCTCCAGAAACCTACAAAATCTTTGCAACCATCAACTATTTTGACTGCAATAGGACAATTCCTCATTGACCTTTATCAAGCACGTTCAGGGCAATTTCATTTTTTTTAGCAGATTATGTGTGGAAATTACCAGTAATATCGTATTATTAGAACATCACCCTTTCTCCTGTTTTAAACATCTCGTCTTCCCCGGAGCCCGATGTCTTTGCTTGTCATCCTAGCCCTCCCTTTCGTTGGTGGGCTGATATCATCATTATTGTCTGCCGAATCCCGAAAACTTCAGGCTCCGCTTGCCGGGATGGTTGCCTTAACCTGTGCACTTTTCACTTTAGTCAATTTTCCGGCGATATCCCGTAATGAGGTGTTACTGTTCTCCTCTGACTGGATTCCTGCCTATAACATCTATTTCAATCTGCGCATGGATGGCCTTGCTTGGCTATTCAGCATCATCATCACTGGGATGGGCGCATTAATTGCGCTCTACGCTCACTACTACCTTTCAGCTCAAGAACCTGTACGGCGCTTCTTCGCGTTTTTGCAAATATTCATGGGTGCGATGCTAGGTGTGGTGTTATCTGGAAACGTCATACAGTTAGTGGTGTTCTGGGAACTGACTAGTTTGTCGTCCTTCATGCTGATTGCCTACTGGTACCACCGCCGTGATGCGCGTCGTGGTGCTCGAATGTCGTTGATCATTACTGGCGGCGGCGGTCTATGCTTGCTAGCTGGCGTGCTGATGATGGGGCAAGTTGCTGGCACCTACGACTTAGGTGAAATCCTAATTTCTGGCGATCGCATTCGCCAAAGCGCTTGGTACCCCTTCTTACTCTTGATGGTAGCAGCAGGTGCATTAAGTAAAAGTGCTCAATTTCCTTTCCATATTTGGCTACCTAGAGCGATGGCTGCACCTACGCCCGTTTCCGCGTACTTGCACTCTGCCACTATGGTTAAAGCTGGCGTGTTCGTCTTGGCTCGCTTTTGGCCAGTACTGTCAGGCACTACCGAATGGGCTGTTTTAATTGGAGGCTCAGGGCTAATCACTTTGCTGCTAGGAGCGTATCTCGCGACCTTCCAGCGCGATATGAAAGGGGTTTTAGCCTACTCCACCATCAGCCACTTAGGTTTAATTACCTTACTGCTGGGCATGAACAGTGCCATGGCACTGATTGCGGCGATTTTCCACATCATTAACCACGCCACCTTTAAAGCCTCGTTATTTATGGCAACTGGTATCGTGGATCATGAAACAGGTACACGTAATTTAAACAGGCTGTCTGGGCTGCGCTATGCCATGCCCATCACCGCATTATTGGCCAGCGTGGCTGCGGCAGCCATGGCGGGCGTACCCTTACTGAACGGCTTTCTCTCCAAAGAAATGTTCTTTGCCGAAGCGGTTGATACAGCTAACGGCAACTCATGGGATTACGTTATCCCGCTGATTGCGGTGATAGCCAGCGCCTTTAGCGTGGCCTATTCATTGCGTTTCATTGTGCAAGTATTCTTTGGCCCACCTGCCAAAAACTTGCCTCGCGAGCCACACGAACCGCCTATACAAATGCTGATCCCCAGCATCATCTTAGTGCTGATCTGTTTGGCTGTAGGGATACTTCCTGGCTATACCGTTGCACCATTCTTAGATGTAGCAGCTCACTCCATTCTGAATCTGCAAATGCCTGACTTCAGCCTGCGCATTTGGCACGGTTTCAACCTGCCTCTGGTGATGAGTATCATCGCTATGCTGGGCGGCGTCATGCTGGTGTTCTTGCTGGATAATTACCGACAAGGCCGCTCTGACCGCGCACCTATTTTGTACCGTATAGATGGTCAGCGCATTTTTGAAGCTTTTTTAGGTTGGACAGAAACCGCTGCTGACTTCATCATCGATAAAACATACTCTCCTCGATTACAACGACAAGTACTGTTGATCCTGTTGTCCACATTAGTGGTGACTGCCTTGCCGTTATTCCGTGGTACATGGTTTATTCCGCAACAATCTACGGTTATGGATCCACTCTTTGCGTTGATGTGGATCGCAGGTGCAGCCTGCGCAATTGGTGCTGCGTATCAAGCTAAATTTCACAGACCAGCCGCACTATTGCTATCTGGCGCAGCTGGTTTAATCACCAGTCTTACCTACGCATGGTTATCGGCACCTGACTTAGCACTCACCCAGTTGGCTGTTGAGGTGGTAACCGTAGTGCTGATTCTGCTTGGCCTTCGTTGGTTGCCTAAGCTTTTGCCTACTGACGAAGATGAGGTATCGGCGCTATCGCGTTTAAAAGCCCTACGTCGGCGTGGCCGAGACTTAACCATTGCTGTGTTGTCTGGTGCAGGTCTATCTGTATTGGCCTACACCATTATGACCAGACCACCTGTTGAGGATGGCGTATCGCCCTTCTTGGTACAGCAAGCGCTGCCGCTAGGTGGCGGTGCAAACGTGGTGAACGTTATTTTGGTCGACTTCCGTGGTTTTGATACTTTTGGTGAAATCACCGTATTGGGTATTGTGGCACTGAGCGTCTATGCCCTGCTGCGTCGATTCCGACCACCCGTTGAAACCATTACCACACCGCTTGAAATACGCCATAAATACGGCCAGCTCATACAGAACGCCGATGAACTGTCGCCACTAGAAACGGCAACATTTGAAGAGCCAGATCCTAATCAACGCGTACCCTATGGGGTAACGAAGGTTCCAGCCATATTGATGCGTATCTTGTTGCCTATTGCTGCTCTGATCTCCATTTACTTCTTACTACGCGGTCACAACTTGCCTGGTGGCGGTTTTGTGGGTGGCTTGATTATGGCAACAGCAATCCTGATTCAGTACATGGTGAACGGTATTGCATGGGTTGAGTCCCGCCCTCTGCTACATCCACAAACATGGATATCGCTGGGTATGCTGATCGCCGGTTTTGCTGCCATGTTGGTTTGGTGGTTTAACCGTCCCTTCTTGGCTGCACTAGAGTGGGACTTCACCCTGCCGTGGGTGGGTGAAGTCCACACCAACAGCGCCCTGCTCTTTGATATTGGCGTCTACATGCTGGTTGTAGGCTCTACCATCTTGATGTTGCTGGCATTGGCCCACCAGTCCCTGCGTTTCTACAGGAAACTGCCCGCTCCCCAAAACTCACTAAATACCGAAGAATAATGGAAATCGTTCTCTCTTTAGCTATAGGTATTTTGGCCGGCTCAGGCGTCTGGTTACTATTACGTCCCCGTACTTTCCAGGTCATCATGGGTCTTTCCCTGCTGTCCTATGCCGTTAACTTATTCATTTTTTCCATGGGGCGCATCACGCTCAATGCGCCTGCTGTGATTAGTACCGAACTGGGCTCAGACCCAAGCAACTACGCTGACCCTCTGCCACAAGCCTTAGTGCTGACAGCGATTGTGATCGGCTTTGCTACCACCGCCCTTTTTCTAGTAGTACTACTGGCCAACCGCGGTTTAAGCGGCACTGACCACGTAGACGGTCGTGAGGAAAACGAGCTGTGATGCTGTTGAAACACCTGCCTATTTTCCCCATTATCATTCCGCTGATTGCTGCCGGCTTGATGCTGCTGCGACAGGACAAATACCGTCGGTACAAAATAGCACTTAGCGTTATCTCTTTTACGTTGCAATTTCTGGTCGCCATACTGCTGCTCAACATGGCGGACGGTACCATCGAAACCTCATGGCCTGAGGGTGTAGGTGTCTACCTATTGGGTGACTGGCCCGCCCCATTTGGCATCGTTGTCGTAGTAGACCGTCTATCCGCTTTAATGTTGCTGCTCACGGCGGTATTAGGGGCTACAACATGGATTTACGCCACCGCGCGCTGGGACCGCTCAGGGGTGCACTTCCACCCACTGTTCCAGTTGCTGCTGATGGGCTTGAACGGCGCATTCCTGACAGGCGACCTGTTCAACCTGTTCGTATTCTTTGAAGTACTGCTAGCCGCTTCTTATGGCTTAATGTTGCATGGCTCTGGCCGCGCCCGTGTGAATGCTGGCTTACACTATATTGCCGTCAACCTGATTGCCTCTTTCCTGCTGTTGATTGCACTGGCGCTGATTTACGGCGTAACCGGCACATTGAACATGGCAGACTTAGCTGTCAAAGCCGGCCATCTATCAGGTCCAGACCGTTTGCTATTTGAAAGTGCTGCAGCCATTTTAGGTATAGCCTTCCTCATCAAAGCAGCCGCATGGCCTTTGAACTACTGGTTGATTGACGGGTATGCCAACAGCAGCCCACCCGTAGCAGGCATGTTCTCTATCATGACCAAGGTGGGTATTTACGCGCTGCTGCGTATAGGCACCTTGCTAGAACCCACGGGGGCACCCGCTGCCTTTGGTGGTGCTTGGATGTTCCCGGCTGGTATTGCCACGTTGATCTTTGGCGCTGTAGGTACTTTGGCGGCCCACGATACACAACGTATGGCGGGTTATTGTGTGATTCTGTCTTCTGGTACGCTGTTAGCCGCCTTGGGTATGCCTGGTGTAATCCTAACTGGCCCAGCCCTGTACTACATGATTAGCTCTGTATTAGGCTTAGGCGCCTTCTTTATGCTGCTAGAAATGGTGAACCGCGCCCAAAGTTTTGGTTCTGACTTTTTGGCGGCCAGTGCTGAGGCCTTTGCACTGGCCGACGACGAAGACGACGAAAACACCTCTGACGTCGTGGGTAGAGCCATTCCCGCTGCTCTGGTATTTTTGGGTATGAGCTTTATTGCCTGCGCCTTGATTATTATTGGCTTGCCGCCACTTTCAGGTTTTGTAGCCAAGTTCTCATTAATCTTGGCAGCGCTACAAGCCTCTAGCTACACACCAGACCCACTAAACGCGTGGATCTTTACAGCCACCGTATTGCTAGCTGGCTTTATTGGCATTATTGCCTTGTCACGTACTGGTATTCGCTTGTTCTGGAGCCACAATAACATCAGTGTCCCACGCTTGCGTCCTACCGAAGCATTACCCGTGACGGTACTAATCACTATCTGCGTATGGCTGAGTATTCAAGCTGGCCCCATCACCAGCTATCTGGAAGGCACAGCCCGTTATTTGGACCGCCCTAGCGCCTACATTAATGCCGTGCTCATGAAAAATGCGGATCGTCCTGTACACACAGGAGAGGCACCATGAGGAAAAAATTTAGCTTTTTGATTCTTCCTGTCTTTCTGCTGGTCTTTTGGCTACTGCTGAATAGCTCCATGTCACCCGGCAACATTGCCGTAGGTGCAGTACTGGCTATTTTGTTGTCTCTGGCGGCTATCCCATTCAGGCCCGTGCGCGCCAGCTTACGCCACCCCTTTATTGCTTTGCGCTTAATGGGGCATGTATTCGTTGATATTGTGAACTCCAATATCGATGTGGGAAAAATCGTACTCAAAGGTGATAAATCAGGTGCGACCCCTGGCTTTTTGGATATCCCTCTGACCATTACTGACCCGCATGGATTAAGCGCCCTAGCCTGCATCGTGACGTACACGCCTGGAACTGTATGGTCTGGTTTCAACGAGGAAAAGAATATTCTGACACTGCATGTGTTGGACCTCAAAGATGAACAGCAGTGGCTGGACACCATACAGAAACGCTATCAACAGCCGCTTATAGAGATTTTTGAATGAACAGTATCATTTATTGGTCTAGCCTTTTTGCTTTGGCTTGTTTTGTGATTGGCATGAGCGTTGCGGCCTATAGAGTATCTACCGGCCCTACCGCGTGCGACCGCGTGTTGGCGCTGGATACCATGTACGTCAACGGCATGCTGGCTCTTTTAGCGCTAGGCATGCGCTTTGACTCCCGCCTGTATTTTGATATTGCTTTACTGATTGCACTGTTTGGCTTTGTAGGCTCTGCGGCCATGGCCAAATTCTTGTTACGTGGTGAGGTGATTGAGCCATGAACGACATTCCACTCTGGATTAGCATCCCTACCGCCCTACTATTGATACTCAGCGGCATCATTACGCTCATAGGATCATTAGGGCTTATTCGCTTACGTCATTTCTTTAGCCGTATGCACGCCCCTACATTGGGTAACACCTTAGGCGTGTTTTTTATGCTGCTAGCAATGGTGTTGATGTATTCTTACCTAAGCGATCACGTAATTGTTCACCCGCTGCTGATTACGCTATTACTAGTAATCACCTCTCCAGTTACTGCTATTTTGCTGATGCGTGCAGCCATCAAACGCGAACTTAGCCAACGCACGGTTACTTATGCCCCCAACGAGCCCGGTCACATGGATTTACCGCATAAATCTCCTCCTATAGAGGAGCAGGATGCCGAACCCAAGCTCTAATGACATTATTGTCATATAAAGACCCTATTATTTTTCCTTTTTCTCTTCAATCAACATCATGGAATGGCTTGTAGACCCGAACATATGGGCGGGCTTAATTACCCTCGTCGTACTTGAAATAGTACTGGGTATAGACAACCTTATTTTTATTGCCATCTTGGCCGATAAACTGCCCCCGCATCAGCGGGACCGTGCACGTATTATCGGCCTCTCACTGGCTCTGGTGATGCGGTTCATCCTGCTTAGCGTCATCTCGTGGCTGGTCACTCTGAAAACCCCGCTATTTTCCATCGGCTCCTTCGGGTTCTCCGGACGCGACCTTATTTTGCTGATGGGCGGTATATTCTTGCTATTTAAAGCCACCAGCGAATTGCACGAGCGCCTAGAAGGCCCGCCAATAGTGCGTGAGAAAAACAAAGCCTATGCCAGCTTCGGTATAGTTGTGACGCAGATTGTTGTGCTGGATGCCATATTCTCGCTAGACGCCGTCATTACAGCGGTAGGTATGGTAGATCACCTGCCCGTCATGATGGCAGCCGTTATCATCTCTATTGGCTTGATGATGTGGGCTTCCAAGCCCCTAACACGTTTTGTGAACGCTCACCCGACGGTTGTGGTGTTATGTCTAAGCTTCTTGCTAATGATAGGTCTAGCCTTAGCTGCTGAGGGCTTAGGACTAACAATTCCTAAAGGCTATTTGTATGCCGCTATCGGTTTCTCTATTGTTATCGAGTTCTTCAATCAGCTAGCGCGTCGTAGCGTATTACGCCATCAGGCTCGCATTCCTATGCGTGATCGTACCGCTGACGCAGTAATGCGTTTGCTCAGCAGCAAACCTACTGACGACGAAAACGAAGGTACTGCCGATAGCCATACTGTACATGATCTTGTGGATTCCGCCTTCAAGGCTGAAGAGCGCAAAATGGTTAGCGGTGTATTAAACCTGAGTCAGCGCCCTATAAGCTCACTGATGACACCCAGAAACGAAATCACTTGGGTGAATACCGAAGACTCCGCCGAAAAAATCCGCCAATTGTTGCGTGATACACCACACAGTTTCTTGCCAGTCTGTAACGGTCAGTTAGATCAAATCATTGGTGTAGCCAAAAGCAAAGACTTGCTGGCCGACCTTAAAGACAACGATGTTGTCACTCAGTGGTCTGAATTGCGTGCGCCCATCATTGCTCATGAACACACTGATCCTTTAATGGTCATTCAAATGCTCAAACAGTCCAAAGGACAGTTTGTTTTGGTGGCTGACGAATATGGCACTATTGAAGGTCTGCTCACACCCATAGACATTCTAGAAGCGATTGCCGGCGAGTTTCCCGACGAGGACGAACAACCCGCAATACGTAAAGTGGATGACAATGAGTGGCTGGTAGAAGGTAGTATCGACTTGTTCCATTTGGCACAAGAACTGAATCTACCTAACCACTTAAGTATTGCCCGAAACTTCAACTCTGTTGCCAGCTTTATGCTGGAAAGCTTGGATGCTTTGCCTAAAGTTGGAGATGTTATTGAAAGCGAAGGCTTACGTTTCGAGATTGTGGAAATGATAGATCGACGTGTGGGTGAAGTACGTGTGAGTCGCATAGACACCGACGATCACACCGCAGATAACGACGAGTCTACTCAGTCTGCAGACTGAAAACGCTGACGTCGTAAGCGTGTACCAATACGGGGGCCCGGAAAGATCACCATGATCTGGGTTCCCGGAAAATGCGGTCTACTGTTCAGCTTGACCCATGCGCCGTGCACTACGGCAATTTCCCTAACAATCGCCAATCCTAAGCCTGCTCCACTGCCTTTGTGTGCTTGTGACGGTGCACGGTAAAAAGCCTCAAATACTTGCTGTGCATCTTGTTCTTGAATACCTACGCCATTGTCTTCCACGGCTAACGAAGGTGGGTTGGCATTAATGCGTATGGAAAGCTGGTTATTGCCTCCTACACCATAATTCAACGCATTATCTATAAGGTTAGATAGCAGCTCGCCCAGTAATATAGGGTCTGCGTCAATCCATACCGGCTGATCTGGAGCGATTAACTGCAGTTGCATACCCTTTTCGCGTGCATTCGCCAACCATTCCCCACCGGTATTTCTGGACCATTCGCATAAATCAAGACGCTCTAAGCTGTCTCTGGGGCTGGTAGAGGCATCTGCCTTGGCAAGTACCAGCAACTGCTCACCCAAACGAATCATGCGATCTGAGATGCGTTTAATACGCTCAGCACGTGTACGCACATCGAGTGGCAGATCTTGCGCCAGCATCAGCTCGGACTCTAATCGCAAGCTACTGAGCGGAGTACGAAACTGGTGAGCTGCATGGCCTATGAAGCGTTTCTGAGCCTGCAGCGTATCATCCAATTGCGCAAGCAAGGTATTCACGTGCAATACCAGTGGCAAGACTTCTTGAGGCACACCTGACACACTTAATGGGCTCAGGGTATCGTCTTCGTCACGCTCTGTGATTTGTTCTGCTAAGTCATGAATAGCTGCCAAACCGCTACGCACACCACGGACTAACACCCAGGTAAATAAACCCACCAAAATTAGTTGAGTTAGTGCCATCGTCCAGAAAATATCACGCAGCATCCACTCTTCAATCTGCATTTTCCGCGTGAGCACCCAGGTGACGGCTAAATCTAGAACCACCAACATGACAATGGGTGGCATCAAACGCACCACCAGATGTCGGGCCAAACTATTTTGCTGCCAGAATGCAGGAATGCCTTTTCGTTTCGTCATTGTCATGTGCGCTCCTGATCTACAGCACAGTCAGCCTTTTTTACTCGCTTTGCAATTCCAGAGAATAGCCAAACCCACGCACAGTTTGTATTTGCAAAGGTAAACCCTCTAGGCGTTTACGCAGACGGTACACATAGACTTCTACTGCATTCTCGCTAAAGTCAGCATCGTTCGCCGATAACGACGCTACTATCTGCTGTTTAGTCACTACCTTCCCTACTCTAGCCATCAGCATTTCTAACACGGAAAGCTCGCGCACGGATAAAGCTAAGCGTTGGTCGTGTACACGTAGCTCACGGCTCACCATATCAAATAATAATGGCCCCACTTCCAGCACAGATTGCGCTTGCCCTACACTGCGCCTAGCAAAGGCGCGTATGCGCGCCGCCAGCTCGGCCAGCTCAAAAGGCTTGACCACGTAATCATCAGCGCCCGCATCTAACCCGGCCACCCTATCCTCCAACTCATCACGAGCTGTCAGAATCAATACTGGTACAGTCATACCTTTTTGACGTATGGTACGCAACCAATCCAAACCGCTAATGTCCGGCAAATTCAAATCCAGAATCACCAGCTCATACTCCACTGCAGACAATGCCCCCAAGCCACCAGCGCCATCCGCATGCAAATCAACAGCATAACCTTGGCTCATCAAGTACTCCTGCAATGCAGGCCCTAAACTGACATCATCTTCTATAAGTAATAGACGCATACGCGGATTTCACAGTGATTCGTTGGTACTAAAAAGAAAAACCCCGCTGAGGCGTAAGCTTCAACGGGGTGAATGCTGCCGCTGCTCTGCGGCTTAACAGCATAACGGATTTTACGGCGTAGCGGTATTACCCGCTGGCTTATCCGTTGCCGCAGTTGATGCTGGAGTAGCTGCTCCTTGCTCTGCGCCTGGGCGAGTGACAAAGCCCAAACGTACCATTCCAGCAGCTTTGGCTTTGCTCATTACCTGAGCCAAGATTTCATAACGTGTTTCTTGATCGGCGCGAATACGAATTTCTGGCTGTGGCTTCTCTTGAGCATAAATAGCCAAGGTTTGTGTTAAGTCTTCCATTGCCACAGGATCATTGTTTAAGAACAATGCACCGTCTAACGTGACTGCCAAATCCAATGACTTGGCGTCTTTTTCCACTGGCTGAGCGGTAGCCTGTGGCAATTGCACTTTGATGCTATGCGTTAGCAACGGTGCGGTAATCAGAAAAATCACCAGCAGCACCAACATCACGTCAATCAGCGGCACCATATTAATTTCAGCTGCTGTCTGTGATGAGGAACGGCTATCAAAGCTTCCAAAAGACATGATTATTCACCCCCTGCAGGTACAGGTGCTACTGATGCGCCCACGCCTACAGGTTCATCAACACGTGGCGCTGTACCGATTGGACCACGACCATTAGCATCAGGCGCCTGTTGACCTGTAGTCAAGAAGGTAAACAGATCGTGAGCAAACGCATCCAACTTAGCCAAGTACACACGGTTTGTACGTACAAAGGCGTTGTATGCCAATACTGCTGGAATCGCTACAGCCAGACCTAAACCGGTCATGATCAATGCCTCACCCACAGGGCCTGCAATCTTGTTCAATGCGACTTCTTCGGACAGACCAATATTGATCAGTGCATGGTATACACCCCATACCGTACCGAACAGCCCCACAAACGGTGCAGTAGAACCCACAGACGCCAACAGCGTTAAGCCATTTTCCAGCCTAGCGGTTTCTTCATCAATGACTTTACGCATAATGCGCATCACAAATGAGTCTGTAGAGCCTTTTTCTTCCAGTTTCAACGCACCGTAACGCGCATGGTGGTTACGTGAATGAATAGCGTGGCTAGCCAAATGTGCGAATGGCTCGTTAGCACCATGCGTAGCAATTTCGTTTTCTACTTGTTCCAAGGAGCTGGCTGCCCAGAACTCACGCAGGAAGTTGTTAGAACGACGTTTTAAGCGGTAGGACACAAAGGCTTTAGCAAAAATCAAATACCAGCTCGCCAATGACATCACCAACAAAATTACAAATAGGGTTTTACCTACCATGTCACTTTGCGCGATGAAGTGCAGCATACCGGTAGAAGCGGCTTCTTGCGTCATCACTGGAACATCACCTGCACCAGCCAAAGCAGAGGCAAGCATTTCTGTTGTTTGAGACAACTCCACAGCCGCACCAACTAGCGGTTGCGCTGCCTGAGCCGCAGCATCTACTACAGGCTGGGCTACATTCTGTGTCTGTATTGCCGCATCAACAAGGGGTTGAGCATCTGCTGTCGCTGCGCTCACCTGCGCCAGTCCTAGCAGAGCAGCCTCAAGAAGCTCCTGCATCATATTTACGTCCTATAAAACAAAATCAAATGGGATATCGGCCATAGCACGATATGCCACGCCATTTTCGGTATAAGGTTTGAACTGCGCACGACGTACCGCACTAATAGCGGCATCATCCAATCGGCTATGCCCTGATGATGTTCGTACACTCACATCAAGCACTGAACCCTCGGTAGAGATCAGTACACGCACGATCACACGCCCCTGTTCACGGCGTCGTTCTGACGCACGCGGGTACACAGGTTGCGGTGGCGGCCCCAAGTAATTCACTTGGCTAATCACTCTAGGTCTATTCGGGTCTACAGTTTGTGCGGCTTGCTGACCACCAGCTTGTGTTGTGCTAGGGTTTTCAGTTGCCACGTTACGTGTAGCGGGTGCAGCCGGTTGCTCCACAGGTTCTGGCCTAGGTGTAGGCTCTGGACGGGGCTGTGGTCTTGGTTTAGGCTTTGGTTTGGGTTTAGGCTGAACAACTGGCTCAGGAATCACAGGGTCTTCCACTACAGGTTCTGGCTCAGGTTCCGGCTCTACTTCTTCTTCCGGCTCGGGCTCCGGCTCTTCTTCTACAATTTCTTCAGGCTCGGGCAGCTGTTCAATTTCCGCTTGTGCCAATTGGGGTTCGCCGGGATCAGGATCAGGAAACTCCAGTAAATCCACACCAACGATTTGTTCCATGGCTGGCTCGCCAACCATTTTAGGCTCATCACTCATGAACACGGTGGCCAATACACCTGCATGTAAACCCAGAGCTATAGCGAGCGCTGTGCCTTTGAGGATCCAGCGTGAGCTACCGGTATAAGAGGTGTGAAGCTGCTGCATAATCAATTCAGGAAATGTTAGCCCACAAAGTTGGGGAACCTGCTTAAAAGCAAAACGCCATAGTAACAGTAATGCTAACTATTCTCAATAACAGAATAAAGAAAAGCGAGATAAGCAAACCTCATCTCGCTCAATCAATATTAGTTAGGCTGGGAAAACTTTAAACTTCCGTGGCCTAGCAACCGCCTGCATGCCCTCTTTCAGTGCCAAACCCGCCCAGGTTAACTGATCAAACTCGGCTTCCCACGATTGATCTTGGTGCGGCAATTTTAATTCAGCACGTACCATCCCGCCCAAAGGAATCACACGATCTATTTGTACTGACACACCAGGCGCTGAAGTGGTATTTAGCAAATCAATGTCATGCGGCCGTACAAAACCCACTACATTCCCTTCTTTCTGGGTAGCGCCAAAATCCATAGAAAACTGGCCTAGATCAGGGTCGGCCTTAAAAGTACCAGACTGCACCACGCCAGGCAGACGGTTCGCCGCGCCCAAGAACTCATACACAAACGGAGAGGCAGGGTGCTCATACACCTCTTGCGGATTGCCCTGCTGCTCTACATGACCTTTGTTCAACACCACGATACGGTCAGCAACCTCGATGGCCTCTTCCTGATCGTGTGTCACAAACAGCGTACTGATATGTAACTCGTCGTGTAACCGCCGTAACCAACTACGCAGCTCTTTACGAACTTTTGCATCCAGTGCACCAAAAGGCTCATCTAACAACAGCACTTTAGGTTCAACAGCTAATGCTCTTGCCAACGCAATACGCTGGCGCTGACCTCCAGACAAAGCTGCCGGGTATCGATCACCTAACCAGTCCAGTTGCACCAGCTCAAGCAGGGCTTGCACACGACGTTTAATCTCTGCTTCATCCAAGCGCTCTTTACGCGGCTTCACACGCAAGCCAAACGCCACGTTATCAAACACCGTCATGTGTCTGAATAACGCATAATGCTGAAATACAAAACCTACTTGGCGCTCACGCGTCCCCACAGAAGCCATGTTCTGGCCATTGATTACCACCTGTCCAGCATCCGCATGCTCTAAACCCGCCACAATGCGCAACAACGTCGTTTTACCGCAGCCTGACGGCCCGAGTAAGGCCACCAGCTCGCCATCAGGGAAGTCCAGCGTCACATCGTGCAGTGCTGTAAATGAACCAAACTGTTTGCGTAAATTCCGTACTTCTATACTCATGAGTACATCTCGGTGAGCGTGATGATAAAAGCCAAGTCTATCAAGCCCCTTCATATACAAGAACGAATAAATGAATTTTTACTTATTACTTTTAATTATTTAAGAATATGCAAAACTGTCTTTTACAAAGAAAAAAACCTTAACACAACAAAGCGAATTACGAGTCGCTTTGCTGTATAAAACACGGTAAGATAAGGCCACTACGATCAGGGTGCGGCAACCCTTATAGGTAGCCCCCTGTCCATATTCATTGACCGTATTCGTTTCTATCATGTCTGTATTCTCATCTGCACGCAAAACACTGCTTTGCTCTACCGCAGCAATTACCTTAGGTTTACTTTCAACGGGGCTACACGCCAAAAACACCATTGGTGTAGGTGTAGGTTTTATCCCTAAATACGAAGGTTCCGAAGACTACCGCGCCTTACCCTCCCCCATCATTAACTATAAAAATGGTAATTTCTTTATCTCCCCTCGCGCCGGCCTTCCTAGCGCAGGCTGGGAGACTAAAATTACCCATGACTGGAGTGCCGGTGTATTTCTAGGTCTGGGGCTTGGCCGTCGTGCCAGCATGTCTTCCCATCTAACTGGTACAGACCGCATCAAGTTTCATGGCAATGCTGGCGTATTTACTGAATGGCGTCCAGGCAACTGGGCCCTAGGCGCTGCTTATTACCAAGCCTTGCACAACGGTTACGGCGGCGTAGCTGAGTTCCGTGGCTCATACCAAGTATGGTCTGTAGCAGGCACTACTTTCCGCATAGGCGCAAACACCGAATGGGCCAGCGGCGATTCCATGAAAACATTCTTTGGTGTGAAACAACATGAAGCCAACGCTAGCGGTGGTCGTCTGACTCGCTACAACCCTTCATCCGGTTTCAAATCCGCCTCCTTGTTTGGCACTTGGAACCAAGAGTTGAGCCAGAACTGGAATCTGATAGGTGTTTTGGGCTTTAAGCGCTTGCTAGGCGATGCTGCAGATAGCCCAATCGTTGAAGACAAAACCAGTGTGTTTGGTAGCGTAGGTGTAACCTACTCGTTCTAAGCCGTTAACTGCTTCTCTGTAGTACGAAGAAGTACATTAACTGCTATAGAAAAAAAGAGCCTCTTTATGGGGCTCTTTTTATGCCTACGTGACACAGCAGAATAACGTAGAACAGATGTCGCTCTAGCTACGGCCTTAAGATCATTGCCGCTGTGGAGACAGCGTATTTTGAATCCTCATTGATGGAGATTCGTTTACAGACGCCCATCACTCACACTACTCAGACAGCACTTATACCCCAAACCAAGCCCAGACATGTTTATAGCAGCTCAGAAGAACATTCCTATTAAACCAGCCATCCATACTCTGCATGGATTTTGGAGCTTGGCATAACAAGGCACTGATCTTGCAGTCTATACAATGACCATGAATAGCTAACTATCTCTTACGCAACAGAATAGAATGATAGAAAACAAAAAAGCCCTGACGCTTTCACGTTAGGGCTTCTCGTTGCAAGGTTTTTTCACATCAAACAAATGGTGGGTGCTGAGGGGATCGAACCCCCGACCTACGCCTTGTAAGGGCGCCGCTCTACCAGCTGAGCTAAGCACCCATTTGGTTTGCTGTGTACCGAACCAAGAACATAAGTATAAGATGCTTTTGCAAACTCTGTCAACAGTTATTTGATAAATTTACTAACATTTCTCTATACGTTTGTTTTCATCGCTTCAGGTCTATATGGCAAGCCTTGAAGTCATCTCCAAGCCCGCCCTACTTTAAAGTGAGCAACTAGAAGTCAGACGGCAACGGTAAAGTTGAATTCTACCTATACTACATAGCAGCTATGAGAAAGCAGCTTCAATGCTTGCGCAAAATCCCAAACGACAGAAAACAAAAAAGCCCTGACGCTTTCACGTTAGGGCTTCACTTTGCTTGGTTTTTCACATCAAATCAAATGGTGGGTGCTGAGGGGATCGAACCCCCGACCTACGCCTTGTAAGGGCGCCGCTCTACCAGCTGAGCTAAGCACCCATTTGGTTTGTTGTGTTCCGAACCAGAAACAGAAGTATAGGATCGTTTTTAAAACCTTGCAAGTACTTTTTGAAAGATTTATTAATTTACTGCATCTTTCAGTGCTTTACCTGGACGGAACTTAGGCACAACGGCTTTTTCGATCTCGATTGTTTCGCCTGTACGTGGGTTACGGCCTGTGCGAGCAGCGCGCTCGGACACAGCAAAAGTACCGAAACCAACCAGCGTTACGGTGTCCTTTTCTTTTAATGTGGTGGTAACCGCATCGATGAACGCATCCAATGCGCGTCCAGCATCTGCTTTGGACAGGTCAGCCTTGTTAGAAATGAAGTCGATAAGCTCGGTTTTGTTCATTTAAGGAATACCCCTGATGTTTGTAATTGCCGCCCACAAAATTCGGAACAGCTTAAGCTAAAAAATAGCCACGCCTTTCAAGTGCACATAGCGCCCTATTTTATTGAGCGCTGTACCTGACGGTTCATGATGTGTCTCGTAGCGAGCTAAGCCGTATTAAGCCTTTGAATCAGTACCCTGTCAAGCAATTAATGCTCTGTAACCCGCATATTTACTGATGTTTTCATATTTCTCGTATTCATGTAACGATTTTCAAGGCCAACCCTTAACTCTGATCCAAAAATATGCTAAAAGCCCTTAGCGCAGCTCTAAAGCCTGAGAAAAATCGCCCTCAAGATCGGCATAATCTTCAATTCCGATGGAAATTCGTAAAAGATTATCGGCAATTCCCATCAAAGCACGCTGCTCTGCACCCATCTCATAGTAGATGGTATGAGCCACAGGAAGCGTGAGGCTACGCGTATCACCCAAGTGCGTAGCCAAGGCCACTACCTGCAAGCGATTCAAGAAATCAAAGACATCAATATCAGCGGCCAGCTCTACGGCCAAAAGCGCCCCAAAATGCCCATCAAAGAGCTGCTGAGCACGCTCATGCTGAGGGTGAGAGTCTAGACCTGGGTACTTCACAGCTGTCACACGTGGATGCTGCGCTAAGAAATGCGCCAAACGATTGGCGTTATCACAGGCTTTTTGCATGCGTAGTGGCAAGGTCTCTGCCCCCACCGAGATACGATGCGCGGCGTCTGAGGATAAGGTAGCCCCCATATCGCGCAAACCTTTTTTCTTGATCTGGGTAAGCCCCCAAGACTGCGGATTGCCCTGTCTATAGACCGAGGCAATATTCGGGTAATCAGACCAATTAAACAGGCCTGTATCCGTTACCATGCCACCCAATGCCTGACCATGCCCTGCAATGTATTTGGACAGCGAGTTCATGACTAACGACGCCTCTACGCTGCGCCCTGTCAGCAACCACGGCGTGGAGAGCGTGTTATCCAACACATACAGCAAGCCCTCTTGCTGGCACCACCCACCTATACCCTGCAGGTCGGCAATTTGCGTCCCGGGGTTAGCAATGGTTTCCGTAAAAACCATGCGAGTATTGGATTTGCGGGCTGCACGTACATGCTCTACATCGGTAGCATCTACCAACGTGACTTCTACACCAAAACCCTGCAGTGTTAACAGCAGGCTGTTGGTATTGCCAAAAATATACTTACTGGAAATCAGGTGATCGCCTGCTTTAAGAAGGGTCAAGAAAATGGCGCTGAGCGCAGCCATGCCAGACGCAAAACTGACGCTTGCTGTGCCCTGCTCCATTTTGGTGACTTGTTTTTCTAGCGCCGCTGTAGTGGGCGTGCCTTGGCGAGCATAGCTAAACCCCGCCTTTCCTTGAAATACTGCCGCCAATTCTCGCGCATCAGAAAATGCATACTCAGTAGAGGGATGTAGCGGTTGATGTACTGCACCGCACTCACTACCTTGGCGGCGATCGGAATGTATTACTTCGGTTGTAAACCCATTTGCAGACATATATGTACTCAACAAGTACATGTAGGCACACCCTATGCCTACATGTGGACGTCATCAAACTATTCATTATGACGGCTTATCTGCATAGGGGAAGTTAGTTACTTATACATTATGGCTATATATGTATATAACCGGTTACGCCCCTACCTGACGCTGACGCACCGTTTCATACAAGCATACCGCGCTGGCCACACTCACGTTTAAGCTTTCTACAGAACCTAACATGGGGATAGAAACCAACTCATCACACGTTTCACGCACCAAGCGACGCATACCCTCACCTTCCGCCCCCATCACCCACGCCATCGCTGCACGCGCATCAACAGCATGTAAGCTGTGCGTAGCTTCGTCGTCTGTACCCACTAACCAAATGTCACGATCCTTAAGCTCACGCATGGTGCGCGCCAAGTTCGTTACCGTCAGATACGGTACTGTTTCTGCCGCCCCGCAGGCCACACGACGCACCGTAGCATTCAAGCCCACAGCGCGATCACGCGGCGCAATCACTGCATGACAACCTGCAGCGTCTGCAGTACGCAAACAGGCGCCCAAATTATGCGGATCTGTTACGCCATCCAATAACAATAAGAAGGCTTTTTCTTTACGGTCTTCTACCTGATCCAGCAGCTCGTCTAGATCCAACGCCAGTGCCACTTCTTTGGCCAATGCCACAACACCTTGATGGCGCACACCCTGGCTAATACCATCTAGGCGCTTTTTATCCACGAACATAACGCGAATGCCACGCCCTTGAGCCTGATCCACAAAGGCCTGCATGCGCTTATCACGCCGACCCTCTTCTACATAGAGTTCCTGAATAGACTCAAGCGCATGGCGCATGCGCGATTGTATGGCATGAAAACCCGCCAATACCTGCAATGACATACTGTTCCTTCTTACTAGCGTTTAACCCGCTTTTTTGCAGCGCGGGCTTTAATGTTTTTATCGCGTGCGGCTGCTTTGGCGGCTTTACGCGCTGTAGCTCGTCGCTCACTGGACGTGCCTTTTAAAGCTTTAGGTTTGGCTGGCGCCGCTTTTTTCTGTGGCTTACCACGAGCATTCTCGTTAGAAGGTGACATCAAAGCTTCGTAGCCCGTACCTTTCACCAAACGAAAATCAATGCGGCGCGCTTCAAGATCAACACGAGCAACCTGCACTTGCACAGCATCTGTCAGCTTATAACGTATGCCTGTACGCTCACCACGTAGATCGTGGCTAGCTTCGTTAAAGACAAAGTAATCTGCCCCTAACTCAGAGATATGCACCAAGCCTTCCACATACAGCGCATCCAGCGTGATAAACAAACCGAAGTTAGCAACGCCAGTGATCTTCCCGCTGAACTCTTCACCTATATGCTCTTTGACAAAGTAACATTTCAGCCAAGCCTGTACATCGTAAGACGCCTCATCAGCACGACGCTCACGCGCAGATAACATCACACCTAAGCGTTCCCACTTAGATTGCTCACGTTTGGACGCACTAAGTTTAGACTCGCCCGCCTCATCTGGTAGATCAGGCTCGTAAGGCTTGCCTTGCAAAATGCTCTTGATGACACGATGTGTCAGCAAGTCAGGGTAACGGCGAATAGGGGACGTAAAGTGCGTGTACAACTTATAGGCCAAACCAAAGTGCCCCAGCTTTTCAGGGCTGTAGACGGCTTGCTGCATAGAGCGCAAGCACATGGTTTGAATAATCTCGAAATCGCTACGACCACGCACACTTTGAATGAGCTTGGCGTAATCTTCAGTACCCGGCTCATCACCACCTTCTAAGTACAAGCCCAACGTACGCAAGAAATCACGCAACTTCTGCAGTTTTTCAGGCGTAGGCCCTTCGTGTACTCTATATAGACCTTGTCGGCGATGGCGACTCATGAAGTCAGCAGCACATGTGTTAGCCGCCAACATAAATTCTTCAATCAGCTTGTGTGCATCATTACGCACCAACGGCTCAATACGCTCGATGCGACCCAATGGGTTACATACGATTTTAGTTTCTACCGTATCAAACTCGATAGCACCCCGCACACGACGCTGCCCTGCCAACTTGCGGTACAACTCGTAAGCTGTATGCAATTGCGGCAAGACCTCAGCCATTTCTTGTGCCGCGGGACCATCAGGCTGTTGCAGCGCTCCCCACACCCCTGTGTAGGTAGTACGCGCATGCGAATGAATCACTGCTTCGTAAAACTGATAGGCCGTCACCGTACCGGCCGTGGCTCCCTCAGCAGGGATAATCATGTCGCACACCAACACCAAGCGATCAACGCCAGGATTCAACGAACAAATACCGTTGGACAGCGACTCCGGCAACATAGGAATCACACGACGCGGGAAGTACACACTGGTACCACGCTCAATCGCATCGCCATCAATACCATCGCCGGGGCGTACATAGTGGCTTACGTCAGCAATCGCCACCAACAAACGCCAACCCGCACGGGGGCGCTTGCCTTGACCTATATCTACTGACTCGCAGTACACGGCGTCATCAAAGTCGCGCGCATCTTCGCCATCAATAGTAATGAAAGGCAGATCACGTAAATCTACTCGACCCTTAAGGTCGTTAGGACGCACCTCGTCAGGCAACCGCTCTGCTTGGCGACGAGCGGCATCACTAAACTCAAAAGGCACATTGAACTTGCGCACAGCAATTTCAATTTCCATACCTGGATCATCGATCTCGCCCAGTACCTCTATCACTTTAGCCATAGGTTGCGTGTGGCGTGCTGGTTGTCTAGTGATCTCTACTACAACCACCTGCCCTGGCTTGGCATTTGCCAAGTCAGCAGGCGCCACATAAATATCGTGCTTGATGCGCTGATCTTCTGGCACCACGGTGTAATTGCCATGCTCCATCACCAAGCGCCCCACCAGTCTATTAGTATGACGCTCTAGCACCTCAACAATCACCGCTTCAGGCTTACCACGATACTCACCATCTGCACGCACCAACACACGGTCGCCATGCAGCACACGCAACATTTCGCGTTGTGACAAATAGAGATCCGGACCGCCCTCATCACGAATTAGAAAACCGAAACCATCTCGATGCCCCTGCACTACTCCCGCAATAAATTGCGAACGAGTATTCAGAGAAATATGACCAGAATCATCAATCATAATTTGCTCATCACGTTGCATTGCCGCTAAACGGCGCTCTGCACCCACAGGTAAAGGAAAACTCATGCCCAGTTTTTTTGCCAATGCGTTAACAGCAATGCCCTTTGGACATGTTCGCAAGAACTGCAAGAATTGTTCCCGACTGGGAATCTGAGGATCGAAATCAGGAGGCGGCGCGTAAGCACCTTGCTCTGACACAGACTCAGGGGCTTTACCCTGATGAGGAGTTTTTTGATTTTTTTTCAGCAAAAGGCTTCCCGTTCAAATTAAGCACTGGAAGGCGGATGCAGCGTATGTACTCACCCAGCTTCCTTGCGTTGAAGTCGCTCATCAAAGTGATAGCATACAATGGTTACCCAGCCTAGTCGGTGAAATTTGCATGGCAACCACCCACCCTCGGGATTTTAAATGCAAAAAAGCCGACTGTTATTTCAACAATCGGCTCTTTTTGGAATTTGGTGCCCAGAAGAGGACTCGAACCTCCACACCTTGCGGCACATGGACCTGAACCATGCGCGTCTACCAATTCCGCCACCTGGGCATTTTTACTACACTACCTCTTTGAAACTAAGCAAATTACATAACTATGTTATGCGGCCAAAAGACTAGTCTTTTGATTGGTGCCCAGGAGAGGACTCGAACCTCCACACCTTGCGGCACATGGACCTGAACCATGCGCGTCTACCAATTCCGCCACCTGGGCTTATCTTTGCTTTCTCAAAGAAGAAAAGATTATAGCAATGCAATTTACGTAAAGCAAGAACTATCCCCTAGGGGCATTCACAAATCTGTCACATCTTCTAAAATGAGCAAATGCTTACAAAAGACCACCCGCTTGCTCAGGCTTTAATTGCCCAGATAGAGCCATTAGTACCACAAAAGCCCATGAGGCCTATCGTACTGCATCACGACGACATCCCTTATGTCGTCAAATTTGCGCGCAAAGAGCCTAGCCGTAAGCTACGTGAAATTAGCAGCGCTTTATTTGGCTCTCTGCTTTTTAAAGTATGGATCAACCCACGCCAACTACGCTTGGGTGGCATTGCGTACGAAGCCAAACGTTTACAGGCACTGAAACAACACGGCATAGCGGTTCCTGAAGTCTTATTGCTGACTCCAGAGTACTTGGTCATGACTCACACAGGCGAGTCTGTGCAAAGCAAACTTTCCCAAACTCCAAAAAATGCGGCCCTATTACAAGGCGTGGTGGACTCATTAATTGAGTTACACACACACCATCAATGGCATGGTGGTGCACAAATACGCAACCTCACCGTCAAAGACCACAAAATTTATCGCATCGATTTTGAGGAAAACACCGGCAACGCTATGCCGCTGCATTTAGCGCAGGCTTATGATGTGTTGCTTTGTTTTAATTCTCTGCTGCACTACCTCAAAGACGACCTAGAGATGGGCAGCAATTTGTTAGCCTGTTATCTGCGTAAAGCCCCAAACGCACAGGTTTTACAAGCCCTGCAACAGGTAAATCGCCATCTACAACGATTACAACGTGTACTTCTGCCGCTGATGACGCGCAAACTTCGCCAAGGCAAAGACGTGCGCCGCACTGTATTTTTCGCACAAATACTGCAACAAGCGCTATCCCTCTAGCCCTGCCTTCCTATACACTTAGCAGATCTTATTTATACTCAAAGTGAGTTTATATGTCTGTAGCGGCTTTTTTACGGTCACGGAACATTGAGTTTTCCCTGCAACGATACGGTATCCAAACCCTGAACTACATGACCCTTGGGTTATTCAGCTCGCTGGTTATTGGACTGATTTTAAAAACCGTAGGCAATTGGATGGATTTACCTTGGCTGATAGAGGTAGGAGCCATGGCTCAATCCGGTATGGGGGCCGCTATTGGTGTAGGGATTGCCTACGGCCTACAAGCACCACCTATGGTGTTATTTGCCAGCGCCATCGTTGGCACCCTAGCCGTAAAAGTAGGCGGTGGCCCTGTAGGATGTTTTGTTGCTGTAGCGATTAGCACAGAGCTTAGCAAGCTAGTACATAAAAGCACGCCTATAGATATTATCGCTACGCCTGCCAGCGCTCTGATCAGTGGCGCGCTCATTGCATCGTGGGTAGCCCCGTGGCTAGGCGATATGATGCGCACCACCGGTGAAACCATTGAATGGGCCATTACTCTACAGCCTTTCTTTATGAGCATCATTATTGCTGTGGTTATGGGTATTATCCTGACCAGCCCAATGTCCAGTGCCGCACTCGCTATTTCACTACAACTAGGGGGACTAGCCGGCGGAGCCGCCACCATTGGTTGCTGCGCACAAATGGTAGGCTTCGCAGCGATGAGCTATAAAGAAAATGGCACATCAGGCTTATTGGGTATTGGTTTAGGCACCAGCATGTTGCAGCTACCTAATATAGTACGCAACCCGTTTATTTTGATCCCACCCGTTTTAGCCTCGGCTATTCTGGCCCCTATAGGCGCATTGGTTTTTGACATGCGCAATATTCCTACTGGATCAGGCATGGGCACCAGCGGTTTAGTAGGTCAAGTGGGTACATTAGAGGCGATGGGTTACAGCAGCTCGGTATGGATTTCTATTGCGCTGCTGCACTTCATTTTTCCAGCTGCACTATGCTTGTTGTTTGCCTGGCTAGGCAGACGTTTGGGCTGGATTAAAGCAGGCGACTTAACACTGCACACAGATAAATAAGTCACCCACCCTATACTGGCGTTGCGTTATTCGTCGCGACGCCAGTAGCTAGAAACTTTAACTCGGGATGCATCCAAGCCAAAATGCTGCATCAAGGCCTCACGCACAGGCCCCACTTGAGAGTACTCTACAGCACCCCACGCAAAACCTTCGCCTTGTTTAGTGGCTGTCAGCGACTGCAAGGTAGTGAGTATTTTTTGACGTGCCGCATCGCCGTTAGACTCCACCACCCAATGCACATCAATATCCGCTGCACTAGACAATGGCATTCGGGCGTCTTCATGGTTGATCGCCACAACAACACTTACTTTTGTGCCTTGTTTGAGTTCGCGTAGTCGGCGAGTGATCGCCGGCAATGCCGTTTCATCACCCACCAATACCTGCCAATCAAAAACAGTAGGGATCAACATTGAGCCGCGCGGGCCTGCCATTAACAGTCTATCGCCTTCTTTGGCTCGCTCTGCCCATGTGGATGCTACGCCTGTGCCGTGCAAGACAAAATCAATCACCATTTCGCAGGCTTGATTGTCATATGCCAGGGGGGTGTAGTCGCGCATAACCGGCTTAGCCTGACCTTCTTCAAATACTAAGCCACGCTCACCCACTTGCGGCACAGCCAACTCTTGCCCAGCCTGCTCCGAAAACAGCAGTTTTACGTGATCATCAAAGCCTGGGGAGTAAAAATCTTGCAGGTCATCACCCTGCAACGTGATACGCGCCATGTGCGGCGTAGGTCTAGTAATAGACTTTACCCACGCGCTGCGTACTTTAATAGGATGGATCTGTTTTTCTATGTGATACGATGATTCTTGCACAATAATATTCCTTACAAATCGCGGCACACACAATCTGCATGCTGCTGTCTCTTTCTAGTCCTTGATCGTGATCACAAATAGTAAACTATTCTCATTCTCGATTCAAACTTACCCTTACTTTGTGGAGCCTGCCTCATGTTAGCGCTGGTACAACGCGTTAAGTCAGCCAGCGTCACTATTGCTGACACCGAAGTAGCCCGCATTCAGGCTGGCATGATGGTATTAGTTTGCGCAGAACCCTCAGACACCCCAGAAACCGCAGACAACTTGCTAAATAAGCTGCTCAAATTGCGCATCTTTGATGATGAAGACGGCAAAATGAATCTTAGCTTGCAGCAAACCCAAGGCGGTCTCTTATTAGTAAGTCAGTTTACGCTGGCCGCAGACACGAGCCGAGGGAATCGCCCTAGCTTTATGCGCGCAGCGCCACCTGAATTAGGGCGCTTCCTTTTTACCTATTTGGTAGACAAAGCCAAAACCATGCATCACACCGTAGGCGCAGGCGTTTTTGGTGCCGACATGCAGGTAGCATTAGTCAATAACGGTCCCGTCACCCTTCCTTTGCATATTCAATAGGGCTTTCATTCATGTTTACGTTACACCCCACACTGGCTGCAGACACACTGGAAATTGGAGACCTGCCGCTGTGCAAAGTACTGCTCATGAATGATCAACACTACCCTTGGGTCATTCTGGTACCTAGACAAGCCGATATACGCGAGACCTTTGATCTTTCTAGCGCTGATCAACAACGCCTCTGGGAAGAGACCAACCTCGTCGCGCAGCGTATGCATACGTACTACCAAGCCAATAAAATGAATATCGCTACGCTGGGAAACATGGTGCCCCAATTGCACATGCACGTGATTGCTAGACACCACCAAGACCCTGCTTGGCCTAGCCCAGTTTGGGGTAAACAACCCGCTTTGCCTTACCCCCCTTCCAATCACCAAACCCTGCTCGACACACTGCGCAATCTTTTACTGAAATCCTGATTTTTTGCTGCATCGCAATAACAGTTTCTGTAATTATTTTTATAATTTCATAACTTTTTTTCCTGATTAGAGAAAAGAGCCACTTTGTAAAAATTGTACAGAGCCAGTGTCGTTTTAACGCTCTTCACACGGCGTGATGCCACCTCACAGCCATAGAAGTTTGCGTGGCTTTTACAAAACCCATAAAATCCATTGATAACAAACAGTTATACAGGAAGCATGCAACTTATTCGTATCGCTTTTGTCTATGCTTTACGTTGTACTGGCATTGCCAAGGGTAGACCCCCTGTCTTCCGTTAATCATTCCTGTATATACTTTATTTTCTGTACTTTAGTCTCACCAAAACCGCTGTAAATTTACTAGGAAGCTTGGAGCTTTTTTCATGCATCGCTTACTGACGCGCTACACCGCCCTTTACGTCGTATTTCTGGGCACCGTCGTGTTCACTATCTTGTCTATCACCAATACGGCATGGTGGCTTATTTTGGCCCTGCCATTTATTGGTCTATCCATCCTAGGTCTAGTCGACCTAAAACAAACGCGTCATGCCATCCGCAGAAACTACCCTGTGATTGGTAACTTGCGCTTCCTATTCGAATTCATCCGTCCGGAAATCCGCCAGTACTTTATTGAAGGTGACAACCAAGAGTCCCCCTTCTCTCGTGCTGAACGTTCTCTGGTGTACCAACGCGCTAAGCAACAAGAAGATAAGTTGCCCTTTGGTACGCAACAAGAAATCTACGGCAGTGGCTACGAGTGGATTAACCACTCTATGCAGCCCTGTCAGATCCCTGATAGCAATTTCCGCACACTGGTGGGCGGCCCTGATTGCACCAAGCCTTACTCCATGTCGGTATTTAATATCTCCGCCATGAGTTTTGGTGCGCTGTCAGCTAACGCCGTGATGGCGCTGAACAAAGGTGCCGTGATCGGTAACTTTGCTCATGACACCGGCGAAGGCGGTATCAGCCGCTACCACACTATGTATGGTGGTGACTTGGTATGGAACATTGGTTCCGGTTACTTCGGCTGTAGGGACGACAAAGGCAACTTCTCGCCTGAGCGTTTTGCTGAACGTGCTCGCCAAGACAACGTCAAAATGATTGAGATCAAGCTATCTCAAGGTGCTAAGCCTGGCCAAGGCGGTATTTTGCCCGGCGCCAAAGTAACACCTGAGATCGCTGCTGCACGTGAAGTACCGGTATGGCAAGATTGTTTGTCACCCGCCAAACACAGCGCCTTCTCTACGCCTGTTGAACTGCTAGAGTTCGTCGCCAAACTGCGCGAACTGTCTGGCGGTAAACCTGTGGGCTTCAAACTGACTATTGGCCACCCATGGGAATGGTTCGCTATCGCTAAAGCCATGTTGAAAACAGGTATCACACCTGATTTCATCGTGGTTGACGGTGCTGAAGGCGGTACAGGTGCTGCGCCAGTAGAGTTTATTGACCACGTGGGTACTCCACTGCGCGAATCCCTGCGTTTGGTGCATAACACACTGGTAGGTATTGGCCTGCGTGAACGTATCCGTATTGGCGCATCCGGTAAGATCATCAGTGCTTTTGATATGGCTCGTATCATGGCATTGGGTGCAGACTGGTGTAACAGCGCCCGTGGCTTTATGTTTGCTATCGGTTGTATCCAAGCCCTGACTTGCCACACTGGTCGTTGTCCAGTGGGTGTGACCACTCAAGATCCACGCAGACAAGAAGCGCTGGTAGTCTCTGATAAATCACGCCGTGCCGCTAACTACCACAACAACACACTAAAAGCGTTGGCAGACCTGCTGAAAGCCGCTGGTTTGCACCACCCTAACGAACTACGCCCACACCACATTGCTAAGCGTATTCCTAACGGTGAGATTCGCGTGTTGTCCGCCATGTTCCCTGATCTGGAAAAAGGCGAGCTGCTGGAAGGCAACTACCGACAAACTATTTTCCGTGTGGGTTGGCCTATGGCTCAAGCAGAGTCCTTTGAGCCTCTGTACAGCTTGAGTGCTGCATTGTCCGGCCTAGGTACTAAACACCGCCCTGCCAGCATGAATAGCAACGCAGAAGGCCCAACGGTAAAGCCTAGAAACATAGACGATAGCGCTAAAACTGAACAAGCTTAAGCAGTCAAAAGCCCCTTTACCTAGCTGAAGGGGCTTTTTTTATATCTTTTTTCTTCTTTTGTAATATTTCTTCAAAAAGTGCTTGCCAAGATGGAAGTCGTGGTGCTATATTAACGTTCTTGGCTCATTAGCTCAGCCGGTTAGAGCGACGGAATCATAATCCGCAGGTCCCCTGTTCGAATCAGGGATGAGCCACCAAGATTTTCATTGTTTATCAATGACCTAACGCCACCCTCGCCGGTGGCGTTTTGTATTTCTGGCGACCGTTGTGCCGTAAACGTGACGCGGTTCACATATTCGGCTAGGTGATCAGCACTCATATGAGCGTACCTTTTCACCATTTCCAGCGTTTCCCACCCTCCCAATTCTTTAAGCACAAATAGCGGTGTTCCGTTCTGGACATGCCAAGATGCCCATGTGTGCCTTAAATCGTGGAAGCGGAAGTTTTCTATACCTGCTCTTTCGCAAGCCCTACCAAACATCTTTGGATCAATCTGCGGCTGTGGCGCTCCATTTCTGGTGAATACCAGTTTTTCGTGTGTACCTATACGCCGCCTGATCGTAGCCACTGCCTCATCGTTAAGAGGGATTGACCGCGCTCTACCTGACTTAGCTCTGTCCGCTGTAACCCAAGCCACTTTTCTAGCAAGGTCAACATCAGCCCACTCAAGGGTTAATATCTCTCCTGACCGCATACCAGTGGACAATGCAAACAGCACCGCATCTTTCATCCAATCGCGCGGGATAGCTGCAACTAGGCTTGCGGCTTCCCTATGAGTGATCCATCGTATGCGTACTGACGGCTCTTCCTGCGGCCGCATCTTTGGTGCTGCTGCAATCCAGCCCCACTCAGCAGACAAAGAAAGTATCCGTCGAATAGTCGATAGATACCGGTTCCTTGTAGCTGCTGTTAGCTTGGTTCTGCCCTTGTATTTGTAAACCACATGGGTAGGCAGATTATCCATCACTTCATCTGCTGTTAAAGAGCACATAGAGCGACCTGCGAACTGGTCACGCCAATAAGCCACATGGCGTATCTTTGTTGCGTAATCACTCTGACCTTCTGATAGCTTCAAGAACCTAACAGCCGCCTCTTCAAAAGAACGCTTCTGTTGTTCCCCTAGCTTTTCTACTCGCCACATATCCGCTTTTAGGCGGTCGTGGTATTCTTGCGCCGCCCTACGGTCTTTCGTCCCAGTAGAGCGTCTAACTCTTTGGCCGCTTGGGGCTGCGATATCAACCCACCAGATGCCGTTACGCTGTCTAATCGACATGTTTTTTCTCCTGTGTCGTGCAGCGTCAGCCGTGTCACCTTGTACCGTGGCTGACTCATTTCTGCAAGAGTGGAAGGCCAGATTCTCCAAACGCGAGTGCCTGGTACTTGGAAGCCGATTTTCTGCCGCTGGTGAAACACCGTCTGATACGACACGCCTAATCGCTTCGCTGCCTCTTTAAGTGAAATGGCGTTTTCTGACATATTCACTCCAATAAAAAACCCCGCATTTGCGGGGTTTTAGTCTGTGTCTGTAGTGGGGGCGGCTTTGCTTAGCGCTTTGATAATGCCCGTTCGGTACTGTCCTAGTGATTGGTATGTGGCTGCGCTGGCATCGCAGCGGACGAAGGCTAGCGCTTCATTTATTACGGTTTGGCGGATAGCCAACTCTTTAGACAGCATGTCCATATCATCTGCATGCTGCTGTAGTGTGTGGAGGTGATGCTCTAGTAGAGCTTCTTTGCTCATGTCTTCGTATGCTTGTATCTGTGTCATGTAAATAGCTCCTATGCCTACTCACATAGGCCGTAGATAGACGAGCAGCTGGATGTGTCAGCAAAAACTCGTGTTAGATTGAATTGGCGACCGCCTCGGCTAGTCATAGACCACTCGACCATGCGGTCGATGCCGTAGTTCTCATGGGTGATAGCGTCAGACTCGTTGTATGTCGGGTCATTGACGACGGAGAAGAAGGTGCTGCAACCTCTTTTGCTGGCAAGGCTTACTAGACGCTCCCACTCACTGACACGCTCGATTTCTTCTGGCCAGCGTTGGGCTATGTGGTGCAGCTCGTCCTTGGCGCAGTTAATGCAAGGCATACATCCGACTCGCCCAGCACCTTGTAAATAGAGTGGATTTGGCTTGATACCCATCAGATGGTGGGCATCAAATACATCAGCTACTTTCCAGCGTAAGATCGGGCGGTAGTTAAATAGCCCGCCGCCCACCTCATCACATTCAGGTAGAAAACGTCTGGCACGGCTTTCGTCGGCACGCACTCCCTGCCATGACAAAACCATATTCTGAGCGCTCATCAGCGGCATCATTACCTGCTCAATAAGCGGGTTCACCTTTAGTTCTACTGTACAGAAACGGTGTTTGGTGTTGGGAAACCTGCCCTTCCATAAGCAAAGATCAAGAAATGGGATGCCGGTGGGGTGCAGCACAGCAAGGGCCTGCTCGACAATTGACTCTGCGATACCTTGCTCACGCCACTTTGTAGCCACGTACTGGCGCTTACCTTCAATTCGTTCGGAGAAGTCAGCTTTCACCCAGCGGATGGGAATGCCAGTTGCGTGTGAGAGGTAGTGCACATAGTCATAAGTGAGTGGGTGCTCATGGCCTGTATCTGCAAAGACTGCTTGCAGGTTAGGTACTTCCAGCGTGATGGCAAGCAACAGCAGGGCGGTACTATCCTTCCCGCCCGATACTAAGACGACGTTGTGTTGCATGTGGGTTCCAATGCGGTAGGCGCAAAAAGAAACGCACTAAGCTAAACTTGTGCGTCTATGGGAGGGAGGGGGTATGGAAAATAGACTGGTTGAAAAAACAAAAGAAATATTGCGTAAGCCGTGGACTCAATCAGGCTTAGTTGGCGCTTTTATCGCATTCCTAATCATGAGCGTTTATTACAGCGAGGATCGATGGGCATTACTTGGTGTCATCGGCACATGGGCAACCGGAACATTTGCTGCAATCATTGCTTGGATTCAATACAAAGATCAGAAACTAAAAAAAACACACATCAAAAATAGTGCATCTATGGAGATAAAAACAAAAAGTACAGCAATCTCTATAGGCTTAGACGGCCTTTGTATGAGCCTGACAGAATGGGCCGAGTCATTTCCTGAATCAGGAGGCTCAAAAATCACTTACCATGCCCTCCTAACAACTATTAACACCCTCTCTTTTTGGCCGGAGATACATTTAGAGCCCTACCAGAAAGAGCTTTTGTCACATGTCGAGATCCGAAATATTAATGAGCTAAACAAGGCAATCAAACAATTTCGCGCTGCATCTAAAGAGTGGCTAGCATTTTCTCTGGACACTCCATACCGTGATCAAAAGGCCTATCCCAGTTTGGCTTTCCAAATCAAAGCAGTAGTTAAGAGGCTAGAGGTCATTGCCCCTGATCTCGCAGAATCAACAAGACAAAATTTGGATAAAGCGCTGCTTGCACTAAACCGTATAAATAACGCTTACTCTATCGCTCCATCTCACTCTTAATCTACACCTGCAAAATAAGACTGTCCGCTTCTTCCTGAGTGAGTAGCGGAACAAGCCCACGCATCTTCTGCATATCAGAACGTGCAGCGTCTAGGTTCTGCTGTGTGAGCTGCGTCCCATACTCCAGCTTCTTAGCGAACTGACGGATGCCAGTTAGTTGCTCAGTTGAGCCACGACGAGTGCAGAACATTTCGAAGAAGTCTGCTATCCCGTCTATGGCTGGTGCGGCTTGGTAAGCAATGGATCCTGCTTTTTCTAAGTGATGAAGCACAGGCGTTCCATTCACTGCATCCATAGCACCTGTACGCTCTATCTCATCCAGCAGCCGCTCTACAGGATCAAGCACGTGCATCATTCGCACCATCATAGAAGCGGGCACTTCTGCCCTCTCCCGTGATGGTTTATGCCGCTGCGTCTTCTTCTCTAACCTATGTAATTCACGCGCTGTAGGCATAACAAACTTTGGTCGCATTATTGCTCCTGCCCCGGCCATGGATAGTCGCGACCGGGCTTCTGGGTTTTTCTGACGGGATCGTTTGCTCATAGCATCAATACTCCAGATAACTATGTGTAGGATGGGGTAAGCAGGCTGTGGCAAGGTGGTTGTAGTTGCCTGCTTAGCCGTTTACATTTCTACAGCTAGACCTTCGCTCAGCGCTTGTAGGTCCATATCCAACAGCCACTCGATAACCTTGCTGTCATGCACTCGGAAAGCCAGCGCCAGCGCATCTGCCAATCCTTTTGGGGATGTGTGGAAATGTTTTTCTTGACGCGTGGATGCACAGCTCACGCTAACTTCAATCTTTGAGCCATTAAACATATCAAGACATGCGCTTATGTCACTGCTGTAAAGATCAATCTCAGCCAGCAACTTGCGCCAGCGCTCACCGTAGTTTTTGTTCATAGTGGATTCCTAGTGCGCCTCAGCGCTGGATAGTAAATAGCCAGCACCATGCGGAGCCACATTTGCTGTGGCTCTGGCTGTGCCATTAAGGGAGGTGTACGCTAGTTCCGTACAACTGATTTGGTACCCTCATAGATAAGGGGAGCATGGGGCATGTTCCAAAATGGAATTAACCATCAAGAAAAGGAGCGATCCTCACCCCCCTGTTTGGCACGTCCGGCCTTTCGTTTGCTCGCCAGTAGGGTTGATGTGGTTTTGAACGGGCCGCGCTCTTTCTTGATGGGCTACCAGCGCTCAAGCGGATGTGTAACAATGGAAGACCTTAACAACCTACAAACTAGGGAGATTTCCATGAGTACCAAAATCGTTACTGAAGCTGACCGCAAGCGCACTCCGAGTCCCGCCCCGCCCAAGGGCATGTCCATTTCCAAAAAAGCCGCAAATGTGAGCAGAGAGCGTGGCCCGCATACCCACCACAAGAAAAATCCCGGAAAGCCTCAACGCTAGGAGCAGTTCGCCACCAGCATCTTTCTGCCGACTTGGTTGCTGATAAGCCAGCGCATGTCGAGTCAGGGGCGCTGGTGGCCTGTGGTTTGGCTGGCCGGGCCGGGTTACTGAATTCCTATTTGCAGCTGGGCCTTGCCTCCATTGCGGCGTCTATGGCATCGCGTATTGCCATATCCATGCTTTCGTGGTCGCTTGGAAAATTAACGCAATCACCATCAACAAATAAAACTACGGTTCCAGCGTCACGCTCTAGCTCTATGCGAATGTCGCAATCTAGTGGCAGCTTCTCACACTCCAATTCTACGGCTTTGCATACCTCGGCTTCTTTGCACAGCTGCTGTATCTCAGGGGATTGCAGTACGGCTCGCACAATTGCGCGCACATCTGATGCATTAGCTTCACCGTCAGGCTCAAGCCAAGGCGCAGAAATAGCATCAATACGCGCTCCACTCCCAGTAAGCAGGGTTAGGTGTAAACACGGGTTATAGACAGGTGGTTGGTATATCGGGGCTAAACCGATACTGAAACGCGCCAAACTGTGCCGACTGGAATTAACCAATCGGCAAACTCCCCTACTCTGGTAAAGGGATACAGATCACTATCTGCACCGTTTCTGCTTCCGGAATCCCGCAGCAAGACTAAGGAGATCTGCACAATTGCCCCTGTGCAGCCGCTCCGGCGCGGTACGGTTGGGGATGAAAAACACTTCAACGCCCTATTCCCTAAGACGCTCAAGTGTCCGGCCTCGTTAGAGGCTGGTATTTTCAGCATGACTTCGGCCTATTAATAGCAGGCAACAAAAAGCCGCAAATGCGGCTTGTTGGTGTTGTGTCTGCAGCATCTAATGCGATGCTGTGATTTCCCTTAGTTGCTGAAAGATATGTTGCCCAACCTTATCCGCTCCATAAGTAGAGAAGTGAGCTCGATCAGCGTACAAGGATAATTCCCCATCAATCTGTAAGCATTGTTTATCAACACACAGAGCATCGTTGGGATTGATGAAATAAAGCCAATCATCTTTATCTGCAAGCCTCTTCAACTGGCTGTTAAAGCCTTCAACATAATTTGTTTCGTTGATTGGGATTACATCGAGACACTCAGAGCTACCAAAGTACGTGCTATAGATAGTTTGATGGAATTTGTGTGCAATGCACTCCTGCGGAGAACTCCCTAAGAACCTATTACCAGAACCTATAAGAACGATCTTCTGCGCCCCTAGGTCCTGCTTCATAGCCTCCAACTCAGCTTCAAGCACCGACATAAAATCATCAATCGAATACTCAACAACAGAGTCATCAGCTCTATTTTTTAGTCCTTCAAGCGCCCAACTCCATGATTGCGCAATCACAAGAACAGGAGCCTCTTTACCTTTTAACCTCTCTAGCAACGCGCTGTATTGATCTTTGCAACTCTCGTCATGCGAGTATAAGTTTCTAGTGCTCAGGCATTGCGGGTGATAAAACATAGCCATCGCGGGCTCTTGCTCAGACACATAGCTATGGTATTGCGCATTAAAACTATCGCCATAGAAGACAAAATCGTACTTGCCATCGCCTGCATAATTAAAATCCAACCACTCTTGTGATTTAATGCCATCCCCACCCCTATCCAAGGCTTTTTTGGCCTGCTGTGAAAGATTAAATCTATCCTCAATCCCGTTTGTATAGAGCACATACGAAGAGGCACCCAAAACAGCAGCAAACGCAACAGCTAGTCCCCAGCTATAGTTCCGTCTTCCCTCTACTGCGTAGTACAAGACAAATGCAGATACAAGAACAATGCTTGCGTACTCAGTAAACAGCAGTTCCCAGCCCAGAAGAAAATTGAATACCAGGATAGGCCAGTGGACTAGGTATATTGAGTATGACCACAGACCAAGCTTGTTAATGATGTAGCCTGAAAGGACGGTATTTCTATTGTTAGCTAATATGCAAAGATAGGTGCCGACCACTGGAACTGCGGCAATATATCCAGGCCACGGCGTAGATGCATCGATGTTAAAAATAGCGCCAACGATCAAAATCAGGCCAAGCAATTCAAGTAAAAACCTTTGGCGATCTAATGCATTATTCAACGGGAACAAGAATGCCAGCCCACCGAAGAGCATTTCCCATGCTCTGGTATAGAACATGAAATAAGCAGTCTCAGGTTTTGTGTCGGTGATATAAATAGATGCCAACAGTGATGCAATAAGCATCACAATCACAGACGCCTTTAGCGCGCCAACTGATAAAAACCGTTTTAAGGCAAGCAGAGCTATTGGGTATAGCAAATAGAATTGCCACTCAACAGAAAGTGACCATGTGTGCAGAAAAAACTTTGTTGCTGACTCAGTATCGAAATAGCCGCTTTCTTGTTCATACGTGATATTCGATATAAAAAGAAGGCTGTCTCTTGCGTGCAATGCCATTGCTTTATATGCATCCGGGCCAACTGCCGCATACCCTAGCGAGAGCACAATTGCCACTGTCGACAGCAGAGCAGGAACAATCCTTTTCGCCCTGTTTATGATGAACTTCAAGAATGAAAAACTACCGCTTTCAATTCCTCTGAATATGATGGAAGTCATCAAGTAGCCAGAAATCACAAAGAACACATCCACGCCGGCAAACCCTCCCGGCATAGATTCTTGTGAAAAGTGAAAGAGCACAACCGAAAGAACAGCAACAGCGCGAAGTCCATTTATGTCTTCACGAAAGACTGCCTTTTGAGCAATAGTCATTGTTAGTATTTTTTAGAAGAAAGTAAACGCACTTAACTTAGAATTATTTAATACATTCTAAGCAAAAAACAGATCATTTTACCCCTTTGATCCTGCTTAGGTTTGAGCACTTGTGAAATGCCCATACCAAAGCGCCCACTTTCGTAGGCGTTTGTTAGCGTTTCTGTGATTGGTGGTGGAGTTATTGCCGCTGCTGTAGCTCTGGTTGCGGCTTGGGAAGGACGCTCGTTAGTGGCCTACGCTGATCCTATTGGTATTCCAACGATCTGCGAAGGCTACACGCATGGCGTGAAGATGGGGGATGTGGCCACACCAGAACGGTGCGACGCGCTGACAGAGCAAGAAGTGCGTAAAACTCTGTCTGTGGTGGATGGTTCTACTTCTAGGCAGTTACCAGATGGCGTACGTGTTGCGTTGGCCAGCTTCATCTACAACGTGGGTGCTGGTGCTTATGGCGGTTCTACCCTCTTACGTAAGCTAAAGGCGGGCGATCTGGCTGGCGCATGCCGTGAGCTGCCTCGCTGGTCATACGCTGGCGGCAAGAAACTTCGTGGCCTTGAACGGCGCAGACTAGCGGAGATACAGATATGTCTATCCGGCCTACAGTAATTACAGGTGCTGCTACCGCCCTACTCTCTGGCCTGCTGATTTGGCAGGTTCAGGGGCTACGGTACGAGAGCAGCATCGCCCAAATAGAGAAGCTGCATGCACAAGAATTATCTGAGCGCATGACTGCTGTTGCTCATGCTGAGGCACAAACCCGCAAGGTTGAGCATGATTTAACTAAGAGGATGGAGATCAGGGATTATGAAGCGCAAGAGAAGATTGCTGCCGTTGCTGATGCTGAACGCAGGGCTGCTGATGAGCGGGTGCGCAATGCCGCAGAAGAATATGCCACCAAGTATCGTAATGCCGCCGAACGCGCCACCGTTGCCGCAGAGCGCAAGGCCGCAGACACAGTCATCCGTATGTACGCCCAGTTGCTTGGAGAACTTGACGAACTGGCGGAAGGCTACGCAGCAGAAGCTGATAGACGCAGAATAGCAGGGCTAGCCTGTGAGGCATCGTATGACAGTTTTCGTTCTGTGAGGTAAGCATGAATAAACCAACCATCCTGCTTCACGGCCCATCTTGGTTTTACGGGTGCATTACCGTAGCAACCCATCTAGATAGGCTGGACTCCCTTTGGTTGCTATCCATACCAGCCCATATTGCACTAACCTTGCTGCTGGATGTCCGCCGTCAACTACGCTCAAAAACGTAACTCCTTATGCGCCAAAGCTGCATAGCGGTATGGATTCTTCTTATTTTCAGCAATCTTTTTACCTACACTTAGTGCAAAAGATATAGATGATGTTAAGGTGCCTGCAAACAAAGAAGCGACTTCACTCAATCCATAAGAGTGTGCAGCAACAACCCCAGCGCCTAATGCTGCTAAATCTCTCACGCTGATGGAGAAATTCCAATCAGAAAACAGTGATCCAAACTTCCATTCTTTATTAATCTTTATCAGATCAGCACAAGCTTGCTGGATTTTTTCCACCCTCCTATTGAGCGCAAGTTCTTTATCTGAACTATTTGCAACCTCCTCATAAAGAGATTCGATCTCATGCCTAAAGCGGTAAAGTTCAGGGAGTCGTTTTTCTTTAAACTCTAAGATCTCCGCCAAAGGAACATCGTTAGCAGGAACAGGAACGGCTTGATGCAAACAAACTAAAATATCACGACTATTAGGTATGTCTTTTCCAAACAGGTGAAGAGCATTCTCTCCTTGCGCTAGGGACCAACAGCCGGGTTGAGTTAGTTCATGTTCTCGAAGAGCATCTATATATCCCTTCAAAATCCCTTGAGCCACATCCCCTGAGAAGCCATATGTTGGCCTTTCTAGTACTCCTGTAGAAATCAGATACTCATAATCTGGAGACATTGCTGCACCAAAAAAAGGATTATCAGGCCAAACTAACTTATCCCAGAATAATAGCCATGTTCGTAGTTCAATAGGATCTAACTTAGTCGACATTCGGAATGACGTACCCTCTACTTGTGTCGGCGGACCTATTATTATCCCGCGCTCTCGCCTATCTTTCGGCACCCTCCCATAAAGGGGGTCATTTTCTTTTCTTCGTTTTGCTTCACCCATACCACCTCCCTAATAATATATGAAGGCTTTATAGCATAATCAAGGAGTCTTAAGGCTAGGGCCGTATTGAGCTAGTGACGCGGCAGCTTCTAGTGTGTCAAGAAAAGCTGCGCTAAATTGGATTGTGACGTGAATGTGCCTTAACACGGCACATTGCCACATATAAGCAGACATATTAAAATCAATTTAAGCATTGACTGACGCTACAAACCATTGATTTATATATCTATATATTTATCCTGCTTTATAGACTGCGGGAATCATAATCCGCAGCCCCCCCTGTTCGAATCAGGGATGAGCCACCAAGATAAAGAAAAACGGCCTACAGCAATGTAGGCCGTTTTTTTATGCTCCGCAATTATAGGGCCGCTCCGCAAATCTTCATTCGCACTCGACATACAGCCCGTAACCCAGAACAATGAAGCCACCCACACTACAGGGTGGCTTTTTTGTTTTCTGCAGCATGGGAACAAAACTTCATTGGCGGCATAAAGCCGTAGCAGATTAGAATCTGCCTACAGCACCAGCGGCCTTCCCACAAAAGCCCTGCATCATCACACACCAAAAACCAAACTCATCCAGCACAGCCACCATGCCCCTCTCATTCAAACAACGATTCTGCGCAGGATTACCACAAACGCCGCCAGAGTTAGACCTTCAACTTGATGCGTTTATTGTTTTCGAGAGCGAGTCTTTGCCGGATGATATAGATGCCGATGCCAAACAACTGCTGTTAGCCGAAGGGTTACCGGAAAGTGCACCACCCTTTCTGAGCTTTTCTACCTACTCTACTGACGACATAGAAAGTCTGCGCGCATTTGGCGATATCCCCGCATCGTTCTTTCCACTTGGGCAAACAGCCTATGGCGACCTGCTAGGCATAGATACTGATACCAAAGAGATCGTCTACTTTAATCATGACAATAATAATCAGCGGGTTTTTATTAACACCAGCTTGGCACAATTTCTAGAATGCTTGTGCGTCTATCAGGAAAACTTACATGCTGAAAAACGCACCTCTCCACTGGATGCCATTGAACAAATCGACCCGCCCGCCGCGCAACCAGACACTATGTGGCATACCGAGGCGCTATCTGATTAACGACTTGGGAATACAGTCCTCTAACCAATACCATCACAACACACCATGCTCAAAATCGTGTTGAAGTTTATCCCCTACGTGGTAGCACTACTCTGTGGCCTGCTTATTATTCCTTGGGTACTAGGCGTGCCAGGCAATTTCACACCTAGAACACAGTTAGGGTGGACGACCGGATTAATTGCAATGGTTGTCTATTTAGTGCTGTACCAAATCGCCAAATCCACCGCTAAGTTTTCCTCGCCCAACAAAACGAGCCTAACTACAAAAATAGATAGCTTATTGGTCATTGCCGCCTGCTGCGTACTTCCTGTTATAGCATTTGCTGTAGTGCTGTTAGTGTGTGAATAAACTCTACACCCCACTCTTGAGCCCAGACACTCGCAAGTCCCCATCAAACGCCACACCTTCACGTTCGTTGTAAACTCCTATCATTGAGATGTTTACTTATTCCCTTACTAGCAACTCACACCAGCAACGAACTTCTCCCCATGACCACCCTACGCATCCGCGAACTGCGAGAGCACAAAAAACTCTCTCTACGTAAGTTAGCTGAATTGGCCCAAGTGTCTCCTGGTTTAATTAGCCAAGTAGAACGTGGACTGACACAACCTAGTTTGGATACGTTGCGTCAAATCGCCAAGGCCTTGGACACCCCAATTTTCTCGCTGCTGGACGATAGTTTGCAGCAGGTATCTGTTGTGCGTGAGGCTGATCGTATGCGTCTGCAATCCGCCTCTGGCGTGCAGTACAGCCGTATTTCACCGGGATTGGGCAAGATTGAGATGCTGGAAGGTTTTTTGCCACCTGGCGGCGCGTCGGTTGGTGAGCGTTGGAGCCACCCAGCTGAGGAATGTGTAGTGGTGACGCAAGGCCGTTTATTGGTGGATGTGGATACACAAACACACTCTCTAGAGGTGGGGGATAGCTGTTATTTTGACTCCAGCCTACCCCACGCCTATCGCAACCCTTACAATGCCGATGTGCGATTTATCGTCGCCATCACACCACCTAGCTACTAAAGCGATTTAGCGACGCCAACCGCTATGCAATTGTGACTGGATCATATCCAGCTCTATTTCGTGGCAACGCTGTAATCGCTGCCAGCGCTCTTCACTCATGTCCTTGCTGCGCGTGGCCATCATTACTAGCACACAAGCTTGCTCATCTACCGCCTGTACCCATGCACTAATACGCGGGCTGCGCGTTTCCACACCACCCACCCAATAGCGTAATAAACCCTGCTCAGATAACACTTCTACGCTGACGTAAGTTTGCCCACCGTCAAATAAGGATGTGCCTACCACTACTCCCTCGGCGACCTCTTGGGTGTCAAAACAGCCTAGCGACCATTGCCCCAATAACTTTAGATCAGCCATAAAAGCCATCACTTCCGAAGCCGGCTTTTCTATACGACGACTAGCTTGATGTGCCCATGTTTTTTCCATTGCTGCTCCTTGCATTACCAGCCCGCCTGTAAGGTGTCACACAAACGCAGCACATCTTGTTCACGACACACATTACCAGGCGATAAGCGCAGCACTGCATCGCGGTGATCGCAATACAGCTCTTGCTCTCGCAGTGTATCCACTAAAGCCTTCGCTCGTGCTGCACTGCTCGCTTTCAGCATGACGCTACCGCCTCGTTCTGATACAGATAGCGGTGTTAACACCTGCCACCCTTGCTGTTTAGCACGTTCATAGATGATGCTAGTTAAGGCTTGGTTTTGTTCCCACAAACTGTGTACACCGGTATTTTGTACAAACTGCAGACCAGGTAACGATGCGATGCTGGCCAATGTGGATGGCGTGCCATGATCAAAACGGCGCGCATCGGGTGCGTAGTTAAACTGATCTAAGTTCCAATTGAAGGGGTTGTCTTGGCTAAACCAACCACGGAACTCTGGCTCACACTGCTCTATTAAGTCTGGCCGTACGTGCAGCAAGCTTGCACCTGCTACACCACACACCCACTTCAATGAGGCCGACAACGTAAAGGCAACATCGTTATGCACTTGAAAGGGTACTAAACCTGCTGCCTGCGTGAGATCCAACGCCATCAAGCTGCCATGATCACGCGCGCATTGCGCCATACGATCTACATCCACTCGATGCGACGAGGTTGAGCTTACCCATGTCACTAAGGCCAGCCCCACGGTGTCATCCCATGCCTTGATGAAATCATCGTCTGACACATAAGCCAACCCTGAACTTAGCGGCACAGTACGCAAGGTAAAACCCAATCGCTGCGACAGTTTCTGCAGCAAAAAGTGCAAGCTAGGGAAACAATCACCCGCTACCAATAACGTACGACCTTTAAGCACATGATTGGGCAAAGAACCCAAAATACTGTACAGCCCGCCCGTCACATTTTCGCTAAGGGCTATATCTTGTGGACGCGCACCAATAAGTTCCGCCCAACCATTAATAAACGCCTGCTTTTGGCCTAGCGCATAACCCCACTGCCCATCATCCAGCGCAGACCAGCTTTTAGTGAACTCATCCAACTGCGCTTGCATGGCGGCATGTTTGCCTTCAAACATACCAATGGAGTGATAGAGAAAATAACCTGACATTGTTGTAGATCCTTAGTAATCAATCAGCCAGCGCGCGGCCAGAGGTTTCCTGCACACTTCGTAATGCGATGATGCCCACCAGCGCTGCAGCCATGACATAGAAGGCTGGCGCCATGCTGGAACCGGTTTTCGTGCTAAGCCACGAAGCGATGAAGGGGGCGGTCGCGCCACCCAGAATGGTGGCGATGTTGAAACCCAGCGATACGCCGCTGTAGCGCACTCGGGTAGGGAACAATTCGGCATACAGCGGGTAGCCCACTGACTGCACAATAATGAAAGGGATGATGGAAATAGCCACTGCCACAGCAGCAATAGCAAAACTTCCCCACGATGCCACCCACATCGTGACTGGCACCAAAACCATATATCCTAATAAACCGATAGTGAGCAGCGGTTTACGCCCGAAACGATCGGACAACCCGCCCGCAAACGGCATGAGAAAAGCCGAGATCAATGTCACCAACGACACCAACCAAAACACCGCTGAAGCATCGTATTTCAAGGTACGGGTCAGGTGCGTACTCAAGTACACCACCCCTACATAGCCTGCAGCATTTTGCGCGAAGCCTATAGCAATCACCTGCATCAGCGGGCGGCTGTGTTCACGCAAAATGACCGAGATAGGAGAATGCTCTGGCCTATGCGCTTTAAGCAGCTCTTGAAAGCGTGGAGAATCCTCAATGCGCGAACGCGCCCACACACACAACAAAATTAGCGGTATGGACAGCAGAAAGGGAATACGCCACGCCCACTCTTGCATGGCCTCTTTACCAAATACCGTACTCACCAACCCCGCAACACCGGTGGCTAATGACAAGCCCAAGGTCGCCGCTGCCGGATTAAATGCACCGAAAAAACCGCGTTTATTCGCTGGCGAACACTCGGCTACATACGTCGCCGCACCGGTAATTTCACCACCCGCAAAAAATCCCTGCAGCAATCTACACAGTAGCAATAAGGCCGGCGCCATCAACCCCAAAGTAGCGAAGGTAGGCAGCATCCCCATCAATGCGCTGGCCACACCTATACCAATAATCGTGACCATCAAGGCTGCTGTACGGCCATGCCTATCCCCAAACCAACCAAAGAAAATACCACCCAGCGGTCTGGCCAAAAATGCACCACCAAAAATCGCTAAGGTAGAAAGCAATGCGGCGTTTTCATTTTCGCCTACAAAGAACAGCAAGCTTAACGTGACCGCTAAAACACCATAAAGCTGAAAGTCGTAATACTCGATCATCGTGCCCAAGCCCGCAGCACTTGCTGCCCGCCACGGTGACACCTCTGACCGCACAGGGTCTGTGTGTTGGTTCTGCATGCCTCATCCGTCCTGTCGCGCTTTTGCGCTTTATTGTTTAGTGTGACTAAACAAAGTATACGGAGGAATGCTTTAGCCCTCAACTACGCGTTTACACTAGGTATAGTGGTCAGCAACCATAAAAAGTCTGGAACTGCAGCCTACGCAGTCACCAGACATTTGAGCACCAGAACGCATCACACGATGCCGCTTTATGCCTGACTTAACTGTACATAAAGCGCATAGTGCAATGCGCTACTACTTCTATTTTGCAAGCTGACCTAATACCGTTAACGTCATAGCTTTAACACCGGTAGTAATGGTGGGCTCAGGTACAGGCGCAAAAAATGGCGAGTGCTGAGTAGGCACAGACTTACCCCCTGGTAAGCGTGACGCCTCTACCAATTTAGGATCTAGCGCACCAAGAAAGAAGAACAAACTAGGAATCCCTTCTTTACCATAAAGCGCAAAGTCCTCAGAAGGCGCGGCCATGGGGATACGTACAACAGTCTCTACAGGCAGTGCTTGCTGTAATATTTGCTCGGTCTGATCCACCAAGGCCTTGTCATTAATCGTTGGTGGCACATCACCACCAAACTTTATCTCTGGTTCTTCAGCTCCAGAAATTTGCGCAACCCCTTTAGCGGTACGCACGACACCGTCGTGGATGACCTTACGGGTTTCATCATTCGTGAATCGCATACTTGCCATCAACGTAGCCTGATTAGGAATCACGTTTCCAGCTTGCCCACTGTGCACCGCCCCCACCGTAAACACACCGAAGTCCCCGGGGTTTTTAGCACGGCTAATAACAGACTGAACGGTGGTAATAAACTGGGCAGCCTGAACAATGGGGTCTATTCCTGTATGCGGCATAGAGCCATGCGCACCCACACCGTGAAACACAATTTCAACTTGCGTGCTGCCAGTCAGTACAGGCCCTTCGGTAAGTCCGATAAGACCCGCTGCATCGCTCCACGTATGCAGCGCTATCGCGACATCTGGTTTGGTGAAACGCTTGAATAGACCATCATCGATCATCGCTTTAGCACCAGACAACGACTCTTCTGCCGGTTGCGCAATGAACATCAACGTACCCTGCCAGTTATCTTTCAAGCTGACTAATGTTTCAGCAGCACCCAACCATGTCGCCATATGAATATCATGCCCGCACGCATGCATGACTGCAGTTTCAGCACCGTTAAAGGTGGATACAGCATTACTGGAGTACGGTAAACCTGTGTTTTTTTGAACAGGTAAAGCATCCAATTCAGTACGAACCATCACCACCGGGCCAGCACCATTTCGGAAAATAGCCACCACACCAGTACCGCCAACCCCTTCCGTTACCTCAAAACCCAGGGATCGCATTTGTTCAGCCAACACCTTAGCGGTACGCGTTTCTTGAAACCCTAACTCTGGATGCTGGTGTAAATCTTTATAGATAGCCTCCCATTGCGGATAGTTCTGCGAAACCACTTGATCTATACGCAACCCAACATCGGTAATCGTTTCGTTCGCGTACACACTGCTAGGGCCCATCAGCGCCCAAGCCACACACACTGCACCCGTGGCTAGACGAGCCACATTCGATAAACGCATGTTTGTCTCCTTAACGTTAGCTACATATGATGGTCCATTCCCATCCCGTCTTTATTATCAGTAATATGCTTAGGCAGGGATGAACAAACCCACAAAAACTATGCCACTCGCCTTTTAGAGGCGTCAACCCAGCCCACCTAGCGAATTCCAACCCACCATCGCCATTTGCGATAGCACGTTGACCGAATGGCGCTTTACCCTTCTTCCCCACCCTCGCAAAATAGATGCATAACTATTCATCTAGTCGAGGACACAACATGAAAACCTACCGTATCGGACAAGTCGTTCCCAGTTCTAACACCACCATGGAAACTGAAATTCCAGCGATGCTGCAAGCACGCTATGCTGAGTTTCCTGACGAGCGTTTTACTTTCCACTCATCGCGTATGCGCATGATGAAAGTAACACCTGAAGAACTCAAAGCCATGGACATTGCTAGCGACCGCTGCGTGTTAGAGCTTAGCGACGCCCGCATGGATGTGATGGCCTACGCCTGCTTGGTTGCCATCATGGCTCAAGGCGATGGTTACCACCGCGTGTCACAAGAACGTCTGCAAAAAGTTGTCACCGACAACGGCGTGGATATTCCTGTGCTAAGTTCTGCAGGTGCCTTGGTTGAAACGTTGAAAGAGTTCAACTTCAACAAAGTGTCCATCATCACCCCTTACATGAAACCCCTGACGCAGCGTGTTGCGGATTACATCCGCGCTGAAGGCGTTGAAGTACTAGACACCATTAGCCTAGAAGTAGCCGATAACCTAGAAGTAGGTTTGCTGAACCCTGAAAACCTGCTGGAACACGTTAAACGCTTGGATTACAAAGACGCTGATGCAGTAGTGCTATCAGCTTGCGTGCAAATGCCATCACTTGCAGCCATTCAACGTGCGCAAGATATGATTGGCAAACCCGTACTGTCAGCTGCGGTATGTACGGTTTACCAAATGCTGAAAACACTGGGTCTGGAAACGCGTGTACCTAATGCTGGCCACATTTTGTCTGGCGTTAAACCCTAATCTCTGCCACTGAATACGGCGAAAAAACGCTATGATGTCATGCATGAAACTGGACTTGCTGACATTAAAGCTATTCGTTCGTGTTTTAGAGGAAGGGACCATCAGCAAGGCGGCAGAGCTGGAACATATCGCCAGCGCCGCCGTCAGTCGCCGTCTTGCTGATCTTGAGCATCACCTAGATACTCCCCTGCTTCATCGCACCAACAAAGGTATTAGCCCCACCCCTGCAGGGGTAGAGCTGTTGTACCGTGCGCGTGCGTTATTGAATAATGCGTATGATCTGGAAATGCGCTTACACGCCTACGCCAAGGGCCAACACGGCCAAGTCCACATCATGGCAAACACCTCGGCGGTCACGCAGTTTCTACCTGCTGTACTGGGGCAATTTGCACAGCAGTTTCCGCAAGTGCAATTGCAGCTAGAAGAAAAAAGTAGCTTGGATATTATCAATGCGCTGTCTGAAGGCAAAACCGAGATAGGCATCTTCACACGCCTCCCCTTTCAGGCAAGCATTGAAACCTTCACCTTTAGGCATGACGAGCTGGTAGCACTGGTGCCACAATCACACCCATTGGCTCAGTTCACTGAAATAGACTTTATCCAAACGCTGGATTACGCCCATATTTCACTGTTCGCAGGCACACATATTCATTATCAAATCAGTAAGATTGCGATGGAGCATAATCGTGCATTGTCCATCCAAACTGAAGTGTCCGGCTACGATGCCATGTGTTTGCTGATTAATGCCGGTATAGGTATTGGGATTCTGCCGCGTGAAAGTACGCAGATTTACCATATACCCAATACCCGCACCATTGCGTTACGCGATGCTTGGCGCTCACGCGAATTGCTAGTAGGCGTACGTAAACAAAGTGAGCTATCACCCAGCGCGGCTAGTCTGCTGGCGCTACTATTAGCCGAAGCGCCCACTCAAGCGCAGTAATGCGGCACAACCACCGCTTGTACGACGCTTCACAACACAACTCATGACGCACACTTTCCTAACGTGGTCGGTACAGACCAAATAATGTGTCGTCGGTGATTTCGTAATAGTCTTTGGGGCCGCCGCCTCGTAAAACAGGATGCGCCGAGGCGCAATGATAAACGCCATCCTTTATGTGCTCGGTAGCAATGTGCACGGCCACCACCTCACCCAACACCATCCACGAACCGGCACCCACACCATCGCTGCCTGTTAGCTCAAAATGCTGTGATACCTTGCACTCTAACGACACAGGGCTTTCAGTCACATAAGGAGCCGCCACCCGCTCGCCCAGCTGTGGAGTTAAACCCGTTAGATCGAACTCATTCACCGGCTGCTCAATACTGCTTAGATTTACCTGCTCAGCTAAAGATCGCGTTGCCAAGTTCCATGTAAACACACCCGTTTCTATGGCATTACGCGCGCTGTCTTTATAGCCTACGCTCGCAAACCCAATAATAGGCGGACGGTAGTTAAACATAGTGCAGAAACTATAAGGCGCTAAATTGAACACACCTTCTACTGACTGCGTACCTATCCAGCCAATCACACGCGGGCCCACAATAGAACTCATGGGGTCATGCTTTAAGCCATGGCCCAATTTGGGTTCATAAAAATGTTTATGTTGCACCTTCGTTTTATCCTCACGATGACGTTGCACCATCACACAATCTACCACAACGGTGCAACGACACAGCTCCCCTCTTAACCTTCGGTAATGACACTACCGAAAACGCACCTCAGCACTATTCTAAAAGCGCCAGATTGTTATAAATGCCCTGGTTGCTGCCTGATGCTTTCCACCTTAGTTTGAATATTTTCCCAAGGCTTTTTATCCGGTGCGTATTGCTTACGTAAGTAGTGCAGTAAGTCTTCCATTTGCTGATTGTTTAAGCTGTGTTTGAAGGCAGGCATGTTTCCTAAAGCGGGGGAAGACGGCCTTGTGATACCGTGCAGAATCACCTGAATTAAGTTATCGGGCGAGTCACTTTGCATAGACGTATTCACTGCCAACGACGGCCGCGCTCCAAATAGTGCTGGCCCAGATTGGCTGTCGTGGCACACCATACAAGCGCCTTCATAAATACTTCTTCCTGGCATCAGCCATACATCTGTTAGCTGTGTTTGTGCTTGCTGCTCAGCCTGCTGAATTTGTACGGTTGCTGCCGCCGTTTGCGGTTCAGCCGCTACAGCAGGCTCAGCACGCCCTTGTAGATTCAATAGGTAGTGAGACATCGCTCGAACATCGTATTCAGGCAGTTCAGCTAACCCTTCAATAATAGGGCCCATCGGCCCTGCCGCCACACCGTGCTGTACAGACTGCCCCGTACGTAAATAGGTATAGAGCGCTTCTTCGGTCCACGGCACATCAGCCGTAGCCAAGGCATTTAACGCTGGCGCTTCCCAACCATCTACCTCGCCACCAGCCAGGAAATATTTACCTTTTTTCTCGCCACCCAAACTATTACGTGGCGAGTGACAGGCCATGCAATGCCCGCTGCTATTGACCAGGTATGCGCCTCGGTTCCAGAGCTCCGTTTGCCCTTCGTCGTACTGGTATGCCTGTCTATCGGTATGAAATAGCGTATTCCAGCCCGCCAACGCAGGCCTGAAATTAAATGGGAAACCTAGTTCATGCGGTTTATTGGGTGCATGCACTGGCTCTTGCGTCATCAGGTACGCGTACAAAGACTGCAAATCCTCATCACTTAGCTTGGCATACGAGGTGTAAGGGAAAGCTGGATATAAATGTGAGCCATCACGGTGAATACCATCACGCATGGCGCGCTCAAACGCTTTATATGACCATGTACCAATGCCCGTTTCTGGGTCTGGCGTAATGTTCGTCGTGAAGATTTTCCCAAACGGTGTGTCTAAAGCCAAACCACCCGCATTAGTTGCCTGACCATCCGCCGTATGACACACCATACAATCACCTGCCAGCGCCACCAAACGACCACGCTCTATGGCAACATCCGAAAAAATAGAGGTATCAATTCTAGGTACAGGCGGAATAGCGGGACGCCATGGCGAAGCAACCACCAGCAGCCCCGCTGCAGCACTTGCCGCGCCGGCCAACCACCCCAGCCAGCGCTTGGATGATTTGGCTTTTGCCTGAGTAGCTATAGCCCAACGCTGTGTCGCTAGCGACAAATCCAACGGCGCATGATGTAACCTGATCTGCGTCGCATCTTTAACTGCATTCGCAATGGCTGCAGCCGCTGGTAATTCTGCCGTGGCACTCCACGCCAAGGCCTGCCCCACCACGGCACTCTGATTGACCACCTGTATGTGGGTATTCATCGACTGAGGTGACGGTGTCTTGCTGCTAGCCGTATTCCCCTTCGCCCCTGACCCAGCGCTATGCCCTAGCAGCTTGCCTGCCCACTGAGAAATACGATGCTTAATCTGCGTCTGTTGCACATCACTTTGTGGGATGTGCTGATCACTATCAAACGCTACGGTCACTTTCTGGAGATTCAACTGCTGTGATTGCGGATCTAGCGCTAGCTCTACCGCCCACGCCGACCACACTGCCTGCGCCGGTTTTTGCTCGTAATCATACGCTTTGACATAAGCGAAGCCATAACCATGATTTTGCTTTTTAGGCGTGTAGGCGATGCCTTCATCATTCACCCAACCCGCTTGTTCGGCAGCACGCTGTATCAACCTACGGCCACGCTCATCCTGTACTTGCGACAGCCGCTCTTGTATAGGGTCTACTCCATGCACACGCAAGGACTCATCAAATTCGGATTCTGCCGCAAAGGTTAATGCTGCTGCATAATCTCGCTGCGCCCCAACGGGTGCCAACCACTGAGCATGGTTATAACGGCGATCACCCACATACTCAGTAGCCAGTTGTACACCCTGCTCGGACTTGGCTTGCCACCCCAACAACGTAGCAGCAACCGACGTACCTAAACCTGGCAGCACATTACTATCCCATGCTGCCCCCTCAGCCCCAAGAGAAACCAACTTAATGGTTTGCAATCCGGACTCTGCACGCACCACAACTGGTTGTGTTACCTGTAGCGCCAGCACAGCCGCTTGCACGGCCTCGTCATAAGCCTCGGTCAGGGGTTCTACACTCTGGTATATCTGTATGCGTTCTGCCGGCAATGATGTCAGCACCATCAACTCATCACGCAACTGATGCGGATACGCCGTGCTTAGCCATACATGCAAAACTTCGCGTTCATACTGTGCAACCGACCACGCTAAGCTGTTATCCACCGACGCATCCCAGCTATATCCGTCAGCGTCATCAAAAGAAGACGCTTGCGATGCTGCACCAACCCATGAGACACGCACCAAAGCTTTAGCTTGTTTAGCCGTCGTTTCTTGAGCCGCCAACACAGCTAAAAAATTTTGCTGTGCTACACACTTCACCACGCCGGGGACTTTTTGCGCAGCAGACCAATCCACGTCCAAATACAGACGCTGCTGACTCGCTAACACTGGTTGCTGCAAAAGTGAAAGCGGTGGATACACCACCGCCCCATACAACGCATGCTCTAACGCTGGTAGCGCTACTGCTCTTGCTTCTGCAGTGAGAGCTTGATTGCTTGGTACTACCGTATACATACTGCCACCCTACACCACTTGAGCCGCAGCACGCGCTGCTGCAAGAATTTCCATATGCGTGCCACAACGACAAAGGTTGTGACGTAGCTCGTTGCGTATTTCTTCTTCTGTTGGGTGCGCATTACGCAGTAGCAAGGCCTGTATGGTCATAATCATGCCGTTTAGGCAATACCCGCATTGCGCTGCTTGATGATCTATAAATGCCTGCTGCACAGGGTTCGGCTCACCCTCTGTCGCCAAACCTTCTAAGGTAGTAATGGCATAGCCCTGCACCGCTAAACAGGTGGTCACACAAGAGCGTGCCGCCACCCCATTCACCAATACCGTACAGGCACCACATTCACCCAAACCGCAACCAAACTTAGGGCTTTTCAATCCAAGATCATTACGCAATACGTACAGCAATGGTGTGTCAGGGCTGACCTGCACTTCACGCTCTTTATTATTCACTCTTAACCGCATTGAAACAGGAGTAGACATTGACACACCAAAAAAGTCTATACACTCTAAAAAAACAATAAACTAAAAAATTGCTTAAAATATAAACAATCTCAGTTCAAATGCATACTCAATAGCAGTAAGGGTTTATACCTAAAATAATTTTTATAAGCGCCACTGACAAAAGTTTTCCCTATAATCAATCTAAAGTGTACACGCTCTAATTTACAGAAATGAGCAACGTTTTCACCTCAGGAATATACATGCTTGAGCACTCCCCCAAGCTTCTGCAGAAAAATCTCTTTGAAAACAACGATAGTTTGTTGATTCTGCGCGCCCCCAGCTTGCCACCACAACCGGTAGCAGGCCAACCTGGAGTGGTCTCAACATACCTGCAAGCACATGACGATATTTTTGTCGCCATTACTGCCCAGCATATTTATGCCTTCAATGGTCACGTAGACCTAGGTACTGGCATACAAACAGCTTTGGGGCAGATCGTTGCCGATGAGCTCGATATACAGCCTCAGCAAATGCGTATGGTGCTTGGCCACACAGAGGCCTCCCCCAATCAAGGCCCTACCATTGCCAGCGCCTCTATACAGATCTCGGCCATCCCTCTGCGCAAAGCAGCTGCTCAAGCCAAACAGTTGCTGCTGCAGCATCAAGCCGAAAAGTGGCACACCGAAGCACATCTACTACACGTTATCAATGGCCACATACATGGGCCCAATGGCTTACAGATTTCGTATCACGATGCCGTAAAAGGTGTGCAGTTACGCGCCTATCTGGATCTAGACACTCAGACCAAACCGCGCGAGCTGCTTACTATAGTAGGAACATCTACACCACGCGTGGATATCCCCAAAAAAGCAGTTGGGCAATTCACCTACGTACACGACGTTGAAGTACCTGGCATGTGGCATGCACGAGTCGTGCGTCCTCCCTATGCGGGTCGTGATAGTGGTGATTTTATTGGCCACAGTTTGGAGTCTATTGATGCCTCTTCTATTCAGCATCTAGCCTCTGATGTACTGATCGTGCAAGAAGGAGATTTTGTTGCTGTCGTTGCTCAACGGGAAGAACACGCCATTCAAGCAGCCCGCGAAGTTAAGGTACATTGGCGCACACCCACTGCCCTGCCACCCCTACATGATTTAGGGGCCGCTATTAAGGCCCACCCACACACCCCGCGCCTATTAAAAGACAACACCGACGAGCACACCGCACCTCACCCCGCTGGCAGTATCACCCTACAAAATGAGTATGTGTGGCCGTTCCAATTGCATGCCTCTATTGGCCCCTCATGCGCTGTTGCAGATTACACCCCCCAACGTTCGCGCCTGTGGTCAGGCACACAAAACCCGCACATGCTGCGCACCCAGTTGTCTGAACTATTTGAGTTAGAAGAAGGCAGCATTGAAATTATTCGCCATGAAGCCTCGGGCTGTTACGGGCGCAACTGCGCAGATGATGTATGCGCCGATGCGCTACTGATCTCTAAGCTCACGAATAGACCCATACGCGTACAACTGAGTCGTGAGCAAGAGCATGCTTGGGAACCCAAAGGCGCCGCACAACTGATGCTCAATACCGCATCCGTCAGCCCTGATGGGGAACTCCTGCACTATGACTTTGCCACGCACTACCCCTCTAATGACTCCCCCTTGTTGGCCGCACTACTGATTGGCAAACTCGCCCCCAATCCACGCACCTTGCAAATGGGTGACCGTACTGCCGTGCCGCCCTACCAATATCCAAGCCAACACATTGTCTGCAATGACACGCCACCTATAGTTAGAGCCTCGTGGTTACGGGGCGTTTCCGCCCTACCTAACAGCTTTGCTCACGAATGCATGATTGATGAATTAGCCACCGCAGTGGGGCACGATCAAGTCGCCTTCAGAATCAAGCATCTGCATAACGATAGCCGCGCTCAAGAACTACTGACTACTGTTGCTAAAAAAGCCCAGTGGCTACCCCATCAACACGGCTCACGCGGAAAGGCGGACAGCGAGGGCTGGATGCATGGTCGTGGTGTAGGTTATGCACGTTATATACATAGCCGCTTTCCTGGTTTTGGTGCCGCATGGGCAGCATGGATTCTAGACCTTAAAGTACATGCACAAAGCGGCAAGATTGTCATTAAACACATCGTTGTGGGGCAAGACACCGGACAGATGGTCAACCCTGCTGGTGTACGTCATCAACTGCATGGCAACGTTATTCAATCGCTCAGTCGCAGCCTGTATGAGTCCGTGACATTCAATGCACAAGGCTCAACCACACTTGAGTGGGGGGCGTATCCCATTCTGAAGTTCACCGACCTTCCCCCTATAGACATCATTTTGATGGATAGGCAAAACGAAGATCCATTAGGAGCTGGCGAATCTGGCTCATTACCTTGTGCACCTGCCATTGCGAACGCACTTTTTGACGCTACCAACATTCGCTTTTACGAAGCACCTTTCACGCCGCAGCGTGTTAGCCAGCGCCTACAGTCATCACTCACAAATTCTAGAGGAGCAAACACACAATGAGCACCTATCTCTATGGCGGCAACGTGCATGCCAATGGCATTAGACAACACTATCTACGCTATGGCATTCCTACTGATGCCGCACAACAGAAGCGCGAAGCCATCATTATTATTCCGGGCATTACCAGCCCTGCCGTGACATGGGGTTTTGTAGCTGAACGCTTTGGTCAGTACTTCGACACCTACGTATTGGATGTGCGTGGCCGTGGCCTAAGCTCTGCTGAAGATGGGCTGGATTACGGCCTTACTGCGCAGGCTGAAGACGTGATTGCCTTTGCTAAAGCACTAGGCTTGAGTCGCTACAGTCTGGTAGGCCACTCTATGGGTGGACGCATTGGTGCCCGCGCTGCAGCCTTGCACCCTACCGCTGTGACACGCTTAGTCATGGTAGACCCACCCGTTTCTGGCCCAGATCGCCGCCCCTACCCCGCAAAACTACCGTGGTATGTGGACTCTATGGCCATGGCTCGCAAAGGCTGCAATGCCGATGATATGCGTGCATTCTGCCCTACATGGACAGAAGAACAATTGCAGTTACGTGCCCAATGGCTACACACCTGCAACGAAAGCGCCATCATCCAAAGTTTCAATGACTTCCAGAACGATGACGTGCACCAGAACTTTGCTGCATTGACGTTGCCCACCATGCTTATGATCGCCGAACGCGGTGATGTGGTGCGTCCAGAAGATGCGGAAGAAATTCAAGGTCTAATCAAAAACCTCACCATTAGCCATGTTGCCAATGCTGGCCACATGATTCCTTGGGATAACGAAGAAGGCTTCTACCAAGCCTTTGGCGATTTCCTGGGCGCAACCCTTAACCCATAACGAGACTCAACATGGCCGTAAGTGACTATCAACTTATCAATGCTTGGCTAGAAGTCCTGACACTGTCCAAGCTGGAAAAAAACCAAGTCGTTACCATTTTGACCAGTAACGCTACCAACGAACAAACCATGCGCTGCGCCACCATTGCCGCACAAATGAAAGGCGCCATTGTTAATCGCTTGGACTTGCCGCCCGTCAACGCTGAAAAAGCCTTGAGCAGAGACTCACTGTCTTACTTGGGTACCACGCCTATCACCAACAACCCTGCCGCTATCGCCAACCTTAAAGCCAGCGACTTGGTGTTGGATCTGATGACACTGCTGTTCTCGCCAGAACAAAGTGAAATACTCGAAACAGGCACAAAAATCTTGCTCGCCGTTGAACCGCCAGAAATTCTGGTGCGTACCGTTCCTAGCGCACAAGATCGCACCCGCGTATTAAAAGCTGCCAAGCTCATTGAGCAAGCCAAAGCCATGCGCGTAACCTCTCCCGGCGGCACCAACCTGTATTGCCCTATTGGTGATTTCCCCGCCATTAGCGAATACGGTTTTGTAGACGAACCCGGTCGTTGGGATCATTGGCCCAGCGGTTTTGTGCTGACCTGGCCAAATGAAGGCGGCGCTACCGGCACGATTGTTATCGACAAAGGCGACATTTTATTGCCGCAGAAGAAATACGCATCTGAACCTATTACGTTGACAGTAGAAAACGGCTATGCCACCAAAATTGAAGGCGGCATTGACGCTGAACTATTAAACGAATACATGCACAGCTTCAAAGACCCCGAAGGTTTTGCTATTTCACACATTGGCTGGGGACTGCAACCACGAGCCTACTGGTCCACCCTTGAGCTGTACGACAAAGAGCAAACTATAGGCATGGACGCCCGTGCGTTTGAAGGCAACTTCTTGTTCTCATTAGGACCAAACAACGAAGCAGGCGGCGATCGTACTACAGCCTGCCACATTGATATTCCTTTGCGCCGCTGCGATGTCTATTTGGATGACTTGTGCGTCGTGAAAGCCGGCAAAGTTCAGGATGGAGAAAACCATGAGTAGTAATGATGTGTACGCCAAGCAAGGCTTTGGCGCGACGCTAGAACCTGTAGCCCCGTTTGGTTTGTTGATTATTGACTTGGTTAATGGTTTTGCTGACCCTGAGGTATTTGGCGGCGGGAACATCCTACAGGCCATTGAAAAAACCCAAGAGTTGCTTGCTATTGCCCGTGAGAAAAACTGGCCTGTCGCACACACGCGTATTGTGTTTGCCGACGATCAGTCTGATAACAACATTTTCAGCATCAAAGTACCCAGCATGCTGACCTTGTTAGAAGATGCAGAAATCAGCCATATTGTGCCTGAACTTACCCCAGTAGCAGGCGAACTGGTAGTACGGAAAACGGTGCCTTCTGCATTTTTTGGCACATCGCTGGCCGCATGGTTAACCCAACGTGGTGTGCAAACGCTAGTCGTAGCCGGAGCTGTGACCAGTGGCTGCGTGCGCGCGTCTGTTGTTGACGCCATGCAACTAGGCTTTAGACCCCTAGTCGTCTCAGATTGCGTGGGCGACCGAGCCATTGATCCGCACAACGCTAACCTGTTCGACATGAAACAGAAGTACGCCTACGTGGCTACACTGGAAGAAACCAAAGCGTTACTGGGTTAAGCCCATCTACTCAGGCGCACAAAAAAGCCCAGGGCAATCGCTCTGGGCTTTAGTGTCTAGGCAAAGGCAAACGTCGTGCCACCAATTGCGATTTCACAATCGAGCTGTTCGTTTCAGCCTTATCCCGAACACCCTCTAGAATAAAATCCAGATGCTCAATAGAGCGCAAGCACAACCGCGCAATAAAACAATCGTCGCCCGTCACCTTATCGCATTCAATTAATTCCGGAATAGCCTCTAGCAACTTCTGCACAGCCTGCAGTTTGCCCGGCAGCGGTTTGACGCGAACTATTGCCTGTAACGAATAGCCCAACGCGTGCAAATCCACCTCTAGAGTGAAGCCCCGGATCACTCCCCTCTCTTCCAAGCGACGCAACCTATCAGAAGCACCTGGCGCTGAGAGCCCGATGTGATCAGCCAGCGTCTTAACAGGCATGCGCGCATCCGCTTGCAAGAGCGCAATAATGTGGCGGTCAATATCATCCAAAGCCATTAAGATATTTCTCCATTTTTATCTTTTTAAAAAAGATCTTTTATCTATTCTATCTTCTTTATAGGGGATGAAATATTGTAAATTCTCTATAAACTGAACACTGTTACACAACGGGAGGTTCAATGAAGGACAACATGCGCGGCACCATCGAAATGACTACGGCCATGGTGATTTCCGGCACCATAGGCTGGCTGGTCGTATTATCTGGGCGACCAGTCACTGAGGTAGTGTTCTGGCGCTGCCTATTTGCTACGGCAACCTTACTGCCCGTTTGTGCCGCAATGGGGCTACTGCGACGCGGGCAAATCACGCATCAGCAACTACTGCTAGCCGCATTAGGTGGCGTAGCCATCGTCGCCAATTGGCTATTACTGTTTGCCGCCTATTCGCGCGCATCCATTTCTATTGCCACAGCGGTCTACAACACGCAGCCGTTTATGCTGGTAGGACTGGGCGCCCTGCTGTTACGCGAAGAACTCACACGCTCCAAAGTGGGCTGGCTGGTGCTATCGTTTGGTGGCGTACTGTTGATTGTTCTGGCACGCCCCGATGCGGATATGGGTGGCAGCAATTACCTAACCGGTATTCTGATGTCTCTGGGGGCGGCGTTTTGTTATGCCGTAGCTGCGATGATTACCAAAAAACTCAAAGGCATACCGCCTCACCTCATTGCCTTGATACAAGTACTGGTAGGTACGCTGCTGTTACTACCCTTTGCGTTTAGCAGTTACGATGTGATTGCTCCCGCCAGTTGGGCCTACTTAGTCACACTCGGCATTGTGCATACTGGGATCATGTACATTTTGCTGTACGGCGCCATACAACGTTTACCCACGTCGTTGACTGGAGCACTCTCGTTTATTTATCCGGTTGTTGCATTTCTTGTGGATGCTCTAGTCTTTGGACACCGTTTACATCCCTTACAGATACTAGGCATCACTGCTATTTTGTTGGCCGCTGCCGGCATGGTGCTAGGATGGAAATGGCCTAAATTCACTGCACAACAGCACTGATGCACAACTTACGTCGCTGAGTCATAAAAAAGCCCAAAGCAATTGCCTTGGGCTTTTTTATTTCATCACCACAAACTGATTAGCGATTCACTACCTTAGCGGGAAAGGCCAAGGCCAACAACCCACTACCTACCAAACACACCGAGAAGAACCACAATGCAGCATGGCTGGTACCGGTTAAGTCTGTCGCCACCCCAATTAAGGAGTTACTGACCAAACCAGCGATGTTTGCCAAGGAACATGCCAGCGCAAAACCGGTTGCCGCCGCTGTACCTTTAAGGAAAGTGGCAGGCACGCTAAAGAATACCGGCACCGCCCCCAACAACACACCAGAAGCAATGGTGAACATCAACACCGTTAACACCAAGTTATCAGAAACAAAGGTACTGGTTGCCAACGCCACTGCACCCACCAACAGCGGAATGCACAAGTGCCAACGTCGCTCGCGATGACGGTCAGAACTTGCACCAATCGCCAACATACCAATTACCCCAGCAATACTAGGAATAGCCGACAACAAACCAATATGGAAGGTATCTACGACGCCAGTATTGCGAATGAAAGTAGGCATCCAGAAACCAATCGCATACGCCCCTAACAAAATAGAGAAGTCTATAGCCCCTAGCATCCAGATTTTGACGTTAAAAAAGCCATCCTTAAAACTGGTTTTTACCCCTTTGCCTTCTTTATCGTCGTTTTCCAAATCTTTACGCAGCAGCTCCTTTTCTTCTGCAGTCAACCACTTGGCTTTGTCGTAATGATTAGGTAATGCCCAGAACGTCAGGATACCCAACAAGATACTTGGCACCGCCTCAATCATGAACAACCACTGCCAACCACGGAAATCATACAGTCCATCGAAATGGTGCATGATCCAACCAGAAATTGGGCCACCGATCACGCTGGATAATGGCAAACCAATCATGAACAACGCAATAATTTTTCCGCGTCGGTACGTAGGAAACCACGTAGTTAAGTAGTACAGCACCCCAGGCAAAAAGCCTGCTTCTGCAGCACCCAGCAAGAACCTAATGGTGTAGAACTGAGCCGGTGTACTGACCAACATAGTCAGACCTGACAAAATCCCCCACGAGATCATGATGCGAGCAATCCAGACTCGCGCCCCCACCTTTTCCAAAGCCAAGTTACTGGGCACTTCAAACAGAATATAGCCCACGAAGAACAGGCCCGCACCCAGCCCATAAACGGTCTCACTGAATTGCAGATCTTCCAACATCTGCAACTTAGCAAAGCCCACATTAATCCTATCCAGATAAGCAGCTAAATAACAAAAACATAAAAATGGAATCAACTTCCACGTTATCTTTTTATATAAATCACTGTTATTTTTATCAATATTTTTTGCGAAAACTGTAGCAGTTTCTGTGTGCATTATTTGTCCCCTAATGCTGCAAAATCATGAACGCATTCCCCTAGAGGAATGCGTGTATTTTTTTATTGAGGCTGTAAATCAGCTACTTTCAGTGGGTCAGCGTAGACATCGTAGCCATACACCCATGCTGGATCCTCCTGTTGCAGCAAGAATGTATTGCCGTTAGAAACCGCTTGTACTTTGGTGGCACGTTCTTTGCGTGTGCCTTCGTACAACGAGAACGCGGTAGCGTAATCTTCAACGCCAGTTTCTTCCAAACATCTGGCCAAAATAGCGGCATCTTCAATAGCCATGCATGCACCTTGCGCCATGTGTGGTCGCATAGGGTGACACGCATCGCCCAGCATCACTAAACGGCCGCGGCTCCATAGCGGCAGCGGGTTACGGTTCAGTAATGGCCATTTCGTAATGTTCTCTGTAGAACGAATCAGGTTCTGAACAGTAGAGTGATAACCATCGAAAGCTTGCAGCATTTCTTCTTGGCTACTGTCTACGAATGGTCCTTTGAAATCCCACGCCTCATGCGGCACACCTGTCACAAAGTAGTATTCGTCACGCTTACCGGTGGTGTAGTACACCATCATGTGGCTATCAGGGCGCCACCACTTCACACAAGGTTCAAACTCATCGGCAAACTTACGTAAGCTTTCACCACGAATCAATGCACGGTGAGCCACCCAACCACTGTAGGTAGGCACTTCAGCACCCAACAGCGTTTCACGCACTTTGGAGTGAATACCATCTGCGCCAATGACTAAGTCAGCATGTATTTCGGTACCGTCTTTAAAGGTCAGACGCACATAGCCATCTTCTTCTTGCAACGACTCTAAGCGTTTGCCGTAATGCACTGAGCCTGGTTTCAAACTATTGATTTGCAGCTCATGCATATCACCACGGTGAATAGTGATGTAGGCCGCGCCGTATTCTTTCTTAGCAAACTCGCCCAAAGGGATACGCGACAAGTAGTCACCGCTCACACCATCACGACTAAACCAGAAGTCAGGGTGAGAACCCATGTCTTCCAATTGCTTTTCCAAACCAATTCTTCTGAAGATACGCATGGCATTAGGGCCGATGTGAATGCCTGCCCCCAAACGGGAGAACGCATCCGCTTGCTCGAAAAGCTCTACATCCAACCCTGCCTTTTGCAACAATGCCGCCGCCGCTGCACCACCAATGCCAGCGCCCACAATCGCTATGCCAACTTTTTTAACCATTTGATATGTACTCCAATAACTATCTATGCTTCAAACATCCACATTTAAAGTGTACACACTATTTATATTGATTTAAATCAAATGATATTAGGGGTTTTCTCTAATAAAATCACACCTTTTAAAGCGCACACACTTTTTATGAGTTGTGTTAGCACACCCCTAGGCAACGCGCTATACTTAGCCTCTGTCTTACTCCAACACCAAAAAAATGCAGATGGCAGAAGAAAATCAACCTACAGATACCCGCGCTGACTATGACGTTACGGAGCAAATCGGCCACTTATTACGTCGAGCCACGCAACGGCATACTGCAATTTTCCAGAACAATATTGGCGACCCACAGCTCACCGCCATACAGTTCGTAACGCTCTGCGCACTGTACGACCGTGGGCCCAGCTCACAAATAGAACTGGTAGAAGCAACGGCAGTAGACCAAGCCACTATCCGAGGCATCATTAATAGGCTTAAAGCGCGTGAGCTGGTACTGCTATCCACCAGTGACGACGACAAACGAAAAGTGATTATTAGCCTAAGTGCTGAAGGCTTAGCCCTGATTCAATCTCTGATTCCTAAAGCCCAGCGAATCAGCCAATTAACCGTCGAACGACTAAATCCTGCAGAGCAAGTTGCCATCATTTACCTACTGAAAAAAATGAGTGACGACGAAGAGATCAGCTAACACGCTCTTGTTCATCGCGCTACAACTTGTCTCTAGATGTAGAGACCAATGCAAAAAGGCCTCCTATACGGAGGCCTTTTTGCTGACATTATGACTACTATTTCAACACCATAGACTAGGCATGACCAAGCAGCATTGCCCTTGTAAATAATTCCAACACCTTTGTTTCTTATCAACGATTAGTCACACCTTCACCCTGCCCATGTTTCCTCAATCCGGCGGATCAATCTATACTGCTAGTATTGTCAAACAAATCATCGTTTTGGAGCGTATATGCAAGGCCACCCGGAAATCATCGCATGTTTGAATGAACTGCTGCGTGGCGAGCTGGCTGCTCGTGATCAGTATTTTGTACACTCACGCCAGTACGAGGATCAGGGTTTTCTGAAACTGTACGAGCGTATTAACCATGAAATGGAAGAAGAAACGCAACACGCCGATGCGATTTTGCGCCGTATTCTGTTCTTGGGTGGCAAAGCCGACATGCGCCCTCATGCATTCACTCCTGGCGATACCGTAGAACAGATGCTGCAAAAGGATCTGGATACCGAATACAGTGTGCGTGACAACCTGAAAGCCGCCATGGCTCTGTGCGAAAACTTAGGTGACTTCAATAGTCGCGACATTTTGCTGGCACAATTGCGCGACACCGAAGAAGACCACACATACTGGTTGGAAAAACAACTGAACCTGATCAAGCAAGTAGGTTTGCAAAACTACCTGCAAGCCAAAATGGGTACAGAAGCTCAAGGCTAATCGCCCCACGGTGCTTGTCTATATAAGCACCCGTGCAAACATAGGCCACACTCACCTAGCGGCGTGTGGCCTAGTTTTTTGTCCCTTCCACACTGATCAGTTCATCACTGCTTTGCGGTGCTCGACCATACTCGTAGCCACCTGACACCACCACATTCGTGAAACCTGCTAACTGCAGCGCCATGCGGATTTCGCTTGGGCTCCACCACCGCAACACGAACTCCTCCAGCTCTGTACGTTGCAACTGACCGTTTTCCCATAATTCGTAACGGTGCAACTCTGTACTGACTTGGTTGGCGTAATCTATGTTCAACGGTGTACTAGCAAGTGTCACTATACTGCCCTCGCCCACCTGCCATTTACGCATTGATGGTTGGCTAGTAAAGATAGCTTGAGCGGCATCCAGATCCAGCATCAGTCTACCGCCTACGTTCAATTGCTGATAGAAATTACCCAGCACCGTACAGGCCGTCTCAAAAGAGTCTATAAGCTGAAATGTGCCTGCAGGAATAACGATGGCATCAAAGCGCGGCGCTGACTGGTAACTCGCAAAGTCGCTATGCACTAATTCAGCGTTTAACTGGTGCTGCTGCAGTGTAGAACGGGCGACCTCTAGCATGTGCGATGAGGCATCGTAGCCCACCACTGTTTTATTGGCTTGCAACAATGGAACGAGAAACCTGCCGTTACCCACGCCAGGCTCCAAGATAGGGCCATTCACGTCACGCAAACGCTCTAGGTAATACGCCACGTCGCCAAAAGACACTCCTACAGGCTTATCGGTTTCATAGACTAGCGTAGACAACTGTCCGTACTTATTCTTCATTACGTTTTTACACCTAACGCTCACGCCTACGTCACCGTAGGCGTGATGATTACATTACAGAAAGCCGGAATTATATCCTTTCGCTGTGCCTTAGCGCCCATTCATCAGTGATCTACCGATGAGCATACGTTGAATATCGTTTGCCCCCTCGTAGATCTGCGATACCCGCACATCACGGTAGATGCGTTCTACGGCATAGCTTTTGGTGTAACCACTGCCACCGTGAACTTGTATCGCGTCTGAACATATTTTGGCCGCTGCCTCAGACGCAAATACTTTCGCCATGGAAGCCTCGGTTAAACATGGTCTGCCGGCATCTTTAAGCTGGGCGGCACGCCACACCATTAACCGCGCCGCATCCAACTGAATGGCCATATCAGCCAAACGAAAATTAACCGCTTGATGCTCGATGATGGGCTTACCAAAAGTGATACGTTCGCGTGCATAGGCTGTAGCAGCCTCAAGCGCAGCACGCGCCATACCCACGGACTGTGCGGCAATACCTATTCTGCCTTCTTCTAAATTCGACAGCGCAATGCGATAGCCATCGCCCTCTTTACCCACCAAAGCGTCTAACGGTACACGGCAATTTTCAAAGACGATCTGAGCGGTATCTGAGGCATTCTGCCCCATTTTCTCTTCAATGCTAGACACGATATAACCGGGTGTAGAAGTAGGCACCAAAAAGCATGAAATACCTTTTTTACCGGCCGTTTTGTCTGTGACCGCAAAAACAATCGCCACATCTGCATTTTTCCCCGACGTAATAAACTGCTTTACGCCATTCAACACCCAACTATCACCATCCTTTACTGCAGTAGTCAGCAAAGCGGAAGCATCAGAACCTGCTTGCGGTTCAGTCAAACAAAAACACCCTAGTTTTTGACCACTGGCTAACGGTCTGAGCCATGTTCTTTTTTGTTCGTCTGACCCATACTTATACGGTATGCCGCACACTAACGAATTTTGTACAGACACAATAGTAGAGGTGGAGCCATCGCCAGCAGCAATTTCTTCCAGCACCAACACTAAGGTCATGTAGTCCATACCAGCACCACCTAGCTCCTCTGGAATGGCTACCCCTAATGCTCCTAATGCTCCTAACCCATCAAGCGCTGATTTAGGGAACGTATGATCACGATCCCACTGTGCTGCAAAAGGGGTTATTTTCTGGTGTACAAACTCACGAATGGAATCTCGAACCATTTCGTGTTCGGGCGTTAGAAGCATAATTTAACCTTTACTCTGTATTCAAAATTAAAAAACACCGGCGCAATTTCTTGCTGAACAACATAACAGTGTTGCATTAACAAAGTAATGAATCTAGCTAGTAGATACCACAAGGTTATCCACCACTATTGTTGATAAGGTTGGGGATACCGTTTTAACAGCCAGCCCTAAGCCACGAATCATAAGGCTTTACTATAGCCTGAGCAGTTTTTATACACATGTAGCGCAACAGCCTTGGTTGCGCTTGGTAACACATCACATTGCTTCGACAATAAAAAAGAGGACAAGGAAATCACTTCCTTGCCCTCACAGTCCGCTATGCATTAGTCGTTACGCGGTCACTTGCAAAGCGGTTTGCTCCAAATGCTCTTTCAAACCTGGCTCTAACTGTAGCTGTCTTGATAGCTCATCCAAATAGGCTTTTTCCATAAAGGAGTCGGCGGAGGTGATCAACACACTGACTAAGTACACCTCGGCTTTTTCTTCGGGAGTAGTCGCTAATTTCGCAATCGCAGAAGGGTCAGCTGGGCCTTCTAACTGCGTTGTGATCCATTGTTGCTCTGCCGCCCCTGCGGGTAGTTTTGCAAACTCAGCATCCAATAACGCTTGCTCTTCTTGATTGATGTGGCCATCTGCTTTGGCGGCAGAAATCATTGCTGCCAACACCAAACGGCTTTGGTGCTCCAACACGGGGGCGGGTAATTGTTCAAACTGGCTTGGTGTGGTTGGCGCTGATGTCTCAGCAGGTTGGCCACCTTTTTGCTTCCAGTCACCATAAGCACGGTAGGCTAACGCACCTATCGCGGCCACTCCACCGTACATAGCCACTTTACCACCTACTTTTCTAAACTTCTTATTGCCTAATAACAGCGCCAATGCACCACCTGACAATGCCCCACCCGCAAAGCTCTTCACCGAAAAAGGATTAGCTGATGCATCGTCATTCTTAGGGGTGGTAACTGATTTAGTATAAGCCTGAGCAGATTGCATCAATTGCTGCAAAACATTCTGTAGCGACATAAGGCTTGTACTCCAAAAAAACCGTAAGAAGTAATTGGATAAGCATTATGGGATTTAGTTCAACTACCTCTAGGGTTTTTACTCTGGTTGTGGCCTAGGCATGGCAAGACCTAAACGTAGTTAGGCTATGACGTGTGCTTCACGTATCAACAGCAGCATGACAAAGCGGCGTCCCTAGTAGAGCACTGCGATGCTCACGCCGGCAAAGCTGTTGCCATACAAGCCGATAGCAATGTGCCTAGCGATATGGAGTCTGTATTTCACAGTGCGCAGCAGCTTTCCCCCTTGTATGGGTTAGTCAACAACGTAGGTATAACCAGCCAAATACAGCCCTTTCACCTTATCGATGAGACCACACTACGCCGCCTCCAAAGCAGCCATTGAGACTTTCACGGTAGGGCTTGCTAAAGAAGTTGCCACACAAAACATTCGTGTGAATGCCGTTTCACCCGGTATTACCCATACGGATATTCATACTTTATCAGGCGAGCCAGATAGAGCTCATTGCCTTGCGTCTAGAATACCTATGCAGCGCTCTGCACACGCTACAGAGATCGCTGAAGCCGCATTATGGCTGCTGTTGCCCGCTTCGTCGTATGTGACGGGGACGGTAATTCCGGTGGCGGGTGGGTTATAAGCATTTATCCCCATAAACTGTGCATAAGGTTGGGGATTGTTGGGTAACAGCTTGCTGCGACCCAACAAATGCGCGCTCCTTAGGTACATGGAGCAATTTTTATACAGTTACTCATCATGCCTGAGCTCGGCAGCAAAATAGTCCTGTAGACATGGTGAAGCTACCTTCAGACTCGTAGTACAACGCTTCATGCACTTGCTTAGGCGCACCTTGCTGTAAGGCACGTATTGCTTGTACGTTCAGATCTGGCGTACGCATGCGTGTCACCCAACTGCTGAACTCTAAACGTACTGGCCATGCTTGCTTGTCTTGTACTTCAAAGCCAGCGGCTGCCAACATGCGTCGCCATTCTGTTTCTGCGTAATCACGCACATGCGAGGTGTCGCGCAACAACTCAATGGTTTGGAAATGCGTGTCTACCAATGGGTTTTCGTAACCCAACACATCAATCACCAACAAGATGCCGCCAGGTTTCAGCACGCGCTTAGCCTCAGACAAAGCAGTTGGTACATCACCCCAATGGTGCGCGCTGTATCGCGTGGCCACCACATCAAACGAGGCATCGGCAAAAGGCAAACTCTCCACTAAGGTTTGCAAGGTTTCAATGTTGTTGAAATCACGTTGTTTAGCGGCCTCTGCTACAACCTCCAACATACTAGGTGAGGCATCAGTCGCCACCACTTTAGAGAGCACTGGAGCCAACGCAAAGCTCAAGTGCCCTGCTCCACAGCCCAGATCCAATCCCACGCTAGAGGCTGGCATATGCTGTGCTACATACGCTGCGGCAGTTTTCAGATCGTCGCCTTGAGCGTGTACGGCACTGCTCAAATAAGCACTAGCCTGTGAGTCAAACTGGTTAACAACAGATTCACTATGGGTACGCATATTCATTCTCCTGATAAACAATGCCTACCCTACCAGCTCTGTAAACCAGTACAAGACTATTTCTGATACTGGTATAAAAAACACCTGTAAAGCACTTTTCCCTACTTGCCGTACCACACGGGGTACACTCTCGCTGTTTATATCGGTATTTTCTTGGAGAGTATGGCGATGTATGAAAGAAAAGGAAGCCCTCTTTTGACCAGAAAGGACTTTCTGAAACGCATGCTTTGGCATATATGCATTGCGCTGCTATTAATTTTAGTAGTATTTATGTTTGGTGTACTAGGACAAGTAGCCGTAGAAGATATCTCTTTGCACGACGCTTTTCTGAATACTGCTCTTTTGCTGGGCGGCATAGGTACACACAGCATGCCTCAAAGCATTGCCGGAAAGCTATTTATTGCTATTTATGGTTTTATTACCGGGTTACTTTTCCTTGCTTCTATAGGTGTAATTCTTGCTCCAGTAGCGCATAGAATTATGCATAAATTTCATTTAGATGAAGATTAAGATTACAGCTGCTTGAATAGCGCATCCTTTTTACATTTTATTTTAGTTATCACCCGCACACTATTCGTAAAGAAATCACCATGAATCCACAATTCAGCACCTTGCAATTAAAATCTGAGCTCACCATCACCGAAATCATTGGTCACGGCATTATCTGGATTTTGCTGAGTATTGTGACCTTTGGCTTGGCGCTGTTTGTGTTTCCCTACTACATGCAGAAATTCATTATTAGCCAAACCTATGCCTACGATCAGCAAGGAAATCGCGTAGGCAGATTGGTATGCACTATCGACTTGGCCAGCATTATTGGCAATATTGTGTTGTGGGCCATTATTAGTGTGCTGACGCTGGGCTTGGGATATTTGATTTTCATGTACAAAATCAATGCCCACTGCATGAGCCACACCAAGCTGGTAGATAGCAATCTGGTGTACTAAGCGCTATTTAGATTACTCTATAGCGTTAACCCTTTTACTGTTGAGGTAGCCGCTTATGAGTCTAGCCCCTGTATATTTTGACAACGCCATGTTGGAAGACTGGCTTCAGGAAGACATAGGCTACCTAGACCTCACCAGCACCCTGCTGCAATTGGGAGACAAGCCTGCCCGCATTACGTGGCGTACACGTGGTGCCACGGTCAGCGCTTGCACCGAAGAGGTAGTACGCCTACTGCAGTCGCGTCAGGTGACACACATCAAGCACTTACCCAGCGCTCAACACGCCGCCGATGGTGACATGTTGGTAGAAGCTGAAGGCCCTGCTCAGGCTTTATTGGATGTCTGGAAAGTTGGCCAAAACCTGCTGGAATATGCCTGTTCGGTTGCTCTGCGTACCCATCAACTGGTGGAAGCCGTTAAACAACTTAACCCCCACGTGGGCATACTGACTACCCGTAAACACCCACCGGGTTTGCGACGCATCGCAGTGAAATCCACGATGGCTGGCGGTGCCTGGCCGCATCGGTTAGGGCTATCTGAAACCATCTTAGTTTTCCCCCAACACCGCGCGCTCTTGGCTGAAAATGGTTGGGCTGAGGTCAAAGAAAAACTACGCCAAAACGCCAACGGCTTGGCGGAAAAGAAAGTGGTGATAGAAGCAGCAACGTTAGAGGAAGCACTACTGGCTGTAGAGGCGGGTGCGGATGTCATCCAATTCGATAAGGTCGCGCCTGCACAATTACGCGAATGGTGCACTCCTCTACGTGAGCGCTACCCATCGTTAAAACTATTGGCAGCTGGCGGCATCAACAAAACGAATGCAGCAGACTATGCCAACTGTGGTGTTGATGGGCTGGTGACCAGTAGCTTGTACTACGGCCCACCCGCCGATATTAGTGTGAGTATGCAGAAAATCTAACCTGCCTCTTGTGAGGTTGCCGTCCATACCAATGCTCTAACGATTACGTATGCAACATGCGTACCTGATGCAATACCTCACACATGAAAAAGGGCTGTCACTGACAGCCCTTTTTAACATTTAGAGTTTACTGATTGCCTCTCGGAATCGCAGGCGCGCCTCTAGCCATTGCTGATTCTGTTCTTCTGACAACTTACGCAGTTCAGCAATGCGGTCTTCTAGAGCTTCTAGCTGTTGAGAAAAACGTTGCCCCAGATTGCTTTGGTCACTCACTGCCCCAAGGTTCTCGCGTACACGAGCTTGTTCTTCAACCTGCTCCTCCAACAGCGACTGCGTGTGTTGCCAATCTTGTTGTGCAAGGCTTTGTTTTTCACGCAACGCAAGCAGCTCAGGCATTGCCGCTTTCCATTTAGCATTCAACCCGCCTTGGTTCCAGTTGTACAACACACTTTCACTCACGTCATCCAGTCGCAACTCTTCCGCATCTAAACGACTAAAGGTGGCTTGTACTTGCAAGGTTTTACCTGCTGGTACAGTCAGTCGTAGTCTATAGCTCTGGCTAGTTTGCTCGGTTTTGGCTGCGCTGGTGAACTCCCAACCTTCCTGACGAGGGATGTCGATAATAATCTGGCGCTCTTCTTGCACTGCACCCTGTACGTTATACGTCCATAGCTGGCTTTGCTTCCATGTACTTAAGGCTACGCCATTCGCCACTTGTGTTTGTGTGATCTCACGAGCAGTTGTGTACTCTTGCTGAATTTGTACTTTGTTATCTCTAGCAAAATAAATCAGCCGTGCTTCACCACTAGGCAAACCGCTAAGTTGCGCATCGCCTATGTGGCCTAGCTGACGATCAAACACTGTGATGATGCCTGGAGGCAGGCTGCTATCTAACGTGTTCTTCAGATAAATAGCGGCACTAGGATGAGGGCTGCTTTGATTCTGAAAGTAAACGGACACATCCTCGGCTTGTACCTGCTGGTCTTGGAAAGGCACTGAAATAGTTTGGCCACTGGCTGCCGTAACAGGATCCGGAATGGTAAAACGCACGACGGTTTGGCCTTCATCCGTAATTGCTGCCGTACCACCGGCAACCCCAGCAGAATTTGCTCTTCCCCGTTCCAGCATTCTTTCTTCTCTCACCACCGCTGACTGTACCGACCGCTTCGCCATCATGGGGGCTGCAACAGGTGCAGGCGCATAATCCGCAAAGCTTGCTGAATAATTATCAGGTTCGGGGGCGGTACTACTGCCTACCGCGATGGGGAGCTCTGGACGTGTATGCCAGTACTGCTGCAACAATGCCTGCTGATACACCACTGGAGAACCAGAGCTAAGGGTCAGGCTGATATTGTCCCAATTCTCGCCCGTTGTATTCTCCACCACGGCCCAAGCTTGAAGTCTGGCTTTATTATCCTTGTCTAACAAAAGCCTATACGTGGTTTTCCAAATAGGGGCAGCTATCAAGTAGCGCAGTTCCAGCTCTTTTGCTTTGGTAGGGGCCAAAGACAGGTGCAATTCGCGACTGTTATCGTTGGTCTGCCGTGCCAGAATTTGGCTAGCTTGCTGCAATTGCTCTTGAATACGAGCATCCAGTACCTGCAAGCTGCTGTCTGGGCCTAGCTCTACCGTTTGCACTTGCCCTTCGGGACTAAGCAACGATAAGGAATATACGGTTTTTTTCTCTTGTTCTTGCGCATCTACGCCTAGCAAGGTGCCTCGAATGCTGCGCCCTTGCGAATAGGCCTGCACCTCTACACCACGCAAACTGCTGGCCAACGCATGAATAGAACTAAGGCTATATTCGTTAAACGGTAGCCCCGCCAAACTGCTGTCTAGAGGCGCTTGTCCCGCTAGCGTTAAGCTTTGAATACGTTGCTCAGCATCCGTAATCAGCAGAGTTTTGAGCACATCATCAACTTGGCTCAGGGGCACGGTTACGCTGACTGGACCTTGCTCAGGAATAGCGACTTGCCTCACTACCTCGGCAATACCTGCCGTAGACAAACTGATTTCACGTATGGAGTCTGCCCATGTTGCTCCACCCCACAAGCAAAGGCTAAGAGTAAGGCTAAGACGAGTAGTAACACCAAGCCTAGCAACAGACAAAGGTAGAGCAGACATAAACATATTCCTAGTAAAAACAGTACGAGAATTATGTAGTATTGACCTGCCTTGTGTGGCATTGCAAGGTAAGCAAAGCTAACAATGGTGAATGAGAGGGAACAAGCGCTTCAGATCAGTGTGAAATCGGTGTGAAACGATCACGAAAAACCAGAAATATTTGCTAGATTGTGCTTTTCCAAAAACAAAAAGGGCACACTTTTCAGTGTGCCCTTCTGTTTACTGGTGGAGCCGGCGGGAATTGAACCCGCGTCCGCAAGCCCTCTACAGGCAGTTCTACATGTTTAGTTGATATATTTTAGAATTTAACCTCGGATTATGCCCATCAACAGGCCTTTCCTTGGCGATTCGCTTAGATTTAAAACTTGGTTGAGCGAACCAACCAAATTCGATTTCTTGTAAGTGACGCTGCTGTTAGTTGCCTAACCTAACCCAAGAACAAATTAGTGCAGCGGCAAAGCCGCTTAAGCGGCTAGTGCGAAACGCTCTTCGTTTGCGTTTAAAGTTTTCCAGTGGATTTACGAGCTTACTGGTGCTCGACATGCCCTGCTCTGCTTCGCGACCCACGTCGAAGCCAGATCGGCCCCAAATGTTCGTTTATGCAGTTCTTCCTAGTATACATGCTTAAACCAGTTGAGGCCAAACTCTGCAACAATATTTTTACTCTATTGCCACACTACTATCTTGCCAATCCAGACTCATCATTTCCCATGCGTCATCATCTTTACGGTAACGCACATTGGCAGTAAATACGGCTTTGTCGCTACGGCCTGTTTCTATGATGACCCGGTCTGCGGGCGCTTGAATGATGAACTCACACTCTCTGACCATTTTGGAATCATGCGTAGGAACAAACGCAAACGCTAAGGTCATGGTGGATTTGCTGGCATCACGCACTAGAATTTGTGTTGCTTTATACGCCTCTAATACATCGGTACAGCGCGTTTCTTGTACAGCTAAGGCGCGTTCTTGTTGTGCTTCTGGGCTGTCGTAATACATGTTGTACCAAAACACACAGAGCAATAACGCCAGCGCTGCAACACCACCGTGCATCCAGGCACGTTTACGTTGTTCAGCATTTATATCGGCCACACCGAACAGGATACCGCCAGAGCGTATCAAAACATAGATAGAGTACAACCCTATCGCACCCGCCACTATTAGACCAATCATAAATCACCAAAATTCAAAAAAGGAATCGTAGCCGGTAGTTTACCTGTGTCTCTGTCTGTACCACCACCATCGCTATTTATTCTCGCGTTTCTTGCGCCAGCGCAAATAGTCTTACCCAATATTGGGGTGATTGTTGCGATAATACTTAAAAATAGTTACAACTCTTTTAGATGTCAAACGTTAACGAAAGCAAAGTTTTCTGATGTAATACAAACATCTACCAATGCAACGTTATGTAGACATTTGTAGCCCCCGCAGACCTTATGTAGCACCTTAGTATTTATTGCTCCACCTTGGAAACACTGTTAAATATTTTGGGGAACATCATGATGGATCTTATTCACCTGAGCACAGATCTACTCCCAGTTATTCTGATTGCATCGGGTTCCACAATCGTTCTGGTCTTACTGCTCAGCCGGGATTACTGACCTATAGGTCAACTGTGTTTTCCTTACGCACACACACTAGCATCGGCTACCTGTACAGCAACATTTGCTTGCTTCATCGCATCAGCTAGCCACACTGGTAAGGCTTCATTACAAATGAAGCCATCAAACGCTATTGCTTTACATACCCTGATATTAGCTTTAGCGTCTTGCAGCACTTGAGAAGATAAAGCGATGACTTTATCTGTTAGCTCCATGACTCCCTGCTTTAACGCTACGTCGCTGAGGTCCTCTTGCATGACGGTGCCCTCGTCATCAAACGCATGTACGCTCATAAACGCAATATCGTAGTGAAACATGCGCACGATACTCATGACTAAATCGCCGTGAGCGATAAACATGTCGCGTTTAGCCATGCGTTTTACGGAACCACCAGGGATAATCGCTTCGATCACAGGACTAGCACTTAGACGCTGCGCAATGTCTAAGTTATTGCTGACTACCCTACAACGTTTCTGACTGGCTAATAATGCCGATGCAACGGCATTACTTTCTTCACCAGAGTCTAGATAAACCGTCATGCCTGACTGTATATGATTAACCGCCAGTTCCGCCAAATGACGTAATGAGCAAGTGCGCTCGGAGGGTAACTGCTGAAAGGTCTTCGCGGCCATCATGGCACCGCCATGACAACGCTCTACCAAGCCACGCTCAGCCAAATAACTAAAATCACGACGGATAGTTTGCTGCGAAGTATTAAAATGCGCAGCCAATGCCTCTATCGTTACGTAACCGCGGTGTTGAATCATCTCCAAGATGCGAGTACGACGAAGATTTAACGAAGGAGGAACAGCAGGCAACATAACAAACCCAGATCTTCAAAATTAGTAGGCCTATCACTACCTACCTCTTGGCTTAATTCTCTACAGAATAGCACCTGGGTTTTGCTTTAACTTCATCAATCAAGCGCCAACATCCCGCACTCTTTAGGTAAATGCCCTCAGAATCAGCGCCTTGAACGCCAATAACGGCCCTGAGAAACGTAAATACTCAGAGCCGCTCTGGTTGACCTCTATACGGAATTTGGCTAGGTTTTGGCGTTCTCACCCTAGAATTTTCTGATCTAACGCTAGTATGCTTTGCGTCAACACCCTCAATCCTGCCTCTAGTTCGTCTAGCTTTATGCCCTCCTCTGGGCAATGACTACGACCATTCAAGCAAGGAATGAACACCATACCTGCGGGGGCAATCGCGGCCAAATACACGGCGTCATGACCGGCACCGCTGGGTAAACGTAGCGAGTTATAGCCCAACACTACTGCTGAGTGCTCGATAACATCCACCACCTGTGGTGCAAACTGTGTAGGTTTGCCATAACTTACCGATTCAGTCTGCAGTTGTAGACCTAATGCCTGCAGATCTGGCTGCAATGCGGTAAACAGTTGCTCGCCATACTGTGCTAAAACCTCCCCATCATTACTACGTATTTCCAACATGAGCTCCACTTTACCGGGTACGGCATTTGAGGAGTTCGGTGTGACAGCAAGGTACCCTACTGTAGACACCACGTAGCGCTGATCTGAGTTCATCTGGCTTGCTTTATGATAGGTGGCCTGTATCAGCATAGCCGCCCCCACCAACGCATCTTTACGGTGTGTCATAGGCGTAGTGCCAGAGTGATCTGGCTGCCCTGTCACCACAACCCTAAAGCGTCGTATTCCTACTAGATCCGTCACCACACCAATAGGAATATGCTGCCTTTCTAATACCGGCCCTTGCTCTATATGCAGCTCTACAAATGCATGCAGATCGCCTGCTTGATACAGTGGTACATCTAGTTTGTCTGGCGCCCCACCAACTAAGGCTATAGCCTCCGCTAACGTACCACCAGCCGGGGCTCGTTGTGCCAACATATCGGTACTCAACGCCCCCACCATTGCACGACTGCCTACGCATGACACACCAAAGTCACTGGGTTCCTCAGACAAGAAATCCACCACCTCAAACGGGTGATCCAGTTGCTCACCACAGTCATGCAAGGCTTTAGCTACTTCAATGCCTGCAAGCACACCAATGATGCCGTCATACCTACCACCATCAAACACGGTATCGCAATGTGAGCCCGTCATAATCGCTTTGGCCTGGGGCTGCTTGCCTTCTAGGCGTCCGATTAAATTTCCGCCGCTGTCTATACGTACAGACAATCCAGCCTGTTGCATTTGCTCGGTCAGCCATTGCCGTGAAGCAATAAAACGGGGGCTGAATGCGCGACGCGTCCACGGGCGCTCTGGGTCGGTAAAGGTAGATAGCGTCTCTAAACGTTGCCATAGCCGTTGGCTGCTTAGTGCTTGTAGGGCGGCATGTTGACTGCTCATGACACAGCTCCAGCACGGTGTGGTCGTATGAACTGACCATCGCCTGCCTGATTACAAATTTTGCGGCCATCCCAGACCAATTGCCCGCGCAAGAACGTCGCAGCAACCTTCACCATAAACTCACGGCCCTCAAACGAGCTCCATGTAACTGCCGATAAACTCGTCGATGGATCAAAGGCATAACGCTCTTGATCAAGAATAACGAAGTCAGCATCGGCACCAGGGTTCAAATGCCCTTTACGATGTTCTAACAAGAAATGCTTCGCTGGCCCTTCGCACAACAATTGCACCACCATCGTGGGGGATAAACCGTGCTCTATACACCCTGTCCACAACGCCGGCAGCAAGGTTTCCAGACCTGGACCACCTGAAGAGTTCTTGAACACATTAGGATTAGACTTACGCTCTAAGCCCCAACTCACGTGATCGGACGACACAAACGTACACTCGCCATTTCCAATGTGCGTCCACAGCTTTTCTACCTCAGCTTTAGGGCGTATAGGCGGGTAATGCTTGGTCAATGCACCAAAGCGCTTGGTGTGTTCTTCATGGTTCAGCATTAAATACTGCACGCAGGTTTCTATACTGGCCGCTGTGCCCGCACGCTTATACATGTTGCACAGCTCAAAGCCTCGTGACAACGATACGTGTACCGCATGAGCACGAGCTCCCGTCAACGCACCCAGCTCATAAATCGTTGCCGTAGCCAGGTTCTCTACCAACGGCGGGTGTGCACGTAAAAACGCATCCCAACCGGTATCACCTTCCTCGGTCATTCGCAGAATATTTTTACGGGTAATTTCCTGATTTTGATTATGCACCCCGCAGGCCAAGCCCGAAGGAGCAATCAATCGGAAGGCCTCATAGAGCACGTCTTCTTCTACACGAGGAAAACGATTAGGGCTGGCCTCAAACGTCGAGAACTTAAACGCGCATGCTCCACCTTCGATCAGCCCTGGAATAGCTTCTAACCCATACTCATTATTTAAGGTGGCGTACGCCGCCACATCCACATGACTGTCTTGTTCAATAAGCTGTATTTTTCTATCTAGCTGAGGACGTGAGGCCACGGGCTCTGGATCGTCGTAAGGCATTTCTACCATCGTCGTCACACCTCCTGCCGCTGCAGCCCTAGAGGCCATACCTATACCCTCTTGATTCGCTTGGCTGCCGGAATGCACCTGACCATCTAACACACCGGGGATTACCCACCTGCCACGCGCATCGATAAACTCGCGTGCAGACGGCACGTTATTAGCCTCGCCAATAGCAACTACTTTGCCCTCACGTATTGCAAACCAGCCATCAAAACGAATGCGATCCGCACCCACAATATTGCCCTGTACCACTACATCAAAATCACTCATGTCTGTCTCCTGATTAGTATGTTTGGCTTAGCGTGGTGCGCGTAATGAAGGCAAAGCGGCATTGCTGGCTAGCAAGCGCTCCCATGCTTGTGCAGTCGCTTGTTCAGCCTGTTCCAATACGTCTGACTCATTCATGCTCAAGACCTTTCCGTCGCGCATCAGGAACTTCCCACCCACCATGACCGAATCCACCACACCGGGGTCGGCATAGTGCACGATGTTGGATACGATTTGATTCACTGGACGCATACGCGCATGTTCCAAGCTAATAAAGGTCAGGTCTGCCAACTTGCCTTCCTCTATAGAACCTAGCTCGTTCAAACGGCCTAAGGCCTTTGCCCCATTACGTGTGGCGCAATCGAGGATTTCTTGTGGTTGAGGTGTCACGCCACCGCCTGCGCTGCCTCTATGCACCACAATGCCGAACTGCATCGCTTTGAACATGTCTTCGGTCATGTTGTCGGTACCAAAGGCGATATTCACGCCCTGTTTCATGGCATACCCCACCTTCACTTGGTGTGGGCCACGTCGTGATGAGTTTGCAGGGCAATGTGCCATGTGTACGCCTTGGCGAGCCAAAATATCTATGTCTTCTTCTGTGCAATGCGACCAATGCGCTGCTGTCAAATCGGTGTCCAACCACCCGTTATCCAACAAATACCCCACTGATGTTTTTCCAGTCAGTTGATGTATTTGTTTAAGCTCGGCACGCGACTGCGCTAAATGCACATTACGCTTTACACCATGCTTATGAGCAATGGCCAATAGCTCTTTCAGCATCCATGGCGAACAATTATCGGGCGCATGCGATGCCACCTGGCAATGAATACGCCCACCCTCTGCACCGTGGTACCTCTCAATCAGCGCTTCGGTTCTGTCTAAATATTGCTGCCCCCAATCTCGATCGTAGTGATACTCACCCGTCGCCATTTTGAGGTTATGTGCATCGGCTCCCAACTCACTAAACACCACGCGCAATCCGGTATTCACGACCGCATCAGCATAGCTGCCTACAAATCGGCTGGAATCGCTCACCGTTGTGGTGCCAGAGCGCAAGGCTTCCAATGCCCCTAACCTCGCCATAGCGGCACGTTCCTCGGGGGTCATGATGAAGGTAATAGGTCCCATATAGCCATAAATCACCTCCCCCATGTAGTCCTCGATCGTGCCGCGCATCACCGTTAACACCAAGTGCGTGTGTGAGTTAATAAACCCTGGCAACAGTGCTTTACCAGTGGCGTCCACGCGTTCTACGTTGGGGTAGCGCGCCAAAATATCGTCAGACTTACCTACCGCAGCGATCTTTCCGTCTACCACGGCTACCGCGCCGTCATTAATAATGCTGCCCTGCTGATCACACTGGACTAAGGTTGCCCCATGAATTACGTATGCCATGTCTGTCTCCTTTTTTAGGGCGCAAAACGCCCTCCCGCCTTTTTTGGGATATCAATGCTTCAAAAAAATCAGTACCGCTAGGAAAGATTAGGAAGGGGGATGTACCGCCATCCAATGTCGTGCAATGTCTGCACGCCTACATACCCACACCTCAGGTTTAGTGGCGATGTAATCCAGAAAGCGCGCCAAACCCGCTGCACGGCCAGCATGCCCAGCCACACGCAAGTGCAGCCCTACCGACATCATGCGTGGCGTGTGCGCAGATTCCTCATACAGAAAATCAAACGCATCACGTAATGCCGTATAAAAATCCGACCCCGATGCTAAGGCACCACGCATAAACTTGGTGTCATTATTCACTAAGCTATAAGGCACTACCAAATGTGGTTGCTGCTGCACCGTTACCCAATAGGGCAAATCATCGTTATAAGCATCGGAGTCATATAACAACCCGCCCTGTTCTACGACAAGGCGTCTGGTATTTGGACTAGGACCATAACGGCAATACCACCCCTCTGCATCCCTACCCAAACTTTGCTGTATTAACGCCAATGCCTGCTGAATACGAGCACGCTCATCTTCCGCCGATAAGCCTTGATGGTGTTCCCAGCGCAGGCCATGCGCGCATACGTCGTAGCCACGCTCATTAATACGTTCACACGCTTGAGGATGTCTGGCCAACGCTTGTGCACAGGCCATTACCGTAGCAGTCATGCCGCGATCTGCCAGTATCCTATCCAAACGCCAAAACCCTACACGGCTGCCATACTCAAACATGGACTCAGCGGCTAAATCACGCTGGCCTGCCACACCTGCACCACCCTCCGTTAATGCAGACTCTGTAATGGTGTCGCCATCTAGAACGGAAAGCTCCGCTCCTTCTTCGAAGTTCAAACAAAAATTAATCGCTAACCGTGCGCCACCTGGCCACTGTGCTTGCGGTGGCTGCGCGCCGTAGCCTATAAAGTCCCGAACAACCTCATGCTCGTTCATTTACTTTTTCCTCCCGCAACAAGCCCGACTGGTCATGGATTTCTATGGGCTGCGCCAAATCCATAAACACGTCGTCCTCACCTTTACCTGTCAGGCTCATCACCACAATAAAGTCGGCTTCATCATCCAGAATAGTCAGGCCGTGATGCCACACATTGCGGGCATAACACACCCCCTGACCGGGGCCTGCAGCAAATACTTTCAAGGTAGATAAATCTGGGCTGCCATCCCCTTGTGCTGCACACACCACCACCAAATGACGAAATTCGCGTGTAGGCAAAAAGGTTTGTGCAGAATACGGATGGCGCTCTAAGTGACGTACCAACATCGGTAAATCTCTACGTCCTTTCACACGACGCAACCACAAGCTGGGCGAGGTCAAATCGCATGCTCGGTCAAACGCCTCTGGCACATAATGCCTGCCCGGCACCCCACCGTATTCAATCACCCGACCATAAGGGCGAAACACCTCTGCGGATAAGGGCTCTACTTGTACTGCTCGCAATTTATCTGTCATGTTGTACGCCCACTCCAAAAGCAGCTAAAAACCCATCCCGTATATTATCCAAGTGCTTCAGCACACTGGTGTGCACGGCTTCGCGATTGCGATCAATCATGGCCTGTACGATGCTCAAGTGTTCATCATCGGCATGATCACCACGCCCAGGCACTCGTTCAATATTGGACACGCGTATACGTTTTCTGGCCTGCTCAATCACATCAGCCAATGAACGATTACTACAAAACTCGGTGATCAGATCGTGCACGTCATCCCCCTTGCGCCAACTTTCTGGACCACCTTGATCCATCACGTGCGGGTTGCTTAGCTCCTCCTTCAAGTTATGTAAGCGTTGTTGCGGAATACGCTCTACGGCCAGCATGGCGGCTTCGGGCTCTAGTAAACGCCTGATATACAGCAGCTCTAGAACTTCGCCCACACCGATTTCCCGCACCACCATTGCACCATTGGCCAAACGCACCAGATAGCCCTCCCCTAACAGCCTGCTCAATGCGCTGCGTAGTGGAGTGCGTGACACACTCAATGCCTCAGACAACCGGCGTTCATCCAACACATCACCCGGAACGAGTTCGCGATTTTCTATCCAGTTCAACACATCGCGATAAGTACGTTCCGTAGCGCTTACGGTTGCCGTCGGCACAATTTTGGTTTTTTCACTCACTACTTTCTCTCTTTTTCTTGAGGTCCCATCTACACTGGGAAATTATTCTGATCTGTCTCTGTCAGCCCCACGTGCCTTGATTCTCCTACTCAATCAATGGCTCGATAAGGCCAGTGTTTTTTTCCACAATCCGCACAGTAGTGCGCATAAAACTTCTGCACATGCGGCAACAATGCCTCGGACAACGCATGACGCTCTTGTTCTGCCTGTGTGAGCGGTTGCTTGAGTTGCTCGGCCAAGGTCTGTAGCACAGCTTGCTGATCCACATTCACGAAACGCTTGCCCGCATAAATAACCTGACCATTCACCACCACGGTATCCACTGCTTCACGCTGTGCTCGATGAATAACCGCATCCACCACACTCGTTACTGGATCCAAATACGGATAGCGCAGCATCGCATCGTTAATAAGCACCACATCAGCAGCCTTCCCTACTGCCAACACACCGATTTCTGATGCAAACGGCGTGCTGTTTGCGCCCCCTTGCGTTGCCATCTGTAAGACATCTTCTGCACTAGGTACATCGTTGTTATCCATGCCAGCCACTCGGTGTAAATGCTTCACCAACCGCATTTCTTGCAGCATGTCACGATCTTCATTGATGCCCGCTTCGTCTATACCCAAGGCAACCGAAATACCCCGTTTATGGAATTGTCTCCAGGGGGCAATGCCACTGCGCAAACGCAAGTTAGAGCTCGCATTAGTGCAGATGCCTACACCACGTTCAGCGAGTAAGTCTAGCTCGTCTTCCTCTAGCCATACGCCATGACCCAACGTCATCCGTGGACTCAGCAAACCGAACTTATCCAGATACTTGACGGCAGAGCCTCCGGTGCGGCGTCGAGCATACTCCCACTGATAGCGGCTTTCCAACAAGTGCATATGCATACATGCATGGTGCATTTCCGAGCAAGCAGCAACACGTTCCAACGCCTGATCTGAACACCAATGCAAGTTTACTGGCGCTAGCTGTATACGTGCCAAAGGATGTTGTTTATAACGCTGAAGCAGGGTTTCAAAAAGCCTGAAGTTATCGTCCAATGGCATCTGCTGCGCGTGCGACCACTGTCGGAATGAATCCGCCAACCCCGCCGGTAGCCGTTGTGCAAATTGCTCGTCAGCCTCATACACCAAACGGTTTTGATCCCGTATGCCATAGGAGTATGACACTCGCATACCTAGCTTGGTATAAGCACCTATGACCTTATCGGCGTACTTACCTATCTGGCTAATGGGCGGCAACACCCGACCATGCAAGTGCTGTACAGTCGTCACACCAGATGCCACCAGTTCAAAGGCGGAATACAAAGTATCCAGCTCAATATCTACGGTTCGGGCCCGTATACGATGCGCCAGCCATAACTCCAACGGCAGATCTGGCGACCCTAGCTGAAAAGGCGTCATACCCACATGATGATGCCCATTCACAAGCCCAGGAATCACCACATGGCTACCATCGCCCACTACAGGAACCTCTGGATAACGTGCGCGTAATTGCTCCCAAGAGCCCAGGGCGACAATGCGCCCTGACTCTTGGTACAGCGCAGCATTTTCCAGTAGCTCCACCTGATTGCGACCCGTTACCTTACAAATAATGTAACGTCCGCGCACCAATGAGGCTGATGAAAAAGTCTGTGCATTCGTCATTTTTTCTTAACCGTTTCCAAATGCCATGCCAACCCGAAAGAGGAAGGAGTCCAGCTTTTCACTCTCGGCCCCACTGCTGTCACTTCGTAACGCAGTGCCACGGGATAACTATTGAACTCACCATACAGCTGATGGTTCAACTGCTTAAGCTCGGCATCCAGTTCTTCTAACGTGGTCAACGAGATAAGCGTGTCCCATTCCGCATCTATCTTCGGTAAGTTCCAGTACCCCTGAATCAAACCACCTTTCTCTTGGCTAATAATCCCCACACGTAGCGCTGGAATCACCGAAGGACGTGGCGCGCCAGCATCTAAGTACAAGTGCGCTCCGTAATTGGTTTCCCACTGCTGTGGACTAGAGGCATAACGCGGTCTAAACGCACCAAATTCCATCGGTGTGACTTCTGTTTTGAAACCCGCCGCACGCAAGTAACCATCCACCAAATCCATGATTTCCGGTGCTTCTGGCATCGCATTAGTACGTACCGACCACAATTTCACTGGTGTACCGTCATAGCCAATTTTCTTGAGTAGCTCGGCAGCACGTTGCGGATCGTATTTGTAGGGCTCAAGCGCAGGGTCATAGCCTAGTGAACCTTCTGTCCAATACGCCGTAGCCAAGCGCTCTGCCGTGCCTTCTGGATAGATGCTTTTCATGATGGCATCCATATCGATAGCTCGTACCAACGCCTCGCGGAAGTCTTGCTGATGACACAGCATTTCTTCCTGCCAGCATCCATAGAACGACAACCCACCTTTGGATGAACCACGATTGGTCAGAATATCCAGCTTGGCCGCCCTGGCATCAATCACCTGCCGAGGGTCGATAAACGCCATATCTGCTTCGCCGGCACGCACCATGGATAGACGAGTGCTGGCCTGACTACGTGGAATCAAACGCAATTCAGCAAATTCAGGAATACGTTCTGGGTCCCAGTACGACTCATTGGCGGTCAACAGCATATCCACGCCACGATTGAACTCGGCGAACTTCCATGGCCCAGTACCTATAGGCCCCTCTATCATCTCAAACCCCTCTGCGGTGGGCTTATAGTTGTGGCGAGGTAGTATGCGGATGTCTCCATCGCGCGCGCTGAGCACAGCCATAAACGACGGGTCTGGCTCTTTTAAAACAATTTTGACGGTGTGATCATCTACAGCCGTCACACTGTCTATGACTTGCAGCAAGCGGCAGAACGTACAAATGGCATCTTTGGCCACATAACGTTCGCCCAAACTAAAGACCACGTCGTCTGCCGTAAAAGGTTTTCCATCATGCCACTGCACATTAGGGCGCAAGTGAATGGTGAACACTTTGGCGCCGTCTTCCATTTCCCACGACTCAGCCAGTCCGCGCTCGGCTGCCAACTGACCATTCGGAGCAGTACCAATCAGTGGCTCATTGGTATGGCCGGTATATTGCAAATCCTGAGTAGAGGTTTTGCCCATATCCAGCATTTCTCTACCAAAGTTGGGAACCACTACCGTCAGCGTACCTCCTGGAGCAGCCACGGCTGGCGCGGCTTGCATCAAGGCGCCTAGCGTTAAGACCGTCGCCCCTAAGAGCTTGCTCAACATAGTTAGATGTGTATTCATTTGTCTCTTCCGTATCGTTGATTTTGATTTATTTCGCATCATTGCGACGTACGGTTTCAAGGTGCCAAGCAAATCCATAAGGCGTAGGCGCCCAGCTCTGTACTCGCGGTCCGGCTACTGCTACCTGGTTACGCATCACGACGGGGTGAAAGCTGTATTCGCTGTACACCTGACGATTCAGATCGCGCAAGGCAGTGTCTAGTTCGTCCAATGAGGTCAACGTGGTTAAGTGATCCCATTGCTGATCCATCCACGGCATATTCCAGTAGCTTTGGATTAACCCTCCTTTTTCATGGCTGATCATGCCTACTTTCAGGTTAGGCATAATGGTGGGACGCGGCCCTGCACCGTTCAAATACAGGTGAGCCGCATAGTTGGTTTCCCAACGTTGTGGGCTAGATGCATAACGCGGCCTAAAGGCACCAAACTCCATAGGCGTGACTTCGGTTTTGAACCCTGCCGCACGTAGATAACCATCCACCAACTCGATGATTTCTGGTGCTTCAGGCATGGCATTGGTACGTACTGACCACAACTTTACGGGCGTACCGGTATAACCAATTTCTTTGAGTAGTTCTGCCGCACGTGCTGGGTCATAGGCATAGGGTTTAAGATCAGGATCCTCACCCAATGAGCCTTCGGTCCAATACACCGTCGTTAACCTTTCTCCGGTGCCTTCGGGGTAAATGCTCTTGATGATGGCATCCATATCAATGGCCTTCACCATGGCCTCTCTAAAAGCTTGTTGGTGGCACAGCATTTGTTCTTGCCAACATCCATAGAAAGACAAGGTCCCCAATGCCGAGCCTTTTGCGACTAGCACATTGAGCCCTGCATTTTTAGCCTCTATCACCTGACGCGGATCCACAAAAGCCATATCAGCTTCACCCGCACGAACCATGGCTAAACGAGTGCTAGGTTGACTACGAGGCACCAGCAGTAAGGTTTCAAAATCAGGCACACGCTCTGCGTCCCAGTAGTCGGTATTGGCTGTCAGCTGCATTTCCATACCGCGCTCAAAAGACTTGAACTTCCACGGCCCCGTACCTATAGGTTGGCCTACCATCTCGTAGCCCCCCTCTACTTTCTGATAACCATGACGTGGCAGCATACGTATGTCGCCATCACGCGCCGTTAACACCGCCAGAAAAGCAGGGTCTGACTCTTTAAGTGTGATTTTTACCGTGTGGTCATCCACCGCCTCTACGGTCTCGATTTGCTCTAGCTGTTTGCAAAATGTGCACACCGCATCGTTGGCGACAAAACGCTCGCCCAAGCTAAACACCACGTCATCAGCCGTAAAAGGTTTGCCATCGTGCCAAGTCACCCCTTCACGTAAATTCAACGTGTAGGTGCGAGCATCCTCACTCATAGACCAGCTTTTTGCTAAGCCACGTTCTGCCGATAACTTCCCTTCTACATCAGCCCCAATCAACGGCTCATGTATATGGCCGGTATATTGCAAATCTTGGGTAGAGGTTTTACCCAGGTCTAGCACTTCACGGCCAAAGTTGGGCACTACAACCGTTAAGGTACCTTCGGGGGCAGCCTGCACACCTGCTGCACTTAACGAAAGGCCCGCAAAGAACAGCGCTGTAGATAGTTTTTTAAGTTTCATTGTCATGTTGTCTCCTACACCATACTGATTAGGACAATGCCTTGTCCTGCGCACCGCAACGGTGGCAAGCCACCTCGTAACCTGTAGCAATAGGCAAAAGTTCTGGACGCTCTTCCCAGCACTTAGCCATTACTACCGAACATCGCTCTGCAAACATGCAGCCTGCTTTAGCCACGCCCGGGGGCGGACTGTTGTGTAGAGGTGCTGCCGAAGTGATATCCCCCGGTTTACGTATACGAGCCGCTTCAATCAATCGTGCGGTATAGGGGTGTTGCGGCGCCTTAAAGATGGCTTCGGATTCCCCCTGCTCTACGATTCGCCCCTTGTACATCACCACCACACGTGTCGCCAGAAAACGTACTGTCGCCAAATCGTGCGAGATCAGCACATACCCCATGCCTAATGACTGTTGCAGGTCTTTAAGCAAATTCATGATCTGGGCTCGTACGGATACATCCAGCGCAGACACTGGCTCATCCAAAACAATGGCACGCGGCCGCAGCGCCACGGCACGAGCAATGGCAATACGCTGACGCTGACCGCCACTGAACTCATGCGGAAAGTTGTTAGCTGCCGCTTTTTCTAGCCCTACTTCGTCCAAGCTCTGAAATATCGCTTTATCAATGTGCTCCTTATCAAAGCCATTGATACGCATAGGCTCAGCGATGATGTCGTACACCCGCATACGAGGGTTTAACGAACTCCATGGGTCTTGAAAAACAGCCTGCACACCAGAGCGATAACGTCGACGTAACTCAGCATTGGCACCTGCTAGGTTTTCACCTTCGAAATACACTTCTCCGGCGCTGAGGTCCTCCAACCCCAACAGCATTTTGGCCGTCGTACTTTTACCGCAACCCGACTCACCTACTACTGCCACAGTTTCTTTACTGGCCACCGAAAGCGACATCTCTTCTACTGCACGGATTTCTGCCCCCTTCGTAAACACCCCTTTTCGACGGTAGGTTTTTTGTAGTTTTCTACCTTCCAGCAATGCAACCTGAGTCATAGCGCCTCCTCGTACAACCAGCAACTTACTTTTCTATTCCCTATTTGCACCTGCTTTGGCCGCTCTTTACGACAACGATCTGTCGCCTGCGGACAGCGTGGTGCAAAGGCACACCCTGGTAATGGAGCAAACACCGATGGCGGCTGCCCTTCAATAGAGAACAAGCGCTCTTCACGGCTAGAGACATCCGGCACAGATTTCAACAAGGCTTGGGTATAGGGATGCAAAGGCTTATCAAACAACTCGCCGGTTTCCGCCAGTTCCACAATGCGCCCGGCATACATCACGGCCACTTTGTCGCACATACGGGTTACCACCCCAAAGTCGTGTGTTACCAGCAGCACACCCAATCCGGCCTCATTCTGCAGTTGCTTTAGTAACGCCAAAAACTCTTCTTGAACGGTCACATCCAGCGCTGTGGTAGGTTCATCCGCAATGATGACTTGCGGATTACCAGCCATCGCCATCGCCCCCACCACACGCTGTCGCATCCCTCCACTGAAATGGTGTGGGTAAGCTTTCAGCCCTTGCGCAGGGTTAGGAATACGCACTTTTTCTAGCAGCTCACACGCCGCAGTATGTAGTGCCTCACCTTGCAGTTGTCGGTGCAGAATCAGTGCCTCATTCATTTGCTCACCAATAGTGAGCACCGGATTTAAGGCACGCATAGGGTCCTGCAAAATCATGGCTATATGTTTGCCACGATAGGAGCGCAGTTCGTCATCGCTCATTTTCAGCAAGTCATTGCCATTGAACAGTGCCTTACCGCCCGTGACTTTAGATGCAGGCTGCGGGTTCAAACGCAGCACCGACAAACAGGTCAAACTTTTACCTGAGCCAGACTCCCCCACCAGCCCTAAGGTCTGGCCGGCGTACAGCTCAAAACTAACGTCATTCACCGCATAGCCCACACCACGTTTGCTATAGAGTCGAGTCTGCAAGTTTTCTACCGCCAATACTGGCGCTGATTTATGTTGTGTAGTCATGTCAGATATTCCGCAATTGAGGATCAAGCACGTCACGCACCCAATCGCCTACGATGTTGTAGGAGAACACCACAAACAAAATGGCTAACCCAGGCATTGTGGAAATCCACCATGCTGACTCTACGTAATCCAAACCTTCAGCAACCATCCCGCCCCATGTAGGTGTAGGGGGTGGCACACCAGCGCCCAAGAAGGTCAGCGATGCTTCCACGATAATGGCCCAGCCCACCTGAAGCGTCGCCAACACCAACAAGGTGTTCGCTACGTTAGGCAAGATATGTTTGAACACAATACGGAAACCTCCCGCACCCGCTACTCTGGCCAAGAGCACAAAGTCTCTATCTTTAAGTGCTAGCACATCGCCACGTACCAAGCGTGCAAAACGTGCCCATAACACCAAGGCCAATACAATCACCACCACCCAGAAGCTAGGGCCTACAGTAACGGCCAATACCAGTGCCAACAGAATGCTAGGGAAAGCCAAGAAACCATCGGCGGTACGCATAATCAAGGCATCAACCCAACCACCGCGATAACCCGCTAATAACCCCAAGCCAGTTCCCAATGCGCCACCCAAAATGATGGTGACGATGGCAATACTAAGAGAGACCTGCGTACCTAAAATGATGCGGCTCAATACGTCACGCCCTAAGCGATCAGTCCCCAAGGGATAAGTCCAATCCCCCCCTTCCAAAAACACAGGTGCACGTAATGCGGCGGCGGGATTAATCGCTAATGGATCGTGCAACACCAAATGGTCTGCAAAAATAGCCACCAGCATGGTGATCAACACCATCAGCAACCCTATCCACGGCGCTTTGCTTTGTCGTACCTGCGTCACCATCTTACGCAGACGGCCCACAGGTGCAGTTTTTTGAGTCATAGAGGCTTGCACAATCAGCTCCTTACGCGGGGATCAATCAGGCCATAAGCCATATCCACCAGAAAGTTGATACCCACAATTAAAACGGTGTAGACCAGAACAGAAAGCTGCAACACAGGGAAATCGCGCCACAACGTAGACTCATAGGCCAAATACCCCAGCCCAGGCCACCCAAACACCACCTCAATTACCACGCCTGATGCAATGATGACGCCGTACATAAAGCCGATAAACGTCACCACAGGAATCAACGCATTACGTAAGGCGTGCTTCCACACCACTTTGTTTTCTTTCAAGCCTTTGGCTCGCGCCAACTTCACAAACTCAGCACCCAATACTTCCAGCATGGAGGAACGTAACAAGCGCACAATCCCCGCACTGATACTCCACCCCAAAACTAAGCTAGGCAGCACAAAGTGTTTCCACGACCCCGCTCCCGAACTGGGTAACCACCTCAGGTGCACGGCAAAAATCAGGATCAACATCACACTGAGCCAGAATGCCGGTGTGGATTGCCCTAACAAGGCAAAACTCATGCTGAACTTATCCCACCCTTTTCCTCTATTTGTCGCCGCCAACACCCCTAACGGGATACTGATGACGATGGCTACCACCAACCCTGCTGTTGCCAGAATGAGCGTGCGTCCTATACGTTCAAACACCAGCTCAGTAGCAGGAGCACCGGTACGGATGGAGCGACCAAAGTCCCCTTGTAAGGCATCACCCAAAAATATGAGGTACTGCTGCGCCAGCGGTTTATCCAAACCCATGCGTTCTATGTATTCCGTACGCTCTGCTGGCGTAGAATCCGCCGGCAGCACCAAGTCGGCGGGGCTACCTGATGATCTCGCCAACACAAAAATAATGAGGCTGGTCATCAATACCGTCATGAACGCCTGAAACAGACGAACCAGAATCAACTTAATCATCGTCGCTCCCCTTCTGTCGTGAAGCTTGAAGGTGACACATCCGCATCGCGTATCTGTACACCACTTAGATCTATGCCACCGCTAGGATGGGGCGTGAACCCGGTCACACGAGGCGACCAGCCCACCATGTTATCCATGGCAAACAATGAGAAAAACGGTAGCTCGGCCTGCACTTTATGTTGAATACGGGCATAGGCTTGCTGCCGTTTCTGCGCATCCACCTCGCCTCGTACACCATCAATCAAGCTATCCATTTCTGCGCAGGCATAGCCACCAGCGTTAAAGCCACCTTGACTATGCAGTTCACGCACCAACAACGTATCCAGATGCGGTCTGGCTGGTGTGCCTTGCAAGCAGATATCCCAACCACCACGCAAGTACATATACGGCCACCATGGCGGGTCGTCATAACCGGTAAATTGCACCGTCAGACCTATCGCACGCAGGTCATTGCCTACTTGCTCAGCCACCTGTGAAAACGGTGCGGTATTGGTGGTCACCATACGAAATACGTGTTCGCTACTGACACCCGCTTCTTTCAACAGCTGACGAGCACGGTCTGGGTCATAAGCGATCGTTGGTGTAGTGACAAAAGCAGGATCAGAGGCTGCCAACATGCCATCCACTACCTCACCTGTACCCCCCGTCACCGCTTGCATCAGCGCTTCACGGTTAATGGCGTGTGCTAATGCCAGACGTACTTTGGGAGTAGTCAGCGCACCCTTTTTGCAGTTGAAATACATCACACTGCGATGCTTGGAAGCAGTCAAAGCGGAATGTAGTAAGCCCTCAGCGGCCAACGCCTCGGCAGCCGACGACGGAACGCTTTCTACAATATCAATATCGCCCTGACGGATTCTGGCTACACGCTGTTCTATACCGGGTGCAAACTCTAAGCGCACCTCATCCACTTCAGGAGCAGCATGCACACCTTGATAGCCCTCAAAACGGCTAAGCAGCACATGACTACCACGTTGCCATGTTTGTAGACACAAAGGTCCTGTGCCACAGGGCTGATCATAGGTGTCGTCTACGATGTAGGTTCGCCATGCCAGATTGGGCAAAAACGCCGCATTGGGCCGTTTAAGCACAAACTCCAGCTCATGCTCACTCAGCACATTGACAGCCTCAATGTCTTGATAATCACGAGTGAGCAAACTATCTGTGCCACCGTTAAACAAACGCGTGAAATTCCATGCCACTTTATGCGCATTGCACGCATTGCCATTGTGAAATTTCAGCCCTTTGCGTAGCTGAAATGTATAGCGACACAAGTCATCCGACACGCTCCAGCTTTGCGCCAGGTCGGGCGCCAACTTGCCATCAAAATCCTGCTTCAATAAACCTTGGCAGGTGAGGCGCAAAATAGCCGTAGAACTACTTGAGTCTGAGTTAAACCCATTGGGTACCAACGCTATGGTTTCGTGCTTTAGCAATACCCTCAAACGGCGTGCTTTTTTGTCTCTTTCCATCCTTACTCCCCATCGCACTTTTATGTATTTTCTTGGTATACCAAGATTACACCAAAAAAATTTGGACAGGAAAATAAAACGGATCAGGAAAACCCTTATCGCTTATACAGCATTGATAAATAATAGATTTTCACAAACCATAACATCGCAAAACCCGCAAAAATCACGCATAAAAAAACGCCTGAAACGGCATTACCGTCTTCAGGCGTTTCTTAACTACTGTATTTTTAGGTATGACTACCTATCACAAGATAGTCACCCAACCTACTGCTTGCTACTCGCTTACCACCAGTTCTGGAACCAGATTTTTGTAGTAGTTAGGTAAAGCAAACAATGCACCATGAATCTCGCTGTTGTAGTACTGCAGATCAGTGATATCACGATCAACCAAGCGCTGCTCAATCACCTCTGCTGCCACCGCTTTAGGTGCCAAACTGTCTGACACAACGACTAACCCCCAGTACGAACCGTACAAAGGAATATGCAAACCAAAGGGGCTAACTTGCTCAAACACACTACCCAACTTGCTGAGCATGCTGCGGATTTGTTCTGGTTCGTAGAATGGCGCACCGATGTGTAGCACTACTGCGCCACCGGGTTTTAGCACTGCTTTGCAGGACTCAAAGAACTCTGTGGTGTACAGCGGGCCTGCAGGCGTTTCTGGATCAGTAAGATCTAACAGCACCACGTCAAAACGCTGATCTGTAGTACGCACGAACTCAGCACCATCACCCACCAATATATGGGCACGCGGGCTATCTAAAGAGCCACGGTTAATGTTGCGTAGGTGCTTACGAGCTACCTCAATAACATCACCATCTAAGTCAACAAGCGTTGCCTGTTGCACCGTGTCGTGTTTCAGGACCTCTTCTAATGCACCGCCATCACCACCACCAATAATCAGCACAGAACGTGGTTCTGGGTGACTAAGCATTGCTGGGTGCACCAGCGCTTCATGATAGAAGAACTCGTCGTTTTCTGAGGTCATCAAACAGCCATCCAAACGCAGGGTTGCACCTAGCTCAGGAGACTGTAATAACTCTAAGTATTGATATTGGGTTTGTTTAGCCAATAAACGCTCTGGAAAACGGAAACCATACACTGCGTGTTGGTTCAGGTTTTCTAGCAACAACTCACCACTACCCACGGGGCCATGCTCATCACCACGCAATAGATTATTGCGTTGTACTTGGCCAGGTTTGAAGGCTTCGATAAGGCCATCAATCAACATTTGCGCTTTAGCGGAATTATCAGCACTAAAGTTGCAGACATACACATCCAATGTCACACCAGCGCGTTCAGGCCACGTATGCAAGGCTAGATGGGATTCTGCTAATAGCAATGTTCCGGTTACACCACCAGGCTCGCCCTGATACTCAGGAAACGTCACCCATTTCTCACCAACAATGGTGAGCGTGGAAAGCTCTGTCAGTTGACGACACAAAGCGGCTAACACATTCTCGTCTACGAAGAATGCACGGTCACCAGCGCACTGGTACAAATCTGCTGTAAGGTGCAGGCCTTGCATAAGACAATCGCTCCTTGGGGAAAGGAATCCAACCCGAAGATAGGGTTGAAAAAAGGCCGAAGCCAGCCGCTAGATCGCTAACATTGGCTTCACGTGAAAAACACATCACTATACAACAACATATAGCGAAATAAATATAAGTTTATTCAAAAGAAACCACTTAACAGCAATTACATTCTTTTCCGTTGGGAATAGGATGCAATAACCGTAAATAAGCTTCAGATATCACAAGATAGGGGAAGCAATTCCCCCATTCTCTTTAAGGTTGTTTTAGCCCTGTATCGCGCTGTATAGGGCGATTACACCCAAAATCAAAAACACACAGGCGGCTACCGCATGCACCATTTTGACGGGTAAACGCTCAGCCAATTTTTGACCAATAAAAATAGCGGGTACATTAGCAATCATCATGCCTAATGTTGTGCCAATCACGACCGACCAGAAGGCTTCGTACTGAGCGGCCAACGCCACAGTCGCCAATTGAGTTTTATCACCCATTTCAGCCAAAAAGAAGGTACAGACAGTAGTAATGAATACGCCATGCTTGGCAGTAATACGAGTATCCTCATCCAGCTTATCGGGGATCAGCATCCAACCAGCCATCAGCAAAAATGAAATGGCCAAAATCCATGTCAGAACTTGAGGATTCAATGCGTCGGATAACCAGGCCCCCAGACCACCAGCTAAACCATGGTTCAGCAATGTCGCTACCAACACACCGGCAATAATAGGAAGAGGTCGTTTGAATCGTGCGGCAAGAATAAATGCCAAGAGTTGGGTTTTATCACCGATTTCGGCTAAGGCCACAATACCGGTAGAAACAAGAAAAGCCTGCATGATACATATTCCTGGCCGGATTTAGGACGATTGACTACGCCACCCCTCCGGCCATTCCGGGGATGGTGTAGTCAAAGGTCTTGCCAGGCTATATGCTGCACATGCCATGCAAGTGAACTTGCAAGTGTGTTGACATGCACCTCTAGAAGAAGAGCGGCTACTCCCCAATGACGAGCGTCATCATAGCAGCTATTGCCGACAAAGACCAACCTTCATCAGAGGCCTCTCATTGTTGTAATAACAGCAACTTCTAATTGCTATTGCAGACATAAATTATCAATTAGAAAAATTGCATAATGAAACCATCGATCATTTATTGGTTTCCTACATCATGCAAACATTGCTACACATAGACTCCAGCATCAACGGCGAACAATCGGTATCGCGCCAACTTAGTGCATTCATCGTTCAGCAATGGCTAGAGCGCCACCCTGACACTCGCGTGGATTACCTAGACCTCGCTGTCTCGGCACCCAATCATTTGAGCAAAATTGCGACTGGTTTCCGCACGCCTGATATGCCTGCCGCTCTGTTGGAAGAAGCCGTGCATGAAGACACCGTGTCAGAGCAGTTGGTTAGCCAATTCTTAGCTGCTGATGTGATCGTTTTAGGAGCCCCCTTTTATAACTTCACCATCGCTAGCCAGCTTAAAGCCTGGGTAGATAGAATTTTGCAGCCTAGACGCACCTTCCACTACACCGCAAACGGCCCCGAAGGTTTGGCGGGCGGGAAGAAAGTGATTGTGGCCTCTTCGCGTGGTGGCGTGTATTCCACGTCTGAGCAAGGCATGGCCATGGAACACCAAGAAAGCTTCTTACGCGTTATTTTCGGTTTCGTAGGCATTACCGATGTACAGTTCGTGCATGCAGAAGGTACTGCAATGGGTGCTGATGCCGCAGCGAATGCTTTGCAAGCCGCTAAAGAGCAAAGCCTATTTGTCTTGGACAGCATGGCTACTGCTTAATCGGCCCCTTCTACCATCAAAAAGCCTTAGATTCACACCTAAGGCTTTTTTTATGCACCGCCACATTGCCACCTATTATGCGGTGTGGCGGCTATGCCCTCTACGCATGGCAACAGCAGCCAGCAACATGGCTGCAAACACTAAACTTAGCCCAATTACAAACAGCGTCGACAAGGTATTTCCTAGCAATAATACCGACGCCACAATCCCTATGATCGGCACACCCAACGTAAAGTTAGACATACCAAATGTACTGATGCGGCGTCCATACTCAGCAGAAATAACAAAGCATGCAGACGTGGCAATAGGTCCTATAAAAAACAGCAACTCTACTAACCGTTGATCAAACGTAATAACCGAGGGAGAGCCTTCCAGCACAAAGGCAAACGCCGCCAAGGGAACTGTTGCCAAAAGCATCTGCCAAGGAGCCAAAGCCAACGGTGATGCTGACCAACTATGCTGTTTCACATGCAAGATTACCACTGCCCAACAGATAGCCCCTATCAGCAAAAACGCAGACCCCATTACCGCGCCAGGCGCCTGCCAATCCATTTCCCAAGGAGAGCAAATGGCCGCGATACCTGCCAACCCCACAATCAGTGCTAGCAATTGCAGCCGCGTGGGGGCCTGTTTGAACAACAACCAACTGGCTAACACTCCCCACAAAGGTGTGGTGTAGGCCAGCAGTACAGCCCTACTCGTATCCACATGCGTCATCGCGATCATGCCCAGGCCTGTGAAGGTCATCATCTGCAACAACCCTACACTGGCCACTATAGGCCAATCAGCACGCGTAGGCAGCCTAAAAACGCCACGCACCACAGCCACTACAAACAAGCATACGGCCGCACTACCAAAGCGTAAGGCTGCCAACCACAAAGGGGGCACTACATCCAATGCCAGTTTTGTGGCTGGCCAGCTTAGCCCCCATAAAACCACCATGAGCAATAACCATGCTACGGTCCCTGCCCCAGCTAATGGTGTAGCAGTTTTAGAAGATAAAAGACTAGGATGCGCAGTGCTCATAACTACAGCTAAACGGTTGATTAATAAAGCGATAAACAAGCGAATAGTCTACCTATAAGCATGCGAAATTAATCTTCTCATTTTCTTCAATTAGCCGTAATATCAGTATATTTATCCCTATATGATATAAATTCAGGAACAATTAACCTTGAACGATATAGTGCTAGACAAAGCCAGCCTGCGCATACTGGATGAGCTACAAAAAAATGCTGAATTAAGTAATGCCGAATTAGCCGAGCGTGTAGGGTTATCGGCCTCGCCATGCTGGCGTCGTGTAGCAGACCTTAAGCAAGCTGGTGTGCTGAGAGGCTCTGTATCGTTAGTAGATCCGCTAAAACTTGGGTTAGCGGTAAACGTATTTGTGCACGTCACCCTTAAAAACCAAGATAAAAAATCTCTGGAAGTCTTTACCGATGCCATCAGTCAACGCCCCGAGGTGATGGAATGCTACTTAATGAGTGGTGATGCTGACTTCATGCTGCGTGTGGTCATCCAAGATTTACAGCGTTTCCAAGCGCTATTGCTAGAATGCTTAACACAAATACCTAGCGTTGCCAGCATCCGCTCTAGCTTTGCCTTAAGCCAAGTGAAATACACCACCGCCTTGCCTACTGAACACTTGCGTGGCTAGCTTTTGGCCGCATAGCACTGCAATGCTTTGGGAATACTTATCAGCCATAAAAAAGCCCTGTACTAGACAGGGCTTTTAAGGCAATGCATGCACTGCTTATTCTGTGGTGGCGTCAGATGCCAGTAAGTGGCCTAGTTTTTCAGCCTTAGTTTGCAAGTACCCACTATTAAACGGGTTACTCACGATCTGATGCGGTACGCGCTCTACTACGTTATAACCCAGCTCTTCCAATGCTTTGGTTTTGCGAGGGTTATTGGTCATCACGCGCAGATCTTTAATGCCGAAATGATCCAACATGGGTTTGCAAATATCGTAGCGACGCATGTCGGCCTCAAAGCCCAGCTGCTCATTCGCTTGCACGGTATCAGCACCCTGATCTTGCAACTGGTAAGCACGGATTTTGTTTACCAAACCAATGCCCCTACCCTCTTGTCGCAGATACAGCACAGCACCACGTCCGGCTTCGGCTACGCGTTCTAGCGCTTTACGCAACTGAGGACCGCAATCACAGCGTTGGCTAAACAAAGCATCACCTGTCAAACACTCAGAATGCACACGCACCAACACAGGCTCTGGTGTACTAATGTCACCAAAAGCGATCAACAAGTGTTCTTTATTCGTTTGATCATCAACAAATACATGCAGATCAAACACGCCCCACGGCATGGGTAATTTACTGGAAGTAATATGGTTCAACAAAACAGGAAACCCGCAAAAAGACGTGTAGGCGAACTATTCTACCCAGCCCTACGTCATAGAAATGCCAAGCTATAAGAATACCATTCTTACCCTTTCATCGCACTGCAGTATTGTATCTTCTAGCCTTTAGATAGAGCATTCACACTTTTTTGCGGTTCTAGGCTTGGCGTGCTCACCACGTACTGCGTATGATACGCAGCAACTACTCTTTTTATGGAGCATGCTCTAATGAAACTCTTGTCTTTATGTGTAGCTGGCACGGCATTACTACTCAGTGCTTGCTCTACTACCGCCCCTGACATCATCGACCCTCGTACGTTCAGAGCACAAGGTAATGAGCCCGGTTGGCATATAGACCTTCAAAACGGCCATGCGAATATCTCGCTGGATTATGGCGACATTCGCTATTCCAGTTCTGCCGTGCAAAAACCCATGGGCTCCACCCAAACACGCTACACAGGTCAAGGCCCTAACGGTGACTGGACATTAACTGTCATCAAGCAAGAGTGCTCTGACACCATGAGCGATGAAGAGTACGAATACACAAGTATCCTCAACACTGAGGGACGTACCCTACGCGGCTGCGGTAAATATTTACCGCAGCCTTAAATGCAATAAGCCCTGTACTAGACAGGGCTTATTTTTTAGCCTTGGCAACGCTTTAAGCTGCAACTAGGCTTATACGCTGACTTTACGCCAGTTTTGCCAACTTCTCGGCAATACCAATGTAGGTACGCGGAGTCAGTGCCAGCAATTGCTGTTTAGGCTCTTCGGGCAACTCTAGACCTTCAATGAACGTGCGCAACGCTGCTTCGGTAATACCGGCACCGCGTGTCAGCTCTTTCAAGCGCTCGTAAGGCTGTGGCAAACCAAATCTACGCATAACGGTTTGTACCGGCTCAGCCAACACTTCCCAACATGCATCGATGTCAGCATCAATTGCTTTAGCATTCAGTTCCAATTTGCCCAAACCACGCAGGCACGAATCGTACGCCACGATGCTGTAGCCTAAACCTACGCCCAAGTTACGCAATACAGTGGAGTCGGTCAGGTCACGCTGCCAACGGGATACTGGCAATTTCTCAGACAAGTGGCGCAACACCGCATTCGCCAAGCCTAAGTTACCTTCGGAGTTTTCAAAGTCGATGGGGTTAACTTTGTGCGGCATCGTGGAAGAGCCAATCTCACCTGCTTTCAATTTTTGTTTGAAATAACCCAGCGAGATGTAACCCCAAATATCACGGTTGAAATCCAGCAAAATGGTATTCGCACGGCCAATAGCATCAAACAATGCTGCCATCCAATCGTGAGGCTCTATCTGAATGGTTAGTGGGTTTTGTGTCAGGCCCAACGATGCCAATACCTTGGCACTGAACGCTGCCCAGTCTGTTTCAGGGTAAGCAGATAAGTGCGCGTTGTAGTTACCGGTAGCACCATTCATTTTAGCCAAAGGCTCAACTGCTTCTATCGCAGCAATAGCACGTTGCAGACGGTAAGCGACGTTAGCAAATTCTTTACCCATCGTGGATGGGCTAGCTGGCTGACCGTGTGTACGAGACAGCAAAGGCTGATCCGCAAACTGGTGTGCATAGCCGCTAATGGAAGCATGCACTTGTTTCAGTGTAGGCACAATCACCTGCTCACGGGCGCGTGTCAGCATCAATGCATGCGAGGTGTTGTTAATATCTTCAGACGTACATGCAAAGTGGATGAATTCTGCTGCTTTTTCCAAGTTGGCGTCACCCGCTACTTGCTCTTTCAGCCAGTACTCTACTGCTTTCACGTCGTGGTTAGTAGTGCGCTCGATTTCCTTGATGCGTGTCGCATCGGCTTCGGAAAAATCACGTACCAGTTTCAGCAGTTTTTCTTGTGTTTCAGCACCAAAAGCAGGCAGCTCGGCAAACCCAGCTTGTGACAATGCGATCAACCACGCAATCTCTACCTCAACACGGTGCGCCATAAAAGCAGCTTCGGACAACAAGCCACGTAAAGCATTACAGCGAGAGCCGTAGCGCCCATCCAAAGGAGAAAGCGCATTCAGCGCAGAAAGATGATCAGCAATTTGCATGGTGTGATGTCAAAGAAAAATAGCAAAACGCTATTCTACCATTGCCTGAGCGTTGCTTTATCTACTCATCCCACAACCACCCATTTGACCTACCCGAAAGCGCCGACATTCACAAGACGAACTACGTTGGGGGTGCTTTTCTAGACATATAAACCACACTCTCCATTACTTACTCGATGCTGTATGCCCAGACAGGTGATTTAACATGTTTTCGCGTCCCTTCCTGCTATACTTTTCTCGGATTAGATTGATGTAATACCTATGAAACTTCTCGGTTCTCTAACAAGCCCCTATACCCGCAAAGTTCGGGTAGTGATGGCAGAAAAAAAATTGGATCATGAGCTCATACTGGAAAACGTATGGTCAGCTGACTCCGACATTAGTCGTTATAACCCCCTAGGCAAAATTCCTTGCCTGTTGGCTGACGACGATAGCTCCCTGTTCGATTCACGCGTAATCGTTGAATACCTGGATACGCTTTCCCCCGTTGGTAGACTGATTCCTCAATCAGGTCGTGAGCGTGCGGCTACCAAATGCTGGGAAGCTATTGCTGACGGTCTGCTTGATGCAGCCGTAGCTATTCATATAGAACGCAACCGTCGCCCGCCCGAACTGTACTACGCAGATTGGGTTACCCGACAAGAAGGTAAAATTCATGCTGCACTTGAGCACATGAACACCGCATTAGGCGAGCAGCCATTTTGCACAGGCATCAGCTTCACCTTAGCTGATATTGCTGTAGGCTGTGCATTGGGTTTTCTGGATCTTCGACTGCCCAGCATCAACTGGCGTGAGTCCTTCCCGAACCTAGATAGGCTGCACGAGAAACTGTTAGAACGTCCATCGTTCTCCAGCACAGTTCCTCCGCAAGGCTAAACAAAAAACCCGCATCACGCGGGTTTTTTGTTGAGTAATAACTGAACTATCCAGCCTCGCTAAATCGTAAACTCCACGCCGTCAAACTCAGCCGTAACCGTAATATTCCCCGCCAGAATATCTTGCTGATAAGCCATGATTCTGTCTCTTACTGCGTCTGGCGTATCAGCTGCCATAATCAACCTGACCGCTTCTGGCTGTTGCAAGCCTACCTTGATAATTTTATCGGCCTCAAACCTACCAAGACTTAAATCCGAACACGCATCAAACACGCCTATACCCACATCGGCCCATGCGGAAGCGATAAACACGTCAGGGTCCTGAGCCACCCAATCAATTACATTACCGATTTCTTTGATACCCAGCTCCCTACATGCCTCGGTAGTACCACTACGGCCTTTATTCAACATCGTATAAATAATATCGGCCCCAGCTCGAGCCTGGGCTTGTGTCACCTTTTCCGCCAACACCACATCATCTTGCGTACCCGAAAAATTCGTTAATAGTCGTACATCAGGATTCGCATACTTAACCCCTGCTGCATACGAAGCACGAGCCCGTAACCCTGGTGGAACACGTATGCCTGACTGATGTGCCACCACTCCTGTTTTTGTCATCAGAGCAGCATAAGCACCCGCCAACCACGCAGACTCCTCTTGATAAACATCGTAGCTACTAATGTTCTCTGTTGTTACCGCGCCCTGCGTCAGCGCAAATAACATTTCCGGAAACTCTTTCGCAACGGTCATCACAGCCTCAGTGTTTTGCCCACCATGAGCAATCAGTAAGTCAGGCTTATAGTGTTGCGCTAACTCACGCAAAGCTGCTATTTGTGCTTGGGGTTCGTTAGCTACCCTATCCTTATAGTGCGTTGAGATTGGTAATTGCTGTTGTGCTTTTTGCAGCCCTTGGTAACCAGCTTGCATGAAGCCATTGTCATCAATATAGCCACAAAACAGGGCTGCCACTACAAGCTTATTATTTGCAAAAACACGTGAACTCAATAATGGGGAAGCGAGTACACCCACGCCCGCAGTAGCTGCCAATAACCATTGGCGACGGGTAATATCAACCATAACGAAGTCTCCTGTTTTAGTTTTAGTTTTAGCCAAAGCTAGTTTTGGCACTTCTACTGTACCGGAAACCCTAAAACAGCACTCCTTAAAGTCTCAAATATTATTTATATTAATTTCAATATACAGAAAATAAGCTTCCTAGTAAGTACGCCTCTCTTTTCACACACAACAAACTCAGTCCTTCAAGAATCGATAGATGAAAAAAAAGCACTGTCTGCACAGTGCTTTTTTAATGCTGCCGGATACTTAACTAATCAAGCCCCCACCCAAACATACATCGCCGTCATACATCACCACCGATTGACCGGGAGTGACGGCCCACTGTGGTTCTGTGAATTCCAGCGACAACGTTTGGCTATCGCCTTGCATCAACATGCATTCGGCATCTGGTTGTCTGTAGCGTGTTTTAGCTGCGTACATACCTTTGGCAGGTGCTTCCCCGGAAATCCAGCTCACATGATCTGCTTTTAACTGGCGATCCAACAACCACGGGTGATCGTGTCCTTGCACCACATAAAGGGTGTTGTTCTCCAAATCTTTGCGCGCGGCGTACCATGCATCAGCCGTACCATCTGCATTCTGATGGCCTTTGATGCCTCCTATACCCAAGCCCTTACGTTGCCCGAAAGTATAGAAAGCCAACCCTACGTGCTGTCCCAAGACCTGCCCTTCTGGGGTTTTGATAGGGCCTGGGGCTGTAGGTAGATAGCGATTCAAAAACTCTCTGAAAGGACGCTCACCAATAAAACAAATACCGGTAGAGTCTTTTTTCTTAGCATTTGGCAATTGCAATTCTTCAGCAATACGACGCACCTCAGTTTTAGGCAGTTCGCCTAAGGGGAACAAGGTACGCGACAATTGCGCTTGATTTAGCCTATGCAAGAAATAGCTTTGGTCTTTGCTGCTATCTAAGCCTTTCAACAACTGGTACTGCGTACGGCCAGCTTCCTCAACCGCTCGCACACGAGCGTAATGCCCAGTCGCGATGAGGTCTGCCCCTAGGGACATTGCATGATCCAAAAACGCTTTGAACTTGATTTCCGCATTACACAGCACATCGGGATTAGGTGTGCGACCAGCCGAGTATTCACGCAAAAACTCTGCAAATACTCGGTCTTTATATTCCGCAGCAAAGTTTACCGCTTCAATATCAACGCCAACCAGGTCTGCTACGCTGGCGGCGTCTAGCCAATCTTGCCTAGACGAGCAATATTCAGAATCGTCATCGTCTTCCCAATTTTTCATGAAAAGGCCGATCACTTCATAGCCCTGCTGCTTCAGCAGCCAAGCACTTACCGAGGAGTCCACACCACCGGACATCCCCACTACTACACGACCTTTTTTCATGGATGAATGCTGCATAACACCTTACCGTTTCCTATTTAGGCTGTTGCTCCAGCCTCTTGTTTGGCTGCCAATACGCTACGACGTGTACGACGTGCTTGTGCCAAACGCTCCATCACTGCAATGGAACTTTCCCAACCAATACAACCATCGGTAATACTTTTACCGTAGGTCAACTCTTGGCCCTCTACCAAATCTTGACGGCCTTCCACCAAGTGACTTTCTACCATCACACCAAAGATACGCTCATCGCCATTTTCGATTTGTTCGCAAATCTCGTTAATAACTTCAGGCTGACGACGGTAATCTTTGTTGCTATTCGCATGGCTAGCATCAATCATAATACGAGCACGCAAACCATTGGATTCCATTTCTTGGCTAGTTTTTTCTACGCTTTCTGCATCGTAGTTAGCCGTTTTCCCACCACGCAAAATGATGTGGCAATCTTGGTTACCCGTTGTAGACACAATGGCAGAGTGACCGCCTTTGGTCACTGACAAGAAATGGTGTGGCGATGCCGCTGCTTTAATAGCATCTACAGCAATACGTGTGCTGCCACCTGTACCATTTTTGAAACCTACTGGGCAGGACAAACCAGAAGACAGCTCGCGGTGAACCTGACTTTCTGTAGTACGAGCACCAATCGCCCCCCACGACACCAAATCAGCAATGTACTGCGGAGTGATCATATCCAAGAACTCACAACCAGCCGGCAACCCTAGCGAGTTCACCTCTAACAACAACTCACGTGCGGTGCGCAGGCCTTGGTTGATGTTGAAGCTACCATCCATATTTGGATCATTGATCAAGCCTTTCCAACCTACAGTGGTACGAGGCTTCTCAAAGTACACACGCATGATGATCAGCAAATCATCTTTGAAACGTTGCTGTTCCACTTGCAAACGACGAGCGTAGTCCATAGCGGCTGCGGTGTCGTGAATGGAGCAAGGCCCAATCACTACTACCAATCGGTCATCTTTGTCATGCAAGATGTCGTGAACCTCACGGCGTGTTTTGTGCACGGTAGAGGCCACTTCAGTGGAACATGGGAACTCGCGCATGACATGGGCAGGCGGGCAAAGTTCTTTAATTTCTTTAATACGCAGATCATCTGTATTGTGCGACACGATTTCACTCCATTGAACAGTGCCGGTAGCAAATAAATGCGGCACAAAAAAAGCCGCCTTTTTTGCTGGCGGCTTTTTTAAGGATTTCGTTTACTAGTTTGCGTGTGTAGCAGACATCCTTCCTAGCGCCAGCGGCCTCGGAAAAGCAAAAAAGTAAGCGAAAAAATAAGATTTCTGTAAAAGCATTCAATCATGCTAGCACAAAGAAAAATGCACTACAACGATAAATTGAACAAAGCGCAACACCCATCTGCAGAAAAGTTTACGCGCCAGCGCGTGGTTCATTTACGTACGCTATGTCAACCCTAATTATTATCTATACATACAATTTGAACTGAAATCATTTTTTACTGTACGATTGCAGTGGAAACTATTTGCATATCTTGCTTGATCTGCATGAACACTCACAAGGAGTTTGCAATGAAACGTCCTCTCTTTCGCTCAGCATTGGCTCTATCGCTTGTTTTAGGCAGCACTGCCCTACTTCCCGCACACGCGGTCAGCCTGGAAGATCTACAAAAACGCGGCACTGTACGTATTGCCATCGCCAATGAAATCCCCTACGGCTACATGGACATGAATGGTGAGGCCAAAGGTCCTGGCCCCGAAGTTGCCGCCGCCATCATGAAAAACTTAGGTGTAGAACGTGTTGAGTGGGTAACCACCAACTTCGGTTCCCTTATTCCTGGCTTGCAAGCGAATCGCTTTGATATGGTGGCTGCCGAGATGGCCATTCTGCCTGAGCGCTGCAAACAAGTGCTGTACTCCAACCCCAATAGCTCGTATGGCGAAGGCTTGCTAGTTGCTAAAGGCAACCCAAAAGACGTGCATACCTATGAAGAGTTTGCCAAGGGTGATCACACTATTGCCATCATGGCTGGTGCCGATCAATTAGAAATGATGCAAGCCTTAGGTGTGGATGAAAGTCATTTGGTGACCCTAGCCAATAATGCAGATGCCATCTCTGCCGTCTCTACGGGACGCGCCGATGCCTACGCCGCCACCAGTTTAACCGTCAGTGAGCTCGCGTCTAAAAGCGATAAAGTCGAGCCAGCAGCCGAATTTAAAGACCCTATTATCAATGGCGAACCAGTGCGTAGCTGGGGAGGCTTTGCCTTTGCCCAAGATTCAGAAAGTCTACGTGATGCCGTGAATGATGAACTACGCTCATTTAAAAGCACGCCAGAATGGCAAGATATACTCTCGCGTTATGGTTTCAGCGACACTGACATGAGCCAATCTAACGAGCGCACTACTGAACAATTGTGCGCTGGCTGAAATGGATTGGATTAGTTATTTGCCCCCGTTACTTGAAGGGGCTTGGGTTACGGTACAGCTAACACTGTACTCCAGTGTATTGGGGCTGATCTTTGCCTTTGCTTTTGGGCTGGGCAAGCTCTCCTCAAACTGGGTGGTGAAAAGCGTTTCCATCGCCTTTATAGAAATATTCCGAGGCACCTCGCTACTGGTGCAATTATTCTGGCTCTATTTCGCTCTACCCGTACTAGGCGATTATCTAGGCATGGATCTACGGCTGCCTGCCGTGGTAGCCGGTACCTTAGCCCTATCGTTGAATATAGGTGCTTACGGTGCTGAAGTCGTGCGTGGCGCCATACAAGCTGTGCCCCCTACGCAATTAGAAGCCGCTCTCTCCTTAGACTTCACCCCACGTCAAACCTTATGGCGTATTAGCGTACCCCAAGCCATCCCAGAAATGATGCCCAGCTTTGGCAACTTGGCAGTTCAAAACCTTAAAGATACAGCTTTAGTATCCCTGATTAGTTTGGGCGACCTCGTGTTCAGAGCCGAACAAATACGCAATTTCACTCAAGACAGCACCACCATCTACAGCCTATTGCTATTGATGTATTTCGGCATGGCCTTGGTCTTAACCGCAGGTATCAAGCTAGTAGAGCGCTACGTTTCGCGTTGGCGTCAGGGGGAACTCTAATGTTATTTGGTTATACCTGGAACACCAGCTCCAACTGGGCTTTTGCTGAATCTATTTTGCCCATTCTGCTACAAGGAATGGTGGTTACACTACAAGCCACTCTATTAGGCTTTGTTGTCGCAGCGTTGTTAGGGCTGGTGCTCGCTGGCCTGAAAAGCGCCCCCTTTAAGTGGATATCATGGCCCGCCACCTTACTTACAGAATTCATACGCGACACCCCTTTATTGGTGCAACTATTCTTTCTGTATTACGTACTGCCTGATTACGGCCTAGTATTACCGGCCTTTCTAACGGGCGCCTTAGCGTTGGGCTTGCAGTACAGCGCTTATACCGCCGAAGTCTATAGAGCAGGCATTCAATCGCTGGCTAAAGGCCAACTAGAAGCGGCTCGTGCGCTGGATATTACACCACTACGCACCTTTATCATTGTGGTGTTACCCCAAGCAATCCCTAGGGTGATTCCCGCCTTAGGTAATTATCTGGTTTCTATTATGAAAGACGTGCCGGTGCTATCGGTAGTATCAGTACTAGAAATGTTGAACGTCGCAAAAATCATCGGTGATCGCACGTTTAACTATCTGATCCCCCTCTCTATGGTGGGAGGCCTATACCTGTTGATGACGTTGGTAGCCTCATGGTTGATACGGCTACTGGATCAACGTTTACCAAAAGAAGGAATTCCACTGAAATGACTATCTCTACCCCCGACCCCGAAGACATCATACGATTCGAAGGTGTCAGCAAACGCTTTGGCGACCACACCGTATTGGACCAATTAGACTTTACAGTCAAGCGCGGCGAGAAGGTCACCATCATTGGTCCCTCTGGTTCAGGCAAGTCCACCGTCTTGCGCATACTGATGACGCTAGAAAACATACAAAATGGCGTGATCTGGGTAGCTGGCAAACCCTTATGGCATCAACTACAAAATGATCAGTTGCAACCCGCCAGTGACCATCACCTACGAGAGATGCGCAAAGAAATGGGGATGGTGTTCCAGCAGTTCAACCTCTTCCCGCACATGACCGTTAAACGCAATATCACTGAAGCGCCAAGACATGTATTAGGTCTTAGTAAAGAGAAAGCGGACAAACGTGCTGAGGAGTATTTAGAGCTTGTTGGGTTATCTGACCATGCCCATAAGTTTCCTTGCCAGTTGTCAGGCGGGCAACAGCAACGCGTGGCTATTGCTAGAGCCTTAGCGATGCGCCCTAACATCATGCTGTTTGATGAGCCTACATCAGCCCTAGACCCTGAGTTAGTGGGTGAGGTACTTAACGTGATTCAGCGCCTGAGCACCAAGCATGATCTGACTATTTTATTGGTCACGCACGAAATGCAGTTTGCCAAAGAGGTCTCGGATCGTGTGTGCTTTTTCGATCAAGGGAAAATGGTAGAAGAAGGCCCGCCAGAGCAAATATTTGGCACGCCACAGCAAGCTAGAACACAAGAATTTTTAAGCAGCTTTTTGCAGCACGCTTAATCTCTTATCACGCCCCCACAAACATGACAGACCCGGGAAACGGGCCTGTCATGTTTTCTACATTATACTGACGGCTACCTCAATGGCTGCACATGCTCTCTAGCCGCCACGTACTCAGGGCGTGGCGCCAACCCATACTTGGGTTGACGTAGCTGATTTTCCACGCTGTTATACACCACGAATACATTGGCACGCGGCCACGGCGATAAATTACCCGCCGAGGCATGCAGCGTATTGCAATCAAAGAACACTACCGAACCGGCTTTGGCCTCCACCGCCTGCAGCCCGCCTTGATCCGTAAGCAAACGCAGACTCAGCTCATCTGGTACGCCTACCTCTTGCTGACGCAAAGAGGTTTTGTAGTTTTCCTCTGGTGTTTCTCCTTGGCAACTCACAAACTGCCTATGAGATTGCGGAATCAACATCAAAGGCCCATTACACGCCGTATTATCCGTCAGCATTACCGAGCAGCTAACTGCTCGCATAGCAGGCATACCGTCTTCTACATGCCAGGTTTCAAAGTCAGAGTGCCAGTAGAACTCTTTGCCATTTAGGGCTGGCTTCAAGTTAATACGTGATTGATGCACATACACCTCCGACCCCAAAATCTGCTTAGCCACATTCAGCACCCTAGGGTCTCGAATCATCTGCCCTACAGTCTCGGCCAAATAATGCACACCAAATACGGATCGCAATATCTGGCTATCCGGCTCTCGCACACACTCAGGACGTCTGCGTATTTGAGGATCACTTTCTAACTGCTGCAAAGTTTGCCAAAGCTGCTGCACCTCATCAGCGTCAAACAACCCATCCAGAACTAGAAACCCCTGTTCTTCGTAGCACTGCAATTGTTGCGCTGTCAGCCCCTGTGCATACTCACCTTGCTCATACACCACTGGCTCTTGACGCACAATCAGTGCACCACCACGGTCCGTTCGTGACACATAAGGATCTGCTACCAACACATTCATCACATCACCTCCTCTGACTACTTAGGAAGACTGCAAGGGATACACCCCTTTTTCATCGTGCACTTCCTGACCCGTAAGGGGTGGATTAAACACACAAATTACCCGCAGCGGTTTTTCACCACCGCGCAACCAGTGCTCGTCATGCTCATTCAAGGCGTACACCACACCATCGTGCAGCGCGTATTTCTTGCCGTCTTTGATGGTTTCTATTTCCCCATCACCCTCTATGCACCACACGGCTTCCAAGTGATTCTGATAATGAATGTGCGTTTCAGTACCCGGAAAAATTACCGTTTCATGAAAAGAGAATCCCATACCGTCTTTGCTGAGCAAAACGCGTCGGCTTACCCAGTTGTCAGTACGAACCTCATCAGCGCTGCCTTTCACATCCTCTACATTTCTCACAATCATGTTGTGTCTCCTTAGGTTAGTGGGTTAGGACAGCGCGGCAGTCACGCTGTTTTCAAGAATGGCCAAGCCTTGCTGCAATACATCATGCTCAATAGTGAGAGCCGGCAATACCTTCACCACTTCGTCTTGCGCACCGGCTGTTTCAATCACCAAGCCGCGCTCAAAACATCCTTGTGTAATGCGTTCAGCCAAACCATTAGGTGTACACACCAAGCCTTGTATCAGCCCACGTCCACGTACACTCAATCCCGCTTCGGGATGACTCTGCACGATGTTTTCCAAGAAATCTGCCACACGCTCAGCCTTTCGCTGTGTTTGCTGCACAAACAGCCCATCAGACCAGTAGTGCTCTAAGGCATGGGTAGCCCCAACAAACGCTAAGTTGTTCCCTCTAAAAGTGCCGCTGTGCGCCCCTGGTTTCCACACATCCAACTCAGGCTTCAACAGTAGCAACGACATAGGTAAACCAAAACCCGATAGCGATTTGGATAACGTAATCATGTCTGGCTCTATGCCCATACCATCGAAACTAAAGAAGTTACCGGTACGGCCGCAGCCCACTTGAATGTCATCAATGATCAATAACATATCGTGCTGCTTGCACAAACTCGCTAGCTCTTGCAGCCACGCTTTGGTCGCTACATTGACACCGCCCTCCCCTTGTACGGTTTCCACAATCACCGCCGCTGGCTTATCTAAACCACTGCTAGGATCGGTGAGCATGCGCTCGAAGTAGGCTAGCGTATTCACATCGGGGCCCAAGTAACCGTCATAAGGCAAAAAGGTCACATTACCCAGTGCCACACCGGCAGCCTCACGGAATTTTCTATTGGCTGTCACCGCCAGCGAACCACTACTCACCCCATGAAAGCCATGCGTGAATGACACCACATTGCTTCTACCTTTGACTTGTCGTGCCAGTTTTAACGCTGCCTCCACCACGTTGGTTCCTGTAGGTCCGGTAAATTGCAGCACATAGTCCCATCCACGAGGCTGCAATAAATGGCGCTCTACCGCTTGCATGAACGCTCGTTTGGCACTGGTTGCCATATCCAAACCGTGCAATACGCCATCAGCGGCAATGTAGTCGATAATTTTCTGTTTCAGAAAAGGGTTGTTATGGCCGTAATTCAGCGTGCCAGCACCGCTAAAAAAGTCCACATACTGTTTGCCTTGCTCATCAAAGAGTATGGAACCTTTTGCTTTGCTAAATACCACCGGAAAAGACCGTACATAACCACGTACCTCGGACTCCATCGTTTCAAAAATTTTAAGATCGGTCACAAGTTCGTTCTCCTTTTTTTGGGTGCATGCTTCCCTCCCACCTGATAGCCAGGTAGGTCTACACACACCGTGATAAAACGTCACCCTCTAACGGGGTGCCTTAGATTGCTGTACGCGTTGGCAAGGGGCCAATGCGCAGCAGCGGTTCTTCTGCATGTTGCTGTGGTCCAAAATGCTCTGTACCAAACCAAGCCTCTTCATTGAGGTCAGTGGAGTAATGCTCTGCTACCCGTGCAAACATGGCACGAGAAGCTGGGTTATCCGGACTAACCGTCGTTTCCACGTACTGAATACGCGCAAGTGCAGCCCGCCGCAGCAACCGTTTGAGCATACGTATGCCCAATGCGTGACCACGACACTGCTCATGCACGGCAACTTGCCATACAAACAGCACATCGGATTTAGAGGGAGGAATGTAGGCAGACACAAATCCGACGATACGGCCCTGCTGCTCTGCTACTAGACTGGTTTGCGAAAAATGCGTGGTGAGAAGAAGATAGGCGTACAGTGAATTTACGTCCAAAGGTGGACACGCCTGGATGAGTTGATGAATGCGTGCCCCGTCTTTCTCTGACGGGGCACGCAGAACAAAATCTGCGTCTGTCTCCGCCGATTTAGCCGGCGATGCCGGCTTGGCTGATGTTACGAATGTTGTAGTGGTATCACTCACACGACCAACCCGGATTCGGGAGGAACACCCCCGACCGGGACCTCCAGAATTGGTGTGATGGAATCCAATGGCTCAGAGGCCACTTCAGGATCCGAATCAATTAAGTGAACAATGCGCTCTAATGACAAGGTAATAGTCGCCCTTTCTTGCTCAGGCAAATCATTGAGCGCATCCGCTAATTTTTTCTGTAATGGAGAAGGTGTGTCTTTCGCTAACTGAATACCTTCTTCAGTAGGGGTGACATACACGATACGACGGTCTTCTTTACCGCGTTCGCGTCGGATTAGATTTTTGTCTTCCAATCTATCCAGAATGCCAACAACCGTACTAGGGCTGACATGCATTTCACGACTAATAGCCGTTGCCGTCAGTGGCGCCTTATCAATAACCGCACGTAAACAGATCAACTGCGGAGCAGTGATTTTGTTATACGCCGACAATTGACGTGAGTGCAGTGCAATAGAACGAGTAATCATGCGCAGTGCACGTAGAATGCGCAAATCGTATCCATCTTCAGTCTTCATTGACAACACATAACCCAAAACAAAAAATAGTTTGAACTGAAATAATATGACTTCTAATAATTTTAGTCAAATGCTACCGTCTAAACGGTTCAAAAAAATGCCGAACATGTAGGTGCTCGGCATTCTCTACTGCACAGACCAAGCGCTATTGTTAGCCGCCGGTACCGCCAACGGTCAGACCATCAATACGCAGGGTTGGCATGCCCACACCCACCGGGACGCTTTGCCCTTCTTTACCGCAAGTACCCACGCCAGAATCCAGTGCCATGTTATTACCAATCATGCTGACTTTATTCATGGCATCAAAACCGTTACCAATCAGCGTTGCTCCCTTAACTGGGCACACCAACTTACCGTTTTCAATGAGCCACGCTTCAGAAGTAGAGAATACAAACCGGCCGCTGGTGATATCAACTTGGCCACCACCAAAGTTAGACGCGTAAATACCATTTTTCACCGACGCAATAATTTCATCGTGCTCATGCTGACCGCTAAGCATGTAAGTATTGGTCATGCGAGGCATAGGCACGTGTGCGTAAGACTCACGTCTACCATTACCCGTCAACGGCGCATTCATAAAGCGCGCATTGCGACTGTCTTGCATATAGCCTTTTAAGATACCGTCTTCAATCAGCACTGTTCGCTGCGTGGGGTTACCTTCGTCGTCCACATTTAGCGAACCACGTCTATCTGCCAAGGTACCATCATCAATAACAGTCACGCCTGATGCTGCTACTTTCTCGCCAATACGGCCCGAGAACATGCTGGAGCCTTTGTGGTTGAAGTCCCCCTCTAGACCGTGACCTACTGCCTCATGCAGTAAGATACCGGGCCAGCCCGAACCCAACACTACCGTCATCTGCCCTGCTGGTGCAGCCACAGCCTCTAACGAGCGCATGGCAGAACCCACTGCTTGCTCTACGTATTGATCAATAATTTCATCTGAGAAGTACGCTAAACCAAAACGGCCACCGCCACCGGATGAGCCCATTTCGCGTCTACCGTCACGTTCAACCACTACGTTCAGCGATAAGCGCACCAAAGGACGAACGTCAGCCACCAAGCGACCATCACTGCCTGCGATGAGCACCACATCGTACTCAGCACCCAAACTGGCCATCACTTGAATCACTGCAGAGTCTGCTGCCCGAGCACGCTTTTCTACGCGCTCTAATAAGGCCACTTTTTCAGCCGCACTCATGGTGAGCAGAGGATCTTGTGCTGGGTACAACAACGCTGGAGCCTTAGCTGGCGCCACATAGCCCTTTACACGTTTGTTTTGACCTTGACGGCCAATGCTACGCACAACACGAGCAGAAGACAGCAATGCATCTGGACTTAAGGTATCAGAATATGCAAACGCGGTTTTCTCTCCGGACAGCGCACGAACACCCACGCCCTGTTCAATAGAGAAGCTACCCGCCTTAACAATGCCCTCTTCCAGACTCCAACCTTCGCTGCGCGTATATTGAAAATACAAATCGGCATAGTCCACTTTATGCTCAAAGATTTCGGACAACGCTTGATCCAGAGTTGCTTCGTTTAACCCCCAGGGTTCCAACAAAACAGATCGGGCAATTCCTAACGCTTCAGTGGTCGGATTACTCGGTTTCATATATGCTGCACTTCCTTTAAACAACTTGATTACATAACACGGTGTGTCAACGCTGGCAGGTTGTCCCGTATTTGTCGTAAATAATCTAGGTCAAGTACGCCAGAAACACATCCCGGCCCCTCACCCAATACATTTTGCACCTCACCCCACGGAGTAATCAACATGGAATGCCCCCATGTGCGACGGCCATTTTCGTGTTTTCCGCCCTGAGCTGGTGCCAATACATAGCATTGATTTTCTATAGCACGCGCACGCAGCAAAATCTCCCAATGCGCCTGTCCAGTAGTATAGGTAAAAGCAGAGGGTATCACTAATAATTGTATGTCGCCCATCGCCCTGAACAACTCAGGAAAACGCAGGTCATAACACACCGCCACGCCTACCCTGCCAAACGGCGCTTCAAACACATGAGGCTCCGGTTTTCCAGGCCTAATAGAAATCGCTTCGTTATAGGATTCAGCGCCTTTACTAAAACTAAATAAGTGTATTTTGTCGTAGCGCGTAATTCGTTGACCATCCGGGCCATAAACCAATAATGAATTGTAAATACGATTTGGATCATCCGTTTCTATAGGTAATGTTCCGGCTATTATCCAAATAGCATATTTTTGAGATATTTCATGTAGAAAATTCTGAATTTTCCCATTGCCATCTGACTCTTTCAGCGCAAGTTTGTCACGGTCCTTATGCCCCATAAAGCAGAAGTACTCAGGCAGTGAGACCAATTGGCAACCAGACTCCGCTGCTTCGCGAATCAACTTTTCGGCTTGGTACAAATTATCATCTAGTAAAGATGATGAAACCATTTGCAAAGCAGCTACTTGAAATGAAGAAAGCATGACTACGGGTTTCCTAAACGAAAACAAATTAAGTATTTACAGGGCTCAAAAAAAAACTATAATTTCATACTAGTGCAAAAATCTCAGAATTAAAAAAGCCTCATTTTAAGATTGCACTATATTCAAATCCCTAACTAACAAAGGAACTATAATGCCACAAGAGTCCTACACTGCCGAAAAGCAAAAAATCGAGAAAGAAATTCTCAAGCTACAGCGCCAAATGCGCACACTGCAAACACGTCAGCGTCGCCCTGTAATCAACTCCATCATCCGTTCTATGGTGGATTACGATATTACATTGGAAGAAATCACCGAAGCTTATAGCCGTCGCGGTACACGCAGCGCTACAGCGGGTGAAAGCGCAAATAAAAGCGCACTGCCACCAAAGTTTCATAATCCTGCAACAGGTGAGACTTGGACTGGCCGTGGTCGCCCACCACGTTGGATTACTGACGCTGAAGCAGCCGGTAAAAGCCGAGACAGCTTTTTGATTAAAGATTAAATCAAATTTAGCTGTCTAGCTTTTCCAACGCGCAAGTATTCATTTACTTGCGCTTTATTTTTACCTCTCGCACCTGACCATTACTACCAGGAAAATCTTCAAATATCGCCTGGGCTAAACTGGCCATTTCAGCCAATAAACCACGACCATCATCGTCGGTTACGGCCATAGCGCGATACACCTCTTTATTGTCTTGTGTAGTATCCAGAATCAGCACACTCAAGCTGTACTCTTTATACTCAACAGGCACATTCACTACGCGCGGGCTGTAATAAATACCACCGCCCCAGCCACCATAGTAGCCCATATAGCCACCCCAACCTGGCCAGAAAGGCCCCCAGCCATCCACATAAGGATCGGCAAATCGTTGCGCCCACCCTTTTTTGTTTTGATCGCTGTAGTCTAAATGCACAATAAAGCGCGCATTTTCAGCACCCTCTACCAAACCAGTAGGCCCCATTGCGGCACGCACCGTGTCAGCAATAGACTCGTATTCTATTTTGCCCGCTTGCGCTGGACCAGGTTCAATACGATAAGTTTGTCCCATCGTATTTTCCGGCCAGAACTCAAAGGTAGACACCTTGGCTGACCATGTATTTGCACAACCCGTCAAAAGCAGGCCTGCAAATACCCAGATCAGGGAGCGCATTCCACTAAAAATCCGTTTGCCCATTTTCAGCCTCTTTTAATGTAAATGGTTCCTAAAAAACCAGCACAAAATTAGCAAATTCTCATCACGCACATCATACCGTCAAAATACAACCGAATGCGGTTACAGTTAGCAATACTGAAGAACTTACCTATTCGCACTACAATTAAGGCTGACTCACACCTGTTTCACTTCATCCGTCATGCGTACTGAAATCAGCCCTACTATTAATCGCCACGATTGGAAGGCTTTTGCGTTCCACATCCCAGATATCAGCCTGACGCTGGAACTGGATAACGATCTCACTACAGTCACCACACAATTCACTGCCTCTATGCTGCAAGCAGGCCCTCAGGTCTTGGAATTGCACGGTGAAGAACTGACACTGGTCAGCCTTAAGGTGAACGGCCAGCTTTGTGATGCATCGCGTTATTCGCTAGATGCTCAAATGCTGCGCATCCCTCTGGACACCATACAGAGTGAGATCGAAATTATCAGCCAATGTTCCCCATCGCAAAACAGCGCCTTGATGGGGTTATATGTATCCAGCCAACAGCTATTCACACAATGTGAACCTGAAGGCTTTAGACGTATCACGTGGTTTGCAGACCGCCCTGACGTGATGTCACGTTATCGCGTAACCCTGATTGGCGACGCTACCCGTTACCCCATGATGCTGTCTAATGGCAACCTGATTGACTCTCAGTCGTTGCCTGACGGTCGCCAGCAAGTGGTATGGGAAGACCCTTTTCCAAAACCCTCTTATTTATTTGCCGTCGTTGCCGGCAACTTTGATTGCCGCGAGAAACGCCTCAACACAATCTCTGGTCGTGAAGTGCTATTGCAAGTGTATAGCGACCCCGGTGATGGCGATAAAACCGCCTGGGCACTAGAAAGCCTAGAGCGCTCACTGCGTTGGGACGAACAACGTTTTGGCCTAGAGCTGGACCTAGATCGTTACATGGTAGTCGCTGCCCGTGATTTCAATATGGGTGCTATGGAAAATAAAGGGCTGAATGTTTTTAACTCTGCCTATGTATTAGCTGACCCACAAACCACTACGGATGCTAGCTATAGAGATATAGAGGCAGTCATTGGTCACGAATACTTCCATAACTGGACAGGTAACCGTGTAACCTGCCGCGATTGGTTCCAACTTTCACTGAAAGAAGGTCTGACTGTTTTCCGTGAACAAGAGTTTTCGGCAGATATGTTGGCTGCGGGTTTAGACAGTGAAGAAGCCGCCAGCGCCAAAGCTGTCAAACGCATTGATGATGTGTGTACCTTGCGCGTTGCCCAATTCAGCGAAGACCGCGGCCCAATGGCCCACCCTATTCGCCCAGAGAGCTACGAAGAAATCAGCAACTTCTATACCGCTACCATTTATGAAAAAGGCGCAGAAGTGATTCGCATGCAGCACACGCTGTTAGGTGAAGAAGATTTCCAAGCGGGTATTAAAGAGTATTTCCATCGTCATGACGGCCAAGCAGTTACCTGCGATGACTTCATCGCGGCTATGGACTCGGTATATAGCCGTACGCACCCCGGCAAAAACTTAGAGGTATTCCGCCGTTGGTATCAACAAGCCGGCACACCTACCGTTTCGGTACAAGAGCACTACAACGCTGATACACGCCAATACCGTCTACAACTGCGTCAGCATAACCCTGCCGTAGGTATAGAGCGCTTGAACGCTGCAGAGACGCCAAAACTGCCTTTGCTGATCCCTATCAAGATGGCTTTGTTAGATCAACAAGGTAACGACTTAAGCGTAGAGCTGAATGGAAAGCGTCATACTGAGTTCTTGCTAGAGCTGGATAAAGAAGAACAAAGCTGGACCTTTGAGCACGTGGAAAGCCAACCTGTGTTGTCCATACTGCGTGACTTCTCCGCCCCCGTACAACTGCAACACGAACAAAGCCTAGACACCTTAAAACTGCTGGCACGTTTTGACAGCAATAGTTTTGGTCGCTGGGAAGCGGCACAACAACTGGCCCGCATGGCTCTGCTAGAGCTGTCTACTGACACCTCTGCACCGCTGACACACGCAAGCGTACAAGCTGTTGTGCAAGTATGGGAAGAGCTGCTGCAAGATCACAACCTGTCGCCTGCTTACTTGGCTCGTATTTTGTCACTGCCGTCTGTACGCGAACTGCAAACTTTACAAGACCCAATGCGCCCCTTGGACTTGGCACAGGCGCGTCATCGTCTACAGGTTCATTTAGGTGAACGCTTGGCCTCCTTGTGGCAGCAACGCTTTACGCAACATCAATTGCCACAACAGCAGCCGTACTCGCCTGATGCCTTGTCTGCCGGCCACAGAGCATTGAAAAATCTTGCTTTGCATTACCTGTGCGCAACAACCGATGCCCAAGCCTTGTCCGCTGCACAGCAGCAGTACGACAACGCCAACAACATGACAGACTCTCTAGCGGCATTGCAAGCTATAGTCTATTATGCGAAACCTTCGGCCAGTAAACCCTATCTAGATAGCTTTTACTCCAAATGGCAGCACAATCCCTTGGTGGTAGACCGCTGGTTTAGCGTACAAGCCTGCTCTCCACAAACGGACGTTTCCGCCTTGCGTGCATTGATGCAGCACCCGGCATTCACGCTGCGTAATCCTAACCGTGCCCGCTCCCTGATTTTCCAATTCTGCTTGAATAACAGCACCGCCATACATCAAGTAGAAGGCTACGAGTTCTGGGCCGAGCAAGTAATTGCTTTGGATGCGCTGAATCCTGAAATTGCTGCGCGCCTTGCACGTGCTTTTGACAACTGGGCGCACTATGCTGAGCCCCAACGCCATGCCTTGCATACCGCCTTTTTGCGACTGCAAGAGCAGGCACAATCTGCCAATGTGACTGAGATCGTTGGCAAAGCACTAAATATCTGATCCCTCGGAGCACTACGTTGAAAAAAAACCTGACTCAATATCTGATTGAACAAGAACGTCAGACCCAAAGCGTTCCTACTGAACTGCGTCTACTGATTGAAACCATCGCCCGCACCTGCAAAGCTATTGCTCAAGCAGTCAACAAAGGTGCTTTGGGCAATGTGCTGGGTAGCCAAGATACCGAAAACGTACAAGGTGAAATCCAGAAAAAACTGGATGTAATTTCCAATCAAATGCTGCTGGATGCCAACGAGTGGATCGGTTGCTTGGCAGGCATGGCATCAGAAGAAATGGAATTGCCTCACCCTATTCCTGCGCACTACCCTACGGGTGACTATCTGCTATTGTTCGATCCTCTGGATGGTTCTTCCAACATCGACGTCAACGTATCCATCGGTACTATTTTTTCTATTTTGCGTCAGCCTGAAGCCGCTAAAGGCCGTGTTGCCACTGAGCAAGACTTCTTGCAAGCTGGCACACAACAAGTGGCTGCCGGGTACGCCGTCTACGGCCCACAAACCATGCTGATCTTGTCTATTGGCCAAGGCGTAGTTGGCTTTACGCTAGACCGTGAAACAGGCTCGTGGTTGTTGACGCAAGAAAGCATCCGTATCCCTGAAGAAACTCAAGAATTCGCCATCAACATGTCGAATATGCGTCACTGGGAGGCCCCTGTAAAACGCTACATCGATGAGTGCTTGGCTGGTAAAGAAGGCCCACTGGGTAAAAACTACAATACCCGCTGGATTGCTTCCATGGTGGCTGATGTACATCGCATTCTGAACCGGGGCGGTATTTTCATGTACCCACGCGACCACCGTGAGTCCGTGCGTCATGGCAAACTGCGTTTGATGTACGAAGCTAACCCTATGAGCTTCTTGGTAGAACAAGCTGGTGGCGCATCGGTAGATGGCAGCCGTCGTATTCTGGATCTGCAACCTGAACATCTACACCAACGTACTGGTGTAATTTTGGGTTCCAAGAAAGAAGTTGAGCGCTTGCAAAAATACCACCAAGAAGCCAACTAATAATGCTTCATGGTCAGTAAGCTCATCACGCTGCATTCATAGCTATAACGTGAGGCAGCTTATAAAAAAAGCCGGATGTCTTAAGAACATCCGGCTTTTTTGTACGTTGTTGGTTTAGTCCAGCGTCAAAATGGTAGAACCTACTGTTTTACGTGATGCCAATGCCTCATGTGCTTTAGCTACGTCACGCAGTGGGAAGCGCTGACCAATATCCACCTTGATATTGCCAGCCAAAATCTGCGCAAACAAATCATCTGCTGCTGCCTGCATTGTTTCTAGTGTAGGCACAAAGCTCGCCAAGATAGGACGTGTCACATACAACGAGCCATGCTGCGCCAACACACCTAGATTCACCCCTGTTACCGCCCCTGAGGCATTACCAAAGCTCACCATCAGGCCTCGAGGGCGCAAGCACTTCAATGAAGTTTCCCACGTAGCTTTACCCACGCCGTCGTACACTACAGGAACCATTGCACCATCGGTAAGTTCGCGTACACGCTGAACTACATCTTCAGTACTGTAGTTGATCGTTGCCCACGCACCATTGTCTTTGGCCATCTGCATTTTTTCAGCGCTAGATGCCGTACCAATCACACGCACACCCATGGCATTTGCCCATTGGCATGCCAAAGAGCCTACGCCACCGGCTGCAGCGTGAAACAAAATAGTGTCGCCTTTTTTCACGTCGTACACTTGGCGCAGCAAATACTGAACGGTTAGCCCTTTCAACATAATGGCCGCACCTTCCTCAAAGCTAATACCCTCAGGCAGTCGCACAACGCGATCAGCGGGGATATTACGAGCTTCGGCATAGGCACCCAGCGGTCCCTGCCCATACGCAACCCTATCACCGACTTTGACGTGGTGTACATCTTTACCAACAGCTTCAACAATACCAGCGGCTTCAAAACCCAAGCCATGAGGCAATGGGCTAGGATACAAACCATCACGGAAATAAATATCAATAAAATTGAGACCTATGGCTTTGTGGCGAATGCATACTTCATTATCGGCTGGAGCTGGTAGTGGTACGGATACCCACTTCAACACCTCTGGACCACCATTTTTCTCTATACGTATTGCGTTGACTTCTGTTCCCATGACGAACTCCTTCTGTCTCTACGTTATGATTTAAGCATCAGTAACTGTTCAACCCTTAAATCTACCCTGTTCACCTATATTCGACAATGACCCATCAACGCGCCTTACTTCAGAGCCATCTGGCCGCTGTACTTTTTGGTCTTACCGGTATTTTTGGGGAGTTGATCAAAAGCGATCCCATCATGATCACCACCTTCCGCGCTTTTTTTGCGGCAATACTGCTGTTTTTGATCATTCGCTCTCAAGGTAGACGATTAAGTGAGGGGTTGAATAAAAAAGATGCAGGCATGTTATTGCTGGCCTCTATTATGTTGGCCATACACTGGGTCAGTTTCTTTATTGCTGTCAAAACAGGCGGCATTGCAATCGCTACCTTAGGGTTTGCCAGTTTCCCTGCCTTCATCACGCTTAGCGAATGGTTAGTGCTGCGTGAGCGCGTTCGTACTGATGAATGGTTGATTCTGGGATTGGTCTCATTCGGGTTGATTTTGGTGACCCCAGAATTCGATTTAGCCGCCGAAGCCACTATAGGTTTACTGTGGGCGGTCTTGTCAGGCTTTACCTTCGCCCTCTTTACGATCATCAATAGGCGTACAGCTTCACACATGCCCGCACTACAAGTAGCCTATTGGGAAAACCTCTTTGTCACGCTCTTGTGCTTACCCTTTGCGTTGCCCTACTTGGGACAACCCAGCGCCGCGGACTGGTTCTGGATGGCCATGCTAGGGATATTCTGCACAGCACTTTCGCACTACTTACTGGTATCTAGCCTAACGCGTATTAACGCTCGTAGCGCTGGCATCATCATTGCATTAGAACCCATTTACGCCATCGCTTTTGCGGCCTTGCTATTTGCCCAATATCCTAGCATTCAGGCCATCTTGGGCGGGACTATTATTGTGGGTGCCATAGTTTGGTCAGGCATGCGCAAACAGCCTGACCAAAGCTAAGTCTTATTTACTGCGTAACAACGAGCCCAGCACACCACGTAAAAACTTCGTGGCACCGCGTCTGGCCTCTGTTTTGATGGTGGCTTGTACCAAACCATCTTTACGACCACCTCTAGGCCCAGTAGAGCCAAATAGGAAATCATTCAGCATACCCACCACCCCTGAGTTCTTTTCAGTGGATTCTTGAGCTTGCTGAGCGGCTTCTTGCTCTTGCTTTGCCAAGACCTCATACGCCGACTCTCTATCAATGCTAGTGTCGTACTTCAGGCCAAATAACGAAGCAGCCAGAATTTGCTTTTTCTCGGCATCAGACGCTGGGCCAATACGACTGCCTGGCGCATACATCCATACACGCTCAGTCGGTGTAGGAATCCCTTTAGCATCCAGCATAGAAACCAACGCCTCGCCCACCCCTAGCTCGGTAATGGCCGCTTCAATATCTAACCCTTGATTAGGGCGCATGGTTTGTGCCGCAGTTTTCACTGCTTTCTGATCACGTGGCGTATAAGCACGCAAGGCGTGCTGCACTCTATGACCTAACTGCCCCAACACCGCCTCAGGGATATCCAACGGGTTTTGGGTCACAAAATAAATACCCACCCCTTTGGAACGAACCAAACGCACCACTTGTTCAATTTTTTCTACCAGCGCTTTGGGCGCTTCATTGAATAGCAAGTGCGCTTCGTCAAAGAAAAACACAAACTTAGGCTTATCCAAGTCACCCACTTCAGGCAAACGCTCGTATAACTCTGCTAGCATCCATAGCAGAAATACAGAATACAAACGGGGCGACTGTATCAAACGGTCAGCCATCAGCACATTGACCATGCCCTTGCCTTGCGCATCAGTGCGGATCCAATCGGCGATGTCCAGAGCAGGTTCACCAAAAAACTGCTCAGCACCTTCACTTTCTAATCGCAATAACGCACGTTGAATTGCGCCCACTGACGCGGCAGATACATTCCCGTACTTAGCGCGCAGTTCGGTGGCTCGCTTGGTCACGTGATTCAACATGGCACGCAGGTCTTTCATGTCCAACAATAGTTGGCCTTCATCATCTGCTAGCCGGAAGGCAATATTCAAAATACCTTCTTGAGTGTCATTCAGCTCTAGGATACGGGCCAACAACATAGGGCCCATGTCAGAAACGGTGGCACGTATAGCGTGACCTGACTGTCCAAATACATCCCAAAACACCACTGAGTTCGCCGAGAACTCGGGAGTGGGCAGCCCCAACTCTTGTAATCTGGCTTCCAGTTTGGGATTGGACTCACCTTTCATTGCAATACCGCTTAAGTCGCCTTTTACATCGGCCACAAAAACAGCAGTGCCTTGACGGGAAAAAGCCTCAGCCATCAACTGTAGACTAATAGTTTTCCCTGTACCCGTCGCGCCGGTAATACAGCCGTGCCGATTTGCCATACGCGGCAACAGCACAACCTCAGCCGCCTTTCCTCGTGCAAGATTGATTGTTTCTGCCATGACTCTGTCCCAGATAAAAAATAGCCTGCTATATACTACAGGTACCTGATGCTGCCAGTGTAGTGCAGGCGAAGTTTTGCGCACAGGTTAAAATAGTAATCTGAAACGAAATTTTCTAATTTTTAAATTGGTACGAAGTTATGGCCGGACATAGTAAATGGGCGAATATTCAGCACCGCAAAGGGCGTCAAGATGCCAGACGCGGCAAGCTGTGGACTAAAATCATCCGTGAAGTCACCGTTGCAGCACGCGAAGGTGGGCCTGACCCCGACTCCAATCCCCGTCTACGTTTGGCCGCTGAAAAAGCTGCTGCGGCAAATATGCCTAAAGACAACGTTAACCGTGCTATTCAGCGTGGTGCTGGTGGTGCTGATGGCGCTAATTTCGAAGAAGTACGATTTGAAGGTTATGGTATTGGTGGCGCGGCAGTTATTGTGGACTGCATGACCGATAATCGTCAGCGCACAGTATCCGATGTGCGTCACGCTTTCAGCAAACATGGCGGAAATCTGGGTATTGATGGCTCAGTTGTGTTCCAATTCCAACACTGTGGGCAGTTTCTCTTTGCCCCAGGTGCCGATGAAGACAAAATTATGGAAGTCGGCCTAGAAGCCGGAGCAGATGACATCATGACCGATGAAGAAGGTCTGATCGAGGTTGTTTGCACCCCATCCAACTACGCAGCCGTCAATCAGGCCTTTAACGATGCAGGCCTGAAGCCTGAAGTCAGTGACGTCATCATGAAAGCATTAAGCGAAACTGAGCTGGAAGGTGATGACGCTGCAAAAATGCAAAAAATGCTAGATGCCCTTGAGGGTCTAGACGACGTGCAAGAGGTTTACACCACTGCCGTCATGGATGAAACCGAATAATCCTGTTAACCCTGTGGGGCGTCTAGCCCCTTTTTCTTTGAAATCCTATGAAGTTACTCGTCATTGGCGGCGGGGGCCGTGAACATGCCTTGGCCTGGCGCCTCGCCCAATCACAACGTGTCAGCACGGTGTTTGTTGCCCCTGGTAATGGGGGCACGGCAACTGCCGAACGTCTACAAAACGTACCTATTACCGATGTAGATCAGTTGGTAGAATTTGCCCGCAACGAAGACATTGCACTGGCCGTTGTTGGCCCTGAGGCCCCTCTGGCGGCTGGTGTAGTAGATGCTTTTCGTGCCGCAGGGCTAAAAATCTTTGGTGCCACCAAAGCAGCAGCGCAGCTAGAAAGCTCCAAAGACTACGCCAAAGCATTCATGGTACGTCATCAGATCCCTACGGCTGAATACCAAACCTTTACCGATCTGGAAGCCGCTAAAGCGTACGTACGCGAAAAAGGCGCTCCTATTGTTGTGAAAGCTGACGGCTTGGCAGCAGGTAAGGGCGTAATCGTCGCCATGACTGAAGACGAAGCACTGACAGCCATCGACGATATGCTGGGCGGCGGCATGTTTGGTAATGCGGGTGCACGTGTGGTGATCGAAGAATTCCTCACTGGTGAAGAAGCTAGCTTCATCATCATGTGTGATGGCAAAAACGTTCTGCCATTGGCCACTAGCCAAGACCACAAACGTCTGAAAGACGGTGACGAAGGCCCGAACACTGGCGGTATGGGTGCGTACTCCCCTGCCCCTATCGTTTCGCCCACCTTGCATAACCGCATCATGCGCGAAGTCATCCTGCCATCCATCCAAGGTATGGCAAAAGACGGTATTCCTTACACTGGTTTCCTATACGCTGGTCTGATGATTGGCGATGGTCCAGACAGCACACGTACGCTGAAAGTTCTGGAATACAACTGCCGTCTGGGCGATCCTGAAGCGCAACCTATCATGATGCGTATCAAGAACGACTTTAGCGAAGTGTTGGAACAAGCTATTTCAGGCGAGCTGGATACGGCCAACATTGACTGGGATCGCCGCACCGCACTAGGCGTCGTCATGGCTGCTGCCAACTACCCAGAAAACCCACGCAAAGGCGATGTCATCCAACAATTGCCAGAAGACACCGACAACTGCATGGTATTTCACGCAGGTACCGAATTGGTCGACGGCCAATTGCTGACGTCTGGTGGCCGAGTACTGTGCGTAACGGCATTGGGTGATTCCATTCGCCGTGCTCAAGACAAAGCCTATGCAGCGGCTGCTCAAATCCAATTTGATGGTAAACAGTTCCGCAGCGATATTGGCTGGCGCGCCATCCCTAGTACCGACGAGTCCTAAGCCGTAAAAGAGGATATTGCATGAACCATTCCGTCGCCGACGTCCGTGAGTATTTCTTGGACCTACAACAGCGTATTGTTAAACATCTGGAACTTGCCGATGGCTGCAAGTTCCAAGCTGATCAGTGGGAACGTGAAGAAGGAGGCGGCGGTCTGTCGCGTTACTTGGAAGCAGGTAATCTGTTCGAACGTGGTGCAGTATTGTTTAGCCATGTCAAAGGTAAAACACTGCCCCCGTCTGCCACAGCACAGCGCCCTGAACTGGCAGGACGTCCATGGGAAGCCATGGGTGTGTCATTGGTTCTGCACCCTCATAACCCCTACGTCCCCACCACCCACATGAATGTGCGTTTGTTCATTGCCGAATCTAGGCATGAAAGTGAACCAACCATATTCTGGTTTGGTGGCGGTCTAGACCTCACCCCCTATTACGCTTTTGAAGAAGATGCCCGTCATTTTCATCAAAAGTGTGCCGATGCCCTAGCGCCATTTGGTGAGCAGAAATACCCCGCCTATAAAACATGGTGTGATGAGTATTTCTACCTGAAACACCGTGACGAAACTCGTGGCATTGGTGGTATTTTCTTTGATGACTTGAACGAAGAAGGCTTTGATCGTAGTTTTGAACTGGTCAAATCTGTAGGCGATCATTTCCTTAAAGCGTACATTCCTATTGTGGAACAACGCCGTCACCTCAGCTACGGTGAACGTGAACGCGACTTCCAAGCATACCGACGTGGTCGCTACGTGGAGTTCAACTTGGTATTCGACCGAGGCACCTTGTTTGGACTGCAATCGGGCGGTCGTACCGAATCCATCCTACTTTCCATGCCACCTATAGTGAAATGGCGTTACCAATGGGCTCCGGAAGCTGACTCTCCAGAAGCCAAACTGGCCGATTTTCTGAAACCACGCGAATGGCTGAGCAACAACACATAGGATTACTCGGTGGCAGTTTTGATCCTGTACACCGAGCCCACATCGCTCTGGCAGAACGTGCACTGGCAGAGCTAAAACTGGATACTCTGCAGCTAATACCTGCTGCCAACCCATGGCAGCGTGCGCCATTAGCGGCAACCCCTGAACAACGTGTACACATGCTGGAATTAGCCTGTGCACACAACCCAAAACTACACATTAACCGTAGTGAAATTAACCGCGGCGGTGCAACATATACGATTGACACCTTGCGACAGCTGCCCAAAGGACCGGTATACTACTGGATATTGGGCGCTGATCAATTACAGAACTTCTGCAGCTGGAATCACTGGCAAGAAATTCTGGAACATGTTGAGCTGGCTGTAGCCAAGCGCCCCGGGTCCTCTTACAACACACCAGCAGCCTTGGCTGCGGAACTGCAACAACAACACAAAACCCTGCATCAGCTGAACCTTCCTCCTATGGATATTTCAGCCAGTCACATTCGCCACATACTGGCACTACACCAAGATCCTACCGATTTTCTGGATCCTGCCGTGGCTCATTACATACAGGCTGAGGGGCTTTATCGCCAAACGGCCAACTCAACAGATACTGATTTATGAAAGATTTAGAAAAACAGCAACGCGTTGTGATCGACGCTTTGGAAGATGTCAAAGCACAAGACATTCGCGTCTTTGACAGCACCCACCTGACAGGCTTGTTTGATCGTGTGGTCATCGCTAGCGGTACCTCTAACCGTCAAACCCGTTCTATGGCCAGCCATATCATTGCAAAAGCCAAGAAAAACGGCATGGAAGTTCTCGCTCACGAAGGTGAAGACACCGGTGAATGGGTGCTGATAGACTTGGGCGATATCGTGGTGCATTGTATGCAGCCTACTATTCGCCAGTACTACAACCTGGAAGAAATCTGGGGTGACAAACCTGTGGCCGTGACTCTACTACCAGAATCCACACGTCCCGTACTGCACGAACCCTTCCAGCACGATCAGTCTGACGAAGACTAATCCCTACTCTTGGAGCATCCCTAGCGGATGCTCCAGCCATATTCGCTCATGAAAATCCATGTTATTGCTGTAGGCACGCGTATGCCAGCCTGGGTAGAACAGGCTTGGGACGACTATGCGCGCCGCATGCCTGCTGACTACGCTGTCGTACTCAAAGAAATCAAACCCGAACCTCGCACCAGTGGCAAAACGCCTGCTCAAATGATGCAAGCCGAAGCCAAACGCATACAAGCCGCTATCCCTGAACGAGCATGGTGCATTGCGCTGGACGAACGCGGTAAAGACCTCACTACCGAACACCTCAAAACTCAACTGGAAACCTGGCGTGATAAGACAGGCGATATAGCGCTTATCATTGGCGGCCCCGATGGTTTAGACCCTAGCTTTAAGGCACAATGTCAGCAGCAGATACGCATCTCGTCGCTGACATTACCACACCCTATGGTGCGCATCCTGCTGGTAGAACAACTCTACCGAGCATGGTCCATGCTCACTGGTCATCCCTATCATCGCAGTTGAGGAGCGCTTGTGTCTAAACGTCGTACCAAAATTGTTGCCACCCTAGGGCCTGCTTCAGAGTCCGCAACCATTATTGAACAACTGATTCTGGCTGGCATGGATGTAGCCCGCCTAAATTTTTCACACGGCAGCGCAGACGACCATCGACGCAAAGCCAAACTGGTGCGCGAGATTGCGACACGACATCAACGCTATGTCGCCATTATGGGCGATTTGCAAGGCCCAAAAATTCGTATCGCTCGCTTTGCTAATACCCGAGTAGAGCTGACAAATGGCCAAGCCTTTGTACTGTCTAACGATCACCCTGCCGACGCCGGTAATGAAAATATCGTAGGCATTGATTACCCGCCACTCGTGCAGGATTGCGCCCCCGGCGACGAATTACTGTTGGATGACGGCAGAATCATTCTGCAGGTAGATAAAGTCGAAAACAATGCGGTCTACACCACCGTAACAGCGGGTGGTGAGCTATCCAACCATAAAGGCATTAACCGACGTGGCGGTGGTATTTCGGCCCCTAGCCTCACCGACAAAGACCGTGCTGACATTCTGCTGGCAGCCGAGCTAGAGGTAGACTACATCGCTGTGTCCTTTCCTCGCTATGGCCGCGATATGCAACAAGCACGCGAGCTAGTACAACAAGCTGGCAGCAACGCATGGATCATTGCCAAGATTGAGCGCGCTGAAGCCGTTACCGATGACGAAGCCCTGGATGACATTATCTCTGCCAGTGATGGCGTGATGGTAGCCCGTGGTGACTTAGGTGTTGAGGTAGGCGATGCTCGCTTGGTAGGCATTCAAAAACGCATCATTCAACATACTCGCACCCTGAACAAACTGGTCATTACTGCTACACAGATGATGGAATCTATGGTGAGCAGCCCCATCCCAACACGAGCCGAAGTATCTGACGTCGCAAATGCCGTGCTGGATCACACGGATGCGGTAATGCTGTCGGGTGAAAGCGCCGCCGGTAAATACCCAGTAGAGGCCGTAGCAGCAATGGCACGCATTTGTGTTGGCGCCGAGCAAGAGCCAGTCAACAAACGCTCACAACATCGTTTATGGGAACGCTTTGACCGCTGCGACGACACCATTGCTCTCTCTGCCATGTACGCTGCTAACCACTTCCCTGGCATCAAGGCCATCATCAGCCTAAGTGAAAGCGGTAGAACACCGTTAATCATGTCTCGCATACGTTCTAGCGTGCCCATTTTCTGCTTCACCCGACACATATCCACCCAAAACCGTGCAGCCCTATTCAGAGGTGTCTACAGCATGCCTTTTGATGCTGCTGCCTACGCCCCTGAAGCCGTCAATCAAGCAGCCATCAACTGCTTGCTTGAACACCATATTGTGCAATCAGGAGACTGGGTGATTTTGACGCAAGGCGATCTGTACCACCCGCAAAGTGGCACGAACGGCATGCAAATACTGCAAGTACACTAACCGCATGTATAAACTCGCACACCCTTTACTACTGGCCTCTGCCAGCCCTAGACGGCACGAACTGCTGCAACAAGCAGGTATTGCTCATAAAGTGGTTGATATCCCCTCGCCCCCGGGTGAGGATGAGCCACACTACGCCAACGAGTCCCCCCTAGACTATGTTTGCCGTACCGCTCAAGAAAAAGCGCAACGCGCTACGGTACACTTACGTGCACAACAACTCCTCGTTCCAGGGCAAGCTATTTTGTGTGCCGACACCACGGTAGAGTTGCAAGGCGAGATCTTAGGTAAACCAGACAGCCCTGAACACGCCGCCAGCATACTGGCTCGTCTATCTAGCCACACCCATCAGGTACATACCGCTGTTGTGCTAGTGCATGGCCAATTAGAGTTTCGTAGCATTTCTACCAGCCACGTACGCTTTAAAACACTCTCTACTGATGAAATCCGCGCCTACTGCGCGAGCGGCGATTGCATGGGTAAAGCTGGTGCTTATGGTATACAAGGCTTAGCAGCAACGTTCGTAGAGCATTTAGACGGTAGTTACAGTGGCGTGATGGGTTTGCCCCTGTACGAAACAGCTCAGTTGCTGCAAGAAGCAGGCCTAGTGTCTTTTGACTAACTAACTTGATCGCTAACTGACTACGCAACGCCGTAATCAAGTCCAAAAAAACCTGCTGAATATTCATCAGCAGGTTTTTTTACCTTCAGTAGCAATGGCTTATTTCAACACTTTACCCAAGTCAGCCCCTCTTAGCAGTCTAGAGAACTCCCCAAAGCTCATTGTTTTACCGTTCATTATCACACTACCATTTGCGGCGTTATAGTTCAGCGCCATAGTCGCATTGCTTCCGTCATACTGAATCAAACCCAACTTGGCATATTGTTGCGCCCCTTTATTAAAGATTCTATCTACCATAGTACGCATCACGGCTTCTGTGGGTTTCACAATTGAACCCACCATCCCCCTAGACAATGACGCGTTCAACGACAGATCTTTAATCATGGGCCAAGGTGCTGTTTCATCTTCTATAGGCTGAAAAGCGATCATGGCTGTGACCTCACTTACACCACCACTATTTTTCCAAGCTAAGGGGTTAATGGATACCTCAGGATAAGTTTTCAGCAAATCCTGCGCATAACGTTTAAGTACTTCAGGATTATCCTTGAACTCTACTCTGGCTTGCCTCCACGCTCGCTCTGCTTGTAGATCGACGTTTTTCAACTCAATGCCTAGGGTGATACCACCAAAATCATAACCATTAAGCTGTATCGCCTTTAGATCATAGTTAACCGCTGCATGGCTTATGAGTTTATCGCTCCATGTTCCTGACATTTGAACAGTCGAATTATCCATTACCACGGCAAAACTTTCTGTAGTGGAACTGAACTCAAAACGTTTACTGCCACTTTCATACTGCCCAGAAACTACGCCATTCTCTTGCTCTGTGCGCTCTACCCTCAAGTGAATACCATCAAAGCGCAAATTTCTGCCTGGAAACGTATCGGTGATCCTCAATTTGTCTACGTCCAGCGAACCATTCACTGAGCTCAGGTCTTTACTCACATCCACATAAAGGTAGGCCACTGAGGTTTCCATCGTTGTGCCTTTAGCAGACTCTACTTTCACGGGTGCAAAAGTGATGTGGCTTTTAACAGAGCCATTAAACCCTACTTGGCTATCAGCCTTAACCGGCACCTCTCCATTAGCTGCCTGATACCACTCAGTACCTTCTGCTTCGTTCATCACGATAATCTGGCTGTAATTCAGCATCGGAGACAACATACCTGCCGATAACGCCGCGATGGGGAATGGACCATGACTGTACTGCGCAGCAAAGCGCATTTCACTGCTCCGCTTCTCTGTGCTCACTTTCAACGCATATACCGCTGACGATGAAAACACACCGCGTTCATAACTGACTTGTTCCAAGCGCACAGATTCGTTGTCATTGGTGATTTGCTGCGCCAGTTTCTCGTTCACGGATACCAAACGCTTTACAATCATGGCTTCTGTCTTGGTACCTATATACCAACTCGCCCCCACATACACGGCACCCAATACAACTACTGCACCTAGGACTATTTTCTTTTTACTCATAACTCACCTTGATGAAGTGCACCTATTAATCGTCATTACACTGTCGTCTTATCACGCCAGATCACTCTCTGTCTGGCTGCGCGGGGCGCGCTCATTCACTCGTCCACATCCCACGCTAAGCCCATAAAAAAAACCTGCTGGAAAACTTACCAGCAGGTTTTTTAAGCATCTGTATTGAACAGATTACATCAACAACTCACCCAAACCGGATTCCATCAACAGCATAAAGAACTCTTCAAAGCTCATTGTTTTGCCGTTCAACACCACTGTACCGTCAGCGGAGTTATATTTCAGATCCATTTTGGTGGTTTTACCGTCGTAGCTCACCAAGCCCATGCCTGCGTATTCTTTGGAACCTTCGTCAAACGCCATGTCGATCATGGAGCGCATGAAACCTTCCTCGGAACCGAAAATGGCGCTAACCATGCTACGAGAAAAAGAAGCATCAATAGTCAGGTTGCTCACAGAAGCCAATGGGTCTTCTTCATCCACGGCAGGCTGCAAAGCCACCAAAGCGTTAACTACGCTCTCGCCACCTGTGTTTTTCCAAGAAGCAGGTTTGATGCTGATTTCTGGTTTGCTTTCCAACAAGCGCAGCAAGTAAGTTTCAGCAACTTCTGGGTTGTCATCCAACTCATCGCTTACTTCACCCAATTCTTGCAGTGTTTTGATATCGATGTTTTTCAGACCAAAACCGAAATCAAAACTACCGTAGTCGCCGCCATTGATCTGCAATTTGCTCAGGCCGTAGTTCACAGTGGCTTCGTTCAGCATTGTGCCAGTTTGAACGCCTTCACCATCAAAGCTCAGGTTATCCAACACTACCACTACGTCTTCACCCGCTGCACTGTACTCAGTACGTTTCACTGCACCTTTATACGTGCTAGAAACTACCTCATCTTTATCGGTGCTTGCAGCCTCTACAGTGATTTCGCTCAGCAGCATGCGTTCGCCTTTAGCGGCTTCGCTGATACCGACCCATGCCAAATCAGTAACGCTATCTGTGCTGACGTAGTTTTTGCCAATGTTCAAGTACATGTTAGCCAAAGAAGTCTCTATCAACACACCGCGTTTGGACTCTACTTTGATAGGAGCAAACACCAGGTGGCTTTTTACAGCACCGCTAAATTTCACTTGGCTGTCGGCTTTAACTGGCACTTCGCCGTTAGCCACTTTGTACCACTCAGCGCCATCAGCTTCGTTCATCAAGATGGTCTGGCTGTAGCTCAGCATTGGCGAGAAAATACCCGAAGACAGTGCGGCCATAGGGAATGGACCGTGGCTGTACTTGTCAGCAAAGCGGAACTCTCCTTCTTTACCGTTCAGCCTTACTTTCAGAGCATACACAGCAGACGAGGAAAACACGCCACGCTCGTAGCTGATTTTTTCCATGCGCATGTAGTCGGAGCCAGCCACTTGTTGAGCCAGCTTAGCATTGCCTTTCTCCAGTTGTTCAGTGATGACTTGTTCTGTTTTGGAACCTACATACCAGCTTGCGCCTACGTATGCCGCACCCAATACGACCACCGCACCTACGACTATTTTAGTTTTACTCATTGATCACCTTGATGGAGCAATAATTTAGATTAAAGATTCAAAACTTGTATCATCATAACGAAATTCCAGTATAAACCCTGATGTTTTCTGCCATGATTTGAGTTATTTAACACTTTGAAACCATGACCCAATCAGAGCAACATCTTGAAACCTAAAATTTCGTTACTTGGTTTCGATTTTTCGGGACAACTCTCGAGGCAGAGGGAAAGAAATGGTTTCTTCCACGCCATCTAAGGTACGCACCGAACGAGCACCTAGTTCTTGTAGACGATCCAACACTTTAGCGACTAGTTCTTCAGGAGCCGACGCACCAGCAGTCACACCAATACGCTTGCTGCCATCCAGCCACTCAGGTTGAATCATTGCCGGATCATCCAGCAAGTAAGCACGCGCACCCTTGCGCTCTGCCACTTCACGTAAGCGATTAGAGTTGGAACTGTTCACACTGCCCACCACCAAAACCACATCACATTGCGGTGCCATAAACTTCACGGCATCTTGGCGGTTCTGTGTGGCGTAACAAATATCGCTTTTCTTAGGTTCCACAATATTTGGGAAGCGTTCACGCAGAGCCTGAGCCACTTGTGCGGCATCATCCACCGACAAAGTGGTTTGCGTCACAAATGCCAAGTTATCAGGATTGGTGACTTCTAAGCTCAGCACATCCTCTACCGTTTCCACTAGGTACATGCCGCTATCCGCTTGACCCAATGTGCCCTCGACCTCAGGGTGCCCCTTGTGACCAATCATGATGATCTCGCGACCATCTTTACGCATACGAGAGACTTCCACGTGCACTTTGGTCACTAATGGACAGGTAGCATCAAATACTTTCAGCCCACGCTTCTCGGCCTCTTCACGCACTTGCAACGACACACCGTGGGCAGAAAACACCACGATAGAACCAGCAGGCGCTTCATCCAATTCAGCAATGAAAATCGCACCTTTGTTACGCAAGTTTTCTACCACGTAGCGGTTATGCACAATTTCATGACGCACATAGATAGGACGGCCATGTAATTCTAAGGCGCGTTCCACAATATCAATGGCTCTATCTACCCCAGCACAAAAGCCACGCGGCTGTGCCAAGACTATATCTAGTTCAGTCAGTGACTCGTGTTGTGTAGTAGTCATAACACCCCCAAAATCTTTGCATCCAGACGGATTTTTGCCCCCGCCAAGGGGTGATTAAAGTCAAACAAAGCAGCATGTTCATCCAGCTGCTTCAAGACGCCAGAATAGCGCATGCCATTAACCGCTTTGAACTCCACCATATCGCCAGGCGCAAAGTGTTCGTCTTGCGCGACATTCTCGGCCAGCATTTCGCGGCTAATCCATTGCAACAAGGCCGGATTACGCTCGCCATAGGCGTCTTCTGGCGCTAAGTCAGCATGCAAGGTTGCGCCCTCAGGCTTACCTAGCAACACGGCCTCCAACCCTGCAGACCATTGTCCCACCCCCATCTGCAAAGTAGCTGGGTGGCCATCAAAGGTATTGGCGAACATGGTTCCCGCTGCGGGACCCGACATTATCTGAATGCAATAGTGCAGTGTCAGGTAAGAGTCCTCACGGACAATCACATCACTGGCATCGGTTTGAGTGTCCAAGGCCTGTCATCCTATCTGTAATTCAACAATCAACCTGCTATTTTAGTGCTACTCATGGCATCAAGCGTCAAATCCTTAAATAATTTACGGCCTAGAGAGCGACTATTGCGTCACGGCGCCACCACACTCTCTGATGCTGAGTTGCTCGCCATTGTACTTCGCACCGGCTCACGGCAGGGAAATGTGCTGCACTTGGCCCACGCGCTCTTACAGCACTTCCATGGTTTCCACGGGCTGTTAGCGAGTACAGCAGATCAATTACAAACGCTACACGGCATAGGTCAGGCCAAAAGCTGCGAGGTCTTAGCCATTAGTGAAATTAGCCGACGTGCCTTACAAGAACAGTTACAGCGCGGCCCCACCCTTAATCAACCGCAAACCGTCAAACAATATTGCATCGCCCGTATAGGCCATCAACCTATAGAGCATTGCCTGGCTCTCTATCTAGATAACCAGTTGCAGCTCATCACCGCTGAAGAAATAGCTAAAGGCACGATCAATCAAGCCTCGATCTACCCCAGAGAGCTCGTACGCGCAGCGTTACAACACCATGCCTGCGCCATCATCTTGGCACACAACCATCCCTCTGGTATTAGCACGCCCAGCCAAGCTGACATCTCATTGACGCAACATTTAAAACAAGCCCTGCAACTGGTAGACATCCAGTTAGTGGATCACTTAATTATTACCCCTGGATACGCCACATCCATGGCTGAAAACCATCTGCTGTAACAAACTAGCCATCACCGTAAAACAACATCCTGCATTTCTTATTCGGTATAAAATGCTTTTTTTGTTGGCTGTACTTTATTAAAAAAGCAGTCAATGCTAGAATTTTGTGATTATTTAGGGCACGTGGCAGATCATTTTATACATCTGTTGGCGATCCGTTTACGAACAACAGGAAGGCATCATGAAAAAAGGCATCCACCCAGAATACCGCGACGTTGTATTCCTGGATCAACAAACAGGTAATAGCTTCATCTCTCGTTCCACCGTTAACACACGTGACACGATCGAACGCGATGGCAAAACATACCCACTGTTTAAGTGTGACGTAACATCCGAGTCCCACCCATTCTACACAGGTGCTCAAACTCGTATCGTTGAAACTGGCCGCGTTGAACAGTTCCGCGCCCGTTTTGCTCGCACAGCCGGCACACGCAAAAGCAGCTAATCTGCTTTGCATGGGTAAAAAAGGCAGCCACGGCTGCCTTTTTTTATGTCCTGCACATACACTTCTACGCCTCCGCTATAATTCTTGTCACGAATCATTCATTCCGCCTGACTTGTGCATACCTCACAACCATACTCCCCCGCGCGCTTAACCTCACCCGGTGCCGCCAAGCTCCCTCGCAGCATTCTGATTGCTGTAGGCCTGATCTATATACTTTCGGGGCTGATTTTCCGTGATCCATGGAAAACCGATGATGTGATTGGTTTAGCCACAATGCTAACCGCCATGAACAACGATGGCGTGCTATCAGTATTGCTACCTCAGGTTGGCAGTCTAGCCTATGCAGAAAATGGTCCACTTGTTACCTGGGTGGGTTTAGCGTGCATGAAGCTATTCGCCCCCTTTTTTGCGCTGTTCACCACCGAACTAAATAGTCTGATTCTTGCCTCTCGCGTACCCAACCTGTTGTGGTTTGGTCTGATGAGTTATTGCGTGTGGCACGGCACCTTGCGTTTAGCCAAACGCCGAGAGGCCCAACCCCTACCTCTCCCCTTTGGCGGCGAACCCACTCCTGCTGAATATGGCCGCATGTTGGCAGATGCTGCCTTGCTGTTCCTGATTGCGACGGTCGGTATTTTATGGCGTATGCACGAAACCTCACATGTGCCTGCCATCATGGCATTTCAAGCACTGGCATTTTTTGCCTTAAGCTTGCAACTTTACAGACCCGCAGCAGGTACCTTGTTGTTGGGCATTGCTTTGGCTTGCGCCCTGTTAACACGAGGTGCGGTAGGTGCCACGCCTATTTTGCTGGCCAGTCTGTTATTACCTATATTTCATAGTCCTTTCCGCTCTATTTTCAAATGGCAGATCGTGGCTATTTTGCTTGGGGCCGCCTTATTTTTACTCTGGTGGTTTCCTGCTTGCGCTTTCAGCTTGTACTGGACTCAACAATGGCTGTTATGGAATCAATCCAGCTTTAGCTGGCCTAGCGTAATTGACCTGTACAAGCCTCTGCGTGATTTACTGTGGTTCTTATGGCCCACGTGGCCCATGGCACTACTTGCCGTGTGGAACTGGAGACACTGGCTACGCGCACCACATTTGCTGTTGCCCGGCTGCTTGTTTATTACCGCTCTACTAACACTACTGGTACAAGCTAATCCATCTGAGCCAGAACTGGCTCTGTTAGCAATTCCTAGCGCTGTACTCGCCGCCTTTGCGCTCCCTACATTACGACGCAGCATTATCAACACGTTAGACTGGTTTGCCGTCATGTGTTTCTCACTGACCGCTGCAACTGTCTGGTTGGGTTGGGTGGCACAACAAAGCGGCTGGCCACCAAAAATCGCAAAAAACATTGCACGCCAAACAGTAGGGTTTGAAACCTTTATTTCTGTACCCGCCTTAACACTAGCTGTTCTAGGTTCTCTGGGCTGGATTGCCTTGGTTGTATGGCGCACTCGTCGCCACCCGCCTGGTCTATGGCGTGGTACGGTGTTGTCGGCTGGCGGTCTATTGGTAACATGGTTGCTGTTAGTCACGCTGTGGCTGCCATCACTGGATTACGCGCGCAGTTACCGCAGTGTATCCAATGAACTCTCTACCGCCTTACAAGCCCATCAAGCAGCAACAGAATGCGTACGAGGGCAAGGTGTAGGCCTAGGGCAACGCGCCTCATTTTATGCCTTCAGCAATATAGATCTGGCATTTGACCAACGTTGTGATTTGATTCTTCAGCAGTTAAACCGCCGTGATCTCGAGAAAGGTGAGCTGCCCCCACCTAACAACACCGAAGTACTCTGGGTAGGCCATAGAGGTGGTGATAGACACGAGGCATTCCGCCTGTTGCGCCTATTACCTGCTACTGGCAATACACAGTAAATCACCCGTGCGGCCATACTATAATGGGCTGCACTTTTTCATTTGTATTGAGGAGAACAATCGATGATCACCCGTTTGCATAGCAATGCTCGCATGAGCCAAGTCGTTAGCTTTCCCCTGAGTGGTGAAATGGTTGTTTTGGCTGGTCAAGTCGCCAAAACCCAACGTAATGGTGATACGGCTGCTCAAGCCAAAGAAATTCTGGCAAATATTGATCAGTTGTTGGCTGACGCTGGCACCGACAAAACAGCCGTAGTTTCTGCCTACGTATGGCTAACAGACATGGCTGACTTTGCTGCTTTCAACGCTGTATGGGATGCATGGGTTCCAGCAGGTCACGCCCCTGCTCGCGCTTGCGTAGAAGCCAAACTAGCTGCACCAGAACTGACTGTAGAAATTCAAGTCATTGCAGTGAAGAGCTAATAGCACTCACCGCCATTACATCTCGTGATGGCGGCCTTCTTCTTCCGTCCTCCGGTATCTCCTAACCCCCTTTAGTCTCTCACCACACCACCATTTGTGGGGAATACGCACATCACAACACCTTAATTGAGAATAGTTATCATTAATGATAGAATCCACAAGATTTACATTTCATAATAATCATTATTATTCTTATTAACATTACAAGGTAGTTTATGTTGTACTCCACTTCGGTTCTTGCCACGACCGATAGCTCTAAGTCACACCCCCAACTTGCTAAACAATTACTAAAGCACTCACTGCTGTTTGCAGCATTATTTAGCATTCAAAGTAGCGCCACACTGTGGGCTCAAACCGCCGTCCAGTTAGACAAGATCGTTGTATCGTCTAGCCAGCGCGAGCAACAGGCCATTGATGCGCTGGATAACGTGTCCGGTTTAGACCAACACGATATCAACCTGCTCAATGCCTCCAGCCCTGCTACATTGCTGAATCAAATTCCTGGCGTGAATGCAGCGAATACCGGTGATGATCCAGGCACCGTCGTGAATATTCGTGGCTTGCAAGAATATGGTCGAGTGGTGGTAACCATTGATGGTGTACGACAAGATTTTGGTAGACCTAGCCACGCCGGTAATGGTTCGTTCTACATTGACCCTGACATGCTTAAAGCCGTCACCGTAATACGTGGGCCTGTTGCTGGCGTTTACGGCTCAGGCGGTATCGGTGGTTCCATCAGCTTTGAAACCATTGATGGTCGTGACTACCTTGAAGACGATGAAGATGTTGCCGTTGGCGTTAAAGGCGGCTACGAAAGTAATGGTAAAGGCTGGGTCGCCCGCACTATTGGTGCTGTGCGCGTCACAGACAATGCAGAAATTTTGGTCAGCACCGTGAATCGTGGCCGTGACGACCAAAAAGACGGCGATGGCAATAAGATTCTGTATAGCGACCAAAACCAGAACTCTCAGTTGGTGAAAGCCAGCTACCGTCCAGCCCCCGGCCACGAAATTAAAGCAGGGTGGTTACGCTATGGTAGTGGCTACAAAAGCAGCCGCTCTGCCGGCTCTAGCAGCCCTACCCTAAGTGTGGATGACACCGATACCGACACCTACACCGCCAACCTGCGCTACAGCTTCAACAGCCCAACCAATCCACTCATTAACTTACAGGCCGAACTCTACCGCAGCGCTACGACTAGCGATCAAAGTCGCGTTACCGACGGCGATAGCCGTGAGTATCGTGTACGCACCAACGGCTGGGCGTTAAAAAACCGTTCAACTATTGCTGCTGGCAGCTGGAATCACACCCTAAACTACGGTGGTGATGGTTTTGAGATCAAAGGTAGATCTGACCACGAAAACTTTGGTTCCGGCGACAGCAAAGCCTTTGGTGTGTATGGCCAATGGGAGGCGGATTACAACCAATGGATTCAAGTGATTGGTGCACTTCGCTATGACCGCTTCAAACTGCGTGGTCAAGATACAGATCAAGTCACCCACAGCTTCACCAAAGATCGCGTTTCACCACGACTGACCTTAGGCATCACACCTATAGAAGGCGTCACTACCTACATTACGTATGCAGAAGGCTTTAGAGCACCATCTTTAGCTGAGGCTTTCCGCGTGGGTGGTCACGGCTCCCGACTAGAGTACCTACCCAACTTCAACTTAAAACCTGAAAGCGCGTCTACTGTAGAGCTGGGTGTAAACCTCAAACACAACGCTGTCTTCATGCCTAATGATGCGCTGCGTACCAAGCTGTCGTTCTACCACACACGTGTGCGTGACTACATTGATCGTGAACAGTTCAAAGTGGGCAAACAAAGCTATAGCCAATACCAGAACGTAGGCAACGTAACCCTGAAAGGGATTGAGCTAGACAGCAGCTACGACACCGGTAACTTCTACGCAGGTTTGAATGGCTCGCTGGCCACTGCAGATACCTATAGTGGCCGTCCACTGAATAACGCACCACTCAAACGTGTAGTATTTACCGTAGGCGCGCGCGCGTTAGACAACGATTTGGACTACGGCGTACGCTGGTCATCCACCGCGTCTACCGAGCGCTCTTCAGAAACAGCACCTCGTGCAGCAGGGTATAGCTTGCTTGACCTGTACGCCTCATGGCAGATCAACAAACAAGTGAGCGTGAACTTCGGCATTGATAACCTGCTAAACAAAGCTTACACCGACCCACAAGCCGGTTACGCTACAACTAACCCTAGCTCATGGCAAGGCACTGGCCGTAACGTCAAACTGAACGTAGGCTGGCGCTTTGGCAACTAAACGCTGAATATAGTCAGTTAGCCTTTGAGGCTCTTTTCTTGACAAAAACAGGTCGCAGATTTAAAACCTTCTTCTTTCCGCGACCTGTTTTTTTAATCTTGGCACAGTAGCTGCCCTATTTCCCACTATGCAAATCACATCCCTACAGTTGGGCGTTGATATCGCCACCAGCTTGGCCATTCTTGCATCCGCGATTACCTTCTTGATTAATCAGCGGCTGAAGAACAGAGAGACAAAGCGTAGACAGCTAGATGAGTCTGTACGCGCTGTCACTGTGAATGAGTTTCAAGCAGCGCTGGGCACGCTCTCTACGCTATACATCAAGCAGATTGTGATGCAGGCCTCACCACTGCATAACGCGACCAGTCGTGGCACAGAAAAGCTATCTGCCATGCTGGAAAACCGTCCTGAATACCTAGACACGTTAAAGCTGTCACTCAAAAACACTTCGAGCAACATTAGTGATTTCTTCCACACAATTTGTGCCTACAACTATCAAATCACGCCGTTACTAGACAGCATTGAGGATGGACAAAAGCAGATTACTGAGTTCAGAGAGGGGTTAGCACAATTAATGCATAGCTATAACCACCTAAACGCCAGCCATATGGCGTTGCTGGATGAGGTTTGTACCTTAGCCACTTACTGCCACGAGCACCCTATTGAGTCAGCAGATCAAGATGTTTTGCGCCAAATGGTACTCTCGATTTTGACAGATACCGACTATAGGCAGTGGGTAGATTCTTTCATCCCTGCGGGTAAAGAAGACCTGTATTGGCAGCACATTAGTAAAAAAGACTTTGGAGAACACGCCAGCTTGCTCTCTCAAGTACACACGAATTTGCTACAGCACTTCTATACAGATCCCAATCTGATGAAGGCTCAAGTGCTGGGAATTGCCTACCACGCTACTAGCCAAGCACGACAACACTGTAAAGATTTTCTTATTAAGATGTCGGCGTTGAACTACTGGTTGATACGTAAAGGTGGCAGCGATGAAACGCTAGAAGACGTGATTGAACGCTACCGTAGCCCGGATGTTTTTGCTGCGACGACTGAAATACGTTAATCAAAAATAAGGCCCCGCGTGGGAGTTCACGATCGGGGCCTTTACTTACATCAACGAACAGGCAAGTTCACTTTGAGTAAACGCTCTTTAGCACCCGCTACAAAATCACCTGTAGACGAGTTAGGGCTATACACTTCTTTCAGCCCCACAAACAACTGGTTGTTATCGCTATCCAAAGCCATTTCATTAGGCAGTGGCCCTATCGTAAATTGACGGCTCACTTGGTAGTCTTTGCCGTTGATCACACTAATAGTACCCGCACGGAAATTCGCCACATATGCTTGGTCGCGAATAGGGTCGTAACTGATGCTGATACTGCCACGGCCAGTGCGCACAAACGCCAATTGTTTGCCAGTTTTCAAATCAAACACATACACGCCATCATCCTCGCCTTCAGAGCGGAAGATATTGTGCGCTGCAAATACGCGGTTATTGGCACTGTCTACCGCCAAACCCAGAATATTAGTAATAGCTGGATCAGCTTTTGTCACATCCACTGAGCCCACTACTTTGCGACTAATAGGATCAATCTTGTTGATGAATTGCCCAGCGGTGTACAGCATTTTCTCTGCTGGGTCGTAAGACAAGGCATAACCTGTAGAAGGATATGCACCTTCCACTTCACCGATTACTTCTAAGCTTTGTGGATCCACCACCAACAACTTATGTGTTTTCTGTTTGCCGGTTTGTTCTGAGCTAGTAGAGCTGTACACCACAAACAGAGCATTCGCTTCTGGCACATACACCATGTGGCGCAAACCTTCGGTACCTTCAAAACCTTCAGGTTGTACTTTCAAGCGCTCGCCAGTTTGCTCTAACTCACCCGTTACCACATTGATGCGGCTGATACGCAAAGGCTTGTTCTTACCGTGTCCGACGAACAGCTTATGATTGGCAGTATCTTGTGCCAATGAAAAAGACTGGTGAGGCATCGCTGTTTTCCAACGAGGCTCCATAGTCTGTATATCAAACGCATACACAAAGCCCAAATCGTCACTCGCTTTGGCTCTATCTATCACAGCAGTCATCACCAGCGAGTTTTCAGGATTCACCTGCACTTCATACAAACCTTCACCAGCATCCTGCAAATACCCCACTTGCAACGCATACTCTGGGCCAGGCATCGGTGCGGGAGTTACCGCCAATGCTGGTTGAGAAAAAACACCACATAACACAAATGCTGTGCTACACAACCATTGACGCGGCAGACTACGCACGGATGATGCGACAAACATAAACTTCCTTTAGCTATATCAAAAATCCAGGTACATACACCTCTATCAAATATTATAAATGATAATAATTCTCATAACCATGCTTTTTTAATAATCACTTACGCTACATCCTGCATCCATAAAAAATGGGAGTAATGCCACGCCTTAACGTTTGCATTACTCCCACCTACTCACACCCACACAGTAGGTGCGATTACTCTGTTACCGCTTATCTCACACCAATAAATGGCAAGGCAGAGCCTGGTACTTGTGTAGTTGGCAAGGCGCCATCCCATTTTTCTGCAGCAATCAAATCCACCAAGCCACGGTTCGCGGCCAACGCACGGCCACGAGCTTCAATCGCTTCCGCTTCTGCATCACCGCGCATACGGATGGAGTCTGCTTCAGCCTTAGCATGTTCACGTTGTGCATCAGCTTCTGCTCTGGCTTGCACTACACGAATGTTGGCTTGAATTTCTGCAGTTTGTTCTTGCTGGCGTGTGGTTTCAATTTGCACCTGCGCCAACATACGCTGCTCAATAGACTGTTCGTAGGCTTTAGAGAAACCTACCTCTTCCACTTGCACACCCACCACTTGCACAGGCGCGTCACGCATCACGGCAGACACTGCTTGCACAGTTTCTACGCCTAGCTTCTCACGTTCCTGAATAGCACGTGCCGCTGTGAATTTACCGAATACGTTTTTAGCCGCATCCGGAGTACGACGTTCAATCACACGAGCCTGTAAGTTTTCCAGCGTGCCGTACTCACTGTACAAGTCAGCCACACGATCAACAGGTACACGATAGGTAACGGAAACCTTCATATTGGCGGGCTGCTGGTCAAATGAGTAGGCTTCCAGTGGCATGGTTACGTTGTGATCACGTACAGAAATAAAGCGCACAGAATCCAATATTGGAGTCTTAAACCCTAGACCTGGTTCAGCCACATTCACAATTTTCCCGTTACGCAGCACTACACCACGCTCACCCTGGTCCACCTGAAAGAAGGCATCAAAGGCTACCAACATCACAACGACAAACAACACTGCCACCACACCGAGAAAGCCCAACACCTTCCCAGATTTCGCCTGGATACTCATTATCAATCCCTACTTACTTATGTTTTTTATTAAAAACGGCCCATAAACCCTTGGCCAACAAATAGGCTACTACCGCAGCCCCTATAACAATGAAGACTGTTTTCATACTCCACCTATAACGCAAAAAAACGTCCCGCTGCGATCATACGAAGCTCACACCTATATGACAAGCCGCTTTTGCAGAAAATAACGCTTACTGCTCAGCTTACAAATTAAAACAAAAAGGCATGCAAACTCTGCATGCCTTTTGTTGTCTTGGCCTTGTCGTACTTAGAAACGTACGCCTAAACCTAACCAGTAACGGCGACCATCTTCTACGTACTCATAGTCATCATAGGTCACTTGTTTATCAAACACGTTATAAATACCGGCGTACAAATCTACGTTTTTGTTCAACTTGTAGCTCGCACCCAGATCCACAAAGGTGTAGGACGGTGCTCTGAAATCAGACGATGAAGCGGTCAACACCGGCTGGCTTTCTTTACCACGGTAGTTCAAGCGCGCCCATGTATTGATTTGCTCTGTTGGCGTCCAATCCACACTCACGCTCGCCATATGTTTAGGCAATTGGTTCAGAGGCTGACCTTCGTTAGGACCGCTCTTCTGTTTGGAGTGGGTGAAGGTATACGTACCTTTCAGAGTCCAGTCCTCAGCCATATCCCAGCTGAAGTTGGTTTCAATACCACGAGTAATCGCTTTATCTACGTTCTCGTAAGTGGTGGGGTCTGAACCAAACTGATTAGGACCATCTGTACATTTGGTAGCTGGACACGCTACACGGGTGATCTTGTCTTTGAAATCATTATTAAACAGAGTCGCACCAGCGGAGAAACCTTCCAAGGTGTCATACATCACCGACAACTCTTGAGATACCGATTTCTCAGCTTTCAAGTCCGGGTTACCGTACATGTTGCCACCACGGCTAACCTGTCCCCAACCTGCTACAGTTTGACGCAGGTCTGGGGCACGGAAACCAGTGGATACACCACCTTTTACTGTCCAGAAATCATTCACAGACCACACGCCATAAATACGTGGACTGAAGTGCTCGCCAAAGTTTTCATCGTGATCAAAGCGCAAGCCACCAGTCAGCGCAAAGCTGTTGGTTAAGCTCCATTCGTCTTCTACAAACAATGCCCACTGTGTACGATCAATTTTCTGGATGCCGGTCTTCAACTGGTTACCGGTTTTATCGGTCAGTTTCTGGTACTGATACATACCACCTACTGTCAGCAGGTGATCACCCAGCGGAACTACCCACGACGTACGAGCATCGGTGTTTTTGATGCGCATAGAGCGAGACTTATTGTTGAAGTCCTCTTGCTGCACATAGCTATCCGATGTAGCAAAACCCCAGTCACCATTATGTGTCAGCGAGGCCTTCTCACCACGGTAATCGGTTTCAGAGCTGCTAGGGCAACCGTTACGACCGCAAGGCGTTGTTGGGTCTACAGTTTTGCCCAGTGTGTTGTTGTACTGCTGGCGTTTAGAACTGCCTTCCAATACAAAACTGTGATTGGCTGATGGCGTAAAGCTCAGCTTCGCACCCACTTCGTAGGCATTACGTTTGCGGTAACCGTTGTAGATATTATCTTCGTCACGGTGTGTGTACTGACCGTACATTTGCAAGCCTAGCAAGCCCTCTTGAATAGGGCCGCCTACCGTAAAGTTACCTTGGTTGATATCGCCTGAACGGCTGTGCGATTGCAAAGTAGTATCCAAACGGATAGAACCGCCCCACTGCTCTGGTACTTTACGAGTAATGATGTTGATCACCCCCCCCATGGCATCAGAGCCGTACAACGACGACATAGGGCCACGCACCACTTCAATACGCTCAATCTCTGACAACGGTGGAGTCCAACCGCCCTCTACACCTGAAGAATCCGAGTTAGTACGTGTTTCAGTAGAGCTTTGACGTTTACCGTCAATCAAGATCAGCGTGTATTTAGAGCTCATACCGCGAATGCTGATATCGCGTCTATCACCACCACCGGTCACGATCACGCCAGGCACATCCTGCAGCGCATCGTAAGCATCACGATAAAACTTGTTTTCCAAGTCTTCACGGGTGATCACAGAAATGGAAGCCGGTGCTTCCTTAATATCCTGCTCAAAACCAGTAGCCGTCACCACGACGGAATTCAGTTGAACAGTACGGTTTTCTTGAGCCACAGCTCCGCTGGCAACAAATACACCAGCCACAAGTAGCGGCAAACGCTTGACGGTAAATATAGATTTCATTGACCACTTCCAATTTTTTTCTGTGTTTAGCCTTTGCTGTTGGCCTTCTGCTCTTCTGGCAGCGTTTCTCTTACAGCGGAACTAATGATACCCATTCTCATTACCAATTCAAATCAAGAACTTAGTATTCGTAACAATAATGAGAATAATTCGTAAATTAGTAGTGGAAAAGAGACGATAGCCCTCCCACCTTAAAGGAGATAAAAAACAACTGTGAATGAAAACGATTTGCATTTGTATTTTCATGTTAATAGAATCTGGGTCACAAATTAATACAGAAATCTATCAACAGGGAAGTTAATCAAATGTCACACCCTACTCTTGCTCTCACACCCAACACCGTGAGGCAACTGCTTCGTTTCGCCCTATTAGGAGCCACCGCATTAGGCACTACCCAGCTCTATGCCCAAACAGCGATAGCAGAAACCGAGGAGACTAAGCAGGAAGCAACCGTCAGCCAGTTAAACAACATTGTGGTGACAGCCACAGGTACCGACGTTGATATTAAAGACGCCCCAGCCAGTATCAGCGTGATTACCCGCGAGGAAATTGAGCGCAAACCTGTATCGTCACTTGCTGAAATACTGAGCACCCTACCCGGCGTGACCGGCGGTTATGCCTCTACTGGCGCACAATCCAAGATCAAATTGCGCGGCCTGCCCGAGGCCTACACTCTGATTCTGGTGGATGGTAAGCGCCAAGGCTCTTCTGCCCATACCAACTATCGTCCAGACTTAGGCCAGCAAGATATAGACTGGATCACCCCCGAAATGATTGAGCGCATCGAAGTGGTGCGTGGCCCTATGTCGTCGTTGTACGGCTCTGACGCCATGGGTGGTGTGATCAATATCATCACCAGAAAAACCTCTAAAGTGTGGAGCGGTAGTGCTTCTAGCGACTACAGCAAACCCGACAGTTCCAAACGTGGTGATGAATTTAAACTGGGCATGAACTTAAGCGGCCCTATCAGTGAAAGTCTAGGTCTACGTGTGGGCGGTAGTGTGTCTCGTCGTTCGGCCGACGATCTAGCAGGTGGCTCTTCCGGTAGCCGTAAACAAAATGCCAACGTATTGTTGAACTGGGACATCACAGACAACCAATCCATTTCTGTTGAAGCAGCGCAAGGTGTACAGCGCTCACTGGCGTCCTCTGAAACCAATGCTAATGGCAACCCTGTAGTCAATGCATGGGGTTCATCCAAACTGGTACACACTTACTACGGCTTAAGTCATAACGGTACCTATGGCCAGTACTCATCAAAACTGAACCTTTACCACAATAAATACGAAAATAAAGGTAGCTCGGTTGGTAGCAACTCCAGCGAAACTGTTTTTGATGGCAGCGTGGATATTCCCTACACGCTGGGCGTAGATGGTCTACTCACCACCGGCTTCCAATGGAAACGCGAAGAATTGGATAACGCCGATACTATTGGCGGCTCTAGCGGTGTAGTCACGAATAGCTCGTCAAAACTCAATCGCAACAACTGGTCTGCCTTTGCAGAAAGCCAATCGTACTTGTTAGATAACCTGACCATGACCATGGGCTTACGTTTAGACCATGACTCAAAGTTCGGCTCGCACTGGTCTCCTCGTGGCTATCTGGTGTATCACCCAACGTCCAACTGGACTGTTAAAGGTGGTGTATCCCGAGGCTTCCGCGCCCCCAACCTGAAAGAAAGCTCTCCTAATGCTGCCACGCAATCTGGTGGTAACGGTTGCCGAGGCCTAGCCGGTATGGGCTGGAACTCTAGCAGCACCAACGCGGATGGATCTCGCGGTTGCTACATGATTGGTAATGCCAACTTATCACCCGAAACCAGCACCAACTACGAGCTGAACATTGGCTACGACTATGAAGGTTGGGCCGCTGAAGCCACGTACTTCCATACCGACTTCAAAAATAAAATTGACTACCAGCCATTGGGCTACATTAATGGTTACTGGCTAACTCGCATGGAAAATGCACAAAAAGCCAGAACACGAGGTTTGGAAGCCAGCGTCAGAATGCCTATCCTGCCTAATTTGAGCTGGAACACCAACCTGACACGCATGTTCGAATCCAAGAACCTGACCACAGGCAACGATTTGTTGGTAGTACCTAAAATGACCGTGAACTCCAATATCAATTGGCGCATCACGGACAAATGGTCCACCAACTTCAGCGCTCAATACATTGGTAAGCAGTTAACCATGCCAGCCCCTGGTGCTCGTGGTGGCCCAACCTTCGCGGGTGGCTACACTACATTTGACTGGACCACGCACTACAACGTCAGCAAAGACCTGACCTTGCGCGCTGGCGTGCTGAACCTAACCGGTAAGAGCACGTTAGAAGGTGACAACAACTACGACAACGGCGACCGCGTCTACTTTGTTGGTCTAACCACTCGCTTCTAAACTCAAGCACGTAAAAAAAGCCCCATCTTGGTTATCCCAAGTGGGGCTTTTTTGATGCATTGCCTTGCACTATATCCACTACCCTTCCACTGTACGCAATAGAAGAAAGGTTACTGATTACTTGTAGATATAGTCTCTACGCCATGGGTATGCCAAATCAGCTGGATTATCCAACTCATCGGCTCGCCCTGTAGGCGTATGTTGCGCCAACACCTGATGCAGAGCAATCCAGCCGTGCTCAAACCCCATCGCACATCCTGCCAAATACACACGGTATGCACGCAATGATTTCAAGCCCTGCTCACCCGCTAAAATCGTACTGGCTTCATTTAGTTGCTCTTCTAGCGCACTACTCCATGCCCACAATGTTCGGGCGTAATGTGGGCGTAGGTTTTCTACGTCTAGATCTTCTAAGCCACCTTCTGCTAAATAACGCAGCACATAACTAATGTGAGTAAGCTCACCACCGGGGAAAATGTATTTCTCGATGAAATCGCCCATACCTGCACCGAGCTGATCGTGCTCTACCCCACCCGAGGTAATACCATGATTCAGTATCAGGCCGCCGGGCTTTAACAAGCTGCGCAACGTGGAAAAGTAGCCGCCCAACTGCGCCCTACCCACGTGTTCAAACATGCCCACGGACGCTATCTTATCGAACTGTCTGGAACCTACCAACTTGCGGTAGTCCAACAGCTCCATACGTACCCTGCCACCCAAGCCCTTTTGTTCTATCAGCTTGTTTACGTACGCATGCTGGTTCTTAGATAAGGTAATACCTGTGGCATCTACATCGTAATGTTCCGCTGCCCACAACAGTAGACCACCCCAGCCAGCCCCCACATCTAGAAATTGCTCTCCAGACTGCAATTTCAATTTGCGGCAAATATGATCCAGCTTTGCTTCTTGTGCTTGTGCTAACGTGAAATCCTGCTCTTTATAGTAAGCACACGAATACACACGCCGTGGATCTAGCCACAATCCATAAAAATCATCGGATAAATCGTAGTGAAACTGTATCTGCTTGGCATCGCGCTCAAGCGTGTGTCGCCAAATGGAACGTAAGCGACTGATTAACCCTGTGAATGCACCAGCTTTAGCTTGATTAATAGGGGTATCAGGCAAAATAGCTGCCGCAGCTATCATCAGATCACGAATGGAGCCTTTGAAATCAAAGGTACCTTCCACATATGCCTCACCCAGGCTGCCAACCTGCCCCGCCGATAACAACGCTAAAGTGGCCATATCTTTCACATGCAGAGCCAACTGTGCGTCTTCTGGCCCCACTCTGCTGCCATCTGGCAACGTAAGATTAACCACCACTGGCAACTTTGCCAGTTTTGACTCAACCATCTCTGAAATAGAGCTCAAACCCGCCTCCCAAGTTCTGTGTTTAACTGAAGAATGCGTTACGCCTGCTACCTCTATGGCGCCTCGAACACTACAGCCTCGTGCTACACTTGGCCGCAGCATTTATGCAGAATTACTGTAGCACCTAACTCTGCTTTTGTGCTCTCATTCATTGGTATCTATTTCTCTCTCTCCCCCCCTCAAGCCTACCTACATGCCTGCAGCATCATCTCGATCAAGTCTCAACAAAAACATACCTAAGTGGTTGATATTACTAGGATTGCTTACAGCCCTTGGTCCCCTAGCCATTGACATGTATTTACCCGCATTTCCTTCTATTGCGCGTGACTTGAACACCACGGAAGGCGATGTAGAACGCACACTTGCTAGCTATCTGATTGGCATTGCCTGTGCACAACTAATCTATGGCCCCGTAGCCGATAGATTTGGCAGAAAAATCCCTTTGGTTTTTGGGGTTACCCTGTTTTCTCTAGCATCATTTGGCTGCGCCCTCAGCACATCCATCGAGGAACTCAGCATGTGGCGCATCGTACAGGCCTTTGGCGGTGCAGCCGGTATGGCTATCCCACGCGCCATTATTCGCGACAAATTTGAAACCCGTGATGCCGCCAAGGCACTCTCCATGATTATGCTCGTGATGGGAGCCATGCCTATCTTGGCACCCATTATTGGTGGGCAGTTACTACGTTTGGGCAGTTGGTCACTAATTTTTGTACTGATGGGCGTTGCCAGCCTGTGCCTATGCATTGCGACTATTGTTAGCCTGAAAGAAAGCCTGACACCTGATCGAGTCAACCCACTACGCCCTGGATTCATCGTACGTACCTATGTAGAGCTATTAGGTGATCGTAGCTTTATCTTCTACAGCCTTGCTGCGGCCCTGGGTTCAGCCAGCATGTTCGCCTACATCAGCGGCTCAGCGCGTGTCTTTATCAGTCAGATGAATATAGACCCCGCCTATTTTGGTCTGCTGTTTGGCTTGAATGCGCTGTCATTCATCATTGCATCGCAATTCAGCGCACGGTTACTGAGCCGCTATACACCATCACAGTTGTTGTTGGCTGCCGAAAACACATTAGTGGGCTTTATTTTTATTTCACTTGCTCTCACGCTGGTGGGCTGGATCAATTTGTATAGCCTCATGTTCTGCTTGATGGGCTTTATGGCGAGCTTGGGCTTCATCTACCCCAACGCTTCAGCCCTAGCCCTCAATAAACAAGGGCACCGCTTAGGCATTGCTTCTGCCTGCATGGGCACACTGCAAATGATGGGCGGTGCATTAGCAGGTTTGTCCATGAGCCTCTGGCATAGCGAAAATGTGCTCCCAATGGTGAGCGTATTGGCGTGCTGTGCCTCTTTGTCGTGGCTTTCAAGCCGCATCGCTCACAGACTCAATCCCGAAACTTGATTTAGCAGCTTTATTCATATTAGAATATTCTGCTTTAGAACGATTTTATTAGTCCTGCAGTTTTTGTTTGGGCTTTGAAGTGCTTAAACCGCGTTACTAACAGTTCAGCATCTCTTATTTTTGACTGGCTTATGGTGCGGTAGCCGAATTAGACTCTTAAGGGGTATTACCATGGCACGCGTATGCCGAGTTACCGGAAAAGGCCCAATGTCGGGCAACAATGTTTCACACGCTAACAACAAAACTAGACGTCGTTTTCTTCCAAACCTGCAATCCCGTCGTTTCTGGGTTGAAAGTGAAAACCGTTGGGTTCGTCTGCGTCTCTCCACTCAAGCTGTTCGTCTGATCGACAAAAACGGCATTGATGCTGTATTGGCAGATTTGCGCGCTCGTGGCGAACGCGTTTAAGCGTTAGCCTGCACTGATTAAAAGGAGCCCATCATGGCCAAAGGCATTCGTGAGAAAATCAAACTGGAATCCACAGCGGGTACCGGTCACTTCTACACAACAACTAAAAACAAACGTAATACACCAGAAAAAATGGTGATCAAAAAGTTTGATCCAGTTGTACGTAAACACGTAGAGTACAAAGAAACACGACTGAAATAAGTCTGTTTCGGTACGGTTCACCCCGTATCCGTGAGCTACTACGGCACAAAAAAGCTCTGTTTTTACAGGGCTTTTTTTGCGTCTATCACTTTGATCACCACACCTACCCTTTCAGAAACTCTCTGGGCGTACTACCTAACATCCCCTTAAAAAATGCCACGAAAGCGCTTTCACTCTGAAAGCCCAACATCGTCGCGGTATAGCCGTAGCTTTTACCAATAGCCAATAGCTCTATAGCGCGCATCACCCGCCACTGCTGTCGCCACTGCTGATAGCTCATGCCGGTTTCTTTACTAAAAATACGGCTGATGGTTCTAGCACTAGCCCCCACCTCACGCTCCAGTTCCTGCAACTCAGGTGGTAAACGCTCCGGCTGATCCACAAGCACCTTCAACCGTCTATCGCGTGGCAAAGGCAATACCGTAGGCTGCCTAGACGCCTCACGCATCTCGTACAAACACAAACCCAACAAATGTGCATAGTACCCCTCTGACCAATCTTGATCAAAAGCCGCCTGTGCCATAGGCTCTAGCACCGCCTCTAACAACGGACTCACCGTTATCACGCACACCTCTGCACCCAGCGCATAGCTCAACTCAGCAGAGAAATACAACGAGCGATAATCCACCACTTCTTTCATTACTGCCCTGTGGGCCGTTGACGGCGGAATCCACGCCGCACGCGACGGAGGCAACAAGCACACCTGATCCGCCAAGGTTATACGTATGCAGCCCTTACGCGCATAGAGCAACTGCCCTCGCCTGTGCTGATGCACACCCGAGTCATGCTGACCCAAAGTAGCCGCTATACCTACCACAGCAGCCTTATGCGCATCCGCATCAAAAAAATCATCCGCTTGCAACCAGGCCATTTGTCTTATTTCATTTATAAATTGTCATTAAAGCGATAATAGGACAAACCAAAAATGCTCACAATACGGTCATTACTTTTTATTCACACAAAAAATGAAGACCACAAACAAAGCCCCCCTCGCGCTATTGATTGTGTTGCTAATGTTTCCACAACTAGCACAAACACTGTATAGCCCCGCCCTCACCGACTTTAGCAAGACCTTTAACGTGCCTGCCGAAGCCGCCTCGCAAGCCATGACTGTGTATTTTCTAGCATTTGCTGCTGGCGTTATGCTGTGGGGCTTCGTGAGTGACAGGATTGGCCGCCGACCAGCTATGCTGGCAGCCTTGTTGTTATACAGCGCCGCCACAATCGCCGCCTTAATGGTGAGTTCTTTCACCCAGTTATTACTAACACAAGCCGTCGCTGCTATAGGCGCTGCCGCCGGCTCAGTCGTCAGCCAAACCATTTTACGCGACCACTACAAAGGCCCAGAGCTGGCCAAAGTTTTTTCATTGGTAGGGATGGCATTAGCACTTAGCCCCGCCATTGGTTTATTTACAGGCGCTGGACTAACACGCTGGTTCGGCTACAGTGGCGTGATGATCAGTCTGCTTACTTTGGCCATAGTACTTGTCAGTTGGAGTGGTGTGTCACTCACTGAAAGCCGCCCAGTAAATCAAGCCAGAGTCTCGTTTTATAAAACGCTACGCACAATGTTGATAGACCTAAACATTTGGCGCTCCGCCTTATTAGTCGCCGCTTTTAATATCGCCTTGCTTAGCTATTACTCTATTGGTCCATTCTTGTTTCAACGCGCCGGCTTAGACGCGGCCCTGTATGGGTATAGCGGCGCCGCTTTAGCCGCAGGTTCCGCCCTAGGAGCATGGCTAAATCGACAACTCTTGCAGCGTAATTACACCAGCAACCAACTACAAGCTCTAGCCGCTTTCTTAGTTGTTGCAGGTGGTGCTGGCGTACTCGCCCTACAGCAATCGCTGTGGCTCTTAGCACCTATGACAGTAGTCGTCATTGCCTTTGGCATGGCTATCCCCAATGTGTTGGGTCAAGCCCTCACGGCCTACGCCGGGCAGTTAGGCAGCGCCGGTGCAGTATTCGGGCTGATGTATTACCTATTAATAGGGTTTGGTTTATTACTCACAGGTTGGTATCAAGCGTTGGGCCACACCATTTTGCTATGCGGCCTGCTCTGCTGCCTATTATGTGGTTGGCCACGCCGCGCCTTTAGCCGCTAACAGGGGACCTATCGGGTATTAGCACAACAAAAGCGCACATATCTGGTCACTCCCCCTGTCCACCTTGACAATGCAGCATATAATGAGGGTTTGCCCACCATTTTTTTGGTCATATACATGCAGGAACGTTATAGTCACACCGAAGTCGAGCATCGCGCCCAGGAAAACTGGCAATCACGCGATGCATACCGTGTCAGTGAACATGCCACGAATGCTGATGGATCGCTAAAGCCCAAGTTTTATGCGTGCTCCATGCTACCTTACCCCAGCGGTAAGCTACACATGGGCCACGTACGTAACTACACCATCAACGACGTAATGGCTCGCCAACTACGTATGCGTGGCTATAACGTGCTAATGCCTATGGGCTGGGATGCTTTTGGTATGCCCGCTGAAAACGCGGCCATCAAATCTAAAGTCCCGCCCGCAAAATGGACATACGACAACATCGCTTACATGAAGAAGCAGATGCAGTCCATGGGCTTAGCCATAGACTGGTCCCGCGAAATGTGTGCGTGCGACCCAGACTACTACAAGTGGAACCAATGGCTGTTCCTGAAAATGCTGGAAAAAGGCATTGCCTACCGCAAAACTCAGGTAGTGAACTGGGACCCTGTAGATCAAACCGTACTCGCTAACGAGCAAGTGATTGATGGTCGTGGCTGGCGCTCTGGTGCTCCCGTTGAAAAACGTGAGATCCCTGGCTACTATCTGCGCATTACCGATTACGCTGAAGAATTGCTGGATCACGTACAACACAAACTGCCAGGCTGGCCTGAGCGCGTACGTCTGATGCAAGAAAACTGGATTGGTAAGAGTGAAGGTGTTCGCTTTGCATTCACACACGATATCAAAGGCGACGATGGCAAACTGATCCAAGATGGCCGCATGTATGTATTTACTACACGCGTTGACACCATCATGGGCGTCACTTTCTGCGCGGTGGCTCCTGAGCACCCGCTGGCTAGCCATGCCGCACGCAACAACCCAGAGCTAACTGCCTTTATTGAGCAATGCAAACTGGGCGGCACATCCGAAGTGGATATTGCCAACCGTGAAAAAGAAGGTATGCCTACAGGCCTGTTCGTGACGCATCCATTAACTGGCGAACAAGTCGCCATTTGGGTGGGTAACTACGTTTTGATGAGCTACGGTGACGGCGCTGTTATGGGCGTACCAGCTCACGACGAACGCGACTTTGCTTTCGCTCTGAAATACGATCTGCCTATCAAGCAAGTTATTGCCGTAGAAGGCAAAGAATATAGCACCACTCAATGGGACGACTGGTATGGCGACAAGCAACAAGGCCAAACCATTGAGTCGGGCAAATACAATGGCTTAAACCATAAAGCTGCTGTAGATGCGATTGCTGCTGACCTGAATGCAAAAGGCTTGGGTGAGAAACAAACCACCTACCGTCTGCGCGACTGGGGTATTTCCCGTCAGCGTTACTGGGGTACACCTATCCCTATCATTCACTGTGAATCCTGCGGCCCCGTACCCGTACCAGAGAAAGATCTGCCCGTCGTACTGCCTGAGCACCTGATTCCTGATGGTAGCGGCAACCCGCTGAACAAAGACGAAGCCTTCCTGAAATGTGCTTGCCCATCCTGCGGCAAACCAGCACGTCGCGAAACCGACACCATGGATACCTTCGTGGACTCTTCCTGGTACTTCATGCGCTATGCATCGGCTAAAAACCCTGAAGCAATGGTAGATGCTCGCAATGATTACTGGATGCCTATGGACCAGTACATCGGTGGTATCGAGCACGCCGTATTGCACTTGCTGTACGCACGCTTCTGGACCAAAGTCATGCGTGACTTGGGCATGATCAACTTTGATGAGCCCTTTACCAAGTTGCTGTGCCAAGGGATGGTCTTGAACCATATTTATTCTCGCCGCACTGAAAAAGGTGGTATTGAGTACTTCTGGCCTGAAGACGTAGAAGACATACACGACGCCAAAGGCGCAGTGATTGGTGCCAAACTGAAATCTGACGGCTCTGCTGTGGATTACGGTGGTATTGGCACCATGTCCAAATCCAAAAACAACGGTGTAGACCCACAATCGCTGATTGACAGCATGGGTGCTGATACAGCCCGTTTGTTTGTGATGTTTGCTAGCCCTCCAGAGCAAACACTAGAGTGGGCCGACTCCGGTGTAGACGGTGCTAACCGCTTCTTGCGCAGACTTTGGTCGTTCGTACACAAACACAACGCCAACTTGCGTACAGGGTTGCAACAACCAGTTGACGCAGTTGGCCTTAGCTCTGCTGCGAAAAAACTGCGTTTAGAAGTGCACGGTCTGCTGAAACAAATTGAGTACGATTACCAGCGCATCCAGTACAACACTGTGGTTTCTGGCTGCATGAAAATGCTGAACACGCTGGAAGACGCCACATTGGAAGACACTGCAGCTGATCACAGCGCTCTGGCTGAAACCACCTCTGTCTTGTTGCGTGTACTCTACCCCGTCGTGCCACACATTTGCTGGTTACTCTGGAATGAGCTGGGCTACGCTGCCCAACACGGCGACTTGCTGGATACCGCTTGGCCTTCCGTTGATGAGAAAGCACTGATTGCTGACGAAATCGAATTGCCATTACAGGTAAATGGCAAATTGCGTGGCAACATCACTGTTGCTAACGGCGCCAGCAAAACAGACATAGAACAATTGGCTGCAGCACATCCTGCTGTTGCTAAGTTCCTAGAAGGCCGTGAGCCCAAGCGCATCATTGTGGTGCCTGGTCGTATGGTCAACGTTGTAGGATAACCCTCATGGCAAACCTTCACTCCATGTCGTTTTTTTCTGCCAGACAACGCGTCCTCTGGGTGGGGGTTTGCTTAATGGCGGTCATGCTGCTTAGCGCGTGTGGTTTTAAGCTAAAAGGCGCAACTCCGCTACCGTTTCAGGTGATGTACACCAACATCCCTGAAAACTCAGCGTTCGGCTCTCAGCTTAGACGTGTACTGCAAGCCAATACACCCGGCTTGCAGTTCGTTAACGACCCCGCTCAAGCACAGGCTCAACTGATTCAGTTAAGCAACCAACGCCTCACACGTGAACTGGCGCTGGATCCTAAGGGTCAAGTAGAGGAATACGAACTGACCGTTAGACTGCAGTATCAGTTAAGCGATGCTAGTGGCCACTTAATTATTCCTCCTACTATTTTGCAAACCGTACGTGACATGCCGTACAACCCTGATGCCGTACAGGCCAAACAGGGTGAGATCGCCACGTTGTTTGCGAGCATGGAGCAATCGCTCATCGACCGACTGGTACGTCGTTTGACGGCCCCCGATGTGGCTGAACGCTTCAACAATCCGGACGATTTACCGTTGGCACCTGAGCTACTGGCTGATCCTAACCAGCCACAACAGTTGCCACCAGAAGAACTTCTGCTGAACAATATCCCAACCACTGAGGTGTTCTAGTATGGGGCAAACGCTAGATGCTGATGGCCTGCAGCGACTGCTGCAGGCGTCAGCAACGCCGTTAGCGCAATGCTTTGTACTCTGTGGCGATGAAATCCTGCTACAGGTAGAAAGTGCTGATACCATCCGTGCACGAGCTCGCGAACAAGGCTACGTGGAACGCCACCGCTTTGACATGGATGGACGCAGCGACTGGGCCCCGGTATTTGCTACCACACAGACCGTTTCCTTGTTTGGCGACAAGCAGCTAATAGAAATCAGCATCCCCACCGGTAAACCAGGTAAGGCTGGCGGCGACGCCATACAAGAACTCAGCACGCAGTTAGCGAATCAACAGTTACCTGACTCGCTCTTTATTTTGCAACTCCCCCGCTTGGATCGCGCCACCCGTAATAGCAAATGGGCTCAAGCCTTGGCGAACCAAGCCGTATGGGTAGATGTTCCTTTGGTAGAACGTCGTGCATTGCCTAACTGGATACAGCAACGCTTAAAACGACAACAGCAACACGCCGAGCCTGAAGCACTGGAATGGCTGGCCGAAAAAGTGGAAGGCAACCTACTAGCAGCCTTTCAAGAAATCGCTAAATTGGGGCTGTTATACCCAGAAGGCGCTCTCAGTATAGAAAATGTACAAACGGCTGTACTGAACGTTGCCCGCTACAACATTTTCGATTTACGAGACGCCATGCTTGCCGGCCAAGCTCAACGTGCACTGACCATTTTGCGCGGCTTGCAAGGTGAAGGTGAAGCCCTACCCTTAGTGCTGTGGGCTGTAGGTGATGAGATACGTTTACTCGCACGCCTAGCCGCTTTACAAGCCAGTGGCGGCGACGTCTCTGCTGCCATGCGTACGAACCGAGTTTTTGGCCCCCGCGAACAACTGTTGCGCCAAAGTTTACAACGCACACCGGCTCGCGCGTGGCCACAAGCATTGAAACACGCTCACGAAATAGACAGGCTGATTAAAGGGCTGGCTCCTGCCGATTTATTGGATGATGCATGGGAAGAAATGGCCCGTCTCACCCTACGCATTGCCTTGGCCGGACAACGCGCCACACGCCCCTAACGCACACTGTCATACTACGATATAGTAACGAGTAGGCACCCGCCTAATCTTTAGTGAATCACACGTTTATGTCTGCCCATACCTCTACCTCTTCCGCTCAGCAGTCTACTCTGCAAGAGCACATGAACCTATTGGGACAACAAGCCCGACTCGCCGCCCGTTTGATGCGCAGCGCTTCCGGTAGCGCCAAAGCGTTAGCATTGCGCAGCATGGCGGATGCCATCCAAGAGCAAAAAGCCCAGTTGCAAGCTGCTAATGCATTGGATATAGCTGCAGCACAAGAGCGTGGTTTGGAGCACGCTATGCTGGAACGCTTAAAGCTGTCTGACCGCGCCTTGGAAATCATGGCTACTGGCTTGCGTCAAATTGCTGACATGCCAGACCCAGTAGGTACGGTAGGCCCTAGCACTACACGCCCTAATGGCATGCAGGTAGCCCAAATGCGTGTGCCTCTAGGTGTTATTGGCATCATTTACGAATCACGCCCCAACGTCACTATTGATGCGGCTGCTTTGTGTTTGAAATCAGGCAATGCCACTATCTTGCGTGGCGGCAGTGAAGCCTTCCACTCCAACGTTGCCCTAGGGAAAATCATTCGCCACGGTCTAGACGTCGCAGGCCTACCAGCCGACGCAGTACAAGTGGTAGACACCACAGACCGCGCTGCGGTAGGCATGATGGTGCGCCTCACTGATTACATTGACGTGATCGTTCCTCGCGGTGGTAAAGGCTTGATTCAACGCCTGAACGAAGAAGCCAAAGTACCGTTGATCAAGCACTTAGATGGTAATTGCCATCTATACTTAGACAAAGCAGCCGATCCCGCTAAAGCGCTGCCTATAGTGATCAATGCTAAAACCTATCGCTATGGTATTTGCGGCACTACAGAAACCCTGCTGGTGCACAGTGATGTAGCGCCTGCCCTATTACCTGATATCGCTAAAGCCCTGTCTGATAAAGGCGTGGAGTTACGTGGTTGCGAACGCACCTGTGCCCTCATTAGCCAAGCTATTCCAGCCACCGAAGAAGACTGGGAAACCGAATTCTTGGCACCTATTTTGGCCGTGCGCATTGTAGATTCACTTGACGAAGCAATGGAACATATCAACCGCTACAGTTCCGAGCACACAGAATCTATCGTCACCGAAGATCTGCACGCTGCACGACGCTTCCAACGTGAAGTAGATTCCAGTTCAGTTTATGTGAATCTGCCCACCTGTTTTGCAGATGGTTTTGAGTATGGTCTGGGTGCCGAAATTGGCATTTCCACCAACCGTCTGCATGCGCGTGGCCCTGTAGGCCTAGAAGGCCTAACCACACAAAAATGGGTACTAATGGGGGATGGCCAGCTTCGTGGCTAAACGCGCATGTTAATGCTCTGGACTAAAGTTTTTCATATTCTTTTTGTGATGTCCTGGTTTGCGGGGCTGTTTTACCTGCCCCGCATTTATGTGAACCTTGCACAATCACAAGAGCCCGCCGCCACTACCGTGCTGCTGGGTATGGCTAAACGCTTATACCGTTTCATGTTCCCGCTGGCCGTGCTAACCATTGCCACCGGTCTTGTACTATTTCTGTATTACGGCATAGGTACCGGCCAAGGCTGGATTCATGCCAAGCTGCTGTTAGTCGCCATACTGGTGATTTACCACTTCTGGTGTGGGCGACTGTTGCAACACTTTCAAGCGGGTACTAATCGTCATTCGCACGTGTACTACCGCTGGTTCAACGAAATTCCTGTACTGCTACTACTGCTGGTGCTGATACTCGTTGTACTAAAACCTTTTTGATCTTCCTACATGTCAGAACAAGACAAACCCAAAAAAACGCTGTCACTTAAGAAAACCGCTACGGTCGACGTAGACCCAGCTGCGCCTCCGAAACTGCGCAGCGGCGCACGCGCCAAAGTGGCATTGAACAGACTGCGTCAACAAGCTGCGGATGCACCAGCTCAAGAAGAGCCTACACGCCCAGCATCGCGCTTCGCCGCAAGCAAACGTCCAGCAGGCCGCTCTAGCAGTGGCCCACAAGGTGACAGAGACCGTTCAGACCGTCCTCGCCGCCCCGCAGCAGCCGGTGAACAACGAGATCGCTCCGAGCGTCCCAATCGTCGCCCTACTGAGGGAGCCCCCTTCAGCCGCAATGATCGCAACGAGGAACGCCCTCAACGACGATCCGCTGCTTACGATGCCCCAGCACGTACACGCAATGATGATGAGCGCCCAGCTAGACGCCCTCACCCGCGCGATGATGCTCCTCGCTCAGGCGGTAGTTTCCGACGCAAACCTGAGTCTGGCTTCTCTACCACTCAACAATTTCCTGTGTTTGCTCCTTGCCCACAAGGCATGGAAGAAGTGTTAGAAGCTGAATTACAGGCATTGGGCTATGAAAACGCCAAATTAGGTAAAGGTGGCTGTCATTTCACCACCGACTGGCAAGGCGTACTAAAAGCCAACTTATATTCCCGTATCGCTACACGCATTTTGATACAGCTGGCCAAGGCCCCTGTACATAACGAAGACGATATTTATGCTTTGGCGCACGCTACACCATGGGAACAATGGTTTGGCCCAGATGACACCTTACGTGTAGACACCTCAGCCATTCGCAGCCCTATGCAAAGCTTGCAGTTCTGCAACCTGCGCACCAAAGATGCTATTTGTGATCGCTTACGTGAACGCGAAGGCGCTCGCCCCAGCATTGATACCGTACGCCCAGACGCTAAAGTACATCTATTTTTAGATGCCACCAGCGCTACGCTGTACCTGGATACCAGTGGCGAGTCCTTATTCAAACGCGGCTGGCGTCACAACAAAGGCGAAGCGCCTTTACGTGAAAACTTGGCTGCTGGCCTCTTAGCACTGTCAGACTGGGATCCCTCTGCTCCATTAATGGACCCATTCTGCGGTAGCGGCACCATCTTAATTGAGGCTGCATGGATTGCCTTGGGAGCCCCTCCCGGTATCTGGCGTCCTTTCCACTTTGAACGTCTGCGCATACACGATGACCGTATGTGGCGCGATCTCAAAGAAGATGCCCGCTCGCGTATTGCCCCTAAGCTGGAAGCTCCATTAGTAGGTTACGACCTAGACCCAGCCGTTATTGACGCTGCCAAACGCAACTTAGAACGCGCTCACCTTACCCCTGACACGGTACGTTTCGAGGTAGGTAATGCCTTAGAAGCTCTGCCTATAGCCGAGGAAGGCTGGCTGATCAGTAACCCCCCTTACGGTGAGCGTTTAGAAGGCAACCAAGAAGCCTTCTGGCGCGATTGGTCTGCCTGGTTGAAGCAGCACTACGCTGGCTGGAACATCAACGTCATTACTAGCGACCTTACTCTGCCTAACCAAATGCGCCTCAAGCCCAAACGCCGTATTCCGCTGTATAACGGCTCGCTGGAATGTCGCTTGTTCTCGTTTGAAATGGTCGCTGCTGGGTATCGGTAACAAAGCATAGCGGTTGTACAACAACTGCTCTCATAAGACTTGAGCAAAGTTAAGGGTTAACCCTATAATAGGGTTAACCCTTAACCAACTGTGAGTACTATCATGACTCATTACAACGCTCAAGCTGCTATGTCCGACGAACTGGAACGCCAACTGCTAAACGAAGCAATGGCAGAGCAAATGCGTTTTCGCCCATTGTTGGCATTGAAAAACCTGTTCCGATTCTTCTTCAAGTAATCAGAATATGGATGTTTGGGTGACAGTAAATTGCTATTGTCACCACACTCCCTTTAGTGCCATATTTGCGGGATAATAGTGTCTTTACGCTTATTAGGTTACACCGTGTAATGGCCTCCTCAGCAGTACCCGTTTCGCTTCCTGTTCCTAGCCGTCGCCGTCTCTTTGCCTCCATGATGTACGAAAGCATTTTGCTTTTCGGTATCGTTTTCTTGGTTGGCTTAATCTTTGACTACGCGACCAAGAGCTACCACGCTCTGTATTTGCGGCATAGTCGGCAATTCCTCATATTCCTCGCTATTGGCCTCTATTTCATGTTGGCATGGCGTCGTGCGGGCCAGACTCTCCCCATGAAAACATGGTATATCAGGCTGGAAACCAAACAAGGTACCAAACCTGGCTATGTACAGCTGCTGCTACGCTACCTCTTGATGTGGCCCATTCCTTTGGCTTGCGCGCTGCTTGTACAGTACTTGTCCACGCTAACCGGTTACGCCTCCACCGATCTTCTTATTGTTGCCGCTCCTTTCAGTATTTTTGTATGGAGCTGGTTCGACAAAGATGGGCTTTTCATGCATGACCGCCTAGCCGGTACGCGCTTGGTAGACCTTCAAGCCCGAATCACCAAACAACAAGGCAAGACCGCCTAACCTCACGCGTATTCACCTGTTTTACCCCATTCTGAGCATTTTCATGAACGACGAGTTAAAAAAATATCTATTTGCCGACCGTAGCACCAGAGTACAAACCGTCTATGTAGAAGAAGCCTGGCAAACAGGCTTGGAGCACCAAACCCTACCTGCTGCTGTACGCACTCTGCTAGGCGAACTGACCGCGGCCGCTATTTTGCTGGCCAGTAACCTAAAGTTCGACGGCTCGTTAGTATTGCAAGTTCAAGGGGATGGCCCCGTAGCGTTGCTCGTTGTTGAATGCACTGCCGACCTGAATATCCGTGCCACAGCCTCGTTGCGTGAAGATGCGGTCATTGCCGACCAAGCCACCATGCAAGAACTGATTAACCAAACAGGCCAAGGGCGTTTCATTGTGGTGCTGGACCCATCCGCCCACAACCCTCACATGCAACCCTACCAAGGTATTGTGCCGTTGACTGGCGAAAGCATTGCCCAAGCCTTGGAAGACTACATGCTGCACTCTGAGCAGCTAGACACCCGCATTTGGTTAAATGCCTCAGACCATCGCTTAGTAGGTCTGCTGCTACAAAAACTGCCTGGCCAAGGCGGTACACCTGCTGAAGCCAACGTAGACCAAAGCTGGGAACGTGCCCTGCACTTAGCTGCCACCATACAACCCGAAGAATTACGCGACTTACACCCACAAACTCTGATTCATAGACTGTTCTGGGAAGAGGAACTACTAGAACTAGAAGGCCTGTCCATACAATGGCATTGCCCTTGTTCCAGAGAAAAAGTCGCCAATATGCTGCATATGCTAGGCAAAGCAGAAGTCGAAGATATACTGCAAGAACGCGACGTAGTAGAGATATCTTGCAACTTCTGCGGCAAACCCTACCAGTTTGACCCCGTAGATTGCGCCAGCCTTTTCATTGATAATCCAGATAATCTACTGTCTGGCGATAAAACTCTGCATTAATATGAATTCTCCTTATAAAAGTAGCGGCGGTATGCAACGCGTACTAAAAGCCTTTATGTATTCAATACAAGGTTTGCGCGCCGCTTTTCAATATGAAGCCGCCTTTAGACAAGAGCTTTTCTTAGCCATTATTTTGCTGCCCACGGCATTTTTCTTGGGCCGCAACATCACCGAAGTCTTTCTTCTATGCGCCTGCATTGTCATCGTCCTGATTGTTGAACTGATCAACAGCGCTATAGAAGCACTGGCAGATAGCATCAGCCTAGAACACAACCCTTTGCTGGGTAGAGCCAAAGACTTAGGCAGTGCTGCCGTACTACTAAGCCTTATCCTAACTGCCGCATGGTGGTTATATGTGGTGTGTGACCGCTTCTTTTTCTAAGCAGTTTTAGCCAAGGCTAAAACCCGCCCCCGCATCCCTGAAGCGTGCTCTTTGCAGGAATACTGAATAGGCTTTTGTCTATTTAATTATTCCTGCCATGTCCTCCCTACTTTCCCCATCCATCAAACAATCTGGTGCCAGCAGCGTAGAGTTTCTGCTTATGGCAACGGTACTCTGTACCCTGCTTGTAGTGGGCTACGACGCCACTCGCGCATGGATGCTGCATCAGGTATTACTGCTAGCCCTTCAAGAAAGCAACAGAGCGGGCATTACGCTTAATCTGCAACTCAAGGCAATGCAGCAACAGTTTGATCGTACGGCTGCCACGTGGTGGGGCTCTGAACAACGTCAACAACACTATTACCAACGCTTCTCATCGCGTTATGGCTTTGATGCATGGAGGCTTTGGCAGTTATCACCCAGCGATCAAGACTTCGCTCAACACGAAGACAAAATCCTGACGCGACGCAGCAGCACAGGCTACAAACACATCAATACACAGCATCAGTTAGTACAACACCTGAATAACAAAGGTCGCCATACCCAGCAAAGCATCTTTGGTGCCAACACACTGCACACACAGTTAATCTTTTGGTATGAACCGTCCTTAGCATTTAGCCGCGCTCTGGTGCGTTTACTGTGGCCTACTGATACCAACGCCTATCTACAACAAGGTAAGGCGCAAGGACTAGTGCCTATACGTCTGCATGCCAGCCTACCTATGCAAAGCCATCCTATTCAATGGCCGCTATCTGAACATAGCCCTATACAGCGTGTCAGTAGCACAGCAATAGGCTCACTCGCGTGGTACCCAGAGCTGCCGCGCAGCTTTATGTCTGCTGAGCAACAAAACACTCCACCCACACCGGGGAAAGGAACAGGAGCAGAAGCACCTCCCTCTACACCCTCATCACCTGAATCCACCATAGATGAGCCCACGCTCACGCCTTCCGAGCCTACGGAATCCGGTGATTTATTGTCAGGAGAAACGACCTGTGAAGGAGCTACGTGCTGCTATTAAGGCGTATTGTCTGGCGGCAGGATTTGCACATAGATTTCATTATTGTGCAGCAAACCCAACTCTGATCTGGCACGCTCTTCAATCGCTTGCGTACCGCTTTTAAGATCTTGTACTTCAGCTAATAGCGCATTGTTACGCGCTTGTAGCGCAGCATTAATTTCTTGCTGCTCTTCTAACCTAGCCTGCATATCATGCACCCGCTCCCAGCCACTCTTACCAAACCACAACGCATATTGCGTAACGAGGTTCAGCACAATCAGAATAAGCAGAAGCAGGCGCATGGGTGTTTCCTATAAGGGGAATGAGAGTGTACCTCATCCCCTTGTGGCGCTTAACGTAAGTTGTAGAAAGCGCTACGGCCTGGGTAGGACGCTACATCAGCCAGCTCTTCTTCGATACGCAGCAACTGATTGTACTTAGCCATACGATCGGAACGAGACAAGGAGCCTGTTTTGATCTGCATAGCGTTAGTCGCTACAGCGATATCAGCAATGGTGGAGTCTTCAGTTTCACCGGAACGGTGGGAAATCACCGCAGTGTAACCATGACGTTTTGCCATTTCGATAGCAGCAAAAGTTTCTGTCAGTGTACCGATCTGGTTGATTTTGATCAGGATAGAGTTTGCCACACCCAGATCAATACCTTCTTTCAGGATTTTGGTGTTGGTCACGAACAAATCATCACCTACCAACTGCACTTTTTTGCCCAGTTGGTTAGTCAGGATTTTCCAACCTTCCCAGTCGTCTTCAGCCATACCATCTTCGATAGAGATGATAGGGTACTTGTCGCACCAGCTTTCCAACAGGTTAACGAACTCTTGTGCTGTCAGCGATACGCCGCCTTCGCCTGCCAGATGATATTTACCATCACGGAAGAACTCGGAGCTTGCACAATCCAGACCCAAAGCGATTTGTGAACCAGCTTCGTAGCCAGCATCGTTGATCGCTTGCAGAATCATTTGGATAGCTGCTTCGTGGTTAGCGACGTTAGGAGCAAAACCACCCTCGTCACCCACCGCTGTAGACATGCCTTGTTTGTCGATGATTTTTTTCAGTGCGTGGAATACTTCAGCACCCATGCGCAATGCATCACGGAAACTACGAGCACCTATAGGCAGAATCATGAATTCTTGCATATCCAAGGTGTTGTTAGCGTGTGCACCACCGTTGATTACGTTCATCATCGGTACAGGCATTTGCATTGGGCCGCTACCACCGAAGTAACGGTACAAGGACAAACCTGAATCGTCTGCAGCAGCACGTGCTACAGCCATACTGGCAGCCAACATGGCGTTAGCACCCAAACGGCTTTTATCTTCAGTACCATCCAAGTCGATCAGAGTACGGTCGATAAATGTTTGCTCTTGCGCATCCAAACCGATCAACGCTTCAGAAATCTCTGTGTTCAGGTTTTCAACAGCGCGCAATACGCCTTTACCCAAATAACGGCTAGCATCGCCATCACGCAGTTCCAGAGCTTCACGCGCACCGGTAGAGGCGCCTGAAGGTACGGAGGCACGCCCCATAGCACCAGATTCTAGTAATACGTCACATTCAACGGTTGGGTTGCCACGTGAATCCAGAATTTCACGGCCGATAATATCTACGATAGCACTCATGTTTTGACAGTCCTGCTTTGGTGTTAGCGATAACGCTGATAAAAACGAACCGGATCTGTTGCTGTTGCCACAAATCCGGCAAGAATGTTCATGCTGGTATAAGAATTATAAAGTACCTGACCCACCTAACTCTTTATGGTGTGTATGTATTAAAAGTACCTACTCAGTCAGTTTCTTTCATCTTATAGTGGGATGATTACACCCCTTGCACCACGTACATGGTCATGTGGGCAATATTCTCACGAGCCTGACGCGCAGCCAGGTATTCAGGTGAGTTATAGAAAGCTTCTGCAGCTTCCATCGTTTCAAACTCAATCACTACTGTACGCCTAGGGGCATTGCCTTCCAAGGCCAGAGTTTCCCCACCACGCGCCAACAGCTTTACATTATGCGTTTTCATCGCATGGGTAGAAAGCTGTTGATAGACTTTATAGCGTTCCGGATCCGTTACATCCACATTGGCAATAATATACGCTGCCATGTTGTCTCCTAGGTGTTACTTCCAATTTTCTTCTAGCAAGCCGCCATCCTGCTTCACAATCTGATCAATCTCTTTCAGACTACGCAGCAATGCAGGCATCAAATGTAGGGGCACGGCATTAGGGCCGTCAGAGAGGGCCTTGCTTGGATCTGGGTGTGTTTCCATAAACAACCCAGACACACCTACCGCTACCGCAGCACGTGCCAATACAGGAACGAACTCGCTTTGTCCACCTGATTTGCTGCCTTGCCCACCCGGTAACTGTACCGAGTGCGTCGCATCAAATACCACCGGACATTCTGTTTCGCGCATGATCGCTAACGAACGCATGTCAGATACTAGGTTGTTATACCCAAACGATGCCCCACGCTCGCACACCATGATGGTGTCGCCATCGCCGCCCACTTCAAGGGCAGCTGCACGCGCTTTTTCTACCACATGCACCATGTCATGTGGTGCCAGAAACTGGCCCTTTTTGATATTGACCGGCTTTAAGGTCGCGGCACAAGCTTGAATGAAGTCTGTTTGGCGACACAAAAATGCAGGCGTTTGCAGCACATCCACAATAGCAGCCACATCGTCCACTTGATCTTTATCGTGTACGTCAGTTAGTACAGGTACGCCGTAGTGTGCACGTACATCCGCTAGAATCTGCAAACCTTCTTGCATACCTGGACCACGAAACGAACTGCCGGAGCTGCGGTTCGCTTTATCAAACGAACTTTTATAAATGAATGGAATCCCCAATTCATCTGCGATTTCTTTCAGCACACCGGCGGTATCAAACGCCATTTGACGTGACTCAATCACACATGGACCAGCGATCAGGAAGAAAGGCCTATTGAGACCAACCTGAAAACCACATAATTCCATAGCAGCTCCTGATAAACAAAACTTTACTCACCAGACATAGTCCAGTGACGTCTGTTAGCTCGCCATGCAAGCTAACAGACACATACCGCCTTAGCGTGAATTTGCCAAAGCAGCCTTAACAAAACTGATGAACAGCGGGTGACCATCGCGCGGTGTAGAGGTGAACTCTGGGTGGAACTGCACACCCATGAACCATGGATGAGTTGGAATTTCCATGATTTCAGGCAAGTTCTCAGTAGGAGTACGTGCACTGATCACCAAACCAGCCTCTTCCAGTCTAGGCACATAAGCGTTGTTCACTTCGTAGCGGTGACGGTGACGCTCGTTAACCTCTGGGCCATAGATGCTAGCAGCACGAGTACCCTCTTTTACTGGGCAACGTTGTGCGCCTTTACGCATGGTGCCACCCAAGTCATCTTCTTGACTACGGTGCTCTACCTTGCCATCGCGATCTTGCCATTCGGTAATCAATGCTACTACCGGGTGCGCTGCGGAAGGATCGAACTCCGTACTGTTAGCACCACCCAAACCAGCCACATGACGAGCAAACTCGATCACAGCCAATTGCATACCCAAACAAATACCCAAGTAAGGCACCTTGTTTTCACGGGCATAACGAATAGCCGTAATTTTGCCTTCTGTACCACGTTTACCGAAACCACCAGGTACCAGAATGGCACTCAGGCCTTCCAAGCACGCTGTGCCATCACGCTCGATGTCTTCGGAGTCGATGTACTGAATTTTAACTTTGGTGCGTGTGTGAATACCTGCGTGAATCAACGCCTCGCTTAGCGATTTGTAGGACTCTGTCAGCTCAACATACTTACCTACCATACCGATGGTAATTTCGTGCTCTGGGTGCTCCAACGCATCCACCAAGTTGTCCCACATGGTCAAATCAGCAGGTGGCGGAGAAATTGCCAACGCATCACATACCAACTGATCCAAACCTTGTTTGTGCAACATGGCAGGAATCTTGTAGATGGAGGTAGCATCCCATACGGAAATCACAGCATCCAAAGGCACGTTAGAGAACATGGAAATCTTCGCGCGCTCATCAGGCGGAATTTCTCGGTCTGCACGGCACAACAATGCATTAGGGAACAAACCAATTTCACGCAGCTTCTGTACAGAGTGCTGAGTAGGTTTAGTTTTCAGTTCGCCAGCGGATTGAATGAATGGCACCAGAGTCAGGTGCACCAAAGCGGTGTGGTTACGTCCCAGACGCAAGCCCATCTGACGCACAGCTTCCAAGAACGGCAAGGACTCAATATCCCCTACAGTGCCGCCAATTTCAACAATCGCAACATCGGCCTCACCGTTGTAGGCCGCTTTGGCGCCACGCATGATGAAGTCTTGAATTTCATTGGTGATGTGAGGAATAACCTGAACGGTTTTACCCAAGTAATCGCCACGACGCTCTTTGCGCAGAACGGATTCATAGATCTTACCGGTGGTGAAGTTATTCACCTTGCGCATTTTGGTAGAGATGAATCGTTCGTAGTGTCCTAAGTCCAAATCAGTTTCCGCACCGTCTTCGGTCACGAAGACTTCGCCGTGCTGGAAAGGGCTCATGGTGCCTGGGTCCACGTTGATATAAGGATCCAGCTTGAGCATGGTGACACGCAAACCGCGAGATTCGAGTAGCGCGGCCAGTGATGCCGCAGCAATGCCTTTACCCAGAGAGGAGACTACCCCCCCTGTTACAAATACATATTTGGTGGTCATTTCGATAGACGCCTGAGGGTTAGATCAGGCTATAGCGGGAAATTTGGATTATAACGGCAACCATGGGTCAGGTGAAACAAACTGACCCGGCTGCACCTGTTTTACAACAAGGCTTGTGTCTGCTGTTGCAGCCACTCTAAAGCCTCGCCTTGCAAGAGCGGAGACAAGCGATCACGCACCTCAGCGTGGTACGTATTTAGCCACTGCACCTCCTCTTGCGTTAATAAAGAACGTTCGATACAACGCGTATCGATGGGGCATAGCGTTAGGGTCTCAAAGCGTAGGAAATCGCCAAACTCAGTACTAAACGCAGGCTGCGCCACCACTAAGTTTTCTATACGAATACCCCACTGCCCTGCCCTATACAAACCAGGCTCATTGGAAGTCACCATACCTTGCTGCATGGCTACAGGTTTGGCTGGTCTACCGCGCCATGAAATAGACTGTGGACCTTCGTGCACGTTCAGGAAATAGCCTACACCATGCCCTGTTCCATGCCCAAACTCTAGACCTTCACGCCACAACGGCAATCGCGCCAAAACATCCAGTTGTTGACCCGTAACCCCTATAGGAAAAACAGCCTGAGACAACTGGATCATGCCTTTCAGTACGAGGGTGAAATCCCGTTTTTCAGCGGTGCTAATCTGCCCTACCGGCACAACTCGCGTGATGTCAGTCGTACCGCCCCAGTACTGGCCGCCGGAATCTATCAGCAACAAACCATTGCCTTGTATCCAGGCAAAGCTTTTTTCTGTGGCTTGGTAATGCGGCATAGCACCGTTAGGTCCAAATGCCGCAATAGTGCCAAAGCTTGGGCTCACAAAACCAGGCTTCGCTGCACGTCTGGCAGTGAGCTCTACATCCACGTCAATCTCTGACACTGGACGCTCACGCACAGTGCGCTCAAACCAGGCAAAAAACTCGCACAATGCAGCACCATCTTGCTCCATGGCATCACGTATATGAGCAATCGCTTGCTCACCTTTGATGGCCTTCAAACTTTGCGATGGATTCAATGCTTGCAGCCATTGCGCTTGAGGTGCAGCCAATAATGTCCCTACTGTGACGCGCTGCGGGTCCACCAAGATAGAAATATCGTCGGGTAAATGTGCGAGGTCATCTGCTACTTGGGTGTAATCACGTAGTTCAACACCATCAGCACGTAATGCTTTGACTAGTTCTGGCGGCACTTTCCCCGCAGCTACATACAAAATAGCACGATCAGCATCTAGCCAGAAATGCGCTAAAAACACAGGGTTATACGGTACATCGCCACCGCGTAAATTCAGCAACCATGCGATGTCATCTAGGCTGGAAATTAAGTGCCCTTCTACTGCTAATGCCTGCATCTGTTCACGCACCTGCAACAACTTCTGTGTACGCGACTCAATAGCGTATTCCAATGCATGCTCATACACAGGCGCATGGGGCAAAATTGGACGCTCAGCCCAAATCTGGCCCGGTAAATCCAGCGAGGTTTCTAAACTCAAACCGCTGTCATGAATACGGCTCCAGCTATCAAAGCCCTGCATAGACAGCACATTGCCATCTATAGCAACCACATCACCTTCTGCCAAGTGCGCTTCCACCCAAGGTAGTGGGTCCAACACGCCCGTATCGCCTTGACGCATCAATGCAATGCCTGAGTCACGCAGATCGCTCTCGGCTTGTACCCAGTAACGACTATCCGTCCAAAGACCGGCAAAACTCTGAGTGACCAACAAACTACCTGCTGAGCCACCAAAACCGCTCAGCCACGCTCGCGCTTGCCAGTGTTCTGGCAAATACTCAGACAAATGGGGATCAGCAGAAGGGATAAAACATGCCTGCACAGTTGCCTGCTGCATCACGGCACGTAGCGCCTGAATACGGTCACTAATAGAGTTGGAAGCCTTGAGTTTATTCATTTTCCTGACAATCTTGTGCGCTCTGGTAACGAAGTAATCTATGCGTTACGCTTAAACCAACAGTATAGCGTTCTAAAACAAACTGTTTGACGATTCTGAAGTTGCTTTTAGTCCCGCAAACGGCTGCCTACCCTATAATTGGCAGCATCTTAATACTTTTGTTGCCTCAACCCGTACTTTGGCACGAACGTTGCAACACTATACCTATATCCGGAGGACCTCTTACATGTCTGAACGCGAATCGATGGAATACGATGTGGTAATCGTAGGCGGTGGGCCTGCTGGCTTAGCCACTGCTATCCGCATCAAACAACGTGCTGCCACAGCCAACCAAGACATCAGCGTTTGCGTGTTGGAAAAAGGGGCAGAAATCGGTGCCCACATCCTATCCGGCGCGGTGATGGACCCTCAAGCCCTGACCGAGCTGATTCCAGACTGGAAAGATAAAGGCGCACCCTTAAATATAGAAGTCAACGCAGACAAGTTTGTTTTCTTGGACGAAAAAGGCGCCAAAGAAACCCCCATGTGGATGCTGCCTGACTGTTTTAAAAACCATGGCAACTACATCGTACGACTGGGTGATGTCACCAAATGGTTGGGCGAACAAGCAGAAGCACTGGGTGTGGATATTTTCCCAGGTTTTGCCGCTGCCACCCTGCTTTACACCGAAGACGGCTCAGCCGTTCGCGGCGTGATCACCGGCGATATGGGTGTAGCCCGCGACGGCACGCACACCGCACATTACCAACCCGGCATGGAACTGCTGGCGAAATACACCATTTTCGCGGAAGGTTCTCGTGGTCACCTAGGCCGTCAACTCATCGAGAAATACAAACTTGATGAAGGTAAAAACGCACAAAGCTACGGTATCGGCATTAAAGAGATGTGGGAAGTTGATCCTTCCCAATCCCAACCCGGCCTAGTAATGCACCTGGCTGGCTGGCCATTGGATTCCGACACCTATGGTGGCGCTTTCTTGTACCACTTGGATAACAACATTGTTGTTGTAGGTTTAGTCGTAGGCTTGGATTACGCTAACCCATGGCTGTCACCGTTTGAAGAATTCCAACGCTTCAAAACACACCCCTACGTACGCTCCACTTTTGAAGGTGGCAAACGTTTGGCCTACGGTGCACGTGCCCTGACTGCTGGCGGTCTGTTGTCCTTGCCCAAACTGGTATTCCCAGGTGGCGCACTGGTTGGCTGTGAAGCAGGTTTCTTGAATGCCTCACGCATCAAGGGAAGCCACGCAGCGATCAAATCCGGCATGATGGCTGCTGATGCCATCGTTGATGCTCTGAGCAACAACCGTGAATACGATGAGCTTAGCGCCTACCCTGCAGCATTTGAAGACTCATGGTTGCACTCTGAGCTGAACAAAGCACGTAACTTTAAGCTGTGGTTCAAAAAAGGCCGCACTATGGGTACGTTGATGACAGGTATAGAGCAGTTGGTGCTGAAAGGCAAAATGCCATGGTCATTGCGTAATACCAAACCTGACCACGCGTTCCTGCAACCAGCCGCATCGTGTCAGCGCATTGAGTATCCAAAACCAGATGGCAAACTCACCTTTGACCGTCTAAGCTCTGTCTTTATTTCTAACACCAACCACGAAGAAGACGAGCCTATTCACCTGACACTTAAAGATGCCGCGATTCCAGTTAAACTAAATTTAGCAACCTACGCAGGCCCAGAGGCACGCTACTGTCCTGCTGGTGTGTACGAGTTCATCAAAAATGACTCCGGTGAAGACCAACTACAAATCAATGCACAAAACTGCGTGCACTGTAAAACCTGTGATATTAAAGACCCTTCCCAAAATATCGTTTGGGTACCACCGCAAGGCGGTGAAGGGCCTGTTTATAACGGGATGTAAGACCCTTTTGTCCTAGACTTCGGTACTAAACGCTACGACAAATACCTGGGGGCGGTGAAGGTGGATAAATAATCCACACTCACCGCCCCCTGTTTTATGAACCATCACACCATAACCATAGCTATCACTGTATGGTCTAGGGTTTAGACTTTCTTGCGACCCGGTAGGTTAATCACCACTAAACCGGTTACCACCAAGACCACACCCAGCTTCGTTAAGGTATCGGGCACTTCACCCAAAACCACCCACGCCAACAAAATAGCTAACACGGGCACACCCAAGCTAGACATACCAGCAACAGTAGCAGACACGCGCTGAATCACGCTTAGCCATAACAACCACCCCATACCCGAAGCCAGCGCCCCCATGTACAGCAAACCTATCACTAGCTCAGGGCCAACCACCCACGGCTGTTGTGGCACGAGCATGCCCATAGGGATGGTAATAATCGCCCCCATAAGCAGTTGCCATACCGTCAGGTTAATAATGTTAGGTTGGTATTTTTCGAACATCACTTTGGACCATACCGCACCAATACCCCAGCACGCACCTGCCAACAACGCCAGCAACGAGCTTGCCATACCGCCCATGCCTTGCCATGGCTTCAACACCATCAACAAACCCACCAAACCAAACCCTAGTGCGATTAGGTACTTGGCATCAGGCTTATTACCCATGATGCGCCATGAGAAAAACACCACCCAAAATGGCATGGTATACGCCAGTAGTACCACCTGCCCCGCCCCGCCACTCATCAGTGCGAACTGAGCCAACACTTGGAAGCCTACCGTTTGCATCACAGCTATACCCAAGCACAGCCAAAATGGTGGCATGCTAAAAGGAATACGCCTCCAGCACTGCACCGCAAATAAAAAGAAAAATGCGATGACATAACGTGTAGCCACCAAATCAATGGGGCCTATGAGCTTGGTCATGGACTTCATTACAATCCAGCTCACCCCCCACAGCACTATCGTTAGCCCCATCAATAACAGGGCATTACGGCTTGACTCACTTTGTTCCAACCTATTCTCCCGCATGCGTGGCTTGTCGCACACCACGCACAAAATCTACTTTTCTCAACCACATCAACGCAACAATAAAAAACAATCCTGTACACAGTAAGGCCAAGCGTTGATTGCCTTGGCTTACCCACGCCACAATGCCATATGACAATGGCCCCACTACCGCTGCTAGCTGTACCGCAAAGCTCCACAGCGCATAAAACTCACCTTGCCTACCGTGTGGCGTTAAGGCACCTACCATCGCTCTACCGGCACTTTGGCTACTACCTATACATACGCCTGCCAGTGCTGCCGCTATCCAAAAGCCTACCGTCGATGTGGTCGCACTTGCCACAAGCACCATCACCAGCCATCCCACCAAAGTGAAGGTCAGTGCTATTTTGTGGCCGATGGCATCTTGCACCGAACCAAAAGTAAGTGCACCAACTGCCGCCGCAATATTGACAGTAAAAATCAACATCATGGTCTGGCCCATGTTAAAGCCCATGACCTGCGTGGCATACACTGACGATAACGTAATCACTACCGAAATACCCGCTTGATAGCAGACGCAACAACACAGCAATCTATAGAGATCAGGAAAATGCTCGCGGCTTTCTTTGTATGCATGCTGGATATGCGCAAACCAATGCCGTGATGCCACGACATCTGTTGCTGCGGCAGGTTCTTTTAACCACAAAAAAGCAGGTATGGCCGCCACACTAAACACAACTGCCGTCAACACCATCACCCACGGCACATACTGTGACGCTACCCAACCTTTGTCCTCGCCTATCACCACAAGCGCCAGTGACAGCCCCAAGGTCAACATGCCTCCAAAATAGCCAAAGCCCCAGCCCCAACCTGACACCCTGCCCAATGCTTCAGGCTTGGCAATGGTAGGCAAAAAAGAAGCCACCACCGCTTCGCCCACGCAGTAGCAATAGTTGGACAGCACTAAAAACACCATTGCCCACAACAACGTTCCCTGACTTGCACCCGCCAGAAATAACGTACCTACTACGCACCCAACGGTGCTTGCGAACAATAAAAACCGTTTCCGACCACGCCTATCAACCCATGCACCCAATGCGGGCATGCTCAGCATGATCAATAAATAAGACAAAGATAGCGTGGTTGTCCACGCCAAAGTGCTCCATGCAGCACCTTCAGCCACTACACCCACAAAATACGCACCAAATACCGAAGTCAGCACAACGGTGGTGTAACCCGAGTTGGCAAAGTCATACATCGCCCATGCCCAGAACTCGCGCTTTCTCACCTGCGGCTGTAGGGTATGCGCCAAGCGCCCTGTGGTGTTTTGCATGCCTGCTCGTTGTATGTGAAGTAATGAGTGACTATATTGCCTGAAAACAGAACACCCTGTTGGCCACAACATCATGCCAACAGGGTGTTTAGCCTGCATACAATCAGGTTAAGCGTTCAGCGTGAAAACGCAAATGATCATCCATAAAGGTGGCAATAAAATAATAGCCATGATCATAGCCAGCATGCCGGCGTAAAGTCAGAGGTTGGCCTACTTCCTGGCAGGCTGCCTCGAACTCTTCTGGGTAGAGTTGCTCAACCAGAAACTGATCACTTAACCCCTGATCTACCAAGATTCCAGCAGGGAAAGGTTGTTGAGACTGGCGCATCAATGCCGACGCATCATACTGTTCCCACGTAGCACGGTCCTTACCCAAATAGCCGTTAAACGCTTTATATCCCCACGGGCACTTTGTTGGTGCCGCTATAGGAGCAAATGCGGATACACTGCGGTATTTTTCAGGATGACGTAGCGCCAATACCAAAGCACCATGCCCACCCATAGAGTGACCAAAAATTCCTACCTTGCTGGCATCACCCGACAACTGCGTTGTGACGATAGTAAATAGCTCGTCTGTCACATAGCTTTCCATACGGTAATGCGTAGACCATGGTGCTTGCGTAGCATCCACATAGAAACCAGCTCCTGTACCAAAATCCCAATGATCTGCCTCTCCTGGTACCTCGGCCCCACGAGGACTAGTATCAGGTGTTACCAACATCACGCCCAACTGTGCAGCCAACCGTTGGGCTGCACCTTTGATCATGAAGGTTTCTTCAGTGCAAGTCAGCCCGGCCAAATAAAACAGCACCGGCACCTTACCCTGTTTGGCTTGTGGCGGCTCAAACACTGAGAACCGCATAGGTAGCCCAATTGCTTGGGAAGCATGTTTATAAAAGCGTTGCACCCCATCAAAACAACGATGCTCGCTAATTACTTCAAGCTCTACCGACATAAGGCCACATCCTCCAACTACGAATTAGTACACCACGACTGAACGAATAGACTCTCCACGCTTCATTAAATCAAAGCCCTCGTTGATTTGATCCAACGACAACTTATGCGTGATCAAGTCATCAATATTCAGCTTACCTTCCATGTACCAATCTACCAATTTAGGTACATCAGTACGACCACGAGCACCACCAAACGCGGAACCTTTCCATACGCGGCCAGTAACCAACTGGAATGGACGAGTAGAGATTTCCGCACCAGCTTCCGCCACACCAATAATGATGGACTGGCCCCAACCACGGTGGCAACACTCCAATGCTTGACGCATGACTTTGGTGTTACCGATACACTCGAACGAGTAATCTGCACCGCCATCAGTCAATTGGATAATGTGATCCACAACGTTTTCTACTTCATTAGGATTAATGAAATGGGTCATGCCGAACTGTCTAGCCATCGCTTCACGCTCAGGGTTCAGGTCTACACCGATAATCTTATCGGCACCTACCATTTTGGCACCCTGAATCACGTTCAGACCAATACCACCCAAACCAAATACCACCACATTGGCACCGGCTTCTACATTGGCCGTAAACAGTACCGCGCCCACGCCAGTCGTTACACCACAACCTATATAACAAACCTTATCAAAAGGCGCGTCAGGACGAATTTTTGCCAGTGCAATTTCTGGCACTACGATATGGTTCGCAAACGTCGACGTACCCATGTAGTGGAAAATAGGTTTCCCATCAATAGAAAAACGCGATGTGCTGTCTGGCATTAAACCTTTACCTTGCGTGGCGCGGATGGCTGTACACAAGTTTGTTTTGCGTGACAAACAGGATTTGCACTGACGGCACTCAGGGGTATACAGCGGCACCACATGATCGCCAGCCTTCAACGATGTCACACCAGGGCCAGTTTCTAATACCACGCCTGCACCTTCGTGACCCAAAATAGCGGGGAACAAACCCTCAGGATCAGCGCCCGACAAGGTGTAGTAGTCTGTATGGCAAATACCAGTGGCTTTAATTTCCACCAATACTTCGCCTGCTTTAGGGCCTTCCAAGGTGACTTCTTCGATCGTAAGAGGCTCTCCAGCTTTCCAGGCTACGGCTGCGCGTGTTTTCATCATTTTTAACTCCCAATGTAATGCTAATGTCAGCTGTTCAGGCAGTCTATTCTGCCCCCGCCTCTAGCACAAGCCCTATAGCCAGCCTACGAAAAAGGCTTTTTACTGCGCGTTGTCAACGCACTGAAATTTTTATTACGTAATATCTCATTACTAACTGATCTCAAACTACGGTTTACTCGCCCAGAATCTTTGGCTAAACTCTTTTTTCGTTGCTTGTTCAAGTTGCTGCACCCCACCAATTGCGGTAAGCCATAACAATACAGCCATCATGTCTACTAAAAATAATAGAACCTTTCAAATTCGCTCACTTCTTCCTAATCGTGTACTTGGTGCCGCTGCTGTAGGCGCTATGGTATTGCTGAGCGGATGTGCAACCCAACAATCCACCCCCGGCGATCAGGCCAGCCTAGACGAATTATTTGTCAGTCTGAGCGCTACGGATAGCCAACGTTACCGCACTCAATCAGATCCACTGGGTGCCTACCTAAAGAACCGAGCGCAAAGCGATATTTATCTTGCCGAACGCCAAGAGCAGCCCAGCACTAGCGATTTTGCTGAAGCCGCTTTAGATTTTCTAGGTACTAAATATCGTTACGGTGGTTCCGTTCCCGAAACCGGTTTTGATTGCAGTGGCTTGGTGGGCTACGCCGCTGAAAAGTCTCTAGGTCTGAAACTTCCCAGACAATCAGCTGAAATTGCTAAAGAAGGCGAATCCGTTAGACGCAACGAATTACAAAAAGGCGACTTGGTCTTTTTTAATACACGCGGCGCTCGCTTCTCTCATGTAGGCATTTATATCGGCAACAATAAATTTGTACACGCTCCTCGCACTGGTGCTGTGGTTCGTGTAGAAGACATGAGCGTATCGTACTGGACTAAACGTTATAACGGCGCACGCCGCCTTACCGCCAGTAACTAACTTGTTAGAACACTAAAAAGCCAGCTCGATTGAGCTGGCTTTTTTGTTTCCGGAGCAAACCTTGTCAGAACTTAATGCGTCTTCCCGCTGTACGGGCATGACTCACAAAAGCCGCCCTGCGTAAGCGCCAACTTCATGCTACATACAGAGCGCCTACAAGCAACCACTTTCACACCAGAGCGTTGTGCTGCGGCTCTAAAAGTTTTCATTACGTTGTGACCTAAGAAGTCCGTCAAAAGAATCAGCAACTCTGTGCCTGAAGGCAGTTGTAAGGTCTTTTTTTGATGAGAGGGGTCTCTACCACTAATGTGTTGTTTGATCTTAATATTGTGCAGGTTGAGCAGGTCTGGAATGTTCCCCAACCTATCTGCACCCACCACCACGGCTGTTACCTGATTAGACATGCTTACTCCTTAAAATTGAAAACATGATAAACGATAATCATTATCATTAAGATTGTCAATCTTGAGTATGTAAGCACCGTTACACACTGCCATTATTTCGCTATAAACATATAAAAAACCCCTGGTGTATGTACATCAGGGGTTTATCTTATGCAGCCTCATCGCGAAAGCTCGCTCTTATACTGAACTTTCGCCATCCAAAGCATCTTGCACTACATCACGTGTGAGTGCTGGCGCCAACATCTCTAGCAACACATATACATAATCGCGCAAGAAAGACCCTGCCTTCACCGCTACACGAGTTTGATGCTTGCCAAACAAGTGCCCTGCAGACAACCCCACCAAACCTTTGTCACGACGCGGATCAAACGCAACGCCAGCAATAATCCCAATACCCAAGCCTACATCCACGTAGGTTTTAATCACGTCGGCATCTAATGCTTCCAACACGATATCAGGGGTGAGATTTTCATTGGCAAATGCCTCATCTATAGAACGTCTACCCGAGAACGCATGGTCGTACGTCACGATGGGGTACTTAGCCAGCAACTTCAGATTCAGATTCTTAGACGCTGGTGTAGGCAGTTCGGCCAATTCATGATCAGGCCTTACTACAATAGTGTGTTCCCACTCATATACTGGCAATGCGACCAACCCAGGCGTTTTAGACAGTGTTTCAGTCGCAATCGCCACATCGGCCTGCTCATGCAACACCATAGACGCCAAGTGCGCAGGACTGCCCTCTGCCAAGGATAAATGCACCTTAGGAAAACGTTTTCTGAAAGCAGGAATCACCTTGGGCAGTAAATAACGAGCTTGGGCGTGGGTACATGCGATCACCAACGTACCTTCGTCGTCACGCGCAAAGTCATCACTGACTTTTTTCAGATTATCCACTTCGAGCATGATGCGCTCGATGATCTTGGCAACGTCGGCACCCGGACGAGTAAGTCCTTTAATGCGTTTGCCATGTCGTTCGAAAATTTTGATGCCCAGTTCATCTTCAAGCTCAATAATGGCTTTGGATACACCTGGTTGTGAGGTATAGAGTGAACGAGCCGCTTCAGTCAAATTGTACTGACGGCGTATTGTCTCCCGCACGAATCGGAATTGTTGAAGATTCATAGTAAGCCCCTGTTGTTAGCTTATTATATGGAATAAGGAATGGGCTTAATATTAATTATAGTAATATACTTAGAGTCTACAACTAGAAGCCTATGACTGCTTCGGGCGCTTAATACGCATTTTTTTCCAGAACAAAAATACCACTAATAGGCTAAATGCAGCGTGCACTAATAGCGTACCTACCGGGAAGCTCAAACTACCGCTGGCAATCCAACCACGCGACAAGTTGATTAAGTTCATATAGAGCAATGCCAGCAAACCGGCAAGTAAGATATTGCCCGACCGCCCTAAACGCGGATTTACAGCCCCCAAGGGAATTGCCAATAACGCCAAGTTTAAGGCTGCCAACGGCAAGGCTGAACGCCACATCACTTGCGATCGAGCCCTATTCGTATCGTCGCCTAACAACTGTGCGGTAGGCCGTGCCTTAATTTGTTGTTCAGCCCGTGCTCGTATCTGCTCGCTACTGGTACCCTGCTCATCTCGGTTTTCTAAGCGCACACCGTAGTTCTCAAACTCTGTGATACGGAACCAAGGTGTTTTAGGCTTCATGTCATAACGGTAGCCTTCATTCAGCACCAAGAAACGGTCGCCATTATCTTCGTTTTGCACATGTGCGCTTTTAGCCGTAATCACGCTAAACCACTGCGGATCAATCACACGCGCCACCACCTTACCTAGTTCCTCACCCTCACCCAATGGTTCTTCAGTAAAAAACACGCGGGCACCATCTTCTACTTCGATGAATTCACCGGGAGATACTTTGCTAAGGTCAGAGCGCAACTCAAAGCGTTGGCGGTATTCGGATATTTGCAGGTACGCCCAAGGGGATGCAAAAAATGTTAGTACCGCGATCAACAGGGCAATAGGAATCGCACAGGACAGCACCGGGCTAATCCAGCTACGTAATGACAACCCACTGGCAAACCACACCACCATCTCAGACTCTCTGAAACTGCGCGTGATAGTCGTTAGTACGGCAATGAATAGTGAGACAGATAAAATCACTGGCAATGCCGTGATGGAAGAGAACAGCGCCATGCCCAGCACCACGTCGGCACCAATACTGCCACCAGCCGCCTCGCCTACTAGCCTAACCAGCAGTACACTAAGCCATACCACTAGCAAAGTGGATAGCACAACACCTGCGTGGCTCAGGATTTCGGATATAGAACTACGTTTGAACAAAAACATGGGACAATAAGCAGGTTAATGCGACAACAGGCCTGTACTCATAGGAAAATCGTATGGAATTTAGCACACAAAGTTCAGCTTCTTTACATCAGATCAAAACTTCAGCTTTAGCGATCGGTGTATTTACCAATCAGGTTCTTACCCCCGCTGCGGACGTTATTGATCGCGCCTCTAATGGTGCTATCCGTAAAGTCCTCAAAAGCGAGTTTAGCGCAAAGTCTGGCTCACACTTGGTATTGCGTAATCTAGAGGGCATCAAAGCAGAGCGTATCGTACTGGTTGGCCTGGGTGATCAAGAAAAATACCAAGCCGCACAGCACAAAACTGCTGAAAGCACTTTTGCCCAGTACTGCATCCAAGCAAAACTGAGTGAAGCTGTATCCACACTAGCCGGAGTAGATTGCAACGGCACCACACTGCGTCAACGCAGCAGTGGCGCAGCACAAGCTGTTCTGGCCGCCAGCTACCGTTTTGATGCCACACTGAGCACCAAAGCAGAAGCTCTGAAACTTACCAAATACCTACAGTGGGTACCTCGCACGCTGGTTAGCGAGTCCAAAGCTGGTTTGGATGAAGGCTCCGCCATCGGTAAAGGGGTTAATTTTACCCGTTTGCTGGCCGATCTGCCGCCCAATATCTGCACACCCACCTATTTAGCTGAGCAAGCCAAGCAATTAGGCAAAACTTACCCCTCTTTGAAAGTGGAAGTGCTACAACGCAAACAGATGGAAGCGTTGAAAATGGGCTCTTTCCTTTCCGTGGCTAAAGGCTCTGTAGAACCACCAGTCTTTATCATCATCAAACACAAACCCACCAAAAAAGCAGCGGCTGAATCTGCACCACTGGTATTGGTAGGTAAAGGTCTGACATTTGATGCGGGCGGTATTTCTCTGAAACCTGCTGCCAACATGGATGAAATGAAATACGACATGGGTGGTGCAGCCAGCGTTATGGGCAGCATGATGGCCGTAGCTGAGTTGAACGTTGATCACGAAGTGATTGGCGTGATCGCATCGTGCGAAAACTTGCCTAGCGGAGCCGCCAACAAACCTGGCGATGTCGTAACCAGCATGGCAGGCAAAACCATCGAAATCCTGAACACCGACGCAGAAGGTCGTTTGGTATTGTGCGATGCGCTGACCTATGTTGAACGCTTCAAGCCGGCTGCCGTCGTAGACATCGCTACGCTGACTGGTGCTTGCGTTGTAGCGCTGGGTCATATCAACAGCGGTTTATTTAGCCCTGACGATAGCCTTGCCGAAGAACTGCTGAATGCCGCTAAACAAAGTGGTGACAGCGCATGGCGCATGCCTTTGGATGAACGCTACCAAGAACAGCTGAAATCCAACTTTGCAGACATCGCTAACATTGGCGGCCCTGCTGCGGGTTCCGTCACTGCTGCATGCTTCTTGCAACGCTTTACTTCTGCATACCCATGGGCTCACTTGGATGTGGCCGGTACAGCATGGCGCAGTGGTAAAGATAAAGGCGCTACAGGCCGCCCTGTACCTCTGTTGGTACAGTTTGTGCTGGATCGTTGCCAACAGGCCAAATGACTCGCGTAGATTTCGCCTTTGATGCCAGAGACCGGCTACGCACCGCTTGCGATGTTATTCGCAAGCATTACGTGCGTGGCCGACGTGTCATCGTTTATCTAAACGATGACCGTGCTCTGGCACGCTTTGAACACTTGCTGTGGGGCTTTGAGCCCACGGCGTTTATCCCGCATGTACGTGCTGAAGATCCTTTAGCTAGCACCACACCGGTGATTCTCTGCCACACAGACCCCGACCCTTCTCTTAGTCAAGCAGGTAGTGAACCGGCATGGCTAATCAACCTCGCTGCCTCCTGCCCACCTAACAGTGAGCAATTCACCCGCATTCTTGAAATTGTGTCTGATGAGCACAAAGATAAAGAAACCGCGCGGAACCGTTGGCGCTGGTACCAATCTAAAGGGTATGACCTACATGCGCACAGCTTGCAACGCTAAAAATCTTGCGTGTTCAGGTAGTTGTCAGTTAATCTTTAGCCATTTCCCGTATTTTCTAAAGGATGCGTCATGAGCGACTTTCGTCAATCAAGCCTGCCTGAGCATTCCGGCTCAAGGGCTTCGCAGTCAGCACTGGCTCAAAACCGTGTACTGCGCAACACCTACTTGCTGCTGGCTCTCTCCATGGTTCCCACCATTCTGGGTGCCTTGATTGGCCTGCGCACTGGCATTAACCAAATCATGGGCAGCAGCCCAGGCATGAGCGCCGTAGTATTCCTAGTGGGTGCTTTCGGCCTGATGTTCATGGTAGAACGTAACAAAAACAGCTCATTGGGTATTGTGTTCCTGATGGCCTTCACCTTCTTCATGGGCTTGATGCTGTCTCGCTTGCTAGGCTTTGTGCTGGGCATGCAAAACGGCTCACAACTGATCATGATGGCGTTTGGTGGTACTGCCGCTGTGTTTGCCGTAATGGCCAGCGTTGCCGCCACAGCCAAACGTGATTTCAGCGGTATGCAGAAGTTTCTGTTTATCGGTGCAGTGATCCTGATCTTGGCTGCTCTGGGCAACATCTTCTTTCAGATGACAGCCCTAACCTTGGTGATCTCCACCATGGCTATCGGTATCTTCTCTGCTTTCTTGCTGATCGACCTGCAACGCATTATGCGTGGCGGCGAAACCAACTACATCAGCGCAACCTTGGCGGTATATCTGGATGTGTACAACATCTTCAGTAACCTGCTGGTGCTGTTGGGTATTACGGGTGGCAACAACGACTAATCATCGTTGAAACTCACCATAGGGGCTATGACTAGCCTCTAGAAAACCCTCCCGTAAAACGGAGGGTTTTTTCATGCACGATGGATACGTATCAACATATTCACCACTGGCTGCAGTAGCTAGCACTGCGAAAAGTATTTTTTAATTTGTACACCAAATAAAAAAAACTTTCCTCCGTTTTCCCTTCATCGCTTGCCACGGTTTTTAGTGTGGTTGCTGTTGAAGATGGTGAGTACTTCTATGGCCAACGAAAGAGGCATGCTTACCAATTTCTGAAGATGCCTACTTACCCTGTATGCTGATAATCTCGGCTCTTTCTGCCTTCATCAAACTAACTAAGCTGTATTTTCTGATGGTACAGCTGACATTACAGGCAGTCTAAAAGTTTGCTTTTCAACTGAATCAAGCCACGCCAACACCCTGCAAGAAAGGGCTGTAAACCTAGCCACATTCAAAAGAATCGGGGGACGGAGAGGAAACTTTTTTGATTTGGTGTCTCAAATCACAAAAAGTATTCCTGCAGTCCCCTGCGCATGCGATGAATACCGCATCAACCTACTGCCTGCCCTAGCCTAAGGCGACCGCCCCGGCCTGTGGCCGTGTAACTCATGCGCTGCAACTACTTCCCTGTAGCCTCTTTAGATCTCTGATCTTTACGCCACGCCAAGAAGCCCTCTACAGCCACCAATAGCACCGCCAGCCAAATAGGTATGTAGGTGTACCACTCATGACTTTGTACAGGCTCTCCTAGCAGCAAGAAAGCCACCCAGAACAGCAATACAGGTTCCACATAACCCAAGATGCCAAATAAGCCCAAGGGCAGCAGCCGACTTGCCGTTAAATAGCCCAACAATGCCAAGGCGCTAATGGCACCAAAAATGGGCACCTGCCAATACAAGCGGGCATACTCACCAAACTTCTGTGCCACGCTAATATCTTGGGTATACAGAATATAAAAGGAAGGAATCAGCAGAAAGCCGAAATCAAAGAATAGCGAGCTTAGTGATCCCACCTTCAAATAACGTCGAATCACAAAGTACGGCGGATAACCAAATGCCACCAATGCCGTTGCCCATGAAAACGAATATGTGCGCAGCAACTCGTGCAACACCCCTACAAAAGCTAACGCCACAGCAATACGCTGCAACGTACTAAGTTGCTCTTTGTAGAAGATTCGCCCCGTTAGCACCATCATCAAAGGCAATAGAAAGTAGCCCATTGAGACTTCCAATGCTTTGCCGTGCAATGGTGCCCAAACAAACACCCACATTTGCAGGCCGAACAAAATAGCGCATATTACTTGCAAGACCATATAGCGCACGTCGCTAAACATACGCCGTATCATCAGCCCTACTTCTGCCCAGCGCTTTAAACGCGTGATGAAGACAGCTAGCACAGGAAAGCCCAACAATACGCGCCAAGCAAAAATCTCTGTACCTTCAAGTGGTCGCAGCAGCGTTGCATAGTAATACAGTAGCGCAAACAAAACGGATGCGCCTACCGACAACCCTACCCCTTTTTTCATTACTCACCTATGAGAATCTGTTGCTCATAACAGCGGTTAAAGCGATATAAACGCTCACGCTTTAGTAACGCACTCACACTCAATAACGGCTTATCCGGTGCTCGCACCGCAGCCGGCATAGCCTCTAGCAAGGGCAATAGCAACTGCGCATGTTCTGCCCACAGCCCTTCTAAAAACAGATCTGGTGCCCACAACCCTAACCCTAAGCGTCGCAGCTCGGATTTATTAAAATCTTTGAGATTTTTAGTTAATACACCCACGGAGCGTCCAGCAAAACTTTCTTGTGCTGCTCTGGCTGCCGCTATGACGTGCCAGTCTTTGGGATCACTGTAGCGTAAGCCTTCTTTGAAGAGCTGTACATTACCTTGATCCGCCAACGGGAACTCTAACTGCCACGCATCCCAATCCAGTTGTAGCTGCGCCTCAGGCACTTCCCACAGCCTAGATGCATTACGTCGCCACTCGTCGGCAATGACAGGGCTCCATACAGGTTGAAACACTTGTGCTCGTGCCAACCCCAAACAAAGGTAGCGCAACACATTGGAAATCATGACACATGCATCCAACACCACCACAGGTGTTGACTCAGTGGTTGTTAATAGGTTTTCTGTAGTCATGACTGCAAATGCAGTAGATCCATCATCACCCCGCGTGTACGAAGGGGGCGTCCTAACAACTCATCTAATCGCTCACGCAGTACGGTACGTAAAAATGGCTCTTGCTCTGCATCATCAAAATCTGGGTACTGCTGATCTAAGCCGTAACCTGTTTCTTGAAGCAAGATCCATTCAAACTTTCGCAAGGCCAATGAGGCCTGTTTAGGATTTCGTACTAGCTGCGTTAATGCCTGCTCATAGGCTTCAAACAGTACATCGTGTGGGTCTTCTTTAGGTAATAAACGCAGCAACAACTCGTTCATATACCAGACCGACATCATGGCTCGCCCAGAGAGTACATGTAAACCTGCGCACTCGGCATGGGTCAGGGTTTTAACTTCATTCGCCCCAGACCAACCCACTTGCAATGGTTGAAAAACAGACAATACAGCACGTAATGCTGAATAGGGGCGCTTGGCCCCTTTGGCTACCAACGACACCGTTCCGTATCGTTGAGTAAAAACCTGTATTAATAATGAAGTTTCACGCCAGGCCATACTGTGCAGCACATACGCCCGTTCATGCTGCACACGCTGACGCTGTTTACTCATACCCCAGCTCGCGCAGCGATGCCTCCCTGTCAGACCAGCCTTTGCGTACTTTCACGTACACATTCAAAAATACAGGCTTTTCCAACATGCGCTCTATATCCTGACGTGCTTCACTAGCGATACGCTTCATGTGCTCACCACCCGCCCCCAAAAGGATGGGTTTGTGGCCTTCACGCTCTACCAGCACGCAAGCGGCAATACGCGCTCCTTTTTCGTTTTCTTCCCACTCTTCGATCATGACGGTACAGCTGTATGGCAGCTCGTCACCCACCAAACGGAAAATTTTCTCGCGCATCAACTCTGCTGCGATGAACTTCATAGAACGATCGGTAAGCGTATCCTCTTCGAACATAGGCTCACCTTCAGGCAGGTGTGCTGCTACTTCGTCTAGAAGTACATCTAACTGCAAACCTTTGGCTGCACTCAACGGAACCACTGCGGTGTAGCTAAATTTCTGGCTAACCTGTGCGATAAACGGCAGTAAGTCAGCCTTGTTTTTCAGCATATCAACTTTGTTGATGACCAAAATCACTTTGGCATTTTTAGGCAGCAAAGGGATCAACTGCTCATCGCCCGGTGTCCACTTACCAGCCTCTACTACCTGAATCACTACGTCCACATCAGCCAAGGCTTGTGTCACTACGCGGTTCATCATACGGTTCATGGCACCACCGTGGCGTGTTTGAAAGCCCGGTGTGTCCACAAACACAAACTGCGCATCATCACGTGTGAGCACGCTATGAATACGATGACGCGTGGTTTGCGCTTTACGCGAAACAATAGAAACTTTGGCGCCAACCAGAGCATTCGTTAACGTAGACTTGCCCACGTTGGGACGCCCAACTACGGCGATAAAACCGCAACGAAAGTCTTGCGTAGTGTTCATGACTGCTCCTGACTGACAGCAACCGGCAGGCTCAACTGCGGATTACGGCTGCGTTTTTGACGTCCTGCCTTGTTATCTAAGTAGGCGGACACGTGTTCTATGGCCTGCACAGCGGCGGCTTGTTCGGCAGCGCGTCTGCTGCTGCCGCTAGCCATAATCGTGATATCCAGTTTTTCTATATGGCACTGCACATCAAAAGTTTGATTGTGTGCAGCACCATGTGTAGCGACTACGGTGTATAACGGCAATGCCAATCTATGGCCTTGCAGCAGTTCTTGCAACAAGGTTTTAGGATCTTTACCCAAGGTCTTGGGGTCTATATCCACCATGATGTCTTCAAACTGCCCTGTAATCACTTTAGCAGCTTGATCAAAACCACCATCCAGATAGACGGCACCAAAAATTGCTTCTAATGCGTCGGACAAAATAGAAGGACGTCTGAAACCACCGCTTTTCAGCTCCCCTTCTCCTAAGCGCAAGTATTCGGACAACTCAAGCTTTTGAGCAATGTCAGCCAACGTAGATTGTTTCACCAAGTTGGCGCGCAATCGGGATAGGTCGCCTTCATCAATTTTCTGAAAACGTTTGAACAGCAGCGATGCCACCACAAAGTTCAGCACCGAGTCGCCTAGAAACTCTAGGCGCTCGTTATGCTTCGCACTATGGCTACGATGCGTCAGAGCCTGTTCAAGCAGCGCTTGATCAGAGAACTGATAGTTAATCCGCTGTTCTAGCTTTTGCAAGCGTGCTGCCATTATTGAAATCTTCCTATACGGCCAAACTCACCGAAGTTCATCCAGATCAGGAAGGCTCGGCCCACAATGTTTTCGTCTGGCACAAAACCCCAATAGCGACTGTCTTGGCTGTTATCGCGGTTGTCACCCATCACGAAGTAATTACCTTCGGGTACGGTACAACGCAGACCAGCTGGGAAGTACTCACAACGATCGCGATAAGGAAAGTCAACGATAGGTCGGTAATACTGAGGTGCACGTTTGTCTAACAAAATATCGTGCTTTACCTTACCCAATTGTTCTACGTATTTACCGGTATAGCGGCTGTGATCTGGTTCAAAATAATCACCATCCCGTACTTCACTGACTTTATTGCCATTGATGTACAACGACTTATCGCGATACTCCACTACATCACCGGGCAAGCCAACTACACGCTTGATGTAATCGGTCTCTGGCTCTACAGGGTAACGGAATACCAATACATCACCACGCTCCGGGGAACCGGTATCGATAATTTTTGTATTTAGTACGGGCAATCTAATACCGTACTCGTATTTATTCACCAGAATAAAGTCGCCATTTTGCAAAGTGGGCAACATAGAGCCTGATGGTATACGGAAAGGTTCAAAAATGAACGATCGCAAAATAAATACAAACAAGATGACGGGGAAAAAGCTCACACCATACTCTACCCACCATGGCATTTTCATGGCTTTGGCATAAGCATCTTTACGCAGCTTTTCGATTTCTGCTGCATCCACGCCTGGCAAATCAGGAATGGACGACATGGCCTCGCGTGCGCGCTGACGGCGTTTTGCAGACAAGGAAAACTTGTTCCATGCCCACACCACACCGGTCAGCAATAACAAAATGAATAAAATCAGGGAAAAATCCCAGCGCATGGTTAGTAATCCTTTGTCTGTTACTTTTCGTCAACTTGCAGAATTGCCAAGAACGCCTCTTGAGGAATCTCTACGTTCCCCACTTGCTTCATGCGTTTTTTACCTGCTTTCTGTTTTTCTAGCAGTTTTTTCTTACGGGAAATATCACCACCGTAACACTTAGCCAACACGTTTTTACGCAAGGCTTTCACGTTTTCACGGGAAATAATTTCCGCACCAATCGCTGCTTGAATCGCAATATCAAACATCTGACGTGGAATCAGGCTACGCATCTTAGAGACTACTTCACGGCCACGGAAACGCGCATTCGCACGGTGCACAATGACCGACAACGCATCGACTCTGTCGCCGTTAATCAGTACGTCTACTTTCACCACATCAGCCGAACGGTACTCGATGAACTCGTAGTCCATGGAAGCATAACCACGCGAGACTGATTTCAACCTGTCGAAGAAATCCAGAACGATTTCCGCCAAGGGCATTTCGTAAACCAAGCTTACTTGGCGCCCTAAATACGTCATGTTCTTCTGTACACCACGCTTGTTGTTACAGAGCGTCATTACAGGACCTACGTAGTCTTGTGGCATCAACAGTGACACCTCAACGATAGGCTCACGTATTTCAGCAATATGCCCCACTTCTGGCATGCGTGATGGGCTTTCAATCATCAAGACTTCGCCATCGTTACGCTGAACTTCGTACACAACCGATGGAGCGGTTGTAATGATGTCCATATCGAACTCGCGCTCTAAGCGCTCTTGCACAATTTCCATATGCAACAGCCCCAAGAAACCGCATCGGAAACCAAAGCCCAACGCTTGGGAAACTTCGGGTTCAAACATCAACGAAGCATCGTTTAACTTCAGTTTTTCCAACGAATCACGTAGCTGATCGTATTCACTGCTTTCCACAGGGTACAAACCAGCGAATACCTGAGGTTTCACTTCTACAAAGCCAGGCAATGGGGCACTTGCAGGTTTACCTGCATGCGTCACCGTATCACCAACTTTGGCATGCTCTAACTCTTTCATGCCCGTGATAATGAAACCTACCTCACCCGCTGACAATACGTCACGTGGTGTAGATTTGGGTGTAAACACACCGATCTGATCTGCATGATGAGTCGCAGCGGTAGACATCAACAGTACTTTGTCCTTTTGTCTGAGCGTGCCGTTCACAATACGGACCAGCATCACTACGCCAACGTAGTTATCAAACCAGGAGTCAATAATCAATGCCTGCAATGGTGCTTCAGGATCACCTGTAGGTGCCGGAATCTTGTGTACCACTGCTTCTAAAATATCCTCTATGCCCATGCCTGTTTTAGCACTGGCAGGAATAGCCTCGGAAGCGTCAATACCGATGACGTCTTCTACTTCTTGACGGGCTGCTTCCGGATCTGCAGAGGGCAAATCCATTTTATTCAGCACTGGAATAACTTCCAAATCTTGCTCAAGAGCGGTATAGCAAGTTGCTACCGTTTGCGCTTCTACACCTTGTGATGCATCAACGACTAGTAGCGCGCCTTCACACGCGGATAACGATCGGGAAACTTCATAGGAGAAGTCAACGTGCCCGGGGGTATCAATCAGGTTCAGATTGTAGACCTTGCCGTCTCTAGCTTTGTAGTGCAAGGCAGCCGTCTGGGCTTTGATCGTAATCCCCCGCTCACGTTCAATATCCATGGAGTCCAAAACCTGTGTGGACATTTCACGATCTTCCAGGCCACCACAACGTTGGATCAGTCTGTCTGCCAACGTGGATTTACCATGATCAATGTGAGCAATAATGGAGAAGTTGCGAATATGGTCCATAGGCCCAAAAACAAAAAAACAGCGGTTAAAGAAATGCTGCCTGAAACACTAAATGACTTTGTGTCACGGCAAAAAAGGGGGGCGCTCAGGGCGCCCCCATCTGCATAACAGTTATTTTACCTTTTTACGGCACATTATTCTTCTGGCGTGATTAATACCCATTGTGAGTTGCTGTCGCGCACCACCAACACTGCGGCAGCCTTGCCTTTAGCAAGTGCTTTTACCACTTTGTTGTACTGCGAAGGGCTATCAATATCTTGGTCGTTGATGCGAACAATCACATCACCTTCCATGATACCTGTTTCAGCCGCAGCACCCGATGCTTCGGACACAACCACTCCTGCTTCCAGACCCTGCTGCTCTGCTTCAGCTTTGCTCATTGCTTTCACGCTTAAGCCTAAGCTGTCTACATTGCTAGGAGTTGGTGTACTGCTATCATTCGTTGCTGGCGTACCAGGGATTTCTTCCACTGTAGCTTTCACCGTCATGGATTTACCTTTGCGCCATACTTCCACAGGTACTTCAGTACCTGGTTTTACAGCGCCCACAATACGCGGCAAGTCACTCATCTGTTCAACGCGTCTGTCACCAAACTTCAGAATCACGTCACCAGAACGAATACCTGCTTTTGCTGCTGGACCATCAGGCTCTACTGCACTAACCAGTGCACCTTTACCGTCTTCTAAGCCCAAAGCTTTAGCAACACCTTCATCGACTTGAGTGATTTGTACACCAATGCGACCGCGAGTGACTTTACCGTGCTCTTTAAGTTGAGCAACAACCTGCATCACTTCGTCAATAGGAATGGCTAAGGAAATACCCATGAAGCCACCACTACGGGAAACGATCTGGGAGTTTATCCCCACCACTTCACCATGCAGGTTCAGCAAAGGACCACCAGAGTTCCCAGGGTTCACAGCGACGTCTGTTTGAATGAAAGGCAGGTAATCACCCGTATCACGGTTAATTGCACTGACCACACCCACTGTCACGGTAGAGTCCAAACCAAATGGTGAACCAATCGCTACCACCCATTCACCTTTTTTCAAGGCACCAGGATCACCAATCACCAATGGTGGCAAAGACTTCGCTTCAATTTTGATCAACGCTACATCTGTACGCTCATCGCGACCAACTATAGTGGCTTTGTACTCTTTGCCATCAGTCATGGTCACAAAAATATCGTTAGCATCCGCAACCACGTGGTTGTTCGTCAGAATATAGCCATCATCCGAGATGATGAAACCTGACCCTACACCGCGAGGTACAACACGCTCACGCTGCTGCGGCACCGCCTGTCTAGGGCCTCCACGCTGCTGCGGAGGAGCCATTCCGGGAGGCGCCATATCAGGACCAAAGAACCAACGGAACAAATCGTAAGGATCACCTTCGCCACCTGCACCTTGGTACACGGGCACCACTTCTGTAGTACGAATATTGACCACAGACTTCTCTGTTTTTTCTACGATACTGGAGAAATCAGGCAGACTGATTGTGGGAACGGGACGCGACTCTTCAGCTTGCGCAAAAGCCTGCGGCGTCACCATTGCCACTGCCAGCCCAGTTGCTACAGCAGCCAAAGGAGCGGCCAATTTTTGGTATCCAGAACGAATGACTTGCATCATTAACTCCTATTGCATGAGCGTCAATTTTTTTTGTTAAATGGCACATATTCCACGTTTGCTGCCAAATCGCGCAATGTACTCAACGGGACTTCGCCCGTAGCAGTGACCCAATACTCTGCCACTTGCGTACGGTATAAGTTCATACTGCCATGGCTAGACCCATGATCTTCTTTCATGTATGAACCGTGGTTAGTCACTGGCTCAATAAACACTGAAATAGCAGCCAGTCCATCAGACATCACCAATTGCACTACTTTTCTGGTGGCCCTCATGGAACGTACCACTTGTGTCACTGGTTCAAAACCATTGGGATAAGGAATAGCCCATCCCTCGGACGCCAAATCAATGTTTTCCATATAGGCATTCAGGGTGCGCCAGCCATCGGTATTGAAAGCCGACTCTAAACCCGACATAGGCATACGACTGCCATAAGCAATATTGGCAAAAGCAATCTGATTGATCACATCACCGTTGGCATTCAACGTTTCAGCCTGTAGCAACAACGAGTTGGCTACATCTGCGCAAAAGCGATAGCCATAGCGCAATGCATCTTTAGGCTGCAACTCATACACACGACACTCACGGCCTGCGATGCGCTGCACTTCATCAATAACGCTTGCTGAATAGTATGTAGGTAGGTTTTCCACGCCACCCAATAAGATGGCAGGGAAACGATCTGGTCTACGCTTTTCCACAACGATCAATTTGCGCTCAGGTATAAGGCACAACACTTCATCGTTATGACGTAGATACTCACGCGGCGTACCATCTAACAACTCTAAACGCTCCCGCTCGCCAGTGCCATCTACCATATGCACTACATTGATAGCTTGCGTAGAACCATCTTGGGTGTAGGTAACAACACCAGCGTAATCCAGATTACGAGCAGCCTGCTGAATATCTTGCAAAAAGAGGAAACTCTCTGGCGTAGATACACCCGGCTCTAGTGCCGCGTGCGCTGCCTGCGGCAAAAATGAAAGGCCCAACACAGCAGAATAGAGCAACATGCCCATACCACGCGCTGTACGTCCTGATCTGGCAGAAAAAACCCAGCCCCTCATCATTACTGCAATGCTCCTTGATCATAGGACACCTGACGTACAGGCCCCAAACCAGACATATCGCGGTGAGCGTCCATGTAATCCCACCATACATCATCTGCGGCAATAGCCAACACTGGTTCAGATGGAGTGTCACTCAGCATACTGGTTGGTGTAGCCACCCATGCAACGGCCGCTACTGCAGCGGCAGCCGCCAAGCTAGATAGCCCCACACTGACCGACTTTCTAAAGCGTTTGTGCTGTGGAGCAAACACTATTGGCTCTTCATCAATAGCCTTAGAGAGTCGTGCATAAAATTTATCTGAAGGGGTAAGCGCTAGTTCTTCGCTGCGTAACACATCACCAATCAAGTGATAGGTATCCCAGATTTGTCGCCCGTACGGCGTATCTAGTTCATCAGCGCGAACTTCCCCATCGCCATCCACCCAAGCAGAAACCGTGGCTTCCCAACTAGCCGCTTCAGCTTCCTTTGTAATGATCAACTGTGAATTCTTCACCATGACGTATTCCTTCTACCAACCTCGATCTGTACTACCCGCTTCCCGCACTGGGCGCAATTCATTGGCAATTGCTTCCCTTGCACGGAAGATCCGTGAACGCACCGTACCAATAGGACAGCTCATGGTTTGAGCAATATCCTCGTAGCTCATGCCTTCTATCTCACGCAGAACAATGGCCGTACGCAACTCTTCAGGTAAGGCTGAAATTGCTGCATTAACCGTCTCTACAACCTGCTTGCTCACCATTTCAGACTCAGGGGTGCTGATGTCTGTTAGGTTATCAATTTGGTCAAAAGTTTCACCTTCGTCGTTTTCTGCTGGATTAATTAACAAAGGTCTACGATTTGCCGACGCTTGCCAGTTGCGTGCCGTATTAATAGCAATACGATATAGCCATGTATAAAACGCACTTTCGCCACGAAACTGGGCGAGTGCTCTGTAGGCTTTGATAAATGTTTCCTGCGTTACATCCTCGACCTCAGCCGGGTCACGCACCATCCGTGACAACAAACGCATGATGCGACGCTGATACTTCAGCACCAACAAATCAAACGCACGTTTATCGCCTTGTTGTACCCGCTTAACTAGATCAGCATCGACATCACGTTCGCTCATGTCGCATCCTTTGATGTGGCTATGTGTCCAAGCATCAAATCTCGGTTCAACTTTTTATTTAAAGCGCGCCATAACTCAGGACTACAGGTAGAACGCCAAACACTGAAACAGCCACGTTCGGGCTTTGCATCGTACTTACTCAGAGAAAAACTCAATACTATCCACCACGGTGTTCGCCATATTTTCTGCAGGGAACCTATACAGTCTTCCGTATGGTGTTGTCGCTGCAGCTGCAATTGCCACTGCGTACCCTGCCACCCCATCTCTACTATATGGGCATCATTTTCACGCAAACAATAGCCATATACCATAGCAGCAGCCAAAAACGCTGCCACTAGGGCATACTCTACCGCAGCAACCTGACACACAACAGTGAATACACAATAGGACACAAAAACAGGCAATAAAAAACCCGAGCACCACACCCAGACCGGAGTCTGGGATGCAATAGCTCGGGTTTTAGAAATAACCGACGTTGCCCGTGGCACGGTGTTAGGCGAGACGCTTCACAATCATCGAACCGTTGGTTCCACCGAAACCGAAAGAGTTCGACAACGCAACATCAATCTTCATCTCACGCGCTACATTCGCGCAGTAATCCAGATCACAAGCAGGATCTTGATTAAAGATATTGATAGTAGGCGGAGAAATTTGGTTGTACACGGCCAAAGTTGTGAACACCGCCTCAATACCACCCGCAGCACCTAATAGGTGACCGGTCATGGATTTAGTAGAATTCACCACTAGTTTCTTAGCGTGATCACCAAAAGCCAGCTTGATCGCATCGCTTTCGTTGAGATCACCCAGAGGTGTGGACGTACCGTGAGCATTCACATAATCCACAGCAGACGCATCTAAGCCAGCATTACGCAACGCATTTTGCATACCGCGTTTAGGACCGTCTTTGTCTGGAGTAGTGATATGGTGAGCATCAGAGCTCATACCGTAACCCACAAACTCACCATAAATGCGAGCACCACGACGACGTGCATGCTCGTACTCTTCAAGCACTAACACACCAGCACCCTCACCCAGCACAAAACCATCACGATCACGATCCCATGGGCGAGAAGCCGTTGTAGGATCATCGTTGCGTGTGGACAGTGCACGCATGGCAGCAAAGCCGCCAATACCCAGTGGGGACACTGTGGACTCAGCACCACCAGCCACCATCACATCAGCATCACCGTACTCGATTAAACGAGCGGCATCACCAATGGAGTGCAAGCCTGTTGTACATGCAGACACTACCGCATAGCTTGGGCCTTTAGCACCCAAGATAATAGATAGCTGACCTGAAATCAGGTTAATCAAAGAACCTGGCACAAAGAACGGCGAAATACGTCGTGCACCACGTTCTAAATAATCTTTTTGTGTATCTTCAATGCGGGGCAAGCCACCGATACCGGAGCTCACGATAATACCGATACGTTCGGCGTTTTCCTCGCTAAGCTCTAACCCGGAGTCTTTCCATGCCTGCATACCTGCTGCCACACCATAATGGATAAAGGTATCCATTTGCTTGGCTTCTTTAGCAGTCATGTATTCGGTAACGTCAAAATTCTTAACTTCACCTGCAATCTGAGCATTGATTTCGGATGCATCAAAACGGCTAATGCGCCCAATACCGGAACGACCGTTAGTGATGTTATCCCATGCAGTAGCAATATCGTTGCCGACCGGGGAGATAATGCCCAGTCCAGTAATCACGACACGTCGCTTCACGGATGACTCCTAAAAACAAAAAAAGCGGTCTGGCCAGAACATCATTGATGTTCTGAGCTGGTTACCAGTACAGAACTGCTCAGCGATGTCCGCCAAAAACCGCCTAAGCGGGGCAAGCAGCTACCTGCCCACACCCTTGATTGTAAATTACTGCTTGCTGTTAGCGTTGATGTAGTCAACAGCTTGCTGAACCGTCGTGATTTTCTCAGCTTCTTCGTCTGGGATTTCGGTTTCGAATTCATCTTCGAGCGCCATCACGAGCTCGACCATGTCGAGCGAGTCGGCACCGAGGTCGTCAAGAAAAGAAGATTCGTTCTTGATCTCGGCTTCGTTAACGCCAAGTTGTTCAGCGACTATCTTCTTGACGCGCTGTTCGATGCTTTCCATGCGGATTCTCCAATTTGGGGATTGCTACCCACGAATTATAGTCAAACACTATGTAAATGTGGGTGTAGGCTATGATAAAAAAATGGCAGCACTAGTAGTGAATAATCAAAATACTGCTTCGATATCTACTAGCACGCCCCTTACAAATCAAATAATTTTACCTTAGAACTGAGAACTTCCAAGCTCTTTACATGTACATTCCGCCATTTACATGGATTGTAGTCCCTGTAATGTAGGCTGCATGCGGGCTAGCAAGGAAGCTCACAGCGTGGGCAATATCTTCTGGAGCACCTAAACGGCCCAGAGGAATTTGGCTACGTAGTGCATCAGTTTGTGTTTCACTCAGCACTTTAGTCATATCGGTCTCAATGAAACCTGGCGCTACGCAATTCACCGTAATATTACGACTGCCAAGCTCCCTTGCCAAGGCTCGGGACATTCCTGCCACACCTGCTTTAGCTGCAGCATAATTTGCTTGACCTGCGTTGCCAGAGTAACCCACCACCGATGTGATATTGATGATGCGACCCCAACGTGCTTTAACCATAGGTTTGATTACCGCACGACTCAAACGGAAGACCGCTTTCAGGTTGGTGTCCATCACTACATCGTAATCTTCATCTTTCATGCGCATGGTGAGGTTATCACGCGTAATACCGGCGTTATTCACCAGAATATGCGGGCCGCCATACTGCTCAGTCAGCTCTGCAATCAAAGCCTCGCAAGCTTGAGCATCATTCACATCCAACACCACGCCACGACCACCGCCAGCAGCTAGGTTATCGCTAATCGTTTTAGCACCAGCCTCGGATGTAGCTGTACCAATAACAATAGCGCCTTGCGCTTGCAGTTGCTCGGCAATCGCTTTACCCAAGCCACGGGTTGCCCCAGTGACCAGTGCTACTTTGGATTCTAACAATGCACTCATGATTTATCCTTTTAATGTCGCAATAGCCTGAGCCAGCGAATCGGGGTCGTTCACAGACAGCACTTCCAAGTCACGATCAATACGTTTAATCAGACCAGCCAGCACTTTACCTGGACCGCATTCCACCACATGGGTAATACCCATGGCTTTCATTTTCTGAATAGTTTCTACCCAACGTACAGCGTGCCATGCTTGGCGCACCAACGCAGAACGAATAGCCACAACATCTGCCGGCTCTTCTACATCTACGTTGTTAATCACAGGCACAGAAGGCGCTTGCATGACCACATCAGCCAGAGCACCTTCCAATACGTTTGCTGCAGGCTCTAGCAAGCTAGAGTGGAAAGGAGCGGAAACAGGCAGCAGCAGCGCACGTTTAGCGCCTTTTGCTTTAGCCAACTCACACGCACGCTCCACTGCCGCTTTATGACCAGCGATCACAACTTGTGCAGGAGCATTGAAGTTAACGGCCTCTACCACTTCAGACTGAGCCGCTTCAGCACATACCTCACGTACCGTATCGTCATCCAAGCCCAAAATAGCAGCCATCGCACCCACACCTACGGGCACAGCATCTTGCATGGCGTTAGCACGCACACGCACCAGACGCACAGCATCGGCCAAGCTGAACACGCCAGCTGCTGCCAATGCAGAATATTCTCCCAAACTGTGGCCAGCCATTACTGCTGGCACTGGACCACCCTCTTCTACCCACGCTCTGTACATCGCCAAGGAGGCGCTTAACATGGCAGGTTGAGTATTGGTAGTCAGGTTTAAATCTTCTGCAGGACCTTCTGCGATCAAGGCACTCAATGACTGCCCTAGCGCCAGATCCGCTTCTGCCATAACCGCTTGCACGGCAGCGTTATCACGCCACGCGTCTAGCATGCCCACAGTTTGCGAACCTTGTCCGGGAAAAACCAAAGCAAATTTCATAGTTGTTTGTCGTAGAGAGTAGTTATTCACTGCGCATACAGCACGCCGTACGCGCATCTTATTATAGGTTTACATGCGCACCAGCACAGAACCCCACGTAAAACCACCGCCCACGCCTTGTAGCAAGGCCAGTTTACCCGGCACTAGACGGCCATCTTTACGAGCCACGTCTAACGCCAACGGTACACTGGCAGCAGAGGTATTCGCATGCTTGTCCAGTGTCACAACTATTTTATCGTCCGACACACCCAACTTGCGACCTAAGAAGCTCAGGATACGCAGGTTTGCTTGGTGAGGGATCATGTAATCAATTTCTTCTAGCGTCACACCCGCTTCTTCGCACACTTGATGTGCAGATTGGGTTAACGCGTTCACGGCAAATTTAAATACTGCTTGCCCATCCATGCGCAAGAAAGGATCGCCCACAACTTCACCGTAGGAGACATTACCCGCTGCGCTCAAAATAGGCATTTTGGTACCATCGGCATGCAGTTTAGCCGCCAAGATACCGGGTTCTTCACTAGCGCTTAGTACAACTGCACCCGCACCATCACCGAACAACACGCAGGTACTGCGGTCATTCCAATCGAGGATACTAGAGAATGTTTCTGCGCCAATCACCAATACGTTTTTAGCCCTACCTGCTTTGATATAAACCTCGGCAGTAGTCAACGCATAAATAAAACCACTACATACAGCTTGCACATCAAAGGCAGCTGCATTTACGGCTTCAATATTGGCTTGCACCAGACAAGCGGTGCTCGGAAATACAAAATCAGGTGTAGAAGTGGCCAACACGATTAGATCGATGTCTGCAGCTTGAACCCCAGCATCTTCTAAAGCAGCCTTAGCTGCTAATGTTGCCAACTCGCTGGTTTTTACGCCCCGTTCCGCCAAGTGACGCTGCTGTATACCAGTGCGCTCACGTATCCACTGATCGGATGTTTCCACGCCGCGGGTAGCCAGATCGGCCGCCAAATCATCGTTGGAAACCACCTTGGGAGGCAGATAGCTACCTGACCCAATTATTTTGGCATAGGGCATATACATAAATTCCTGAATACGTTACTGAGGACTTACCGTAGATGAGTGTACCTCAAGAACAGGCTCATCCATCTTGTCTTCATTTGAACACTGTAGACGTGCAATTGCTGCAGTCGTCCCTTCCAATAAACCGTTTTTCACGGCTTGGCGTGCTCTTTCTAACGCATAGCCATAGGCATAAGCATCTGCCGAGCCATGGCTTTTAATAACAATACCGCGCAAACCCAGCAAGGCCGCGCCATTGTATTGCCGGTTATCAACTCGTTTACCCAAACGTTTCAATACCGGTTTGGCAACTAGACCTGCAGTCATGCTCAGTGCATCACGCGTAAATTCTTCACGCAGCATACTGGCTACCATTTTAGCCAGCCCTTCCATGGACTTCAGAACCACATTCCCAACAAAACCATCACAGACCACGATATCCACACTACCTTTACAGATATCGTCACCTTCCACGTTACCTTGGAAGTTCAGTCCGCTATGGCGTAGCAACTCTGCCGCTTGTTTCACGACATCATTGCCTTTAATTACTTCTTCACCAATATTTAGCAGCCCCACGGTAGGACGCTCGCGCCCCTCTACAGCGGCTACCAATGCTGTACCCATGATTGCAAACTGCAATAAGTGCTCTGCACTACAGTCTACGTTAGCACCCAAATCCAATACAGTGGTTGCCCCACCTTTGGAGTTTGGAATAGGCGCCGCGATAGCAGGCCTATCAATGCCTTCTAGGGTTTTCAGCACATATCGGCTGATTGCCATCCACGCACCCGTATTCCCTGCAGAGATGCAGGCACCAGCCAAACCGTCTTTAACGGCCTGAGCAGCTACGCGCATGGAGGAATCTTTTTTACGACGCAAGGCCACCTCGACAGAGTCGTCCATAGTGACGACTTCTGAAGCAGGCAGGATTTGATACCAGTCATCTGACCGGTTACCTTCAGCGGCAAGCTGAGCTTTGATAGCGTCAGCATCACCCACTAGTAGGCATAGAGTATCCGAGTGCCGTTGCGAAAACTGCATGGCAGCAGGAATAGTTACAGGTAAACCTGTATCCCCGCCCATGCAGTCAATGGCGATACGTATTGTTTTTTGTGACATCAAGCGCGCAAACTAGGTGATTGCGAAGCACTCAACAACGCATTAATCGTCGTTTTTAGTATTCAGAACTTTACGGCCACGGTATACGCCGTTAGGGCTGATGTGGTGACGCAAGTGCATTTCACCTGTAGTTGGCTCGATAGCCGTTGCTGGCCCAGCCAACGAATCGTGTGAACGACGCATGCCACGACGTGAAGGGCTCTTTTTGTTTTGCTGAACAGCCATGATGACTCCTGTATACAGGGCAAACCATAAAAAGGCGGCCTACCCTACAAAAAAAATAAATACAAAAAATGAGCTAAGACTTTTTAAGCTTGCCCAACACTGCAAATGGATTGGGTTTCTCTGTTTCCAGCCCAGACGCATCCTCTTCGGACAACGCTCTAGGTAAAGACGGACATACATCATGGCGCGGAATATATGGCAACGCCAAAATGACCTCGTCTTCAATCAATCCAAACAAATCCAGATTTAGTGACGCCAAGACACGATCAGGTGTCTCTACATCATCCTCATCCTCATCCAGTTCGGCTTCCGTGTTCACCACTTCAAAAAGGGTGTCCACCACCACTGGACATTCGTAATCTTGCAGACAACGTTGACACTGCAAGAACATGGAACCGTTCACACTCAAACGAATAAAACGGCGTTCTGTCGTGTCTACACTACCCGAAGCAGACCAATTAAACACCTGGCCCCGCTGCGGCACAAGACCTTCTATGGCGCGAGCAAGCTTTTCTGCAGCTATCTGCCCCGTTCTAGTCTCGTGTTGTTGTGTAAATGTAAAGGTATCCAGAAGGTATTGCTCGGTACTCACAATGGCCTCCGGCATTCCAATAGTAAGGAAAACGTTAGATAATACAGTGCGTAGAGCAGAACCGTCAAACTTTTCACACCAAAAATCACTTATGCGTCTGATTCTGGCATCCAGTTCCCCCTATCGTCGCGAGATGCTTCAGCGACTCGCTCTGAACTTCGACATTATCGCACCAAACATAGACGAAACACCACTATCAAGCGAACTTCCCGATGCCTTAGCATTGCGCCTTGCCAAAGAAAAAGCACTAGCCGTCGCTCAACAGCATCCTGATGCTGTAGTTATAGGCTGTGACCAAGTTGCGACGTTAGGTACATTACCTATAGGTAAAGCAGGTTCGCACGACAAGGCTTTTGCACAACTACAGCAACTGAGCGGGAAAACTATTGTGTTTCACAGTGCTCTCTGCGTTGTTCACCGCGACACTATACTGATTGATAACGTGCCTACACATTGCGCATTTCGCACGCTAAGCAATGATGAGATTACACATTACTTACTGCACGACAAACCTTACGACACCGCCGGCAGCGCCAAAGCCGAAAGCCTAGGTATCGCACTGATGGATAGCATGCAGTCTGACGACCCCACCGCCATTATTGGCTTGCCACTGATACGCTTGAACCAATTTCTGCGCCAAGTAGGCATCAACCCCCTTAACCCCACACGCTAACTTACTGGGAACTTATTGTGACTACAGGTCAACTTCACCTCATCCCCGTCGGTTTAGGCGACAGCCCCATACAAAATTGGCTGCCGGCACAAACCCAGCAGCTTGCTCAATCGCTGACTATTTATATTGCAGAAAACGCTAAAACCGCCCGCGCTTTTCTGAAGCAAGTAGAAACCACCACGCCCATACAAGAAATCACCATTCACACACTAGATAAGCGCGGCACCTCTGCACAACAAATTCGTGAATGGCTGCAACCACTAAAAGACGGTGCAAATATAGGCTTGGTATCCGAGGCTGGCTGCCCTGCCGTAGCCGACCCTGGCGCTACGGTAGTTGCCGCAGCACACACTATGGGCATTGAAGTCGTACCCCACGTAGGGCCCTCCTCTATTCTGCTGGGCCTAATGGCCAGCGGCTTAGACGGGCAGCAATTCGCATTTCATGGCTACCCACCAGTGAATGCCGCTGAACGCAGCAAAACACTGAAAGACTGGGAAGCCAACTCGCGCAAACACCACCAGACCCAGCTATTTATTGAAACCCCTTACCGAAACGAAGCGGTATTCAGCGCCCTATTAAGCACTCTACAACCCACCACTCGTTTGTGTATAGGTCGTGCCCTAACCACAGCCGATCAATGGATCTGCACACGCACTGTTGCGCAGTGGGCCAAAGCAAGCCCACCCGAGTTCAACAAACAACCTACTATCTTTTTGTTTCTAGCCTAGGCTTACAGCCAGCCTTAGACACGCGCCAATAACAGATCACGCATAGCGGCTACCTTATCAACCTGAAAAGTAGGGGCCGCTTTGCTAAGCGTATCAGGATCATGCGCACCGTAACTAACGGCTAGACTATCCATACCCGCATTTTGCGCCATATGCACATCATGCGTGGTATCACCCACCATAATCACCTGATCCACAGGCAGTTGCATTTCATCCAACAGCTCATGCAACATTTGCGGATGCGGTTTACTTTGTGTTTCGTCCGCACAGCGTGTGGCGTAGAAGTACTTATCCAACCCCACATTAACCAGCAATCTATCCAAGCCGGCACGACTTTTACCTGTAGCCACCGCCAGCAGCACATCACGCTCTTTAAGCTCATCCATCATGCTTTGCATGCCATCGAACAATTTCAACTGTAAATCACGTTGGAAAAAATGGTGACGGTAACGCTCGATAAAATCAGGCATCTGTTCAGCATTCAGGTCTGGCACCACTCTATATAGAGCAGCCTCTAACGATAGGCCAATCACCCAGCTTGCAATAGCACCACTAGGCACTGGCAGACCCAGATCAGCACTCGCCAACTGAATAGCCGTCACAATGGCGTGGGTAGAATCCATCACCGTACCATCCCAATCGAACACCACTGCACGGTACTGCTTCATTCTGCTTTCTCCAAAATTTTCATAATTGCCAAGCATTCAGCAGGCAATGGCGCTTCCAGCTCTAACAACTCACCCGACACTGGATGCGCCATCTCTACCCTACCTGCATGCAAGAACATACGCTTAAAGCCCAATCTAGAAAAATGCTCACGCACCTCATCTGAGCCATACTTATCATCGCCCACCAACGGGAAACCGGCGTTAGCCAAGTGCACACGAATCTGGTGAGTGCGCCCTGTACGCAAATCAGCCTCAACCAGACTATAGCGCCCAAAGCGTTTCAATAAATTGACAATGGTATGCGAAGGCTTTCCTTCAGGGTCTACACGCACACGCCGCTCACCAGACGCCGTCATCCAGCGCAACAAAGGTTCACGCAAGTGCTGCCTATCATTTACCCAATCACCCGTCACCAGCGCTTGATAGTGTTTGCGCACTACACCTTCGCGGAACATGTCGTGCAAACGCACCAACGCTTTACGGCTCTTTGCAATCACCAGCAAACCCGAGGTGTCTCTATCCAGCCTGTGCGCCAACTCCAAAACGCGCTCTTCTGGACGTGCTGCACGCAGTTGCTCGATCACACCAAACGACACACCACTACCGCCATGAACCGCCACACCCTCCGGCTTATCTATCACAAGGATATCGCGATCTTCAAACACGATAGGAAACACCGCTGGAGGAACCGGTCTAGGTGCATCAGCTTGTGGCAAACGCATGGGGGGCACACGCAACACATCGCCCGTTTCTAACCTGTACTCGCTGCTTACCCGCCCTTTATTCACACGCACTTGCCCACTACGTATAGCGCGGTAAATATGGCTTTTGGGAACACCTTTACAAAGGCGCAGCAGATAATTATCAACGCGCTGACCCGCTTCCTCCGCTTCAATTTCTACGAAACGGACGGCTACAACGCCTTTTTCACTATCTAATGGTTTGCTCATGCACAAAAGAGGCATATAATCGCCTCAGCCTATGAAAACTGTGACACCGTCATACGTAGAGATGCAAAGGGTGCGTCTCCGTAGACGACAAAGGTCTAATTGTACTGCCTTAGTGCCAGTTTTCGGGGTCATTTAGTCGCCGGGGCGAGCTCACTGTTCCTGCAAGCACAGAATCTGCATGGCAAACATGACTGCTTGTGTCCCGCGTGCGGCACTGAATTATCTGCGAAAAAGTCGTCGCTCTTTAGAATTTAGCACCAGACACGAGCAAAACCCGGGTCTGGCCATTGTTCCAGCAAATATTTTTTGTCAACCACACACACGTGATCCTGACCATCCTGCTGCCTGAACCTCGCTCATACATGGGCTCATCGCCCCCACGACAGATTATGGTGGGCACGGCCTGATTTATCTTGGCCCTAGCCCCCTTGCAGTGACAGTGCTACACACTGAGTGACCCGCGGTCGTGCGTTAGAAATAGCGCACCATGACTACGGAGAATTACTCATGAAACGCATGTTGTTCAATGCAACGCATCAAGAAGAATTACGCGTTGCCATTGTCGACGGTCAGAAACTGATCGACCTCGATATAGAAGCCGCCGGACGCGAACAGCGTAAAGGCAACATCTACAAAGGGGTGATCACCCGCATTGAACCCGGTCTGGAAGCTTGCTTTGTCAGCTACGGGGAAGAGCGTCACGGTTTTCTGCCCTTCAAAGAAGTTGCCCGCACCTACTTTAAGGAAGGTGTAGACGTACGTACAGCCCGCATTCAAGATGCACTGCACGAAGGCCAAGAACTGATCATCCAAGTAGAGAAAGAAGAACGTGGTAACAAGGGCGCTGCCCTAACCACCTTTATCTCTCTGGCTGGCCGTTACTTGGTCTTGATGCCTAACAATCCTCGCGGAGGCGGTGTTTCCCGTCGCGTGGAAGGCGAAGATCGTCAAGAGCTGCGCGAAGCCATCGACCAACTGTCTATTCCTGGCGGTATGAGCATCATTGCTCGCACAGCCGGTATTGGCCGTAGCGTGGAAGAGCTGCAATGGGATTTAAACTACCTACTGCAACTCTGGACCGCTATTGACACAGCCGCACGCGATAACCGTGCTCCCATCCTGATTTATTTGGAATCCAGTTTAGTAATCCGCGCAATCCGCGATTACTACTCCCAAGATATCGGCGAAATCCTGATCGATACCGATGACATTTACGAGCAAGCCACTGCCTTTATGAGCGTAGTGATGCCCGATAATGTACAGCGCGTTAAACGCTATCGTGATGACATCCCGCTGTTCTCTCGCTTTCAAATTGAAAACCAAATCGAAACCGCGTACTCACGTACCGTACAGTTACCATCCGGTGGCGCTGTGGTTATCGACCACACCGAAGCTCTAGTTGCTATCGACGTGAACTCGGCGCGCTCCACTCGTGGCGCAGACATCGAAGAAACCGCACTGCGTACCAACCAGGAAGCTGCTGATGAAGTTGCTCGCCAGTTGCGTTTGCGTGACTTAGGCGGTCTGATCGTTATCGACTTTATCGATATGGAAGACAGCAAAAACCAGCGTGCTGTTGAGCAACGTCTGCGTGATGCGCTACACCTGGATCGCGCTCGTGTACAAATGGGTAAAATTTCGCGCTTTGGCTTGATGGAACTATCCCGTCAACGCCTACGCCCAGCCCTGAACGAAGGCTCGCATATCACTTGCCCACGCTGCACAGGTACTGGCGTAATTCGCGATGCCGAATCCAGCGCTCTGCACGTACTACGTCTGCTGCAAGAAGAGGCCATGAAAGAAGGCACAGCCGCCATCAACGCCCAAGTGCCTGTTGATGTGGCCACCTACTTGCTGAACGAAAAACGTGCTGATGTTTCCAAAATCGAATCTCGCTTGAACATCAAGCTGACATTGATTCCAAACAAAAACCTGGAAACACCTCACCATATTATCGAACGCTTGCGCCACGATGACGCACGCCTTGATGATGTAGTGTCTAGCTACGAGCAAGTACAGCAAGCTGAACAAACCACAACACAACCTGCTACACGCACACCAGAAGCCAAGAGTCGCCCCGAAGCACTGGTTAAAGGCATTAGACCAGCCCAACCAGCACCAACACCCGCCCCTGTTGCTAAAGCAGCACCAAGCTTCTGGAAACGTCTGGCCACATGGTTGTTTGGTGAAAAAGCACCAGAGCCCGATGTCAGCACTGGTAAGAATGCTAAAAAATCAGGCCGTCGTCCAGCAAATGCGTCCACTAAAGGTGGCGAGCGCAATCCTGAACAGCAACGCCAGCGTCAACGTCAACGTCGCTCATCCCGACCAAACAGCGATGAGCGCGCCGACAAAACGGTAAGCACCACAGCGAACAACAACCCTCAAGGTCGCCGCAACGCACCTAAAGAGGAGAAAAACGACGAGCAGTTGGCAACACCAGTAGCTGCCGTCAGCGCACAAGCTGCCGACCAAACCTCTGGCGAAACCTCTACAGGATCTCGTCGCCGTCGCGGTAGCCGCGGTCGCCGTCGTGACAACAACGCTGAAGCAAACAAAGCTAACGAGCAAGATCTGGGTCTGCAAGAAGGTACAACTACCGAAGCTGAAGCCCCTGCTGCCCCTAGCCCAGTAGCCGCTAAAGACACCACACAAGACGCTACCGCCAATGCAGATAGCATTGATAACGAAGAAGGTGTAGAAGGCGATGGTAGCGATACCGAACGCCGCCGCAGCCGTCGTCGTCGCAGCCGTCGTGGTCGTCGTGGTACAGAGCAAAACGCTAACAGCACAGATGCCGTTGAAAGCGAAGATAACATTGCTACGGATGATGAGACTGTGGTGACTTATGTACCACATCAAACACCAAGCTTTGATGCCAACGCACTGATAGAAGCACCACAAGACGAGGCTGCTGCCGAGAACGTAGCCGCTACTCAAGTTGAACAACCTAGTGACAACAGTCCTGCAATCGTTACTACACAACAAACTGAGTTGCCTTTGGCTACAGAAGTCACTGACACAACAGTTACCGCTGAACCTGTTGAAGCACAACAAGCAACGCCTGTTACTGTAGCTGAGCTAGCACAATCATCTGGTCTGACCATGATTGAAACTCGAGCGGAAAGCCTAGCTAATGCAGCCAACGCACAAACCGAGGTTGAGCCCGCTCCTACACGCGCTCCACGCACTCGTAAAACTACTGCTGCTGTTGCCGCTGAACCATTGGTACAGATCGAAACGCAAGCTGATGCTCCTGCTGCAGAACTTAACATTGAACCAGCCTCCCCTATCGCTGACGACGTTGCTCCTGCAGTTGCTGACGCCTATGTTGCGACAGAAACCGTAACAACGACTGAGGCCCCTGCGGCTGCTGAGTCTGTAGCTGAAGTAGCAGAACACGCTACTGATGCAGTAGAGCCTACATCTGCAGAGGTAGCACCTGTAGAAGAAAGCCATACAGCGATAGAGTCTGCTCAAACTGAAGCCACTGAGGTAGAAAGCTCAGCCATCGTTGCTGAAGCTGCTACTGCCGTTGCTGAAGTACACGTAGAAGAACAACAAGTTGCTGTAACAGAGACTGCCTCTATTACACACAACAACGTTGCTCTGGATACACAGTTAGAACAAGCTGGCCTACAGTTGGTAGAGACATCTGCCTCCACCAGCTTTAGTTACCAAGCGGCTCCCGTAAAACTGGGTCGCCCACGTAAATCCGCTGCACAAACCTCTGCTGCAGAACCATTGGAACAGGTTGAGACCAGCCACTCCTAAGCCGTAGCACGCTGTACAAAAAACCCTCTTTGCAAAACAAAGAGGGTTTTTTATTGGCTATGGCATGACCGTGTACTCATGCATCCTGGAAATAGTGCCGAAGCTAGGCCAACCCATCGCTCGTAGCGGACACAACTCAACGCATACCCTCTTCCATACTGCTACGGCTGCCCCACCAACCCTGAACACGCAAGAAACCTAACCACCAAATACAAAAAGGGCTGAGAAGCTCAGAATCGTGTGCTACACGCATTCTTCACTTACCCAACCCTTTGGTGTATAGCGGAGCATTATCGCCCTGCTACGACATTCTTAATGGCGTTTACGCCTTATGCACAGCTTCTGCTGGTTGACGTGTCAACAAAGCAATCAAACTAGCAATTTCGTTTTGCATCTCACGTCTATCCACAACCATATCGATAGCGCCTTTTTGCATCAAGAACTCAGCACGCTGGAAGCCCTCGGGCAATTTCTCACGTACAGTTTGCTCAATCACGCGTGGACCAGCAAAACCGATCAAGGCATTAGGCTCAGCCATCACCACGTCGCCCATAAAGGCAAAACTGGCCGATACACCACCCATGGTTGGGTCAGTTAGAACGCTAATGAATGGTAAACCTGCTTCAGACAACTTGCACAACATAGCATTCGTTTTAGCCATCTGCATCAACGAGAACAAGCTCTCTTGCATACGCGCACCACCCGAGGCAGTCACACACACAAACGCAGAACGAGACTCAATAGCCGCCTGAACACCGCGCACGAAACGCTCACCCACTACCGACCCCATGGAACCTGCCATGAAATCGAAGTTAAATACAGCAGCTACTGCTGGCACACCCAATATCGTACCTTGCATAACCACCATCGCTTCGCTTTCGCCTGTATCACGGGTAGCTTGAGTAATACGATCAGGGTATTTTTTGGAGTCGCGGAATTTCAGCGGATCCATTGGACGGGTATTAGAACCGATCTCTACCCTACCGTCTGCATCCAGCAGCACGTCGATACGATCGCGTGCATTGATACGCATATGGTGTGAGCACTTAGGACATACATGCGATGTGGCCTGCAAGTCTTCTTTGTACAGCACTACCTCACACGATGGGCATTTCACCCATAGCCCTTCGGGAACCCGACGACTACTTTCGTTGTTACGATTAATGCGTGGAGGCAGAATTTTCTGGAGCCAACTCATGGTGTGATCCTGATAGTAGACGACGCCGCTCACGCCGCCAGCAAATTTTTAACAACATGCACGAATGCAAAAACACAAGTGCATGATTCTATACGGAGAAGCCCTTGTTACGCTAGTTCAATGCTTGTCGAACTTGTGCTAACCACTGTGACGCCGCCTGAATAGCTTGATCATCACTGTTGTTTTGGGCGTAAGCTGCCTCCATGGTTTCAATCAGCTTGCTACCGATTACCACAGCATCCGCACACTCCCCTACTCGCTTGGCACTTTCGGCATCGCGTATACCAAAACCTACGCCTACAGGAATATGTACGTGCTTGCGAATAACTTCCAACTGGCGCGCTACGGCATCGGTGTCCAAACTACCAGAACCGGTCACACCTTTTAGAGACACATAATACACATAACCCCTTGCTACCTTAGCGGTGCTTTGCATACGCGCTTCAGTAGAAGTAGGGGCTAATAGGAAAATTGGGTCTACACCTGCTTTGCTCAGCATGCCAGCAAACTCTTGGCATTCTTCTGGTGGGTAATCCACGGTCAACACACCATCCACACCGGCTTCGCCGGCGGCTTGCGCAAAACGCTCTTGCCCCATGGCTTCTATAGGATTGGCATAGCCCATCAAGACTATAGGTGTGGTGTTATCTTGTTGACGGAACTCTCGCACCATATCCAACACCATGCTCAGGCTAACGCCACGTGCTACTGCACGTTCTGCTGCTCGTTGGATAACGGGGCCATCGGCCATAGGATCAGAGAAAGGCACGCCCATCTCAATTACATCTGCACCTGCCTTAACCAGCGCATGCATCAAAGGGACCGTTACAGTCACAGAAGGATCACCGGCAGTGATATAAGGAATCAAGGCTGCGCGGCCTTCCAACTTCGCAAAACAATTGGCCAGGCGTATATTTTTTGTTTCTGACATAGTTAAATCCCGAACCTTACAGGGTGATACCGCTGAACTCAGCAACGGTATGCATATCTTTATCACCTCGGCCGGACAAGCTGACCAGAATGATTTTGTCGGACGACAGTGTAGGCGCCATACGTGCGGCACATGCCAACGCATGTGAGGACTCAAGAGCAGGCATAATGCCCTCTACACGGCAACAATGGTGAAAAGCCTGCAATGCTTCGTCGTCATTCACAATTTGATAGTTAGCTCGACCACTGTCTTTCAACCACGCATGCTCAGGCCCCACACCAGGATAATCCAAACCAGCCGAGATAGAATGCGTTGCTTGAATTTGACCAGCAGCATCTTGCAGCACATAGGTACGGTTACCATGTAACACACCCACGGTGCCAGCATTTAAGGACGCTGCATGTTCGGGGGTATCAATACCACGACCACCAGCCTCTACACCAACTAACTTTACATCGTCGTAGTTGATGTAAGGATAAAAAATCCCCATGGCGTTAGAACCACCACCTACCGCAGCCACCACGTAGTCAGGCTGACGACCCGCATCTACTGGCATCTGCTCAATACACTCTTCGCCAATCACGCTCTGGAAATCGCGAACCATCATAGGATAAGGGTGTGGACCAGCCACAGTACCGATAATGTAGAAGGTATTTTCTACGTTAGTTACCCAATCGCGCATGGCTTCATTCAGCGCATCTTTAAGCGTACGGGAACCAGACTCCACAGGCACCACCGTTGCGCCCAACAATTTCATGCGGTAGACGTTGGCAGCTTGTCTGCGCACATCTTCGCTACCCATGTACACCACACACTCCAAACCATAGCGTGCAGCAACAGTTGCTGTCGCGACGCCGTGCTGTCCGGCACCTGTTTCGGCAATGATGCGTGTTTTGCCCATACGCTTGGCCAACAAAATTTGGCCAATACAGTTGTTTACCTTGTGTGCTCCGGTGTGGTTCAAGTCTTCGCGTTTAAACCAAATCTGCGCACCACCAAGCTCTTCCGACCATCGACGTGCGTGATACACAGGAGACGGACGTCCTACAAAGTGCTTAAGCTCGTAAGCAAACTCCCGTTGGAACTCGGGATCTTCTTTGTAACGGTCGTAGGCCTCGCGCAATTCATCCAGCGCATGTACCAATGTTTCAGAGACGAAAGAACCACCAAACTTGCCAAAATGGCCGGTGCTGTCAGGTAAGGTATACGATTTCAAGAGTTTACTCGCTTTTATCAGAACCACAGCAATACGAGCCTGCTCCAGACTCGTAGCCAAACAATTATTCTACCAGTACAACCGCACTATTGCCGCACCGCATCTACACCAGGAATCTCATTCAGGGCCGTTAGAGCACGTTGAATCTGCTCGCCACTGTTTACCTCTACAGTAAAGACCATTTGGCTAAGCGATCGGCGGCTTTGCGTATTCACTCCCACTACGTTTAAACGCAGGCGAGCAAACACTTCGGATACATCTCTAAGCAGGTTAGGATTTTCTTGTGCTTGTATAAAGAGATCGACGGGATACAGCGCTTCTCCAGTTGCTCCCCATGTCACATCTATCACACGCTCAGGTTGTGTCGCTGACAACCCCAAAAAAGAGTGGCAATCACGCCGGTGTATAGACACACCACGCCCACGAGTCACAAACCCTACGATCTCATCGGGTGGAGCAGGACGGCAGCAACGGGCTAACTGCGTGAGCAAAGAATCTACGCCCACCACCAACACACCACTTTTCCCGGTACGCGTCACACTGGACGTCGCGCTATTGAACACACGCGATGGGTTCTCTTCTTGCGCAGCCGCGTCTGAAGGCTGTTTAAATGCCTGTTCTATTTGACGCAGACTAAACTCATCTTTAGCGACCGCGACGTATAAGTCATCAGCCTGAGCAAAACCCAAGCGTTGGGCCAACGACTCTAAATTCGTGGCTGTTTTGCCCAAACGCTGTAATTCTTTTTCGACCATAGTCTGGCCTTGGCTCATGCGCTGCTGCAGCTCTATCGCATTAAACCAAGCTCGCACTTTGGCTCTAGAACGAGGGCTGGCCAAGAAACCTAACTGTGGATTTAACCAATCACGCGATGGCCCGCCCGATTTGGCAGCAATAATTTCTACGGTTTGCCCAGTTTGCAGGCGTGTCAGCAGCGGCACCATCAGCCCATCGACTTTGGCACCACGGCAGCGGTGACCCAAATCAGTGTGCAAGTAATAAGCAAAATCAACCGGGGTCGCCCCCACAGGAAGCTCAATCACACGCGCTTGAGGCGTTAACACATAGACATGCTCTGCCTGCAGACTTTCAGCAGCAGGTGTGGCCTCTACCACCGTAGCAGCATCTGCAGTAGGCGTGCTTTTATCCCACGCTAACAACTGGCGCATCCATGCGATTTTTTGCTCATCAGCTGTCGCAGCCACCTTACCGCCTGCTGCACCCGCTTCTTTATAGCGCCAGTGCGCAGCCATCCCGTACTCAGCAAACTCATGCATTTCCTGTGTACGAATCTGTACTTCAAAGCAACGCCCTTGTTCATCTGCCACTACTGTGTGCAGCGAACGGTAGCCATTGGGCTTAGGACGGGAAATGTAATCATCAAACTCAGCCGGTACAGGCGTCCACATAGCGTGAATCAAGGCTAAGGCAGCATAGCAACTACGCTCGTCATCCACAATCACACGCAATGCACGCAAATCGAATAGCTGATCAAAGTCCAGATGCTTATTACGCATCTTGTTCCAAATACTATAGATGTGTTTTGGCCTGCCATATACTTCGGCATCCACACCTTCTGCTTTGAGCGCTTCGGACAGCTGTTGCACTACATTGGTGATGAAAACCTCACGCTCAGTGCGTTTTTCTTCCAACTGTTTTGCTATTTGCTTATACACGTCAGGCTTGAGAAAACGGAAAGCGAAGTCTTCCATTTCCCACTTCACCTGCCAAATCCCCAGCCTATTTGCCAAGGGTGTATATAACTCCATGGTCTCTTTAGCAAAGGCTTCAGGACAGGGAGTTTTGCTGATGGCATACCAGCTTAACGACTGCAGCCTAGAAGCTAGGCGCAGCAGCACAATACGCAAGTCAACGGCCATCGCCAGCAACATGCGTCGTTTCATTTCTTTTTGATCGCTACCTGGCACACCTACATCGCCAGACTGCGCTGTCAACGCACCTAATCGGTATAAGGCTCGTGTGCCTTGCACCAGTTTGGCCACTTCAGGGCCAAACTCCCGTGATAGGGTTTCGGGACGGGTGTTGTTCTCGTTGTCTTCCAGCTCAGGCATTACGGCCAACAAGGCGCTGGCTCGCGTTACCGCATCGGACCCCAGCCCTACCAATACCGTCACCATCATAGCCGCGTGGCTATCTAAAGGCTCTCCAGTGCTGGCGATACGCCCTGGTAGCACCTTGACCACCTTATCCCTAGCCGCAGTTACCAGCTTCTTCCCAGCCTCATCCAAATCTGCCGTGCAGGATTCTAACCACACAGCATCAGATAATAGATCGTGAGTATCAGCAGAAGGGAGTAACGGGGAGTGCATAAAATGGGGCCAATGTTCAGAAGCACACTTAAGACCCATATACTAGCGTGGATACCGTTTCACTGCGAGACCCCTTGATGTTATATAGCCCTAAAAAAAAGACATTACTGATGGTCTGGCACTCTAGAACAGGTGCCAGTCAACAAGCCATGCAAGCCGCTTATGATGCCGCACAACGTGCCCTACATGCGCTTGAAAGCACCAGCAGCGTTCAGGTACGTAGCGTGCCTGCCGCTGAAGTCACTACTGCAGACTTTCTACTCGCCGATGCCTACCTGTTTTGTGCTCCAGAGAATCTGGCTAGTCTGAGCGGCACAATGAAGGAATGCTTTGATAGGCTGTACTACTCATTACTAGAGCAACTTAATGGTCGCCCTTATACCGCAATCATTAGCGCTGGCACAGATGGGCAGAGCGCTTTAAAACAATTACAACGCATTTGTACTGGGTGGCGATTAGAGCAAGCCTGTGACCCCGTCATCATTCTCATGAACGCCAGCAGCACTGACGAAATTTTGGCACCCAAACAATTAACAAGTGCACAGCTCGCTTCTGCTGAGCGTTGCGGAGAGAACCTAGCAGCCCTACTGTGCTTATAATGGCGGATGCTCTGAATCTTCTGACCCAGAGCAAAGACATGCTTAGACAGATACATTACGCTTGCAAGTAATTTATAGCTATGTACTTACTACCCATAATCTAGGTATGTTGCGCGGGGTTTTGCAGGCTTATTGCAAAATTTTCGTTAAAATCGATTCATTAACCTTAAGACACCACAAAATAAGGCGCTTTTATCGCCCGGTGTCCAGTTTCGCTTTCTCTAGCCGGAGTCTCATTAACATGACCCACGTTGTCACCGAAAACTGTATCAAATGCAAATACACTGACTGTGTTGATGTCTGTCCGGTAGACTGTTTCCGTGAAGGTCCGAACTTCTTGGTAATTGATCCTGATGAGTGTATTGACTGTGCTGTCTGTATCCCAGAATGCCCGGCCAACGCCATTTTTGCAGAAGAAGACGTACCCGAAGACCAAGTGAAGTTTATTGCTCTGAACGCCGAGCTCAGCCCTGAGTTTGGTATGATCAACCGTTCCAAAAAGCCTTTGGAAGACGCCGACGAATGGAATGGCGTTGAAGGAAAACTGGAGCATTTAGAGCGATAAACTGTTGTTTGAAAACAGCTTTTAAGCCCCCAAAAGAAGCCATAGGCTTCTTTTTTTGCCTCTAATATTGCTGCAATGCAGCACAAGGATAATACTAAGTATCACAGCAGATAAGCTTCGCATACACTGGCAACTTATCGCTCTGCGGACCAGCCACAAGGCCCGTATAGTACACAAGCGTTTCACCTCAATAAAAAAGAATATCCTATGCTTTACGACCTACATGAATGGCAAAGGTCCATACTGGCTCCACTGGTGAACCTCTCCAGTCAGGGCTCTGAGTTGTTTTCCAGCCCTTATAGCCCTTGGTCCTACACCCCCGTCTCGCGTCAAATTGCCGCAGGCTATGAATTACTTTATAGACTGGGCAAAGAATATGAGAAGCCTCAATGGCAGATCCCCGAGGTCAAGGTAGGCAATAAGCTAGTAGCAGTGAGCGAAACCACCGTTTTGCGTCTGCCTTTTTGCCAGTTGGTACATTTTGAGCGCGAAGGCATTACCGAGCCCGCGCCTAAAATGTTGGTGGTAGCCCCCATGTCGGGCCACCACGCCACGCTATTGCGCGATACTGTACGCACCCTTCTGCGTGATCACGATGTATATGTAACGGATTGGATAGACGCCCGCATGGTGCCACTGTCTGCCGGTTCATTCCATTTAAATGACTACGTGCACTACGTACAGCACTTTTTACACGAACTAGGCCCAGACACCCATGTCATCGCTGTGTGCCAACCTACAGTTCCAGTATTGGCTGCCGTATCGCTGATGGCTGCTGCCCGCGACGCCAGCCAACCTCGTAGCATGATCTTGATGGGCGGCCCTATTGACCCTCGTCAGTCTCCAACAGCAGTGAACTCGTTAGCGACTACCAAGCCATACTCATGGTTTGAGAACAACCTGATTCACCGTGTACCGCCCCGCTACGCAGGTGTAGGTCGTAAGGTGTACCCAGGTTTCTTGCAGCACACTGGGTTTATTTCCATGAACCCTGACAGACACATGATGTCTCACTACGAGTTCTATCAACACCTGCTTAAGGGTGACGATGAAGACGCCGAAGCACACCGTCGTTTCTATGATGAATACAACGCTGTCATGGACATGAGTGCTGAGTTCTATCTGGACACCATCAAAACAGTATTCCAAGACTACGCTTTACCACGTGGTCTATGGGAAGTAGATAACGTTGCTGTACAACCAGAAAAAATCCAAAATTTACACCTACTCACCATTGAGGGCGAATTGGATGATATTTCTGGCTTGGGCCAAACTCGTGCTGCGCAAAAATTATGCTCTGGCTTGAATGAAGCGCATAAGCAACACTACACTGTGAGTGGCGCAGGACATTACGGTATATTTTCCGGTCGTCGCTGGCGTAATCAGGTATATCCTAAAATACGTGACTTCGTAAAAGCCGCTGAGGCTCACGCCAAAAGCGTCTGACCTTCTATCCTTTCTATGCCACACACTTCCAGGGGCCTAAGGGCCCCTGATTGATGTTTATGACCGATCAAATTCTCGTCCTTACTGAGCGTATTAATGCGCTGCTGCCACAAACCCAATGCACTCGCTGCGGCTACGACGCCTGTTTGCCTTATGCCGAAGCCATTGCCCAGAAAGGCGAAGCCATTAACCGTTGCCCTCCGGGCGGTGAATCGGGCATACAACAATTAGCCGAACTTACAGGCCAAGCTGTGCAAGCGCTCAACCCCGAATGTGGCACACACGAGGCCCCAACGGTGGCGTGGATTGATGAAAAACACTGCATAGGCTGTACGCTCTGTATTCAAGCCTGTCCGGTGGATGCCATTCTCGGTGCTAACAAACGCATGCATACCGTGATCAGCGACCGCTGCACTGGCTGTGACCTGTGTTTAGCCCCCTGTCCGGTAGACTGCATCACCATGTTGCCCGCCAACCGCGAATGGACACCTGAGCTCGCCACAGAAGCCAAACAACACTACGAAACTCGTAGTAGACGCCTGCAGCACAAACACGATGAGTCAGGTTCTATGGCTAGCAGACTACTAGCCAACAAACCCAAGGTCGCACTGGAAGCGGACGACCCTGAGCGTCGCAAAGCCAGTATTGCCCAAGCTTTGGCACAAGCCCGGGCACGCCGCGCCCAGCAACCTACTTCGTGAGTGCTGCATGAATAACGCTATTCGTACTGAGATTTTCACGCGCTTACAAGCGGCGAACCCTCACCCCACTACAGAGCTGGAATACGAAAGCACGTTTCAGTTGTTGATTGCGGTAATTTTGTCTGCACAAGCGACAGATGTGTCGGTAAATATTGCAACTCGGCGCTTCTTCCCTACTCACGGTACCCCTGCAGGTATTTTAGAGCTGGGTGAAGAAGGCTTGATGGACAAGATCAAAACTATTGGCCTCTTCAGAACCAAAGCCAAGAATGTGATCCGCACCTGTGAGCTCTTACTGGAAAAATACCAAGGCGAAGTTCCCGCAGACCGAGACAGCTTAGAAGCCTTACCTGGCGTAGGTAGAAAAACAGCCAACGTTGTACTGAATACCGCATTTGGCTTTCCCACCATTGCCGTGGACACCCATATTTTCCGCGTCAGCAATCGTACTGGTATCGCTAAAGGCAAAAACGTGGTGGAAGTGGAGCAGCGTTTAGAGCGACTCATTCCTAAGCAGTTTTTGCTGGACGCACACCATTGGTTGATTCTGCATGGTCGCTATATTTGCGTGGCCCGTAAACCTAAGTGCCCACAGTGCGGTATTTCGGATTTGTGTGAGTTTAAGGATAAGACGCCAGTTGGGAAATAAAGATCATCACAAAGCAAAAACCCTCCATTTTAGTGGAGGGTTTTTACATTTAAACAGCCACTACAAGCCGTTTACTGTTCCTGCTTATCCTGCCCTAAACCTAAGTAGCTTTCGATAATTCTAGGATCACCACTAAGCTCACGAGCAGGCCCTTGCATAATAAGCTCAGAGGTTTCCAGCACATAACCGTAATCAGCCACCTGTAATGCTGCCCTAGCGTTTTGCTCTACCAGCAAAATGGATACCCCGGTAGAGCGCAAACGGCTAATAATCTTAAAGATTTCACGCACCACACGCGGAGCCAAACCCAGACTAGGCTCATCCAGCATCAAGACCGTAGGTCTGGCCATCAAGGCACGCCCTACTGCCAGCATTTGACGCTCACCACCGGACAAAGTGCCTGCTTGCTGTGTACGACGCTCTTTCAAGCGTGGAAACAGTTCGTAGACCTCATCCATAATGCCGCGCCAGTTGGCTACTTTTTGCCGGTGTAGCCTAAAACCACCCAACAACAAGTTGTCTTCCACCGACATGCTGCTGAAAAGCTCTCGACGCTCAGGCACTAAGGATAAACCTTCAGCAACACGGCGCTCTACGCTCCATGCTGAAATGTCTTTGCCTTGTAGCAGTACATTACCCGTGCTGCGGCCATTGGTAGGCAGCGCCCCCATGATGGCATTCAACATGGTGGACTTACCCGCACCATTAGCACCGATCACTGTGACAATGCTGCCTTTCTCTAGCTGTATAGATGCATTATTCAATGCACCTACTTTACCGTAGCGTGCTGACAGCCCTTGCACTTCCAGCAACACAGAGGCTTTTTCCTGATTATTGGCAGTCATTACACGCCCTCCCCGTTGTCTTGCTGAGACTCGTCATCAAAGTCTAGGTCTTCATCCAAGCCGCCCAAGTAGGCCTGCAGTACCGCTGGGTTCTGCTGCACTTCTTGAGGAGTACCCTCGGCAATACGTGTACCGAAATCCATTACCACTAGGTGATCGGTCAAACGCATAACGAAGTCCATATCGTGCTCTACCAGCAAGATACTCATGCCTTCATCGCGCAGTTGCGACAACACACGAGCTAACTCTTGCTTTTCCAGATAGCGCAAACCCGCTGCTGGTTCATCCAGCAACAGCAATACTGGGTCGGCGGCCAATGCACGAGCAATTTCCAGAATACGCTGTTGGCCCAACGCCAAGTTACCAGCCTCTTCGTACAGGTAGTCACCCAAGCCCACACGAATCAACTGTTTCTTAGCATCGTGTAATAACTCTGCTTCACTGCGTCTATCCCAGTGCAACAAGGCAGACAAAATACCTACGCGACGACGCAAGTGAGCACCCAGTGCTACGTTTTCTAGCACGGTCATGTCAGGAATCAACTGCACGTGTTGGAACGTTCTGGCCATACCCAACCTAGCGATATCTCTAGCGCGCAGTTTTTCGATGGCTTTACCCGCAAAACGTACCACGCCACCACTCAGCGGCAACACGCCACTGATCAGGTTAAAGGTCGTACTTTTACCAGCACCGTTAGGGCCAATCAAACCCATGATCTCGCCCGCTTTGAGTTTGAAGCTGATATCGTTTACCGCTACCAAGCCACCAAACTGTTTACGCGCTTTATCCACTTCCAGCACCAAAGAACCACGCGCTGGCTTAGCACGTTGCGGCAAAGGCTCTGCTTGGCGCTGCAACGCGTGCTGCACATCAGCCACTACCTGTGCTTTATTACGTGTACCGGTAATACGTTGCCATGCGGCGGACAGGTACGGCCAAAGACCGCCTGTAGCGTACTGCAACACGAAGATCATCAAGACACCAAACACGATCAATTCGAAGTTGGTATCCATGGCAAAGAACTTAGGCAGCCAGTTCTGAATTTGATCTTTTAGCGTCAAAATCACGGTGGAGCCTAATACAGCACCCCACACGCTACCCGCGCCACCAACCACAGCCATAAACAGGTATTCAATGCTGTAGTTCAAACCAAAGGGGCTAGGGCTCACGGCACGTTGGAAGTGCGCATACAGCCAACCCGAGATACACGCCAACACGGCGGCGTATACAAAGATGATGGTTTTGTACGCAGGCATGTTCACGCCAAAGGATTCCGCCATGTGTTTACCATGACGCAATGCACGAATCGCACGACCTGGACGGGAGTACAGCAAGTTATGTGTGAGCCACAATGCCAGCAGTAGAATCGCCCAGATCAGATAGTAGATATGTCTATCTGCCCCCAAGCTCATGCCAAACAGGCTTAACGGCTGAATGCCTGAAATCCCATCGTGCTGACCCAAGAAGCTCAAATTACCAAACAGGTAGTACAACGACAGTGACCAAGCAATGGTACCCAACGGCAAGTAGTGGCCCGACAAGCGCAGCGTGATCATGCCGATCAACGCAGAGAACACTAAGGTCAGCGCAATGGCTACCCACAAGCTCACCCATGGCGACAAACCTAAACGGGTAGTCATGTATGCGGTAGTGTAAGCACCAATCCCCACGAACGCAGCTTGACCAAATGAGGTCAACCCACCCACACCTGTCAACAACAACAGACCCAGCACGACCAAACTGCTTAGGCCTATGTAATTCATTTGCGTGACCCAGAATGGTGGCACAGCCCCTATCAACGGGAACACGGCCAACAACAGCACCACGACAGCTAATAACACTCTATTCATGATGCTTAATCCTCATCCTCTACACCACGCGAACTAAAGGAACGCCACAACAGCACGGGGATAATCATGGTGAACACGATCACTTCCTTGTAAGCACTGGCCCAGAAAGAGGCAAACGCTTCCAGCACACCAACAAAAATCGCCCCAATAGCTGTCAGAGGATAGCTTCCCAAGCCCCCAACAATAGCGGCCACAAAGCCTTTCAGACCGATCAAGAAACCTGTGTCGTAATAAATAGTGGTCACTGGTGCAATCAACATGCCCGAGAACGCACCAATGGCAGCAGCCAAGCCGAAACTCAAGCGGCCAGCCATGATGGTGCTAATACCTACTAAACGAGCACCACGACGGTTCACAGCGGTTGCACGCAATGCTCGGCCATACAACGTACGACCGAAGAAAATCCATAGCCCAGTAATCAATACTGCGCATGACAACAATACGAAGATGGTTTGTGCTGACCAGCTCATATCACCCAGCATTACTTGGCCTTCCAAGAACGCCGGTGTACGCCACCCCTCTGCACCAAAGAACACCAGCCCCAGTCCGGTTAACGCGAAGTGCACTGCTACCGATGTGATCAACAGCACCAATACGCTGGACTCGGACAAGCGCTGATACACCAAACGGTGCAGCATAGGCCCTAAAGGCACCACAATGGCCAAGGAGTACAACACAGACAACCATAACGGAATAGTGCCGCCCACCATGTAGGGGCTCAACAAATACAGCGCAACAGGCAATACCAACGTCCACGCTATAGTGCGCCAAAAACCCTCAAAGGTTTTATTACGTATTGCACTAAACAGTTCTAGCAAAAACACCAGTACGCCGGCTATCAATAGCAGCTTCAGCGTGCCAGGCTCCCGCCCGTTAATAATGAAAGCCAACGTTAAAGCCCCATAGGTGACGAACTCGCCTTGTGGGATAAAAATAACGCGGGTTACGGTAAAGACCAGAACCAACGCCAACCCCAACAATGCGTAAATCGCACCGTTAAGCAGCCCGTCCTGCAATAAAATCAGAACTATCGTGCTGTCCATAGCCTTACACCATTAGTACAGGAATTTTCAATCATAACTACACCAAAACGGCAGGAGCATACGCCCCTGCCGTTAGTTCAGAAGCCTACAAATCTGTATTGTTATTACAGATCAGGCTGGTAAGTCCATTTGCCATCAACTACTTTCACCATGACGCGAGCACGCTCATCCAAACCGGAGTGATCGGTTTCTGTCATGTTGAAAACACCCTGAGAGGCGGACAAGTCTGTAACCGCTTCGATTGCGTCACGCAATGCTTGGCGGAACTCCACTGTGCCGGGCTTAGCACCGCTTTCCAGCGCAACAGGAATAGCAGCCACTACCAATTGCCCTGCATCCCACATGTGACCACCAAAGGTGTTTGTGGTACCTGCACCGTATTTACCTTCGTAAACGGTCTGGTAGGCTTTAGCAGAAATTTTTGCTGGGTGATCATCAGGCAACTGGTCCACCACTAGCAGTGGGCCACTTGGCAAAATGATACCTTCACAGTCACGGCCACATACGCGCAATACGTCGTTGTTAGCAGAACCATGTGTGTGGTAGATCTGGCCAGCAAAGCCACGGTTTTTCAACTCACGCTGAGGCAACGCTACTGGAGTACCAGCAGCACCGATCAGCACAGCATCAGGTTTGCTTGCCAATAGTTTCAGGATTTGACCTGTCACACTGGTGTCATTGCGGTTGTAACGCTCAGCAGATACTACAGAAATACCTTTGGCTTCAGCTGCTTTACGCATTACATCTAACCAACCATCGCCGTACGCATCGTTAAAACCAATAAAGCCCAAGGTTTTAACACCTTGTTTTTCCATGGTGGCAGCCAAACCCTCAGCCATCAACAAGTCGTTTTGTGGAGTTTTAAATACCCACTTACGCGCACCTTCCATGGGTTCAATGATGCTGGCATTAGCGGCCACACTGATCATCGGCACTTGGTTTTCTGCTACCACGTCAATCATGGCTAACGAACCTGGAGTGGCAGAGGTACCCAACACCACATCCACGTTATCTTCCGTTACCAATTTACGTGTATTACGTACTGCTTGCGTAGTGTCAGTGGCATCATCCAGCACCACGTACACCACTTTTTCACCTGCCACTTCAGTAGGCAACAAGCTCACGGTATCGCGCTCAGGAATACCCAGCGATGCTGCTGGACCTGTAGAAGATACAGTAACGCCCACCTTAACTTGAGCCGAAGCAGCCAAAGGAAATGCTAGGGCAATCGCCCCTGCCACCATTGCACGACGCAATACTCTATACGACATCTCAGCCCCCTTTGCGTGACTAAATTAGACGGAATTGTTATATAAAAAACGGTTGATTATATCGTGATCATTACAATTTATCGCCTAGTAAATACCATGCAAGCTTATACGACACTACAATTACGCATACACTATGCGCTATAGTTTTGGCCGCTAGTCTCCCACAAGGTATTCGATGTGAACAAAATACGTAAAACGTCAGAGCAATGGCGTGCTCAACTTTCTCCTGAAGCTTTTTATGTGACGCGCGAACACGGTACAGAGCGCCCTTATAGTGGTCAGTACTGGAGTACCACCACACCGGGAATTTATCGCTGCGTAGGTTGTCATACTCCTTTATTTGCTTCCGACACAAAATTTGATGCAGGTTGCGGTTGGCCCAGTTACTTTGATGCCATTAATCCCGAGAACGTACGTGAAGAAGCCGATTACTCACACGGCATGGTACGTACCGAGATTCTTTGCAATATTTGTGATGCACATTTGGGACACGTATTCCCAGATGGCCCTCCTCCCACTGGTCTACGCTACTGCATCAATTCGGTTGCTTTGACTTTTGAGCCCGAGTCCGACTTATCATGAAAAAACTCCTGTTTGACCTGTTTCCTCTAATTCTGTTTTTCATTGCATTTCGAATGTTCGATTTGTATGTGGCAACAGGTGTAACCATGGCCGCCGTCGCGGTGCAAATCATTTGGCTGAAAATTCGTCAACGCACAATTGAAGCCATGCACTGGATTAATCTGGCGATCATCATGGTATTTGGTGGTGCAACTTTATTGTTTCAAAATGATGCCTTCATCAAATGGAAACCTACCGTACTGTATTGGATTTTCGCTGGCGTACTATTGGGTAGTCGTTTGTTCTTGCAACGCAACCTGATGCAAAAACTGATGGGCGCACAAGTCTCACTCCCTACGGCGATCTGGGACAAACTCAATTACAGTTGGGTGCTCTTTTTTATTGCATCTGGCGCACTGAATCTTTACATTGCTTTTTCAGGCCAGTTTACTGAAGAGCAGTGGGTAAGTTTTAAAGCCTTCGGGCTATTAGGTTTGTTGGTGGTTTTTGCTATTGGCCAATCCATTTGGTTGTCCAAACATATCAAAACACCAGCAGCCAACGATGACCACGTTTAACAGGGCCATTTGATCGTTATGAACGTTACTGAACGCATAGAAGAACTCACCCGCCGTCTGGCTGATCTTGAAGCCACACACTTGGAAGTCATTGACGAGTCTCACCTGCACGCCGGGCATGCAGGCGCTAAGGGCGGTGCTTCGCACTTTAGACTGATCATAAGTTCACCAAAATTTACGGGGCTAAATACACTAGCACGTCACCGCCTTGTGTATGATCGGGTATCAGACCTTATGCCTCATCCTATTCACGCGCTATCCATACAGGCTAGCACTAACTCTTAAGAAAGGATCCACATGAAACGATTTGCCGCACTTATGTTGTCCTGCGCAATGGCTGCTCCTTTGTACGCACAAACCGCAGCAACCGTTAATGGCAAGCCCATTTCACAAAAATCCGTGGACGACTTCATCGCTCTGCTGATCGAACAAGGTGCTCAAGATAGCCCAGAGCTGCGTGAGCAAGTGAAGCAAGAAATTATTGGTCGTACCATTATGGTGCAAGCAGCAGAAGCGGCTGGCGTAGCCAACCAACCAGCTGTTAGCCAAGAAATCGAACTGGCTAAACAAGGCATCATGATTCGTGCCTTGATGTCTGACTACCTGAAGAAAAACCCCGTCACTGACGCTCAGGTATCTGCAGAATACGAAGTTTTGAAAAAACAAGAAGCTGGCAAGCAGGAATACCGTGTACGCCACATCTTGTTGGATAACGAAGAGCAAGCAAAAACAGTATTGGCTGACCTAAAAGCCAAGAAAACCAACTTTGCTGATGCCGCTAAACAGTACTCCAAAGATCCAGGCTCCGCTAGCCGTGGTGGCGATTTGGGTTGGGCTGCTTCGTCCAGCTACGTAGCACCATTCGCTAACGCCGTGGATAGCCAGAAAAAAGGCGAGCTGAGCGCTGCTCCTGTGCAATCCGATTTCGGTTGGCACATTCTGGTGGTTGAAGACAGCCGCCCTATCACATTCCCTGAACTGAACGATGTGAAAGATCAGATCGCGGAAATGATGCGCCAAACCAAACTGGAAGAGTTCCAACAGTCCTTGCTGAAAGGCGCAAAAGTTGAGTAATACTTTTACGTTATGGGTAAAAAAAGCTGGCCTAGGCCAGCTTTTTTTATGGGCTATCTCTTTTACAGCATACCCAATAAGGCTTTAAGACCTTCTTCATCCAATATTGTTACGCCTAGCTCTTCAGCTTTACGCAACTTGCTACCAGCCTCTTCACCAGCCACCACGTACGCTGTTTTAGCGGAAACTGATCCACTCACCTTGCCACCCGCGCCTAAGATATGACGAGTCGCTTCGTCACGCGTCCACGTAGGCATCGTGCCTGTCAGTACAAAGGTTTGACCACTTAAGCTTTGCGAACGCTGTCTGCCCTCTGTGGGTGCCTCTGGCAATCGCACACTAACACCCGCATCCAACAAGCTTTGTACAGCTTCACGGTTGTGTGGTTCAGAAAAGAAGTGAGTAATGGATGCAGCCACTACTGGCCCAACAGCCGACACCTCTAATAGCTCCTCTTCCGAGGCTGCCATAATGCGATCCAAGGACCCAAAATGCTTGGCCAAGTCACGAGCTGTTGTCTCGCCCACGTGTCGAATCCCCAAGGCATACAACAAACGCTCTAGCTCAGGGTTTCGAGCTTCATTTACAGCCTTAATAACATTCGCAGCTGACTTCTGCCCCATACGCGGCAACAGCAGTAACTCTTCTAGCTTTAAGGTGTACAGATCAGCTAGGGTTTTCACACGCTCACTGTCTACTAGCTGTTCGATGAGCTTCTCACCAATGCCATCCATATCTAACGCTTTACGCGATACCGCATGGGCAATGGTTTGCTTACGTTGAGCCGCACACACCAAACCACCAGTACAACGAGCAATGGCTTCGTCTTCTACGCGCTCAATGGCAGAGCCACACACCGGGCATTCATTGGGCATCACAAAAGCCGTAGTGCCTATAGGACGCAGTTCAATCAGTGATCGTACAATCTCAGGAATAACATCGCCCGCGCGTCGAATTACCACATGATCGCCCACACGTACATCTTTACGACGAATTTCATCTTCGTTATGCAGTGTGGCATTAGTCACCGTCACGCCGCCCACAAAGATAGGCTTCAGACGTGCTACAGGCGTAATCGCCCCCGTACGTCCTACTTGCACATCAATACCCAAAACCTCGGTTTGAGCCTCCTCAGCCGGGAATTTATGTGCGATAGCAAAACGCGGAGCTCTGGCCACAAAACCAAGCACGCGCTGCTGATCCAAATAGTTAACCTTGTACACCACCCCATCGATATCAAAGGGTAAGTGTGCACGTTGCTCGCCAGTTTGCTGGTAATAGGCCAACAAGCCCTTTACCCCTTTTACAACTTCGTGATTACGGTTAACGGGCAAGCCCAGTTGGCGCAACCACTGCAGCATTTCTGCTTGCGTTGCATACGGTTCGGCAAATTCGTGCTGTAGCTGTGACAACAAATCTTGTTGTGGACTAGGAGTTTGCACACTGATCTCGCCCCAACCATAGGCATAGAAACGCAAACGTCGCTGAGCCGTAATACGAGGGTCTAACTGACGCAAACTACCTGCAGCAGCGTTTCTAGGGTTCACAAACACCTTATCGCGCTTACGCAGTTGCTCTTGATTCAGAGCCTCGAAATCTTCCTTGTTCATCAGCACTTCACCACGCACTTCTAGCACAGCAGGCCAACTGCCTTCTTTACCTAATAAGCGTAGTGGTACGGACTGTATAGTGCGTATATTGCTGCTGATGTCTTCACCTGTTGCTCCGTCACCGCGTGTAGAGGCTTGCACCAATACACCGTCTTCATAACGTAAGCTCACAGCCAAACCATCAAACTTATATTCGGCGTTATATTCCACCTGTTCACCAGGTCGTAGCAGCCCCGCCGATTGCAAGGTGTCGCTGACACGCTTATCAAAAGCTGTCAGCTCGTCTTCATCAAACGCATTAGCCAAGGACAACATGGGTACTGCATGTCTAACGGTAGCAAAACCATTAGCAGGCGCCGCCCCCACGCGCTGCGAGGGGGAGTCTGGTGAAATCCATTCTGGGTGTGCTGCCTCAATCGCCTGCAACTCGCGCATTAATACGTCATAGTCTGCATCGGTCACACTTGGCGCATCCAGCACATAATATCTATAGTTGTGCTGGTTAATTTCCTGCCTTAACTTCTCAAGACGCTGCTTAGTCACGCAAAAACCCTCGCTGTACGCGACTCACCCGCCACAAACCCTGCTTCTTCCAATTGCTGATACATGGTGTAAAGCTGTTCATCAATCTGTTGATCACTCTGTTCTGAAAAAACTCTACCTTGCTCATCCAGCAATTGCCCGCCCAAACGGGCTGCCAAGTCACGGCCCACACTGGCCATGCGGCTAAAGGCTTGGGTATCCATGGGGCTATTTGGTACATCCAGCACCAAATCCAGCCGCTCCACGCTTGCAGACTGCACATCTTCTACGGCTTGGCCATCAAACAAAACGGTAAAACGGGGAATGCCCGAATCCGCTAGCCACGCCATTTGTCGGCCATAGCTCAAGAAGCCAGCCTCGCCTAAGGTATTCAATACTCGCTGTACATTGACGGGGCCTTCTAAGCGCACCACCAAACTCACCACAGCATCTAAGCCTGCACACAGCGCATCTAATTGTTGCGCTTGCTGTACCACCAGATGTTGCTCTGGGCCTTCCAAACTGGCATCAAAGTGCTGTGCCACGTTTTGTGCAGCAGACCACAAGTTAGACCATTCAATATCACTCAACGGCCCAGTACGGTTCGCCAACAAAATCGCCAACTGCATGGACACATACTGCTCGGATTCAGCCAAACGAGTGTGATGATTACCTTCTTCGGTAATGGCAAAAAAACGAATGGGCTTACTGAGGTTACGCAAACAACTTTGCAAGACTTGCGATAATTCGCCGCCTTGTACAGGATGATTAAAGCTAATGTCGATAACGGCTTCGCAGGTAGGATCCACTTCATCTACCTGTACATCGTCTTGAGAGCTTTTCAGGCTATCTGCAATGCGCACAGTAGGCTCTTTACGCACTGGCGCCGTACCACCCAACTGCCCCATCAGCGGATCACTTTCAGCTTCTGGCAACTTGGATTGCATCTGGCGACGGACACGCTGATCTTGCCACCAGTTAAACACCAGTACAAGAAGAAGAATGAGAGCACCAGCCGAAATCAGTCCAATTTGTAAATCACTCATCACGCCATCCGTATCCGAAAAATTCGTTAACCTGCCCGTTACGCTTCAGCCATCTGAATCGCAGACTCCACGTCTACGGCCACGATACGTGAAACACCCTGCTCTTGCATGGTAACCCCAACCAACTGCTTTGCCATATGCATGGCTATTTTATTGTGAGAAATAAATAAAAACTGCGTTTGGTCACTCATGCTGCTTACCAAACGCGCATAACGTTCAGTATTCGCATCATCCAATGGCGCATCTACCTCGTCTAGCAAGCAGAATGGTGCCGGATTCAACTTAAACAGCGCAAACACCAGCGCTGTTGCCGTTAACGCTTTCTCACCACCAGACAATAAGTGAATCGTGCTATTACGTTTACCTGGCGGTTGCGCCATCACCATCACACCTGCGTCTAGCACCTCATCGCCCGTCATGATGAGTTTGGCTTCCCCACCCCCAAACAATCTAGGGAATAGCTCACCAAAGTGTCCGTTCACTACATTAAAGGTGCCAAGCAGTAGTTCTCGAATTTCTTTATCAATTTTACGGATGGCATTTTCCAGCGTCTCAATCGCTTGTGTCAAATCCTCATGCTGTCCATCCAGATAGGTTTTACGTTCCTTTGCAGTTGCCAGCTCTTCTAGCGCCGCCAAGTTCACTGCGCCCAACGCATCTATCTGCCTAGAGACACGCTGCACCTCAGACTGTAACCAGCCCAGACGATGCCATTGCTCCGGTTTTTCTTGTAGCAACTCACGCAACGCTTGCCTATCTACTTTTCGCTCGTCCAGCATTTCGGTGAACTGTTCCACCGACAACCTAGCTGCCTGTTCTTGCAACTGCAGCTCGGTCACTTTTTGACGTAACGGCTCTACTACCTGCTCCAATCTGGCGCGCTCAGACTCCGCTGTTTTCAAGCTGCTTGCCACATGTTCTAGACGGGTACGAGCCACCGACAAATGCTCTTCTCTTTCGGCACGCAACATCAACGCCTCTTGCAGGCTTTCTTGTGCTGCGTCCACATCCATCACTGTTAGCTCACCTTGTAAGCCAGAAAGCTCTGCCTCAGCACGTTCCAATTGCTCCCTAGCCAAACGCTGGGTACGAGACAACTCTTCATAGCGTGCCTGTAATAGACGCTCTTGGTGGCGAATCTCTTGGCTTTGATGTTCTCTATCGCGCCACTGCTGACGAATCTCCTGCAGCTCAGCGCTGACTCGTTCCAACAGTTCTTCTTGATCTTCCAACTGCTCTTGCAGCACCTCCCGTTGTGCTTGCAGCTCTTCGGCCTGTAGCTCGGAATCCTCCAAACTCGCCATTAACTCTTCTTCAGACTGCCCTAACTCTAGCAGCTCTTGCGACAAGCGTTGCAGCCTATCGCTACTTTGCTCAGCCTCTTGGCGCAGTCTGGCGTGCTCTAACTGCACGGTGTGCAACCGCTCGGTAAGTTCGCCCACGCGTAAACGCAAGCTAGGTAGCTGTTGCGAAACCTGCTGCCAGCCTTGATGTGCTTTTTGCTCGCTTTCTTTGTATTGCTCTAAATCTAGCTGGCTCGCTCGCAGTTGCTTTTGCAGGTTCACAATTTCTTGCTGACGCGCCAAAATCCCTGCTTGTGCATCATCAGGGGCATAAAACCGCACAGAGTATTGATCCAACAAATGCCCTTCTGGGCATACCAATACCTGACCTTGCGCTAGGTTCGCAACCTTATCCCACGCTTGCTCTAAGCTATCGCACACCACTATATGACCCAGCCATGCTTGCAATAACTGCTGCAGTGCCGGGTTAGGCAAACGTAGTTTCGCTAACAAACTGCTAGCCTGTGCCGTTCCTGTAGGTGCCAAGGCTGGCAAACTGTAAAACTCTACTCTGGCAGGTGGCTCTGAGCTCAGTACCGATTTCAGAGCTTTCAGATCCGCCACCGAGACAGCACCTACGCGCTCGCGCAGCACTGCCTCCACCGCCGTTTCCCAACCCGGCTCTATACCTAATTGCTGCCACAAGCGACTGCCACTAGCTAAACCATGCTTTTCTAACCACGGCTCTAATTTATCTTGGCGTTGCACATCTTCTTGTAGCTGAACCAATGCATTGAGCCGCGCTTCTAGTCGTGCATGCGCTGCTTGGTGTTGCTGCAACGTTTGCTGCGCCTGAGTACGTGCTGCTTCATGACGAGGCAATACACTTTCTTGTTCTTGCAACGCGTGCTGTGCACTGGCCAACTGCTGTGATTGCAACTGCTTTTCACCGTCCAAACGCTGCAACGCATGATCGTCCGGCCCTTGATGGTCTGAACGTTCTTTTTCCAGGCGTTCTTTGCGCAGCAATAACTGTTGGCGCTGCCGTTGCATATCTTGTGCAGCTTGTGCTCGCACCGCCTGACTTTGCTCTATACGCGCTAGCTGCTGGCGCAAACCGTCACGCTTTGCCGATAACTCTTGCAATTGCGCTTCGCGTTCAGGCAATAAACCTTGAGCATGCTCAGTTGCTGCTTCGGCTTCCGCTACACGTATAGCAGCCTCTTCCTGCTGGGCAGCTAACTCTTCCAACTCGGCGGCGCAGTATTCTTGCTGTTCTTGCCACTCTTGTTGTTGCGCCCCTAACTGTGAGCGTCGGCTCTGCATACGGTTACGCGTGTCTTGTACGTGACGTATTTCGGCCTCTAGACTGCTAACCCGTGTACCCGCTTCATACACAGCTGCTTGCGCTTTATGTACTGCATCGCCCTCATCAAAATGCGACTGACGCAGGGTTTCCAGTTGCGCCTCTAAGGTGCGCAATCCACCTATAGCTGCTTCCACTTCAGTTTGGGCTTGCTCTATCGCTACGCTTTTCTTTTGCTGATCGTCTTTGGCACTGCTTTCGCGCTGCAGCCATAATAAATGCTGCTTGAGCTCACCTTCTTCTTGTAGCGATTTATAGTGCATCGCCACTTCAGCTTGTTTGTGTAAGCGCTCTAGCTGATCCTCTAACTCGCCCATAATGTCATCAAGACGGGTCAAGTTCTCACGCGTATCAGACAGCCGGCTTTCGGTTTCTTTGCGTCGCTCTTTATAGCGGGACACACCGGCGGCCTCTTCCAGATACACACGCAGTTCTTCGGGCTTGGCTTCAATCAGCCTATTGATCATGCCCTGACCAATAATGGCGTAGCCTCGGGCGCCCAGACCTGTCCCCAGAAAGATATCGTGAATATCTCGACGGCGCACTTGCTGGTTATTAATGAAATAACTGCTAGTGCCATCGCGTGTTAACACACGACCTACCGAAATTTCGGTATAGGTATTCCACTGCCCGCCAACCCGGCCCTCACTATTATCGAAGACCAGCTCTACCGAAGCTCGTGCAGACGGCTTTCTATTTCCACTACCGTTAAAAATAACGTCTTGCATAGACTCGCCCCTCAATTCTGAGGCCCGAGTCTCACCCAACACCCAACGTACGGCGTCGATAATATTGGATTTTCCACAGCCATTTGGCCCTACTACCCCTACCAACTGGCTAGGAGTAGGAATAACGGTAGGGTCAACAAACGACTTGAATCCGGCAAGTTTTATTTGAGTTAAACGCACAAGTTCAGCAAACAAGCGTTAGCGAAAAGCTAGCAACATCACCGAACTGGCACTGATTCACCAATTATCGCGTGATGCTAAAAGCCAAAAACGTAATGATACCGCACACAGCGCCCGCGCCAAATTCTACTCATCAAAATATTGATACTGATATATCATTTGGCTCTTTGGCTTCAATTTTGCATCATACCGCGCCTAGTATGACCTACAGGGCTAAGCGCATGCCTTACAATGATAGTTAAGGCTACCAATAAGGAAAAATTTTGAAACGAGGTTTTTATCTAGTCATGGGCGCACAAGCGTTGTCGTCCATTGCCGACAACGCCTTGCTGATTGCAGCATTTGCCCTGATTGCTGATCTGCACGGTCCTAGTTGGATGCTTCCCATGATGAAGTGGTGGTTTGCTTTAGCCTATGTGGTGCTAGCAGCCTTTGTTGGAGCATTTGCGGACGCCTACCCAAAAGGGCGCGTCATGTTTATCACCAACTCGGTCAAAATTCTAGGCTGTGGCCTGATGTTTGCCTATCAGTTCATCTCCAACGATACGGCCACACAGCTTTTCACTATTTTCTTTGCCTACACCTTAGTCGGTATTGGTGCTGCCGCTTACTCCCCTGCCAAGTACGGGATTGTGACCGAAATGCTGCCCCCACAAGACTTAGTGAAAGGCAACAGTTGGATTGAGGGGCTCACCGTCTTGTCTATTATTGTTGGTACGGTGTTAGGCGGTGTACTGATCACCCCTGAGGTATATCACCACCTTCAAAAGCTCCCTGGTATCACAGCTATTGCCCAGAACCGTGCTGAAATTGCAATCCTCGTCATTGGCTGTATTTATATTGCCGCAGCACTGTGCAACTTACTGATCCCTAACACCAATATTCAATATCCAAAACAAAAAACCAATCCTATCGCCTTACTGCGTGATTTCCGTTTTTACGTATTAGTGTTATGGCGTGATAAGTTGGGCCAGATTTCGCTTGCAGTGACCACTTTATTCTGGGGTGCTGGTGCCACCTTGCAATTGATCGTTATTGAATGGGGCGCGCAGCATTTGGGCTACACCTTGGATGAAGCCACCATTCTGATGGGCGTTGCAGCACTAGGTACCGTAATTGGTGCGGTCTGTGCAGGTCAAATTCCACTGCGTCACTCGCTAAAAGTACTGCCTATGGGCGTGGTCATGGGCTTGGTTGTGTTGTTGATGCCTGTGGTCTATTCACCGTGGGCTGTTTACACCTTGCTACTCATGATTGGTGCCTTGTCTGGCTTCTTTGTGGTGCCCATGAACGCCTTGCTACAACACCGTGGTCACGTCCTACTGTCAGCAGGTCACTCCATTGCTGTGCAAAACTTCAATGAACAATTAAACATTTTGTTGATGCTGGCTATCTACAGCTTGATGCTGTGGCTGAACCTGCCTATCAACGTGATTATTGTGATCTTTGGTTTACTAGTGGCCAGCCTAATGCTGCTGTTCATTCGCTGGAGCCGTTATAACCATAACAAGTTCCCGCAACTGCGCCGACAAATTGGTCAGAAAGGCCATGGCCGAGCACTAAGCCGCCACCGTTGCCAATAAGAGAGTTGAGTTTTAGCCCTGTTGATTCAGGGCTTTAACTAGCGCCAAATCGCGCCACGCATTCGCTTTATGCTGTGGACGCAACAATAATGCGGCAGGGTGATACGTCACGATTAACGGAATAGCTTTGCCCTGCGGTGATTGCCAGTGATGTACCTTCTCGCGCAGCTCTTCTATATCGCTGTTATTGTTTAGCAGCTGATTCGCAGCCATTTGCCCCAGCACCAACATAAACTCTGGCTGCACTAACTCTATCTGCTTTAGCGTATAAGGGCTGCACGCCGTAATCTCGTCAGCCTCCGGCATGCGGTTATTTAAGGGTCGACATTTCACCAAATGAGTGATGAAACAGTGCTCTGCTTCACCTAAACCTACGCTAGTTAGCATAGCTTGCAACAACTCGCCAGCCTGGCCATCAAAAGCAACACCGTGCCTATCGTCTACATCGCCAGGGGCATCAGCAATCACCAACCATCGCGCCTGAGCATCCCCTTTGCCAAATACTGCCTGTGAACGCATTTGGTGAAGGCCACACGCCTGACACTGCTGCACGGCTTCTTGCAAGGCAGAAAAGGTATTAGGAATTTCAGTAGGCGCACTTGTCACCGCAACTGTGGAATCATCCTCAGTTCGTGTGTTTTGACGTATGCCTGCTGCTTGGCGCAAAGCCTGTATCGCGGCTTTCAAACCACTTTCAGTTTGAGGTGTTGGTGCTAGTGCTGGTGCCGAAGGAATACTAGCCTCTAACTGAACTGCAGCTTGCTCTACTGAAGGAACAGACTTATTAACTATTGGTGCGGCCACTGCTGTAGCGGACGCAGTTTGGGACGTTTCTAGACTCGCCCCTAAACGGTGCAGATGGGTACGCTCCATCCCCAACTCTTGTAGCCAAGCGAGTTGCACTGAATTCAATACCACGCGCGGTGAAGCCGAAACGTCCATAACTACTCTACGCCCAAATCTTTTTGCAGCAACAATGCGTCTTCGCGCTGCTGTTCATCTAATGGATAGTAATTCTTACGCATGCCGATCTGACAATAACCTCGGGCAGCATAAAACACTTGTGCTTGTTGGTTAGAACGTCTGACTTCCAATAGTAGCGCTTCACGCCCTTTTTGGCGCGCCAACTGTTCGCCAGCCTCAAGTAAGGCAGAACCTACACCTTGTGATTGCCACGCTGGGTCTACGCCTATTAGCAGCAACTCGCCCACATCTGGCCCCATCATGATAACCATGAAGCCCACAACCACTGTATCGACTTCGGCCACGAACATGGCATGACAGGCTAGGTAGCTATCTCGGAAATTCGCTTCACTCCAGGGAAACTGTTGGACCTGCGCTTCAATGCTTGCTACCACTGCCACATCTGCCAGTTTCATTTCTCGAATGATTACTGCATGGGTCATGTTCAGCATCCTTGTCATGATCACGCTGGGCGCCATACTGCAGCCGGGTTGCCACCCAAGCCCTGCTCTCGTTCTGCAGTAGTAAAAGCAACTTTATCGCGCACGTAACTAGGAGCAGCTAATTCGGCGGCAATACCTTCGCCAGCCAGAAATGCGCGTAGCCCCAAGTACGCTACAGCCTCAACATCCGGTTTAGCTGCGTCTCCTAGCTGTATACTAGGCATAGCTTGCAGATTGGCAGCGAGCTCAGGAAATGCTACCAATGCATCTCCGCTCACGCGAATAGTACCGATTTCATTTTCTTGTGTACGTATATGCATCAACCAATCTGGTAGAACCTGAGCATCAATTAGTAACGAATTGTAACAACACAACCAAGTTTTAGCCTTTCCTTCATATCTATACGCTGCCACATAGAGCTCTTGCATCCGTGCATCTAAGGCAACCACCTCAAGTTGGTCTGGTACTTTTTCCAGTGCTTCCGCCACTGCTAAGAGCGATGGGACTGGTAGCACAGGGCAACCCAAAGCAAAGGCCAACCCCTGCGTCACACCACAGGCAACACGTAATCCTGTAAAGCCTCCAGGGCCTTGCCCAAAGGCGATTGCTGAGATTTCATGCCGTTTTACGCCTGCTTCGGCTAGCACTTCCTCTACCATGGGCAACAGAAATTCTGCGTGCTCACTACTGCCTTCGTGACGACGTACGTAGAGCTGCGTTGTTTCACCTTGCTGGCTTAACAAAGCGACGCCACAGACTGATGTTGATGTTTCTAAAGCCAAAATATGTACTTGCATAGCGCTATTTTACGTCTTTTCTGTCATTAACAAAGAACTACAAAACAATTACGAGAGGGGCTTTACAAGCACTGTTACATCTATAAAATTGCACTCTAGCGGCCTTAGAAAACACGGCGTTTCGCGATGGTCTTCCCCTAACATTTCGTACCCACCAGTCTGAGTCGGTTAACTCCCTGAAACAGTCTCGATGCGAACAACACGGAGCCAGTCACCTTCATTATGAATACACAAGCACAACAACCTTTATCTCGCAAAATTCTTGTCGTTGACGATGACCCTCGACTGCGCGATCTACTACGCCGTTACCTTTCGGAACAAGGTTTCAATGTTTTTGTTGCTGAGGATGGCAAAGAAATGTCCAAACTCTGGCAGCGCGAGCACTTTGATCTGCTGGTACTAGACCTAATGCTTCCTGGTGAAGATGGCCTGTCAATTTGTCGTCGCTTACGTGGTGGGCATGATAACACGCCCATCATTATGCTTACGGCCAAAGCCGAGGAAATTGACCGTATTGTAGGTTTGGAAATGGGCGCTGATGACTACCTCATCAAACCCTTTAATCCACGCGAATTGCTAGCTCGAGTTAACGCTATTTTGCGTAGACGTGGCACTGAAGAACACCCAGGCGCCCCTAGTCAAGAAAATGAATCCATCGAGTTCGGCCCTTACACATTGAACCTCTCTACACGCACGCTAACTAAAGGCGAAGAAGTAGTACCTATTACTACAGGTGAGTTCTCTGTACTTAAGGTGTTTGCTCGTCATCCTAAAATCCCTCTGTCACGCGACAAGCTAATGGAATTGGCCCGCGGTCGTGAATACGAAGCTTTCGACCGCAGTCTGGATGTACAGATTTCCCGTTTGCGTAAACTCATAGAGCCTAACCCATCTAAACCCATCTTTATCCAGACAGTCTGGGGGCTAGGCTATGTATTTATACCGGATGGTGGAAACTGATCTAGACTTGAGGTATGTATACTTCACCACCGCCATCGTCCCCACAAGCCAGATCGCAACAGCGATCTGGTTTTTCTCTTGGCCTATTCAGTCGTTCCTTCCTACTGCTTGCTGCACTGATGCTCATCAGTCTAGGCGCGTGGCTGCAAGTATTTTTCAGTATGGAAGAAGGCCCTAGGGCCAGACAGATGGCTCAGCGGGTTACAACAGCCGTTAGTATCACACGCTCTGCATTGATGTATGCCCCACCGCATGTGCGACCTGCACTGCTGTTGGACCTGGCGACCAAAGAAGGCTTACGAGTACAGCCACGGGACAGCAATGACACCTTAGAACCCCTGCAACGCTCCAATTACTGGCAAGAAGTATACCGGGAGATTCGTGCAGGCCTAGGTAGCCAAACGCTGGTAATGTGGTCGGTGAACCAAATGCCTGGCATTTGGGTATCTTTTGATATCAATGACGATAAATACTGGCTGGTCTTTGACCGCGAACAATTAAGCCTTACTGCTGGCCCTGAGTGGCTAGGGTGGGCCATTACCGCATTGTTGCTAGCCTTGATTGGTGCTGCCGTCAGTGTGCGCTTTGTGAACCATCCTTTGGCACGACTAGCTAAAGTGGCTCAACAATTAGCTCGCGGAGAAACTCCCTCCCCATTACCTGAACGTGGCCCCAACGAAATTCGTGAGCTAAACGTCGCCTTTAACCGTATGGCTCGCGATATACGTCAGGCCGAAGCTGACCGAGAAATTATGTTGGCTGGTATCTCACATGACTTGCGTACTCCCTTGGCGCGTATGCGCCTAGAGATTGAGCTTAGTAATGTCAGCGATGAAACGCGTCATGCTATTGACGAAGACTTGGCTCAAATCGATCACAGCATCGGTCAGTTGATGGAGTACGCTAGACCAGCAGGCGCTGTGCCTGAAGAAGGCATTGATGTGTCTCACGCTTTGCAAGAGCTCATTGATAGAGAACGTTCTCACACTGAAAGTTTGGGTGGCACACTCACAGCAGAAATCGAAACTGCTCTCTTTGCCCGCATTCAAGCCAACGACTTGAAACGTATTGTCAGTAACTTGATTGAAAATGCTAGACGCTATGGTCGTAGCCCCTTAACCAATCAAGCCAACATACACCTGACTGCCTCAACACGAGGCAACAGTATAGAAGTTACGGTAGAAGACCAAGGGGTAGGGATTGAACCACATGAGGTACAACGCTTATTGCGCCCGTTCTCTCGTGGTGAAACCGCCAGAACCGGCGTTAGTGGTGCCGGTTTGGGATTATCTATTGTAGAGCGCTTGCTTGGCCACGTTAGCGGCACCTTGGAGCTGATATCTCATCCGCCCCAAGGTTTGTTAGTACGCATCACTATTCCACGCTTAAAACGCAGTCCGTCTTAAGCATTAATCACGCCACAGCAGCACGGCTACTGTGGCGGCTATACCTTCCTTACGGCCTAAGTAACCCAATTCTTCGTTGGTTTTTGCTTTGATATTGACACGGTCTGTTTCCAATGACAGATCGGCAGCAATATTGGCCACCATAGCCGCAGCGTGCGGACCAATCTTAGGTGCTTGAGCATGTACGGTGGCATCCACGTTGACTACTTTCCAACCTAAAGCTGCTACCAACGCCATCGCATCACGCAATAATACTCGGCTGTCTGCCCCTTTATAACGCGGATCAGTATCTGGGAAATGCCTACCTATATCCCCCAACGCTGCAGCTCCCAGCAGGGCATCTGTCACGGCGTGCAGCAATACATCGGCATCTGAGTGCCCTGCTAAACCGTGCGTATGGGGAATGGTGACACCACCAATAATCAAATTACGCCCTTCTACCAGAGCGTGTACGTCAAAACCTTGTCCTACACGAATATCCATGGCTTATAACCACCTATCCATCAACCCAAAATCTTCTGGCCACGTGACTTTCAAATTACGTTTAGAGCCTGCTATCAGCAAAGGTTCTACACCTTGCAATTCCACCGCAGATGCTTCATCTGTAATAGTTGCACCTTGTTGATGCGCTTTTTGTAAGCACGCTAACAAGAAGTTGGCTTTGAACATTTGCGGAGTCTGCGCCAACCATAGGCCTTCGCGATCTACTGTTTGCTCACTGCGAGCCAGTTGGTCTCCTTGCAACGGCGCTTGGCGTTTTACCGTATCGGTAACAGGCCACGCTAGCAACCCACCTTGATCCTGCTCTAAACACGTAGAAATCAGGCGATCTAAATCTTCTACTGGCACACCGGGACGCGCTGCATCGTGTACCAATGCCCATGTTTCATCATCGGCTTTTAAATCTTCTAGCGCTTGGCGTACAGTTTGATCTCGAGTATCACCACCACAATGACGCCACACAGTGCGCTCCAAACCATGTAAACAAGATTCCACCCAAGTGTCTTCCCTGCTTACAATAACCCTTATCTGACTAATGCGTGGTTCACGCAATAGCGCTTGTACAGTACGGCGCAACATAGGTTCACCACCTATCAAAGCGTATTGTTTAGGCACTGTGGCTGACAACAACACCGAACCAGCACGGCGAGCCCGCGTACCTACGCCTGCTGCCGGTACAATTGCAATAATTTTTTTACTCATATAATCCCTTACCATGAGCTCCCTGACTTCATCCAACACCTCTGCCGCTCTGTCTTTACCCAGCACTGGCGAGTTGCTGAAATCGCTGAAGCCAGGGCAACGCTATACCCAGTCTTTACCACCTGGTTCTGGCGATGCTTGTCTGCTGGCTGATCTAGCCCAGCGTAGTGCACGCCCCCTAGTCATTCTATGTGCCAACCCGTTGGATGCATCACGACTGGCCGACGAACTACCCTTATTCATTCCCAGTTTAAACATACGTCAGTTTCCTGACTGGGAAACTCTGCCCTATGATGGTTTTTCGCCGCATGAAGCCTTAGTGTCTTTGCGATTGCAAACCATGCATGCCCTGCAGCAAAAAACCGTCGATGTACTGACTGTACCGGTTAGCACTGCATTGTACCGTTTGGCACCACCTTCCTTTTTAGCCGCTTATACATTCTCGTTTAAGCAAGGCAGCAAACTGGATGAAAACCAACTGCGCGAACAGATGGTGCTAGCTAATTATAATCACGTCACCCAAGTTACCGCACCCGGTGAATTCTGCGTGCGTGGTGGATTGATTGATATCTTCCCCATGGGCTCAGCTCTGCCCTACCGTTTGGACTTATTTGACGACGAAATAGAATCCATACGTGCCTTCGATGCCGATACCCAGCGTAGTCTGTATCCAGTGCCTGAAGTACAGTTGCTGCCTGGGCGAGAATTCCCTATGGATGAGGCAGCCCGCAATCTGTTTCGTAGTCGCTTTAGAGAGGTGTTCGAGGGAGATCCTTCTAGAGCCCTGCCCTATAAAGACATAGGCAATGGCATTGCTTTTGCCGGCGTGGAATACTACCTACCACTGTTTTTTGACGAAACCGCCACACTATTTGATTACCTAAGTGATCAGGCTCTAGTGGTAACACATGGTGATCTGCCGCAAGCAATTGAGCACTTTCACACCGACACCCATAGCCGCTACACCTTCTTGAATGCCGACAGAGAACGCCCAGTACTGACTCCCCATGCGTTATTCCTGAATGAAACCGAGTTGTACTCACGACTCAAAGAGTACCCAAGGCTGAGCCTACAAACCGGTGCTCCTCACCCGGATTTCGAGGCTTTGCCCGAAGTTGCTGTGAACCGCCGCTCTGAAGACCCCGTTGCAGCACTACGTAGAGAGATCACAGACCCCAAACGTCGCACTGTGCTGTGCGCAGACTCGGCTGGTAGACGCGAAACCTTGGGGCAAATGCTGCAAGAATTTGGCGTACACGTGCCATCCATTCCCTCAGACCTGCAAGACTTCCTACAATCAGATGCCCATTTTGCACTGGTAGTAGCGCCGCTTTCCCAAGGCTTTGCCTTGCAGGAAGCAGCCATTAGCATCCTCACCGAAAACGATTTATACCCTACCCAAGCGCGCGCTCAACGTCGCCGTGGCAAACAAGAAAAAACCACAGATGTGGAAGCCATGGTGCGCGACTTGTCCGAGCTGCGTGAGGGCGATCCCGTTGTACACAGTGAGCACGGCATTGGACGCTATTGCGGCTTGATAGAGATGGATCTGGGCGAAGGCCCGATGGAACTGCTGCATCTTGAGTACGCAAAAGAAGCCACCCTGTATGTACCCGTCTCGCAACTGCACCTGATTTCGCGTTATAGCGGCACAGACGCAGACTCAGCCCCCTTGCACCAATTGGGCTCAGGACAGTGGGAGAAAGCACGCCGCCGAGCCGCCAAACAAGCACGTGACACCGCAGCCGAACTGCTAGATCTGTACGCCAAACGAGCTTTACGCACTGGTAATCAGTACAAACTGCCCTTTAGCGACTACGAAGAATTTTCTGCAGGCTTCGGTTTTGAGGCCACACCCGATCAACAAGGTGCTATTGATGCTGTGTTGGACGACATGCGCTCTAGCCGCCCAATGGATAGGCTGATCTGCGGTGATGTAGGGTTTGGTAAGACTGAAGTAGCTTTACGCGCAGCATTTCTCGCCGTAGCAAATGGCATGCAAGTCGCCTTGCTGTGCCCCACCACTCTATTGGCAGAACAACACGCACAAACCTTTACCGACCGTTTTGCCGACTGGCCAGTACGCGTAGCAGAGCTATCGCGCTTCCGCTCTGGCAAAGAAAGCAAACAAGCTATTGATGGTTTAGCGTCTGGGCAAGTGGATATCGTCATTGGCACACACAAGATTTTGTCATCCAGTGTGCAATTTAAAAATCTAGGCTTGGTCATTATTGATGAAGAGCACCGTTTTGGTGTGCGTCAAAAAGAAGCGCTTAAAGCTTTACGTGCCGAGGTGGATATACTCACGCTAACCGCTACACCAATCCCCCGTACGCTGGGGATGTCACTGGAAGGTATACGCGACTTTTCTGTCATCGCCACAGCACCACAAAAACGTTTAGCCATTAAAACCTTCGTACGCCGTGAAGACGGTAGCACCATACGCGAAGCTTTATTACGCGAACTGAAGCGTGGTGGTCAGGTGTACTTCTTGCATAACGAAGTAGAAACCATTCAGAACCGTAGAGCCCGTCTAGAAGAGTTAGTACCTGAAGCACGTATAGGTGTCGCACATGGCCAAATGCCAGAGCGCGAACTAGAAAGCGTGATGAAAGACTTCTACCAAAAACGCTTTAATGTCTTGTTGTGCACCACGATTATCGAAACCGGTATTGACGTACCAAGTGCGAACACCATCGTTATCCACCGGGCCGACCGTCTGGGCTTGGCGCAGCTACACCAGCTACGTGGCCGCGTAGGACGCTCCCACCATCAAGCCTATGCCTACCTGCTCACCCCGGGTGAAGACGCCATTACCAGCAACGCTAAGAAGCGCTTGGAGGCCATTCAAGCCATGGAAGAGCTGGGCTCTGGTTTCTTCTTAGCCATGAACGATTTAGAAATTCGTGGTGCAGGCGAAGTGTTGGGTGAACATCAGTCTGGCAATATCCAAGAAATTGGTTTTTCCATGTACACCGATATGCTGAATACGGCTGTCAAAGCCTTGAAGGCTGGCGAAGAGCCTGATTTAGACAGCCCATTTACTAGTGGCTGCGAAGTGAACTTGCGCGCCTCTGCACTGTTGCCTGCCGATTATTGTCCTGATGTACATGCCCGCTTAGGCTTATACAAAAAACTATCACATGCAGCAGATAACGATGAATTGAACAGCCTGCAAGAAGAACTGATAGACCGTTACGGCCCCCTGCCTGAAGCAGCACAGACCTTGATGGCCGTACATCGCATTCGTTTAGTCGCCGAGGCATTAGGCATTACCAAAGTAGATGTGACTGCTGATTACGCCAATATTCAGTTTTCCAGCAAACCTAATGTTGATCCTATTACCTTGATTGAACTGGTACAGAAAAACAAACACATACGTTTTTCCGGCCCTGACAAACTGAAGGTAGAAATGCCCGCTGACGTAGATTGGAAGCAACGATCACAACAGGTTCTCACCTTACTACAACGTATAGGTAGAGCCTAAAAACAACGTTAAACTACTTGCCCACGCAAAAAACACTCGTTATAGTGGGCAGGTACAGTTCACTTTACAGAACCCATTCATGTCATTAACTACACACCACTCTACTCGCGCTTGCCCTACTTGGGCGGCTGGTGTGCGCGTGAATGCGGCTAATCCTCCCCCTCCCTCATCTATAGCACCCCCAGTGATGTCTAGCGTAGTTGTAGCTCGCGTCGTAGCAGTAGTCTAACGACCACATCACGTCTTCTCGACTTTCACCTATCGCCTACAAGGCGACTGATTGTTGACGCATATAGTTTCTATTAGATGAGAACATCATGTCATTTTTTAATCCAGCATGGTCAGCACATGCTGCCATGGGTTTATTTGTCTTGTTATGGGGCAGTGCCGCCCTTTTCACCCGCTGGGGCCTAGATTACGCCTCTCCTACGGTCTTATTGCTATTGCGGTTTTCGTTAGCCATGGGCGCTTTATTGCTTTTAGGCTTACGTAGACCCATCTGGCCTGCTAAAGGGACTAGGCTGCAAGTTGCTAGTACCGGATTGCTGTTAGTAGGTGGCTACTCAATCTGCTATTTCCAATCCATGGCACACGGTATTACCCCTGGTCTCCTGGCGACACTATTAGGTACGCAGCCGGTGCTTACGTTGCTACTGACTGAGCGCAAATTCTCGGTGTGGCGATTAAGCGGTTTACTACTCTCTATGGCCGGTTTAGCGCTAGTAGTATGGCAAGGTGCCTCCGTAGTGAATATCTCCACGCTAGGCTTGATTTACGGCTTAGGAGCACTAGCCTGCATCACCTTTGGTTCGCTCAAACAAAAGCGTATTCAACAAGCCCCCGATGCCGTGTTACCACTGCAGTATGTGATGACCCTGCTTTTGTGTGTCGTGGTACTACCTTTTGAGACCCAAACACTTCATCTGGACTGGGGTTTACTCATTCCATTGCTCTGGCTAGGTTTAGTCATTTCTGTAGCTGCACAATTACTGCTGTATCGCATGATACGTTCTGGCAACCTCGTCAACATCACTAGTTTGTTTTACCTAGTGCCTGTTGTCACGGTGATTATGGACTACGTGTTTCTTGGCAATGCTCTACCCGCTTTAGCACTGGTGGGAATGGTGGCTATTCTTGCTGGTTTGGCTCTGGTATTTAGAAAAGCCTAAACGCTGTTCGCCACAAAAAAGCCTGCATGCTCATCACATGCAGGCTTTTTTCATGACTAGCGAAGGCTATTTAGAAACTCAGTCTAAACCAGTTAATAATGCCGTCTAGCGGTGCATGATTCAACGCATAGCGCGCTTGCTCTTGCACTACTGGTTTTGCTCTGTATGCCACTGAGTAATACGCCTTGGCCATCATTTTCAAATCGTTAGCACCATCACCAACAGCAATGATCTGCTCTGGTGTAGCGTTTAGCTCTGCAGCCAAACGTGCTACGTGATCTGCCTTGGCTTGTGCATCCAAAATATCACCCAATACACGCCCCGTCAGCTTGCCATCACGTACTTCCAGCGTATTGGCATAAGCTTCATCAATACCCAAACGAGCCTTCAGCTTTTCAGTAAAGAAAGTGAAGCCACCTGACACCAACAAAGTGCGTACACCGTGTTTTTTAGCTTCGCCTACTAAGCGCTCAGCGCCTGCATTCAGATTCAAACGCTGTTCGTACACCTGCTGCAATGCAGACTCAGGCACACCTTCCAACAACGCCACACGTCGAATCAGGCTCTCAGAGAAATCTTTAATCTCGCCTCGCATCGCGGCTTCAGTGATCGCGGACACTTGCTCTTTACGGCCTACTGCGGCGGCAATTTCATCAATACACTCGATATTAATGAGCGTGGAATCCATATCCATTGCCAAAATACGGCACTCGCGCAGTAGTTGGATGTTGTCCAAGAAAGCGAAATCTATACCTTTACGTTCGCACTCAGCTTGCACTACCTCTTTGCAACTTGCGTCTGCTTGCAACAGACGCACTACGGTAGGACCAAGCTCCTGCACGCCATTTGCGCTAACCAAAGCGGCGATTTTCTCTATAGCAACAGGATTAAGACATGGAGACTGAAGAATCAGATGTGACATGATACGTACGCACAAAAAGAAAACCCTTTGCCCACACTACCAAACCGAATCAAGAGGCATAGTAGTAGTTCAAAGGGTTACAACACGGAAAGAAATAACGTATTAGTACAGACCGTCTGCTGCCATGGCTGCTACACCACGGCGTCGTTTCACCAAGTAGCGGAACACAAAGCCTGGATAGCCTAACACCACGTACAAACACAGGCCAATGGCATAGAACTCCCAGCGCTGTGGAAAAACGTTACCTTGACTGGCTTCAAAGGCAAAGCCCAGAACCCCCATCAACACAAACAGTATGACAAACTCTATAAGACGTGTAATCACACCTTTTTCAATAGCAGGCTGACTGCGTAACCAGAAACCTGGCAACCACATCAACACCGCAAACACCACAACCACTGCTGCTACTGTTAACAGAAGCACAGTGCTGCTATTGAAAAAAGCACGGGAAATATAGTAATGCGAGGCATAGGCAGCGGCAGCAACCAGTGCTGCCATCACCACACAGCGCAACAGCCTGATGGCTGTCGAACCTTCTGCCTCGCCTACGTGACGCCAAGGCATACAGAACAGGGGACGTTGAACAATAAAGGGAAGATTAGCCGTCACAAACGCTAGTGCAATCAAAACCCAAACTGCCGTGCCCTGTCCCATACATTACCTCTTAGTAGAAAACCAACGAATCACGGATAACTTGCACACACAGTGCCAGCAAGCCGCTGGGCAGTATACCGTAAACCAGCACCAACAAACCATTCAGAGACAGGATGCCGCCAGTTACCCAACCCAAAGACAATGGTTCTGCATTTTTCTCTTCTGGTTCGTCAAAGTAAGCCACTTTAACAACGCGCAGGTAGTAGAACGCACCAATCAAAGACATCAATACCGCTACGATCGCTACGCTGATGTAACCAGCACCAATCACTGCTTGCAAGATAGCCAGTTTAGCGTAGAAGCCAGCCAGCGGAGGAATACCTGCCAACGAGAACATGGACAGCAACAGTACAAACGCCAAGACTGGGTGACGACGGTTCAAACCTTTAAAGTCATCAATGTTTTCACATTCGAAACCTTGGCGGCTCAGCACCAGCATCAGACCAAACGTGCTCAGCGTAGTCAGTACATAGATCACAGCGTAGAACAAAGAAGCACCGTAAGCGTCTTCGTTCACCAAGCCATCTGCACCTACACCAGCCATGAAGCCCAAGAAGATGAAACCCATGTGCGACACAGTGGAGAACGCCAACATACGCTTGAAGTTGGTCTGCATGATCGCTGTCAGGTTACCGATAATCAGCGAAGCAATCGCCAACAACATCAGCATTGGCTGCCAATCAATAGCAATACCGTGCAGTGCTTCGATCAACAGACGCAGAGCCATTGCGACAGCTGCCAATTTTGGCGCAGCAGCAATCACCAGCGCTACCGTTGTAGGAGCACCTTGATACACGTCAGGTGTCCACATATGGAAAGGTGCTGCAGTCAGTTTGAAACCCAAACCAGCCACGATAAACACCACGCCAAACACCAGTGTCAGATGGTTCGCTTCACCTGTGGAAATCGCAGCAGCGATTTGACCCAGATTCAACGTGCCAGTTGCACCGTAGATCATGGACATACCGTACAAGAAGATACCGGAAGCCAATGCGCCCAGCACAAAGTACTTCATGGCTGCTTCGACGGAAGTCTGGTGTTCGCGACGCAATGCTACCAATGCGTACAACGCAAAGGACATCAGCTCTAGGCCCAAGTAAGCCATTAACAAGCTGCCAGCAGAGATCATCAGCATCTGACCCAACAACGCCATTAAGGTCAGCGTGTAGAGTTCACCACCGTTTTGCAGCAGACCACGATCTTCAGCGTAACCACGCCCATAGATCAACGTAACCGCTACAGCGATGTAAGACACAAACTTCAGGAAGTGGGACAGTGGATCAACCACATACAAACCACTGAAAGAAGTGCCGTACATGTCGGCATTCCACTGCCACAACGTGACACAAGCCACGATCACCAGTGAAACCAGCGACAGCACAAACGTGCTGTGGCGGTTTTCACCTTTATTAAAAGCATCGAACAGCAGTACCAGCGCTGCTGAGATCAGCAACACAATTTCAGGTAGCGCTAACGCGAAATCAAATGAATTTTCCATAATCTTCCAGGCCTACAGTTTCGATACAGACACATGCTGCAACAGTGCATCAACCGAAACGTGCATGACTTCTGTGAACGGTTTTGGATACACACCCATGTACAACACAGCAATTGCCATCACAGCCATGATGAAGAACTCACGACCACTTAGGTCAGGCATGCTGCGCACGTTGTCATTGGTGATGGGGCCGTACGCTACGCGTTTCAGCAACCACAGCGAATAGGAAGCACCGGTAATCAGAGCCGTAGCAGTCAACAGACCAATCCAGAAGTTGTACTGCACAGCACCCATGATCACGGTGAACTCACCGATAAAGCCACTGGTACCAGGCAAGCCGGCGTTAGCCATGGAGAACAGTACGAAGAAGGTCACAAAACGTGGCATTACGCTCACTACACCACCGTAGTCAGAGATTTCACGTGAGTGCAAACGGTCGTACAGCACACCAATACACAGGAACATCGCGCCAGACACGAAACCGTGGGAAATCATCTGCATGATCGCGCCTTCCATACCGGTGGCGTTGAAGATGAAGAAACCCAGCGTCACGAAACCCATGTGCGCAACGGAAGAATACGCCACCAGTTTTTTCATGTCTTTCTGAACAATCGCTACCAGACCAATGTAGATCACGGCAACCAGAGACAGAGTAATCATGAAACCAGACAGAGTGTGCGATGCATCAGGAGCAATAGGCAACGAGAAACGCAAGAAGCCGTATGCACCCAATTTCAACATGATTGCTGCCAGCACAACGGAACCACCTGTAGGCGCTTCCACGTGAGCATCAGGCAACCATGTGTGTACAGGCCACATTGGAACTTTCACAGCAAATGCCATGAACAATGCCAAGAAGATCAAGATTTGCGGTTTGATTGGCAAGGCCACATCGTGCCACGTTTTGATATCAAAACTGCCACCGGATACGTTCCACAGATAGATGAACGCTACCAGGGTCAACAAAGAACCCAGCAAGGTGTACAGGAAGAACTTGAACGATGCGTACACTCGACGTGGACCACCCCATACCCCGATGATGATGTACATAGGGATCAAGGTAGCTTCGAAGAAGATGTAGAACAGCATACCGTCGGCAGCTGCAAACACACCAATCATCAAACCGGACAAGATCAGGAACGCACCCATATATTGGGCTACGCGATCCTTAATGACTTCCCAACCAGCCAACACCACAATAATAGTGATGAAAGCAGTCAGCAAAACGAACCACAACGAAATACCATCCACACCTAAGTGGTAGTTGACGGAAAACGTCTGGATCCAGGGAGTCAGCTCTACAAACTGCAGATCAGCTGTACTGGGGTCGAACCCCGTGTACAGCGGAATTGTTACCAGAAAACTCGCAATCGCACCAATCAGCGCCAAAGTACGCGTGAAGTTGGCACGGTCATCGCGCCCCAGTGCCAGCACCAGAAGGCCGGCAACGATAGGCACAAAGATTGAGAGCGATAACCAGGGAAATGTTGAAGACACCATATCGCTTGCCATTATTTAACCGTCAGCACAAAGAATGTCAGGAGCACCACAATACCGATGATCATGGCAAAAGCGTAGTGGTAGATGAAACCGGATTGGATACGGCGAGATACCGCAGCCACCCAACCTACTACACGAGCGCTACCGTTGACGATCAGACCGTCAATCAGACCTGCATCTGCCCCTTTCCAGAGACCAGTACCCAAACAACGAGCACCGCGAGCAATGACCTGTTCGTTGAACCAGTCCACGTAGTATTTGTTTTCCATGACCTTGTTGATAAACGCTGTGTTGCGTTTAATCGCGGCCGGCACAGCTGGGTTAATCAAGTAGCAATACCATGCTACGACCATACCCGCTACCACCAGGAAGAATGGCACTGTCACAAAACCGTGCAAAGCGTATGCCATCCAGCCTTGCCACCCGGAAGCCAACTCAACAATTGCTGGGTGTTCTTCTGGATGAACGGTGATGATGTTGTCAAAGAAACTACCGTACAGCAGTGGATCCACAAACCAGATACCTGTGATGATGGATGGCACAGCCAACAACAGCAAAGGTACAGTCACGACCCATGGGGACTCGTGAGGATTGCCTTCCAGCGCATGGTGATCGCCCAACGCTTCTTTAGAAGGATTGCGGAAGTTTTCTTTACCGTGGAATACCAGGAAGTACAGACGGAAAGAGTACAGCGATGTCACAAACACGCCAATCAGCACACTGTAGTACGCAAAGTTTGCACCCCACAAACCAGCTTCAGCGGCAGCATGTGCTGCTTCAATGATGCTTTCTTTGGAGTAGAAACCAGAGAAGAACGGTGTACCAACCAATGCCAACGTACCGATCAAGAATGTGATCCATGTGATAGGCATGTATTTACGCAGCCCACCCATTGCACGGATATCTTGATTGTGATGCATACCGATAATCACAGAACCTGCACCCAAGAACAGCAACGCTTTAAAGAAGGCGTGTGTCATCAAGTGGAAGATCGCTACGGAGTATGTCGATGCACCCAGTGCCACAGTCATGTAACCCAACTGGGACAATGTGGAATACGCCACAACACGTTTAATATCGTTTTGGATAATGCCCAGCGCACCCAAGAACAACGCACCAATCGCACCGATCACAATGATCAGAGACAACGCTGTGGTGGAATGTTCGTACACAGGTGAGAAACGAGCCACCATGAAGATACCAGCTGTCACCATCGTCGCCGCGTGAATCAACGCGGAAATAGGTGTAGGACCTTCCATGGAGTCAGGCAACCAAGAGTGCAGAGGTACCTGAGCAGATTTACCCATAGCACCTACGAACAGCGCAATACATGCCACTGTCAGCAATTGCCAGTCAGTACCTGGAAATTTCATGGTGCTCAGTTGTGCTACATGCGCGAACACATCGTCGTAACGCATGCTACCTGTGTAGGCGTACAGCAAACCAATACCCAGCACAAAACCGAAGTCACCAACACGGTTCACCAAGAAGGCTTTCATGTTTGCGAAAATCGCAGTTTTACGCTCGTACCAGAAACCGATCAACAGGTAAGAGACCAGACCCACTGCTTCCCAACCGAAGAACAACTGCAACATGTTGTTAGACATGACCAGCATCAACATTGAGAAAGTAAACAGCGAGATGTAAGAGAAGAAACGCTGGTAGCCTGGGTCTTCAGCCATATACCCGATGGTGTAAATGTGCACCATCAGAGATACGGAAGTAACCACAACCATCATCAGTGCAGTTAAGCGGTCAATCAGGAAACCGATTTCCCAGCTTACGTTACCAATAGTGGCCCATGTGTACACAGCACCGTTGTAGGTTTGACCATCAATGGTCTGCATCAACACCATCACCGAACCGATGAAGGAAATTAACACACCCAAAATGGTGATACTGTGTGCCGCTTTCTTGCCGATAAAACGGCCCAGAAAGCCGGTACCAAAAAGACCAGCCACCATGGCCCCGACCAGGGGAGCCAATGCAATAAGTAAATAAAGACTTGGTGAGTTCATAGTATGTGCGATCCCATCAACCCTTGAGCTGGTCAAGTTTGTTTACGCTAATCGATTGCAAGTTACGGAACAGCAATACCAGAATTGCCAGACCTATAGCTGCTTCAGCAGCTGCAACGGTTAACACAAAGAAAACAAAAATCTGCCCTGCAACATCACCTGACCAGGTAGAAAATGCAACGAAGTTTATGTTCGCGGAAAGCAGGATCAGCTCGACGGACATCAAGAGGATCAGCAGATTGCGGCGATTGAAGAAGAAACCCAACAAACCGATAGTAAACAGGACGGCACCTAAAACCAGATAGTGCGTCAACCCTAGTGTCATCATTGTTTATCTCCAGCGCTGTTAGTTTCTGAAGCAGCAGATGCTTGTTCCACTTGTGCAGTCATACTTACCAGACGCAGACGGTCTTCAGCACGTACTTTGACTTGTTTGGAAGAAACTGTGCGCTTCACATCGGAACGGCGACGCAGTGTCAACGCAATAGCGGCTACCATACCTACCAGCAGGATTACCCCACCCACCTGTACAGCCATCACATACTCGGTGTACATCAGCACACCCAGCACTTTAGTGTTGTTGTAGTTTTCAGGCATTACAGCAGCCTCAGGTGCTTCCACCCAAGCGCGCAACAATACAATCGCCATTTCGGCAATCATGATCAGACCCACGATGGAGCCCACTGGCATGTAGGCCTTGAAGTGCTCTGTCACAGATGGCATACGCACATCCAGCAACATGATCACAAACAAGAACATCACCATTACGGCACCAACGTAAACCACGAGGAGCAACAGGCCCAAGAACTCGGCCCCCATCGAGATCCACAGCATTGCTGCCGTAAAAAATGTCAAAATCAAATGCAGCACGGCTGTCACTGGGCTGCGTGCCGTGACTACACGGAACCCAGCGATGACAAGAACCAGCGCCAGCACGTAAAACAGAATCGTTGAAAACATGAGTATTCTGCTCCTGTCTTAGCGGTAAGGCGCATCAGCGGCACGTCGCTCAGCAATTTCGGACTCGTAACGGTCACCTACTGCCAACAACATTTCTTTTGTGAAGTACAAATCGCCACGTTTCTCACCATGGTATTCGTGGATGTGTGTTTCCACGATGGAGTCAACTGGGCAACTTTCTTCACAAAAACCGCAGAAAATGCATTTAGTTAAATCGATGTCGTAACGTGTAGTACGACGTGTACCATCGGCACGCTCGTCTGATTCGATAGAGATGGCCAAGGCTGGGCAAACTGCTTCGCATAATTTACAGGCAATGCAGCGCTCCTCACCATTGGGGTAGCGGCGCAATGCGTGCAAGCCACGAAAACGCGCCGAGGTAGGCGTTTTTTCCTGTGGATAATGCAGCGTAATTTTGCGGCGGAAAAAGTAACGCCCAGTCAGACGCATCCCTTTCAGCATCTCGGACAGCATCAGGCTGCCAAAAAAATCTTTAATCGCTTCCATAATTATTTAGCCCCCGAGCCTTATTGCCAGATGTTCCAGGGTGTCTGCATCCAGATCGCGACTACCAGCAGCCAGATACCTGTCAGCGGAATAAACACTTTCCAGCCCAAACGCATGATTTGGTCATAGCGGTAACGTGGGAATGTCGCACGGAACCAAATGAACATCGACACAACAACAAAGGTTTTCAGACCCAGCCACAACCAGCCTGGAATCCAGGTAAAGGGTGCAAAGTCAACGATTGGCAACCAGCCGCCCAAGAACATGATGGATGCCAGAGCCGACAACAAGATCATGTTGGCATATTCGCCCAGGAAGAATAGAGCAAAACCCATACCTGAGTACTCTACCATTGGGCCCGCAACAAGCTCGGACTCACCTTCCACCACGTCAAATGGGTGACGGTTGGTTTCTGCCACAGCAGAAATCACGTAAACCACAAACAATGGCAATAGCGGCAACCAGTTCCATGACAGGAAGTTCAAACCGCTATCAGCAAACATACCTCGATCTTGGCTCAAAACGATTTCGCTCAGGTTCAATGTGCCGGATACCAACAAGACAGTAATCAGCACAAAACCAATCGCCAACTCGTAAGACAACACCTGAGCAGCTGCACGCAGACCACCCAACAATGCATACTTAGAGTTAGAAGCCCAACCTGCCACAATCACGCCGTACACCCCCAGAGACGTAATCGCCAAGATGTACAACAAGCCTGCGTTAATGTTTGCCAAGACCACTTCTGGACCAAATGGAATCACCGCCCATGCTGCCAAAGCAGGCATCAACGTTACCACTGGCCCCAATAGAAACAGCACTTTATTGGCCTTGCTAGGCACAATAACTTCTTTGGTCAATAGTTTGAACACGTCAGCAAAAGGTTGCAACAAACCACCTGGACCCACGCGGTTTGGACCTTTACGAGAGTGCATAAAACCAATCATCTTACGTTCCCAGTATGTCAGGTAGGCTACGCAGATGATGATCGGCAAAGCGATACATACGATTTTGATCAGTGTCCACACCACATACCATGCGGTAGGACCAATCAAACCTTCGCCGAAGTTTTGAATAGTAGTCAGCAGTTCCATTTAGACACGCTCCACTGTCAGTTGACCGAAGCTGCTTCCCAACGATGCAGTTTCTGCAAACGCGGTCGCAATACGTACGCAACCCGATGCCACCGTGTCATCCAATTGAACTGGCAAGACGGTTTCACCTTGAGCAGAACGTACACGTACACTTTCACCGTCAGCCAGCGACATTTTTTCAAGTGTGACAGCATTCATGCGCGCTGTAGGCAACGCACTTGCAGGTGTTTGTTGCAATGGTTCAGCACGGCGTACCAACGCATCTGTACGGTAAATAGGTACATCAGTGACGCGCTCTAGACCTTCAGCAGCAGCAATCAATGCTGGTTTAGCATTGATTGTGTTGTTCAGGCGGGACTCAATACCTGCTGCCAGTACGGTGTCGCGAACGGACTCGGAAGTCTCGTCATCAAAACCATCCAACTGGAACAAGTTACCCAACACACGTAGTACTTTCCAACCAGGGCGAGTTTCACCCAGAGGAGCCGCAGCACCTTTGAAGCTCTGTACACGACCTTCAGCGTTCACGAAAGAACCTGAAGTTTCTGTAAATGGAGCAATTGGCAACATCACATCAGCCCACTCTTCCGCAGCACTGCGAAATGGTGTCAATGCAACGGACAACGCTGCTGCTTTCAGTGTTTCCACTGCGCGTGCACCGTAGTCGCTATCAAAAGCTGGCTCTGTGTGCAGTACAAAGTAAGCACGCAGGCTTTGCGCCAACATTTGCTCAGCCGTCAATGCACCGTTTGCAGGCACAGCGTTAGCCAAGTAACCACCAACAGTGTTACCACCAGTAGTCAACCATCCCAATGTTGCTTTAGCTGCTGTAGCTGCTGCAGCGGCATTCGCTGCAATGACGCTAGCTTGATCGCTAGACACTACAACGTTACCCAAGAACACAGCCACTTTCTCACCAGAGCTCAAGCTCTCAGCAATGCGTCGTGCTTCTGCGCTAACTTGAACGCCAGCCAACTCAGCAGGAACGGCTACACCAGCAGCCTCAGACAATGCTACAGCCACCTCAGCCACTGCGTTAGCAATTTGGCTAGGTGCAACCGTCATACGCTGGTGGATATGCGCAAAATGCGGATCATCAGCAGCGGAGTCGATGAAGGACACTTGCGCACCTGCTTTCACTGCTTGACGTAGACGTTGTGCCATCAATGGGTGATCTTTACGCAGGAAGGAACCGACGACCAGAACACGATCCAACTCGTTCAACTGAGTCAATGGCATACCCAACCATGGAGTACCTGCCAATGCTTGATCCAAACGTGCGTCAATCTGGCGCAAACGGAAGTCAATGTTCTCTGAACCCAGAGCACGCATCAAACGTGCCAACAAGGCCAACTCTTCCGTTGTAGCTGTTGGACTACCCAAACCGCCAATTTGATCTGCACCGAATTTTTCACGTATCGCATTCATCGCGGCCACTACGTGTTGTAGTGCATCGCTCCAAGATGCTTCACGCCATGTACCGTCACTACCACGAATCATTGGGTGTGTCAGACGGTCTTCGGTGTACAAACCTGTGTAAGAGAAACGATCACGGTCGCTGATCCAGCACTCGTTTACTGCTTCATTCTCAAAAGGTACTACGCGCAACACGCGGTCCATTTTGGACTGAACAACTAGGTTTGCACCCATACTGTCGTGTGGACTTACGGAATGGCGACGCGCTAATTCCCATGTGCGTGCTTTGAAGTGGAACGGTTTAGACAACAGCGCGCCAACTGGGCACACGTCAATCATGTTACCGGACAACTCGGACTCTACAGCACGGCCCACGAACGTTGTAATTTCCGCGTGTTCGCCACGATTCAACATACCCACCTCTTGCAGACCAGCGATTTCTTCGCCAGTACGCACACAGCGTGTACAGTGAATGCAACGTTGCATAGCCTCTGTGGAGATCAGTGGCCCCATTTCTTTGGCCACGACCACACGTTTTTCTTCCTGATAACGGGATTCAGAGCCGCCATACCCTACGGCCAAATCCTGCAACTGACACTCACCGCCCTGGTCACAAACCGGGCAATCCAATGGGTGATTAATCAGCAGGAATTCCATCACGCTTTTCTGCGCGGCGATGGCTTTTTCCGAACGTGTACGTACCACCATACCGTTTGTCACTGGTGTCGCACACGCAGGCAAAGGTTTAGGGGCTTTTTCAACATCAACCAAACACATACGGCAGTTAGCCGCAATGCTTAGTTTTTTGTGATAACAGAAGTGCGGCACATACACCCCAGCGTCCTGTGCAGCCTGGATAACCATGCTGCCTTCAGGAGCTTCTAGTTTGATGCCGTCGATGGTGAGTTCTACCATTAGTTCGTCCTGAGCCTACAAATATTTGGGCACCACACAGTCACTGTGCTCGATGTGGTGTGCGAACTCGTCGCGGAAATGTTTGATGAAGCTGCGTACTGGCATAGCCGCCGCATCCCCCAACGCACAAATCGTACGACCCATGATGTTTTGGGCGATTTCGTCCAACATATCCAGATCTTCAGGTCTACCCTTGCCGTTCTCGATACGATGAACCATGCGCCACAACCAACCTGTACCTTCACGGCACGGTGTACATTGACCACAGCTTTCGTGCTGATAGAAGTACGACAAACGCAGTAGGCTCTTCACCATGCAACGAGTGTCATCCATGACGATTACCGCGCCAGAACCCAGCATAGAGCCTGCTTTGGCAATGGAGTCATAGTCCATGTTTGTGGCCATCATGATGTCTGCTGGCAATACCGGCGCAGACGATCCACCAGGAATCACCGCTTTCAGCTTGCGACCTTCGCGCATGCCACCAGCCAATTCCAACAGCGTTGAGAATGGTGTGCCCAATGGGATTTCATAATTACCAGGACGTTGAACGTCACCAGAAATTGAGAAAATCTTTGTACCACCAGCGTTAGGCAAGCCAATTTCTTGGTATGCCTGTCCACTGTTACGGATAATCCAAGGCACTGATGCAAAGGTTTCCGTATTGTTAATAGTGGTTGGTTTGCCATACAAACCGAAGCTTGCAGGGAATGGTGGTTTAAAGCGTGGCTGACCTTTTTTACCTTCTAAGGATTCCAGCAAAGCTGTTTCTTCACCGCAGATGTATGCGCCATAACCGTGGAACGCATGCAACTGGAAGTTAAAGTCGGTGCCAAACAGTTTGTCACCCAAGAAACCAGCTTTACGCGCTTGCTCCAACGCTTCTTCAAAGCGTTGATAGACTTCAAAAATTTCACCGTGGATGTAGTTGTAGCCAACACTAATGCCCATGGCATACGCAGCAATGGCCATGCCTTCAATCACGATATGTGGATTGAAGCGCAACAAGTCACGGTCTTTAAATGTACCGGGCTCACCCTCGTCAGAGTTACAAACCAAGTATTTTTGACCTGGTAATGTACGAGGCATGAAGCTCCACTTCAGGCCTGTAGGGAAACCTGCACCGCCACGACCACGCAAAGCGGACGCTTTCACTTCAGCAATAACTTCATCTGGCGTCATGCTGGTTACGACTTTACGCAGAGCTTCATAGCCACCACGCTTAACGTAATCTTCCAAACCCCAGTTTGTACCGTCTAGGTCTGCCAACATTTGAGGCTGGATATGGCGGCCATGAAAAATCATGCTGCGCGATAAATCATTAGCTGGATCGGGGGTTAAACCCTGAGCCAATTTTTTCAAGATATCAGGTGCGCTCATGCAGACTCTCCCTGTTTTCTGAGCTCATCCAACATGGCGTCAATACGCTCAGCTTCCATACGCACACACATATGCTGGTTATTCACCAGCATCACAGGCGCATCACCACAGGAGCCCATGCATTCGCCTGAAATCACAGTGAACAAGCCGTCTGCTGTTGTTTCACCGTACTCCACACCCAATTTTTCTTTTAGGTACTCACCAGACTTCACACCATCACGCAAGGCGCAAGGCAGGTTAGTGCATACAGAAATGGTGTAACGGCCAGCAGGACGCGTCTGGAACATGTTGTAGAAGGTGGCTACTTCCTGTACCGCAATCGCGGGTACACCTAAGTAGTTCGCCACATCTTCAATTACCTCGGTAGACACCCAACCCAACTCCTGCTGGGCAATCGCCAAGGAGGCCATAATGGCTGAGCGTTTTTGGTCATCGGGGAACTTCAACAGTTCCTTGTCGATGCTTTGATAAGCTTTTTCGGAAAGCAGCATAGTTTGATTCCGTTCTTCCATGGTGATGCCTTAGCGGTCGATCTCGCCGAACACGATATCCTGTGTACCAATGATCGTGACAGCGTCAGCAATCATATGGCCACGGGACATTTCGTCCAACGACTGCAAGTGCACAAAACCAGGTGCACGAATCTTCATACGGTAAGGCTTGTTACCACCATCTGACACCAAATAAATCCCGAACTCACCTTTAGGATGCTCAACACCAGCGTAAACCTCGCCTGATGGAACGTGCATACCTTCGGAGAACAATTTAAAGTGGTGGATCAAATCTTCCATACCTGTCTTCATGCGTTCGCGTGAAGGAGGTGCCACTTTATGGTTGTCGGTAATCACTGGACCTGGGTTGTTACGCAACCACTGGATACACTGGCGAATGATGCGGTTACTTTCACGCATTTCAGCCATACGAACTAAGTAACGGTCGTAACAGTCACCATTAGTACCCACAGGAATATCGAACTCCATGCGGTCGTATACTTCATAAGGCTGTGTCTTGCGTGTATCCCACTCCACACCAGAGCCACGCAGCATAGGGCCAGTAAATCCCAGCGCTTTAGCGCGTTCTGGAGTCACAATACCCACGTCTACCAAACGCTGTTTCCAAATACGGTTATCCGTCAGCAAGGTGTCGTATTCGTCAACACATGCAGGGAAGCGATCAGTAAAGTCTTCCAAGAAATCCAACAACGAGCCTGACCTAGCTTCGTTCATGGCTTTCAATTCTTTTTCGCTGCGGTATTTATTGCCCTGGTACAAAGCCATAGTATCTGGCAGGTCGCGATACACACCACCTGGACGGTAGTATGCAGCGTGCAAACGTGCACCAGATACAGCTTCGTATGCATCCATCAAGTCTTCGCGTTCACGGAACGCGTACAAGAACACCGCCATAGCACCCACGTCTAGCGCGTGAGAACCTACGGACATCAGGTGGTTCAGGATACGGGTAATTTCGTCGAACATCACGCGGATGTACTGAGCACGTAGAGGAACTTCAACCCCAACCAAACGCTCTACTGCCATGCAGTAAGCGTGCTCATTCACCATCATAGACACGTAGTCCAAGCGATCCATATATGGCAATGCTTGCAAGAACGTGCGGTGCTCAGCCAATTTCTCTGTCGCGCGGTGCAACAGACCAATATGTGGGTCAGCGCGTTGAATAACTTCGCCGTCCAATTCAAGCACCAGACGCAACACACCGTGTGCGGCAGGGTGTTGAGGACCAAAGTTTAGCGTGTAATTCTGAATTTCTGCCATGGTACTTAGCGCCCCACTCCGTAATCGTCTTCGCGAACCACACGTGGAATAATTTCACGCGGCTCAATAGTGACAGGCTGATAGATAACCCGTTTCTGTTCTGCGTCGTAGCGCATTTCCACATAGCCGGAGATAGGGAAATCTTTGCGGAAGGGGTGACCGATAAAGCCGTAATCGGTAAGAATGCGGCGCAGATCAGGGTGACCTTCAAACACAATACCGTACAAATCGAAGGCTTCACGTTCGAACCAGTTCACTGTAGGCCATACGTGGAACAGTGTAGGTAAAACGGGGAAGTCATCACCAGGCACAAAGCAGCGTACTCGCATGCGGCAGTTATGTTTAACTGACAGCAAGTGAATCACTACTGCAAAGCGATGTGGGAACAAGGAGGGATCAAAGTCGTAAGTGGGAGCACGCCATGCTGAGTAATCCATACCGCAGAGATCCATACAGATTTCAAAAGACAAATCTTTATGGTCACGTAGAGTGGTACAGGTTTGCACCCAATCGCTAACTGGCACTTCAAGTGTCAGCTCGTTGCGATCCAGTGTCAGCGCAGCTTCTTCACCAAATACGGCGAGAATGTTTTTTTGTAGCGTTTCTAGTCGTGTCATGATGTACGTACCTAGCTAAAACAGACCCGACGCTTAACGCGCGATGGTGTTGGTTAAACGAATTTTGTTCTGCACCTGCAGCAGGCCATAGACCAGCGCTTCAGCAGTTGGCGGACAGCCCGGCACATACACATCCACCGGAACAACACGATCACAACCACGAACAACTGAGTACGAGTAGTGATAGTAGCCACCGCCGTTGGCACAGGACCCCATGGAAACCACCCAACGTGGCTCAGCCATCTGGTCGTACACCTTGCGCAAGGCAGGCGCCATTTTGTTGCACAAAGTACCAGCTACGATCATCACGTCAGACTGACGGGGGCTAGGACGGAAAATGATACCGAATTGGTCTAAGTCATAACGGGCAGCACCCGCATGCATCATCTCTACCGCACAACAGGCCAGCCCGAATGTCATCGGCCACATGGAACCTGTTTTCGCCCAGTTCAGCAACTTGTCTGCACTGGTAGTAATAAAACCTTCTTTCAAAATGCCGTCTATAGCCATAGTTTTTTGCCTTTAGCAGACGCCTACCCAGCGGGCATGCGCAGTATGCTTATTCCCAATCCAGGGCGCCTTTTTTCCATTCGTACAAAAAGCCCACTGTCAAAATGCCTAGGAATACTAGTACAGACCAGAAACCCACCATCCCAATGACTCCATTAGCAACAGCCCAAGGGAACAAGAAGGCAATTTCCAGATCAAACATAATGAACAAAATGGCGATCAGGTAATAGCGAATATCCACCTTCATGCGGGAGTCGCCGAAGGCTTCAAAACCACACTCGTATGGTGATAGCTTTTCATCGTAAGGACGATTCGGCCCCAAAATGCGACCAGTCGCTAACAATGCCCCACCAATACCCGTCGCAACTAGGACAAATAGCAAGATGGGGAAATAATTCTGCAGATTCATGCAACACACCCATTCACAGTAAGTAAACCCTTGGATTGTAGCATTTTCATCTAGTCTTTGAGGCTATAACCCTTAGCCCGACTCAAATTAGACCAACTAGACGCTTTTTTATAAAAAAAAGGCTTATCAGCACTACCTTTTAGCGCGCTGTACCAATATTACAACTATGTTGCCCTCCCCCAACTCAAACCATTACAAAAGGTGCCAGCTGACTTTTAGCTTAAAGAAATAAGGGTTTAGGGGCTTTTTTTGGGAATAAAAATAGAAAATTCAGACCTCTATCGGTAGCATGAGCACACCAATAAATCATGAGCTCAAAACGACCTCAACATCTCTAATTACCGTTAGAAAAATATCCTCAACCGATATAGATCACGAACAACAACAACAACAACAACAACAACAACACACGAGGCCAATTCAACCCCTGGGATAACACAAGCACCAGTAGAGCCCAACCAACAAGCCAGGCGCCCTACACCACCAGCAAACAACCCCGCACCCAAGAGAAGAGCACTACACCAAGCAGAAGCTCAACCACAAAAATCTCAGGCATAAAAAAAGCCGCTCCGAAGAGCGGCTTTTCAATGCCTAAGCATTTCGCTTCGGCCTGCCTAAGCAGGCCATCATGATACATGGCTAAGCCATGCGGCATGATTAGAAGCGGTGACGCAGACCTACGATAGCCTGTGTAGCGCGTACATCTTTGAATGCGTAGCCAGTACCGTATGTACCAACTGCGTAAACGTTTGTACGTTTGGACAGGTTGTATGTGTAGCCCAAGCTGAACAGGTTTTGGGATTTTTTACCCTCGCCATCAGCGTAACCTTCAAACCAGTTGTTGTCGCTAACGCGGGACATTGCCCAACCAGCCATTACTTTACCAGCAGCGCCAACAGGTGCACTTACGCCAACTGCAAAGTTGTTGGTTTTGTAATCTTTCATGCTACCGCCAATGCCTTGGAAATCACCATTAGCATCAACTGAACCAAAACCCACAGCCTCATTAATGCTGTCGTTGTAACCACGAGCAGTCAAAGTACCGTTACGCTCTTGACCCCAAGCCAGGTGCAGTTTTACAACTTCAAAGTCGTAGCTACCAGCCAAGTTCCAAGCTTGTACGGATTTATCCCATGCAGAAGCCTTCAGGTTGTCGTAAGACACTGCAACAGCTACTGGGCCGTTAGCGTAACGCAGACCAGTTGTTACCAGTTTAGCGTTTTTGTCTTTAGGGTTGCCGTTAAGGCCGTTGTTTTTGATGTTCCACTGTTGATCGCCATTCACGTTGAAGGAGTAACCAACAGCGAAGTCAAAACCATTGAAGTTAGGTGTTGCGTATACAACTGTGTTGTCTGCGCGAACAGTTGCTGCGGAGGTAAATGTTTTACCAATTGCAGCCAATTCCATGGAATCGCCAAATGGGCTAGCGATGTCAGCAATGAAGCGGGAAGCTACGTTTTGTTGACGACCGAAAACCAAGGAACCCCAGCTGTCGCCAGCCAGACCCAGAGTTGCTTCACGACCGAACAAACGGTTGCCTTGAGCGGAGTTACCGTTGGACAGTGTGAAACCGCTTTCCAATGTGAAAACAGCACGCAGACCATCGCCCAGATCTTCGCTACCGCGCAGACCCCAACGGTTACCGGACTGAACGCCGTCGTAGAAACCTGTGCGAGTTGCTTTAACGTCTGAGGTTTTGTTTTTGAACTGTGTGTAACCCAAGCCTGTATCAACGATACCGTACAGAGTTACGGAAGTTTCTGCCTGAGCAACGCCAGCGAAACCGGCCATCAAAGCAGCAGCGAGCAGAGTCTTTTTCATGTATGAAATCTCCGTGGATTTTTTGAGTAAATCAGAGCAGCCACTCACAACATGTAGGTGCTACTGCTCTTTCTAACTCCGCAATGGGAAGTTAGAGCTATTGCATCAAAATTCCGCCGCGTTGACTATTGTTTGATGTGATTACCCTGCATAAAGTCACTTTTCTGTAGCCTATACACGACAAAAACGTCACTTCCATACAACAAAACAGGGTTTGCACCTACCCAACTCAAATCCCCTTTCAGCCCAAATAAACTTAAAGCAAAAATCCAACATGTAGCCGTAAGTAATTGATTTATAAACAAGTGAAGAATTAAAAAACACACCACCACTTTCACTCAAACACGCACTTAGTGACCCCAACACCACCCCTAGAACCAACCAAATAGCCTCTCGCACACCCACGCTACAAAAAACGGGCACAAAAAAGCCGGGCTAACCCGGCTTCAATGTTTTTGGTGTCGATGGCGAGACTCGAACTCGCACAGCTTGCGCCACTACCCCCTCAAGATAGCGTGTCTACCAATTCCACCACATCGACATCTAGAAAGATCGTTATTCTAGCATGATCCCCCACGGGCACAAGTACTTTTGCAGCATAAGTGCATCTATTGCCCCACAAACAAAAAGGCCGATCCATGATCGGCCTTTTATTTACAGAAAGCAACCACAGATGGTTACTCTGCCGCAGCTGGCTCTTTTGCTTCTTCTGTAGAAATAGCAGGCGCAGCCTCAACCGCTGGCTCTACTTTATTTTCAGCAGCAGGCTCAACCACTTGCGGCACACTTGCCGCCGGAGCCGGTACAGTCGGAACTACTGGCACGCTCACATCTGGCGCAGCAGGTGTAGTAGGCGCTGGAGCTGACATACCTGGAATGATGGACTCAAAGCCCTGCATCACACCCGATTCGATTTCGGCTTTAGCGGAAGGTTTGTAAACCACCCACGCCAAACCCGCAGTAGAAACAAAAAACACAATAGCGGCATACTTAGTCGTGCGCGACAAGAAGTTAGCAGCACCAGCAGCGCCAAATACGCTACCAGCTGAGCCACTACCAAAAGACGAACCCATGTCCGCCCCTTTACCTTGTTGCAACAACACCAAACCAATAATAGTCAGTGAAGACAATACCTGCACTGCCTGCAAGACTGGTTGAATCCATTCCATGTGATCACTCCGTGGCTTATATCGCCGCTATCGCTAAAAATTCTTCGGCCTTAAGTGCCGCACCACCCACCAATGCACCATCTATATCAGGCATGGCGAACAAACTCTTTGCATTTGCTGCATTGACGCTGCCGCCATACAACACACGCACTTCTTCAGCACCGCTGTTACGCAAGCACTCGCGTATAAACGCATGCACAGCCTGAGCCTGCTCCGGCGTTGCACTTTTCCCTGTACCTATAGCCCAGACTGGTTCATATGCTACAACCACTCGCCTCACGACATCAGCACCTAAATCCAGCAAAGGCTGCAACTGTCGCAAGACTACATTATGTGCCTCGCCAGCTTCGTGTTCAGCATCACTTTCACCCACACAAAACACTGGTGTAATGCCACAAGACAATGCTTGCATTGCTTTATCAGCTACCAACTGATCTGATTCAGCATGGCGTTGTCGGCGTTCAGAATGCCCCACCAACGCCCACTTACAGGCAAAATCTTGCAGCATAGCTGCTGATACTTCGCCAGTGTATGCACCTTGCTGCTGATCGCTAACGTCTTGTGCGCCCCATGAGACCAAAGAACCCGCAAGAACTTCTTGCACTTGAGCCAAATAAGGAAACGGCACACAGACTGCCAGCTCACAGGATTGGCTTGGTCGATAATGCGCTAACGCCTGCAACAGCACCATACTGCCGCCCAGCGAGGCATTCATTTTCCAGTTACCAATAATAAGAGGAGAGCGAGTTGTAGTTGTCATTGACCTCTAGTACCTGAAGGCCAAAGGCCATCACAAATAAAACAACCGATAATTGTAGCGTGTTGCCCAGATTTACGCTTAAAAATTGTGCGCTTTTCGCATCGTCATATTGACTAGCCCCTAATAACGCCATTCTTTATGCGCGCAGGATGATTTTCCCCACCTGCTCACCGGCATCCATCATGGCATGCGCTTGTGCTGCATTGGCCATATCAAACACCGCATGCACCTTAACGTTGACAGCACCACTCTCTAGTAATGGCCACACTTGCTCACGCACCTGTTTGGCCAGATCAGCCTTAAAGTGCTGATCTCGAGCACGCAGAGTTGAGCCCGTTAGCGTCAATCTACGCAACATCATTTGCGCAAAATTAACCTCACCTTTAGGTGCACCCTGCAAGGCTATAACCACAATACGGCCATCATCTGCTAGACAACGTATATCTCTATTTATATAGTCGCCAGCCACCATATCCAGAATCACATCCACACCACGATTATTCGTAGACTCGCGAACAACCTCTTCAAACACCTGCGTTTTGTAATTAATACCGGTGGCACCTAGCGCATTAATAATGGCTACACGTTCATCACTACCTGCCGTAGCAAAGACACGATGCCCTTTAGCAACTGCCAATTGTATGGCCATGACCCCAATACCGCTTGCACCACCATGCACAAGCAAGGACTCACCATCCGCCAAAGCACCGCGATTAAAGATATTGCTCCATACCGTAAACGCCGTTTCGGGTATACCAGCAGCATGGATAGGATCTATACCTTTAGGGATAGGCAAGCAATGCATCGCATCTACCACACAGTATTGTGCGTACCCACCACCTGACAGTAGCGCGCACACACAATCACCCAGTGCGTACCCACTACCTTCCACATCGCCACCCACGATTTCCCCAGAAACCTCTAAGCCCGGTATATCAGAAGCCCCCGCAGGCGCAGGATACATACCCTTACGCTGCATCACATCCGGCCTATTCACGCCAGCTGCGATCACACGCAACAACAACTGCCCTGCCGTAGGTTCTGGCATAGGCCTATCAACCCAGCGCAATACCTCAGGACCACCTGGTTGGGAGATTTCTATGGCTTTCATGATATTCACTATCCTTATACATAGATCTACAGAGAGGTCTATTATGACTCGAACAGAATCAAAAGGATAATAGAAGAGCCCGAAGGCATGTGAGATGTTGGTGCATCCACCCGGAATCGAACCGGGACGATCGTTTGATCGAGAGATTTTAAGTCTCTTGCGTCTACCTATTCCGCCATGGATGCCACACAAACTTGTTTGGCGGAAGCGGTGAGATTCGAACTCACGGATGAGTTACCCCATCGCTGGTTTTCAAGACCAGTCCATTCAACCACTCTGGCACGCTTCCAAGTTTGATTTACCGATATTGAGCCAATAAGATTAGCTCAAAGCAGCAAAGAAGAAAACTATACCGTAAATTTAACGATTTGTATACGCAGAAAGCCGCAAAATCCCCTCTAATTCCCTAGTGAGCCACTAATCTACCAACCGCATAAAAAAATCCCGGTAAGCATAAATGCTCAATCCGGGATTTTTGCGCTGTGCGGCTAGCTTACGCTAGCACACAAAGACTTATTCAGCGGCTGTATCAGCCTCTGGCGCCGCAGGAGCTGCTTCACCACCCTGAGCCTCAATGCCACCCAAAGCTTTGACAGACAGACGCAGACGGCCTTTATCATCAGCTTCTATAACTTTGAATTTCACAACCTGACCAACTTTCAATACATCATTCACGTTGGCGATACGGTAGTTAGCAATCTCAGAGATATGCAACAAACCATCTTTACCTGGCAGAACTTGCACAATCGCACCGAAATCCAGAATACGCAGTACTGGGCCTTCGTATTCTTGACCCACTTCTACTTCTGCTGTGATTTCTTTGATGCGACGCTCAGCTTCTTGTGCTTTCTCTAGGTCAGCGCTAGAAATTGTGATTGTGCCATCATCACCGATATCGATCTGTGTACCAGTTTCTTCGGTCAGCGTACGGATAGTCGCGCCACCTTTACCAATCACATCACGGATTTTTTCTGGGTTGATTTTTACCGTCAACATACGAGGAGCGAATGCAGACAATTCTGTACGCGCACCTTCCAAGGATGTTTTCATCAGACCCAAGATATGCAGTCGGCCTTCGCGAGCTTGAGCCAATGCCACATTCATGATTTCGGTAGTGATACCTTGGATTTTGATATCCATTTGCAGCGCAGTAATACCATGCTCGGTACCGGCCACTTTGAAGTCCATATCGCCTAGGTGATCTTCATCGCCCAGAATATCGGTCAACACAGCAAACTTACCGCCTTCTTTGATCAGACCCATAGCTACACCAGCTACGTGATCAGCCATAGGCACACCAGCATCCATCATGGCCAAAGAGCCACCACATACTGTTGCCATGGAAGAGGAGCCATTGGACTCTGTCACTTCAGACACAATACGCAAGGAGTATTGAAACTCATCTGCAGGAGGAATCATGTGAGCCAAAGCACGTTTAGCCAAACGACCGTGACCTATTTCACGACGCTTAGGAGCACCAAAACGGCCTGTTTCGCCTGTAGCAAACGGAGGGAAGTTGTAGTGCAGCATGAAACGATCACGGTATTCACCCATGATGGAATCAATAACCTGCTCGTCTTGACGTGTTCCCAGTGTTGCTACCACCAAAGCCTGTGTCTCACCACGAGTGAACAACACGCTACCGTGCGCACGTGGTAATACACCAGTACGAATAGCGATAGGACGAACGGTACGTGTATCACGACCATCGATACGTGGCTCACCATTCAAAATTTGGCTACGTACGATCTGGCTTTCCAGATCAAACAAGATGTTATCCACACCAACTGAATCAGGTGCAGGCTCACCTTTTTCTTCAGCAGTTGCAGCCAACGAATCCTTAACGGATTTGCTGATCTCGCGCAGACGCAATGTACGAGCTTGTTTTTCACGGATTTGGTAAGCCGCTTTCAACTCTTCAAAAGCCGCTTCGCGCACTGCACTGATCAATGCTTCATTAGCTGGCTCAGGCTGCCAATCCCATTCTGGCTTACCTGCTTCTTCTACCAACTCATGAATCGCGTTGATCACGTTTTGCATTTCGCTGTGACCAAATGCGATCGCGCCCAGCATAACGTCTTCAGACAACTGTTGAGCATCGGACTCAACCATCAACACAGCAGCTTCAGTACCAGCAACTACCAAGTCCAGTTTGGACTGTGCAGACTGCTCTGTAGTTGGGTTTAATACATATTGACCATCTACGTAACCCACACGAGCAGCACCAGCAGGACCATTAAATGGAATACCGGAGATAGCCAATGCAGCGGAAGCACCAATCAGAGCTGGGATCACAGGATCAATCTCAGGATTGACCGACAGCGCATGAATAATAATTTGAACTTCGTTGTAGAACCCTTCTGGGAACAACGGACGCAGAGGACGGTCGATCAAGCGGGAGGTCAATGTCTCACGCTCAGAAGGCTTACCTTCGCGTTTAAAGAAACCACCGGGGATGCGCCCAGCAGCGTATGTTTTTTCTACATAATCCACGGTCAAAGGAAAGAAGTCCTGACCTGGTTTAGCGTTTTTGGCACCAACAACAGTTGCCAAAATTACAGTATCTTCCATCGAAACAACCACGGCACCTGACGCCTGCCGTGCAATTTCACCTGTTTCCAGCACAACTTCATGTGTGCCGTACTGAAATTTCTTTGTGACTTTATTGAACATTCACTACGTTCCTTACAATAAAAAACCGTGCGTACTGCGAGCGGTTTCTCGCAGCATGCACGGTTATTTCGTGCGGGGCATGCCCCGGCATATTACTTACGCAGACCGAGTTTTTCGATCAGTGCGCGGTAAGCATCTGGCTTACGATCTTTCAAGTAATCCAACAGCTTACGGCGACGGCTAACCATACGCAGCAGACCACGACGGGAGTGGTGATCTTTAACGTGGGTTTTGAAGTGCTCTGTCAGGTGAGAGATACGTGCGGAAAGCAATGCAACCTGCACTTCTGGAGAACCGGTGTCGCCGGCTTTACGTTGGTATTCCGAAACGATTTCGGTTTTTTTAACTTCTACTGTCATAACATTATCCTCAAATAACTTGCGATAGAGCCGAGGAGCCCTATCGTGTCATCAGCAAAAACACTTTGCTTACGCAAAACAATCTGGAATTATATAGCAAAACACCCAGGTACGTAAGATTCTTCAATTACACAGCCCCGTAATCAGGCACTGCCGCCACAGGAAGTACGAAAAATGCCACGCTTTACTATCCTATCCTGCATTACTTTTGCCAGCCTATTGATGGCAGGCTGCACCAGTCTAAGCAACATACCACCCGGCACCGCGTTGGACACAGCCATTAACGAATACGGCACCCCCACTCAACGCTGCAATAACGTCAAACCTGAACTAGTGAACTGGTCCACCCAGCCAATGGGTTACTACGCGTGGACAGCAGAGGTGGATGAACAAAACACCATTCTATCCATGCAGCAGATGCTTTCAGATGAGGGCTTTAGGCAACTAGACCAACATGACTGGAATGCCGCCATGATTGCCTGTTGGTATGGCCCACCCGCAGTAGATGAGTTTGCCCGATGGAAAGGTGTTACCTACCGCACCTGGTCATACCGTTATAAGCAAGGCGGCGCATTTAATTCGCTGATGTATATGTACTTCAACAAAGAGGGCCAGTTGGTTCACCACCACCCTGGCCCTGATCCTCGTGATATCAACGACGGTATATTTCGCGGTATGGATTAACTATCCTCTCGGCGCTGCTCAATCAGCCTACGCGCACGATGCCAGCGCCATGCCATCACCACCCAACCCGACAAGCCGTACAGCACAAACAAGCCAAACAGCACTACTGGTGGATCGGAAGAGACAAACACAAACAGCAACACCAGCAACAACATTCCCCAGAACGGCACACTTTTGCTCAGCGCAAATGTTTTACCACTATAAAAAGGGGCATTGGAGACCATGGCAACGCCAGCGTAAATCGTCAGAACAAAGGCACTCCACTGCAATACATGCGTAGAGATCGGCAGTTTATTATCCACCGACAACCACACAAAGCCAGCAATGAGCGCCGCCGCCGCAGGACTAGGCAAGCCCTGAAAGAAGCGTTTATCTACAACAGCGATATTGGTATTGAAACGCGCCAAGCGCAATGCTGCACCCGCAACAAACACGAATGCCGCCAACCACCCCCATCGGCCCAAATCTTGCAGTGCCCACACATACATCACCAATGCAGGTGCCACACCAAAAGAGGTTAAATCAGCCATGGAGTCATACTGCTCACCAAAAGCGGACTGCGTGTTAGTCAGGCGCGCAACGCGTCCATCCATACCATCAAAAACCATCGCCAAGAAGATAGCTATAGCAGCCACTTCAAACCGCCCATTCATGGCCTGCACGACGGCATAAAACCCAGCGAATAAGTTCGCGGTAGTAAACGCGTTAGGTAAAAGGTAAATACTGCGACGACGTAATTCGTCTGTATTGCGACCGGGCATAATTCAAGCTGAAGGTAAGAAACCAAAGAAACCACTTAAAAGCAGCTGGGTAAGAATGAGATATTAGCAGCTTATGGGCAATTACAAAAAACAAAAAGGCTGGCACAGGGAGATCCCTAGGCCAGCCTTATGGCGTTAATCACGCCACATGCTTAGTTTTTGGATTTATCAACCAATTTGTTGGCTGCAATCCAAGGCATCATTGCACGCAGTTGTTCGCCCACACGCTCAATCTGAGACTCAGCATTGATACGACGACGCGATGTCAATGTTGGGGCACCAGCAGTGTGCTCCAAGATGAAGTTTTTAGCGTAAACACCGTTTTGGATGTCAGCCAGAACTTCACGCATTGCTTTACGTGTTTCGTCAGTAATGATCTTAGGACCTGTTTCGTACTCACCGTACTCCGCGTTGTTGGAGATGGAGTAGTTCATGTTGGCGATACCGCCTTCGTAGATCAGATCAACGATCAACTTCAGTTCGTGCAAGCACTCGAAGTAAGCCATTTCTGGCGCGTAACCAGCTTCAACCAATGTATCGAAACCAGCTTTGATCAGCTCAACAGCACCACCACACAGAACAGCTTGCTCACCGAACAAGTCAGTTTCTGTTTCTTCACGGAAGTTTGTTTCGATGATACCAGCACGACCACCACCGTTTGCGCTAGCGTAGGACAGAGCCACGTCACGTGCTGCACCAGTTTTGTCTTGGTATACAGCGATCAGGTGAGGAACACCACCACCTTGGCGGTATGTACCACGCACTGTGTGGCCTGGAGCTTTAGGAGCAACCATGATCACGTCGATGTCGTCACGTGGCACAACTTGACCGTAGTGAACGTTAAAGCCGTGAGCAAATGCCAGAGCTGCGCCTGGGCGAATGTTTTCAGCAACTTGTGTACGGTAAACTTCAGCGATGTTCTCGTCAGGCAACAAGATCATTACTACGTCAGCGATTTTAACGGCTTCAGCCACTTCCATCACTTTCAGGCCAGCGCCTTCAGCTTTGCTCCAAGAAGCACCGCCTTTACGCAAACCAACAACCACATTCACGCCAGACTCATGCAGGTTCAGTGCGTGAGCGTGGCCTTGTGAACCGTAACCGATAATGGTAACTGTACGACCCTTGATCAAGGAAAGGTCACAATCTTTGTCGTAAAAAACTTTCATGGAATCTGCTCCAAATTTTTGTCGCCTTGTGGCGTTTTAATTTAATAAAGTTAAACCTTCAAAACCCGTTCACCACGGCTGATACCTGACACACCGGTTCGTACCGTTTCCAAAATGGAACTGCGATCCAATGCATTGATGAAGGCAGAGATTTTCTCCTGCACCCCAGTCAGTTCAATCGTGTAGGTTTTGTCAGTCACATCAATGATGCTGCCACGGAAAATGTCAGCCATACGTTTGATTTCTTCGCGCTCTTTACCTACTGCACGCACTTTGATGAGCATGAGTTCACGCTCAACGTGTGGGCCTTCGGAAAGATCCACTACCTTCACCACATCAACGAGGCGATTCAGGTGTTTGGTAATTTGCTCAATCACCTCATCGGGACCTATGGTCACAATCGTCATCCTAGACAACGTTGCATCTTCCGTAGGTGCCACAGTCAAGGTTTCAATGTTGTAGCCACGCGCAGAAAACAGACCAACCACACGCGACAATGCGCCGGGTTCGTTCTCAAGCAGGATGGAAATCACGTGTTTCATAATTCCTCTCCTTTCAGATCTTCTGCACACAACAACATTTCCGTTAAACCTTTACCCGCCTTAACCATTGGCCAGACGTTTTCTGTTTTATCGGTGATGAAGTCCATGAATACCAAGCGGTTTTTATGTTTAGTGAAAGCCTCTTGAATAGCCGGTTTCACATCCGCAGGTTTATCAATACGCATACCAACGTGGCCGTAGCTTTCAACCAGTTTCACGAAGTCAGGCAACGCATCCATGTAGGATTCCGAATAACGAGAGCCGTAATCGATTTCCTGCCACTGACGCACCATACCCAGACTGCGGTTGTTCAAGCACAGCAACTTAGGTGTCATACGATATTGCAGACATGTGGACAGTTCTTGGATGTTCATCTGAATAGATGCTTCACCAGTAATCACCGCTACATCTGCATCAGGGTTAGCCATCTGTACGCCCATAGCGTAAGGCAGGCCCACACCCATCGTACCCAAGCCACCCGAGTTCAACCAACGACGTGGTTTATTGAAACGGTAGTATTGTGCCGCCCACATTTGGTGCTGACCCACATCAGAAGTCACGAAAGCGTCACCGCCCGTTACTTCCCATAGAGCCTCCACCACTGACTGAGGTTTAATAACTTCGTCAGAAGGTTTGTAGACTAGGCATTTCTTCTCGCGCCAAACGTTGATCTGCTTCCACCATTGTTCCAGAGCTGTTTTGCTCTTAGTGGATGAGGAGCGAACTTGTGCGTACTGTTCGTTGAACTCTTGCAGAACTTCCTTAACGCTGCCCACGATAGGCACATCCACTTTCACACGTTTGGAAATGGAGGAAGGATCAATATCAATGTGAACAATTTTGCGAGGGACTTGCATGAAGTGACGAGGATTCGCAATTACGCGGTCATCGAAACGTGCGCCCACAGCAATTAACACATCACTGTGCTGCATAGCCATGTTTGCTTCATACGTACCGTGCATACCTGGCATACCTACATACTGATCGCTATTACCTGGGTAAGCACCCAGAGCCATCAGCGTGGTAGTACAAGGCGCACCACAAAGCTCGACTAATTGTTTAACTTCTTCGGATGCATTATCCAAGATAGCGCCGCCGCCCACGTAGATCATGGGACGCTCAGCTGCTGCCAGCATTTGCACCGCTTTTTTGATCTGCCCCTGATGCCCTTTGGATACAGGCATGTAGGAACGCATTTTGACCTCGCCACGCTTAGGCGTGTAGCGTGCCATTGCTGCAGTAATATCTTTGGGAATATCGACCAACACAGGACCTGGACGGCCTGTAGTCGCGATATAGAAAGCTTTGCGAATAGTATCTGCTAGCTCTTTTACGTCACGCACCAAAAAGTTGTGCTTAACGCAAGGGCGCGTAATACCAATAGCATCACATTCTTGAAAAGCATCTTCGCCTATAGACTGAGAACCAACTTGGCCACTGATCACCACCATAGGGATGGAGTCCATGTAGGCCGTTGCAATACCTGTTACAGCATTAGTCAGACCTGGGCCGCTGGTAACCAGCGCTACACCAACCTTGTTGGAGGAGCGTGAATAGGCATCCGCCGCGTGCACAGCAGCTTGCTCGTGACGCACCAAAATGTGGCGGAATTTGTCCTGCTTGAAAATTGCATCGTAGATATATAGTACGGCACCACCTGGATAGCCGAAAACGTGTTCTACGCCTTCGTCAGCCAGCGTGCGCACGACTATATCTGCGCCATTGAGTTCCATTATGAAATTCCTTTCAGTCTTGCACTAACTCCCCGACTGGCACTTAAGCCGGAGTCTCAGCCAAATACAGCAACATGATCTGGCGCTTTATGACCCACGGGACCACGCCACCCAGACACACTACTGCTTGACCTGCACTCTTTCGGAAAGTAGCACTTGCGTACAAACGCGATAGCATGAAATGGAAGTCCTGGCATCACACGCTTGTGGCGCGGCCAGCAACAAATAAAAAGGCGCAAAAAAACGGGTTGATGACCCGTGCAAAGAGCCCTACTGTCTCAGCGGATGAGCTGAGGCATCAGGTACTTTACCCTGTTGCCAAATGTCAATCAACTGCAATTGTTGGTAAACCGCAAATTATCTTCACCCACAGTATGGGTTGGGCATCTTATACTGGTGAATCTGTACGTAGAATCACAACATGAGCACCACTTTTTTTCCTCAATTACAGCGCTTTCTTTACAGCCACTACTTGTTAGGCGGGCTACGGCAAGCTGCGGGAATTTTATTGCCCGTTATTGTGTTAGGGGGTGGTTTTCAGTTGTATGGCATGGGGATTATTGCCTCCATGGGCGCGCTATGTGTAGCCGTCATTGACCAGCCTGGCGGCCCCAAGCGCTACCGCACTAACGAAATGTTGGGCGGCATTGCTCTAGGCACCATTACCGTCGCCTTAACCACCTTTGCTGCAGGGTCAATGTGGGGCACGTGGATATTAGTCCCCATACTGTGCTTCTTCTTTTCCATGCTCAATGTGTATGGACCACGCGGCGGCTTGATTGGCTTTGCCTGCTTACTGTTGATGACACTTAGTCTGCGCGAGCCCACCTCTGGCGACACCGTACTACTACACACCTTATTCTCTTTTACTGGCGGCCTTTTTTACTTTGCCTTTAGCTTACTCTTTAGGCATTTATTATGGCTGGGTGAAGAGCGCCGTACCTTGTCTATGGCCTTGCACGCCACAGCCAAATACATGCTAGCTCGATCCAAGTTCTATGATGTGAACTCAGATTTGGATGCGACCTATAGAGACCTCATCAAAGCACAGTCCAGTATGGCCGAGCTTCAACAATCAGCTCGCGACATGGTGCTGCGTGAACTGCCTAAAGGCATAAAAAGTCGTGGCGACCAATACCGCACCACATTGCTGGTGTTGTACACCAACATGGTGTCGTTGCTAGATACTTTAGTTGCCACCCATACCGACTACCACACCCTGCGACGCAAACTAGGCGAAAGTGATTTCATGGAGTTTGCTCATGATGCACTACAGAAGCAGTCAGCAGAGGTGGTACGTATTGCGTTGAACGTATCCCGCCGCAAAAAAACCGTGCAACGCATCAGCGTTAAAGCGGAAATACGCGCGATGGAATATGAACTAGAGCGCTACAAACAAAAAGGTATGCAACAACAAGACCCCGAGCTATATGGTTTGTTGCTGCAAGTTCTGCGTCGCTTACGTGTGGCCAAGCAAACCATTGACCATATGGCGGCCAACACCAAACGTACTGGGACAGATATTCCCCTGGATCAGTATTTGGACAAATCCTTAAGCCGTTTCTTGTCGCGCGAAGAAATACATCTAGGTTTATTCCGTAGCAACCTACGCCTGAGCTCATCTAGCTTCCGCTATGCCATTCGTGTGACGGTAGCCTCTATTTTGGCTCTGGCTGTGCCGGCATTAGTAGCTCAGTTCATGAACACTTCGGAGTCGTTAAACTCCTTAGCCAATCAAAGTAACTGGATCATCCTAACCATTCTAGTGATTCTTAAGCCTGGCTTTGCACAGACCAAACAGCGCAATACGTGGCGTCTAGGTGGAACGGCTTTAGGGTGCTTGTTGACCTTTATTTTATTTAGTGTCACCGACAATAAAGAGTTCTACTTTATTGCCCTGTTGCTCGCTTATGTCATGGGCAAGAGCTTGGTGCAACTGCACTATTTGTTATCAGCAGCCTTTTTGACTATCTCCGCACTGATCTCATTTCAGTTCTTATACGCCAGTAGCACCTTCGTCATCAGTGAGCGCTTTATAGACACGCTGATTGGGTGTGCCATTGCTCTGCTATGTAGTTACGTACTGCCTAAGTGGGAAGCCAGCTCTATGAGCAGTTTCGCCCGCGAGTCACTGCAAGCCAACCGACACTATCTAACCACTGGATTGCAATACGCCGAGCTAAATCGTCAGTATCAACAAACCGTACAACAACAGGCAAGCAACCCTGATAGCGAACCTGTAGATGCCGCACTGGTCGCACAACTGGCCGAGGCTGATACTCAATGGCAACTGGCTAAGCGTCAGGTCTATATTTCGTTTGATAACTTTGCGTCTGGCTTTTATCGCATGATGGATGAGCCTGCCAGTCGCCAATGGAATGTCGCGCTATTCAATAACCTGCTGATTCAAAACCACGTGCTGGCATCACAAATCAGTGCCAGTATTCCCCTGCTGGCCACATTGGAAAGCATTCCACCCGGCATAGACGAAGCCATTACCGCCATTCAAGGCATTTTGCATGATAAAACAGTAGAAAATACCAGCCCCACACTGGAAACAGAAGGTGAGTTAGCAATGCTGGCATACCCGTTACGCCAAATGATCAAAGCTTCGCAATTAATACAACAAGACATGAAAGGGTTGGACATGACAGAACACACCCAACCCTTACTCACCGCATCATAATCCCAAGTACGCCTTGCGAATGACGGGGTGTCCTTCTAATTCGACAGCGGTGCCTTCCAGCACCAACCTGCCGTTTTCCAACACATACGTACGATCGCTAACCTGCAATACCTGTTTGATATTTTGCTCTACCAGCAGCACAGGTAAGCCCGTATCAGCCACCTTGCGTATGGCTTTCATCACCTCTTTCACATACAGGGGTGACAAGCCAATGCTAGGCTTGTTCAGGACGTCTGAACACCAATTTAGTGTCTGATGACAGCTCTGGCTGATACTCATAGCCTGCCGTATCAAAACCTTTCAGGCCTTCTACCGTATCCACACCGTTATCAATGGCATAACGCATCATCAAACCACGTGCTTTTTTGGCATAAAAACTGATGATTTTCCACGCACCATTTTTTTGGTCTTGGAATACACACTGCACCACTGGCAAACCAGCGGCTTTAAGATCCACTGCTTTAAAGTACTCTTCTGAAGCCAAGTTCACCAATACCTTATCACCAGAACCTTCTGTGGCCTGCTTCGCTAAATAACGGCCAATGGTATCGCCCCAGAACGCATACAAATTGGCGCCTTGCGGGTTCTGTAAACGCGTACCCATTTCCAATCGGTAAGGCTGCATCAAATCTAGTGGGCGCAATGCACCATACAACCCACTTAATAACAACAGGTGCTGTTGTGCCCATTCCAACTGCTTGTCAGAAAGCTCGTCAGCACGCAAACCTTCATACACATCACCATTGAACGCCAAAATCGCTTGTCTGGCATTTTGCAACGTAAATGTAGGCTCCCACTGCGCATAGCGTTCAGCATTTAAGCGGGCCAAATCTTTGCTAATGCTCATCAAGCTCGCGATATCATCCTCGCTTTTGCCGCGCATGATCTCAATCAGTTCTTTGGCTTGTGACACAAACATAGGTTGTGTGTGCAACGTTGTACGAACTGGTGAGTCATAGTCCAGCTTTTTTGCTGGAGAAAGTACAAACAACATAAATATCTCTCACAAAACTTAACGGGCTGTCCAACCACCGTCCAAAGTCAACGTAGTACCGGTCATTTGGTCTGCGGAATCTGTACACAAAAATACGGCTGCACCCGCCAATTGCTCAGGCGTCACAAACTGTAGTGATGGCTGCTTCTCTGCTAACAAGGCTTTGGCTGCCGTTTCAATATCGGTTTGGTTAGCTTTAGCCATGGCTTCAATTTGCTTTTCCACCAACGGGGTACGCACCCAGCCAGGGCAAATGGCATTACACGTAATCCCTTTACCTGCATTTTCCAGCGCGATGACTTTGCTTAAACCAACCACACCATGCTTAGCAGCTACATAAGCAGATTTATGCACAGAGGCCACTAAGCCGTGAGCAGAAGCGATATTAATGATGCGCCCCCAGCCTTTTTCTTGCATCGCTGGCAACGCCGCTGCACTGGTATGAAACACCGCAGACAAGTTCAACCCAATAATGGCATCCCAACGCTCTACAGGAAACTCTTCTACCGCATCGGTATGTTGGATACCCGCGTTATTCACCAAAATATCTACACTACCCATTTGCGCTTGCGCCTCTTTGATCAGCTCACGCGCGCCCTCAGCTGTACTCAAATCGGCTGACAAGTAAATGGCTTTCACATCGCTTTGCAATTCTATGTTGATGCGCAGCTTTTCAATGGCCGCCTGATCACCAAAGCCATTCAGCACTATGTTGGCCCCTTGTGCCGCCAGCCCTTGCGCTATAGCCAACCCAATGCCACTGGTTGACCCTGTCACCACAGCCGTTTTTCCACTTAACATACGTGCTCCTTTAAGCGTTCGAAATCCTATACATATCTCAGAATTCTACACACAAATCCTACTTCTCTGTTTTGAGCCTACAAGAATAGATCTACAGTAAGCCCGTTTCGCACAAGTAGCCAAATGCATAAAACCCTGCTAGAATTCTTTTCTTGTCTTAGGATACCAGCGGGCAGGTGGCAGAGTGGTCGAATGCGCCGGACTCGAAATTCGGTATACGTGCAAACGTATCGTGAGTTCGAATCTCACCCTGCCCGCCAAGACATTGCAGTACTAAAAAACACCCCAAAACTGATGAACGTCAGCTTTGGGGTGTTTTTTATTGCGTTTTCCTTTTAGCACAACATACTGTTCCCGCCCCTCAACAATATCAACCATACGCCCCACTTAGGAAAGAGGGCTCGCTGGTTGCCCCACTCTCTCTGCCCCAGCTTTATTATTGCTACAAAAAACAGCAATATCCGTCATGCTTTATCGCTAATACTGCGAATTTTATGACACTACCATTAAAATTCTTAAATAGAGAGATCAGAGTGGGCCAAATAATTCATAGGCCTGGCAAATACTATATTTAGAAAATAACAATTCCCCTATTACCTAAAATATCTTATACAAAACTATTTTTTCAGTTGTTGCATTAGCTTTATTATTCTTCACCTCTAAACTGATGCTATCTAGCGCTGGTTTAGACACCAAGGGAAGAAGTGTCTTTCTATTGATGTCCTTGATTGTTATCTTGAACTCATCAAAGAAATTCTTCTGGTTTCTGGTCTTCCCTGCAGCATTGATACATGCTCTCTATGCGCCTATAGGCTTAATTTTTGGCCCAGTTTCTTATCAATATGCCGCATCTATATTTTCTACCGATCTTATAGAAACATCAGAGTTTTTTAGCCAAATCCCTCTGAAGAACTACCTGTACCCCCCACTTATTATTGGAGGAATCCTACTCTTTAGATTTATAACGACTAGGTTTGGGATTGATTTCTATAAGAACAAAACACTGCTGTGCATTATTATTATTTTTGCCATGCTGAGGCAAACTCCGTTGCAATTCATTAACTCTATAGTTGAGTCATCGGCAAAGGTAAAAAGTGAACTATCAGAGTTAAGCAACTTCAGCCTAGAAAACGCATGGCCAGAGTCTGTACTAAAAGATTCAGAGTTTGATAACTACATTCTGGTCATAGGCGAAAGCGCCAGACGCGACTACCTTCACGCCTACGGCTATCCCATCAGCAACACCCCATTCATGAGTAATGCCAATGGCACGCTTGTTGACGGCTTAACTGCGGGTGGCCCGAATACCGTCAGCTCACTACGTCTTATGCTCACTCACCCAGACACCGATCACTGGGAACCTAATTACGGACTTAATATTATTGACCTAGCTAAGTCGGCTGGCATCAAAACTTATTGGATTTCTAACCAACCCTACATTGGTGAGTTCGATACGCCTATTTCTGCCATTGCTAAACGCAGCGATTCTACGTTCTTCACTAAGTACTCTAGCATGGTGCAAAAAACCACCAGTGACTTTGACTTACTTGCTGAGGTAGCCAAGGTCGTCACGCAAAACCCAAACGAGAAAAAACTGATTGTGGTGCACCTCTACGGTTCACACCCTAAAGCGTGCGAACGTATTAGTGATTACAGGAAGATTACCACTACAGAAAGTAGTAGGTATGAGCACATCAATTGCTATATCTCATCCATGCATAAAACAGATGACATCTTGCAGTCTATCCACAACCTAATGAAAACCGAGCACTCCATTCACCATGCTACGTATTCCATGCTCTACTTTTCTGATCACGGCTTATCTCATGAGGAACGTAAAAAAGACAGTGGGATTCTATTGGTCAGCAGCATAGGAAATAGAGAAGACTATGACATTCCGTTATTTGTAACCTCATCCAGTGATCACGAAAGACGCGAGTGCAGCGCCTTTAAATCAGGTTTGAATTTCGTGAATGGATTAGCTACATGGATGGGAATAGAAAATAGCCGCTTATCGTCTAGTTATAGTTTGTTTGATTGTATAGACGACCCCGATAACTACGGTTTGCAAAACAGGCTGAACACGCCATCACGCGCACCGGATCCCGCCATCGATATACGGGATAAATAAACTTACCCAATATAGGCTGGCTATGGTTTCGCAATCAACAGACGTAATCCCAAGGCCACAAACACACCGCCAGCCAGCCTATCTAGCCATACGCCTGCGCGTGGGCGTCGATTTAACCATTGCCCCACGCTACCCGCAAAAAAACCTAACGCAACAAATAACACAACGGATTGCACCGTAAAGATTACCCCCAACACAGCCATCTGTAGACTGACGTTACCTTGCTGCGGCTGTACAAACTGCGGCAAAAAAGCCAGAAAAAACATAATCACTTTTGGGTTGATAGCATTTGCCACCAAGCCTTTAAGAAATAGCTCTTGCATCGATGGCTGCACATCAGCCGCCACAGCACGCACCTGCCCACTACTACGCAACGCTTGTATACCTAGCCACAGCAAGTACAAGCCTCCAGCAATTTTTAATATCGTAAATGCTGTAGGCGATGCCATGATTAAAGCGCTTACGCCTAGTACCGCTAACACGGTATGGCTAATACACCCTAATGCACAGCCTAAACCGAACATCATCCCGTAGCGTCGCCCTTTAGACATACCCACGCCCAATACCATTAAATTATCAGGGCCGGGAGATGCCGTCACTGCTAAAGCAGTTAGCAGAAAAGCCCAGAACTGGTCTACGGAAAGTGGCATGAAACCATCCTTGAAAAATAAACCCTGAAACAGGATAAGAGAGTGCAAGCATCACTGTAAGACCTGTTCCGTCTACCTGTCCATAAGCAACTATGTAATAACATGGAGGCGCCATTACGTAGGATAAAAACTCCTTACTCTATCGCTACAGCCAGATTTAATGCGTGTAAAATGACACAGAAGCTCAATATTGCAGCGTTTGGAAACGATTATGACTTTCCTTTCGGCTGCTCTCTTTTTTAGTGGCTAATGGACTAATTACTTCATGAAAAAAGAAACCATCGTAATCGGTGCTGGCATGGTGGGTACATCCATCGCTTGGCATTTGAACCAACGTGGCCATGCCGTAACTCTGGTAGACCGTAAAGCGCCTGGCGAAGAAACCTCCTATGGCAATGCTGGGTTAATTCAGCGTGAAGCTATTTATCCCCATAGCTTTCCTCGCGAGCTTTCCGAAATTCTGCGTATTCTGCCTAACCAAAGCACCGACATACGTTATAGACCCGGCGCGATGCTGCACTATGCCAGCCCGCTGATGCAGTATTGGAAGAACTCTGCCCCTGAACGCTTTGAAAAAATCGTTAAAGAGTGGGCAACACTGATTGAACATTGCACTACTGAGCATGAACGTATGTTCACTGCTGCTGGTGCTGAAAACCTAGTGCGTAAAGTGGGTTGGATTCAAACTCACCGTAGCCACAAAAGCTGGCAAGAAGGTTTGCACGCTGCTGAAAAAGCCAAACACCACGGTGTTGAGTTCAAATCTTTAGATCGCGAAGCGCTGCAAGCAGAAGAGCCTAGCCTGAACGCCTCGGTGTATGCCGGTGCTATTCATTGGCTTAACTCATGGCAAGTGGTTAACCCCAGCGCACTGGTGAAAGCCTACGCCAAAAACTTTACGGATAATGGCGGCACGCTACAACAAAGTGAAATCCAAGCTATTCGCCGTGAAGGCGACGAATGGATAGTTTCTACCTCTGACGGCACACTACGCGCCGCTAACTTAGTTGTGGCTGCTGGTCCATGGTCTGCTCAACTGCTGCAACCCTTGGGCTATAACTTCCCACTGTTCCCGTTGCGCGGTCATCACCGCCACTACAAACTGGCTGAAGGCGCTGTGTTGAACCACAGCCTCATCGACAATGACAAAGGCTTTGTGCTGGGTCCAATGCAAGCCGGTGTACGTCTGACTACAGGCGCTGAGTTTGCACTAATGACTGACCCGGTGCGCACAGACCAAATCACTGAAGACGAGAAACTGGCACGTGAGATCATGCCAGCACTGCGTGAAGGCATTGAACCACAGCCGTGGTTTGGCTCTAGACCTTGCATGCCTGACATGAAACCAGTGATTGGCTCTGCTCATGCACACCAACAGTTATGGTTCGCATTTGGCCACGCACACCAAGGCTTCACTTTGGGACCTGCAACCGGCAGATTAGTCGCTGAAATGATGGAAGGCGACACACCTTACATTGATCCCCAGCCTTTCCGCTCCGATCGATTTGCGTAATATCAACAATTGCGCATACAAAAACGACCCGCCTCCTGCGGGTCTTTTTTTATTAAGGGAAAACCAGAATTTTCATCATACATACCAGGTATATAGTAGTTTTAACGGTCCTGTATAAATACTGATCAGTCCATGCCTATACCTTACTTCTTATAGGAGGTTGTCATGTATATCCGCACTCTACAATGGTCGATGGATATCAACGGTGATGGGAAATTCAGCATGTGGGAGATTTGGGAAACCTTACGTTGGGCTTTCCAAATCCCTGGCAATTTGATCTTGGAGGCCATAGGCCAATTTCCTGCGCTAGCCACACTTTTACACGTGCAAGCATCAGCCAGCACAGGTTACGACAGCTTAAATACTGTACCTACCAAGGCACTCACCCTACTGTTTTGGATCTGTCTGTTCTTATGGCTAGTATCGCGCAGCAATAAGCCTGCAGCCCAAGCCAAACCTCGTACGCTGCTACTTCCTTTACCTAAAGACTACCCAGTCACCATGAAGTAAGCACGTAAAAAAACCAGGCTTAGCCTGGTTTTTTTATTGCTATCTTACCTACATCTCACTAGCCGTAAATAACGGTAGCGCGTAGAGATAAGCCAAAGGCCGCTATGACAGAGCGGCCTTTGCTATTTAGGCAGATGCCAAGACCTCTGCACCACCCATGTATGGGCGCAGCGCCTCTGGTACACGCAGTGAGCCGTCTTCTTGCTGGTAGTTTTCCAAAATAGCGACCAATGCACGACCTACCGCCAAACCGGAACCGTTCAATGTATGTACGTACTCTGGCCTGCCTTTTTCTTGACGGAAACGTGCTTGCAAACGACGGGCTTGGAAAGCTTCACAGTTAGACACTGAGGAAATTTCACGCCAAGTGTTTTGTGCTGGCAACCAGACTTCTAAGTCGTAGGTTTTGGCGGCTGAAAAGCCCATATCTCCGGTACACAATGCGACTACACGGTATGCCAAGCCCAGACGTTGCAGAATAGTTTCTGCATGGCCACGCATGGCTTCCAGCGCTTCGTACGAATGCTCTGGATGCACCACTTGCACCATTTCCACTTTATCAAATTGGTGCTGGCGAATAATGCCGCGCATATCTCTACCACCACTACCTGCTTCAGAACGGAAGCATGGTGTATGAGCCGTTAACTTCAATGGCAAATCTTGCTCATTCAGAATCTCATCACGCACCGAACCGGTCAGTGTGATTTCAGATGTAGAGATCAAGTACAAATCTTCTGCCGAGTTTTCTTCGTCATCGCTCTCTTGACCTCCTTTGGTGACCCAGAACATGTCGTCTTTGAACTTAGGCAATTGGCCTGTACCGTACAACGTAGAACCGTTCACAATGTACGGTGTGTAGCATTCGGTGTAGCCGTGCTCTTGTGTTTGCACATCTAGCATGAATTGCGCCAAGGCACGGTGCAAGCGAGCAATATTACCGCGCAGCATCATGAAACGTGCACCAGACAGCTTACGAGCAGACTCAAAGTCCAAACCAATGCGCTCACCGATTTCTACGTGGTCTTTAGCGGGGAAAGCGAAAGGTGCAGGAATGGCATCTGGTGCGGAATTACCAGGAACCCAACGGCTAACCTCTACGTTTTGTTCTTCTGATTCACCCACAGGTGTGCTGCTGTGTGGCAAGTTAGGAATACTTTCCAACCAACCTGTTAGCTCAGACTGCACAGCAGCCAACTGTTGCTCCAGCTCTTGTAGCTTTTGTGGAATCTGTTTGGATTCGTCCATCACGGCGGAAGCATCTTCACCCTTAGCTTTCAGTTGGCCTATTTGTTTAGCCAATGCATTGCGACGTGCTTGCAAAGACTCTGTTTCCACCTGTACGGATTTACGTTTGGCTTCTAAGCCATTAAAACGGTCTGTATCAAAGGCTACACCACGCGTTGCCAAAGCAGCGACAACAGCGGGTAGATCTTTACGCAATAAGGTGATATCTAACATGGATGAAGAAGTACCATTAAAAAATTCGTTGGCTACATTGTAGCGAATTTATTTGTTTTTTTTCTGACGCGCTTCAGCGTCCCACGCTTTTAACTGTGCCAGTTTCTGACCAATTTTGATTTCCAAGCCTCGGTCGGTAGGCTGATAAAAACGTGGCTGCATACCATCAGGGAAATAACGCTCGCCTGCAGCATAACCATTAGGCTCATCGTGTGCATACCTATACTCGCTACCATGCCCTAACTCTTTCATCAGCTTCGTAGGGGCATTACGCAAATGCATAGGCACCGGTGCACTACCTTTATCCATCACAAAGCGACGCGCTTGGTTATAGGCCATGTAGCCCGCATTGCTCTTTGGTGCGATCGCCAAATACAACAGCGCTTGTGCCAACGCTAGTTCACCTTCTGGTGAACCTAAGCGTTCATAGGTAGCCGCCGCATCATTAGCAATCTGCATAGCCCGTGGATCAGCCAACCCTATGTCTTCCCACGCAATACGCACAATACGACGCGACAAGTATTTAGGATCTACACCACCATCCAGCATGCGGCAAAACCAATACAAAGACGCATCGGGGTCCGAGCCACGTACCGACTTATGCAATGCACTGATCTGGTCGTAAAAGGCATCGCCACCTTTATCGAAACGTCGCAGATTTTGCGACATGGCGGTTTCTAGCCATTCCTCATCAACAGCTAAACGCCCTGCTCCATTGGCAGACTCTGCCACCACTTCCATGGTGTTCAATAATCGTCTGGCATCTCCATCCGCCCATGTACACAGTTGCTCTCGGGCTGCTTCAGTAAAACTCAGTTGCCCGCCGTAGCGCTCTTCTTCGTTCAACACGATGAGTGCTCTATCGAACAACGACTGCAGGTCTTCCAGCGCTAAGGACTGCAGTACATACACACGAGCACGCGACAGCAACGCCGAGTTCACTTCAAATGATGGGTTTTCGGTGGTAGCGCCAATAAAGGTGAAAAGCCCACTTTCTACATACGGCAAGAAAGCATCTTGCTGAGACTTGTTAAAGCGGTGCACCTCGTCTACAAACAGAATGGTACGCCTACCTTGAGCTTGTGCAACCTGCGCTTTAGTGACGGCCTCACGTATGTCTTTGACACCGCCCAAGACAGCAGAAATCGCTAAGAATTGTGCATCAAAACCTTGCGCCATCATGCGCGCCAACGTGGTTTTACCTACGCCAGGAGGCCCCCAGAAAATCATGGAGTGTGGTCGGCCAGACTCAAAGGCTACGCGCAATGGCTTACCTGGCCCAACGAGGTCTTGCTGCCCTGCCACCTGATCTAAGGTGTTGGGGCGCATGCGTTCGGCTAATGGCGCATACACACTAGGCGCTGCGCCGCCGGATTCGGAAGAAAATAGATCTGTACTCATGAGCCTATTGCATCACGGCATACGTACCAGATCCACCCCTGCTGGTACCTCGAAATGAAAACGCTCTGCCGCAATGTTCTCTTGTGGCTGCAGGGTTTTCAAACTAATACGTGTGGTCTGACCAAAGGTGTCACGCAGTTCCAGCTTGGCAGGCAAGTTATCTTTGAAACCTATATCCACATACTCAAAACCAGCATCGGATGTGCGAGGCTGCGCACGCAACCATTGCATACCATCACGGTCGGCTAAATCAGTCAGGTTAAAGGCGTCATCAATACGGCGGGAGCCAAATAGAATGGCGGCAGGTGATGTGCCAATGGCGTCATCTACCCCACGCTGCGTAACTTGCATCAGGTCTGGATCGTATTGATACACAAACTGACCATCAGACAACACCAACTGCTCGTAGGGGCGTAAAACTTCCCAACGGAATTGACCTTGCCTATGGAACGCAAACTCACCATCTTGAGTGGCTTGCGGCTCGCCCTGCGCACCAAACACCTGTTGGCTAAATTCACCTGTAGCGGCTTGTACGTTTTTCACGAAAGAGCGCAGTTGTATGCTAGCGGTCTCGGCCCAAGCCATCGCACTTGCACTGCTTAACACTACCGCTACCATCAAAGATTTAATTGTCATCGTCATCCGCTGCGCCTCCTGTTGGCGCCAATATTTCACGATTACCGTTGGGTTGCATGGCAGACACCACGCCCGCCATTTCCATCTGCTCTAACAAGCGTGCAGCGCGGTTGTAGCCAATGCGCAAATGACGTTGTACAGAAGAAATAGAGGCTCGGCGATTTTTCAACACAATCGCCACGGCTTGATCATACAAGGGATCAGACTCGGCATCGACCATGCCGGTAATGGCATTCACACCATCACCTGTTTCGCCTGGCTGTATACCATCTAAGATGCCATCTTCGTAATTTGGTTCACCACCATGCTCTTTCAGATGATCCACCACGCGATGTACTTCATCATCGTGTACAAAAGCACCGTGTACACGCACTGGCAAGCCTGTACCTGGCGGCATGTACAACATATCACCTTGGCCTAACAGCGTTTCTGCACCCATTTGATCCAGAATCGTGCGAGAGTCTACTCGTGACGACACTTGGAAAGAAATACGGGTAGGAATATTGGCTTTAATCAAGCCAGTGATCACATCCACGCTAGGACGCTGGGTAGCCAAAATCAAGTGAATACCGGCTGCACGGGCTTTTTGTGCTAAGCGAGCAATCAGTTCTTCGATTTTCTTACCCGCCACCATCATCAAGTCGGCCAACTCATCAATCACCACTACGATGAATGGCAAGGTGCTAAGTGGCTCTGGGGCGTCAGGTGTCAACGAGAAAGGATTAGGAATAACGTCGTCTTTCTTTTGCGCTTCACGTATCTTGGCATTAAAACCAGCCAAGTTACGTACACCCAACTTACTCATCAGACGGTAACGGCGCTCCATCTCGTTCACACACCAGTTCAGCGCATTTGCAGCCTGACGCATGTCGGTAACCACAGGTGCTAACAGGTGCGGGATACCTTCGTAAACGCTCATTTCCAGCATTTTGGGGTCAATCAGAATCAGCTTGACCTCGTCTGCCGTTGCTTTATATAGCAAAGACAGAATCATGGCGTTAATCCCAACGGACTTACCTGAGCCAGTCGTACCCGCCACCAGCAAGTGCGGCATTCTCGCCAGATCAGCCACTACTGGGTTACCTGCAATATCTTTACCCAACACCATCGTCAGCAACGATGCGCTGTTGTGATAGGTTTGTGAACCAATGATTTCCTCTAAACGCACCATTTGGCGTTTAGGATTAGGCAGCTCCAGCCCCATCAGATTTTTACCGGGGATGGTTTCCACCACACGAATGTTCACAAGACTAAGTGAACGGGCCAAGTCTTTGCCCAAGTTCACGATCTGGCTACCTTTCACACCAGTGGCTGGCTCAATTTCATAGCGCGTAATTACAGGACCTGACTGCGCACTGACCACGGTAACGGTCACACCAAAGTCAGAGAGTTTTTTCTCGATTAAGCGCGAGGTGTATTCCAAGGTTTCGGCAGAAACAGTTTCTTGGTTTTCATCAGCAGGGTCTAACAAACTGACCTCAGGCAATACACCATCACCGCTGCTAGTACCCGTTGCTTTAGGCACAGGTGCGACAAACAGTTTTTGCTGTTTTTCTTGCTGCACACGCTCAGACTTAGGCACCGATGTAATAGCAGGTTCAATACGTACAGGCGTATCGTGCACCAGTTTTTCTTGCTTGGTCGCTACGGCCTCTTTACGCTCAGCGCTTTTCACTTCGCCCATACGGCGGTCTTCGCGAGCCGCTTTGAACTCTAACAAACGGGTAAAGACTTTCTCTACTACCCAACCCACTTTCTCGGCCACATGTAGCCATGAAAAGCCTAAGAACAAGCTAGAGCCTACTAAAATAGCGCCCAACAATAATAATGTAGTGCCCGGACTTCCTAGTGTCACCACCAAGAAATTCGCCAGCATCTGGCCTATAGGGCCGCCTGCATCAGCAGGCAATTGTGCTATTTCACCCCATGCTTGAAAGTGCATTGCCTCAAATGCCATGCTGCCCAGTAGCAATAAGGTAAAACCTACACCTACCTCCCAGCGCACTCGTGGCAGAGATTCTGGGGCTTTCACTTGTTGCGGCATCATCATGTGTGTCAATCGGTAAAATGCCACACCAATGCGTTGTACTAACAACACCACCCATAACCAAGCGCTAAAACCAAACAGGTAATACAAGCCATCAGCCACATTCGCGCCGAAGGTGCCACCTTTATTCTGTATCACGCCTGCATGCACAGATTGCGACCAGCCGGGGTCCAGCGGACTCCATGTGGCCAGCACTAAGCCTAGCCAGGCGGCCAATAAGACAAAAACAATCCAACGCGCTTCACGCGCTAACGAAGTCAACCTCAGTTGTAATGGAGAGGGACCATTTCGTACGTTTTTGGATGAACGAGTAGAGGATGCGGGTAATCTTGCCATGGACTCATTATAATTGGCTGGTTATTGATTTTCTGGAATTTCTGTCATGTCGACTGTCAAACATGCAAAAGTGCTCATTTTAGGCTCTGGCCCTGCTGGTTACACTGCTGCGATTTACGCAGCCCGTGCCAACCTGAACCCTGTATTGATCACAGGGATGGAGCAAGGCGGCCAACTGATGACCACCACTGATGTGGAAAACTGGCCTGCTGATGCCGCTGGCGTTCAAGGCCCCGATTTGATGGCCCGATTCCAGCAGCATGCCGAGCGCTTCGAAACCGAAATGGTATTCGACCAAATCACTTCTGTTGATTTGAGCAAACGCCCCTTCACTCTGAATGGCGACAGCGGCGCTGTGTACACATGCGACTCCCTGATCATCAGCACTGGTGCTTCGGCCATGTACTTGGGTCTGGAATCCGAACAGGCTTTCATGGGCCGCGGTGTATCTGGCTGCGCCACATGTGACGGCTTCTTCTACAAAAACCAAGACGTTATCGTCGTAGGTGGTGGTAATACTGCCGTAGAAGAAGCCCTGTACCTGTCGAACATTTGCAAAACCGTGACTGTTGTACACCGTCGTGACACATTCCGTGCAGAACCTATCCTAACGGATAGACTGATGGAGCGTGTGAAAAATGGCAACATCCGTCTAAAACTGTTCAGCACACTGGAAGAAGTGCTAGGCGACAACAGCGGCGTCACCGGTGTTCGTTTGCGCAACACACAAACTGGCGATACCGAAACATTGGATGTGATGGGTGCATTTATTGCGATTGGTCACCACCCCAACACTGAAATTTTCAAAGGCCAAGTAGACATGGAAAACGGTTATATCCGCACCCGTATGGGTCACGGCGGTATGGCCACCATGACTTCCGTACCGGGCGTGTTTGCCGCAGGCGACGTACAAGACGACGTCTACCGTCAAGCCATTACTAGCGCAGGTGCTGGTTGCATGGCAGCTTTGGATGCTCAACGCTGGTTGGAGAATGAAGGCCAATAAAAAGCCGGCAGGTGGGCTGGCAGCGTTACGCGTATTGCGTCAACAACACAAAGCAGGCTCTCGCGCCAAGGCGCAAGAGCCTGCTTGCCCACCTGATGCTGCCCCCGGTTCATTCTCTACTCTGCTGCACACCACTCAGCCTACGGCATCAGGCTTAACGGCCGCCGATAAGGCTCTTTTTAAACACGAAACCCGTAATGACACACCGCTGGTAGCCGCAGAACGCCACCACATCCCAGTGGACTCAGTTGTCGATAAAGCTCAACAGCAACAACGCCTGTTGCATGCCACCGGCCCAGATCTGCAAACATCCTTACCGCTCATGTCATCAGACCACTATATACCCGCATGGTTAGAGTCTGACCCCTGTGAGTACTCTAGCCCCGCCTGTGGTACCGATGTACTGCGCTATTTGAAGCAAGATAGGTGGATGATTATGGCCAACCTAGACTTGCACGGTGCTCGCTTGGATGAGGCTAGGTTAATGGTGACAGAATTCATACAAGAATGTTTAGAGCACAGACTGAAGTGCATACGTATAGTGCATGGCGTGGGCTATGGCTCTAATCGTGAGGCTGGCCCTATTTTGCTGCCAGTAGTACGACGCTGGCTAAGCCAAATGCAAGACGTGCTTGCCTATGTAGAATGCAGCCCCCGCGAAGGCGGTAAAGGCGCTGTCAAAGTTTTGCTACGCACCAGACGTCATTAAGCAAAAAGGCCAGCGGAAGAATCCACTGGCCTTTTTGCATTTTCTAGTTTTTATAGATACTGCTTTATTAAAATACCACCTAAGTGGTTGCCCTTTTTTTGGGCTGCTTTGGTCTCCTCACCTGCATGAAATGTATTGTGCATGAGTTTATGACCTAAAGCACTTAGGGAATGCACTGATAGGAAGCCAAAAAAAGTCGTTTCCTTATCCGGAAGCCGCTCTTTGTAGTGTTGCCGATGCAAAATTCTGATTTACATACGACACCGCAAATAATAAAGGATCAGCCACTACACCTCGCTGCTGAGCCCACCCACTGTATTTCTCCCACACCCTCAACACATCGGCTTGCTGCACCATAGACCAGGTGTTTTTTTGCTGTATGTCATAGAGCACAGGCAACCCTACCACTTGCCCACTGGCTTGCACAATAATGTGGTGCACATGCTGCTCTAAATAACAAATGAGCCGTGCGTTTTCTGATAATGTATTCACTACAGCCCTCCTTATATGACACACCATAACCATGCGGTTAGTCTCTAGCATTCTATGCAGTTAATAAGACGCTTTCTTTACAGACATGCACGGTTTGCCACATACAACCAAAGTCGCCTATTACCAAATAAAGTCTCGTTCTATATTGAACGACATAGAACGCAATAAAGCGTCAAACCTGGCCACCTGGTCAGGATAGATGTACAAACATCCATCCATTAGGAGACAAAGCATGGCATCACCCAACGATGTTGTATCGGCGGTGTTGCAGCATCCTGCCTATCAGGAATTGCTGCGGCGGAGGACCCGCTTAAGCTTTATATTTTTCCTCATCACCTTGGTGATTTATGCCGGGTTCATTTTGACTTTGGCTTTTGATCCCACACTATTCGGATCACCAGTAGGTTCCCTCACTATCTCTATCGGCATTATGACCGCCATTTTTGTGGCCATCAGTGCGGTAGTGCTTATTGCTATCTACGTCTACATTTCCAACAAGATCTTTGATCCTCTGCTGGCAAAAATCGTGAGGGATGTCACATGAAGAAAAGCCTGATTCCCCTCACCCTGCTACTCAGCGTGCTGAGTACACCCGCCATGGCGGCTCAAGGGTCTACCAGTACGTCTGCCATCGTCATGTTCCTGATCTTTATTGCAGGGACGATGGTTATTACTTGGTGGGCAGCTAAACGCACACGTACTACATCCGACTTCTATACCGCCGGTGGTGGCCTAACGGGTTTCCAAAACGGGTTGGCGATTGCCGGTGACTACCTCTCCGCAGCCTCCTTCTTGGGTATTGCCGGTATGGTGTACGTGTCCGGTTTTGATGGCATCATTTACGCCATCGGCTTCTTGTTTGGTTGGCCAGTAGTGATGTTCTTGGTAGCTGAACGCTTACGTAACTTAGGGCGCTATAACTTTGCAGACGTAACTTCGTTCCGTTTGTCCCAAACCCCTATGCGTATTCTGGCTGCTAGCGCATCCTTGCTGATCATTGCCTTGTACCTGATCGCTCAGATGGTAGGTGCAGGTAAATTGATCGTGCTGCTGTTTGGTCTGGACTACAACGTCGCCGTGGTTATCGTGGGCGCGCTGATGATGATTTACGTAGCCTTTGGCGGCATGACAGCCACCACATGGGTACAGATCATTAAAGCCGTACTGATGCTGTTCGGTGCCACACTGATGACTATTCTGGTTCTGGCTGCATTTAGCTGGGATATTGACTCCATCTTGGCACGAGCTGTAGAAGTTCACCCTGATGGTGCAAAAATCTTGGCCCCTGGTTCTCAGGTAAGTAGCAACCCATTGAACGCCTTGTCGCTGGGTATTGGTCTGGCCTTCGGTACCGCGGGTTTGCCACACATCTTGATGCGCTTCTTTACCGTGGCTGATGCCAAAGAAGCTCGTAAATCTGTGATCTACGCCAGTAGCTTCATCGGTTACTTCTACCTGCTGACTTTCATCATCGGTTTTGGTGCTATTGCTCTGTTGTGGCAACACCCTGAGTACTTCAACACCGGCCCTGATGGTAAGTTCAACATGCTGACCAACTTGATTGGCGGTACCAACATGGTAGCGGTGCACTTGGCGAACGCAGTGGGCGGTAACCTTCTGCTGGGCTTCTTGGCTGCTGTAACCTTCGCGACGATTGTGGCAGTGGTAGCAGGCTTGGCGCTGGCTGGTGCTGCAGCGATTTCCCACGACTTGTACGCCAACGTGATTGCCAAAGGCCGTGCCACAGAGCGTGACCAGATGCGTATTTCCCGTATATCTACCATCGTGTTAGGTGTGCTGGCGATCTTGCTGGGCATTATTTTCGAGAACCAAAACGTGGCATTTATGGTGGGCTTGGCCTTCGCGATTGCAGCGAGTGCTAACTTCCCAGTACTGGTGCTATCCATTTCTTGGCGCGGTTGTACCACTCGTGGCGCCACCATCGGCGGCTTCTTGGGCCTGATCGTAGCCACAGGTTGGGTTGTACTGAGCTCTACCGTATGGGTGGATGTGTTTGGCTTCGCTACACCTATTACACCGTTCCCTAACCCCGGCATTCTGTCTATCCCATTAGCATTCATTGCTATCTGGTTCTTCTCTGTAACCGATACCAGCGAACGAGCTAAGAAAGAAAAAGCCGCGTTTGATGCACTGACTGTACGCAGTCAAACCGGTATAGGTGCTTCGGCAGCTTCCCAGCACTAATCCCTAAAGCAGGCATTGTGCACTGTCAAGCAGGGTACTTCGGTACCCTGCTTTTTTCTGTAAATCTGTTATCTTTAGTTATGCACAATACCTCAACTTCCTTATGGCAGCACACTGGTATGAACGAACTACTCATTGCCGATGACCACCCTTTATTTCGTGAAGCCTTACGTGGTGTAGTTGCCAATCTGTTTCCTGGCACTACCATTCACGAGGCAGATCGTATTTCTGCACTCTATGAGCTGGTAGAACAAACACCTGATGCCGACCTTTTGCTGCTGGATTTAAATATCCCCGGTGCGATTGGTTTTAGTGCTTTAGTACACTTGCGAGCCAACTTCCCCTCTTTACCTATCGTGGTCGTGTCTGCACACGAAGATCCACACCTGATTCGCCGCGCGTTAGACCACGGTGCTATGGGCTATATTCCTAAGTCCGTAGATACCAGTACGCTTAGCGCAGCATTACAAGAAATTCTGAATGGTGGCTCATGGGCACCAGAATTAGGCCATGCTATTCCTGGCATTGATGCCGATGAAAAGCATGCTGCGGCCCAACTACGCGAACTAACCCCACAACAATTTAGAGTGTTGCAGATGGTGGGAACAGGCCAACTCAACAAACAAATTGCACATGAGCTAGGTGTGTCAGAAGCCACCATCAAAGCGCACATGACGGCTATCTTGCGTAAGCTAGGCGCATCGAATAGAACACAAGCAGTATTGATTGCCAATAAACTGGGCTTACAAGAGAAAGAACAGTCATTGATGAGCGAGTAAAGCAACGTACCTGATAAACAGGTACGCCGCTTCATCGTTTACGAGGCAGTCACCCGCCCCATTTGAGCCGACAAGAAAGCCCGTAGCGATGCGGGTTTCACCGGCTTGGTCAGTACAGGATAGCCTTTTTTCTTAGCAGCCGTTTTAAGCTCATCGCTACCATCAGCCGTCAGCAACACACCAGGAATACCGGGTGCTTCGTTACTAAGCACTTCCAGTGCCTCTAAGCCATTTAACCTATCGTGCAAGTGATAGTCTGCCAATAGCACATGCGGATCTTGAGCCATGCATTCCAGCGCTTGATCAACAGTAGTCGCCATAATACCTTGCACACCCCAGCGACTCAGCAGCTCTTCCATGCCTGAAATAATATCTGGGTCATTATCTAGACAAAGTACACGCAGCCCTTTCAGGGGTTGGTTAGTACTACCCTCAGACACTACTGTTTGTGCTTGCGGTGCAGGCGCTTCGGCCCGTGGTACTGAAATCGCAAATACACTGCCTTTACCCACTTCAGAAGCCGCATCCAACCCATGGCCCAACAGCAACGAGATACGCTGACAAATGGATAAGCCTAACCCCAAGCCCCTGCCATCCCAATCAAAGGGCTGCTCATAACGGTGGAACTCAGCATAGATTTGCTTCACGTGTTGTTGAGGAATACCTTGCCCGGAGTCCCACACTTGAAACACTACCGCGTCACCACGGCATCTGGCTCCCACTAAAATTCGGCCTTCTTTGGTGTAGCGTAAGGCATTGGCCAAGAAATTTTGTAATACTCGACGTAATAAACGTGGATCACTACGCACATACACATTAGGGGCATGCACACGCAGTTTTAGCCCTCTGCGCAACGCCATAGGTGCGTATTGATCTGCCAAATGATTCAGCAGTTTGGCAACGTTAATCACCTCGATCTCGGGCTTCAGCACGCCGGCATCTAGCCTAGAAATATCCAATAACCCTTCAAGCAGGTCTTCTGCAGTACGCAAAGCGGTATCAATGCGTTCCGCTAGTCGTGGCATCTCGTCCACCTCGTCGGTTTCGCGCAAGGCTGAGGCAAAGAGACGTGCAGCATTAATAGGCTGCAATACGTCATGACTGACTGCTGTCAGGAATCGTGTACGTGATTCTTGTGCCGTTTCGGCTTCACGTGTGCGCTCTGCGACACGTTGCTCCAGGGTTTCGTTAATGTCGCGCAACTCACGCTCTACTTTCACATAATGCGAGATATCGCTGTAGCTGGTCACATAGCCACCACCCGGCAACGGACGCCCACGCAACTCTATGACCTTATCGTTCAGCGTGCGTTGACTAACATAAGACGAACCGTTGCGCATAAAGGTGATGCGCCTCTGTATGGCCTCGTCCATATCATGCGTTCCGCCACTGATCTTGCCCCGCTCGGCATTAAAGCGCAGTAGATCTTCTACCGGTCGGCCCACATACAGCATTCCTACTGGAAAGCGAAATAGCTGCTGATAGTTTTGATTCCACGCCACTAAACGCATTTGCGCATCGACCACGCTCACGCCTTGGTCAATGTTTTCTAGGGTGCTCATCAAGATATCGCGATTAAAGCGTAAGGCTTGACCCGCTTCGTCCAGCACGGCGACGACTGTTGCAAGCTCCATCCCCGAACCACGTAAAGCACTGGTTATGGCCAACCTAGCAGAGGCCGCACCCACCACCGCAGCTAAGAGTAGTTCAGTGAAATGTACCCATTCACTGTCGGCCCGCAAGTCAGGCGATAGGGTTTGATTACGCTGCAAAGCACGGTCTCTAAAGGCGCGATTTGCCATTTTTTCGCCTGTGATACGCTCTGCCAAAACCAGCAAATCGTTCACCAACAAGTTACCGTATTGCTGAGCAGCCAGTTTCTGGCGTTGTGCATAAGGGTCTAAAAAGGGCTCAGCACGTAGGCGTTCACCTAAGCCTGGCCTACGACGCAAAGACACCCACAGGAAAGCACTCACGTTACAAAACAACGACCAGAACGTGCCATGGGTGAGTGGATCCCACTCACCTAAGCCAAACAACTGCGTAGGACGTAACCAGCTTAAACCCCAAGGCCCTTCGTACAGCCATCTATCGCTAAACCATCCCGCCTCGGTCAGTACCGGCAGGAACAAGGTGTAAGTCCAGAAGGCAAAGCCCAGAATTAACCCCGCTTCCACCCCCTGCCTACTTGCACCACGCCAATACAAACCACCAATCAAACTCGGTGCAAACTGCGCCACCGCAGCAAAGGCCAACAAGCCGTAGGCTGCCAAGGCCGTGTCCGTGTTGCTAAGCATGTAATAACCATAGGCTGCTCCAGCTAAGGCCATAATCGCCAAACGGCGAATCCACAGCACGGTAGACGCCACGTTACCTTGCTCGTATTGCACCCATCCCCGGCGCAACATCAGCGGCATCACCAAGTCATTACTGATCATCGTGGCCAACGCCACACTGGTCACTATCACCATCCCAGTAGCAGCAGAGAACCCTCCTATGTACACCATCAATGCCAAACCCAACTGGTTTTCAGACAGCGGTAACAGCAACATAAAACTATCAGGCGCCATGCCATCCGCCCCCAGCATGTTCGCCCCCACAGCGGCTATAGGCAGTACCATCAGACTGATGATGACAAGATACGCGCCGAACAACCATCGAGCACGGCGGATGTCTGACACGTCACCGCACTCCACAATGGCAACGTGAAACTGGCGCGGTAAACAGAGAATAGCGGCAAAGGCCAACAAGGTTTGGCCTAAAAACCCTACGGGTGGCGCATTCACCAATAGCTCGTGAATGGCATCATGCATATTCAGTTCATTGCCGCCAAACCAACTGACCGCAAACAAACCCACGGCTAACAGTGCGACCAGTTTTACCAGTGACTCAAATGCCACCGCCAGCATTAAACCAGGGCGGTGCTCAGTCGCATCCACCTGACGGGTTCCAAACAGAATAGAAAATAGCGCCATCAAAATGGCCACATACAATGCCGGATCACCCAACATGCTGGTATACATGTCAGTGTCTGTCAGTACGCGCAAACTCAATGCTACCGCTTTGTATTGCAATGCCAAGTACGGCACAGCCGCCACCGTCGCAATAAAGGCAACCAGCGCTGCCAAGCGTTGAGAACGCCCGAAGCGGCTAGCGATAAAGTCAGCAATGGAAACCGTGTTTTGTGACTGTGCCACCAAGGCCAAGCGTTCAACAATGCGCCAACCAAAAAGCAGCATGAGCATGGGGCCTAAATAGATAGGCAAGAAACCCACGCCATAACGCATCGCTGAGCCTACCGCGCCATAGAACGTCCACGACGAACAGTACACGGCCAAGGCAAAGCTGTAGACCACAGGCCGCAGCCATGGTCGTTGTGGGTACAGTGGACGGCGGTCTCCAATCCACGCAATGGCAAATAACAACGCCGCATACACCAGCGACGCCAAGACCACCCATGCAGGTTCCATCAAACTTGTCTCCTACTTTGGTATTAGTTGTTCTCAGGATCCAAAGTCAACGGCAATAATAGTGCTATACAGCTAGGGGGGTTATATCATGCACCACCACGCGCCGGACTCCATCCCCTCCTCGTTATCCGAGGAGCAACAATTTATTATTCAGGCCCTACGGCCTCATGCGCCTTTTAACCAGATGCAGCTGCCTCATCTGCATTACTTGGTTGCGCACTTTACTCAACACCACTTTACACCCGGTAGTATTGTACTTTCCCCTGAAATGGGTCAAGTTCAGCACTGGTTTTTGCTTATAGAGGGTACCATTTGCGCCCAGCGTTCCGCCACCCCTGACGATCAGACATTCTATTTAGGTAGCGGCGATAGTTTTCCGTTGGTCGCGTTACAAGAAGAACGTGCCACACGTACCCACTATATTGCACAAAGTGCCTGCACCTGTGTGTTACTTCCTCGTGATGCCTTTAATCACTTGCTGCAACAGTCAGAACCTTTCAGATTGTTTATGCGCGAAGGCAGTGCCGTGCTGCTGGATAAACTACGCAAACAAGCACGTTTATACCACTGGCAAGAACAACACCCTGACACTAGCTTAAATACTCCGCTGGCTCATTTTGTACAGCGAGCCCCCATCACCTGCACAACTGAACAAAGCTTGGGTTATGTGGTGGGATTAATGCATGAACACAATGTCAGCAGTGTTGCTATTACGAATGCAGCACAACACCTACTAGGGATTTTTACCCTTAGAGATTTACGGCGTGTATTCAGTCAAAACCTAGCTGAGCGTGATCAACCCATAGGTCAGTTAATGACGATGGACCCTTACCATCTCAGCCCTAGGCATACGGCTTACGATGCTGCCATGCTGATGATCCAGAACAATATTGGTCACCTGTGTGTCTGCGATAACCAGAAACTGGTGGGCGTGCTATCTGAGCGCGACTTATTTGATTTACAGCGCATTAACCTAGTGCAGTTATCTCGTGCATTGCGCCACGCTGAAAACCTTCAGGATCTGCGCCAATTACGTCAACGTATCCCTCACCTAGTACAAGCCATGCTGGCCAACAAAGCCAGTGCGCCACAAGTTACGCACTTAATTACACAACTCAATGATCACAGCACCCTGCGCATCATTGAACTCATACTGGCCAACGCCCCTTCTACACTGCCTCGTTTTTGTTGGTTGTCATTTGGTAGCGAAGGACGGCACGAGCAAACGCTGCTGACAGATCAAGACAACGGCTTGATGTTCTATACGCCTGAAGGAATGACGGAAGATGCATGTAGACAGTTGCTTTTACCTGTTGCCAGACGCATCAATGAAGCGCTGGACAGCTGTGGCCTGACACTCTGCACTGGCAACATTATGGCCAGCAATCCAGCGTTGTGTTTATCGGCGGAAGAGTGGCTGCATAAGTTTCGCCACATCATTTTGCAACCTGATCCTGAACACCTTTTGCAAGGCAGCATCTTCTTTGATTTACGTGTACTGTGGGGAGATCAAACCGGTTTTGATGCCCTACTACCCGAACTGTTAGCACTGATCTCTGACAGCCCCCAATTTCAGCGCATGATGGCCAACAATGCCCTGCGCTACCGTTTACCGCTACACAACCCTTTGCAACGGCTAGGCCGTTTCCTACAGACGCATGAACCTAGTGTAGATTTGAAAGCGGGTGCACTGAGCCCCTTTGTGGATAGCGTACGTATTTTTGCGTTAAGCAACGGCATCAGTGAAGCCTCTACCCTAGAACGACTGCACCAACTAGGTGCGCACGGCATCTTCACCACAAATGATGCAAATGCTTTTCATGATGCCTACAGCTATCTACAATTGTTACGCTTACAGCTGCATCTGCGCCAAACGCAGCAGAGTCAGCCTCTCAACAATCAGCTCCCCACAGCCGAGCTGAATCCTCTTGAGCGCCGCATGTTGCGGGAGTCCCTGCGTCAAGCCAAACATTTGCAGGATTTACTCCGCCATCGCTATCAGCTATAAAAAAAACAGGCACTCTAACTAAAGGTGTATTTACGAAAGTGCAAATTCGCTTTAAAACAGAATTTGCTTTTGATTATTTTCAAACCACATTGTGACCACGGCCTAGCCGCCACACATTACAAAAGAACCGCTTTGCTGGTGTAAGCCAGACGAAGCAGTCAGGAGGAAACATGGAGCAGACACTGAATTTCGACCGCTATCCCCAACAACCTCACGGTGGGAAGCTAGTTAATCAGGTAGTACCCGCAGACAAAGTACAAGCCGAGATTGAACGCGCACGCAAGTTGCCATCCATTCGCGTCGACTTGGAAGCTGTGATCACCATCGAAATGATCACTACTGGTGTGCTGTCACCCAATAAAGGCTTCATGAACGAAGAAGACTATAAGTCTGTTCTGACTTCTGGTCGTCTAGCGAACGGCGTCATCTGGCCTGTACCACTGAGCTTTGCGCCTACTGGTGATCGCAACAAAGAAATTATCAAAAGCCTGTCCGTAGGCGGTGAAGTTGCGCTAACCGATAGCCGTAACGAGCCTGTTGCTATTCTGAGCATCGAAGATATTTTCGACTACGACAAAGAAGAGCGCGCTCGCCAACTGTTTGGCACTACGGACCGTAACCACCCAGGCGTAGACTCCATCTACCGTCGTATGGGTGATATTTCTCTGGGTGGTACATTGCACCTGTTGCAACGTGTGGATTGGGGCCCGTTTGAGAAACTGCGCCGTGAACCTAAAGACACCTGGCACCTGTTCTACGAAGAGAAAAAATTCAATTCGGTTGCCGGTTTCATTACCGGTGCTAACCCTCTGCACCGTGGCCACGAGTACATTCACCGTAACGCCCTAGAAGGCGTTGATGGCTTATTCTTGCAACCATTGGTAGAAATGGCAAAACGCGAATACGTGCGCCACGAATACCGCATGCTGGCTTACCGTAACGTGCTGGATACGTACTATCCAAAAGACCGTGCAATCTTATCGCCACTGCGTGTGACCTATATTTTTGCCGGCCCACGCGAAACTATTTTGCATGCCTTGATCATGAAAAACTATGGGTGTACACATGCCCTGATTGGTCGTGACCACGCCGGTATTGGTAGCTACTACGACAAGTACGCCAGCCATAGTATTTTCGATCAGTTCAGCCCCAAAGAAATGGGCATTGATGTGCGCCTGTTCCACGAGGTGTTCTACTGCACACGCTGTGCTAGCCACGCCACCAGCGAAACCTGCCCACACGATGATCGCTTCAAGCTGACCATCTCTGGTACTGGTATTCGTGAAATGCTGCGTTACGGCATCATGCCTCCTAAAGAAATTTGCCGTCCAGAGTCCGTACTGTCGGCGATGCAAGGTGTACAACCTAAAGGCTTGGGCGAGGATGGCGAAGCTATTCAGCCTGTAGGCAAAGTCATTCAAGGTATGTTCCCGTACTACACCAAGTACACCCGTTTGGGCGGTATGCTGCGTAAAGAACCGTTGGATCCAGCAAAACTGACCGTACGCGATCTGGAGATTGCTAGTCACGACGCCAGACACCACGCCGGTGACGTCTATGCGGGTGTGTACAGCGAATACAGCGCTGTCGTCGACCACAACCGCAGTATGCAACCTTCATGGATTGAAGATGCTCGCCAAGCACTGCGTTTCCAACAAGAACGCATTATCAGCGATTTGGAAGAGAAACTGGAACAAGCCCCAGACGAGGCATCCGACGAGTTCATGTACCAAGACAAGGTGGAAGTCGAGCGCGAGCTGGAATCCGCACGCAATCTGTTGGCCGATATCCCATCGGTTATTTGCCGAGAGCGTCTGGAAACTCGCACGTGGAACGTGCTGCCATACAAACGCTATCGTGGGGCAGACAAAGAGTAATGCTGTAGTTCTACAACTTGCCTACTCTACCGCCATGCTTTTGCATGGCGGTTTTTTTGTCTCTAGGGTTTATACCTAAAACGCAAATACATATAAAACCATATGATATATTTATTTGGCAATAAAAATGAAAACCAGCGCTACATAAGGTGCATTACCCGTCGTTTTACCCATCATCCAAAGGAGTTCAACCCATCATGCATGCCTATTTACAAGCCTTGCTGCACTACGCCACATTTCAAGGCCGTACCTCTAGAAAAGGATATTGGCTATTTCTTCTCATACATCTACTTATTCTGCTGGTGCTGTCTTTCGCAGAACGCTACTTTGCTCTCGCCAACCCTGAGATAGGTTTTGGCTGGATTACGACGATCTACGCACTGGCCACCCTACTGCCAGTACTCGCCCTGCAAGTGCGCCGATTGCATGATGCCAACCACGCAGGCTGGTGGGCATGGCTCAATCTGTTACCCGTCATCGGTCAGTTAGCTCTACTGGCGTTTGCCTTACTTAAAGGCTCAGCTGATCAAAACCGCTATGGCCCAGCCACGCTGTAAGGCATATCGCCACACGCTTCCTACTACCTTTCTGTGAGACCAACATGACTGTCAACCGACGAGACTTTATACGTAAGAGCGCCACCCTATCCGGAGTAGGCCTACTTAGTGCTCTTTCCTCTTCATTGCATGCTCAATCCACTGCAACAGCCCCTCCAACAACCGCCACCACAACGCTACCCAAACCCACCCTATTACCCGATGCTAAAGCCGTTCCTAGTAAGCTGGGTTTAGACTCCCGCATTTGGACTTGGCACCGAGATGCCACCACCAATGACTCAATGCCTGCCAACTACTACGAAGCCACCCTACCAGCATGGGACAGCTTCCCTGCGCTACAAGGTGATCAGGTATGTGATGTAGTGGTTATTGGCGGTGGACTACTCGGTGCCTCTACAGCCTTGCATCTTTCACAAGCAGGTTTAGACGTAGTACTACTGGAAAAATACAATGTAGGTTCTGGTGCCTCAGGCCGTAATGGTGGTCAGCTCACGCCTGGTATAGCGCGTTGGGAAGCCGAAACCATGATGGAAAATCTGCCGCCTGAAGAGGCTCAGCGCTTGTGGCGTTTCGCTTCCATAGAGGCCATGAACTTGATTGATGAGCTGTCTGATCGTTATGGCTTTGAATGCGATCGCAAACGTCAACACCTCACAGCCGCAGTGCACCCCGGCCATATGGGGGCCTTAGTTTCTAGCGCAGATGCTAGACGTTCTCTAGGTGACAGAGCCGTCAAAATCATAGGGCCACAAGAACTTAAAGAATATGTGCAATCCGACATTTACCATGGTGCCGCCCTTGACACTATTGGTGGCCAAGTACAGCCATTAGCACTGCTGCGCGGCATGGTGTATGGCTTAGTACAAAACGGCGGCAAGATTCATGAAAACAGTGCCGTAACCGAAATTATCGAAGAAGGAGACGGCACACGTGTCGTCACAGAACACGGCGCGGTCAAGGCACGTAAAGCAGTGGTGTTAGGGGTGCACTATGAAGCCCCCCAGTTCTTAGAAAAAGGCGGCACCACCATCCCCTTCTACACCTACGTCGCCGTAACACCGAGCTTGCCCATGGATATCAGCCAATTGCTACCAGGCGATTTACCTGTATACGACACGCAACTGCAAATTGATTACTACCGTGCCGTACGCAACAACCGACTGCTATTTGGTGGTCAAGGTACGGGGAACTCATGGTCGCCCCGCGACGTGAATAATTACCTGTTGGACCGCATTCAAACCGTCTTCCCCCAATGGGAAAAGCCTGAGTTGGAATACTCATGGGGTGGCATTAGCGACATCACCTTAAATGGTGCCGTAGATAGTCGTAAAAGCAATGCAAAAGCTCCCGTCTATGCCGTGCATGGTTGGAGTGGCCACGGCGTTGCACAAACCGTTCGCATCGGTAAATCCATTAGCGACGACATCACAGGACGTAATGATGACTTCGCTATGCTGACGCGCATCCACCATGATGAAATCCCATTTAACGATTACATAGGCCCTGTAGCGATTCCTTTAGTGAAAGGTGCCTTAACAGTACAAAGCCTGATTAATCCTGCGGATATGGTGTCGTTTTAAGCTGCCTGCATACGCCCATAAAAAAACCGGCACGCTATGCGTGCCGGTTTTCTCTGTACTGAAACCCTGAAAAGGGAGTCAAACAGAATTACATGTTCGAGATCATGACGTCGCCGAAGCCAGAGCAAGAAACTTGTGTTGCACCTTCCATCAAACGAGCAAAGTCGTAAGTGACTTTTTTGGAGTTGATGGATTTTTCCATGCTGGAAATAATCAGGTCAGCAGCTTCTGTCCAGCCCATGTGACGCAGCATCATTTCTGCGGACAAGATAACGGAACCTGGGTTCACGTAGTCTTTGCCTGCGTACTTAGGTGCTGTACCGTGGGTTGCTTCGAACATTGCAACGGAGTCAGACAAGTTAGCGCCTGGAGCGATACCGATACCACCCACTTGAGCAGCCAAAGCGTCGGAAACGTAGTCACCGTTCAAGTTCAATGTAGCAATAACATCGTACTCGGCAGGACGCAGCAAGATTTGCTGCAAGAATGCGTCAGCGATGGAATCCTTAACAATGATTTCTTTACCTGTTTTAGGATTCTTGAATTTGCACCATGGACCACCGTCGATCAACTCAGCGCCAAACTCGTTACGTGCCAGTTCGTAAGCCCAATCACGGAAGCCACCTTCGGTGAACTTCATGATGTTGCCTTTGTGAACGATAGTCACGGAGGAACGATCGTTGTCGATAGCGTACTGAATAGCTTTGCGAACCAAACGCTGTGTACCTTCTTTGGACACAGGTTTCACACCAATACCGGATGTATTAGGGAAACGGATTTTGTTCACGCCCAATTCGTTTTGCAAGAATGCAATCAGTTTTTTGGCGTTAGCGGATTCAGCTTCGAATTCGATACCAGCGTAGATATCTTCGGAGTTCTCACGGAAGATAACCATGTTGGTTTTTTCTGGCTCACGCACAGGTGAAGGCACGCCAGTGAAATAGCGTACTGGGCGCAAACAAACGTACAGATCCAATTGCTGACGCAGAGCAACGTTCAAAGAACGAATACCACCGCCAACAGGTGTGGTCAGAGGACCTTTGATGGAAACAACGTAGTCTTTAACTGCTTCCATTGTTTCTTCTGGCAGCCAAACATCAGGGCCGTACACGCGTGTGGATTTTTCACCAGCGTACACTTCCATCCAATGGATTTTGCGTTTGCCACCGTATGCTTTAGCAACGGCTGCATCAACGACCTTGATCATGACGGGCGAAATATCTACACCAGTACCATCACCTTCGATAAAAGGGATAATTGGCTGATCTGGTACGTTGAGAGAAAAGTCGGCATTAACCGTGATTTTCTGTCCCTCTGAGGGGACCTTGATGTGCTGATAGGACATGAGTGCTCCAAAGTAGAAAACAGGCGAATGTGAAAAACCCGATGGTCGTCTCGCCCCAGTCTTATATAAGAGTTTAGCCCAAATCTGGCCCAAACATGAAAAAGACGTGAGTTTGGATCAAATTCTCTCTGCCATTGTAGTGGACAGCACTACAATTCCACCACTGGAACCTCAAGAAATCGGGCCTCAGGATGCTGCTGCTGTACGTAGTTTCTTAAGTACTGCAGCGTGTCTTGGGCAATACGTTCGTCTTCGTGGTCATGAATATGGTTGTAAGCAACAGCCTCTACCGCTAGTTGGCGCTGCGCTATAGCCTGCAAACTCAGTAACGTATGGCTAATGCTGCCCAAACGCCCTGTGGTCACCAGAATAATGGGCCACTGTTTTTGCTGTACGTAGTCTAACGTCAGCAAATCATCCTTAAGCGGCACTAACAGCCCGCCAGCACCTTCCACCAGCACACGGTCGTAACGCTGCTCCAAATACTGGGTCGCGTGAGCAATGGCGTCCACATCCACCACCTTGCCATCCAACCGTGCTGCCAGGTGAGGGGATGCGGGATATGAAAACACCTGCGGCATCGTCCAGCCTTGGTAATCGTCTTCGATTAACCCCATGCCCATCAAGCTACGGTGCTGCACAATATCTTCAGAAATATGCGGGTTACCCGTTTGCACCAGTTTCTGGGTAATAACGTTGAACCCTTCGCGCAGCCATTGCCCTGCGATATAGCCGGTGGTGACTGTTTTACCAATGTTGGTATCTATGCCGCCTACAAAATAGGTTTTAGCCATGTTTTTTCCTGGCAATCAAATAAATAGGGTGATAGGTGAGCGACACAGCGTCATCGCCTTCGCCACGACCATACTGTTGTACATACTGCGCCATAAATATTCGCAAACGTGCTTTGTTCCACTGCCACTGCCCTGCTCCGGTCACGCCGGTGTGCTGCAAATGCTTGAGCACATCCCACGGCGAATCGAACCACAAACACTGTTGTTCTTGCTGCACCAGTAGCACATCAAACTCCGCTGACAATAAACGCTGCCATGCCTGTGCACTGTAATACTGCAAACCTTGTCCAGTCAGTTGGCGTATTTCTCTATACTGCTCTGGCCCAAAGGTAGACAACACCACATGGCCACCCACGCTCAAACTCGCATGCAAACGTTGCAAAAGGCGGGGCACATCCACCAACCACTGCAGAGAGGCCGCAGACACTACCGCATTTATACCTGAGGGCAACGCTAAGGTTTCTATATCGCCCTCAGCGTATTGCACCTCTACCTCATCAGGTAATAGGGTTTGCAATGCCTCGCGAGGTAGATACAAATCATTTAGTACTACTTGCTGTAACTGCGGCCAACCACGTAAATACTGTGTGAATCCACCTTGGCCACAGCCTATTTCTAGTACACGCTGTGGCACCGCCACAAACTGTTCAGCGTACTGCCACAGTTGTTTAGCCATCTGCTGCTGTACCTGTGCATGCTGCGTGTACTGCGCCCCCGCTTTTCTAAAGCGCTGCCGTATCATGGCCTTATCCATTACAGGCATGCTAGCAGCCGCTCGAAGTCTGCATCGGGTACATCGGCCGTCAGCGAAATGCGTAGTCGTGCTTGATTCACTGGCACGGTAGGAGGGCGTACCGCCATCACCCACAAGCCTTGCTCTTGCAACTGGCGGGCTTTTTCCAAAGCAGCCTCATTACTGCCCAGCACCACCGGCACAATATGTGAGGCCGATACATGCTGATCGTACTGCTGCGCCACACGCTCACGTAGACGTAAAGTCAGATGATTCAATCTGTCACGCCTGTCTTGCAGTGACGCCATGCGCTGCAGCACAAAGTGCGTCCACGCCATGTTCAGGGGTGGCAACGCCGTACTAAAAATAAAGGGACGCATGTGATTGATGAGGAAATCGCGCACCACCTGTGAACACAACACATAGCCACCTACCGAGTGCAGTGCTTTACCGAAAGTACCCACCAAAAAATCAATATCTTGCACGCACTGCTGCTCTTCGGCACAGCCTAATCCTGTTTCGCCACGTACCCCTACTGCATGCGCTTCATCCACATACAATGCCACGTGTGGATAACGTTTTTTGATCTGTACCAGCGCCTGCAAATCAGCAAGATCACCATCCATGCTAAAAATGCTTTCAGTCACGATCAGCACACGTGCATAGTCGTTGTGATGCGCCTCTAGCAACTGTTCTACATGCTGCAAATCATTATGCTTATAGCGCAGCAGCTTGGCAGGGCTTAAGCGCAAACCATCAATCATGCTGGCGTGCACTAACTTGTCGGCCAACACCAAGGTTTGCTTGTCAGTGATGGCTGACAATATTCCCAAGTTCATGTGGTAGCCGCTACCGAACACCAACGCTGCCTCACGCCCAAACACCGTGGCTAAGGTTTGCTCTAATGCCGCATGAGTAGAGAATGACCCCGTTAACAATCGCGACGACGACGCTGACAAGGCCGAGTCCACCTCATTGAGCTGCGCATAAAACTGCTGTTTTAAGCTGTGATCGGACGCTAATCCCAAATAGTCGTTAGACGCTAAGTTGCACCACTGCTGCCCGTGTCTACGCAGTTGAGTATCATGATGCTCAAAGCTATTTAGCTGACGTAACGTGCCTTGCTGACGCTGTTTTTCTTGTGCAACGACAAAGTGCTGCTGCCAACTCATTGCTCCACCCCTACTTGCCGTACTACGGCCAACAGTTCAGTAGTAAGCGTGCGCAACTCATCGTCGCTAATCACATAGGGTGGCATGATGTACACCAAACGCCCAAAGGGTCGTACCCAAATGCCACGTTTTACAAATTCTTTTTGCAAGGCCCCCATGTCTACAGGCTCTTGCATTTCGATCACGCCTATCGTGCCCAGCACGCGCACATCACGCACCCATGACCACGATTTAGCGGGCGCTAGCAATTGGCTCAACTGAGCCTCAATATGCCGCACTGTGCCCTGCCAATCTTGCGATAACAACAGTTGGGTAGAACTACGTGCCACCGCACAGGCCAGCGGATTCCCCATAAAGGTAGGGCCGTGCATAAACACGCCTGGCGAGCCACTGGACAACACTTCGGCTACCTTCGCTGTGGCCAGTACCGCCGATAAGGTCATGTACCCACCTGTTAAGCCTTTACCAATGCACATGATATCTGGCTGCACATTAGCGTGTTCCCACGCAAACATTTTTCCTGTGCGACCAAAGCCCGTAGCGATCTCATCAAAAATCAGCAATACACCGTACTGTTCACACAGGCGTTTCAGCTCCACCAAATACTGGGGATGATAAAAACGCATGCCGCCCGCGCCTTGCACAATAGGCTCTATGATGAAGGCCGCCATCTCATGATGATTGGTCGCAAATAGTTGCTCCAACTCATGGATATCCGCGTCATCCCATTCGTCATAGAAACCACTTTCAGGGGCCGACACAAATAAACGTGTGGGTAGACTAGTCCCGAAAATTTGGTGCATACCGGTTACAGGATCGCACACCGACATCGCATTCCACGTATCACCGTGGTAACCCTGCCGTATGGTGGCAATATTTTGCTTTTGTGTTTTACCCTGTACCGCCCAATACTGCACCGCCATTTTTAAGGCGACTTCTACTGCTACGGAACCTGAATCAGCATAAAAAATCCGGTCCATCGTAGGTGGTGCAATCTGCAACAAGAGCTTACCTAGCTCAATCGCTGGATCATGGGTGAAACCACCAAACATCACATGCGACATTTTCTGTAATTGATCGCTGGCGGCTTGATTCAACACGGGATGGTTATAACCATGAATGGCACACCACCACGATGACATACCATCAATTAAGGCGGTGCCATCCTCTAATACAATGGTTGAACCCTGCGCATGACTAACCTTATAGACCGGCAACGGGTTCACGGCTGAGGTGTAGGGGTGCCACAGATGCTCTCTATCAAAAGCATCTGCGCTCATAGTGTGGTGACTCACTGTCTACTCTCCGGGGAATAGCTCACACAACGCCGCTACTAATTGTGGCGCATGTGTGTAAGGCAAAAAGTGACTGGCATCCGCCCATTGGAATACCTGTGATGACGCAGACAGTAACGCTAAGCGCTGCGCAACGTCAGCAGGAACTAATGCATCCTGCCCTGCAAAAAAATGATACTGAGGAACCGACAACGACGCCAATACTGAACGCGTATCCAGTTCAGCCAACAGACGCAACTGCTGGGTACTTGCTGGTACATCTACGCTATGTTCAAAGCTGCTTCGTAGTTGTCCCACATAGTCTTTAGCTTGAGCATCGCCCTGACACACCAATGCAGCAAAGCGCAAGCGTGATTTATCAGGCTGCACACTATAACGCTGCTCAAAGGCACGAAAGTCTTCTACCGGCATGCCACACGGCCAATCGTCAGCCGCACAAAAACGCGGATTTGACGCCAGCGTTACTAAAGCACAGCCCCATTCTTGGGCTAACAATGTCGCCACTTGGCCGCCTAGCGACCACCCCACTACCACACTGGGCGTTTGCGGAGGCGTTAATGTAGAAAGATAGGACTTCCACGACTGGTTTTGCGGGAGATCTACAAGGGAGACACTGTGCCCCTTTGCCTGCAAACCGCTGTATAACCGTTGTAGTGGAAAAGCCCCCAGACCAAAGCCGGGCAATAATACGAAATTCATGGCGTAAAATAATACCAGATACGATACTGCACTGAGACTAGATACGCATGTTCAACCCTAGCCGCGAACAGGTACGACAGTTTTTTGTCGAAGCCTGGAAGAAAGACCAAAACAACGGTGTACTCACCCCCATCGAAATTATTGCAGTGGATTGGGTACGTGAGCACCCCGAATACCACGACCTGCTGCGTAACCCCGATGCGCTACAAGCGGACTTCACTGTAGAAGAAGGGCAAACCAACCCATTTCTACACTTGTCCATGCACTTGGCCATACATGAGCAGCTATCCATTGATCAGCCCCCAGGCATCAAAGCTGCTTACAATCGCCTGTTGCAGCAGCGTAGCCCGCATGAAGCGGTGCACTGCATTATGGATGCCCTAGGTGAAATCATCTGGGAAGCCCAGCGCTTGAATAAGCCGCTTGATAACGAGCGCTATATCGAGCTGATTAACCGTTACAGCACCCGCTAACCCTTTTTCTTGTTTGCCATGTCTGCTTCTGATACTTCTGCCCGCTTTTCCAGTACCGATCAGTATATTGCTACCGATGACCTCAGCATGGCGGTGAATGCCGCGTTAGCGCTGCAACGACCTTTGCTGATTAAAGGTGAGCCTGGCACTGGTAAAACACACTTGGCAGAAGAGGTAGCCAAGTCCCTAGGTCGCCCCCTGCTGCAGTGGCACATTAAGTCGTCCACCAAAGCGCAACAAGGCTTGTACGAATACGATGCGGTATCGCGTTTACGTGATTCGCAGTTGGGAGACCCTCGTGTGCATGACATTGCCCACTACATTGTGAAGGGTGTGTTGTGGCAAGCCTTTGAAAGCGATGTACCAACGGTAGTGCTGATTGATGAAATAGACAAAGCAGACATCGAGTTCCCCAATGACTTGTTGCGTGAACTGGATCAGATGAGCTTTCATGTGTACGAAACACAGCAAACCGTCACAGCGCGCCATCGCCCCCTGATTATCATCACCTCGAATAATGAGAAAGAGCTGCCAGATGCTTTCTTGCGCCGCTGTTTCTTCCACTACATTCGCTTCCCTGACCGCGACACCTTGCAGCAAATTGTGCAGTTGCACTTTCCACAGCTAAAAAGCGAACTGCTGAATCAAGCGATGGATGTGTTCTTTGCCTTGCGCGACACTCCCGGTTTGAAAAAGAAACCCTCTACCTCTGAGTTTCTAGATTGGATCAATCTGCTGCTGCACGAAGGCATTACCCCTGAGCAACTGCAAGCGGCTGCCCAGCAACCCGGCCAAAATGCAGTAATGATGGCGGGTGCTTTACTGAAAAACGAACAAGACCTCACCCTGCTGAATCGCTTAGGGCGACTGCTGCGATCCTAAGATCACAGTCTAGGCTTTAGCTGCTGCCATGTTCATCGACTTCTTTTATCATCTGCGTGCTCATCAACTACCGGTATCCTTAAGTGAATACTTAACGTTGTTGGATGCGTTGCGCCAACCGGTCATGCCCACTCGTGTGGAAGACTTTTACCGCTTGGCACGGCTGATTCTGATTAAAGACGAGAGTCTCTACGACAAATACGACAGGGCTTTCGCACAGTTTTACGAACAGCATCAGATGAAGTTAGAGACTGACCCAGATGCCAGCCAAATTCCTCTTGATTGGCTGATTAAAAACTTTGAACGGCACCTTAGCGCAGAAGATCGTGCGGCGATACAGAAGCACGGCTGGGACAAGCTGATGGAGCTATTCAAAGAGCGTTTAGCTGAACAAACTGAACGACACGCTGGGGGCAATAAATGGATCGGCACAGGCGGTAGTTCACCCTTTGGTCATGGTGGCTATCACCCTGAAGGCATACGCGTAGGAGGCCCATCAGCAGGCAATAGAACTGCCGTTAAAGTCTGGGAACAACGTGAGTTTAAAGACTACGATGACCAACAAGAGTTGGGTACGCGTAACTTTAAAATGGCACTGCGCCGCTTGCGTAGGTTTGCCCGTGACGGCCAACAAAACGAGCTGGATCTGGAAAACACCATACGCCAGACGGCTCACAATGCTGGTCTGTTGGATATTCAAATGCGGGCCGAGCGTCATAATGCCGTCAAAGTGCTGATGCTATTAGACGTGGGCGGCAGCATGGATGACCACATCGCTCTTGTACAGGAATTATTTTCTGCTGCTCGCAGCGAATTCAAGCACCTGCATGCTTACTACTTTCATAACTGCCCCTATGAAGGGTTGTGGACGCAGAATCACCGTCGCCACCAAGAGCGTATTCCTACTATGGATATACTGCACCGTTACGGCGATGACTGGACACTGATTTTCGTAGGTGATGCCACCATGAGCCCGTATGAAATCATGATGCCAGGTGGTAGCGTAGAACACTACAACGACGAAAGTGGTGCGGTTTGGATTCAGCGCTTGCTGGATCAATGGCCTCATGCCGCGTGGCTAAACCCTGAACCACAACGCTATTGGTCGTACCATCAATCCATACTGACTATTCAGAAACTTATGGGTGGACGCATGTACGACCTTAGCTTGCACGGTTTAGAAAGCGCCATGCAGAACCTCGCTAGATAAGGTTAACTTTCGCTAACATCTCTGAATGTCGTCCAACATCACTGCTCTACACGGTGCAGTGGTTTTGGTTGCGTTTTCTCACGATTACGACTGTTTCGCATTCTAGTATCTCCCTGTACAGTAGAGACCTTAGCTTACACGAGCATTCTGTTGCCATTCATGTTCAACAAGGGAATCCACACATGCTGTCCATCCGAGTTTCACGCATAACTGCCGGACTTGGGCTAGCGCTGTTTAGCCTGATGCCAGTCAGCGTTTATGCCCTACCAGAAGGTGTAGTTCAAGGAGCCAGTGTAGAAGGCGTTACCGAATACCGATTAGAAAATGGTTTACGCGTACTATTGGCTGCCGACACCTCCAGACCAAATATCACAGTCAATATGACCTATTTGGTAGGCTCTCGCCAGGAAAACTATGGCCAAACGGGGATGGCCCACCTGTTGGAGCACATGCTGTTTCGCGGCACCCCTACGCTACCTAATGCCTTAGCAGAATTCTCCAAACGCGGCTTGGCTGCCAACGGCACCACGTCGGGTGATAGAACCAACTATTACGCTAGCTTCGCCGCTAACGACGATACCTTGAAATGGTATTTGGAATGGCAAGCGGATGTGATGGTGAATGCCACCATTTCCAGAAGTGATCTGGATGCCGAAATGACGGTGGTACGTAATGAAATGGAACGCGGCGAAAACAGCCCATTCCGTATTCTGATGCAGCAAATGCAAGCCGCTGCCTTCCAATGGCATAACTACGGTAAATCGACCATTGGTGCTCGTTCTGACGTAGAGAACGTAGACGTGGTCCAGCTTAAGGCTTTCTACAAAGAGTACTACCAGCCTGATAACGCCATCTTAATCGTGAGCGGTAAATTCGATGCTGATCAAACACTAGCGCAAATTGCCGAAAGCTTTGGGGCCATTCCCAAACCCACTCGCCAACTACCGCCAGAATATACAGTAGAGCCCGTGCAAGATGGCACACGCTCTGTTTCCTTGCGTCGCCAAGGCGGCTCGCCTATCGTAGCAGCTCTGTACCACATTCCAGCCGAAGCTGATCCAGAGTACATCCCTGTCAGCATAGGCGTAGGCATCTTGGGTGACACGCCATCTGGCCGCTTGTACAAAGCGATGATAGATCAGAACTTAGCCACCAGCGTGTTTGGTTTTGCAGCAGGTATGCATGACCCTGGTTACGCCTTCTTTGCGGCTGAACTGCAAGGTGAAATGAACCAAGAACAAGCTCTGCAAGTTTTGGATCAAACCGTCACCAATGTGCACGAGCAACCCTTCACCGATGAAGAGGTAAACCGTATCCGTAACCAATGGCTAAATGGTTGGTCTAGCGTTTATGCAGACCCTGCACAATTGGCTTCTGCCTTGTCAGAAAATGCCGCCATTGGTGATTGGAGATTGTTCTTCATTAGCCGCGATCGCGTAGAACAACTGAAAACAGCGGATGTACAAACCGCCGTAGAACGTTGGTTGGTGGCTGACAACCGCACCAATGGCCAATATATTCCTACTGAAGCACCTAAACGCGCCCCTCAAGCCGAAGTCATCGATATTGAGTCGCTGGTGAGCGATTACAAAGGTAAAGAGCTGGTACAAGAAACCGCCAGCTTTGATGTATCGCCGGCAAATATCGATGCACAAACTCAGCGCCCCGTACTGACACTAAATGAAGGCTTAGGCACCGTACAACTAGCACTATTGCCTAAAGCCACGCGTGGTGACCGTGTAGAAGCTGTATTGAGTTTGCAGTTTGGCGACGCCGAAAGCCTTAAAGGCAAACGTGCTATTGGCTCTACCGTTGCTAGCTTACTCAGCTACGGCACGCAACAACGCAGTCGTCAGGAAATCGCAGACCGTTTCACTGAGCTACAAGCCGATGTAGGCTTTAGCGGTCAAAGCACGGGCATCACCATCAGCATTTCTACGTTGGGCGAGAACTTGCCTGCGGTAGTTAAACTGGTGCTGGAAATATTGCGTAGCGCTAGCCTGCCCGCCGACGAATTGGAAAAATACAAAACCCAATTAGTCACGGCTTACCAAAACGCCATGACCGAGCCTACTGAATTGGCAGCCCAAGCCTTGGCACAGCATGAAAACATCTGGCCTAAAGACGATATCCGTTATGTGCCCACGCTGGCAGAAAGCTTGGAAGAAACCAAAGCATTAACTCATCAAGACGTGTTGTCGTTCTATGAACAGTTCTACGGTACTGGCAGCATTCGCTTCAGTGCAGCGGGTAGCTTTAACCCTGAAACCGTGCAGCAAGTACTAGTAGAAGGCTTGAACCAATGGAAAGCCGCACCGGCTTACAGCCGTCCAGAAACGCCTTACCACGACGTCAAAGCCGAAGAGTTCTTCATCAATACCCCTGATAAAGCCAACGCGTTCTACATGGCCAAACAAAACATGCCATTGCAAGACACAGATGCAGACTTCCCTGCCCTGTACCTTGCCAATTACATGCTGGGGCAATCTGAGACCTCCAGATTGTGGAACCGAGTACGTGTGCAAGATGGCTTGTCTTACGATGTACGTAGCATGCTGAACACCTCATCCTACGAGCCTAATGCTAATTGGATTTTCTACGCCATACATGCACCTGAAAACTCTGGCAAAGTTGCCGCCGCCATTCAGGAAGAAATCCAGAAAGTTCTGCAAGATGGCTTTACCGAGGAAGAAGTAACACAAGCGGTAGATGCCATGCTGAAGTACCGTGAGCTATCACGCAGCCGCGATGCTATCTTGGCCAACACATGGTCTAGATATCTGGATCAGAACCGCAGCTTTGCTTGGTCTGCTGAGATTGATGAAGCGCTGAAAAAGCTGGATGCTAAACAGGTGAATGACACACTGAGAAAGTATCTGGATCCTAAAGCGCTCAGCATTGCTATTGCGGCTGACCAAAGCAAGCAACAAGCTACAGGCGATGCAGCACCTAGCGCTACTGTTCCACCTAAAGCGCCAGAGGATCTGCCTCACCCGGTAGAAAACGCCGCACCACAAAGTGATGCTGAAACGGCCACGGTCAGCGAACCTCAAGCAGCCAACGATGCAACACCGGCTGCTAGCGAGTCACACACCGCCAGTGCTGTGGAGCCAGCGATTGTAAGCGCAGAACCTCTTGTAGCCAATGAGCCGTCTGTAGCGGATAAAGCAGAATCCGTGACCGTCAGTGGGCCACAAGCAAGCCATGATGCAGCACCTGTTGCGAGTGACTTGCAAACAACCAGCACTACAGAGTCAAGCACAGCAAGCGAAGCTCAGGTAGCCAGCAATGTCGAGTCCCCAACGGTAAGCGCAGAAGCACCAGTAGTGAACGATGCCGCACCTGCAGTGCCAAATGTGGAGCCCGTGGCGGCAAGTGAAGAGCTGGTAGCAAGCAACACTGAGCCAGCTACTACCAACACTGAAAAGCAGTCTATGACCAACGCTGTAGCACCCGTTGTAGAGCCAGCAGCCAGCAAGCCTGCTGTAGCAGATCATGCTGCCGTTGTTCCTAGCACCGCCCCCGTAGTAGATGCGATTGAGGATAGCGAGCCAGAAGAAGCGCAGGTCGCTAGCAATCCATAATGACCTGCTTAATCATGCCCCCAGCCTGCAACGCTGTAGACTGGGGGCATTTTTTTAGCATGCCACACTAGATTGCTTACGCAGTTGCACCGTTCCTATCACTGCCATTACCAGCACTGCTGCCCCAGCCCACCACAATACGGCAATGCCCGCACTGGCTCCTGCCTCATCCACTAAACGCCCCGACCAGCTAGCCCCTAGCGCTACACCACTGTTTAATCCCGCCAATAACCATGTCATACCTTCTGTAATTTGCGAGGCAGTTAAGCTACGTTCCACCAGCGACATGGCCACAATCATGGTGGGAGCAAAACACAATCCAGCCACGACTACTGTCGCGCTTAACCCCAACACACTGTCTACCCAGAAAAATGGCAAGGTACTCGCCGCAATCGCTACACCCCCCCATGCCAGTTGCGTAGGCAAGGGTGTAGCAAACGACCTTGCGCCAAACACCAAACCCGCCACACACGAACCCACCGCATAGGCAGACAACACTACACTGGCTGCGGCAGGTTGACCTTGTTGCTCAGCGAAGGCAACACTCACAATATCCACCGTTCCCACCATTACCCCCATCGCCACCATCAACAGCGTTAATAGCGGAACAGCTGGTGTGGATAACAATAACGACCGCCCTGCGATGGTATTCGACGCTACTACCCTAGGCTCTGTAGCCTGCTGCCGTATCAACGCTATAGCACCTAGTGTCAGCATCAACAGCGCCAACAACACCCCCGCTTGTGCAAACAACAAGACACTCAGCCCCACCGACAGCGGTGGCCCCACAATAAAGCTCACCTCATCCAACACCGTTTCCAACGAGTAAGCAGTTTGCAATGATGACTGCCCTGCCAAGCGCGCTGTCCATCTGGCACGTATTAAGGCAGAAACACTGGGCATGAATCCCAGCAACGCGGCCCCCACAAACAACACGCCATCGTGCAATGGCCACCATGTTCCTGCCACCAGCACTACACCACCACTCACACATACAACCGTGATACGTGGCACTACATAACCTTGCCCTTTGCTATCTACCCAGCGCGACGTCTGTGGCGATAACAAGGCATAAGCCAGCACAAACGTTGCCGAGACAGCGCCCGCTAACGCATAGCTATCACGCCACTGCACCAACAACGTAATGATGCCTATACCCATCATGGGCAAGGCTAATCGGGCAACTAACCCAGCCCATACAAACGCCCTCACCTCGGGGCTATTGAGTAGTGTTTTGTACTGCGCGTACACCGACATTCTCCTGATTCGCCAGTTTCTACTGGCATTAACATACACATCGTATGTATAAATCTTATATACATACGCGATGTATGTAAATAAAAAAAGAAGGCCATAGCGCTCATCATGGCTAGCTCACCACAGCATGGTTATACCAAGGTATAGCCACACCACCTCTTAGTTTGATCAGTGCATACACACGTAGTCTGGTTTACGCGCGCTAGGCATCGCATAATACTTTCTGTCTATTTCTTAGCTGAATCAGGCATGAAGCCACCTACAACGCATTCATCCTATTGTCTTAACAACCATGGCAGAAACAACGCCATGCGGTTCCCCCTGCCGAGCTAAACACACGGCGCTCATGAGCCGCTGCCTGTTGTGTCATGGCAGAGGTCTCACCCATGACTTTCTTTGCTTTTGCTCTCTCACGTGTCACGCCTAAGCAGGCTGCTCAAACACGTACATTGCGCGCGCAAAGTGAAGCCCCGCAAACCTTGCACACCACCTTGAAAAATGTAGGCGCACACCCACACGGTTTATTGCTTGCTGATGTAGCAGAACGTCAGCAACGAGACGGTTTAAATGTCATTGCACATGAGCAAACACCTTCGGCACTGCGACAGTTTCTGAGCACCTTTAAAAACCCATTTATTGTGGTGCTGTTGGTATTAGCAGGGATTAGTGCCATCACAGATATTTGGTTGCCCTGGCAAGCCGGCCACGCCGCTGCGCCTGCCAGCATGATCATTATCTTGACCATGGTTTTAGCCAGTGCGGTAATGCGCTTTATTCAGGAATACCGCTCTACCCGCGCTGCTGCAGCCTTAAAAGCCATGGTGCATACCACCGCCACAGTGACACGTCGTAGTGCGGTGCAAGCCAGACCGCACACACAGGAATTGCCTATAGAGCAATTGGTAGAAGGTGACTTAATTAGCTTACGGGCTGGCGACATGATTCCTGCCGATGTACGGCTAGTAGAGTCACGTGATTTATTTGTCAGCCAAGCAATGCTCACGGGTGAATCTATACCAGTAGAAAAACAGCATACCTCACAACCTTTTGCCACCGATGCAAACAACCTATTGGATACACCTAACATTGGTTTTATGGGCACTAACGTCGTGAGTGGCACCGCCACTGCCGTAGTGCTAGCAACGGGAAAGCGCAGCTATTTTGGATCGCTAGCGCACTCCATTGTAGGTACCCGCTCACAAACTGCTTTTGACCGTGGCGTGAACAGCGTGAGCTGGTTATTGATACGTTTTATGCTGGTCATGGTGCCTTTGGTCTTTGTGATCAATGGCGTGAGCAAAGGTGATTGGGTAGAGGCCTTTATGTTTGCCTTGGCCGTAGCGGTGGGGCTAACCCCTGAAATGCTGCCCATGATTGTGAGCGCCAATTTGGCCAAAGGCGCACTAGCCATGGCTAAACGTAAGGTAGTGGTTAAACGCTTAAATGCCATTCAGAACTTTGGCGCCATGGATGTCTTGTGTACAGATAAAACCGGCACCCTCACCCAAGACAAAGTGATCTTGGCTAAACATGTCAGTACCACAGGTATCAATGATGCCACCGTATTGCAACTGGCCTGGTTAAACAGCTACAACCAAAGTGGCGTACCTAACCTCATTGATCAAGCTGTACTACGTTTTGCAGAAACGTCCCCTAAACATCTAGACGCACTGCAGCAGTGGCAAAAGGTAGATGAAATGCCTTTTGACTTTGTACGTAGACGATTATCGGTAGTCGTTGCCAACGCATCGGGCACACACCAATTGATTTGCAAAGGTGCAGTTGAAGAGATGCTGGCGGTATCTACCCACATCGTGCATGAGCAACAAACCATTGCACTTACCGATGCTCGCCGCATTAGCTTACTGACGATGGCCCGTGCCTACCACCAAGACGGTTTTAGGGTGGTGGTAATTGCCACACGAGACATTACGGATGAGCAACGCTGTGAGCAATACAGCACCAGCGATGAACATAGTTTGGTCATACGTGGTCTGTTGATTTTTCTAGATCCACCCAAAGACAGTGCCAACGCAGCCATGCAAGCGTTGCACGCTCATGGGGTGAGCGTCAAAGTACTAACAGGCGATAACGACATCATCACAGGTCGTATCTGTAAAGAAGTAGGCTTGGCCCCTGGTGTGGCCTTGATGGGTAGTGAAATTGATTTGTTAGACGATGTAGCGCTGCGCCAAAAAGTAGAAGAGCGCACCGTATTTGCCAAACTTACACCGCTACAAAAGTCGCGCATACTCAAGGCCCTACAAGCCAACGGTCATACCGTAGGTTTTTTAGGCGATGGCATTAACGATGCCCCAGCCCTACGTGAAGCCGATGTAGGTATTTCAGTAGACAGTGCCGCTGACATTGCCAAAGAGTCGGCCGACATTATTTTGCTGGAAAAAAGTTTATTGGTACTAGAAGAAGGCGTTATCAAAGGTAGAGAGACCTTCGGCAACATACTCAAGTACCTGAACATGACAGCCAGCTCTAACTTTGGCAACGTGTTGTCGGTATTGATAGCCAGTGCTTTCATCCCCTTTTTACCTATGTTGGCCATACAACTGCTGATACAAAACCTGTTGTACGACCTGTCGCAGCTCTCGTTGCCATGGGACAAAATGGATAAAGAGTTTTTAGCCAAACCGCGTAAATGGGATGCTCGCAATACTGGCCGATTTATGTTGTTCATGGGGCCTACGTCATCCGTCTTCGACTTAGTTACCTACGCCGTATTGTGGTTTGTCTTTGCTGCGAACAGCACTTCGGCACAAGCGCTGTTTCAGTCGGGCTGGTTTATGGAAGGCTTACTGTCGCAAACACTGGTAGTACATATGCTGCGCACCCAAAAAGTGCCGCTCCTACAAAGTACGGCCACCTTACCGGTGTTGCTCATGACAGGTAGCGTTATAGCTTTAGGCCTGTATCTGCCCTTCTCCCCATTGGGGCCAATGTTAGGGCTAGAAGCATTGCCATGGGAGTACTTCCCGTGGTTGGTGGGTATTTTATTCAGTTATTGCCTGACTGCCCAACTGATGAAAACACTCTACATACGCCGCTTTGGCCGTTGGTTCTAACCTCACTCTAGGAGATTTCTATGGACGATGACCCGGGATCGTTGTGTTGTCTATGCGTTGAGACACACCCTCTTTACCCTTTTACTACACACTGGTTCCCACACTAAGCAACGCATAGTGGGAACCTCAACACAATGGAGGCTCCCATGTTCCGTATCGCTTTTTCTGGTGTTCACCACTCCCTGACTCGCCGCTTTACTGCACTGCATACACACCGCCTGTACTTCTCTGTCGTGGCGCTGTATCTGGTGTCGCTCTTTGGATTACTGGCCTTGTCATGGACAACCCAAGCCGCTACCGTGGACACAGCCGACAACGCTGCACAACACTCTGACACAACTCAGACATCCAAACGTGCTAGCGTCACACAGGCTTCGTAAACATATTATTGACCACGTTGGTTCTTAGTCTTGGAGGATTCGCCATTATGGATTTTCACGATCTGTCTTCTGTTGCCATCAACCTGTTCGGTGCTTTAGTACTGGGCGGGCTAGTAGGGTTTGAGCGGCAATGGCATCAGCGTCAGGCCGGACTACGAACCAACACCTTGGTGGCATTAGGTGCTGCTACCTTTGTGATTTTTGCAGGGCTATTTCCTGGTGAGGCTAGCCCTACCCGTATTGCTGCACAGGTGGTGTCTGGCATAGGTTTTTTAGGTGCAGGGATTATTTTTAAAGAAGGGATGAACGTACGCGGTCTGAATACTGCTGCCACCTTGTGGTGCTCGGCTGCCATTGGGGTGCTATGTGGTGCTGGCTATATATTCCACGCCACCATTGCCGCTTTTTTCATTATCGGAGTGAACGGCTTGCTGCGCCCTCTGGTACGTTTAATTGAGCGCCAAGCCATCAGCAACACTGACATCACTAACAGCTACAGCATCGCCTTGGTGTGCTATAGCGAAGCTGAGGCTCATGTGCGCGCCCTATTGCTGCGAGACCTAGGGCAAAACATCCACATCCAAGAGTTGGAAAGCACCAATATTGAAGACACCAACCGTGTAGAAGTAAACGCGTTGGTACGCGCGGAAGACAAACAAGATAGATTGGTAGAGCAAGTCATTGGTAGGCTGAGTTTGGAGCCAATGGTAACATCGGTACGCTGGCGTACAGTTTCTGATCACGAAGATTAACGACGCCATTTTGCTCACCAAGGACACACCATGACGGGTAGCCTGAACTTTCGCCGTATTCTAGGCGGCCTTACTATTGCGGTAGTAATGGCCGCAATTTTCATTGCTGATACCGTCACGGATTACGCGATTGCGTTCGCTGTGTTCTATTGCGCTGTACTACTCGCTGCCACGAACTTATACAGTGTACGTACTGTGAGTTGGTTATCGGCAGCCTGCATCAGCCTGACAATTTTGAGCTTCTATCTCACCAATGACGGCGAGTACGAAATAGGCCTGTTAAATACCGCCATCAGTTTGGTGGCAATTGGCATCACCTCGTTGTTAGGTATCAAAATCATGGCAGCCCGCACGGCGGCGGAAGTCTCGCAAGCACGGCTACAACAACTATCACGTATTACGAGTTTGGGCGAGATGGCCGCCTCTATCGCTCACGAAGTGAACCAACCGCTAGGGGCGATTATCGCCAGCAGTAATGCTTGCCAACGTTGGCTGAACTTTGAACCACCGAATATGGAAAAAGCACGCTTGGCCATTGAGCGCATTATCGCCGATGCCAACCGTGCCAGTGATGTGATCACTCGCATACGCGCCCTTACCCGAGGTGAAGCGCCACAAGCCAGCTTATTCGATATGAATCAAGCCATCGTAGAAGTGGTGCAGTTTTCGCGTAACGAATTAGACCGTCACAATATTTCGCTAAAACTTAGCTTGGCGGAAAATCTGCCTAAGGTATTCGCCGACCGCATACAATTACAGCAAGTTCTGGGTAACCTGCTGAATAATGCCATTGAAAGCATACGTCAGAACTCGCGCAATCCTCACCGTGAAATCGAGTTCACTACCCAAGTGGATGAACAAGGTGCGTTGTTGGTGGGGATTACCGATTCCGGCAAAGGCTTCAGCAACGATGCGCTAGAACATATGTTCGATGCATTCTGGACCGAAAAGGAAACTGGTGTGGGCTTGGGGCTAGCCATTAGCCGCACCATCATGGAGGCCAATCAGGGACGTATTTGGGCCTCCCACCGTCCTGAAGGCGGTGCCCGTTTTCAATTTATTCTTCCCCTGAATCACTCTGTTGCCAGCTCATGATGTCTACTCAAACCACAGATACCTCCAACGCCTTGGTCTACATTATTGATGATGACCCATCTATGCGCGCCGCACTGGACGACCTGCTGGCATCGGTAGGTTTACATACTCGCACCTACAGCTCGGTGCAAGAGTTTCTGGATCAAGGTGTGGAAGACACCCCCGGCTGTTTGATTCTGGATATACGTATGCCAGGCCAAAGCGGTATGGACTTCCATAGACACATGGCTCAATACGGTATCCAACTGCCTACTATCTTCATCACTGGCCACGGCGATATTGCTCTGGGTGTAGAGGCCATGAAAAATGGGGCAATAGAATTCCTCACCAAACCTTTCCGCGACCAAGACCTACTGGACGCCATCCAGTTAGGGCTGCAAAAAGACACGCAACGTCGACAAGAAGAGGCACAAATCACGGTGCTGCGTGATCGCTGGAATAGGCTCACTGCGGGGGAACAATCCGTCATGCGCTTGGTGGTACAAGGTTTGCTGAACAAACAAATTGCCAGCCAACTGCATGTGAGTGAGATCACCGTCAAAGTACGTCGCGGGCAAGTAATGCGCACCATGGAGGCTGGCTCACTTGCTGAACTGGTACGCATGGCAGATAGGCTGCAGTTACAGCCATAAAAAAACCGGTGCACGCCTAAACGTCACCGGTTTTTTGTGTGAGACACACTTAGGAGAAGAAGTTCTTCACCTTGTCTGTCCACGACTCGCTTTTGGGAGAGTGCTTGTCGCCACCTGATTTCAACGCCTCTTCGAATTGACGCAGAATTTTCTTCTGCTCTTCGCTCAAGCGCACAGGAGTTTCTACCTGAATGTGGCAGTACAAATCGCCGGGGTAGCTAGAACGTACACCCTTAATCCCTTTAGCACGCAAGCGGAAGGTTTTTCCGGTTTGTGTACCTTCAGGAATAGTGATCTCACCTCGGCCAGTTAGGGTAGGCACTTCCACTTCACCACCCAATGCCGCGGTCGTGAATGGAATGGTCAGACTGCAGTGCAGGTCATCGCCGTCACGCTGGAAAATACCATGTGGTTTCAGCTGAATTTCCACATACAAGTCACCGGCTGGGCCACCGTTCACACCTGGCTCACCATTCCCCATAGAGCGGATGCTCATGCCGTCATCAATACCGGCGGGGATCTTCACTTGCAGTGTTTTCTCTACACGTTTGCGACCTTCACCATGACATGCGGTGCAAGGATCTTTGATCTCTTTACCTGAACCATGACATGTAGGGCATGTTTGCTGCACGCTAAAGAAACCTTGTTGCATGCGTACAGCACCCGAACCACCACATGTACCACATGTAGTAGGTGAGCTGCCAGGCTTAGCACCAGAGCCGTCACAAACCGAACAGTTTTCCCAGCTAGGTACTCGGATTTCCGTGTCAAAACCTTTGGCTGCCTGCTCTAGGCTGATTTCCAACGAGTACCGTAAATCTGCACCACGGTACACTTGTGGTCCACCTTGGCCACGGCGTCCCGCGCCACCAAAGATTTCACCAAAGATATCGCCCAGATCACCAAACCCACCGAAACCTCCGCCACCACCCATGCCGCCCATACCGGCAGCACTAGGGTCCACACCAGCGTGGCCATAGCGGTCGTAAGCCTCACGTTTCTGATCATCGCTCAGAATTTCGTAAGCCTCTTTTGCTTCCTTGAACTTCTCTTCGGCCTCTTTGCTGTCAGGATTACGATCCGGGTGGTACTTCATTGCCATCTTGCGATAGGCTTTGCGGATCTCATCCTGGCTCGCATTTTTGGCGAGACCCAGTATTTCGTATAAATCGCGTTTTGCCATTTTGACTGTCAGGCTCCTAAAAGCCTTTTCATGGAAAAAAGGATGCCCGGAGCCCACACATAAGGTTGGCTACCGGGCCTGTTCAGTGCACAGTCACTGGATTACTGATCGCGCTTCACTTCTTTGAAGTCAGCGTCAACCACGTTTTCATCCGCGGGTTTAGCACCGTCTTCGCCTGCTTGCTGTGCAGCGGCCTGAGCCTGCATATCAGCGTACATTTTCTCGCCCAGTTTCTGCGATGCTGTGCTCAATGCTTCGACTTTGGCGTCGATGGCTTCTTTGTCGCCATCTTTCAATGCACCTTCCAGCTCAGCGATAGCAGCTTCAATCGCTTCTTTCTCGCTAGCTTCCAGTTTGTCACCGTACTCACCCAACGATTTACGTGTGGAGTGTACCAGTGCTTCACCGTTGTTGCGTGCAGTAGCCAGTTCAGCCAAACGACGGTCTTCCTCGGCGTGTGCCTCGGCGTCTTGCATCATGCGCTGTACTTCTTCATCACTCAAACCAGAGTTGGCTTTGATGGTAACTTTGTTCTCTTTACCTGTGCCTTTGTCTTTGGCGGAAACGTGCAAAATACCGTTTGCGTCAATGTCGAAAGTCACTTCGATCTGTGGCATACCACGTTGTGCTGGTGGGATACCTTCCAGATTGAACTCACCCAACGCTTTGTTACCCGCAGCGATTTCACGCTCACCTTGGAAAACCTTAATGGTTACCGCAGGCTGGTTGTCATCGGCTGTGGAGAACACTTGCGAGTGACGAGTAGGAATCGTGGTGTTCTTCTGAATCATTTTGGTCATCACACCACCCAGGGTTTCAATACCCAAGGACAGCGGTGTAACGTCCAGCAGCAATACGTCAGAACGATCGCCAGATAATACGGAACCTTGAATTGCTGCACCAGCGGCAACAGCTTCGTCAGGGTTCACGTCACGGCGTGGATCACGACCAAAGAACTCTTTCACACGTTCTTGCACTTTAGGCATACGTGTCATACCACCAACCAAGATCACATCGTCGATCTCTGACACTTTCACGCCTGCATCTTTGATAGCAATGCGGCAAGGTTCGATAGAACGCTCGATCAGATCTTCAACCAACGCTTCCAATTTGGCGCGTGTGATTTTCAGGTTCAAGTGTTTAGGACCGGAAGCATCTGCTGTGATGTACGGCAGGTTGATTTCAGTCTGTTGTGCAGACGACAGTTCGATCTTGGCTTTTTCTGCGGACTCTTTCAGACGTTGCAGTGCCAATACATCTTTGGACAGGTCTACGCCACTTTCTTTCTTGAACTCGTCGATGATGTAGTCAATGATACGTTGGTCAAAGTCTTCACCACCCAAGAAGGTGTCACCGTTAGTGGACAGCACTTCAAACTGTTTCTCACCGTCGATGTCAGCGATTTCAATGATGGATACGTCAAACGTACCGCCACCCAAGTCGTACACAGCGATTTTACGGTCGCCATCGGCAGCCTTATCCAAACCAAACGCCAATGCAGCAGCAGTAGGTTCGTTGATGATACGTTTTACTTCCAGACCAGCGATACGGCCGGCATCTTTAGTTGCTTGACGCTGGCTATCGTTGAAGTACGCAGGCACAGTGATCACGGCTTCGGTCACTTCATGACCCAAGTAGTCTTCAGCTGTTTTCTTCATTTTGCGCAGGGTGTCAGCAGAAACTTGCTGAGGAGCCAACGCTTTGCCTTGGGCTTCAACCCATGCATCACCGTTATCAGCCTTAACGATTTTGTAAGGCATCAACGAAATATCTTTCTGTACCGCTTTTTCGTCGAATTTACGACCAATCAAACGCTTCACAGCAAACAATGTGTTCTGTGGGTTTGTTACTGCTTGACGCTTAGCAGGTGCACCTACCAGTACTTCACCATCAGGCATGTAAGCAACGATGGAAGGGGTGGTACGAGTACCTTCTGCGTTTTCAATAATTTTGACCTGGTCACCGTCCATTACGGCAACACAACTGTTGGTTGTACCAAGGTCAATACCAATAATCTTGCTCATATTTTTGATTTACCTTGCAAAAATCAGCGTACCCAACTTAGGGATACGACTCAGTTATTACTATGATTTACAGATGGGGACTCGCTAAACATTTTCAAGCCCCCATAACAAAATAATTTAGGCTGGCGCTTGTCCGGAGGACACCATCACCAATGCAGGACGCAATACGCGATCGGCCAATACATAACCTTTTTGCAATGCCATCGCGACAGTACCTTCGGCTTGATCGGAGGGCACTGTAGAAATTGCTTGATGCAGATGCGGGTCGAATTTATCGCCTGCTTGTGGAGCTACTTCTTTAAGCTGATTGCGTGTGAACGCGTTATCCAACTGACGCAGCGTAGTTTCCACGCCTTCACGGAAGGCTTCAATCGTTTGTTCTTCTTGTGCCAGCGCAGCTTCCAAGCTATCACGTACTGGCAACAGGCTCTCGGCAAAGGACTCAGTCCCAAATTTACGTGCCTTAGATACCTCGTCATCCGCACGACGGCGAATGTTTTCCATTTCGGCTTTAGCGCGCAGCAACTGGTCGTAGTACTGGGCTACTTTAGCCTGAGCTTCTTCCAACTGCTGATCCAGTCCAGATTCGACAAGCGATTCTGCTGCCACATCAATGGACTCGTTTTCAGGTTGGTTGTCTTCAGGAATCTGGTTTTCGTTCTGGTCTGTTGATGCAGACATAATGGATCTCCACGGCAAAAAAACATCACTGTTTTCCATATGGGGATCACACACCCCATATTCAAGAGATCCACGGCTATTTTTACATTTAACTTATGAAAGCCAGCCTGCCGCGTGTTCGCGTACCAATTGCGCTAAGCCATCTACCCACTCTTTATCATCGTTCAAACAGGGGATATAGGCGAACTCTTGACCACCTTCTTCCAAGAATGCATCACGGCACATGAGTTTGATTTCTTCCAGTGTTTCCAAGCAATCCGCCAAAAACCCAGGACACACCACATGTACGTTTTTCACACCCTCCTTAGCCCACTGACGCAACAGCGGTTCAGTGTACGGCTCTAACCAACGCTCGGCTCCAAAACGACTTTGGAAGGCAGCTTGTACTGGCACTCCAGTGGCTTCCAGTTCACGGCGTAACGCTGCCGTGGTCAGCATACACTCGCGGTGATATGGATCGCCCTTTTCAGCACAACGACGTGGCAAACCGTGGAAGCTCAGCAGCAAACGTTCTGGTTTGCCCTGCGCTTCCCAATAGGTAGTAATAGATTGTGCTAACGGCTTTATGTACGCAGGATGATCGCAATAACTGCGTATAAAACGTAGCTCGGGTTGGTTACGCATTTTCGCAGCATAACGCGTCACAGCATCTACCGCCGTGGCTGTGGTACTTGCTGCATACTGCGGATACAACGGCACCACCAAGATGCGTTCACAGCCCTGTGCGCGTAATTTATCAACAGCACGTTCTACAGATGGATTTCCATAGCGCATCGCCAGTTCTACTTTGACGTGCTGGCCGGTTGGGTCCAAACGTTGCTGCAACCCATCGGCTTGTCGCTGGCTATACACCAACAGCGGAGCCCCTTCAGACATCCAGATCATTTGGTATTTTTCTACCAGCTTACGTGGTCTGAATGGCAAGATCGCCCCGCGTAAAATCAATTGCCACACAGGTTGTGGAATCTCAATTACACGCGGGTCCGACAAAAACTCTTTGAGGTAACGTCGTATGGATCCGGCATCTGGGTGATCCGGCGTACCCAGATTCATCACCACTATGCCTACTGGCGTAGCAGGACGACTGGCAATGTGCGCATCCAACAAAGATGGATCCGATGGTTCAGGCAAATAGGTAGTTAACAGCATATGTACGCCCTATGCGCCGCACTGAGCCCTCTCAGGCAGCGCCATTCTTATCAATTATTCTGGTTACAGCTCAAGGCATTGGACAATAACTTGGCGGTGATGTCCACGATAGGAATAACCTTGTCGTAAGCCATACGTGAGGGACCAATCACCCCCAAGGTGCCTACCACCTCGCCATCCACACCATAAGGCGCTGTCACCATGGAAACGTCGTCTAAAGGCAACAATGTAGAATCACCACCAATATAAATTTGTACGCCATGCGCATGACTGGAGGCATCCAGCAAATGCAGCAATTCAGTTTTCTTTTCAAACAACTGGAACAAGCGGCGCAAACGACTTAAGTCATCCGTCATTTCACTCACGTCCAAGAGCTTACTCTCACCGAAAATCACCACATCTTCTTCAATGTCGGACTCCGCCGTGCTGGCCGCTACCGCTGCTTGCATCAGCTTAGAAATGTCTACTTGCAAGCTAGACAGCTCGTCTGCCAACGACTCACGCACTACAGAAAACGACTTTCCTGAGAAGTGCTGATTAAAGAAATTACTGGCTTCGGTGAGCTCTTCTTCGCGATACTCTCGTGACATGAACAAAATGCGGTTTTGCACGTCACCGTCGGGCGATACCATGATTAGCAGCACCCTTTTGCCCGAGAGGCGAATGAACTCAATGTGTTTGAAAGTTTGGGCACGGCGCGGCACCATCACCACACCTGCAAATTGCGACAAGTTAGACAACAACGCTGCCGCTGATGACACCGCACGAGCTGGCTCTTCCATAGGCAAACGTAGCTGTAAGGGCTCGATGTGAGGCACCTCGAACTGCGGTACTGCCAAGAGCCTGTCCACAAACATACGGTACCCTTGAGGCGTTGGTATACGCCCCGCCGAGGTATGCGGACTATGAATTAACCCTAGGTCTTCCAAGTCAGCCATCACGTTGCGTATGGTGGCTGGCGACAAGTCAAAAAGCCTAGATAGAGTACGTGACCCAACCGGCTGACCGTCAGCTATGTAACGCTCAATTAATAGCGTCAATAATGCGCTTGATCTATCGTCCAGATATTTTGCCATGCTTATTTCATACACTCACATCAGGATCAAACTGCAGCATCAATGCCCTAAACCCTTACACAATTCTATAATCCAGTAATTCAGATTATCCTATTCCTATTCCATCATAAGGCAATTTACCTCATGCATTTCAAAACGGTCGCCCTCGTGGGTCGCTATCATGACTCGGGACTTGATGCCCCGCTGCGAGCCGTTGCCCACACGCTAAAGCAAGCGGGTTGCTCGGTCATTATAGAAAGCGATACAGCGCACTACACAGGTATACAGGATATCCCCTGTGTCAGTTTTGATGAAATCGGCCAACACGCTGATCTCGCTATCATCGTGGGTGGTGACGGCACGATGCTGGGTGCAGCACGTCAATTGGCGCACAGTGGCGTCCCCTTGATTGGGATTAACCACGGCCGACTAGGTTTCATCACCGACATCCCACTGCCACACGCTCACGAAGCGATCACCAGCGTCATCAACGGCCAGTACGAAACTGAACACCGCAGCCTGCTGGAAGGTCGCATCATACGCGATGGTCAGACACTGGTTTCAGGCATTGCGCTCAATGATATCGTAATTAACCGCGCTGGTCGTGGCGGCATGATCGAGCTGCGTGTAGAGCTGGATGGTGTGTTTATGCACCGCCAACGTGCTGACGGTATTGTCGTAGCCACACCAACCGGCTCCACTGCCTACGCACTGGCCGCTAACGGCCCTATTTTGTATCCCACACTCAATGCCTTCTTACTGGTGCCTGTAGCGCCGCAAACACTGTCTAATCGCCCTGTAGTGGTGCCTGACAGCAGCACCTTGAGTTTGACCATTACAGCGTTAGGCAGAGTTGAATCGGGTGCCAGCGTGCACTTCGACATGCAAGCGTGGTCTGACTGCCAGCCTGGCGACTGCGTAGAGATTCGCCGCGCTCAAAAAACAGTTTGTTTTATTCACCCCACCGGCTACAGTTTCTTTTCTACTTTGCGTCAGAAATTGGACTGGAACCGTATCCCACAACCCAACGACGCCAACGAATAATCCCTGCTTATGCTGCGATCCCTGCATATACGTGATTTTGTCATTGTGGATGAAGCCCTCATCGATTTCGAAGACGGCTTCACGGTTTTTTCTGGCGAAACTGGTGCCGGGAAATCCATACTTATAGACGCGTTGTCGCTGCTGCTTGGTGCTCGCGGCGACACCCGTGTCATACGTGAAGGATGTGAAAAAACCGATCTCAGTGCACACTTTGATCTGAATGACGACATTCGTGAATGGCTGAAAAATAACGATTTGGAAGACGGCGAAGATTTACTGCTACGCCGTGTCATCGACGCCCAAGGACGCAGCCGCGCCTACATCAACGGTACCGCCGCCACCTTGGGGCAACTGCGTGATGTGGGTGAGCACCTCGTAGACATACATGGCCAACATGCTCATCAAAGTCTGCTCAAAAGTGCGAATCAATATGCCTTATTAGATTCCCAAGGTGGGCACCTAGAGCTTTCCAAGCAAGTCGCTACAGCATGGAATACCTGGCAATCATTGCAGCAACGTTTGCGCCAAGCACAAGAGCAATCAGCGGGCCTACAAGCCGAACGCGAAAAGCTGCAGTGGCAATATGATGAGCTGCAAACCTTAGCGTTGCAACCAGGCGAGTGGGAACAAACCGGTGTAGAGCATCAGCGCTTAGCACATGCGCAATCGCTACTGGATGGTGCGACGCGTGCTTTAAATTTACTGGATGGTGAAGACCAAGCCGCACAACGTGCATTGTTTTCAGCCACTCAAGAAATCACCAAATTGCTGCACCATGACCCAGCGGCATTGCAGCCCATTCTGGACACCTTAGAATCCGCACGTATTGCGAGCTCTGAAGCTATTTCAGATCTGAACAGCTATGTCAGCGCGGTAGAACTAGATCCTGATCGTTTGTCTGTACTCGAAGAACGCATGGCAGACATTTTCAGTATGGCACGCAAATACCGCTGTGAACCCGAAGAGCTACTGGCGCTGTTTGAGTCTATTACCCAACAGCTAGAACAACTGACCGAAGATGCTGACTTAGAACAGTCGGAAGCCAAAGTCGCCCAAGCCAAAGCCAACTACAACACGGTAGCCACTCAACTCAGTGAAGCGCGAGCGCGCACCAGCAAACAGTTGAGCCTACAAGTCAGCCAAGCCATGCAGGAGCTTTCCATGCAAGGCGGCCAATTTGCTGTAGAGCTGAGTGCCTGCAAGCCCTCTGCGCACGGCAATGAGCAAGTGGAATTTCTCGTAGCGGGTCACGCCGGTGTACGCCCTGCTCCATTGGCTAAAGTCGCGTCTGGAGGTGAGCTAGCAAGGATATCCCTCGCGTTAGCCGTGATTGCCAGCCAAGCTGCCCAAGTGCCTACCTTAATTTTTGATGAGGTAGATACCGGTATTGGTGGCGCCGTGGCCGAAGTAGTAGGTAAATTGCTGCGTGAATTGGGGCAACGCCATCAAGTACTGTGCGTGACTCACTTACCGCAAGTTGCTGCTCAAGGCCAACACCACTTGCAGGTCAGCAAGCGTAGTCAAGACGGTCAAACCCGTTCACACATACAAGCACTGGACAGCAACGCACGTGTGGAAGAAATTTCGCGCATGTTAGGCGGTATCGCTATCACCGACACCACACGTCAGCACGCCAAAGAGATGCTATCTCGCCCATAAGAAAACGGCTTGCGCATTACTGCACAAGCCGTTTTTCATATTACTTACGGTACTGACTACTGCACCTTAGCGAGGCATGCCTCGGCCTGTAGCGCGGCCAGTGCTAGTGCAATCATTGCACAAGCCATACAACACCATGGTGTGGCTTTCTAGCTCAAAACCCAACTTATCAGCAATTTTGTGCTGACGTTTTTCAATTTCAGGATCAGAGAACTCAACCACTTTGGCACAATTGGTGCAGATGAAGTGATCGTGGTGATCCCCATCGTTCAATTCAAATACCGCTTTGCCACCATCAAACTGGCTGCGTGCCAAAATACCGGCTTGCTCGAATTGAGTCAGCACACGGTACACTGTGGCTAAGCCAATATCCACGTCGTCGGCAATCAGCAAACGGTACACATCTTCCGCGCTTAAATGGCGCAGTTCTTGGGTATCGTCGTTGCGGCGAAAAATATCAAGAATCTTGAGGCGTGGGAATGTCGCCTTAAGCCCCATGCTTTTCAGTTCGTTTTGATCGTTCATAGCTAAAATTAATATCTGAAAGGGGGAAGGGTTCGTGGCCCATCTGGCAACTAGCACCGACGGATTCCGAGATGGCTTACATCGTAGCATAATGCACGGATGTCCAAACTCATATCCCTTATAATAACGATTTTATTTAACAAGAGCACGGTAAGCTGATGAAAGCAAAAAACTACTCTTCTGTCCTACGCACCGGCGCAGCCATGTGTTTTACCGCACTATTACTGAGCGCTTGCGGCGGCACAAAGTGGGGATTTCCTTACAAAGCAGACATTCAGCAAGGTAACTGGATTACCTCTGAGCAGGTAGAACAACTGCGCGTCGGCATGACCCGTGAGCAAGTACGTTACGTACTGGGCACCCCTACTCTGCAAGATATCTTCCACTCTGATCGTTGGGATTATCCTTACTACAACAAACCCGGCTACGGCGACGTAGAGAAACGTTTGTTTACCGTTTGGTTTGATGGCAACACCTTGGTACGTTGGGATGGTGATCACCAACCTAACCACGAGCCATTCCAAAACCCAGCAACCATGGGGCCAGATACACCTAACGCTATTCAGCAAGACGTAGATGAAGCTCCATTGGAAGCAGAAAACCCCAATATTACAGACAGCTACCGTAGCCCTGATCAATAATTTCTGGAATTTGTATGCGTATCGCCATTGCTGGAGCAAGCGGCCGTATGGGCCGCATGCTGATTGAAGCTGTACTGAACAGCAACGACCTCACTCTTACTGTTGCCTTAGACCACGCTGGTTCTAGCTCCATCGGCCAAGACGCGGGTGCTTTTTTGGGTCAGAACACAGGTGTGCTAATTAGCGACAAACTAGATCAGTTGGCAAATGCTGACTGCTTGATTGACTTCACGCGCCCTGAAGGCACGTTGGCACACTTGGATGCGTGCGTGCGTCACAATACCCAATGCGTGATTGGCACTACTGGTTTTTCTGAAGAAGAAAAAGCCCGTATTCAACAAGCCGCTGAAAAAGTTGCCGTCATGTTTGCGCCCAATATGAGCGTAGGTGTGAACGCCACACTGAAACTATTGGAAGTTGCCGCAAAAATGCTGCAAAGCGGTTTTGACGTAGAAGTGTTTGAAGCCCACCACCGCCATAAAGTAGATGCACCTTCTGGTACGGCATTGGCAATGGGTGAAGCCGTTGCTAAGGCGTGGGACAAACCGCTAGACGAGATCGCCGACTGGGCACGCCACGGTCACACAGGCGCGCGCAAAGAAGGCAATATTGGTTTCTCGGTAGTACGTGGTGGCGACATCATTGGCGATCACACCGTATTTTTCTGCGGTGAAGGTGAGCGTATTGAGATCTCTCACCGTGCTAGCAACCGTACTATTTATGCACAAGGCAGCCTACGCGCCGCTCGCTTCTTGAAAGGCAAAACACAAGGCCTATTCAACATGCAGGACGTATTGGCAGGCTAACCGCCTCGGTTAGGCGTACAGCACGGGCTCTTGTTCCAGCTGTACGCCAAACTTCTGCTGTACATCACTCTGAATCTGCTGCGCCAGGTTCAACACATCTTCCAGCACCGCCCCACCACAGTTAGTCATCACTAACGCTTGACGTGGATGCATGGCTACTGCTCCTGCTTCGCGCCCTTTCCAACCGGCTTGATCAATCAACCACCCTGCTGCCAGCTTATAGCGGCCATCGGCTTGCGCATACGCCACCACATTAGGGTGCTGTGTACGCAGCACTGCGTACTGCTCAGCCTGAACCACTGGATTCTTAAAGAAACTGCCTGCATTGCCCACTTTAGCGGGGTCTGGCAACTTGGTACGTCGTACCTCGCACACTGCTTCAAACACGGCCTGCGCGCTAGGCACATTCTGCAGTGAAGCATGATCACGTAAATCGGGGTACTGCAACAATGGCTGCCACTGTCTGGGCAATCTAAAGCGCACCGCAACAATCAACCATGTGCCCGGCTTAGCGCGTTTAAACATACTGTCTCGGTACGAGAACTCGCACTCTTCTGCACTAAATTCGTACAGCTCACCTTCTAGCAAATTCCATGCCAATACGCTGTGTACGCGCTGCTCTAGCTCTAGACCATAGGCCCCAATATTTTGTACGGGTGCCGCGCCTACTGTGCCAGGAATCAACGCTAAGTTTTCTAAACCGTACCAACCTTGCTCTAAGGTGTAGGCCACAAAGTCGTGCCACACCTCGCCAGCACTAGCTTCCACCAACCAGAAATTATCGTGCTCACACAATAAACGTATACCTTTGTTGGCCACTTGAATGGTCAACCCAGGCAAGTCGGGATGCATAATGACATTGCTACCACCACCTAATACACGATGCTGCGCATACTCTTTAATGGCTGCGCTCAAGGCCGACAGCTGAGACACCTGCTCAAAACGAAACAGGGTCTGTGCCACACAAGGCAGTCCAAAAGTATTACAACGGGATAAATCTTGGTTATTCAACATAGTTAGGTGTGTTTGCTTGTCACGTCAGCAGAGGAAGTACAGCCTTGAGTATAAAGCAGGTACTGTCCCTACTTCGCTGCATAACCGGCCTTAGGCACATTTATTTCAAATCATTTCTCAAATTTGCTTGACACCGTAGAGCAAAAACAGCTATATTCACTTTCTCGCTTGATTGAACACCAAACAATCAAGTAGCCAAACAAACAGCAATGCAAGTGCGGCAGCGATTAGAAAAGTAGTTTCAAAGTTCCAGCAAGACACTTGCAAAACAAAAGAAACCAACTTATAATTCTAATCTTTCCTGAGAAGGAAAATATGCGGGAATAGCTCAGTTGGTAGAGCGCAACCTTGCCAAGGTTGAGGTCGCGAGTTCGAGCCTCGTTTCCCGCTCCAAATTCTTTAAAGAGCCCAAGCCATTGTTTGGGCTTTTTATATCAGCTAAGTTAGCGCTAGTTGAAGCCTGAAAACAGGCAGCAGTGTTAGCAAAGCAGGCAACGCTTAAATGCGGGAATAGCTCAGTTGGTAGAGCGCAACCTTGCCAAGGTTGAGGTCGCGAGTTCGAGCCTCGTTTCCCGCTCCAAATTAAAAAAGCCCAAACTTCGGTTTGGGCTTTTTTGCGTTTATTCCCTGCTCCTTATTACTTCACACACCAACTAACACTCTGATTCAACCTCACCTCCCCATCTTCTAGCATTAATGTGATAATAACGATTCCCATTTGCATCATTAGAAACACGATAATGCCTGTCTTACGCCGCCTTCTAGCTAGTATCGCTGCCCTCTCATTGGCTTACGCCACATCTACTTCCGCACAGCCAACACAACAAAACACACGTCAGGTAGAACGAGCATCTTCACCCTCTATCGTCGATCAAGAACACGCCACCTACCGCTTCGAGACTTTCACCCTCTCCTCAGAAGATGGCAAACGTCATTACAAGATAGAAGTAGGCATACCCAATCGCCCGGCCCCGGCTACCGGCTTTCCGGTGATTTATATGCTGGATGGCAATGCAGCGTTAACCAATATTGATACCTCCGACCTCGCCACCATTGATGCGTTGTCGCCTACGGTATTAGTGGCTATTGGCTATGACATTGATGGTAGCCACGATACGACAGCCCGCGCTTATGACTACACTCCACCGGTATTGAAAGATGGTGTTGCTCAAAATGTTGAAGTACGGGGTCGCCTAGGTGGTGGCGCGGCTGAGTTTCTGGAACTCATTGAAACCCGTATTAAACCGGAAGTAGATTTACGTGCACCTACTGACCACTCTCGCCAAACCTTGTGGGGGCATTCTTACGGTGGGTTGTTTACCTTGTATACCCTGTTCACTCGCCCTGAACTGTATCAACGTTACGTCGCTAGCGATGCTTCACTGTGGTGGCACGATGGTTTTTTGGTGACGGATACCTTTAAAGGCTTTGACCGCAGCAAGGCTCAGGGCAAGAAGATACGCATCATGGAAGGTGGCAATCGCTCTAACAGCAGAAGCGCCACGGATTCACGTGCCCAATGGTCAGCAAAGAATATAGTCAGGGATTTGCAAATGGCTGGCCTAGATATTAGCTATGAGAACTTTAGTGATCTGAATCACGGCCAGATGTTGAGAGCATCACTGAGACCCGCTCTACGACTAGCGGCTACACCAGCACAATAAGCGACAACACTCACAGCCTACGTCGTCTAGCACTTAGCCCCCATCAAGATCCTGCTTTTGCAGGATCTTTTTTTATGCCCTCTGGCGGTGCACAGAGTGCACCTGCAAACAACTATTTTTGTGCGGCTACAAGGCCATCCATAAAATCAGTTCATACAAATACGAGGGTGCATGAGCCCCTCCAAAATACAAGATACCGAGACAGAAATGACGCCCTCTTGCTAGCCCATGACTATACACATAGCGGCAAAGCGCATTTCCTCCCCTACCTGATTAAGACAAAAGCCATCCTGAATCGGCGATTTGCTGTAGAGCCTGCCGGTTCAGCCACGAAATCTGGAGATTCTATGAGTACCAGCGTTGTTAAGCTTAAGTGCCTGTCGCACACCCCATTGCGCGGTCTCAATGACCCTGCCCCTGGCGTTGTCGCCGAAGTTGATGCGGTGATTGCTGCCGCTCGTGCCGAGGTGGAAGCCTTTGATCCAGAGCTGATCGTGGTCTTTGCACCGGATCATTACAACGGCCTGTTTTATGACTTGATGCCACCCTTTGTAGTGGCAACTGCAGCGGAATCCGTTGCGGATTACAAAACGCTGCCAGGCCCTCTGTCTATTCCAGACAAGCTGGCCCTAGACTTAGTACGTCACCTGCTGGATAGCGATCTGGACGTAGCGCTGTCTCATCGCTTGCAGGTGGATCACGGCTGCACACAGATTCTGGAAGAAATGACTGGCAGCCTTACCCGCTACCCAGTGATTCCTATCATCATCAATTCCGTAGCGCCACCGTTTGCCCCCTACCGCCGTATTCGCCTGTTGGGCGAGGCTGTGGGTAAGTTCATCGCTGGCCTAAATAAACGCGTACTGATTTTAGGTTCCGGCGGCTTGTCACATGAACCTCCTGTACCCGTGTTTTCCGGTGCTAAGCCTGAGATCTCTGAGTTCTTGATTTCTGGGCGCAATCCTACTCCCGAAGCACGTGCCGCACGTCAGGCACGCACGCTGGCAACTGGGAAGATTTTTGGTACGCCTGACTGCGATCTAACACCACTCAATCAAGAGTGGGATCACGCTTTCATGGATCTGCTGATCAACCGAGATCTGCACAAAGTGGATGACTTTGAAATTGATGTCATCTCTAAAACAGCGGGCCGTTCCACCCATGAAGTACGTACCTGGATTGCCGCCTTTGCCGCGCTGTCTACCATGGGCCATTACGACGGCACTAAAGATTACTACCGCCCCGTGAATGAATGGATTGCTGGCTATGGCGTGATGAGTGCCGAACCTGCCTAACGCTCACAGCCCCCACGCCACTTCCTGATCTCGTCTGTAGGACACACCACTATGACACTCGATAACCAACTCTCGTCACTCACTGTTGCTGATGCCGCGCTCGCGCTACGGTTAGCTGCAGAACAAGGCCAGCCTATTGCCGCACTACGTGAGCGTCTGCAAAACGTCAGCGCTGATACTGCCTACGCGGTGCAAGAAGCTAATACTCGTTTCGCCTTAGAACAAGGCCGCCGCTTAGTGGGTAGAAAAATTGGCCTGACTTCGTTGGCTGTACAAGCACAATTGGGCGTAGATCAACCCGACTTTGGCATGCTCTTTGATGACATGCACGTAGGTGATGGCGACTCTATCGCCGCTGGCCGCCTGATTCAGCCCAAGGCCGAAGCAGAAATCGCTCTGGTGTTGGGCCGCGATTTAACTCGCGAACACCACAACTACGCCGACCTGATTAACGCCACCGAATACTGCTTACCCGCCATCGAAGTGGTGGACAGCCGTATTGCCAACTGGGACATACGCTTTGTGGACACCGTGGCCGACAACGCCTCTAGCGGCTTGTTTGTATTGGGTAGCCGCCCTGTACTGCTGCGCGACATAGACCTCACTGATTGCTTCATGGAAATGGAATGCGATGGTGAAGTGGTCTCACGTGGTAACGGTAGAGCCTGCTTGGGCAACCCCATGAACGCTGCCGTCTGGCTAGCTAACACCATGGTGCGTTGCGGACGACCACTGCAAGCAGGTGACATCGTGCTGACTGGCGCGCTAGGCCCTATGGCGGTAGCGAAAAGCGGCCAACACTTCAACGTCAAGATTGCCGGCATGGGCCCTGTGTCCGTGCGTTTTGAATAACTCTGTTGTGCAGGCTGAATAACCAGCCTGCTCCTCTCGCATTTCCCGGTGCTTAGGTACCGATCAATGACAAGGAATCATCATGACCACAACCGTGCTACATACTGAAGCCAGCACCAGCCGCTTCGCTCATATCAAAGAACAAGATCTAGACCTACAAATTCACTACAACGACACCGGCGGTAATGGCCCAGTAGTCGTGATGATTCACGGCTCTGGCCCTGGTGCTAGCGGTTGGGCTAACTTCAACCGCAACGTACAACCCTTGTACGACGCAGGTTTCCGCGTAATTTTGATGGACTGCCCCGGCTGGAGCAAAAGCGATCCTATCGTTTGTACCGGCTCTCGCTCTGACTTGAACGGCCGCGCACTGAAAGGCTTGTTAGATGTGCTGAACATCGAACGTGCTCACATCATCGGTAACTCCATGGGCGGCCACAGTACCGTTGCCTTCTCGTTGGCCAACCCTGAGCGTCTGGGCAAAATTGTCTTAATGGGTGGTGGTACAGGCGGCCCTAGCCAGTTTGTACCTATGCCGCCAGAAGGCATCAAACTGCTGCAAGCGCTATACCGTGAACCTACTATCGAAAACCTGCGTCGTATGATGCAAGTGTTTGTGTTCGATACCAAAAACCTGACTGAAGAACTGTTCCAAGCTCGTTTAGACAACATGCTGTCCCGACGCGAACACTTGGACAATTTTGTGAAAAGTTTGGAAGCTAACCCACGTCAGTTCCCTGACTTCGGACCACGCTTGGGCGAGATCAAAGCACCTGCATTGATCATTTGGGGCCGTGACGACCGCTTTGTACCGATGGATATTGGTCTGCGCCTACTGTGGGGCTTGGCCGATGCTGAACTGCACGTTTTCAGCCGTTGTGGCCACTGGGCGCAGTGGGAGCACGCTGATAAATTTAACCAGATGGTTATTGAGTTCTTCAGTAAAGACTAACTCCAAACGCGGCTTCGGCCGCGTTTCTTTTGCTAGTGACTCGCCACATCTACCACATACCGGAACTGTTCAGTTGTGCCTCTATTTCATCCACAGTAGAACGCAACACGGGTAATAAACGTTGCTCGGCTTCTCGGGTAGTCATCGCATTTTTAGTAAAAATAATATTAAGACATCCCAACACGCGCTGCTCATGGCAAATGGGTAAAGCAATCGCTCCCATACGAGTTTGCTCATGCCAATCCCCATCATTAGAGCCAAAACCTTGTTCCCAGGTTTTCTGCAATAACGCAGATACCAACTGCGGATTACGCGCTAATCGAGCCTGTTCGTCAGTGCCTGATCGCAATAAGTGCAGAATTTCCTCGCGCTCAGAATCCAAACAAGCACTTAAATACGCCCTGCCCACCGCAGTAAATAAAATGGGCATACGTCTACGTATCATGGCTTTATGAAACGACAATGGGCTAAACCTATGCGTAGTTTCTCGTACCACCATGTTGGCACCATCCAAGACGCACAAGTCCGATGGCCACACGGCTTTTTGCTGCAAGCGTTTCAAGGCTTCGCTGGCAATTTGAGACACCCAATCTTCGTCAGTAAAGCCGTCGCTCAACTGCCGTACTTTCTGATTCAAGCTATAGCATTCATCCGCTGCATTACGACGTACATAGCCTTCGTTCTGCAAGGTTTCCAGCATGCGGCGTACCGTTGTGCGATGTATGCCCGTGGCCGCACTGATTTCTTTGATAGAGGCGTATCCCCCTGCTGCCTGATTCAGGCTGCGTAGAATTTCCAAACCACGGCGCAAACTCTCAATAGGCCTATAGCACGATGGGTCATCTGACTCATCCCACTCTTTTACAACAATACTGTCGGCCACCCACGATGGGGAGGCTCTTAAGGCTTGTACCTGGGCCATCCATACTCTCCCAACGGTAAGGAATCGAGTTCACTTTCTATGTCGCGCACACACTTATGCAGTGCATCCAGATAACGCTCAGCGGCTTTGGCTGGTGTCATCGCACTTCTGAAAAAGATGATATTGATCGCCCCCAAAACACGATTGCGCCAGCATACGGGGTAGGCAATGGCGCTGATATTGGGTTCGGTACCGCCTGAAGATTCAGCGTAGCCCAAGCGGCGGGCTTCTATGCGACGTTGCAGCAACTCGTGCCGCATATCGTCTTTAGAGACACCATCAGGCTGCACGAGACTGGCAAGATCCAGCATTTGCTCTAAGCTCTCGTCTGCCACTTCACTCAGGATGGCAATGCCCATCGCTGAGCGCAGTAATGGCCGTGTTTTACCTACCATCGCACGGTTCACCGACATAGGGCTGAAACGGTGCGTGGATTCGCGAATTTCCAAATGCCCCGACGTAAAGGTCGCAAAATCGCTAGGCCACTGCACCTGTGCAAGCAAACGCCCCATATAGGGGCCAATGACCTGCACCACCCAGTCTTCGTCTTTCACACTATCGGCAAAACGACGAAAATGCTTGGTCAGAAAATAACGTCCATCACCGGATCGTAGGTATACGTAGCCCGCCTGTTCTAAGGTGAACAACAGGCGGTAAACCGTAGCTCGGTGTATGCCGGTGTACTTCGCCAGCTCCCCTGGCGTAGCCCAACCCAGATCACTCAGCGCACCAATGAGTTCCAAACCCCGCTCTAGGGCTCTGACTCTGGGGTAGATATCAGTTTCTGGCATAGTCTGTGTCTCAAATAGGAGGATAGAGCTTCAGCATTTCTTCGCTGGGCTTAACGTAATGCCACCGTCTCCCCGCATGCAAACCGGTGAGCTTATACAACTTAGCCAACATCTCTGCATACGATAGTGGCGCACCCACACCATCCAGCACACTGACGCCATCTATGTCATACACATCATTGGCGGCCAGCACTTCGGCTACCAAGCCTTCAGCGGGCACGATAAGATCAGCCCCTTCTGCAATGGCACGACGTGCAGTTTCTGTGAAGGCTGCAATGTATTCGCTAGGGTCCAGAAACACCTGCTCAATGCTGCGCTCTGGTAGCTGCGGCTCAATCACATAGATGCCACTGATACGTGCCTCGAAACGATGGCGGTGCATGGCGTTTTTTAGGAACCACTGATTTTCTTCATTCAGCGTCACCAAGCCAATTTGCTGTGCCATAGAGCATGAAATCAGCACGGTGCTTTCTGGCATGGAAATCACTGGAATATCCACCAACGAACGGCACTCACGCAGCATCGGCTCTGTGTAGGTGCCAATCACAAATGCGTCATAGCCTTCTTGTTCAGCTTGATGCACATTGTGCAAAAGCTGCCTGCTCATGGCTTTGTGATAGGCATAGGGTACTTTCATCACTTCACTGGGCGACTTGCCGTGCCACATAGACTCCGGCACCCCATGCAATACGATTTCTGTACCGGGGTTGGCAATGTGCGCATAGTGCTTTGCCAACGAGGCTTTATACACAGGGTAATTATCCAGATCAACGCTGGACTGATGCCAGATTCTCATCGCCATCTCCTTACACCATGTAGTAGCCGCCGTTGACGTCTACGGTGCTACCTGTCACATAGGATGCCAAAGGCCCTACCAAATACGTCACCGCAGCCGCCACTTCTTCCGGCAACCCCACACGCGCTAACGGGACCAACCCTACGGACTTGTGATCATCTTCAGGGGCTAAACGAGTACGCAACATAGGCGTGTCGATTAGACCAGGCGACACCACGTTAGCCGTAATGTTCATGGGGGCCATTTCACGGGCCAAAGCTTTAGTGAAGGCAATAACTGCTGCCTTGCTGGCCACATAGGCCGTGCAAGAACGGTAGCCACCTAACTGCGCCCCTGTTGAAGCAAAATTAATGATGCGACCATGCTGGGTATCTTGATCTACTTGCATCACAAATGCTCTGCAAATGGCATAGGTACCAAACGCATTCACAGCAAAGACTTTGTCCCACAGCTCTGGGGTAGTGCCTTTTACATCAATCACCGCACCGCCCTCACCTACCGGAGAAATAGCGGCGGTGTTCACTAATACTGACAAACGCACACCATCGTCGCGCAAACTGGCAAACAGCTGCTCTACAGACGTAATGTTGCTGATGTCCACGCTGGCTGCTCGGTGGCCGTGGCCTGGCAATGTTGCCATCACGGCCTGTACTGCAGTTATATCCAAATCGGCCAATACCACTTGCAAACCTTGCTCAGCCAAGGCTTTACATACGGCTTGACCAATACCACCAGCAGCGCCCGTTACTAGGGCAATACGATTTTCATTCATGTTTACTTCCCTCAATTACCACTCAGCACGCTAGGCAACCACATCGTAATGATGGGGAACGATGTGAGTAGAATGACGCGGATTAAATCGGCGACCAAGAAAGGCGTCACGCCTCGGAAAATAGTAGATAACGGTAGGCGATCACCCACCACACTGCGCATCACAAATACGTTCATGCCCAGCGGTGGCGTAATCATGCCAATCTCTACCAACGACAGCGTTACTACGCCCCACCAGATCAGGTCATAGTTCATGCCTAGGATCAGAGGCACTACCAGTGGTGTAGTCACCAACACGGCAGCCAAGGTATCGAACACCGTACCCAACAACAAATAGAACACCACCAAGCCAAATAGAATCAGCCATTTAGGCATAGTTTCTATGTCGATAATGCTCAATACCAACTGAGCAATATCAGTGAAGCTCATGAAACTGGCGAAGATATTTGCACCAATAAAGATGACGTAAATCGCCCCGGCATTGATGGCCGTATCCACCAACGAGGCTTTGAATTTTTCTAGCGTAAAACCTTTGGTGCTGATGGCAAACACAAAAGCCAACAGCGCACCAACAGAGGCTGCTTCTTGCGTCGTAAAGATGCCGCCATACAAACCGCCCAACACCAATGCGAATAGCAACACAGGACGCCATGCTTTGATTAACGCTGCACGCGCAACTGGCCAGTTAAACTCTTCTACATCGGGCGCTAAACTAGGTTTGAGTCGTACCGACACAAAAATCGCCAGTACATACATGGTCAGTGCCAACAGGCCAGGAACCAATGCTGCTTGGAAAGCGATCTGAATGGATTGCTCTACCACCACACAGTACACAATCAGCACGACAGACGGAGGAATCAACGCCCCCAACGTACCGCCCGCAGCAATACAACCCGCTGCCAAACTGTGCGCGTAGTTACGGCGTTCCATCTCGATGAAAGCCACTTTACCGAAGGTAGCCGTGGTCGCAATGGAAGAACCACAAATGGCACCAAAACCACCACACCCCAATACGGACGCCATCGCCAAACCACCACGACGCGATCCTAGCAAGGCTGTACCAGAGTTAAAAATATCGCCAGACAGACCTGCCCACGTTGCAAAGTTACCCATCAACAAGAACAGCGGAATTGCTGCCATGTCCATACTGGTCAACGCACGGCCTACTTCGTTTTGGGATACCACCAACGCCTGTTCACCGCCCATGGTTAACGCCAAACTAGCTACACCAACCAACATCAGTGACACGCCAATAGGAATCTGTGCCGCAATCAGCAAGTACAAAACCAAGAACGCCATACTGGCTTGCATGCCGGGGCTACTGTCTTCATTGATGAACAGCACCGTCAATACAGCACACACTGCAATGGTGCCTACGGTGACCAATGCACCACGCCAGAACCCTGGCTGTGCATAACCTCGGTCACGGCATAGCACATACCAATGTTTTACCGTTTGGATCAGCACAGTCAGCACCGCCAACGACATCAATGCACCAGCCACTGCCCACCAACCCGCAGTATGCCAACCCACTACCATCGTTTTTTCGCCGTACTCTTGTGCATCCATCGCACGAAACAGCAACGATGCCGCTAACCACCCAAACACCAGCACCTCAGCGATTTCACACACCAAATGCACGGCAGTTTGATTGCGGCCAGCCACTACCTTCATCACATCCATACGGATATTCAGATGGCGCACAAACACTAGCCCTGACAAGCCTGCCACGATGATGGCCATGAACAGGCCATTCAATTCGAATAGCCCCCTCACGGTGTAAGGCGTAAAGGCACGCAGCAAGATATCCACTAACGTTCCGGCTGATACCACCAACAGCAACGTCAATACCGCCCACGCCATTACCTTACAGAACAGGTCTGCCCAATCAGCCTTGGCGGAATTTTCCACAATATTGGCTGAACTCATGCTTATTGTGCTCCACGCTGGGACTCAATACCTTGGGTATACACCTCCCACACACGCTGACCATTCGGCGTACTTTCCACCCATGCGTCGATCACAGGTTGGATCGCTGCCGACCAACGCGCTACATCTGCTTCGCTAGGCGTCACAATAGTATGTGCTGGATTCTCGGCTAATTGAGCGCGTAGACGTGCGTTCTCACCGCCCAAGCCCTCAGACCAACGTGGCAAGAAGTTAGCACCACCGTGTTTTTCCAATGCGGCTTTAGCTTCTGGAGGCAGACGATCATACGCACGTTGGTTGATCACCAAGAACACGGTGCTAGAACCCATAGGCACATCGATGTGATACGGCACAAAGTCCAGTACCTGCCATGTGTACACAGCGTTCCAATCGTTTAAGCTGCCGCTCAAGGTTTTCTTGGACAGGTTTTCAGCCGTCTGAGACACTGGCAAGCCCACAGGAATAATACCCAGCGCTTCTACCGAGGCACTGGCCAAGGGGCCTGCAGCACGAATGCGGTGCCCTTTGAAGTCATCCAACGAGCTGATTTCACTCACGCTGTGGCCAGTCAAAATACCGGACGACACCATGGCAAATACTTTCACATCATCAAAGCCATCCAATAAACCCTCTTCGTACAAGCGCCATACGCCAGTAGAAGCTTCGCCTACGGTACGGGCTTGGAAAGGAATTTCGGGAATATCCGCGACTTTAAAGCGACCGGGTGTATAGCCTGTTACGCCCCACGCCATATCCACTAAACCACGACGCACAGCGTCAAAAGTATCCTCGGCTTTGACCAATGAACCACCTGAGTACAACTGAATTTTCAGCGTACCTTGTGAGTCTTCCTCTATGTCTTTGATCAAGGGCTCAAACATCCCTTTGGTCAAGTAAGCGTTTGGCCCCGCAAAGTTGGCGAATTTTAGTGTTGTAGGTTTAGCCGTCGCCGTCACCCCGCATGTTAAAGAGAAGGCGCAAAGAGCTGCCATGAGGATTCGTTTCATCGTTATCTCCGTATTTTGGTTGGCTTACCGTGCTGAGCTAGCTCGCACTGCGCGCATCTGTGGCGGGATACGCTGCCGTGCCATTCACTTTTTTTGATCGCTTACCTAGGGTTAGGTCCGGCAAGAGTTCGTATTACACACACTCGCGTGTAGCAGATCAATCGAAATCCTTGAGGTGTTCATCTGGTAAACACATCTTCAGGGATAACCCCATAAGCCTTTATTTGCTTTGTTCTGCTGTGTTTTCAGGGTGTTTACCAGATGAACTTTACATATACTTCAAGAATATAAAGCGAGCTTTACACCCTTAATGGCAAGACACAGAACGTGAATTAGCACAGCACTCATCGCGAAGATCTCCCTTATTAACGGGGTGAGAATGCACAGATAACGCTCTCATTACCTGAGCCAGCAAGAACCAGTTCGTTGCCTTACACCTACAGGCATTCGGCACTGCTCTGCTCTATGACAATACTTAACAAAGCCGTGTTTTCGTCCACACTATCACCGCTACCTCACCACGTTGTTACGTCATACGCCCAGAAACTGACTTAGCAAAAGCCAGACACCCGCCTAGCAGCCTTGTACAATCACCTAACATCAGCGGCGCGCGCAGTGAAAGGGCTACCACATGCGCGCTAGATACTAGGAACACGACTTACAAGGTCGTTTTCCCCTATGTTCTGTTGGTAAAATAAAGATTACTCATCCCACAATTGCTTCTACGCAGCACTACGCGGTCCGCTACGTAAAACGTAGCCAAAAATACGCTAGGAACCTTGCATGTTAACTTTGAAGAAACTACGAGTCGTCATTGCTGATGACCATCCATTGATTCTTATGGGTATACGCGAGTTACTTAGCCGCGATATCAACATCGCCGTAGACGCTGTAGCAGCGACGCCATCCGAGCTCGTACAACAGTTGGAGACATCTCCACCAGATGTGGTGATTACCGACTACTCTATGCCGGGCGACGAGCAATACGGTGATGGAATTCGCTTTATTTCCTACTTGCAACGTCGCTTTGAGAACGTTCAGCTTATTGTGTTAACCATGGTGTCTAACCCCATGATTATTTCGTCGTTATATGATGCTGGCGTTCAAGGTGTAGTTCTCAAACAAGACGAGCTTTCAGAAGTGCTGGTCGCCTTGCATCTGCTTCGCCAAGGGGTCAAATACTACCCGGCGACCTTCAAGCAGTATGCGTCTAGAGCGGTGTTGCATAGTTCTGTACAAGAACGGCTTAACACGCTTAGCCCACGAGAATTTGAAGTGCTACGACTTTTTGTACAAGGCAACTCTATTAGCAACATTGCCGAGCAATTAAATCGTAGTATCAAAACAGTCAGCTCACAGAAAGTGACTGCTATGCGCAAACTCAATGTGGATAACAATCAAGACTTAATTACATTCTGTTCGCAGCACAATCTCTTTACATAGCGAGCGCTGTCACACTACGACATGCTCACATATCCATGCTTCTAGCGCGTCAGCATGTAGGGGTTTAGCAAACATATAGCCTTGAGCGTAATCACAGCCCGCTTGCTGTAAAAACGCCATTTCTGCCTGCGTTTCTACCCCTTCTGCGGTGACTTTTACACCGCGCTGTTTACTGGTACGAATAGTGGCTCGCACCAGCTCAGCGCGTTCAGGTTTCTCGGCAACGCCCTGCACCAAACTACGGTCTAACTTTAGTTCCGAAAAAGGCGCTAACAACAGGCGTTGTCTAGAACCATAATCGACACCAAAGTCATCCAACGCTACACCAAATCCAAACGCAGCCAAACTACGTACCCCCGTCAATAACGCATGAGTAGTGGCAGTATCTGAGGTCTCTAGTAATTCGAACGAGATATCGCTATGTCGTCCTTGTTTGGCCTCTACAAACTGCCCCAACCTTTGTGGCAAGGTGGAATCATCTAATAAATGGGTAGGTAAATTAATGGCGACAGGAATCACTACGCCCTGTTCACGCCACTGCGTTTGAAAAGCCAATGCCTTTTCCAACATATACATCAGTAGCATCTCGTCCAAACCATATGAACTAAACCAAGGCAGAAACACATTGGGTGTTAGTACGCCCCATTCAGGGTGTGACCAACGCGCCAACGCTTCCATGGCGACGAGTTGCTGCGAGTCCAGCGCTATCTTGGGCTGTAACCACGCTTGGATCTGTTTTTTCTCTAAGGCACTGATCAAGGTATTGCGTGTGATGAGTAAGCCAACCTGCGCACTCTTCCACAGCACATTATTTTTATGCGGCCTAGTTGCCCCATCCATTTGTTTACGCTGAGTTGCACGCCACCCTGTACTGGTGTGTGATGGCGAACTGAATAGCGAATACATAGGAATCCCCGAAAACAGACGGGCATCTGCAAACAAAAGGGTTTGCTCTCTAGGCCACCGTCAATGTCCGTAGCATAGAACTCTTAATCAGCGTTTTAACTAAGAGAAGTCTGAAAGTTCGGTCCTGCAAATCTGATACCTAGGTACGAAGCCCAACCATGCAAAACTGGGCATACCCTATAAAAAAACAGGGTGCAAAACCTTGCACCCTGTTGATCCTACTTAGGCCTGCACACGTGCAGCACGCCTACCGACTAAATAACCGAAGGTTAATGCCGGGCCTAACGTAATACCGGCCCCCGGATAGGAGCCTGACATCAGTGAGTTGGCATCATTACCCACCGCATAAAGACCAGGAATCACTTGCCCTGCCTGATCGCGGACTTCACCGTGTGCCGTAATATCTACGCCCATGGTTGTACCTATATCGCCTGAGAATAGCTCTACGGCATACAACCGACCTTCCAAAGGCTTAACACATTGATTAGGAGTATGGTCCGGATCGCCTAGCGCTGTTTGATACGGCGTAGAGCCTTTACCAAAAGCAGGATCTTTACCCTGTGCCGCATGTTCATTGAATTGCTGAATGGTTTGCGCCAACCCTGCAGCATCAATACCTGTGACCTTAGCTAACTCGGCCGCTGTAGCGCCTGTTTTCAAATAGCCAGAACGCAAATAACGCCCTATGCGACCAGGTGAGCAAGGCACGGCCCCCAAGCCATAACGTCGCAAAGCTGCATGATCACAAATCAACCATGCTGAGTGGCGCTTTTCTACCAACAGCTTAGCCACCATGTTTTGTACAAAGTCGTGATAACTCAGCGCTTCATTGGTAAAGCGTTGACCATCATGCCCCACGGCAATAATGCCCGGCTTGGCTCTATCCATAAACAAATGTGGAAATGGCCTCTTAGAACCATCCGCTTGAGGAATCAATGACACCGGCGCCCAACTGGCTGCATCCGAGTTAGTGTCCACAAACTTGGCCCCAGCTTGCTCGGCAATGCGCATGGCTGCGCCGGTAGAACTTTCAGGAGCCATAGAGTAATGTGGCAACCCTGCTTTCACATGAGGCACTGTTGCAGCACGACGCTCGGCGTCTTGTGGATAACCACCTGCCGCCAACACCACACCAGACGTAGTAGCGATACGCTGCTCACCTTCTAGCGTGCGTACTACCGCTGCCACCACTCGCCCCTCTGCATCACGCTCTAGGGACTGCAATGTGCAGTTAGTAAATACAGGAATGCCCATCTCAAAGGCTGTTTCAGCTAAGGGCGCCACCAATGCCGCACCCAGTTTGATTTTGGTATCACGCCCATGTGTTAGACGATCTTTGTAATACGCCGCCACCGCTTTCGCTGCCCACACAAAAGACGCAAACTGCCTCGTCATACGAGGGAAGTGGAACAGCCCCATACGGCCCAGTTGTAAGCCGCCCAAAATGGTGAACTCACGAATGGGGGGGCGCAAGCGTGCCAACTCTTTACCCAAGCGCTTGCCGTCGTACTCCACGGGGTCCATCACCCGCCCACCTAACGCCGCCCCCTCTACTTCAGGGTGATAATCAGGTGAAAATGGCCTATAGGACAATTTCAGTGCGGTGTTCTCATCGAAAAAACGTATGGCGGTAGGCGCATTTTCCAGAAAGCAGTCTACCAACTCGGCATTGAAACGCTCGCCCGTTTCATTCTGCAAATAACGTCGGGCCGCAGCAGGATCATCCTGCATGCCCGCTGCTGTCATCAAATGATTCTGTGGACACCAGATTGCACCGCCCGACAAGGCGGTAGAGCCGCCGAACCACTGCGCTTTTTCAATAATGATGGGCTGCAACCCATGTTTCGCTGCAGAAATAGCGGTGGCAAAACCAGCCGCCCCCGAACCTACTACTACTAAATCACACGATGTAGGCAATTGCTTACTCTGCATCAACAGCCTCCTGCCTAGGGAATCGGCCAATGGTCCAACCACCATCAACGGTAAGTACTTGCCCCGTAATAAACGAGGCTTCATCTGACGCTAAAAAACGCACCGCGCGCGCAATGTCTTGGGGCGTTCCCACTCGCGGTAAAGGTGTCTGCTCAATCATAATTTGACGACGCCACGGCTCTGAACGAATACGTTCAGCCGTTAAAGGGGTTTCAATAAGCCCTGGCGCTACGGCATTAATCCGTATACCGGATGGTCCAAAATCAGTAGCCATTTGACGCGTTATACCCACCACAGCAGCTTTAGACATGGAGTAACCAGCCGAGTTATGCGCCCCCACCAGCGCGTACACCGATGCGGTATTCACAATGGCACCGCCCTGCTTACGTTGCACCATACGTGCAATCGCCCAGCGAGATAACGCAAAAATACTTTTCACGTTGATGTCGAAATAGCGCTGTACGTCGTCGTCGGTAGTGCCCAATGCGTGGGTGCCACGAGCTACCCCTGCATTGTTAATCAAGATATCTACCTCTAGACCGGATGCCGCCAATACAGCATCTAAGGCGTTGGGTAAGCTGGTATCGGTCACATCACCCACCAACGGCGTAATGCTGCCAGGGTTAGCGGCTGCCAATGCGGTAATACCCGCCGCTTCACAATCCACTGCAATCACGTGCGCGCCCACTGCAACCAAAGCGAGGGAAATGGCTTCCCCTATGCCTTGCCCGGCTCCGGTAACAACCGCCGTGCTCCCTGCTAATGAAGTAGGTTCAATAGACATTGTTTACCTCCTTAAAACGCAGCGGTGCCACCAACCGAACGGCCACCATCCACAATCAGCACTTGGCCGGTCACAAAGTTGGCACGAGAATCAGCAAAGTACGACACGGCATGCGCGATATCTTCAGGCACACCCAACTCACCAGTAGGCTGTTGATCACGCAATAAATGCAGATCTGGCCTAGCCAACAACATATCCGTTTGGATCACACCGGGGGCGACGGCATTCACCGTAATTTGCTTCTCGCCCAAGTCCAACGCTAAGGCTTTGGTGAAACCTGCTACGGCGGCTTTAGAGGCCACATAGTGCGCATAATTACGTGCACCAAATGCAGCACGCGATGCCAAGTTGATGATGCGCCCCCAACGTGGCAGCTTGCGAGCTGCTTGCTGGGACAAGGTAAACATGCTCACCAAGTTGATCTCGTACATGCGACGGAAATCGTCTACTGTGAGCGAGTCAAAGGCTTTCACCTCAAAGATGCCAGCGTTATTCACCAACACCCGTAGGTGCGCAGCATCATCGATCAACTTTTGTGTAGCGACGGCATCGGTAATGTCCAAGATTTCAGCTCTGGCCATAAAGCCACGCTCTTGCAACTGACTCACCGTCTCCAGTGCAGGAACTTCTGCCCTATCTGCCACAATCACATAGAAACCATCTTCCGCTAAACGGTGAGCAATGGCCCGGCCTATGCCGGAGCCTGCTCCCGTTACGATCGCTGTTTGTTGAATGGAAGCATTCATTAGTGTGTTAGTCCTTGAATGCTTCACAGCCCGTAGCTGTTTTCATCGATTTTTTTGTAGATTTCCGCATCGATCAGTGCGGTCAATGCATCTTCATCATAGCGGTCGATGTTCGCCAGCAACTTGCTCCATTTGTCTTGCAGTGCCAAGAATTCATTAGCCAATGCGCTTGGGTCTGCCACACGACGCTCTGTTGCGGTACGGCCAGGTGTACGCTCAATTAACCCTTGGCGGAAACTTGCCAACGCCTCTACCAAACTAGGATCAGGTTCATTAATAGCAATACCGCGTTCTTTAGACTCTTTCAGGCCAGTATCTACAAACTGAGAGTAGGCAATTTGGGTACGGGCCACATTACGCGCTGTGACATCTAGCAGTGCTCTGCGGTTTTCTGGACCAATCTCTTCCCAGAAATCTTTGTTGTACACATAGGTCAGCCCTAACACAGTACCTTGCTGCAGCATGGTGATCGTCTTCACGACTTCGGCCAGCTTGTAGCCTGAAACCAAGTTAGTAGGGTCAGACAAGGTGCAATCAATAGAGCCACGTTCTAGACCGGAATACACATCACCCATAGGCACAGCGACAGGAATAGCGCCCAAGGATGCAATCCATTCATTTTGTGCTGTACCGGCGGTACGTACTTTTTTGCCTTTGAGAGAGTTCACATCACCCAGTTCGCTCATGCAGAAAAACAGGTACGTAGGCGTGGAGTACCCACTCAAGGTCACTGTATTGTGTTTGGCGAACTCTTCCACCAATCTAGGGTTGTTCAGCGTAATTTCTGTAACGGCTAATGCAGTCGCCATATCGTCATCGGCCACAAACGACAAGTCGTTAATCATGCCGGACAACGGTAGCTCAGAAGGTGTGTAGGAAGATGCCACCACGCCCAACTGCGCCACACTATCGCCCACCGCACTCAATGTAGTTTGTGCAGGTACCAACGATGCTGACGAAAACAGCTCGAAGTCTATCTTGCCTCCTGTTGCTTCTTTAACATCGGCAATAAAACGTTCGTAAGCCACACCATTCAAAATATGGATGGGTGCCATCCAATTCGTGGCTTGGTAAGTTTCAGCCTGTACAGAGGTAGCAAATACCAACGACGAAATAGCAGTAACCAAAATCTTTTTCATGTCTCACTCCTAGAGTTTTTATTAGCCTTGCATGAAGCTAGGCAGCCACAACGAAATGGCGGGGAACAGAATTAACAAGGCCAAGGTGACAAAATCGATGGCAATAAACCAACTCACGCCTTTGAAGATTTCACCCAGCGTGACGCGATCGCCCATCGACGACTTAATGACAAATACGTTCATACCCATGGGCGGCGTGACCAAACCAATTTCCAGCAGTTTGATGGTCAGAATCCCGAACCAGATCAGGTTGATGTCGTGTGCCATCAGCAGTGGCCCCAATACAGGCAAGCACAGCAGCATGATGGAAATGGATTCCAAAAATGCACCCAGCACCAAGAACAGTAAACAAATCAGCAGCAGTACTTGCAGCGTAGAGAAACCATCAAAGGCACCCACAATCCATGTAGGAATGGTGGCAAAGCCCACAAAGCGCGAGAACAACGCAGCCCCCAGCATCACCATGAAAATTTCTGCTGTGCCGGCTGCGGTATCAATCAAGGCTTTACGCATGATGCTGTAGCTCAAGCGTCGACGAAGCAGGGCTAATACAAAGGCCAAGAACGCGCCTGCAGCACCGGCTTCCGTTGCCGTGACGATGCCGGAGAAAATACCGCCCATCACCCCAAGAATCAGTACCGGCAATGGCCATGAGTCACTAATCAATGCCCATTTCTCGGCTTTAGTGACCTCAATCTTCACAGCAGGTGCCAAGTTAGGATTGAAGTAGCAACGAACGGTAATCAGCAGCAAGAACATCACTGCCGTCAAAATTCCGGGAATAATGCCTGCGATAAACAGCGTTTTAATGGGCGTGTCCAACATCATCCCGAACACAATCATCAGAATAGAAGGTGGAATCAATGCACCCAGCGTACCGGCTGCCGCTACTGACCCTGTTGCCAACCCTTTGTTGTAGCCCGCGTTTAGCATCTCGGGCACAGCAATGCGGGAAAAAGCCGCCGCCGTTGCTACTGATGATCCCGATGCAGAAGCAAACAAGGCCGACGCCACTGTCGTCGACGATGCCAACCCGCCCGGTAACCACGACAGCAATACACGTGCTGCCCCAAACAAGCCTTTGGTTAACCCCGCTTCAACAGCAATAAAACCCATCAACAAAAACATAGGTACGGCAGACAAGTTCCAGTCGCCGATCAAGTGAAAAGGCACCGCCTTCACAATACCTACTGTGGCCTTCCAGCCCATCATGGCCCAGATACCCACAAATGCCGTCGCGCCCATCGCTGCCCCTATAGGCACACGTACACCTATCAGGCCCAGTAAGAGAGCAATACCTAGAAAACCAATTTCAATGCGATCCATGCTGCTTCCTTACAGTTCTGGAGTGGACTCAACAGGCTGCTCTACCAGCTTGACTCGGTCGCCACCAAAAATCTTCAGCAGCAACACGATGCAAGCAATAGCCAACCCCAATGGCAGCAAGAACTTTGCAGGCCACACAGTCACTCGCCATAAGCCATCTACGCTTTCATTGATCCTGAAAGCACGCATGGATACATCCCACGAGAACCAGCCTAACCCGGCATAAAACGCCAAAGTGCCTATCTGACCTACCTTACGCATCCACGCTTGAGTACGTGGGCCCACGCTGTCGTAGATCAGATCCACAGAAATAGCAGAACCGCGCGCCTCTATATACGCCAATGCCAAAAACACGCAGGCAATCATGTAGTAGTTAGCGACTACCTCGGCAGTGCTGGGTACAGGCATGTGGAACAAATACTTGCCCAGTACATCGGCCATGACATGAAACATCATCAAAGCCACCGACAAACCCGCTAACCACGCTAATGCATTCGTTAGTGTTCTTATCGTTTTAATCATCTTTCCTCCTTTGACGGTTGCCTGCAGAGCAGGCAACCAACCTGTTACTGCATCCGGTAGCCACCGTTCACGTCAATCACTGACCCCGTGATGTACGCGGCATCGTCACTCATTAAGAAAGCGACTGCTCCCGCCACATCAGCCGGCGTACCCACGCGTTGCAGTGGGATATTGCCGGTGACGGTGTGGTAATCCTTTGGATCCAATGACTGGTGCAACATGGGAGCATCAATCAACCCAGGTGCGACACAATTCACGGTCACGCCCAAGTGAGCAGACTCACGCGCGGCGGCTTTCATGAAACCCAACACCGCAGATTTGGATGCAATGTAGGCCGAGCTGGATCGGTAGCCACCCAGCTGTGCCGCCACAGAGGCAAAACCTACGAATCGGCCATTAGTAATGCGTTGTTGATTGGCTCTACGCAAGAAGGCACGCGTCAGCAAAAACGTACCGGTGGAGTTAACACGTTGTGTGAGTTCCCAATCTTCCAGGTTCATTTCTGTGATCAGTGGTCTATCGCCATTGGGGGCAAACAGCAGAATGCCCGCAGCAGCCACCACTTGGTCTATGTCATACTTTGCAAAGAGCGCGTCCACTGCCTTTTCGTCGGATACATCCAATGCAACTGCTTCATGCCCTGCACCGGGAACTCCTGCTAAAGACTGGGCCGCTTTTTCTTGCGACAAGTCTGCCGCTAACACCTTGAACCCATCCGCCGCCAAACGGCTAACGACTGCATTGCCTATGCCACCACCCGCACCTGTAACCAAACAAAAACCTGACATTTCGCTTAAACCTTCATCTCATTGCAAAGAAAATGTATCCAATCTATAGTTAAAAAAGCCTCTAGATCGAAATTTACGGCTAATATACCAATTAATGGATACATTTTTTCAGATCAATCCATAATCGAGGGAAAACCCCGAACAGGAATACCGTCATGACTGGAAACCAAACCAACGCAGAAGCCGCCGCAGAAAGACTACGCGAGGCCATACTGTCTGGGGAGTTACAACCAGGAGAGAAACTGCATCAGAACCAAGTAGCAGAAATGCTGGGTGTGTCGCGCACGCCACTGCGTACTGCTTTATCTATGCTGGCGCAGTCCGGCTTAGTGGTTTATGAAAGCAACAAAGGCTTTCACGTGAGGGAATATTCGCCCGCTCATATACGGCACGCCTTTGTCGTGCGTGCAGAGCTAGAAGCGCTGGCCTGTAAATTGGCCGCCGACAACATGACGGAAGAACGCGCAGAAGATTTACACAATTTGGTCGTTGAGGGCGACAGGCTCTTGGCCAGTGAAACACTGCTGCCTGAGCACCATGCCGCCTACCGCCAAATGAACGTCTCGTTTCACGGCAACATCATGGAATACTCGGCCAATCCGTGGGTCAAAGAAATGATCGACCAGATCTACAACGTGCCCCTGATTTCTGATCGCGTCATCATCTGGAAAAGCCGCGAGATTTTCATTCGTACACACGATGACCATCACCGTATTGCGCGTGCCTTAGCCAACCGCGACGGTGCTCGTGCCAGCGCCATCATGCGTGAGCACGTCAGTTTCTCTATTGAATACATGCTGAGTCAGCTTCAAGAACACACAGACCTAGCAGGGTCTAACCACGGAAAACTTCATCATATTGGCCTTTGATGCCAATCCACTCGTAGCAGTGCAATTTAGACAATAAGGATAATCAACATGAGACTATTCCACTCCCCCGCCTCACCCTATGTACGCAAAGTCATGGTGGCTGCTTGGGAACGTAACGTACAAGATTCTATTGAGATTCTGAGCTCGGCCGCAGGCCCTGTGGTACGCGACCAAACTATCGTTGCCGTGAACTCTTCCGGCAAAGTACCGTGTGCCATTTTGCCTAACGGCGCGCCGCTGTTTGATAGCCGTGTCATTTCGCAATATGTAGACAGCCTAGGTACACCTGAAAACAGTCTGTACCCCGCTGACCGACGCTTCGAGATTTTGACATTAGAAGCCTTGGGCGATGCCATGTTGGACGCTTGTCTGCTCTGCCGCTACGAAACCGTGATGCGTCCCAAAGAGCTGTATTGGGAAGACTGGTTTAACGGTCAAATGGCCAAAGTTGATTCAGGCTTGGACGACCTAGAAAACAAATGGTTTGAGTCCCTCACCAACGGTGGCTTCCACGCGGGTGCTATTGCCGCTGCCTGCACACTAGGCTATTTGGACTTCCGTTTTCCAGATAAAGACTGGCGCACTCACCACCCTAAATTGACGCAGTGGTTTGCGGATGTATCCAAACGGACATCCATGAAAGAGACCTTTCCAAAAGGCTAGGCATCACCTAGATTTGGGTCACAAGTGCTACAATCGCCGGCACCCATATAGGTCGAATACAGGCCCAAACTCGTGTTTGGGCTTTTTGTTGTACGGCGCTATGTTTCGTGGACGATTAAGGAAAATCAAGCAATGGATATTGCATTAACCCTATTGGCAGTCTTTGTGGTTTGGCATGTGCTACGCACGAAGTATCAGCGTACGCATATTGCACTGCTGGGGCGACATTTATCCAATCTGCAACTGGAGCGCCACATGGAGACGCTAACGCAGGGCTATACCCGCGCCATCAAAGAAACCGACGAAATGCGTCAGTTGCAGGTGCTGGAAACCTATGCGCAAACCGAACGTGCTGTGGCTGCACAAATTCAAACCTTGGCCACTTCCATACAAAACGAAAGCCTAGAAGCCGCTAGTATGGTGTCATTGCCCATGTGTGTTCCTTATGCCGAGCGTTTCTTGCCCATGATTACCCGCGATTTTCGTGAGCTACTGGCTATTCATGCCGTTGGCCTGCGGTATGTGGTGGATAACGAAGAGGGTTTGGATGCAAAAGGCCGTGCCTTCCATTTGTCGGCTGAACTCTACTTGTTCCAACACAGTTGCCACTGGTTTTGTAAATCCAAAGCCGTGGCCGATGCGCGCTTGGCGGTACGCCATCAAGTCACCCATCAGAAGGTACTGGAATCGGTATCTAGTGTGACGCGTGCAGCGTATCAGAACTGGTTAAAAAACCGTGCGTAGTTGGCGCAATACCAACCTTCGCAATAGAATTACGGCCACACTTTGTGTGGCCGTATCTCTTTATGCCTTCCCTCTACATTCACTATTTAATCACCACTGGATTTACCGGTGAGCCTGATGCTTGGTGAATTTTCAGTGGGGCCGCTACATACAAGAATGTGTATTGCCCATCGGTCGCACAACTGTGCGCCAATGACTCTAAATCGCAGATCTCGGTTAAGGTCACACCCAAGTTACGCATTAGCGCGCAGTGTAACGGTAACGCTACCCCTGTTTTAGGATCGTAGGTAGTTTCGTTAGCGATCGTATCCGTGACTAGATTAGGGATTTCTTTCTCATAAAACCATTCTACTAATTCGCGAGAATAACAAAGCCCTGGCTCGCAAAAGTCGTCATAAAAACGCTCTTGATCCTCAAAAAATTGCGACAGGAAGTTAGTACGAATAATCACAATATCGTGTTTATCTATGGTGTGCCCTTGTGCTCTGGCGCACGCTTCTAAATCTTTGTGGGTAAAGATTTCTTTTTTATCCAGCGATGATTTACCTCTAAACCTAGCCATATCCAGCAACACACCACGCCCCACTATGCCACGCTGCGCTAAGGGCTCTACACTGGCTTTATGCATGCCTCCTACTGTGGTGCGTGCATCGTAGCCATTCCAGATTTTGCCATCGTACCAAACATGCCCCAATGCATCGTATTGCGTAGAACCCTGCAAAAAGGCTTCTATTTTGTCATCAGAATAGTGCATGCCACCCGGAAACTGCGGTGCCCCTGTGGCATCACCGTCCCAACTGGACTCATCCATTACCATGGTTCGTACTGCAGGTGTACGACCCGGCCAAACAGGATCCCCTCTGGGATCTCCAATCAATCGCTGCAGAGTAATCACCTTACCTTGCTGTATGTGTTTTACCCCTCGCAGCACCTCGGCTGAGGTTAAGAAGTTTAAAGCCCCTACCTCATCATCAGGCCCCCAACGCCCCCAGTTGCTGGGAGTATCTTTAAGCAATTCCCCCATAGCGGGCACATCATGCGCATGGTTATGTCCCATTACCGTCTCCTTGTGCGAACCGTTAATGACGCAACACCCTACGCATTCAATCTAGCATAGAGCCTTAGGTGTACCAAGTTAGGGCTCTCCCGCAAGTAATACGAGCTGGTGGTAGACCAAAGCCACTACGCATCACACTCGTTATTACAGCCTAAGACTATATATTCTCTTGGTATCTATGTTATATAGTCCTGCTTGCGAATGGTTACTGATCCATTGCATTGCCATTTGCGCTATGCTAAAAAACGGCGCTCAATCAAACATAGCGGGAGACATTTGCTGTGATAGACCAAGGTCATCGGTCTGGGGAAGCCCACTGGCCCACACCTGAAGAGAAAAAAAGCAAAACCCAAGCCAGCCAAACGCTGCTTCGTGGGTTAGATATTATTGACGCCGTCGCTAACGGTATCGATGATCTGTCTGAGATCGCTAAGGTCACTGGCATGACCTACAGTACTGCCCACCGTATTCTTAGCGCCTTACAACAACGCCACTACATACGCCGTGAACCCGACCAAGGGTACAGATTAGGGCATGCGCTGTTAGGGCTAGGCTATCAAGCTCAAGCCCAAATTGACCTGGTCAAACTAGCTAAACCGCTATTGGTAGAGTTGGCCAGACAAACCTCAGATACTGTGCATCTGGGTATGCCTTCGCAAGATAGCATTGTGTATTTGGAAAAAATATCCAGCCGCCGCCCCGTGGAAATCAGTTCGCGCGTTGGGGGCAACAAGCCGCTATTTTCTACCGGTATTGGTAAAGCGCTGTTGCTAGACCAAACCGAAGAACAATGGTTAGCGCTGTATGACCGCAGCCCTGCTAATCTGCAAGCTATCTGCGATCGCGATAAATGGCTACAAATGATGCGTCACTATGCACAAGGTGGCTATGCATTTGACTTGGGTGAAGATGAATCCACCATTCGCTGCGTGGCCGCCCCCATCAGAGACGGCCGCAGCCATATTGTGGCAGCCGCTAGCGTATCCAGCACAGTAGAGTACATGCCACCAGGACGTATGCAGCAGTTAGTGGCAACCGTACAAGAAACGGCGCAGAAAATCAGTACTGCATTGGGCTACCGTGCCGTTTAAGTGGCTGGTTGCCGCATTATTCTGTACGCATCGACGCCTCAGCTACTGCTTGAGGCATTTTTCTAAAACTCACACCCATGCGGTTATACGCATTCATCACACTGATCGCAATGGTCAGGTCAGCGACTTCTTTCTCGTTAAAGACCGCACTCACGGCCACGAAATCGGCCTCTGGTACGCCAGTGATCGCAACGTTAGTCACGCTTTCGGTCCATGCTAACGCCGCACGTTCTCGTTCATCAAACAAGGGGCCTGCCTCAGCCCACGCCTGTACCAAGGAGATTTTGTCTACTTTCACGCCACGTTTCAGTAAGTCACGGGTATGCAGGTCTAAGCAGTATGCGCAGTTATTGATTTGCGACACACGCAAGTACACCAAATCAACCAATACCGGCGACAAGCCTGATTGCGCCACGTAACCATAAACCGAACTCAGCGCTTTAGCACCGCCAGGGGCAACGTGAGCATAATCTAGTCGTGTAGTCATGTGATCATCCTTTGAAAATGTGAACTGCATTACTTCATAGCGGCAAAGTGGCGGGCGATTTCGGCGTGAGCATCCTGCTGGGCTGCTTCACGTGTAGTCGCTTCTAAGGCCGTGCCCTGTACCGAAAAGAAGGTTAGGTTGTGAATGCCAATCGTGGCAAAAATAGTGCGTAAATACGGCGTAAGAAAATCGGGTTGTCGTGCTCGCTCACCCGTTACCATGGCCCCAGACGACATGGCCACAAACACGGGTCTATCCGTTAGTGTGCCCACCTTGCCTTCCGCTGTGGCATGAAAGGTATGGCGTACACGCACCACATGATCTATCCACGCCTTCAAGCCAGAAGGCACGGTGAAATTATGCATGGGCGTAGCAATCACCACGTAATCCGCCTCTGCTAAGGTCTGCATCAGTTGCTTGGATAAGCTCAGCGAACCACCCTCTTGGTATTCAAGATCTACTGCTGAACCCAGCGTAATAGCGTATTCCTCATCCACATGGGGCAACGAACTGGTGTGCAGCTCAGTGACCTCTGTCGCCCGCGCAGGGTCAAACGCAGCTAAGTGCTGAAGGACATGCTGTGATAGCAAATAGCTTTCTGAACGCTCACCCTGAGGGCTGCACGTTAAACGCAAAATACTCATACTGCCGCTGCTCCCAACCATTTGCTAAACCGAATGGCCCCAGTCAACAAACCCTGTCTGAAATAAAAACGCTGTGCCAACGCATTATCAATGCCGGTATCTAACACCAGTTTGGCACAACCTTTTTCTATTGCCATGTTTTCTAAAGTATCTAACAGCAACGCGCCATAACCACTGCTACGGTGCGCTGCCGTCACCACCAAATCATCCACATACATAAACGTCCCATAGATCAGATTTTCTTGAAATCTATAACCAGCTAACGCAACGGGCTGATGATTATCCCAAACGGCTAACAATGCATAATTTTGCTGACGCATACGGGCTATACGTGCGGCAAAGTCGGTTTCATCCACCAAATGGGGGCGTAGTTCTTGCATGACTGCAAAACATGCATGCAATGCCTCGGTTGTTTCTATGTGACGAATATCGTGATGACTCATGGTAATTCCCAAGTGATGATGCTCTAAGTAGTGCACCAGTTTGAGCATCCATTGTAGGAGTCACATGCTACACTCTAAAGAGCCATAAATTGATCTTTTGTCTAGGCCATGATTTCATCTATTCTTGTCACAACGCTATCTACCAATCAAGGTGATACGCCTATTTATAGGCAGATTTATGATCGATTTCTGGCTGCTATCGCTCAAGGTAACTTACAACCCGGCGATCGCATTCCTTCTGCTCGAGCACTGGCCAAAGAGTTAGGTGTGGCACGCGGTACGGTAGAACTAGCGTACTCATTGCTGCATGCCGAAGGCTATGTACAACCCAAAGGCCAAGCTGGCACCGTCATTACTCCGGGGCTACTTGCTGCCTCAATGAGTAAAGCACAACCCGTCGAAAATACCACCATATCCACTGGGCCAGCACTGCCTACTCTGCTGCCCTTTCAAATGGGTATCCCTGCGCTAGATGCTTTTCCACGAAAAATATGGGCACGCTTGGGAGCACGACAATTACGTGCCACACAAGCGGTAGATTTGTCCTATCCACCCGTCAATGGTTTGCCAGCTTTACGCGCTGCTATTGCCGCGCACTTGCAAGTGGCCCGTGGCATTCAATGTTCACCTGCACAAGTATTTATCACCTCTGGCTACCGCGAAAGCGTCAATCTGATCATACAAACCCTGTTGAAAACAGGTGACCAAATATGGACAGAAAACCCTTGCTACCCACCCACTCGTGAACTGCTACAGCACACTGGGTTAACCAACGTTCCTCTTAGCGTGGATGCTCAAGGCATGGATATTGCTAAAGGGCTAACACTCGCCCCGCGTGCCAAAGCAGCCATTGTGACACCAGCACACCAAAGCCCGCTAAGTGTGACGCTATCACTGCCACGACGCCAAAGTTTATTGGAATGGGCTGAGCAGCAACAAAGCTGGATTATTGAGGACGATTACGACGGCGAATATCGCTATATCAGTCGTCCATTACCCGCACTGAAAAGTTTGGATAGGCATGGTCGAGTGCTGTATGCCGGCACCTTTAGCAAAGTGCTATTTCCCGGAATTAGATTGGCGTACTTAGTGGTGCCCGAAGCACTGGTATCGCGCTTTGATGCGATGATCCGTGTTCTAGGTAATGGTGCCCCCGCTCTCACGCAAAGCATCGTGAATGCCTTCATGACAGAAGGCCACTTCGCCCGCCACATTCAGCGCATGCGTAAGTTATATGGTGAACGCCGCACCGTCACGGCAACAGGGTTAGTTAAGGTTTTGGGTAAAGCCATGCGCATTGATCCACAGCCAGGCGGCATGCATTTGATTGCGCGCTTAACTGGTGGGCATAGCGATACCGAACTAGCACAACGCCTACATGAAAACGGGCTCTATGCGCACGCTCTATCACGTTGGTTTTCTGGCGTCCCCCACGAGTCGGGCCTGCTGCTAGGCTTTACGAATATACGCTCGCAAGACGAAGCAGAAGAGTTGGGGCATAGGATTCGCGCACTGCTGTAGCAAGCCATTTTTTATTTGGCAGCACGATCCGCAAACATTCGGTCGTCATACATGAACTCGTATTGTTCCTCTATCTGCACCTGTTTAATCTCAGGGTGCAACGGATTGATCACAATATTGTGTTCCAACGGTAATACTGCCGACGGTACAACCAAGCCTAAGTACTTCCCTTCACGCAACCATGCTGTGCCATAAGCCATACTTCCTCTATCGGGAGGAATACTATTCCAGCCTTTGGGCAAGGTGTGCGGGTCGGGGGTTAAATACAGCGAGTCATCATCAGGCAATAGGAAACGTGTGATTTTCAGCGGCAACATGGGGTAGCTGTTGGTATGCACAAAAGTTTCCAGACAGCAGATGGCTGGCGATAAGCCCATGTATACCGCCCGTACATCGGCTTCATTCCACCGCCCGCCTTCTAGGGCCGCCCCTACGCCGGATAGGTCGTTCGCGCGTTTGGCTTTAGCGATCCGCCATGCAATCATCAGGCTACACCGCCCCACTCTAGTGAGTTCAAGATGCGCAGCACTTGCTTAGCACCAATGGCGGTTTCGCAGTTCATCACGGGGCTATTACCGTTTAACGCTTTATGGGGTGTAGACATCCACTTGGCTGCTGCTGCACTGTCCTCAAACACACTTTCAGCTTGCAGTGCTACCGTGGCAACCCTATCTAAACGCTCTGATGCGGTAACGTCCAACGGTTTATCAGCAACGCGTCGCCTCTCGTAGGTGGCAGTAGAAACGTTTAACAGTTCTACCAACGAACGCATATCCATATTGAAGGTTTCGCGTACGGCATCAGCCATGGCCACGGAATGGCCCGCTTTGATAAAGCTGATACGGTCGGACTCACTCATTTGGCCTACCGAATGCGCCATCGCCCAAAAGCCGGCATCCTCTGCGCGGCGTCGAGTGCGACGCTTGCTACCATCTGCCGATACCCCAGCACTTCGTGTCGTGCGGCTGCTACGTACAGGGTTGGTTAGCATGGTTTTCTCCTACAGAGTGACAACAGCAAAATACATCAATTGATTGAAACTATACCATCAAAAGATCAAATCAATACACAAAATGGGCCATTAGCTTTCAAATACAAGGACTCTGTTTTGACCTTTTCCAGCATGTGTTTTCCTATCCTAAAACCTGAAACCGCATAGCCGGCTGTAGCCTGCACTTTCGCTGGCAAGGTAGTCTGCTGAAACACTTTCCAAATCAACTTAAGCTGTGCAGTCAATTCTGCTTGAGCGGCCTCATCACCATCTTGCGTATTCCAACGTATAGCCATGCGACCACACTCCACCATGTTTAGCGTTGGCGGGTAACGGTAGTCAGGCGCGTAGTTATCAATCACATGGCTAATTGTCTTGGGCGGGAAGAGTAGAAACTGCAAAACAGAGAACTCAAACTCAACAAAAGCTTGGCTCACAAACGGTGACGCGCCGCAATGCAATGCGTCACTCAAGCTATCAAAGTGGTGCACCACCAAATGATCGGGGCTGGGGTGCGAACACCGCCACGACAAACTAGGCAAGACTTCACGCAGTTTGTCGCTGAACTCTGTCACATCGTCTTCACTTAACCAAAAATAAATAGATTTAGTTTTCTGCCCTTTAGGTCGCATAGCTGTAGAGTGCTGAAAAGTAGATTGGAAGGCTGTACTCATCAAAACGCCTAGCGTCTTGCCATCCCTTGTATTGTCATCTGCCTTGGCGCCATTCCCAACCAGTATTTGTATGCCTACAGACAAAAAATACCCCAACGATTGATATTTCTCAGTCGTCGGGGTGCTTTACCTAGCGTTGTGTACTACACGCTTAGTCCTGAATTTTGCCGGGGTTCAGAATATTGCGTGGGTCTAAGGCTTGCTTCATTAGTTTCAGCGTGTGCAACTCGGCTGCGCTACGGCTGTATGGCAGCCATGGTTTTTTATGCAACCCAATACCGTGCTCAGCTGACACAGAACCTTCGTTGTTGCGCACAACTTCGTAGAATGCCGTTTCAATGGCAAGGCCAGTTGCTTCGTCTGGGAATGGGCCCACCACTACGTGTATGTTGCCATCGCCCACGTGACCAAAGAACATCGCGCGAATACCATCAAACTTGGACGACATCACGTCTTTCAAAGTCTCTACACAACGGCCAATGCTAGAGATTGGGAAGGAAATATCGAAGTTAATGGTCGGTGCGTACGCTTGCAGCAACTCAGCAATCGCATCACGCAATTCCCAAAATGCTTCTGCATCAGCGTGGGATTGTGCAACCGCTGCATCCACTACCCACCCTTCTTCCAAGGCATGCTCCAACACCGCTTCAAACTGAGCCGCTTGCACTTGTGGATTAGCACTTTGCTGATCCATCAACACGTAGATGGGGTAATCAGCAGGTAGCGGTGCACGAATACCGCCATCGGTGGTGGCTTCTTTGTAGTAGTCGTTCCACATTACTTCGAAGGCACTCACTTGGCCTGACAACTGCTGCTGTGCATACACCAGCAGTTTTTCTACACCCTCAAAGCTTTCCAATGCCATCAACGCCGTGTTGGCACCATTCACTTGAGGATGCAATTTCACTACCGCTTTGGTGATCACACCCAGCGTACCTTCGGCACCAATAAAGGCTTGTTTGATATCAGGACCCGAATTATTTTTGACCATTTTGTTCAGCATGGTTAGCACAGTGCCATCAGCCAACACCACTTCCAAGCCCAACACCAAGTCACGCGCCATACCGTAACGGATCACACGGTTACCGCCGGCGTTGGTGGAAATATTGCCACCAATCTGACACGAACCTCGCGCACCCAAATCCAGTGCGAAGAAGAAACCGGCTTTCTGCGCCGCCTCTTGCATCACTTGCAAGGGAGTACCTGCCCACACTGTCATGGTGCCTGAAATGCCATCCAGCTCTAGGATGCCATTCATGCGTTCCATGGAAATGGCTACACACCCATCAATAGGCGTTGCGCCACCAGCTAAACCTGTTAGGCCACCTTGAGGCACCACTGGGCACCCGTGCTCATTACAAATTCGCAGAATTTGCGATACCGCTTCGGTGCTACGCGGCAGCACTACCGCGCTCAAATCACCGCCTTTTTCACCGCTCCAGTCTTGGCGGTATTTGTCGCTGATGGCGTCACCAGTCAATAGCTCGTCTGCGGCTAATACGCTGCATAGCGCATTGATGGCCTCTACATTACTGCTCATCTTTTACGTCTCCCTGCTTTACGATTAAATTCTCATATATTGAGAACAAATATCAATAGTTGAAAAATTTTACCACTGATACTAGAATTTCCTCATTAATAACGATGACAGGTCGATACAATCGCTGTCACATTTTGAACCACCACCCTTGTCACACTCGGAGACTCTTATGCTGACAAAAACTTTGCGTAACCGCACTTTGACCTTGGGCTTAGGCCTCTGTGTATCCCTTTTCGCTGGCTTAGCAAACGCTAACACTGTTCTGAAAGCCGGTCACGCCTCCTCCAATACTAGTACTGGGCAAGCAGCATTTGAGTTTCTAGGCAAAGAACTTGCCGAAAAATCCAACGGCCGCATCACCGTAGAAATTTTCCCTAACTCCCAGTTGGGTAGTGAGCGTGAACTGATTGAAAGTATCCAGTTAGGTAACGTGGATATGGCGTTTGCGTCTTCCGCTGTGCTGGGTAACTTCAATAAAGAATTTTTTGCACTGGATATTCCATTCCTGTTTAAAGATCGTGAAAGTGTGTACCGCGTTCTGGATGGTGAAATTGGTCAACAACTGCTGCAAAGTTTGGAACCTGTAGGCATCAAAGCCGTCGCCTACTGGGAGAACGGCTTTCGCCAACTGACCAACAACAAAAAAGCCATCACGTCGCCTGACGACTTGAAAGGCATGAAAATGCGCACGATGGAAAACGAAGTGCACATTGCCGCGTGGAAAGAAGAAGGCGCAAACCCTGCTCCTTTAGCTTTTGGTGAACTGTTCACAGCCTTGCAACAAGGCACATTCGATGCACAGGAAGGCCCAATCAACCTGTTCTACGACATGAAATTCTATGAAGTTCAGAATCACATCACCAAAACCAACCACGTGTACTCACCATGGCCTTTGATGATCAACCCTGATGTCTACAACAGCTTCAGCGACGAAGACCGTGCAATTTTTGACGAAGCCGTAAAGAAAACCACTGAATACCAGCGTGCTCAAGCACAAGAAGCCGACGAAAAAGCAGTTGCCAACATGCCCAACGTCACTATTACTGAGCTGACACCAGAACAGCACGCCGCCTTTGCTGACCGGATGGGCCCAGTGCACGAACTGGTAAAGAAAAAAATCGGCGCAGATATTGTTGATCGTATTGTGGCAGAAGCCAGCCGTTAATACCCCTGATCAGCCTCTTCAAGGCTGATTCCCTTTCTCGAAGCAGGCAAGCAACACGCTTGCCTGCTTGCCGACCCTCAAGTCGGTACCGGAGATCCCCATGCTCAAATTCCTAGACAAGCACTTTGAAGAAAGTATCTTGGTGCTGTTGCTTGCGCTCATGTCCATTTTAATTGGCGTGCAAGTATTCATGCGTTATGTATTGAACGACTCTCTGACATGGTCTGAAGAACTCGCACGTTACTGTTTTATCTGGGCTACCTATATTGGTGTGTCCTACGGTGTACGCGAAAACGCCCACATCTGTGTGGAAGCCGTGACCAACCGGTTGCCGGAGTTATACCAACGCTATGCCGCCATTCTTGCCCACATCATCTTTATCATTTTCGCGGTATTAGTGATGAAAGAAGGCTATGCCCTGAGCATGAAAGTCTTCAAATTTGGTCAAACCTCCTCATCCCTCAGTATCCCCATGGGCTACATCTACTTGGCTCCTACCGTAGGGTTTGGGCTGGTTATCTTGCGCCTGCTGCAAAAAATCGTGCAGGAAATCCGCATTATCCGTATTGAGAGGCAGTCATGATTTCATTATTGCTATTTGGCTGCTTTGCCCTGCTATTAATTATCCGCGTACCAGTAGCCATTTCGCTGGGCTTGTCATCAGCATTGGCCTTAATTTACAGCGGGAAAGTCAGCAGCACCTATATTGCTCAAGGTCTGGTGACCTCTATTGATTCATTCCCATTGATGGCTGTGCCGTTCTTTATTTTGGCCGGCGACCTGATGGGACAAGGCGGGTTGTCTCGCCGTCTGCTTAGCGTTGCTAACGTATTTTTTGGCCGTTACACCGGCGGCTTGGCCATTATTGCCGTAGTGACCTGCATGTTCTTTGCAGCGATCTCTGGTTCAGGCCCTGCTACGGTTGCCGCGATTGGTGGTTTGCTGTTACCAGCCATGGCTAAAGCGGGCTACGACAAAGGCTACTCCGTTGGTTTGATTGCGTCTGCAGGCAGTATTGGGATCATTATTCCGCCTAGCATTCCTATGATCATCTACGCGGTATCTGCCAACGTATCCATTACGCAAATGTTCTTGGCCGGTATTGTTCCTGGTTTGCTGATTGGCGTGGGCCTGATTGTTACCGCCTATTTGAAAGCTCGCAAAGAAGGCTACAAGGGCTCTGAGAAACGCTATTCCGCTACCGAAATCTGGCAAACCGTCTGGGATGCCAAATGGGCCCTGCTCGTACCCGTCATCATCTTGGGCGGTATTTACGGTGGTGTATTCACCCCTACCGAAGCCGCTGCTGTGGGCGTGATCTACGGTTTTGTTGTGGGCGTGTTTGTCTACAAAGAACTGAAATGGTCTGACCTGTACCGCGTGATTGCAGGTTCTGCTCTGACTTCTGCCACTGTGATTGTGATTGTAGGTACCGCCACGATCTTCGGTCGCATGCTGGCGATTGAACGTATCCCGTTCATGATCGCTGACTACATCGTGCAGTTGACCGATAGCCCTATCCTGATTCTGTTGCTGATCAACGTACTGCTGCTGTTTGTGGGCATGTTCATGGAAACGTTGGCCGCCATCATTATCTTGGTTCCTATCTTGCTACCTGTGGTAACCGCTGTAGGCATCGATCCGGTGCACTTCGGTATTGTGATTATCGTCAACTTGGCGATTGGCATGGTGACTCCACCTGTAGGCGTGAACTTGTTTGTGGGTTCACGAGTAGGCGAAACCTCTTTGGAAAAATCCATTGTGGGTGCCATCCCCTTCATCATCTCGATGCTGGCCGTGCTGTTACTGATTACTTATGTTCCGTGGTTGTCGCTGTTCCCCTTGAGCCTCATAGGCTAAAGACAGCCCCAACTCCTTAACGCATTTATCTTTTGTTTTACCCTGGAGACATACATGGCTGAGAAAATTCGTACTGCCATTATTGGGCCCGGCAACATCGGCACTGACCTGCTTGCCAAGCTAATGCGCAGCCCTGTACTTGAACCCGTATGGATGGTGGGTGTAGACCCACAATCCGACGGTCTGAAACGTGCTGCTGAACTGGGCCTGAAAACCACATCCGAAGGTGTGGACGGCCTGTTGCCACACGTAGAAGCGGACAACATCCAAATCGCGTTTGACGCCACCAGCGCCTACGTACACAAAGACAACTCTGACAAGCTCACCTCCCGTGGCGTCATGATGATTGACTTGACCCCTGCAGCGATTGGCCCATTTTGCGTACCTCCTGTAAACCTGCCAGAACTGCTGGTTGAAGGTGCCCAAAACGTCAACATGGTCACCTGCGGTGGCCAAGCCACTATTCCTATGGTGCACGCCGTATCCCGTGTGCAATCTGTGGAATACGCAGAAATCGTAGCTACTGTGTCCTCACGTTCTGCGGGCCCTGGCACACGTAAAAACATTGATGAATTCACCCGTACTACCGCCGGTGCTGTAGAGCGCGTGGGCGGTGCCCGTCGTGGTAAAGCCATCATCATCTTGAACCCTGCCGAGCCACCACTGATCATGCGTGACACCGTTCACTGCTTGACCGACGACACGCCAGATCAAGACCGCATCACTGAATCCGTACACGCCATGATCGCCGAAGTACAAAAATACGTACCCGGCTACCGCTTGGTGAACGGCCCAGTATTTGATGGCAACCGCGTTTCCATTTACTTGGAAGTGGAAGGCTTGGGCGATTACCTGCCTAAATACTCCGGCAACTTGGACATCATGACTGCCGCCGCAGCACGTACAGCAGAAATGTTTGCTGAACGCCTGCTGGCCAAGTAATGACACGCGCTTTTGCAAGGATTGTGTAATGAGCAACAAAAACATTATTTTGCATGACATGTCGCTGCGCGACGGTATGCACCCAAAACGTCACCAGATCTCTCTGGAGCAAATGCGTAACATTGCTCGTGGTCTGGACGAAGCTGGTATCCCTCTGATCGAAGTCACTCACGGCGATGGTCTGGGTGGCGCATCGGTAAACTACGGTTTCCCTGCACACAGCGATGAAGAATACCTGAGCACAGTTATCCCTGAGCTCAAACAAGCTAAAGTGTCCGCTTTGTTGATTCCCGGTATTGGTACCGTGGACCACCTGCGCATGGCACACGGCTTGGGCGTAAACACCATTCGTGTGGCTACACACTGTACCGAAGCTGATACCTCTGAACAGCACATCAGCCTTGGTCGTGAGCTGGGCATGGATACTGTGGGTTTCTTGATGATGAGCCACATGAACAGCCCTGAAGGTTTAGTGCAACAAGCCAAACTGATGGAAGGTTACGGTGCAAACTGTATCTACATCACCGACTCCGCTGGTCACTTGCTGCCAAACACCGTTAAAGAACGTTTGCTTGCGGTACGTGATGCACTGAAGCCTGAAACTGAGTTGGGTTTCCACGGTCACCACAACTTGGCAATGGGCGTAGCAAACAGTGTTGCTGCTATCGAAGCTGGTGCAAACCGTATCGATGCTGCTGCCGCTGGTTTGGGCGCTGGTGCCGGTAACACACCAATGGAAGTGCTGGTTGCCGTATTGGATCTAATGGGTATTTCTACTGGCGTAGATGTATTCCGTATTCAGGACGTTGCTGAGGATTTGGTTGTTCCTATCATGGACTTCCCCATCCGTTTGGACCGCGACGCTCTGACACTAGGTTATGCCGGTGTTTACGGCTCATTCTTGTTGTTTGCTAAACGTGCTGAACAGAAGTTCGGCATTCCTGCTCGCGAAATTCTGGTCGAAATGGGCCGTCGCGGCATGGTTGGTGGACAAGAAGACATGATCGAAGACACCGCCCTGTCTTTGCTGCGTCAGCGTCAAGCTGGCTAAGCAAAAAACGAGCATATCACCCTACCCCAAAAAAGCCTCAAGGTTCACGCCTTGGGGCTTTTTTAGTTTTACACTATAGGCACTTTGCACCGCACACATTTAGGCTGTTGGACTTATGGATTGGATGACACTCATGCTGTATAGCGTAACCGTTGCGGTTGTTACGGTTACGCCCGGCCCCACCATGCTGTTGGCACTGAATAATGGTGCTCGCGGTGGCATGCGTACAGCGGCCTGCGGCATTGCAGGTGCAGCCTTGTCTGATTTAATTTTGATCTCTGCCGTAGGTTTTGGGCTGGGTGCTGTGCTGCAAGCCTCTGAACTGCTGTTTAGCGTGGTGAAATATGCGGGTGCTGCCTACTTGTTGTACTTGGCTTGGCTGTTTTGGCACGCCCCCGTACAACTGGTGAATGCTTCTACCACCGAACTACAACTGCCACCCAGTGGTCGCACAGCGTTCATACGCTCATTGTTAGTAGCCTTATCCAACCCCAAAGGCTTGCTGTTTTTCTCGGCCTTTTTGCCGCAATTCATTCAGCCCAACGGCAGTGCTTTTCAGCAATACGCCACACTAGCCATCGTCACCGCTCTGATTGATATCGCCTTGATGACGCTCTACGCATTCAGTGGTAAACAAGCCATGCGCGTGTTATCTGGCAATGCGTTGCGTTGGTTAAACAGAAGTTGTGCAGGTTTATTGGCCGGTTTGGGCGCAGCACTAGGCTTTTATCGCCGACACGATTAAATACCGGGTACGCCCTTACGGATGGCGCTAGAGAAATTTTCGCCAGTTTGGTCGGCCTGCAACGCCCGCTCATTAATGTACCCGGCTTGCTGCAAGGCTTCATACGACACGTTAGGCGTTAAACCGTTTTGCTCTTGCACGTATTCGGCTATATGGCCCGATAACAGTAAGCGGTAATCCATAGGCAACGGAGCGATCACTTTTGCCAACTCATAAATCACTGTTGTGCAATTACTGGTCAGGGTGTTGTAGAACTCTGGCTGCTGCTCTAGCTCTTGGGCTTTGGCCACATAAGCTAAAAATAAATGCTGTAACGCCGGCTTATCTAACTGCACCCTATAGATATAGACATCTTCTCCGCGTGCATTGCTACGGGTACGCACAATATCGCTTTCTTCTGCAGCCACTAGTACCTGTTCATATTGGCGGAAAAAACCTTTCCACGCCGAAAACTGCTCATGGCTTTCTTTACGTATTTCTAGTGAAAACGTTAGGTAGCGACCATCAGCAAAGCCGAAAGACACTAAGGTATGGGCAATGTGTGGCCCCATCCAATACGACAGAATCAGATCGGCGCTTTGTAGCTGATCTAGTGGGTATGCTCGCGATTCCCACCTAGGGGTGTAATCATCCTCGGTACGCCAGGTGAAATTACGTACGTTATTCAGATGCACGGTATTACCGTCTACCCGTGCCTCTAACAACCTTGCTACATCGTCTGCCCAAATACGATCATGTGATGGTGTTTGGCTAAACCACCACCCCGCTGCCAGTGCGAACAGCAATGCTATCCACGGCAAACACCCTATGCGACGCAATTTACTGAACATCGCTGCGCAAGGTAATTTCAGCGATTTCAGATGGGCGACCTAAGCGCAATGGAAAACCTGACCACAGTCCTGCCCCATTACCTACGTACAACTGTCGCCCCCCAACGCCCACTTGGTACAAGCCCGACACAAAGCCCTCGTTTGCCATACGTACCACTTGGTCTATGCCCAAAATGTGGCCACCATGCGTATGGCCTGACAATTGCAGGCTCACCCCTTTGGGTTCGTTACGCAGAATATTGCCTGGTCTGTGATCCAGCAAAATCACGGGTACCCCTTTTGGGGCGTTAGCTAAGGCCTTAGTAATATCGGGCTCAACCTGCCCAAAGTTAGCGCTGATGGTATCGGGTACACCGGCTAACACTAACTGAGCGCCGTCTTTATTCAGTACCACATGCTCATTTTCTAGCATGCGTATGCCTAGCTCATTAAACACACGCATCCAGCGTTTGAAGTACGCATAGTATTCGTGATTACCGGCTACGGCATACACCCCATCTTTAGCGCGTAAATCACCCAAAGGGGGATAATCGTTTTGGCGTGCTTCGGGCGTACCGTCAATCAAATCCCCCGAAATCACAATCAAATCTGGTGACAGTGCATTCGTGCGCTCTACCACCTGCTGCGCCCACGGCCCTTGCAACAACTTGCTTAAGTGCAAGTCTGTCAGATGCACCACCTTGTAGCCATCGAACTCTTTAGCCAAACCGGGAATGGTGATTTCCAAGCGTTTTACCTGCGGCACACTCACCGCCTGCCATACGCCAATCACCGCCAGCGCGCACGCTAACACACCTAAGCTATGTGCTACTGGCATGCTGCGCCATAACGCCCTCGCTTTAGGGCGCGACACCACAAACAGCAGCAGCCCTACTACGTCACGCAGCAGCAAGAAACATGCAAATAAAATGACGGCGCCTAAGCAAGCGCCTAAGACCCATAGCGCTTGAGGCGCAATTTCTGGGGATGCAATGCTGCCACCAAATAGGTATTTCACTATCCTATGCTGCAAGACTATTAGTATAGGCACGGCGCTCAACAGCACTCGCCATGGCCATGCCAGCTTGAGTCTCCACACATAGCGCCAAAGCAAATACAGCCCAATCAGCCCTGCAGCATTCAGAATCACGTTACAACACTTCCTATTCGGATTGGTACACCAGCGGCACACGCTTCACATTACACATCAGCTCGTAAGAGATAGTGCCTGCAGCATTTGCCACTGCATTCACATCAACTTGCTTGCCCCAAAGCTCCACCTTACTGCCTATGCCAGCATCCGGCAAATGAGTCAGATCGACGGTCAACATATCCATGGATACACGCCCTATCAATCGAGATGGTTGGCCATCAATACTCACTGGCGTGCCATTAGGTGCGCGGCGTGGATAGCCATCGGCATACCCCACAGCCACCAACCCCACACGTACCAGATCTTCTGCTACAAACGTGCCGCCATAACCTAATGCCTCGCCGGGTAACAAGGTACGTACGGCAAACACTTCGCTCTGTAAGCTCATGACAGGCTGCAAGGCATGCTCAAAAGGAGTAGGGTCAGCACCATACAACAAAATACCGGCACGTCCCCAACCTTGTCTGGCCTCAGGCCATTCCAATATCCCTGCTGAATTGCAAATACTGCGTCCTCCTGCCAAGCCTTCCACTGCTGCTTCAAAGACAGCCAACTGTGTTTCGGTGGCCCCACTGTCTGGTTCATCAGCCCGTGCAAAGTGCGTCATGAACGTGATGTCCATCACTTTGCCCGTCTCCAGCAAACGCTTATAAACATCTGCAACTATTTCTGGTCTGAATCCCACGCGATGCATGCCGCTATCCACTTTCAGCCAAATGCGTAAACCATGTACATCATTCAACTGCTCGATCATGCGCACTTGGGCTTCGTGATGCACCACAGTCCACAATTTATGGGCCTGTACCAGCTCTAGTTCATCGGCATGAAACACCCCTTCCAACAACACGATGGGCTGTGTAATACCCGCCTCGCGCAGTGTCAGTGCCTCGGCCAGAAAAGCGACGGCAAACCCATCTGCTATATCGGCTAATGCCTGGGCACACTCTACCGAGCCGTGACCATAGGCATTGGCTTTTAATACAGCCAGCGTAGGACCATCCTGCAGACGACGTGCTAACAGGTAGTTATGGCGCAAAGCGCCCAAATCAATCATTGCTTGAGAAGGACGAGTCATAATGAATCAGACAGAAGTGTGATAGCGGTTAATCGCCAAACCATCCGTAGGGATTTCCGGCTTCTGGCCTGCAATCAGGTCGGCAATAAGCTTGCCTGATCCACATGCCATGGTCCAGCCTAAAGTGCCGTGACCAGTATTCAAATACAGATTAGGGTAACGCGTTGCTCCTATGATAGGAGTACTGTCTGGTGTCATGGGTCGCAGCCCTGTCCAGAATGTGGCTTTAGGCACATCGCCTCCTGGGAACAACTCGTTAACCACCAATTCCAACGTGGCTCGTCGGCGCGGATCTAACTGTGTGTTGTAGCCTGCTAATTCGGCCATGCCACCTACACGTATGCGTTGATCAAAGCGCGTTACCGCAATTTTATAACTTTCATCCAACACTGTGGACTGTGGTGCTAAGGCAGGATTCACTAATGGCACAGTCAATGAATAGCCCTTGACGGGATACACCGGTAGGTCTATATCCAGTTGCTGCAAAGTCTGGCGTGAGTAGCTACCAAAGGCCAAGACATATTTATCGGCTTTCAGCACCTTGCCGCCTATACGCACACCAGCGATTTGCCCTTGCTCAATCACAAAGCCATCCATACTTTTCCCAAGCATGAATTCCACACCCAACGCTCGTGCTTTCTCAGCTAAAGCTTGGGTGAACAGGTGACAGTCACCCGTTTCGTCATTGGGTAAACGTAAACCTCCAGTGAGCTTTTCTTTGGCTTGTGCCAACGCAGGCTCATACTGACACAGCCCTTCTCTGTCTAACAACTGATACGGCACGCCGCACTGCTCTAATACTGTGATGTCACTTTGTACGCCGTCCAATTGAGCTTGTGTACGGAACAACTGTATCGTGCCGCCAGTACGTTGCTCGTACTGAATATTGGTATCGGCGCGTAGCTGTTGCAGGCAATCACGGCTGTACTCCGCCACACGCATCATACGTTCTTTATTCACGCTGTAACGCTCGGGTGAACAGTTGCGCAGCATTTGTAGCATCCAACGTAGCTGAAACAGGCTGCCATCTAATCGTATCGCCAATGGCGCATGCTTTTGAAATAACCACTTCAGCGCTTTGGTAGGGATACCCGGAGCCGCCCATGGTGTGGAATAACCGGGCGATACTTGACCGGCATTGGCAAAGCTGGTCTCATCCGCCACCCCTGGCTGCCTGTCTATCAGCGTCACCTCCATGCCGGCTTGACGCAAGTAGTAGGCGCTGGTGACACCCACCACGCCACCACCCAAAACAATGACATTCATCCCCATCTCCACTCTCTATAAGTATTTTTACTATTTTAAGTAATGACTTATAGTTAGTATGGCTAAAATTTAGCCCTAAAGCAGTGTTAATCACTATAAAAAATCACACTATTCTTCTTTAAAAGTGAAATGCACCAGTTAGACAGAATCGATAAAAAAATCCTGCATATACTGCAGCGTGAGGGCCGTATTCCCATGACGGAACTAGCAGAGCGCGTCGGGCTATCTGCTTCGCCCTGTACCGAGCGTGTAAAGCGTATGGAGCGCGATAAGGTCATCACCGGCTACCACGCAAAGCTTTCTCCTGCCGCCGTAGATAAACCCATGTTGGTGTTTGTAGAAATTAAATTAGCGTCTAAATCAGAAGAAATTTTTGATAAAGTAAAACAAGAGCTTTCGTTAATTCCAGACGTACAAGAATGCCATTTAGTATCAGGCAGTTTTGATTATCTGATCAAAGCGCGATTAAGCGGTATGCTGGAGTACCGCCGCCTGCTAGGTGATATACTAAAACGCCTGCCTGTCGCGGCAGAATCTCAGAGCCACGTGGTCATGGAAGAGGTAAAAGAAAGCCTAGGTTTAAACCTCGATCGGTAAAACCTATTAAAATGCCCTTGAATATAGTTGGCTTCTGTATTGATCATTGAGCGCTGTCAATTACACTTGAGAGAAGAGCGTGTTTCAATAGCTCTATCTGATTTCATGACATGGTACACGCCATTTTGCGTCTGCCTTTTTCTTGTTTTAAGCATGGAGATTGTGACTTATGTCTATCAAATATATTGCTGCAGCTTTGTTGACCGCTGCTAGTTTGCCTGTTTACGCTGCACAATGTGATATCACTATTGAAGGCAATGATGCCATGCAGTTCAACATGCAGGAAATCGTTGTAGATAAAACCTGCACCGAGTTCACCGTAAACCTGAAGCACGTTGGTTCCATGCCTAAAGTAGCAATGGGCCACAACTGGGTACTGACAAAAACAGCCGATTACCAAGCTACAGCCACTGAAGGCATGTCAGCAGGCATCGATAACAACTACGTTAAGGTTGATGACGAGCGTGTTATCGCTCACACAGACATAGTGGGTGGTGGTGAGAGCACATCCGTAACGTTCGACGTAGCTAAACTGGCTGCTGGCGAAGACTACACATTCTTCTGCACCTTCCCTGGCCACTGGGCTATGATGAAAGGCACACTGAAACTGAGCGAATAACCCCCCTAGTCTCTTGCATGCCAAAAGCGCCGCTATTGCGGCGCTTTTTTGTGTCTGCTAACTACGTATTAGTAACCAGGGCCAGAAGCTGCTTTAGTCACTGGTGTGCCGCCCTTATAGCGAGCCGACATGCTGCGCAAACCAGAAGCCAGCACCGATGTATCTAAGCCTACCGCTACAAATTCGCAACCCAAGTCTAGATAATGTTGAGCGTACTCTTCGCTCACCGACAAAATACCAGCGGCTTTTCCTGCAGCTTTAATGCGTGCAATAGCCGTATCAATCGCTTCTTGCACATCAGGATGGCCAGGGTTTCCTAAATGCCCCATAGTTGCGGATAAGTCAGCAGGGCCAATGAAGATACCATCCACGCCTTCTACCGCCGCAATCGCTTCGATGTTTTTCAGCCCTTCTAGGCTTTCTACCTGTACCAATAAGCACATTTGATCATTGGCTAGCTCTGCGTAGTTTTCAATAGCATTCCAGCGAGAAGCACGCGCTAATGCTGCCCCTACGCCACGTATCCCTTGCGGTGGATAACGCATGGCTTGCGCCATTAAGGCTGCCTGCTCTGCTGTATCAACCATAGGCACTAGCAAGGTTTGCACGCCAATATCCAACATCTGCTTAATCAACGCCACATCCCCTACCGGCGGACGTATCACCGGGTGCGTAGCATAAGGCGCAACCGCCTGTAGCAATGGCAATAATGAGCGCACATCGTTAGGGGCATGCTCGCCATCCAACACCAACCAATCAAATCCAGCGGTTGCCGCAATTTCTGCTGCAGTGCTATTGGGTAAACCTACCCACACACCCACTTGTTGTTCGGTACGTAGACGCTGCTTAAACGTATTGACGGGGAGATCCATACTTCAACCTTAGAAAGAAAAAACCATTGAAGTAAGGTAGCACACTACACTGTGCTTATCGCCTGCATAGTGCAATGTTGTTGGATGGCAGCACGAAAACTACAACGTGTGACGTTGCTCGTGCAACAGTCGCTCTAACGTGGATAGCGCAGCTAACTGGCCCGGCAATTGCGCAATCACACTGCCCTGCTTGAACACCACAATTACCGGCACAGAGCGTATGCCATAACGCTGACTAATCGCCGAAGACGCTGCCACATCCACCTCGCCGTAATAGGCTAACTCAGGATGTTGCTGTGCAAAGGCTTGCACCGCTGGGCGCAATTGATGACAAGGCTGACACCACGGTGCCGAAAAATACACCACAGCAAGCTCAGCCTGCATAACTGTTTGTGAAAAATTATCCAGGGTTAGCGCATGCCAACCCTGTTGTGTAGAACTGGAAGACGTAGTCGTCATGCCTGAGCGGCGTTACGTTTAACATTACGCACCACAACGGCGCCCATACTTAAACCCAAGATGGCAGCCAGCAGTGAAGCGGTCAACACACCCAACTTAGCAGCACCCAGTAAGCTTTCATCTACAAACGCCAGCATGGCGATAAAGATGGACATGGTGAAACCAATACCTGCCAGCAAGCCAATCAATGCAATACCAGACCAGCTCACGCCTTCAGGCAGCTTGCACAGCGTCAGTGTCACCATCAACCAGCTCACACCCATGATGCCTATAGGCTTACCCAGCACCAAGGCTGCGATCACTCCAACCATCACCCAACTTGCACCATCTTGGCCTAGGTCTATACCATCAAAGCTCACACCCGCATTAGCCAATGCAAACAGTGGCATCACCCCAAACGCTACCCATGTGTGCAACGCCATTTGTACACGAGTCACAGGTGCCAACATATCGCGTTGTGCACGGCGTACATCGCTCAATGCATGGGCAAGCTCTTCGGGCTCAACAGAATCTCTACGCTTACGCAGGTCTTGTACCACACGCTCTAAGGTTTGCATAGGGCGCTCAAGACGACGGCTAGGCAGCACTGGCGTCATCAAGCCCAATACCACACCCGCCAAGGTAGGGTGCGCGCCAGTCATCAGCACACCGCCCCAAATAATCAACCCAGGAATCACGTAGGCATAGGCACTACCGATACCAATGTGCTGTAACCCCAATACCATCGCAATACCCAGCGCTACCACCAAAAAGCCGCTGTAGTCCAAACCGCCGGAATAGAAGAAGGCAATAATCAGCACCGCAACGATGTCATCAATGATGGCCAACGCCAGCAAAAAAACGCGGATATTAGAAGGAATGGAACGCCCCAACAAGGCCAACACCCCTACCGCAAAAGCAATATCTGTCGCGGTAGGCACAGCCCAACCGTGACTCTGCGGGGATTGGCTATTGAACGCTACATAAATCAATGCCGGTGCAGCCACACCACCAAAAGCTGCTGCAATAGGCAGCATCGCTTGGCGTATATCGCTCAACGCACCTTCGTGCATTTCACGGCGTATCTCCATCCCCACCACCAAGAAGAACAACGTCATCAAGGCATCGTTAATCCAGAAGTGCAACGGACGGTCGAACACATATTCGCCCAAACCAATGGAAAACGAGGTATGCCATAACGCGTGGTAGCTATCAGCCCAAGGCGAGTTCGCCCAGATCAATGCCACGGCCGCTGCAAGCAACAGCACCATGCCACTAACGGCTTCAATGTGGAGGAAACGACTTACTGTAGAAAAGGCGCGCTCGGTCAGTACCTGAGCTTTAGGCAGGATGGGTGTATTCTGGTTCATTGTCTTTGATACTTTGCGTGGCGGCCCGACCAACGCTTGTGAACCTGTCTCACTGCCGGATTGCAGCTGACACCCAGCTGAAAATTTTAACGCGTCTTCCCATTTCAAAAATTAGGGTTTACCACTATTTTCTGTTTTATATCAGGAAATCACGTAGAAATAGCCCCAAATCAGCGATCAACGGTAGACTATTTATTTCACCTATTGCTTTGGAGCTGACCATGACTTCCACTACGCCCCGCATGACCAATTTGTTTCTGCAATTAGGGCTAGACGCCAGTGAACAAGCCATTGCCGACTTCATTATCAGCCACCAATTACCTGCCGACACCTACATTGCGGATGCCCCTTATTGGGATGAAGGCCAACGTCAATTTCTGGCAGAACAACTCAAAAGTGACGGTGCTTGGGCAATCATTGTGGATCAACTCAATGAATCCTTGCACGAAGACGCCGTCAAAAAAATCACTGGGCTATAAACCCCACTAATACCGCATCACACGGTAGAATCTGCCTCGCTAAATTCCTTGTATGCTGCCACCGCATTGGCGGCATACATTACCGATGGAGCAGCGCCCATATACACCCGCTGCACTACCTGCTTTATTCAGCTCGTTCAGCCTTTGAGCACCTGCGGAATGTTCTTACTCAACCGGTGTAGTCACCTCGGCAGGACCACAATAAATGTCCCACAAGGTTTGCATTAACCGCATCGTGCTGGGATCTGCCAACCGGTAATACACGTATTTGCCTATCTTTTCTGTCTCTACTACGCCCTCTTGCCGCAGCACAGCTAGCTGCTGCGATAAGGTAGGCTGATGTATGCCTGTCCGCGTTTCTAACTGCCCTACATTCAATTGCTCCAAGGCAATCTGGCACAGCAACATCAAACGATCTTCATTGCCCAAGGTTTTGAGCAAGGCACATGCTTTGCCCGCGTGCTCACGCATCTTTTCTGGCGATAAATGAATGGAAGGTGTGGTCATGGCAAAAATTCACTGAAAACAATATATCTAATTATATATTGTTAAATAAAAAATCTACCACCATCCTTCTAGATAGCGGTTTAACTCGTCCACTTCACTGGAATTTTCAGATACGAGACGCCATTATTTTCTGGCTCAGGTAAGTTCCCTGCCCTGATATTCACTTGTACCGATGGCAACAACAACACAGGCGCCGCCAGCGTTGCATCACGAGTTTCGCGCAACGTCACATAGGTGGTTTCATCCACCCCGTCGTGTATATGTATGTTCTTGGCACGTTGCTCAGCCACCGTGGTTTCCCATGCATACTCATCACGCCCTGCTGCTTTGTAGTCATGGCACATAAACAAACGCGTGTGGGGCGGCAACGCAAGTAATTTGCGGATGGACTGATACAACTGCTTGGCACTACCACCGGGGAAATCTGCACGAGCAGTACCGTAATCTGGCATAAACAAGGTATCGCCCACAAACACAGCATCGGCAATGTTGTAGGCCACACAAGCAGGTGTATGACCTGGCGTATGCAAGACCTCTATACGCAAATTACCTAAGCCTATCACCTCGCCATCACTCAGTAATTTGTCGAACTCCACACCCTCACCCGACACATCACTCACATTGAACACATCGCTAAAAATGCGTTGTACCGTACAGATATGTTCGCCTATGGCTACCTTGGCACCCGTGTGCTGCTTTAAAAATGGTGCAGCGCTTAAATGGTCCGCATGAGCATGGGTTTCTAAAATCCATACAATCTTCAAACCTTGCTCGCCAACATAATCCAGTAATTTCTGTGCTGAGCGCGTAGACACAGCGCCGCTGCGGTGGTCGTAGTCCAAAACAGGATCAATCACTGCCGCCTGCTTAGTCGCGGGGTCAGACACCACATAACTTACGGTATTGGTGGGTTCATCAAAAAAAGCCTGTATATGAACAACATCCTTAGACATGGCATTTTCCTTTCACTGGATTTTTTAATTTAGGATATGCTAAATTAGATATAACTAAAATACAAGACCACACCATGACAGCATTACCTGACTCCATCACCTTCTTACAAGAAGGCGCCAGCCAAGCGGCTGCTATGCTGCGTACCGTTGGTAACGAACACAGGTTACTGATTTTATGCTTATTAATAGAACATAAAGAAATGACGGTAGGTGCATTAAATAGTTACGTAGACTTAAGCCAATCGGCACTGTCGCAACATCTGGCCAAGATGCGAGAAGAAAACCTAATCACCAACAGACGCGATGCCCAAACCCTACATTACCGCATCGCCGATCCCAAAATCGAGCAATTAATCAGTACCCTGAAAACCATTTTCTGTCCGTGACAAAACGGATCACACCCATTACGTACCTGTGTATAACTGGAGTCCATATGAAAACCAACGTAGGCGGTATAGATAGAATTTTGCGCGTCGTTATAGGGCTAGTCTTGGTGATACTTGCTAGTAGCGGCACGGTAGGCTGGTGGGGTTGGCTAGGCTTGATTCCACTGCTAAGTGGCTTGTTCCGTGTTTGCCCGTTGTATTCGATGCTGGGGATTAATACGTGTAGTTCCTGCCGTAAGTAAGAGAGTTAGCTAGCTGACTGCTAGCGTATGTGTAAGCCACTTCTTGATGAATTGAGAGGTGGCTTATTTTTTGAGCTTGTGTCTTGCTTTACTGCAGTTTCCAACGTGTGTGATGAACGTAGCACCAACTTACTCACCACTGGCTGCTGTAGCTAGCACTGCGAAAAGTATTTTTTAATTTGTACACCAAATAAAAAAATACTTTCCTCCGTTTTCCCTCCATCGCTTGCCACGGTTTTAGTGTGGTTGCCGTTGCGGCTAATGCGTACTTCTGTGACAAACAAAAGCCGTATATTTACCAATTGGATCAAACCGTGCCAACGCCCCAAAAGAAAGGGCTGTAAGCATCATCACATTCAGAACAATCGGGTGGTGGAGGGAAACTTTTTTGATACAGCATATCAACCTACTCAGCCCTTCGCATAAAACATACTCTTCACACATAGCCACCTTCGCTAACAGCCATAAAAAAACCGCCCGTAATCACGAGCGGTTTTTCTTTGCGAATAGATCAGCGTTATTCTGCTTTAACGGTAGGAGTAGCCGTGGCTGCCTGTCGGCGGTCCACAATCACACCTAGCAGCACAATCACCAATGCCAAACCTGTGGTGTAGAGCACTTCTGTACGGTATGTACCTTCAATCACCATCACAATCAGCGCACTGATAATAGTGACGATAACCGCATAGGTTAACCACGGGAACAACCACATTTTGAAGGTAAGCTCGCGCTTTTCTTTTATCAGCTTACGACGCATACGCAATTGCGAGAAGGCAATGCATAGGTACACATACAGCGCAATAGTACCGGTAGCTTGCATCAGCACATCGTAAATATCCATCGTTTCAGTCGCAGTCAAATACACAGCCACCAGCGCAAATACACTGGATGCCACCACACCTACGTACGGCGTACCTGTGCTGCGACCTACTTTCTGGAACGACTGAGGTGCATCACCGCGTCGCGACAAGGAATACAGCATGCGGGATGACGTATAAAGTGCCGAGTTAAAGCAACTACACACCGATGTCAGCACCACAAAATTCACAATTTCGCTGGCATGCGGGATACCCAATGCATTCAAGGTAACGGCATACGTACCTTCAGTGGATAACCCCAAACCTGGGCTGTTATAGGGAATCAAACACACTACGATGAAAATCGAACCCACGTAGAACAGCGAAATACGCCATGCTACGGAACGTGTAGTTTGCACAATAGCTTTACTGGGGTTTTCGGACTCTGCCGCCGCAATGGTCACGATTTCCGCACCAATAAACGCAAACATCGCCCCCAGTAACGCTACCACCACCGCTCCAAAGCCATTAGGCATGAAACCTTGAGATGTTAGGTTAGACCACCCTTGGGTAGTGCCAGAAGGCCATAGATGCACGATCGCCAGCGAGCCAATGATGATAAACAGCACAATGGCAACCACTTTGATCAAAGCAAACCAGAACTCGAACTCACCGTAATTGCGTACGTTCATGAAGTTAACAACCATTAACCCCACGGTCACAATCAACATGTAGCCCCAGATAGGAATCATTGGGAACCAGCCGTGCAAGATCGCACCGGCCACATAGGCTTCCCATCCCATCAATAATGACCAGAAACTCCAATACAGCCAGCCAATCGTAAACCCTGCCCAGTGACCAATAGCTCGGTCGGCATAGGTAGAGAAAGACCCAGTATCAGGCTGAGCAACGGCCATCTCACCCAGCATTCGCATTACTAAGATTACGAGCGCTCCACCGCCCATATACGCCAGAATGGCAGCCGGTCCAGCATTCGCAATTACTTTCCCGGATCCTACAAATAACGCTCCACCAATGACGCCTGCTATAGATAGCATGGTCAAGTGGCGGGATTTCAGCCCACCCTTTAACTTATTTTCTTCTGCGCAACTCATTTGTGCCGCCTTTTAAAACGGATTAACTCTTAATGCCCATTAAGCGTTTGACAAGATAGTCATGGAATGTGTTTTGCCCTCCTTTGCAGACAATTGAAACCATAATAATTATTTTTTAATGCCAAAACTATAACGCCATATGCCTCAACAGTACGATTTTTTCTCTGAAAAATTATGATTTAAGACAAGAAAACGGGGCTTACACCCCGTTTTCCTGAGCACTTCTAGCCCTGTTAATGACTAACGTGACTGAGATCTTCTTTAACAGAATCAAAGACTTCCGTAACACTATGCTGCGGCTCTTTACCCATCAAGCTCACTACCACGATTGCGATAGCGCCCAAGATAAAGCCAGGGATAATCTCGTACAAGCCGAACCAAGCGTAGTGATTCCAGATCAGCACTACTACAGCACCCACGATCATGCCTGCTAACGCGCCGTTGCGAGTCATTCTGCGCCACAACACGGACAGCAAGATCACTGGACCAAAGGCTGCACCAAAACCTGCCCATGCATAGCTCACCATAGACAGCACACGGCTATTTGGATCCCATGCCAAGATGATGGCCACAATGGCTACCAGCAGTACCATCGCGCGACCAAACCACACCAATTGCGCATCAGTTGCATCGCGTTTGATGAAGGTTTTGTAGATATCTTGAGTCAGTGAGCTTGAGCACACCAGCAACTGTGCCGACAAGGTGCTCATCACTGCAGCCAGAATGGCGGCCAACAAAATACCGGCAATCCATGGGTTAAACAGCAGCATAGACAACTCAATGAACACGCGTTCAGAGTTCTCATTCACGCCAGCGGCTTGACTTGGGTTCGCAGAGAAGTACGCAATACCGAAGTAACCCACTGCCACCGCACCAGCCAAACACAGAATCATCCATGTCATACCGATACGACGTGCGTTAGGGATAGTTTTTACCGACTCTGCTGCCATGAAGCGCACCAGAATGTGAGGCTGACCAAAGTAGCCCAAACCCCATGCCAACAAGGAGATCACACCCACGAATGAGGCGCCCTGCCACAAATCAGCATGCAAAGGATTAATAGCAATCACTGCAGCGTTTGCATCCGCAAAGCCACCAGCGCCCAAGATCACCACCAGAGGGGTCAAGATCAGCGCTGTAAACATCAAGGAAGCCTGAATGGTGTCTGTCCAGCTCACCGCCAAGAAACCTCCAATGAATACATAAGCAATGGTGCAGAATGCGCCCACAAACATCGCAGTGGTGTACGACATACCGAACATGCTTTCAAACAATCTGGCGCCTGCCACCACACCGGATGCACAATACAGCGTGAAGAACACCAGAATTACCACGGCCGACACAATACGCAGCACGTTGGATTTGTCTTCAAAACGATTTGAGAAAAAGTCGGGCAATGTCAGCGCATTCCCAGATTTCTCGGTGTACACACGTAAACGTGCAGCCACGAAGCGCCAGTTTAGATACGCCCCCAAGGTTAAGCCAATGGCAATCCAGGATGCGGAGATCCCGTTGTCATAGACCGCGCCTGGTAAGCCCATCAGCAACCAACCGCTCATATCCGAAGCCCCAGCGGCAAGTGCCACCACGAAAGGCCCCAGTCTGCGTCCGCCCAAAATATAGTCGGACAAGTCATTTGTAGCCCTGTAGCCCAGCCATCCGATCAACAGCATTCCCACGATATAGATTACGAACATCGTCGTAATCTGCATATTGGCTAATTGCATAGCATTCTCCCTTTTGAGGCAGACAAGGGGTGTAAAACCCCTTGTCCCTGCACATTGCTATCCGTGCATATCGCTTGTTGTAGTAAAAATTAGACTACTGCCATTAGCGTGGCATTCCCTCCCGCAGCCGCGGTGTTTACGCTAAGAGAACGTTCTGCTACCAGCAGCTCCATCCTATAGAGCTGACCATCAGCCAACTCTGCACTGGTGCGACCCTGCGCTTGTAACACGGGGCCATCCTGCTCCGCTAAGAACTGCGATAGCGATTTCAGCGCATCACAATCCCCCTCGAAGACCACACCCCCTACGCGACGTGTCATCGCGTCTTTCAGGGAGTCCACCACGACCACCTGCTTACGAGCAGCTTCAGGCAGTTGGGTTAAAACGGGTTCCAAAACTTCTGCAGCAACGCCTTCACGCACGATCAGTGCTTCGTTACCACATGCCAAGCTAGTTGCTACCTGCACCAGCAAACCATGTTTGGTGGCTGGCACACACACGACTGCACCACGGCCTTGTAGGCTGTAGGTGTTCGTTTCGCCGGTAGGGCCTGGCAATTCAACGCGTGTGTTGAACAACGACACAGCAGACAAGTGTTTCAAGCTTTGACTTAGATCTTTTTCGCCATGTTTATCGGCCCACTGTTGCAGGCTTTCCAAGGCTTCGTTGCTAGCTGCTTTTTGTGCTTTACCACCCAGCACCAACTGGTCTGGACGCTGGCTTAACAAACGATTCAAGTAAATAGGACCGCCCGCTTTAGGACCAGTACCCGACAAGCCTTCACCACCAAATGGCTGTACACCTACTACCGCACCCACAATATTGCGGTTCACGTACATATTGCCGGCGTGTACTTGGGCTACCAAACGGTTGATGGTTTCATCAATACGGGAGTGCACCCCAAAGGTCAGACCGTAGCCAGTGTCATTGATGGCTTTCAGCAAGGCATCTTGCTCGGCACGCTTGTAGGTCATGACGTGCAGCACAGGGCCGAACACTTCACGCTCTACATCCGCAATGCTCTTGATCTGGATGATGGTTGGTGGCACAAACGTACCGTGCTGGCATGCGTCGCCCAATGGCAACTGCTCTACATCAAAACCACGGCTGCGCATAGTGTCAATGTGGCTGCGGATATTGCCTTGTGCTTCAGCATCAATCACGGGGCCCACATCGGCGTACAACACGTCAGGGTTACCCACACGCAATTCACGCATCGCACCACGCAACATGGTGATCACGGTGTCAGCCACGTCTTCCTGCACACACAAGATACGCAGTGCCGAACAACGCTGACCAGCCGAGTCGAAAGCAGAGTTCAGTACGTCAGCAATCACTTGCTCTGGCAACGCGGAAGAATCCACGATCAACGCGTTCTGACCACCGGTTTCAGCAATCAGCGGGATAGGTTGGCCATTGTTATTCACACGCTGTGCCAAGGTAGCCGAAATACGTTTAGCCACTTCGGTAGAACCGGTGAACATCACGCCTTGAACACGATCATCGCCCACCAACATCGCGCCCACATCACCCTCACCAGGCAACAGTTGCACAACGTCGTGTGGCACACCCGCTTCGTGCAAGAAGCGAATACCTTGGGCGGCAATCAAACCAGTCTGTTCAGCAGGTTTAGCCAACACGGTATTACCGGCAGCCAATGCCGCAGACACCTGACCCAAGAAAATAGCTAGCGGAAAGTTCCAAGGGCTAATACACACCACAGGACCCAAAGGACGGTGGCTGTCATTAGAGAAATGCTGGTCGATACGGTTAGCGTAGTAGCGCAAGAAGTCTACCGCTTCACGAATCTCTGCTACCGCATTCGCAAAGGTTTTACCCGCTTCACGCACGATCAAACCAATCATGGTGGTTTGCTGGGCTTCCAATAGGTCAGCCGCACGCAGCAAGCAACGAGCACGTTCTTGCTCAGTTGTGGACTGCCAAATTGGTGCAGCAGCTACCGAACGTACCAACGCGGCATCTACTTCAGCAGCAGAGCTGAAAATTACTTTACCCACCACATCACGGTGGTCAGCTGGGTTCAGCACAGCCTGCTCACGCGCTTCATCTACCACAGCCAATGTGGCTGGGCTGGCGTGCCAGTTGTTGGTGGTGCTGGACAACAATGCTGCCGACAACGATGCCAAACGGTGTTCGTTGGACAAGTCCAAACCTTGGGAATTCTGACGGTTCTCGCCCTGCGCTTTGTACAACTCTGCTGGCAGCGGAATCATAGGGTGAGGTGCGCCTACTGGGCTGATGCTTTCAGCTTCATCAATAGGATCACGGATCAGCTCATCAATAGAGACGTTTTCATCGGCAATACGGTTTACGAACGAGGAGTTCGCACCGTTCTCCAGCAAACGCCGTACCAAGTACGCTAACAGTGTTTCGTGTGTACCTACTGGTGCGTAAATACGGCAAGGACGTGCCAATTTACCTTGGCTAACAGGGCCTACCACTTCTTCGTACAACGGCTCACCCATACCGTGCAAGCACTGGAACTCGTACTGACCCAAGTAGTAGCTAGAGCCTGCCATTTCATAAATAGCAGCCAACGTTAAGGCGTTGTGTGTTGCAAACTGCGGGAAGATCGCATCCGGTGCGCTCAACAGTTTTTTCGCACATGCCAAGTACGCGATGTCGGTGTAGATTTTGCGGGTGTAAACAGGGTAGCCTTCCAAGCCATCAACCTGCGCACGTTTAACTTCCGTATCCCAGTACGCGCCTTTCACTAAACGCACCATTAAACGGTGGTTAGTGCGTCTACCCAAATCGATCACATAGTCGATCACGTATGGAGCACGTTTTTGGTAGCCTTGAATCACAAAGCCAATACCGTTCCAACCGGCCAGATCTGGGTCCTGACACAGGGCCTCTAACAGATCCAACGAAATTTCCAGACGATCCGCTTCTTCGGCGTCGATATTCAGACCCACATCGTATTGGCGCGCCAACATCGTCAATGCTTTAACGCGTGGCAACAGCTCGCTCATCACACGGTCGTACTGGGCACGAGAGTAACGAGAGTGCAGCGCAGACAACTTGATAGAAATACCAGGGCCTTGGTAAATACCTTTGCCACCTGATGCTTTACCAATCGCGTGAATGGCTTGCTCGTAAGACGCGTAGTAGCGTGCCGCATCTTCTTCGGTCATCGCAGCTTCGCCCAACATATCGTAAGAGTAGCTAAAGCCTTTGTTTTCCCATTTTCTGCCATTTGCCAAGGCATCAGAAATGGTTTCACCACACACAAAGTGCTCGCCCATCAAACGCATCGCCATGTCCACACCTTTGCGGATCAATGGCTCACCACCTTTGCTGATCAGTCTACCAATGGCGGAACTCAAACCTTTTTCGCTGCTGGTGGTCACCAATTTGCCAGTCAGCATCAAGCCCCATGTCGCCGCGTTCACAAACATAGAACCGGAGTTCAGGTGAGCTTGCCATTCGCCTTTGCTCACTTTGTCGCGAATCAATGCGTCGCGTGTGGCACGGTCAGGAATACGCAGCAATGCTTCGGCCAAACACATCAAGGCCACGCCTTCTTGGCTAGACAACGAGAACTCGTGGATCAAACCATCCACACCACTGCCTTGACCTTTAGCACGCAACGCTGTCACCAGCTTACGGGCTAACTCGCGTACTTTAGCTTGGTCTTTGCTGCGTGCTTGGCTAATCAAGCCAGGCAAACAGTCTTCTTCGGCGCGACGATAGGCGCTAGTAATCGCAGCACGCAACACAGATTGTGGTGCAATAGATTGGGCAAATTCCAAGAACGGCTGTGTAGGCTCATTGTCGCCCACGCTCAAACCGGCTTGCTCCAGATCCACCCCTTTCTCACCCTCTGTCTGGGCAAGATAGGCTAAGGATGGCGGTAACTTACCCGACTCGATTTCTTCCAAGAACGAAAAAATGGCTTGCTTGATGAACCAATGCTGAGTTCTTCCAATGCGTTCAGCCGCCTCGCGTATACGCCCACGTAATTCGGCGTCTACTTTCACCCCTAGTGTCGTTGCACTCATAACCCTCTCACTTACAGACAGAGAGGTTGCAACCTTATAAATTTAAAAGGTGCAACCTTAATGATAGATATGCGAATTCTAGGTGCAACCTTTTTGAAGTCGTATAGGTACTTACCCTAGATCACAGAGAGAACTGTTGCGTACACTTACAAAAAAGCCCGGATTTACCAGGCTTTTTTACATCATCACTTCTTAGGCAGATAGCGCAGTGCATCTACCGGTTTACCGTTATAACGCAGCTCAAAATAGAGCTGCACCTGCGATGTACCCGAATTTCCCATCTCGGCAATGGTTTGACCTTGAGTCACCGTAGCCCCCTCGGACACCAGCAAACGGCGGTTATGCGCATATACCGTTAAAAAGTTATTAGCGTGGTTCACGATCAACAAATTACCGTAGCCGCGCAATCCATCACCTGAATAAATAACCTTACCTGCCGCCGCCGCTTTGACCGGCGTACCTGCCGTATTAGCGATATACACACCTTGAGAGTGCGCCGCCGACACACCACGCTTAGACGTACCTGCTGCCGGCCAAATCAAATTAATATTGCGCGGCGCGGCCACTGAATTGGTAGACGCATTACGCGGCGGCAACGCAGTGCTGCTGCCTGCACTGCCTGTAGGCCCGCTTGACGCTGCCGCAGGCGCTGCTGAACCACCTTGTACTTTCAAGCGCTGCCCCACCGTTATACGGTTAGGGTTAGAAATATTGTTCATGCGCATCAGTGACGACAAGCTTTGATTATGCTGACGCGCCACCTTACTTAAGGTGTCGCCACGCTGCACCACATAATAGCCATCCTTAGTTCCACTCGTACTTCCACATGCCGCCAACGTCACTGCCACAGCGCCATACAGCACCCAGCGCAATACAGAAGTACGACCAGACATGAAACGGGAATAAAGCGATAACAAAGACACGGTATCAGGCTCACACCAAAGTAAAAGCAGTCTTAACACTGCGCAAACAGTAGCATAGCAAGAATTACAGCTAGGCAAAAACCCCGCTTGTAACGTTGACGGAACCTAACAATGACGGCAACACATGAAATTTCATGTGCACAAAAGGCCAACATTAGCGCCACACACCTTGCCAAACCGTCGTATACACGCTATAGTTCTTTTCTTTTGGAGCAACGCGCTCAGGTCTGCATCGTACTTGTACGGCTGCATGAAACCATCGCGAATTACTCCAAAAACAATTTCCGCAAGGAAATGCTATGGCGCAATGGCAGATAGGTTATGCACCGGATTGCAAATCCGTGTAGGTCGGTTCGATTCCGGCTTGCGCCTCCAAGAATACCAAGGGCTTAGAGAGAAATCTCTAAGCCCTTTTTTTCCGCATATTCTGCACTTTTCCGCAAATAACTCTCGTCGGCGGGAATTGAGGCGGCCAGTCTAAAAAATTTAGGTAGCCGCCGCATACCCTCTACGCACACACTCGGTAACTTTTTCACCATCAAACCGCACTAAAATACTGGTTTTTTAATCAGTACCAGTGCGCCATGTCTAAACCCATCCCTATAACACCAAACTCCCCCTGCCTAGTCACAGCACTAGACGCTACTGTGCAGTGCGGCTTCCCTCTCCCATGCACAACTGAAGTTGGCAAAACATTAGACATCAGCGATCTACTAATCAAGCACGCAGGCACAACATACTGTGTTGCTGTGCGCGGCGACTCAATGCGTAATGCAGGCATTTGGGACGGTGACCATGTAATGGTCGATACATCCCTCATCGCAAGACATGGCAGCATCGTTCTAGCCATAGTTGACGGTGACTACACTGTGAAGCGCCTGTACAAGCAGAATGGCATCATCAAACTGCTGGCCGAAAATCCAGACTTTCCAGACATCGAGCTTAATGATGGGCAAGAGCTGACTGTGTTTGGAGTCGTGACGTGGACGCTTAAACCTCTTCTATAAGCCGTCTACTGCGTCGCGCCACGTTTTCTGATGCTATCGTACCCAACCTCACACGCTAATCCTGCTACTCGCCGCCTGTCAGCCTCTGCTGCGTAGATTTCCGCCAACCCATCAAGTTCTCCAAGCAGCTCGGTAAACATTCGGATGGCGGTGTCTGCTGCCTCGCGCTCTGCGGCAGCGGTGGCAAGCGCAACGTCTCGCCTGTAGCGGGCAGCGTATTCTTTTGCGGCGTCCCGCACGCGCTGATCAGCAGCAAGCCGCTCAGTAATAGCAATTTGCTTAATCTGCTCTTGTGTCTCACGATCCCTTATCTCCATTGCTTCAGTTAGTTCATGCTCTATCTGACGAGCCAAGGCCTCTGCATGTGCAACATCAGTCATGCGTGCAGCCAGCTCTAGTGAGTGCTGAGCCTTTAAATCAGAAAGCTGCGCCTCATACCGCCAGCCCTGCACCCACCAGCCAGCCAAAAAAATAGCCGCTGCAATAGCGGCCCCTGTTAATCCAGACTTGATATGCATAGTTTCTTCCTGTCTAGAGCGCGGTGATAAAGCCCACGGTAGAACTGTTGGCCAACATAGGACCAAACAGGGCGACCGCTCGGAGCATGAGCGAAAGCGTCGCATGCCTCCTCCCATCTCCCCTCCCACATCAAGCCAACAGCTCTGCTTGCACACGTCCGTGGGTTTCCATAGTGATGCCCCATATCGCTGGCAGCATCAAACGCCCCTTGCCTGATATCTGCTGGTAAGCATTCAGCCAGAGAAATTTGCCCTTTCTCTACAACGACACGCTCCACCTCTTCGCATCTTTCTGGCGACCAATAATCCCCAATAACGATAGGCTCGTTTACTGTGTGTTTGGTTAGCCCTCGGCACACTGTGGGCAGGTTTCCAGCTAGTTTGTCTGGGTACACAATGTTCTGCCCCTCCCCTTCCCAGCGGCTAAGCATATTGTTTAGGTCGTCACTATAAAGAGTCAGCGATCCAGCCGCGATTGCTACCGCAGCTGTCATTGCTTTAGTTCTTAGATCCACGCCACCACTCCTTTAGTCTGGCACAACGGCCCTGCACACAAACATAGATGCGACTTACTGCCCTATGCAGCTCCGGCAACTTCGTCACAATCAAAATGACCACATACAACGCCCACAAGATCAGCACCAACTCTTGCAACGTCCATCCATAAATTAAAAAAGCCGACCCCGTAGTGATCGGCAGATGCATCGCATCGTTGTGCATCGTGTGTATCCTTTGGGGCTGCATAGTGGCCTCCAATAAAAAAGCCCCTACAAACGCAGGGGCGACAAAAATGGTTCAATAGCGGCTTTTGCTCGCAATGAATCAACGTACAAAAAGAATCGCTAAAGCCTGCCCTGTTCTAAAGGAAGCCTTTGAGCGCTATAAATCTGAAGTTTCCAGTAAGAAAAAAGGACACGCACAAGAAAATTCACTAATCAATGTATGGTCTGAAACCCTGCTAATCGGTAGACCGCTAAACAGAATCAGTCAAACTGACATACAGAAATTACGTGATGAATGGCTTGAGGATCGAGCACCAGCCACAGTGACTAGACGCCTCGCTTTCCTCTCGCACGTCTATACTGTTGCCGCAAAAGATTGGGGGATGCCAGGACTAACAAACCCTGTCGCCCAAGTTCGATGGCCACAAGCAGACAATGCCCGCGACCGCCGCGTATTTGATCGCATCCAGCACCGAGGCATACCCATTACTGAGTGCCCACGCTCCGAGCTGGAATGGCTTATCCGCAATACGAGATCCAAAACACTACCAACAATCATGATGTTGGCCGTCGAAACTGGAATGCGTCGATCTGAAATAGTAGGACTGCAACGCCCACAGATTGATATGACCTCTGGCGTTATCACGCTAACCGAGACAAAGAACGGGAAAGTACGCTATGTCCCCTTATCCCCGTTTGCAAAAGATGCCCTGCGCCGCTACTTAGCTGATCGAAGTCCTAAAGGAAAGGTCTTTGATATATCCACTAGCGCCATCACCCAAGCATTCGCCAGAGCTGTTAAAAACTCCCGTAAGGCATATGAGGCTTTATGTAAGCAGTACAACCGCATGCCCCGAGACCACTACTTTAAAGACCTGCACTTTCATGATCTACGCCATGAGTCGACATCACGCCTAGCTAGCGTATTTCAAGCCGCCGACCTAGCTAAAGTGACGGGCCACCAGTCCACGCGCATGCTACTGCGTTATTACCACCCGCATGGCCGTGACCTAGCCCGCAAGCTATCCCGCAGCACACTGGGGCGAAAACAAGCCGCAATACTACGCGCCAGAGGTCAGTCGTCAAGCTGAATAACACGGTCGCGGGCTGCTTGGCGCTTTACACGCACATCCTCGGGGACTTCAACACCAGTTTCACGAAATCGCATCACGTACCAGTCCGTGCTGTCTAGATACTGCCGAGCCTCTGCATTGATACGCTCTTGCTCGGCCCGCGCCGCTTGAGAGGCTTTTTGCTCTGCTGTAATCAAACCCGTTAGATCAATTGCCATGCTGCTCTCCATCACTCTGCTCTGGTACTAGAATTGGCCAATTCGTTTCTGGTAACGGCACAACTCCATCTACGGGGTTAACAATCGGCACTGGAAAACGTGCATCACGCGGTGCATTTGCCGCATGCGGTAAGAGAAGCGTGATTTGCAATTGCCCTTCTTCGCTGCGCTCAATGTCACCCACTACGTATGGGCATCCTGTTTTCTCTGCGCCGTCTGGCAGCGTAGCACCACTTGGTATTACGCTAAAATCCAAACGCATCCCATTGATGATTAATACCTCGCCCTGTCTTTCTAATAACAGAGCATCGCTAAACGGGTGGCCGTATGGCTCTCCCGTTGGTGATAAGGTGATTTTCATAATTTCCTTAGATATAAAAAAACCGCATTGCAAATGCGGAACAGGCCATGCTGACCAAAATCGGCAACCTTGCTGGCCTGCAAAACCTCAAACAAAGCCAGCTCAATTTGGGCGTGATTCAGTCGCTAGCAGGGGAGGTTTTTAATACCGACAACTGCACGGTCTTGGAAAACTCTAACGGGGTGTCGTATCGACATCCAACGGGGCTTCAGCTGTGTTTGCACTCTCTTAGTGCAGTCGCAAGCACCAATCCAGAAGGTGCATTATTTTCTTCTATCAATCAGCGTTGGGATTTTCCACAGCCATTCTCTAGCGGCCCATCAACCGCCGCAGTGTCAGGCACAACAATGGGTTGGGCCAATGGAACAGGGCAAGCCATGGCATTCGGAAACTTCAAACGATGGACAATCGTCAGTCATAACACGCTTATGCCTCTGCTAGTTTTAGCAGTGGGTAAATGGAAGTGATCAGCGTTTCCATTGTCCTACCCCAATAACAAGAGGCCAGCCGCCTGCAGAGGCTTGGGCGCCCATCATGTTGACGCTGTAGGCTGTTGCGTTAGTCGCACCAAAAACGCAAGAAATGCCGATATACCCTGCTGTAGTTACCTCTCCTGAAAGCGAGACGTATGAGGGCGTTGCTGCCCCACCTGGTCGGCGAATAAAAGGTTGTGGCCAATTGAAGTTTTTCTCAGTGCCACGATAGATATTTCCGTATGCAGACATTGAGGTTATTTGTTCTGGTGTCGCTATACAAAGCTGCAGCCCTTGGGGATGCCTAAACGATATGCCATGTGCGTTTTCCAAGACCGTGCAGTTGTCGGAATTAAAAACCTCTCCCGCTAGTGACTGAATCACGCCCAAATTGAGCTGGCTTTGCTTCGGGTTTTGGAGGCCCAAAAGGTTGCCGATTTTGGTCAGCATGGCCTGCTCCGCATTTGCAATGCGGCGTTCATTTGCTGCCACATTACCCGGCAAAAGTCCCACAGCACCCACCAATTCAGCAGCCCTATCTGCTAATCGTTTTTGTTGGCCAAGAATAGGAAGAATCTGGTACCACTGACCCGATGCCGTGTTTCCCATATATGCTGGCTCTATAGATAGTGCTGTATCACTTGCCACATTCGTGACTTCGTAATATCGCCCATCCGGCCCCTGCAGCGCATCACCAACACGAATATTCTGCACCCATGCTGTGCCGCCAGCGCCAGTGACCGTCTTGCTGCCCTTCGTGACTGTTATCGTCCCTGCTCTATGCCACATATCAGCTTTCCTCCTGCTGCTCTGGCTCCACAGCATGCTCTGTGGGCTGTCCTATGCCTAGCTTTTCGCGTAACTCATCACGCTCAGCTTCAACCGCCAGCAATTGCGCATGAACCTTGTCAAACTCAGCCTTGATTGCGTGATTCATCCCATTGAGCAACTCAATTGTCATGCGCTGATTAACATTGTTCATCAGCATTTGTGTAATGGCTTGCATATTTCTTCCATAAAAAAAACCCGCTTTCGCGGGCATTCAAGTTATTAGGTAACACCGGGATACCCCGTCATATCAACGACCAACAGTTCTATGTATGGGTCACCGCCCACCTGCCCGGCCAATCCTGGTGGGCCGTCAAAAATCTCGCCATCAGACTCGTTGAGCTGCGTAATAGTTAAAGTGCTATTGCTAATCTGGTACTTCATAGAGCGAAAACTCTGCGTATACAAATTTCCAACCCACTGATCCCAGCCAGCATCTTTGATAATATCTAGACCTCTCCACGCAAGAGGTGCCACACGGTACTTTCGCCCGGCAGGGTAAGTTTTTATAAGGTTGCTACCAGTACGCACATAATCGACAATGCGCAGGTAACGGTGACTACTGTCAAAAACAAGTTTTCCAGTTAATGGGTTGCGTACCCTTTTTCCTGCCACACCCGAAACCGAAACCTTATCCGCGGGCTTAAACACCCAGCAATACCCCCAGTTCCAACCGTAATACGGCTGATCATAAAGGTTGTCAGAAACAATGATGGAGTCTGCCGTAGTCCCTGATGGGGGATCGCTATTGTGTAAAAAACCCGTTGGTCTAGCGATAACAGAGAAGTTTTTTCTACCCCCATCTAAAGCAAAGTTTGAGTAGTCTTGGCCTATTTGAATCGTTCCATGGCGATTCCTGACTTTAATCCCCGCAGCCATCAATACACCCCGTAAAGAATCTGGTAGGAGTAACCTGCCGGCAGCCCTCCTTTAGACCATTCAAAACGCCAAGAAAGAGTTTGGCCAGAAGCGCTCACACTCAAGATTTTTAACTCTCGCACGAAGTTTGTGCTTGGATAAGCACTAGGGCTAGAAACAAGACCCACCCTAAAAAAGAGTTCGCCCTCCAATAACCCAGCACTAACGGCAGTCCCCGTACCCGATGTGGTTGTAATCACATCAATAACCCTACCGGCACGAATTTCTGTATCCAGTTTCAGTTCGCCCGTTAGGTGGTCGCGAACCCTAACACCTGCCAAACCATCGCTCACATGCTATGCCCTCCAAATACACCATCTTCAGTCACCCATACACCTGTCGGTACGTATTGCGTATAACTACCGTACCCGTTACGCACCACCAGCCAATCTCCTGATCTAGAACGTGTCACTTGCTGACCCGTTCTGGTATTCCACTCCATGACCGGTTGGTTACCTACCATGGATGTGGATCGAATCCACTCCGCAAGTTTCAACGTCCCGATGGTCGCGTCACCAATCAAGGCGGTGTTAATTGAAACGACGCCGTTTTGGATAGAGAACACGGCCATGGGAGTACCATTAGGCGCGTACATCACAGCAAAGTTATCTGCTATCACCACGAACTGTGACTGCGTAACACCGGACTCGTTAGAAAGACTTATGCCATACCCTGCTGTGTAAAAAGTGCCGTTATCGTCTACCGACACACGCACTGAACGGGTGGCATTAAACTTACCCTCGATATCAACAACCGATTGGCTAATATCCTCGACCGTCGACACCACACCTGCAAGCTGTGCACCTACCTGCTGCTGCACAATGGCTTCGGCCTGCTCAGCTGTCACGCGAGTCCTGCGTAGATCGCTAATCCACGCCATAGCATCCCACGTGTTCAATACATCAGAAAGCAGGCCCTCGCCGTCGTCATTGTCTCGATAAGCAGACATCAGCGTAGAAGTGCTGGTGGCCGTTGCCGTAACAACACCCTCAATTTCCTCTATCTGCTGCGTGTTTTCGCGGGTTTGCAAAGCCAGTGCTGCAATCGCGTCATTAATCGACTCATAGTCACCGATGTACTGCCAGTAAGCCTCGTTGGTAATGGGCGTCTGTGCGGGCACGTCCTTCTTTGCCCTGTACATCTTCCCGTTATCAACGACTACGCTTCCAGACAAATACGCTTGCTCGGGGTCATGCTGACCAGCTCCGCTCAGTTCATCAAGCTTTTGCTGAATGTCCGGCAACGATTGAATACCGTTCCAGATCTGATCGCCAAGCGCTGACTCTAGGATCTGCTGAGTTATTAGCTCGTTGTATCCCTCAGCATCAGCTGACACCATCCCCCTGATACCAGGCGCACTAACATCTGGAAACCATGGGCCATCAGTGCCGTTCGCATCTACCAAACGCGCCCAAAAAAACTCTACCCGCCCCGGCGGCAGGAAAGCCCTAGTGTGCATATTCGTTGGATAGGCGAAATCACCAAGCGGCACAGAGTCAGCAAACTTGTTAGTAAGGCCGTGCCTGATTTCCGTATGGCGCAATGCATTCTTTGTACTAGGGAATGACCATGCAAGATCAATACCGTACAGAATCCCCTTAGCGGTCAAAGACGTTATAGCTGGCGGCGGTGGACGTACCCCATCGTAATCAATCCAGTTGTCCGTCCAATTGGAGGCCGCACCTACACCATTGACTGCACGCGCCTGAAATTGGTACTCAAGCCCATTTTCTAGAGCGGCCGTAAAAGATGTGCCTGTTTCGCTGCCAAGAGCAGGCGGCACGGAAATCCAATCCCCTGAAGGAATGCGATACCTAACCTCAATCCGGCCACCTTCTCTAACATAGGGTTGAGAATGCAAGTCCCATGTCAGATCAATTCTGATAACTGCTGTGCCATCCGCTAACGACTGAGGCTGCTGCGCACCAACCATGAAATTGGTGATGGGTGCCACGTTCCACAAATAGCTAGTGTCTGGTACCGGCGCAGGATCCGTTGGCAGGAAAGTATCAGGGTCAAGCGACCACACATTAGCGCGGATTTCTTGAATCGTTAGGTTAAATGTGCCGTCCCAATTATCAACGCGATTAACAATCTGGAAAGTTCTACCCGCGTATTCAGGTCTATTGGACAAATCCAACTGAACCGTGTCCATGACAGCCAGATCCTCACCAACACCAAGCACTGGAATCTCACCTGCCATAGACGGGCGTGCCGACTCTAACGCCACCCCCATCAAGTACGCTGCTTGACGCTCATCCGTCGTTGCTGGCAGCGATAAATCTAAAGGTGACTCTGCACCATCAGTTTGGACATACGCCTCATTTCGCACAGGCCGCGGACTGGACTCAAGCCAATTACGGCTCTCATTAATGAACGTTGAGGTGACCACGTTTGCCGGCGCATCATCTTGCCCCGACTTATCTAGCGAAATATCTTTATCACCGACAATATCGTCATCAGTGATGACCACCATTGCCGGCCGGAATGCACCCGCAAAAATGCGGTACCGCCCTGCTGTAAACACATAATCACCCGCCATGGACGACAGAATGATGTTCAAGTTATCGGCGGGTGGGCTTCCAGTGTCTATAAGCGTGTTGCACTCGTAACGCTTGATGCTCTCGTGGCCGTTACCATCCAGCTTTTTGACCGTTATCAGCTCATCACAAATATTTGCAGCAGCAGAAACATAAGGCCAATCAACCCACTCATCAGGAATACCCATGCCGCCTTTACTGCGCGGCAACGTCATATACCAAGCAGCTAGGATTGCAGGGTTCGTCGTGTACTGTGGATTGCTGCCGGTTCGAGGGTCGAAATACGGATGACCATCAACCCAACCACCTTTAAGGACTGCGCCAATTTGTGGCGCTCCAGAGTGGTAGATATCCTCGTCCCATAAGTTCAGCATGCGCAAGTACGCTACACCACGCAGCCTATGCTCACTCGTCCACAATGGCGTTTCCACATCAGCCCAACCATCCGTAAGCTGGTTCGGATCACCGTCCTTAAAGATCATCCGAATTTTGTGCGGCCCGAAATACTTATACGTAATAATGACGATGTTTTTTGACGTGCCTTTATGATTGATGGTGACTGTATCACCATTAACCGATACATCATCTTTAGGGTACGGAATCCCTAACAACTGCGATACTCGCACAGAGGTCGCATTAACAGGCATATGCGTCAGTGTGATTTTATTGGTACCAGGCACCACTTCAGCCGACTGACGAAAATCTATCTCTTTTCGATTGCCATACTTATCCCCGGGGAAGGCGCTAACAGCAACAAACTCATCCCCCAAGTAATAACCATCTAGTGCGCACCGGTTGCACGCCATCGCGAGTATCGAATCTAACGCTGTATTGTGCTTGCCGTTTGATTCAATATGCATCAGCGTCCCGCCAACGCGAACACGGCCAAGCACATACTTACGTGTAGAAACGCCCGACCGCACTGTGACGTGCCTGTCCTTGAGGCTACGGTTATAGGCATCACGCTGCGCACGTTCAGCCTCGCGGGCCTTTTTACGCGCACGACTCTGCTGATACGACCCCAGCGCCAACGACAGCGCCATTGTCGCGACGAACTTGCCAACAGCCGTTGAAAGGGCTGCGGCAATAACAGGAACAACTGCTGCCATGCCTACACCTCAAAAACTGCTACCACATCCGACATAGGCCGGAACACTAAACCATCCATACCCGGACCACACCAAACCCCAGCGCCAACAACAAGACCAAATGACTCACGCCCATCCACATCGGCCAAAACCAAATCACCACGCTGGGCAAGACCCACAGGCTTTTCAGGAAACGATGCCGCCAACTCACGCATTCCGCCTGCCTGCTTAATCCGCTTTGCTGCGCCACTCGCAGACCGATACCCCCGCAGGCCTTCCGCCGGATCAACGCCTGTCATCACCAAAATTCCGTCAGCGGCAAACAATGCACAATCTTGCTGCCCCCACGAAAAAGCCCGCTTGCGGCGGGCTTCTATAAATTCGGCCAACTTCTCTGGCCAATCGCTATGTCGTTTCATCATTTCATCAATGCCTCTCGCGCTGGCCACACCACAACCTTGTCCTCTAGCAGATCAGCGTATTCAGCCCCCTTATCACCGGAGTACAGGCGCTCCTGATCGGCATTGTTCAAACGCAAAGGAGCAGGACGCTGCAGCTCTGCCTCGTAATGCTCAGCACGTAGTGAAACTGTGCACTCGTTATTGTTCTCAGCAATCGGCATAGAACGGACACGGCCAATAAATTGCACCTTTGGGTCACCAATAAGATCGCCATTCTCAGGATTGATATACGCCTTCAACACGCGAACCAGCCTGCCGCGGTAAGGCTCATTTGCCGCAAGCGCCATGATTGAAGAATCAAGCCCTGACATTGAAATAACGATGCCCTCAAAAGATTTTGAGGATTCATGCGCTGCCTCGATCTTCATTAAAGGCCCTGTACGGTGATACGTAACACCGCTATGGCTCACATCCCACGGTGAAAGCGCCAGTGCTAGCCTTCCAGATGAAAAATGGACATCCACAAGGGCTATTACCATCCTATGCGGCGCCTTCGCTGCTATTCGCTGCTCAGTTGTTAGCCCCCTGCTCATGACCAGTCCTCAATCAAATCAATGGCAAAACTTGGCCGGTACATTCCAGATCTGTATGGGAACTTCACCGGATCCTCATCCTCTTTTAAAACCCAGAGAATATGCGGCCGGTCCCATACTATGGGAGTCCCAACAGGCTGCGGCAACCGCACTGCCGGGTTTACTTGAACAACCATGCTCCCACTAACTGGAGCAACATCGCTCTCAACCATCAGTAGTTGCCCGCCCAAACCAATAAAGTCACCCGCCCTCAACGTCCCGTTGCAGTTCTTTAGCGATAACGTGCCATTACCTGCCTTCACAGCAGATGCTAGAACAGGGACCCCGCTTAGTGTTCCATTCGGATAAGGTCTGCCAAAATGCGGAGCAGACAACCGATTCGCACCGCCCCGCAAACTTGTAATCAGCGCCTCTAGGCGCGGCCTACCCGACCACTCCGATGAGTCTGGAAATGTAAGCGTCATCACCCACGTAGCACCCGGCATTTCAAATGTGGAGGTCTTGCCAGAACGTGACCGATTACGCTGCACGTCTTGCTTTAGACCTACATCTGCAGACTCTGGGGAAATGCTGGTCGGCCAAGTTTTTATTGCCATAACTCACCAACAAAAAACCCCGGATGCACCGAGGTCTGATAATAAAAAAACCACCCGCAGGTGGCGCTATACCTCAACTCGGCCACGCCGAAGCTCTTCGTAAATCTGGTAACGAAGCTGCTTATCGCGCTGATCCAGCATGGCGCTTAGTTCTGCCGCGTTAGTACCAGGCGCAGCGTGTACGGTTGAATAGATGTTTATAGGTTGCTGTTGCTGCTGCTTTGGCGCCATTAACTGAGGCGTGGCAACTGGCTTACTTGCCATCCCACCCATTGAGTGCCCAATGCCACGTATGCTTTGACGTAAGGCATTAAACCCAGCCTCACCACCAATGGCTCTGATTTCATCGGCATTTAAAACGCCCTCTCCTTTGTGCACTATGCCCGCCGGATCATACTTGCCACCGTCACCGGTATAGCCGCCACTCCAAAGCTTGGCCAACCCAGATAACCCACCACCGCCAACAGCCGGGGTGCCAAACCACGTAGCCCCTGATAGGCTACCGCCAGTCAGGTTTCCTGTACCAGCGCCGCCGCCAAACAACCCACCAAACATACTGGCTAGCGGCCCCATGACGGATTGCTGGATCATAATGCGCATCAAGTCACGAATAACTGAATCCGCCAAATCAGAAAAACTGAGCTTACCGGTACGGGCGAACTCAACTAACGAGTCCTCCATCGACTTGAAGGACTTGTTAACCAGATTGCTCGTATTCAGAAAAGCGTTAGCCGCCTCGTCCGCGTAGTTGGCAAGGCCATGATTCGCACCTAGCAACCAACTGCCCTGCATTTCATCAATCGTTGCGTAGTAGTTCTGCTGCATCAATAATCGACGCTGCAGCTCAGCCTCGATCTTGGCTGTTTCTTCAGCGTACTGCGCTGCCGCACCAGCCTTTGAGAAATCCGTAGCGTTTGCCAACTGGCGCTGGTACCGCTCAAACTCCTTATAGATCGAACGCTGATCTTGCAGGCGTTGCATGGCTTTATCACCCATGCCATACGCATCTAGTTCCCGCTGATATTGAGCATTAGTGTTATCGCGGCTGGAAGCCATCTGCTCGATAATCTGAGCAGAGCGCTCCTGCACCTTAACAATGGCCTGATGAGTTTCCTGCTCCTGCTCCAATGAGGCATTGATTTTCAATTGCGCACGCAACTTGCCTTCATTTAGAAGCAAGGACCGCTCGTCAGCAGTAAGGGTTTTCTTCGTTTTTAGATCAACAATCTGCTGCTCAAACTCAACCAAACGTTTTTGATGGGTACCGAGTTTGTCATTGACCTGAAGCTGCGCTCTTAGCGAGGCCTCCTGCTGTTGGTAAGACTGAAGCAAACGAGTAGCCTCATCGTTTCTCGCACCACGCCCACCCCCTGTTTTGCGATCCTTGTACTTCTCATTGATCTGGGCAATACGTTTAGCGAGATCTTCTTCAGTAGCTCCAATGTCAGCAGCCCATTTTTTAGCATCAGCAATTTCTTTTTCACGCTGTTGCTGGCGTGACCGAACCTGCTCGCCTTGTTTACGCCAAGATTCCGAAGCCTCAATCTTGCGTTGTGCATCAGCCGCAGCTCTGCCTTGTGCCTCCGCCTCTGCTTCGGATTTAGCTAGCTCCGCTTTTTGCCGTGCCAACTCATTCTTTGCAACTCTTAGCGCCCCAAGACTTTCCTTGGCACTACTTTTAGTAGAGTTATCGATCCCTCCCAGAGCGTCAACATCAGCATCGCTCATACCCTCCCTGACGCCAAATCGACTAAGACTATCTATGTTAGCTAGATAGTCTTGAATCTGCTTTTCTTGCGCAGCAATAATCTCTCTAGCCGTACTCTCACGACCAAGCCCTTTAAACTTGTCCCACGCATCACCGGCCATCCTGCCTGCAGCATTCCACGCCCGCTCAACAAAACCAAGTGACTGCTCAACTTCACTTAGACGCTCATTAGTAACGCGGGCTAATGTTTCCTGCGCAAGACTAGCAGCCTCCTGCGCGCGCCCCTGCTGTTCTAAAGCGCGGATTTGCTCATACAACTCAAGAGTCAGAAAGTTGTACTGCTTATTTAGCTTTGCAGCGCTCTCTGTTGGCGCGTCACCAAATTTTGCAAACTCATTGATGGTCGCAGAAATTTCTCGGCCTAGAATGTGATTTGCTCGTAATGCTGTCTCTGCTACAGCCTCAATCTGATCTTTTGCAATTTTGCCATTACTAATTGCTTGCGTAATCGCGCCAACAGCCGCCCCCCGTGTGATGCCCTTTAGGTCATCAAGTCGGGCAGCCATGGTGGAAACCTGATCAACAGTAAACCCAGCAGAGTTGCCCGTCATGATTAAGTGCTTATTTAACTCTTTAAGCTCGCTCGCCCCCTGTGCCGCCGCAATGCCCATAGCCGCTATTGCCCCTGCTCCTGCAGCAATCGGGACAGGCAATCCCTTTAGTGCATCGAACAGTACGTCGCTTGCTGACTTCGTCCCACTTAGCGCTTCACGCAAACTTTGCCCTTGACGCATAAGGGCATCAACGCGCTTACGTTCTACCTCAGACAAAGAGCGGTACTCTGCTCGAGCGGCCTTCGTCATGTCACGAATGCTCTCACTCGCTTTGACCGTTGCTGCCTCAATCCCTGACGCGTCGCCCGTGATATCTATCCGAGCTGTACCAACTTTCTGTTCACTCATTTAGCTAACCAAAAATAGATAGACGTAAAAAAACCCGCCTGAGCGGGTGCTATGTTTTTGAAACAAGAGCGCTACCGGAAACGCAAGTTTGGGGCAGCGGGAAGTAACAATTTAGGAATAGAAGTGCTCCAGCATGGCCGACTCAATCACTCTGACCCCATCCATAACTTCATCAATCCCTTCTTGATCTAATCCCTGTCTAATCAAGTCCTCAATGAAAATCTGGTAGTTAAGTCCGGCTGGGCCGGCAGCTCCCTGCAACCATTGCGTCTGGTACCGCAAGTACAGCGAGAATGCAGGCCAGTTTTCTGGGAAAACATCTACATTAGGCTCTTTGTAGTGCTTCGGTAGCATCCCTGTGCCTTTAAGCTGCTCGGCTGTCGGAGCCTTCCAGACAAAAGCTGCGACAGCCTCTTTTAGTTTCCCTGCAGTTTTGTCCTGCGAGTCTGGTGAAACCCAGCAATAATTGCATCGCAGATACCAGGGCGCTCGTCCTCCATTTCCATAATGCCTTCAAGTGAAAGAGAGTAATCTGTCTCCATATCTTTCACTAGATACACCACCATGGAAGGCATAAAGGGAGCACTAGAACCCTCTAAGTCCTTGAGCCAGTTCTCAAGCTCACTTGGCTTGCGGTTGTGGTATGTCAGCTTGAGCTTGATGCTTTCGCCACCACCAACCAACTCTAGCTCAGCAGGGAAGGACTTTGGCGCATGACCTTTTTTAATCGCCATTACGCACCTGCTTCAATCAAGGTACCGCGAGAACTGCGCAAATAGAAATTCGCGGCGTTCTTCATAGGTTGACCAGAGTTCAAGCCCATGCTGGGGTTAAAGTGGAGATAGCCGCTTTCATAAATCGTATCCCCATCAGGCAATTGAATACGAAACACCGTCAACAAGCGCTTCACCGATACCGCCTCTGCTGCTGCATACCAAGGCAACTTAGAGTCATGATCCAAGCTTAGAGAAAGCTGTCGAGCAGTCTGGCCCACTGGAACTTGAAACTCTTGTCCCTGAGGATCTTCGAGATACTTCCCTGTGTAGGTCTGCGGCTCACCACCAGAACTGGTCAGTTCACCTTGCTGACTAAAGTCCACAAACTCAGTAGCAATCAGAACAGCCCCTGCACCACGGCCTTCAACAAACATTGTTGTGTCGGTCGTATCAATGCCAAGCAATTCTGTGCCTGCTGTCGCATCCACTTTCCCTGCGACAGATACACGGTTCGCAATCCCACCCCACGGCGATTCGATCAAAAGAATATCGCCTTTATTAATTTTTCCTGCAGCATGTTTAATGATGGCTGGCTTTGCATTGGAAATCTCAGTAAACGGAATAGCAACACCAATCTTTGTCGCGAACCCCACTACCGAACCATCTGGAAATTTGAGTGCCATTTAAGGCTCCTTAAATAAAAAAACCACCTAGATGGTGGTTGTGTTTTTAACGTTCTTTAATCCAGACACTGAAATCCTGTCTGGTACCGTAGAGCTTCAATACATCTTCGTACTGCGATACACGCTGCCCCACAGTTGAAGCAGAGGGAAAGATCTGCCCCTGCACAATGATTTTTTCACGGACTTTCAACGCCAAGGCACTTGCCTCTAGACGTGTTTTTGCCCAACAAAAAATCTGCACCCGATAGTGCTCACAATCTGGTAAACGTCGTTCAAGGTAATCAGGTGCTTTACCACCTACAACCTGGTAAACAATTAATGGGAAGGCTGGCTTTTGTGGTGTTATATCCGAATAGCAACGCCCATCAACAAGACTTCCCAGCAAAGAGGACACAGCGGCTTCAACACTCATACATACTTCTCCAGCTCTTCTGGTTTTGCTAACAGCTCTGCTGTACGCTCCCGCCCTCTAGCAAATCCAATTTCAATAGCTAGCGTGCTGACCGCCTCAAACGCAGGCCTCAAAAATGGTTTAGCCTCAACCCATTCTGGATTGGCCAACTCAGCCTTTCTTGGGAAGTCTCCTGCCACTACGTTGTAGCGCCAATGCCCAAACTCAAGCAGATGACCGTGTGGAGCCTTGGATGCATTCCATGAGACTGAATACACTACCAAGCCCTTTGATGGCTGCGATCGGTTATCTGAAAATGCCAGATAGATAGCATCACGCAGCAGACCCGGCTTAGGCGCCTTTTTAACGTTTGCCCCACCTTTTAGGCCTGTTGAACCGTCATAAACAGGTGCTCTATCCTTGGCCTCATCACGGAATACCTGACCTGAAGCAACAGCCATTGAACGGGGCAAATGCTCCCGCGCTGCTACACCAAATCCTTCGAGCCGTTTGATTGCTGTATCAACATCAAACCTAAAAGAGGTTTCAACCATCAACCCCTCCCTGCTGACACACCAAATCAGTCCACTCTAGGTTTTTAATATCGTGCCGAACCTGTTTGATATCGAAGATTAGGCCGCCATATAAAATACGCATAGCATCGGTAATATCAGTGCGATAGCGCACACGAAACGAGTAAGCATTGATTGACGCAGAAACATTAGAAGCATTCCGCGTAACCCCCATGCCTGTCTGCGTTTTAGGCCAAGCCCATAACTTAGCAAACTCAATCCACTCATCCAGCGGTTGGCCCGTCGCATCCTGCTTATCGGTTTGCTGCAAAACTTTAATGAGCCTGTTCCGTTTTCCAGCTGGAAGCATGCTATACCCCGTTATTTAATCTATGAGGCCACAAAAGGTTGCTGGCGATGGAAAGCTCGCTGACTGAAGTCGCCCCCATCACGATAGTTTCCCTTTGCATGTACAGATCACCGGCAATTAGAAGGATGGCAGCACGAATTGCAGCATTCACCACAATAGGCGATTGGCCGGCACGCCCAGCAGCTACCGCTGTATCTAAATCCTCTTGCGTTTTAAACACCGAGCGATTCAGATAATCAACAGCACTCTGCTGGGCAGCTGCCACATACTGCTCTAGCAATTCGTCATCCTCATCATCAACCCGTAAATGTTTACGAGCTAACTCAAGAGTGACAAACATAATTACCCCTACTTTTTGGTGGTTTTCTTTTCTTCAACCACCGCCGGTTCAACCACGGCAGGTTCTGCTACCGTAGGTTCGGCAGCAATGGGGTCAACAACCACAGGCTCACCTGCTGGTGGTTCGGCACTCTCAGCCTCGACAGCACCAACACTAGCCGCTGCACCTTGAAGCTCTCGCGGGCAATCTTCGCCCGCCTCAAACCACTTTGGGTAAATACCGCCTGCGGGAACACCATAGAAACGTTTAATGAATTTCATTGCGCCCCCTATTACTCGCCGGTGCCAATTTTCATGGCATTCATGCACTCTGGGTTCTGAACACCACCGCCAACACGCTTGGTTGTATAGAACAACACATAAGGCTTTTTGGTATATGGATCACGCATAACACGGACACCGACACGATCAATAATCAGGTAACCACGACGATAGTCACCAAACATCAGTGGAGTCGAATTAGCCGCAATGTCTGGCATATTTTCATCTTCTGCCAATGCATAACCATGCAGCAGTGATGGCTGGCCAGCCTGCGCCGATGGCTGCCATAAATAATTGCCTTGACCATCTTTCAGCTTACGAAGCTCGCCCAATGTCAGAGTATTGGAAAGAAATTGAGCATTCTTACGATATGCCTTCTTCAGCCTATACACCATGTTGAGTACAGCATCTGATGTAATTGCCGTTGCGGCGCCGCTATTCACAGCCTTAATAGCACCAAACGGATGCTTGTTTGCATTGCTGCCGCCCGCAACATAGGTCAGAATTCCTGCAGGCTTCTTAGGGCTATCACCACTAATAAATGCCTCACCTTCCTGCTCCGTAAACTCTGCCAATACCTCATCAGCCAACCAGGTTTCAATATTGATTTCCGAGTCGTCCAGCATTTGCTGTGTAGCAGCTGGATTGGCATAGATTTCACCATGCCCGAAACCCAGCAAAACCAGATTTGGCGTCGCTGTTTCTGGGCGCTGGTCGGTTTCTCCCACCCAGCCACTACCGGTTCCGCCCGTATTGAACAGCTTCGACCAACCGGCTAAGCCAGTTTTATGCACTTGCGCAAGCCCACGCATAGGCGATTCATCACGCAAACGGCTCGTAATAGTACGGTCCCACTCAACCGGAGTCAGGTAACCACCCTCGGAATCTACGCCTTTATTCAGCGCTGCCTGCACCTCACCTTTACGCATGTGTGCTTGGAAGGCGTCTGAATACTCTGGGTCTTTAGGACCGTTGCCGCCAGCACCGCCCATTTGTGCTGATGCTAAACGCATGTTTAGCTCATCAACCGTTTTCTGCAGGCTGCCGATATCCGCATTGATACGGTCTACCTTTAGTGCTTGCAAAGCATCAGCATTGCCCTGCTTTACATCATCCAACTGCTTGGTGTGCTCAGACTTAAAATCAGCAAATGCTTTATTCAGAGCATCGATTGCTGTTTTTACTTCTAATGGGCTTGGTGCGGCCTCAGCGTGTACTGAAATAATGCCGCGTTGAATTTTTTTCTGTTTCATACGTTACCTTTAACTGTAGAAAGTAGTGTGTGCAGCGACGCTGCTAGATCAGCACCAGCGCGCGGCATGGTGTCTCGTCCGGCAGCGCTCGGCGTGCCAGAAAATAGGTTCTTGAAAATATCGCGACGCATAGAACGCGAATGCCCAGCCTTAGCCATTGACGCTTCAACCAGAGCGAGGTATTTCTGCTGGCCCTGCGCATTTGCGTTACGTGTGATGTCGCTGTCACTCAGCAAGCCCGTAGCAAATCCATCATCAACAGCACGCTCTGAGGAAAGCCATGTTTCCTCATCCATTAGCGTTGCTGCATCCTTAACGCTCATGCCAGAGCGCGCGGCATATAGCCTTGCCATCGCCTCATCAAACGGCGCTAAGGTTTTGGCTACAGCTGCCATATCGTGACGATTACCGACTGCCACGGCCCACGCGTTATGAATCATCAAAAACGCGCCCTCACCCATGAGAATGTCGTCACCAGCCATAGCAATGACCGACGCGGCCGAAGCTGCCAGCCCCATTACGCGGACTGTCACTCGGTATGGGTGCTCTCGTAGGAGGTTGTAGATTGCTACCCCCTCAAAGAAATTCCCCCCTGGCGAGTTAATATTTACCATCACATCTTGGTCGCCGATGCTATGCAATGCTGCGCTGATGCGCTTTGCGGTAACCCCCTCACCATCCCAACGCTCACCAATGGGGTCATAAATGGAAATCGTGGGTTCAGAGCTTGCTGAAGCCATAACCTGTGGCTCCCAGCGCTCCAAAGCATCTGGCCGCATATCAAATTCCGCAGAGCTTAATTTGCTATCAGCCTTTATTTCAGGAAGTTTTAGAAGGCTCATTACCCTTACCCTTGTCTGTTAATCTTGGTGGCAGTTTTGCTGCCTGAGGCTCACCACTGATTGGCAAATCCAGCCAATCACGAACTTCATCTTGCGTGTGCCACGGAGCATGCCCACCCGCACCTAAGCCTTTAGCGAATGCTTCTGACTGGTCTTTTAATGTCCCTCGCAGCAGGGCGCGCTCGTTGAACTTGAAGCGCATGATTTCCATTTCCGCGTCTGTAAGAAAAACGCGTGCAAGCGCTTCCTCCCAAGCTGTGAACCAGTGCTGCAATCCGTACTGAATAAAATAAATATTCAGCTGTTCGATCCCGCTGCCCCAGCCGGTGTCATCCATCATCATCAAAGGTCGCGGTACGCCAAAGGCCCTACCTGCCTCTTCAATCTGATGGTTTCGGTTTTCTATGTTTTGGGAATCTGCCGCTGAGCCTGGGAACTTGACCGCCTTCGCCCCTTCCTCCAAGACCATCCACTTACCAGCGTTTTCTGCGCCTGAGTGGTTCTCTTTCAGTGAGCCTTGGACTCGGTTAAAAGCTTGATCTGATAACGCCTTGGGGACCTCTATCGCTCCACCAGCCATTACCCCGGTCTCAAATAGCCGTTTTGCGGCGCGCTGCGCTTGCAGAGCTAATGAAACAGCCTCTCTAGCTAGCGTGACCCTGCTTAGCCCCTTAACACCGGTAGGGCTTAGATCGCGTAAGTGAAAGACCTCTTTTGCCTGCAGTGTTATTTGCCCACCATCTTTTCTCGTGTACTGGTACTCCATTTCCCAGTTATCAGTCAGACGAGGCTCTACACGCTCATTTTCTAGGGGGATTAATGCTATTGGCCGCCCCCTAGACCAAATCACCCGCGCATATGCATTACCGTGCACCAATGCATTGAGCTGCATCTGCGACTTAAACTCATAGGGCGTTTGCCAACCGTTGGGGCGGAGCCGTAAGCGCTTATACGCTTCATGCTCTTTCACGACTCTCTTGGTTTCGTCCCGCATCTGCAAATTCAGCGGGAGCATTCCGATAGACTCAGAAATCAAGGACACACACCGCAAAACAGCCATGTTCCGCAGCGCCTTCATGCCCTTTACATAACCATCGAGTGCCGGCGAACCGTCTCGAATAAACTCTAAAAGCGCTGGATCATTCAATCCTTCAAAAGTCTGCGACTCAGCACCATCAGAGCTTGTTTGGCTATGGGCATTAACCTCTGGACGTGACTCCGCCTCCGGCTCACTCTTTCGCCGGAAAAAATTCAAAATTCCCATAGATTCCTCAGACGAAGCGAACGCCCCGCGTCTCGTATACTGAATTGCCTTGCGCTTCAGGCTCTAAGTTCATCATCGTCACTGCATCGAACAACGCCATAACTGGGTCAATCTTTGCCTTACCACTTGCGGCCTTAGTAACTAAGATGGCGTTACCTTTGTCCTCAATGCGTGCATTACTTACACACCACGCCATCATTTCCTGACCAGCGTGCACCAGATCACCGCCAGCTAAACGGCGTTCAGTTGTTTTGATAGCACCGTTCAAGGTGAAGCCCTGACGCACTGCTGTTATTTGATCAACAGTGAAACCGCACTCTGGGGCTGTTAGGGCTGCAACAATATCGGCAATACCTGCAGCATCGACGCCGATACCGAACTTCTCAGGCAAAAGGCCTACATCACGAATGCGACAAATAATCCCCGCAACCTCTTCCACATCATCACCAGGGCGAGGCACGATAACCAAGTCCCCAGCCGACTCAAAATCCTGCAACCTTGGAGCAATCTCCAACCGACGCTCAAGCACGATCTTATGCGCCCATGCTCGCCCCCAATGTAGCCACCGCCTAGTACCTATTTCACGGCCTAAGACAGCTAGTCCGAGCAAGTCATCTAAGCCGCCACCATCAATCCCGACAGTAACCACCTCACTACGGCGCAGTAGCTCATCAAGAGATAACGTCTTATCTGCAGAGGACTCCCAAAAGTCGACACCAGCCCAACGGTCAGAACGCAGGCTTAACCCGATTTCAATGTTTAAGTGCTTAGCCAAGAACTTCTGAAATGAGCCGTCCTGTCGTGCTTGGAACTTACGCATTTCATGCTCAATCCAGTCAGCATTGATTGACCTGCCTATGTTTGGATTGGTGATGTAGAAGTTCTCTGGCTTGAGATACGCCTTAGACTTGACCATAGCCTCTGGAAACTCATACAACACACCCAGAGATTTAGGGTCGTGTATTACCCCATCGCGCACGTTTCGGTAGTAGGCCAGTTTTTCTTTAAAGACACCGGCAGGCGGATCATCGCTTTGTGTCGAGAGGAAAATCACCCACCCCTCATTACGGGAAACTTGACCGCCTGTTGCCTCCATAAGCATGGCGTCAGCATTAGCGCGCTTACCAAACACCCATAACTCATCCACCAATATCCGGCCTGACTTCTTGCCTGATACCGTGTCAGTGTCTGCCGCGACCACCTTGAGAAGTGCGCCAGTAACCCGATGCGTAATTGTTCTAATGTGGTCTTGAACGTGAAAGATATCCTGCAGTTCTGGATCTGCTCTCACCATTGCCGCTGCAGGCTTAAAGCTGTTATCTGCCACTTCCTTAGTAGGTGCCAGAATCAGGTGTTCTTCGCCTGTACGCCAGCAGAGGATGACCGCCGTAAGCATGATCCCTGCGGCAATAGTAGATTTAGTGTTCTTCTTACTAATCAGCAGGAAAAACTCTCGAATCAGCTGGTTGCCTGTTTCTGCGTCATATGCCCCAAAAATTGCGGCTACAAAATCAAACACCCACTGCTCTGAACACTCGCCAAAGTTTGGGCTTCGGTGTTCACCTAAGTATTCATCCCAAACCGTTTTGGGTAGATCAGTAACCTGCAGTTGCTTAAAGATGGCTAGCGCTATTTCTGCTTGGTCCAAAAAAATGGGCGCCGGAATAATCGAGCGCCCATCTTTTAATCTTTGCCCCCAGTCTAGGCAGGCCGTACTCCATTGCATCATTTCGGCACCATCCTAAGTGGAGGCGGTTGCGGAGTAAAACGACCTGCAGCCTTTTTAGCGCTATCGTCTTTTGCTTCCTTTTTACCCTGCGGAGCAATCCTGCCATGAGTAAACGGCATTAAGGCTTTTGCAGCCTCAAGCCTTAGCTTAGGATCCTCGTCTATATCATTCATGATTGCCACGAGAACCTTCTTTGGGTCTGATGTCAGCCCTAAAGCAGCCAACGTACCAGACGCAGGAACATTAGCCACCTCGCTACCTGTTTCTGGTTTTTTCTCTGGCTGCTCTTTGTTAACTTGGTTGTTAACCTCGTTAACTTTTTTTTTACGCCCAAGTGCAGCCAGAACATCAGCATCTTTCATTAATCTAGATGCTGCTTGTGAGGCTCCATTTTTGCTGTAGCCCGCCTGTACTGCCGCTTCGGCTCCTGACAGCCCCGACTGGAGCGCTTGTACGAAACGGCGCTTTTTGTCGGTTAATGCCATTAACAACTCCGGTTAACAAATTCCTGAAAAGCAAAATTTTCTACGCGTGCGAGGACGGGTGGTCTAGGAAATGAGGGTATATGAGACTTTTACCCCCCCTCCCCCTTTCGGCTCGCTGTTTCTCGCCGCTGTGGTGAGTAGAGCAAAGCCCCTGCCATCTAGATTTATCCCAGAACACGCGCTCATTGCCTCGATGCGGATCACTATGGTCAACCACCGATGCCAGCGGCACATCAGACCCCTTCTCTGCGCACTCAAGCACTATCGCTTCTATTGGCTGCTCAGCATCAATACCCAGATCACGCAAGCACATCACACAGAACGGGCGAAGCCTCAGATACTCAGCACGCTCTTTCTGCCACCGGTACCCATAACCTCGCGCACTACTACTCTTCCCTGCGCGCCAGCTACCGGATGACACCGTCTTAATAGCGGCAGGAGCTGAAGCCAATAATGTTGGAACACTCGATAGTTTTTTACTCACCACAAAACCCAAAAGAAAAACCCGCCAACCTTGCGATTGACGGGTTTCTTCACCGTTGCACTTTCAATAGACGCGACTTCTCAACCCCTATGTTACCGTTTGCGTTACCGAATGTGCGATGCGATGTTATCGTTCGGTAACATTTGCCCAGCCGGACGCCAAACATACATATCCCCATAGCGCCCCGGCTCTGGTTTAACTATCTCAACTAACCCGTGCTCTGCTAATGCACGCATTGCCCGTTGAATCCCTCTCTCATATTTAGCGCGCTCCCCTTTAGGTAGTACACGCCCTTTAGATACGTGACGGACCAACTCATACATCCGAAACTCGCGACCGGGATAGCAAGACAACAAATCACCGGCATTGGCATAGATACTCACTTAAACGTCCCCCAAACCTTTTTCCTAAAACTCAACAGCGCTAGCTTGTAGTAGTCCACTGTTATCCCTATTTTTCTGCTGGCTACCTCTGCCCTGATGTGGTCGGGCATATTGCCGTACTCTTTGACCCTCGTGTACTCAGCGTGCAATACCCTACGATCTTCATGCGGCAGCTTCTGGTAAATCCCTTCCACCAGCTGCGCACGCTCAAAGTTCACCTGCGCGCTGTCTTGTTCTTCATCATCTATATCTTGGAGAGGGTACATGCACTGGCTCGCCTCCTGACCGATGCGACGCGGCCCCGGCATGCTCCCTACCCAATGCATACGCGCCCAGTTCTGTATCTCTAACTCTACCCATGAAGGTATTTGCATCACACCTCCTGTATTTCAATTCCGTGCACCTGCAACATCAAAGCTCTTTTGAGTGCGTACACATCAGTGCGCATCCCTTTCACATCCTCTACAACCTGCACACCATCACGCATATAAACGAAGTCAGCGTAGTAAGTGACAACTCGCACGGCAGTACCATCAGACTTACGCTGCGTAGGTATCAGCTCGTAGCGTTTCTGTAGTTCAAGATCAGTAATCCGCCCTGCCTGAAGCAATAGCTTTAGTGCTTGGTACCGCCGTGCCTCTTTCTTGCTATCGAACTTATGGCCGTCCACAACGGTTTTAATGTTCTTGTACTTGGATGCCTTCTTGCGCCCCCGCGCTGTTATGACTGCTACCATTACAGCCTCCACAGCATTGGCTTGGTGCTTTTGAAAGCGTTGAATACCTGAGGCACACCACCCTTTAAACCAAAGTGGTGCAGCGTATTGCGGAATCCAAAGTCACACACCAGTTTGAGGTACTTATCAACTATTTCTGTTCTGCTGTGCAAATCCCACCAGCAAGCAATTACTGGCTGACATTGCTCAAGCTGCTCTAATGCCCATGTGCCTACCTCTGGCCAATACGCATCACGCACTACATCTGGATCCAAGAACAACAGATCAACACCGCCCCCGCCCATAGCCTTAGCTTTGATTTCACAGTCACGCACGGATACGCGATCAATGCTCAGCGGCTCACGCAAGAACACAAACCCAACTGATGGCACAGAAGCATCCCACTGATTACGGTACCCAATGGTGCAGCGATGATCTTTTGACCTGATATACACCCCACTCATGCCACCTTCCTCATTGGCGCAGCTAGCTGCAAGTACTCTTCGGCATCCATTTGCTTCCAGCCAATAGCGATATTGTCTGCGCCGTTGGCAAGCACCTGCATTGCTTTGGGCGTATTGCCAATCAGCACAGGCGGCTGTGAACGCATACCGTTCTGACTGTTCTGCGCCTCTGCCAAGCCAACCAAGGATTTCACATACTCACGCGCCCCACCTTGTAAACGATAGCCGCGGTACCGGTTCTGAAACTCTTTGCCTACAAACGGCCACTCGTCCTCAGACTTCATTCCAAATGACACCCAGCCACCCATGTCCATAATCACGGCATGAATTATTGGATCGTCAAACACCACTGTCTGGTAAGTGCCCACGCTACGCAACGCACGGTCTACCTTCGCCCAAGCAACCAGTGCACCATCCTGCGATGTGCCGCCAAGCAGTCGAATAATGTCCGCTGGCTTTGGCAAATACTGGCCGTTATCGGGGTTCATGCAATGGCGTGTGAATGCTTCGCTAACGGCCGCAAAATCAAAACTCTTGCAGGTTTCCCACCAAATACTGATCAGTGCGTCACTTAAATCGCTTTTGTACATCGCGTATACGCCGCTTAACGTTGTTGCGAACTGAGGTTGATCTGATATCTGCATCACATGCCCCTTTGCGCCCAACGCTGGGCAACGTCCATGTTTCGCGCTTCCAGCGCTTCCTGTTTGTTCATGCCACCACTAGGCGCAGCGGATCTGCCGATCACGTGAACTCCCTGCACTGGCACCACCTCCGGCAGCCCATCCTCCCAACGGCGTTGGTTTAGGTACGTCAGTGGTGCAGGCTCGTAGCCGGTCGTCCACTGCTGCGTAGTTTTCACGGCTCGTAGGTGATCCAGAATGTCGTCAGCAACGGATTCAAGCTTTTTGTCTTTCCAGACTTGGGCACACTTTGCTTTTGCAACCCTGCGACCAGTGCTTGGATAGATTTCCCAGAACTCTTGAAACCGGCTTTTAGGCTCAGACACCTGGTCTGGTTCGGCAGAACCGGACGAAGGAGTTATTACTTCTGTTTCTTTATCTGTATCTGTTTCTTTATCTGTACCCGTTACGGTTGCGTTACGTAACGCGTTACCATCACCAGAGGGGACGTTTTCCTGCTTGTGCTCTGGATTTTCAGGTGCTGCAGGTGCAGTTTTTTTCTTCTGGCTTTCACGGTAACGACGCTGACGCTCTGCATTAGTCGGGTCTACATCACTACGCATCTGGCGTTTATCCCACGCCAATGGCTGCCAGTCGTTATCAATTAACCCGGCGGCTACCAAACGCCTCTTCACATCGCGAATGATGGCGTGATCAATCCACAAGCGCTGCGCAACGATTCGATCCAGTAGGTCATCACTACAGTCTTGATCCAGTGCGCCATCAGACTTAAGCGCTAGAACACCCATAAAGTGACGCTGATCCTCAAAGGCCAAAGAAATCATCTTTGGATCATTCAGGAAGTCCGTGTACATACGGAACCATGGCATTTTCTGGATACTCATACCGCCCTCACATACGTTCTAACTGAATGCCCCTTGGTGTAGCGGCAGATCGAAGGCATAGAGCCTGTGATGCGCACTAAACCACGCCTATGAGCCAAACGACCAACCGCCCCCCAAGCGTTTGAGCTTGGCGGCACCAGATCAGGATGATGCTCCGCTACGTATAGACGGAAGTGTGTAATCGTGAATTGCTCGTCTTGCTTGCGCACCCATGCTTCAAACAGAGACATAATCCGTTCGCCCCAATTAGGCGTTACAAACTCAGCGTGGCTTTGTGCCAGCGCTATTCCTTCATCTGCCAATTGCTTGCCAGTGAGTTTTGTTGGTATCATTTGAGTCATTCAATAGACCTCCGCGTAACGTTGAATCACTCCCAGAACTGTTCCACCAGTTGCTGGGTTTTCTTTTTTCATGCCTGCAGCTTCTATCGCTGCCTCTGGCACATCTACACCACGCGCTAGTAGCATCTGTATGCACTCGCGTAGTAAATCCATTTGCTTGCCGTAACGAGCCTCAAACTGGCCTTTGTTTGGGTGAACTGCGATGCGACCAGGTGCGCCAGTGCCGTACTGATGATTTCCTGCAGATAGCGGCAACACTAACCAGTGCGCGTTCGGCTTTGTGCGGCCATCAATGTGATGAATACTCACCATCGGGTCAAAGAAACCGTCTTTAAAGCTGGCAATACAACCCAAGCTGGCCATCTGATCGTGAAAGCGCTTTTGCTCTGCCGTAACTGGACGGCCTTTCATCCCGCGTGACGCCATAGGCTTCTTCTTGTTTGCTGTAGGCTTTTGGGGGCGCTTCATGCCTCCCTTCGGCTCCCACGGCTTCTTAGCGCGTAGTGGCTTCTTGCTGGCACGTAGAGTGCTGTTAAAGGCTTTCATTTACTCACCCGCCCAAAGAACAAAGCCAAACAACGCCAGAAAAAGTGCCAGATCATAGGCGAATTCTTCCGAGATATGAGGGGCCAAAACAATAACCGCCATCAGGAAAACCATTTCCGAGCCTTTCATCACTACACTCCCGCAGCTGCTTTTAAAGACGTTGGCAATGTGAACACCAGCCCTTTACTCGCAATCAAACGCACAAAGTCGACAGGTGGCAGCTTCGCTAAGCTATCAACACCAGTGGCTTCATAAATTGCAGCCTTGATCGCAAAGGTGCGGCTTGCCTTGTCTTGGTCATGATTCACACCAAACGCTTTCGCTACACGCGGATTGTTAAACCAACCCAGTTTGAATAGGTCTGTGTAGTCGGTACCGTAGGCTGGCCGTTCGCCCCCAATGAAGCTTGATTTAGTCATTTGGTACCGCCATATTTCGTGCAGCCATGATCTGCTCAATGGCAGCACGCGCAGCGCGGCTAGTGCCAATAGACTCACTAAGCTCTTTATGGGCTGCATTCAGGGCTTCATCAGATGAGTCCGTGGTAAGCGTCATCACAGCCTGTAAAGCCTCCGCCCCCTCTTTGCTAATTGACATTGCCCGTCCAATTGGGTCCAGTGATTCCCCCACACAAAAAATGAATTTTCTTGGTGAGTACCCCAAAGGACGCAATATTTCGCACACATAGGCATAGCGCAAATCCTCTGGCATAGCCGCCAGCACAGAGTGTTCAAAGTTTGCAGGCATGTAGTTGCTGTCTTTGGACTTGTCATCCAACCAGCGAAAAATACGGTCAGCCGCATTCTTGGCCAGCGTGAAGTGGTCGCCCTGCGTTTCAAAGCGAATACCAGTCACCTCAGACATACCGTTATGTGTATGCGCCTCAACAATGGCAACTGCCACTGCCTCCCTGCTCCCTACTCGCGCACGCCACTGATCCACGTAGTGCATCAGCGTTGCTAATTTCGAGCGGTGCGATTCATTTCGCATGACCATGATTCCTGTGTTGAGTAAAGTGCTTTCATGCACATAAATGAATAGATAGAGAGCTAACCCATGACTCAGACCGAACGACTACTGCAACAAGCCAAATCAATCTGCGCCGGTGTCACTGAAAACTCAGAAATCAGTGACGAACTGCTGTGCTCTGTGTTTGAGCGGTTATGCATGGAAAATGACATGACAGAAATGCCAACCAGCACGTCAACGGACAGCCCAACTACCCTGCACTAATGAGCTGTTTGGTTTTGGTTGAGGTCTGTTTCTTCATTGCCTGTCGATGAAGTTTTCGTAACTTCTCACCGTCTGACCACTTAATGTCCTTGTAACGGCCACTCAAAACATCAGCGACCCAAGATTGGGTACGCCCCCCCAAGGCTGTTGCTATTTGTGCCTGAGTCCAGCCAGCCAACATCAGATCAGCTATAAGTGTTTTCCAGTTCATGGGGGTATTTAATCGCATTTGCGCTTAATAAGCAAGCGCCAATGCGATTGATATATATATCACAATTGCGATATGAATAATTTAGCGAACCGCCTTAAACATGCCCGCGAACAAGCGGGACTTTCTCAAGCCTCTCTAGCCAAACTCATTGGCTCGGGTCAATCGACTATTGGCAGTATTGAAAATGGTCGTAATCAAGGCAGTGGGAAGCTCTTGCAAATCGCAAGAGCTCTGCACGTGCGACCAGAGTGGCTAGAAACAGGGCGGGGAGAAATGAGAGATAACGGCAACACTTCATCTAACGTGATGCCAGCATCGATAGGAGATCGCCGTATTCCGCTTTTAAATTACGTACAAGCAGGTGCATTTGCTGATTGTGGGCAAAACTTCACCATGGAAGATGTTGAGTACCTGCTGACAGACCTAGATCTATCCGAGCGAGCGTTTGCCCTGCAAATCAAGGGAGACTCGATGCTTCCTGATTTTAAAGAAGGGGACCGCATTATCGTTGATTGTGAGGTTACGCCTCGACCAGGCGACTTCGTGGTAGCAAAGAACAGCGAACAAGAAGCCACTTTCAAAAAGTACCGTTTGCTTCGTATTGATGAAGAAGGTAAAGAGATTTTTGAGCTGGTACCACTTAATGAGGATTACCCATCAATTAACAGCCAGCAGCACCAAGTTCAGATCATTGGAACAATGATTGAGCATCGGAAGTACTACAGAAGAAGCTAAAGACAGATCCCCCTAACGAAGCGTCACTCTCTATATAAAAGCCCTTGCCATTAGGGCTTTTTCTCTACGCAGCATAAACAACTATGCGCTCACAGGCTCTACCTCTGCCCCACAGTGTTTACACTTCTTAGCCTCAGCGCGAATAGACTCTGCGCATTGAGGGCATTTTCGCTTACCACGATATGATCCATGCTCAGCCGCCATCTGGTCGCCTGAGTTAACAATCATTGAAGCGATCACAACAATAAAAGGGAACCCCATTAGCCCAATCATCATGGCTGTTTCATTCCCCTTAGACCCATACGACATTCCTGCCGTTGCCGCAATGGCACCAACGATAGCGATCAAGAAAAAAATCCAGCCCGATCTACCTCGTTTTGCTGCAATTACAGCGGCAAGCAAAGCCAATACAAAAGCAATGATGAACATAGTAATTGGTTCCACCCCACCCTCCTTTAGAGATGCATGTAAACGGTAAATCTTAACACCTATCCACAGCATCGACTTCCCCTCTCTTCGCTTCCTGCCCCCTCATAAGAAAGACCTCGCGTGAGGTTTTTCTGTATCTAAGTTGTATATCCAACAGCCAATAATCACTTTTGCGTTTGTTTAATCGCATATGCGCTTGATATTTTTAATCGCATATGCGATTATTGATTTAACAGCAACTCAAAACAGCCACTAGCTGCCTAGAGTTTCAAACGATCTTTAAAAACTCAACGTGTGGACCACACCGCCCCAGCAGCATCGGGGCGGCGAATAACGGCACACAAAGACGCTACGCGCCACGCTGTGAAGCGATTGGTGCGGAAGGGAAACGGCTGCGCCCAGGCACAAAGAAAAGCAAAAAACCGAATAGATGCATTCCTGCGATTGGCGTGAGGCCTACAACATGCGCAGGGTTCGGCGCCCCCCTGATGATTTTGGTAGGGGGCGGTTAGGAAACCGTACCGCAGCATTTACGGAACCACACAGTACCAACGGCTTGGAAACAGGCCGCTTTGGCAAGCATCAATGGTGGTGCTTGTTGAAGCGAGAACACATGAAAGACTCAATTCTCAAGCTCATCAAGAGCGCACTCAAATCCAGACCACTGTTTATCGCCCTGCTGCTGATCTTTATTGCAGTAGTAGGGCCTGCACTGTTTTCAGCAAAGAGCACCGCACTTGTGTTGCTCGGCATTGTTATCGGGCTAGCTCTAGGGTGCTGGGGCTACGCTCTTTTCTCTAAGGGTAGTAAATGAAAATGCTCAAAAAAATCGGGATGGTGTTGGCCGTCTTAACTCTTGCCGCTTGCAGCAAGGTGCCGGCTGGTCATGTAGGTGTGAAGGTTCACCTGCTAGGTGGTGAAAAAGGTGTCGATACCGAAGAATTGGGTGTTGGCCGCTATTGGGTGGGCTGGAATGAAGACCTGTTCTTATTCCCTACCTTTACCCAAAACCATACATGGACGGGTGCTGACCGCCTGTCCTTCCAGACCGTTGAAGGCTTAGCCGTATCTGCTGATATTGGTATCTCGTATCACGTTAATCCTGAAAAGGTAACGGCTGTATTCCAAAAGTACCGTAAAGGCATTGATGAAATCACCGATATCTACCTGCGTAATATGGTGCGCGACGCTCTAGTTAAACGTGCTAGCACTCTTGGTATTGAGTCAGTCTACGGCGCAGGCAAAGCAGCTCTGATCGAGCAAGTTCAAGAAGATGTTGCCCTGCAAACAGGCGATATCGGCATCACCATTGAAAAGATTTATTGGGTTGGTGACTTAGGCCTGCCAGAAACCGTGGTCGGCTCTATTAACGCCAAGATTCAAGCCACACAAATGGCTGAACAGCGCCGTAATGAAGTTGCACAGGCACGAGCAGAAGCTGAAAAGGTAGCAGCTGCCGCACAAGGTGAAGCACAGGCGCGCATCACAGTAGCAGAAGCTGAGGCCGAGTCCATCCGAATTAAAGGCGAAGCCCTGCGACAAAACCCAAATGTCGTATCCCTCTCTGCAATTGAAAAATGGGATGGGAAGCTGCCTGTATACGCAGGTGCTGGAAACCCTGTCCCCTTCCTAGATATTAAATAACGCCCCCTCTAAGCCCTCTCTGTAGGGCTTTTTGGCAGGCGCTCTGCATGGGGGTCGGTTCCCCATTGCTTACGTAGGCTTTGCAGAGCGTCTACCAAAATTTAATAGGAGGTCAGCATGGCCAATATGACTGTTTTGAGTGATGAATGGCGGAAAGACATTTTAAGGAAATTTCAGGAATTTGAAATTGGCATAATTGATGCCGTAAAAATGGCAGAACAAGCCGTACTGCAATCCCCTGAGATACATCAAGATCAACGGGATGCGGCGCGATACCGAGCATGGAGACAAGCAACCGTAAACAAACGGCGTGAGTTTATTGATGCTGCTAGGGTATACAAAAACACGCTAGGAAATGGGGGGTTAACTGAGGATCAATTTGATACTGGAGTTGATTTGTCTATAGCGGCAATGGAGAAAGAACCTCAGTGCGAGTACTGCGGCGGTTCGGGTGATGTTAGCAGCATCACTGGCGAATGGCTGGGTGTTTGCACTTGTGAGTGTGGTGATTCTATACGCGCCAAAATGGAGCAAAAGCCATGACAATCTACGCCAAAAACCTCACGCCAGCACAACGCGCTTGGCTTGAAAACTTCGAGCAGGTTACCGAGTATGAGCCCATGAACCAAGAAGAACTAGATACTGGTGCAATGACGTTCCATGAAGTAATGCAAGCCAATCTAAGCTGGTACGAGTGGCATACCAAAGATGCCTACTTACGAGCAAGCGCGTTTCATGAAGGTCTAACAGATGCAGATAGAGGATTGGATTTGATATGAGCAAGGTAACGATGCCGGAGCCAGTGGCATGGCGAACATACCGTAGTAAACGGTGGTGCTTTGCTTACTCTCCAAATCGGCAATTATGCCAGTGTGCTGGAGATTGGCAGGGGCTATCACCACTGATCAAACCGAAGCCTACGTAAACGAGCGAGTGCGGGAAGCGTTGGAGGAAGCAGCAAAACAGCCAAGGGAGTACGCGATGCTTCTGGATAGAAACGGGTGGGGAAATAGATTCCCTGATGAGCTGACTGCCATTTTCAATGCTGCCGATAACATGGCTGATCGCATACGCGCCCTAATCCCCAAGCAGTAACCACCTAGGAGAAAGCATGAAACTTTTACCATGCGTAAATTGCGGCTGTCCCGATGAGGTTTATATCGACAGCAACAGCCAAGCAGAAGCAAGTTGGATTGAGTGCGCATATTGTGACCATAAGATTCAATTGCGGGTTGATGAGGAAACGCTTGCAGAGCGCTGGAATGCACTAGATAGAAGTAAAACACCAGAGTTCAAATACGATGATTAACCCCCCCGCCCGCGTAAGTGGCGGGGCTATCAAGACCGATCATTTCCCACGGCCATGTCGCGCATTGGCTAGACGTTGGAAACGTGTAATACCGCCATAACTCCTGTGCTGTGATTGCAGCCAATACTGAAAAGACGTTGCGGAGACGAATGGAAGTGATCGGCCTTGATGGCAGCAGTAAGCGCAGGCAAAGCGCGGAAGGAACCTCCGGCGGATAGGAAAAACGGGTCGCAACCGTACCTTGTAACGCCGCCAAGCTGGACGAAGGATGCAACCAGCGCCATCAACCAAAACGCACGTTTGAGTAGGACAATAAAACTCCTACTCTTGATGCGACTCGCTGGCAGACGAGAGATAAAGACTTTGCTCCCGCGCCTCAGAATTTGGCTTGGCAAGCTGCGGGAAAGGCCAGAGGACGGTCAGCCGCCGACTGACGCCGGAGACGTAACCGGCACAAATTAAAACACCTTGCCACATGGTCCCTTCATTTATGAGGGTACCAAATCAATAGTACGTAACTAACGTACACCTCACGGGCACACCGCCCACAACTCAACAGGAAATCATCATGAGCGTGCTTCTTAGCCTGCTCCTATGGACCGTGCCCTTTGTTTTTGTGGGTGGCGGTTCATGGGTTTGGCAAACATATATCCAGCCACCAATCAATCCAAGCGACCGCATACCACCATGGAGTTTTGTTGGCGGCTATGTGTTCTGCATTTCCTTTTTTGTATTCCTGCCCTTCATAGGCCCCTACCCCGGACAATAATTCATGGCTTCAGTTAACAAGGTCATTCTTGTAGGAAATTTGGGACGTGACCCAGAAGTACGCTACGGCGCAGAAGGTAACGCCATCTGCAATATCTCAATCGCTACCACCTCCAACTGGAAAGACCGCAACAGCGGTGAACGCCGTGAGGAAACAGAATGGCACCGTGTGGTTTTCTATAACCGTCTGGCTGAAATCGCTGGCGAGTACCTGAAAAAAGGTCGCTCCGTTTACGTAGAAGGCCGACTACGCACACGCAAATGGCAAGGCCAAGACGGTAAAGACAACTACACCACCGAGGTCATCGCAGACCAAATGCAAATGCTAGGCGGTCGTGATGGTGGCAGTGATGGCGAGTACAGCGCGCCCGCGCAGCAACGAGCACCAACCCAAAACCAAACAAACAACCCGTACCAAGCTGCAAGTCAGGGCGGTGGCGGCATCACCGACATGGACGACGATATCCCGTTCGCTCCGCTGCTCGCTCGCTGTGAATACGTAATTTAAGAAAAAACCACCCTGCCACATACCCCAACAACAGCCGCTTATCCTGCGGCTTTTTTAATCCGAGGAAATCATGAGCAATAAAACCTTTGGCGAGGTTCTTCAAGACCTCCGTTATGGAACCCTCCATGACGAACTGACCGAAAAAATGCAGGAGGTAGTGAACGCTTGCATCAATACCGGAAAAACCGGATCACTGACTCTGCAAATCAAACTCAAGCCGGGGAAAAGCGGTGAACTGGAAATCACAGACGCCATTAAATCCACGGTGCCTGAACTCGAAAAAGGCGGATCCATTATGTGGGCCACACCCGAAGGCAACCTCCAGCGCGAGGATCCACGCCAAATGACTATAGAAGGCTTGAAGTCTATTGGTTCCGAAAAACCCCAAACCCTTAAAACCGTATAAGGACAAAACAAGTCATGGAAAAAATCGTTTCTGATTCACTAGCCGCTGGCGCAGCACTTGGAAAGCCCGTTGCTATACCAGGCGCACCCAGCACATATGCCATCGTGCCTGAGGGTTATCTCCTTTACTCCCTAGAGAAACACTTACTAACCCCTAACCGAGCGACCGGCACAGTTTTTATGGATGACGCTGATAGCTTCATCCAATACTTCAACAAGCATGCTACTGACTCTAGCCAAATCTACGCAAAGCTGAATCCCCCCAGCTTCACTGGTGTACTGAACGATCACACCCTTGAAAGCGCTGGCTGGAAAGATCACTGCGTTAAATACGCCTGCCCATTCTCTGCTGAGTGGCTGGAATGGTCCAAGAGCGATGGCAAGGCTATGAAGCAAGCTGAGTTTGCTGACTTTATTGAACGCAACCTACCTGACATCGTAGAACCTGCTGGCGCTGACATGCTGGAAATCTCGCGCAGCCTACAGGCCAAAAAACAAGTGAACTTCTCGTCTGGTATCCGTCTACAGAATGGGCAGACAGAGCTTACATACGAAGAAGAAATTAAAGGGACTTCCTCCAAGGGTAAGTTGCAAATCCCTGAAACTTTCAAAATAGGTATTGCTGTTCTCGACGGCGGCGAAGGCTACAAAATTGAATGCCGCCTGCGCTACCGCATCAACGATGCCAACTTGGTGATGTGGTACGAAATGGTACGCCCCCACAAAATCATTGAAGATGCTGCGCGTGATGTGTTCACCAAAATCGCGACAGAAACCGAACAGCAGATTCTACGTGGCACCCCTTAATCCTATGGCAAACAAACCCCGCCAGCGCGGGGTTTTATGGAGAAACAAAACGTGTGGTGTAAGAAGTACGCGGGCTGGTCCATCCTCGGCGTTGTTTTAGCTCTAGCAGCTGCCGTAGGTCTAGCCTATTTCAATGAAGTAGTGAAACGTGGTGGCCTATGAGCGAACCAGAAAACAAAACAACATCCGATGGATACAAGCCTAAGCCCCGCATTCAGCATATTGAACCGGGGCAATTTTTTACCCTTACCGCAGCTGACGGCGGACACAAGCTAAAAATGCTCAGCCGCTGCAAAACATACTGCTATCACTCAACTGGAAAAATCGCCCTCGGTACCGAAATCTCATCAGATGGCCTGGTGTTCGCCGAAGGCGGATGGAAGCATCTATGAAACGAACAAAAAAAGCTGTTACCCCTACCCTATCGCCGCTTGCTCAATACAACCTTCAACGAGCGGAAGAAGCGCAGACAGCGCATGGCGGGAAGCCGGTGCAAACAATCACCACCCGCGCTAGATACAACGAGCACCGGGAAAGCAAATACATCTACTGACTTTAGCCCCCACTCAGCAGGAGCTATTTACATGACAGCTATACAAAACATGGCGGCTCAGCTCATGAGCCTGCACGGTAAACCCGACCGCAAGACACGCATCATCCAGTTGGCCAAGTCAGGAATGAGCCAGCGAAACATAGCTTTTGAGGTGGGCATATCGAGAACAACAGTTTTTAACGTGCTAAGAGCACAGAGGGCCAAGGCATGACACAAATACAAGCACTCGCAAGCATGAGCCAGCCAGAAGTCGTGGCTCTATATCAAGATCTCCTGCGACTGCACGACGATGATATGGCTCTGCTGTCTAAGGAGTTAGCAGAACGGCCCCACGCAAAAATTGATCGCCCCATGGCTATTGGCTGCGTTCGCTTTAATGTCGGAGTAAAGGCATCCACTGTCCTCGATGCTGCTGCTCGTCATTATGACTTTGTGACCAGCGAAAAGGTCGGTGGCGTAGCTGCACCTACCGCACAGGCTTTGAGCGACACAGACCGTGCTGAGCTGGCAGGCGCTATGGGCTTGCTTGCAGGGCATGGGTACAAGGGTAGCGCAGCCGCCATTAGGCGCGTACTTGATAACGCCCCCATCGCAGCCCAAGCTGTAGACCTATTGCATGACAGTAAAACCCTAGCGGACTGGTTAGCGGAAGCCCCCTCATCGTGGGATGAAGAATACCGCTCTCTATGGGCAAAGTTGCAAGTGGCGGAAGAAAAGGCGATGCAATATCGCAAAAGGTGGATGTCCGCTATAGCTGAACGAGTTGCTGGCGATCAATTCACTACCTGCTCTTGCCCATCCGGCAATGGATCTCTACGTCCTTGGCCTTGCCCTGTGCATCCACCTGAGTCCGGCAACTTGACGAAATCGTCAAATCAGCAAGTTTGAATAAGGAAGAAAAATGGGAAACACCTACGAACCCACGCTTGAGCATTTCACGAAAGAGGCTGAAGCAGCAAGTATGGAAGTTCTGCTGGATAACGGGCTATACCGACACCTACGAGTCAGATTTAAAAATGGTGGCTTTGGTTGGTTCGACATCATGACTTGGCCGGGCAATCTCACAATCACCGGCGACTGCGAAACATTCACCTTTTCCCGACTAGAGGATATGTTCGCGTTTTTCCGCACAGACTCTCAACGAATCAACCCCGGATACTGGCAGGAGAAAGTCGTGGATGGTCGCGACCGATGCAAAACATTTGACTGGGATCATTTTCGCAGTCAAGCGCTTGCCATCTTTGACTCAGCCAAAGCCAATGCCGATGACCTAGAACTACGTGCTATCGCTCGCCAAGATCTTGAAGATGAGCTAGACGGAACAGACCCCGATGAATGGGGTGCCGTAAAACTGATTAGAGAGTATCAGTATGCGCCAGATGGGTTTGGCTCCCCTGCTTACTTCTTCTTTGATCTTTCCGATGGAGCGCCAGATGGTAAGGGCTGGGACTATCACTACATATGGTGCTGCCGCGCTATTGCATGGGCAATCAATAAGTATGACGAGCATCACGCAGCCGCCCCCACTACAGACACAGACTAACACCCCGCAAATGCGGGGTTTTTACTGGAAATAATATGACGGAAAACGAAAACGATCGCTCTCGTTACGTTGAGCGTATACGTAAATTATTGGCGCTGGCTGGATCCAGCAATGAGCACGAAGCCGCTATTGCACGCAAGCGCGCTGACGCCATGATGGAAAAATATGCCATCACTCACATGGAATTGGGCCAAGCAGAGTTTGGAAGCGGCGATTTTGAAACCGCTACCAAAGACCGTGGCAAGTGGAAAACCGGACTCTACGTAGCTATTGGATTTATCTTTGGCTGCCAGACCGCTTACCACACCAATTGGCAGCAAAAGCTAGTCATCACCTTTTACGGCAAAAAACCCATGGTAGAAATCGCACTCTATATCAGCGATGTCATCACCAGGGCACAAGCCAAAGCGTGGGAGAACCACAAGCAGTTCCTAAAGGAACACTCTATTCCCTTAAACCCAGCTGCACGCAACAGTTTCTATGAGGCTTTTACAGGCGGCGTGATTACTACCGTTAACAGAATCTTTAACGGCATGAGTGACGAAGAGCGAGACACGCATAGGGCCGAGGTGGAGGCTTCAACGCATCTAACTGAAAACATCCCTGTAAAGAAAAGAAGAGATAGCAAGCCCAAAGATCAGGATGCTTTGGCTCTTACTGCGGGCTATCTCGCCGGCAAAGCGCAAACCATCAATATTGGAGTTGGTACCGCCGCCCCCAACGAGCAGGTAACCACAAACGCAACTACACACCCGGCATAGCCGGGTTTTTGTTGGAGCAATTATGTTTTTAACCGACGAAGAGGTTAAAAAGCTGACTGGAATCAGGTCAGCCAAAAACGGGAAAACTCGCGCCGAAAGGCAAATCGAACACTTGCGCAAACACGGCATCCCTTTTTGGAGGGACGCAAGAGGCGAGCCGGTAATTGCAAAAGATGCTTTAATTTCTCGCCAACACGCATCACAGCAGCCGGAGAAATGGACACCCGCCCCCTTGAGGTAAGTTTATGGGAAGAAAATCATACAGGCACAGCAATCTCCCGCCAAGGATGCGCAGGAGGGTTCGAGGTACTAGGGTTTATTATTACTATGACTTAGGTGGTAAACCCAGAAAAGAAATAGCCCTAGGCACTGATTATGTGCTTGCCCTGCAGAAGTGGTCAGAGCTAGAGCATCAACCACAAGCCTTCCGGCCAACATTTAATGATGCTGTTGACAGATACCTTGTTGATGTTCTGCCGTTTAAAAGCGCTCGCACGCAAACCGATAACCTTGCCGAGTTGGTTACCCTACGGGAGTTTTTTGGCGATGCCAGGTTAGAGGAAATTGAGCCGGTCCACATAAAGCAATTTATGGCATGGCGAGTAGACAAGACTCGAAAATGGCTTGCTGAAAAAGGTAAAAAAGTCACCAAGCAAAGCGGCAACGTCCGTGCTAATCGTGAGCGTGCTCTTTTTAGTCATGTGTTTAATTACGCGCGAGGAAAAGGGCTTACCTCTTCTGCAAACCCATGTTTGGGGATTTCAGGATTGGCAGAGTCAGGGCGGGACGTATATGTTGATGACGGGACATATACAAAAGTATGGAATCACGGCAGTGACCCGCTGCGCGACGCTATGGATCTCGCATACCTAACCGCACAACGCCCAGCTGATACGGTTTCAATGTCAGAAAATGACATCATAGACGGGTACCTTCATGTAGAACAGGGCAAAACATCCGCAAAACTGCGGATCGAAATCACAGGGAAACTGCAAGAGGTGATTGAGCGAATTAGAAAACGACGTAAGTCAATGCGCTCTGCCCACCTGAATTTAGTGCTAAACCAATATGGTCGCCCTGTTTCAGGCAGAACCGTATCAGAATGGTTACGGCAGGCAAGAGAGGATGCCGGTGTGGATCATGACTCATTTAAGTTTATGGACTTGCGAGCCAAAGCAGGTACAGACAAAGAGGACTCCCATGGCATGGCAGCGGCAAAAGATCAGCTTGGTCACACCTCTGAAAAAATGACGGCGCATTACGTAAGGCACCGACTTGGCAAGCGAGTTACGCCCACTAAATAGTTCCGCATCACCTCCGCAAAACCGCATAAACACTAGGTAAAAATATGCAGTTTTTCTTTTATTTGCGGAACAAAAAGCGCCCCCTAACTAGCATGAATTCTGACTTTCGTTGGTGGCTTGCAAATCCGTGTAGGTCGGTTCGATTCCGGCTTGCGCCTCCAAGAATTTAAGAAAGCCCCTAGGTTTAGCGATCTAGGGGCTTTTTGTTTTTTGCATCACACCCAAACACCTATGCAACACCCCAGCATGCTCTAAGACGCAGGGGCTCAGCCAAAGTACAATACCCTCGACTTACACACTGGAAGCACGATGGATAGAAACACAGAAGACCGCTTTACTGCGTTTTTGCACGGTAAAGCAAATGAGATGAAAAGAGAGCTGAAGTACACCCCTAGGCAGTTTATTGCCATGTTGGGTAGTGACGGCGGTTTGGCTACGGCTCAAAAATTGGTACGCAAGGAAGAGCTGTCCTACGGTATATCTGAGCTGTATATGGGTAACAGACTGGATCTATCCATAGAGGCGCTGATTCTAGAGACTGAATGGATCAGCTATTTCGATGAAGAGCTGTTAGCGCAAGCAGAAAAGAAGCTCAAGAAACTGAATTACCCCTACACACGATACGCAGAAAACGATTAACTGGCTGTGGACGTGATAGTTATCGCAAAGGCTTAGGCTTACCCCTAAGCCTTTTTGTTGGCCATCGTTTTCAGGCTCTGCGCTTGCACGTAGAATAAGTGCTCATTACCCAGATACACTGTCTTTCGTACACAGCACTTCACAGGGAACCGGTTTGGCATACGAACTAGAACACCGCCTTGTTATAGGCCTCGCCTCCAGCGCGTTATTTGATCTATCCGAGACAGACAGGATTTTCCGCACTGAAGGTGAAGAGGAATATCGTAAGCATCAGCGCGAGAATCAAAGTATTCCACTTACCCCTGGCGTGGCTTTCCCTTTTATTAAGCGTTTGCTGTCGTTGAACAATGTGCGTCCTGATGACCCGCCTGTCGAGGTTGTGCTGCTCTCGCGCAATGATCCCGATACCGGCATGCGGGTGATGCACTCTATTCGTCATCACCATTTAGATATCTCGCGCGCCGTGTTTTTACAGGGCGGAAACCCACATCGCTATATTCCCGCGTTTTCTATTTGTTTGTTTTTATCGGCAAATGAAACCGATGTGCAGCAAGCAACTCTTGCTGGCTACCCTGCAGGACAAGTGCTGGAGTCCGCCCATTTCGAGACTCAGGGCGATGATGAGCTTAGAGTTGCCTTTGACTTTGATGGGGTGTTGGCGGATGACGAAGCTGAATCCGTCTTTCAAGCCAATAAAGATTTGAACGAGTTTCATGTACATGAGCAAAGCAAGATCAATGTGCCACTGAACTCCGGCCCACTGCGCCCTTTTCTGCAAAAACTTTCTAATATTCAGCGACTGGAACAGAAACGCGCCGAGGAAGACCCAGCCTACAACCCAAAACTTAGACTGATTATTGTGACTGCCCGCAACGCCCCTGCCGAAGAACGTGTGATCAACACCATGCGTAGTTGGGGCATTAATGTGAATGAGGCGTTTTTCTTAGGTGGCGTGGAAAAGAAACGGGCATTAGAAGTGATCAACCCGCACATTTTCTTTGACGATCAGAAAACACACCTAGTACCGGCATCTGACATTCTGCCTGCAGTGCATGTACCTTTTGGCATTACTAACGGTGTGAAGTCCAAAATTAGCTAGATAAAAAAACACACTATTGAGCCGCAGCCCAATAGTGTGAACAGGAAAACTCGCTCTTTCTGCCCTACTACCATTTACCGTGCTGAATCCAGCACGTCTTGGTTTAGGAACAGCACCCTGATCTAGGGTGCTGTGGTTATTGCATCATTAATGTGGGATTTGCCCGAAATTACCGCTATTGAAGTCTTGCAATGCTTGCTCAATTTCTTGCGAGCTGTTCATCACAAAGGGGCCATACCCTACTACTGGCTCATCAATAGGCTCACCGCTTAGCAGCAGCACAATGGCATCGTTGTTGGCTTCAACAGAAACAGTTTGACCCGCTCTATCCAACACCACCATTTGCGACTCACGGGCAATGGTTTGAGCATTCACCTGAATCGTGCCGTGCAGCACCACCAAAGCAGTTGTCCACCCATCAGGCAACTCCAACGTGCTGTAGCTGCCTTGTTTCAAACGCATATCCCATACGTTCATAGGCGTAAAGGTGTGAGCTGGACCACGTTTACCCTCTAGCTCACCAGCGATAATTCGGGCCACACCCGCACCATCAGGCAAATTCACCTGTGGGATAGCGCTGTCCACAATAGCTTGGTAGTTAGGCGGGGTCATTTTGTCTTTGGCTGGCAGGTTCACCCACAGTTGCACCATTTCCAATGCACCACCGGATTTAGTGAAAGCCTCAGAGTGAAACTCCTCATGCAAAATACCTGCGCCCGCTGTCATCCACTGCACATCGCCAGGACCAATCACACCACCTTGGCCGGTAGAATCCATGTGAGCCACTTCGCCTGTGTAGACGATGGTCACGGTTTCAAACCCACGGTGAGGGTGTTGCCCTACACCACGCGGCTGCGAGGTAGGCGTGAAATCGGCGGGGCCTGCATAGTCCAACAGTAAGAATGGACTCAGTTGTTTAGCGTGTGTGTGGTACGAGAACATTGAGCGTACTGGAAAGCCATCACCCACCCAGTGAGGACGCGGTGCGCTGTAGACGCCAAGAATTTTTTTCATGTGACTCTCCTGTTGAGGTATCGTTAGAGCTATCTTATTCTTGTGCTCTTTTTGCGTGTAGCCCCTTAAAATAAGGCTCAGTGTCCTATTTATGGAACGATAAATCACCATGCAAGACTTGAATGATCTGTATTACTTTGTACAGGTAGTGGATAACGGGGGATTTGCTCCTGCAGGCCGCGCCTTGGGTGTGCCCAAGTCCAAACTCAGCCGCCGTGTCGCCATCTTGGAAGAACGCTTGGGCGTGCGCTTACTACAGCGCTCTACCCGCCGCTTTGCCGTCACCGAGATTGGCCGCACCTATTACGAGCATTGCAAAGCCATGCTGGTGGAAGCCGAGGCCGCTCAAGAAGTCATTGATGCATCTCGTGCTGAGCCGCGTGGTGTCATCCGCATGAGCTGCCCTATTACTCTGCTACAAGCCCACGTAGGTGAGATGTTGGCCGACTTCATGAAAGAGTGCCCACACATCAGTATCTATTTAGATGCCACCAACAGACGAGTGGATGTGGTGAGTGAGGCCCTTGATATCGCTATTCGTGTGCGTCCGCCGCCATTGCAAGATAGCGACTTGGTGATGCGTGTGCTGTCTAATCGTAGGCAGTGCTTGGTGGCTAGCCCCAGTTTGCTGCAAGAGCACGAGTTTCCAGCCGTTCCTGCCCAGCTCAATGGCATGCCCAGCCTAAGCCTAGGTAGCCCACAAAATGAGCACAGCTGGACGCTATACGGCCCCAACCAAGCGCAAGCCACGGTGCACCACACTCCTCGCTTTGTGACCACCGACATGACGGCACTACGAAACTCTGCCTTAGCGGGTGTAGGTATAGTGCAATTGCCTTTATTGATGGTGCATGAGCATCTGAATACGGGTGCTTTAGTACGCATTGTGCCCGAATGGGAACCTACGCCTGAAATCATTCATGCCCTCTTCCCATCACGTCGCGGGCTATTGCCTTCGGTGCGAGCCTTGCTAGATTACCTCGCCAAACGCTACGAGGAAATAGACGAGGAATAGCGTACATCACCCTGTCATCGCCACCTATAGCTCAGCCCGCGCTGGGCTATTTTTATGATCACTTGCACTTCTTTACATACAAGCACATATTTCCTCACAGGTGGCCATAAATGCGTGATTCTCGTGTTTTGTTGTGACTACGGGACATCCTTACACTATTTAACCCTCTTAATGCCTAAGCATTGTTACTCTGCCTCCACCTAAACATGGGCAAGTTTATGTGTTCGCGCCCTACGCCAAACCGACTAATTAGTCTAAAATTGGCGCGAAATGACAGGAGAGGTTAATGGGTTTTTTTTCTAAATTACTACAACGTTTGACGGGATCATCCTCCCAAAATTCTGCACCCGCGCAGTCACAACAGAATCGTGCTGAATACGCACATGGTGAGATGGAAAGCTATGATGCCGTCATCACGCGCTATGGCGATTCCACCGAAGTACAGTTTCAAGAGCAAGTCGCTAAAGCCTTGCGCAACAAAGGTATCGCACAAAGTGAGCGTGGCGACTACCAAGCTGCATTGAGCACCTTCAATGACGTTGTGACACGTTTTGGTGAATCTACTGAACCCGTCTTGCAAGAGTTGTTAGCTCGAACCCTTCTGAGCCGTGCTACGGCACAAGACGAACACGGTGATCCTCACGCTGAAATGGCCACCTACGACGAAATGGTTCGCCGCTTTGGTGCGTCGGAGACCCCAGTGCTGGCAGGCTTGGCAGCTAGAGCCTTGTTGAATAAAGGCATCACACTAGGCCAACTGGAAGACCCCAAAGCCGAGATGGTCGTCTACGATGAGATCGTAAGTCGTTACGGTGACTCCGATGAGCTGGTGTTGCAGCAATGGGTTGCCCGTGCCTTGATGAACAAAGGTATTACTCAGGGTCAACAAGACGACTCTCAGGCCGAAATCATTACTTACGACGAACTGTCCAAGCGTTTTGGTGCATCCGATGACGAAGTTCTGCAAGATCAAGTCGCTAGAGCCGTTGTCAACAAAGGCATTACGCAAGGCATGCTGGACGATCACGAAGGCGCCATTGTGACCTTTGATGGCCTGATTGCACGTTACGGCTCTTTTGACACAGCAGAGCTGCAAGATCAAATCGGTAAAGCCCTGGCAAACAAAGCCGTTGCGCTGGATCAGTTGGGTCGTCATGACGAAGAAATCGCAGTCTACGACGAAATCATTCGCCGCTTTGGTGACTCCCATCTACCAAACATGCAAGAACGTGTAGCGAAATCGTTGCTGAACAAAGGCATTACACAAGCCCAAGCCGATGATTTCCAAGATGCGCTGAAAACGTACGACACCCTGATTAACCGTTACGATGCGTCTGCCTCTATAGACATACAAGAACGTATTGCTAGTGCTATGCTGAACAAAGCTCTGCTGTACGATCAACGCGATGAGCACGACAAAGAAGTAGAAACCTACGATGAAATTATTCGTCGTTTCAGCAACTCTGAGTCCACTTACATCCAAGAGCGTGTTGGTCGATCCATGATCAATAAAGCCATGGTAATGGATCAAAGCGGCGATCACCGCAAAGAAATGGCGCTGTACGATGAAGTGATCAAACGCTACAGTGGCTCCCCAGAACAAGCGCTGCAAGAGTTTGTCGCCCGATCCCTGATGAACAGCGGTATTACGCTGGATGATATGGGTGATCTAAAAGGCGCAATTCGCAGCTACGACGAGCTGATCAAACGCTTTGGTGAATCTACTGACGAGAATCTGCAAGAGTTTGTGGCTAAAGCGCTGGTCAACAAAGGTGCAGTACAAGGTAGACTGGGCTCGGCCTAATCTATGCAATGCTAGTGTAAGGTGTGCGTAAAGCCCACCTACAAAAAAGGCCAGGAAAATTCCTGGCCTTTTTTTGACTGTAGCCGCTGTGGCTACCTCATCCAAGCTTATTCGCTTTGGTTGATGTCAGCCAATGCGCTCACAACTACGTCGGAGCATTTAGCTTGTTCGCTCAGCCATTTTTGAACAGCTGCACGGTCATCTTCGCTTGGGGAGTCGTAACGGCCAGCAGCCACTACAAAACCACCGAAGGATGTGCTGTTTACACCGCCACCCAACAACAAGTTACGGTCTTCGATGAAAGCAGTGAAAGATTCCACCAGCGCATCGATTTCTGTTTCGCTTTCCATTGCTAGCGTGCAAGAGAATTCAAATCCCAGTACGACGAACTCACCGGTGTACAGTTTTTTTCTCAAGCGTCTGCTGCGTTGTTTTGCCATCTTTATACCTTTGCCTTAGCAATTTACATGGTATGGGCCATACGGCACTATGCACACACGCCCACTCATCCCGCTATTACACCACACCCGGCAAGCGTAGCGCCATCTTCAAGCCGCCTAGGTCTGATCGCTCGGCCTGTATGCTGCCTTGGTACAACTCCGCCATTTCAGCCACTATGTGCAGCCCCAAGCCAGAGCCGGGGGTCTGATTATCCAACCGCACACCACGCTTAAACGCAGCGATGCTTTCTTCTGCAGATAATCCTGGGCCGTCGTCTTCCACCAGAAACACCACACACAGATCATCTGCCATGGCCTGTATACGCACCTGTGTAGTCGCCCATTTGCAGGCGTTATCAATCAGATTCCCTAGCATCTCGTGCAGGTCTTGTTCCTCGCCTTTAAACGACAAATCAGGCGGGGATACCTGTGCGTGAATATCCAGCTTGCGCTCCATATACAAGCGCTGCATAGTGCGCACCATCGCTGCCACCACAGGCTCTACCGGCGTATGTAGTCCACTAGCCTGCATGGCCGCTGCTGCTCGTGCTCGTGCCAAATGGTAGTCGATTTGCCTACGTGCAATAGCGACCTGCTCACTCACTAACGCCCCCAACGCACCAGAGTCGTTGTGTGCAGCGTTTTCCAAGATGCTTAATGGCGTCTTGATGGCATGCGCCAAATTACCCGCTTGAGTGCGAGCACGCTGTACGATTTCGGTATTAGTGGTAAGCACGGCATTAAACTCATCCACCAAGGGTTGTACCTCGCTAGGAAACTCCCCTTCTAACTGTGACGCTGTGCCCTTACGCACTAACGCCAACTTTTGGCGTAGTCTGGCTAACGGACGCAATCCCCCCGCTATCAACGCCACTGAGGCCACCCCCATACCCAATGCCAATGCCCCTAAGGCCACACTTAGCATGGTGGTGAAATGTACTAAGGGTTCGTTCAATAAACCTTGATCCGCAGCCACCATCAAACGCCAATTCTGATGTGCCTCGTCCTCATCAGTTAACTGAATACGGCGAGATAACACATCTAAGGTTTCTAACGTGGGGGAGTCATAGGAATACAACGTGTCACGCTTGCCATCCTCGCGTTCAGGGCCAGCTGGCAACACCTGATCCCAGAGCGAGCGAGACCGCAGCACCCCCGCCTGTTTGATCTGGCCGGAGGCATCCAATAAATCCACCTGCCAATACAACCCGGATAAAGGCTGATCCAACCTAGGGTCACTTAAAGGGACAAGCAATGTAGGATCATCATCTTCTACAGAAAAAGCACCTGTGAGTTGGTTAAGGTGCAAATCCATTTCGTTTCTGAACTGCTGCGATGCATGCTGCACGAACAACTGCTGCAACGCCCACCCGGCCACTACCACCGACACCACAATCCAAATCAGGCTGCCCACCAGCATGCGAAAGCGCAGGGACTGCACCCGTTTTTTCGGAGAATGTGATGAATGATTAGACATCATTTGTGTTTGCCAATCGGTAGCCCATGCCGCGTACCGTTTCAATAAAACCTTCGGGTAACTTACGGCGTAACCTAGCGATAAACACATCAATAGTGTTGGAGTCTCTGTCGCCATCGTGTGCATAAATGGCGTCTATCAATGCCGAGCGCGACACCACCTCGCCGGGTTGGCGCATCAATACTTCCAGCACTTTATATTCATGGCTGGTCAGGCTTAAAGGCTGTTCTTTCACCAACACGCGTCCACTGACGGTATCCATCACTACTGGGCCACACTGCCATTGCGCGCTAGCGTGCACACCCGTCCGTCGGTTCAATGCGCGCAAACGCGCTAGCAGCTCTTCCATATGAAAAGGCTTGGTCAAGTAATCGTCGGCACCCGCATCAATACCTGCGACTTTTTCATACCAATGATCTCGCGCAGTCAGTATTAGCACCGGCATTGTTAAGCCTTCAGCACGCCAACGCTTCAACACGCTAATGCCATCCATGACCGGCAAGCCTAAATCCAATACCACTGCATCAAAATGCTCTACGCTGCCCAGATAATGACCTTGCTCACCATCTGCGGCTTTATCTACAACATGGCCAGCCGCTTGCAACGCTGTCACCAGTTGCGCCTGCAAGGTGGGCTCATCTTCGACGACCAGAATACGCATCTGTTCCTCTGCTTGTATTGATTACTTGCTTTTGACCCTAAGTACCTCGCCTGTGCGAGCGTCAAGAATCAGTTTCAGCCGTTGCCCCGAAGCTTGCAGCACTTTGATTTCGTACACCAACAGGCCATCTTCGTGCTCCAGCTCTACCTCTACAACCTGGCCGGGATAATCCGTTTCCACCACGTCCAAGAGACTACGCAATGGCATGATCTCGCCTGCTTCTACTGCACGGCGAGCTTGCTCGTGATCCGATCTACTGGCATCAGCAGGCCCAGCCATCATCACAAACCCCAAACTACCTGCCACAAAAAGAGCGGCTACTTTTCTGTTCAATAGGTGATTCCACATAGTTACCTCTGCCAAAGCAAAGCATGAATAGAACCTTTTTATACCGTCTGTAACATGAACGGAACATGAACAAGCGCTTCAGAATAGGTTCATGCGGGTTGGCGCAAACTGCTCAACATGGATTCCACTTTTAGGAATCTTTTCTTCACGTTGACGACTAGGAGTCTACCTTATGAAAACCCGCCACGCTGTTATTACTAGTGTTTTGTGTTCCGCTCTGTTACTGGGCGGCGTAGCTCAAGCTCAAACCACTGCACCTGCCGCAGCCCCTCAGGCTACCACCCAACAACAAACTGCGTTGACCATCCGCGATGTGTACGACCTGCTGGAAAAACAGGGCTACAAAAACATCCGCGAAATCGAGCGCGAACGTGATCGTTTCGATGTGAAAGCCGATGATGCTCAAGGCCAGCGCATGAAATTGCGTGTGGATATGTACACCGGTGAAGTAGTGCGTAGCCGTTTTGATGACTAAGCCTGGCTTGCTCAGCCTCTACAGCGGCTGAGCCTCCCTTGAAAACTATTGGAGAATGAACATGATTGGGACACGCAAGGCCTTGGTAGCATTTAGTGGCGCATTTGGCCTCGCCTGGTTATTGGAACTGTTTCTAGCTAGCCCATTTACTGGAGACAGCCTGTGGATTCTGCGACAACAATCGCTGTACATCACGGGGGTTTTATCCATTGCCTTGATGTCTCTGTCCATGCTCCTTGCGGCGCGCCCTACTTGGTTGGAAAAACCTCTAGGTGGTTTAGACCGCATGTATGCGCTGCACAAACAAAGTAGTATCTGGGCCATTATCATGGCCGCCGCACACTGGCTAAGCAAATTAGCCAGTGGCCCCATACGTGATTTAATTGGCACCGACAACCGCCCTGCCCGCGATATTGTGCTTTACGGCATGGAAAGCCTACGTGGTGTTGCCAAAGACATGGGCGAATGGACGCTGTACCTGATGTTCGGCATGTTAGTACTCAGCTTGTGGAAACTGTTCCCTTACCGCCCTTGGCGACTGCTGCACCGTAGTATGCCTGTGCTGTACTTGGTACTGGTGTTTCACACCATTGCGCTAAGCCCTATGCGCTACTGGCTACAACCCTTAGGTGTGATGTTGCTGGTCATGATGGTATTGGGTAGTTGGGCCGCCCTGCGTGCCTTGAGCAACAGTATTGGTAAACAGAAAAAACACCACGGCGTGGTGCAATCTGTGACCCAACACGATGACTTGGTAGCACTGCAATGTAAGGTGGATAGCAACTGGCAGCACCACGCAGGTCAATTCGCATTGGTCACCTTTGATGCTAAAGAAGGCTCGCACCCGTTCACAATTTCTAGCGCCTGTATGCCCGGCACCGGTTTAGTCAGCTTTCACATCAAAGCCTTAGGTGACTACACCTCTACCTTGGCAAACTCGGTGCAACCTGGCCAAACCGTAACCATTGAAGGCCCTTATGGCTGTTTTAACACCCAGCATGCCGACGACCGTTACGAACAAGTATGGGTAGCAGGCGGTATAGGTCTTACCCCTTTCTTAGCCATGTTGCAGCAACGTCAGCAGTACGCTCTTGACACACGCACACCGGTACACATGCACTACTGTACTCGTGATGCTGCACAAGATGCCTTATTGCCTACCTTGCAACAGTTATGCGTGAAAGACGGCCATGTAGAACTGTCCCTACACGACGCCGCCTGTAAGCAGCGCTTTAGCGCCCAACAACTGCCTAATAACTCTGCTTTCCAAGTGTGGTTCTGTGGCCCCAAAGGGTTACGTAGTGCCCTGAAAGCTGGCATTGAATCACTGCAACTACGCTGTAAAGGCTTTCACCACGAAATGTTTGATATGCGCTAACACCTTATACACTGCCCAGCAGCAAACGTAACGCAAACCCCACTAAGACAACGCCCATCCCGCGGTCTACCCAGTAGCCACTGCGGGTAAAGCGTTGTCGTACTTGCTGATTAGAAAACAGCAAACACACCAGCACAAACCACGCGGCATTCACTAAACACATCCACAGACCATAAAGTGCTTGTACGGACAAAGGCGTGGTGGCTTGCACCACCGATGTAAATACTGCCAAAAAGAACAGCGTCGCTTTAGGGTTTGTGGCATTGGTCATAAAACCAATCCAAAACGAGCGTGAGGCACTCTGCCCTGCATCTTCAGGTTTGCAATCTGGGTCTAACGCATCAGGCGATGCTGGTTTGCTGCGCAAGAAGTTAATCCCCAAATACAGCAAATATGCGCCCCCAATAAACTTGGCTGCTGTCATTAACCACGGTGTGGTGTGCATCAATGCACTCACCCCTATCAGGGTGTACAACACATGCACAGAAATACCAGCCCCAATACCTAAGGCAGTATAAATTCCTGCACGTCGGCCAAAGCGCACACTCTGTCTAATCGTAATCGCGAAGTCTGGCCCAGGGGCCAACACCGCCAAGAAATGAATCAGCGCTAATCCTAAAAATTCCTGCCAATATGTTGCCAACATGCTCAACTCATACCTGTGGGGATTCAAGGTAATTATTGTAGCCACCTCTTAGTGCTGCGATAATCATCCAAAATATCAAATAATTATTTCCCCATGAGCACAAATCAATTACTGCCTTTATTGGCTGAAATGGCGATATTTGTTAGGGTGGTAGAGGTAGGCAGCTTTTCAGAGGCCGCTCGCCAGCTAGGCTCTACACCTTCCGCTATCAGCCGCGCTATTGCACGGTTGGAAAAAGCGCTGGGTAATCGCTTACTACAACGCACCACCCGAAAGCTACGCTTAAGTGATACTGGCAAAGCGGTGTATGCCCACTGCCAAGACATGTTGCATGCCGCCCAAGCCGCCATTGAGGTGTCTGGCCATCATCATGAAGAGCCATATGGGCAGTTGCGCCTAAGCGTTCCTAAAGCGGTAGGCCATTTTTTGATTCACCCGCATATCCCAGATTTCCTAGCGCGTTACCCCAAGGTGGATATTTCCATGCGCTTGGATGACCACTATGTAGACCTGATTGATGACGAAGTAGACGTTGCCATACGCATTACCAATCAGCCCCCACCTGGGCTGATGGGTCGCCCACTGCTGTCTATTGAGCACCTATTGTGTGCCACGCCAGAATATCTAGCACAGCATGGCACACCACAGCACCCGCACGATCTGAAACAACACAGCTGTATTTATTTGGGGGAAGAGCCTAGTGACTCACGTTGGAAGTTCACCCAAGGTAATAAACAGCTCACCGTACAAGTGCAGGGACGCTATGCCGCCAACCATACCGGTGTGCGTTTAGACGCAGTACTGCAAAATCTGGGCATAGGTAGCCTACCTTTTTTCACCGCGCGGCAGGCTTTGGCAACAGGCCGTATAGTGCCAGTATTACCTGAGTGGAATTTCAAAACCAACTACAGTGGCATGGCATGGGCACTGTATCCGCCCACCCGGCATTTACCCTCCAAACTACGCGCTTTTTTAGAATTTCTCTCTGATCGCCTAGAGCACTAGTAGTCCCCATATAAACTGCCTCATAATAGAGGCTTAGTCTTCTTACACCGCATCTTGCATGAAACGTTTCCATATAGAGCAGCTGAAACAGCGTGCTAAACAATTTCACCAGCACCAACCACTGCCATTACTGCAGGGCCTGTACAACCTGCAGCGCCTAGGCCGTTCACACGATGCCTTCACGTATGAAGCCAATGCCATCTTTGTGCAAAATGACCACCGTGTGTATTTGCACTGGGAACACCCTCGCCTGCGTTACATGCGTCTAGTAGAAGAACTAGCATGGCAACAATTGCAGCACCAGCCTACATTGGAACAAGAGTTGTGGATTGCGGATAACAGCGCGAACTACCGCAACCTAAGCCTGTCATCGCACCAACTATTAAGCTGGTCGCCCGCCTCGCACGAAGCCAGACAAGCGTTCTATCAAGAACTTAGTCAAAAGATTCAAGAAGTGGGTCAAGACACCGACTTCCATATACGTCCTGAACTGCGTAGCTACTGGACCGCACAAGGGCGTGTGGTAGAACTTTGCTGCCCTATAGAGGTGCGCAGCGTTCAAGACCTACAAGCACTCACTGCCTTGGCCAAACAACTGCTACAAGGCGAGCAAAACGTACAAAGCCTGTATGGTGATGCCGACTACACGCAAGCTGATTGGGCGCGTGAATTTACATCCCCCACTTCGGCAGCCACGCCTATAATGCCTGAGTGACAGTTTGATAACGCTTCTCAAGCGTAGCATCTGATGGATGAACTCGTGCTGCAAGGCCAGCAAAAATGGCCTAATGTTCCGCATGCTTATGGCTACTTGGCGCTTTCAGCACAAGGCCATTGGCATATTTATGCTGCCCCTCATGTCGTACCTGACTTTGCGGCATCAAGCCGCGTCACTTCGCCGGCGTTGCAGCATTTCATTGAACGCAATTATGCGGCAGATGAACGCGGTTGCTGGTACTTTCAAAATGGCCCACAGCGCGTTTATGTGATGCTAGAAAAAGCACCTTTGCTACTGCGATTGAATAGTGAACTACAACTGTGCAGCCATACACACCACCGTATTGAACAGGCCTCAGCGTGGTATATCACCGATCTGGGTGAGCTTTACCTGCAAAGCCCCGAAGGTTGCGGTCTGATTGCTGGCAGAGATCTGCCGGCGTTAACAGAACAATTACGTCTTAGCGATGACATGTCATTGTTGGACTATCTGGAAAATCACGATCCTCAAACTCTGCATGGCAAAACATTACAGTATCACTGTGCAATGTTAGCCATACCGCAAAGTGCTACGGTGTACTACACTCAGGATCAAGATCTACCCGGGCTATCCGGCTTTGTTAGGCTCCCCGCCCCCACCCCTATCACAGACCAATCATCATTATGAGCAGCCCCTCTCCCGAATTTTATTTCCCTGTTCCACGCAGTCAAAAATATTGCAGCCAATGCGCTCACCCCCTGACAAAAATGGTGCCTCCGGGGGATAACCGTCTGCGTGATGTATGTGAAAATTGTGGGGCTGTGCATTACCAAAACCCACGCAACGTCGTGGGTGTACTGCCTATTTGGGATGGCAAAATTTTGCTGTGCAAACGCGCTATTGAACCGCGCTATGGGATGTGGACCTTACCCGCAGGCTTTATGGAACTCAATGAAACTACCGCAGAAGGGGCATTGCGGGAAACAGATGAAGAAGCCGGCGCATCGGTAGAATTAAGCAAACTGTACACCGTGATTGATGTACCTCACGCCGAGCAAGTGCATTTTTACTACTTGGGTAATTTGCGTAGCCCTGAACTGAACCCCGGGCCAGAAACGCTGGAAACTATGTTTGTCACACCAGACGAAATCCCTTGGGATGACTTGGCTTTCCGCACGGTACGCACCACCTTAGAACACTACTGCAATGACGTAAAACGTGGCCGTTTTGATTCTCACTTCTACGCGCTGGAAACCCCTTTCCAAATACGCTAGTCATGACCACTCTGGCGCTGCTGTCACCCCATAGCCCTTTTCCTCCTGTGGAAGCCGCCTTGCCAGGCGGTTTACTGGCGGTGGGTGCAGACTTAAGTTTGCAACGCCTGATTACCGCGTATCAACACGGTATTTTTCCATGGTTTAGCGAAGGCGACCCCATATTGTGGTGGAGCCCCGATCCGCGCATGGTGCTGGCAACCGAGCACTTTAAGCTGTCGCGTTCCTTGGGTAAAAAGTGCCGGCAAATCGCTAGGCAAGAACAATCACCTAACGCTTCCATACAAGTACATACAGATAGAAGCTTTAGTGACGTTATACGTCATTGCGCGGAAACACGTGCCGAACAAGGTACGTGGATTACACAAGACATTATGGATGCTTACGAACGTATGCATCACGCAGGTTACGCCCACAGTGTAGAAACCTGGGTAGATGGCCAGTTGGTAGGTGGGCTGTATGGTATTTGCATGGGCCGCTTCTTTTTTGGTGAATCCATGTTTGCCCTGCAAACGGATGCCAGCAAAATTGCCCTCTATTATTTAGTACAGTTTTTGCGTGCCAATCAGGTGCCCTACATAGATTGCCAACAAGAAACCGCCCACTTGGCTAGCTTAGGTGCTGCCGCAATGCCCAGGGCTGATTTTGTACACCTACTACAACAGGGGCAGCGTTATGCCGCGCCAACGTGGCATCAAGGGCAACTGCTGCACGATGGTGTGCTATGTTCAACAGTCCACTTCTTAGCAGATCAGAGCGCCCTATGATGCATGCGCCAGACCCCACCGTACAACCCTTGCAGTTTTACATCACTGCGCCCTACATCTGCAGTTACTTGCCTAAACGACAAGCACGTTCCAAGGTTGCAGTTCCTGCCGATGCCATTACCCCCAGCACGTATTCACAGTTGGTGGATCAAGGCTTTAGACGTAGTGGCACATTTGTGTATAAACCCAACTGCCAACAATGTAAGGCCTGCACGTCGTTACGCATTGATGTGCATAACTTTAGGGCGGACCGTACTCAGCGCCGTGTGTGGAAACGTCTTCAGCACCTGAGTGTGCAATTGCTGCCATTGGCATGGAACGAAGAGCACTACTTGCTGTATCGCGACTATCAGGCACAACGCCACGACTTGCATCAAGACGACCACGAGGTGCGTGCGCAATATGCCCAGTTTTTATTGTCCAGTCAGGTGGAATCCCGACTGGTTGAGTTCCGTGACCCCGAGACACAGGCACTAAAAATTGTGGCGCTTTGCGATATGCTCGACCAAGGACTCTCTGCGGTCTATACTTTTTTTTCGCCAGACTCTACAGAGAGTCTGGGAACTTATGCCATACTTTGGCAAATACATTTATGCCAATCTTTGGGGCTACCTTGGCTATATCTGGGCTACTGGATTGAGCAGAGCCGGAAAATGGCCTACAAGACCCGATTTACTCCCTACCAACTTTTACAAAACGGGAGTTGGTCGGCCCCCTAACCCTAGTTCTTTGTGCCTATGTCTCTACTATTCAAAAGTTACGCTGCTGTTCGCCCACTTCTGTTTTCCATGGATGCAGAGCAGGCCCACAACTTTACTTTGCAGCGCTTGAGTACTCTGCACCAGAACCCGGTTACTCAACGTTTGCTACCCAAACCTCCAGAAGGTAAACCCATTCAACTGATGGGGCTGACCTGTAGGAACCCGGTGGGTTTGGCTGCCGGCTTGGACAAAAATGGCGCGCATATTGATGCGCTGGCAAGCTTAGGCTTTGGTTTTGTAGAGGTAGGTACAGTGACCCCTCTTGCACAGCCTGGTAACCCACAGCCACGTCTGTTCCGATTGCCGGAGCGTCAAGCACTGATCAACCGTTTTGGTTTTAATAACGACGGATTGGATACCTTCTTAAGCAACGTCAAGCGCAGCAACTGGCGTAAACAAGGCGGTATTCTGGGGCTGAATATTGGTAAAAATGCCAGCACACCGATTGAAGCGGCCGTGGATGATTACCTAAAAGGCTTGGTAGGCGTCTACCCTGAAGCCGATTACATCACCGTCAACATCTCGTCGCCCAACACACAAAACCTGCGCGCGCTACAAGCGGCTGACGAACTGAGCAGTCTGCTACGTGCGTTGTCCGAGAAGCGTAAAGAACTAAGCGATCAACATCAGCGCTACGTACCCATCGCTGTCAAAATCGCCCCCGATTTGAACCAAGAGCAAATTGCGGCTATTGCTGACAGTCTGCGTGAAAACGGTATTGATGGTGTGATTGCTACGAACACCACATTAAGCCGTGAAACCGTAGAAGGCTTGCCACACTCTGACGAGCAAGGCGGTTTGTCTGGCCCTCCGGTACATGCTCTGTCGTTGTCGGTTATTCGAGGTCTGCGCCGTCAATTGGGCGATGACTTCCCCATTATTGGTGTGGGTGGTATTCAATCCGCACACGATGCTCAAGACAAGCTGGATGCCGGCGCGAATGCCGTGCAGTTGTACACCGGCTTAATCTACCGTGGCCCCGCGCTGATTCATGAGTGCATACGTGCCCTGAAAGACTAAAACTATAGTCCTCACACGTGATAAGGCAGAGCCGCATACGCGCTCTGCCTTTTTCTTTGGCTACTATCTTGCAGGTTCTTTACTCCCCAGCGACAATACATGCATACCGTATGTAAGGAGAACACAATGGCCAGACGCACTCGCGCCGAAATGGAAGAAACCCGCCAACAACTCATCACGTCGGCCAGACAAGCCTTTAGTGAGCACGGTTATGCCAATACATCCATGGATGAGTTAACCGCTCAAGCAGGCTTCACACGCGGAGCGTTATACCATCACTTCGGGGACAAGAAAGGCTTACTACAAGCCGTAGTAGAACAAATAGACGCTGAAATGGATGCGCGTTTACATACTATTTCCAGCAACGCAGACGATTCATGGGAAGGCTTTTGTGCCCGTTGCCGTGGTTATTTGGAAATGGCTTTAGAGCCTGAAATACAGCGTATTGTGCTGCGAGATGCCAAATCGGTATTAGGCGGTGCCACACCGGAATCCCAACGTCATTGCATCAGTTCTATGCAAGGGTTGATCCAGAACCTGATTACACAAGGTACGGTTGCCAACGTAGACCCACAAGCACTAGCGTCATTGATTTACGGCAGTTTGGCCGAAGCAGCCTTTTGGATTGCAGACGGTGAAGATGGTAACGCCAGACTTAGTCAAAGTGTCGCTGCGTTAGATCTACTATTGCGTGGCCTGCGCGCACACTAGGCAAAAACCAGATAAAAAAATCCCCCGAACCAGCCGGGGGAAAATATACAACGCAGATGAGGTACGGGCAGCCCTAATGGCTGCCATGCAGCGTATTAGGCTGGTGTGGAAGCAGCGCGTGTTGCACGGCTTACCGTTTTCTCTACAGCTTCAGCAGCTTTTTCTGTTGCTTTAACCGCGGCGTTACGTGCAGCATTGATGTTGGAATCAACCACATCGCTTACTTGGCGACCAGCTTTAACCATGCTGTCTGCCACGTGAGTGGAGTTCAACACAGCGGTTTTCAACATTGCAAAGAAGCTTTCGCTACCGGCTGGAGCATTTTTCTCGGCTTGCTCGATCAGCTGGCTAACTTGCTGTTGGTTTTGGTTGATTTGAGCTTCTGTCAGGTTGCCCAGATCACGTTGCAGACCGGCAATGATGTCAAACACTTGCTGGCTGTAGTTCAGTGCGCCTTCAGCGGAGGGCTGCAACAATGTAGTAGCGAAGGAAGATGCTTGCTCTGGGTTTTTCAGGCTAGCAACTTGTTGGCTTTTTTCAGCCAAGTTTTCCAAGGAGGATTTGAACACTGTCAGGTTCAAATCAATCAGCGCTTCAAAACCAGCAAACATGCGATTTTGTGCTGCAACCAAGTTATCCAAATTGGCTTTGCCAGTGGCGATGAATTGCTGTTGTGGGGTGCTCATGTCGTTAACCTCGGTGGAGTAAAGAGTAAGGAGACAGCTTACGAGGAAGGCTGACCGTTAACGCTACCCTACGGCTACCTTCATGTTGCAATGCAACATAACGACCATTTTACATCTTACTTAGCTGCGGTCAAGTACATACGACCAAATAGTTGGATTGCACGCACAACAGAGAACTTTTTATTATCAGTAAGTTATATAAATATAAAAAAACCGGACTACGTTTTACGGTGTCCGGCTATTTTTTAGTGACCATGCCCCAATGCGTGGGAGATCGTTTTGGCGGTACTCATTAATACCGGTATCCAGTCATCGCGCATACGTTCCGCAGGGGCCGATAACGACAAACCAGCCAGTAGTTTGCCTGTGTCATCGTAAATGCCTGCGGCTATACACCGTACACCCAGTTCCAGCTCTTCGTTATCACGCGCGTAGCCGTGTCGTCGTACTAAGGCCAGCTCGCGATCCAGATCTTCGATTTGGGTAATGCTGTTGCGTGTGGTGCCCGACAGCCCGGTGCGCATGACGTAGGCGCGTACTTGACGGCTTTCCCATTTAGATAAAAACAGTTTGCCTGTAGAAGTTAAATGCAAGGGGGCGTGACCACCAATAGCACGCACCACCTGCATGCCAGAGTTTTCACTCCATGCACGTTCTACATACACAATTTCGTCGGCTTGTTGCAAAGACAGGTTTACTGTTTGGCCGGTAATGCGATGCAACTCGCGCATAGGCTCTAACGCTACAGCACGTACGTCCAACCGCCCTTTTACCAGTGAGCCCAATTCCAGTAAGCGCATACCCAAACGGTACAAACCGCTGTCCACACGCTCTACATAACGCCCGACTACCAAATCATTCAGAATTCGGTGTGCAGTAGAGGTATGCAGGCCAGTGGCCTTAGAAAGATCTTTAAGAGGAACAGGTTCGGATTGGCGGGCCAATTCATCCAGCAGGATCATGGCGCGCTCCAGTACTTGAATGGTGATTACACCTGAACCAAACGGAGAACTGGAGGAAGGAGTAGTAGCTGGTCGTGACATAAGATTATTTGATGCAGCGCAACATTCCCATATTATGGAAATGTATCAACTAAAGCAAGTCATTTTAGGAAGCGGAAAGCTCACCACCCAAACGTTCAACCTCTAGCCGTAAAAACTGCAATGCAGCAGCGGCCGCTTGAGCCTCACCTTTAACGCCCAATTCTATATGGGGACGACCACCCGCTTCACCCACGCTAGGCAAGCTAAACACTTTGATGCCAGGCCACTGTTGCTCTACCGACTCTAATGCCGGTGTGATGCGTGACTCGGGCAGATCAAAGGCTAAAAAGGAATATTCCATGCTGGGCTGCTGATGCTGTAACGCGCTATAGCGCGTATCCAGCGTCCATTTCATCATGGGCCATGCCATCACCGGAAAACCAGGCATGAAGGTATGGTTTTGAATGAAAAAACCAGGAATTTTATTGAATGCATTAGGGACAATTTCTGCCCCTTCTGGAAACACACCCATTTGCAAACGCTGCTGGTTTTCAGGGTGGTTAGGGTCAGAGCTGCCTTTACCAGCAGCAGCCATTTCTTGGCTGCGCTCGTTAATAAGCGCAGCCGCTTCTGGGTGCAACTGTAGCGGTACGCCTAACGCACGAGCCGCTGACTGACGGGTTTGGTCATCTGGCGTCGCACCGATACCACCACAGCAGAACACAATATCAGGCGTTGCAAAACTACGGCGCAAGGTTTCTTCTATGTGTACAGGATCATCAGAAATGATTTCTGCTCCACTTAGTCGCATCCCACGCTGTGCCAGCATTTCTACTAAGCTTGAGAAATGCTTGTCTTGACGTCGTCCAGAAAGAATTTCATCACCAATAATAATCAGGCGAATTCGTTGTTGCTCTGCCATGCCGTACGCTATCCCATCAATGACAAAACGCCATTATCCTCTAGTTAGGCGCTCTTGAGAACGTAACTGGTGCAATTGCTGCAACGAGAAATGAGAAAAGGCCAAAGCCGAGAACACGGGTAACACTAACCACGCTGGCGGCAAAAAGTTTAAAAGCGCCATTGCTAGCCCTAACAGCCAGTACTCACGCCTGTTCTTAGCCATAATTTCGTCGCGCTCAGCGCCATCTGCATGCTCAACCAACGAGTCCATACGTAGCAAACGTGTAAACAAGAAACTACCCCAAAACAACGGCACTAAGAATCCCAAAAATGGAATGAGCCAAAGTGGCATGGTTAATACCCAACCCACCATAAAAATAATACCCACACTGATTGCATTCGACACGCTCAACAACGTGGCATTACTGCTCTCTTGTTTTAGGTCTGGGTAATACTTTTGCTGCACATGACTTAAAGCCAAAGGCATCACAAAAATAGAGGCGACGATCATTCCCAGCGCACCGGAGGCTGGAAAGATAATTAACACCACAATAATTGGGATCAGGCTCGCGCTTAAGCTAAACCAACTCAACCAGCCTTGCTGTGCAAACCAACCGTCTGTCTGGTTCACCCATGCAGAGTGATCCATCCAGTTGCCCACATACAGGCTTAATGGTGTCCACAGCGTCCAGATCATGATGATCGCCCCCACCAATGCCACTGCTATAGGTAGCAGCAAAGCAGCCAGCATTTTGGGGTGTAACTGTGAAATAGCGGCTTGTTTTAGGGTAAACAGCACGCGTCCCATGCTAGAAGAAAAAGGTTGTTGCGTCGTCATCAAAACATCTACAAAGGTTGAATGGGGCTATGATAATGCATACTTAGACACTTCTAACCTGTAACGTTCAACAACCGCCATGCATTTTTTACCTGACGACCTACCTGCCCTGCAACAACGTCTACAAGGACCACACCCAGAGCTGTTGGTAGTGTGTTACTGCGCCGCATGGTGCAAAACCTGTACAGCCTATCAACCACTGTTCACGTCATTAAGTGCACAGTATCCGCAAGCAGTATTTGTATGGGTAGATGTGGAAGAAAATGAGGAGTTGCTGGGCGATGCCGATGTAGACGACTTCCCTACTCTGTTAGTGCAAAACAGCGAAGGCACGCTGTTTTTTGGCAGCTTACTGCCGCACATAGAGCATTTACAACGATTGCTGGATCACGCCGTAGAAATGCCCGTGCTCACTGACACGGGCCCTGGGCAATTTACTGACTTAGTAGCGGCCGCCACCAAGTAACACCCCCACCGAACGCTTACGGGTCTCGCCATTACTGGAGCGAGACTCTTGCGTTGCACTAGGTGCAGCAGATTGTGGCTGATAAGGTTTGGTGAAGAAGTCATCCAACGGCGCTTGATTGCGGCTGTAGCTACGACGGCTATTGCCACTGTTGTTGCTATTACCACTATTGCTACGCTCGCGCGGCTCGGCCAACTGTGGAACTTCTTGTTTAATCTTTCTACCGATCAGCTTTTCTATAGCATCTAGCAGCTGCTGCTCAGCAGGCGAGTACAACGAAAACGCCTCACCGCTTGCACCAGCACGACCTGTACGACCAATACGGTGAACATAGTCCTCAGCGTTAAATGGCAAGTCTACGTTAATCACGCAAGGCACACCGGCCACGTCCAGACCACGCGCTGCCACGTCAGTAGCCACCAACACATCTAATTCTTCTGCTTTAAACGCATCCAATACTTTCATGCGCTCAAGCTGACTTTTGTTACCGTGAATAGACTCTGCTTTCAAGCCATCACGTTCCAACTCACGCGCGAGGCGCGCTGCACCTGCTTTGGTATTGGTGAACGCAATCACTTGCTTCAAGCCTTTGGACTTCACGATATGGCTAACCGCCGCACGCTTTTGCTCAGGGCGTAAGGCATACACCACCTGAGTCACTGTATCAGCAGTAGCATTACGGGCTGCTACTTCGATGGTGACAGGGTCACGCAAGAAGTTAGAGGCCAACTTGCGGATTTCTGGACTAAAGGTAGCCGAGAACAACAAGCTTTGGCGCTGCTTAGGCAACATCTGCACAATACGCAGCAAGTCGGGCATAAAGCCCATGTCTAACATACGGTCAGCCTCATCCAGCACCAAAATGCCGACTTGAGACAGGTTCACCGTTTTTTGTTCAATGTGATCCAACAAGCGCCCTGGTGTGGCCACCAGAACTTCGCACCCACGGCGTAGCGTATCTTTCTGAGGTGCTATATCTACACCACCAAACACGACAGCTGAGCGCAATGGCGTACCTTGCGTGTACAAACGCACACTAGCTGCGACCTGGTCTGCCAACTCACGGGTAGGCGTCAGGATCAATGCGCGTACAGGGTGACGAGCAGGCGAAGCACTGCTATTAGCCAACGCCATCAGTCTATGTAAGATAGGCAGCGAAAACGCCGCCGTTTTACCTGTTCCTGTTTGCGCCGCCCCCATCACGTCTCGGCCATCCATCACTGGAGGTAAAGCTTGTGCTTGTATGGGCGTAGGTTGACTATAGCCAGCGCCTAAAACGGCTGCAAGAATGGCCGGATGTAGGCCAAAGTCAGAAAAAGATTGTGTAACGTCGAAACTTGTGGCTTCTTTCATGGAAAAAGTATAAGACCTGAGTGGCATGTCATCAGGTGAATGCAAGGGCAAGGTAGCATCATCACGACGCCATCCCATTTACTATAGGGGCCCGAGGCAGGCCGGTAATCAGGCAAAGAAGTACTTCAACAGCCAAAACATCACCATACCCGCAATAATCACGACAAGCGTGCTACGCGTACGCAAATAAGCCAGTACCGCAAAGATTGCTGCAATTGCCTTAATATCAATTTCAGGGCTCCCGCCTGCTCGCCAAGGCAGAAGTTCGGGAACAATAATAGCAATCAGTGCTGCCACCGGTGCATAACGCAACGCTCGGCGTACCGAGTCCGGCAATGGTAGGTGATCACCAATTAACCAATAACCGGAGCGGGTTATCAAGCTGCATACAAACAGCAACCCTATAACCGCTAAAACATACCAATCATACTGCCATTGCGTACTCATGGGGTCGTCCTCTTGCGTTGCAGTTGTTCAACTACCACGCCTGCTATCACGCCACAGATGACGGCAGCAAGCAAGCCCAAGCGTAGTGGCAACAGTTGCCCAGCCCATGCTACAACGCCCGCCACCACGAGACAGGCGAAGAGCGGACGCGTCGCGACTAACGGTAACAAAACCGCCAGCAACGCCAACACAGCCGCAAATTCTAACGACCAATCATCAGGAATAAAGGTGCCAAAAAAGATGCCTGCAATGGACGCAACCTGCCAGATAATCCAGCCCGGCACTACCGCGCCCATCAAATACCATACGTGTTGAGGAATACCACGCTGGGCACTTTCACCAAAGCGCGCCATAAACAACACAAAACTAATATCGCCAGTCAGATAGCCCAACCCTAAACGTTTCTTCCAGCTTAAGTGTCTAAAGAAGGGATACATTGCTGCCGAAAAAATCACAAACCGTATATTCACTATACAGGCGGCTACAAAGACCAACCATAATGGTGAACGAGATTCGATTAGAGGAAGCGACGTTAACTGCGCCGAGCCGGCATATACCAATACCGTCATCCAAGAAGCCATTGCTTCTGTGAGGCCTGATTTCAGCATAGCTACGCCTGTCACAAACCCCCACACGGAGGTAGCGATCATAGTGGGCAGCAAGTCTTGTACCCCTTGCATAAACCATGCCCGCCGCGTTGCATCCGGCCAGTGCCGTTTTATTTTTCTAATTGCTCCCACAACCCTTTCTCTACACGCAGTTTCTATGCTTTCATGTGGATAAATGGTAGCGCAATTCCCCTACGCACCCCAGACGCAACCATGGAGTTATGGGATCAAAACAACAAACTGCCCATACACCAAACAGAAACCAAACAGAATCTTACTGAACTGCCTAAGCCCGCATGGGCTTGCTACAATAGACGGCATGGAAAAATCACCTTGTTGATACAGGATCCCACCATGAGCAACACGCAACACCAAAACGACGTTATCGAAGTACCTAGCGAAGACCTTCCCGTACATTGCCCAGGTCCACACACACCCTTGTGGAATATGCACCCACGCGTATTTATTGATACCAGCAAAACCGGCGAAGCTAGCTGTCCTTACTGCGGTACAACGTACAAAGTGATCGGTGATCATTCTCACCACTAAGCTTTTCACGTTCACTGCTGCCTAGCATGACTGCCTGCTTAGGCTCATCTCCATTACGCTTCATCTTGTGACAGCCAAACTCGATCTCTCGCCGTGCCCTCTTCCCGTCTGGTTACCCGGAGGACACCTGCAAACCATTTACAGCGCGTATTGTGCCCAACATCACAATATTGCGTTTGTACGAGAGCGCGTGGACACCCCAGATGGCGACTTCGTTGACCTAGACTGGGCTGGCCCCGGTTTATTTGCCGACCGCCTTGCCGACGGTTCTATGGCGGGCAAAGATGCTCATCTGCAAAAAACGGCCGCGCGACGTTGGCTGCAACCCGAAGATTGGAAAAGCCTAACTCAGCACCACAACCTACAAGCCCTGATTCTGTTTCATGGCTTAGAAGGCAGCAGTAACAGCCATTACGCCCAAGCCATAGCACAGTACTTCCGTGCTCGCGGTTGGGTCGTAGTGGTAGCCCACTTCCGTGGCTGCTCCGGATTCCCTAATCGTATGGCGCGCGCCTACTACTCTGGCGACAGCGACGAAATTGCTTTCATGCTGCAAACCGTACGACAACGCCTACCGCAAGCCAACTGGCACACTGTGGGGGTCTCGTTGGGCGGTAATGCCATGCTTAAACATTTGGGCGAACATGCCGAACAAACCGACTGGATCAAAGCCAGCGCTGCCGTTTCCGTACCCACAGACTTAGTTGCCTGTGGCGAACGTTTATCTACGGGATTTGTAGGCCGCTATATTTACTGCCCGTATTTCTTACGCAGTATGAAAAGCAAGATTTTCGACAAATCACGCCGCTTCCCTGGCATGATCGATATCCTACGTTTAAACCATGCGCGTACGTTACGTGACTTCGATGATGTATACACTGCACCCATGCATGGTTTTAAACATGCATTGGAGTATTGGACTAAATCATCCAGCAAACAGTTTCTGAATCGTATTCAAATACCCACGTTGGTACTGAATGCGCGCAACGACCCATTTGTACCGCCTAGCTCCTTACCTACACTACAAGACGTGTCTGAACACGTAGTGCTTCACCAGCCTTCTCAAGGCGGGCACGTAGGCTTCACTACTGGCGCCTTTCCTGGCAACATCAATTGGTTGCCTGCACGATTAGCGCTGTTCTTTGAAACCGGCCAATAATCTTAGGAACGGAAACGTTCTAACAACAAGCGCTCGGATTCCAAGCGGCTACGTAGCTCTCTAATTTGCACATCCAGCTCAGACTGCTCATAGAAGTCTTTACTGCGTGAGCGTGCTTGCTGCAACTGCTCTACGGCCGTAGGTAGCGCACCAATCATTTGGTAGTACTGCGCCATCGCTTTACGCGCAGCAATAGGCTCGCCCAAACGCTCGTAGCCTTCAGCCAGTAGTTTCTGGAATTGCGGAATATGGGGCCACTTGCGTAAGGCTGTCGTTAGGAAGTCCACCGCTTGCTGTTCTTGACGCTGTTGCTGCAACGACTGCACATACACCAAAGCTACTGCTTGGCTATCCGGCCATCTGCGGCGTGCTTGATCTGCCAATGTAGCTGCTTGCTGGAATTCGCCTTGGCCTTGCGCCAAGTTAATGGCTAACACATCTAGCGCGCTAGACTGATAACGCCCACCATCACGAGCCGCCGTTAGATGCTGCTCAGCGGTAGCAAAATCTCTGCGCTGCCACGCGGCATACGCTAAACCGTACTCAGCAGCCGATCGCTGCACACCACTACCACTTTCAGCCTCGCTGCGCATGGCTTGCATGGCATTTTGCAGATTACTTCCGCTTTTAGCCTGTATGACCCGCAGCGCTGCACGCACATACCAGAAGGTAGGATCTTGGTGGAAATTCTGCCCGCTCAGTGAAGTAATACGGCTTTCTATGTCAGACAAACGCTGTAATGATAACGGGTGAGTACTGGCATAGACGTTACGCGGCCCTTCATTCAAGCGCGACACTTCCATCAGGCGCTTGAACATATCGGCCATACCCGTAGGATCGTAGCCTGCTTTCTGCAACATTTGAAAGCCTACTCGGTCAGCTTCTTGCTCTGCCTGTCTGGAAAAGCCCAGTTGTCTATCTATAGCCGCTGCTTGACCAAAACTCGCCACACCCATCGCCAAATCTGCACTACCGGATAAGGCGGCCAACAGCGCACCCACCATCGCTGCAATCATAATATGACCCGATTGCGAACTTTGTGTCATACCGCGTGCAATGTGGCGCTGCGCCACGTGAGCAATCTCGTGCCCTATTACCGATGCTAATTCAGCCTCACTTTTTGAGGCCAACACCAAGCCACTATTAATACCTATGTAACCACCCGGCAAGGCGAACGCGTTGATTTCTGGATCTCGTAGCGCAAAGATGGTGATGTTCTGCTGCAAGGAGTCGGGTGCATGTTTGGCCAGACGCTGCCCTACCTCACTCAAATACTGCTCAATCATCAAGTCGGCAATATAAGTAGGATCACGACGCCCTTGTTCCATAATGGCGTCGCCAAGCAATTTTTCTAGTCCAGGGGTTAGTTCCGCACCGGATGCTGCCCCCATGGACGGTATACCCACAGGTTGTGCCTGAACCATAACGGTAGGCTGTACCAACAAGGAAAGCGCCAGCGCTGATGACAGCAAGGTTCGCTTGAAACTCATAACCATTCCTTCCGAGTTAGGAGGCGCTTTTTTTTAGTTGCGCAACAGCGGAGTTTTTACGAAGCGGCAAAGGCAGACGATTACGGCTAGACAACCGCATAACCGTTGCCAGCGCATAGATGACACCGAAGGTTTCTACTAAGCCCGCCAATACCCACATGATAATTCCGCCCATGCCTTGGTCTTCCAACGCATTAATAGAGGGGATTGCCCGTCCACATAAATCAAAAATGGGGTAAAGATCGTTGGCAGAAAAGGTAATCCATACACCCACAATAATTTGTGGCGTCATGGTAATAATGGGGGACAACACCCTACCTACTGGCCGCATGACTGCAGGCGGGCTGGGGCGTCTATCCAAAATCAAATTCCAGTACAGCACACCACTAATCACTACTGACCAATTCATGAAGCGATACAAACGCCAATCAATCATGGAGTAGAACTGCGGAATAGGCAGTAACCAGATGAGAACAAAGAATACGAACAAAAAGGGAATTAGGATGGGGTGTGTGAGCAGACGCTCAGTCACTTTACCTATGCCAGTTTCACGGAAGTCGCGCAATTTATAGCGCCATGACATAGGTAGCCCAGCACGCATCACTTGACCAGGGTAAGCACCCATGATGATGAGCGGACCCAAGTGGTGCAAAACTAAGTGCTGCAAACGGTGGATGAAAAACATGCGTTCAGCATAGTAATCCACACGAGTATGCAGCGAGAGGTACAGCATAATCAGGCCTACCCAGAACAACCACTGCCTAAATCTACCTACGTGGTGCACCTTGGCACCACGCCAGAATAGCCATGCGCTGGCGATAAACACCACCACCAGCGTAGGTGAAAATTCCCAAGGGGTAAGCCAGTCAATAACGATCATGAGAGCCCGTATTCAACATAACAGGCCCTAGTTTAATGCATTACTGCGCTGACGCGGTTCCCATTGCACATTCAAAATAGAAGGATGATCGCGCAGCCTACGGGCTTGAGTCATCAGCTCGGGACGCATTTCAGGTGGGCAACTGATGGTTACACACGCTTTGGCATTTTCATGCGAGGCATGTTCCACACTTAAGTTGCTCACACGCAGACCTGCTGCCTGAAAGTCGGTATAGATACGTTTGCGCACAGACGCCATGTCTTGACGCATGCACAACACGGACAGCCGCGACTCAGAAGCCGATTCTGGACGAATCACAGGCTGCTGTACACCAGCCCGACGTAAAAAACGATTGAAGATTTTCATCGCCATCTCCCATCTCCCGGCAACGCGAAACGCGCCCAGGATCAAAAACATAGAGGGACAGTAATGACGTGAGATTCTAGTGAGGAATAACACGCCCTTTTGCTTTGTGTAGCACCAGGGCGTGGCTGTGTAGAGAAGGCTCTAGCCTAACGCACCTGGTTAATAAGTTGCCAGCCAATGCTGGCTGCTACTTTCACCGGGGTCTGGATTCACCACACAGTCCTTTTAAAGTTAAGTTGGCAATATTTTAGCCAATCTGGCCAAATGACTCAAGCAGCGACCAAAGAACGCGCCCTATGCGCAACATCAGTACCACAGGCCGTAAAAAGCCGTCCGGTTTTAGCATTATCAAGGCTTGGCCAGCAGGCATCCGTTACAATGCCAGCACTCTTTGCTTTGACTCCAACGCCATGCACGCCACTGATTACGATCTAGTCATTTGCGGCGCCGGGCCAGTAGGTTGCGCCCTAGCACTACAGCTAGCACAACTGGCTCCCGATCCCAGCCGCATCGCCCTTATCGGCCGCCCTCTGCCTGAGCACAGCGCAGGTACGCCCGGAGATCCACGCGCCTTAGCGCTGAATCATGGCAGTGCCATGCTGCTGCAAGGTGTGCAAGCGTGGCCAGACACAGGCTTGGCCACAATGGAAACCGTGCATGTTTCCCAGCAAGGCAGATTAGGTAGGGCGTTGATAGAAGCATCAGAATTACAGGTGCCGTTTTTAGGTGCCGTCATACGCTACGACACCCTTTTGCGCACCTTACATGCCGCTATTGCGCGCAGCCCAGTACATTTCTTGCACGCTGACATCGATGCGACTAAAAGTCTGCAGAACGCCAACCTTATCGTGACTGACCAAGGTCAGTTCAGTACCCGCGTACGAGTGCTCTCGGATGGCGTGCGTCCGCAAGGCATGCATAGAAATTACAAACAACACGGCGTGATTAGTACCCTGCGCAGCCAACTGCCGAAAAAAGGGTGGGCATACGAACGCTTTACTAAAAATGGCCCCTTTGCCCTGCTACCCCACCCAGATGGTGAAGATTTGTACGCCTTGGTATGGTGCAATCCACCAGAAATCGCGGCCAATCTTGCAGCCATGCCAGAAGAAGAATTTAACCGACATGCACAAGCCGCCTTCGGCTCGCGCATGGGGAACATCAGCGTTGTAGAGAAACGATCAGTGTTCCCATTAAGCATGTATGCAGGCGCTACGTTGCCCGACCACCACACTGTAGCTATCGGGAATGCGGCGCAAACCTTGCACCCAGTTGCGGGTCAGGGGTTAAACTTAGGACTACGCGATGCAGCGCAACTTGCGCAAGTGCTACGCCCTTGGCTAGCCTGCCCCACAAATGATGCTGCACCCGTACTCGCCCACTATGCCAACACGCGACGACAAGACCGATGGCTGACCCTTGGTGTCACCGATATACTGCCGCGCGTTTTCAGCACCACCAATCCACTCGTACAACATGCCTGTGGCTTGGGTTTGCTAAGCATGGACCTGTTTGCTGCAACGAAAAACGCCTTAGCCACGCACCTGTTGCAAGGCACCCGAATCTGAACCTTGGCCTGCGTTGAGCAGGCCTCACTATCTCTGTTTTATGCATATAGGCTCCTGGTCCTTCGCTAACCCCGTCTTTGTTGCCCCTATGGCAGGGGTGACGGACCGTCCTTACCGACGTCTGTGCAAGGCGTTGGGGGCTGGGCATGCGGTATCAGAGATGGCAGCAAGCAATCCTAAGCTATGGAATAGCGTTAAAACCTCCAGACGCATAGACCACCAAGGCGAAACCGCACCTATTGCTGTACAAATTGCTGGCTCAGATCCTGAAATGATGGCTGAGGCTGCCCGCTTCAATATAGAAAAAGGCGCACGCATCATTGATATCAACATGGGTTGCCCCGTCAAGAAAGTCTGTAATGTCGCCTCGGGCTCCGCTTTGTTGCGTGATGAGCCCCGCATTGCTGCCATCTTGGAAAGCGTTGTAGCGGCATGTCAGCCCCTAGATGTACCGGTTACACTGAAAACCCGCACTGGATGGGATAGAGAATCGAAAAATGCGTTGCGTATTGCCCGTTTAGCACGTGAAAGCGGCATTGCGGCACTCACCTTACATGGCCGTACACGCTGCGACCTGTACCAAGGCGAAGCCGAATACGACACCATCCGTCAGGTTAAGCAAGAAGTGGATATACCACTGATTGCTAATGGGGATATCGATAGTCCCGAAAAAGCCAAATACGTACTACAGTACACTGAAGCGGACGCAATCATGGTCGGCCGTGCTGCGCAAGGCCGTCCCTGGATTTTCAGAGAAATTAATCATTACCTGCAACATGGCGAGCATCTCGCCCCACCCACCTTTGGTGAGCTGCGCGATGTGTTGCTGGAACACCTAGAAGACCATTACGCCTTCTACGGAGAGTTCACGGGTGTACGCACTGCCCGTAAACACATAGGGTGGTATTTCGCCCATCTTCCGGATATCCGGACGTGGTTAGATCAGATTAACAAGATCGAAACTACCCACGAACAGTTTCACGCTATATCGCAGTGGTTTGATCAACGCGATCCTACTGCACCTTTTGTAAACGAACCAGCTGTTGCCTGATCGGAACAGCGTTGCCTGTTACACCCAATTTAGAAAATATGTCTACTACCAACCCACTAGAACAATCTGTCAGAGACCGCCTAGAGCGTTATTTTGCTGACCTAGGCGAATCTGAGCCGCGCGATATGCTGGCCATGGTCATCAGTTGTGTCGAACGCCCTGTTCTTCAAGTGGCACTGGAGCGTACCCAGGGCAACCAGTCCAAAGCAGCCGAAATGCTCGGTATTACCCGCAGCACGCTGCGCAAAAAGCTGCAATCGCATAATCTACAACCCTGATTCTTAACTACTCTCGTCTACTCTCATGAAAATCCAGACCGCTTTGCTCTCGGTTTCCGACAAAACCGGCATTGTTGATTTCGCCCAAGCGCTAGCTAGCCGTGGCGTGCGCCTGCTTTCCACTGGCGGCACTGCTAAGTTGCTGAAAGAAGCTGGCTTGTCCGTCACCGAAGTGGCTGAGCACACCGGCTCCCCAGAAATTCTGGATGGCCGCGTTAAAACCTTGCACCCAAAAATTCACGGTGGCCTGTTGGCTAGACGTGACGATGCAGCTCATCTGAAAACACTGGAAGAACACGGCATCAGCCGCATCGACCTGTTGGCAGTGAACCTGTACCCATTTCGCGAAACCATTGCGAAGAAAGACTGTAGTTTTGGCGACGCCATCGAAAACATCGATATTGGCGGCCCAGCTATGTTGCGTGCAGCGGCGAAAAACCACGGTGGCCCAGCAGGTGGCGTAACCGTTGTGATCGACCCTCTGGATTACAGCCGTATCTTGGCTGAAATGGATGCTGACGAAGGTCGTACCAGCTACGCACTGCGTTTGGAATTGGCTGGCAAAGTGTACGCACACACAGCCTCCTACGATGGCGCTATTGCTTCTTACTTGAGCAGCCTGACTAACCCTGAGCCTGCCGCTGAGAGCACACCTGAGCGCGAAGAATGGCCTCAAGTCTTGAGCCTGCAATTGCACCAATCTCAAGCATTGCGTTACGGCGAAAACCCACACCAAAGCGCCGCCTTCTACAAAGACCAAGAAGTAGGCCGTGGTTTGCTGGGCAACTACCAACAGTTGCAAGGCAAAGAACTGTCCTACAACAACATTGCCGATGCGGATGCTGCATGGGAATGCGTACGCAGTTTTGACACTGGTGCATGTGTGATTGTTAAGCACTCCAACCCTTGCGGCGTAGCCTTGGGTGACACACCCTTGGCAGCGTACCAACAAGCTCTGAAAACTGATCCTACGTCGGCATTTGGTGGCATCATCGCCCTGAACCGTACAGTAGATGCTGCTGCGGCAACTGCTATCAGCGCTCAGTTCTTGGAAGTACTGCTAGCACCTTCTTACTCCCCAGAAGCGCTGGATATTCTGGCTCAGAAGAAAAACGTACGCGTGTTGGTAGTACCTGATGGTCAATCCCATAACGACTTCAACGTGAAGCGTGTGGGTGGCGGCTGGTTGGTACAAACTCCTGACACCTACCGCGACGCTGTGGAAAACTTCAAAGTAGTTTCCGAGAAGCAGCCTACCGAACAGCAATTGCAAGACATGCTGTTTGCATGGAACGTGGCTAAATACGTGAAATCCAACGCCATTGTGTTTACTGCTGGCGGTATGACATTGGGCGTAGGTGCTGGCCAAATGAGCCGCGTAGACTCCGCACGTATTGCTTCCATTAAAGCCTCTAACGCTGGCCTGACCCTGCAAGGTTCCGCCGTAGCATCTGATGCTTTCTTCCCCTTCCGTGATGGTCTGGACGTGGTTGCTGATGCAGGCGCTACCTGCGTGATTCAACCCGGTGGCAGTATCCGTGACGATGAAGTGATTGCAGCCGCTAACGAGCGCGGTATTGTGATGATCTTCACTGGCACACGCCACTTCTATCACTAATGCGCATCCTTGGCATTGACCCTGGCCTACGACGTACCGGTTTCGGTGTAATCGAGGCTCAGGGGTCCAGCTTGACCTATGTAGCCAGTGGCACCATCGTGGTGCCCACTGAGCTAGCTCTCTCAGATCGCTTAAAGGTCATTTTGGATAACGTACGCGAAGTCGTTGGCTTGTATATGCCTGATCAGGCGGCCATTGAACAGGTGTTCGTCAATGCCAACCCGCAATCTACCCTACTACTGGGGCAAGCCCGCGGCGCTGCGCTGTGTGCCTTAGCGGACAAGAACCTCCCCGTAATGGAATACACCGCCCTACAAATAAAGAAAACCACAGTAGGTCGCGGTCACGCCGCCAAAGAACAAGTACAAATGATGGTGCAACATCTGCTGCGTCTGGATGGTGCTCCCGCCCCCGATGCCGCTGATGCCTTAGCATGTGCCATTTGCCACGCCCATCACTATCCACTGACCAACCGTTTAGGCGTTCAGCTGGAACAAGCAAGCTCTACACCCCGCATACGCGGAGGCCGACTGATCTCTTAATGGAGTCCTCATGATTGGACGCATTACAGGCACGCTCATTGAAAAACAGCCCCCCACCATCTGTGTGGATGTAAACGGTGTGGGCTACGACATTGATGTGCCCATGAGTACCTATTACGATTTGGGTGAACTAAACAGCCGTATTTCACTGTTTACCCACCTCACTGTGCGCGAAGATGCACACGTACTCTACGGTTTTGGCAACGCTGCCGAACGCGCTGCATTCCGTACTTTGATCAAAGTTAGCGGCATTGGCGCCCGCACTGCCCTGTCTATTTTGTCAGGACTCAGTGTGCAAGATTTAGCTGCTGCCATTCATCAGCAAGACGCGAGTCTACTCACCACTGTTCCTGGCATTGGCAAGAAAACAGCAGAGCGTTTGCTATTGGAATTACGTGGGAAATTTTCTGCGGACAGCGCGATTGCTGCCAGCATGCCTGAGCAGGCACATAATGAACGCAGTGATATTCTTAATGCCTTGCTAGCCTTGGGTTACAACAACACCGAAGCCAGCAAAGCGCTTAAAGCCCTACCCGAAGACGTGTCGGTATCAGACGGCATCCGGTTGGCACTGCAAAGCCTGTCCAAGCGCTAAATACTTGCATAACTGCAGGCTATCCAAGTTACCACCACTGACCATCACCCCTACACGCTTACCGCGAATCTGCTCAGCAGCCTGCACGGCTGCTGCGGCAGCCAAACATCCCGTAGGTTCTACTACCATCTTCATACGTTCAGCAAAGAAACGCAGCATATTGAGCAGTTGCTGATCATTCACCGTCACAATGTCAGTCACATTCTGCGTGATGATATTGAACGTGGTGGTAGATAAGGACTGCGTTTGTGCGCCATCGGCAATAGTTTGTGGCGTAGCAATACGCACCAACTGACCTTGTCGTAACGACTGCTGCGCATCATTACCCAGTTCTGGCTCTACACCAAACACCTTGCATGCTGGCGATAACGCTTTAGCTGACAGCAATGAGCCCGACAGTAAACCACCACCACCTATAGGCACAAACAACTGATCCAGTTCGCCTACATCGTCAAATAACTCTTTAGCAGCGGTGCCCTGCCCCGCGATGATGCCTTCATCACCAAAAGGTGGAATGAAATATAGACCTTGCTCAGCGGCCAATTGCCGCGTCAGGCTGTCTCTATCATCAAGATGGCGGTCATACTCCACAATAGTGGCGCCATAACCTTGGGTAGCCGCTTTTTTAGCCTGTGGTGCATCAGCAGGCATCACTATCGTTGCATGCACACCTTGCATACTTGCAGCCAACGCCACCGCTTGTGCCATGTTGCCAGAAGAATACGTTATGACGCCTCGCGCTCGCTGTTCCGGCGTTAGCCGGGCAACCGCGTTATAGCCCCCTCGGAATTTAAATGCACCTACACGCTGAAAGTTTTCGCATTTAAAGAAAACCTCTGCGCCCAACCAGGCATTCAAAGTAGAGGATTGCAATACCGGTGTACGATGCGCCACACCTTTTAAACGCTGTTCAGCCCGCTCAACCTCTTCAAAATCGAGCCCATTCGACACAGCATACATCTTCGTAAATTCTCCCATGGCTCTGTCATAGAGCTGACAGATAAGTAAAGCATTATGCCACCAGCAAGGCTTGCGCGACACTCCCACGCAGCGATGTGTTTGGTGTACCATACTGTGTATTCATTCAGTGAACTGCTATGGCCATTTATTCAGACTCTCTTCGCAGCGATCCGTCCCCAGCACCCCGTATGGTTGAGGCTACAGCACAGTCTCCCAACGAAGAATCTATAGAGCGCGCACTACGCCCTAAAACACTACATGACTACGTAGGTCAGCAGCGCGTACGCGATCAACTAGAGATCTTTATTACCGCTGCTCGCGGCCGTCACGAAGCTCTGGATCACGTGCTGCTGTTTGGCCCTCCAGGTTTGGGAAAAACCACACTAGCGCACATCGTGGCGCAAGAAATGGGCGTACGCCTGCACCAAACCTCTGGCCCCGTGCTAGAAAAACCCGGTGACTTAGCTGCTTTGCTGACCAATCTGGATAAAAACGATGTGCTGTTCATCGATGAAATCCACCGCCTATCCCCCGTGGTAGAGGAAATCCTCTACCCCGCCATGGAAGACTATCAAATCGACATCATGATTGGCGAAGGCCCGGCCGCCCGCAGCGTCAAAATCGATTTACAGCCCTTCACGTTGGTAGGCGCTACGACACGCGCCGGTATGCTCACCAACCCTCTGCGTGACCGCTTTGGTATTGTCTCCAGACTAGAGTTCTACAACACCGCCGACCTACAGCATATTGTGGAGCGCAGCGCACGCTTATTGAATGTGGAATGTGTGGGCGACGGTGCCCAAGAAATTGCCCGACGTTCTCGCGGCACACCACGTATTGCTAACCGCTTGCTGCGCCGTGTACGCGACTACGCTGATGTCAAAGCCAACGGCACTATCAGCCCACAAACTGCCAACGATGCACTAGCATTGCTAGAGGTTGATCCATTAGGCTTAGACTTAATGGACAGAAAATTACTGGAAGCTATCATTCATCGTTTTGATGGCGGCCCAGTAGGCGTAGACAGCTTGGCTGCGGCTATTGGCGAAGAACGCGACACCATCGAAGACGTGATAGAACCCTATTTGATTCAGCACGGGTTTATGCAACGTACTCCTCGTGGGCGTACCGCTACCCGTATGGCATGGACACACTTGGGGCTTACGCCTAATGCTAATGCAGCCGCTGGCGGTGCGTTATTCGACTGACGACTCAGCAACGCTGGCCACGCAGGCCAGCAAATCGTCACCGTAGGCTTTAAGCTTACGCACGCCCACACCCGAAATACAGCGTAAATCATCTAAATCTTGAGGCTGCTCTATGGCTATCTGTCTCAAGGTCGCATCATTAAAAATAATGTAAGCAGGCACTTCGTGCTCTTTAGCCACCACTGAGCGCCACTCTCGCAAGGCTTGAAAAAAGGGCTGTGCTTCAGGTGGCAACTGCGTGGCGGGTTTACTGCTGCGTGTAGCCTTGGAGGCAATGGTAGCCTCACGCCTAAACATGAGCTTCTGCTCACCCTTAAGCACTGGTCTAGCTTTTTCCGTTAACCCTAGAGTGCCGTAACCTTGCGTGTCTACAGACAGCACATTGAGTGCCAACAGTTGTCGCAACACACCACGCCAACCTTGGTCGTTAATGTCGCTGCCTATACCAAACACACTGAGACTTTGATGGCCATACTCTTTGACTCGCTCAGTTTCTTTGCCGCGCAAAATATCAATCAAGTGTCCTGCACCAAAGCGTTGCCCTCGCTCTCGCCATAAGCGATATACCGCTGACAATAATTTTTGAGCGGCTACCGTGCCGTCCCAGGATTCTGGTGGCTGCATACACGTATCGCAGTTTTGGCAGTTATGTATGGTCTCACCAAAATACGCCAACAACGATTGGCGTCTACAACTCACGGTTTCGCACAAGCCCAGCATGGCATCCAACTGACGCCCTTGTGTACGCCTGTGGCTTTCTTCGGCTTGTGAATCACTAATCATGCGGTGCAACTGCACCACGTCTTGCAACCCATACGCCAGCCATGCCGTAGCCGGCTCACCATCACGGCCTGCACGCCCGGTTTCTTGGTAATAGCCTTCAATAGATTTGGGCAAATCAATGTGCGCCACAAACCGCACATCGGGCTTATTCACGCCCATACCAAAGGCAATGGTCGCCACCATCACCACCCCATCCTCTCGCAGAAAACGGGATTGATTCTGCGCACGTACCGCAGCACTTAGGCCTGCATGGTACGGCAATGCGTTAACACCTTCTCGTACTAGGAACTCGGCCGTATCCTCTACGCGAGCTCGCGATAAGCAATACACAATACCGCTCTCGCCAGGATGCTCGTCTCGAACCAAACTCAATAACTGACGACGCACATCGTTTTTCTCTACGATGCGATAGCAAATATTGGGTCTATCAAAGCTGGACACAAAATGCTCGGCATGATGTAGCGATAAACGCTCAGCAATTTCATGACGAGTTTCGGCGGTGGCGGTGGCTGTCAGTGCGATACGCGGCACATCTGGCCAGCGCTCTGCCAAGTACGACAAGCCCAAATATTCAGGACGAAAATCGTGCCCCCACTGTGACACACAGTGCGCCTCGTCAATGGCAAACAAGGCAATATGACCACGCGCCAGTAAATCTAGGCAACGGTCAGTCAACAAGCGCTCGGGAGCCACATACAACAGATCTAGCTCGCCCGCCAAAAACGCGCGCTCCACCTCGCGGGTTTGCGCCCATTCTTGAGTAGAGTTTAAATAGGCCGCGCGCACCCCTAGCTCAGTCAGGGCATCAACCTGATCTTGCATCAACGCAATAAGGGGGGAAATCACAATGCCTGTACCCGGCCGTATCAAGGCGGGAATTTGATAACACAGCGACTTACCACCACCGGTTGGCATTAATACCAGCGCATCACCGCCAGTTACTACTTGTTCGATAATCGCGCGTTGGTCTCCCCTGAAGGCATCATAGCCAAACACATTTTGCAGGGTTTCCAGAGCGGGATCAGACATGAAAATTTTCAATCAAAACAAGAGATAAGCGTGCCGCAGAATGAGCAACGCTTTTACTTCAGCCCGTAGACTGTACCAGAAAACCCTAGGCGACTCACGATTTGGTGCTATTAAAAACCGCTGTGACTTCTGCTGCATCTAGGGAGCGTTTGATGGCCGTATATTTTTCCAACAACGCCGACTTATAGACTACACCCAATAAGCGGGGCTCGGCCTCTTCGCTTAACACTGGCAAACGCTCACCACTAAAACTCACAAAGTAATCTTGAGCTTCATCCAAACTCATATTGGGCGTTAAGGTTTTCACAAAGTCTGGGCGCAACACATCAGCCAGAGTGAGTTTTTCAGTATCCAAGTGATGCAATAACAAGCGGGTTAAATCTTGTTGAGCCACCACTCCTTGGAACACATTATTCGCATCCACCACGTACACATATTTGACGGGGTAATCCAAGAACATCTGCAACGCTTCGCTAATCTTGGCGTCGTCTTTGAGTACGGTTTCGGCGGGTCGTACCAATTCGTTCAAACGCGTATGCCGCAAAGTACTGCGCAAACGTTCGTTTTGCTCACGCACCAGCACCACGTCATACATGGCAACTTCGGCGAGTAAACGCGCCACAAAGTACGCCACTACCGTCGCAATAATCAGCGGCAACACCAACGCATAGCTAAGCGTCATTTCAAACAGCATCAAAATAGCCATGAGTGGCGCACTGGTTGCAGCACCCAAAAAAGCCCCCATCCCCACCAAGGTAAACAGGTGCAAAGGCATGCTCAAACCCGGCACCACTGACAGCAACAGCTGCCCGCACAAGGTACCAAATGCTGCGCCCACAAATAGTGCTGGAGTAAACACACCGCCAATAGCCCCCGAGCCCACGGTTAAGGCTGTAGCCAGCACTTTGGCAAACAGCATGCCCACCACCATGTACCACGCCCAAGGCTCGTGCAATAAGGCTGTCACCACACTGTAGCCATTACCCGCCACATCAGGGATAGCAATCAACAGTAAGCCTAGTAACACACCACCTACGGCCAAACGCAAAAACAGCGGGATACCCGTACGTTCAAAATAGGCTTTAAATACCGTCATCAGTTTCAGGAAGCCTGGCGCTGCCACCCCTACCAAGATACCCAGTAACACAAACACCCAGATATCCACACCTACCACGCTTTGCACATCAGGCATTTCGTATAAGGGCTGATAAATCCCCAAAATACGCATGGTTAGGTTGGCTACTGCCGCCGCCACCAACAAAGGACCTAGACTTTGTATATTCAACGTACCCAGCACAATCTCGGCCACAAACACCGCACCAGCCAAGGGCGTACCATACGCAGCACTCACACCAGCAGCTCCACCACAGGCCACTAACAAGCGCAGATGCGTCGTGCCCACTTGCAGTAAACGCCCCAATACCGATGCCACTAGCGACGCCAAGTGGATCATGGCCCCTTCTCTACCTATGGAACCACCCGTCGCTACCGTAAACAAGGACGACAACGTGCGTAACAACCCTTGGCGAATAGACAAACGCCCGTCGCCCAAGGTAACCGCTTCCATATAATCATCGGCCATAGCGCTTTTGCGACGCTTTGCTAGCCACAACAAGATACCGGCCACCAACCCGCCAATCGTAGGCAGCAATAAGCGCCACCACCACGGCAAGTCGTGCATCACATCGGAAATTTCTCCGGATTGCCCCGTTAATAAACGTTGCACCAGAAACATGGCTTCATGAAACAGCCAAATAGACAGGGCACCCGCAATACCCATTAACACAGCCCAACCCAGCACCCACAGCATGGTAGATGCTTGCCCCAGCTTTTGTCGTGTAGACATCAACCGGGGGGATGAGCTTGGAGTGTCCTGCACAGCTAACCTCTGAACTCGGGTGGCTCAGGCGGTTTAGAAAGCCCAAACATTCCCTTATAAACCCAAATATTAAAGAGCAACATAATAGGAATGATCAGTACTGCCACCCCTCCTACTATTTGCATCACGGGCAATGAGGCAGCGGCATCCCAGATGGTGATTTCATCCAACACCAAGAATGGGAAAAAGCTAAAGGCTAAACCGGACATCACGGCCACAAACACTATCAGGGTCAGCATAAAAGGCAATGCGGTTGTGCGATAACTACTGTTAATCATGCGCTGCAAACACATCTCTAGCGAGATAAAGCACAGCAGCAAGGCGCCCCATAGCACCAGCACAATCACGCGCTGTAGACCTTCGCTCCATTTCAGCAGCACACCGGGGTTAGCCAACGCTAACACCACCGACGCAGCAATCGCACCAGCGGCAAACCAGCGTACAGTCACACTCCCCCAACGCACGGCTCTGGCTCGTAGCTCACCTGCCTCACGCATAATTAACCAGCTAGCGCCCAGCAACGCATACGCCGCTACGGAACATAGCCCCATAAAAATGCTGAACCAGAAATAGCCTGCGCCGCTATTAAAGCTGACCACCACTTTAGCTAACAGTACGCCGTGCACAAAGGCGGTAATCACTGAGCCCACACCAAAAGCCACTTGCCACTTGGCTTGTAATTCAGCGGGCGCTCGTAAGCGCATTTCAAAACTGACCGAACGCAGCAATACCCCTAAAGCCAATCCACACAACGGCAAGTACAAGCTGCCCATCACGGCTTCCCAGGCATAGGGGAAAGCGCAGAAAAACAGCACCATACCTAAGAACAGCCAGTACTCATTGGCATCACGCCACGGGCTGAGCAAGGACAACATACGTGGGCGTAGTGCTGCAGGCGCTATCAGCGACAAGCTGCCTACGCCTATATCAAAACCATCCAGAATAGTGCCCGCCAGTACGACTACGAAAAACAGTCCTAAGAATACCAGCGGCATCCAGAACACAGGATCAGTAATGGCCAGCCCCATCGCATTGGCTAAGACTTCAATCATGCACGTCCCCTTCTACGAGCCACCGGCACCACACCGTAGCGCACGATATAGCGAACCAGCATGAAAAAACCTACTAAGCAAAAGCCATAGACGACGGCATAGCTCACCAATGAAACCAAGGCTGACTCAAACGGTACGTCGGAAAATACGTCGGTAAACTTGATAGAGCCATTCACCATATACGGCAAGGCACCCGAGAAGTGGTACAGCAAGCCCACGACCAAGAGCAGCCATCCAGCCGCCCCCATGCCAATTAACACTCTACGCCACCCTACGGACAGAGCAGAAGGGTCGTAATGCTGTGGTCGTACGCGCCAGCACGTCAGTACAGACACCACGAGAATCGCCGCACCTAACAGCAAGGCAATTCTAAAACTAAAAAACACTAGTGCCACCGGCGGCAAAATACTTTGCCCTTCCAAGCTCAGATACTCACCGGTTTCAGACAACGGAACCCACATCGCCCCCACGCCACGCCAGCCATAGCTATATAAGTTACCGGCTTCGGGACCTGCTGGATACGCAATAAATGGCCAGAACACATCGGCATTTGCATGCCAGCGCGCTACCGTAGAGAGCGCTTTCAAGGGTTCATATTGCACCACCATTTGCCCATAGCCCCACACCGAGGCTACTAGCAAGACGGTGCTTAGCAACAACACCCACAGCACCAACCTAAAAGCACGACGCTCACTTTCATCGGCTGGTCTACGCAAGCTTTTAGCAGCAGTGACTGCCATCACAAAGCAGCACGAGACCACCATGCTCAACAGCAAAAACACCGCCAATTGCCATACAAAAGCAGGGCCGGTTAAGAGCTCATACCAATCGGTAACCAGATACCCCTTATCTTGCCACTGCACGCCGGTAGGTACCTGCATCCATGACGACAAGGCGATCAGCACACTCACCGTTACGGTACTACCTATAGCCACAATCGCTACCACAATAGTATGCAGCCAATGCGGTAAGGTCCTGTAAGCAAAGAGCATTAAGCCCAAGAAACCACTTTTGAAGACTAAGGTTACGGCCAAAGCCAACGCGATTAATGGCCCAGATACTTCGCTGGTGCGACTGCTAAAACCTGGCCACAAACTGCCTAATTGAATCAGTATGGGCAAGCTGGATGCAAAACCCAGCACCACGGTTAACGCAAATACCCGTACCCAAAAGCGGTAGCTAGCTAGCCAGACTGAATGCAAGCCAGACAAGGTACGTAATCTAAATATCAGCAACAGCCACGCGAGTCCAAGCTCCATTGCAAAGAAGATCGCCATGAAGCTCAGACTGCTAAAAAACTGCAACTGTGATAACCAAAGGGCAGAATGCGTCATAATGTCAGCTAGTTTAGAACGTGTTTATGAATTGTGCTGATGAAAAGCGCATGATGTGAACAGAACATGGCAAAATGGGTGATTCACCCGATTTATTTTCTTTGTATTTTACGTATGACCACTGAATCTACAACGGCTCCTGTTTCGAATTTCCTACGCTCCATTATCGACCAAGATCTGAAGGCTCAGCGTCATGCGTCCAAACGCTGGGGCGGGAAACCAGGCCCTGCTCAGGCACACGCCTCTGCAGACGTAGACCCTGCGCGCATCCGCACTCGCTTCCCCCCCGAACCTAATGGCTATCTGCACATTGGTCACGCCAAAAGCATTTGCCTGAACTTCGGTTTAGCACGCGACTACTTGGGTGCCTGCCATTTGCGTTTTGACGACACCAACCCTGAAAAAGAAGAACAGGAATACGTAGACGCCATTATTGATATGGTGCACTGGTTAGGCTTCGATTGGAATTTCCAAAATGAAACTAACTTGTACTTTGCCAGCGACTATTTCGATGACATGTACGCGTTTGCAGAAGCGCTGATCAAAGCCGGCTTCGCTTACGTTGACGAACAAAGCCCAGAGCAAATGCGTGAAACCCGTGGCACCTTAAAATCGCCCGGCACGAACTCCCCATGGCGTGATCGCCCTGTAGAAGAATCCCTGACATTGCTGCGAGAAATGCGTGATGGCAAGCATCCAGATGGCAGCATGGCGTTGCGCGCCAAAATTGATATGGCATCGCCCAATATCAACATGCGTGACCCAGTTATGTACCGTATTCGTCATGCTGAACACCACCGCACTGGCAACAAATGGTGCATTTACCCTATGTACAGCTGGGCGCATCCAGTAGAAGACGCACTGGAAAAAATTACGCACAGTATCTGTACGCTGGAATTTGAAGACCAACGCCCCTTCTACAACTGGACATTAGAACGCCTGCGCGACTTAAACCTTTTGGCTGACCCGCTACCACAGCAGTACGAGTTTGCACGCTTGTACCTAAGCTACGTGGTCACCAGCAAACGTAAACTACGTCAATTGGTAGTCGAAAACCACGTTAACGGTTGGGACGACCCACGTATGCCTACCTTGGCTGGTTTGCGCCGTCGTGGTTACACACCCGAAGCTATTCGCCTTTTCTGCGAGCGCATTGGTGTGTCCAAAGCCGATTCCCGTATTGATTACAGCATTCTGGAACAAGCACTGCGTGACGATCTGGACCCTAAAGCACCCCGTAGCGTTGCGGTGTTGGATCCTATCAAACTGATCATCACCAACTACCCGGAAGGTCAAAGCGAAGAGTGCACAGCACCTGCTCACCCCAAAGATCCTGAAGCAGGCGTACGCAGCTTCCCCTTGAGCCGCGAACTGTGGATTGAGCGTGACGACTTCCGTATTGAGCCAGAGAAAAAATACTTCCGTCTGTACCCCGGCAACACCGTACGTCTGAAATACGGCTACGTCGTGACATGCACTGGCTACAAACAAGATGACAACGGCAACGTGACTGAAGTGTATGTAGAGTACATGCCTGAAACAAAGAGCGGCACACCGGGTGCAGACTCGGTCAAAGTGAAAGGCAATATCACGTGGATTAGCGTGCCTCACGCCATCCCTGCTCAAGTACGTCTGTACGACCGCCTGTTCAGCGACCCGCATCCTGACACTGGTGACAAAGACTTCTTGGCACTGCTGAACCCTAACTCGCTAACTACAGTAGACGCATGGGTAGAACCTGGCTTGGTAGCTGAACCTGGTGCTCGCTGGCAGTTTGAGCGTTTGGGTTACTTTATGGCGGATCCTATTGAGTCCACGCCAGAAAAACCTGTACTGAACCGTACAGCCACCTTGCGTGATACTTGGGTGTAATAATGTCTGGAACACGTAAAGGTCCTCAGGCGCTAGACTTCAAAAGCGCCACCTTATACACCGTACGACTGGTTCTGCACAGCAGCGACCCAGACGAGCTACTGACAGCATTGACACAGCGCATGCACGACGCAGGTTCATTCTTCGAGAATGAACCTGTAGTGGTGGATGCCAGCCAGTTGGCTGACGACGCCTCACTGGATTGGACAGCCCTATTAGAAGCCCTGAACACCCACAAGCTCAATGCTGTGGGTGTGGTAGCAAAAGGTGCATTGCTGAAAGCCGCGCAAGACGCAGGCTTGCAAGAAGTAGACCTCTCTAATGCACCTACCCGACCAACGGCTAGTCCTAACGTGCCTGAAGCCGAAGTTCCTACGCTATCTACAGCGCAAGAACAAAGTGCAGAACCCGCTGCAGTCACCCCTGCGGTAATCAGCCAAATCGCTCCTGCAGCGATGGTCATCAACCGACAATTACGTTCTGGTCAGCGCATTTACGCGCGTGATACCGATTTAGTAGTGATTGGTGTGGTAGGTCAAGGCGCCGAAGTCATTGCCGATGGTAACATCCACGTGTATGGCCCCTTGCGCGGTAAAGCGATGGCAGGAGCCCGTGGTGACACCAATGCTCGCATCTTCACTACCGAGTTAGACCCGGAACTGATTGCGATTGCAGGTGTGTACCGCGTCGTGGAAGAACCGCTGGAAAAACCAGTACACAAACAACCCGCTGTAATCCAGCTAGAAGGCGAGAATCTGAGTATCCACCCGCTTTCTTAACAGTTGATTACAAATGAAGTCTGTCAAGCAGTTACACTTGCCAGATGCGTCCCGTACGGCCTAGCCGTATAACCGATCAAAAACCTGAGGAATAGCTCTATCATGACGCGAATTGTTGTGGTGACATCCGGTAAAGGTGGTGTAGGTAAAACCACCACTAGCGCCAGTTTTGCTTCTGGCCTTGCCATGCGCGGCCACAAAACCGCAGTAATCGACTTTGACGTAGGCTTGCGTAACCTGGATCTCATCATGGGTTGCGAACGCCGTGTAGTCTACGACTTTGTTAATGTCATCCAGGGTGAAGCCACGCTGCACCAAGCCCTGATTCGCGACAAACAGCTTGAAAACCTGTATATCCTGCCAGCTTCACAAACGCGTGATAAAGATGCGCTGAGCAAGGATACTGTTCGCAAGGTTCTGGATGACCTGAAAGCCATGGACTTTGAGTTCATCGTCTGCGACTCCCCTGCCGGGATTGAAACAGGTGCATTGATGGCCTCTTACTTTGCAGACGATGCATTGGTGGTTACCAACCCTGAAGTATCCTCTGTACGTGACTCTGACCGTATGTTGGGTATTTTGTCTGCCAAATCCCTGCGCGCAGAAACTGCACAAACACCAATTAAAGAGCACCTGCTCATTACACGTTACAGCCCTAAACGCGTACTTGATGGTGAAATGCTTTCCCTTAAAGATGTGGAAGACATTTTGCGTATTAAGTTAATTGGCGTTATTCCAGAATCCGAAGAAGTCTTGCAAGCCTCCAACCAAGGTGTACCCGTGATCCATGATCGCGGCTGCGATGCAGCAGCAGCGTATCAAGACGTGGTTGATCGTTTTCTAGGTGACGAAAAACCCCTGCGTTTTGTTGATTACGAGAAGCCAGGCCTGTTTAAACGCCTTTTCGGAGGAAAGTAATATGTCTTTCCTTTCTTTGCTACTGGGCAAGAAAAAAACGTCTGCCAATGTTGCCAAGGATAGACTGCAGCTAATTTTGATCAACGAGCGGGGCAAAGGTGGCGTTACGCCTGATTACCTTCCCCGCTTGCAAAAAGAGCTGATTGAGGTTATCTCACGGTACGTCAGCATCAACCCTGACGACATCAAGGTCAACCTGGAACGCCAAGACGACCTAGAAGTTCTGGAAGTGAAAATCGAAATGCCACAAGCAGAAAACGACAAGGCTAATTAACTTATAGCCCTCGTTTTCCAGTGGTGTAAGGCATTATCCTTACATTAAAAAGGCCTGAGTCCACACTAGAACTCAGGCCTTTTTGCTATGGTTTTGCCCAGAAAAAAAGCTTGCCTAGAATAGACAAGCTTTTTAGTTTTCACCTGACTATGCATCAGGGAAATGTACTACTGCTTAGTTGGAGTTCTTGCCGATCTGATCACCGATCAAACCACCCAAGGCTGCACCACCAATAGTACCCAATACACCGCCATCCGTAATCACAGCACCAGCTAGACCACCAACCCCAGCGCCGGATACCGCGCCTTTTTGACGGCTAGTCATGCCATCCCAAGCGGTACATCCTGCCACAGATGCTAACAACGTTACTAAAATACCAACTTTAGCAATACGGCTGTGAATTTTCATGACGATACTCCTTAAAACTCTAGTCAGATAGATATAGCTTAACGGACTTCACTGTCAGGAACGTGTACGGATTACGACAAATTGTATGGAGAAGAAACAGCCCACTCCAACATATTTCATTTTACCAGTTTCAACACTGACTTAAAGGCAGGGTTTGCTGGTGTTTCCAACCACTCAAACAAGGCCATTTCCATGGTGACGCTTTCTAAACCATGATACGCCCAACGCTTGCAAGCAGCTTCGTAACTAGATGACAAACGTGAACCTATGCCATCTAACACCAAGATAGGATGGTAGCCCGCCTGATGCAAGCTCAAGCCTGTTTGTAGCACACAAATATGAGCTTCTGCCCCCAACAACAACACTTTGGGTCTATGTGTAGGCAGACTCTCGCGTACCGCAGGTTCACGCAACGCATCAAAATGCGTTTTGGCAATCACCGAATCCACATGAGGCAACAACGACGGATGTGTAGGCCCAATTTTGTCAGGCCAATGCTCGGTAGCCACGACGGTTACCGAGCATAGCTTTGCCCCCTCTATGAAGCGCTGTACTCGCTCCAACAATGCTTCGTGATCCGCAATAGCAGGCAATAACTTCTCCTGCATATCAATCAATAACACACTGCACTGATGTGCTTTCAATAACGCCATAGAGGACTCCTTTAAGGATTATTTCAGGGCTTTGTAACGAATACGTGTAGGTTTGGCAGCTTCCTCACCCAAACGACGACGTTTATCTTCCTCGTACTCTTGGTAGTTACCTGCGAAGAACTCCACATGGGAATCGCCTTCAAACGCCAAGATGTGGGTAGCAATACGGTCCAAGAACCAACGGTCATGGCTGATCACCATCACACAACCGGCGAATTCCAGCAACGCGTCTTCCAACGCACGCAATGTTTCAACGTCCAAATCGTTAGACGGTTCATCCAGCAGTAACACGTTACCGCCAGAGATTAGTGTCTTGGCCAAGTGCAAACGACCACGTTCACCACCGGACAACTCACCTACGATCTTGTTCTGGTCGGAACCACGGAAGTTAAAACGACCTACGTATGCACGGGCAGGCATTTCAAAGCGGCCTACGGTCAGGATGTCGGAGCCTTCCGAGATCGCATCAAATACCGATTTATCGTTAGGCAATGAGTCACGCGACTGATCAACATAAGACAAGTTCACTGTTTGACCAATCTCTACGCTACCGGAATCTGGTTGCTCTTCGCCAGCAATCATGCGGAACAGCGTGGATTTACCCGCACCGTTAGGACCGATAATCCCAACAATCGCGCCTGGTGGCACTTTGAAGCTCAGGTCTTCAATCAGCAAACGATCGCCGAAGGACTTGTTCACGTTTTTGAACTCAATCACTTCGTTACCCAAACGCTCTGCTACAGGGATAAAGATCTCCTGAGTTTCATTACGTTTTTGGTACTCGTGGGATGCCAATTCCTCAAAGCGATTCAAACGAGCTTTGGACTTAGCCTGACGGCCTTTAGGATTCTGGCGCACCCATTCCAACTCTTTCTGAATGGTACGTTGGCGAGCGCTTTCAGACGCTTCCTCTTGTTTCAGACGGTCTTCTTTTTGCTCCAGCCACGAGCTGTAGTTACCTTTCCAAGGAATACCGTGACCACGGTCAAGCTCTAGAATCCACTCAGCCGCGTTATCCAAGAAGTATCGATCGTGCGTTACCGCCACAACAGTACCGGGGAATTTGCTCAGGAACTGCTCTAACCAGTGCACGCTTTCCGCATCCAAGTGGTTAGTAGGTTCGTCTAGCAGCAGCATATCTGGTTTGGACAGCAACAACTGACAGAGCGCAACACGACGTTTCTCACCACCAGATAGGTTGGCAATTTTGGCATCCCATGGTGGCAAACGCAGTGCGTCTGCAGCAATTTCCATTTGGGTAGCGATATCATCACTACCGCTGGTGGCAGCCGCTTCAATAATCGCTTCTAGCTCACCCTGCTCAGCAGCCAATGCATCGAAATCAGCATCGGGCTCGGCGTAGGCAGCGTACACTTCTTCCAAACGCTGTTTAGCAGTAAATACCGCACCCAAACCCGCTTCTACTTCTTCGCGTACGGTGTGTTCTGGGTTCAGCTTAGGTTCCTGCGGCAGGTAGCCAATGTTCAACCCCGGCATGGGGATGGCTTCACCTTCAATTTCTTTATCCACACCTGCCATAATTTTCAGCAAGGTAGACTTACCTGACCCGTTCAGACCCAGCACACCAATTTTGGCACCAGGAAAGAAAGACAGGGAGATATCACGTAGAATCTGACGTTTGGGAGGGACGATCTTGCCCACCCGGTTCATGGTGTATACAAACTGAGCCATAAATACTCGATGCTAAGAAAAAAGGGAAATAGCAAAGCCCCAATTGTAGGCCAGGCACTGCTCATTACGCTAATGTCAGACGTAACAATGCGGGAAAGCCGCAACCACTGACAAGCCAAAGCTGTGCATCTGCTTTAAAATGATTTTTTATTCTTTTACGACATAAACATGACTGACTCCGCTTCCCTGCTGTTCACCGAAGCCGATATAGACCTGCTGGCACGCACTGCAGACGCCTTGAGCGCCTACTTAGGCAAACCAGTACTCGCCGAAGTCATGGATGCTGGTGAAACGGGTTTTGAATGGGTGATATTCGCCATTCCACTGAATGTGGAAGATGACTCCACCGACATGACGGTTGTGCAAATAGGCGGCGCTAACTCACGCTTATTGGGTAGCCAAGGCGGTGTGCAATTGGCCGAAAATGAAACCTACAGTTGTCGTTTCTTGTGGGCTGTGCAGCGTATAGACATGGAAGGCATACGCTACGTGAAACTCGACGACCAAGGTGATGATGTGGGTTGGAGCGAAACGCTGAACGAACTATTGCCTTTCGATCTCAGTATCGACGACGAGCCAGACGATGAAGAAAGCGATGCCCAGATATTCATCCCCGATGCTCCTAACCGCACTCTGCACTAATTAACGTCGCTTATCTCGCATATATAACGCCCATCCTACTGGCCACATGAGTGCTACCAACAGATGGGCGGTTATGCCTTTCAAGGTATAGTAAGGTGGTGTAGCCTGCTGTGTGGCTTTGCAATGCAACCTGAAACGTGTATAGCGCGCTGCCGCTTTGAGAAACTCCACCGGTGCATACCTAAACCACGGCATACAGTTGCTCAAGGTATCTTGTGCGAGCAACCACAACCCCAGTGCATGCTGTTGGCTATTACGCCCTTGGTGAGACAGCGAGTCTGCGCTGTCGTAATACACCCTAAATACCTGATTCACAAAACGGGTCAAAAACCCGGCTCGTGCAATGGCACGCCACACTATGCTTTCAGGCACGAAACCCGATACGAGCTCTGGAAATGGGAACTGCCTCAGCACCGTAGTGCTTAAACAGCCAAATTTTTCGCCCCGCACTTTGTATTGAAAATTCAGGTCTAACGAGGTCACATCTAGGGGGTCTTCCGGGAACTTATCGCCCACGACACTACCATCTGGCCTTTGGCAAAGCCCAACGACAGCCACGTAAAAATGACGTGATTCTGCAGGGATATTCAGCCACTCTTTTTCTAATCGGCTGAGTGCGTCCTCCAGCAGACTATCATCACTATCCAACGCCACGATCAACTCGCCTTGCGCTAAGCGCACCCCAGTATTAAAGGCTGTTTTTTTATGTTGATTAGGTTGCCAGTGATACACAATAGGGAAGTTAGCCTCACTCTGCCAACGCTGTACCAGACTACGCGTGTCGTCAATGGAGCCATCGTCCACCACCACCCACTCAAAGTTTCGTATGGTCTGTGCGCATAGGGAACGGTAAACCCGCTCTAAGGTATGAGCACGGTTGTAAGAGGGGGTCAGTACCGTAAATCGGTATGCCCAACAAGCAGCCGCAGGAGCCATACACCCTCACAAAAGAGAAACATTGAGTGAACACCAACTATACTGCTACAAACAGGCATAAAAAAACCACAACTACGAAAGTAGGTTGTGGTTTTTTTATGCTAAAGCATACTGGGCGGAAATCCGCCTACATTACACTTAGGCGCGTTTTACTTTCTCAAGCATTTTGAACACGCCCTTAGGGGAGCGAATGAACAAACGTTTGAAAGCTTTACCCAGGCAACGACGCTCAAGCGTGTTGCGGCGAGTGCGTTTGATTTCTGCCATGCTGATCTCCGAATTCTATAACCCGGCGACAAATAAAAAGCCGCCTTTAGGGACAATCCGAAATTCTACCGTAAACCGCGCTAAGATACAAAGAACCGCAGTCTAATCCTTGGCTACTTTCCTTCCTAACTGTCGTTTTCTCTGCACCATGAGCTCTCAAATACGTCTGTATGGCGCCCGCCAAAATAACCTAAAAAACCTGGATGTCAGCTTTAATACGGGCGAACTGACAGTACTGACGGGTGTATCTGGCTCAGGAAAAAGCTCGTTAGCCTTTGATACCTTGTATGCCGAAGGCCAGCGCCGCTACGTAGAAACCTTCTCTCCGTACGCGCGACAATTCTTGGATCGCATGGACAAACCGCAGGTAGACCGCATAGAAGGTGTGCTGCCTGCCATTGCGATTGACCAGGTTAACCCTGTGCGTAACTCTCGCAGCTCAGTAGGTACCATGACTGAGCTGAACGACTACCTAAAACTGCTCTATGCACGTTTAGGAAAACTGTACTGCCGCAGTTGTGCCCACGAAGTGAAGCCGGATAGCGCGCAATCCATCGCTGAAGACTTACAGCAACGCTGCGCTGAACATGATCCCCGCTTAGTGATTAGCTTTGCTGTCACTGTGCCCGCTAACTTCACCCAAGAGGAAGTAGAAAACTTCTTGGCGCAGCAAGGCTACACACGCGTTCACAAAGAAAAGCCGGAGGACGCGGTCTCACTACGTACTCTCTATGTAGTACAAGACCGATTCCGCCTAAGCAACGCCGAACCCGCACGATTGATGGAAGCCTTAGACGCTGCCCTCACCCACGGTAACGGACAGGTCAGTATCTTTGCGTCTCAATCCACTGACGGCCCTGAACAAGAATGGCGCTACAACAACCGCCTACACTGCACACGCTGCGATATTGATTACCAAACTCCGCTGCCCAGCACCTTTTCGTTCAACTCGCCGTTAGGGGCCTGCGAACATTGCCGTGGCTTTGGCCGCGTCATGGGCATTGATTATGGTTTGGTCATTCCTGACGAAAACAAAAGCTTGCTGGAAGGGGCTATACGCCCTTGGCAGAGCGCGTCAAACAAGCAATGCCAAGACGACATGCAACGCTATGCGCCTGCTGCCGGCGTACGCTTATCTGCCCCATGGAACACCCTCAGCGAACACGAAAAACATTGGGTAATCTACGGCGCAGACGATTGGAAAGAAAGCCGTAAAGCATGGGAAACCCAATGGTATGGTGTGGCCCGCTTCTTTGATTGGCTAGAAAGCCGTAGTTACCGTATGCACGTACGGGTGATGCTGTCTAAATACCGCAGCTACACCCCCTGCCCACATTGCAAAGGCTCACGCTTAAAACCGGACGCCCTTTTATGGCGCGTAGGTACGGAATCACATGACGCCGACGGCAGCTATCAGCGCTTCATGCCTGTACGCGCATTGTGGAGCCAAGCACAGTTAGACGCCCTACCCGGGCTACACATCCACGACTTGATGCGAATGCCTATAGATCAGGTCAATGAGTACTTCAAACACTTCCAAACCGGCGGTGCTTTTGATGTAGCTACTGCATTACTGCGCGATGAAGTGTGCTCGCGGCTGCAATTCTTGTGTGATGTGGGCTTAGGCTATTTATCTTTAGACAGGCAAAGCCGCACCTTATCCGGTGGTGAAGTTCAACGTATTAACCTGACGACGGCACTGGGTACCTCTTTGGTGAACACCTTATTTGTGTTGGATGAGCCGTCCATCGGTTTGCACCCTCGTGATATGCACCGCATCGTAGAGGTAATGCACCGTCTGCGTAACAACGGCAATACCTTGGTGGTGGTAGAACACGATCCACAAGTCATGGTGGCCGCTGACCGCATTATGGATATAGGCCCTGGCCCCGGTGAACGTGGTGGTCAAATTCTGTTTGATGGTGCGCCTAAAGATCTGCGCAATGCCAACACGCTCACAGGCGATTACCTCAGTGGTAGAAAACGCATACACGCCCCCAACCCTATGCCGGTGCAAGACAATACACCGCGTTTACTGTTGGAAAACGTCAGTGCCCATAACCTGAAAAACATCAACGTCTCCATTCCGTTAGGGCGTTTGGTGTGTGTGACTGGGGTATCCGGTTCAGGCAAATCTACACTTATTCAAGATGTGCTGTACCCCGCCATCCTGAAAAACAAAGGGTTGGCCACCGAAGCTCCTGGCGAGTTTGGCGCGCTGCTAGGGGCAGAACAGATCGCTGAAGTCTTTATGGTGGATCAAAGCCCCATAGGCAAAACAGCGCGTTCTAACCCGGCTAGTTACGTGGGTGCCTTTGACCCCATACGCAAACTCTTTTCCCGTGCACCGCTGGCACTGGAACGCGGCTACACCCCCGGCATGTTCAGCTTCAACAGTGGCGAAGGCCGCTGCCCTACCTGTGGCGGCACCGGTTTTGAACATATAGAGATGCAATTCTTGTCAGACGTGTATTTACGCTGCCCTGACTGTGATGGCAAACGCTTCCGCCCCGAAGTGCTGGAGGTCGAAATTGAGCACTTAGGTAAACGCACCAACATTGCCGATGTCCTAGACATGACCGTGCACGAAGCACTGGCCTTCTTTGCAGGACTGCGCGATGTACAACTGGCCCTGACGCCATTGTGCGACGTGGGCTTGGATTACCTCAAATTAGGGCAACCCGTACCCACCTTATCAGGCGGTGAAGCTCAACGTTTGAAACTGGCTGGTCACTTGGCTGGCGCAGCAAAAAGTCCACTTGCCCAAGCCAGAGTCGCCAAAAAGGGTAACCTATTCCTATTTGATGAGCCCACCACTGGCTTGCACTTTGATGACATTGCCAAACTGATGCTGGCTTTCCGCAAGTTGTTAGCAGCTGGGCATTCATTAGTGGTGATTGAGCACAATCTGGATATGGTGCTAGCAGCCGACTGGGTGATAGACCTGGGCCCCGATGGCGGCTTGTATGGCGGCGAACTGGTCGCCACTGGCACACCAGCTGACCTGATGCTCAGCACCTCGTCCTACACCGGTAAAGCCTTAAAAGAGTACCAAGCCAGCATCGTGGGTGAAGGCGCTATCCCAATGCCGGTAGTCAAAGAGCCTACCGCGTCTTACGAGCTGCAAAATGTGATCAGCATTTTGAACGCCAAAGAGCACAACCTACAGAATATTAACGTCAGCATTCCTCGCGATACCTTTACCGTGATTACCGGTGTATCGGGCTCGGGGAAATCTACCTTGGCCTTCGATATTCTGTTTAATGAAGGTCAGCGCCGCTACTTAGAATCGCTGAATGCGTATGCACGTTCTATTGTGCAGCCTGCTGGTAAGCCCGATGTAGATGCCATCTATGGCATTCCGCCTACCGTGGCTATCGAACAGCGCACCAGCCGTGGGGGACGTAAGTCTACCGTGGCCACGATGACAGAAATCCACCACTTCCTACGCTTGTTGTATGTGAAGCTGGCCACGCAATACTGCCCTACTTGCCATGTACCGGTTGAGCCACAAACGGCAGAGCAAATCGTGGCGCAAATCATGACGCAGCACCGTGGTGAACACATAGGTATTTTGGCGCCGTTGGTTAATGCTAGGAAAGGCTACTACACCGACTTGGCCACATGGGCAGGCAGCAAAGGTTACAGCCATTTGCGTGTGGACGGTGAGTTTATCCCCGTCTCGCCCTGGCCGCGACTGGACCGCTATAAAGAACACAGCATTGATCTGCCTATTGCTGATCTGATCGTAGACCCCAAAGAAGAGCAAGCACTTCGACAAGCGTTGCACACGGCGTTGGATCACGGCAAAGGTAGCGTGATCGTACTGGCCCCTATCAGCCAAGCCACTAGCGGCACCGTAGAAAGCAGACGCGACAGTGGCCTGCAATTGCAACCGAACACACAGCGTTTTTCTACCAAACGCTCTTGCCCATGCTGCGCCACCAGTTTCCCTGAACCTGATCCGCGCATGTTCTCGTATAACTCCAAGCACGGTTGGTGCCCTAGCTGTTTCGGTACTGGCGTACAGCTCAAAGGTTTCACTAGCGAACAAAGCGGTGAAGAAGCCAGCTGGACTACTCAATACGAAGGCGAAGCCCATACCTGCCCAAGCTGCCAAGGTAAACGCCTGAACCCCGTGTCGCTAGCCTTCTCGTGGCGCGACCGCTCTATTGCCGAGCTGGCTGCTCTGCCCGTGGATGAAGCCTGCTCCTTCTTTACCGGCTTGAACACTAAAGGCCGCGAAGAAGATATTGCTCGCGACTTACTGGCTGAAATACGTAGCCGCCTGCACTTTATGGAAGAAGTGGGGCTGGGGTATTTAGCCTTAGACCGTGCCGCCCCCACCCTATCCGGTGGTGAGGCACAGCGTATACGTCTCGCATCGCAACTGGGGTCAAACCTACAAGGGGTGTGCTACGTACTGGATGAGCCCACCATTGGGCTGCACCCACGCGACAACAAGATTTTATTGAACGCCATGCAAAGGCTGGAGTCCAACGGCAATACGTTGGTGGTGGTGGAGCACGATGAAGACACCATACGCCAAGCCAAACACATTATTGATATGGGGCCAGGTGCTGGCTCTCGTGGTGGTAAGGTGGTTGCCGAGGGAACAGTAGAAGAAATCATGCAGAACCCCGACTCCCTGACAGGTCGCTATCTGCGTCAGCCTATTGTTCACCCTATGCAGCCACGTCGCCCCATCGACGACGAGCACCCTATGCTCACCGTAGTAGGCGCACACCTGCATAACCTGCGTAATGTAGAGGCTCAAGTCCCCTTGGAACGTCTAACCGTTGTCACAGGTGTATCAGGCTCCGGAAAATCCACCTTCGCTCGCGAAGTGCTGTTGGATAACCTACTGCGTACACTGCCCAAACGTGAAGATGGGCCATGGCAAGGTTGTGTCAGTATCAAAGGCTGGGAGCCCTTAGACCGTGTGTTAGAAGTAGACCAAACTCCTATTGGTAAAACACCGCGCTCGTGCCCTGCCACCTACATTGGTTTCTGGGACAACATCCGTCGTCTATTAGCCGACACCCGCGATGCCAGAATGCGCGGTTGGAATGCCTCTCGCTTCTCGTTTAATACTGGCGATGGTCGCTGCGCTGCCTGCGGTGGGCAAGGTATGTTGACGCTAGAAATGAGCTTCTTGCCAGACATTAAAGTGCCTTGTGAAAGCTGCCACGGCCAACGCTTCAACGACGATACCCTCAGCATACGCTGGCAAGGTAAAAATGCTGGCGAGATTCTGAAAATGGAAGTGGATGAAGCGGTAGAGTTCTTTGCTACCAGCCCCAAAATTGCCCGCCCATTGAAACTGATGCAAGACGTAGGCTTGGGATATTTAACCTTAGGCCAAGCTTCACCCACCTTATCGGGTGGTGAAGCGCAGCGCGTTAAACTGGTGACCGAACTAAGCAAAGCCCGTTTGGACGAAGGTGTAATCCGCACCGGTAGAGCCAGCCGACTGCCCCACACCTTGTACGTGCTGGACGAGCCTACTGTTGGTCTGTCTATTCCCGATACCGAAAAACTAATTCATGTGCTGCACCGCCTTACCGATGCGGGCAATACTGTCATGGTGATTGAGCACAACTTGGATGTGATTGCCGAAGCCGACTGGATTGTAGACTTAGGCCCTGAAGGAGGCTCTGGCGGTGGTCGTTTAGTCGTACAGGCAGACCCAGACGTTGTTCGTCGCACCAAAACCTCCCATACCGGTATAGCTCTCAACGAATTTTTAACCCCTTGATTCATGTATTGTCGTTTTGAAAACCGCCTGACTCGTCAGGCGTTAGTACTAGAAAACCCGGTTGACCGTGTAGCGGCTCACCATGCAGACGAATTGCCTGCTGTCTTTGAGGCCATTCGTCGCGCTCAGCAAAAAGGGCTGTGGACAAGTTTGCTGCTGGACTATGAGTTGGGTGCTGCCCTGTTGGGCGTCGCTGGACCTACAGCACCTCGCGCTGCCCCTTTGCTCACCGCCCAGTTTTATAGTTCTGCGCAACATACCCAACCATGGGAGTCCGCAGAACACGAACCTACTCTACGCTGCACATTGGCACAGAAAAAAGCCGATTACGTTCGTGCCATAGAACGCATACGCACTGACATTCACAACGGCGAATACTACCAAGCCAATTACACCGTGCCCATTCACGTGCACAGTGATCAAGCCCCCAAACAGGTGTACAGAGCACTGGCGCAGCGTCACCCTACGGCTTATTCGGCATTCATCCAAGACGAAGACCGCCAGATTGCCTCATTTTCTCCGGAGCTATTTGTAGAACGCACAGGCGACTTACTACGCGTACGCCCCATGAAAGGCACTCGCCCACGCTTCTCTGATCCAATTGAAGATCAAGCCTCTGCCCACGCCTTACACCACAGCGAAAAAGACTGTGCGGAAAACGTCATGATTGTGGATTTGCTGCGTAATGACTTAGGAAGATTGGCACGCCCTGGTAGTGTTAAGGTGGAATCGTTACTGAGTGTGGAACAGTACCCCTCAGTGTGGACCATGACGTCCACCATCCAAGCGCTGTGTGATGAGCACGATATTGAGCAACTACTGCTAGCCTTGTTCCCTTGTGGCTCTATTACAGGCGCACCCAAACTGGCTGCAATGACTGCCCTACAAGCGCTAGAACAACGCCAGCGCGGCATTTACTGTGGCAGCATAGGTTGGCTAGCACCCCATGGTGATTTCCGCTTTAACGTGGCAATACGCACGCTGGAATTCCACACTAATCATGAGGCTATTTTTGGTGTAGGCGGAGGCATTGTGCACGATTCCGATCCCGAACTAGAATGGCAAGAACTGCTTTGGAAAGCACGTATTCTGGGCAGCCCTATTCTTACCCAATAAGGACGCAGTCATGAGCATACATCCCACGCTAATTGAAACCATGCGCGTAGAACATGCCCAGATCGCCCTGCTGCAACGGCATCTAGATCGTTTGCAACGCTCCGCTCAGCAACTGAATTACACTTTTTGCCGCGATAACATCACCACACATATAGCGCAGTACGTAGCATCGCTAGACGATGGCGTGTGGCGCTTGCGTCTTACCTTGGATAATGAAGGGCAGCCCATTTTGGAACACTCTGCCCTAGAGCCTGATGTAGAGCCTGTATCTATTATGCTGGCCGATACCCCCTTACCTGAAAGCCCATGGTTAGCCATCAAAAGCAGCCATAGGCCGTGGTACCAAGCCGCCACGCAGACACTACGTCATCAACCACAGCTGTTTGACGTAATCTTCTTCAATCAACAAGATGAGTTATGCGAAGGCAGTCGCAGCAATATTTATGTGCAACGCGATGATGAGTGGCTCACTCCGCCTTTACGCTGTGGGCTATTACCCGGTGTAATGCGTGAAGAATTGCTGCACAGTGGCCAAGCCAAAGAGGTGGTATTAACCCCCGCTGACTTGCAACATGCGCAAGCCATACGGGTATCCAATGCATTACGAGGCTGGCTGAACGCCAAACTGGTGGATTAACCAGCCTGTTTAGCCACAATCCTATTGATGGCTAATTGCGCAGCGGCCAGCCCCATGCTGGCCGTTAATGTCACTGCTGACCCATAACCCGCACACGACAACCCCTGTGGTGCTTCAGTGCTTTCCCCTTGCGTCCACAACTCTGGCATCACTGCGGTTTCTTCAACCCACAAACAGGTCACGCCCATTTTAGGAATGCGTGCCCCCTTTTCTGCTTTGGGTCTGGGAAAACCATGCTGGCGGCGTAATTGATTGCGCAATCTGGCCAACAAGGCATCGTGTGAGGTTTGCGATAAGTCACTGCTACGCAACGCCAACACATCACGCTTCCCACCAGCAGCGCCACACACAATCAAGGGCACCTTGCAACGCTTGGCTTCCACCACCATCGCTAATTTGGCGCTGATCTGATCGGTGCAATCAATCAGTACATCAGGCTGCAACTGCAACAGTTCAGCGATGTTGTCGGCACTGACAAAATCATCCACGATCTCTACCTGAGCCTGTGGGTTAATGTCCGCAATACGCTCGGCCATAGCCAGCGCTTTGGCCTTACCGATGGTGCTACCCAACGCGGGTAACTGACGATTAATGTTGGATTCGGCAATATGGTCCAAATCGATCAGCGTGATTTTCCCTACGCCATGACGCGCAACCGCTTCCGCACACCAACTACCCACCCCGCCAATACCGGCGATCATAATGTGTGCAGCGGCAAAGCCCGCTGTACTGCCTGCACCGTACAAACGGTCCAGAGCACCAAAACGTCGTTCAAAGCTCTCGCTCATTGCTACTATCCTTTGCATTCAAAACAGCGCGCTTGCGTGAATTACCCCACATTTTAACGCGTGGTTTCGCCAGTCGTGGCCGGTTGTTCTACAATACAAGACTATATTCTGTCAATGGAATCTTCTACTAAGCCATTACCGTGAACACCTATCCTGTTTCTGACGTACCCACTCCCGCATCCTTTAAGGTGCTTAGTGACGCTGAACGTAATCAATCCATGCAACATAGCTTGGCACACTGGACTCCCGGCACGGATGTCTGGGTCTATGGCTACGGTTCTTTGATCTGGCGCCCAGAATTTGATTTTCTGGAGCAACGTCATGCCAGATTGCATGGTTACCACCGCTCGTTGTGCCTGTGGTCGCACATCAACCGCGGCACTCCGGAACGCCCGGGGGTGGTGTTTGGTTTGGATAATGGTGGCTCGTGTCGAGGTATGGCCTTTAGGATTGCCGGTCACGAAGTACCCGAAGCCTTTGACGCCTTATGGCGCAGAGAAATGCCTAGCGGTGCCTACATTCCGCGCTGGTTGCCATGCCATACCGAACACGGCATGGTGAATGCGCTGGTGTTTGTGATGAACCGCAGCTATCAAGGCTACGTGCCTCGTATGCCATTAGAGCAGCTTATCCATGTGATTTATGGTGCTCATGGCATTAATGGCCCCTGCATTGAATACGTAATGGAAACAGCCGAGGCCCTAAAAAGGTCTAAAATTGAAGACAAACGACTGCAATCCTTAGTGCAAGCATTGCAAAAAAATTCGTCCCTACTCTCTTCCTCAGCTTTACAGACAGCCTGACGACCATGAAACTTTCTGATTACCGCAACGAATACACCCGATTCACGCTGGACGAAAGCGGGCTGGATCCTAACCCCCGTGTACAGTTTCACCACTGGCTAAAAGAAGCCATGGACGACAATGCTATTGAGCCTACTGCCATGACATTGTCCACGGTGAATGCTGAAGGCCAGCCTACCTCACGCATTGTTTTGCTGAAGAACTACGAAGAAGACGGTCTACGTTTCTTCACAAACTTCGACTCACGTAAAGGCCAAGACTTGGCCCATAACGATCGTGCTTGCTTGATGTTCTTCTGGCCTAGCCTGCACCGCCAAGTACGTTTTGAAGGCCGTGTGCACAAGCTGAGCGCAGAAATTGCTGACGAATACTTCCACAGTCGCCCAGTAGAATCCCGCATCAGCGCACTGGCTTCACCACAAAGCCAACCTGTACGACGCAGCGATCTAGAACAACGTGTGCAAGAACTGCAAAAACAGTATGGTGATCATCCACCACGCCCAGAAAACTGGGGCGGCTACGTGTTAGTGCCTGAGCACATTGAATTTTGGCAAGGTCGTGCCTGCCGTTTGCACGATAGATTTGTGTTTAATCTCACAGAATCTGAGTGGACTGTATCGCGTTTAGCGCCTTGATATGGTAGTGTATGCCGCCATGTCTGAACAGCTTTCTCCCCCTACATTTGATACACCTTTTTTCAAGTCTGCACTAAGCCGCTTTGCTACAGGTGTCACCGTAATTACTACCGAAGGGCTCGCGCCTGAGTGCGAGCCGTGGGGTCTTACGGCCAGTTCATTTAACACGTTATCGCTGGATCCTCCGCTTATCGTTTGGTCGTTGGATAAAAAAGCCCGATCATTGCCACACTTTCTGCATGCACCAAGCTACGTCATTCACGTGCTGGGCGCATCCCAAGAAAAAATGGCCAAACGCTTTGCAATGGGCCCTCAAGCCGAACGTTTTCACGGTCATCCATTAGGTCGTGCACCGGGTGGCACCTTAATGCTGGAAGATCAGGGCTTGTGCGCCTGGTTTGAGTGTCGCAATGTCAGCCAACATGAAACAGGCGATCACTACCTGTTTATTGGTCAAGTAGAACACTGCATGCACACTGATACCGCCCCCCTGATTTATCACGCCAGCAAGTTTGCGTTGACCCCGCGTTAAGCTTTACCAAACAATTTTAATTATCTTCTACACCTCACAATGTCTGACTACATCCTGACCCTTTCCTGTCCTGATCGCACAGGTATCGTCCACGCCGTTACTGGCTGGCTGCTGGAACAACACGGTAACGTGGTTCAAGCCCAGCAATTTGGCGATGCAGAAACCGAGCGTTTCTTTCTGCGCATTCACTTTTCTTTGTCAGGTAAAGAGACCAACGTCACAGAACTGAACGAGGCCTTTTCTCCACTGGCCACCGAGTTCAACATGGATGCTCACATCTATGATGCCAGTCGTAAAGCACGCATCTTGATTTTGGTTAGCCGTCAGGGCCACTGCTTGAACGACTTGTTGTTCCGCACACATAGTGGTCAGTTGCCAGTAGAAATTGCAGCGGTGTTGTCCAACCACCAAGACCACGCTACGTTGGCATCGTCTTACAACATCCCTTTCCACCACCTGCCTGTTACGGCTGAAACCAAGCAAGAACAAGAACAACAAATTCTGCGTTTCGTAGACACTCTGGGCATTGATCTGGTGGTGTTGGCTCGTTACATGCAAATCTTGTCACCCGAACTGTGCCGTGCGTTGTCTGGCCGCGCCATCAACATTCACCACAGCTTCTTGCCTAGCTTCAAAGGCGCACGCCCTTACCACCAAGCACATGCTCGCGGTGTGAAAATTATTGGTGCAACGGCTCACTACGTGACTGAAGATTTGGATGAAGGTCCAATCATTGAACAAGATATCGAACGCGTGAACCACTCCATGAGCGCTCACGAGCTGACCCAAGTGGGTAGTGATGTGGAATCGCTGGTGTTGTCCCGTGCGGTAGCAGCACACGTTCAGCATCGTATTTTGCTGAATGGCCAGCGTACGATTGTGTTCCGTTAAGGCGGTAAGCTGTTGTACAGGGGCAGAGTCTCTTCCCCTAGGTAGCTAGACTGAAGAACCTCTGGTGTTGTTGCGCCAGAGGTTTTTTGTTTTTTGCAGTGCTGGCTAATACAGCCAGTGGTGGGGACTTGATACCGCATTCATCGCATGCGCTGCCAGTGGTGAGTATGAGTAGTGCTGTATTCATCGCACATGTCGGGGAACTGCAGGAATACTTTTTGTGATTTGTACACCAAATCAAAAAAGTTTCCTCTCCGTCCCCCGGTTGATCTGAGTGTAGTGAGATTTACAGCCCTTTCTTTTGCGTTATTGGCGCAGCTTGATCCGATTGGGACACAAGTGTTTAGGTCGTCTGTAATGTCAGCTGCACCATCAGGAAATACAGCTTAGTTGTTTCGATGAACGCAGAAAGTACCTAAATGATCAGCCCACAGAATAAGCAAGCATCCTCAGAAACTGGTAAACATGCCCCTTCATCTGCCACAGAAGTACACATTAGCCTCAACAGCAACCTCATTAAAACCGTGGCAAGCGATGGAGGGAAAACGGAGGAAAGTATTTTTTTATTTGGTGTACAAATTAAAAAATACTTTTCGCAGTGCTAGCTACAGCAACCAGTGATGAGTATGTTGGTGCCACATTCATCGCACACGCTGGGAATTGCAGGAGTACTTTTTGTGATTTGAGACACCAAATCACAAAGATCTCCTCTCCGTCCCCCCGAAATCCTAAATATCGTTAGCCCTTCGCCGGCAATCCCAGTCTACGTTTCAACCAATCCCTGAATGCCACCAACGCTTCCATATTTTCGTTATCCACAGGGTAGCTGAAGAAATACGCCTCACGCCCTGCCAAGGTACCTTCGTGCGCCGTCACCAAACTACCGTTTTGCAATTCGGTCTCAACAAGAAATCTAGGGATTAATCCCACACCCATTCCCGCACGTACCGCCAACAAGGTTAAAGAAAACAGCTCATAACGTGGTCCAGCTTCAGCCAACGGTAAGTGCTCCAGCCCCTGTTCTCGATACCACATGCGCCATGCGTCTGGCCTAGAGATCATGTGCAGATGCGTCATCTTTTGTATCTGCCCTTGGGCATGATCCAAGGTAGCTGGTGTGCACACTGGTACTAGGTCACTTTCCTCAAACAGCTTGATGCCCTGCGTGCGTGGCCACAATTGCGCAGCATGGTAAATAGCCGCATCAAAGGGGTTGTCCGCAAACTGAAAGGGCAATGTGCGTATGGATAAGTTGATCGTGATGTCGGGACGCACTTTGGCAAACTCAGCCAAAATGGGCATCAACCATACTGTTGCCAGTGTGGGCAGTACGGCCAAGTGCAAACTACGCCCCATGGCCGAACGCGTCATCAAACTGAGTGTGTCTTTTTCCAATTGCTCTAAATGCAAGCGCACGCGTGCAGCATATTCTGCCCCCGCATCCGTCAAGGCAATGCGACGTCGTACACGCGTGAGCAATTGCACGCCTAGGCTTTCCTCTAGCCCGGATACCTGTCGGTACACCGCGCTATGCGTGAGCGATAGCTCTTCTGCCGCCCGCGAAAATGATCCCAGTCGTGCCGTGGCTTCAAACGCCTGTAACGCCCCTAAACTTGGTACTCCGTGTCTCATGGTTTACCCGTATCCCATTACAAATGTTGCGCTGCAACTATCTGCTGCACCAAACATTCTCTACTATATTTTTTGGTCGTGCATTTAACACACGATGTTGTGCAATTTTATCAATTGATTTGTGCCACAAACGCACATAACCTGCAACTATGACTACTACTACAAAAACACATATGCAACACTCCCGTTTAGGTGGCCATCTGCTGGTAGACCAGTTGGTCAAACAAGGTGTTGAGCACGTATTCTGCGTGCCAGGTGAAAGTTACCTGGCCGTATTAGACGGCCTGCACGACGCCAAGGTTGATATTACCGTATGCCGCCAAGAAGGAGGCGCAGCCATGATGGCTGACGCTTATGGCAAACTTACGGGCCAACCCGGGATTTGTATGGTCACACGTGGCCCCGGTGCATCCAATGCACTGGCTGGCATACACATTGCTAAACAAGACTCCACCCCACTGATTTTATTTGTAGGCCAAATCGAACGAGGCATGCGCGAGCGCGAAGCCTTCCAAGAAATGGATTACCGCGCTGTGTTTGGTACGCAGTGCAAATGGGCAACTGAAATCGATCAAGTTGATCGTATTCCTGAAATCATTGCTCGTGCGTTTCATATTGCCACCAGCGGACGTCCCGGCCCAGTAGTCATAGCGTTGCCGGAAGACATGTTGGTAGAAACCAGCACCGCCCCTGATGCTCGTATTCCTGAGCCTGTCAGTGGTGGCCTAAGTAGTAGTCAATTGCAGTCACTGGACAGCCTACTGTCTAACGCCAAAAAACCGTTGGCGATTCTGGGTGGTAGCGGATGGACAGCAGAAAGCCGCAACGCTTTCCAAGACTTTGCTGAAAAAAATCATTTGCCGGTTGCCGTACAGTTCAGACGACAAGCGCTGTTTTCAGCCGATCACCCCAACTACATTGGGGATGTGGGCTTGGGCGTGAATCCTAAACTGATTGCCGCCATCAAAGAAGCCGACACGATTTTGCTGTTGGGTGGACGCATGTCCGAGGTGCCTAGCCAAAGCTACACCTTGTTTGATATCCCTACCCCGCATCAAACCCTGATTCACGTGCACCCCGACATCAGTGAGCTAAACCGTACTTACCAAAACACGCTTGGTATTGCACTTAGCCCCAAAGATTTCGTGGCTGCCTTGCCAGAACAGTTAAGCAACAAAGCGGATGCTGAGCGCGTCAAAACGCTACATCAAAGCTATTTGGACTGGAGCAACCCAGACGCCATTCGTAGCCCTGGTAAGTTCCAGATGTCGGATGTAATGCGTCATTTGCGTACAGCTCTGCCCGCTGATGCCATTATGTGCAATGGTGCTGGCAACTATGCAACATGGCTACACCGCTTCCACCGCTTTAACGAATTTGGTACACAGCTAGCACCTACCTCCGGCTCTATGGGCTATGGTTTACCTGCTGCGGTAGCGGCCAAACGTATTAACCCTGAATCCACCGTAGTCTGCTTTGCGGGTGACGGCTGCTTCATGATGCACGGCCAAGAGTTTGCCACAGCCGTGCAATACGACCTGCCTATTATCGTTTTGCTGATTGATAACGGTATGTACGGCACCATCCGTATGCACCAAGAACGTGAGTACCCTGGCCGCGTTTCTGCCACGGTATTGAACAACCCCGACTTCGCCCGTTATGCTGAAGCCTTTGGTGGCTACGGCGAACGGGTAGAAAATAGTGCCGATTTCCCAGCTGCTTTTGAACGAGCACGGGCAAGCGGCAAACCCGCCATTTTGCATTGTTTGCAGGACCCCCAAGCCATTACGCCAAGTATGAGCCTGGACCAGATCCGCGAACATGCGCTTAACACTCAACATCGTTAGAACACTAGGAGAATCACATGTCCAGCAAGCCTTCTTTTCACTGGGAAGACCCTCTCTTGCTATCCACGCAGTTGACGGAAGAAGAGCGTATGGTGCGCGATGCGGCGCATGCGTATGCCCAGGAAAAACTGGCACCTCGCGTGCTGGAAGCTTTCCGCAATGAGCAAACAGATGTATCCATTTTCCGTGAAATGGGTGAGCTGGGCTTGCTGGGACCAACTATTCCTGAAGAATACGGTGGCTCTGGTTTGAACTACGTGTGCTACGGTTTGATCGCTAGGGAAGTGGAATACGTAGACTCCGGTTACCGTTCCATGATGAGCGTACAGTCCTCTTTGGTGATGGTGCCTATCAACGAATTCGGTAGCGAAGAGCAGAAAAAGAAATACCTGCCTAAACTGGCTTCCGGCGAATGGATTGGTTGTTTTGGTTTGACAGAGCCTAACCACGGTTCCGACCCAGGCGGCATGGAAACACGCGCAGTGAAAACTAGCGACGGCTACCTGCTGACCGGCGCCAAAATGTGGATCACTAACTCCCCTATCGCTGATGTATTCGTTGTATGGGCGAAGGTAGTTGGCGGTGAAGACGACGGCAAAATCCGTGGCTTCATCTTGGAAAAAGGCATGAAAGGTTTGTCCGCTCCTGCTATCCACGGCAAAGTTGGTCTGCGTGCTTCCATCACTGGTGAAATCGTCATGGACGAAGTACCAGTATCAGAAGCTCAAATGCTGCCTAAAGTGACTGGTCTACGTGGCCCATTCACTTGCTTGAACTCCGCTCGTTACGGTATTGCTTGGGGTGCTCTGGGTGCTGCAGAAAGCTGCTGGCACACTGCACGTCAGTACACACTAGATCGTAAACAGTTTGGTCGCCCATTGGCTGCTAACCAATTGATCCAGAAAAAACTGGCCGACATGCAAACTGAAATCACACTGGGCTTGCAAGGTTGCTTGCGCTTAGGTCGCATGAAAGACGAAGGTATTGCTGCAGTAGAAATCACCTCCATCATGAAACGTAACTCTTGCGGTAAGTCTTTGGATATCGCACGTTTGGCGCGTGACATGCTGGGTGGTAACGGTATCTCCGACGAGTTCGGCGTTGCCCGCCACTTGGTGAACTTGGAAGTTGTGAACACCTATGAAGGTACACACGACGTTCACGCCCTGATCTTGGGCCGTGCACAAACAGGTCTGCAAGCCTTCTATTAATCAAAAGCAGTGCTGGTCTTTTTTACGTGAAGATCCGCTTTTTTGAAGCACCCTTACCCAAGGGTGCTTTTTTTTGCTTATAACCAAACGCGAGTTGAACACGTTGGCTAGGCTCTATAAAATCGAGTGATTGGTACTTCTGCCAATACTAAGCGTCTTCAGGGCGGGGTGTAACTCCCCACCGGCGGTAGGTAAAGCAACAGCATCGTGCTGATTGGTCTTTACAAGCCCGCGAGCGCCCATGCAGCAATGCATGGGGTCAGCAGATCTGGCACACAAACCAGAGCCGACGGTCATAGTCCGGATGAAAGAAGATGTGTGGTATTACACGACCTCATCACGTAGGCACACGCCTATGCAGTGAGTATTGTGTGTGCTGCTGCATGCCCCGAAAACGTCTTCTCATTATTGTTGTCTACGAGGAGCGTTTATATGTCTCATACCACTTTAGCAGAGCGCGCAGCGCCTGCCCTTGCGAACTTCCCTTCCACAACTGAAGCTGTACACCAACGCGTGCATGCCGCCTTAGAGGCTGTGCGTGCCGGTATTCCTGTTGTCGTCATGGATGACTATGACCGCGAGAACGAAGCTGATCTAATCTTTGCTGCCGAATGCCTGTCCGAAAGCGGCATGGCGCAAATGATCCGCGATGGTAGTGGCATTGTCTGCCTATGTCTGACTGAAGACACTCTGGCTCGTTTAGGCTTACCGCAAATGGTGCCTAACAACGAAAGTCCATACGGTACAGCGTTTACCGTCACCATTGAAGCGCGTGAAGGCGTTACCACTGGCGTGAGTGCTCGCGACCGACTCACTACTATCCAAGCAGCTATCGCCCCAACGGCACAACCCCATGACTTGATCCGCCCGGGCCACGTATTCCCGTTACGAGCCCATCCGGGTGGCGTATTGGCTAGACAGGGCCATACCGAAGGCTCTGTATGTTTGGCTGCCTTAGCTGGCTTACGCCCTATGGGCGTGTTGTGCGAGTTGATGAACCCAGACGGCACCATGATGCGTGGCGATGATGTATTTGACTACGCTGAGCGTAATCAACTGCCCGTACTGGCCATCGCCGATCTAGTGACCTACTGCCAAGACACCGGCTCGGCGTATTAACAGGGGCTAGGCTGTCTGCTCACCAAGTAGCCAGCCAAGGTATCCACAATTGCCTGCTCTACATCGTCCATAGAATGCTGTGGCAATGGCGTAATCACTGCCGCATGAATCAACGCCTCCATCGTCTGTAATACCACCCAGGTGGCTAAATCCAGATTGGTGGGGGCGACTTCATTGCGGTGGTCTTCCAACAATTTCCGTATACGCAAAAAGATGCTTTGATCGGCAGGGCTTTGATCCCGTGGCGCATCAAAAAACGGAAACTCTTTTTCCAGTACCCGATGCAACTCTGGTGACACCTGATGGGCTGCTAACAACGCATGCACAATAGCCCGCAAATGTTCATATAGGCTGCGCGGCTGTGCGGTCGCTAATACGGTTTCAATGGCTGCCTGCATTTCTGCCGCATGCCGTTCATGCAACGCTGTGATCAGTGAATCCTTATTAGGAAAGTACTGATATACCGATCCCACACTGACTCCTGCACGTTCTGCCACCACATTGGTATTGGTGCCGGCATAGCCTCGTTCGGTTAAAACGCGAGCCGTCGCTTCCAAAATTGCTTCTACTAACGCCCTAGAACGGGCTTGACGCGGGACGCGCCGTGGTTGAGGTAAGGCTTCCATATACGCCATCCAAACATGAGTTTTCAACATGAGTAAACATTCATATTATATCAAATATCGAGTAAATGCTCATGTTTGGAGTTTTTCATGTCTGGTCGTTCGAAGGCTACCTCTGCCGCCACGGCGGCATCACCAGTAGCGAATGTTTTTGTGACGTTGCTGCCTATTACCTTGGCAGTGTTTATAGGTTTTCTCACCATCGGGCTACCTTTACCCGTTCTGCCGCTGCACGTGCATGACGGTTTAGAGATGAGCACGTTGGTGGTTGGGATAGTGATAGGCACACAATTTGCTGCCGCTCTACTTTCCCGTGCATGGGCCGGCAATTTAGCCGATACCCGTGGCGCTAAACGCGCTGTTGTCATGGGCTTTCTTCTGGCCTCAAGTTCAGGGATTGCTTACTTAGCCTCCTTAGCTTTCACCCAATCTCCCACCGCCTCAGTGTGGGTGCTGCTCCTAGGGCGTGTGCTACTAGGCTGCGGTGAAAGCTTGGTAGTCACCGGTGCGCTCAGCTGGGGTGTAGGTCTGGTAGGCCCACAAAATGCGGGCAAAGTCATGGCGTGGGTAGGTATTGCCATGTACGGTGCTTACGCTGTGGGTGCCCCTGTTGGCGTCGCCATTAATGATCTACAAGGCTTTGCTGGTATCTCTGTCGTAGCGGCGGTACTGCCCATTATTTCTCTGGCTGTGATTGCCAACCTGCGTGCATTGCCACCTACTGCGAATCGCCGTACCCCTTTCTACAAAGTGCTGGGCGTTGTGTGGGGTGCAGGGATGGGCTTAGCGCTGTCCAGCGTAGGCTTTGGGGTGATTACTGCCTTTATCGCGTTGCTCTTTGCTGCGCATGACTGGGGTAATGCCTCGCTCGCATTCACAGCCTTTGGTTTGGCCTTCATCGCTGCGCGTATTTTCTTTGGCCACTTACCCGACAAACTCGGTGGCGCTCGCGTCGCACTGGTTTGCGTACTCATCGAAGCGTTGGGCCAACTACTGATCTGGGGTGCGGATACCGCCGTCATTGCCTACGTTGGTGCCGCCCTTACCGGCTTTGGTTACTCGCTTGCTTTTCCTGGTTTTGGCGTAGAAGCCGTGCGCCGTGCGCCACCACAAAACCGTGGTGTAGCCATGGGGGCTTATGTGGCTTTCTTAGATATTTCGTTAGGAATTACCGGCCCTGCATTGGGTGCTGTAGCCGGTACATGGGGCGTCGATGCCGTGTATTTGGTAGGTGCTATTGCAGTAGCGTCCTCCTTACTGGTCGCGGTACGCCTGTTAATTTCTGCACCCAAAGGAACACAACATGTCTGAAGTAATACAAAAACCTCGTACCGCCCGCGCCGTAGGCGTGGTGCGTGATGTACATGCTGTCACCCCACTGATGCAACGCATTACCGTTGGCGGCGACGAGATTGCTGAATTTTTAACCGTAGAAGGCGTGACTGAGCCTGCTGCATGGGTGAAAGTTTTCCTACCTTCTGGTGAAGGTAGGGCCTACACCATCCGCCATATAGACCACAAAGCCGGTACTGTGGATCTGGACTTCGTACTGCATGGCACAGAGGCTGACTCTGGTCCTGCATCATTCTGGGCATCCCAAGCCACAGCAGGTGAACATGTGGGTATTGCTGGCCCGCGTAGTGGGGGCTTCTCCCTGCCCTGCGATGCTGAATGGGTACTACTTGCCGGTGATACTACTGCCTTGCCCGGCATACAAAGTATTGCGGCTCAACTTCCACCGGAAATTGATGCCCGCGTCTTTATTGAAGTGCCAGATAAAATGGAACAACAATCCATACCCAGCCCTGCCATCTTGCGTACACAGTGGCTTATCACATCGTCTGAGCCTTGCCAAAATCTGTGTAAAACACTGCTGTCGCAATCGCTACCCGTAGGCCCTGGCTATATCTGGATAGCGGGTGAGTCCACTGCTATACGCACACTGCGACTACATTATCTGCAAGATGTGGAGTTACCTAAGCATCGCGTGAGTGCCAAAGGCTATTGGAAAGCTGGCGAAGGCGACCACAAAGATTCATAACGCCTACGCCCTTTACCATGCAAACTTAGTGCCCCATCTGCGTATATTTAGTTAAGTCAGGCAGATTGTTTTTCAGTAACTCAATCAGCCTGTTTTCAGACCAGTTCTGTTTATATACCAAGCCAAAACGGTATTTAAACGCTGGTCTGAATGGCTTAATAGACAAGCCACCATTGGTATTCATGTCATGCGCCGTCAAGGGGTTAATCAATCCCACCCCCACTCCATTGGCGACCAAACTACAAATACTGGCGATATTGGATTCGGTTTTCCCTGCAATATTCACCCCATGTTGAGCAATCAACAACAGCAACTGATCTGCCGCCAAGTTGGGCTGATTAGGAATCACCAAATGCTGATCTTGTAAGTCTTCCAGCCCTATTTGCTCACGCGATGCCAAAGGGTGATCGGAAGGAATCAAACACACCGCCTCAACATCAAACAGTTCCTCTACCACCAGCGACTGCGTAGACACCGGCAGCGTGACAAAACCGGCATCAAATAAGCCTGACTCAACGCCACGTACAATTTCTGGGCTAGATAAAATGTCAAAGGAAAAGCTGTAGTGCGGATTAATGCGCAGTACGCTGGCGATCAGTTGCGGCACATAGCCAAAGCCCAACGCCGGTGCAGACACCAGACGTAAACGCGACACCCCAAACTCTCGCAACGCCACAATACTGTGCTTCATTTCTTCTAAATTACCAATCAAACGCAGTATCTCGTTATACAGCTCATCGGCCTCAGGTAACGCCACCAAGCGTTTTTTATGCCGCATGAACAACTGTATGCCTATGTTCTCTTCTAACTGTGCTAACGAACGACTCACCCCCGATTGCGTAATGCCCAAATCTTTGGCGGTGCGTGTAGCAGTTCCCGTTTCGTATAACACTTTGAAAATAATCAGAGATTTCAATGAATTTAGATTGATATCAGACATAAAACCTAGTCTCCGAATAGCCGTCATCACCCGCCTATCTCTGCAGCGTTACGGCTCTTTTTATTTGTTAATCTGGCTCCAAAGTTGATGATAAAAAATCATCAAATAATGAAAAAACATTATAATTTACAATAAAAAAACACACACCTATAATCTGCTCAAATACCTCAAATCTTGAACCTTTTCTTTAGTTCAGAGATAACAATGACCACAAATACCGAGACAGACAACAGCCCCCTCTTTTATCAAGCCAATACCCAGTTGCCGCTGGTCAGCCATGCTGACGGCGTGTATCTGTGGGATCAATCCGGCAAACGCTATTTAGATGGTTGCTCGGGCGCAATCACCTGCAACTTGGGGCATAACCACCCCAAAATCAAAGCAGCCATGAAAGCTCAACTGGACAAAGTGGCCTTTAGCTACCGCACCCAGTTTGAAAGCTCCGAAGCCATTGAGTTGGCTTCCATGCTGGCCGACATGACTGATCGCTACCTGAACAAAGTATTCTTTGTAGGTAGCGGTTCCGAAGCCGTAGAAAGTGCCATCAAATTAGCCAGACAATACTTCTTTGCGACCAACCAACCGCAACGTACACGTTTTGTCTCGCTCACGCCTTCCTACCACGGCAGCACATTAGGTGCATTGGGGCTAACCAGCTACTTTCCATTGGAAGAACCGTTCGAACCCATCACCAATACAGCAGTGAAAGTCCCTACTCCGGATTTGTACCGCTATACCGAAGCAACGCTGGAAGAGCACATTGCTGCCGTCTTAGCTGAAACCGAAAAACGCATTGAGGCCGTAGGTGGAGACACTATTGCCGCCATCGTTATCGAAGCAGTAGGCGGTGCCAGCACTGGTGCTCGCATGCTGACTCAGCAATACTTCGACGGCATTCGTGCCCTGTGTGATCGTTATGGTTGCCTGCTGATTTTTGATGAAGTGTTGACAGGTATGGGCCGTACCGGTCAATGGCTGGCCTACCAAAACTGGGATATCAAACCCGACATCGTGTCACTGGCTAAAGGCTTGGGCGCAGGGTACTACCCCATCGCCGCTATTTTGTCTCGCGGTGAGATCGTGAATGCAGTCATGGCATCGGGTGGTTTCCAACACGGTCACACTTATGCGGGTAATCCGATGGCATGTGCTACAGGTGTAGCCATCATGCGCACCATGCTGGAAGACGACATTATTACCAAGTCCAGAGAAACCGGCGCTTACCTAGGTCAGCAGTTGCACCAACTGGCTGAAAAACACTCCATCGTTGGTCATGTACGCGGCATAGGCATGCTGTATGGCATGGAGTTGGTACAAGACCGCAATACTAAAGAACCTTGGCCTGCCGAACTGAATCTCTTTAACAAAGTGACGCAGATCGCTAAACGCAAAGGCTTGTTGATTTACCCACGCCGTACGCTAAACGGCCTTAACGGCGACCACTTCTTGGTCTGCCCACCCCTGACGATTACACCAGCAGAAATAGACACATTAATCCAATTGCTGGACGAGACACTGACAGAGCTGCGTAGCTCTCTCTAAGACCAGGCTTTGCCTTTTGTTATGCCCCCACTCACCGGGGGGCATAACGCCTGGTGTACACAAAAAAAGGAGGACAACCATGATAAAAATTGCCATTGCCACGGCATCCCTAACGCTGGGCCTGCTTGGTCCGGCACATGTTCACGCTGATACGCCTGATCATGGTCTTAAAAACCAAACACTTTCTTTTGCAATGACGGGGGCTTACCCACCCTTCAGTTTTGTGAATGAGCGCGGTGAGCTTACTGGCTTCGACATAGAAATAGGCAATGAAGTTGCCAAAAGACTAGACGCCAAAGCACAACCCCTTACCACCGCGTGGGACGGCATTATTGCCGGACTGATGGCAGATCGTTACGACACTATCATAGGCTCCATGGCCATTACCCCTCAGCGCCTGGAAGCTATCGACTTCTCCGAGCCCTACTACCGTGACGGTGCTCAACTCTTCGTCAAACAAGGTTCAGGCTTACAAAGCATTGAAGACCTTAAAGGCAAAACCATCGGCGTTACCCTAGGCACTACCTTTGAAGACTGGTTGCGTCAGAACGTACCAGAAGTAGAAGTGCGTACCTACAAAGGCGATCCACAAATCATCATGGATGTGATGACTGGACGTTTGTCTGGCTTCGTCACCACACGCCTCACCGGCCTGATGGCCATTAAAGAACGCAACGCCCCCATGGAAATGGCGGGTGACCTTCTGTACCAAGAAGAAGTCGGTATTGCGATCAGAAAAGGCAGACCTGAGCTGCAACAAGCCATCAACACCGCTTTGCAAGACATGCGCGACGACGGCACTTACACCCAAATCAGTGAAAAGTACTTCGGTACAGACATACGCTAAAAAGAGATTCTCATGTTTGACTGGAGCATCATTGCACAGTACCTGCCCGTACTTTCCGAGGCAGCTCTGTTGACCCTCTATTTGTCTATCGTTTCGCTTGTACTAGGCCTGATCTTCGGCCTAGGAGCAGCGTTAGCCAAACTGTCCCACAACCCTATTTTGAATGTGATCGCCAGCTTTTATGTCTGGTTGATTCGTTCTACTCCGCTGTTAATTCAGCTGTTCCTTATTTATTACGGCTTGCCTCAGTTGGGCTTTGACCTATCGCCCTTTACCTCTGGTGTATTAGGCTTGGCATTAAACGTAGGTGCTTATAACGCAGAGACCATTCGTGCAGGGATTCAATCCGTAAACTTCGGCCAAACCGAAGCTGCACTGTCTATTGGTATGTCGCGAGCTAAAGCAATGCGCCGCATTATTTTGCCGCAAGCCATTCGCAACATCATTCCACCACTGGGTAATAACTTCATCATTCTGGTGAAAGATACCTCGCTGGTTTCTACCATTACGTTGGTGGAACTCACCATGAAAACCCAACAGTTGGTGGGCACCACCTACAAGCCTTTCGAACTGTATTTGGGCGCCACCCTGCTGTACGCCATCATGACCACGGCTATCGCCTTGTTGCTGCGCTTGGTTGAGAAACGTCTACACCTGAAAACAAGCCGGAGATAAGCCATGACACAACCTATTATCCGTATTAAAGGTCTGAAGAAAAGCTATGGTGATCTAGAGGTACTGCGCTCTGTAGACTTAGAGATCATGCCCGGTGAAGTGATTGTGGTGATTGGCCCCAGTGGTTCAGGAAAAAGTACCTTATTGCGTACGGTGAACCATCTGGAAGTCCCCACCGGTGGCACGATTTTCCTCAAAGAGACGCTGATCAATGACACCAGCCTTAAAGGCCGTGCCTTTGAACGCCACCTGTGCCATATACGTACCAACTTGGGCATGGTGTTCCAGCACTTCCATCTGTTCCCGCACTTGAGCATCCTGCAAAACATTATTGAAGGCCCCACTCAAGTACTGAAGCGCGATAAACAACAATCTATAGAACAAGCTGTAGAACTGTTGAACAGCGTAGGTTTGGCAGACAAAAAAGACGTCTACCCTGACTTGCTCTCTGGTGGTCAAAAGCAGCGTGTTGCCATTGTGCGCGCACTGGCGATGAACCCCGATGTGATGCTGTTTGATGAACCCACCTCAGCGCTGGACCCTGAGTTGGTAGGCGAGGTGCTAAGCGTGATGGAGTCCTTAGCCACTAAGGGCATGACCATGATGGTGGTCACACACGAAATGGACTTTGCTCGCAAGGTCGCTGATCGCGTCATTTTCATGGATGGCGGCTACATCATCGAGCAAGGTACGCCTGAGCAGATTTTCAATAACCCCCAGCATGAGCGCACCCAGAAATTCCTGGCCAGCATTCACCTCTAGTTTTATCGGTTAGTGAACAGCATGAATAAATGTATTTCTTTGGAATCGGCGATTGCGCAGATTCCTTCCGGCGCCAGCATTATGGTTGGTGGTTTTGGCAGCCCCGGCACCCCGTTTGCGTTGATTAATGAGCTGCTGCGCCAAGGTCAAACCAACCTGACCTTGATCAAAAATGATGCCAATGAAATGGGCTTAGGCATCAGCAAGCTCATTGAGGCAGGCCGCGTACGCAAACTGATCGCGACACACATTGGCTTAAACCGTAATGTGATCGAACAGATGAATGCCGGCACTTTAGAGGTAGAGTTTTATCCACAAGGTATTTTGGCAGAGAAAATCCGTACCGCAGGTGCTGGCAGTTACGGCTTTTTATCAGATATTGGCCTGAACTCCGAAATCACCGCAGCTGATGATGTGTTGTCATGGAAAGGCGATCGCTACAAAATAGAAATGGCTCTGCAAGCCGACTTTGCCTTGATACACGCCGCACGTGCCGACCATGTGGGTAACTTGTCTTACCACGGTTCTGCCATCAACTTTAATCCCTTGATGGCCATGGCTGCAGAGCATGTGATTGCGGAAACCGCAAACTGCTGCCCGCCCGGCGAACTTCCCCCTGCTGCCGTCCAAACCCCCTGCGCTTTCATCAAGAATGTGGTGGTACTAGACGGCTTGTCTACTGAATACGGAGTGATGGCTCATCATGTCAAACACTGATCGCATCATCGCGCGCGCTGCCCGCGAAATTACTCCCGGCAGCATTGTGAACCTAGGCATTGGCTTGCCTGCTCAAGTGGTGAACTACTTACCCGATAATTTAGAAGTGTTGATTCACGCTGAAAACGGCATTCTAGGCGTAGGTCCACAACCGGCTGTGAATGACATCGACCCACAGATGATTGACTCAGCCGGTAACTACGTCACCACCGTGGCTGGCGGTAGTCACTTCGATAGCGCTGTGTCCTTTGCCATGATCAGACGTGGGAAATTAGACCTCACCATGATTGGCGCGTTTGAAGTAGACCAACACGGTAACCTGGCTAACTGGAAAATTCCTGGTAAGTTCTCGCCCGGCATTGGTGGGGCCATGGAGTTGGCTCAAAAAACCCCTCGCATCGTCGTACTCAGCACGCACTGCGATAAATACGGTAATTCCAAAATCCTTAAAGAATGCCGTTTGCCACTGACCGCAGAACGTTGCGTGTCACGCATCATCACCGATAAAGCCGTCATGGATGTCACGCCTGAGGGTTTACTGCTGGTTGAAAAAGCGTCCGACGTCACCCTAGATGAGCTTATTGCCATGACTGAAGCACCGCTCATTCTGCCTGAACACATCGCGGAATTCTAAGCACAAAGGAATCAATGTGAGTCACAACACTACTTTTCCCGCCGTACGCGACATTACGGCGGCGGAGCAGCGCATCCTAAACAGTTGCGATAGCGTCTTTGAAGAGGTACTTGAGTTCACCGAAAACATGGTGAGTCAGTACGGCGTACTGAACCACGAGCAAGGCGTTTTAGATGTAGTTGAGGACAGGCTGACACGCCTAAACCTCGCACCACAACGCGTGCACATGAAGCACCACGCCTTGTGCAGCCACCCATTGTACGCCCCTGTGGATTGGGATCACGACCATAAATACAACTTGGTCTCCCAACTCAACCCCGGTGCAGCAGGTAAATCGTTGGTGCTAAATGGTCACTTAGATGTGGTCAGCGCTGAGCCCTCTGATATGTGGTCACGCCCCCCACACCAACCTTGGCGTCATGAGGGCTGGCTTTATGGTCGTGGCGCAGGTGACATGCAATCAGGCGTAGCTGCCATGATCTATGCGGTGCATGCCATACGACACGCAGGCTTTACGATCACATCGCCGTTAACCATACAGGCAGTGGTAGAAGAAGAATGTTCTGGCAACGGTACCTTAGCCTGCTTAAACCAAGGTTTTGGTGGTGACTTCGCACTGATCCCTGAACCTTTTGGCGCACAGATTTACACAGGCCAAGTGGGTGTACTGTGGTTCAAACTTACCGTCAAAGGTAAACCGGCACACGTGCTGGACACCTCTGCTGGGATCAACGCCATTGAAAAGCTGCAACGCTTGATTCCGTGGCTAAAAGGCTTAGAGACAGAGCTGAACGAGCATCATAGACAAGCCCCTTACGACACGATGGCACAGCCTTTCAACTTGAACATAGGCAAGATGGAAGGTGGCAACTGGGCCTCCAGCGTGCCTTCACATGCACAACTAGAAGCCCGTATAGGCTTCCCGCCCGGGATGTCTGCCAATGAGATCATGCAAAAGGTCAGTGATTGCATTGAAGAGGCCGTCGCTAAAGACCCTGCTTTCGCAGACCAACGCCCTATCCTGCGTTTCCATGGTTTCCGTTCTGAAGGCCACTTGGTAGACATGAAACACGATGGCATACGTGAGCTTTCTGCCGCACACCAAAGCCTGACACATGCTGAGCCAGGCCATTATTTGTCTACGTGTACGACTGACCTGCGCGCCTTCCATTTCTACAGTCGCACCGCTGGTACCTGTTATGGCCCTGTCGCACAAAACATTCATGGTGTGGATGAGTGCGTCAACATCGAATCCATACGTCAAACCCTTAAAACCTATGCACTGTTCATCAGCCGCTGGGGGCAGTTGGAGTCTCGTTCATGAAACCCGTATACCTGAGTTACTACAAACGCTCGGCCTTTAGTCGTGCCAATTCACGTAAACCGGAAGTAGACAGCTTTGCCGAACAACGTGCCGATGTTTTGTTGGCTCACTTGATTGATCATTGTTTGGATGACAATGGCCTCAACAGCGATAGCGTGGACGACCTGAGTATTGGTTGCGCCTTGGGCGTTAAAGAACAATGGAGCTTCGGTGGACGTTACCCCTTGTTGTTAAGCCAGTTGGGTGACCAGTGTGCCAGTCGTAGCATTGACCAACAATGTGGTTCCGGTATTGCGGCGCTACGCGCTAGCGCGCTGAACATTGCATCTGGTGCAGCGGACTTGGCAATTGCTGGCGGCTACGAACACATGACACGTATCCCTATGGGGCCCAGCCTGTTCCAAGAAGGCACACTGACTGTCCCACAGCTCTCTGCTACGATACAAAACAGCAAAGCCTATGACATGACACACGCCATGAACATGGGGCTTACAGCCGAAAATTTGGCCACCTTTGCGGGAATTAGTCGTGAACAAATGGACCGCTTTGCTGTGCGTTCCCATGAGCGTGCCGCACAAGCACAAGCGACTAACTATCTGGCTGGAGAAATCATAGCGCTGCCCGCTATGGAAAACGGTGAAGCCACTGTGTACCTCGACAGTTGCATACGTGCAGGCACCACAGTAGAAGCACTGTCTGAGCTGAAAACCGTGTTCAAAGAAGATGGTGTGATTAGTGCGGGTAACAGTTCACCACTAACTACCGGTGCAGCTTTAGGCTTGTTGGCCTCAGAAACCGCCGTACAGCAATACAACCTCACACCTATGGCCCGTATCGTGGCGTGCGTAGACCGTGGTGTGCGCCCAGAAATGATGGGCCAAAGCGTAGTCCCTGCCGTGCAGCGTTTGCTGCAACAAACAGGTTTCAGCGTGTCAGATATTGATTTCTGGGAAATCAACGAGGCCTTTAGCGTGGTACCGCTGTATGCCATTCAATCGTTAGGCATTGATACCGAACGCGTTAACGTGCATGGTGGTGCCTTGGCTCTGGGGCACCCGCTGGGCGCAACAGGTATACGCTTAGTCGGCACACTGGCGCGCACGTTGCATCAACGGCAAGGTCGCTATGGCATTGCTGCTGCCTGCATAGGTGGCGGACAAGGTATTGCTATGCTAATTGAACGCGTCTGATAAGCCCGCACAGCCTAACGGGGGTACTGAGAGCCATACGTAGTTTTCACGTATACTCAGAAAGTTTTCCTTCGTTAGGCTAGGCTTTACCATGCGTCAACCTGCTGCACATCAAACGCTGCAAATCACCGAAGACGGCAACTTGCTGGACATTGAGTATCAATGGGTAGGAAGCCAAGACCCTCAAGCACCATTGCTGGTGTTTTTACATGAAGGGTTAGGCAGTATTAATCACTGGTCTTTTTGGCCTGAAGAGCTGGCCTCTTTCTTGGGCTGCCGTGGCTTACTGTACTCGCGCCCCGGCTATGGTCAAAGCACACCACGCAATCCTAACGAAGACTTACCCATCAACTACCTGCATCGTGAAGCACAACAGCGCTTGCCTGCGGTGCTGGCTGCTTTAGGCTTAGCACACGAGCGCCCTATTTTTTTTGGTCACAGCGATGGCGGCTCTATCGCCCTACTGAATGCAGCCATGGACAACAGTGCTGCTCGCGCCATCATTTGTGTTGCGCCCCACATCAATGTCGAGCCCTTTATGCACCACGGGTTAGAGCATTGCATTAACTGGTACGACAGTGGCGATCTGCGCCAACGATTGGCTCGTTATCACCAAGATGTAGATGGCACGTTCAAACCATGGAGCCGTGCATGGAGCAGCCCTTACTTCCAGAAAAACTGGAACATAGAACGCGATGTAACGAGTATCCAATGCCCTACACTGCTGATACAAGGCGACGAAGATGAATACTCATCCTTGCATCAAGTGTATGGAGTGCAATGTTTAGTGCCTCATACCGAAGCACTGGTGATGGCGGGCGTCCGGCATAGCCCACATTTTGAACAGCCGGAACGCCTTAAGAAACGCTGCTTGCGCTTCTTACAAGACCACAACTTGCTGGATTAAATCGTAGCGGTTTATTCGAACGCAGCAGCAGCTCTGTTGAGTCTGTCTGCCACAGCCAGCCATTCTGGCGTAGTAGGCAGTTGCTCAATATAGAAAGCATCAAAACCTTGCTCATCCAGCTCACGTAGCAACGCATATAACGCGTGTGCAAAGTGTGCTGGCTGACTAGGTAGCTCTACCCACTGCAACCCAGCCGCTAACGCTGCAGGTGCCTTCCCAAAGCCCAACAACCCTATTTTCTTAGGTACTGTAGCTTCGGTTGCTTTGGCCTGCAACGCAGCACGCGACAAGCTAAACAGTGGCGTGGTTGGTGCATAGTGAGCCTTTAAGCTGCCTGACACGCGTGGAGCATGGTGCTTAGCCCCTATTTGTACCGAACGCCCTAGTGCTGCCTCTATTTGTGCGACGCTAATCCCACCAGGACGCAAGACGGCTACTTCACCCGTCGTTGCAACGCGTGATACATCCACAATGGTGGACTCTATTCCAACCTCGGCAGGGCCACCTTCCAAGATCATCTTAGGCTGCAATACGCAACCTTTGAATTCTTGTTGTACATGGTAAGCCTGCGTAGGCGAAATACGTCCAAAACGGTTTGCGGATGGCGCCGCCACACCACCCTGCCCACCTTTGCACTTGGCAAAGGCAGTCAACAAGGCTTGCGCTACCGGGTGCGATGGACACCGTACCCCTACGCTATCTTGCCCACCAGTAATTTGCAGCGGTACATGATCCGCTTTAGGCAGAATCAAGGTTAATGGACCTGGCCAGAAGCACTCCACCAAGCGCCAACCTTCATCGGGAATTTGTTTGGCCCAGTAGTACAAATCAGCGCCGGGGGCAACGTGCACAATCACCGGATGATTGCTAGGACGCCCCTTGGCTTCGTAGATACTGCCCAGCGCTGCTAGGTTTTCTGCATCTGCCCCTAAACCGTAAACAGTCTCGGTAGGAAATGCGACTAGCTCACCCGCATACAGCAATTCAGCAGCCTGCTGCACAGACTGCGCATCAGACGGGCTGATTACAGTCTCATGCATGGTACACAAAATCCAAAGGCAATGCGGCTTGTGCTGCACGTTGTTGTGCTTCTTCCAGCGTGCTACCTACCACGTTGATATGGCCCATCTTGCGGCCTTTACGGGCTTCTGCTTTGCCATACAAATGCAAACATGCACCCGGCACAGCCAACACACCCGCCCAATCAGGCTCACGGTATGCGCCTTGCTCGTCAAACCACAAGTCACCCAACAAGTTCAACATCACGGAATAACTGTGTGAGGTTGCAGAACCCAGAGGCAAACCAGCCATCACACGTGCTTGTTGTGCAAACTGACTCGTCACACACGCATCCATCGTGAAGTGACCACTGTTATGTGGACGTGGTGCAATCTCGTTAGCAATCAGCGAGCCGTCTTGCAGAATGAAAAACTCCACACAGAACACACCGTAGTAACCCAAGGTTTGTGCAATTTTCGTCGCGGCAGCAATAGCCTCTTGGTACACCGGCAAGTTAGTGGATGCCGCTGTGGAAACCGCCAAGATACCGTCGCGGTGTTCGTTGTGCGAAGGCACAAATGCCGCCACATCACCGTTTAGCGATCGTGCCATCACCACAGAAATTTCATCTTTCAATGGCTGCAAAGCTTCTAGCACACAGGGTACTTCGCCAAATTGAGCAAACGCATTCAGTGCCTCTTCACGGCTGCTCACGCGCGCTTGGCCTTTACCGTCGTAGCCCAAACGAGCTGCTTTCAAAATGCCAGGGAACAATGCTGCATCGGCATTTTGTAAATCTGTTTTGCTTTGTATAGGCGCATAAGGCGCTACAGGCACGCCTGCAGACACGATAAACGCTTTTTCAGTAATACGATCTTGTACAACCGCCACGGCAGACGAAGAAGGTGTCACACGACTGCCTTGCTCCAAGAACTGCAGACTGGCAGCTGGTACGTTTTCAAATTCAGTCGTAATGGCTTTGCACTGTGCCGACAACGCACGCAAACCCTCTTCATCATCGTAAGCGGCACGAATATGTTTGTCCGCTACAGCGCCCGCAGGGCTGTTAAGATCAGGATCCAACACAGCTACTTTGTAGCCCAAGCTTTGGGCCGCATGACAAAACATACGTCCCAATTGACCGCCACCAATCATACCTAGCCAGTCGCCAGGTTGGATCACGGCCTCGTTTGTAACCTTGTTCATATACTGCTCATTTCGCTTAAAAATCAGGCTTGCTCAGGTGGAGGCACCTGCATGTTACGTGCCACTTCAGTTTGGCGCGCACGGAATGCGTTTAACTTCACACGCAACGCATCATCATACATAGCCAAGTTAGCCACCACATGCAATGCGGCATTGGCTGCACCGGCTTCACCAATAGCAAAGGTTGCTACAGGCACGCCTTTAGGCATTTGTACTATAGACAATAGCGAGTCTTCACCACGCAAGTAGCGTGATGGTACCGGCACACCATAGACCGGCACTTCAGTCAGGGCTGCCAACATACCTGGCAAATGTGCAGCACCACCCGCGCCAGCAATAATGGCTTTCATGCCAGTCTCACTGGCTTTACGACCATATTCCACCATATCCAACGGCATACGGTGAGCCGATACCACTAGGGTTTCAAAGGCAATACCAAACTCTTCCAGAATGGCGGCTGCATTTTGCATTACCGGCCAGTCGCTGGAAGACCCCATGACTACCCCTACTGTTACGGGTGCTACTGTGCTCATGTCCTTACTTACTCCGCGTATTACTTAGTCAATTTGTCCAAGGCTTCTTGGTACTTGGCTGCAGTGCGAGCAATCACATCAGCAGGCAAGCGTGGCGCTGGCGGTGTTTTGTCCCAATCTTGGGTTTCCAGCCAATCACGTACAAACTGTTTATCAAAGGAGGCTGGGCTAGTACCAGGTTGGTAGCTGCTCGCATCCCAGAAACGGGAAGAGTCTGGTGTCAGCACTTCATCCATCAAGTGCAACACACCGTCTTCATCCAGACCAAACTCAAATTTTGTGTCGGCAATGATAATGCCGCGCGTTGCTGCGTAGGCAGCAGCTTCTTTGTACAAACGCAATGTGATGTCACGAATTTGCTCAGCCAACGACTGACCTACTTCTGCCACAACGTGTAAGAAGCTGACGTTCTCATCGTGAGAGCCCATTTCTGCTTTAGCAGCAGGTGTAAAAATAGGCTCAGGCAACTGGCTAGCTTGTTGCAAACCGGCTGGCAAAGCGATGCCGCAGATTGCGCCTGTTTTTTGATATTCTTTCCAGCCCGAACCAATGATATAGCCGCGTGCTACGGCCTCTACCATGATAGGTTTTAAACGCTTTACTACTACCGCACGGTCTTTAACCTGAGCTTGCTCATCTGCAGCCACCACGTCAATAGCACGTACAGTTGTAGAGTGATTAGGTACGATGTGCGCCAGCTTCTTCAGCCAAAACTCCGTCATGTTCGTCAGCACAGCCCCTTTACCAGGGATGGGATCATCCATGATCACATCAAAAGCTGACAATCTATCGGAAGCAACCACTAGAAGTTTATCGTCGCCCACCTCGTACATATCACGCACTTTACCGCGTGCTAACAAAGGTAGGGATTTCAGAGTGGATTCGAAAAGCGCCTGTTGCACCATGTTTTCCTTAAAAAAGCGCCTTGCTGCGGGCGAGCAGCAAGTCAGAGGGACCTAACCCCGCAAACAAATCAGGCCATCCGTGGGATGGCCTGTATTAAGCCTTACTGTACCTTTTGGGCCAGTTCGCCCGAGGCATAACGGCGGGCAATTTCATCCAAAGCTATAGGTTTGATTTTGGATGCATTACCTGCAGTACCAAACTGCTCGTAACGAGCTACACAAATTGCTTTAGCAGCTGCACGCGCTGGTTTCAGGTATTCACGTGGATCAAACTTGTCTGGATATGTAAACAAGAAACGGCGGATCGCTGCAGTCATTGCCAAACGGATGTCCGTGTCGATGTTTACTTTACGTACACCGTATTTGATGGCTTCTTGAATTTCCGCTACGGGCACGCCGTAGGTTTCTTTCATGTCGCCGCCGAATTCACGAATTTCAGCCAACAACTCTTGTGGCACGCTGGAACTACCGTGCATGACTAAGTGAGTGTTAGGCAAACGAGCGTGGATTTCTTTCACGCGCTGGATGGACAAGATATCGCCTGTAGGTTCGCGAGTGAACTTGTACGCACCGTGGCTAGTACCAATAGCAATCGCCAATGCATCCAACTGAGTGCGACGAACGAAGTCTGCTGCTTGCTCTGGGCTAGTCAGCAATTCGTCTAGTGTCAACACGCCATCAAAGCCGTGACCGTCTTCTTTGTCGCCTTGCATGGTTTCCAATGAACCCAAGCAACCCAACTCGCCTTCTACCGTAACGCCCAACTTGTGAGCCATTTCTACGACGCGACGAGTCACGTCTACGTTGTATTCGTAGTCAGCAACCGTTTTACCGTCTTCTTCCAAAGAACCGTCCATCATCACGCTGCTGAAGCCCATCTCGATGGCGCCTTTACATACAGCGGGTGACTGGCCGTGATCTTGGTGCATCACCACAGGGATATGCGGGTAACTTTCAACGGCGGAACGAATCAAACCTTGCAGGAATTTTTCGCCTGCATATTTGCGGGCGCCTGCCGAAGCTTGCATGATAACGGGGCTATCAGTCTCAGCTGCCGCTTCCATGATTGCCTGGACCTGCTCCAGATTGTTCACGTTAAATGCGGGAATGCCGTAGCCATTTTCAGCCGCATGATCCAACAGCTGACGCATGGAAACCAAGGCCATGAAGATCTCCTGAGTACTTGAATAAAATAACTAAATCACCCGTAATTTTACGGGTGAAAATGAATTCTTGCTTGTTTTGCGTATTATTGTTTGGGCCTACGTGCCGATTTTGGGCGAAATGCCGACACTATATGCTCATGTGTTTCCACATACGGGCCACCGATAAGATCAATGCAGTAAGGTACGGCCGCAAAAATACCGGGCACCACGACTTTACCTTGATCGTCTCTCAAACCTTCTAGCGTTTCTTTGATAGCTTTAGGCTGACCAGGCAAGTTCAAAATCAATGCCGCATGATCTACCGTTTCGCGCAGCACACCCACTTGGCGTGACAAAATCGCCGTAGGTACAAACTTCAAACTAATCTGGCGCATTTGCTCACCAAACCCCGGCATTTCGCGTGTCGCCACTGCCAAGGTGGCTTCAGGTGTGACATCTCGACGCGCTGGCCCCGTACCCCCCGTGGTCAACACGAGGTCACAACCCAACTCATCGACCAATTCTTTCAATGTGGCCGAGATCGTGTCTGTATCGTCAGGCACTAAACGCGACACGCACTGTGCAGGCTGCACCAACACTGCCTCTAACCATGACTCCAAGGCAGGGATACCTTCGTCTTGGTATTGGCCGCCGGAAGCCCTATCCGAAACCGACACCAGCCCCACCAACAATTCATCTGGATGCGTACGCTGTAATTTTTTCACAAGTCCCTCACAGTACAATGGAACAAACCATTCACTATGCCCAAAAAGCAGCCGTAGTGCAAACGCATAACCCACCGTCAACCCAGGAGTTTTTGCCATGTCAGCCCAGCCACTTACCGGGATTTTATACGCAGGCGCAGGCGACATTGCCAAACGCTGTTATCAACAGCTTAAACACCTCTCCGTTCCGCAGTGGGCCTTACGCCGTAACCCCAATCCAACAGAAACCGGCATACCTGCCATTAAAGCCGACCTCACCCAAGCGAACAGCCTGCAACAGCTACCTGCATGCAGCCATGTGCTGTACACCGCAACACCTAGCGAACGCTCCGAAGCAGGCTATGCCGCCATTTACGAAACCGGCCTAAACAACCTGTTAAACGCGCTAGATCTGGATGCCTTACAACGCTTTGTGTTTGTATCGTCCACCGCCGTCTACGGTGCGAGTGAGTCTTGGATAGATGAACGCAGCCCCACCCATCCTGAACAGTTCAATGGCGTAGCCTTGGTAAAAGCCGAGCAGTTATTGCGCGAACGTTTGGGAGACAAACTGGTAGTCATTCGCTTTAGCGGTATTTACGGCCCAGAACGTCTGCAATGGCTGCAACGATTACGTAAACCGGGTTGGGTAGTCCCCTCTTCGCCAGGTAATTGGGCAAACCGTATACATATTGATGATGTGGTGCAGGCGTGCAGCCTACTGCTACAACACCCACACCCCGAAGCGCTGTATGTGGGCACCGACGACACGCCATTGGAACAGATAGACCTCTACACTCCATTGGCCGAATACCTAGGTATCACGCCGCCACAGCGTGATGATCAGGCTCCCGCTCGAGGCAAGCGTTTTAGTAACCAGCGTTTAAAACAGCTAGGCTGGACACCAAAATGGCCTGACACCCTAGCAGGTTATCAGGCCATTTTGAGCGCGTTATAACACCCAACTACCGTTGGCTTACTCCGCTGCGCGTTCCTGCAATACCGCTACAGCAGGCAAACTTTTACCTTCCAGGAATTCCAGGAAAGCGCCACCACCAGTAGAGATATAGCCAATCTTATCGGCCACATCAAAAGCAGCAATCGCTGCCAAGGTGTCACCACCGCCAGCGATAGAGAAAGCATCTGAGTCAGCAATAGCTTGTGCTAACACTCGTGTGCCGCCAGCAAAATTCGGGAACTCAAACACACCCACAGGGCCGTTCCACACAATAGTGCCTGCTTTACGCAAAACACCTGCTAACTGTTGAGCTGTTTCAGGACCGATGTCCAGAATCAGATCATCGTCTTCTACATCAGTAGCCGCTTTCACAGTAGGTTCAGCGTCGGTAGCAAAGCTTTTGGCACACACCACATCCACAGGAATAGGCACTTCAGCACCACGCTCTTTCATCACAGCAATGACTTGACGCGCTTCGTCTAGTTGGCTTTCTTCTACCAGAGACTTACCTACTTTCAGGCCCTTAGCCAGCATGAATGTGTTGGCAATACCACCACCCACGATCAACTGGTCTACTTTGTTCGCCAAGGCCAACAAAATGGACAGCTTAGTAGAAACTTTGGCACCGCCCACAATCGCCACCAAAGGACGAGCTGGGTCAGTCAACGTACGGCTCAATGCATTCAACTCGGCTTCCAACAACGGACCCGCACATGCGATAGGAGCGTAACGCGCTACACCTTCGGTAGAAGCTTGAGCACGGTGAGCCGCACCAAATGCATCATTCACGTAGATATCGCACAATGCTGCCATTTTACGTGCCAGCGTTTCGTCGTTAGCTTTCTCGCCTACATTGCAGCGGCAGTTTTCCAGCAGCACGATTTGACCCGGAGCAATATCTACCCCTTCGATCCAGTCGCGTTGCAGAGGTACTGAAACGCCCAACAGCTCGCTCAAACGTTCAGCGATAGGAGTCAGTGTGTCGCGAGGCATTATTTCGCCTTCTTTGGGACGGCCCAAATGGCTCATCACCATCACAGCTGCGCCTGCACCCAATGCCATGCGAATGGCTTCCAGCGACGCACGAATGCGTGTGTCTTCAGTAATAGCACCGCCAGCCATCGGTACGTTCATATCGGAACGTATTAGCACGCGTTTGCCTGCCACTTGGCCTTCGGCCACCAGTTGGCTTAATGTTTTAATCGTAGTAATCATGATTGCTTTATCCTAGGCACGACAAAGGCGGGGAGCCCCCGCCTTTTTGAGCCGCTGAATTTATTTGGCGGTCATCATCGCATGAGCCGTATCCAGCATACGCACGGAGAAAGCCCATTCGTTGTCGTACCATGCAGCAACTTTCACCAAGTTACCACCCGATACTTTGGTCAGCATAGAATCCACTGTGCTAGACGCTGTGCTGTGGTTGTAGTCTGTGGACACCAGCGGTTCATCGCTGTAGTCCAGCACACCTTTCAATGCACCTTGGGAGGCTTTTTTCAGGATGCTGTTTACTTCTTCTACGCTAGTAGGACGAGCCGACACAAATGTCAGGTCAACCATAGACACGTTGATGGTTGGAACGCGTACAGCGTAGCCATCCAACTTGCCATTCAACTCTGGCAATACCAAACCTACTGCTGCAGCTGCACCAGTTTTAGTTGGGATCATGCTCATTGTGGCTGCACGTGCACGACGCAAATCTTTGTGCGCAACATCGATCAGCACTTGGTCATTTGTGAAAGCGTGAATAGTAGTCATCAAACCGTTCACGATCCCCAACTCTTGGTTCAAAGGCTGAGCCAATGGTGCCAAGCAGTTAGTGGTGCAAGAAGCGTTAGACACTACAGTGTCAGTGGCTTTCAGCACGTTGTGGTTCACACCGTACACGATCGTCGCGTCTACATCTTTGCCACCAGGAGCAGAGATCAACACTTTCTTAGCACCAGCTTGCAAATGCGCGCTTGCTGCTTCTTTGGTTGTGAAGCGGCCTGTGCAATCCATGACCACGTCTACGTTCAGTTCGCCCCAAGGCAATTTTGTAGGATCACGCTCGGACAACAAACGAATACGATCACCGTTGATGACCAAGTACTCTTTGCCTTCCAGCTCTACCTCGGCGTTGAAACGGCCATGTACCGTATCAAAACGTGTGAGGTGTCTAGCCACTTCATCTTGGCCAGGAGCGTTAATCGCTACGATTTCAATACCGTGTTTCTTACCGTACTCGTAGTGAGCACGCAGTGTCATACGGCCAATACGACCATAGCCATTGATAGCGACGCGAATCGTCATCTTGGATCTCCTAAATTTACAGAATCTTTTCTACAGCTTCGACCAACTTCTCAGTGGTCAGACCAAAGTGCTTGAACAGTACATCAGCCGGCGCAGACGCACCGTAGCTGTCTATACCCAGAACTGCACCATCTAGGCCTACATATTTGTGCCACAAGCCTGTGGAACCCGCTTCAATCGCCACACGAGGCAAACCAGCAGGCAACACGGCATCACGCCACGCTTTATCTTGTGCATCAAAGATATTGGTGCAAGGCATAGAAACCACGCGCACTGGAATACCTTTTTCTGCCAATTCAGTTTGCGCCTTCAACGCCAGCTCTACTTCAGAACCTGTAGCCATGATGATGGCTCGTGCATTAGCCGCATCGCGCAATACATAACCACCGCGCGCAATCGCCGCAACAGTTTGGCTATCACGCTCAATGAAAGGCAGATTTTGACGGGACAACAGCAGCGCACTTGGGCCACCGTCTTTCACATTCAAGCCTACGCTTGCTGGACGGCGAACGGATTCAATCCATGCCACAGCCGTTTCGGTGGTGTCACAAGGACGCCATACGTGCAGGTTAGGGATCAAACGCAAGCTGGAAGCGTGCTCGATAGACTGGTGAGTAGGACCGTCTTCGCCCAAACCGATGGAGTCGTGAGTGAACACATGCACCACGCGCTGTTTCATCAACGCAGCCATACGAATGGCATTACGTGAGTAATCAGAGAATGTCAGGAAGGTACCGCCAAATGGCAAATAACCGCCGTGCAGTGCCATACCGTTCATCACGGCAGCCATACCGAACTCACGCACACCGTAATTGATGTGACGACCGAACTGTATGCCGTCGTCTGTTGCACGCACAGGAGCAACACCAGGCCAGTTAGTCAGGTTAGAACCGGTCAAGTCAGCCGAACCACCCAGCATTTCAGGCAAGCCATCAACCAGACCTTCAATGGCCAACTGGGAGGCTTTACGTGTGGCAACGGTTTGTGCTGCCACTTGAGTTTTGTTCAGTAGCTCTTGAGCCAACTCGTCGAAGTTAGCAGGCAATTCGCTGCGTAGACGACGGGCCAGTTCTTTAGCCAACTCTGGGTGTGCCGCTTGGTATGCAGCAAAACGTTGTTCCCACTCGGATTGAGCGGCAGCACCTTTGCTGCGGCCATCCCAGTATTCGTATACATCTGCTGGGATTTCAAAGGCAGCATGAGGCCAGCCAATGGCTGCACGTGTGGCAGCAATTTCTTCGTCACCAAATGGAGCGCCGTGCGATTTTTCGGAGCCAGCCAGTTTAGGTGAACCTTTACCAATCACTGTCTTACAGCAAATGATGGTTGGGCCGTTGCCTTCTTTAACGTAGGCTTTAGCTGTTTGTACTGCTTTTTCCAGTGCCTCTACGCTGTGACCATCAACGTTTTCTACAACGTTCCAGCCGTAACTGCGGAAGCGCTCTGGTGTGTTATCGCCAAACCAAGATTCCACTTTACCGTCAATGGAAATACCATTGTCGTCGTAGAAAACAATCAGTTTGGACAGTTTCAATGTACCTGCCAACGAGCATGCTTCATGGGAAATACCTTCCATCAAGCAGCCATCGCCCACAAACGCATACGTGTGGTGATCCACAACGTTATGGCCTGGACGGTTGAATTCTTTAGCCAGCAAGGCTTCAGCCAATGCCATACCAACGGCGTTGGAAATACCTTGTCCCAATGGGCCTGTAGTAGTTTCTACACCAGCAGTTTCGCCCACTTCAGGGTGACCTGCAGTACGCGAATGCAACTGACGGAAATTACGCAGCTCTTCCATGGGCAGATCGTAGCCTGTCAGATGCAACAGGGCATAAATCAGCATGGATCCGTGGCCGTTAGACAATACGAAGCGGTCACGATCAAACCAAGCAGGATCAGCTGGGTTATGTTTGAGGTGGCGTGTCCACAGCACTTCGGCAATTTCTGCCATCCCCATAGGCGCACCAGGGTGACCCGATTTAGCTTGTTGCACGGCATCCATCGCCAGTGCACGAATGGCATTCGCCATGGGCGATACGGAGGAAGAGGATAAGTCCATTGGAAACTCTTGAAGGGCAAATGACGCTGTGGCCTGCCCCATCATCAACAGGTAGTTATTAAAGCCATTCATTTTACCACTGCAATGCCCGCTGCACCGCCACCCAAGCACTCCAGAGCTCGGTTATGCTGTAACAAGCATGACTCTTCAAACTCAGCCAAGCATATGAATCTGCCACGTTTTTTTTGTGAAATAGACCTGCAAACAGGCACTACCGTTGAACTTAGCACCGAGCTGGCCCACTATATGCTCCGTGTTTTACGCCTCAAAGACCAATCTAAGGTCTGGCTTTTTAATGGCCAAGGCGGACAATTTTTGGCATCTTTACAACATCAAGGTAAAGGTGTTCTGGCGCACTTGCTGGAATTTCAAGATCTTGAACGCGAGCTTCCGCAACGCATTACTGTTGCCCAAGGCTTGGCCTCTGGCGACAAAATGGATTGGATTGCAGAAAAATGCACTGAGGTGGGCGTCACAGCTCTCGCCCCCATTGCAGCGCGCTACAGCGTTCTACAACTACAAGGCGACAGACTGCAAAAGCGTGTACAGCATTGGCAAAAAGTCGCCCGCTCCGCTAGTGAGCAATGTGGACGTAACCGCGTCATGCACGTATCACCGCCACAACAACTGGCCGCCTTTCTACAGTCTCTCCCTAGCTCTGCTCACACGCGCATTATTTTTTGCGACCCAGATGCTGAGCACGACTTAGACAGCGCCTTGGCTGAAGTCGCCGACTGGCCTGAGGCGCATATAGTATTTTTGATTGGCCCAGAAGGTGGGTGGTCAGAAGAAGAAAAGGCCCAAGCAATCGCTGCTGGGGCCTTGTCTATGCGTTTCGGTGCTCGTATTTTGCGTACCGAAACCGCTGCAATCGCATTGGTGTCAGCAGCCAGCGCCAGAATGGGCTGGCTGTAGTCACTTTCAATCTTCGTAGGTTGGGTCCACGTCACTACCAGAGTATGGCGTGGGCGCTACACCAGGCTCAGCATCGGGGTGCTTGCCCGCGTGAATAACAGTGTAGGCAAACATCTTGTCTTTAGTGCTGACAAAGTCGGCTACATCATTACACACACTCAAAATAGCCTGTGCATGGGTTTCCAGCGCTGGGTCACCTGTGTGCAATTTATCAAACCACAGGTACAGCCCTGTTTTTTGATCCAAAACGGTATCGCACAAACAATCATAGAGCGCATCCAGATCACTACCGAAAAAGTCGGGGTAATCCACTGCCTTCACAATAGCGCGCAGTACTGCTGAACAACTACGAGCGCGATCACAATCTACTTCACCTACTGTGATCTCGGCCGCTTGTGCCATGGTGAAAATTTTACTTTTTTGTGCATCGGTTGCATTAATCAGGCCACCCTGCTGCAACAGCTCTTGCAAATTGAGGCTTTGACTCATTGCGATGCCCTTCTAAAAACGTTGACTTCCTGTCGATCCATAATACCTGCTCAATCTGAACCGATCAGCCTTTTACCTCTGGCTAATCCGAACAATAAATTAGAAACTTGTCTATCGCCAGTACATTCGTCATGACTGAGAAATTTCCGTTGACGGTAAGAGACGTGCAGCGCGCACAGAAACAACCCGTAACGTTTTTATCTTAGGCGATATTTAGACGTAGCGAATGGGTTTTTAATCCATTTAGCAGTCTCTGTGCAAGCGGTCGAAGAATCCGTTTCTTTCCCTCAACACTTCAATTCAGGTATTGCAAAATACCTACAATAGCATACGCACTAAAAAACTGGCCTGCACTCCGTTAGGAGGCAGGCCAGTAGCGAAACTTAGTCGCGTGCCGTGTTGGCATCCACCACCGTCAGCGCCGTCATATTGATAATACGACGCACCGAGGAGCTGGAGGTCATAATGCTGATAGGAGCGTTAGCACCTAGCAAGAATGGGCCTACAGCAACGTTACCACCCGCCTCTGTTTTTAACAGATTGTAAGCAATATTACCTGCATCCACGTTAGGACAAATCAGCAGATTTGCTGCGCCATTCAACGTAGTGTGAGGAAGAATACGCTTACGCAGGCTTTCATCCAACGCGCAATCACCATGCATTTCACCATCAACTTCAAGCTCAGGCGCTTGTTGACGGATCAAATTCAGTGCTTCGCGCATTTTGCTGCCTGATGACGAGCTGCCAGTGCCAAAATTCGAACGGGACAACAATGCTGCTTTAGGTTCGATGTTCAGCTCACGCATACGACGAGCTGCCGCAATAGTTATTTCAGCGATCTGTTCTGCATCTGGGTTGTCATTAACATGTGTATCAGCCAATGCCACGGTACGCTCACGCAACAGCAAGATGTTCATCGCACTGTACGTTTTCGCACCAGGACGTTTACCAATCACTTCATCAATGAACCGCAGGTGGTTAGCATAACTACCCACGGTACCGCAGATCATGCCGTCTGCTTCACCCAGATGCAGCATCATGGCACCAATCAGGGTAAAGCGACGACGCATTTCTACACGTGCCATTTCTTTGGTCACGCCATCACGGCAACGCATTTCCCAATAGGCGGTCCAGTACCGGTTGAATCGATCATCTTGCTCTGGGTTGGTGACATCTACGTCAACACCCAAGCGAATGCGTAGGCCGTAACGCTCAATACGTTGTTGCAACACTGCTGGGCGACCAATCAGAATAGGCGTAGCCAATTTCTCGTCTACGATCACCTGTACAGCACGCAACACACCTTCGTCTTCGCCTTCAGCGAACACAATACGTGATTTGCCACCGTTTTTAACAATCTCTTTAGCTGCACCATACACAGGCTTCATAAAAGCGCCGGAACGGTATACAAACTGCTGCAACTGATAGACGTATGCGTCCAGATCTTCGATAGGACGTGTAGCAACGCCTTCTTCCATACCAGCTTTAGCAACAGCAGGCGCAATACGTGCGATCAAACGAGAGTCAAACGGTTTTGGAATCAAGTACTCAGGACCAAACTCCAGATTCTCGATGTTGTAGGCCGCCGCAACAAGTTCATCTTGCTCTTCACGCGCCAATTGGCAAATAGCGTGTACAGCAGCGATTTCCATGCCACGCGTAATGGTGGTTGCGCCAATATCCAACGCGCCACGGAAAATGTATGGGAAGCACAGAACGTTGTTTACCTGGTTAGGATAGTCAGAACGACCTGTAGCAATCACCACGTCATCACGTACAGCGTGTGCGTCTTCGGGCAGAATTTCTGGGCTAGGGTTAGCCAATGCCAAAATCAATGGGCGCGCAGCCATGCGTGCCACCATTTCTGGTTTCAACACGCCACCCGCGGACAAGCCCAAGAATACATCGGCGTTATCAACCACATCGGCCAATTTACGTGCATCAGTATCTTGTACAAAACGCTCTTTAGTTTCGTCCATCAAAACGGTACGGCCTTTGTAGACCACGCCTTCGATGTCTGTCAGCCAGATGTTTTTCATTGGCAGACCTAGGTCTACCAACAAATCTAAACACGCCAATGCAGCCGCGCCCGCGCCGGACACTACCACTTTCACTTCTTCTAGCTTTTTGTCTACCACTGCCAAACCGTTCAGGAATGCAGCAGCCACACAGATAGCCGTACCGTGCTGATCGTCGTGGAAGACAGGAATCTTCATGCGTTCACGCAGTTTTTTCTCTACGATGAAACACTCTGGCGCTTTGATATCTTCAAGGTTGATACCACCGAAAGTGGGCTCTAAACCAGCAATGATATCTACCAGTTTTTCTGGATCGGTTTCATTGATCTCGATATCAAATACATCAATACCAGCAAAATTCTTGAACAGAACAGCTTTACCTTCCATCACAGGCTTAGATGCCAACGCACCAATATTGCCCAGACCCAGCACAGCAGTACCGTTGGTGATAACACCAACCAAGTTGCCACGACCGGTGTAGCGGAACGCATTTTGTGGGTCAGTGACGATTTCCTCACAAGCGGCTGCAACGCCTGGTGAATACGCCAGCGCCAGATCACGCTGGTTGGATAACTGCTTGGTAGGTGTCACTGACAGTTTGCCAGGGCGACCTTGCTCGTGATATTCGAGCGCTGCCTTGCGAAGATTTTCATCCATAACGTTTAACCACTTATTCTAGAAATTCAAATACTAAATACAGGGCTAACCCTAAAGAGACCCATTCTATCCTCTAGGTCACACGGAACACATGCTGCAGGGCAGCAAAAACAGTAGAACTATAATTTTAGCCCATCCCACTCTTGAGCAGGATGCGTAAAATACCCTTTTGGATCAAAGCATTGCTTCACTTCCATATCTATATCTGCGGCAGCAATCTGTAGGCTTTTTTCACGCAATGAACCGGCTTGCGCATGCTCCCACACCGCCTCTGTGGATAAACAACGTGCATCCAACACCACCCACTCCAACCAACCTAGATCGCCCCCACTGCCTAATAGTAGATGAGCCAAGTTCAAATCTTGATCTGCTTGTACAGGCTGCAAAGCATCTAATCTATAGCGTGCTTCCCACTGCGGTAACGCCAAACACGCTTGCCCGGCTTCACTATTTTGCAGTTGAAACAGCTGAGGCACCATGTGACGCAAACGGGGCGTATTCAACGGTTTGGTGTTGTTCTGCCCAAAAGCCCCCAAACTCGATACCGTGCCATCGTCCATGACTAATGATGCATGAACCACTCCCGACAAGTAAGTATGGCCTGTGCGCCAGCTTTGGCTATGCCTATCTAACAACCACGCTGCAATCGTCCACTCTGCTGGCCACGCCGCTAAACCGCGTAAGCCCGCTTCGCTTAACTCACCCAACAAACAGCCCGGCTGCACAAACCACTGTCCGTTTTCCGGCTGCAGAATTTGAAATTTATTTAAGCGCTTGGGATCTAGCCACAAGGTAGGTAACGTGTCGTCGCTATGCCTGTGTGGCACACCTTCCATTCCCATCATGACCTGATGCACAGCGCAAACATTACGAGCATGGTGCACATCAGCTGGTGTTTCAGGCGTAAAGCACAATTGCCCTTCAGCCAACAATCGCTTCTCACCTTGTGCTTTTTGGCCTAGTTGTAAACAGAACTGATCCCACGCACTGACCTGCTCCACATACCTACGACCTGACAGAAAAGCCCGACGCGATTCAGAATGCATTGTATTTTCCTGCCATATGCTTATGATTAATGGGTTAATCCTGACTCAGCCACCGCGACAATGCGGCCTTTTATACCGAGATTCCCTGCTTTATGTTTCGCCCAGCGCATCGAACCGCACACATTACTCCCTTTCATGCGGTAGAACTGTTCAAAGAAGCCAATGCCTTGATCTCTCAAGGCAAAGATATTATCAGCCTGGGCATAGGTGAACCAGACTTCACCGCCCCTGCCGCTGTAGTACAGGCACTACATGCAGCAAGCGAAGCCGGGCGCAGTCAGTACACACCACCGCTGGGTGAGCCCGCACTGCGGGCCGCCATCAGCCGTTATTACCAAAGCTTTTTTGGCGCTACTCAAGTCACCCCAGATCGTATTGTAGTCACCGCTGGCGCATCTGGCGCACTAACCTTAGCAGCCTTGGCTTTGATCAATCCTGGTGATGAAGTATTAATGCCAGACCCTTCCTACCCAGCCAACCAGAATTTTGTGACGGCTGCAGGTGGTAAAACGATTTTAGTCCCTACAACGGCTGAGCAGCGTTTCCAACTCAATGCAGAACACATACGCCAACACTGGAACGAACGTACCCGTGGTGTGCTCATTGCTTCCCCTAGCAACCCTACCGGTGCAACCATCAGCCGTACAGCGCTGCAAGAACTGATTACCGAAGTACGCGCTCGTAACGGTTTCATCATCATGGATGAAATCTACCTCGGTATTTACTACGAAGAGCAGCCTCTGAGCGCACTAACACTAGACGATGACATCATTATCATCAACAGTTTCTCTAAGTACTTCCATATGACTGGCTGGCGACTGGGTTGGATGATTGTTCCCCCTGCGCTTATCCCTACCATTGATCGTATGGCCGCTAGCTTGGCTATTTGTGCACCCTCTCTAGCTCAACATGCTGCATTAGCGTGCTTCACAGAAGACAGCATGGCGATTTACGAAGAACGCCGTTTGGCCTTCAAAGCGCGTCGCGATTTCCTACTGTCTGCCTTTGAGCAAATTGGTTTAGATGTGCCCGTCAAACCCGACGGAGCCTTCTACATCTATGCCGATATTAAAGCGCACAGTAATGACAGTGAAGACTTCTCCAAGCGCTTGTTACACGAAGCTGGTGTAGCTGCCGTCCCCGGTCGCGACTTTGGCCCCAGCATGGCCCACCACACACTGCGTTTTTCGTACTCTACATCCTTAGAACGTCTGCACGAAGCAGTAGAACGTATGCGCCGTTTCTTAGCCTAAGACGCTAATCAGCATGCCAACAAAAAACGCCACGACATAATCGTGGCGTTTTTGATGAAGCTTAATCACGTATAGGAATGCCAGAGGCTAATGCCATGCGTCGGCGTTCTGCCAACACGCGCGCACCATAACCGCCATCGCTAGGACCTGTAGCCCCCACATAGCACGCCAAGGCTCCTGTTAACGAACCTCTGCGCTTTCTACAGTCGTACAAAATCTGTGTACCCGCGCGAATATTGGCTTCAGGGCTAAAGACTGCCAGCTCTCGCTCCACGTAGTTTTCTAACTTATCACGGTGCACACGAGTCATCACCTGCATCAAACCCTGCGCTCCGGCATGACTCTCTGCAAAGGGGTTGTAGCTAGACTCAATCGCAATCACCGCCAAAATCAGTTGCGGATCCATGCGCTTCTCGGCCCCTACAGTGAAAGCGGTCTGCACCAATGCGCCCGATACGCTGTGCGCTATTTTATATTTGCGGGCAATGTAGCTACGTAAGGCTTGGAACTGAGTTTTTGAGACACCGTTCACATTGGCACCAGCGACCGTACGCTGCAAAGTATCCACAAAACCTTGGTACGCAGAATACTCCACCACCTCATCTTCAATAGGTGGCGGTGGCTCCTCACCCTCTTCGGTGACTTGCTCATTATTGGTGTCCGGCATCATCCACGCGAATTGTGCGAAATTGTCGTTATTCAACACTTCAGGGCGTAGAGCATCTACCATCACCGAGTACAACTGACGGGCTTGATCGCGAATCGACGGCACAACCAGCCCCGCCGCGATAGTCACCAGCACAGCAATACCCAAGTAAATTGCACACATATGTACGAACTCGCTAATGCGATAACGTACTAGGCGTAAGCCTTGATGTGCCCAGTCTGGATTCATACCCGGACTCCTTCATAATCCTGTAGGTATAATCTTAACAACCTTTACCCCAGAAAACCGGAGTATCTCTTCACAGTGAAATACCGCGACTTACGAGATTTCATCGCCCAGCTTGAGCAGCACGGCGAGCTAAAACGCATACAAACACCAGTGTCCACACACTTGGAAATGACAGAAATCGGGGATAGAGTCCTGAACGCAGAAGGCCCCGCACTGCTGTTTGAAAATGCCATGCATCAGGGCAAAAAAGCCACAATGCCGGTGCTCACTAACCTATTTGGTACCCCAAAACGGGTTGCTTGGGGAATGGGAGCTCAAGAGGTTTCCGCCCTACGTGAGGTAGGCGAACTACTGGCCACACTGCGTGAACCCGAAGCCCCCCGCGGCTTACGTGATGCTTTCTCTAAAGTATCCATGCTGAAGTCGGCACTGTGGGACATGGCTCCTAAAATGATACGTAACCCCGCCTGCCAAGAGGTTGTATTGGAAGGCGACGACGTAGACCTGAATACTATTCCCCTGCAGCATTGTTGGCCTGACGATGCAGCGCCACTACTGACCTGGGGCTTGGTAATCACCAAAGGCCCACACGCCAAACGCCAAAACCTAGGCATTTATCGCCAGCAGCTTATTGGCCGTAATAAGCTCATCATGCGTTGGTTGTCACACCGTGGTGGCGCACTAGATTTTCGTGACCATGCCTTAGCCAACCCTGGCAAGCCCTTCCCTATTGCCGTAGCACTTGGGTGTGACCCCGCTACTATTCTGGGTGCAGTAACTCCAGTACCAGATAGCTTGTCTGAGTACCAGTTTGCTGGCCTATTGCGTGGCTCACGTACTGAACTGGCTAAAGCCATCGGTAGCGACCTGTCTGTACCGGCGTATGCTGAGATTGTTCTGGAAGGCCACATTCTGCCTGCCGATCACCCCGATGCACTGCCCGCTGTTGTACCTGAAGGCGCACCTGCACCGCACAACAGCGCCTACGAACAAGCATTAGAAGGCCCTTACGGCGACCACACGGGTTACTACAACGAGCAAGACTGGTTCCCAGTCTTTACCGTAGACCGCATCACCATGCGCCGCAACCCTATTTACCACAGCACTTACACAGGTAAACCACCTGATGAACCTGCGGTGTTGGGCGTCGCGTTAAATGAAGTGTTTGTACCGCTACTTAAACGCCAGTTGCCTGAAATCGTAGACTTCTACCTTCCACCTGAAGGTTGTAGCTACCGTTTAGCGGTCGTATCCATTCGCAAACAATACGCAGGCCATGCCAAACGTGTCATGTTTGGGGTGTGGAGTATTTTGCGTCAGTTCATGTACACCAAGTTCATCGTGGTAGTCGATGAAGACATCAACACCCGTGATTGGAAAGAAGTGATCTGGGCCATGACTACACGTATGGACCCTGTGCGTGACACCGTTCTGGTAGAAAACACCCCCATTGATTACCTAGACTTCGCCTCACCGGTATCCGGGCTAGGCGGCAAAATGGGTATGGACGCCACCAACAAATGGCCAGGCGAAACCAACCGCGAGTGGGGTCGCTCCATCAACATGACGGATGATGTAAAAAAACGTGTGGATGATTTGTGGGCTGATCTGAAGCTGTAATAGCCCACGCCAACTAAAAAAGGGAGTAGTAATCACTACTCCCTTTTTTATTTCTCTAGATTACGGCTCATGCCTGCTTAAACAAACATTCTCAACCTCAATGAGTACTTGTTGCTGTGTTCAGCACTTGGTAGCTACGTATCACCTGACTATCATCAGCACTGGCCAAACCTCTGCCTGAGGTTGCTAAAAACATTTGCTGAGCCGCCGCCGCAATAGGCAACGCTGCGCGTACATCCGTACCCGTTTTCAAGACAATGCCCAGATCCTTTACAAAAATATCCACGGCACTAGTTACCTCGGGATTTTCCTGCAACATTCTGGATCCTCGATCATTAAGCATCCAACTGGCCGCCGATGATCCCTGCATAATTTCCAGCAGCAAGGCTAAATCCACCCCTACCTTATCAGCCAATGCAAAAGCCTCAGCCATCACCGCAATATGCACACCGCATAGCAACTGATTAACTGTTTTAACCATAGCACCCTGCCCTGGTTTATCACCCACATAAAACACGCGCTTTCCCAATACATCAAACACTGGTTTTATGTGATCAAACGCCGCCTTTTCACCTGCAGCCATAATCGTCAAACTTGCGGATTTTGCTCCCGCTACACCACCTGAGACAGGCGCATCGACAAAGCGTCTACCTTGACTGCAGACCCACGCACTAAGCTGCTCCACCTCTTGTGTTGGGCACGTAGCCATTAACACAACCACTGCTTCTCGCTTCAATTGATGCAAGGCATCTTTCTGCTCCAACACCTGCCTAGCCTGTGCCGCGTTCACAACCATTAGCACCAAGGCATCTGCTCCCATACAAGCATCCGACACTGAGGATGCTGCATAACCACCGGCCTGCTCTAGCTCAGCTAAGGCGTCGCAATTCAAGTCTACCCCACGCACTGCCATGTGATGATTCAACAAGTTTTTAGCCATCGGCATCCCCATTGCCCCTAGGCCTACAAATGCAACTACTGTCATCGTGATATTGCTCCAGACGCAAGTCTCCCTGCCCTTGTGTACGTTGTACAAAAAGACATGAGACTTGCTTCAATAATTTAATAAATGGTTAACGCAGGAACGTAAGAGAAAAGAATCAGAACAAATAAAGCCACCGCATAAAACGGCAAGAGCTCTTTAACAATTCGCCCCACACTTTCCTTGGAGATCGCAGCCGAAATAAAGAGCGTCGTTCCTACCGGAGGGGTAAACAAACCTATGCTTAGGTTAATGGTCATCATGATGCCAAGTTGGATTAGATCCATATCAATGCTATTTGCCATGGCAACAAACGTAGGTGCCAACAACAAGATAGCAGCCGGCAGATCCAGAAACATTCCTACGACCAGCATGATGATGTTCATCATCAAGATAACCAGTATTGGCGATTGCAGTACATCTGCCACCCACTGAGCTACCGTCACGGGGATGTTCTCCATTACCAATACAAAGCCCACTAAATTGGATGCCACAATCACCAGCATAACCACACCCGTGGTCACTACAGTGCCTAATAACGCGCTATAGACACGCTTTACGCTTAGATCTCTGTAGATAAAAGCGCTGACTAAAAAGCCATATGCGACCGCCACAACACTTACTTCTGTTGGTGTGGCAATCCCAGCGCGCAGTAAGACCAAGATCAACAGCGGCATAACCAAAGCAGGCAATGCAGCAAACGTAATTTTGGCTACTTTCTTGATACTCAAATCTTGAGTTAAGCGTGGAAAATTGCGTAGGCGACCACTGAAGTAGCACACCAACATAAAACCCACACACAAGAACAAACCGGGTAATAGCCCCGCCACAAATAGTGCGGCAATAGACTCATTTGAAACCGTAGCAAAGATGATTAATGCAATAGAAGGGGGAATCAAACCCGCAATCGTAGATGAAGACGCTATGGCTGCAGCACCAAAAGCTGCTGGATAACCTTCTTTCTTTTGCCAAGGAATCAACATAGTTCCCAAGGCAGAGGCCTCGGCCACAGCAGACCCTGACACCCCTCCAAAAATAGTAGACCCCACTACGCTGACTTGGCCCAAACCACCGTGAAAGCGTCCTACTAAAGCAGTAGCAAACTCGATGAGTTTTTTGCCTAACGTCCCGCCCATCATGATGTTGCCAGACAGGATAAAAAACGGGATAGCCAATAACGGGAAACTTTGAGTAGGCTGAAACAGCTTCACAATAGCGGCTGCGCTCGGCATCCCACCAACGCTAACCACTGCAACCCCAGAGCTAATAATCAGCGCATACCCCACCGGCAACGCTAACACCAGTAACACGGCAAACACTACAAGCATAACTAGCGTCATACGTCATCCTCCAGAACATGAGCACGAACTTCTAGCGGGTCATCCACGACGAAGAGCCAAACCAATGTAGTCAGCGACGTTAGTGCTATGCCTACAAAACCCGCAATCAATGCCAAATACGCCCACTTTGCAGACAAGCCGGTATAAGGATAGTGTTCTGAGCCGGTCACCTCAATCACCTCCAATCCCATATAAGACAAATAGCAGAAGGTCACGACTAAGAGCAGTTGCAGGAAAATAAACAAAACTCTTGTTGCCGATTTCGATAACACCGACAAGATCGCAGTCACCGCAATGTGCTGGCCACGTTGAGCCGCTAAAACAATCCCTCCCATAATTAACCAAGGAAACAGTAGATTCGGTAGCTCTGTTGTCCACCCTAAGCCGCTATTGGTGACATAACGAACAATCACCTCTAGACCGAGCGCGAGGAACAACACCAGTAGCGAACCTAACGCTACCAGTGTTGCCACACCCACAATAACTCGATCTATAAACGTAGCGACTGACGTGAACGTGCTGTCGCTGTAATTCATAGACGTTCGGCCTCGCTGCGTACTAACTCAACCAGTTCAGGATACTGACCCGACCATTTGTCATACACTGGCTGCATTTTGGCTACAAACGCATCTCGGTTGATGTCATTGATTTCTACCCCTGCCGCAAGGAAAGTAGCGCGTAGGTTTTCATCTGCTTCTCTGGATTTTTGCCTATTGAATGCCCCAGCCTCTATCGCTGCTTCTTTAATGAGTTTTTTGTCTTCATCAGAGAAACGGTCAAAAACAATCTTGCTGGCTAAAACAGGCGTGGTTTCATACTTATGGCCAGTCAATGAGATATATTTCTGTACCTCATGCAGCTTGGAGGAGTAAATATTCATGAAAGGGTTTTCCTGACCGTCTACTACACCTTGCTGTAAGGCTATATACAGTTCAGAAAACGCCAAACTCATAGGGTTTGCTCCCAACGCCGAGAAAATATCCATCGTCATAGGGTCTGGTGGTGTGCGTAACTTAATACCAGCCAAGTCTGTGGGCTCTACTATAGGTCGTTTGTTATTGCTCACATGGCGAATACCGTTATCCCAAAACGCTAGAACTTCTAAGCCTTTTTCTCTGGCTAGCTCAGACAGCTTATCTCCTGCAGGGCCATCCACTACAGCATAAGCATGATCTAAATCACGGAACATAAAGGGCAGCCCAATCACCGCAAACTGCGGTACTACCGTAGAAGTCGTGCCTTGTGAGTTAGCACTAAAAGCTAGCGTCCCCAAACGCATATTGGTCAGCGACTCTAGGTCATCACCATACTGGGCAGAACCGCCTACTTCTACTTTGATGCGCCCATCTGTTTTTTCTTCTACCAACTTAGCAAACAGCAATGACGCATCAGCCTTTGGGTTACCCGCTGCTGCATTATGGGACAAGCGCAATACCTGCTGAGCAGATACTGGCAACGCTACTAATGATGCCGCAGTTAATGTGGCTAGTATTATTTTTTTCATTTAAGTCTCCTACCTTGTCGTAAAGAAATCGTGATCATTTTTCCCTCCTCCTTGGCATTTACAGCTCACGTTACAGCCAAGCTTTAATGCGTTGGCACATCACCTCCATAGATATGCCATAACGATCGTGTAATGTAGGCAAAGCACCTGCATCCAAAAAAGCATCCGGCAAGCCTATTAAACGGAACTCGGGGAAAACACGTTCACGCATTAATAAGCTCGCAATTGCTTCACCCAAGCCCCCTACTTCCGAATGGTTTTCAGCCACCACCACCAAACGCCCTGAGCGCTTAGCCTCTTTCAGAATGGTTTCCTCATCCAGCGGCTTAATAGTAGGAACGTGTAACACGGACACACTAACACCATCATTCGCCAATGCCTTGGCAGTTTCCAGTGCTCTCATTGTCAAAATTCCACTGGAAATAATGAGTACATCACTACCGTCTCGTAAGGTCTTGGCCTTACCTAGCTCAAAGCTATAGTCATACTCATCCAACACCAAAGGTACATTGCCGCGCAATAAACGCATGTACACAGGACCTTGGTGCTCAGCAATAGCAGGAACGGCTTGCTTAATATCCAACGCGTCACAAGGATCAACAATAGTCATGCCTGGAATAGCACGCATCAATGCCAAGTCGTCCGTGGCTTGATGGCTAGGCCCATAGCCTGTTGTTAGGCCTGGCAAAGCGCAGCAGATTTTTACATTCAGATTTTCTTCTGCAATGATCTGATGAATAAAGTCATAAGCACGCCTTGTTCCAAACACGGCATAGGTCGTGGCAAACGGTAACAAGCCCTCTTTTGCCATGCCGCCAGCAGCACCCATCAATAGTTGCTCTGCCATCCCCATCTGAAAAAACCGCTGTGGATACGCTTGAGCAAAAATATGCAGGTCTGTGTATTTGGCCAAATCCGCTGTTAATCCAACCAAATCAGGTCGGTTTTTTGCCAGTTCCACTAATGCATGACCAAACGGTGCTGACTCTACTGCTTGGCCTTCACCCGCAATAGAAGCGATCATCGCCGACGTTTTTAAACGCGGTTTATTTGCTACTGATGTGTTCATACTAGGCCCCTACTGGCTGTGATTGATCAAGAATAGCGATGGCTTTTTCCCACTCTTCGGCATCCACACGAATGAAGTGATTCTTTTCTCGCTCCTCAAGAAAAGGCACACCTTTGCCCATTAACGTGTCAAAAATAATGACTCTAGGTTGTTCAGCCTGTAACGCTCGTGCGTTATCAAATGCATCTACTACCGCCGCCAAGTCATTACCGTTCACTCGCTGCACATGCCATCCAAAAGATTCCCACTTTTGGACTAGCGGTTCAAACCCCAGCACGCCATGAGAATTGCCATCTGCTTGCTGATTATTCACATCAATCAAACAAATTAAATTGGATAGACCATGATGTGCTGCTGATAGTGCCGCTTCCCATGTCGCCCCTTCATCTAGCTCACCATCAGACATAGAGTTATATACAAACTGCTCGCCCCCCTTATGGCGTAACGCCAGTGCCATTCCTACTGCAATCGCTAACCCTTGCCCCAACGATCCCCCTGAAATCTCCATCCCAGGTGTATAGGTAGCCATACCTGACATAGGTAAACGGCTATCATCTGACCCGTAAGTTTCCAACATGCTCTCGGGAATTACACCCGCTTCAATCAAGGCTGCATATAAAGCGATGGCATAGTGACCATGCGACAGTAAAAACCTATCGCGACTTTCACACTCAGGGTCTGCTACGTTTATCGTCATTGAGTGGCAATATGCTGTAGCCAAAACGTCCGACCACCCTAATGCCTGCCCTATATATCCCTGCCCTTGCACTTCTCCCATCTGCAAGGCGTAGCGCCGAATTCTATAGGCGCGTTCAGCCAATTGCTTCAAAAGCTCTGTTTTCATAATGTCTCCATCAGTGGATAAGCATGCCGCCGTTAACGTCTAGCGTTACGCCGGTCAAGTAAGACGACAGGTCGCTCGCTAAGAAAGCGCAAGCGTTTGCCACATCAATGGCATTTCCCAAACGCTGCAGAGGAATACCTTTCAATATCTCGGCTCGCATCGCATCGGTGAGCTTTCCTGCCGTAATATCTGTTTGAATTAAACCTGGTGTGATGCTATTAACACGTATGCCATCAGGGCCCAGTTCTCTGGCCATCGCTTTGGCTAATCCCAATACGCCTGCTTTGGCTGCCGAATAATGAGGCCCTCCAAAAATCCCACCACCGCGCTGAGCTGATACAGAAGACATGCAAATAATCGAACCAGCTCCCTGCTCTTTCATAGCAGGCACAGCCGCCTGACTCATATACAACGTGCCACGCAACGACACATCCGTAATACGCTCATAATCGCTGCCCGTTATGTCTAATAATTTGACGGGCTGAGTAATGCCAGCGTTATTCACCAACACATCCAAACGCCCATAACGAGCAAGAGTCTGTGCAACTGCATTCTGGCAATCCTCTACTGTCGTCACATTCGCTGCAACGCCCAAATGCTCTTTTCCTAGTGCCGCTGCTGCTTCAATTGAGGCTGCTTCATCTAAATCAGCAATCACTACCATTGCTCCTTGACTGGCAAATAGCTGAGCTGTTTTACGGCCTATACCGTTCAGTGATGCAGCGCCTGTAATCAGGGCGACCTTACCGCTAAGTAAGCCTTCCATGCTTGTCTCCAGAATTTGTTTTTCATACACCGTAGAGGTGTTCGTTATGTTTGATTATTTATTCTAGAAACACGCTATAGTTAGCTCAAGCGAATAAAACAGCCTTTTAGATGAATCTAATTCACGTGATATGCGCCAAATCCCTCCTCTAAAATCCATTCAAGCGTTTGAATCGGCATCACGCCTAGGTTCATTTGCTGAAGCTGCTATAGAACTGCACCTCACCCCTTCTGCTGTGAGTCACCAAATCCGTCTATTGGAAGAGCGATTACAAATCGCGCTCTTTCATCGCGTGCACCGTGGTGTTGTCCTCACCGATGCCGGACGACGATACGCAGAAACCATTTCTCAAGCATTAGGATCCATAGAAGCGGCCACCCGTCATGTCGAGCGGGGTGGTAAGTCTGATATTTTGACGATTCACTGTGTACCTAGCTTGGCATCACAGTGGTTAATGCCGCGTCTGTCACGATTTAGCGCGCAGTATCCTGACATAGACACCAGAGTGAACGCGTCCACTACTACCGTTAATCTACTGGCGGAAGAGGCGGATTTCGCTATCCGCTATGGAACCGTGTTTCCACAGTCCGGTGTGGTTGTCACCCCATTTCCCAAAGAGCCCTTGGCCGTGTTGTGCGCCCCCTCTATACAAGACAGCCCACAGAGGATTCAATGTGCGGACGATCTCAGACAGCACACACTCATACACTCAGAGGTCAATCTCATCCACTGGCGTAACTGGCAAGATGCTCACCCACACGTGTCAATAGATTTGAAACGTGGCCCTAGGTTTGATCGTTCCTTTATGTCCATCAGTGCTGCGGTAGATGGATTAGGAATAGCCTTGGAAAGTCGATTATTGGTAGAACGTGAAGTGGATAGTGGCAAATTACTACTGCCCCTAGGGACTTACAAAGCCAGCACTGTATTTCATCGTTTATTGTATTTAGAAGCCAAAGCTAACTTGCCCAAAATGGTAGCCTTCAGAAAATGGCTTTCAGACCAACTTGCCTCATCTTTCCAGCAGTTGGATAAAGCAAAAGGAGGAAATGGTATTGAACTGACCCAATACCTATAACTGATTACTGCTGTGGTAACGCCTGCAGTTATTACCAAAACAGATGCAGAAAAAAACCCTGAGCAATACTGCTCAGGGTCCTATAACACGATCGCTACGCTCATCATCGTTCTTACGCTTCTTAGCCGAACGTGAGGTAAACACACGGAACAAACGCCAACCTATCAGCGCAACTGCCCCTGTTTTCAGCTTTTTACCCCCAACGCCCCCCACCAGCGAAGATAACAACGACAACAGCAAGGGATAACGCGTGGATGCTGAGAACAACAAGCTCGCCCAACCACCCAACAAACTATTGCGACCAGCTCCTAGTGCAGAGCTAAGCAGATTTGCGGGTTGAATCTTCCCGCTAAAAGTTTCTACTTGCTTGCGTAAGTCATCACGTTCTATAGCGGCACGAGCACGCAGCAACTCAATGCGAATTTCAGCGTCTAGTTCTTTATTGCGTCGACTACTCATGATCGCCCTCCCTTGCCTCATCACGTGATGATTGGCGTAAGTTCTCAATCACTTGTATGTCTTTTTTGATTTCTTCCACGGTCGCCTCAAACGGGTACGACCCCGAGTTTAAACGACGCATTACCATCAAACCAAAGCTCAGCCCTAAGACGGCATACACCACAAACAAGCTGGCTATAGCCCAATAACGGTATTCCGTAGGCCAAAACAAAAGTGCAATAAACAGCGTAAATACCAGCAATGCCAAGGTGCTAAATAGCAAAGCCCCAAATAGCATCACTACGACGCGTGCCAATCTTGCTTTTTGCTGACCGGCTTCTACCGCCGCCAATTCCAAACGGGTGCGGAAGATCGCCAGAACGGTGCAACCTATGTCACCCACAGATTGTCGTAATGTCATGTGACCTCTTTGCAATAAAACGGCCGCCTGAGTTCAGGCAGCCGTAGTGAACAACCGGAGGTAATTAGCGACGGCTTACCAACATACCAAATAGCAAACCTACTACTGCAGCCACACCAATGGCTTGCCAAGGATTGTCATGCACGTAGTGATCCGTTGCCTTCACTGCTTGACGACCACGCTCCACAACGGCTTCCTGCGTATCATGCAAGACTTCACGTGTGTTACGCAGCGCACGCAATGCGCTTTCACGCAATTCCGTTGCTTTATCACCGGAGGCAGAAGCGGCTTCACGCAGCAATTTCTCTGCTTCGTCCAAGCTGCTTTTCACATCGTCGATGAAGTTTTCTTCCACTGCTTGTACACGTTTTCTAGTCACCATAGTTCGCTCCTTGAAAAGCAAAAAGTTGAACAGTTTGCAGGCCCTACTTCCATAGCGCCTGCTGCACTACGTCTACATCAAGCTTACCTGATTTTTACAACTAGCCCGAAGGCCCTCGTTACAAGATTTGTAAAAATTAGATTCAGCTCAAACTTTCTTAAATTTTCTGGCGGGTACCAAAAATTCTATCACCAGCGTCGCCTAGGCCTGGCACGATGTAACCATGCTCATCCAAGCGCTGATCAATAGAAGCAGTATATACATGCACGTCAGGGTGGGCGTCTTCGACAGCCTTAACCCCCTCAGGGGCCGCTACCAACACCAACGCACGAATGTTCTTGCAACCGGCTTTTTTCAGCATATCGATGGTTGCGACCATCGAACCACCTGTAGCCAGCATAGGGTCAATAATCAGCGCCAAACGCTGATCTAACTCACCCACCAAACGTTCAAGGTAGGTTTGTGCTTGCAAGGTTTCTTCATTACGCGCAATACCAATTACGGATACTTTAGCGCCAGGGATCAGGCTTAACACGCCATCTAGCATCCCTATGCCCGCACGCAAAATAGGTACAACCGTCACCTTCTTGCCTGCCAGCTTTTCCACATCAACCTGGCCACACCAGCCTTCGATTGCTGTAGTTTCCAGCGGTAAATCTTTACACGCCTCGTAAGTCAGCAACGCCGCAATTTCCTGAGACATCTCACGGAAGTTTTTAGTGCTGAGATCCGCACGGCGCATCAAGCCCAGTTTGTGGCGAATCAAAGGGTGGCGTATTTCATGTATGGGCATGGAAACTATATTCCTTATCGTTAGAATCCTGACACGGTGCCAGTCTGACACCGCACCAGCTCTCTATTTTAAACCAAACTGCGAGAGACTAACGACCTGCCAGCCATTTCACTAGCGCATCATCAAAAGGACGCACTACATCAGAGCGTGGATCGTTCACCAAACTCACCATCACGTAGCGCTTACCTTGGCTATCCACCACATAACCAGCCAACGCTCGTGCATCACGCAACGTACCCGTTTTCAGGTGAGCACGCCCCGCTGCATCACTGTCTCTGAAACGACGCCCTACCGTACCATCCACCCCTGCAATCGCTAGGGAAGAAATAAACTCAGGCATGTAATTAGAGCGCCATGCTTGTTGCAGCATTTGCGCCAAACCTTGAGCCGTCAATCGAGCCTCACGAGACAAACCTGAACCGTTATCAATGCGCCAACCTTGTGTGTTCACCCCTTGGCGATTCAGTACTTGCTCTACCGCACGCTCAGCGGAAGCTGTGGTCGCCCCACGACCTTGCAAATTTTCACCAGCGGACAGCAACAGCATGGTGGCCATCAGGTTATTACTTTGCTTGTTGATCATCCGAATTTGTTCTAGCAGCGGGCGGGAGTCATGCCATACCACTACCTTGGCGTTGCCAGGAATGCTGCCGGCTTTCACATCACGCGACAACGTACCACCCAGCTCTTTCCACAGCATGCGGAACACTGCCTCAAAAAACTCTGGCTGAGAGTGAGACAGTCTGTAAACACTAAACTCGCCACACGAGCCGGCTGCTCTACCACTCAGGGAAATCACAACATTACCAGCGGTTTGCCCTACTCGGGTATTAATCGCTGGTGAGCCTGGGCAGCTACCATTGGCCCATTCCACATTGCCTTCCACACGTACGCCAGGTAGAGGAGGGTCAACAAATGCCAGCCACTGTTTGGTATCAGCATCGGGTTGCAACACAATGCGAGAAGCCCCCAAACCCACTACCATCGCATCAGGGCTAGCGTTATAGGGCCTGTCGCCTGCGCCATCAAAAGCATAAGGATCAGTAGAGATAGTGCCAAAGATGGATCTATCTATCACCACATCGCTAAGGTTTTTAACACCACGCATGCGTAATTCGCGCAGCAAATTCCAAAGCTCAGGAATAGTCAGAAAAGGATCGCCTCCAGCTTTAATATACAGCGGCCCTTGCAAGGAACCTTGGGCATCTATCACACCACCTTGCTGCGCCATCAAGCTGGTACGCCATGTATGCTCTGGTCCCAAGGTAGACAGCGCCGCCCAAGTACTGACCATTTTCATGACAGAAGCTGGGTTACGTGGCACAGTTGGGTTATGGCTAATAAGTACATTGCCGTCCACATCCTGCACCACTAGCGACAAAGCGCTCTCGGGCAACCCTGTGCTTTTCCAGATACGTTCCAGATCGTCTGGCAATCCCTCTATACGCGCTTGTACAGCGGTCAGAGGCAGGAATAATGCTACGCAACATAACAGGCTTTGACACAGACGATATAGGGATTTCATAACATGCTCTGGCGGCAGAAAATCAAAGCATCAGCATAACGAAATTTCTCTTGTAAGAGTGCAAAACCAAACGTTTTTTCTGCAACAGCGTTAAAATGGCGGGTTTTCCACCTTGCACGGCCAAAGTTTCTGTTATGCCCGTTGATCCCTCTTTGGAACTCTCCCAGTTTGACTACGATCTGCCACCTGAGCTGATTGCCCAAACTCCAGCTGCCACGCGTACAGGCAGCCGTTTGCTGCATCTGAACGCAGCTGGCCAGCTCACCGATATGCAATTCAGCCAGATCAGCCAACTTTTGCGTCCAGGCGATCTACTGGTGTTCAACAACACCAAAGTCATCAAAGCCAGATTACTGGGCGAGAAGCAAAGCGGCGGTAAGGTAGAAGTGCTGGTAGAACGTATTACCTCTGCACACCAAGCGCTTGCACACATACGTGCTAGCAAATCGCCCAAACCAGGCACCCGCTTGGTACTGGCTGACGGCCAACTGGAAGTCACTGTCACAGGCCGTCAAGATGCGTTGTTTGAACTATCGTTTGAACAACCTGTCTTGGATGCACTGGAACAATTCGGTGCTACGCCTCTGCCTCCTTATATTCAGCAAGTACCTACCGCCGAAGACGATCAACGCTATCAAACTGTTTACGCTGAAGCCCCAGGCGCAGTAGCCGCTCCTACGGCTGGTTTGCACTTTGATGAGAATCTGCTGAACAGTTTGCGAGAACTGGGTGTAGATCAGGCCTTTGTTACCCTGCATGTAGGTGCTGGTACCTTCCAACCTGTGCGCAGCGAACAACTTAGCGAACACCAAATGCACGCCGAGCGCTTCTTCGTACCAGCCGAAACCTTAGAAAAACTACAGCACACCCGTGAACAAGGTGGACGCATTATTGCCGTGGGCACCACCAGCGTGCGTGCTCTGGAGTCAGCCGTGCGTTACCAAGAATGTAATGGCCACCAAAATGCCGATGGCAGCATTGAAGGCGATACCCGTTTATTTATTACGCCGGGCTACACTTTCACGTGGGTAGATGGATTGGTCACTAACTTCCACTTGCCACAGTCTACTTTGCTCATGCTGGTTTCGGCGCTGTCCAAACTCCCCTTTATTCAGCAGGCATATAGCCATGCTATAAAGCAACATTACCGTTTCTTCAGTTATGGCGATGCCATGTTTATTGAGGCCGCCCAACAATCATGAGTGGATTAGATTTCAAGCTACTTAAGCGTGATGGCAAAGCCCGTCGAGGCCAAATCACGTTGAACCACGGCGTGGTTCAAACTCCTATTTTTATGCCTGTGGGCACGTATGGCAGCGTCAAAGGTATGCTGCCACATGAGCTGACCGAAATTAAATCGCAGATTATTCTGGGCAATACTTTCCACTTGTGGCTGCGCCCTGGCACTGAAGTCATTAAACAGCACGGTGGCTTGCACGGCTTTATGCAATGGAACGGCCCTATCCTTACCGATTCGGGCGGTTTTCAGGTATTTAGCCTTAAAGGTATGCGCAAGATCACCGAAGAAGGCGTGAAATTTGCATCGCCTATTAATGGCGACCAAATGTTTTTAACACCTGAAGAATCCATGCGCATTCAACATGCGTTGAATTCCGATATTGTCATGGTGTTTGATGAGTGCACGCCTTATCTTATAGATGAACGCCCAGCCACTCACGAAGAGGCCGCGAAATCCATGCGTATGTCACTACGCTGGGCTAAGCGTTCTCGTGATGAGTTCAACGCGTTAGAAAACCCCAATGCTTTATTCGGTATTGTTCAGGGTGGCATGTACGAAGACCTTCGCGAAGAATCCTTAGCTGGCCTGACTGACATTGGCTTTGAGGGCTACGCTATAGGCGGTTTGTCGGTAGGTGAGCCCAAAGAAGACATGTTCCGAATTCTGCAGCACACCACACCCCGCTTGCCTGAGCAAGCCCCCCGCTACCTAATGGGCGTAGGCACACCAGAAGACTTGGTAGAAGGCGTGAGCCAAGGTGTGGATATGTTTGACTGCGTTATGCCTACCCGTAATGCACGTAATGGTTGGTTGTTCACACGCTTTGGTGACGTAAAAATCCGTAATGCGCGTTACCGCGATGACACTAGACCGCTAGATCCTAGCTGCCATTGCCATACCTGCCAAAACTTCTCTCGCGCGTATTTGCACCACTTGCAGCGTTCTAACGAAATTGCGGGTGCTCGGTTGAACACTTACCATAACTTGCATTTTTATTTGCAAATCATGCAGGAAATGCGCGATGCTATCGAAGCTGAGCGTTTTGAAGAGTGGAAAGCGGCTTTCGCACGCGACCGTTCTCGCGGTATAGAATAAGTCTTACAGACGAAGAAGATGTCGCTACAATAACGCTTTGCTTACATAAAGCTTAATTTTTTAAGAACAATTCCGATCACACAGGAGCCTCTATGTCTATTGCTGACATTCTGACAGTTATCCCCGCCCAAGCCGCAGCCGGTGGCGAAAACGCTTTGGTAGGCATGCTGCCTATCATTTTGATGTTCGTCATCTTGTACTTCTTGATGATCCGTCCTCAAATGAAACGTCAGAAAGAGCACCGTAATCTGGTAGCCAACCTGAGCAAAGGCGACGAAGTGATTACTACTGGTGGTTTGCTGGGCAAAATCACAAAAGTGCAAGACAACTACGTTACTGTTGAAGTTGCTTCCTTGGCCGAAAAGCCTGTGGAAATCCTACTGCAACGTCAAGCTGTTGGTTCTGTTCTGCCTAAAGGCACTATCAAAAGCTTGTAACTCCCTCTCCAGCCCGAACATCCGTTCGGGCTTTGTGTACCGTTTCTGCCGAAGTACCCATGAACCGTTATCCTATCTGGAAGTATCTCACTGTACTGGTCGCACTGATCATAGGCGTGATCTACACACTGCCTAACTTCTATGGCGAATCGCCAGCAGTGCAGGTAGCCTCCGCCAAGTCCACGGTCAAAGTGGATTTAAATACCTTGTCGCGCGTTGAAAGTATTTTGCAACGCCACAACCTTGTATCCACGGGGTCCTATTTCGAGCAGCACGGTACCTCTGGCACTATTCGTGTACGGTTTGACTCAACCGACACCCAGTTCCGCGCCAAAGACATTATTGAACGTGAACTGGTACCTGATGCAGCCGACCCTGAATACACCGTTGCCCTGAACTTGATGCCCGCATCCCCCAGCTGGTTGACTGCCATTGGCGCACAACCTATGCACTTGGGTCTGGATTTGCGTGGTGGCGTGCACTTCCTGCTGGAAGTAGACATGCAAGGCGCTCTAACAGGTCGCTACGAATCCTTGGCCTCCGAAGTTCGTACTGTATTACGTGAAGCTGACATTCCGCAAAAAGGCGTAGAGCGTCAGAACTTGTCGTTGGTCGTAAACCTAGGTTCGACCGAAGCACGTTCCAATGCCATGACAGCATTGCGTCGCCAAATTCCTGACCTGCAATTCGTCAATGGCGGCCAAGACGGCAGCATCGAATTAGTAGGTACGCTGTCTGAGACAGCACTGATTCAAGCACAAACAAACGCCCTGCGTCAGAACATCACTACGTTGCGCAATCGTATTAACGAGCTGGGCGTATCTGAACCCGTAATTCAGCAACAAGGTTCTGATCGTATCGTAGTGCAGTTACCGGGTGTACAAGACGTAGCCAAAGCCAAAGAAATTCTGGGTCGTACAGCCACCTTAGAAATTCGCTTGGTGGATGACTCCCCAACCGCTACTGCCGCCCTAATGGCCGGTACTGTGCCGTTTGGTTTAGAGCGTTATACCGACCGCGACGGCCGTCCTTTGCTGCTGCGCCGCCAAGTGGTGCTGACAGGTGAAAACCTGCAAGACGCCCAACCTGGTCGTGACCAACAAACTCAACAACCTACTGTTAACCTGACACTGGATAACAAAGGTTCCCGCATTTTCCGTGATGTTACTCGCAACAACATCAACAAACGCATGGCTATCGTGCTGTTTGAAAAAGGTAAAGGCGAGGTTGTTACTGCCCCTGTAATCCGTTCGGAAATTCCTAACGGCCAAGTACAGATTTCCGGCAGCATGAATGCTCAAGAAGCCACCGATATCGCCCTGCTGCTGCGCGCTGGTTCGTTGGCGGCTCCGATGAAGATTATTGAAGAACGTACCATTGGCCCAAGCTTGGGTGCGGAAAACATCAAACAAGGTTTTGATTCCACCCTGTACGGTTTTATCGCCATTGCGATCTTCATCATCATTTACTACCAGTTGTTTGGTGTGTTCTCTACGCTGGGCCTGACCTTCAACGTGTTGCTGTTGCTGGCTATGCTATCCATGCTGCAAGCCACACTGACCTTGCCGGGTATCGCCGCGATTGCGTTGACACTGGGTATGGCCATTGACGCCAACGTGCTGATTAACGAACGTATACGTGAAGAGTTACGAAACGGCGCAAGCCCGCAGCAAGCGATCAACTTAGGTTTTGACCGCGCTTGGGCCACCATTTTTGACTCTAACTTGACCAGCTTGATCGTTGGTATTGCGTTGCTGGCTTTCGGCTCCGGCCCCGTACGAGGTTTTGCGGTAGTGCACATTCTGGGCGTTCTAAGCTCAATGTTCTCTTCCGTCGTGGGTGTACGTGCCTTGGTAAACCTGTGGTATGGCAAACGTCGTCGCCTACAGAGTCTGGCTATTGGCCAGGTCTGGAAACCTGATAACAAACAGTAAGCTGGGAATAACATGGAATTTTTTAGAATTTCCCGCACTATCCCTTTCATGCGCCACGCGTTGGTGCTGAACTTAATTAGTGCCATTTTCTTTGTTGCAGCGGTATTTTTCATTGTTACTCGAGGCTTCAACCTGTCTATTGAGTTCACTGGCGGTACCGTCATTGAAGTCAACTACGAAGAAGCTGTACCGCTAGACGATGTACGCCAAACCATTGGCGGTCTGGGCTACCGTGATTACCAAGTGCAAAACTTTGGGACTCCACGCGATGTGATGATTCGCCTTCCGACTCATGGCGATGGCAACACGAACGCCAGTACTGAACAAAGCCGTGCAGTACTGAGCGCACTGCAAGCAGCAGATGCCTCTAGCAACAACAAAGTCGAATTGCGCCGCGTTGAGTTTGTAGGCCCACAAGTGGGTCAAGAACTAGTGCATAACGGCTTGATGGCCCTGCTCTTCGTGGTGGTAGGTATCATGGTGTACTTGGCCTTCCGCTTTGAATGGAAGCTTGCCGTCTCATGTGCGCTAGCCAACTTGCACGACGTGGTAATCATTCTGGGCTTCTTCGCCTTCTTCCAATGGGAGTTCTCATTGGCCGTATTGGCAGGGGTGCTGGCAGTATTGGGTTACTCCGTGAACGAGTCTGTGGTGGTAATGGACCGTATCCGTGAGAACTTCCGTAAACAGCGTCGTATGTCTACCTCTGATGTGATCGACACCTCCATCACACAAATCATCTCGCGTACTGTGATCACTCACGGTTCCACCCAGATGATGGTGTTGTCCATGTTGTTCTTTGGTGGCCCAACACTGCATTACTTCTCACTGGCGCTAACCATCGGTATCTGGTTTGGTATTTACTCCTCCGTGTTTGTGGCGGCTGCAATTTCCATGTGGCTAGGCATCACCCGAGAAGACTTGATCAAACCCGTCAAAAAAGACGAAGACTCCGAAGCAGAAGTGCTAGGGTAAACAAAAAAGCCAGAGTTCTTACTCTGGCTTTTTTATACCTATTTTCCGCACATACACCACACCTGTAACACCAGCGTCACAGTCGCCCTGCCTGTCGCGTTATACTATATCCTTTCATTTTTTTGCCCCCGGGGTCTACACCCGCTACGGCACCTATCATGCAAGACACTATCTCTAGCTCTCCCGCTACTCAAGACGAGCAGCTCCCTACCCGCAAACTGTTTATTCGCACCTTTGGCTGCCAAATGAATGAGTACGATTCGGAAAAAATGGCCGACGTACTGAATCAGCAAGGCCCTGTGGAATTAACATCCAACCCTGATGAAGCGGACATCATTCTCTTCAACACCTGTTCTGTGCGTGAAAAAGCGCAGGAAAAAGTCTTTTCTGACTTAGGTAGAGTGCGTCACCTCAAACAGCAAAACCCCAATCTCGTGATTGGGGTGGGTGGCTGTGTGGCTAGCCAAGAAGGCCAAGCCATTGTTGAGCGCGCTCCCTTTGTAGACGTGGTATTTGGCCCGCAAACCCTGCACCGCTTGCCTGAACTGATCAAGCAACGCCGTCATAGTGGTCGTTCTCAGGTAGACACGAGTTTCCCTGAAATCGAGAAATTCGATCACCTGCCACCTGCACGCATTGAAGGCCCTACCGCTTTTGTATCCATCATGGAAGGCTGCAGCAAATACTGTAGCTTCTGTGTGGTGCCTTACACGCGCGGTGCTGAAGTATCTCGCCCCTTCGAAGACGTATTGATCGAAGTCGCTGACTTGGCAGACCAAGGCGTAAAAGAAGTCACCTTGCTAGGCCAAAACGTGAACGCGTACCGTGGCCCTATGCAAGACAGCACCGAAATTGCTGACTTCGCTATGCTGCTGGAATACGTACACGACATTCCTGGCATTGAGCGTATTCGCTACACCACGTCCCACCCCAAAGAAATGACTACCCGCTTGATCGAAGCACATGGCAAACTACCTAAGCTGGTACCGTTTCTGCACTTACCTGTACAAGCTGGTAGCGATCGCGTGCTCGCAGCAATGAAGCGCGGCTACACATCATTGGAATTCAAGTCCATTGTGCGCCGTTTACGTGCTGCTCGTCCAGGTATCACCTTGTCGTCTGACTTTATCGTGGGTTTTCCAGGTGAAAGCGAAGACGATTTCCAAAAAACACTGCAACTGATTCAAGATGTAGGCTTTGACACTTCTTTCTCGTTTGTGTATTCCCGCAGACCCGGCACACCGGCTGCAGACTTGGAAGACAGCACCAGCAAAGAAGAAAAATTCGAGCGTTTACACCGTCTGCAAGCCCTGATTAACGATCAGGCTACGGCTATTGGTGAAGCCATGGTTGGCACTGAACAGCGTGTGTTGGTAGAGCGCTTGTCCCGCCGTGACGAAAACGAATTGATGGGTCGTACCGAGAACAACCGTATTGTGAACTTCCCGGCAAATGCCCGTCTTATTGGTCAAATGGTGACCGTACGCATCACACAAGCAATGAGCAACACGCTGCGTGGTGAAATGGTAACCTCGGAAACTACTACTGCATGAGCCAACACGACACCTCATCCACCCCTACGCATACCATCCACCTAGATGGGGACAACACCCATCTGGCCAACTTTTGTGGCCCGCTGGATGAAAACCTGAAGCAGATTGCCCACGCCTTTGACGTTACCCTCAAACGCCGTGGCAATCACATCACTTTGCAAGGTAACGATGTACGACTCGCCACGGAAGCCGTTGATTGGTTTCACAACAGAGCCGTACACAAAGCACTGAGCATTGATGATATTCAGCTAGGGTTGGTTGAGCTGAAAAGCCGTGATCAACGTACGCAATCAACCAGTGGCAAAGGCAAGCATCGCAACAGCCTGCCCCTGGTTAATGCCAGTACACCTGCGCCTGCCTTAGATGACGACGAACTTAATCTGCGTACCCGTCGCCGTGACCTGCGTCCACGCACACCACGCCAACGCGATTACCTCAGCCAGATTCTTAGCCACGACATCAGTTTTGGTATTGGCCCTGCAGGTACAGGCAAAACTTTTCTAGCAGTAGCCTGTGCCATTGATGCGCTGGAGCGCGAAGCGGTACAGCGCATTGTGCTGACTCGTCCTGCTGTAGAGGCAGGTGAACGCTTGGGTTTCTTGCCTGGTGACTTAAACCAGAAAATTGATCCTTATCTACGTCCGCTCTATGATGCGCTGTACGACTTGATGGGCTACGACAAAGTACAACGTTTGTTTGAAAAACAAATGATTGAAGTCGCACCACTGGCCTACATGCGCGGTCGCACACTGAATCACAGCTTTGTGATCTTGGATGAGGCACAAAACACCACATCCGAGCAAATGAAGATGTTCCTGACGCGCATTGGCTTTGGCAGCAAAGCCGTCATCACAGGCGACCCTACACAAGTAGACTTGCCACGCGGACAACGCAGCGGTCTAGAGCACTCGGTGCGTGTACTGCAATCTGTACCCGGCATTGCCATTACCCAACTTACCAGCAAGGACGTTGTACGTCACCCGCTGGTTGCTCGAATTATTGATGCCTACGAAAGCCATCAGAACGATGAAAACTGAACTACACCTCAGCATCCAATACGCCAGTGACTGCCAAGATATTTTACCTCGCTGGCGCTTGCGCAACTGGGTACAAAAAGCACTGGATAACGCCGTAGCCGTCTACCACGAAGCCGGTGAAGAACCTCCTTTTACCTGTGCTCAATTTGCGCTGCGTATGGTGGGTCCAGAAGAAATGACCGAACTGAATGGTCAATATCGTGACAAAGCCTACGCGACCAACGTGCTGACTTTTGAGTATGGCGTAGACGAAAACCAGCGCATTACTGCTGACATCATCATCTGTGATGATGTGCTGAAACGCGAAGCTGTAGAACAAAAGAAAACACTTTTACAACACGCCGCACACTTAACCGTGCACGGTGTATTGCACGCTCTGGGTTACGATCATATTGACGCTGAAGACGCGGAAGATATGGAAAGTTTGGAAATAGAAATTCTTCAATTACTGAAAATCCCTAACCCCTATCTGGCAAAATAACTATTACTTGCCCGCTGTTTCGGTTATGCTCAGTGTTTTAATTACGCGTCCACTGGACAATGTCAGACTCACATTCATCAGACCCTGAGCCCCGAAAGAAGAAGCGTCTATCCCGTTTAGGCGGGTTATTTAAACGCCGCCCTGAACCTGAAGATCGCGAAGACATCAAAGCGATACTTCAAAGTGCCCAACAACGAGGCATCATAGACAGCGAAGCCGCTGCCATGATCTACGGCGCACTAGATGTTGCCAGCAAAACTGTGGCAGACATCATGGTTCCCCGCGCAAAAATCGATCTACTGGATATCTCCACCCCTCTGGCAGAACTGCTGCCCATCATCATCGAAACAGGTCGTTCCCGTTTCCCGGTGTATGAAAATGACAGGGACAACATTATTGGTATCTTGTTAGCCAAAGATCTCTTGCTCTCTATTGCCAACCCAGGCATTGATTTGCGACCTTTGGTCAGACCAGCCGTCTTTATCCCTGAGACCAAACGCTTAAACGTTTTGCTGCACGAGTTCCGTGTCAGCCGCAACCATATTGCCATCGTCATTGACGAGCACGGCAGCACTGCCGGCCTGATCACTATGGAAGACGTGTTAGAGCAAATCGTAGGTGACATCGAAGACGAATACGATGATGAAGCCGAACAAACCATCTTCCAAACTGGCCATAACGGCTGGCGAGTGATGGCGATTACCGAAATCGAAGATTTCAACGATGCATTCGGCACACACCTTACCGACGACGAGTTTGATACTGTAGGGGGTTGGCTGGGCGCCGAGTTAGGACATATTCCCCGTCGTGGTGAAACCCTAACAAGCCAAGGCTTACGCTTTACCGTCTTGCGTGCCGACCCTAAACGGGCACTATGGCTACACGTACAACGCGACCTCCCTAACACGGACGACTCCTCTACTCCTACGTCATGAACGCCAGTTCCATTAAGTCCCGGCAATCCAATTACTTTTTAGTGTTGCTCGCTGGTGTCGTACACGCCACCAGTTTTGCACCTGACCCACTACCTCTGCAAGCACTGCCTTTCGTCCAGCTCATTACACTGGCCGTTTTATTTGCCTGCAGTATCAATGCCAACAGTACGCGACAAGCGTTGCTACAGGCATGGCTATTTGGTGTAGGTAATTTTGCGACAGGCCTGTATTGGCTCTACATCAGCATGCACGACTTCGGCAATTTACACCCTGCACTTGCCGTGCTTGCTGTAGTTTTATTGGCGGCCGCCCTAGCCTTCTTTATCGTTGCTGCTATCTGGCTGATACGCCTACTGCAACCACGCCGTGGACGTCCTTGGCTACAAGCACTGCTGCTAGCCACTGTCACAGCGTCGGTATGGACTCTCTTTGAATGGTTGCGCGGTAGTCTGCTAACGGGTTTTCCATGGCTTAACATCGCCTACGCTCACGTAGATGGTTTCTTTGCTGGTTGGGCTGCCATTTTGGGTAGCTATGCGATTAGCTGGAGCGCCGCTTTTTGTGCCGCCGCGCTCAGCCTCTTAACACCATCGCAAATGCAGAGGAAATCACCTGCTGTTGCATTGTTGGTGAGCATATTCATTGGGGCTGCAAGCCTATATTGGCAACAAATAGAGTGGGCAAAAGCGGAAGGCTCGCCCCTATTAGTCAGACTGGTTCAAGGCAATGTGCCACAGTCTCAAAAATTCGACCCGCAATACCTACTGGATGGCATTCGCACTTACCAACACATGAGTGCACTTCCACCCAAAGAGCCCGGTGCTGAACCACAAATCATTGTGCTGCCTGAAACCGTTGTGCCGATGATGCAGTATTTAATCCCCGAGCAAGAGTGGCAGGTCTGGATTGATATTGCTAAACGACAAAACGCGACGCTGATTCTGGGTGTGCCTATGTCCGACCCCAACAATCCGTCTTACTACACCAATAGTTTGATTACGATTGAGCCAGACACCACGGCGGCAGAAATACTGCAGCGTCAAACCATGCAGTACAACAAGTACCACTTGGTGCCTTTTGGTGAGTTCGTACCCCAAGGTTTCCGTTGGTTCATAGATATGATGCAAATTCCTTTAGGTGAATTTGCTCGCGGCGATACACGTCAACGTAACTTTTCACTGAACAACCTGCTGATAGCACCCAACATCTGTTACGAAGACGTGTTTGGCGAAGAGATTATCCGTGCAGTACAACCTGCTGAACACGACAACGGGGCCAACCTATTGATCAACAGTAGCAATTTGGCCTGGTTTGGCGACTCATGGGCATTGCGCCAGCATCTGCAAATGTCCAGAGTCAGAGCGATGGAAACCGCTCGCCCTATGCTTCGCGCAACCAACACGGGTGCCACAGCAGCCGTAGATCATACTGGCGCGATTATCGCCATAGTGACACCAAATCAACGCGCCATCTTAGATGTAGAAATCCAAGGCATGAGTGGGCTTACCCCGTATGTACGCTGGGGTAACACGCCTATTATTGCGTTCTCACTCTTAGTGTGTGTGCTTGCAGGAGCTGGACGCATCTGCGCCGCCGCTCCACCGAAGACTAATCTCTGTAATAAACTGGCGTTACTGATAACGCCAGTTTTGCATCCACTGCTGAAACTGCTCAGCAGGCACCGGTGGGCAGAACAAAAAGCCTTGTAGATAATCACAGCCCGCATCTTGCAACAAGCTTAGTTGCACCTCGGCACTCACCCCCTCAGCGATCACTTCCATACCCAACTTATGCGCCATCACAATCATGGCATCACATAAAGCCTGGTCTTCAGAACCAGGCTCAATATTACGCACAAAAGACTGATCAATTTTGATGAAGTTGATGGGGTAACGTTTCAAATACGTGAGTGACGAGAAACCCGTACCGAAGTCATCCAAGGCAATAGCAATGCCAGCATCTCGGAACACACGCAAAATTTTGGTGACGTTGGCATTGGTATCTAACAGCAAGCGCTCAGTGATCTCTATCACTATAGACGACATATCTAAACCAGCTGCCTCTATACGTTGCAGCCAATCTTTAGGATTCACACCATTCGCATAGAACTGTGCTGGTGAAACGTTCACACTGATCTGAAAATCTTTACCAAAAGATCGCCATGCCACAGCTTGCTCTACTGCGGCATTGAACACCCAGTTCCCTATTTCTACGATCAAACCAGAGTCTTCAGCAAACGGGATAAACTCTGATGGAGGCACTAAACCTAACTCTGGATGCAACCAGCGTATCAAGGCTTCTGCCTTGCATACCTTGCCAGTTTGCACATCAATAATGGGTTGGTAGTACAGTCTAAACTGGTTTTCAGCCAACGCAATATGCAAATCACGTGAAAACTGCACACGTGCTTGCACCGCTTCACGCATGGCCGGTAAGAAGAAACAATATTGATTGCGTCCACACTCTTTGGCGGCGTACATAGCCATGTCAGCATTTTTGAGCAGTTCACCCGCATCGTTAGCATCAGCCGGATACATCGTGACGCCCAAACTTGCAGAAATCATCGCTACTTCTTCGCCCAGCTTGTACGGTTTCGCCAAAGTACCCAGTATCTGCTGGCAAATTCGCTCTACTACCGACAAATCTTCCACACCAGCAACAATCACAGTAAACTCGTCGCCACCTAATCGTGCCACAGCATCGGTATCTCGCACGCAAGTCTGTAAGCGTCTACCCACTTCTTTAAGTAGCTCGTCGCCTACGTTATGTCCCAACGTGTCATTCACATCTTTGAACATATCCAGATCGAGGAAGATCAGCGCAAAAGGGCTAGCTTCCTGAATGGATTTTTGCATAGCCTCATGCAAACGACCTTGGAAACGCTGCCGATTAGGCAAGTTGGTCAAGTGATCATAGTTAGCCTGACGCCACACCAAGGCTTCGCGCTTTTTATGACTCGTAATGTCAGAAAAAACACCTATGCGTCTATACACCGTACCGTCGGGATTCCAGCTGGTACTAATGTGTAAACGCTCGGCATATTCTTCGCCATTTTTACGGCGGTTCCAAATATCCCCTTGCCACTGGCCTGACTCAGCCAGTTCTGCCCACATTTTTTGGTAGAACTGGGGACTTTGTTTACCAGACGCCAAAATATTCAAGCGCTGCCCCAGCACCTCATCAATGGCATAGCCAGTAATGGCACTGAATGCCGGATTTGCATCCACAACCATACCGTCTTCATCGGTCACCACAATAGCTTCAGAGGTACTTTCGTACACTAGCCCTGCCAATCTGGCAGAAGCTTCGCACTGTTTGCGAACACTAATATCGTTCACCAGCACAATAGACGCCTGATCTTCACCCCAGGGAACTACAACCGAGTACACCTCTACATCGAGCAACTTACCCTTAGGTGTTTGCCATCTGCACTCGTAATGCACATCTTCTATTGAATGTGCTGCCTTTTCTGTTTTTCCTGCACACGCAGGCAACGCATAAGGTTGTAACCTCAAGGAGGAGTAGTTCAGTGTTTGCTTGAGTGTGCCTTCTGAGCTATCCAACATTTGTTGTAGTACTGAGTTAGCAAACAGAAAACTATCACGCTGCACCACGGCCACACCAAGCAATGCCGTACTCAGCAATGTAGACATCATATGTTCTAAGCCGCTCTGGGCCGACGAATGTTGTCGCAATACCTCCGCTAACTCTACTAACGTTGTGGTGGAGAAATCATCAGAGCAAGAATCAAGTTTTTTCATTCGTGATGCAAAAATCGCGGAGTAGAAAGATGCGCGTGAATCAGCGTTGCCAACCACGCAACCCTGAATAACCTACAGAGCTCATCTAAAAGCAGAGTACAGAAGATACAGCAGCCTAGAGCGAGTCAAAAGAATGAACTCCACCTGATAACGGCCTCTCTGGTGGTTTCTTAACTATTTTTGTCAGATTTGATTTCTTAACCCTAAAAAGTGTGTCAAAAAACTACAAACAAAATTTCCTAGAGTGGTTTTAGGCCTTTTTATCAAAAAGCTTGCACAAACCCTAAAACTCATGCATAATTTCATTTCTTCGTTGATGCAGCAGTGAAATGCAAACATCTTAGGGGGTATAGCTCAGCTGGGAGAGCGCTTGCATGGCATGCAAGAGGTCAGCGGTTCGATCCCGCTTACCTCCACCAAAAAACGAAGAAGCAGTTTAAGTCCTACGTCCCCATCGTCTAGAGGCCTAGGACACTACCCTTTCACGGTAGGTACCGGGGTTCGAATCCCCGTGGGGACGCCAAAGCTTGCTTTGGAAAAGAGTTAAACATACTACTGCTGGAGCGGTAGTTCAGTTGGTTAGAATACCGGCCTGTCACGCCGGGGGTCGCGGGTTCGAGTCCCGTCCGCTCCGCCAAGAATTTAAAAAAAGCCTTTGAGAAATCAAAGGCTTTTTTGTTTTCTACAGCTTGTAGAAATCACCACAGCATGCGCACCCTCTCTGTTGCTCGGCGCTTCTTTTACCCCACCCAAACAAACCCACTCACCAAGTCTACAATCACTTACCCACAAAAATGCAGTAAGTCATCAACCAGTTTGCGTGCATTACTACATTTTCAAGCGATACCCACTACAGCACAATTTCGCGCCACTCACCAGGCAATAAACCGTCCAACTGCCATTCACCAATACGTACACGCACCAAACGTAAAGTTGGCAACCCCACCGCAGCCGTCATACGTCGCACTTGCCTGTTTTTACCTTCGCTAATCGTTAGACTAATCCAACTTGTTGGAATACTAGCCCTATATCGTATAGGTGGATTACGCAACCAAAGCTCGGGATCATTCAGCAATTCCGCCTCAGCAGGCTGGGTCATACCATCCTTAAGCAACACACCCTGCCGCAGCTGTTGTAACTGCTGTTCAGTTACCGCCCCCTCTACTTGCGCCCAATAGGTTTTAGACATTTTATGGCGAGGTTCAGCAATGCGCGCCTGCAAACGCCCGTCATTCGTCAGCAACAACAATCCTTCGCTATCCCTATCAAGACGCCCTGCCGGATACACCTCTTTTACTGGCACATAATCCGCTAATGTTTCCCTACCTTGATCATCACTGAATTGCGTCAATACACCATACGGCTTATTCAACACAATTAACCTACTGCGCTTAGCCGCTGGCTGCACAGTTTTTTCGCGTTTATTGCCATATCTGTTTCGCATTATCTACTTCCTTCACTCTGCACTATCTCGACCATCAACCCAGTGATGGGCAACAGATTATCTCATCCCACCCAGCAAAGCTGCCATCACTACTTTTTATGCGCACCGCACTAAACCAAAACCAAGCACCAACCAACACAGAAGTGACAATCAAGAGCCACACACACCCACAACATCACTACCGTGACAGATTTTTATAAAAACAGTTACCAATATCTCATAAAAGTGTTGACATGAAAAAGATATGGTTGCTATACTCTTTTTCTTAGCTGGTTGAAGTCCTAAGTCCCCATCGTCTAGAGGCCTAGGACACTACCCTTTCACGGTAGGTACCGGGGTTCGAATCCCCGTGGGGACGCCAAAGCTTATTTTGGCAAAACTTCAAACATACTACTGCTGGAGCGGTAGTTCAGTTGGTTAGAATACCGGCCTGTCACGCCGGGGGTCGCGGGTTCGAGTCCCGTCCGCTCCGCCAAGAATTCAGAAAAAGCCTTTGAGAAATCAAAGGCTTTTTTCTTTTCTAGCGCATTCCCTTGATCGCCACACGGTGATCCTCACACATCCGCAAACCTACCCTTTATCGCTGCGTCAACGCTAACTGCACCGAAAGCCCCAAGAAAGCAGCACCAAAGAAACGCCGCATCCATAATTGCACGCGAACATTGGCGATGACATAACGCTTCACACTCACTGCGCATACCCCGTACAGCATAAAAACCAACAACGACATCAGCATAAACACGGTACTTAGCCATAACATTTGGTTTATCGGCATTGCTGCATCAGCACGCACAAACTGCGGCAAGAAAGCAAAAAAGAAAATAGATAACTTTGGATTCAGCAGATTGATCAAGACAGCAGAAAGAATCACACCTTTGGTTGATCTCTCTATTGGAGCATCCTCAAAACGCAATGCGCCCTGAGCCCGCAGTATAAAGATGGCCATGAAGATCAAATACACCACTCCCATATACTTAAGCAGCTGAAATGCCATTGCACTAGTATGCAGCACCACAGCCAACCCGCTTATTGCCACCAACACATGCGGAACAATCCCTAACGTACAACCTATGGCCGCCACCATACTGGCACGTAAACCACCCGATAACCCCGCCGCAATCGTATAGATCACGCCAATCCCTGGCGACACAATAATCATTAACGAAGTCAGCACAAATTCCATACTCATAAAAAAAAGCCCCCATAACAATGAAGGCCTAACTATCTCAGTATGTGCTACGCGCATCTTGGACAAAATTGCAGCAGCGCTACGAACAGTGCTGTGCATATAAACCTGGAGAGAACCCAAAGCTGCGTACAAAATGCCGTGTCATATGGCTTTGATCTGAAAAGCCACTGGCGTACGAGGCCTCGGCCAACGCAACACCTTTGCTAATCAAACGCTTGGCCAAATTCACTCGTTTCTGCACCACATAAGCATGTGGCGTTAAACCTGTCAGCCGAGAAAATGCACGCACTAATTGGAAACGACTTAAGCCTGCCTCACCCGCCAACTGCGCCAAAGACAACTCAGCTTGAGGATTATCATCAATCATTCTTTGTGCTTTAGAAGCAGCACTACCCAATAGCGGTGAAGCAAGGATAGGCCTATCTACAAATAACTCCAGCAACAAGAGCAAACGTTCCTCCAGAGCCAAATGCGTAGGATGCATAACCTGTTTAGTTAAACCACTATACAAGGCATTAAATACATCCGCTGCATGTGGCCGCGTTAAGACAGGATACGCGAATTCATGCCAAGTAAACCCAGTGTCTGCTGTCATCTCTGCAAATTGCGCGGCAATAATCGCCGGATCAAAGTACAGCATGTGCCACCTACGCACATCACCAATAGGCATACCATCGTGCACCTCAGCCGGATTCACAGAAATCAAATCACCTGCTGTAGCTTCTACCTGCCCCCTACCACTCGCCGAACGCTGCGCACCATCAATCAACATCCCTATGCCGTAATGTTCATGCACATGCTTAGAAAAAAGTCGACTGCTCTCTGCCTCGACAATCTCAATACCCAAATCAGCTATACGCTTTATGCTAAATACATGCGTGGACACCATAGCCTCCTGATTTGGTTATTACTCAGCCCGCGCCCACGGCTCTTGAGTCAAACTACTGGCCAAGTAATCCATGAACACTTGCACCCGCATTGGCCGCTTGCGCCCTGGCGGCGTCACCAACGACAACGGGATGGACTCGGCCTGCCAGTCCTGCATCACATGGCGTAATTCACCGCTTTGCAAGTGCTGCCAGACCAAGAAGTCAGGTAACAATGCCAGCCCCAATCCATCCAACAAAGCAGGCTGCAATCCATCAGAATTATTGGCACGCAACGATACCGGCGGTAAGTGCTGTACGAACTCTCCTTTTATTGGGTGCTTGAAACGCCAGCTCATACCCGCTTTGGAATAGGTGTAGAGCAAGGCCTTGTGATGCGCCAGTTCCATAGGGTGCTTGGGCTCGCCGTACTCTTTTAAATAGGCAGGCGCCCCCACCAACAAAATACGTACTTTGCAGATATTGCGCGCCAACAAACTGGAATCCACCAAGTTTGAAATACGAACAGCCACATCAAAACCCTCAGCTACTAGATCCACATGCTCATCATTGAACTGTATATCTAGCTCCACTTCAGGGTTGGCTTTTAAAAATGCAGGCAATAACGGCGCCAAACTAGACAGACCAAAAGACATGGGCGCAGACACACGTATCATGCCGCGCAGACTTTGTGACTGCTCAGTGATTTCAGCCTCTACTGCTTCACCCTCTTCCAAAATACGTGTCGCACGCTCTAACGCCACATGCCCGCTTTCTGTCAGCGACATACTGCGAGAGGTACGATGAAACAGCATGGTTTTCATGCGCCGTTCTAATCGAGTGATCGCTTTGGATATCGTAGCGGGAGATAACGATAACTCTTCTGCTGCACGCGCAAATGATCCCGTGGAAGCCACGGTAGCAAAGATAGCCCACGCCTCAAGATCTGGTAGTTTTCTCATGTAGTTCACAGCAAAAAGTTCATGCATCTGCCCACTTAATCTAGAGATCACATCAAAAATGGAAAGGATGCTATTCCTGATTTTGGATTCTCAGCGGGGTTTTGGACTCGTACACTAGACACATGATAAAGATTGTTCTGACAAGGAGCAGCCATGATTGAACATCGTCCTTTTACTAGCTTAGGTGGCGCACACCACGGCTGGCTAGATGCTAAACATCACTTTTCCTTTGCTGAATATTACGACCCTAAACGTATGCACTGGGGCGCTCTACGTGTCTGGAACGATGATACCATCGAATCGGGCACAGGCTTTCCGCCACACCCTCACGCAGACATGGAAATCATTACCTATGTACGTGAAGGTGCTATCACGCACCAAGACAACTTGGGTAACCAAGGTCGCACCAAAGCGGGTGATGTACAAGTCATGAGCGCAGGTACCGGCATTGTGCACTCTGAGTACAATTTGGAGCCTGACACCACGCGCATCTTCCAGATCTGGATTCTACCCACCCAACGCGGTGTAGCGCCGTCGTGGGGCTCTAGACCCTTTCCCAAAGATGATCGTGCCAACCGGTTTGTCGTACTAGCCAGCGGCTTCGCCGAAGATGGTGATGCCCTTCCTATACGCACCAATGCTCGCGTATTAGGCGCCACCCTCAAAGCCGGTGAAAGCATTGACTATGATTTTGCGTCACCAGAACGGTATGGCTACTTAGTACCTGCCAGCGGTCAGGTGACAGTGAATGACAAGCTGATTCTGAACGCCAGAGATGGGGCCGCCATTCACCAAGAATCTACGCTACGTATCACAGCCATAGAAGATGCTGAGTTGGTATTTGTAGATACACCTGCTGTGAATTAACCGCTATTATTACCCGCTATTTTTGACCAAACACTCAAACAGGAATATCACCATGAGCAACACTTACCTTGCTGCACTAAAAAACCGTCGCACACAATACGCTTTGGGCAAAACACTACCTATGCCACAAGCTGAAGTGAGCACCCTGATTCAAGACGCTATCCGTCTATCACCCTCCTCTTTCAACTCACAAAGCTCCCGCGCTGTGATCTTGTTTGGCAAAGAAAGTGAGAAATTCTGGGAAATCGTGAAGGCAGAATTGCGCCGTATTGTTCCAGCCGAGTCTTTTGCTCCTACCGAAGCCAAAATCAACAGCTTCGCCGCCGGTGCAGGTACTGTGTTGTTCTATGAAGACCAAGACACAGTACGTGGCTTGCAAGAGAAATTTGCAGCATATGCTGACAACTTCCCTATCTGGTCTGAGCAAGCTAGCGGTATGGCTCAATTGGCTGTGTGGACAGCATTGGCAGAGGCCAATATTGGTGCAAGCTTGCAGCACTACAACCCACTGCCAGACGAGGCTGCTGCTAAAGAGTGGAACTTGCCTGCATCGTGGAAACTGCGTGCACAAATGCCATTTGGTTCTCACGAACAAGAGATTGGCGACAAAACCTTTATGGATGATGCAGAGCGCTTCCACGTATTTGCTTAATCACCCTTGAGTGTTTGCCGCATAAACCTATACAGCCCTTCACAACGAAGGGCTGTATTTTTTTGTGCCACCGTTATTGGCGGCTGACTGTACGCAGAAATGCCAGCACAGCAGCCCAAGACTCGCGCCCAGCCCGCGCATCGGCATAAGGTTGCCCGCCTGTTGTGCATAACAATCTGGAAATGGGGTGCAAATACGTAGATTGCGATGTAGGCACATACGGAAAACGTATGGCATGGCCTGCATGTGGCGTATTAATCCACCTCACAAGCGCAGGCTCAGTTCTGGATGCCAGACGATCCACCACCATCTGACAAAAACGGCTGGCCGGCCACACTCCATCATCCGTGCCAGACAACAGCAACACAGGCCCTTGTATACGCTCTACAGGAATACGCGCCGCATCCATAGCGGCTATATCTTGCAGTGCTGTCTGTATTGCCAACTCATGCCTGTGTGGCACGCTGCTATCAAAAGCATCCCAAGAAGCATGACTATTATTTTTCCAAAGATGGTACAAGGGCTCGCCCTGCAATAACCACGCAGGCGCCTCCCGACCCTCATCAGGATTGGCAGCATTCTGTGAGCTGTGTACAAAAGCACTGGGAGCAAATGCGATCACTGCTGACACAGCCTGGGGATACGTCGCTGCCAGCAACAGGGCAAGCTCAGCCCCTCTGGAAAAACCACTGATCGCCACAAAGTCATTCAGGGGCTGTACGCGTGTACGCAACCACGCCAGTGCCTGCTGAAAATACTCTAGATCAGTATGAGAGATATAGTCTGAACGCCCTGGCACCCTAAAGTAGCCCAATGCCAAGGCCGCATAACCATGTGATGCATAAAGCGCAGCTTGATGCTCTTGCACACCACCCTCTGAACCACCCAGCACCATAACTGCTGGGCAAGGAGTAGAGTTCTCGGGCAGAAACAGTACGCCGTATACGCCCTCTTCCTCTATCTCTATACGCTTCACACCCACTGCGGCGACTCGTTGTATTAGGGTAGCACTCACGTCATTCACACCACTGCGTACGCCTATGGTGGTTACCAACGGATCGAACACCGATTGATTAAAAACCTCTCGTGCCGTTTCTACTTGCGGCAGTTGTGACCAAATCAACCCCATCGCATCGGCCACATCATAGGTGCTGTCTTCAGATTCAGGCACTTGCTTAGCAAGCTCTACATACCCCCTGTCATCTGCTACAAACTCTGCATAACTAGTCCAGCGCACGCCCTGCCTTACCGTTGAGGCACTGATAGCGACAGTTTCACCAGGAACTGCCCCACGTATAGAGATCTGGCGCGGAACATCTATCCCTGCATCTGCAGGCGCCACCACTAGATTGAGCATGCCACTCTCCTGTCATTATTTGAGCACTTATCAAGCCTACCTACATTACCTCATTTGCCAAATATTTTGCCTCATCACTCTGCTCACACTATAGATGTAATATTTATTTACACCATTATATGTAACCAAACTTAACACCATTAGAGCGAAGTAATGCTTAAAAAATGCACATTTATCCTTATTTTCTGCTTCTTACGCTTTTTCAATGACACATTTATTGCCGTAAACCAACTTTAATTTGTCACACACTTCCCTATAGTGAGATCTCCGTTTTCAAGGAGATTTGGCATGACCTCTCTTCATATCGCCCCCTGGTCCGTCAACGCTGTTTTAGCTCTGTACGAACAACCTTTCATGGACTTAATTTGGCAAGCTCAGACCGTACATAGACAACATCACGATGCCAATCGTATACAGCTCTCTAGCTTGCTTTCTATTAAAACTGGTGGCTGCCCTGAAGACTGCTCGTACTGCTCTCAATCGTCCAAATACGATACGGGTATTAAGGCAGAAAAACTGCTAGATAAAGAAGCGGTTATTGAGGCTGCCTTGAATGCCAAAGCTAACGGCGCTACACGTTTTTGTATGGGCGCTGCATGGCGCTCCCCTAGCGAAGCGCAATTGGATAAAGTGATTGAACTGATTCAAGCGGTGAAATCATTAGGTATGGAAAGCTGTGTGACCTTGGGTATGCTAAAACCCGGTCAAGCAGAACGACTCAAAGAAGGTGGTTTGGATTACTACAACCACAACTTAGACACCTCGGAAGACTACTACAGCAAGATCATCACTACACGTAGCTACCAAGATAGGCTAGACACTCTGGATAGAGTACAGGCTGCGGGTTTGAATACCTGTAGCGGTGGCATTGTGGGTCTGGGTGAGTCCCGCGAACAACGCGCTGCACTGATTACTCAATTAGCGAATCGCAATCCCTATCCTGAGTCGGTACCCATCAACCAACTCGCACCTATTCCTGGCACGCCTATGGCCGATAATGCAGCGTTGGATGATTTAGAATTCGTACGTACTATCGCTATTGCGCGTATCACCATGCCTACCGCAGCAGTGCGCTTGTCGGCTGGCCGTTCCAGCATGAGCGACACCATGCAAACCTTATGTTTTATGGCGGGCGCAAACTCCATTTTCTATGGCGATCAATTGCTCACCACCGAGAACCCCCAGTTCATGGCTGATAAGCAACTACTGCAATCATTGGGGTTAAATAGCCACTGCTATACACAACCGCACGAAGAGCACACTGCACACACAGCACCTGGCCCACAAGCCGTGCTGGAAGCCTTGTAACCCTGAACCACCATGCACTTACTTCTTTTCAGCATTATCTGCAGCGTAGGCGTTTCCATCTTCCTAAAGCTGGCTCGCCGCTATCAATTAGATATAGGTCAAGCAGTTGCGATCAACTATCTGACGGCTATTTCGCTGTGCCTACTGTTGCTGCTCCCTGATCCCATGAGTGTGCTCTCAGGAAACACGCCATTTTGGGTATTGGGCAGCTTAGGATTTCTATTGCCTAGTGTATTTGTCATCATGGGCAAAGCTGTTGAACAAGCAGGTATAGTGCGTAGCGATGCTGCACAACGACTATCGCTGCTCATTCCGTTACTGGCTGCCGTACTAATCTTTGGCGAGTCCATCAGCGGCATTAAAGGTTATGGCATAGGCTTAGCGTTACTCGCGCTGTTGTGTTTACTATCACGCCCCAAAGCGGCAACCAGCACCCTCACGCAACCCCACAACAATCACGCCTCTCTCTGGCTGATCGTTGTGTGGGTAGGTTTTGGGGTGATTGATATCTTGTTTAAGCAGCTCTCCAAAGCCGGTGCGCAATTTGCAGGCAGCTTGGTTGTTAGCTTTGCCATTGCAGGACTCGTGATGCTGGCATGGCTGCTGCTACAGCGTACTCGTTGGTCTACGCGCAGTCTGCTCTCAGGGTTACTGTTGGGCGCGTTGAACTTCAGCAATATTTATTTCTATATACGCGCTCATCAGCATTACTCCGAGAACCCTACCCTAGTATTTTCTGCCATGAACATTGGCGTGATCAGCATGGGTACGCTGATAGGGGCAGGGTTCTTTAAAGAAAAACTATCCTGGTTAAATATAGTCGGGATTATTTTGGCGGTTGCGGCGATTCTGCTGCTGTTTCCCCGCTAAGTGATTCGTTGGGCTCCGGAGGGGTGAACTCATCCATCTCGGGGCCTTCGTCTTGGATAACGGGGTCGTGAGAAATATCACTGCTAATATCTACCCTAGGATCTAGCACCACCGCCACACTGGACTCAGGCATAGGCACGAACTCAGTAGGCGCATCAGGGCTTAAGTGCTCGCCAGTCACTTTCTGTGGCCGTACAACAAAGATCAACGATGCGCTACATGCGGCCACAAACACATAAAACAGCGCACTGCTTAGGGAGTTCATCAGCACACCCACCAACAACGGCCCAATACAGGCCCCTAAGCCGTACATAATGTACAAGATGGCGCTAAGTCCCACCCTACGTTCTGGATCTACGTTATCGTTCGCCAGCGCCGTACCCAACGGATACAAGGTGAACTGTAAAATACCGATGGCCGCCCCCAACCCCAACAGGACCTGAAACGGGATATCTAGCCATCCCCACAAGGGGATCGCTAGCACCGTCAAACTGATGGCATTAATACGTATCAACGCCACGCGATTGAAACGATCAGCTAACCACCCTACCGGCCACTGGGCCACCACACCTGCTGCTACAGAGACCGCCACAAACAATGCAGCCTCGTCATTACCCAACCCCACTCGCACCCCATACACAGGCGCTAAACCGTAGAATGAGCCAGTAATCATACCCGAGACAAACAGCACTGCCATAGACATAGGCACGCGCTCAAAGTAGTAGCGTGCATTAATAGGTGCAGGCACTTGCAGGGCCGGACTCATACGTCGAGTAAGAGCTATAGGCACCAAACTAAATACCGCACACATGGCTACAAACACCAACGGTTTGTAATCCAACTCGGGGAACAGCGTCAGCACCACCTGCCCTAGCACCGTACCCAAACTGGACATCAACATGTAAAACGCGAACACCACGCCGCGCTTTTCATTATCGGTTTGCTCGTTTAGCCAGCTTTCAATGCCCATGTACTGGGTCACCATGGCCGCACCAGCTAAAAATCGTAGCCCCAGCCAGAACCACATGTTGTCTACGAGTATCTGCGCCAGAATACAGACCGTTAGTATCGCGGCGCTCGCTGCATACGCACGTATATGGCCTACCCCAATGATCAGCCGGTGACCTGCCCGTGCCCCCACCACCAAACCAAAGTAATACGCTGCAATCAGACCACCAATCCACACCTCGGATACGGACTGTTCTGATAACCGCAAACCAATAAACGTATTAAACAGGCCCGAGCCTGTTAACAACACCAATGTTGCCAAATACAAGGAGAAAAATGCGCCTACAGAGCCTGCCATGCCACGGTCCATTTTCTAAAAAATTGCCGACCCAAAGGTCGGCAGATTTACTTCAATCTTTCCCCTTTGTGCACGCAACACCAAGGGGAAGCTTTCTGCCCTACAGCTGTTTCAACAGTGTCTCAGCATCGCTACGCTCGTAGCCACCACCATCTTCCAGATTCAGGATTTTGACCACACCGTCTTCTAGCAATGCAGAGTAACGACGTGAACGTACGCCCAAGCCCTTAGCAGTCAAATCCAGCTCTAGACCCAGCTTGGCTGTCCAATCGCCACTACCATCAGCCAACAGACGTACTTTGCCGTCAGCTTTTTGATCTTTAGCCCATGCGCCCATTACGAATGCATCGTTAACGGCTACGCACCAGATTTCGTCCACGCCTTTGGCTTTGAACTCAGCTGCTTTAGCAATAAAGCCTGGCAAGTGCTGCTCAGAGCAAGTAGGTGTGAATGCACCAGGAACAGCAAACAGTACAATTTTCTTGCCTGCTACTGCATCTGCTACTTGAAAGCTATTTGGACCCAGCGCGCATGTGTCTGTCGCTGTGTGTACGTATTCAGCCAATGTGGCGTTAGGTACTTTGTCACCAACTTTAATTGTCATGGTTTCTCCACCTCATAAACCTGCAAAAACTACGGCTATGCCGCTCACTGTAAATATGATGCCGTATTCTGCATGACAATCGTGTAGACGGCCTCATAACACTGCATCACTCATCTACATGATACAACAAGACCTGGGGGTGACAGGCACCTACCAGGTCTTGTTTGTATCAAGCCATAACCTCTATAGCTAGATTGCTATAGCCAACCAGTCAGTCGTGGGAACCACAAGGTCACTTCAGGAATGAAGGTAATAATCATCAAGAAGGTCAAACCTGTGAGCAACCATGGAACCGTAGACTTGGTCACTTCCGTTAATCCTAGCTTCGATATACTCGACGCCACATAGAGGTTTAACCCCACCGGCGGCGTTGCTAAGCCGATCTCCATGTTGACCACCAACATGATCCCGAAGTGCACAGGATCCATACCCAGCTTCATCGCTACTGGGAACAAGATAGGCGCCATGATCAGAATCAGACCGGATGGCTCCATCACCATACCAATGATCAACAGCAGCACGTTCACGAACAGCAAGAACGCTATCAAACCCATACCCTGATCAACAATCCACGCCGCAATGTTCTGTGGAATTTGCTCTGAGGTCAGGATGAAGGCAAACATCACTGCGTTGGTAATGATATACAGCAGCATTGCACTCATCGCGGCAGATTCCAACACAATCTTACGCACGTCTTTGAGCTTAACGTCTTTGTATACCCACACCGCGATCACGAATGCATACACCGCACTGATGGCTGCCGCTTCCGTTGGCGTGAACACACCGCTGTAAATACCGCCCATCACTACGACCACCAGCATCAGACCCCAAACGGAATCTTTGAAGGCTACCCAACGCTCACGCATGCTAGCTTTAGGCATACGTGGGTAGTCCAGCTTCCATGCACGGTACATAGTGGTAAGACCCAACATACATGCCAAGATCAAACCAGGCACTACACCCGCAATAAATAGCTGACCAATTGAGGCTGTACCGACGCGTACACCATCAGGGCCTTCTACCATCATGCCACTGGTTGCAACGGCGTACATCACCATTACGATAGAGGGCGGCAGCAAAATACCCAGACCACCCGATGTGGACACAATACCGGTACCAAACTGTACTGGATAACCTTGTTTGGCCATCGCAGGAATCATGATGGAACCAATCGCCGCCACCGTCGCAGGAGACGAACCACTAATAGAGGCAAACAGCGCACACGCCAATACCGCAGCCAAACCCATACCACCCGGCAAGTGACCTACCATCGAGGATGCGAATCGAATCATCCTCTGCGCCACCCCGCCGTGGGTCAAAAAGCCCCCCGCCAGAATAAAGAACGGGATCGCCATAATCTCGAACTTCTCAATACCGGTAAACAGTTTGAGAGCAATACTGTCCATGGGCACGCTGGTCATGGTGAACAAGAACGTCATCACCGTCAGACCTAGCGCAATGGATACTGGCATCCCTGTGAGCAGCAGTACGCCTAGCAGCGCGAAAATAATAAAACTGGTCATGCGGATTCTCCGTCTTTCCTCATATCATCCAACCACTCTTCGCCAGGCTCTTCGTGCTCGTACTCACCTCTAGTGAGGAACGCGTACAACGCCTGCAAGAAACGGAAACACATCAACGCCGAACCAGCCGGCACCGCAAGGTAAACAATCCACACGGGCACTTCCAAGTCAGCCGATACCTGGGCTGTCTGGCTGATGCCATAAACGAAGCTGCCGCCAATCCACGCCACCAGTGCAGTAAACAACGCACCACCCAGCAAGGAGATCACGATCAGCACTTTGCGTTTACCTGGTGACACCGCATTTACCAACACGTCTACACCTACGTGGATACCAGTACGCACACCGTAGGCTGCGCCAAACTTAGCCATCCACACAAACAGGTAAATACACAATTCCTGCGCCCACAACATATTCACACTCACCACCGAACGGTAGGCTGAGCGCAGCATGGACGACAACTGTGGATAATCATGTGATCGAGCCCACGCAACCATATCCGCTAGCAGGGACACAGAGTAACGCTGTGTCACGGCCACGAAAATAATCAGTACGGCGGCAATCATCAACGAAGAGATCAATATCTCTTCAAACTTATCTAAAAAACGTAAAAACATGGCTTCTCCGAGACCCGTATACCCCACGCAGCACAGCTACCGTAGGGTGTGGTCAAGCCTATAAGATGTGGTCTATTCCACTGACCTGAAAACCAGAAAAACTGGCGCAGCATTGCGCCAGTTCGTCGTTTGGTTTTTTATTCAACTGCTTTGTACACAGCGTCGATGGTTTCCTGACCAATGCGGGAAGCCATTTGCTGGTGCACAGGGCGCAACTGTTTGATCCACTCTTGACGCTCTGCGTCTGTCAGGTCGTAGAAAATAGTTTTGCCAGACGCTTTCATAGCTGCCAAGGACTCATCGTTTTCTTGCTGAGCGATTTCGTTAGCGTACTCGGTAGCCTCTTCCATCGCTTTTTCTAACTGTGTACGAGTCTCTTCATCCAGACCTTCCCAGAACTTCTTGTTCACGATAACGGCATAGCCCAAGTAACCGTGGTTAGAGTTGGTCGCGTGCTTCTGCACTTCGTGCATTTTCTGGGTGTACATGTTGGATGGTGGGTTCTCTGTACCATCTACCACACCTGTTTGCAGGCCTTGGTATACCTCAGAGAAAGCCATAACCTGTGGTACGGCATCCAACGCTTGCATCTGAGCTTCCAATACTTTGGAAGACTGGATACGCATCTTCAGACCCAAGAAATCATCAGGAGTGTGCAAGGGGGAGTTTGCACTCATAACTTTGAAACCGTTATCCCAATAGGCCAAACCTTTAATGCCTTTAGGCTCCAGTTTTGCCAACAAATCTTTACCGACTTGGCCGTTAGTCACTTTACGCAGATCATCTTTGCTTTCAAAGATAAATGGCAAATCGAATACTTCAAATTCACGCACGCCCAATGGACCAAACTTAGCCAGAGATGGAGCTAACATTTGCACTGCACCCAATTGCAAGGCTTCCAGTTCCTCTTTATCCTTGTACAGTTGGGAGTTTGGGTATACCTCAACAACGACTTTGCCACCGGTATACTCTTCAGCCAGTTGTTTAAAACGGTCTGCACCTTTACCTTTTGGTGTATCAGGGGCCACCACGTGACTGAATTTGATCACCAGCGGATCTGCAGCCCATGCGCTAGATGCCATTAGTGCTGAAGCAACCAGCGTCAGTGTAAAGATTTTTTTCATTTATCCCCTCCGTGACCCTGCAGGTCTATTTGCAAGCGTTATAAAAAAACAGATAGACCGCAGAGTAAAAACATTTTTTCTCTTCCTCTATTGTGGAAATCCGAAGTAAGTACCTATATGCGTATTTTTAGCAGCACTTTTCAGGGTAAACACCTAAGCGGTTCATCCAGGCTGAATGCCTTTATGAGCTACGCACCGATTTTAGCTATCGCTATTATCGTGATCCTGATTACGCTGTTTATTCTGTTATTACGTAAAGATCGTGTTGATGAGTTACGCACCAAGCTGATTGAAGATGCCTTATGGGTAGAACAAAACTTATTCTTCCAATTACGCACACATGAAGAAAACATTGAGCGACTGGCACAAGAAATTAGTAAAGGACAAGACCCCGAGGTATTACTCACACGCTTGCAGCATGTGAAAGATATTCACCCCGAATTACAAATCATCAGTTGGTTTGACCAACAACGCGAAGAACCTCTCACGCTACCCCGAGGCTATAACCCGCTACCAGCGACAGACCCCTTACCGCGTTTCAAAGCATGGTTTCCTGCCCGCCAAGATGAACAACTCAACGAAATACTGGTAGATTTCCAAGCTCCTATTTTTGGGGCGAACAATCAACCTACTGGACTGTTACGCACCTCCCTATCACTGAACCAGCTACTGACCAGCCAAATACCGTGGTGGGTAGCCGGCCAGTATGAAATTGTGCTAGTGGATAACAATAGCGACAGGGTCATTGCCAGGCGCGTCAACACTACGCTCAAAACCAGTGAGCTTAGCTACAGCATGTCGGTAGACCCACCACTGCACGGCGTACGGCTGCAGTTAAAACCCTATACGTCAGGCTCTACCTCTACCCAAACACTACTGATCATCGTGATCGTAGGCTTGGCGATTTTTGCCATCATCAGTTTATTGGTGCAGTACTACTACGCCCGCAAACGCCAACAAGCAGAACAAGCCCTACTAGATGAGCAAACCTTTAGGCGAGCCATGGAAAACTCCATGACTACCGGTATGCGTGCTCGTGATCTAGATGGCCGTATTCTGTATGTGAATCCGGCCTTCTGTAGATTGGTAGGCTGGGAAGCCAATGAAATTATTGGTCTTGCGCCTCCTATGCCGTGGTGGCCACCTGATATGGTGAATGAAACGCTAGATAGGCATTATCAACAAAATCGCATGCCTACCGCCCAAAGCTTTGAAACACGCTTTCAGCATCGTGACGGCTCTATCCTAGATATACAGGTGCACGAAGCCCCGCTGATTAATAATCAGGGTAAGCACATGGGGTGGATGGGCTCTATTATTGATATTTCATCACGCAAAGCCCAAGAAGAACGTACTAGCCAACAAGCCGAGCAGCTACAAAAAACCGCCCACTTAATGAGTATGGGTGAGGTGGCCTCAACCTTGGCACACGAACTGAATCAACCCTTATCCGCCGTTGCTAGTTATGCAGCAGGTTGCCTGAACTTACTGGAAGATACGGACAGTAGCCCTGACGATCTGCGCAGTGGCCTGAAAAATCTTGCTGCGCAAAATAAACGTGCAGGGGAAATCGTTCGACGCACTAACGACTTTGTACGTAAGCGTGAGCCATTGCTGAAGCAAGAGCAATTGCGGCCTATTGTGCTTGATAGCCTAAGCTTTATCCACAATGAAATGCTGAAGCACAAAGTACGTGTCACACTGGATATTCCCGAAGCAGATCTGTATGTGATGGCAGACCGCATCATGATTGAACAAGTGCTGTTCAACCTACTACGTAACGCACTGGAAGCTATCAAAAACCAGCCACTTGATCAGCGTAAAATAGACATCAACATTCAAACTCGTGGTCAGCACGCCTTAATAGCTATCAGCGATCAAGGGCCTGGCGTTGCACCTGAAATGATGCCGCTGCTGTTCCAACCATTTTCCACCAATAAGGTCAATGGCATGGGAATAGGATTAAACATCTGTAGATCCATCATTGAACTTCACCGAGGTACGTTATGGTATGAGTCTTCTGCCAGCCACGGTGCCACCTTCGTCTTTACCTTACCGCTCGCCAAACATGACTAACGCACGTTCACCAGCCATCGTACATATTATTGATGATGATCAGGCTATACGAGACGCCCTAGCATGGTTGTTCAAAACCCGTAAAGTGCCTACTGAGCAATGGGACTCGGGCGAAAGCTTTCTGCAAGCTTGGCATCCCGAGCTAAACGGCTGTTTGCTGCTCGATATACGTATGGAAGGCTTATCTGGCCTAGAGGTGTTTGATAAGTTGCTAGAAAAAGGGGCTACGCAACCTGTGATCTTTTTAACAGGGCACGGCGATCTGCCCATGGCGGTAGCATCACTCAAACGTGGTGCAGTGGACTTCATTGAAAAACCCTTCAATGACAACGACCTTGTGGATAGAGTGCTGGAAGTTCTCAAAGACTATCAACTGCACCGTGATGAGCACCTACGCCAACTAGAGTGGCATGACAAACTTGCCTCATTATCAGCGCGTGAAAAACAAGTACTGCAACTGGCGCTGCAAGGCATGCTGAACAAACAAATTGCCGAAATACTGGATGTCAGTATGCGCACCATTGAAGTGCACCGCGCCCGTATTTTGGAAAAGACGGGCACCAAGAATTTATTGGAATTAGCCCGTATCTGTGGGAACGAACATTTCCTACCCACCGATAACCTTGAATCCTGAGCCAGTTCAATACTGTGCCACCATGACATGCCTATAATAAGGCAACCCAGTAGATTAACCCCTAGCTTCTGTTTCTCATCATGGCGAATACACCTTCCTCTACCGGCTTCGGTATCCCAGGCTCAGACGCCCGTTTGAGCCACCTTGACGAAAGCGGCAGCGTTCGCATGGTGGACATCAGCCATAAAAACCTCAGCGCCCGCTCAGCTACCGCATACGGACGTGTACGTCTGGGCGAACACGCCTTTGCCCTACTCTCTGCACAAGATAACGCTAAAGGTGAAGTGCTTACCACCGCACATATTGCCGGGATTCAAGCCGCCAAACGCTGCGCTGAACTCATTCCTTTATGCCATAGCCTACCGTTGGCTGTGGTCTCCATAGAATTCACCATTGACGCCCCCAACAGCAGTGTGATTATTCACGCCACCTGTAAAACCACTCATGGTACCGGGGTAGAAATGGAAGCCATGACCGCATGTAGCGTGGCTGCACTGACTATTTATGACATGTGCAAAGCCGCCGATAAAGGCATCGTGATTGAAACGCTGCGCCTGTTGCACAAATCAGGTGGCAAAAGCGGGGAATGGCATGCTACAGAGGAATCCTCTCATGACTAATGCATCGTCCATTACTGTGCTGTATTTTGCCCAAGTAGCAGAGCTTATAGGCACACGCCAAGAAAACTGGCCCTTATCTGCCGAGTTGTCGGTAGCTGATTGGGTTGAAAGTCTGGTTGCTCGCTATCCACAATTAGCACCACTGCAACGCCGACTAAAAATTGCCGTCAATCAAGAATACGCACACAAGCAAACGCTAATTCGCGTCGGTGATGAAGTCGCCGTGTTTGAGCCTGTCACAGGAGGCTAATGATGGTCACCGTACAAGAAGCCGATTTCAACGCGCAAGAACTGATACAGCAACTGTACGACCAGCACCCCGGCCATACTGGTGCTTTGCTGAGCTTTATTGGTTACGTACGCGACTACCAACCCGAACACCCTACTGAAGCCCTGATACTGGAACACTATCCGGGTATGTGCGAACGCGAAATCGAAGCCCTTTGCACGCAAGCCAAAGAACGCTGGGATATCCTCGACACCCGTGTCGTGCACCGCGTTGGCACCTTGCACCGTGATGAACAAATTGTGTTTGTGGCCGTCAGCAGTATTCACCGTGGCGAAGCTTTCAAAGCCTGCGAATACATTATTGACGCGCTCAAAACCCGCGCACCTTTCTGGAAACGCGAACAACTACAAGACGGCCAAAAAATCTGGGTACAGCAACATGAGTCTGATGCCCAAAAAACTGCTTTATGGGATAACGACTGATCATGAGCCTGCTAGATTTTGATATTGCCCAACAACGCCTGGTAGACGCAGGCAAACCGTTAGATCGCACAGAGTCAGTTCAGTTGCAGCATGCCCGAGGCAGAGTGCTGGCAGAAACCGTAAATGCCGCATTGAACATCCCACCTGCCGATAACAGCGCCATGGATGGCTACGCCATTCGTTTTGCCGATTACCACGCCGATAAAGCGCTGCCCATACAACAACGTGTGTACGCTGGTGATGTGCCTGAAGCACTGCAACCTGGTTATGCGGTACGTTTGTTCACTGGCAGCTTAATTCCCGCCAATGCCGATACGGTCGTCATTCAAGAGCTGTGCTCAGAAGAAGATAACCAACTGCGTATTTTGGAAGCTCCAATCAAAGGGCAGCACGTACGTTATGCCGGCGAAGACATGGCACAACAGCAACCCATTTTGCAGCGAGGTACCTTGCTAGACAGCAGCCACATTGCCATGTTGGCAGCACAAGGTATTGTTGACGTCCCTGTGTATGGTCGCTTGCGCGTTGGGATTCTCACCACAGGCAACGAACTCACTGAGCCCGGCCAACCTTTAAAAACCGGGCAAATTTATAACTCCAATGCCTCTATGTTGCGCGCCTTAGCGCAAGAAATGCAGACAGAGGTTACGCACGTTATACACGCCCCCGATACCTTAGAAAGCATTCAGGCAGCGTTAGAAAAACTCAGCCATGACTGTGATCTCGTGCTGACGGTAGGTGGTGTGTCCGTGGGTGATAAAGATTTAGTCAAACCTGCTATTGAAGCCGCTGGCGGTGAGTTACAGCTGTGGAAAGTACGCATGAAACCCGGCAAACCCGTCGCGCTGGCTAAGCTGAACAACACACCTATCATTGGTCTACCGGGCAACCCCGTATCGGCGTATGCGGTATTTGCCTTGATGGTGACACCTCTGGTTCGTGTACTGCAAGGTCGCTCACAAGCCTTGCCTCGTACCAGCTATGGCAAGCTAGACTGCGATGCAACTCTGCATGGGACCCGCGAAGAGTTTTTACGCGTGCAAGCCATTACGCATGAAGATGGCTCGTTGCACCTCACGCCCTACCCTCAACAAGGCTCTGGCATTATTAGTTCTTTAGCATGGGCTACAGGCTTGGCTAGAGTACCTGCCGACACAGATGTCACACCAGGCACTCAAGTACGTTATTACGACTTTGCCCACTGGTGCACGTAAGCACCCAGCGATTGGCAGCTAGCGGCGTAGTGATTGCGCTTGCTGCCAATCTTCAGGCGTATTCACATTCAAGAATTCCGCCTCAGCAGCTTCACCAAAGTGCACGGCTTTAGCATTCACCGATGCATACCAACTTTGTACGCGACGCTCGCCCTGAGACAAATAGTCGTGTAAAGACTCTACCAAATCAGTACGTAACAAGGCGCAGAGTGGATGCGCTTGTGCTGCATACGCATAATGAATAGCAACAGCAGGCGACAGCGACGCTTGCTGCACTAAGGTGGTAATCACCTGATCCGACACAAAAGGGCTGTCCACGGGGAGGGTCACAATGCAGTCAGCCTGACTACGACGCATCACCGCTAACATTCCTGCCAACGGCCCTTGAGCTTCGTATTCACCGTCACCCACCACGTCCCCCCAAGCCGCATAATCGACCTGATGCGCATTGGCGCTAATAAAGAGTTTCTGACAATAAGGGCCTAAACGTTTGGCAGCATGGCCAGCAAAAGATAGTCCCTCTAGTGTGAGCAAACCTTTATCTACTGCCCCTAAGGCTTGCATGCGGCGGGATTGCCCACCCGCTAGAATCAGGCCATCAATACGCATCTCAACCACCTATGTAGCTCATCTCTACTTTTTCTGCCTTGTGCCCTACTTCGCCACGCACCTCAGAATAACGGTCTTTTCTGGCTCGCCATGTACCTGCTAATAAGCCCGCCAATGCATCATCGGTAGCACCCGCTCGTAGCGGACCACGTATATCCACACCTTGGGAAGCAAATAAACATAGGAATAAGCGTCCCTCTGGGGACAGGCGTATACGGGAACAGTCGCCACAGAAAGGCTGGGATACACTGGTAATCATACCCACTTCACCGGCGCCATCCAGATAGCGATAGCGCCCTGCCACTTCACCTGTGTAATTCGCTTGCACAGGTTCTAGTGGGTGGTGTTCATGAATACGAGAAACGATCTCGGAGCCTGTAATCACTTCCTTCATGTTCCAGCCATTGCTATTACCCACATCCATATACTCAATGAAACGCAGTATATGTGGCGTATTGCGGAAGTATTCGGCCATAGGCAAGATTTGATCATCGTTCAAACCCTTGCGCACCACCATGTTAATTTTGACGGGGAAGAGACCTTCAGCACTCGCTTTTTCTATGCCATCCAATACTTGGCGCACCGATACTTTGCTATCGCTTAAATGGGTAAAGCGTGCATCTTCTAAAGCATCCAAACTTACCGTGACGCGGTTCAAGCCTGCCTGCTTCAAGTCGCGCGCTTTTGCGGCCAGTAAAGTGCCATTGGTCGTCATGGCCAGCTCTACCGGTTTACCCTCAACGGTGCGCAACTGGGCCAACATGTGTACTAAATCTTCCACACGTCTGCGCAGTAATGGTTCACCGCCAGTTAAGCGTATTTTGCGTACGCCCATGCGCACGGCTAATTCCGCTACACGGGTGATTTCTTCAAAACTCAATAACTGTTTTTGCGCTAAGAACTCGTGCTCTGGCCCGAAGATCTCGCGCGGCATACAGTACGTACAACGGAAATTACATTTATCCGTAACGGAAATACGCAAATCATGCAGTGGACGCCCTAACTGATCCCTCACCCCGCTTTCGGCAAGAGGGATCACTCGTGGTGACGCCTGCTTGGGAGACGAATTTGTCATGCTTGTAGTGTGCTGATTAATGTGTGTCAGGCTTTTATTCATTTCCCCTCCGCAGTACCGTAACGGAGAAATTACTTTATGGTTCCATTATCAGCCATCACGCTGATTTTGAAGCTCTTTCGCAGCAGAAGTGTTGCGCATACCGTTCGCTAGGCTACGATATAGCGGGCAACTTCTCCGTACCAAAAGCCTCGTCCAAACTCATAACCGTACCGATGCCTTCAGCCTGATAGCCTATTAACTGACTCATATAGCCGCGGTAATCGTCGCCTCGTATCAAGGCTAAAAACCGCTTAATCAGTTCAGACTCCAGGATGTCTTTGTGTACTGCGAAGAAGTAACGCTCTCTGGCGATAGGGATGAAATCCAGCCCACATCTACAGGCAGCCGTTTCTACCCCGAAGCCCACATCAGCCATGTCGCTAGCAACGTGTGCTGCCACCGCCATGTGAGTTAGCTCGGTGCTGTCATAACCTTGAATATTGTTGGAATCCAGATTTAAGTCTTGAATAATCAGCCCCAACAAATGACGCGTACTAGAACCTATTTGCCGGTTCACAAAACGCACATCGGGACGCAATAGATCTTCTACACCACGCACCCCTTTAGGGTTGCCATGCTGCACAAATAATCCGGTATTGCGATCACTCAAGAAAATCAGTTGGTGCTGATCAGGACGCAACCATGCACTGTAATGGTGCAGCGCCTGAGACTGGTACTTACCGAGTGGTACTTGGAAACCCGCAATGTCGCACTCACGTCGTAACAGCGAGTTCAAGGCTTCTATAGCTGTTCTATAGCGTAGTTCTAGAGGCAAATACGATAAGTCATTTGCCAGACGCATCAAGCCCTCTACCGCAAAACCATGACTGGCATGCAAACGCAAACGTGGTGGTTCGGTCGCATACAACCTAGAGAGTTCTTCTTGCAGTTCAGACGCCATGCTTTCTAACATAGGCATCAATCGCGCATGCACACGGCGGTTTGCCCACAACAATCGTTTGGCAAATTGCGTTAGGGTTGTCCCTTGTCGGCGTGATGTCTCAAGTAGCGTGGCTTGGAACTGTTGCTCGGCCTGACGCAACACGCCCCATGCATGGCGGTACGACAAGGAACAGGCTTTAGCCGCCCCTGTAATATTGCCGGTACTTTCAATGGCAGCCAATAAATTCAACACTTCGCCTAATCTAAAGGCGGCGCCATCGTGATTTTCCAATACCCATTCGGCCTCAATTTGGGCCTTAAATTGGTTGCTCATCTACTGTCCTTTTGATGAGTAATAACCCTTAATTATGTAATTTTCTGCATATTACGCTTGTCTAATATGCAAGTGCTTTCCTATTGATATATTTGCATTTGCTTTGTAGATTAAGGAAAAACATTATTTATATTATGCAAATAAATTCATATAAGCAACCTCAGAATACCCAAATTCTGATGTTTTAGGATGTACACCATGCATATCCCCTCTCATGCCAGTCAGTTCGAACCCGCTGACGGCCAGTATCAGGCAATCGTGGACGCTGCTATCGCCGCCCATGCCCACAAAAAGGGTAATTTGCTACCTATCCTGCACCATGTACAGGATGAAATCGGCTACCTACCAGACAGCGTAGTCGTGTTGGTCGCTCGTGCACTTAGCCTATCGCGTGCAGAAGTACATGGCGTGATCACTTTCTACAGTCATTTCCGTCAGAAACCGGCTGGTAAACACGTGCTGGAAGTCTGTATGGCCGAGGCCTGTCAGGCCATGCGTAGCGAGGCGCTAGCTGAGCACGCACGTCAAAAGCTGTCCTGTGATTTCCACCAAACTTCGCCCGATGGCGAAGTCACTCTTGAGCCTGTGTACTGTTTGGGCCTCTGTGCCCAATCTCCTGCTGTGATGCTGGATGGAAAACCGCACGCACGCATGAACCCAGATCGCTTGGATGCACTGCTTGCCAAGGAAGGAGCACAGAAATGAGTACAGCCCCTTTACGACTTTATGTACCCGCCGACACTGCCGCCATTGCCATGGGTGCCGACGAGGTAGTTGCTGCCATTCTGCAACACGCTGCACAGAAAAATGTCAACGTTGAGCTAGTACGTAATGGCTCACGCGGCATGCTGTGGCTAGAACCGTTGGTTGAAGTCAGCACACCTGAAGGCCGCGTTGCATTCGGTCCCGTGACCCCTGATGACGTAGAAAGCCTGTTTGCGGCTGAGTGGAAAACACACCCTCTGTGCCATGGTCTAACCGAAGAAATCCCTTACCTGAAAAACCAAGAGCGTCTGACTTTCGCCCGTGTGGGTGTGATTGATCCACTGAACCTGGATGAGTACCAAGCTCACGGTGGTTTTGAAGGCTTAAAACACGCCCTAACCATGGCACCGGCTGACATCGTCAAAATGGTGACGGATTCTGGTTTGCGTGGACGTGGTGGTGCGGCCTTCCCTACAGGTATCAAATGGAATACCGTTCTGAACGCTAAAGCAGACCAAAAATACATTGTCTGTAATGCCGACGAAGGTGACTCCGGTACGTTTTCTGACCGTTTATTGATGGAAGGCGACCCCTGTACGCTGATTGAGGGCATGACCATTGCTGGTTTGGCAGTGGAAGCCACCTCTGGTTATATCTACGTGCGCTCCGAATACCCATTGGCTATTCAGGCACTAGACCAAGCCATCAAACGTGCTTATGAAGCGGGTTGGTTAGGCAACAACATTGCCGGTAGTGGCAAAACCTTTGACCTAGAAGTGCGCAAAGGCGCTGGCGCTTACATTTGCGGTGAAGAAACATCGCTGTTGGAAAGCTTAGAAGGTAAACGCGGTGTGATCCGCTTCAAACCACCACTGCCAGCACTGCAAGGTTTCTTGGGCAAACCTACTGTCGTCAACAACGTAATCTCGCTGGCTTCGGTGCCTACCATTTTGGCTAAAGGCTCTGAATACTACCGTGATTACGGTATGGGTCGTTCACGCGGCACCTTGGCATTCCAATTGACAGGCAACCTGAAACAAGGTGGTCTGGTAGAAAAAGCCTTTGGTATTACCCTGCGCGAACTGCTGTATGACTACGGTGGTGGTTCGGCAACTGGCCTGCCTTTACGCGCCGCCCAAGTGGGTGGTCCGTTGGGTGCTTACCTGCCTGAAAAACACTGGGATGTACCCATGGATTACGAAGCCTACGCTGCCGTATCCGCGATGGTAGGTCACGGTGGTATTGTGGCCTTCGACGAAACCGTAGACATGGGCCACATGGCTGAATACGCCATGAAGTTCTGTGCCATCGAATCCTGTGGTAAATGCACCCCCTGTAGAGTGGGTTCTACCCGTGGTGTGGAAGTCATTCAGAAAATCCGCCGTAACGAAAAACGTGAAGACAACGTAGAACTGTTGCGCGATCTCTGTGACACCATGCTTGCTGGCTCACTGTGTGCATTAGGCGGCATGGCCCCTGTGCCTGTGCTGTCCGCCCTTGAGCACTTCCCCGCCGACTTTGGTCTGGAATCAAAGGCAACTGCCGACGCCAGTCAGCAACCCGCCTAAGGAGCCCACTATGCTAGAAACAGTTGCCGTACGCGAACGCGATCTAGGGACTCCGGCATCCCTAAGCACCACCATGATTGAGCTGACCATTGATGGTCAACACGTTGTGGTGCCTGAAGGTACGTCTGTGATGCGCGCTGCAGCCATGAGCGGCATCAATATTCCTAAACTCTGTGCATCCGACATGCTGGAGCCTTTTGGTTCTTGCCGTGTCTGTTTGGTAGAGATTGAAGGTAGACGCGGTACGCCTGCGTCATGTACTACCCCTGCCGAACAAGGCATGGTGGTAACAACCGAAAACGAAAGACTGAACAAACTGCGTAAAAACGTGGTTGAGCTGTACGTTTCTGATCACCCACTGGACTGCTTGATGTGTCCTGCTAACGGTAATTGCGAACTGCAAGACACCGTGGGTGTGGTGGGCCTGCGTAATGTTCGTTACGGCTTTGAAGGCGCTACACACGTACACGAAAGCAAAGACACCTCTAACCCGTACTTCACTTACGACTCATCGCACTGTATTGTGTGTAGCCGTTGTGTGCGTGCCTGTGAACAAGTACAAGGTACCTTTGCACTGACCGTAGAAGGTCGTGGTTTTGAGTCCCGTATTGCGGCAGGTCAGAGCGATAACTTCATCGACAGTGACTGTGTCTCCTGTGGCGCATGTGTACAAGCTTGTCCTACTTCGGCACTAATGGAAAACTCCGTTATTGACCTAGGTCAGCCAGAACACGCCGTCATCACAACCTGTGCTTACTGTGGCGTAGGTTGTGGCTTCAAAGCTGAAATGAAAGGCGAAGAAGTAATACGCATGGTGCCGTGGAAAGACGGTAAAGCCAACCGTGGTCACTCCTGCGTTAAAGGCCGTTTTGCTTTCGGTTACGCCACACACTCAGATCGTATTCTGAAACCCATGATCCGCAAGAGCATCCAAGATGCGTGGACCGAAGTATCGTGGGAAGAAGCACTGAATTACGCAGCATCTGAAATCCGTCGTATTCAAGATAAATATGGCCGTGACTCTGTAGGCGGTATTACCTCATCACGTTGTACTAACGAAGAAACCTACTTGGTTCAGAAGTTGGTGCGTGCGGCATTCGGTACCAACAACGTGGATACTTGCGCTCGCGTATGTCACTCACCTACCGGTTATGGTCTGAAGCAAACACTGGGCGAATCCGCTGGTACACAAACCTTTGACTCGGTGATGCACACCGATGTGGTAATCGTGATTGGTGCCAACCCTAGCGATGCTCACCCAGTATTCGCGTCACGCCTGAAACGCCGTATCCGCGAAGGCGCACGTCTGATCATTGTTGATCCTCGTGCTACTGAGCTGGTGGATTCTCCACACATCAAGGCCGACTTCCACTTGCCACTGCGCCCAGGCACTAACACTGCCATGTTGACAGCATTGGCACACGTGATTGCTACCGAAGGCTTGATCGCTGAAGAGTTTGTACGCGAACGCTGCGAAGACCAGTCCTTTAACGACTGGCGTGAGTTTGTCAGCCGCCCCGAGAACTCCCCAGAAGCCACGGAAGACGTTACTGGTGTTGCTGCGCATTTGGTACGTGGTGCCGCACGCTTGTACGCGACTGGTGGTAACGGTTCTATTTACTACGGTTTGGGTGTTACCGAGCACAGCCAAGGTTCTACAACCGTGATGGCTATTGCTAACTTGGCGATGGCTACCGGTAACATTGGCCGCGAAGGCGTGGGTGTAAACCCTCTGCGTGGTCAGAATAACGTGCAAGGTTCGTGTGACATGGGTTCATTCCCGCACGAGTTGCCTGGCTACCGCCACATTTCCAACAACGAAGCACGTAGCGAGTTTGAAAGCGAATGGGGCGTAACGCTGCAACCTGAACCAGGTCTGCGTATTCCTAACATGTTTGATGCAGCCCTGAGCGGCTCATTCAAAGGCTTGTACTGTCAAGGTGAAGACATTGTTCAGTCTGACCCTGATACACAGCACGTTGCAGCAGCCTTGGCATCAATGGAGTGCATTATCGTTCAAGACTTGTTCCTGAACGAAACCGCTAAGTACGCTCATGTGTTCTTGCCTGGCTCTTCCTTCATGGAAAAGGACGGTACGTTCACTAACGCCGAACGCCGTATTTCTCGCGTACGCAAAGTGATGGAACCCAAAAACGGCATGGCAGACTGGGAAGTTACCTGCGCGTTGTCCAACGCCTTGGGTTACCCCATGCTGTACAAACACCCACGCGAAATCATGGACGAAATCGCACGCCTCACACCTACCTTTACGGGTGTGTCGTACCAGCGCATTGACGAGCTGGGCGGTAGCGTACAGTGGCCATGTAACGCCGAAGCGCCTGAAGGTACCCCAACTATGCACATTGATGAGTTCGTGCGCGGTAAAGGTAAATTCATCATTACACAGTACGTACCTACGGATGAGCGCAGTACCCGCAAGTTCCCCTTGCTGCTCACTACCGGTCGTATCTTGTCGCAATACAACGTGGGTGCACAAACCCGTCGTACCGCTAACGTGGCATGGCACAAAGAAGACATTCTGGAGCTACACCCACACGATGCGGAAGACCGTGGCATTCGTACCGGCGACTACGTAGCGGTGAAAAGCCGTGCTGGTGAAACTGTACTGCGTGCTACGGTGACATCCCGTATGCAACCCGGCGTGGTCTACACCACGTTCCACTTCCCTGAATCGGGTGCAAACGTGGTCACCACCGACAGCTCCGACTGGGCCACTAACTGCCCTGAGTACAAGGTAACGGCGGTGCAGATCAGCAAAGTAACGTCTGGCCAAGTATCCGACTGGCAGTCTCGCTGGTCACGCTTCAACGAAATCCAACAACAGTTGTTGGACGAAGCGCGAGCTCCTGAAGCGGAAACAACCGCTGCAGTGGCAACAGCACCTACCAGTCAGGAGAAAAAGCCCGCACTGAGTACCCAGAACTAAGAGTGGGAGGCGTCATGCTCACGGATGAATGCATTCCCCTCAATCAGGCCGAAGATGGTCTGGCAACGTTTCAAATCGTTAGGTGCGAGACCTCTAGTCTTGCACTGCGCGAACTGCCAGACCTCATCGCGCAAGAGGTGCCTATCGCGCTGCAATTCAATGGCATTAGCCATGCAGTGCTACTAGGCACCCCTCTGGACTTGGAAGACTTGGCCGTTGGCTTTTCCTACACCGAAGGCATCGTACGCAGCAGTAGCGATATTTACGATGTACAGGTGCAGCATACGCCGGACGGCATTGTGATCGATCTAAACATTGCCAGCGCATGCCTGCAGCAGCTTAAGCTGCGCAGGCGGCAACTGGCTGGTCGTACAGGCTGTGGTTTGTGTGGACTAGAAAGTCTGCAAGACGTAAAACGAGCGTTACCGGCCTTGCCCGAACCTGCTTATAATGTGGCCCCTGCCACGGTAGTTAGGGCCTTGCACCAGTTGCGCCAACAGCAAGTTCTGCACGAGAAAACCGGTGCTACCCATGCGGCAGCACTGGCCAACCAAGCAGGTGAGATTCAAGTTATTCGTGAGGATGTAGGCAGACATAATGCGCTGGACAAGCTCATTGGCCACCTACTGCGTCATGACGCCATGGCAATGGCAGCACAAAGTCTGGCATTGGTTTCCAGCCGAGCCAGTTTTGAGATGGTACAGAAAACAGCCGCAGCCGGTATTCCTACCTTAGTTGCTGTTTCTGCACCCACTACCCTTGCCACACAACTCGCAGAGGAACTCAACCTATTACTCATAGGGTTTGGACGTGAACAGCATTTCAATGTTTACAGTCACCCACAACGTTTAACTTCTTTTTAATTTTGGGCGATGGATTATGAATAGTAAAAGCCTGATACCGATGGTCAATCGCATAGGAACTTTTTTTGAGTCTCAACCTAATCGTGAAGAGTCTCTAGAAGGTATTGCCAACCATATCCGCTTGTTCTGGGATCCCCGCATGCGGCAATCATTGTTCAACTACCTAGATGAACATCCTGATGGCAAAAGTGACAAGGGCGAACTCTCTGCCATTGTTATGGAGTCAATCACTCGCTACAGGACCAAACTGGATCCTGCAGCACTAACCGCCTGAGCTGTTTGTAGTACCTACCTGACCGGGGCAGTCTATCCCCGGCTCCTAGCTTCCTAAAAAACAATAGTACTAACGCCAACTACAAGCATATGGCGAATAAGGAGACAAACATGAGCACATCTAATGCTCAAGCTTCCAATGGCTTTTTCAGTAAAGCCCGTATTACGGCAGGTCCTGGTTTTAACCGCTGGATGATTCCTCCAGCGGCTCTGGCTGTACACCTGTGTATTGGCCAGGCTTATGCTTTTTCCGTTTTCAACGAACCCATGACTCGACTGTTGGGGATTACCTCCTCGGCACCCGATGACTGGACACTCCCCACCTTAGGCTGGATTTTCAGCTTGGCCATCGTCTTCCTAGGTTTATCCGCCGCATTCGCGGGTAAATGGTTGGAAGAAGTAGGCCCCCGCAAAGCCATGTTCACTGCTGCCTGCTGTTTTGGTGGTGGCTTTATGGTAGCGGCGCTAGGTATACACTTGCACCAGATTTGGTTAGTGTATTTAGGCTATGGAGTGCTCGGGGGTATAGGGTTGGGTGTAGGCTATGTTTCGCCTGTGTCTACCCTAATCAAGTGGTTCCCCGATAAGCGCGGTATGGCTACAGGTATGGCCATCATGGGCTTTGGTGGTGGTGCCTTTATTGCCTCGCCATTATCTGTAGGGTTGATGGATTACTTTGCCTCCCCCACATCTATGGGCGTTACCCAAACCTTTGTGGTGATGGGGTGTTTGTACTTTATCTCCATGACTATCGGTTCACTGGCCGTGCGTATTCCTGCGCCAGACTGGAAACCTGAAGGTTGGACACCACCCGTAGTACAAAACGCGCTGATTTCCCGTAATCACGTGCATATTGACCAAGCCCTGAAAACACCGCAATTTTGGTTGCTATGGTGGATTCTGTGCTTGAACGTGACCGCTGGTATTGGAGTACTGGGTCAAGCATCGGTCATGATCCAAGATAGTTTTGCCAGCATCACACCTGCCGCTGCCGCTGGGTTTGTAGGCTTGCTGTCCTTGGCTAACATGTTGGGTCGTTTTTTCTGGTCATCCGTATCCGATTACATTGGCCGCAAAACTACCTACATGATCTTCTTCATCTTGGGGTCTGTACTGTACTTCACCGTGCCAGGCTTTGGTTCTGCCGGTAACGTAGCATTGTTCGTGATTGCGTACTTTGTGATTATGTCTATGTATGGCGGTGGCTTCGCGACTATTCCTGCCTACTTAGCTGACCTTTTCGGCACGCGCTTTGTGGGTGGTATTCATGGTCGTTTGTTAACCGCATGGTCGGTAGCTGGTGTGCTGGGCCCTGTGCTGGTGAACTACATTCGTCAGTACCAAGTCGATAACGGTGTGCCGGCTTCGCAAGCCTATACCACCACCATGTACATCATGGCCGGGCTATTAGTGATTGGTTTCTTGTGTAACCTGATGGTTCGCCCTGTAAATGCCAAACACCACATGCCTTCCGATAAACCTGCGGACGCATCACTGCGCTCTCTGCAGCCCGCTGAGTAACAGGAGACCAAGATGACACAACCTACCTCTACCACTGTCAAAAAGACCTCTCCCGTGCTGTTAGCACTGTTCTGGCTGTACGTAAGTATCCCTTTGCTCATAGGCGTATGGGAAACACTGGTAAAAGCCAGTGCTCTGTTTAAATAGACAATAAAAAAGCCACATTACGTGGCTTTTTTATTTGCTCAACAGCGGCGCAACACTTAGTCGTTCTCTTGTTGATTTACACGGTACACCAGCACTGCGCAGCGAGCCATGTTCAATACTTTGGCAGTTACACTACCCAGCAACAAGCGGGACAAGCCACTACGGCCGTGTGAGCCGATGAAAATTAGGTCGCAACCTTCTTCTTCAGCGGCTTTCACCAGACCGTCAGCCACATTGAAGTTGGACACAGAGCGGGAAGTCACTGGCACACCAGCAGTTTCAGCGCGATCCAATACAGCTTTCAAGTATTTATTCGCTTGCTCAGAAGCCGTTTTTTCGTAGTCTTCGTCGGTAATAGCGTAAGCAGCTGCCATACCATCAAAACCAACGGTGGCTGCAAAAGGCTGAGTCACGTGCAACGCTACCACTTCAGCGCCAATCTGTTTTGCAAAACATACACCTTTGTTGGCTGCCTGAGCGGACAACGCGGAACCATCTGTAGGGATCAGAATTTTTTTGAACATGAGAGTACTCCCCATTGAATAAATACGATTATCAATAGCCTAAGCCTATTACTCCATCGCAGCAATACTGAATTACCGCAATACTTGAGTTATATCAGGCTTCTGTGGCCGCATAGTACAAATTGGCACAACGCGTGCCGGTACGACAATATGCCAAGATGGGCTGAGGCATACTTTGCAGCAGACCCGCAAAAGTCTCTACGTTATCTACTGTCATCTGGCCGCTAATCACAGGCTGATATACCACTTGCAACCCAGCGGTTTTTGCGGCGTTCATTACATCGTCCGAGGCAGGCTGATTCGCACCACCTTCACCGTCTGGACGGTTAATAATCACACTTTTAAATCCGGCTTCGGCTACTGCTTGCATATCGTCTGCACTCAGTTGAGGGGCCACGGCAAAATCATCATTAATACGGTGAAAATCAAATGCCATCCTACACTCCGAAAATACTGAAAATCATCAAGCCCCTATAGTAAACAGTAGTCATCACTTTGTGATAGCCCTTTTTCACCCTGTCACCAGACTTACCTTTTATGCTTGACCGCTCTTTGCCACAATCATAAGATGATTTTTATATTCATCTTTAAGCGCAGCGTTTCTTGCCATGACACTAGACACTTATACCGAAGCTGAAATTCACCAGTTGGTACATGACTTTTATGACGATATACGTCAGCACAACGTACTAGGCCCTATCTTCAATAAACACATACAAGATTGGGATCATCACTTAACCATCATGGTTGATTTCTGGTCTTCCTTACTGTGTCGTAGTGCACGCTATTCTGGCTCGCCCATGATGAAACATGCTCGCTTACCTGAGCTCAGCGCCGAATTATTCTGTACATGGTTAGCTCAGTTTGAAATCAGCACATCACGCCATCCCAATCAGCAATTGGCCCAACATGCGCGTGAATTTGCAAAACGCATCGCCCGCAGCTTATGGATGGGTTACCAAATAGATCAGAATCCCGACGCCCCACCCCGCGAATTGAACTGCGGCACAGCATGCGCCTAAACCTCAGCAGCGATTATGCGCTGCGATTACTGATGTTTCTGGCGGCTAACCCAGGGCAACGGCATACCATTGCCGATATCGCCGCCCACTACGACATTTCCCGCATGCATCTAATGAAGATTGCCCATCAGCTTAGCCTACACGGTTGGGTAGACAGCAGTCGCGGTAAAGGCGGCGGGCTACAAATCGCCCAAGTTGCGCATACCCTGCCTTTAGGACAATTACTGCGTCAGACTGAGGCCGACTGTCAGTTGGTGGAATGCATGGGGCCTGGGTCATCCTGTGTGCTGCAGGGCTGCTGCAAACTAACCGGCATACTCTACGGGGCATTACAGGCTTTCTTTGCCTACCTAGATCGCTATACTCTGGCTGATCTGGTTAACGATGATGGACTACAGCGGATGCTGCAGCCTCAAAGTACAGAACGTGCTGTCAAACTACCTACACTCAAAACATCCGTGGGGACAGATAGGAAACTTTTTTGATTTGGTGTCTCAAATCACAAAAAGCTTTCCTGCCGTCCCCCAGCATGTGCGATGAATACAGCAGCACGCTTACTCGCCACTGCTAGTCATAGTCTTCATCTGTCCCCGCCTCAGCAATAAGTACCGCTGAAAACAAAAAACCTCTGGCTACACACCAGAGGTTTCTCTACAACCTACGCGCTATACGTAGAAGCAGCTTACGCTTTCAACGTATCACACCGAACGGTACCAGGTTGTACACGTAGTTTATTCAGAACCTCATCAGAAACAGGCGCATCCACATCGGTCACGGCATAGCCCAGTTGACCACGTGTTTGCAGTTGCTGACCAACGATATTCAAGCCGCTTTCTGCCAACACATTGCTGAGTGCCCCCATAGCACCGGGAACGTTCTGATGCATATGCAAAATACGCGCTGCACCAGCACACTCTACGTAAGGGACTTCAGGGAAGTTCACCGCCCCTTTAGTCGCGCCACTACGTGAGAACAGCACCAGTTTTTCGGCTACTTCACGGCCAATGTTTTCTTGAGACTCTTGTGTACTACCACCAATGTGCGGTGTCAGGATCACGTTACTCAAGCCACGTAATGGGCTATCTAGAGGCTCGTTCACTCCTTTAGGCTCAACAGGGAACACGTCTAGCGCTGCACCAGCCAAATGACCGCTCGTCAACGCAGCGTGCAAGGCATCAATGTCGACCACCGTACCACGCGACGCATTAATCAAAATAGAACCTGGCTTCATCTGCGCCAGTGTTTGCTCATTAATGATGTTTTTAGTACGTTCGCCACCCGGTACGTGTAAGGTCACGATATCGGACTGTTCCAACAAGCGTTTCAGGGATACAAAAGGTTTGGTATTGCCCAAAGGAAGTTTGGTTTCTACGTCGTGGAACAACACGCGCATACCCAAAGCCTCTGCCAAGGTACCAATTTGCGAGCCAATGTTCCCGTAACCAATAATACCTAGTGTTTTACCGCGAATTTCGTAAGCGCCGTCTGCTGATTTATCCCAGAAGCCTTGGTGCACACGAGCGTTCTTTTCAGGAATACGGCGCAACAGCAAAATAGCTTCACCCAACACAAGCTCAGCCACCGAGCGGGTGTTGGAGAACGGTGCGTTAAACACAGGAATACCGGCTTGCGCAGCAACGCTCAAATCGACTTGGTTGGTGCCTATACAAAAACACCCAATGGCTTGCACCGAAGGCGCTGCCAACAGCACATTCTGATCCAGCTGAGTACGAGAGCGTATACCCACAATTTCCGCGCCAGACAGCGCGTCCAGCAGTTCTTCACCATTGAGCGCAGACTTATACGTCACGATATCGGTATAGCCGGCTGCTTCAAATACTTCGCGAGCACTGGGGTGAATATTTTCGAACAGAACAATACGCTTCATGAGAGTTCCCAGAACAAATAGGATAAAAATAGTACTGTTTATATCGTAAACCCTGCCTCAAGCTAATAGCAAGTGCAGAACACTGCTTTGCAGCTACGCCACACCCACAAAAAAGCCCAGCGTAGTGCCGGGCTTTCTAGGCATAACCGTTGATTAGGAATCAAACGGTGTAGGACGTGGAGTCTCATCAGCCGATGGAGGCAGAATTGGCAACACGATTTGTGGCTGCTTACCTGTCAACGACTTCAGAAACGCCACAATTTGGGAATTTTCTTCAGACGTAAATTTCTTGCCCAACTGCAATCTACCCATGATGTCTACCGCTTCAGTCAAGGTACTCACCGCACCATCGTGGAAGTAAGGATAGGTCATTTCTACATTACGCAGTGTAGGTACTTTGAAGTTGAAGCGATCCGCATCAACACCTGTTACCGCTGCACGGCCTTCGGCCGCATTCGCTGTTTGATATGGCTCAACTAGACCCATTTTTTGGTAGGAACTACCGCCCAAGTTTGGACCGTTGTGGCACGCAATACAGCCACTGTTTTTAAACAGTTGGTAACCCGCTAACTGCTGATCTGTGATGGCATCTTTATCGCCTTTCAACCATAAGTCAAAAGGAGAGTCAGGTGTGACCAGCGTCTCTTCAAATGCAGCAATCGCATCGGTCACTTCGTCTATACCAATCACAGGCTTGTTGTACACAGCCTGAAACTCAGCAACGTACTGAGGAATAGAATTCAGCATGCCAACAGCCAATTCGTGGGTAAAGCCCATTTCCATTGGGTTAGCGATAGGGCCACCGGCCTGTTCACGCAAGTCACCTGCACGGCCATCCCAGAACTGTGCCAAGTTCAGGCTGGAGTTCAAGACGGTTGGCGAGTTGATAGGACCTTGCTGCCATTTGTCCCCGATCGAGGTAGGCAGGTTATCTGAACCACCACGGCTCATGTTGTGACACGAGTTACAGGAAATAAACCCAGATTTGGACAAACGTGGTTCAAAGAACAGTTTTTTACCCAACTCGATTTTGGCTGGATCGCCTGCTTTTGCTTCGGGGATTGGTTGCACAGGTTCATTGCTTTGCGCCATGGCAAAGCTAGACATACCCAGTGCAATCGACAAAGCAAGTACAGAGGCTCTTAATGGCTTCATAATGACTTCCTTCAAATTAAGTAGTGCCAGAATGACGGCAGGTAGAATCTTGGAAAAACCCTACTGCTGTCACAACTACTCTAGCCCTCTTCCTCTGGCCGTCCTTTGAGCCAACTCAAGTACCGTTAAAACTTTGTCACATTTGATGTAACAGTGCCCTAAATGCGACAGGCAAAAAAAAAGGCCCATGAAATGGGCCTTAAAAATAGACTTGCGCCATACAGCACCATGTACCTTTTTGGTATTTACGGTGCTACTACAGCGGCTACAGCGTCCACGAAGTAATCAATATTGCCACTGTTCAAACCAGGTACGCAAACGCGACCGGATTCCAGCATGTACACACCAAATTCATCGCGCAAGCGCAGGATTTGCTCTTTAGTCAGACCGGTGTAGCAGAACATACCAAACTGATCCACAAAGTAGCTGGAGTCGTAGTTCGGCGCTTTTTGCTTCAGTTTTTCGTGAGCCAATTTACGCATGGTCGCAATACGATCACGCATTTCGGCTACTTCAGCATCCCACTGTTTGAATAGTTCCGCATCTTGCAACACGGCTGCAATCGCTTGAGCACCTTGTGTAGGTGGGTTGGAGTACACACGACGGATCGTAGCTTTCAATTGACCTTGTACGCGGCTCGCTTCTTCTTTGCTTTGGCATACGATGGACAATGCACCGCAACGCTCGCCGTAGTAAGAGAAGTTTTTGGAGAAGGAGCTAGCGACCAAGAAAGTTAGGCCTGCATCTACCATGCTGCGGATAACGGAGGTGTCTTCCTCCAGACCACGACCAAAACCTTGGTAGGCGATATCCACAAATGGGATCAAGTTGCGCTCTTTCAGCACAGGGATCAACTGAGCCCACTGCTCTGCGCTAGGATCAACACCGGTAGGATTGTGACAACATGGGTTCAGCACCACGATAGTGTGTGCTGGCAACGCAGCGATGTCTTCCATCATGGCTGTGAAATTCAAGCCTTGAGTTTTAGCATCGTAGTAACGGTATGACGATGTAGGTACGCCAGCGCCTTGGAACACCGCGTAATAGTTATCCCAAGCTGGATCACTTACACGTGCTTCAGCAGCCGGGAATGCTTTGTGCAGGAAATCGGCACCAATTTTCAGTGCGCCTGTACCACCCAGTGTTTGTACAGTGACGACGCGCTCGTCTTTCACAGCAACGCTATCCGCACCAAACAACAAATGCTGAACAGCCTGACGGTAGCTAGCCAGACCTTCCATAGGCAGATACGCTCGTGGCTTTTTCAACGCCGCGCTGCGCTTCTCCGCTTCTTGGACTGATGCCAGTAAGGGAATTTTCCCTTCTTCATCATAGTAAAGGCCAATAGTTAGGTTCACCTTATCTTTACGTGGATCAGCTTGGAACAGCTCAACCAACTTAAAGATAGGATCGCCAGCATATGCGTCAATATGTTCAAACATTATTGAAAATCCTCAGGATTCATGCGCTCACATCATTCAATCAGGAACGCTTGCTATAAAACCGATGCAATTATCATAGAACCACATCTTAGTGAATTGTACTCATGCAAGGGGCCATTTGTCCGCACAGTTCCCAGCTATACTGTATCCATCGCATACAGACAACATATTCAAACCTAAAATAGCCTCTTGCACTTCATGCGCACCGTCTTTCACGCCTCACCCGCCCCCTCTTTCCGTACCCGCTGGTCTTGCCTGTTTCGCACTGTATGGATGCTGATACTACTGGCTGTACTAGGATTAGCGCTGGCCAGACTTGCCTTACTGTACTTTCAAGGCCCCGCCAACATTTCATTGTTTCAAGCGGATGTGGGGCGCGCATTCTGGATAGGTCTACGCTTTGATCTTAAGTTCTTGGCCATCCTAATGGGGCCTTTTATTTTGATCAGCTTGGTGTTTTATAGGGTCTCAGCAACACTTTGGAAAGGTTTTTACGCCTTCTTCCTAATTTACGCTTTTGTATTACTGGTAGCGCTGAATCTGCTGAGCGTGGTGAACTTCTATTACTTCACCTTTTACCAAGGCCCCATCAATGCATTGATCTTCGGTTTTGGTGAGGACGACACCTCTGCCATTGTGCAAACCATGTGGCAAGACTTCCCTGTTATTTCCTTGCTCGCACTGATCTTTATTGGTAGCGGCGTGCAATGGTGGTTGGCTAAACGGTGGGGGCAGTACCGACTATCGCATCCTCTATCACACAGCAGTGCCGCTGGCTTAGCTGTGCTCGTCATTGGTAGCGTTGCAGTGCTGGCATTGTTGGGGCGTGGCAGCGTAGGCAAGTTTCCATTGCGCAGCATGCACATGACAGTTTCCTCAGATACATTTGTGAATAGCTTAGTACCCAGTGGGCTGCATGCCTTAGATTTAGCACGCAAAGAACGCCAAAGTAATGACTTAGGCACTGATCCCGATGTCGCACTTCGGCTAGCCGGTCTTGCCTCATGGCAAGAGGCAGCGCAGCAATGCTATGACTACCCAGATTCAACACTGGACGAGAACAGCCTACTCTTTCAAGCATATCCGGCGACATTTACAGCTGATACGCCTGCACCACACGTCGTAGTAGCACTGATGGAATCCTGGGGACGTCAGTTAATGGACTATGATGATCCCAAAAAAAACGACGTTCTAGGCCAACTACGCCCTTGGGTAGAGGGCAAGGCTGACTATTTCGATCGTGCTATTTCCTCAGAAAATGGTACACACCCAAGTCTAGAGGCGGTGTTACTCGACACGCCTATCTCGCCACTTACCCAAAGTCGCTATGGTTATCAAAGCTACGACACATCGCGTATCAAGCCCTATAAAGATGCCGGCTACCGCACCGTATTTGTGACCGCTGGCCCTGGTAGTTGGCGACAACTGAATACAGTGTTACTCCGACAAGGCTTTGATGAAGTGCATGACGAAAACGACATTCGCACACGCTTCCCTGATGCCTCTTCCCACACTTGGGGCTTAGATGACGAGTGGATGTTCAAATATGCCGCTGAGCTACTCAAAGATGCTGATGAGCACGGTGAAAAAGTCATGCTGTTTATGCTGTCTGTCACCAACCACCCACCCTATCGCATTCCTGCTCACTACACACCTGCTGCATTAGATACGGCTGCTCTGGGTGCGGACATGGCTACCGATGCCGCTACAGGCTTATCCATTTTACAGACCTACCAGTACGCCAACAATGCACTAGGTGAGTTCCTCAATACACTGGAACACCAGAAACTACTGGATCACACCTTGTTTGCTGCCTCCGGAGACCACAACGGCAGAACGCTGTTTGCTTACCCTGACAGCACCAAGCTAGCCTATAAATTTGGTGTGCCCATTTTGTTCTACATTCCTACAGCCTATAAACATGCCACAGCGCCTATAGATTTGCATGCATGGAGCAGTCATCGAGACATTTTCCCGACGCTATGGGCACACTCTTTGCCAGCTCAACCACTACCTCGCTCGTCTGGCCGCGACCTCTATACCCCAGCAGCACCTACTGAAGCAACGGCCATGACTCTTTCTTCCTCTGATGGCGGCAATGGCGTCTCCATCAGCGACAAAGGTGCCATCAGCAACCTGTGGAAACCCCATTACCTGAATTGGAATGAGCGTGGTGAACTACAACCTACTGACACCCCTTCTGCCCAACTCGTGGCACAAGGAAAGCGTCAGCTGGCTTGCCTAGCACTGAGCGACTGGCGCATTCGCCATCAAGCCATTTCGACTAAGCAGCATAAGCACTAATACCAGCAACAATCAGAATACGAGACTACCCATGACCACACAGACAGCTTCTCTACAGTCTTTGCATCAACAACTACGCGATGGCTCGCTAAGCGCCCACGATTTGATGCAAGAGTGCGCACAGAACTATGCCCAACACGAACCGGTGTTGCACGCCTATAAACACTGGAATGGCGCGGCCGCACAAAAACAAGCTGGCGCCATTGATAGTTTGCTTAAGCAAGGTATTGATCTGGGCCCATTGATGGGGATTCCTACATCCGTCAAAGACTTATACGGCGTGCCTGATATGCCTGTGTTTGCGGGTTCCTCTCATGCGCTGCCCAGTAACTGGCAACAAGCAGGTCCTGTGGTGCGTAGTCTGTTGTCTCAGCTCGCCCCCATTACCGGCAAAACCCATACGGTGGAATTTGCCTTTGGCGGCATAGGCACCAATGCCCACTGGGGTACACCCGTTAATCCGTGGTCTGTACAAGGTGAGCACCGTGTACCTGGTGGCTCTAGCTCTGGTGCTGGGGTAAGTTTGCTGCAAGGTAGTGCCTTGTTGGCTCTGGGTACAGACACTGCTGGCTCAGTGCGTATACCAGCATCGTTTACCGGTACAACCGGGCTGAAACTGAGCGCTCAACTGTGGTCAAACCAGCATATCGTGCCGCTATCCCCCACGCTGGACACTCCCGGATTGTTGGCACGTAGCGTAGAAGATTTAGCGTTTGCTTTCTGCGCGATGGATAGCCACATCAATCACGATGACAGCGCTGTACCAGCCTTACATAGCCTACAAGGTTTGCGCATTGGTGTACCGGAGCACTTCTTCTGGGATGACGTATCGCCCGATATTGAACAACTCATACGCCAAACTTTGGGCAAATTCGAGCAATGGGGGGCTACGCTAGTACCCGTACACATTCCTCACTGCAATGAAGTGTATGACGTGTTTAAAGTGGGTGGATTAGGTGCGCCTGAGCTGTCCGACCTTTTGCACAACAGCTTGCCTGAGTGGTTAGAGCGTTTAGATCCTATGGTGCAAATGCGTGTAGAAGCTGCCAGCACCATGACGTCCAATGAATACCTACGCCGACGCCGCGTATTGGACACGGGGGCAGAGCAAGTTAAACCACTATTCCAAATGGTAGATGTGGTGATGACTCCTACTATCGCTATTGCCCCACCTACTATTGAAGCCATGCGCCAAACCGATGCGTACCGTCACGCCAACCTGCTGACACTGCGCAATACCTCTATCGCTAACTTGCTGGATTTGTGTGCGCTGAGCATGCCAGTAGGTGCAGACAGCTTGGGCTTACCTGTAGGCTTGCAGTTGATGTGCGCCAATAGACAGGAACGACGCTTGTTATCTATTGGTCGTGCCATAGAAAAACAACTGGGTACAGGGCAACAGATTCTCGGTACACCGGCGCTGTAACCATAGCGCATAGCTCACAACAAACAGACCGCATCATGCGGCCTGTTTTGTTTTACTCACCCATCACAAAGGCTAAGTTCGCCGCAGCGATTAACGATGCGCTATGCGCATCTACTTGCGCTTGCTTGGCCAACAATACAGCACTAGCCGCTTCGGTTGCCATGGTAATGGTGCCTACACCGACTTGATAAGCATCCAACGCAGCGTCATATGCTGTCTCAGCTGCATTCACTAAATCGGTCGCGGTTTGGTAACTTTGCAATGCCGAATCCAACATCGTTTCCGCAGCAATAATTTCACGCAACGCATCACGCTGCAACGCTTGCAACGTGTTTTCTGCTTCTTGCCTATGGATCTCTGCTTTACTCAATAACGTGCTACGCAAGCCACCATCAAAGATAGGGATGCTCACACCCACCAACACCCCGGTAGAGGTAGAGCGGTTGGTTAGCCCGGGTAAAGGAATAGGTAGGTCTTGCACATCAAACTGCGTACGATTTTTCGCGAGTACTGCACCCATAAAAACGCTAGGCATAAAGTCAGCCTTAGCCACTTTGACGCCCGCTTCTGCGGCTTTTAACGCTGCATACGCCGCAGCCACGTCGTCCCGCTCCAGAATCGCTTTCTGTAATACCTGCTCTGTCATGGGATCAGCCGGAGCTGGTAAACGGTGATCTACTGCTGAGGCAATATTGACCTGTTCGGCGGGGTTCACGCCCACCACTTTCAATAGGGTCAGGTACGCATTTTTCTCTAAGCCTTGGCTGGTCACCACATACAATTTGGCTTGGGCAACCGCTTGCTGTGCCATCACTAGGTCTAAACGTGTCGCCACACCCGCATTCAAACGCGCCGTCACAGCGTCTTCTACTGCTTGGTAATTTTTCAGAGCCTCTTGTGCCAGTTGTGCTCGGTGTCTGGCGGTGTTGTACTGATAAAACTGATCCGTCACATCGCGTATGACTTTTTTATGCACAGCGTTAAACAACACATTACTGGCGAACGAGATATGTTCAGCCCCCTCTAGTAAGGCTTCGCGCTTACCGAAGTCAAACAATAACCACCCTAAGGTTAAGGCGGGCACCACACCCTCTACCGACGTACGGATACGATCACCGCCGCCCAAATTAGCCAAGGGTGATGGACTTGAGGAACGTTGGTGTCCAGCAATCACGTTAGCACTTAATACCGGCAAGAAGGTGGCTTCCACCAAGCCCACCGACAAAGCAGCCTCACGAGCTCGATTCCACGCCTGTCGCGTTTCCATGTTGTTACGCTGGCCTAAATCTATAAGTTCGGCCAAGCCGTACTCGTGTCCTTCTTCTAGCGTTACCCCAGCAGGTTGGTAAGCCATAGAAGCCACCATGCTCTTATTGCCCTGCCACGGTTTATCATGCTGTGCTGGTGCGCGCTCTATGCTGGTGTAAGCACAGCCACTGAGCAGCGCCCCCAGTGCTATCACCGTCATCCGTTTCACTGCCGTTGTACGTAATGGCTCTTTCATTCTTGTCCCTTTGCCATAGCCAACGACCCCACATCGTCCGTTGCGCTATCCAACAGCTGTTGATCCAATTTCTCTAAGGCCTGCACTAACTCGGCTGCCTGTTGTTCGGTAACGTCGTGCTGCGGGAATGCTGCCTGCAAATACAACGTTTCTAAGGCATCGGGCATAGTCAGCAATACCTGTTGTTGCTGTGTAGCGGGGCGTAAGGCGGTAGGCTCAAAGTGCCGCATCACCAGTTGCTCTCTAACCGTTGCCACTTCACCCACAATGTATTCACCCACATCCTGCCATTGCGATGCTTGCCATGTGGGCTGCGCAGCAGCTTTTTCTCGCCACCAACCTAGCAACTGCTGTAAACGCTGCGTTACCGCTTTAGTGGTGCTCCACGGCCAAACCCGCGTAAACATCACATACATCACGGCATTCCCCAGCAACACCCCCAGAATACGGTCCATCGCTACAGACAGCTCTACATCTGGCCCAAAACCTTGTAGTACCGTCAGCAAAAATGCTAGGCCAATTTGTACACCGGCGTATGAGATACGCTCAGAGCCTACTGACACCCACGCTGCACATAAAGTGCCGGCAAACACCAGCAACATCAGCTCGCCGATGGACGTCATGTATGGCATCAACAATAAGAGCGAGCCTACACCTAACGCTGCACCAATCAAACATCCCACGATACGTAGGGTCAGCTTGTGTACCGTTTCACCCGTAGTGCCCAAGGCCACCACATAGCAGGTGATCATGGCTGTGTGTATGTCTTGCCATTGCAAAGCGGTGTACACCAGATAACAAATGATGGCCGCTGCAGTCGTTTTCAGCGCGTAATACTGATAAGTAGGATTAGTTCGTGCATCCGGTAAAAAGAAACCCGACGTAGGACTTTTTTCTTTTGGTGGCAAAGACTCCACCACATGCTCTACCAAATACGCGATACGTTGCCAGGCGCTATTAGGCAGTTGCAACGTCGGGACAGTGATATCTTCAGCCGCTTCGCCGCACAACACCGCAGCAGCCCATGCCTCGCAACGTTCTGCCAACCACTCAGCGCTATCAGCATCACGCTGAGATGATCGTGTCAGCGCTTTGCACGCCAATAACAACTGATAGCTATTGTGTTGCAGTGCTTGTATGCGCTGTAGTTCGGCACGGGTGCTCAAACTAAAGAGCTTCACAAAAATAATGGTTTTAGTGAGGAAGTCATTGCCCTCACGCAAAGCGGTTTCTAAGTCTGACAGGTCTGCTGTTTGTCGCAAACTGGCGGCCACCAACTGCAAACGTTCTGCTAGCCGTTGGCGGGTCAACCGACGTGGCGACGGCCCCACCACCGCTAAGAAGGCCAACAAGACGCCCATAGGAGTCAGCGCCATTAACCATGCATACAAAATGGCGCGGGTCGCGACTTCACCAAAAGGCACGTAGCCCACCAGCGTCATAATAAATGCCACCACCAAGGCCAAAATACTGCCTGCTGGCCCTAGCTTGCTGGCGGCGCCTAAATAGAGAAAGACAAACGAGCCCACCGCAATAATGGTCATGATCCACAACGGGCTTTCTACAGCCAGTCGGGTCAACATGAACAGCAGCACCACCACTAACGACACCAGCACACAAATGCCAATGGCCATCAGCATACTTTCAGCCGTATTGGGGCGAATCAGAAACAACACTAAATAGCAGCCAATCGCTACTAGTGGTATTTGATAAATCATGAACACCATTGCGGTAAGCGAACAAATCGCCGCTACACGCCATGCCATCCCTAGCCTACCTTCAAAAGGTACTAGCTCGGCTTTGATGGCTTGCCATAGTGCTGCCGACATCAGTGCTCCTGACACGCATCGCCAGAGCGTATGGAGACAGAGGCTGATGCCCCCATGCGCATTAATTCAGCAGGAGGATTATCCAATTGGACACGTACGGGGAAGCGCTGTGCCACCCGCACCCAGTTCAGTGATTTCTGCACGAAAGGCAATGAGCGCGGCAACGACAACATGTCTTCAGTGCTGACCCCCCACCCTATGTCTACCACCTTACCTTCAATAGTACGCTTAGGAGCCATCATGGTATAGACCGTCGCGCACGAACCCAACTCTATGGCGGGTAAATCTGTTTCGCGATAATAAGCCGTGGCAAACCAGTGGTCTGAATTAATCAAGGTGAATAACGACTGGTCAGGCAACAAGCGTTCGCCTTCCGACACATGCAGGCCCACTACTAAACCATTATTTGGGGCGCGTATAACGGTGTCATCCAACGCTTTTTCAGCTAACGCCAAGGCCACTTGTGCAACTTCCAAGGTAGCTTCAGCAGCGGCAGTTTCACCAATTAATGCTTCTGCTGCTTCGGCTTGGGATTGCGCTTGGGTTAGGCTCACACGCGCATCACGCTCTACCGTTACTGCCGTATCTAACTCTTGTTTGGTCACGTAGCCTTTTTGAGCCAATGGACGCAAACGTTGTACCGTTCTGCTCGCTAATTCCAAATTTGTCTGTGCCCGGCGTATTTGCTCATCAGCAATAGACGCATTAGAGGTTTCAGCACGTATATGACGTTTAATGGTTGCCAAGGTTGCTGTCGCTACAGCCACTTCAGCTTTAGCTTGCTGCACACGCAACTCATAAACTTCGGGATCTAAGCGAAACAGCACCGCATCTTTAGTGACGCGATCGCCCTCTTTCACATTCAGTTCTATGATTTTCCCTGGCACAGCAGAACTAATATGCACAATCTCTGCTTGAATGGTGGCATCTTCAGATACAGGGTGATTTTTAAGAAAACCCCAAAAAAAATAACCAATGAATACTGCCAGGGCGACCACCAGCACAGCGATTACCCGTGCCAGATTTTTTTTCGCAAGATGCTGTCTGGTATCAGCCATAACGTTCAACGCGGAGAATAAATAAAAGCGAACGCCATGGTGCACAACACCACCATGGACACATAAACCAATAAACGTGCAGGTATGTATTCTTCTATACCTGTACGTATCATCACCATTCTAATCAGCAGCACGATAGGAATAGAAACGCCTACGCCTATTAACCAAGAAGGGAAATACGAACCAAATAAAAGAAAAGATGGTGCTCTAGCCTGGCCGCACCCAGATAAGGTGGCTATAAAAAAAAGAAACAACAGCTTAAGGGGTTTCATTCACAATACCTTTGAGCCAGGACACGACAAACTCGTAAAATGCAAACAAGATAGTAACACTGCCCCCATCTATCAAACGATGCCCCTTTGGGCTTTCAGTAGAATAAAGACAACAAAGGAAAAACCGTGGAACTGATCAGTCTTATTCTGACCATTTTTATTGCAGTTTTAATTAGCGGTGCCATATTACGGATTTTACCCATCCCCTTTCCGTTGCCGCTTATTCAGATAGCCTTGGGCATGTTGATTTCGGGCGTGTTTAACGAGGGGATTGCGCTTAATCCTGATATCTTCTTTTTCCTCTTTCTGCCACCACTCTTGTTTATGGATGGTTGGCGTATACCCAAAGACAGCCTACGTCGCGATAGGTTAGGTATTTTCCACCTTGCCTTTGGCTTGGTACTGATTACAGTTGTGGGCCTAGGGTATTTGATCAATTGGATGATCCCTGCCATGCCTTTGCCAGTGGCTTTTGCCTTGGCGGCTATTGTGTCCCCTACAGACGCCGTAGCGGTATCCGGGATCACTCGCAAACTACCCGTACCCAAGCGCATCATGTCGCTCTTGGAAGGCGAGGCACTATTTAATGACGCCAGCGGTTTGGTAGCCTTCAGGTTGGCAGTAGCCGCGACGGCGACTGGCACCTTTGTCCTGTCATCAGCCACCCTGTCTTTTTTGTGGGTAGCCATCGTAGGGCTGTTAGCCGGTATGGTGGTTGCCCGCGCACTGATTTTCGTACGCAATCAATTCATCAGACGTTATGGCGAAGAGGCAGGCTCTGAAATACTCTTTAGCCTGCTGATGCCGTTTTGTGCCTACATGCTGGCTGAACATTTAGAAGCCTCAGGCATTCTTGCTGCTGTAGCAGCTGGTATTACCTTGGCGCACTCCGACCTGTCTGGTTTAGAAGGCGCCATGACTCGCGTACGCCGCTACGTCGTGTGGGACATGCTGCAATTCACCCTAAACGGCACAATGTTTGTTTTACTGGGCGAACAGTTACCTGGAATCTTCTACGGTGCGATGGATGTGGTTCGCGAAACCGGTCATCAAAACCCTAGCTGGATGCTGCTCTATGCCTTGGTCATTTGTATAGTGCTGTCGCTGTTTCGATTCGTGTGGGTGGCTGCCATCTTGTGGATATTAAATAAGCTGCCCAAACGCTATCGTCCACAGAACCTGCCAGAACAATTAAGTTCTCGTGTACTGTGGCTCATATCTTTTGGCGGTGTCAGGGGCGCAGTGACCTTGGCTGGTGTGATGTCGCTGCCCTTAACATTAGGACATAACACGCCTTTTCCTGCCCGAGACTTAGCGGTGTTCCTCGCAGCCAGTGTGATTATTGTCTCGCTGATTACGGCCAGTATTGCACTGCCCTATTTTCTAAAAAATCAGGCTAAAGCCCAGTACTCCGAGCGAGAAGAACAACGCTTGCTTGCCTGGAATAGCGCCCACGATGAAGCCAACCGTATTCTTGCCACCCTTGTGGAAAAAGAAAAGGAGCTTTATCACGATTTCTTTGAGCAGCATGGTGAAGACACCCTACAACGCGTCCTCGATAATCTGCATGAAGCCCTAGGTAGCCCAGATCACTCTGACACCCAAGGCGTGACACGCCAACAATACGAGATGGAAATGCGTTTGACCAAAGCCGCCCTACACGCGGCTCGCAGCACTATTTTCAAACTAGCAAGACAGCAGAAGATCTCTGATGAACTCGCGCGCGAAATGACTCACCGCCTAGATATAAACGAAATGCGTTTGGGATAAAAGTAGGTTATCCCCCGCCCCTGTGTATAACACTGAGGACAAGGCGGGGGTAATAGCGCCAACGCTAACAACGGCGTTGGCTAGCTATACACTGATCAAAAATTGATCACATTACAAAAAGCGGCGCTTCATCCACACCGCTTCGCCACCATAGCTTTCACACGTGGCAGCAGATGCCTCCTGCGCTTCAAAACCGTAGCGAGACCAGAAAGGCGTAGAGCCTTGCACAGCAATCAAACTCACTGATGCAACATTCATTCGCTGCACGTTGTCCATCACATGCTGCACCAATAGATTCGCCACTCCTTTGCCTCGGGCTAAAGGAGAAATCGCTAAATCATGTAAATGCCAACTTTTGATCGGTAAGCCCGCTTGCAGGTTTTCGTGCAAACCTGGAGGCTCTTCGGTATGCCAAGGATGATTCAGCAAATAGCCCAATATCGTATTGTGATCATCTACGCACACCACGTTGTGCTGCGGTGCAGATGCCCATTTGCTGCGTAGTACCGCTTCATCCTCAAGGATATCTGCTGCATACGACTGAGCTTGAATGCGCAAAATATCAGCCCAGTTAGCAGATTCTATGATTTGAATCCTCATAAAACACTCTTCATCAACAACAAAACATGCTGCCTAAACGCAGCCTTACTAGCGATGATGACGTCTTTTATGCTTGTTGTGGTTGTGTTTATGCCAACCGTTGTCGTGTCTATGCCCATGACGCCCCGCACGACGATCTCGATGTGACTCAGACGTTACTACATTACCAAGCAGGCCGCCCGCAGCGGCTGCACCCAATGTAACGCCTGCATCACCATCGGACAGCACAGCACCTACGGCAGCTCCTAGCCCAGCCCCGATCACCGTATTGGCGGTTTTATTAGAGACTGCCAATGCCGGTGTCGCCAACGCCAGCGCCAAACCACCAACCATCATCAACCGTGTACACATTCTCATACTACTTCTGCTCCGTCTACGCACCTGCTGTACCAACTACTACACAGGTGGCAACCGTAGCATGAAGCCCCAAACTCACTATTGCCATTTGAAACAAATCGAATCCAAACGTGTAAATTAAAAAGAAAAACACAGTGCTCAACAGCAGCACACTACCCCTATAGCCCGTAGCCATTACTACCCTCTGATACCAATAGGATACTTCTCTCAACGGTGATAGAGATAGAATGCTAGGCATTCGATATAAGAAGGAATTTCTGTGCTCACACAGCCCACTCGTTCTACGTCTAAAAATGTATCGCAAGCGTTAATTTTGATTGTTGAAGACGAACACGAAATCGCTATCATTTTAGAGGCCTACCTCGAACGCTGTGGCTTACGTACTGCCCACGCCCCTGATAGCCATAGCGCACTGACGCTACATCAAAGCCTAAAGCCTGACCTCATTTTGCTAGATATACAGTTACCCGGCATGGATGGCTGGCAAGTACTGAATGAAATACGTCATAAAAACGATACGCCTACCATCATGCTGACCGCGTTGGATCAGGATGTGGATAAGTTAATGGGGTTGCGCATCGGTGCTGATGACTACATCGTCAAACCCTTTAATCCCGCTGAAGTCGTTGCACGGGTGCAAGCGGTACTGCGCCGTACGCGTGTGCAAACGGTAGACACCCGACAAGTCATACGTGTGGGCGACTTCCAAATTGATCAGGAAAGCCACGAAGCCTGTGTGTTTAAAGATGGGCAAGCCATCACCCTAGATATCACCCTGACTGAATTCAAGCTATTGGAATGCATGATGCGCACACCCAATCGCGCTTTTTCTCGCAGTGAATTGTTAGAAGCCTGCTTGCCTGAGGGAGATTCATTAGAGCGCACCGTAGACAGCCACATCAGCAAGCTGCGCAAGAAAATCGAACAATTAGGTATAGAAGGCGTGCCAGCCAGTGTACGTGGCATAGGCTATAGATTTGGAAATCGCTCATGAGCCAGCGCTTTGGCCTGCGTCGCCTTGCCATCCTCTCGCTGAGTCTACTGGTATTTTGCGTACTCTTACTGTGCTTTGTAGGCTCTTATGTGTTCTACAGCATACTGGCGATCTTTTCGCCAGACAGCATAGACGAAGACACCATGTTTACCAGCGTAGACTTGGCTTGGTTAGGAGCGATCTTCATCATCACTCTAACCAGCGCGACGCTTATTGCCATCAAGCTGTCACGACGTATTTTGTCCCCGCTGGAGTCGGTCATACAAAGCCTGCGCCAAGTAGCCGAGGGCAATCTGCATGTACGTGCCATTTCCAGCAAGAACTCCCCCAATGAAACCTCGCAATTGGTGGATGACTTTAACTCCATGGCCGAGCGCTTAGAGTCCATGGAAACACAGCGCTCATTTTGGAATGCTGCCATTGCGCACGAATTACGTACCCCTGTTACGATTCTGCGGGGACGCTTGCAGGGCCTGACCGACGGAGTATTCACACCTGATGCAACCTTGTTTCAAGGGCTGCTACACCAAGTTGAGGGGCTAAACAGGTTGATTGAAGACTTGCGTATCCTGAGTCTGAAAGAAAGCGGCCGTTTAGAGCTAGACCTCTTTCCTGTCAGTTTAAGTGACGATATAGAGTCAGTAGTACAAATGTTCAAACCCACGCTTGAAGCCAGGGGCTTTAGCGTACAAACCCATTATGAGAATACCAGCGACGTACGGTGCGACCCTGTGCGCATTCGTCAGGCATTAATAGCCTTACTTGAGAACGTACAAAAACACGCCCTACCTGGCGAGGTAGTGGTCAGTGCCTACGCGACTGACTACCAATGCTGCATCAGCGTGGCAGACAGCGGTCCAGGTATAGAACCCGATCAAGCCTTGCACATTTTTGATGCATTTCATCGTGTGGAACCTTCCCGCGCACGCCATAGTGGTGGCACAGGATTAGGGCTGGCGGTAGTCAAAGCTATTGCAGAAGCGCATGGTGGCAAAGCATCCTGCCAAGCCTCGCTCAACCACGGCACCTTGCTGCGTATAGAGTGGCCGCTTTAGCAACATTTCACATGCCAAAAACTAGTGGATTACCCTAGGTTACTGGCGTATCATCGTGCTCTTTCGCACTCAGGCAACGAGTGCAACGACCAGCAAATCGCTCATGACAGCACAGGAACAAGTGTCCTGCGTGCTAAAACTCCATGCCCGAACTGGTCACAATCGTATTTGGTTGTAACAGAAGCCCCCTAAAACACCCTCCAAAAAGCGGCATGCTTATTGGGTGTTATCAGCTAAAAAAACTGTCACTTTAGCTTACACAATAGGGGCAAAGCCGCGACCGAAAACTCCTTTATTCGCCTTCCTTAACGTGTTCAACTGCTACATGGAAGGGAAAGTATTAGGTGAAATGGCCACAGAGTTGCCGCATACAAATCCACTACATATGGTGTATACTCTCATCCGTAAACACTATATATAGATGTATATCTAGTGACCAAGCTTTCCACACAAAAGATGTGCTAACGCGCTGGCCTATTGCTTCCAACGTTCTTTAGGTACACCCGCCTCCTCTGATCGAGGCGACATTTCTTTCTTTTGTGCATCACACAGTCCAAACACATTTTCCAGGTAGCCAAATGAACCAAACCACACAAATGATGGTCACTAAGCGCGATGGACGGGTTGAACCCATCGACCTAGACAAAATTCATCGCGTTATTGACTGGGCCGCCAAAGACCTGAACAACGTATCCGTTTCCCAAGTAGAGCTGCAATCGCACATTCAGTTTTACGATGGCATCCGCACTAACGATATTCACGAAACCATTATTAAGTCAGCGGCAGATTTGATCTCTGAAGAGACGCCCGACTACCAATATTTGGCCGCTCGTTTAGCTATTTTCCACCTACGTAAAATTGCCTATGGCCAGTTTGAGCCGCCTCACCTGTACGATCACGTGAAGCATCTGACTGAAATCGGCAAATACGATCCTCACCTATTGGCTGATTACAGCCGTGAAGAGTTTGATCAGATCAATGACTTCATTGATCACTGGCGCGACATGGATTTCTCCTACGCTGCCGTCAAACAGCTGGAAGGTAAATACTTGGTACAAAACCGAGTCACCAAACAGATCTACGAAAGCCCACAGATGTTGTACGTGCTGGTAGCGATGTGCTTGTTTGCCAAGTACCCTGCCGAGCGCCGTCTGGACTACATCCGTCGCTTCTACGAAGCTATTTCGCTGTTCAAAATCTCGCTGCCTACGCCTATTATGTCTGGCGTACGTACACCTATGCGCCAGTTCAGCTCTTGCGTATTGATCGAGTGCGATGACAGCCTAGACAGCATCAACGCAACCACTAGCGCTATCGTGAAATACGTATCGCAACGTGCTGGTATTGGTATTAATGGTGGCCGCATCCGCGCGCTGGGTAGCGAAATCCGTGGCGGCGAAGCGCAACACACTGGTTGTTTGCCTTTCTTCAAAATGTTCCAAGCGGCCGTTAAATCGTGCTCGCAAGGTGGCGTACGCGGTGGTGCAGCAACGCTGTTCTACCCACTGTGGCACTTGGAAGTTGAATCACTGCTGGTTCTGAAAAACAACCGTGGTATTGAAGAAAACCGTATCCGTCACTTGGATTACGGCGTGCAGATCAACCGTACGCTGTATCAACGCCTGATCAAAAACCAGAACATCACTCTGTTCTCACCGCACGACGTGCCTGATCTGTACGAAGCCTTCTTCGCAGACCAAAACGAATTCGAGCGCTTGTACACCCAATACGAACAAGACAGCTCCATTCGTAAACGCAGCATGCCTGCTGTGGAACTGTTCTCGTTGATGATGCAAGAACGTGCCAGCACCGGCCGTATCTACATTCAGAACGTTGACCACTGCAATACACACAGCCCATTTGATTCCAAAAAAGCACCGGTACGTCAGTCCAACCTGTGCATGGAAATCTTGTTGCCTACCAAACCACTGGAAGACATCAACGATCCAAATGGCGAAATTGCACTGTGCACGCTGTCTGCTTTCAACTTGGGCGCATTGGAATCCTTGGACGAACTGGAAGGCTTGGCCGACCTGATCGTACGCGCTTTGGATGCGCTGCTGGATTACCAAGACTACCCTGTTAAAGCCGCACAAATCTCTACCGAAAAACGCCGTTCATTGGGCGTAGGCGTGATCAACTACGCTTACTACTTAGCGAAGAACAACACACGCTACTCCGATAACAGCGCATTGGGCCTGACACACCGTACGTTTGAAGCTATTCAGTACTACCTGCTTAAAGCGTCTATGCAATTGGCTCAAGAGTTTGGTCCGTGTGAAGCGTTCAACGAAACCAACTACGCAGCTGGTTTGTTGCCTATTGATACCTACAAAAAAGACTTGGATGGCGTCAGTGCCGAAGCTCTGCAATACGACTGGGAAGCACTGCGTGCTGAGATTCTGAAACACGGTCTGCGCAACTCCACACTGACAGCCTTGATGCCTTCGGAAACGTCCAGCCAGATCGCCAATGCCACAAACGGTATTGAGCCTCCACGTGGCGTGGTGTCTGTGAAGCAATCCAAAGACGGTATCTTGCGTCAGGTTGTTCCTGAGCTAGACAGGCTCAAAAACCAGTACGAATTGCTGTGGCAAATGCCTAATAACGATGGCTACCTGCGTTTGGTAGGCATCATGCAGAAGTTTGTAGATCAGTCCATTTCTGCAAACACCAACTACGATCCTCAACGTTTCGCTGACGGTCGAGTTCCGATGCAACAGCTGCTCAAAGACTTGCTGCACGCTTACAAGCTGGGCGTGAAAACGCTGTACTACCACAATACCCGCGATGGAGCAGATGATGCTCAAGGCGTTGCAGCCGAAGACGACTGCGCAAGTGGCGCGTGCAAGATTTGATACTGAGGTACTCCAAAGATGAATGACAGTACTCAACCAAGTACTTATAGTACTTTTTCGCGTAACGACAACGACCAGCTCAAAGAACCTATGTTCTTTGGGCAGCCGGTTAACGTTGCTCGTTACGACCAGCAAAAGTACCCAATTTTTGAAAAACTGATTGAGAAACAACTCTCGTTCTTCTGGCGTCCTGAAGAAGTCGATATCACGCAAGACCGTATCGACTACCAAAAACTGCCAGATCACGAAAAACACATTTTCATCAGCAACCTGAAATACCAAACGCTGCTGGACTCCATTCAAGGGCGTAGCCCCAACATGGCGTTCTTGCCGCTGGTATCGTTGCCTGAGCTGGAAACATGGATTGAAACGTGGGCGTTTTCTGAAACCATTCACTCACGCTCCTACACACACATCATTCGCAACATTGTGAACGACCCTTCCGTCGTTTTCGATGACATCGTACGTAACGAAAACATCAAGCTGCGCGCAGCTGATATCTCGTCCTACTACGATGACCTGATTCGTGATGCCATGTTCTACTCGCAACTGGGTACAGGCAAACACATCATCAACGGTGTAGAGCACGACATTAACCTCTACTCGCTGAAAAAACGCATGTATCTGTGCATCATGAATGTGAACATTCTTGAGGCCATCCGTTTCTACGTGAGTTTTGCGTGTTCCTTCGCGTTTGCCGAGCGCAAACTCATGGAAGGTAACGCCAAAATCATTCGCTTGATCGCACGCGACGAAGCCCTACACCTGACTGGTACTCAGCACATTCTGAACATCATGCGCTCCGGCCAAGATGACCCAGAATTTGCCAAAGTTGCTCAAGATTGCGAACAAGAATGTTTTGATATGTTCAAAGACGCTGCGAACCAAGAAAAGCAATGGGCTGAATATCTGTTCCGTGACGGTTCCATGATCGGCCTGAACAAAGACATTTTGAGCCAGTACGTTGAGTACATCACCAACATCCGTATGGAAGCGGTAGGCTTGAAACCAGCGTTTGAGCGTATCAAAAACAACCCAATCCCTTGGATCAACACCTGGTTGTCTTCGGATACGGTACAAGTTGCACCACAAGAAGTAGAGCTTAGCTCGTACTTGGTGGGTCAGATCAACGCCGAAGTATCGGTAGATGACTTGAGCAATATCGAACTGTGACCACCGTCACCACCAGCAGTACAGTCATCCGTGTCCTAGACGGGGAAAGCTTGCTGGAGGCATTGGAACGCACAGGCCATGAGGTCGAATTCCAATGCCGCAGCGGCTACTGTGGCATGTGCAGAGTTCCGTTAATAGACGGCGAAGTGGATTACCCCGATCCACCGTTGGCTTTCATAGGCCCCTCGGAAATTCTGCCCTGCTGCTGCCGCGTAACCAAAGCGATTACCATAGAGTGCAGAATCACCCGCGTACCCGAGCAATTGCAGTTTGATATGCCCGGTAAGCAGTTGGAACTGCCAGAAGAATAAGAAAAAGCCCTCACAGTTTGTGTAGGGCTTTTTCTTGTGCTGCTACTAAACAGTGCAACCTACTTATCGCAAAAACTCACTTTCCAGCTTACGCATGACGGCGTCGCCTTGTAAGTCCAGAATGTCTTTCACGGTAGGCAGAGTAGCATTCACGTTTTGTATGCCACCATCAGCACGGATTTGGGCAAATACCGAGCGCATGGCTTGCACCGCCGCACGAATGGCATGATTGCCGTAAATCACAATCCCAACTTTCTTCAGATCACGAATGGCCTGCTCCGTTAACTGTGGATAAGCAGTAGGCACCAGCACCAATGGCACTGTGCCTGACCAACCCTCAATGAACTCCACGATCTCGTCCGGCGTTTTCTGCTTAGAATGAATCAAGATGGCATCTGCACCCGCTTCGGCATACGCCTCTGCTCGACGCAAGGCTTCTTCTTGACCCAAGCCGGCAATCAGCGCTTCTACTCGACCTACCACCACAAAGTTAGGGTCGCGTCGCGCCGCACACGCTGCTGCAATCTTTCCTTGGAACTCCTCTATGCGTACTAATTCTTGGCGGCCATCACTGCGTAAGCTCGTGTCTTTGGGGAAGCTTTTATCTTCCATAACAATCGCCGATGCACCTGCTGCTTCGTATTGCGGAATGATATAGCTGACGTTGATGGCATTACCAAAACCAGTATCAATGTCAGCAATCAGTGGGATGGATGTGCGTTGTGCGATAGCGCGCATCATATCCAAATGCTGCCCCATAGATAAGATGTTGGCATCTGGTACAGCAAAGCTGGCAGAAAGCTCGAAACCGCTGCCCCAGATGGCATCAAAACCCGCCTCTTCTGCCAATACAGCCGCCAAGGGATTGTGCGCCGCCATTGCTGTTTGGAAACGGCCTGATGCTAGTGCAGAACGTAGACGTTGGTGTTTAGTAGTAGTCATCATTGGTCTCCTAGAATGACTCGCAGGCTGTTTTAATACGGCTTAGTGCTGCTTCCAAATCAGTGTCTGAAGCGGCATAGGACAAACGTAAGTACCCTGGCAAACCAAAGGCCGAACCCGGCACACCCGCCACGCCTGCTTCACGCAACAAGTACAAGGCGAAATCTTGATCGGTAGCGATCAACTGACCGATGGCATTACGCTGCCCCAATAAGGCTTGGCAATCAATCAACGCATAGAAAGCACCATCAGGTTTCAAGCACGACAAACCCGGTGTTTGCGCTATAGAGTCCAATAGGTTGTCTCGTCTGCGTTGATAGTGGCTGACAAATTTTCCTAAGAAATCCATAGGGCCATCCAACGCAGCAATGGCGGCGTACTGGCTGATGGTGCAGGTGTGCGAGGTCGCCTGTGACTGCACCAAATTCATGGCTTTGATGAGTTCAAGCGGGCCAGCGGCATACCCTACGCGCCAGCCAGTCATCGCAAAGGCTTTGGATACACCGTTAATGGTCAGCGTACGTGCTGCCAAGTCTGGTGCAATAGCAGCAGGGGTAGAAAAGGCAACGTTTTCGTAGCGGATTTTTTCATAAATATCATCCGCCATAATCCACACCTGCGGATGGCGACGTAGCACCTCTGCCAGTGCGTTCAGCTCTTGCTTGGAGTACACCGCGCCACTGGGGTTAGACGGTGAGTTCAGCATCAACCATTTCGTTCTGGGTGTGATGGCCTCTTCCAGCTGTTCTGGGGTGAGCTTAAAGCCCGTATCAGCACCACAGCGCACCAGTATAGGTTTACCGCCCGCCAACACCACCATCTCCGAATACGACACCCATGCGGGTACAGGAATCACAACTTCATCACCTGCTTGCACAGTCGCTTGCAACGCGTTGTACAAGGTTTGCTTGGCCCCGCACCCTACTTGAATCTGGTCTGGGCTATACACCAGCCCATAATCACGTTCGAACTGACGACTCACCGCCTCACGCAGCGCCAGTAATCCGGCGACTTCCGTGTAGTAGGACTTGTTTTCATCAATGGCTTGCTTGGCCGCATCCAACACATGCTGCGGTGGAGCAAAGTCTGGCTCACCTTGGCTTAAGGTAATCACATCACGACCTTCGCGGCGCAATTGATTGGCTAAGCGGGTCATTTCTTTGGTTGCGGACGGTTTGGCTGATAACACCCGTTGGGCAAAAAACCCGTTGTCCTGATAACTGGAACTGTGGTCCATGGGAGTCCTATATTTTTAATCTACAAACAAAACGAGCAAACAATAAGGGGATAAAAATAGTGAGCAGCAAAATAACGCTGTATGCGCTGGCTTGTGCCAATCGCCCACTATCCACCAATTGAAAAATCTCAATGGGCATGGTGTTCATGCCACCGAAGTACAGCACTACTGTTGCCGACAACTCAGAAAGCGTAGTGATCCACATCAGCACTGCCGCCGCCCAAACGGCTGGCATCACTAAGGGCAGCACCACTTTCACAAAACTACGAAACGGTGATACGCCCAAGCTGATAGAGGCCTCTTCAATAGAGGATTTCAGGTTAAACATGGGCCCCATCGCTGCACGCACACTGGTAGGCACACGGCGTAAGAAATACGCCAAGCCCATAATCATCCATGTACCGGTTAGCACTAACCAACCGCTGTTAAAGGCATTAATCAACGCTATACCCAGCACCGTGCCGGCAATGGTCAATGGCAACATGACAACGGCATCCAAACAATGCGTTAACCACGAGCGTCTCTTGGTAATCAGGTACGCCGTCAACACCGAGAACACCACACCGCCAACAGTGGCAATAGTGGCTAGAAATAAAGAGTTGTACAAAGGTTCAGGCGCGCGCATCAACGCGTGTTCCATGTGCTGCCATGTCCACGAGCCATACCGTAAAACTGGCCCCATAGACTTGGTGAACGCCGTAATACACACCACCACAACGGGTACGATGGATACCAGCACCACGCCACACACAAAGATCACAGCCAATGCAGACGGCAGCCCTGAGATGCGGATGGTCAATGGAGTACGGCCAGACTCCATTTGATACTGGCGGCGTTCTACAACGCCCTTTTGCACCATTAGCACCAGCAGGCCCAACACAATTAACACTGTCGCTAAGGTGCTTTGCATTTGCGGGCTACCGCCCATTTCACTCACAAACTCGTTGTAGGTTTTGACGGCTAATACCGGGGTATGTGCCCCCAATAAAGCTGGTACGCCAAAGTCACCAATCACATGCATAAAAACGATTAAGGCACCTGCGCCTATGGCGGGCAGCATCAACGGTTGCGTGACCGTCAACAGCACTTGCAAAGGAGGTCTACCCAAACTGCTAGCGGCCTCTTCCAAAGACCTGTCCATGCTTTTTAAGCCGGCCAAAATAGGCACAAATGCATACACATAGTTGGTGAGCGTCATCACGAAAATCAGCCCCCACCACGAGAACAAGGAAGGCAGTTGCACATCCCATGCGCTTAACCAATTGTTGACTAGGCCCTGTTTACCCAACACCACTATCCATGACGCGGCCACCACCACATCCGGTACAACTAACGTCAACAACGGCAACGCACCAATTAACGCAGCAACCGGGAAAGACAAACGCGCCAACACTACCGCCAACCCACCACCTAGCAACACGCTAGAGCAGGTCACAGCCACGCCTAGAATCAACGTATTGACCAAGGCATCACGGTAAGAAGCTTCAGACCAAAACCGTTGAAACCCATTGAACGACAACTGACCAGCGTCATCTCGCCATGCGTCCATCATCACGCCTAGGATGGGCCACAACAAAAAATAGCCCAACACCACTAGGCTCAATAAGGCCCACGCTAACCAAACAGGATCGCGACGTAACGGGCCTAGCAATGCAGATACCATCATGAGCCCCTTACCAAAACCGCATCGGCGGGTATAGCTAACCACACCTGGTCATGTACTTTCTTGCGCTCGCCATAGGTATGACTCCACGCATTCAGCCACACCTCACCACATGCTGTGCGTACTTTGTAGCGGGTCAACGCACCCAAAAACTCTACCGTCTGTATCTGCCCTGCAATAACCGCCTCTTGCTTGTCTGCAGGCTCTACAAAGCGCAGTTTTTCTGGTCGCACTGCCAAACATAAACCTGGCTCCCACGGCCTAGAATGCTGTGAGTGCAACACACCTGCGCTGCTACTAAAACGCCTGATTTCAGAAACGTTTTTAATCAACTCTTGCTGCAACGGAATGATGTTTGCACCACCTACAAAGTCTGCCGTAAAACGCGTTTCTGGTTGTGCATAAATAGCGTGTGGCGTGCCCACCTGTACGACTTCACCACTGCGCATCACGGCAATATGATCCGAAATAGATAAGGCTTCTTCTTGGTCATGGGTAACAAATACCGTGGTTAACCCAGCCTCTTTTTGTAGCTCACGTACCATGTCGCGAAGTTCTACACGCAGCTTCACATCCAGCGCAGACAACGGTTCATCCAGCAGTAAGATGCTGGGTTTGATCACTAGAGCACGCGCCATCGCGACCCGCTGACGTTGGCCACCAGACAGCTCGGACGGCATACGATCTGCCAAGGTCGCCAAACCCACGCGAGCCAACATTTTCAGTGAAGCTGATTTCGCATCAGACTTGGAATAGCCACGCGCCCATAAGCCATAGCTCACGTTATCCAACACTGATCTATCGGGGAACAGGGCATAGTCCTGAAACACCATCCCTACATTACGTTTATGCGCAGGAATACGGGTAACGTCTTGGTCACCAAAATAAATTTGCCCTGCATCTGGACGCACAAAACCGGCCAGCATCCGCAACAAGGTGGTTTTACCGCACCCAGACGGCCCCAAGAGGGTGAAAAAGGAGCCGCTGGGAATGGTCAACTGCAGTTCGTTGAAAAGCTGCTGCTGACCATAGGACTGCGAGATGGAAGAAAACACTAAGTCCATACTGTCCTCAAGTTAACGCGCAGCAACCAATGCACGCCACTCCGCCAGAAAAGCCTCTCGCTCTTCGCCCATCTTCTGATCGCTCAACTCAAACTGTTTGATACTGCCCAGATCAGGTAAACCCACCACTGCATTCACCGAAATATCGTCGCGTAATGGACGACGAAACGCAGTTTCTAGCACCAGTGTTTGTGCATCTTTAGACGCTAAGTAGTCGTAGAACCTCTTGGCGTCATCACTATTTTTACCGTCCTTAATCAGCGCCATTCCCTCGGGGGACAGGAACGTACCTTCAGTGGGATACATCAACTTTATCTCGTCCATGCCTCCATCTACATATTGATAGGCGGCGTATTCCATCGTGACCCCCACAGGGAACTCACCCAACGCCACTCCTTCATATGCACCCGCTGTAGTACCTACAAACACCGCATTCTGTACTACCTTTTTGTAGATATCTTCACCCATCAGCGCTTTCAAACCGTACAACGCCACATACGAAGAACTGCTGCGCTCGGGGTCTGGAATCACAATTTTGTTTTTCCACTCGGGTTGCGCTAAATCTTCCCAGCTCGTGGGTGCTTTCAAACCATTGAGCTGTTTGTCATTCACCATCAATACGCTGACATGCGTATTGGTGCCTAGCCATAACTGCTCAGGGCCATGAAATGCGGCAGGAATCTGCCCAGCTTCGGCTGTTTGGTAAGACTCGAAATACGGTGCGTATTGCGACAAGGTAGAAAACCCGCCCGACCAGAAAATGTCGCCCAACGGATTTTGTGCCTCTGCCTTAATGCGTTGCATCAACGCGCCGCTACCTGCACGCACGACTGAAACTGAAATATCGGAGTGTTTTTTGGTGAACTCATCAATAACGCGGTTCACTACTTCTACGTTATTAGAGGAGTACAACACAACTTCTCCAGCGTGTGCAGAGCCAAAAGCCCCTGCCATAACCATGAGTAAAACTGATAGCTTGCGTGTGATTTTTTGCATGAAAAACTACCTTTTTCGCAATTGAAACGAGATTTTCATACATGCTATATAGGCTATATGACTAGGAAGTTACATCCCACCTTCACTATGCGCACAGCGCTATCAAGGATGAGTTTTAGTCATGATGAAGGATCTACCGCTCACGGCATTGCGCGTTTTTGTAGTTGTTAACCAATACGGCAGCTTCACCAAAGCAGCCCATGCTTTGGGTATTACACAAAGTGCCGTGAGCAGACACATTGCTCACTTGGAACAAGTGTTCAAAGCCCCTTTATTTTTACGGCAAGGCCCTCGTATAAGCCCTTCCATCATCGGGCAACAATTACATGACAATATCAAAGATGCCATGATGACCATCGAGCTTACGGCCCAACAACTGGCGCAAAAAAGCCAGCATCACAACCGCCTGCAAGTGCGTACATCCACCCCCAGTTTGGCTATGACCGTCATCGTGCCTATGCTAGGTTCGTACACCCAGCAAACTGGTGTACAGATAGACTTAATCACCTCGCTCTCAGCACCCACCATGCAAGACAGCTATGACGTGCTGATTAGTCGAGACCTTCATTTAGAGGGTTGTGAGCATTGGGAACTGCTGCAAGAAGAGTTGGTGTGCGTAGGTAAACAAGAGCAAATTACGATGGTGCAGAATTTGCCACCGGCGCAATGGCCTTTAGTGACATCCAGATCTCGCCCCGATGTGCTCACCCATTGGTCTCTCACCTATGGTGTCAGCCCTGATCAGCTACAGATATGCGCCACCTATGATCATTTGTTCTTTGCTATTTCTGCAGCCATTGCTGGATTGGGGCTATTAGTAGTGCCTAAAGTGCTGGTGTTGGAAGCCTTGGAAAATAACAGCCTACTTATCGCCCCTGTAGACATACATCCGACTGGTGCCTGCTATTCCGCCTACATCAATCATCAAACTCAGCATCTAGACACTGCACGGCATTTTTGTAGATGGCTCAAAGCTAGCCTCAAAGAGCGCAGCGCTACCAATACATAAAAAAGCCCCCCTACCTTGTTTAGGTGAGGGCAGAAATATCTCGTGCAGTAAAAATTACGCGGCAGTGGCTACTGCCTCAAGCGGTGTAGAGGCTACAACCTCTGACGGCTGTTTAGCACTTTGACGGCGCTGGCGCATACGCTCCCACAACTTATCGTGCAGCGGCATTAATGTCACATTGCAAATCGGCTCAACCACAGCCGCCACCCCACCCACCGCTAGCGACCCCGTGAACGCATAGGCCACGGCAAAGGCCACACTCATGTGAAGACATATTTGGCTGGTTTTAAAGGCGATGAGTTGCATGTTCTGCTCCTAAGACAATGATTCTATTTTAATGAGAATAAATCTTATTTGCAGTAAATTATTTTTACTACGCCTATAGGCACAGGCTATGAGCGTAGTTCCTAACAGACACTTTTCGGGCGACATACGGTATGCGCTGCTAAATCAACCACTTAACATTGCATTAAATATTTCAAACTTAAAACAATAAACAGCTGAAGCTATACCACAGCGGCAATATCCAAAGGGTGTAAATAAAAAATAACCAATATCTCTTATTTTCTAAATCAATAATAAAACAATCTCTATATCCATAATAAATTAGAAAATTAATTATTACCTATTAATTTATAGGCATGGATTACGTATAGGCCATTATTTTTTCGCCCTCTACACCGCGCTCGCCTTACACGCCAAACTCTAACCTACAAGCCCATCTTCCCTAGAAAATCGCTAGGCTTAGATCATCACACTGTGACTTACAGACTGAAATCATCAACAATTGTGAATCTGTAATTCAAAAAATCTGATTTAACAAAAATAATTGCTAAACCTGTCGCCGCGGCCAATACTCCTGATCCCTTATCACCCGTAAAATTTAAGTAATTATTGTGGGTTTATATTGCGCTATTCTCCCACCCAAATATGGCGTAATCCTTACGGAGCGTAGTAAATGGCTGTAGATACGGTTTTAGTAAACAATGTTTCAGGTAATGCTTGGGTGCGCCAAGCTGACGGTTCTCTGCTGGCCTTGCGTGCTGGAATGCGTGTCCCTGTAAACGCTGAAGTGGTCACAGACAGTGGTGCAAATGTACAACTACAAGCAGATGGCATGCCACCGTTGATGGTGGGTGAAAACCGTCAACTCCAAGTAACAAACGATCTCTTCAATGATGATGTGGACCCCAGCGGTCAAACCATAGCAGCACAAGTAGACCCAGACATTGCACGTGTACTCGCGGCAGTACAAGCAGGTAAAGATCCTTTTGAACAATTAAACCCCACTGCCGCCGTGACTAGCGGCGGTGGCGATGGTGCAGGCGGTAGCAGCTTCACACGCTTGATGAGCGTCGTAGAAAGCACTTCTCCGTTAGCATTGGCCTATCCTAAACCCATCACACCAGCCGGCGAACTGCCGCGCATGGGTGGCTATGGTCGTGCAGACGGCACCGATAACGCCGAAGAGCCTACTGCTCCTACCGCACCAACGCTCAAAGTCACCATCAACAAAGATGGCACCGTAAGCTTTAACTTTAGCGAGAAACCTGCAGGCTTCGACGCGACAGACGTACACGTCTCAAACGGCGGCCGCATTGAAAATCTGCGCCCAGACCCAACCGACCCAACCAAATGGGTGGCCGATTTAATCGTGCCAGACAACTACGAAGGCGATATCGTAGTGCGCGTGCCTGATGGCAGCTACACCAACGAAGCTGGCGTACCCGGCTTAGGCGATCAAGACACCACGACGGTAGACACCTTAGCACCAGAAGCGGACATCACCATTGATGTGATCGCTGGTGACGATGTGATCAACAAGGCGGAGTCTGAAAAAGACGTGACCATCACTGGTACCGTTGGCAAAGACGTTAAAGCCGGCGACACCGTGACTGTGACCGTGAACGGCAAAGACTACACGACCACGGTAAACACCGACGGCCAAACCTGGAACGTAGATGTTCCGGGTGCTGAACTTGCCAAAGACACTAACGTTCACGCTAAAGTCGACACCAAAGACGATGCGGGTAACACAGCCTCGGCTGAAACCGACCGCGGCTACAGCGTTAACACCACAGAGCTTGAAGCTGAAATCACCATCGACACCATTGCTGGTGACGACGTGATCAACAAAGCTGAGTCTGAATCTGATGTGACCATCACTGGTACCGTCGGCAAAGACGTTAAAGCGGGTGACACCGTCACCGTAACCGTTAACGGTAAAGACTACACCACTACCGTTAACACCGATGGCAAAACCTGGACCGTAGACGTTCCGGGTGCTGAGCTCGCGAAAGACAGCAACGTTCACGCTAAAGTCGACACCGAAGACGACGCTGGTAACACAGCCTCGGCTGAAACCGACCGTGGTTACAACGTGAAAACAGGCTTGCCTGAAGCCGAGATCACCATCGACACCATTGCTGGTGACGACGTGATCAACAAAGCTGAGTCTGAGTCGGATGTAACCATCACTGGTACCGTCGGCAAAGACGTTAAAGCGGGCGACACTGTCACCGTGACTGTGAACGGTAAAGATTACACAACCACAGTAAACGCTGATGGCAAAACTTGGAATGTAGATGTTCCGGGTGCTGAACTCGCCAAAGACACCAACGTTCACGCTAAAGTCGAGACTGAAGACGCAGCGGGCAACACTGCATCGGCCGAAAACGACCGCGGCTACAGCGTTAACACCACAGAGCTTGAAGCTGAGATCTCCATCGACACCATTGCTGGTGACGATGTAATCAACAAAGCCGAGTCTGAAAAAGATGTGACCATCACTGGTACTGTTGGTAAAGACGTTAAAGCGGGCGACACCGTGACTGTGACAGTGAACGGCAAAGACTACACCACCACCGTTAACACCGACGGCAAAACCTGGAACGTAGACGTTCCGGGTGCTGAGCTGGCCAAAGACACCAACGTTCACGCCAAAGTCGATACCAAAGACGACGCTGGTAACACAGCCTCGGCTGAAACCGACCGCGGCTACAGCGTTAACTCGGCAGAGCTTGAAGCTGAAATCACCATCGACACCATTGCTGGTGACGACGTGATCAACAAAGCTGAGTCTGAATCTGATGTGACCATCACTGGTACCGTCGGTAAAGACGTTAAAGCGGGCGACACTGTCACCGTGACTGTGAACGGTAAAGACTACACCACCACCGTGAACACCGACGGTAAAACCTGGAACGTAAACGTTCCAGGCGCTGAACTCGCTAAAGACAGCAACGTTCACGCTAAAGTCGACACCGAAGACGATGCGGGTAACACAGCCTCTGCGGAAGCCGACCGTGGTTACGACGTGAAAACAGGCTTGCCTGAAGCCGAGATCACCATCGACACCATTGCTGGCGATGACGTGATCAACAAAGCCGAGTCTGAATCTGATGTAACCATCACCGGTACCGTGGGCAAAGACGTTAAAGCTGGTGACACCGTGACTGTGACGGTCAACGGTAAAGACTACACCACCACCGTTAACTCCGATGGCCAAACCTGGACTGTAGATGTTCCCGGTGCTGAGTTGGCCAAAGACACCAACGTTCACGCCAAAGTCGATACCAAAGACGACGCTGGTAACACAGCCTCGGCTGAAACCGACCGCGGCTACAGCGTTAACACCACAGAGCTTGAAGCTGAAATCACCATCGACACCATTGCTGGTGACGACGTGATCAACAAAGCTGAGTCTGAATCTGATGTGACCATCACTGGTACCGTCGGTAAAGACGTTAAAGCGGGCGACACTGTCACCGTGACTGTGAACGGCAAAGACTACACCACCACCGTGAACACCGACGGTAAAACCTGGAACGTAAACGTTCCAGGCGCTGAACTCGCTAAAGACAGCAACGTTCACGCTAAAGTCGACACCGAAGACGATGCGGGTAACACAGCCTCTGCGGAAGCCGACCGTGGTTACGACGTGAAAACAGGCTTGCCTGAAGCCGAGATCACCATCGACACCATTGCTGGCGATGACGTGATCAACAAAGCCGAGTCTGAATCTGATGTAACCATCACCGGTACCGTGGGCAAAGACGTTAAAGCTGGTGACACCGTGACTGTGACGGTCAACGGTAAAGACTACACCACCACCGTTAACTCCGATGGCCAAACCTGGACTGTAGATGTTCCCGGTGCTGAGTTGGCCAAAGACTCTAACGTTCATGCCAAGGTCGAGACCGAAGACGACGCTGGTAACACGGCTTCCGCGGAAACCGATCGTGGCTACGACGTAAAAACCGACCTGCCCGAAGCCGAGATCACCATCGACACCATCGCTGGTGACGACGTCATTGACCAAACCGAATCTGAGTCCGAAATAGAGATTACCGGTACCGTAGGTAAAGATGTCAAAGCGGGCGACACCGTGACTGTGACCGTGAACGGCAAGGACTACACCACCACGGTTAACAGCGACAACAAAACATGGGGTGTTAAGGTGCCAGGCTCAGAGTTGGCCCAAGACACCAATGTACACGCCAAAGTCGAGACCGAAGACGCAGCGGGCAATACTGCCTCGGCTGAAAAAGATCGTCCATACACTATTGATATGGACACGGGTGGCGAAGTAGGCTGCAACGGTAACGTAGTCTGCAGCACTAACTACCTAGGCTACAGCAAGAACCCTGATGCAGACCCAGATGGCAGCTTGAACCCAAGCAAAGACGTAGGCTTGGACAATTACATGGAGTTCTTGGTCACGCTCAACAAGATTGAAGAGCGCAATGGCGAACACTTTGTGGCCGGTAAGGACGGTAAACCTGTCTTCACACAGAAACTTCTGGGCGGCGAGCATGAGTACATCAAAATCTCCTTGCACGCATCCGACAAGATTTTTGGTAACGCCCAAAATGAACTCAACCGCACAGGCGTTGAAACCGAGACCGATGTTACAGTCAGTGGCGCCTCTCGTTCAAATGCCATTAACGATGGCGAATACCCTGAGCTGATTCAAGGCGTAGGCGATAAAAGCAATGAGGTTTATGTGCGCGTTGACGTTTGGAATCAATACGCCGACAAGGGCCTCAATGTAAACGTCAACCACGATGGCGGTAAATACTTCGAGGAAACCGAGTGGAAACTGGGCGCACGCTACGAGCCTGACATCAACAATCCTCAAAAAGATGAGGATGGCAACGTCAAGTACCCACTGGATAACCACCCAGCCAATGGTGCTGAGTTGGATAATGGTAACCGCGTCATGGAAGGCAATCACGATTCGCAGTACGCCTTCTCTGAAACCGTTAACCTGAAACCTGTGGCCATAGAGATGTCTAGCGTCGACATCAGCCTGACTCACGTTGACGTGGTAGAAGACAAGAAAATTGAGATCCCCATCAAGGATGGTACCGTTATCATCCCCGGCGATCACAGTGGCATTGACAGCAACGGACTCAAAATCAGCACCGTTGTACCAGGCTCGTTCGTCAGCCAAGGCTCTGAGCTTATTTACGCAAAGGGTATACACCATGTAGGGTCTATTGATGGCCGCTATGAAGGTGCAGCAGGTAAAGGCTTTAACTACTTGGTACTGGAAGGCGATCCTAGTCGTTACCAATTCTCAGACGTAGACTTCAAATCACCCAAAACAGATACGGCTTGGGATATGAAGTTTTACGGTGGCCGCGTTACAGACACCCAAGGCCAAGAAGGCTTAAATACAACCACCTTCAATCACATTAAAGGCATCATCTTTACCGACGGTACTGTGATCGAAGACGGTACCATCACCAAATACGGCTCTTCCTTTATGGAGTATGACTTTACGTTGGCCGCCGTATTGGGTGACGACGTTGGCACAGACACTGGAGTATTCCTGTCGTTCACAGGGCTGACACTGGAGCAGATCAGCAAACTGTCCATCAGCAAAGATGGCCAAGAGTTGCAGTGGGAAAAACAAGATGGCAAGGTGTTTATCCCTAATGCTTCCGGTGAGGACTTGGAAGGCATCAACATTCATGTAGTAGTGCCTAAAGCGGATCAACCTACCGACTGGTCTATTTCGGCTGAGTTGCAGGCTAAGGATGGTAATGGCGATCCTATTGCCTCTGACAGTGCCTCTACTACCGATGCGCTGGCACAAGCCCTGTCTCTGTCTCATGAACAACTGGATGAACTGTCTCCAGCTCACTTGTTGCACGAAGAAGATGCGTTGGGGCTGTTCCTGTCTAACCATGCTGAACACGACAACGCCTCGCAACAAAGCGAGCCGTTCAGCCTGAACCATGATGAGAGCGATGCAGCAAACCGCCTCAATTTGGCAGATATTCTGGGCACACCTAAAGGCGTGGAAGGTTTAGAACCCACCACAGCCCCAGGGGATGTACAGCGCACTGCTGAGACAGTTTCTCAGGATCAAGACAAAGGTCGCGCTGCAGAAACAGGATTGCACGATGACGATCAACCTAGCTTGATGCAAGAGTTAGGCAGACGTTTGATGGATGAAGGCCAAAAATTGAATAATCCGGATCTCTAATCCGTTTTAGTCATGCGTAAAAAAGCCCCCACTCTCCAAAAAAGAGTGAGGGCTTTTTGTTCTATGCTCAAACGCCCTGCACCGCACGACGCCGTACACCACCTAACCACACTAGACTCAAACCTCCTGCGGCTAACACCGCACCCGCCAACGGCACGGCCATATAGCCCAAACCTTGCTCGATCACGACGCCACCCAACATTGCCCCTACTGCATTACCCAAGTTAAAAGCACCCACGTTCACTGACGAAGCTAAACCTGGCGCCTGTGCAGCTGCCTGCATGACTCGCATTTGTACTGGTGGCACGATACCAAAGGCAGCAGCACCCCACACCACCAAACTAATGCCAGCACCAATTTTTGTTGTCATCATGAAAGGCATCACTATCATGATGATAGTCAGCGCGGCAAGAATCAGTTTGGCTGCACCATCCAGAGACCAATCAGCCAACTTCCCACCTATGCTATTGCCTAGGGTGAAACCAATACCAATTAACACCAGAGCAAAAGCCACAAAACTTGGTTCTGCATGAGTGATCTCAGCCAATACAGGTGCCACATAGGTGTACAAGGTGAACATCGCGCCGGCACCCAACACGGTAGTACCCATGGCCAATAACACCTCGGGACGACTCAACACCTTCAGCTCACGGCGAACATCAGGGCGCTGACCAGGCTCGCCTTTGGGTAAGGCCAACCACAGCGCGACGATAGTGATTAAGCCCAGCGCAGCCGTACCACCAAAAGCAGCACGCCAACCCACCTGCTGACCAATCCATGTAGCAGCAGGTACTCCGCCCACATTCGCAATAGTCAGGCCCATGAACATCGTAGCAATTGCACTGGCCTGTTTATCTTTAGGCACCACACTAGCCGCCACTACAGCACCTATGCCAAAAAAGGCGCCGTGGTTCAAACTGGTGATCAAACGCGATAACAGTAACGTTGTATAAGTAGGGGCGAAAGCCGATAGCAAGTTCCCTACGGTGAATAGCACCATCAATGCCATCAACGCACCACGTTTCCCGAAGCGGCTAAATAGCAAGGTCATAACCGGTGCACCCACCATCACACCAATGGCGTAGGCTGAAACCAGCATACCGGCAGTAGGAATACTGACTTGCACTCCATCAGCGATCACGGGCAACAGGCCCATGGGGGTAAACTCGGTAGTACCGATAGCAAATGCACCGATGGCGAGAGCAAGTAAAGCAAGAGACATGATGACAATCCAATGTGTTTTTTCCAATGGAGTAGATTGTCTCAAGTTAATATTTGCAGATTAAGCCGTACACCTAGGAAATACTATTGAATTTTTCTCAATAATAAATCGTGCTATTAACGCATGAAAAAGCCCCTAGTCTTGGATAAAACATCCAAAACCCAAACGCAAAAAAGCCCTTGATTGCTCAAGGGCTTTTTAAATTCTGGCGGACAGGGGGGGATTCGAACCCCCGATACGCTATAAACGTATACACGCTTTCCAGGCGTGCGCCTTCAACCACTCGGCCACCTGTCCTATCTGTTACTGCTAAGCCTGCTATTATAGCTAAGATTACTAAAAAAGCAAACCTTCCTGTAAAGTATTCCAACGTTGAGTATCACGTAGCAATAAACGTACATCTTTTCCTAGTCGTTGCGCATCGCAGAACTCAAAACGCTGCGCCAAGCTCAATTGCTGCAGCTCAGGCAAAGCGACTATAGGCTGCCCTGGCCCCAACAAAGTGGGTGCCACGTAACTGAGAATTTGGTCCACACGACCGGTTTGCAGCATGGCACCACTAAAGAGCCCACCCGCTTCCACATGCACTTCATTAATGGCTTGCTCATCAATGAAGGCCATCACCTCGGTTAAGTCGGCATGGCCTGAGGCATTCTGCCCTACCTGAATCACCTGAGCGTTTTTATCAGCAAGCTGTTTAGTCTTGACCGTATCGTTGCTCGTGGTGAAGACCCAAACCGGATCACCATTCAGCAAGTTCGCATCAACGGGCAAGCGTAGATGTGTATCGACGACGGCACGAATGGGCTGCCTAGGTGTTTCTATACCCCGCACATTCAGGAGGGGGTTATCAGCCAATACCGTGCCAATGCCTGTTAGCACCACACACGATCTCGCGCGCCATTGATGTCCATCCTGCCTAGCTTCTGACCCGGTAATCCACTGCGACTGCCCATTTAGCAAGGCACTGCGACCATCCAAAGAGCCAGCTAACTTCAACCATAACCATGCTTGCTTACGCAGCATACGGGATACAAAACCGGGGTTTTGTTCTAGCGCTGCCTCAGCACAAACGCCTGTTTGGACAGGAATATTGGCTTCTTGCAAAGCACGTATACCACGGCCTGCCACCAATGGGTTTGGGTCTAGTAAGGCAACCACCACACGCTGTGGCTTAGCCTGGATTAAGGCTTGTACGCACGGTGGGGTACGACCATAATGACTGCAAGGTTCAAGCGTGACATACACCGTACAACGCGATAGATCTATCTGCCGCTCACGCGCTTGCGCCAACGCCATGACTTCAGCGTGCGGGCCACCCGCTTGCTGCGTAGCCCCTGCAGCCACCACTTGACCATCTTGAACAATGACGCAACCCACACGAGGGTTGGGCGAGGTCAAATGCATGACGGATTGCGCTTGAGCCAGTGCCTGCTGCATCCACTTCACGTCATCCACACTGCTCACCGGTATGCCTTTATTCTGGGGAATGGTTCACCGGGCCATCCTGCATTTCTTGGATAGTCCGCATGAATTCATGAATATCATTAAAACTTTTATAGACGGAAGCAAAGCGCACATAGCCCACTTGGTCTAGTTGCTTCAGCTCGTCCATGGCCAGATCGCCTATATGTTCAGTAGAGATTTCTCGCTCGCCACTGACCATCAAGCGTTCTACTATGCGACGCACAGCAGCGTCTACATCGGCACTGGCGACAGAACGCTTGCGCAATGCCAGATCTAAGCTGGCACGCAAGCGTTTGTCATCAAATTCCATACGGCTGCCATCACGCTTGACCACCGCAGGCATCAACAACTCCATGCGCTCGTATGTGGTGAAGCGACGATCGCAGGCCGCGCAACGGCGACGGCGTCGAATAGAATCGCCTTCTTCTGATACGCGAGAGTCTACGACCTGGGTATCGCTATTTCCACAAAACGGACATTTCATCGTTTAAAAAGGCCCCTTACGGGGCCAGTAGTGATATTACTTAGCACTATACACTGGGAAACGCGCCGTGAGTTCATTGACTCGTTGGCGAACTGCCTCAATGTTGGCTGCATCATGCGGATTATCCAACACATCTGCAATCAGGTTAGCCGTCAACTCAGCTTCAGCTTCTTTAAAGCCACGAGTTGTCATTGCAGGCGCACCCAGACGAATACCGCTGGTCACGAATGGAGACTCAGGGTCGTTAGGGATGGCGTTTTTGTTCACAGTAATGTGCGCTTCGCCCAATACGCGCTCAGCATCTTTACCGTTAATGCCTTTAGCACGCAGATCCACCAACATAACGTGGCTTTCTGTACGGGAAGACACAATACGCAGACCACGTTTAACCAAAGTTTTGGCCATTACGTCAGCATTTTTCACGACTTGTGCAGCGTATTCTTTGAAGCTAGGCTCCAGAGCTTCTTTGAAAGCAACGGCTTTAGCAGCAATCACGTGCATCAAAGGACCGCCCTGGATACCGGGGAAGATCGCAGAGTTAATGGCTTTTTCGTGCTCAGCTTTCATCATAATCACGCCACCACGAGGACCACGCAAAGATTTGTGCGTAGTAGTGGTTACGAAGTCAGCATGAGGTACTGGGTTAGGGTATGCGCCACCAGCAACCAGACCAGCGTAGTGAGCGATATCTACCATGAACAATGCACCGTTTTCGTGTGCAATGCGAGCCATACGTTCGAAGTCGATACGCAGGGAGTAAGCAGAAGCACCACCAACGATCAATTTAGGCTTGTGCTCTTTAGCCAAAGCTTCCAACTGGTCGTAGTCCAGTTCTTCTTTTTCGTTCAAACCGTAAGGAATGAAGTTGTACAGTTTGCCAGATGCGTTCACTGGGGAACCGTGGGTCAAGTGACCGCCTTCAGCCAAGCTCATGCCTAACACGGTGTCACCGGGTTTCAGCACAGCCATGTACACGCCTTGGTTAGCTTGAGAGCCGGAGTTAGGCTGTACGTTAGCAGCTTCTGCACCGAACAATTCTTTCAGACGCTCTATAGCCAAGCGCTCAACTACGTCCACGTACTCACAACCGCCATAGTAACGACGACCGGGATAGCCCTCTGCATACTTGTTAGTCAGTTGGGTACCCTGCGCCTGCATCACTGCAGGGCTAGCGTAGTTTTCCGAAGCAATCAGCTCAATATGCTGTTCTTGGCGGGTGTCTTCTTTCTGGATAGCATCCCAAAGAGCGGGGTCTACAATATCCAGCGTACGTGAACGATCAAACATGAGAGATCCTAAAAAATAAGGAAACTAAAATGAAGCTGTCATTTTAGCGCCTAAGCGTTGCCTAGGGCTGAAATAAGGCAAAGGTGGCACTCAAACCAACAACCTTCTTCAAAAAAAAGACAGTTGTGTGAAAGAGTGCCACCCTTTAGGTGAATATTTTTCAACCTGTTTTTTCAAAACTGCTTATAACAGTTTCTCATTCAAGGTGTAGGTACCCGTCAAACTGGCTTGCGCCAGAATGTGGCCTTGCATCACTGCCTTGGCCTCTGCCCCACCAAATTTGCCTTCCAATGGAAGCTCTTCCAGATCCAGCGCATAAATGGTGAAGGTATAACGGTGCTGCAAAGCGTCGTTCCACGGTGGACACGGGCCATCGTAACCAAAGTAATCTCCGCTCATGTCACGATCATGTGCAAAAAACTTACTGTAGTCATTCAAGCCTTGGCGTGTACCGCTAGGCGCTAATGGGCCCGCTTTGCCTCGTGGGGTAACCCGATCCGAATACACCCCTTCGGCGATTTCACGAACATCGGCAGGAATATCCACCAATACCCAGTGATAGAAATCAACTCGCGGCGTATCGGCTGCTACCTCTTTGCCCAACTGGTTTACATCATCCAGCACAGCAGGCACATCATGGTCTACACACAATACAACGAAAGAGCGGGTTCCTTCTGGAACATCCTCCCAGGCCAGATGCGGGTTGGCATTACCTGCCAATGCCACTTTTGTTGTGGCATCTGCTCGGCCAAAAGCCAAACGCTCTGGGATCACAGCCTGATCAGTAAAAGAGTCACTGCGTAACTTCATAATCCGCCCTCACAAACAGTCAAGAGACACTTACACGGGCAAAACGTCGCTTGCCCACTTGCAGCACATACGTACCGGCAGCAAGTTCTAAGGCCTTATCTTCAACCTTCACACCATCAATGCGAACACCACCTTGCTCAATGCTGCGGTTCGCTTCGCTATTTGATGGAACCAGTCCTGCTTCGCGCAATAGTTTTACTATACCAATTGGCGCACCATTTACGCTAACTTCTGGCATGTTCTCGGGGATTTCACCATGACGAAAACGTGCGTCAAAATCGCGTAAAGCGTCTTCAGCGGCTTGGGCCGAATGGAAACGTGTAATGATCTCTTGCGCCAGTGCCACTTTAATGTCGCGTGGGTTTGCACCCTGCTCCACACTGGCTTTCAATGCATTGATGTCTGCCATGCTCTTGAAGGACAGCAGCTCGTAGTACATCCACATCAAGGTATCAGACACAGACATGATCTTACCGAACATGGAATCTGCATTTTCAGTGATACCGATGTAGTTGCCTTTGGACTTGGACATTTTTTCTACGCCGTCCAAACCTACCAGCAACGGCATAGTCAGAATACACTGCTGTTCTTGACCATATTCTTTTTGCAGCTCACGACCCACCAGTAAGTTAAATTTCTGATCTGTCCCCCCCAGCTCTAGATCAGCTTTCAACATCACGGAATCATAGCCCTGCAGCAAAGGATACAAGAACTCGTGTACTGAAATAGGTGTGTGTGACTGGAAGCGTTTGGTGAAATCGTCACGCTCCATCATACGAGCCACGGTATAACGTGACGCCAGTTGAATCATGCCGCGAGAACCCAGCTGATCACACCACTCAGAGTTATATCGCACTTCCATGCGACTCTCGTCCAGGATCAGTTTTGCCTGATCGTAATAAGTCTGCGCATTTGACTTGACCTGCTCTGGGGTCAGTGGCGGACGAGTAGAGTTGCGACCACTAGGGTCACCAATAGTGGAAGTGAAATCACCAATCAGGAAAATGACGGTATGACCTAGGTCTTGCAGCTGACGCATTTTGTTCAGCACTACGGTGTGACCCAAGTGAATATCAGGGGCGGTAGGATCCAAGCCCAGCTTGATACGCAGAGGTTTGCCAGATGCTTGGCTACGCGCCAACTTCTTAGCAAACTCAGCTTCTACAATGAGTTCGTCACAGCCACGTTTGGCAATATCAAGTGCAGCTTGCACTTCTGGAGTAATAGTAAATTCGGGGGAGGACATAATCTGCCTAATTTTTTCTCGAAAAAACTCGATAAATTGAGTCAAATGCGCTAGGATACTAGTGTTTATCAGATCATCACGAATGATCAGTGTAAACCCCCATATCTTAACAGAACGCTAATCAGCTTCGCTACGAAGAATAATTTAACGTTCTGACTCCCTGCTACGTTACTTGCATTGCTAGGCTGTATGCCCTGCGACAGGACATATTTTCTGCAATGCCAACCGCTAGGTTTTGCTTCAATGCTAGAAAAAGAGATCAACGGAACCACCACCGCCACCGTCCGCAGCAAACGCACAACCAGCACCGCACGTCTGATACAAAAAGGCCTGTTAGTACTTGCCCTTGGCATGTTCGCAGGCGCCGCTGCTATTGCTGTTAACCCGTCTTCAGGTGATGACAGCAAACCAGTGCTTTATCAGGCTCGCACTACGCTGGACTTGCCTTTTTCTGTTGAGTCACTGGATAGCAGCTTCTCCGACCCCTTTATTCAGGAAACCCGTATACGTCGTGGCGACACACTGGCCTCGGTGTTGCAACGCCTGAATATTCGTGAAGAAGGCCTGCAACAATTCCTGACGCATGACAAAGATGCGCGCTCAATTTACAAGCTGTACCCAGGTCGCACTGTACGTGCCGCTCTGGACGAAAACAATCAACTGCAATCGCTAAGCTATTTCCACACCCCTTCCAGCACAGAAAATGGCAAACCTGCCTCACGCTGGTTAGAGGTTCGCACTAACGGCGAAGGGGGATTTGTAGCAAGCGAGGAAGTCTCTGTCGCTTCCCCAAACATACAAATCGCTGAGGCCGAAATTCGCACCTCGCTTTTTGGTGCTACCGATACCGCTGGCATTCCTGACAGTATTGCTTTGCAGATTCCTGAAATCTTGGGCAGTAAAGTAGACTTCATTAAAGATTTACGCACCGGCGATAAACTGCGCGTCATCTACGAAACCTACAACCTAAATGGTCAACAAGTAGGTTCTGGACGTATTTTGGCCCTGGAATTTGAGAACCAAGGTAAAACGCATGAAGCCCTGTGGTTTAGTGAATCCAACTCCAGCAACGGCGGCAGCTATTACGATGCCGACGGCCAAAACTTGCAAGGACAAGGTTCTTTCTTACGCAACGCGCTGAAATTCACACGTATCAGCTCCACCTTTGGTGGCCGCCGCCACCCAATCAGCGGTAAATGGCGTGGCCATAAAGGCGTAGATTACGCAGCACCAAGCGGTACACCTATTCATGCTACAGCTGATGGCGTTGTAGAGTTTGTAGGCGTACAGAACGGTTACGGTAACGTCATCATTCTGAAACACCACAGTAACTACAGCACCCTGTACGCTCACCAAAGCCGTTTTGCCCAAGGCTTACGCAAAGGTGATCGCGTAGAGCAAGGCCAATTGATTGGCTACGTAGGCTCCACAGGTTGGTCCACTGGCCCGCACTTGCACTACGAGTTCCGTGTAGATGGCACCCCTGTGGATCCATTAGCGATAGACTTACCAGTCGCTCGAAAACTGGAACCCGTTCGACTGCAAGCCTTCCAAAACCAAGTAAGCCAGTACAAAACACAACTGGCTTTATTACAAAGCCGCCAAGAACTGCTTGCCGCCAACAGCAACTAACTCTCACTACACTAACGGCACCGATAGCGGTGCCGTTTTTTTATGACCATGTCGCAACCAGAACTGTATATAGGCTTAATGTCCGGCACGAGCACCGATGGCGTAGATGCTGTATTGGCTCGCTTTGATAACAACCAAACACCCGTGATTGTGGATGCTGCTTCGTGCGAGCTTCCGCCATCGTTACGGCAACAGTTGCTAGACTTAAACCGGCCTGGCGATAACGAACTGGAACGCGCCAATCTAGCCGCCATTGAATTAACACACTGTTATGCCAGCGTGTGCCACCGCTTGCTAGAACAACAAAATCTAGCAGCCAGCTCGGTGCGTGCGATTGGTGCTCATGGTCAAACCATACGCCACCGTCCTGAACTAGGCTTCACCATTCAGTTAAATGCCCCTGCCCTGCTAGCTGAGTTAACCAACATTGCTGTTATTGCCGATTTCCGTAGCCGCGACATTGCTGCAGGCGGACAAGGCGCACCGTTAGTTCCCCGTGTTCACCACGGACTTTTTTCAAGCGATCATCCCCGCGTCATTTTGAACTTAGGCGGCATCGCCAACATTAGCATTTTGCACCCCAACCAACCGCTACGCGGTTTTGACACAGGGCCTGCCAGCATGCTAATGGATTACTGGATAGGCAAGCATCACGGCCTGCCCTATGATGCCTCTGGCGCGTGGGCCAGCAGCGGCAAGGTGATCCCTACTCTGTTAGATACCATGCTTGCTGAGCCTTGGTTTAATCTTGCCCCACCCAAATCTACGGGACGCGACCTATTCCATGCAAACTGGCTAGAACACCATATAGCGCAACAAACCCCAAACGCTAGCCCTGAAGATATTCAAGCCACCTTATTGGAACTTACCGCCCAAAGCGTAAGCCAAGCCATACAGCGCTATGCTGCGGGCACAGAAGAAGTCATAGTCTGTGGTGGTGGTGCATTCAATCACGCGTTATTACTGCGTATTACACAACTCATAGGCGTTCCTGTACACAGCACCGATGTGCTGGGATTACATCCCCAGCATGTGGAAGCGTTGGCTTTTGCGTGGCTTGCTCATGCCCATATGCACGGCATCAAAGCAAATGCCCCGGCGGTTACCGGGGCACATCATGCGGTAATGCTTGGAGCGTACTACCCTGCCTAATTGGTGGGGTTTTACGCCGTACAGCGTTTATACCGAGAAGGAAGATCCGCAACCACAGGTGGTGGATGCGTTAGGGTTACGAATAACGAATTGAGCACCGTCAATATCGTCTTTGTAATCGATTTCAGCTCCAACTAGATATTGGAAGCTCATAGGGTCGATCAGCAGTTGCACGCCGCTTTTATCGATGGTGGTGTCATCATCGTTCACCACATCATCAAACGTAAAGCCATACTGAAAGCCGGAACAACCACCGCCCTGCACGAATACGCGCAGTTTCAAATCGGGGTTACCTTCTTCCAATAACAGCTCACGTACCTTTTCCACTGCTGAATCACTAAACAGCAACGGAGCAGGAGGCGCCTGCAAATCAATAGTTTCGGTAAGGGTACTCATACAATACTCCAGCAATGACCTTTGTCATCTATTTTAAGCTTTTACGATTCGCTTGTCGCCTCTGTGGTATTCAGCTCCACTTTACGGGAAGCTCGCACCGTTTTTCCTTCCAGAATACTCATGGTTAATGCCTGAATATGGAAGTCATCGGGTAATACCAACCAGCCTTGCTCTCTATTAAACTGCTCGAAGTTCAGGGGAAATTGGTTCTTCCCAGCTGTGACTGCAGCGTTAGCGGTGTCCAGCTCTTGACCTTCTGCCAATTCTGCCGTGGCTTCTTCAAGCGTAATAGAAACAGGCTCACCGTTTTGCAGCCCTTCTGCAGTAAAGTACATCGTACCTTCAAAGGGCTTTCCGTTCACCATGCTACGTTGCAACAATACCTTATAACGTAGCAAAGGTCCCATCATTTCCACATCAAATGCCCGGATACTGATGGTACCTTGAGGCCCTGGCGGCAATAGCGTTTCGTAAAACGCCAGTTGCTCACCCAAGCGGCTTTTTTCCAACTGCATCTTTTGCAGTTCGCCTTCCAAGCCTTTAATCGTGCCTTGCTCTACCTGCAACTGCCCTCGCAGCCTATCTGCCTCTAACTGCTCTTGTGACAACCGCTGCTGCAACTGCTGCATCGCCACTTGGGATGCGTAGTCTTGAGTAGTAGAAGGCTCTGGCAGTACCCAGTCGTCTATTGCCATCCCGCCAGCCACGCCTAATAAGAGCGCGAAACACCAGGAAAGGATACGACCAAAACCACCAGAACGAGGGGCGTGTAATGAGGGAGGGACTGATTCTTGCATAGTCTACAGACCGTTTTTCATAGCACAAGTTCCCTGCCCCTGCTGCATCAAGGCAGAATAGCAACCAGCTCCAAACCGGTAGATTCTGGCAAATCAAACATCACGTTCATGTTTTGCACAGCCTGACCCGCAGCGCCTTTTACCAAGTTATCTTGCACAACTAAGATAATCAATTGATCACCATTACCTGGTCGTTGCACAGCAATACGCACATTATTCGAGGCTTTAACAGTGCGCGTTTCTGGCAAGCGGCCAGCAGGCAACACATCAATAAAGCGCTCGTTGGCATAACGCTGTTCGTACAAGGCTTGGAAATCAGTATCCAATGCTTCAGGCAAAATACGTGCGTAAATCGTAGAGAACATACCACGAATCATAGGCACCAAGTGAGGCACAAATGTCAGCCCTACTTCGGAACCATAAATAGTTTGCAAGTGCTCGGAAATCTCTGGGTGATGTCGGTGACCTGCTACGCCATATGCCTTGAAGTTATCGCTGGCTTCGGAAAACAAGTTAGCTTGCGAGGCTGTACGCCCTGCACCCGACACACCAGATTTACAGTCCGCAATAATGCGTGATGTATCAATCAGTTTTTTACCGCCTTCCAACACAGGCAACAAACCTGTGAGCACTGTCACAGGGTAGCAACCAGGGTTACCGATGATTTTTGCCGAACGGATTTTCTCGCGGTTCAGCTCAACCAAACCGTACACAGACTCGTCTTTAAGCAGATCTGGGCACTCGTGTGGCATTTTGTACCACTGTTGGAACACGTCTGTATTTTGAATACGGAAGTCTGCTGCCAAGTCGATGACTTTTACACCGTGCTCTAGCAACTTACGGGCTTCCTTCATGGCTACACCGTGCGGCGTAGCAAAGAATACCACATCGCATTTTTCCAGTTGTGCAGCATCTGGCGTTTGAAACACCACATCAATATGGCCACGCAAGTTCGGGAACATGTCAGCCACAGGCATGCCATCTTCTTGGCGCGATGTTACCGCAACTACTTCTGCGTTAGGGTGCAGCGCGAGCAATCGCAGCAATTCAACCCCTGTGTAACCCGTTGCCCCAACAATCCCTACTTTAATACGTGTCGCCGTATCGGATGCAGCCATATCACTAACCCTGAAAAATGCGTAAAAGACAATGAACTATTATGCAGTAAATTGAAGCCTAATAAGGCAAAGCGCCCTCAAAGAGCTCAGCGCTGTTGCCATACAACAAAACCCCGGCATAACCGGGGTTTTGTTGAGGTGGGCATAGCAAGCCATGCCCAAGCCATAAACAAGATTAGCGTTTGCTGAACTGTTTACGACGACGTGCTTTGTGGAAACCAACTTTCTTACGCTCAACTTCACGTGCATCACGTGTTACCAAGCCAGCTTGTTTCAGCGTTGTTTTCAACGTTTCGTCAAAGTTGATCAATGCACGTGTCAGACCGTGGCGCACTGCACCAGCTTGGCCACTGTTACCGCCACCGTGTACGTTCACTTTGATGTCAAAGCTTTCCAGGTGGTTTGTCAGTACCAAAGGTTGACGAACGATCATGCGACCTGTTTCACGAGCGAAGTACTCGTCTACAGGTTTGCCATTGACCACAATAGCGCCGGAGCCTTTTTTGATGAATACGCGAGCTACCGAAGATTTGCGGCGGCCTGTACCGTAGTTCCAATTACCGATCATGATCTGTCCTTAGATTTCCAGCGGTTTAGGTTGCTGAGCAGTATGTGGGTGCTCTGCACCAGCATATACCTTCAGTTTTTTGGCCATGGCGTAACCCAGAGGACCTTTTGGCAGCATGCCTTTAACCGCTTTCTCCATAGCACGACCGGGGAAACGCTCTTGCATGGTTTCGAAATTAGTTTCGCTAATACCGCCCACGTAACCGGAGTGACGGTAGTATTTTTTGTCCTGAGCTTTGTTACCCGTTACACGGATATCAGCTGCGTTGATGATGATGATGTAATCACCGGTATCAACGTGAGGAGTGTATTCAGGTTTGTGTTTGCCACGTAGGCGACGTGCGACTTCGCTGGCCACACGACCCAGGACTTTGTCCTTGGCATCGATCACAAACCACTCACGGCGAACTTCCAGCGGCTTAGCCACGAAGGTTTTCATGATGGTTCCTAAGTATAAAAGGTCGCAAAATAACTTTTGCAACAGTGCTGCTTTCCACCCTAGCCAAGACGTTATTATTCGCCCGTGCCAAAAGCAGATAAGCCAAAGCAGAAGATGTTAACACAAAAAAGCCCCAAAAGCATAGACTTAAGGGGCTTTTTGCCGTATCAACGCAACGCTAATTAGGAGCGTCGGCGATTTGCCAGGGCCATACCTAAGTAGTTATCGTAAGCGCCTTCAGCTACGCGGAACCAAGGCACCAGCTCATCACGGAAGGCCATGTAGTTGTCGTAAATTTTCTTGAAGCCTGCGTTTTGGTCGCAGAATTCTTTGTACACAACTTGAGAAGCCTCGAACGATGCATCCATTACGTCACGTGGGAAGGCTTTCAGTACAGCACCTGAAGCGATCAAACGACGCAATGCACCTGGACCTTGTGTGTCGTATGTGGTCAGCATTTTACCGCTGGCTGCACGGGCACAAATCGCGATGATATCTTGGTAGTGCTTAGGCAAGGAAGCCAACGCATCTTGGTTGATGTACAGGGATACCTGTGCGGAACCTTCCCACCAACCGGGGTAGTAATAGTATTTAGCTACTTTATGGAAGCCCAGTTTTTCGTCGTCCACTGGACCTACGAATTCCACAGCATCCAATGTACCTTTTTCCAAGGATGGGTAAATATCACCTGGAGGTACTTGCTGAGGCACCACACCCAAACGCGCCAATACTTCGCCAGCAAAACCCGCTGTACGCATTTTCAGACCTTTAAGGTCTTCTACGGAGTTGATTTCCTTACGGTACCAACCGCCCATTTGCGTGCCTGTGTTACCTAAAGGGAAGTTCACGATATTACGTGTAGCAAACAGCTCACGCATCAACTTCATCCCGTCGCCTTCGTACATCCAGGCTTCCATTTGACGTGCGTTCAGGCCAAATGGCACCGCAGTATCAAACGAGAAAGCAGGATCTTTACCGTAGAAGTAGTAAGACGCAGTTTGACCTGCTTCTACCGTACCGTTACCCACCGCATCCATTACTTCAAAGCCGGGAACAATTTCACCAGCTGGGTACAGACGGATCTGGAAGTTGCCTTCAGTCGCCTCTTCTACCATTTTAGTAAACAACTGGGCAGTGCCGAACAATGCTGGCAGTGAAGGCCCATAAGTGGAAGTCATCTTCCAGTTAATTTTTGGATTGCTTTGTGCAATCGCTGGTGCGGCAAAGGCTGCTGTAGTCCCTGCAACGGCCCCTACACCCGCTTTCTTCAGAAATGAGCGACGCTCCATGTTTGCTTTCTCCTTGGCGTTCTTAGCATAGGCAAGTGTCTACTGAGCACACCTGCCGATTCGGTGATAATACACTGTCTTAAAACTCTCTGTGCAACCACACCGCACTTTATTGCACAGACATGACGAGTATCATGCGTTAACTGCCCGCAATCGCCATTTTGCTGATTAATACAGAGCCTGTAGCCTTGGAGCCTTTATCAAACACATCGGCACCCACCGCCACAATGTCCTTAAACATCTGCTGCAAGTTTCCGGCAATAGTGATTTCTTCTACGGCATGTTTAATTTCGCCGTTTTCTACCCAGTAGCCAAACGCACCACGTGAGTAATCGCCCGTCACGTAGTTAATGCCCTGACCGATTAGCTCAGTCACCAGCAATCCCGTGCCGAGTTTACGCAGCATCTCTTTAAAGTCGTCTTCAGGACGTGTTTGACTAGAGATCAGCGACAAGTTGTGTGATCCACCCGCATTACCGGTAGTAGTCATACCCAATTTGCGAGCAGTGTAGGTAGACAAGAAGTAGCCTTTGAGCTCGCCTTTGCTGATGATCTTACGACGTTGTGGTGTCACGCCTTCGCTATCAAACGGGGAACTACCAAACGCACCCAAGCGGTACGGATCTTCAATCACACTTAAATGTTTAGCAAAAATATCTTTGCCCAGTGCATCGACCAAGAAAGACGTTTTTCTATACAGCGCACCACCACTGGCTGCCTGCACCAACGACCCCAACAAACCCACCGCTACAGGCGCTTCAAACAGCACAGGGTAGTGACCAGTTTTGATTGCTCGTGCCGACAACCTAGACATAGTACGGTCTGCCGCGTACTCACCTACTGACTCTGGGCTTGCCAAACGGCTGGCACAACGTGCAGAGGTATACCAGTAATCGCGCTGCATGTTGTCGCCACGACCCGCAATAGGCAACACCGACAAGCTGTGACGACTATAAGGATAGCCGCCCATAAAACCTTTGCTGTTCGCCAATACAAAGTGGCCTTCCGAGCTATTGACGGAAGCACCTTCACTGTTGGTAATAATGGGGCTACGTTCCAGTGCCGCGATTTCAGCGCGCAATGCTAAACGTCGTGCTTCCTCTGCATCCACCATCCAAGGCGAATACAGTTGCAAGTCTGGGTACTCCATGGCCAACAGTTTTTTCTCTGGCAACCCAGAGGACTCATCGGTAGCCGTGTGACGCGCAATATGCCATGCAGCCTCTACCGTTTCTTGAATGGCTTTAGTCGCAAAATCCGAAGTGGAGGCCGAGCCACGTCGCTGTCCATCAAACACTGTGATGGTCAAGCCACGATCTCTAGTCTGCTCTACGGTTTCCAGATCTCTGTTGCGTACAGACACCGAGAGCCCTTTGCTTTCGGAAACCTCTACAGCCGCATCAGAAGCACCGCGTTTCTTCGCGTATTTCAACGCCTCTTCAGCCAATTCGGCGAAGTGCGACTGATTTTCCACAATGGGCAAACTGGAAATTGTTGATGTGGTCATTGATACTCTTTCCGCTCAGGCGGTTATGATAGCCAATTAATGAATAACTCTTTGCTCTATTATGTCTGATCCTACTCTGGAACCCGATGAAAACGGCTACTATGGCCCCAGCAAATCCCAAGTCAAACGCGAAATGCATGAACTGGTGGATCTTGGCAAGGAGCTTATCACGCTGCCGGATAGCAAGCTACGTCAACTAGACCTTGGCGAGAAACTGCATGCTGCCATTAAAGAGGCACAACGCATCAGTACCGCACGCGAAGGCAAACGACGCCAAATCCTTTACGTAGGTAAGCTGTTACGCCAAGTCGACGCTGATGCCATACGCCATCAGTTGGACATCTGGACCAACGGTTCCAAGGAGCAGGCACGTTCCATGCATAAACTGGAAGCATTACGCGACCTACTCATGCGTGATGATAATGCCTTAACCGAGTTCTTGAACACCTACGGCCAAGATCAGGCGCAAGAATTGCGTACGCTCATACGTCAAGCACGTAAAGAAGCTGAGCAAAACGCCGTGCTACCAGAAGGCAAAGAACCTTCTCGCAAACACTTCCGTAGCCTGTTTCAAGCCATCAAATCCATCGTTGCGTAACTGGAGCCGTTATGACCCCTTTACTTGAGTGCATTGAAATCGAAACCGCCCCCAATCCAGAGTTTTCTGTCATCTGGTTGCATGGGTTAGGTGCTGATGGCAACGATTTCGCACCCGTCATTCCTGAACTGCATCTGCCCAAGCATTTGGCAATACGCTTTATTTTTCCTCATGCCCCAGTACAGCCAGTCACCATTAATGGTGGAATGAGCATGCGCTCTTGGTACGACATCTATACCTCTGACTTGGTACGCCATGAAGATGAAGGTGGTCTACGTGCATCACAAAGCTCGGTACAAGATTTGATTGCGCGTGAAAATGCACGCGACATCCCTACAGAACGCATCGTACTGGCTGGTTTTTCACAAGGCTGTGCCATGACGCTGCAAACAGGCTTACGCCTAGAAGAGTCTTTGGCTGGCATGATTTGTTTGTCTGGCTACCTGCCTCTGATAGACAAAGTGGACAAAGAACGCCACAAAGCCAACCAAGACACCCCCATTTTCATGGGGCACGGCACACAAGACCCGGTCGTGCTGATTGACCGAGCACTGCAATCGCGTCAACGTTTGCAGGAGTTGGGCTATCACGTGGAGTGGCACAGCTACCCCATGATGCCGCACTCGGTATGTGCCGAAGAGCTGGCTGACATCAGCAACTTCCTGCAACGCGTACTAGTGAAGTAACGCGTCACAATTGGGGGGCTAGGCCACAGGCCAACCGCCCCCTAATGCCCTATACAAATCCATCACCGCCCACAAACGGGCTGCCTTGTGCTGAATCACGACATCACGCGCTTGGTACCATTGCCGCTGCGTTTCTAACACGCTTTGCGCTGTTTCTGCTCCAGCCTCATAACGTTGCTGCGCCAACTGCATTGCCTCGGATGCCAACAGCACGATTTCTTGCTGCACCGCCTCTTGCTTCGCCAACCCAGCCACAGCCTCCAGCGCTACCTCTACTTCCACAAAAGCCTGCACAATAGACTGCTGATACAGCATCAATAATTCTTGCTGCTTCGCTTGTGCCAACGTATACCCTGCCTCTAAACGACCAGCATTAAAGATAGGAGCCAACAAATTGGCAGCCGCGTTATACAAAGGATTACGCAATACATCACTCAAGCTACCAGCCGAGCCCCCCGCATACAGCGACAGATTGAGCTGCGGCAACATGGCAGCTCTAGCGACGTGTACATCAGCTTTGGCAGCCTGTAACTCAGCCTCGGCAGCCAGCAGATCAGGCCGGCGTACCAACAACTGTGATGGAACACCACTCTCCACCGTAGGCACAGGAACCCGCTCTAAGCTGCTCGCGATACCCGCCCCAGACGCCCCTAAGTTACCTGTCCAAATCTGTAATCTAGATTGTGCTTGATGCTGCTGCTGAGTCAGCATTTCCACCTGCTGACGTTGCTCCGCCCACAGTTGCTGTTGCCTGACCACGGCTAACTTATCCTCAGCACCTGCTTCAGAACGATGCGTCATCCATTGCAGTAACTCATACGCTACTGCTTGATTCTGCTGTGCGATCTGCAAGCGTTCATTCAGGCTCAGTACGTCCACCCATGCTTTGGCAGCCTCAGTGCTGACTCTAAGTTGCGTGGCCTGCAACAATGCCCGCTGCCTCACCAACCTGCTCGTGGCTGCATCACTGCCAGCTTGCACGCCACCCCACAAGTCCACCTCATAGGCGGCCCGCACACCAGCACCGAATCGCCCCCCAGCATAATTCGCATCGCCACCTAAGCGCCCTTCTCTGGAGGTAGATAGCTCTAGCTTCACGTCTGGCCACAAGGCGGCACCCGCACTTTGGGCTTGCGCCTCGGCCTGTCGTATACGTGCTGCGGCAGCTTCCACATCCCAGTTTTGGGTTTGCACTTGCCGCAACAGCGACAACAGCTCAGGGCTTTGGAAGCTTTGCCACCACGCTGCACTAGGCAACTCGCCGGTCTGCCCCTCAGGTATCGGCGTGCTTTGCCAGGCCGTGGGCAAGCTGACGGTTTTCTCTGCCTCATCCGCAGGCAGGGCTGCGCACCCTGCTAGCCACAACGACCCCAGCATTACATAGACTGTCTTCATGTTTTACTCACCTGCCAATGCCACCACAGGATCCATTCTGGCAGCGGTACGTGCCGGCATAAATCCAAATACCAGCCCCGTTATCACGGCGCACCCAAAAGCCCCCACAATGGCACTAACAGAAAACACCATGTCCATGCCCACCAAGGCCAAGCCAATGCCCAGTAACGCTGCCAATGCAATGCCGGTCATACCGCCACTCACCGTCAGCACCATGGACTCCGTCAGAAACTGACGCAAAATATCGCGCTGTCTTGCCCCTGTTGCCATGCGTATACCAATTTCTCTCGTACGCTCTTTGACGGACATCAGCATGACGTTCATCACACCTATGCCCCCCACCAACAACGATACGGCGGCAATTAAGCCCAACATGATGGTCATGCTACGACGTGTGGACGCTTCTGCCTGCAAACGAGCAGCGGCATTCCCTATGCTGAAATCCTCTCGGTCACCATGCCTAGCCATCAATAAATCATGCACCGACCGCTCTGCTTCAAACACTACATCAGACGATGCCGCTTCCATCACTACATAGTCAGGCTGCGTCTGCGCTTGATACACACGAGCTCGCCCTGCCTGATAGGGAATGAACACCATATCGTCATAACTTTGCGCACCTGAATCTGCGCCCCGCTCTTCCATCACGCCAATGACTTCAAAAGGCGAATTGCCAATGAGCAATAGCTCACCCACCGGGCTTTTATCCTCAAAAAACCGTTTACGCATGGCAGCCCCTAGCACCACGACGGGAGCCAAGCTTTTATCTTCTTGGGCGGTGTAATAACGCCCCTCAGCCACACGCCAATGGTGCATGCTGGGCATTTCCTCGTTAGCGGCAAACACATACACCTGCAAACTCACGTTCGCAAAGCGCACGGTAATAGGATCGCCAATCACCGGCATTACTCTGCTAATTTCTGGCAAGGTACGTACCGCATCTAAATCTTCATCGCTAAGTATGCCGCGTGGTCCACCCGTCACTGGCTTAGTACCGCTCATGTACATGATGGTGGTACCCATGGTGCCCATTTGCGCCATCACCCGTTGTCGTGCCCCTTCGCCCACCGCCATCATCACAATCACCGATGCCACACCAATGATGATGCCCAGCAAGGTCAGCAAGGTACGTGCTCTATTCACGCGCATGGTACGCCATGCGGCTCGTAATGCCTCGCGTAACTCTTCGCCCTGTACGGCACGTTCAGTGGGCTGCGCAGTAGGTTCCCAAAAGTTGGCTAACGCATCAGGCGTAGGCGCTTGGGACTGTACAGCTCTGCCCGAGTCACCCACGATTTGGCCATCACGTATTTCGATGACACGCCTTGCTTGTGCTGCTACCGACCTATCATGCGTAATCAGAATGATGGTGTGCCCGGCATCCGCCAACTCGTGGAATAAGGCCATCACCTCTTTGCCACTTTGCGAATCTAGCGCACCAGTGGGTTCATCGGCCAAAATAATATGGCCGCCATTCATTAAGGCCCTAGCGATAGACACACGTTGCTGCTGACCGCCAGACAGTTGGTGTGGCCTGTTTGCCTGCCTTTCTGCCAAACCCAAACGCTCTAATAACGCACTGGCTCTAGCATTACGCTGTTCGGTAGGCGTACCGGCATACACAGCCGGCACTTCTACGTTTTCCCGAGCGCTTTCGGTAGGAATCAGATGGTAGCCCTGAAAGACAAAACCAAAGGCTTCTCGGCGTAAACGTGCTAAGGAGTCCGCATCTAAACGCGCAACGTCTTTACCTTGGAAAAAATAATCACCACTACTGGGGCTATCTAAGCACCCCAGTATGTGCATCAAGGTGGACTTCCCCGAACCAGATTGCCCCACAATAGCTACGAACTCGCCCGCGTGTATGCTCAGGTCTATACCATGCAGCACCTCAACTACGGGTGCCCCATCTTGCCCACCATACTGTTTACGAATAGCCTTCAGCTCAATGAGCGGCGTGACGGCTTCTACCATTGCAGCCAGCTCCAGCTTTGCTCTGGCTCATTTTCTCGCAATACGATTTGGGTGCCTTCACTTAAGCCATCTAGCACTTCCACCAAATGGCGGTTGCGCACCCCTACTGTCACATCTTGCCTAACGGGTTTATCGTTAGCCGCCATGCGCCATACCCATGGCTGGCCTGCATCACGCTGTAATGCCACAATCGGTATGCTCAATACGTTATCAGCCTGCAAGACAGTGAAGGTCACTTGCGCCGTCATTTGAGACATCAAGGCTGCATCGGCGTTATCCACATCAAACAGCACTGTATAGGTCACTGCCTTGTCGGATTTGGCTTCAGCCCCTTCGGTAGCTGCCTGTGGCGGTGCAGGTAACACCTGACGCACTTTGCCATGCCAACGTCGCGGCTCTTCCTCTATCCCCAGCGTCGTAAAAGACACGGCTTGCCCTGGCTGCACCTGCCGCACATCGGCCTCGGACACATCCGTCCATACCGTCATCACCGATAAATCGGCAATACGCAAGATATCTGGTGTTTGGTAGGTAGCGTTCAAGGTTTGGCCTTCGCGTGCTTTCACGCTCACTACCGTACCCGACATAGGCGCATAAATACGGGTGTAACCCAACCGCGTTTCCTCGGCACGCTGACTGGCTTCACTTTGCGCAATTTGCGCGCGCAAGTGTTCTACCTTTGCTGCGGTAACCGATAGCTCGGCTTGTGCTTGTTGCAGCGACTCTTCCCGCGTCGCCCCTACCTTATGCAAACGCTGTTCACGCGCCAGCATTTGGCGTGCTAACAAATTCTTGGCTTGTTGCTCTTGCAGTTGCGCCTCTAAACCTCGTAACGCTGCTCTGCCGGCATCCACCACAGCTTGCTGCACGCTAGGATCAATTTCCACTAACAATTGGCCCTGCTCTACTTTGTCCCCAGGCTGCACGGGCAGATGCATAATCTGCCCGGACACCTGAGCACCTACATCCACATACTGGCTGGGTTGTAGCGTGCCAATGGCATTTACGGTGATCGCAATATCGGCGCGTTGTGCCACAGTGGTTTCCACCTGTTGTGCCGCCGAAGATTGCCACCCTATATAGCCCCCACCTGCCACCAGCAACACTGGCGCAGCAAACAACATGCGCTTGCACCAGCGCCCACATCTCCCAGCTTTCTGCATTTAGCCGCCTTGCAAATCAATACGTACGATGCTGTCTTGTGCGTCTTGGCGCCATGCAGGATGATCCTTGCCATGTGGCACTTTCACGGTCACATAAGCTGTCTGGCCATTGGCTGACAAGGCAACGCTATTAGGATGCACGGGCAAATCCACACGACGGTTCACACTGTAGTTGGTGCCATCAATCACTGTCAGGCTACCTGTGCCGGCAGGACTGCCACGAGACACACCGCGGTTAGTGGCTAGAATTTCATTACGCTGTTCGCTGTAGGCTATATCCAGCAAACCTTCACCCACAGGAACAATCTGCACCACTTTGCCATTGCCCAAATCAAACACATACACCGAACCTGTGTTGGCATCGGCAGCAAACAAGCGCTGGTTTTTCTCATCAATCGCTATGTTCACAAAGAAGTGCTTGGACTCTTTAGGATTGGTGCTGGTGGTATCACCTGTGGATAACGTATTAACGATCTCACCACTTTCTGGGTTGATCACCACCACTTCATTTAGCCCACCCTGGCCTACGTACAAGCGATTATTTGCACGATCAAATGCGGCACCTGCTGGCCATGGACCATTGGTCTCTACGGTGTGAAGCACGCTATTTGTAGCGCCATCTACAATCCACACTTTGCCTTCACTATCTGGGCTAGTCACAAAGATCTGATTGCGCTGAGCATCCACCACCACTTTACGTGTATGCGGCGCAGACACTTGGCCTTTGCCATCCACGACACGCTCACCCAATTGGATCATGCCTTTCACAGCACCGCTCTTCGCATCCACAACTGTCAGCGAACCATCCAAGGTGTTGCCCACATATAAGGTGTTCAGAGTGGGGTTAACGCCCAATGCAAACGAACGACGTGGCAACTGAATACTCTGCACGATTTGCAAGCTACGTGGATCCAGTCTGTGCACCACGCCACCAGAGTTAGGCTCGAATGCAGGCACAGCAGCAACAAACACGCTATCCACACTTGGGGACACCGCGACTTCATACGCACCAGCAATGGTGTCTTGACGTAGCATAGGTACGCTAGACAACTGCTCAATAACAGTCTGTTGACGCGCTTCAGGCACGCTTTGGCAACCTGCCAACACGCCCATAGAAGCCAGCACTACTGTTGCTACCAATGTTTTTTTGAATGTCATCATCAGTACTTCCTTAGAGAAACATGATTTGGTCGTTAGAAACGGTGGCTAAGCGACAGCATGAAGGCGCGCGGCTGGCCGTAATAACTATTGCCGGTACGCGTTCTATAGCGCTTATCCAAAACGTTGTTGATATTCAGTCCTACTGTGGTGGATTTTGTCACGTCATAGCGCGCCATCAAATCCACAACCGCATATGATTTTTGTTCAGACTCTACTTTCTTACCATTGACGGTTAGGTCACTGTAAATACGGCTTTGCCAACGCAGACCACCACCCAGCGTCAAACCATCACCCACACCGTCTACCCTATAGGTAGTAAATAGCTTAAAAGTGTTGCGCGGCAAGTTAGTGTTTAAACGCTCACCGGCACGGTCTTTTGTGCTATTTTGCGCAAAGCTAGCGGCCAGTTCCCAACTGGGGGTCACCATACCAGCTACCTCCACCTCAAAACCACGGGTACGTGTACCCGACTTCCCTTCATAGGCTTGTGAGCCATCGGGTGCTTTCTGGTCAATGAGAGCTACGGCCTTGTTGTCTTCCTTAACTTGGTACACCGCACCCGACACATTCAGGCGCTCATCAAAGAAGCTACCTTTTAAACCCACCTCATAGCTCTCGCCAGATAAGGGATCAATGTAGGAACCATCTACTTTCTTGTAGTCTTGGGGGGTGAAGATGGTGGTGTAACTGGTGTAGGCCGTCCAGTTATCTGACAAATCGTAGGTTAGGCCAAAGTACGGCACCAACTCATATTCGGTACGACGCAATGACGTACCTGATTGCGTGGCATAGCTATAACTGCCTGTAGTACGGCGCCAATCCACATAACGGGTACCTGCAATAATCGAGAAACGCTCTGTAGGGCGCAACCGTATAGACGCATACGCCCCGAGGTTCTTCTCGTTCATTGAGTGCGTGCCAACTGATGGGTTGTCAGGCATACCAGGACTGCTGCCATCCCATGTAAACAAATCATCAATACGGTAGTCCCACCCTGGAATATTCCAATTAGTGTAAGACGGTGACTTGTTCGTTGAGTACGACCACGCCAAGCCCATTGCCACTTCGTTTTCACGACCAAACATATCGAAGCTGCCTTTAACAGCCACATCCACCGAATCTTGCTTAGGTTTGTACTCCCAGCGAGTAGTCCAAATACCACCACCTGCGCCAGTGACTGGATCAGGGTTGCCGCGCCCCGCATAGCCCAAGAACTCGTCAGAGTCAGTCCAAACCCTAGACGCGTTCACACGCAAAGACCACTTATCTGAAAGTTGATGCTCTAGCTCACCAAACAAGGTAGTGCTACGTCGCTCTGAGTATGCCCACTCAGCGGCAGCTGACTGTGAACGCCCCCAGCTTAACGGATTACCATGACTATCAAAGGCAGGTAAACCACTGTCAGACTGACCACGCAAATCGTGACGTTGATGGCTAATACCACCGCGAATCACCGTATTCTCACCCACATCGGCTTCAAGCACACCATAGAACACTTTACGCTTGGCATTAAAGCGCTCAACGTAGGCATTGGTATCTTGCGCCACGGCGATCATACGGCCACGCACAGAACCAGACTCATTCAACGGCGACGAGATATCGAACATACCACGCCTATTAGCCCATGAGCCCCAATCTAGCTGCACTTCTGTACGGAACTCATCCAACGGGCGTTTGCGCACCATATTGATCGCACCGCCAGGGTTCCCCATACCATTCATTAAACCTGTAGCACCACGCACCACTTCCACACGGTCATACAAGCTCATGTCTTGTGTTAAGAACATGTTGTTGTAGTTAGAAACCATGCGCACGCCATCCACCATGATGGTGTTGACCGCAAAGCCCCTCGCATAAATAGTTCGGTCTGAGCCCCCCATACCTGACTCAGACAACGTCAAACCTGCCGTATTTTTAGCCACGTCTTCCAGCTGCATCAGATTCTGATCTTTCATGCGCTGATTGGTCATCACACTAATAGACTGTGGTGTTTCGCGTAGCGATAAATCCAATGCCGACGACAATGCACTATCGCCGGTCGCCGTGTAGGCGCCGCTGTCTTCTGTCGTGGAATCCGTACGCCCTTTTACTACCACGGCGCCTAATTGAGTAGGACTTTGCGGCGTGCGCGACAATGACACCTGACTACCATCGCGACTAAACCCTATGCCAGTGCCAGCCAATAAACGCTGCAACGCTTGGTCTGGAGTTAACACACCGGATACCGCCGGAGCCTGTAGCCCACGCACGGTTTCGGGTAAATAGAAAATCTGTAGCGACGCCTGTTCACCTAACTGTATTAAGGCTTCACTTAAGGATTGTGCTGGCAAATTAATCTGCACGGGTGTGGTCTGCGCCTGTACTGTACCGGCCACTGCAGGCAAGCCCAACAATGCTGCCGTTAAGCACACCTCCCGTCCCACCTGCCCCAACTTACTTGACCGTTTTATCCAACCCTGAATTATTGTATGTTGCGTGTTCATTGCACCCGTTCCAGACATCATGTAGTAGTGACTGCATTCATCGCTACCCTCTTGATGGGGTATGCAGTGTCATTACTAAGACGCTGTAACGAGAATTATTCCGCAATGATTCTCATTATTAAATAGTAACTAAATGTATCAATACTGTAGAGATTTAGCTAAAACCTCGAATAACCGCGCATCATCCGCTTGGGCAATATTGAAGCGCAGGAAGTCTTCAGCTTGGTGTGATTGGCTAAATGCATTGCCCGGGGCCAGCACCACATCGTGCTGCAAACAATAGCGTGCCATGCGTGTAGCATCAGCACCTTCCGGCAGCCTACACCACACGAAGATTCCCGCTTGAGGCACTAGCCATGGCTCAATCCCCAGCTTACGTAAACGTGGTAATAAACGCTCTAACGCCTGCGCTAGTCGGGTACGCACTGTTTCCATATGACGTCTATAGCCACTGCCGGTTAGCACATGCAAGGTGACTTCTGCTGCCAGCCTACCGCCCCCAAAACTGGTGGCTATACGTAAATCAGTCAGCCCACTGATCCATTCTGGCTTGGCCGCAATGTAACCACACCGTAATGCGGCAGATAAGGTCTTAGAAAAACTGCCTATGTGTATCACCCTATCCAACCCATCAAACGCTGCTAAACGCGGAGCGGACTGCCATTCGAAATCGGCAAACAGGTCATCTTCCACAATGGTCAAATTGGCATGCTCAGCCAACTGCAAAATACGGTGTGCGGTGACCGACGACAATACGCTGCCCGTAGGGTTATGAATACCGGAATTCGTAATGTACAGACGCGGTTTGTGCTGCTCTATGATCTGTTTGAACACCGCTACATCAGGCCCTTGCGGGGTATAGGGCACCCCCACCACATTGACCCGGTGCGCACGTAGCAAGGCATGAAAATTAAAATAGCAGGGGTCATCCACTACTACAGTATCACCCGCTTCCAACAGAAAACGGCAAATCAAATCGATGGCTTGTGTGCTGGAATCCACCAGCATGACCTGCTCTGGTGTGGCCTCAATACTTAAGCCTGCCATGCGGCGCGCCAAAACTTGTCTAAGCGCAGGCAACCCCTGAGGCGTACCGTAATCCACCAAATTACTAGTCTCACCTCTGGCCATATACCGTAACGCACGCCGCATCCCTTCTTCGTACATCCACGAAGGCGGTAGCCACCCACAACCCGGTTTCAGTGTGGTGGCATTGGTCTCCAACGACTGACTGGATAACCACAATGGGTCTATCTCCCTATCCAACCTAGGGCCCAATTCTGAAAGATCTAACGGCGCAATCACACCCGCCACATAAAACCCCGACCCCGCCCTAGCTTTGACCACGCCTTCGGCCACCAAACGCTCATACGCCTCTACAACTGTAGAAACAGAACAGCTCATGGCTTTGGCTTGTGCGCGTACAGAAGGCAGTCTAGAGCCTGGCACATACTGGCGTGCGGCAATACGACTACGCACAGCTTGCATCACGATTTCGATGCGACTGGGAGTTTTAGTAGTAGTGTTCATGCATCTACTGTACTGCCAAATTAACCAGTACAGTTATTAAAAACCGTACTGTTCCGTATATGGAGTAGTAGCGCTACCACATGGTTTACTGTATTCCTATCCCTGAGGAGTACGTATGAACACATCCACCCGTGGCTGGGTCAATGGCTTAATTGGCGTTGTCATTTTTGCTGGCTCCATGCCCGCCACACGCGTTGCCGTTGTTGATATCCCGCCGTTATTTTTGACGGGTATTCGTGGCTGTATTGCTGCTGCCTTAGCCATACTCTTGTTAGTCACATTCAAGCAACCGCGCCCCGTCCGCTCTGACCTGATATCTCTGATCATCACAGCAATAGGTGTGGTACTGGGCTTTCCTTTGTTTTCTGCCTTAGCGCTGCAATATATTAGTGCAGCCCATGCCTTAGTGTTTGTTGGATTGCTGCCCATGTGTACCGCTATTTTTGGCGTATTACGTGGCGGCGAACAGCCACACCCAGCTTTCTGGCTATTCTCTCTCTTAGGCAGTATTTCGGTGATTAGCTATGCAGCATTAGGTGGTATCGCCATGTCCATCGAGGGCGATTTGCTGATGTTGGCAGCCGTTGTGGTATGTGGTTTGGGCTATGCTGAAGGCGCTAAATTGTCACGCCGTTTGGGTGGTTGGCAGGTCATTAGTTGGGCGTTAGTCATCTCACTGCCTTTAATGCTGCCACTCGCTGTGTTTTACTGGCCCGACAACCTCAGTGACGTATCAACCACCGCTTGGATTGGCTTGTGGTATGTATCTATTTTCAGCATGCTGGTGGGCTTTATCTTCTGGTACAAGGGCTTAGCACTGGGCGGCATTGCTGCCGTAGGCCAATTGCAGTTGTTGCAACCTTTTATGGGCTTAGGTTTGGCTGCTGTTCTGCTGCACGAGCAAGTCAGCACCGCCATGATTGTGGCTACCTGTGGCGCTGTATTCTGCGTAGCGCTTGCTAAACGCTACGCCTAAGCGCTAGCTAGCCACCAAGAGGCAAGAGAAATACCCCTTGCTCCGGTACGCGCACAACGCTGACCGGAGCAATTTTGGGCAAAATATCCAAAATCGCATCTGGGTTTTCTACACTCACTGTACCCGACACCCGCATACGTCCTAATGCTTTGTCTTGTACCTGTATGGGCTGCGCCATATACCTATTCAACTCGCGCACCACTTCTGACAACGCATTGTCTTGGAAAACCAACCTGCCACGCTGCCACGCTAATACACTTTCCACAGCGACTTGTTGTGGATTACCTATAGCGGTTGCAGATGCAGCAACCGTATAACCAGCCGATAACCGCACCCCAGTTGAACCTGTAGAGGTGCTAGGAAACACCTCCACTACACCCTCGCGCACCACCACAGAGGTTTGACTACGCTCTTGGCGCACACTGAACTGTGTGCCTACAACGTGCACATCCAACTCGGTACTACGCACAGTAAAAGGTCTATGCACATCGGGCAGCACGCTGAATAATGCTTCGCCACGCACAAACTGTATGTCTCGTCGGTCAGCATAGTAAGCAATAGCCACTTCGGAATCTGTGTTCAACACAATCTTGGAACCATCCGGCAGCATCACTTCACGCCGTTGCCCTTTGGCAGATGCCACTACATCAGTGAACAACGGTTGAGCCGGCCACACCAAGGGTAAAACCGCCCCCACACTTAGCATTGCCAATGCACCACCGCCCCACCCCAGTACACGACGACGGGTCTGCTTTTTAGCATGCTGTTCGTTATGGCGTAACCAGCGGTGCATGGCCATTTTAGGCAATGCATCGGCCAGTTTCCAAGAAGCTTCCAACGCCTGATACGCCGCTTCATGCTCGGGATACTGCTCACGCCACTGATCCCGTTCTTGGCGCTGCTCAGCACTGAGTGAGCCCAAACAGGTACGCGTGAACCAATCTAGGGCTTGTTCCTGGATGTCTTCCTGCGAGAGCGGACTGTGCTTAACGATGCGGTCCATAGTCCTGCAATTGGTGTTGGATGTGGCGCAATGCCCGTTTCATATGCTTTTCTACAGCGCTAGGCGTTAATTCCAAACGTCTGGCGACCTCTTCTTGTGTGTAACCCTCTATCTTATTCCATAGAAAGACTTGCTGACACTTCAGGGGTAAATCTTGTAGCGCTTCGCACAGTGCATCCAACAACTCTGTGGTCTGCAGCGACATATCCACATCCCCGGTTTGGGGGTGCTCGTGCTCCAACAACGAGTCTAATGAGGTCTGCTCGTGACGAGACTGTCTACGGATTTCGCTAACCAACTGATTCTGTGCCGCCCTAAACAAATAGGCTTTGGGATCTTGAATACTGTCACGCTGATCCGCCAACACGCGCATGATGGCATCTTGGGCAGCATCCTCAGCATCGTGCTTCAACGCATTGTTTTTCACCCAAGACCCCAACAGGTCGGTGTAATACGATAACCAGCCTTTGACTGACAAAGGACGGCTATGCATGGCAGGAAACAGGCAACATGAGAAACTTAAAAACAGACAATCACATCAACAATAATAACAATAATTCTCATTATTAATTTGTGATTAGGGAATCGTGCAAAAAATGACACACTCCCTACATCGTTTTTACTAGACTTATTTATCCCCACAGCCTGTGTATAAGCTTGAGGAAAAGCCGTGCGCTCCTTGCCATACACTAGCAAACTCAAGCCTTCACAAGGTGCTGAGCAAAGAATAGCCAGCTAGTTCTACCGCACAGCCATCAGCGCTTAAACACGCTATTTAGGAGGCCGACGCTGCCCCATACTTCTGGGCTAATTCAATAAAGGCTCGCATAGCTGCCGACTGATATGCCCCTTTACGCTGCATCAAGATGGCACGTCGTCTAGGTGGTGTAGGATCTAAACCTATGGCTACCAAATGCTCATCGTTCATCGCAATAGCGGCTGGCAGTAAGGTAGCAAGCCCTGTACGCCGTACGATTTCCATCACAGCATTCAGCGAGTTGGACTCCATCTGTACATGCAGCTCTAGTTCATGCTGCTGACAGTAGCGATCAATTTGTCTACGTGTCGCGAACTCAGGTGTTAACAGCACCAATGACTGCTCTATTAACGTACCTCGTTCTACCATGCGTTGATCAGCAAGCGGATGCGTCACACTCACAGCCAATGCTAATGTCTCTACCAATAATGGGTGCGATTCAACTGCGCTAGACGTAGGTTTATCAAACGCAATACCTATGTCTAACTCATCTTTCACCAGTTGAGTTTCCACGTGCTCTTGCAGCATTTCACGAATCATCAAGGTCACGTTGGGGTAGCGTCGATGAAAAGACTCTACCAATGGGCCAATCAAATACGAAGCAAAGGTGGGCGCCATCGCAATACGCAGCGACCCTCTACTTAAATCGCTAACATCGTGTACTGCACGTCGCCCTTCCTCTAAGTCTTGCATGGCTTGGCGGGCAAATCGCGCATAGACCTCACCCGCATCGGTAAGCTTGACCTGCCTATTGCTACGATCCAGAAGTTGCGCCCCCAAACTTTCTTCAAGCTGCCGTATTTGCTGCGACAGCGCGGGCTGTGACACGTGTAAAGCATTGGCTGCACGCGTAAAACTTCCATACTGCACTACTGCTAGAAAATAAGTCACATGGCGTAAGATCATCGCTATTCCATAAGTAATAATTATAGAACTTATCAGAAATCAGTATTTTACCTTATAAATAAGACGGGTTAAGCTTCAGCTATATTGTTCGTATAACCATAATAGTTGCCATGAAAGAAATCATTGAGGGCTTTCTCAAGTTTCAAAAAGAGGCCTACCCAAAACGTGCCGGTCTGTTCAAAGACTTGGCCCATCAGCAAAATCCCCGTGCTTTGTTTATTTCCTGTTCTGATAGCCGTTTGGTGCCAGAACTGGTCACTCAGCGCGAACCCGGTGATCTGTTTGTGATCCGAAACGCCGGTAATATTGTGCCTTCCTACGGCCCAGAACCAGGCGGCGTCACGGCCTCGGTAGAGTACGCTGTTGCAGCACTGAAAGTATCTGATGTCGTGATCTGTGGTCACTCTGACTGCGGTGCGATGACTGCCATTGCTAACTGCCAGTGCTTGGAACACATGCCTGCTGTTGAACACTGGCTGCGCTATGCTGACTCGGCCCGTTTGGTCAACGAAGCTAAACAACACAAAAGCGATCGCGAGCGTGTAGCCTCTATGGTGCGCGAAAACGTCATTGCCCAGTTAGCCAACATTCAAACGCACCCCTCTGTACGTCTTGCCATTGCTGAGGGTAGACTAACCCTACATGGTTGGATCTACGATATTGAAACCGGCTCTATAGACGCCTATGATGGGTTGTCCATGAAATTTGTGCCGCTGGCTGATAATGTAGATACGCGCGTTGCACCGTTGCAGCGCCCAGCAGCCTAAACGAGTAGTCCCTGGGGCCAAGAGCGAAGCAGAGTCCGCGCTTGGCCCCTTTTATATTCTGTACCCTACCCTACACCTACTTCTCGTCATACTCGCTCGTTGTTATGCGCTGGGAAATGTAAGGTGAATTGAGTCTCTGCTTCTGTACTACTTACCATGACATCGCCACCATGCATTTGCATGATGGACTTCACTATTGCCAGACCTAATCCACCGGAATCATCGGGTCTAGAACGCGACGCATCACAACGATAAAAGCGATCAAACAATCGAGGCAAATGCTGGCTATCTATACGCGCCCCTTGATTGCTCACTATCACATCCACACCGTTATCACTGACCACCGAGCGCAGCACAACCTCACTATCTGGCTCGCCATAACGAATGGCATTAGCAAGCAAGTTCGCTATTGCACGACGCACTAATAGCGTATCGGCATAAAGCACGCCCTTTGCCTGTGACGCTATACGCATTCCACGCTCTTGCGCCATACCTTCAAAATAAGCAGCAAGCTGTTGCGATAAGCTAAACAGATCCACCTGCTCACGCTTCAACACCGTATCTTGCTTTTCCGCCCTAGCCAGAAACAGCATGTTATCTATCATCCGCGATAATCGCTCGTACTCCTCTTGCTGCGAATCCAAGAGTTGCTCGTAACCCTCCAAGGTAGGTAATTGGGACAAGGCCAGTTGATTCTGAATCATGAGCGTATTGAGTGGCGTACGCATTTCATGCGCTAAGTCCTCAGAAAACTGCGAGAGCCTGGCATAGCCCTCTTCTAGCCGTGACAACATCAGATTCAATGCTACTGTCAGGGCTTGTAATTCGTGAGGCTGACTACGTTCATCCAATCTTAACTTGAGATCGCGTGGGCCTATAGCCGCTGCGCGAGCACTCAAATAGTGCAAGGGTTTTAGCCCTCGGCGCGCCACCTCCCAGCCCACCACAAAAGTTAACAACACCCCAACCAGCCACGCTGTTATCAGGTTATGGCTATATGCAGCCATCATACTGTTGCGTTCTGTTAGAACTTTGCCTGCAATCACAAACACACGTTTATCACCCTCGCCTACTTCTGCCCATGCCATGCGTGCGGGCTTTGGCATCAATGCCGTAAACAACATAGGTGCAGTCAATGTACTGGGTGCTGGCATGGTGGCATTGGCCGGATTCACTTCAATCAACACCGTAGCATCGGCATCTACTATCCACAGCAAGTTCTCTTTATTGCCCATCATGTTGTCGTACAGTTCAGGCTGACTTTTTAATGACTCTATATTCTGATTGTCGTTGAGGATGGCGGTGATTCTTTCTACACGTCCTAGCAAAGATTGATCATCGCGATGCGACACTTCGCTTTCTAGCGAGCTATACACGTAGGTTCCCATCAATGCGAACAAGACCGCACTGATCAGCGAAAACAGTATCGCCAACCTTAACCGTAAGCTGATATTCCTTTTCGCGCGCTCAATTCTCATCTTCTATCCTGTAGCCCATGCCGCGCACTGTCTGAATCAGTTTGGGTTCGAAATCATCATCTATCTTGGCTCGCAAACGGCGTATGGCTACATCTACCACGTTCGTATCGCTATCAAAATTCATGTCCCACACCTGAGAAGCAATCTGGCTGCGGGACATCACTTCACCTTTGTGCTGCAACAATAGGAGCAATAGCGCGAACTCTTTATTGGTCAGATCAATACGTTGCCCACCTCTGATCGCTCGACGCTTTAAGACATCAACCTCTAAATCTGCCAACGTAAAAAGCTCTTGCTGGCGTATCGGCTGTCGGCGCAATAATGTACGCACACGTGCCAGCAGCTCCGCGTACGAGAAGGGCTTAATCAAATAGTCGTCTGCGCCTAACTCTAAGCCCTTCACCCTGTCCTCCACCGCATCTCGTGCTGTCAAAAACAACACAGGAACCTGACTGGACTCACGCAGCCTACTGATAACGCCCCAACCATCCAGCCCAGGCAGCATCACATCCAGAATCAACAAATCGAAATCAGTCGCGCGTGCCATAAATAGCCCGTCAATACCATCGTGAGCAACGTCCACCTGATACCCAGACTCTACAAGCCCTTTTTTCAGGTACTGTGCAGATTTGATTTCATCTTCGACAATTAAGATTTTCATAGTTCATTATGTAAGGTCTTTGGCTGATTCTACTGAAGTTAAGATCAGAAATTACATACATTACAAAACTGTAATGCCCACGCAATCCTTAGGTTATGCACAATAAGGACAATGACCCTTATCCTATAAATACAGAACACCACTGTTTTACTCTGGGACTCGGCAATGAAAAAACGCAACGTCACCCCCTTGTTTACGCAACCTTTACCTAGTGAGATCACGCCTCCAGAGGTAGTTGCCAACCGTCGTAACATACTCAAACTACTCGCAGCAGGTGCCGCTACCCCTGCGTTAGCTTACTGGGCCATGCGTGATGCCAAAGCAAGCATGGTGTCATCCTCCGATGCTCGCCAACTGCTTAGCGGCTCGCCCAGCAGCGTAGCCGGTGCCAGATTGGATGACGCACTGACCCCCTATGACGACGCTACCACCTACAACAATTACTATGAGTTTGGCTTAGACAAAAGGGACCCTGCTGAAAATGCTGGTGCCATGCCTATCAGACCGTGGAGTGTCAACATAGAAGGCTTGGTACATAAACCTGGCGTCTGGTCCTTAGAAGACTTGCTTGGGCTGTCGGCAATGGAAGAACGCATCTACAGACTACGCTGCGTGGAGGCCTGGAGCATGGTTATCCCATGGGTAGGCTATTCACTTGCCGAACTCATCAAACAAGTAGAGCCTATGGGCAATGCCAAGTATGTAGAGTTTGTTACCATGGCCGATCCACAAACCATGCCCGGGCTACGCAGCGGGGTATTGGATTGGCCCTATACCGAAGGGCTACGCATGGATGAAGCCATGCACCCACTAACGATGCTGGCCTTTGGTATGTACGGTGAAGTATTGCCCAATCAAAACGGTGCACCAGTACGGTTAGTCGTACCGTGGAAATACGGTTTCAAAAGTGCCAAAAGCCTAGTGAGCATACGCTTCGTAGAAGAAATGCCTGCTACCGCATGGAACAAAGCAGCCCAACACGAGTACGGCTTTTACTCCAACGTGAACCCCGACGTACCACACCGTCGATGGAGCCAAAGCACTGAGCGCGTGATTGGCCAAGGGGGGATATTCTCACCCAAACGCAAAACCCAACTGTTTAACGGTTATGCCGAACAAGTAGGCCAGTTGTACGCCGGAATGGATTTAAAGCGTAATTTCTGATGAATGTCACTAGCGTAAACCGAGCACTGCTGCACAGCATCACAAAACCCATCATCTGGCTCCTGTGCTTAGCACCTGCCACATGGTTAGTCTATGGTCTTTTTGCTAACACCCTAGGGCCCAACCCCGCTGAAGCGTTGATTCGCGGCACCGGCGATTGGGCACTGCGCATGCTGTGTCTAGCCTTAGCCATCACTCCTATGCGACAGATATTCAACCTGTACGCACTGGCAAAAATCCGTAGGTTAATTGGGCTATTTGCCTTCTTTTATGTAGTGCTACATGCTGTGTGTTATGCCTGGTTCGACATGTACTGGCAATGGGCAGATATCTGGCAAGACATACTACAACGTCCCTTTATCTTAGTAGGCATACTCACATTCTGTGTGCTGTTGCTCATGACCTTAACCTCCCCAAAAGCTGTACTCAAAGCCATGGGGGCCAAAAATTGGCAGCGGCTGCATCGCTGCATACACCTTGCGGCATGGTTAGCGTTGTTGCATTTCTATTGGATGCGACTGGGTAAGAACAACCTCAATGAAGTTTTTATCTACGTGGCTATAGTCGTAGCACTGCAGGGTTGGCGTGTGTATAAATACACTCGTCCTACACCTCGTCAACAAAAGACTGCCTAAATATATTGCAGCACACAACGCGGATTTTCTACCACATACCCATTTACATACACATCGTATGTAAATATGATCTTAAACATACGTAATGTATGTATAGATCATCTGGAATTTAAGTATGACCTCCGCACCACTTGCACAATCCCCTGCCACCACATCCTCACAGTGGTTAGCTGTCATCGCTGTAGCACTGGCCACTTTCTCCGTCGTCACGACTGAAATGCTGCCAGTAGGCTTACTCACCGTTATCGCTAACGACTTACACACCACTACTGGAACAGCTGGCTTAATGATTTCTTTGCCAGCCTTATTAGCCGCCCTCTTTGCGCCTGCCGCGGTGATCGCTGCGGGAAACATTGATCGACGCACTATACTCAGTGCTTTATTGGGCTTGTTAGCACTGGCTAATCTCGCCTCGGCACTTGCTCCTTCGCTAAGCTGGATGCTCGCTGCTCGTATCGCTGTCGGGTTTTGCATGGGTGGGATCTGGGCTATAGCGGGCGGCTTGGCAATACGCCTAGTCCCAGTACCCACCGTAGGAGTAGCCACCTCACTCATTTTTGGTGGCGTAGCCGCCGCCTCTGTGTTGGGCGTACCACTGGGCGCATTAATCGGTGATTTTGCAGGATGGCGCTGGGCCTTTGGCTTCATGGCAGGCTTTAGTATTTTGGTACTGATCTTGCAATGCATCGCTCTTCCTGCATTGCCCGTAGCTCATTCTGTCACGCTATCTCAGTTCACCACACAGTTGCGCAATCAGTCTCTGCTCGTTGGCTTATTGCTCACGCTACTGATGGTAGCCGGTCACTTTATGACCTTTACCTTCGTGCGCCCACTCTTGCTATCACTATCAGGTTTTTCTACGGAATGGATTAGCGCTCTACTGTTTGCCTACGGCATGGCCGGTATTGTGGGTAACTTTGTAGCTGGCACTATCGCTGCCACACGTACACGCTTGATACTGAGCAGCATCGCGCTAGGCTTGGCGCTTCTGCCTTTATTCTTTCTGTGGCTGGGAAACAATCAACTAGGTGGTGCGAGTTTACTGATTGTGTGGGGCATTATTTATGGTGGCGTATCTGTCAGCCTCATGACATGGGTGATGCACGCCGCACCCAAATCCATAGAGGTTGCCACGGCCTTATATGTAGGCATATTTAATATAGGTATTGCATCTGGCTCGTGGGCAGGAGGTCAACTGGTTGATGGCCTAGGCTTACACAGCATATTGTGGGTGGCCAGCCTACTTGCCAGCGCAGCGTTCATCCTGACTTTGGCATTGCCTATTTTGAGTAACAATCCACCTAATAACACAAAGAAAGCATGACAAGAACCACATATTTTTGATAAGCACTTGCCTAAACACATAAGTAATCACTAATATGTTTTCATGATTGAAAATGATATTTTTAAGGCACTGGCCGACCCTACACGCAGAGCCATCTTCGAAAAACTCGCTACAGGCAGCATGAATGCGAGTGCCTTACGTATTGGCATGGATATTAGCCAATCTGCCATGTCACAACATCTGGCGGTATTACGTAAGGCCAGCCTAGTGCGGGAAGAAAAACAAGGGCGCTTTGTGAATTACGAAGTAAACCCAGAAGGCTTAGCACAACTGGCCAACTGGTTTACCAAGTACCACTCTTATTGGCCAGCGCGAGTTGAGGCCTTGCAAGCATTACTCAAGGATATGGATCAATGAGTGACATCACTACCGAGAGCACCGATGACAAGTTGATATTTGAGTTCCAACTTGAGGCACCACCCGAGAAAGTCTGGCGGGCCATCAGTATTCCCGAATTTCGTGAGCAATGGCTGCCCAGTGATGTTTTGATTGATAGCGCTCCCATCCTCATCGTGCAAAATGAAGAACTGCATTACCGTATGCGTAATGATGAGTTTCCACTACTAGAAAGCGTCGTTATTTTCCAAGTGATGCCACACGAAGCAAATAAAAGCATCCTACGAATCACGCACAAAGTCTCCACCATAGCCACTACACAGTGCTCACGTGCAGCTAATGACGCATCACCATACCTAGCGCTCGCTGCCTAGTTATCTCGCAAAATAGAATACGAATAAGGAACCGCCATGCGTGAAACCATGCAACTTATTCCCACGGTCATAGAGCAATCAGGTCGTGGTGAACGCTCTTTTGATATCTACTCACGGTTACTACGTGACCGCATCATTTTTCTAAATGGTGAAGTCAATGACAACGTGTCTGCTCTTCTGTGTGCGCAGCTACTATTTCTAGAGTCCGAAAACCCTGAAAAGCCCATACATCTCTACATCAACTCACCAGGTGGTATGGTGACTAGCGGTCTGGCTATTTATGACACCATGCAATTTATCTCTGCGCCGGTGTATACCTTATGTATGGGTACCGCCCGCTCTATGGGGTCGTTCCTATTAATGGCTGGTGAACCCGGTTACCGCATGTCACTACCCAATGCCAGCATACTAGTTCACCAGCCGTCAGGAGGCGCGCAAGGCCAAGCCTCTGACATTCTCATTCACGCCGAAGAAATTCAGAAAACCAAACAGCGCATGACTAGGCTATATGCAGAACATTGCGGTCTCAGCTACGCCGAGGTAGAAACTGCGTTAGATAGAGATCGCTTTTTAACAGCAGAAGAAGCCCTAGAATGGGGCTTAATTGATGGTGTTTTGGATAAACGAAAAATGGCTGCCTAATACCATTACCTCTGACAACACACCACTGCCTGAATTAGATTTTAGGCAAAACAAAAGGGGCATACAGCCCCTTTGTCTTTGATGACGGCAAAGCGCCTTGTGATCACGCTTACACGTTAAACAAGAAGTTCAGCACGTCGCCATCTTTCACGATGTATTCTTTACCTTCAGCGCGCATCTTGCCGGCTTCTTTAGCACCTTGCTCGCCTTTGAACTGAATGAAATCATCGTAAGCAATAGTTTGCGCACGAATAAAACCACGCTCAAAATCAGTGTGAATCACGCCAGCCGCTTGGGGAGCAGTAGCGCCCACAGGCACTGTCCATGCACGTACTTCTTTCACACCTGCAGTGAAGTATGTTTGCAAACCCAGCAATTTGTAGCCAGCACGAATCACACGATTCAAACCAGCCTCTTCCATACCCATATCTTCCAAGAAAGCGGCTTTATCTTCGTCGTCCAACTGGGCGATTTCAGCTTCCACGGCAGCACATACCGCTACAACTGGAGATTTTTCTTTCTCAGCGTATTCGCGTACTTTGTCCAAGAATGGGTTGTTCTCAAAACCGTCTTCTTTGACGTTCGCTACGTACATAGCTGGCTTAGCAGTAATGAAACAGAACTGCTTCAAATCAACCAATTCAGCTTCATCAAAATCCAATGCGCGTACTGGTGTGCCTTGGCCCAACGCTTCAATGATGCGCTCTAGTGATTTGCACAAACGAATCGCATCTTTATCACCGGAGCGTGCGGTACGACTATTACGTTGCAATGCACGTTCAGCACTAGCTAAGTCGGCTAATGCCAATTCAGTGTGGATCACTTCCAAGTCGTTCAGTGGGTCGATTTTACCGGCCACGTGAACCACGTTCTCGTCTTCGAAACAACGCACCACGTGCACGATAGCATCCGTTTCACGGATATTGGCCAAGAACTGGTTGCCCAGACCTTCACCCTCGGATGCACCAGCTACCAAACCCGCGATATCCACGAACTCTACCACTGCAGGCAAAATGCGCTCAGGGTTAACGATTTTAGCCAGCTCACCCAAACGAGCATCCGGCACTTCCACAATCCCTACGTTAGGCTCGATCGTGCAGAACGGATAGTTTTCTGCAGCAATACCAGCTTTGGTAAGGGCGTTGAACAGAGTAGATTTACCTACGTTGGGCAAGCCAACAATGCCGCATTGAAGTGACATGACGTTTCCGAAAACAAGAGAAATTAAAAGGAGTATTGTAGCGGCTTAGAGGCCATTTCCGAGCATTTACAACATTTGCTCTGGCAAAGTACTGACAATGATCCAAACCAGTAGCAACGGGCCACTATTAAAAATGGCATGCAATGCCATAGAGGCAGCAATACCGCGTCGTACGCGCAACCACGCCAACACCAATCCGGTGACCAACTGTGGCAGTACCAATAGCGGTAACAGCAACCATGGTCCATTACCAAAATTGAAATTATAAAGATGCAAACACGCAAAAGCGATGGTTGCTAAGTACATCACCCACGCGAAGTAGCGCACATACAAACGCGCAAACTTTATGGGCATAGGCTGTTTACCACTAAGTCGTTGCATCCACAAACGCCAGCCTGTAGCCGTTGTAGCACTGGCGCGCAGTGACGCATTACTCCACGCAGGTTGCATCAAGAGCAACACCAATAAGGCGACTAAGGCAATGCTGTACCACACAGGACCACTAAACAAACACGTTACTACTATAGGTCCTAACCAAACAAACTGTAGTGGCCTACGTAAACCGTACCTAAAGACTAATTCTTCTACGATGGGAGCCCAGATCAGGGCCTGCAACCACGGAAGATTAGTGATATCCAAACGATGTTGCGCACCTGTAGCCCCAGCCACCGATGCCGCCAAGGGGCCAAACAACGCCATGTTGATCGCCCACAAACACACAGCCCAACATAACAAACGCTTAAACGTTGCCGCGGCAAACCAATCCACTTGCACCGCATTACCTGTTCTACGAATCACATGACGACGACTCAGCGTTGGCCGTCTTAAGAAGGCAAAGAAATCCTTCAGCTCATCACGAAAACGCACAGGTTTGACTCTCATTAGGGACGGTTCTCACTATGCAGTTTAGCGGTTGCTATATCCATTTTCCCAGCCAGGATGTCGGGCAAAATAGCATCGCATCGATACAGCACATCCTCAATTTGAGACAACTCTTCTTTACGCGGTGCATTCAATACAAAGCCAGCCACCTGTTGAGCCAAGCCCAATGTGCGTGGGTGTCCTATACCTATACGCAAACGCCAATAATCTGGCGTTCCAAACACTTGGTGTATATCACGCAAACCATTGTGTCCAGCGTGGCCACCTGCAAACTTCATTTTTACTTGACCTGGTAATAGGTCTAGCTCATCGTGCACGACCAACACTTGGTCTGGCGTGAGCTTATAAAAGCGCATTAACGGACCTGCCGCCTGACCTGAACGGTTCATGTACGTCATAGGTTTAGCGATGATCACTGCCTCGCCCTCAAACCTACCTTTTGCTACCCATGCATTAAAGTTTTTTTCTAGCGTGAATGAAGCATGTAGTTGTTGCGCCCAGCGGTCAGCCAGCCAAAAGCCCGCGTTATGGCGAGTTGCTTCATATTCTGGGCCGGGATTTCCCAAACCAATAATCAAACGTATTGCTTTAGACATTGTTTATAGGCCTACAACAAACTAACTAGATCAACAAAAACAAACCCCCGACAGAATTTCTGGCAGGGGTTTTGTACTGCAATAGATCGTGGAGATCTAAGGACAGACTTAAGCTTCTTCGGAGGACTCGCCTTCTTCGCCTTCGTCTTCAGCCTTAGCACCGCCAACAGCCAAAGCTGCTGCCAATACTGGATCTTCTTCAGTACCTGCGTACTCAACACCAGCTGGCAATGTGATTTGGCTCAGCAACATGTTAGCGTTTTCGCCCATTTCACCCAAATCTACTGTGATTTCAGTAGGCAGGTTTTTTGGCAAGCAAGTGATTTCCAGGTCAACAGCAACGTGGCTGATAACTTGGCTGTGCAGTTTAACTGCTGGGGATGCATCACCGTTCAAGTAGTTCAGTGGTACACGTGTAGTGATTTTCTCGCCAGCCATAACGCGCTGGAAATCAACGTGCATAACTTGCTGTTTGTATGGGTGCCATTGCACAGCACGTACCAGTACGTCTTGAGTTTTACCGTCCAGTTCCATTGTCAAAATGGAAGCGTGGAAAGCAGGTTTGTTCAAGTCGTGGTAAATCTGGTTGTGGTCCAGAGCAATTACTTGTGGCTCAGCGTTACCACCGTATACAACGGCAGGCACCTGACCAGCGCGACGCAGGCGGCGGCTCGCACCCGAACCCTGTACGCTACGCGAGGAAGCAGCAAATTTCATGTGAGACTCCAATATGGCCATAAGGCCGATTCAAAGACGTCGTTCAGACGTCGACAATTAGGGCTGCCGCGACCAGCAACCCTAGAAAATCAATCTACAAACAGTGAGCTAACCGACTCAGCGTTATAAATACGCATCATTGTTTCGCCCAGCAAAGGCGCACAGGACAACTGGCGGATTTTGCTGCATTCACGTGCTGCGGCGGACAGAGGAATCGTGTCAGTAACTACCAGTTCGTTCAACTGGGAGTTGCTAATACGCTCAATGGCTTCACCAGACAACACAGGGTGTGTGCAGTATGCGTATACGGCGCCAGCACCACGCTCTTTCAGAGCTTCGGCAGCTTTACACAGCGTACCGGCTGTATCAACCATGTCATCCATGATCAAACATGTACGACCGTTTACATCACCAATGATATTCATCACTTCGGACACGTTGGCACGAGGACGGCGTTTATCGATAATCGCCAGATCAGCTTCCAACTGTTTAGCCAAGGCTCGAGCACGTACCACACCACCGATATCAGGAGACACCACTACCAAGTCTTGGTAGTTACAGCGCCAGATATCACCCAACAAAATGGGGGATGCGTAGATGTTATCTACGGGGATATCGAAGAAACCTTGAATTTGGTCAGCGTGCAGATCCATGGTCATGACTCGATCTACACCAACCACTTGCAGCATGTTTGCTACGACTTTGGCGGTAATAGATACACGCGCAGAACGAGGACGTCGGTCTTGGCGGGCATAACCAAAATAAGGGATTGCTGCTGTAATGCGGCCTGCGGAAGCACGGCGTAGTGCATCCACCATCACCATGATTTCCATCAGATTGTCGTTTGTAGGCGCGCAGGTGGGCTGAAGCACGAAAACGTCACGACCACGCACATTTTCATTGATTTCAACCATCACTTCCCCGTCGGAGAAGCGACCCACTGTCATTTTGCCCAGAGACATATCCAAATGATTGACAACGTCTACAGCCAAACGAGGGTTGGCTGTCCCAGTGAAAATCATGAAGCGGTCGTTTGCCATGAGATGTGCTGTGTAGGTGATGCAAACAAAAAAGCAAAGCTGTTGGCCGCAGCCCTTCGGGTACGACACAACAGCTTTACGATTTCAGGTTTTAACCTGAGTGATTTGGCTGGGGAAGAAGGATTCGAACCTTCGCATGCTGGAATCAAAATCCAGTGCCTTAACCAGCTTGGCGATTCCCCAAATTCTATTTTAACCAGGAGTATAACGGGTGATAATCAAGCCCTTGGCATAACCATTGACCTTTTACCAGCAACTTCCTGTCATGTGTCAGGTTTAGTAGTTTACCGCTAATTCTTCTGTTTTGACTAGTGGCAGTGGTGAAATTGTTATACTGCACAAAAACACACGAACCAGAGCCTGTCATTCTAACATGTAAATTATTGTTTCGCAAGACCCTGATTACTGCATCTAACGCCACATGTTTTTTACATGCGATGGGCTCCATGTCGTTTCTCCCAAAAAGCAAAGAAGAAGTTTCTTTTTCACTTTCATTATGGGAAGCAACTTGCCATCCATCAAAGAACGTAATTATTACACTCTTAGAATTACGTGTCAACCCTTTGTCGGCAAAAATTTCCGCAGTACTCACAAATGCATTAGGTTGCACCACTGTGTACCAAGCTGGGGGCAGCGTCACGGCCCGCAATTGCTCGCCTATGCCTGTAGCAAACGCATTTTGCCCAAACACAAACACAGGGACATCAGCTCCTAACTGCACAGCCAAGCGCATGAGCTGCACCCGATTCAAACCAGTTTCCCATAGCTTGTTCAGGGCTATCAATGTACTGGCAGCATCGCTAGAGCCACCACCCAAGCCACCACCGGCGGGAATACGTTTAACACAGTCTAGCTCTACACCGTACGAGGTACCTGTAGCTTGCTGCAATAAACGCGCAGCTCTCACCATTAAGTCATCTTCCGCAGCCAAGCCGCTTAAGGTTTCTTGGGCTCGTACGATTTGACCATCGTTACGTCGTTCAAAATTCAACGTATCTTGAAGGTCAATAAACCTAAATACAGTTTCTAGCTTATGGTAGCCGTCTAGCCTGCGCCCAACCAAGTGCAAAAACAGGTTGAGCTTAGCTGGTGCAGGTACATCGTATAACGCTTTGCCCATGATATTTACCTGTCTACCACCAAGCGCACACTGATATCACGCTGAGCATCGTTGCGATTCAATTGCAGTAGGCGTGGTCCAGTTTGGTCGTAACGCTGCAGACGCACACGCCAGCCATCCTGCACAAAAGCCTCAGGCCGACCTTCAGCATCACGCTCAGCTGTCATACTAGTTTGCCCTTGCAACCACGCACGTAAATACGCGACTGGGATAGGGCTGCCCAACAACTGCTCTACCAATTCATCAGGCCCTGTTGCATATTCCATGCTGCCATCAGTACGCTGCAAACTAGCACCTTGAGGCATGACCAGCACTCGTGCCAATACTGTACCCATAGGGTTGGTCAAATCTATCTGCAAAATGCCTTGTTGATCTAACCATGTAAAGCCGCCCTGCACTGCTTGGCGCTCACCTGCAAACTCTTGCATGGTGACGGCAAACCTCCCACTGCGCTCAAATGATTGAGCCAGGGCTACCTCACCGCCCCCATCAGAAGATGATGGTAACGGTGTCGCACATGCACTCAATAACGCGGCAAGTGCCACCCATGCCAAATGTCGCCAAGAGCGGAAAAAAGAAAATACAACGTTCATGATGAATTAAGGCAGTGTAACGCCCAAGCGTTTCAAAGTATTGAGCAAAGCTTCATTCGTAGGATCGTGCGCCAAGGCCTCTGCCCAAACCTGTTTAGCCTGTTCTGGACGACCATCCACCCAGTACACCTCACCCAAATGTGCCGCTACATCAGCGGAAGGCATGAGCGCATAAGAACGCTCTAGGTATTCGGCCGCAGCTTGGTAATCGCCCACACGGAACAAGTACCAACCCACACTATCCAAAATATAAGGATTGTTTGGCTCAAGCTCCATGGCTTGTTCTAGCAAATCTTGCGCTTCATCCAGATTACGATTCTGATCCGCCAGGGTGTAGCCCAACGAGTTATAAGCATTAGCCTCAGAAGGCTCTAGCTCTATTACTTCACGCATAAGTTTTTCAAATTCAGGATAACGCCCTTGGCGTTCGTACAGCATTGCCAAGTCGTACTTGATCTCGGCAGTATCCGGTAATTCTTTATTGGCGCGCTCCAACACCGTTGTTGCCGTATCGGTACGGCCTGCTTCACGGTAAATAGATGCACGAGTCAGTGCCACCACGGCTTGTTCTTGGCGATCCTGTGTACCCAATGCATCTAGAGTGCGCTGCGCTTTTTTCAGATCACCCGATCGCGCTTCCAATACAGCACGGTGTACACGCGACTGGAATCGCAGCATTGGCTCTTCAATAAGATCTAGCTGTCTGATAGCTTCTGCATAATCTTTGCGCTCTTCTGCAATGCGTACCAACAACAAACGCGCATCGGAAATGCCTGCCAATGCATCGCTTACGCCATCATTCACACTACGTCTACGTTGGCTTTGTACACTGATGAACTCATTCAGCCCTTCTATAGCCTCATCATAACGTTGAGCACGCAACAGCACTTCTGCCTTGGTGTACAGCAAATCAAAATCTTCAGGGTTGCGAGCCTGCATGCTATCAATCAAGGCCAACGCCTCGTTGAATTTACGGTGATCCACAAACCGGCTGATCAGCAACAGCTGCAATTTACGCATATCTGGATTGCGTTGAACGACTGCTGAAGCTTCTTTTAGTGCGGTTTCTACATCCACGTGCAAACCGTACTCCAACACACGCTGTGCAGCGGCTTCGGAATCAGGAGAGCGTTCTAGTGCTTGTCTCGCCTCGTACAACGCACGCGCTGGACGCTGCGCTGCCCATGCCACATCCGACAACGCCAAATGCGATACCGTTAATTGACGTAGATCGGGTGGAATGGCTTCTTCTAAGACTTCCAACGCCAAGCGTGGATCCACCATGCGTGCTGACAAAGACATTGCCTGAATAATGGCCTGCTCTTTGTTTTTAGCGCTATCAATACGCTGACGCAATGCTTGCGCCATGCCTCTGGTGTTACCGGCAGAGGCTTCCAGCGCCAATACCGTGGCTTTAGCTTCTGGATTTTCGGGCGCTAAACTGTTCCACTCACGTGCTGCACGCAGCGCACGAGACTGGTTGTAATCAATCATAGAGAGCTGAAAGGACTTTTCAGCAAAACGGGGATCTAAAGTGTCTCTGGCCAAATCTAGAAAAGTTTGGCTCGCTGTATCAAAATCACCTGATTGTGCCGCTACTTCTGCCACCAAGACTCTATACATGATGTCAGCACTCAGGCTGACTTCTGGCAACTCTCCACTGCGCAAGTAAATATGCTCAACCTGCTGCTCGGGTGCGAGCGGGTTTGGAGCGGCATGAAGCAGCCCCGAATAAAGAGGAGCAAGCAAAAAGGAGCCAAATACTAAGGAATACAGATTCATCCAGAAAAACCGTCGCAAAAGCGCGTAAGATTAAGCAGTCAGATGGCTTATTGAGGCCGCCCCGTTCACCAAATGTTAGCACCCCACTATGCCTGAATTGCCAGAAGTTGAAACAACTCGTCGCGGAATTGCGACGGTTATGACTGGCCATACGCTACGTACTTTGATCGTACACGAACCTAGAATGCGTTGGCCAATTCCCGAAGAATTGCCCGAACTTGTACATGAACAACCTGTGCTGGCCTGTGGTAGGCGCGGCAAGTACTTGTTAATACAGTTTCCCCACGGCACGCAGCTTATTCACTTGGGTATGTCTGGTTCGCTGCGCCGTGTGGCCTTAGACGCTCCACGTTTAAAACATGACCATGTGGAGTGGTTGTTCGACGAGTCCAGATTCCTGTTACATGACCCTAGACGCTTCGGTTCTGTGTTATGGCACCCAGCTCAAAATGGCGATGTGCTTCAACACCCTTTGTTACAAAAACTAGGCGTAGAGCCCCTAGGAGATGACTTCACTCCTGCTATGCTATTTGCCCATTTGCAGAAACGTAAGCTCGCCATTAAGCCCACACTACTTAGCGGGCAGATTGTCGTTGGCGTAGGCAATATCTATGCGTCAGAGTCTCTCTATAAAGCAGGCATACACCCTGAAGCACCTGCCAATACCATTTCTAAGCCTCGAGTTGCCAAACTGCATACTGCTATTGTTCAAACCTTGAGTGATGCCTTGGCATCTGGCGGCAGCACCCTTAAAGATTACGTAAATGCTAGCGGTACGCCCGGTGCGTATTTCGAACTGCACTCCAAGGTGTATGACAAAGAAGGCAAGCCCTGCCCTCAATGCCAAAAGCCCATATTACGTCTAGTACAAAGTCAGCGAGCGACCTACTTTTGTAGTCGCTGCCAACGCCGTTAACGCTCTTGCAATACCTTGCCTGGATTCATCACACCATTGGGATCCAAGGCTTGTTTGATTTTATGCATCAGTGCCAACTCTACGGGATCTTTATAGTGTGGCAGTAGATCCCGCTTAAGCTGACCTATACCATGTTCTGCACTAATAGAACCATGGAAAGCATGCACGCTGCCGTGCACTAGTTCATAGATAGCCTGCTGTTTGCTTAGTAGCTCATCTTCGTCATACGCCGTGCCACGCGCTACGTTGTAATGCAAATTACCATCACCCAAGTGCCCAAAGATCACGTGCTCTACACCAGGAAACTGTTGCTGCAGCATGGCGTTGGTTTTTTCTACAAAGGCTGGAATAGACGATACCGGGATGGACACATCGTGCTTCACACTTTTGCCAAAGCTTTTCTCTGACAATGGAATGCTTTCACGCAAATGCCACAGCGCTTTGCTTTGTGCCACGCTTTCAGCAATCACCGCATCTTGCACAATACCGGCTTCAATAGCATCACTCAGCACCACCTCAAAACGTTCACGCGCATGCGCTTCGCTTTCGTTATCAGACAACTCTAACAAGGCAAACCACGGAGATTGAGAGCCTTCCTCGTCAAAGGGTAAGCGTTGCTCAGGATAGCAACGTATAACACCATCTAAGCAGTTTTGACGCATCACCTCGAACCCGGTCAGGCTAGCCCCAAAACCCGCTCTGGCTAGAGACAGCATTTTTACAGCATCCTCCAACGAGGCCAATGTCAGCATCGCTGTACATTGCGCCACAGGAAGTGGATAGAGCTTTAGGGATGCGGCGGTAATAATACCCAACGTCCCTTCACTACCTATGAACAAGTCACGCAAATCATAGCCAGTATTGTCTTTACGTAGTCCACGCAAACCATGCCAAATCTGGCCGTCTGCACACACCACCTCTACACCTAAACACAGCTCACGCGTATTACCGTAACGCAGCACCTGGGTACCACCAGCATTAGTGGCCAGATTACCGCCAATGGTGCAACTACCTTCCGCAGCCAAGCTTAACGGAAATAACCTACCCGCTTGCTGTGCTGCTTCTTGTACATTTTGCAGAATGCAGCCTGCCTCTACGATCATGGTGTCATTATCGGTATCCACATGGCGAATACGATTCAAACGGGTCAGCGACAACACTATTTGGCGTCCACGGTGATCGGGTGTTGCGCCTCCACATAAGCCCGTATTACCACCTTGCGGCACGATACTGAACCCATGCTCTACACACCACCGTACAACCTTAGCGACTTCCTCGGTGCTGCCTGGACGTACTACTGCCTCTGCCTCGCCGGAGTAACGTTCTCTCCAGTCGGTCAAAAACGGGGCCATCGCGTCGCCCGTCAACACATTATCCGCATCTAATAAAGACCGTAAGCTAGCCAACTCTGCCATGCAATGCCTCTAAAAAAACCAAAGCTGTGTTTATCTGTTTCATAGCATACTCCCATGAGCGATAATAAGGGGTTAATCATTGCCTTTCATGAGGATTTTCATGACCTCCACACTTTTGCCTGATGCCGTTTTCAAGGCCTACGACATACGGGGAACCATCCCTGTACAACTCAATGCCACCTTTGCTCACTTACTGGGGCAAGCATTGGGGACAGAAGCACTGAAAAACGGTGTTGAAAGCGTTGTCGTTGGCTATGATGGCCGACACAGCAGCCCTGAATTGGCCAAAGCCTTGCACGCTGGTATCAATAGCGTAGGGGCAAACAGTATTGATCTGGGTCTAGTTCCTACACCTCTGGTGTACTACGCCGCCCACGTACTAAAAACAGGTACAGGCGTTGCCATTACAGGTAGCCATAATCCGCCAGAGTACAACGGCTTCAAGATGATGATGGCTGGCCGTACACTGCACGGCGAAGACATCCAACAACTCAAGCATGCTATGCAAGCTGGTTTTACCCCAGCCGCCACTCCCGGTGAGTGCACACAGCAAAGTTTGCTGGATCAATACATAGAAGAAATTCATAACAGCGTACGTTTGGTACGCCCCATGAAAGTCGCCGTTGACTGCGGCAACGGTGCCGCTGCCATCGTGGCTGAAGCCTTGTTCCAGTCTCTAGGCTGCAAAGTAGACATGTTGTACGGTGAGGTAGACGGCGATTTCCCTAACCATCACCCCGATCCCGCAGACCCCGCCAACCTAGCAGACCTGATCCATCACGTAGAAAACAGTGATTGCGAACTGGGTCTTGCCTTTGATGGCGACGGCGACCGCTTAGGCGTAGTCACCAAATCTGGCGAAATCATTTGGCCTGATCGTCAACTGGTGCTGTTTGCTCGCGATATTTTGCAACGTGAACCTGGTGCATCCATTATTTATGATGTGAAATGCAGCCGCCACGTTGGTCTAGAAGTTGGCAAAGCAGGTGGTACTCCGCTGATGTGGCAAACTGGTCACTCACTGATTAAAGCCAAACTTGCTGAAACTGGTGCCCCTCTGGCTGGCGAAATGAGTGGCCACATTTTCTTTAAAGAGCGTTGGTATGGCTTTGATGATGGCCTGTACACCGGTGCCCGTTTATTAGAAATTTTGGCACGTAGCCATGAGCCATCAGAAACACTGGAAGGCTTGCCACAAGACTTGTCCACACCAGAGCTAAAGCTACCTATGAACGAGGGCGAACCGCATGAGTTTGTTGCTCAACTACAGCAATCTGATGCCTTTGAAACCGCTCAAGAGCGCATCACCATTGATGGTATTCGTGCCGAATATGAAGATGGCTTTGGCTTGGCTCGCGCCTCCAACACAACACCAGTAGTAGTGCTACGTTTTGAAGCGCAAAACGAAGAAGCACTAGTACGTATTCAAAATGAGTTCCGTACTGCTATTCAACGTCTGCGCCCTGATCTAGCTTTACCCTTCTAAGCGCTGAGGACTAGGGGCTGGCTGCTCTGTTGGCACGGCCCCTAATGCTTTATAGACCTCTAGGTGTTGCAGCACAATTTTGTGTACATCAAACACCTCTTCTGCCAGTTGCCTACCCGCTTGCCCCATTTGTTGACGCAAGGCTTTATCTTGCGCCAAAGCTTGCACCGCCAACCATAAGGCTTTGGCATCTTGTACGGGCACTAACACGCCACTCACACCGGGCTCGATAGCATCTCTACAACCTGCCACGTCGGTAGTCACCACTGGAATCCCTGCTGCTGCCGCTTCCACCAAGGATTTAGGCAAGCCCTCACGATAGGACGGCAACACAGCAATGTGACTTTGTGCGTACAACGTGGGGATATCAGAACGCTCACCCAGCCACTGCACAATACCCTGATCGTGCCATTGCTGCATTTGCTCTTTACTAACACTAGCAGGATTACCCGCATCTGGGCCGCCCGCAATACACCACACGATGGCGTCATCGGCCTCACCGCTTAGGCGCGCCGCTTCCACGTACTCGCGCACCCCTTTATCATTCAGCAGCCTTGCTACCATCAACACCTGAACAGGTGGTTCTGGTGGGCTAGGGTGTGGCGGGAATTTCTGCAATTCCACACCAGAACCACGAATCATCACTACCTGACTTTGGCGTACCACTTTGGCCTGCAATAAGACGTCTCTATCACTGGCGTTCTGGAAAATTACCCTGCTGTTCTTATGCCCCAACGCCACGCGGTACAACATGATGGCTAATTTACGTACCAGACCAGCTTGCTCGTTAATGAACACATACCCCAGCCCCGACACCGCCGCCACAAAAGCAGGCACTCTGGCCAGTCTAGCTGCGATACCACCATAAATAACAGGCTTGATAGTTACAGCATGCACCACTGCTGGTTTTACCTTGCGAAACAGCTTGTACAACACATGCAGAGTTTGCAGCTCTTGTAATGGATTCTTGCCGCTACGGCTCATCGGTAACACATGATGAGTGAAACCCAAGGCACGTATTTGCTGTACCGCCTCACCCGCCATTGTCGCGACGTGCACCGCATACCCCTGCCGCTTCGCCTCCATCGCAATCTGAGCACGGTGCGACAAAAAGAACGCTGGGTTATTCACCACCATCAAAAGTCGACATTCAGCTTCTACTTTTGGCGCACCATCTTGCCACAATGTGACGTAACGCTGCACCATTTTGTCTAAGCCAAACTGCTGCACGCGCAACAAGGCTTGGTCGCGTTGTTTTTGTCGTTCAGACGAATGCACATCACCCAGCACTTGGTTAATGCCTTGTGCCAACGCTTTGGCATTACGAGGAGGCACAACCACACCGGTTCCTGCCAAAATACTGGCGGCATCCCCCACATCCGTGACCACGCAACTTACGCCTGCAGCCATGGCTTCGCACACCACATTAGGAAAACCTTCTGCTTGGCTAGACAACACATGAATATCTAACGCCGCCATAATGGCGGGAATATCGTCCCTACGCCCTAATAGCAGTACCTTATCCACCAAACCATGTTGCTCTAGCAACGCCATAACATTGACGTTATCAGCGCTTAACCCCTCGCCCACCAATACACAGCGTGCTTCGGGAAAGCTCTTTACCACTTGTGCAAAAGCGGCCAGTAAATTGGCATGATCTTTGAGTGGGTTCCATCTAGCAATAGCACCGATCACTGGCTGATCTAACGATAGCCCTAGCTCATGGCGCATTTGCTCACGCGTACCTTCTGGCACTTTCCAACGTCGCAAATCATAGCCATTAGGGATCACTACCATCCTGTCGGCGTCATAACCCCATGCTTGATGACGTTGAGCAGCATTTTCTGCACACGCCACAATCGCCGTAGGAATACGGGCAGAAAACTTGGCACACACCCACGCTACTACTCGGGACTTAGGGCTACCTTTGTGCAGGTTTTCACCCGAGTTACGTATGCCCCATACGATACGCTTCACGCCCGCACTACGTGCTGCCATTCCACCTATCAGATCAGCATGGTACATCCACGTTTGCACCACATCGGGGCGCAAGGTTTTCAGCAAATTACGCAGTTTAAAAAAACCCGGAATCAGCCCTAGCACACCGCCCATCTGCAAGCAGTACACCGTGATGCCTGCCTGACGCAACCGCTCACCGTAAATATCTTCACCGCCCATGGAAATCACGATGTGTTTCACATTAGGATTAGGAGACGTCACCAAACGGAACAGTACGGCTTCTGCACCGCCCTGCCCTAGACCAGAAATAATATGTACAACGACTAAAGGGTGTGTAGCGTCTTGGTTCATAGCACTACTCTTTTTGCATAACCTGTTTGAATACCTGATCCCACTGCTTCAAGACTACGTCCAGTGCATAACGATCACGTACGGATTGCGCTGCGCGTTGCCCTAATGCACCACGCAAACGCCTGTCATCCATTAACTCTGCTAACGCTTGTGCCATAGCGGCTTTATTACCTACTGGCACTAATCGTGCATCTTTGCCTTGCTGCGAAATATCGGCTGGGCCACTAGGACAATCAGTAGTCACGCATGGCAAGCCCAACGCCATCGCCTCTAGCAAAGCATTAGGGAAACCTTCGTACCGTGAACTCAATACAAAAATCTGCGAATGCGCTAATTCATGCCAGGGGTATTCAGTACGACCAGGAAGATGAATACGATCTTTCAAACCCACTAGCTCGGCTTGTCGCTCTAGCTCTACACGCTGTGGGCCTTCACCGTGTATGTATAAATGCCAATCAGGGCGCTGTTCAGCTACGTCCGCAAAAGCATTAATTAACAGTGAAAAACCTTTGGCTGGCACGAGCCTACCTAACGCATCAATGCGCGCAGGCGTTTCTTTTTCTACAGATTCCTGGCGCTGAATATGCCAAATATCATTGGGCAATGGGTTGGGGATAGCAACCACAGCAGGCAGACGTTGCACCATAGTACGCAAGGCTTTTTCAGCATCGGAAGTTTGCACGCATACGGCAGACGCATTGCCATAGTATCTACGTCGCAACCAGCCTAATACACGCCCCACGTTGGTAGCGTGTGCCGGATTAGTACGCTCGCACACCACTACAGGCACATTCAACCCGCGCAAACTCAGCAACGTAGCCACATTTACGTTAGTCAAAAAACTCAACACTACGTCAGGTTTTTCTTGGCGCACCACACGGCGCATTCCCAACCATTTACGTAGCACACTGGGCACCGGCAACACGGGCAAATGCTGCTTTAGCCAATGCACCCGTACGTTGTCATTAATGGGATAAAAACTACGAGAAGAGCCCAAATGGGTGGGCACTAACACCACCTCATCACCACGCGCTGCCCACGCATTGACTAACGTGGCTGCTACTCGTTCAGCCCCGCCAGCATTCATTGCGCCCACAAAAAAAAGTATTTTCACTCTTACACCCGTAGAGTTCTCAACGTTTGGTTCGCGTTGGTGCCTTCAGCAATTGCTCCCATTGTGCCATGATCCTAGCCGCTGAAAAACGATCACGCACATCCACAGCACGGCGCGAAAATGCCACGCGCTTCAACGGGTGCGCCATCATGTCGGAGAGGTGTGCGGCCAAAGCTTCTGGGTCTTCAACAGGTTGCACCAAGACACCATCCAAGTCGGCTCGAATGATTTCGCGTGGGCCGGTATCACAGTCAAAAGCAACAGCGGGCAAACCGCATGCCATGGCTTCCAACAAGGTGTTAGACAACCCCTCGGTGCGAGAGCTCAGCACATACAAATCAGAGGCTTCGTACCACTCACGTATGTTGCCTGCCCTACCTACTAAAGAAATACGCTGCCCCATATGCAAACTATCAATCTGTGCTTGCAAAGCCTCACGCTCAGCACCTTCACCAACGATAGCCAAATCCCAATGAGGGAAATATTTGGCCAGCAGAGAAAAAGCCTGAATCAGTACATCAAAGCCTTTCACTGGATGCAGTCGCCCTACTGCCAATAACCGCTGCCTACCTTCACGATCAGGTGGCGTAATCACTGGTTGCGCATCTGGCAACGGCCAGCGCACTGAGTTAGGAATAATCACCACATTTGAGCCGGGTACGTTTTTCTGTATCCAGCTAGCTGTGCCTGAGGTTAGCGCCACAACAGCCTCTGCACGCGGGTAGGCCCACCGACGCAGCTTCTGCCACACTTCGGGCAGCTTCTGATAAGGCGGATGCGTATGCTCCGACACAATTACTTTGCACGGCAACTTCTTGGCGGCGGCAACCGCCAATACAGATGACGTCGTCATCATGCCCAGCACACAGTCTGGTTTTTGTTTACGGAAAATTCGGCGTAATTTACGTATGCGTTTCCAGTTGGCCAAGGCACCACGCCAACCGCCACCAGAATCACCTGCTGTGCCCAACACAAAGCGCTGCACACTATCCGGCAGGCTATACACATCCGACTCGCGCGTACTTTGCGTCACCAAGGACACTTTGTGCCCAAGCTTCTGCCAGTATGTGGCTAGATCCACCGCCACTCGTTCTGCACCACCCCCGCCTAGGGAGTGGATGACAATCATTATATGCATCATGCGATCAGAAATAGGTCACAGAAATTTTAGTTAGTAGTCGCTTTTACGGGGCGACTGGCCACCAGAAAATAGCATACAAATGAGCTGGTATACATCAAACTGGTGGCCAGCATAATACCCTGTACGCCTAAGCGCGGAGCTAGGGTTAAGGTCAATATGGCCTTCACCACAAAATTTAATACAGCAATGCTGGCCATCAATCGGTAACGCTGCTGACTGGCCAGCAACTGCACTAAGACTAGAACGCCAAAATAAAATGGCAACTGCATCACGCCCCAGCGTAATACTTCAGCCACTTTAGCGGTATCTGCAGCCGTAAAAGCACCACGTTCATACAGTAATGCTATACCCCACGGCGCCACCACCCATGCTACCAACGCCACTACCAAACCCGCTAGCACCATCAACAATGACCAACGCAAGGCCATTGCTCGTGCTCGTTGCGTATCGCCTTGGCTAATAATGTCAGCCAATACTGGTAATGCTGCACGACCTACCGAGGCTGCACCCACCCCCAGCATTAAGGAGATAAAACGGTTGGCATAGCCAAATGTCGCGTTGGCATTACCGCCCAATTGTGCCGCAGCATACTGATCCACTGGGCCCACAAAGCTCATGGCCACCTGACCAATCAGCATGATGGTGGCAGCTTGCATTAATGCAGGCCATTGTTCGGCCTGCCAACCCCATTGCGGACGTACCGAGATTTGGTCGGCTCGTTGCGCCAAGATATGCAGCCATACGCACTGCACTATATAGCCTAGCAACGTACCCCATAGCAGTGGCCCTGCCATAGCACCCGGCGGTGCCAGCAGTACCCAAATTAGTATAGAAAACGCTGGCACACTGTCCAGCAATGTATTGATGTGGCGCTCTCTGGCGCGCAGTCGTGCCGCACTAAGACCAATCAATAGCGTAAACAAAGCCGCTGGTGCAAATGCATGAATAAGCTCCATGCTCATGGCTTTGGTACCGGCATTTAAGCCCGTACCCATGATTTGCATCACCCACGGCCAGCAAAACCAGAGTAACGTCGCCAATACCACGCCCAAGAGCATCGTGCTGGTTAACAGCTCACCTAGGAATCGTTGACGTTGTGCATCCGACTGATTACGTGAACGCACCAGTACGGGAATCAGCACTACCGACATGGCACCCACTAGCGTAACGGGTAGCCAGTTCGCCATCACCATCGTGAATTGGTAGGCATCCACCACATCACTGATACCGTAGCGATACGCCACGGCCATTTCTTTTAATGCACCTGCAAACTTACCGAGCAGCAAAAAGACCGCCACGCGCATTGCCCCTCTGGCAATGCGGTGGTGGTCTGTATGCATTGCGCTCCAGCGCTGCCACAACCGTTTAAATATCACCCCAAGAACCGCAAGTACCAGGGCATAGCTTGTGCTAACCCTTGCTGGATCGTGAAGGCAGGTGCGTAGCCCAGCAAACGGCCTGCTTTAGAAATATCCGCTTGAGAATGGCGTACATCGCCTGGACGGAAGTCGCCGTGTACTGCATCCAGGGTGTAATCCACACCATTGGCTTTCAACTCGGCTTTCAGATAACCAAACAGTTCATTCAGCGTAGTTCTGCCACTCACAGCAACGTTGTACACCTGAGCACGTGCCTCACCTTCGGCCAACGCCGCCAAAATATTGGCTTGGATAACGTTATCGATATAGCAGAAATCACGGCTGGTTTCGCCGTCACCATTAATGGTGACAACGTCGCCTGCAACCATAGTGGCAATCCAACGAGGGATCACCGCCGCGTAGGCACCGTTAGGATCTTGTCGGCGGCCAAACACGTTGAAATAACGCAAGCCCACACTGCTGAAACCGTAAGCACGGTTAAACACATCAGCATAAAGCTCGTTCACGTATTTGGTCACAGCGTATGGCGACAATGGCTTACCAATGGTGTCTTCCACTTTAGGCAAACCAGGATGATCGCCATAGGTAGAGCTGGAGGCGGCGTACACATAACCTTTTACGCCAGCATCACGCGCTGCCACCATCATGTTTAAGGCACCGCTGATGTTCACCTCGTTGGTGGTCAGTGGGTCATTTAATGAACGAGGCACAGAACCCAATGCGGCTTGATGCAACACGTAATCTACGCCTTTGCACACTTGCTGGCAGGTTTCTGGGTGACGAATATCACCTTCAATGAAACGGAAACGTGCCCAGTTTTCTGGGCCCACGTTTTGCTGCACGCTATCCAAATTGTGCTGGTGCCCGGTAGCAAAGTTATCCAAACCCACTACCTTTTGTCCGTGCTGCAACAAGGCTTCCAATAGGTTGGAACCAATAAACCCAGCACACCCCGTCACCAACCACGTACGTGGTTGGGCTTCTAAGGTCTGCCATGCTTTTTGCAATGCTTCACTCATGATGTGCTCTTTGCCTTATAGACGCAGATCGGACGCGTCTAGTGGAAGTACATATTTCAAGTCGTACAGTACATGATCGGCTTTACCCAAGGCACGCAAACGTGCTGCGCCCATTTCCACGAACTGTTTATGGGCCACAGCGATGATCACGCCATCATACTGTCCATCATCCAGCTTGCTTACTACGTCAACACCGTATTCACGGTGAGCTTCGTCGGCTTCCACCCAAGGATCATATACATCAACGTTCACATCGTACTGAGCCAGTTCGCGAACAATATCCACCACACGTGTATTACGCAGGTCTGGACAATTTTCTTTAAATGTCAGCCCCAACAGCAATACGCGCGAACCTTGCACTTGGATACGTTTTTTGGTCATTGCTTTGACCAACTGGGATGCCACATACGCACCCATGGAGTCATTCAAACGTCTACCAGCCAAAATCACTTCGGGGTGATAGCCGATAGATTGCGCTTTGTGCGTGAGATAGTAAGGATCCACACCGATACAGTGTCCACCCACCAGACCAGGTCTGAAAGGCAAGAAGTTCCATTTAGTACCCGCCGCCTCCAATACTGCTTGCGTATCAATACCCAGCTTGTTGAAAATCAGCGCCAATTCGTTGATCAACGCGATGTTGACGTCACGCTGCGTATTTTCAATCACTTTGGCGGCTTCAGCCACGCGAATAGACGCTGCTTTATGCGTACCAGCAGTAATAATTTCGCTGTACAAGCTATCCACCAGATCAGCCACTTCAGGTGTGGAACCGGACGTTACTTTGCGGATGCTAGGCAAACGGTGAACTTTGTCACCGGGGTTAATACGTTCTGGGCTGTAGCCCGCGTAAAAATCCTCGTTGAAACGCAGGCCGGAAACCTGTTCCAGCACAGGCACACACACCTCTTCGGTAGCGCCTGGATACACCGTGGACTCATACACCACGATATCGCCTTTTTTCAGCACTTTCCCAATGGTTTCGCTGGCGCGTACCAAGGGGGTTAAATCCGGCTGTTTGTAATCATCAATAGGGGTAGGCACCGTCACAATGAACACATTGGCCTCAGACAATTGAGCTGTCTCATGAGTGAAGCGCAAATGAGAGGCTTGTTTCAGCTCCTCGGGTTCTACCTCTAGAGTGTGGTCTTGGCCGGCACTCAATTCAGAGATACGTGTAGTGTTGATATCAAAACCGATAACTGGACGTTTTTTGCCAAACTCAACAGCCAGTGGCAACCCCACGTAACCCAGTCCGATCACAGCGAGTTTAATGTCCTTCACTTGCAAAATGCTCTCCCCTGAGGATCAATAATCAATACACATTTGTCATTCTACTGCTGTCGTTCGCGACGCGCGCGTCTAACCGATGGCAGCAATAACCAAGCCGGTCTACGCCAATGTACCAGTCGAGCATACAGCCAGACATAACTACAGGCAAAGGCCAGAATACTAAGCGCTAACACCCACGTGTTGTCCCACCAAATGGTGGCAGGAATCAACCCCACCAATGCAATACCCCACAAATACGGTGAAGCCATGGCATTAGACATAGGTGGCACATGACGACGCCCAGAGGCCACTACGCTCACTCGCACCATTCTGCGGAAAATCAGCTGGTGCAAGTGCAACGCATCAGGCCTGTCCACAGGCACACCACGTTTAAACTTTCGACGCCAAATCGTGAATAAGGTTTCAAATACGGGATAAAACAATACGGCCAGCGCATAGAAAGGCGATACGGTGGGGTTGCGAATCACCAGTTGTACAGCCAGCTCGGCCAACATAAAGCCTAAGAAATACGCACCGCCATCCCCAAGGAACACACGTCCAAAAGGAAAGTTCCACGCCAAAAAGCCTAACGTAGCTGAGGCTAGTGCGGCAGCAATCAGGAAAATGGGATAGTCGCCCACTTGCCAAGCGACTAGCGATAAAGAAATGGCCATCAGGATGGCGATCATGCCAGCCAGACCATTAATACCGTCAATAATATTGAGAGCGTGCGTACAGCCGCCCACCGCAATCATGGTAAATAGCAGGGAAATAGGCCAGAAGTCTAGGATCCAGTCTACCCAGAACACGCCCACACGAGATACGCCGCCTAACAGCCACCATGCAATGGCAGCCGAGGCAAAAGCAGCTAGCAGCCGCTTCATGGAACCCACATCTTTGGTGATATCTTCTACCAAACCCGCTACAAACACCGGCATGGCAGCCACAAACAATACAGGCCACAACCAGCCCAAGGTCATGTGAGCAGGCCCCAGCACGAGCAGCCCAGCTAACGTGCCTGCCAAAATGGCCAGCCCACCTACCCGCGGCGTAGGACGCAAATGCGTTGCCTGCGGTTTGCTCATGTCGCTATCGCCAGTCAGTTTTCCATGCCAGCGTTCGGACATCACAATTAGCCCACCCACTAGGAATGCTACGGCGCAAATCGATAGCATTGTTAGCGGATCCCATACTTGCAGCGAGCTCACTTCTATTTCCCTCGGGAATCTATGCTAGGGACGTCATCATACCGCGCTTTACTATGCACAAGCAGTGCTGTCCTGAACATTCTTTGCATTTAATGCCCCGCCACATTCCCCCAACAAACGCCGCAACCAGCGATGGCTGGGAGAGTGCTGATGGCGCTCATGCCAAAGCTGGTAAAAACGCATAGGGGGAAACTCTACCGGGGCCTCTAAAATGGTTAACGGCAGTAAACGTGCATAATACTCCGCAAAGTGGCGGGAGGTGGTGAAAACCAGATCAGTATTCTGTAACAAATAGGGAGCAACTGAAAAAGATTGCACCATCACGCTTTCCTCTCGGCGCACGCGTAAGGTGGCCAAGGTCGCATCGATCACACCTCGCTGATTAATGGCATACGGCAAAGGCACTACATGCCTGGCTTTAACGTAGTCATCTAAACTTAACCCCGCCTTTCTGCGCGCCAACGGATGGCTATTTGCCATCAAGCACACGATTTCGTCCTCTAACAGCATGGATAAGTGCATGCGATCGGGCGGCTCTGGCCAGTTGCCAATCACGATATCCAACTCACCTTCAGCCAGTGCACGCTCGAAATCAGATTGCGCATCCAAGGTATGCAGACTCAATCTGGCTTCGGGGGCTTCTCGGCGCAAGCATTCCACAACCCTACTAACAAACACGGGTGCCAAATAATCGGGAGAGCCTATATGAAATTCATTTTTGCTGGTTTTAGGATCGAAGTTCTCCGAGACATTCACCATGCATTCGATTTCAGACAACGCCCCTTTAGCGTGCGCCAAGAGCGACAATGCCCGCTCTGTGGGGACCATCCCCCCTTTTTCGCGTACTAAGAGTGGGTCGCCAATAATGTCGCGCAGCCGTTTCAATGCCGCACTCACTGCGGGTTGTGACTGATTCAATTTAAATGCTGTACGCGATACGCTGCGCTCAGAAATCAACAAACAAAACACGCGTAACAAATAGGTATCCAGCGGATTATCATCGCGCTTGGTAGCCATTACTGCCTCCTCCTACATATATGACTATCAGCCAGACCACACTACGATCAGTCAAGATAATCGGTGACGTATATATGTTATACGTTTTATTCTATTTCAAACGAAAGCAAAATACTTAAACTGTTATGACGCTATACAATAAAGTCTTATACAGGGATCTACCGCCATGACTGCATACGCCCACCCTGAGCATGCTATCACTCAGTTATCGCACCAATCACAGGCTGAATTCATTGCCAGCTTGGATGGTATTTTCGAGCACTCTCCATGGGTAGCTGAACGCACTTGGGAGAAACGTCCGTTCGCTGATGTAGATGCCTTGCATCAAGCCATGTGCGATGTGATGCTCAACGCCCCCAAGTCAGAACAACTCGCATTGATCTTGGCTCACCCGGAGTTAGCGGGTAAAGAAGCCGAGGCAGGCACCCTCACCAAAGAATCCACTGGCGAACAACGTGGCGCCGGTTTAGACCAATGCACCGCGGAAGAGTTAGTACGCCTACGCAGTCTGAATGCACGATACAAAGAAAAATTTGCGTTCCCCTTCATCGTTGCGGTGAAAGGCATGTCACGTCACCAAATCATGGATTCCGTGGAAGAGCGTCTGCAAAATAACGAAGAACAAGAGTTTCTGCGCTGCTTGACCGAAATCGGCAAAATTGCCGGCTTCAGACTACACGCTCGCTTTGGCGAAGAATAACTTCTGCGCGCGCCACTATCCTGCCTTGCCAAAACGCACTGGGCCTGTCACTGTATGTTGCAGGCCCTCGCTTTTGCCCCCTGCTTAGCTTCACTCTAGGATCACATCATGACCCTTACTTTACGCTTAGAAAAACTGGATCGTGACACGTTTGCCCCTTTTGGCGACGTGATTGAGGCCTCTGATAAAGCCCAACACTTTTCCATTAACGAAGGCAACACCGAACGCTATCACGACTTGGCCAATATTGAGCCCGGCCCTGACGGCAAAGCCATTGTGTCTATCTTCCGTGGCCAGCCTCGTACCCTGCCGTTTACCGTGACCATGATGGAACGCCACCCCAAAGGCAGCCAAGCCTTCATCCCGTTGTCAGGCTTACCTTATCTAGTCGTCGTGGCTGAAGCTGGCCCTACACCTGAAGTCAAAGACCTGCGCTTATTCCTCGCCCAAGGCAATCAAGGCGTGAACTACGCTACTGGCGTATGGCATCACCCGTTGCTGGGCTTAGATGAGGTGGTAGACTTCCTGGTGATTGACCGTAAAGGCCCCGGCGATAACTGTGATGTGATCACGTTGGCTGAGCCTGCACTGATCGCTGCGCCCTAAGAAAGTTAAGCCGTTACGATACAAAGGCGTGTGCATAGCACACGCTTTTCGTCGTTGAGTCTTCAGCAGCAAACCGTTATCCTGCGTACTTGTGACCTTGATAGGAGTCATCATGCCTGCCATTACGATACGCGTGCCTGCTGAGCTAGACACCCAGACCAAACACGAGCTGGCACAGGCTTACACAGCCGCTGCCTGCCGTGTCTTTGATTGCCCACCCAAGGCAGTGTATGTGCGTATTGAAGAGGTGGCGCGCCACAATTGGCTATCTTCCGCCCCTTCAACAACGCAGTCAGAGCAGCCTTAGCGCATAGGCGGTACTTCGCCTTCCCAATAGCCTGGCTGGTTGTACACCACACGCAAATAGTCGATAAATGCACGCACTTTGGCGGGTAAATAACGCTGCTGCTGGTACACCGCTTGTATGTCATAGCTAGGCAAAGAGTAGTCATCCAACACAGTCACTAACTCACCACGCTTAAGCTCGGCTTGAATTTCCCACGTTGAACGCCAGCCAATACCCCAGCCTTGTTTGACCCAGCCGTAGAGCAGCTCACCATCGTTGCAGTCCAAATCGCCATCTACGCGCACCGCAAATGGCCTACCATCGCGCATAAAGGACCAACCGCGCTGCTGTCCACCCTGCAAGTTAAACGCCAAGCAGTTATGTCGTGCTAAGTCTTCTGGCACTCTAGGCACACCATAACGCTCAAAATACTCGGGCGTACCGCACACTACGCGACGATTCGGGAACAAACGCACCGCCACATAGTTGGGATCCGTCACCTCACCAATACGCAAGGCCATGTCGTAACCTTCGCGCACCAAATCCACCACGCTATCCGTGAAGTTGAAAGATAACTTCAGCTCTGGGTAACGCTTGCGGAAGTTAATGACGTGTGGCGCCACATGCTGACGACCAAATGCTGCTGGTGCAGACACCACCAAGTGTCCTCGCACCACTGTACGCTGTGCGCTGATGCTGGCTTCTGCCGCATCAAAATCTTTAAGCAGTTGACGACTTTGCTCTAGAAACTGCTCCCCCAAATCGGTAAGCGTCAATCCACGCGTAGAGCGGTGCATCAAGCGCACGCCCAAACGTTTTTCTAGAGCATCCAGCCTACGCCCCATCACCACGGGCGTCACGCCTTCAATGATGGACGCGGCGGCAAAGCTCCCTTTCTCTGCCACCAAAACAAAACTTCGAATTTCCGTATATCGACTCATTCAATACTCCTAGTATCGGCAGAAGCAATATTATCACCTCTTTTAAGCGATGACAGCCATACCTATCATAACTAAAACTATCGTTTACACATAGAACCAACAAAAGGAGATCACTATGGCCAGAATGCGTGCCGTTGACGCCGCCGCCGCCGTTCTGCGTGCAGAAGGCATCAGTACAGTCTTTGGCGTACCAGGCGCCGCCATCAATCCGTTTTATTCTGCAATGAAGAAAAACGGTGGCTTCGAGCACATTCTGGCTCGACACGTAGAAGGCGCTTCTCACATGGCTGAGGGCTACACACGTGCTGCTCCTGGAAATATTGGTGTATGTATTGGTACGTCTGGCCCAGCCGGTACCGACATGATTACAGGTCTGTACTCTGCTTCCGCAGACTCCATTCCTATGCTGTGCATTACAGGCCAAGCGCCACGTGCACGGTTGTACAAAGAAGACTTCCAAGCTGTAGATATCGAGTCTATCGCTAAGCCTGTGACCAAATGGGCTGTGACGGTACGTGAGCCAGCGCTGGTACCTTTTGTGTTCCAACAAGCCTTCCACATCATGCGCTCTGGTCGCCCCGGCCCTGTGCTGATCGACCTGCCTATTGATGTGCAGATGGCTGAGATCGAATTCGATATAGACACCTACCAGCCATTAGAGGTGTACAAACCAGCCGCTACACGTGCTCAAGCCGAAAAAGCGCTGGAAATGCTGAACAGTTCTGAGCGTCCATTGATCGTAGCAGGTGGCGGTATCATCAACGCTAACGCCAGCGACAAACTGCAAGAGTTTGCCGAGCTGACCGGTATTCCTGTGGTACCTACATTAATGGGCTGGGGCACTATTGCTGATGACCACCCGTTGATGGCTGGTATGGCTGGTTTGCAAACCTCACACCGCTACGGTAACGCTACTGTACTGGCCTCTGACTTTGTGATTGGTATTGGTAACCGTTGGGCTAACCGTCACACTGGCTCGGTAGAGGAATACACCAAAGGCCGTCGATTCATTCACATTGATATTGAACCCACTCAGATTGGCCGCGTATTTGGCCCTGACTTCGGTATTGTGTCTGACGCAGGCGCCGCGCTGGAACAACTGTTAGCCGTTGCTAAAGAAATGAAAGCAGCCGGCAAACTCAAAGACCGCTCCGCATGGGCTGCTGAGTGCCAAGAGCGCAAAGCCACCATGCAGCGCAAGACACACTTTGATGTGGTACCAATGAAACCGCAGCGTGTGTACGAAGAAATGAACCATGCTTTCGGCCGTGACACGCGTTACGTCACTACTATTGGTTTGTCGCAAATTGCTGCTGCACAGTTCTTGCATGTGTACGAGCCACGCCACTGGATCAACTGCGGTCAAGCTGGCCCATTGGGTTGGACTATCCCTGCTGCTCTGGGTACAGTTGCTGCATTGCCAGGTAAAGAAGTAGTGGCTATTTCGGGTGACTACGACTTCCAATTCATGATCGAAGAATTGGCCGTGGGCGCGCAATTCGGCCTACCCTATATTCACGTGCTGGTGAATAACGCCTACCTGGGTCTGATCCGCCAAGCACAGCGCGGCTTCGAGATGGACTACTGCGTACAGTTGGCCTTCGATAACATTAACGCCCCCGAAACTGAAGGTTACGGCGTGGATCACGTTGCTGTAGCAGAAGGCTTGGGCGTGAAAGCCATCCGCGTACGCAAACCAGAAGACATTCAACCAGCTTTTGCTCAAGCCCGCGCTTGGATGAAAGAATTCAAAGTGCCTGTGGTCATTGAACTGATTCTGGAACGTGTCACCAATATCGCTATGGGCACCGAGCTGCATAACGTCAACGAATTTGAAGCCTTGGCTGAATCTTCTGCTGACGCGCCTACCGCTATTCTGCCCATTCAATAAATACGTTTTACATCGGAGACCCTCATGCCAAAATTTGCTGCCAACCTGACCATGCTTTTCAACGAAGTGGACTTTCTAGACCGCTTTCAAGCAGCTGCTCAGGCAGGCTTCAACGCCGTGGAATATCTGTTCCCCTACGATTTTGATAAGCAACAGCTGGCAGACTTGTTGAAACAACATGGCTTGACGCAAGTTCTGCATAACCTGCCCGCAGGAAACTGGGCGGCAGGAGAGCGAGGCATTGCCTGCTTGCCGGATCGCGTAAACGAGTTCAAAGAGGGCGTAGCACGTGCCATTGAGTACGCCACTGCGCTGAACTGCAAACAAGTGAACTGCTTGGCTGGCTTAGTACCTGCTGGTTTGGACAAAGCCGTCGCCCACAAAACCTTTGTGGAAAACTTGCGCTACGCCGCCGCAGAACTGAAAGCCGCCAACATTCGTTTGCTGATCGAGCCTATCAACAGCTTTGATATGCCTGGCTTCTTCCTGAACTACACCGCTCAAGCCGCGGCCATTCTGGACGAAGTAGGTTCTGACAACTTATTCATTCAGTACGACATCTACCACGCACAACGCATGGAAGGCGAACTGGCGAACACCATCAAAGCCCATCAGTCCCGCATTGCCCACATCCAGTTGGCAGACAACCCTGGCCGTAATGAGCCAGGCACAGGCGAGATCAACTACCCCTGGTTGTTCCGCTATCTGGATCAAATTGGCTATGACGGCTGGGTAGGTTGCGAATATAAACCAGCAGGTGTTACCACCGATGGTTTGGGCTGGATCAAAGCTCTGACGAACTAATAGCACGTACTACAAGAATTTTTAAGGAGAATACTATGGCCAAGATTGGTTTTATTGGTTTGGGCATCATGGGCACACCCATGGCTATCAACCTACTCAAAGGTGGACACGAGCTGTATACCTACACTCGTGGTACTACCCCTGACAGCATTCCTGAAGCTGGTGCTACCGTATGCGCAAACGCTACCGAAGTCGCACAGAAAGCAGACATCATCATCACCATGGTGCCAGACACACCACACGTTGAAGACGTACTGTTTGGTGAAAACGGTGTTGCCGCAGGTTTGAGCGCCGGCAAAATCGTGGTGGATATGAGTTCCATCTCCCCCGTAGCAACTAAAGAGTTTGCTAAACGCATTACTGAATTGGGCGCTGAGTACCTAGACGCTCCGGTATCTGGCGGTGAAGTAGGTGCTAAAGCTGCATCCTTGACCATCATGGTGGGCGGTAAGCAAGCTACTTTTGACCAAGTAAAACCACTGTTTGAGCTGATGGGTAAAAACATCACTCTGGTAGGAGGTTATGGCGACGGCCAAATCACTAAAGTTGCTAACCAGATCATCGTTGCGCTGAACATTGAAGCAGTAGGCGAAGCCTTGTTGTTGGCAGCCAAAGCTGGCGCTAACCCAGCCAAAGTTCGTGAAGCGTTGATGGGTGGTTTCGCAAACTCTCGCGTACTGGAAGTACACGGTGAGCGCATGGTGAAACGCACTTTTGATCCAGGTTTCCGCATTGAACTGCACCAGAAAGACCTGAATTTGGCACTGACTACAGCACGTCAATTGGGCGTGGCATTGCCAAATACTGCGTCTGCACAAGAGCTGTTCAACACATGTTCTGCTCACGGTGGTGGCGCATGGGATCACTCTGCTATCGTGCGCGCGCTGGAGATCATGGCAAACTACGAAATCGGCCAATAATCCTCTTTCGCTGCATTGAGGAAGGTGGGTGTCATACCCACCTTTTTCATCCGCGCCCAACTGGGATTACGGTCTTTTCTACTTGTCATATACCTAGCACTAACAAAGGAACAAGCCCCATGACCACCACACCACGCGAACTTCTACAGAACATGTTTACCGCTGCAGTTCGTGCTGCATTGCCTGAAGCCTGCATTCCCCCCTTTCTCCCTGCCGCCCCCAAAGGCCGCACTATTGTGATTGGTGCGGGTAAAGCATCGGCAGAAATGGCGAGAGCACTGGAAAAGCATTGGCCCGGTAAGCTAGAAGGCGTTGTGGTCACACGTTATGGCTATGCTGTTCCATGTGAACATATTCGTATTCTGGAAGCTGCTCACCCGGTTCCCGACGAGGCAGGGTTACAGGCCGCTAAAACGTTGCTGGAAACCGTGAGCAACCTGACTGAAGACGATCTGGTGATTTGTTTGATCTCGGGTGGTGGTTCATCGTTACTACCTTTGCCCGGCCCCGGTATTTCGCTGGAAGACAAACAACACATCAACCGTGAGTTGCTGCGCTCTGGTGCCAACATCACCGAAATGAACTGCGTGCGCCGTCACCTCTCCCTCATTAAAGGGGGCCGTTTGGCTGCTGCATGCTACCCCGCCAAAGTCGTGAATCTGCTGATTTCAGATGTACCAGGCGATAACCCAATTGATATCGCCTCTGGCCCTACCGTGCCAGACCCCACCACCTGCGCAGAAGCATTAGAAATCGTACGTCGCTACGGTATCAAACTGCCTGAGGGCGCGCGCCGCTTTTTAGAGTCTGGCGAGGGTGAAAGCATCAAAGTAGACGATCCCCGACTTGCACATGTCACTACGCACTTGATCGCCACACCACAATTAGCGCTACAAGCCGCGGCCAAAGTCGCTCAAGACGCTGGTGTAACTCCAGTATTACTGGGCGACAGCATTGAAGGCGAAGCCCGTGATGTGGGCAAAGTCATGGCTGGCATTGCGCTCAGCGTACGTGCCCACAACCAACCTGTAGCCGCTCCTTGCGTGTTGCTGTCTGGCGGTGAAACCACCGTCACGATCAAGGGTACAGGTCGAGGCGGCCGTAATGTGGAGTTCTTACTTTCTACCGCCATCGCATTGAATGGTGCCGAAGAGGTCTACGGCCTTGCCGGCGATACCGATGGCGTTGATGGACAAGAGGAAATTGCAGGCGCAGTCTGCACCCCTGATACACTAGCACGAGCTTGGAAACTAGGAATACGTCCACGCGATAGTTTGGACAACAACGATGGGCACGGTTTTTTTGAAGCGCTTGGCGATTCTGTGATTACCGGCCCTACCCTGACTAACGTCAACGATTTCCGAGCCATACTAATTCTTTAACTTTTGCTAAGAGAGTATCTGTCCATGAAAACCGTTCAACAACTGACACTGGATGACCTGAAACGTATTGCTCAGGCCGCTGAACAAAAAGCTCAAGAAAACCAGTGGAAAGTCAGTATCGCTATTTGTGATGCTGGTGGTCACCTACTTTGGCTGCAACGCCTTGATGGCGCTCCAGTTATGAGTGCCACCATTGCACCCGATAAAGCCCGCGCCAGTGCTCTGAGTGGCAAACCCACCAAAGCATTGGAAGATATGGTCAACGGCGGTCGTGTTGCTGCTTTGGCTATGCCTATCAAACCTCTAGAAGGTGCCGAGCCCATCATTGTTGATGGCAATGTTATCGGTGCGGTAGGTGTATCCGGCGTAGCAGCGGCTGACGATGCCCGCATCGCTCTTGCAGGCGTAAACGCCCTGTAATTTTCATCAAAGGATCCATCATGAGACGTCAACGACGTGCACGCATTCTCGCTACACTAGGGCCAGCCAGTTCTACACCGGAAAAAATCCGTGAGCTGTTTGAAGCTGGTGCGGATGTTTTCCGCTTAAATTTCAGCCACGGTACCCATGAGGATCACGCAGCCCGACTGCGTATCATCCGTGAACTAGAAATGAACAGCGGTCGCACTATTGGCGTCCTGATGGATCTACAAGGCCCCAAACTCCGTGTTGGTGCCATGGCAGGCGGCAAAGTCATGCTAGAGAAGGGCCAAAAATTCCGCCTCGATCTAGATACTAGCGAGGGCGATAGCACTCGCGCTTGCCTGCCTCACCCCGAAATTTTTGCTGCACTGGAAAACGGCACCGACTTGTTGCTGGACGATGGCAAACTGCGCTTACGCGTAGATAGCTTCGGCCCTAACTTCGCAGAAACCACCGTCATGGTGGGTGGCGCATTGTCGGATCGCAAAGGCGTGAACGTTCCCGGTGTGGTACTACCTATCTCCCCACTGACCGAAAAAGACCTTAAAGATTTGGAATTCGGTTTGTCGTTGGGTGTAGATTGGGTGGCGCTGTCTTTTGTACAACGCCCTAGCGACATCGAAGAAGCACGCAAACTGATTGGTAACCGTGCTTGGATTATGTCCAAACTGGAAAAACCAGCAGCACTAGATCATTTGGATGAAATCATCCGCCTAAGCGATGGCGTGATGGTTGCCCGTGGTGACTTGGGCGTTGAAGTACCTCCACAATCCGTACCGGTACTGCAACGTAGAATCGTGAAAAAAGCCCGTGCGCATGGCCGTCCTGTGGTGGTCGCAACGCAGATGCTGGAATCCATGATCACATCACCTGTACCTACACGAGCTGAAGCCTCTGACGTGGCAACCGCGATTTACTCTGGCGCTGATGCCGTGATGCTGTCTGCTGAATCCGCTTCCGGTCAATTCCCACAAGCTGCTGTACAAATTATGGATAGCATTATTCAGGAAGTGGAGCACGACCCCGAATGGCGTAAAGGTTTGGATGACAACCACAGCAATCCAGACGAAAACACACCCGATGCTATCTGCTGTGCATTACGCCGTGTCACGGATATCTTGTCACCAGCGACGACTATTGCTTACACCACCAGCGGTTTCAGTGCCCTGCGTGCGAGCCGTGAACGTCCACATGCAGCCATCATGGCCTTGACGCCTAGCCTGCACACTGCACGTCGCTTAGCATTAGCGTGGGGTGTACACCCTGTACCCTTTGAACACGTATCTGACGTCACGCAAATGGTGCACCACGCCACACGCATTGCACAGCGTTACGAGTTCGCCAGAGTCGGTGATACCGTTGTGATTATTGCTGGCCTGCCCTTCGGGCATAGCGGCAGTACCAACTTGCTGCACGTTGCAACGATTACTGAGTAATGCGCTGCAATGTCATCACAAATGGGGCTGAGTCACATCAGCCCCCATTTTTTGCACAAAAAAAAGCCCGAGATCTGTAGATCTCGGGCAAATCCACCAAAGGAGGAGGGTGGAGGAGACAACCGGGGCATGTAGGGCTACTAAGGATTTACCTGAGCCTAGAACGTTAGGGTTATTACTCTTGCGTTCTGTTCTACATCCATTTGTTATTAGTGTATACCCTAGTTTTGTGCATTGCAAGAAGAACGCACATTTCCCACCACTTTGTAGTAAAAATGCGGCACCGCAACATTTACCTAAATATAGTACGCCGTGCCCGTCATTACCTTAGACATACAACGCATGGCAAAACGTACAGGCCCAGGCAATGCTACGGCCCCATTGGCCTCGGCACTCATTCTATGCCCTGCTTCGTCTTTGAGCATCTGCTCCAAAATAGGACGACTGCGGTTATCTTCGGCAGGTAGCTGTTGTAAGTGGCTATCCAAATGCTGCTCTACTTGACGCTCAGTTTCAGCCATAAAACCCAAGTTGTACGGCGCTCCTGCTTTGCTGGCAATTACCCCCAAGCCAAACGATGCAACATACCAAAAAGGGTTAAAGATACTAGGTCTATTGTTCAGCTCTTTTAAACGCTCGTCACACCACACTAAGTGATCTACTTCCTCTACTGCCGCCTCGCGCAACAACTGACGCAAAGACTCTTGCTCACTTAATAAAGCCTGCCCTCTATACAAAGCCTGAGCACACACTTCACCCACATGATTGACGCGCATCAACCCTGCGACGTGACGTGTTTGCTGTGCATCCAAGGCGCCATCCGTGTCGGTTTTCTTACCCGCTGGATTAGGACGTGATGCTTGAGCTGATCGGCTTAGTACCGACAAAGCAGCATTCAATTCACCCATCATGTTGTCTAAGAAGGTGTTTTGACGAATTAAAGGCTTATGGGCTGGACGTGCAGAGTGGTGCGCCACCAACGCCTGCTCTGTATTAACAAGCTTTTCTGTCATATTTATATATCCTCAAACGCATTACGCGAATAGCACCAATCTTAACACTGCCCTGCTACGCTGCTTTGCATAACCCATACACCCGTCATCTATTTACCTACGCCGTTCGCACCCATATACGTGCCTGACGGACAGCGTCTGAAACGGTACAATAACCAGCCAGCAGGCAGGCAATACTGCCAGAAGACTTTCGGAGATTTCACACATGGAATGCACAATCAACTGGGGTGGCCCAGAAGGTATGCTTTTTGTTGCTACTACTGGTAGCGGTCACGTTACTGCCATGGATGGCGCTCCTGAAGGTGGTGGTCACAATTTGGCCCCCAGACCTATGGAAATGCTGTTGGCAGGTACAGGTGGCTGTGCAGCCTATGATGTAGTGCTCATCCTGAAACGAGGTCGCCACGATATTCAAGGCTGCCAAGTCAAACTGGCAGCCGAACGTGCTGCCACCGATCCTAAAGTGTTCGAACGTATCCACTTCACCTTTATTGTGAGTGGCAAAGGCCTGACTGAAGCAGCTGTAGAGCGTGCTGTTAAGCTATCTCACGAGAAGTACTGCTCAGCATCGGCGATGTTGGCTAAAACAGCCGAGATCACCCACTCCTTTGAGATTCGCGAAGTCTAATCGCTATGGCCACTAATCAATACGAACAACTGATGCGTCATGTGTATGAGCATGGCACCGAGAAAGCCGACCGCACAGGCACTGGCACACGCTCGGTATTTGGCCATCAAATGCGCTTTGACCTGCAACAAGGCTTCCCGATGGTCACCACCAAGAAACTGCACACCCGCAGTATCTTCATTGAACTGCTGTGGTTCTTGCGTGGCGACTCTAACATTGCTTGGCTTAAAGAAAACAACGTCAGCATTTGGGACGAATGGGCAGACGCCGATGGTAATCTGGGCCCTGTGTACGGTGTGCAGTGGCGCTCTTGGCCCACCCCAGACGGCGGACATATTGACCAGATCAGCCAAGTGGTAGACCAAATTCGCAACAACCCCGATTCCCGTCGTCTGATTGTATCGGCATGGAACGTGGCAGAAATCTCTAACATGGCGCTGCCTCCGTGCCATGCATTCTTCCAGTTCTACGTGGCTGATGGCAAACTCTCTTGCCAGTTGTACCAACGCAGTGCCGATATTTTCTTGGGTGTACCGTTCAACATTGCTAGTTACGCTTTGCTGACACACATGGTGGCTCAACAATGTGACCTAGACGTAGGTGATTTCATCTGGACAGGCGGTGACTGCCACTTGTACAGCAACCACTACGAGCAAGTAGAACTACAACTGTCACGCGAGCCTCGCGCCTACCCAAAACTGAATATCAAACGCAAACCAGCGTCGATTTTTGACTATCAATTGGATGATTTCGAAATCGTTGATTACGATCCACATCCACACATTAAGGCACCGGTAGCCGTATGAGTTCTGTACGCCCCCACATCCGCATGGTGGTTGCCTATGCGCGTAACCGCAGCATAGGTATGGACAATCAGTTGCCATGGCGACTGCCTGCCGATTTGGCACACTTTAAAAAGCTCACGCTAGGCCTGCCTATTATCATGGGTAGAAAAACCTGGGAAAGCTTGGGCCGCCCGCTTCCTGGCCGTCCTAACCTGGTGATTAGCCGTAATGCTACCTACATGGCTGATGGCGCCAGTGTGCACAGCAGTCTAGATGCAGCCTTGGCTGCCTGCCAAGACACTGAAGACTGCTGCATTATTGGTGGCGAACAGATTTTCACCCAAGGTCTGGACGTTGCCGACGACATCTATGCCACCGAAGTACAAGCCGAGGTAGCGGGTGACACTTTCTTTCCCGAACTAGACCCAGCTGTGTGGCAAGAGGTTTCACGTAGCCCGCAGCCAGAAGAAAACGGCTACCGCTACGACTTCGTGCATTACACCCGCAAGCGTTAACAAACTCGCTGCGCCCTACTTTTTTGCGAACGCCTACGTTAGCTGCTGCACACCAGGGATATGTTGCATACAAAAAACCCCTACGCTGCGATAACGCAACGTAGGGGTTTTTATTGGTAGCGTGACTAACCGCTGACTACACCGTTAGCACCACCGGCATCCTATATTGAGCCGTCTACCAGCTCAACACAGCCGTACTACTTAGTTATCGTCTTTCACTGCATCGTACTCATCCGCATTTAGCAGACTCTGCACATCTGCCATGTTTTGCGGACGCAGTTTAAAGATCCAGCTTTGGTATGGCTCGGTATTCAACAGCTCAGGCTGATCAGACAGCGCTGTGTTGAATTCCACCACTTCACCCGCTACAGGCGCATAAATATCCGATGCGGCTTTAACCGACTCCACCACACCCGCTGTATCACCAGCCGACAAAGTTTTACCCGTAGCAAAATCACCCACAAACACCAAATCACCCAGCTGCTCTTGGGCGTGATCGGTAATACCTACCTGCAATAGGCCGTTGTCTTCCAATACCCATTCGTGGGTAGGCGCATACTTGCGATCTCCAGGCAGATTCATGCTGTTCCCTTTTCTCTATAGTAGTATTTATGCGGCATACTTTAGGTCACGCAGTTGGCTGTAGTGCTCGCCCACACGCCACGCCTGATGCCCAAGCCCACTGAAAATTATAGCCGCCTAACCAACCCGTGACATCCACGGCTTCACCAATAAAATACAACCCCGGCACAGAACGTACCTGCAGACTGCGCTGATCCAGCATGGCGGTGTCTACACCACCGCGCATCACTTCTGCTTTTTTGTAGCCAGCCGTACCTGAAGGCAGTAGCTCCCAGCGATGTATAGAAGCGGCTAATTGCCTTAATACCTTATCGGGCACATCAGCCACACGTTGCTGCAACAACCCCTCAGGCAACTGTGGGTGTGCTGGCAACCAATGCTCTACCAATCGCTTGGGCCAATGCTGGCTCAATAAATTACCTACTTGCTGCTTACCGCCTGACTTGGCTTCCAACAACAGCGCTTCCATATTTGTATCAGGTGCCAAATCAATGGCTAAGGCTTCGCCTGGTTCCCAGTAGCTGGAGATTTGCAAAATACCAGGGCCTGATAAGCCTCTGTGAGTAAATAGCAAATCTTCATCAAACTTCATTCTAGGCTTAGCTACAGCAGGCACACTCAGGCGCACAGGCGACGACATGCCGCTCAGCGTCACAAAGGGCTGCCACTCACCACCATCGAACTGCAACGGCACCAACGCTGGTCTAGGTTCTATTACTTTCAGATCAAATTGGCGGGCCAATTTTAAAGCGAAGTCAGTAGCCCCCAACTGTGGAATCGCCATACCACCCGTTGCAATCACCACTTGCTTAGCCGCAATTGTGCCGTGACTAGAACGTATAGCAAACCCATTTTCCTGTTGATCTATGGCATCTACTGTACACGGCATGCGCCAAGACACCAGCCCTTTCTCGCACTCTTGGCGCAGCATCTGGATAATGTCTTCCGCTGAGTCGTCGCAGAAAAGCTGGCCCTTATGCTTTTCGTGCCAGGCAATTCCGTACTCTTTGAGCAACCGCAGAAAGTCTTGGGGAGTATAGGCGGATAGCGCCGACCTACAGAAATGCGGATTCTTAGAAATATAGTTGGCTGGTGTAGTGCCCACGTTGGTGAAGTTACAGCGTCCACCTCCCGAGATACGGATTTTTTCACCCAGCTTGGTGGCGTGGTCAATTAAGACCACACGCAACCCACGCTGACCAGCCACACTGGCCGCCATCATGCCGGCAGCACCGGCACCGATGACGGCTACATCATAAACAAGAGCAGCCATTAATACTCGCGAATGCAATCCACGTAATAACGGGAATTGCCGTTCTCGTCAGTATCTTGAGCCAACCCATGTACATACGTTTCAAAGCCAGGGAACTGGGCATTGAATTCACGTGCGAACTTCAGGTAGTCCACAATCATGCGGTTGAAACGCTCGCCAGGGATCAACAGAGGAATACCGGGTGGGTACGGTGTCAACAATACACCGGTCACACGACCTTCCAACTCGTCAATACCTACACGCTCTACTTCACGGTGGGCCATTTTGGCGTAGGCATCTGATGGCTTCATGGCAGGAACCATGTCACTCAAGTACACCTCAGTAGTCAAACGTGCCAGGTCGTACTTGCGGTACACCTCGTGAATGTGCTGACACAAATCACGTAGACCAAAACGCTCGTAGCGTGGATGCTCTTTGCAGAAGTCGGGCAGAATACGCCACAACGGTTGGTTTCGATCGTAGTCGTCTTTGAACTGCTGCAAAGCGGTCAACAACGTGTTCCAACGGCCTTTGGTAATGCCGATAGTGAACAAGATGAAGAAGGAGTACAAGCCGGTTTTTTCCACTACCACGCCGTGCTCAGCCAAGTATTTGGATACCAATGCCGCAGGAATACCCGTATCAGCAAACGTACCGGAAATATCCAGGCCTGGAGTCACAACAGTAGCTTTGATTGGATCCAGCATATTGAAGCCATCAGCCAAATCACCAAAACCGTGCCATTCGTCATCAGACGCCAGCAACCAGTCTTCGCGTGTACCAATGTCTTCGCTCACCAGATGGTCAGGACCCCATACTTTGAACCACCACTCATCATCACCGTACTCGGCATCCACTTTACGCATGGCGCGGCGGAAGTCCAGAGCTTCTTTGATGCTTTCCTCTACCAGAGCAGTACCGCCGGGAGGTTCCATCATGGCAGCAGCCACATCGCACGAAGCAATAATGGCGTACTGTGGCGATGTGGATGTGTGCATCAGATACGCTTCGTTAAACACGTTGCGATCCAATGGACGGTCTTCCGCATCTTGTACCGTAATTTGCGACGCTTGCGACAAACCAGCCAACAGCTTGTGGGTGGAGTGCGTAGCGTAAATCATAGTGTCTTTGCTACGTGGACGGCCCGGGCCAATTGCGTGCATATCACGATAGAACTCGTGAAACGCCGCGTGCGGCAACCATGCTTCGTCAAAGTGCAAAGTATCCAGCGTAGAACCCAAGGTCTCTTTGATCATCTCTACGTTGTAGATCACGCCGTCATACGTACTTTGTGTCAGAGTCAAAATACGTGGGCGTTTGTCAGCAACGAGGCTTGCAAAAGGGTTAGCTTCGATTTTGCGCTGAATGTTCTCTGGGTGGAACTCTTCCAGAGGAATAGGACCAATAATCCCTAAGTGGTTACGCGTTGGGCGCAAGAACACAGGGATAGCACCCGTCATGGTGATCGCGTGCAAAATGGATTTGTGACAGTTACGGTCTACCACCACGATGTCATTGTTGGCCACGTTCGCGTGCCACACAATTTTGTTAGAAGTAGAAGTACCGTTGGTCACAAAAAAGCAGTGATCCGCATGGAAAATACGGGCGGCATTACGCTCGGCTTCGGCCACAGGCCCCGTGTGATCCAACAACTGGCCCAATTCGTCTACCGCATTACACACGTCGGCACGCAGCATGTTTTCACCAAAGAACTGGTGGAACATTTGACCTACAGGGCTTTTCAAGAACGCCACACCGCCAGAGTGACCGGGGCAATGCCAGGAGTACGAACCATCAGAGGCGTACTTCACCAGTTCACGGAAAAACGGTGGTGCTAAGCTATCCAGATACGCACGAGCTTCACGGATAATGTGGCGCGCTACGAATTCTGGCGTATCTTCGAACATGTGGATGAAACCATGCAGCTCGCGCAAGATATCGTTAGGGATATGCTGCGAAGTACGTGTTTCACCGTACAAATAAATAGGGATATCTTCATTGCGAAAACGCAATTCGCCAATGAATTCCCGCAAATTCTGAATGACTGCTGCGACGTCTTCCCGCGAGTCCACACTGAACTCTTCGTCATCAATGGAGAGAATAAATGCGCTAGCACGACTCTGCTGCTGCGCAAAAGAACTAAGGTCACCATAACTGGTGACCCCTAACACTTCCACCCCTTCGGCCTCTATGGCATCGGCTAATGCTCGAATGCCCAGGCCGGAGGCGTTTTCGGAACGATAATCTTCGTCAATAATGACGATAGGAAAACGAAATTTCATGCCACAGCTCCTAAGTGCGAGGCAGGGTTACACCACGCTGACCTTGGTATTTACCACCACGGTCTTTGTACGACACTTCACAAACTTGATCGCCACCTACGAAGAGCATCTGTGCACAACCCTCACCTGCGTAAATTTTGGCAGGCAACGGTGTGGTGTTAGAAAACTCTAAAGTGACGTGACCTTCCCACTCGGGTTCCAGTGGTGTGACGTTAACGATGATACCGCAACGTGCATACGTGCTTTTGCCCAAGCAGATGGTCAATACATCACGGGGAATACGGAAATACTCCACGGTACGAGCTAATGCAAAAGAGTTCGGCGGAATAATGCATACATCACCCACAAAATCCACAAACGAACCCTCGTCAAAGTTTTTAGGGTCCACGATGGTGGAGTTAATGTTGGTGAAAATCTTGAACTCGTTGGCACAACGCACGTCGTAACCATAACTACTAGTACCGTAGCTTACAATTTTCTCGCCATTTATCGCACGCACTTGGCCTGCTTCAAACGGCTCAATCATGCCATGTTGTTCAGCTTGTTCACGAATCCAACGATCACTTTTAATACTCATATTTCCCTCTATGATGTAAGGCGCTATTTTATGCTGTTACAGCACAAATGCAGCATCACAACATGAATAACCTTTAATCCGTGGAAGAGAACCAACGGTACACCAACGCCAAGCCGTTCACCGTACCCACATTCAGTTCTGCTGTCAGTCTGCGTGTGAGCTGGTAACTGGCTCTACCTACCGTTCCGGTGTCGGACAGTGCCTGCTGCAAACTCAAGGTAATGTTAGACCCTATCTGTTTACTGATCTGCAAGAACTGGCGCTCCATATCGGTGGTACCACTATCAATGCCACCAATGGTGCTCTCTACCGGCAAAATACTACCCGCACTGCCTAGCTCACCGGACTTCATGGTGACTTCATCAACACCGAACTTACGGTAGAACGGCTCACCCGTATCGTCACCGCCAATAAATGAAGCCCCTACCGAGAACAACAGCGCCAAATCGCTGCCGTTATCATCGGTACCATGACCGAACAACAACCACGACAGCTTCTCTACGTTATCTACATCTGGGTACGATACCAAATCAATACGTGGTTTACGTGCAGTACCCACCACTTTAACACCCGCCTGCACAGCCAAACCTGTACGTAAGGCTTCTATATCCAAAATAGGATTAGTGATGTCGCCTTGGAAGGTGATAGAACCTCGGCGCAACTGCAAGCGCTGACCGTATTGTTCGATTGCACCACCACGCGTACGCAGCGCACCAAAACCATTCAGCTGGCCATCGAACATACTGACTCGCAGTTGCCCTACCAAACCTGAGTTCACCCCATAGCCGGTCAGGTAGAAACGTGGCCCCAAATCGACTTCCACGTTCATACTGAGATCTGTCGTACTTGGCGGAGGCTGATCTTCTATAGTTTGCCCCGCTCGCAGCACCACGATATCGCCATCAATAGTAGGAATGCCGCCCAGCATATCTAGGTTAAACCAACCCGCATCTACCACGACCTTCCCGGTAAGCGCGATTTGCGGCATCACCAAATTGGCCTCGATATTACCACTCACCATCGCATATCGGTCCGCACGCTGCAAGATAGGGTAGCGGAACAGCTCTGTCAGGAATTTACCCGTAGAGTTTTCCAGATCCCACTCACCAGAGACCTTCAAAAAGCCGCCCTTCGCTTCTGGATTTTCACTAATCCAAGTTGCTGTACGCCACTCTTTAGGCTCTACACGCAGTACCGCTGGGAAATACAACTGATCCAGAATAAAACGCTGGTCATCAATACGTGCATCTAAACTACCATCCAGCAGACGAATACCATCGTCCAGACGTGTTACGCGCAGTTCTCGGCCTTGGATTTGACCTTGGCTGGAGAAATACCCAGATGGACGCATTTCCATGTCCAACTTCGCATTTAAGCGGCCACGCAATTCCATGGCATCGCCCAGAATTAAGTTCGTCCACCCCAAGTCTGCCACATTAGCTTCTACCGATGCTTTGACCAAATCGGAGTCACGCAAGTGAAAACCTTGTTCTGGTGTGAAGCGCAATAACGCATTCACATCCCCTAGCACTTCACCCATCTTGCTAGTTTTAATTGCTAACTTAGCCTGCACACGACTATCGCTACCGGTAGGTACCAAATTCACTTGCAAGCCTAATTCTGTCAGCCCCAATGGGAAGGAGGGCTCGGCAGGGATCATAATGTCGCCCGCCAAGTGGCGCACAGAAATTTGACCACCCAATGCACCTTGGAAACGGATGTTCCAATCAGCCTCCATGCGCAAATCATCTAGCCTATTGGTTTGGCTGCTGGCGCGCATGTCTTTCACGCCACCACGCTGCTCTGACTCTTTATCCAAGCCTAATTTTGTCTGCAACACTTTCAACCGTGCTGGAGAAATAGAAAACGGCTCTAAACCACCAGCGGTTTGCCAGTTCTCACCATCTACGGCGGACAACTGGTGCACCAGCGTCACCCACGGTTGATCATTCAGGAAACTTTGTATGCGCGTGGCCTCAGCCTTGAATTGCAACGGCTGTTCGCCCTCGGGTAGCTGCAAGAACAATGGCCATTTGCTCAGCGTTTGTATACCAAACCCCGAGTGATTTACTTTCAAACGCTCTACTGCAGCACGCCACTGTATGGGTTGATCTGCAACGTAGTTCAAGTTGCCATCCAGCGCCACATCTACGTCTACAGGCCCTTGCCCTAGCTCTTGTCCGGAAGCATCGCCACCTAAGTCGTACTTAGCTTTCAATGCCAAACTGTGTTGAACAATGCCGCCTTTAATCTGACCTTGAACGGTGGCCGCCCCCACACTACTTAAACTAGCCAATATTTGCTCTGCCGCAGGCAAAGCCACATCCAGAGTCAAGACATCTGTAGTCTTACCAAAACCACCTGCCAAGGTGACGGTATTACGACCCAAACTCAGTTGTATATCGCTATTCACCAGTTGGTAGCCAGCCCATTCAGGCATGCCGCTAGGTGCAGTACTCGCTTGTGCCTCTACTGCCACCTTGCCACGCAACGGTTGACCATTCCAACGCGATCCCTCATGCACTGCTAAATTTAACTTGGCATTATCCAACTGCATTTCTGGCTGGAAACGCACATCGTAATCGGCATCTAAGCTCAACAAAGCTGGTAACGATGCATCTGCCAATAAGGCGGCCACGTCTAGATTTTTACTGTGCACCGTGCCTTGTATGCGATCTGTACCATTGTCATCAGACCAATCCAACTTAGCCTGCAACTCGGTCTCACTGCCTATTTGCAAACTGACTAGCGCTTGGCGTAATGGCATGGCTGCTTCAGGCAGCAAATCGGCAGCAGCCTCAAGGCTTACGCCTTGTCCTTTACCATCCACATTCACGTTCAGACCTTGCAACGAGCCCTCTAGCCCTGCTTGCAACTCAAACTCACACGCCACCGCGTCAGCAGACTCTGTTGTAGGCGTTTTACCAGCCAAGCCCGGCAAGTATTGCTGAGCACAAATCACGGCATCGTGCTGTTCGGTGCTTGCTTTCACACTCAAAGCGGCCTGTACAGGCCAAGGCGCTGCCAGTTTTTCGCTACGTGCCTGCAACTGAATAGCAGCATGAATCTGCTCGTAAATCACATCCAGACTACGCACCGACACGCTGGCCTGCCCACCCTCTAAACTGGCAGCCGCTGTCAAACCACCCACAGTAATGGGCAGCTCTATACCATCTTGTTTGAAATCCAAGGTGCCTAACGCCAACTGATCTACCTGAATATTCACAGGCAAGCTGGGCATTTCAAATGGCGCATCTGATGGCGGTTCAGGCTCTGCGTCGGGTAGCGTTTCTAACGCCACCGCCAAATCACCTACCGATAATTCACGCACATGTACTTTGCGTTGTAGCAAAGCAGGCCATAACACCTGCAGCTTGGCATCCCGTGCAGCAACTTTAGTGCCCGGGATATTGATGTCCAAACTGTCTATTTGCACACCATCCCACAGCGAACCACGCACCCCACGTACTTCACCATCAACAAAAGACACCGCTGTACGTAACAGCCATTGCGTTCCTGGTTGTGATGCCACGGCCCAATACAGGAACCCGCAAATCATCAACAGCAACATCACTACGATGGGGCCTACCCAAAAAACCAAACGCCACCAGAAGGATTTTTTGCTTCGCTTGCTCAAAACGCGATCCCCAGCGCAAAGTGTAGACGTAGTTTGTGGTCACGCTGGCCATACGCCAGGTCCACATAAATAGGGCCTGCTGGTGTACGAACCGCAGCACCCAAACCGTAACCCAAGTAGGCTTTCATAGCACCAAAGGACTCTGCCGCATCACCCACATCCACAAACGCGGTCATACCAAACATACTGGTGAAGTAGTGCGTATATTCAACACTGGCCAATGCTAACGCCGGTGCCCCCACTGTGGCATCACCCTGCTTCAGACCAATACTTTGATAGCTATAACCACGAATGCTACGTGCGCCCCCGGTACGGAAACCAAAATCAGGCGGCACGTACTCGGTATCTTTCCAGACCTTGCCTACCTCTCCTCGTATGGTTAGCACGTCATTATTGCCAACAGGCCACCATTGCTGAGCTCGCAAGCTTGAGCGATAAAAGGGCTTCTTATTCTTTAAACTCACACCAGTAGCGAGATTCAAGTCTAGCAAGTTACCGGATGTGGGGTCATACAGACTATCCACATCACGACGCAACCACTGCCATGTGCCTATGACCGAAGGCGTTTTAAAACGGCCCACACCGTCAATACGGTTTTCATCCCACGAACCGATCAGGCTCCACTGCACTTTGTAGTCCACACCTGCTCGGCTTTTATGCTCATGGCTCAGCTTCCAACCACCCGCCAAGCGTGTAGTTTCCAGACCTTGAATGTCTTCGTGTTGAACCAGAACCCCTAGGCTATTCTGATAACCGCCAATGGTAGGAGGCAGGTAAACGTCAGTAAAGAAACGCTGACGATCTTTATCCACCCCAATCCCGGTTTCTGTCCACACGGGCAAACCAAACACTACGTTCTGTCGGTATAGCCCTTCCGCACGTACACCGTGATCACTGTCTGCACCTAATGAGCCCGTGAAACGGCGCGCTGGCGCTTCGGTCACTCGAATACTCACTGGGATTTCCACTTCACCATCGGCACGTACCCGCTGGTTAGGCGAGGTATCGTCCATGGTGACAAAAGCCCCCATAAAGAAACTGGTGTTTTGTAGTGCTTGCTGCCACTCGTCAAGCTTATCTTGATCGTAAGGATCGCCTGGGGTGTACCGCACATAACGTTGAATTAGACTTTCAGGCACACGCTTCAAACCCGAGGTATAGAGTTGCCCCATACGTACTCTAGGCCCACTGCGTATAGCCAACTCTAGATCGGCCTTACCCTCTTCGGCATGTACCACTGCACGTGTTTGTTCATAACGTGCGAAATAGAAATCTTTGCTTTTCACGCCCAGCAACAAATCTTGCTTTGCGCTAGACCATTTATTGTTGAGGAATACATCCCCTACTTTCAGCGGCAAGTCGGCACGCAAACCCTCTACCCGCACCGCAAATTCAGGCTGGTTAATTTGTCCGCTGAGTTTGATATCTACCTTGTCCACTAGGGTACGCACACCCGGTTGGATCAAGATATCCCATGTCTCTTGCTCGCCGATTTCACCAATCTCCACCGTCACAATGGAATCGTAATAGCCTTGCGTTTGCAAAGCAGAGACCGTGGCGTCATGCGCCCTGCGGCGCAGACGTGAAATCTCAGATAGATCCTGGTCTTCTGCTAGGCGGGTAATGGCCTCCACGGCACCATGGATAACGCGTAATGCTTCGGGGCCTACGCCACCAGGATCAATCACTACCTCAGGCACCATTGCGGCGCTTACGCTCTGACTACATGCCAGAGCGAGCATCCATCCCGCCGTGCGTACACCCATAAAAACCCGCCTGTACCAGAATTATCTTACAAAGCTCGGGGCACGACCTTTGGACGTTGCGCCGACGTATCCACAGGCAGTACCGCGACATTAGCAGCCACACGGCTAGCGATTTCATGATAAATCGCCGCTTCTCTACTTTGTGGCGCTGCCAAAACGGTAGGTAAACCCGAGTCAGTTTGCTCCCGAATACTCATTGCCAAAGGCAGCGCCCCCAGCCAGGGTACATTGTACTGACTTGCCATATCACGGCCACCATGTTTACCAAAAATTGCTTCTTCGTGACCGCACTGGCTACACACGTGCACCGACATGTTTTCAACCACACCCAACACTGGCACATCTACCTTTTGAAACATCTTCAACCCTTTACGGGCATCGATCAGCGCCATGTCTTGTGGTGTGGTCACGACGACCGCTGCCGTCAGTGGCACTTTCTGTGACAAGGTCAGTGCGATGTCACCCGTACCCGGAGGCATATCGATGATCAGGTAATCCAAATCTTCCCACGCCGTTTGCGTCAACAACTGCAACAACGCTTGGGTGACCATAGGACCACGCCAGATTGCCGGCGCATCGTCATCAATCAAAAAACCAATAGAATTTGCCTGCAACCCATGGCCAATCATCGGCTTCATCAGGTTCTCAGGCGTCATTTGCGGCTTGCCGCTTAAACCCAACATAGTAGGTACGCTAGGGCCGTAAATATCCGCATCCAGCAACCCTACGCGTGCGCCTTGCATATGCAGCGCCAACGCCAAGTTCACCGAAGTCGTACTTTTACCCACACCGCCCTTACCAGAGGCCACTGCAATAATATTGCGCACATTGCCCATAGGTCGTAGGTCGGGTTGCACTGCGTGTGTCAGCACTTTCAGCCCCAGAGTAAGTTTGCCCAACGTTACTCCTACGCTTTGCAATGCCGGAACCAAGCGTTCCTTGAACTGTTCTTGACCACTACTGTCTGTGGTGTAACCCAAGTTCAATGCAATATCTGCCACCTGCCCATTCAGCGTGACACAGCAACTTTCAGGGCTAACTTCCAGTTTTTTACGTGTATAGGGATCCGTTACGTTACGTAACGCATTCACCACATCAACTGTGTTTACATTCATTTAATCATCATCCTGCACAGATACGTGCTAACACTACAACAACCGCCACCGTAAAAATAGCGGAACGAGGGAATTTTTTGCATCAAAAGCTGTCATACTTAATGCTATGAATACATTTACTCAAATACTCCGAGCTGTACTATTCGCAATGCTGACTGTCATAGGCATGATTATGGCGGTTATTTTCATGGCGTCTACAGCCTTAGCCATTGCCATCCTATACATAGTTGCGCGTATTAGTGGCCGACCATTTGGTATTCGCTCTTACTGGCAAAACCGCCGCCGTCCAAACCCTGCTCAAGCTTTCCAAGAGCGACAGCAAAACAAGGCGCGACCACCCAAGCCAGAAAACGTCAGCGACATAGAGATGCGCGAACTCAACTAGCAGATTTTTACCACAGCATCTGCTATCCTTTCTGGGCTCCCCTCAGCAGCATGAGGGTATACCCTTCTTTAACCCTAGATAAAGCATATGTCACGCACGATTTTCGTTACTACGGCCCTACCCTACGCCAATGGTTCTTTTCACATCGGCCATATCATGGAATACATCCAAGCCGATATCTGGGTCCGGTCAATGCGAATGTCGGGCCACACAGTGCACTTCGTAGGGGCTGATGATGCGCACGGCGCACCAATCATGCTTAAAGCTGAAGCCGAAGGCATTACGCCTGACCAGCTTGTTGAGCGTATTGCATCTGAGCGCCCTCACTACCTAAACGGGTTTCATATCAAATTTGATCACTGGCACCGTACCAACTCGCCAGAGAACAAAGAGCTTTCACAAAGCATCTATAAAGAGCTAAAGGCTGCTGGTTTCATTGAAACCCGCACCATTGAACAGTTCTATGACCCAGTCAAAGGTATGTTCCTGCCTGATCGCTACATCAAAGGTGAATGCCCTTCATGTAGAGCTAAAGATCAGTACGGTGACTCCTGTGAAGTATGTAGTTCGGTGTACTCCCCTACTGATCTGATCAACCCATACTCCACACTGACTAATGCTACGCCTGTAATGCGTAGTTCAGAACACTTTTTCTTCCGTCTGTCCGACCCTAAATGTGTGGCCTTCTTGAAAGAATGGACCACCGGTGTAGACCGTCACGGCAACCCACGCCTGCAATCCGAAGTACTGGGTAAAACCCGTGAGTGGTTAGGTAAAGATGACGACGGCGAAAGCAATCTGAATGACTGGGACATCTCGCGTGATGAGCCCTACTTCGGCACGCCTATTCCTGATGCACCCGGCAAATACTTCTACGTATGGCTGGATGCACCTGTAGGTTACTTGGCCTCTCTGAAATCCTACTGCGAAGTCAAAGGCATGGACTTTGACACATTGATGGACCCCAATGGTGACACCGAACAGGTGCACTTCATTGGTAAAGACATCGTGTACTTCCACGCCTTGTTCTGGCCTGCCATGTTGAAATTCTCTGGCCGTAAAACACCAGACTCCTTGAACGTGCACGGTTTCATTACCGTTAGCGGCGAGAAAATGTCCAAGAGCCGTGGTACAGGTATTTCGCCACTGCGTTACTTGGATATAGGCATGGACGCCGAGTGGATGCGTTATTACATCGCCGCCAAGCTGAACTCTCACGTTGAAGACATGGACTTCAACCCAGATGATTTTATCGCACGTGTAAACAGCGACTTGGTGGGCAAATACGTCAACATTGCTAGCCGTGCCGCGAGCTTCATTAGTAAGCACTTTGATGGCCAACTAGCTTACGTGGGTGACACAGCTGAAATGCAAGCCAACTTCGCTGCAGTGGCCGATACCATTCGTGCTGACCTAGAGCGTCGTGAATACGGTCGTGCTGTGCGTCAAATCATGGCTTTGGCTGACCAAATCAACCAAGCCTTTGATAACGCCAAGCCATGGTTGTTGGCCAAAGGTATTGCTGAAGCATCTGCAGAGCAAAAAGCAGAACTGCAAGACATCTGCTCACGCGCTTTGGCTGGTTTCAAAGCCTTGTCCGTAATGCTGTCCCCAATCTTGCCGCAGTTGAGCCAAAAAGTGGCCCGCGAACTGCTGGAAATGGACCGCGACTTCGTGTGGACCGACGCCGCCGAACTGCCTACACGTATTGCCGCATTCAAGCACTTGCTGCAACGCGTAGAGCCCACCAAACTGGACGAACTATTAGCCCCTCCTGAGGCGCCAATCGTAGAGCCAGGCGGTGAAGTCATTGCTGACACCATTGATATCAAAGATTTCGGCAAAATCGATCTGCGCGTAGCCAAGATTGTGAACTGCACCGAAGTAGAAGGCTCTGACAAACTGCTGTGCCTAACTCTGGACTTGGACGAAGGCCGCCACCGCCAGATTTTCTCCGGCATTAAGTCCGCCTATAAACCTGAAGATCTGATTGGCAAGCTAACCGTGGTAGTGGCTAACTTAGCCCCTAGAAAAATGCGTTTTGGCGTGTCCGAAGGCATGGTATTAGCAGCCAGCCACAATGACAGCAACGTGAACAACGGTCTGTTTATTCTGGAACCACACAGTGGCGCCACACCAGGTATGCGCATCAGCTAATTTCTGCTGATACCTACACCGCTTAAGGGGGAAAGCATACCGCTTTCCCCCTTATTTTTTAACTGCCCACCACCGCGCTACGCTACGTAAAGAAACCCCTGCAACACCTACAACTTCGTACAATAGAACCTTATCTATTACTTCAGTGCCGCATCACCATGAATCTACGTTTTCTAGAAACGTTTATCTGGATCGCCAAGCTAGGTAGCTTTAAAGCCGCCGCCAATAAGCTACACCTAACTCAAGCCGCCATCTCTAGTCGCATTGCTTCGCTGGAAAGCGACTTAGAACAACAACTCTTTGAGCGCGGCAAACGCGGTTTACTGTTAACGTCTGCAGGGCAGAAGCTACTGGGCTACTCCAAACAAATGCTGCACTTAGAGCAAGAGTTGCTTAAAGAGCTGAAAGCGCCGGTTACCGTGCGTGGCCGTGTCAGACTAGGTATTATTGATTCTGTGGTGCACACATGGTTTACCTCGTTTATCAGCACCCTACACGAACACCATCCTGAAATCGAAATCGAGCTGACGGTGGAGTCCAGCATGCGTTTGCATGACCTGCTCAAACGCGGACTGATAGATGTGGCCTTGCAAACCGACCCTATTCTTGCTGAGGGAGTGCATAACGCCCCTGTAGGCACCATGAAAATGGGCTGGATTATTGCTTGTACTCAGTTGCCCCAGCAACCAGTTAAACTGGCCGACATTCTGCAAAACAGTTCTATAGTCACCTTCCCCAGACACTCTCAGCCGCATTTACTGCTGCTGAACATCCTGGAACAAGAAGGCTTACAGCACACCAAAATTCACCACGTGTCTTCTATTGCGGCAAGTATGTACTTATTGGAAGCTGGAATTGGTGTGGGAGCTGTACCGCTGGCGGCGTATCGTAGCGGCTTTTTAGAAGGGCGTTTTTGTGAACTGAAGTGTGATATCAGCTTACCTGATATGAGCTTGGTCGCCAGTTGGCGTCCTGATGTGATTGCATCGCTCACCAATACCATTGTGAACGCTGCAATGCAGGAAATGCGCCGCTTTGCGGAGCTAAATCCTGCAGACTCTAAAGCCAGTTTAGATGCTAGCGTGTGGCTAAGCAGTTAAGACGTACCGGGTACGTCTTACTCTAGACGTACGCCTTCGTGCAGCGCAGCGATGCCGGCTGTCAGATTGAAATACTGCACACGCTCCAAACCCACAGAACGCATCATTTCAGCCAAGGTATCTTGGTCGGGGTGCATACGAATGGATTCTGCCAAGTAGCGATAGCTTTCTGCATCGTTCGCCACAACCTGACCTACTTTAGGCAGGATGTTAAACGAGTACCAGTCGTAGGCTTTTTCTAGTGGCTTAGCAATGCGCGAGAACTCCAACACCAACAGCTTGCCACCGGGTTTCAACACACGACGCATCTCAGCCAAGGCTTTGTCTTTGTGCGTCATGTTACGTAAGCCAAAAGCCACCGTCACACGGTCAAAGTAGCCAGATGGGAAAGGCAGGAATTCGGCATCACAGACCGCAACGGGTAACACCAACCCGTTATCCAACATACGATCGCGGCCAACCCCCAACATAGAGCTGTTGATATCCGTTAACCATACTTCGCCAGATGGGCCTGCTTTTTTGGCCAATGCTTTGGCAATATCACCTGTACCCCCAGCGATATCCAGTACTTTCATCCCCGGGCGCACATCAGCTCTGCCCACCGTAAAATGCTTCCATATACGGTGCAAGCCGCCAGACATCAAATCGTTCATGACGTCGTACTTAGTGGCTACAGAGTGAAATACCTCGGCAACGCGTGAAGCCTTTTCAGCTTCGCGTACCGTCTGAAATCCGAAATGCGTAGTGCTTTCGTTTGGAGGGGTTTGGTGATTTTTTTCCATGATGCGTATCGTACCTCAAAAAGCGCTTCTGGCGTTACTTCGCCACCAAGAAAAGCCGTAAAAAACCATTCACTTCATAGACTCCGGTTTTCGTCACAAACCTGAAATATAGACGCCATATCATATGGGCTATGATCCACGTTATATGCGTGCAAACCACTGTTTGGAATGAAGAGTATGAGTACGACTATTCTTGTTGTTGAAGATGAGCCGGCGATCCAAGAACTGATTGCTGTTAACTTGAGTTTTGCAGGCCACAAAGTGTTGCGTGCAGCCGATGCTGAGCAAGCACAGATCCTGATTAATGCCGAGTTACCTGACTTGATTTTACTGGATTGGATGCTGCCTGGCGCATCCGGTATCAGCTTGGCCCGCAAGCTACGTACGGATGAACGTTCCCGTGAAATTCCTGTTATCATGCTCACCGCAAAAGGTGCCGAGCTGGATAAGGTAGAAGGACTGGAAGCTGGGGCGGATGACTACATCACCAAGCCCTTTTCCCCCAAAGAACTCTTGGCCCGCATCAAAGCTGTACTGCGCCGTCGCGCCCCTCAGCTTACCGATGACCTGATCCAAATAGGCTCTCTGCAACTGGACCCTGCCACACACCGCGTAACAGGTAGTGAGCAGGTACTAAATATCGGACCTACAGAGTTTAGACTGCTGCACTTCTTCATGACTCATACTGAACGCGTTTTCTCTCGCACCCAGTTGCTGGATCAAGTATGGGGTGACCACGTGTTTGTGGAAGAGCGCACCGTAGACGTACATATACGTCGCCTGCGTAAAGCACTGGAACCTAGCGGTCACGATGCACACATTGAAACCGTACGTGGTGCTGGCTACCGCTTTTCTGCAGTGCTTCCCGCCAGCTCCGGCAAATCATGAACAAAACGCTTTATTCCATTGCTGCTTGGGCCATCTTGGCCGTGTTATTAGGCTCTTGGCTAGGCAGCACCATAGGCTGGGCTGTGTTTGCCCTAGGCCTGCTGTTGATGGTGTTAATCAGCGGCATGCAATTACAAAAAATACGAGGTTGGGTGCGCGCTTTGCATCAACCTCCTCCAGTCTCTATTGGGCCATGGGATGAAATTCTCGCTCCGGTCTATAGGCAGCTCAAAGCTGACCGTGAGCAAATCGCGTCGCTGAATCGTGGCATCGAAGCCATTATGCTCGCGGCAGAAGCCCTGCCTGATGGTGCGATCACCTTAGATGAAAGCATGGGGCTGCAATGGTGCAACCAAACTGCCGCAGAGCATCTAGGCTTGAACCTAGAGACCGACATGCACCACAGTATTTTCAATATTCTGCGTGCACCGGAATTCACGCAATATGTGAATCAGAATAAATGGGATAGCCCGCTGTTGCTACATACCGAGCAAGCTGGCTTAGATAAATCTCTGCTCATACAGCTTAGCCCGTATGGATTTGGACAGTTCTTGATGGTGACCCGTGACGTCACCCAAGTAGAAAAACTGGAAACCACCCGCAAAGACTTCGTCGCTAATGTATCGCATGAGTTGCGCACACCGCTGACCGTACTGTTTGGTTTCTTAGAAACCTTACGCGAACACCCTGCCGACAGTTTCAGCGTAGAGCAACGAGAGCGTTACGAACAAATGATGTTCGAACAAGCGCAGCATATGCAGGCTATTGTGGCAGATTTGCTTACCCTATCTACGTTGGAATCCTCCCCTCCTACAGAAGGCAGGCCAGTACGTGTTAGCTTGATTATTCAACACGCCTTGGAACAAGCCAAAGCGCTTTCCAACGGGCAACACCAATTCGTCGAAAACATTGACCCAGCCTTATGCATTGTGGGCTCTGAAAATGAATTGACCTCGGCCATTTCCAACCTGCTGACTAACGCTATTCGCTACACCCCTAAAGATGGCACGATCACTGTCAGTTGGTACAGCACTGAAGACGGCGGTGCCTGTTATTCAGTACAAGACACCGGCATAGGCATTGCCCCACAAGACATTCCTCGCCTAACCGAGCGCTTCTACCGTGCCGACAAAGGCCGCTCCAGAGCCACTGGTGGCACAGGCTTAGGCTTAGCCATCACACGCCACGTAGCCATGCGTCACAACGCCGAACTGTTGATTCAAAGCCAGTTTGGTACGGGAAGCATGTTCACGCTACGGTTTGCCCCGTTACGGGTCCGTACCCTATAAAAAAATGCACCCACTAGGGTGCATTTTTCGTTGTGCCGTATAGACGCGACTCTTACAAAAACATCTTGTACACAGGATTGTGCGTCTCACGCCAGTGCGGATAACCCAACGTGTTCACAAACTCTTTGAACGCTTGTTTATCGGCTGGTGGTACCTGCAAGCCCACCAAAATACGACCGTAGTCATCACCTTGGTTACGGTAGTGGAACAGGCTGATATTCCAGTTAGGGTTCATGCTGCTCAAGAAACGACGCAATGCACCAGGACGCTCTGGGAATTCAAAACGGTACAGTTCTTCATGCTCAGCCAATGGTGATCTGCCACCCACCATATAACGAATGTGGGTTTTAGCCATTTCGTTATCAGTCAGATTTAAGGTTGGGAAACCTTTGCGCACAAAGTGATTTTCCAGCTTGGCAATATCGGCTTCTGATTGAATCTGCAAACCCACAAACACATGGGCTTCTTTAGCGTCAGAGATACGGTAGTTGAACTCAGTCACGGAGCGATCACCCAATGACTCGGTCAAACGACGGAAACTACCCTGCTCTTCAGGCAAACTCAATACAAAGACGGCTTCACGCGCCAACCCCACGTCTGCACGCTCTGCTACAAAGCGCAGACGGTCGAAGTTCATGTTCGCGCCAGAGGTAATGGCAATCAGCGTTTTGTTTTTCAGCTTATGCTCTTGCGCATAGCGTTTCAAACCTGCCAAGCCCAATGCACCTGCTGGTTCCAACACGCTGCGTGTTTCTTGGAACACATCTTTGATACTCGCACAGATGGCATCAGTATCTACCAACACGAAATCATCCACGTATTCACGGGCGATACGGAAGGTTTCCTGACCTACTTGTTTCACAGCGGTACCGTCTGAGAACAAACCCACGTCTGTCAGGTTCAGTCTGCGGTTCGCTTTGACGCTACGCGCCATCGCAGCGGAGTCTTCTGTCTGTACACCAATAATTTTGATTTCAGGACGCAATTGCTTGATGTAAGCCGCCACACCCGAAATCAAACCACCACCACCAATAGGCACAAATACGGCATCTATAGGACCTGGGTGTTGATGCAGAATTTCCATACCAATAGTGCCCTGCCCCGCGATCACATAAGGATCATCAAAGGGGTGCACAAAGGTGAGCTTCTCTTTCTTTTCCAGCTCTTGCGCATGCGCGTAAGCATCAGAATAGCTTTCGCCTGCCAGCACAACCTCACCACCGAAACGTCGCACGCCATCGATTTTTAATTGTGGGGTGGTCTCAGGCATCACAATCACAGCACGTGTGCCCAAACGTTTGGCTGAGTACGCTACGCCTTGCGCATGGTTACCCGCCGAGGCCGCAATCACGCCACGCTTCAACTCTGCAGGGGTAAGGTGAGCCATTTTGTTGTACGCACCGCGCAACTTGAAGCTGAACACATCCAGCTGGTCTTCTCGCTTGAGCAAAATTCGGTTGTTCAACCGCGCCGATGCCAAAGGGGCATGCTCAAGTGGTGTTTCCCGCACCACGTCATAGACTCTAGAAGTTAGAATGCGTTTAAGATAGTCGTTGGACATAATACTGACTGCCGAAACCCCGCGACAGATATAAAAATAGAGAAGAAGAAAAAAAGGATAACATAGAGTGCCATAAAATCAGCGCCCGTGGCACGCTATATACAAGGTACTCATTCCCCTATGGAAGCATGGCTACAAACATCCATCAACTGGTTGCTACAAACTTTGGCTTTGCCCGAGATAGGACTGACAGCCATTTTCATGGTCAGTTTTGTTTCAGCAACACTGTTGCCACTGGGCTCTGAACCCGCTGTTTTTGCTTACGTCACAGTTTCACCCCATATGTTTTGGCCTGCAGTGGTCATTGCTACTATCGGCAATACCTTGGGCGGCGTAGTCAGTTACTGGATGGGGTCTGGCGCACACCGTGCCTACGAGGCGTGGAAAGAAAGCCACCCACAAGCCGATGACGACGAAGAGCAGCACAATGCACGCACAGGTCGCTGGCATCAAACCGTACAAAGCTGGTTAGATAAACTAGGGCCTCCGGCACTATTGTTGTCATGGTTACCTGTGGTTGGTGATCCCTTATGTAGCGTCGCTGGTTGGTTACGTTTACCGTTAGGCCCATGCATCGCGTACATGGCTATAGGTAAATGTTTACGCTACATCATCATGACCACCTTCTTGCTGTGGGTGTTTCCTATGCTGGGCTGGGGTGATCTATCGTTACCGCAGTCATAATAAAGGCAGCTGTAACCGCAGCATCTTTGCTCTATGCGCATAAGCTGTTCACCCTGTGAGCCTTTTTTCTACTTGGGCTGAACTGACAGTAAAGAATGGTAAAGCAGCCACAGTTTGACCCGTTTTAGCCCCTAGAACTGTCAAACCACACACTTAGCCAAGCCGAACACCAACGAATGAATTAAACTAAGACGTTCAGTCAATCCTTGTTCGCCTTGTAGGCCACACCAGATTTTATGAACGCCCCCATCGCCAGCCAGTATCTTGCCGCCCATTCCTCCACGGTGCTCAATACACGCCTGCGTGAAATCCCCTACAACTACACTTCTTACTCCGATCGCGAAATTGTTTTGCGTCTACTCGGGGATGAAGCATGGGAAAAACTCAGCGAGCTACGTTCCGAACGCCGTACAGGCCGTTCTGCCAAGATGCTGTTTGAGGTGCTAGGCGACATCTGGGTAGTACGCCGCAATCCCTACTTGCAAGACGACCTGCTGCACAACCCAAAACGTTTGCACCAGTTGATCGAAGCCTTGCAACACCGCTTGAACGAAATCGACAAGCGTCGTGATGTAGACGTTGCTGAACGCGACCAGAAAGTACAATTTTTGCTGCACAGCGCTAAAGCCGCTGTCACCGCCTTTGAAAACGAATTCACCACGATGCGCGACCTACGTCAGCGCACGGTGAAACGTCTAGGCGCCATCACGGCGGCTGACAACATCAAGTTTGATGGTTTGTCTCGCGTTTCTCACGTGACCGACGCCACCGACTGGCGTGTGGAGTACCCCTTTGTTGTACTGACCCCAGACCACGAAGCTGAAATGGCCGCGTTGGTACGTGCCTGTATGGAATTGGGTCTGACCATCATCCCTAGGGGGGGTGGCACTGGCTACACCGGTGGTGCTATTCCGCTTAGCCCTCGCTCTGCGGTGATCAATACCGAGAAACTAGAAGCTCTGGGCCCTGTTGAAGCCATCGCCATGCCCGGTCTAGACACACCTGTACACACGATTTTGTCCGGTGCTGGTGTAGTGACCCGCCGTGTGGCCGATGCCGCTACGGCAGCAGGCCGTGTATTTGCGGTTGATCCTACCTCTATTGATGCCTCCTGTGTGGGTGGTAACGTTGCCATGAACGCCGGCGGTAAAAAAGCCGTGCTCTGGGGTACTGCGCTGGACAACCTCGCTTGGTGGCGCATGGTAGACCCAGAAGGCAACTGGCTGGAAGTCACCCGCGTTAATCACAATCTGGGCAAAATCCACGAAGTAGACGAAGCGGTTTTCGATCTGCAATGGTTTGATGGTGCTTTTGCACCCGGCGCTAAACTGCTACGCAGCGAAACCCTGCGTATCAAAGGCCAGTCTTTCCGTAAAGTGGGTTTGGGTAAAGACGTTACTGACAAGTTCTTGTCCGGCTTGCCCGGTGTGCAAAAAGAAGGCTGTGATGGCCTGATTACCTCTGCACGCTGGATTCTGCACCGTATGCCTGAACACACTCGTACCGTCTGTATGGAGTTCTTCGGCAGCGCACGTAATGCTGTGCCTTCCATCGTGGAAGTGAAGCACTACCTAGACACCGACGGTAAAGAGCGTGGTGCATTATTGGCGGGCTTGGAACACTTGGATGAACGTTATCTGCGTGCGGTAGGCTATGCCACCAAGAGTAAGCGCGGTGTACTGCCCAAGATGGTTCTGATTGGCGACATCGTGGGTGATGATGCCGATGCTGTTGCTCACGCTGCTAGCGAAGTAGTACGTATTGCCAACAGTCGTCACGGTGAAGGTTTCGTTGCTGTTAGCCCCGAAGCCCGTAAGCGCTTCTGGCTGGACCGCTCCCGTACTGCGGCCATTGCCCGTCACACTAACGCGTTCAAAATCAACGAAGACGTGGTGATTCCACTCAACCGCATGGGCGAGTACACCGACGAAATCGAACGCATCAACATTGAGCTGTCCACACGCAACAAACTGCGTTTGCTGGATTCGCTAGAAGAATTCCTGCAAGGTGATTTGCCTATAGGCAAACTGGCTGACCCAGCCGATGCAGATCACACACGCGAAGAAGTGCTGGAAAACCGTAGGCACGATGCCTTGGCTACCCTACAATCCGTGCGTGAACGCTGGAGCTGGATGCTGCAAAACCTGGATGCACCTGTTGCCGAGCAACTGGATACCTTGCGTACCCACGGCTTGGAAGCGGTGATCCCTGCCTTGCAAGAGCGTATTGCCGCTCAACCCGATGCACGCATTGTAGAAATGCTGCAAGACCACACACTACGTATTTCGTGGAAAACCGAAGTGCGCTCGCGTTTGGAAGAACACTTCCCCGGCGCAGACTGTGCAGCGGTATTGGCAGAACTACAAGCCATTCACGACAAGGTATTGAAAAGCCGTGTGTTTGTCGCTTTGCACATGCACGCCGGTGACGGTAACGTGCACACCAACATTCCGGTCAACTCTGATGACTACGGCATGTTGCAAGAGGCCAATGAAACCGTAGAGCGCATCATGCAAATCGCCCGCCGTCTGGATGGTGTGATTTCTGGTGAGCACGGTATTGGCCTGACTAAGTACGAGTTCTTAACACAAGAAGAACTGCAACCTTTCCAAGATTACAAACGTCGTATCGACCCGCAAAACCACTTCAACGCTGGCAAACTAATGCCCGGTGCTGATTTGAGTCGCGCGTGGACGCCTAGCTTCAACTTGCTGGGTTACGAATCGTTGATTATGCAGCGTAGTGAAATCAGTTCGATTTCCCACGCGATCAAAGACTGTTTGCGTTGCGGTAAATGTAAGCCGGTCTGTGCCACCCACGTGCCACGCGCTAACTTGTTGTACTCACCACGCAATAAAATTCTGGCTACATCACTGCTGATCGAAGCCTTCTTGTACGAAGAGCAAACGCGTCGCGGTATTAGCCTAAAACACTGGGAAGACTTTGAAGGCGTAGCCGACCACTGTACGCTGTGCCACAAATGCTTTACCCCCTGTCCGGTAGACATTGACTTTGGTGACGTCACCATGGCGATGCGCGCCTTGCTGAACCGCATGGGCAAGAAATCGTCCAACCCCGGCTCATCGGCTGCCATGTTCTTCTTGAACGCCAAAGACCCACGTGTGATCAACACTACACGTAAAGTCTTGGAAGTGGGCTACAAAGCCCAGCGTATGGCGAACAACTTGCTCAGCAATGCGGCGCATAAACAAACCGAAGCACCTCCAGCGTCGGTGACTAAGCCTAGCATTCGTGAACAAGTCATCCACTTTGTGAACAAGAAAATGCCCGGTGGTTTGCCTAAGCAAACTGCACGTAAGCTCTTGGACATTGAAGATGCCGACTACGTACCTATTATTCGCAACCCAGCCACCAGCGCTGATAGCGAAGCGGTGTTTTACTTCCCTGGCTGTGGTTCTGAGCGTCTGTTCTCACAAGTTGGTTTAGCTACTCAAGCCATGCTGTGGCACGCTGGTGTACAAACCGTATTGCCTCCTGGTTACTTGTGCTGTGGTTACCCACAACGCGGTAGCGGCCAGAAAGACAAAGCTGACCAGATGATTACCGATAACCGCGTGCTGTTCCACCGCATGGCCACCACGCTGAACTACTTGGATATCAAAACCGTCGTTGTGAGCTGTGGTACCTGTTACGACCAGCTCTCTATGTACGAATTTGAGAACATCTTCCCCGGCTGCCGCCTGATTGATATTCACGAATTCCTGCTGGAAAAAGGTATTCAGCTAGAAGGTATCAACGGTACACGCTACATGTACCACGATCCTTGCCATACCCCAATGAAACGTCAGGATCCTATGAAAACCGTTAAAGCCTTGGTGGGCGACCAAACCATCAAGAGCGACAGATGTTGCGGTGAGTCGGGTACCTTAGCGGTCACACGCCCTGACATCTCTACCCAGATCCGTTTCCGTAAACAGGAAGAACTACAGAAAAACCAAGACAGCATCCGTGCTGACGGTTTTAGTGGCGAAGTCAAAATGCTGACTTCCTGTCCATCGTGTCTGCAAGGTTTGTCCCGTTACCAAGACGACACTGGCGTAGAAGCTGACTACATCGTAGTAGAAATGGCTAAGCATATTTTGGGCGCAGACTGGCTACCTAACTACGTGAAATCGGCCAATAACGGCGGTATTGAACGCGTACTGGTGTAATCACCTCCTTTCCCAGAATAGCCTCTGTGAGTTTTCTGGGAAATTATGCACAAAATGAGCATTATGCAGAGAAATGCAGGTAGACTGTAGTTCTCTGCATGATGCATTTGGTGTGTAGTTCACGATGAATGTCCCGTTTTCTCCAGTAATTACGTCGTTGCTGGAAACTGATCTCTACAAATTTACGATGTGGCAGGCCATGCTGCATCGCCATCCAGCCACTCAAGCACGCTATGAGTTCTTGTGCCGTAACCAGACTGCCTATCCTATGGCTGAGCTGGCAGAAGAAGTAGAGGCGCAACTAAATCACCTGTGCAGCCTGCACTTCAGCCAAGAAGAGTTAGACTATCTGAGCCAACTGCGCTACTTGAAGTCTGACTTCATCGATTTCCTGTCACTATTTCGCTTTCAACGCCGTTTTATCCGCGTAGAAACCGATGGCGAACGCCTGATCATCATTGCCGAAGGCCCACAAGTACACGTGATGGGCTTTGAAATCTTTGTGCTCGCCATTGTGAACGAGCTGTACTTCAGACGCTTTGATCCGCTGACATTGCTGACTGAGGGCCGCCAACGTCTGGCAGACAAAATCCAACGCCTGAAACGCTTTGGCCAAGAAAAACAAGAAACCTTCAGTTTTGACGTATCGGATTTTGGCTTACGTAGACGCTACAGTGCCGCATGGCACGATGAAGTCATCGGCACCTTGGCTCGCCAAGTACCTGAGTTTTTCAAAGGTACCTCTAACGTTTACTTAGCTAGAAAACACAACTTGGTGCCCATCGGCACCATGGCACACGAATACTTCCAATCCTTCCAAGCTTTTGGTTCTGTGCGCTTACGCGACTTTCAAAAAGCAGCCATGGAAGACTGGGTACAAGAATACCGTGGTGACTTGGGTATAGCGCTTACCGACACCGTAGGCATGCAAGCCTTCCTCAACGATTTCGACCTGTATTTCGCCAAACTGTTTGATGGTTTGCGCCATGACTCTGGCGATCCATACTGGTGGGGCGATCTAGCCATTCAACACTACCGAAAACTGCGTATAGACCCTAAATCTAAACGTCTGGTATTTTCGGATGGCCTGACTATAGACAGCGCCATTGAACTGTATAGATACTTCGGTAGCCGCATACAGGTTGGTTTTGGTATAGGTACCAGCCTCACCAACGACATGGGCACACAACCCCTAAACATCGTTATGAAACTGGTCAGCTGCAACGGTGCATCTACCGCAAAACTGTCTGACTCTGCAGGTAAAACCATGTGCGACGATGAAACCTTCCTCGCCTACCTGCGTCAGGTGTTTAACCACTACCAGTAAGTACGTGCTGGCTTTTCCATTAAGCGCTTATGTCTACACATCAAGTTTTTTTGGATTCGCTGTACCAGTTGCTGCAACAGCAGCGACTGGCTTCATTAGGCACCTTAACTAACCAAGGGCTGCCTTTTGTGTCCATGGTGCCCTTCGCACTAGACGCAGAACATGGCCGACTGCTGATACATATCAGCGACATGGCCGCACACACACGCTACCTCAAAGAGCGTCCGCAAGCCTCGCTGATGATTTGCCAAACACCGACTGAAGATGCCGGTGTGCACGATCTGCCCAGAGTCACACTACAAGTAGAAGCCACCCTACTAGAGCGCAACACCCCAGAACGTGAAGCTGCCCGCGACACCTACTTGGCACGCTTCCCTGATGTTGCCTTTATGACAGACTTCACCGACTTCCATTTCTTTGCACTTACCGTACAGCGTGTACGACACGTAGCAGGATTTGGTGCTGCCCGCACACTCAATGCGGAAGACGTTTGCGCTCGTATACGCCAAGGTGCGTGAGGTGTTGGCGATGAATGTGGCACCGACGTACTCACCACTGGCTGATGTAGCTAGCACTGCGAAAAGTATTTTTTAATTTGACCACCAAATAAAAAAATACTTTCCTCCGTTTTCCCTTCATCGCTTACAACGGTTTTTAGTGTGGTTGCCATTGAGGCTAATGCGTACTTCTGTGACAGATAAAAGAGCCCCCCCTTACTGGCCCTTTAAGAACCCGATGAACGCTATGCAAGATGCCACAAACAACAAACCCCCGGCAAAACCAGGGGTTTAGTAGCTAACATCAGATCAGCCAGCCTACACCGGCAACCTTTATGTATTACTGACCGGGTAACGCATCCGGATCAGGTAGCGACTCATCAAACTCACACACGGTGTACACCGGCAAGCCTGTTTCGCGCACACCCGCTGAACCGCCCAAATCAGGCAGATCAATGATGGCAGCCGCTTCAATCACGTTAGCACCCAAACGTTGCAACAAACGAGATGCTGCAATCATGGTGCCGCCAGTAGCGATCAGGTCATCAATCAGCAAGACGCGTTGGCCGGGACGTACTGAGTCAGTATGCATTTCAACGGATGCATTACCGTACTCCAAGGAGTACTCTTCAGCGACGGTCTGGAAAGGCAATTTGCCTTTTTTTCGTACGGGAACAAAACCCAGATTCAGTTCGTAGGCCAATACAGACCCAACAATAAAACCACGCGCATCAATGCCAGCAACTAGGTCCAGACGCTGACGCATGTAGCGGTATACGAATAAATCAATCAGTACACGGAACGCTTGAGGATCTTGCAACACAGGCGTAATGTCACGGAACATCACGCCTGGCTTTGGCCAGTCCGGTACGCTGCGTATCGTGTTACGGATGTAATTAGCGGGATCAGTATGCATGTTTCTACTAACTCTAGACACAAAAAAGGCCACAGCGCAGGATGCACTGCCGGCACATCTGCAGTGTACACAATAGCACCAGATAAAACCGGGAACGTATCCTAAAAGGAACGTTCCCTAGGCGACCCGCTGCAATGTCTCACCTTGCACTTGCCATTCTTGTTCAAAGCATCCCTCAGGCACTTCGTCATGACTCACCATGATGACGCTACGCGTACCGGCAAACTGCAACACGTCTTGTAGCAAGGCATGCGCGTTGGTTCTATCGAGGCCGCTGGTAGGTTCATCTAAGAACCACACACTCGCCGAAGCCAACACAATACGCGCCAAACACAGCCTGCGCGCTTGGCCTGTAGATAAGGTATTACCGCCTTCACCTATCCAACTGTCTAAGCCTTCTGGCAAGCTGCGCACGAAGTCAGCGAGACGTACACGCTGTAGCGCATCCCACAGTTGTTCATCTGTGGCATTTGCACAGCCCAACGTCAGGTTATAACGTAGGCTACCCATGAACACCGTAGAGTGCTGCGACAGCAAGGCAAACCGTTGGAAACGCTGATCTGTAGGACTTTGCTGCACATCAACTCCACCGTACAGCACTCCCCCAACCAACGCTGGTTGCACACCCATCAAGGTTTGCAGCAATGTGGTTTTTCCTGAGCCACTGACGCCACGTATTAAACACCTACCACCTTGTGGAATGCGTAATGTCACGTCTTTCAACAACGGTACTTTCACATCAAAACCCACATGCAGACTCTGCGTAAACAGCACGCCGTGATCAGGTAACGGGGTAGAACCAGAAGGCATTTTCTCGCCAGCACTACGCAGCATACCCAAACGCGACGCCGCCGCACTAGCTACCCCCAAACCGGCTGCACCACGCATCAAGGGGGCCATAATTTCGAACAGCCCCAACGCCCCCAGCAGCAACCCCACCCACATTGGGCCGGTAAGTAGTTCTTTGCTGTACGCATCCAAACCAATCACCACCAACGCCACCAAGGTCAGTGCCATGCAACACTGCTGCCACAAGCTGCCCAAGCTAGCCATAGCAGCCAATTTTTCGCGTTGCTTAGATAACGACTGGCTTAACTGTTCAAAACTCGCTTGTGCTTTGTCAGTGGCATTAAACACCACCACATCCACGTGTGCTGCAATCGTATCGTGTAACACGCTACGGGCTTGGGCTACTTGTGCCGCCAATTGCATCCCACCCGCCGCCGCTCTACGTGCTACTACATAAGGCACTAATACAGCAGCGATCAAAATAACCAACGCCAGAGCCACCCCGCCCCACGGCATTTGGGAGCCGGTTAAGAGCGCATACATACCACCGCCTAGCAATGCGGTGCACGTTGGTACTACCAACAGCAAATACACACTATCCAAACGCTCTACGTCGTTCACCAAGCGAGCTACCAAGTCACCATCACGGTACTTAGCCAACTCAGACGGTGGTAGTTGCATCAATTGCGCAAAAGTTTGTGCGCGTATTTCTGCTTGCAATTCCAACGTAACCGTGTGGCCTGCAATACGCTCTACGTAGCGCGAGGCAATACGCCACATGGATAAACCACGTACCAATGCCGACGGACCAAACAAATTAAAGCTGGTCATAGAAGCAGCAAGAAACGCTCCTGTCAGAAACCAACCTGCTACGGCAAGCAGCCCCACCCCAGCGACGACAGTTCCCAGCGCCACCAAGATGCTGCCCACTACTAACCAACGACGTCGCAACAACCAATCACGACACAATCCCCACCATAGCGTCATGATTGCACTCCTACCAAGGTTTGATCTTGCAGACTCCATTGCTGCTGCAAACGCGCCGCGACAGCTGGATCGTGTGTGGCAACAATCAATGCTCTGTCAGCACAAAACGCCAAGATGGCATCTAGTACTTTGTCGCGGGTGTGGGTATCTAAGTGAGCGGTAGGCTCATCCATTAATACCAATTCCGGATCGCACAAGAACAACCTAGCTAAGGCAATACGCTGCAACTGCCCACCCGACAAACCGTAACCTCGCGTACCTAACAAGGTTTGTAACCCTGCATGTTGTGCACGCAGCACCTGTGCCATATCTACCTTTTCTAAGGCTTGCCACAGTTGTTCTTCGGTAGCATCTGGCGCTGCCAACTTAAGCACTTGCTCTACGGTTTCACCCGATAAAAAAGGATGCGCACTCAATAAGCACACGCCTGGCAAAAACCCTTGTTCATCATCCGTTTGTTTGTCGGCAGTATATAACCGCACCTCACCACCGTGGCGAGTACGCAGCCCCAATAAACTTTCCAGCAGTGTTGTTTTACCACTGCCACTACTACCTTGCAGCGCAACGGATTCGCCCTTGTTCACGGTAAAAGACACCGATTTCAACAATACTGCATTCGTCCCCGGCGCCACTAAACTAAAGCCTTCTGTTTGCAATATAGGCGTATCGCCCAACGCATCAGTCATAGGGAAACGTACACTCACGCCCTCCCACTTTTCAGTAGACACCTCTGTACTGGTGTGATCTGCCTTTTTAGATGGCACAGCGGGCAGTGTTTTAAAAATGCCTTCTAAGGAAGTAACCGCCGATTTAGCCTGAGCGCGGTCGTGATAACTAGCAGCCATCTGACGCAATGGTTGGTATACCTCGGGCGCTAAAAACAAACAGAACAAACCTTGCTGTAGCGTCATACCGCTAAAGCTCTCGCCCAACATGCCTAAATAGCTCAGACCTATATATACCGCCACACCCGCTACACCGAGTGCGGCGAACAGTTCCAACACCGCCGAGGACAAGAAGGCAATACGCAACACCTTCATGGTGGTTTTGCCTAAGTCTTGGCTCGCTTGTTGCACTGCCTCTACTTCTTCCTTGGCTCTACCAAACAGTACCAAGGTAAACACGCCTTTGACGCGGTCGCCAAAAACGCCAGATAAACGTTGTAAGGCTTGATGGTATTTTTGGTTGGCAGCTTCTGCTCCCCAGCCTACCAGTGCCATAAAGACGGGAATCAATGGGGCGGTTAGCAATAACAGCAGCCCCACAACAATATCAACGCCCATCGCTACAACAGCTAACAGCAACGGTAAAAACACCGCCGCCACGGCTGCGGACATGTAGCGTTGCAAATAGCCCTCTAAGGCTTCCACGTGGTCTATTAATGCGGTGGTCAGTTCACCCGATGGATGCTGTCGAGACCACGCCGGCCCCTTATTCAGCAAACGCTGCATCAAGGTAGTTCGTAGCCAATGTTTAATGTGTTCGGCACCTGAGTTAGCCGCACGCTCACCAGACCAGACCAGTAAGGCTCTGACTAATAAGAGTCCTGCCACGATACTGATGGCGGGCCATAACTGCTGTAGCGCGGCATGACCAATCACGGCTCGGTCCAAAACATCTGCCAGCCACCAGGCCTGAAACAAAAATAGCACCCCTGCTAACAAAGGTGCACATAATGCCCAGAGCATACGTCTGGGGGCTAGTCGCCACGATTGCGCTAGCCACCCCCCGCTACGTTTCGTGCGGGGGGAAGAAACAGCCAATGGTTTAGTCACAGTTACTCATTAGACAGCGTTGACGTATCGTTCTGTTGTCTACTCTGTGAATTCACTACCCTTAATTCAAACCACATGGCATTCAGGATAGAGAACGCACAAGCTAGACTCAAACCCAATATCCAAGAAAAGTACCACATAATACAGCCCTCGCAAATCAATAGGAATGGGGAGCGTTATGCACGCTGTCTGCCGTTACCTTGCCACGCATGACACTGTATACCCAGCTAGTGTATGCAATGATCATTGGTAAGAAGATGCAAGTAACCAACAGCATCACCCATAGTGTGAGGTGGCTCGCGGACGCATCGTAGATCGTTAAGCCGGCATCGGGTTGAGACGACGATGGCAACAAGAAGGGAAACAACGCGAAACCAAAGGTCAGCACAACAGCGATCACAGACACTGACGAGCAGAACACTGCTAACAGTGCGCCGCGCGGAACTAAGAAAATGGCAACCAGTGCTGCCAATACCGCAATCATGGGGGCTAACCACATCCAACTGTAAAGGCTGAAGTTCAACATCCAACCACCCGCTGCTGTCACTTCTACTGTTTTACTCAATGGGTTAGAGAATGCGCCAGGTTCAATAGCAGAAGTCACCACTTGACCTTCTAAGCCTGTAGCTACCCACACACCAGCACCAATAAAAAGCAGCAGCATTAGCAAACCAGTAACTCGTGCGCAACGTACCGCACGCTGCGCAATCAGCCCTTCGGTTTTCCACGACAGCACAACAGCACCTTGGAAAGCCAACAGCAAGATACTGACCACACCAGTCAACAAGGCAAAGGGAGTAAACAAGCCAAAGAAACTACCGGTATATAACGGACGCAACGTTTCCGGATCAAAGCCAAATGGCACGCCCAACAACACGTTACCAATCGCCACCCCAAACACCAGTGCAGACACCACGCCACTCAAGCACCAGATCGCATCCCAACGGTTACGCCACTGCTGCGACTCCATCTTGCTGCGGTATTTAATCGCTACTGGACGTACAATCAGCGCGACTAACAGCAGCAGCATCGCAAGGTAGAAACCCGAGAATGCCATCGCATACAGCACTGGCCATGCGGCAAAGATCGCACCACCGCCTAGAATCAACCATACTTGGTTACCTTCCCAAACAGGGCCGATCACGTTGTACAGCACACGTCGTTCATCATCGGTTTTGGCTACAGCTGGCAATAGCATCGCCACACCAATGTCCGCCCCGTCCATCACTGCGAACAGTGCTAACAATACGCCTAGCAGCAACCACCAAATAATGCGCAGGGTATCGTAATCAAACAAAATAAATGAATCCATGGTTTTCCCCTTATTACTCCGCGCCTAGCACACTATTCTGTGGTGTGAGAGGTACATTAGGCTCAGGACTGTGCTCATCTGGACCTTTACGGATGGAGTGCAACATCACCTTGACACCAATCACAGCCAACGTGGTGTACAGACCCATAAAGACAGCCATACTGATCACCAGATCTGTCACGCTCAAGCCCGAGGCAGCGTAGTAAGTAGGCAGTACCCCTTCAATAATCCATGGCTGACGACCAAACTCGGCCACAAACCAACCACACTCAATCGCAATCCATGGCAGAGGAATAGTCCATAGCGCCACTTTGAGGAAACGTTTGCTATTGGTGATGCGGTCTTTGGAAGCCAAGAAGAAAGCCACAGCAAAGAAAACAATAAAGTAGAAACCCAATGCCACCATGACTCTGAAACTCCAGAACAGCGGCGCCACCTGTGGAACGGTATCCCACGCAGCTTGTGCAATTTGCTCATCGGTTACTTGAGCCATATCGCTGACATGACGTTTAAGCAGCAGGGCGTAACCTAGGTCTTGCCAGTGAGCATCAAACACAGCACGTGCTTCACTATCGGTTTTATCAGCACGCACTTTTTGCAAAGCGTCATAGGCTAACAAACCATTGCGTATACGTACTTGTGCATGAGCAACTAAGTCATTAATACCTGCCATTTCGGTACTCAAGGAACGTGTACCGATAATGCCCATCGCCCATGGAATATCCAGCGCTACAAGGTTTTCACGTTTTTCCTGATCTGGAATCGCAAATAATTTGAAGCTAGCAGGTGCAGGCTCTGTTTCCCACATCGCTTCCATCGCCGCTACTTTCATTTGTTGGTGTTCTGTAGTGAGGTAACCACTTTCGTCCCCCAGCACAACCACAGACAAGGAAGCAGCCAAACCGAAACTCGCAGCAACAGTCAGGGATCTACGTGCGATTTCCAGGTGACGTCCGCGCAAAACGTACCAAGCACTTACCCCTACCACAAACGCTGCGCCCAACACATAGCCGGAGCTAACCGTGTGTACAAACTTCGCCTGTGCCACAGGGTTAAACAGCACATCAGCAAAGTTGGTCATTTCCATACGCATGGTTTCAGGATTGAAAATAGCGCCTACTGGGTTTTGCATCCAGCCATTAGCAATCAGAATCCACAGTGCGGAGAAGTTCGCCCCAAAAGCCACTAACCATGTCACTACCAAGTGGCTTACTTTGGACAGCCTATCCCAGCCAAAGAAGAACAACCCCACAAAGGTTGCTTCCAAGAAGAAGGCCATCAAGCCCTCAATGGCCAGCGGCGCACCAAAAATGTCACCCACGTAATGACTGTAGTATGCCCAGTTCATCCCGAACTGGAACTCCATCACTACCCCGGTCCCCACCCCTAGCGCAAAGTTGATACCAAACAGCTTGCCCCAGAACATGGTCATGCGGCGCCAAATGGCTTTACCTGTCATGACGTACACGCTCTCCATAATGGCAAGCAAGAACGATAACCCTAAGGTTAAGGGAACAAAAAGAAAGTGAAACATTGCAGTGGAGGCAAACTGCCACCTCGACAATGACACCACGTCTAAATCAATCATGTTGATCTCCGGATAACTTCACACTTTTTCGGACCTTGCCCACTAGGCCCAACACCTTCTGTACCTTGGAGCCAAGTTTCATCAAGCTCTGCAAGGTTTCTGGCGGCAAATTCTGGATCTCGTCAAACCAGCCCGTAGCCAGCTCTATCAGTTCCAACATTGCCGCAATTCGTTGATGTTCGTATTCCTCACGCGCGCCGTCTGGTTGCTCCATCAGCATGGAACGCAACAGGGTCAGCGTAGGATCAATCTCGCGCTTACGTTTTTCCTCAACCAAGATGCGAAAAATTTCCCAAACATCTTTGGGTGATTCAAAGTAATCCCGGCGATCACCCACTTTATGGGTCAGCAACACCAGTCGCCAAGACTGCAACTCATGCAGACTCATGCTCACATTGGAGCGTGAGATTTTTAAGGTTTCTGCGATCTCTTCTGCGTGCAAAGGCTCAGGAGACAAAAACAACAATGCGTAAATCTGCCCTACGGTTCGATTTACGCCCCAGCGCCCACCCATTTCACCGAAATGCAAAATAAAGCGTTCGGCCTGCGGGTCCAATACCATCTCTAACTCCTGAAGTTTCAGTAATTACTGAAATTGCAATAATTACCGAATCATAGTCCTATGCACTGGCCTATTCAAGCCTCAAGCTTTAAATCATTACTTCTCCGCAAGCAGGCAAAGACCGGCTAAAATACGCGATTAGGGTAGAATTTTGCTATGAGAGCCTTCATCACACCGGATCCAAAACGCGTTATTGCTTCGGCTCAGCGCACATTCGATATAGAGACTCATGCTTTGCAAGCATTGCGAGGCAGGCTGAATGACAGCCTCGTCAAAGCGGTAGGTCTGTTGCTGAATTGCAAAGGTAGAGTGGTAGTCACAGGCATTGGCAAATCTGGCCATATTGCGCGGAAAATCGCTGCAACCTTAGCGTCCACCGGTACCCCTGCTTTCTTCATGCACGCAGCAGAGGCCCTGCATGGCGACTTGGGCATGATTACCGAAGACGACTTGGTGATTGCCTTATCCTATTCAGGCAAAGCGCAAGAGCTCATCACTATACTTACCGTGACTCGACGTCTAGGCATCAAATTGATTGCCATGACAGGTAACGACCAGTCCGAATTAGCACAAAGTGCAGACCTACATTTAGATGTACATATAGATCAGGAAGCCTGCCCTCTGAATTTAGCTCCTACTGCCAGCACCACCGCCTGCTTAGTGTTAGGCGACGCGTTAGCAGTAGCCTGTTTAGAGGCTCGTGGTTTTAGCACTGAAGACTTTGCCCGTTCCCACCCCGGTGGCGCACTAGGCAAACAATTACTGACGTTTGTTCGTGACGTCATGCGCCAAGGCGATGCGCTACCTATAGTACATACCGACACGCTAGTTACCGATGCTTTGGCAGAAATGTCAGCCAAAGGTATGGGTATGACCATCGTGGTTGACGCCCAACGCCATCCTGTGGGTATTTTTACCGACGGCGACCTACGTAGGCTAATTACTAAGCAAGGCGATATACGCGAGGCTACCGTTTCCGCCGGTATGACCCCCACACCGCGTCAAATCTCTGCCCAAGCTTTGGCTATAGAAGCTGCCCGCATGATGGACGATAACCGTATTCATCAAGTACTTATCACAGACCAGCAAGGCCAACTACTTGGCGCACTGCATATGCATGACTTGCTGGCTGCGAAGGTGATCTAACATGTCTCAAAACACACTACTCACCGCTCCACACCCTGTAGAAGCCTTGATCTTGGCTCGTGTAGATGCGTCACTGCAGCAACGTCTCAAAGCTATCCGACTGATGGTATTTGATGTTGATGGTGTACTGACTGATGGCCGCCTCTGGTATGGCGAGCACGGTGAAGCCCTCAAAGCCTTCCATGCTTTGGATGGTTTGGGTCTTCGTTTGCTCAAAGAAAACGGCGTACATGTCGCGTTAGTAACAGGCCGACAAGGTGCCATTGTTGCCCGACGCGCTGCCGATCTGGGCATTGCTGAAGTACACCAAGGTATTAGCGACAAACTGCCAGTGATCCAAGAAATCGCCACCAAAATGGGGATGAATCTTTCTGAAATCGGCTACATGGGCGATGACATTATTGATTTGATGGCGATGCAACGTGTGGGCTTTGCCGCGAGCGTACCGAATGCGCCCCCTTACATTTCACAAGTTGCCCATTGGGTAGCAACGCAAGCCGGTGGCTCAGGCGCTGTGCGCGAGTGCTGTGATCTGGTTTTGGCAGCACAAGGCAAACTGGGTGCTTGCTTACAACCCAGAACCTTTAACACTGCAGGTTCCATTCAGTAAGGCTTAGCATGCGCGAAAAACTGCCTTCACTCGTTGCGATGATACTGCTGACCATTTTGGTCGTAGGCACATGGTGGGCGGCCGACTATACGCACCGTTCCATTGAAGTAGATCCCCCACGACGTTTCACGCACGAACCTGACTCATGGGCAAAGAACTTTATCTTGGTGCGTAGTGACGAAGAAGGGCGTGCATTAAACCGTCTGGAAGGCAAACACATGGTGCACTTCCCTGACGACGACTCTTACGAAATCACTGATGCTCGTGCAGTTAGTAATCAAGTAGACTCCCCCATTATCATTGCCACGGCAAACACCGCCATCATGGATCAAGACGGTAGCCGCATCACCTTGGTAGGCGATGCCCATGCTCAACGTTTGCCTGATGCCGAACGTAAGCCCTTAGATGTACGCAGTGAAGTGCTGGTGATTCTGCCAGATGAAGACGTAGTACATACTGAAGAACCTGCCTTGGTCGTTAATGGTAATTCCACCATGCGCGGCACCGGCATGCGCTACAACAACACCACACGTCAGCTTGAGGTGTTTTCCGCCTCAGATGTCAAAATATCCGGCCAAGACCGACAAGAACGTCAGTCTTCCTCCAACCCTTGAAGACCTCTATGATTCCTGCACTTTCTACTCTTACGCTACGTCGCTCGCACCCATTACTTTGGTGTGCCGGAGTTGTTTTGGCGCTAGGTACTACGATGGCTGTGGCGCAAACTACGCCCCCTGCAGAAGAGCCTGACACGCTGATTTTGTCCGACACCCTGCACTACGATGACATCAAGCGCGAGAGTGTTTTTGTGGGCAACGTCACCATGACTCGCGGCAATATGACGCTATCGTCTGACCGTTTAACCATGCGTGAAGATGCTGACGGTTTTCAATATGGTACGGCCACAGTAGAACAGGCTGATCGCGTACACCTGCGTCAAGAAAAACCTGAAAAATTTGAGAACATCAAATCAGAAAGCCTGCGTGCCGAATACGATGGCAAGGCCAAACAACTGATTCTGATCGGCCAAGCTGTGGTTACTCGCTATGTATGCGGTCAACCTCAAGACAACATTCGTGGCGAACGTATCGTGTACCACCAAGATACCGACACCTACGAAGCCTTCGGTGGCCCGCAATCTGCTGGCCCTAACCAGCGCGTGCGCTCTGTGACGCGTCACCGTTCCAAATCTGATGCCGCGCTGGCCGAGTGCACTAACAAATCCTCTGCTGCCGCCAAACGCTAATCACGCATTATGGAAAACACAGTTTCTACCCCTCATGAGTCCACTGGCCACCTGATCGCCATTGGGTTAAGCAAAACCTACGGCAAGCGTACTGTCGTAAAAGATGTGTCCATTACCGTAAACAGCGGTGAAGTAGTGGGCTTGCTAGGGCCTAACGGGGCAGGTAAAACCACCAGTTTCTACATGATCGTAGGGATTGTGGCCGCTGACCGTGGCCGTATCGAAATTGATGGCACCCCTATTGCTGCGCTGCCTATGCACAAGCGCGCTCAGTTGGGGTTGTCGTACTTGCCTCAGGATGCCTCCGTATTTAGGCGCCTGACGGTAGAACAAAACATTCGCGCTGTTCTAGAACTGCAAGTTGACCGCCAAACAGGCAAGCGCTTTAACAAGGCTCAAATCAACGAGCAGCTAGAACGCCTAATTGATGAACTACAGATCGGCCACATCCGCACCAATACCGCATTGTCGTTATCCGGCGGTGAGCGTAGACGTGTAGAAATCGCCCGTGCATTGGCCACACAACCCCGTTTCATCTTGTTAGATGAACCATTTGCTGGTGTAGACCCTATTGCTGTGATCGAAATTCAGCGCATTGTGCAATATTTGAAATCCCGCCAAATCGGGGTACTCATTACTGACCACAACGTACGCGAAACACTGGGTATCTGTGACCGTGCTTATATTATTAGCGACGGTACTGTACTAACCAGCGGCCATCCTGACGAGATCATTAATAACGAAGCCGTACGTCAGGTATACCTGGGTCAGCACTTCAAAATGTAGGTACGGGAAAACACGGATTTTTGACCAGAATCATGCTCAAAGGCGTTGACTTATGTATACTGAAGTCATCAATAACAGATATGGAGAACACGCCTTACCTACTGTCCTTCGCACACGTACGCTGTGCATATTGACCTCACAGGAGAGCTTTATATGAGTCTGAGCATTACTGGTCGCAACGTAGAAATCACTCCAGCCATCCGCGAATACGTGGAAAACAAAATTGGGCGCGTCGCCAAACATTTTGATAGCGTCATCGGCATTCAGGTAGTTCTTTCAGTTGAGCGCGTACAGCAAAAAGCAGAGGTTACCCTGCGTCTAGCAGGCAAAGACCTACACAGCGAAGCTGCCGAAGAATCCATGTATGCTGCCATCGACGTATTGGCTGACAAGGTTGAAAGGCAAATTATCAAAGCCAAGGACAAAGTTGGTAATCACGCACACACGCCACATAAGCGTATGGAATCCGCCTCACTGTAAAGGCGCTTGCGTCAGAGTTCCTTTATAATCAGTAAGCCTATACGTTTCTGTATCTACCTAGCCCCGTAACATGGGGCTTTATTATTTCCGCAGTTTCGTATTAAATGGCGCTTAACTCTCATTAATGTGACGGTGCTCACCCGCACTAGTCTCTGTACTGTAAATCATGAACTTACTGTCGCGAATTCTGCCTCCCTCAAATGTTGTACTGGATCTGGTAGCCACCAGTAAAAAACGTGCATTTGAGCAAGCAGGTTTGTTATTCGAAAACAATCAGGGCATCGCACGCACGGTTGTTTTTCAAAGTCTTTTCTCACGCGAACGCCTAGGATCGACCGCGCTGGGTCACAACGTTGCCGTTCCACATGGCCGTATTAAAGATCTTAAAGAGCCGCTAGCGGCTTTTATTCGTTTATCAGAACCCGTTCGTTTCGACGCCTGCGATGGCCGCACTGCGAGTCTGTTGTTTATTCTGTTGGTTCCCGAAAATGCAACTCAGGTACACCTGGACTTGCTGGCTGAAATTGCCCGCCTGATGTCCGACCCTGATCTGCGCCACGCGCTGAACACAGAAACGGATCCTGCTGTCATCCACCAACTTCTCACCAGCCATGTGGATAAACCAGACCATGTTGACGATACAGGAACTTGTTAGCGATACCACTGAACGTCTGAGTTTCAAATGGCTGGCTGGTGAATTATCCGCCGCCCATATTCTGCTGGATCCCGGCATGGCTGCCGCCGATCTGCTTGGGCACTTGAACTTGATTCACCCAGCCCGTATTCAAGTCTTTGGTCTGGAAGAGCTGTCGTATTACCACCGCTTTGATGTAAAGCGACGTCAACACCATCTGGAAGAACTGGCTCAAGGCGGCGTACCTGCCATCATCATTGCTAGCAATGCGCCTGCTCCTGAAGACTTGGTGAGTTTTTGCGCACATCACCACGTTCCTCTACTGGCCTCCCCCTTGGATGCCGCCGAGATCATTGATCTACTGCGTGTGTACCTTAATAAGCGTCTGGCACCCAGCACCATTTTGCATGGTGTGTTCTTGGACGTTCTAGGTTTAGGCGTATTGATTACTGGCGAGTCCGGCTTGGGTAAAAGCGAGCTGGCACTGGAATTGATTTCTCGCGGACACGGTTTAGTAGCCGATGACGCGGTAGAAGTGTTTCGCACCGCCCCTAGCGTGATCGAAGGTCAATGCCCTGCTCTACTGCAAAACCTGCTGGAAGTGCGTGGTTTGGGCCTGCTGGATATACGTACTATCTTCGGTGAAACCTCTGTACGCCGCAAAATGAACCTCAAGCTCATTGTGCATTTGATGCGCGCTAACCCCGCCGACTTCGAGCGTTTGCCTATGCAAGATCGCACTCAATCCATTTTGGGTGTGGATATCTTACAAGTAATGCTGCAAGTGGCGGCGGGTCGAAACTTGGCCGTGTTGGTAGAAGCCGCTGTACGAAACACCATCCTGAAGATTCGTGGCATTGATACCATGCGTGATTTTATTGAGCGTCAGGCTCAAGCCATACAGGAAAGCAGTCAACAGCGCGTAGTATAGAATTGGTATGATAGTTGGACAGTCCTGGTGTAATGCCGGCCATTTTCTCCTTCTGTATGTCGCTGACCATCCATGCTGAAAGTCGTACTTATCACCGGGATTTCCGGTTCTGGTAAATCCGTTGCCCTACGTTTGCTCGAGGACACCGGCTACACCTGCGTAGACAATTTGCCGGTGCCCTTCCTGCAAGAATTCATCGCTCGTTCCGTTGAAACCCAGTTAGAGCGCGTCGCTATTGCAATTGACGTACGTGCCCCTGGTGATTTGAACAGCTTGCCTGGCATCCTCACGCAGCTACGTAATAGCGGTGTGGCATTGCGCGTTATTTTCCTAGATGCTAACGACCATACGCTGAAACAGCGCTATTCTGAGTCCCGCCGTCGCCACCCTCTGACTGACCGCCTTCGTCAAGACAATCAAGCCCCTTCGCTGCAAGCGTGTATTGATGCCGAGCGCCAAATGATGGCGGCTCTGCGCGAACAAGAACACGTGATAGACACCAGTGATTTGGCCCCAGGGCAATTGCGCGCTTGGGTACGCGATCTGGTTCAAGCCGACCGCTCCCCTGTGGTGCTCACATTTGAGTCTTTTGCCTACAAACGTGGTGTACCTGGTGATGCCGACTTAGTGTTTGATGTGCGTTGTTTGCCTAACCCACACTATGACGCTGAACTGCGTCATCTTACAGGTCGTGACGAACCCGTTGCTCAATGGCTAGACCGTTTTGGCAGCGTCCAAAACATGGTGGATGATATTGCCAGTTTTGTTGAACGCTGGCTGCCTCTTTACATGCAAGACACGCGAAACTACCTGACTGTAGCCATTGGCTGTACAGGCGGCCAACACCGTTCTGTCTATGTGGTGGAACAATTGGCCAGACGCTTCTCGCATCACTCGCCTTTGTTAGTACGCCATCGCAACCAACCACCCATCAATCCGGTGCCATGATACGCAGCAAACTTTTCTTCGTTCTTTTACTTAGCGCCATCCTTGCTGGATGCGGCACCACAAGCAAACGTGGCGGTGGTTACTATCAAGATGATGGCCCTGATATTAACCCACCCAAAAACCTGCAATCTATCCCCAATGCGCAGCCCCGCATTGAGCAACACGCCCCTGCCAACATGCGCCCTTACACAGTAATGGGCAAACAATATGTACCTATGACAGGCGATCAGCCCTTTAGACAAACGGGCACCGCCTCATGGTATGGCAAAAAATTCCACGGCCGGAAAACGGCGAATGGCGAAATCTACGACATGTATGCCATGACTGCCGCCCACCCCACACTGCCCTTGCCTAGCTACGCTAAGGTCACACGCCCCCAAACCGGACAGAGCATCATCGTACGTATTAACGACCGAGGGCCATTTCATGGCGGGCGAATTATTGACCTATCCTATGTTGCGGCCACAAAACTGGGGCTTATAGGGCCAGGCAGTGGTGCTGTGATTGTAGAGGCCATTACCCACGACGATATACGCACTGGTGCCTATGGCCAAGGTAGTCCCACACCAGTCACTACACAAAGTCCTGCTACGCTACAACCCGTTCAGCATGATTACCAAAGCGCGCCCTCCACAGGCAAGCTCACCACTATTAGTGAAAACAGTGGTGTGCCACAGGTATATCTACAATTTGGCGCATTCTCTGCACAGCAAAGCGCAAATTCGCTGGTGGATCATCTAAATCAGAAAATTAGCAGTGTGGAATTTCGTGAAGCCCACGTAGCACCGGCCAATGATTTGTATCGTGTACAAATAGGCCCTTACAACAGCCGCACCGAAGCTCTGGATGCTGGCCGTCGCATTGAGCAAGAGACCGGCATCGTATCCAGTTTGGCTATACGATAATTAGCCCTGTTCTTTTAAGTGTAATGCGCAGTCGTAGAGCGCATCACGCTTATACGAACTGGCTTGCCCCGCAAGCTTCACCACATCTTTCACCGATAACTGAGTGAGCAATACACGCATCCATTGTTGCGTAACCTCGTCAATATCAGACTCTTCTACAGCGCTCGCCAGAGCATTAGCATGCACCACCAACACAAACTCACCTTGCTCGTGGTGACTGTCAGCATCTAACCAAGCCTCAACCTCAGTCAACGCTAAGGTATGCACTTGCTCAAAGCGCTTAGTAAGCTCTCGTGCCACGCTCACCTGACGATCAGGGCCATACACTTCCAGCATATCTAGCAAGGTGGCACGTAAACGGTGCGGCCCTTCAAACATGAGCACAGGGCCATCAAACCTATCCCATTGCTGCAGCCATTTACGTCTGGCCATAGATTTAGGTGGCACAAAACCTGCAAAAGCAAAAGAGGGGTTTTCGTCTGTGGTTACACCCGTTGCCATCAGCGCAGTAATCACAGCGGAAGGACCCGGTAACGGCAATACCCTATAACCCGCCTCGCGTACTTTACGCACAATACGTGAACCGGGATCGCTCACGGCTGGCGCTCCCGCATCGGACACCAACGCCACTCGTTGACCCGCTTCTAGCTTTGCCACAATTTGCTGAGCAGCTTGTTCTTCGTTGTGACGGTGAGCGGCCATCAAAGGCGTATCCACCCCCCATGCTTGCAGCAACGGGCGAGTAGAACGAGTATCTTCGGCGGCAATCACATCACAACGACGCAAAGCTTGCCAGGCACGCAAGCTCATATCCGTCAGATTGCCTATAGGCGTCGCTACGACATACAGGCAGGATTCAGGCCAAGACTGCTCTTCTGTACGTTGCAACAGGCTCTGAACTGTCACTCCCATGCCCTGTTCTATCTTGATCTCATCCATACTACGTAGTCACCTTCTCAAATTATCCTTCACCATGAGCCAGCTACTTACCCCTGCCGCTCTGGCACGTCTTGCTCAACGCCGTGCACTGCAACGACGCACCCGAGGTGGTGCCACCCAACCTAAGCGCCTTCAGTTGTCCCCAACCCAGCGTGTGGGACAACGCTATGAAGATCGCGCCGCACAGTATTTGCACGAACAAGGGCTCTGCATACTGGCTCGCAATGTTTCTAGCCCTTTCGGGGAAATAGACATCATCGCTACCGATCAGCGCACGCTGATGTTCGTTGAAGTTCGCTATCGCCACCACGCTCACTTTGACGGAGCAGCCGCCAGTGTAAACCGAAGCAAACAACAACGTATCCGCCTATCTGCATCTTTCCTGCTTTCCCACCTTTGCCAACAACATTTCGGTGGAAAATTGCCACCTTGCCGCTTCGATGTTGTGGCTTTTACTGACTCAGAACTACTCTGGATTCCTGATGCGTTTACATAAGGTTGCGATTTTTTGTGTTTTCACACTATAACCTGCAGAAACCGCCCCCACTCTATGCGAGGGCATCCCCCATTACGCAGATAGAAGTGTCATAATCGTGGGAACCATTGCTACGGCATTCACCTCAATTCTTGATCATGCGATAATCAACATCATGGATCTGATCGCCAAAATGACTCAGCACTTCGACGATTCCGCCGAAGCGCTTTATCTCAGCGCACAGGAGCTCACTGAGCCTCTGGCTGCCTCTGTAGAACTTTTATTTGCCACACTGACCAACAATGGCAAAGCGCTTGCCTGCGGTAATGGTGGCTCGGCTGCTGATGCCCAGCATTTTATTGCTGAACTGGTAGGGCGCTTTGAACGCGATCGCCTGCCATTGGCGGGTATAGCCCTGAACACCGACACCTCTATTCTGACCGCTGTAGGTAACGATTACGGCTTTGATGCTGTGTTCGAACGCCAAGTCGCCGCCCTTGGGCAAACCGGCGACATTCTGGTGGCAATTTCCACCAGCGGTAACTCAGAAAACGTGATGCGTGCTATTCAGGTTGCCCACGAACGTGATCTGGTCGTGATTGCCCTCACCGGTAAAGGCGGTGGCAAAATCGGTAAGATGTTACGTGACACCGATATTCACCTGTGTGTTCCACACGAACGCACCATGCGTATTCAAGAAGTACACATGCTCATGCTACATGCAATGTGTGATGGTATTGATGCGCTCCTACTCGGAGATGTTGAATAATGTTTTTTTCTGTTCGTACTACCCGCCTTTCTCTTATCGCTCTAGGTTTAGCTGGCAGCATCACGCTTAGTGGTTGTGCTGCTATTGCTGTAGGTGGCGTTGCCGCTACAACGGCTAGCGTCGCAACCGACAGACGTACAGCTGGCGAGCAGGTTGAAGACCAGAGCATTGAACTGAAAGCGGGCGCCGAAGCCCGTAAACTGGTTGGCGAACAGGATGCACGCATCAACACCAACTCCTACGCTGGGCATCTGCTGTTGGTAGGTGATGTACCTACCGAAGAACTGCGCCAGCAAGCTGAAGCAAACGTTAGCAAAGTAGCCAAAGTACGCAAGGTCTACAACTACCTGCGCGTGGGTGATGTCACATCGCTAAGCGTGCGCTCGAACGATAGTTGGCTCACCACCAAAGTGCGTACGGCATTGATCAACACCAAAGAAGTACCTAGCCGTACTATCAGTGTCACCACCGAGCGTGGTGTGGTTTACCTGCAAGGTAAAGTCACTACCACCGAAGGCGAACGCGCAGCCTTAGCTGCTGCCGGCGTAGAGGGCGTGAACAAGGTTGTTAAGCTGTTTGAATATGTTAGTCCTGCCAGTGTGCAGCAAGAACAGAACCAAACCAGCACAAACAACTCTAACACCAGTAGCAATACCTCTACTCCACCCGCCTCATCCGGCTCGCTGGATAATGGCCCTGTCGCGATACCTGTTCAATGAGCAAGCTGTTTTCATTACTGTCTAAATTAATGCTGGTTGGCGTGCTAGGCTTCCTAGCCGCCTGTGGTGACTCTGACTCCGATTCCAGTACTAAAGCCCCTGATGTCACCTTCCACACACTGGAAGGCGAAGACATCAGCATGGCCTCCTTACAAGGTAAGGTAGTACTGGTGAAATTTTGGGCAACAGACTGTACTACCTGTGTAGCGCAAATGCCTGACACCAGCAAATACGCCACTGACTATGCCGATCAAGGCTTTGAAGTCATTGGTGTAGCTATGAAGCACGATCCCGAAGAATATGTACGCAACTTTACCAGCACACGTCAACTGCCCTTTACCGTTGCGCGCGATGCAGATGGCAACATTGCCAAAGCCTTTGGCGATGTACGCTTAACCCCCACGGCTTTCCTAATTGATAAAAAAGGGAACATCCTACGGCGTTATGTGGGAAATTACGACAAGCAAACCTTCATCAATACCCTTGAAAAAGCACTTGCCGGTTAAAATTTCCGTCATTTGGTAGTACAGTATTCATTCAGACCCCGGGCGCTAACGCTTCCCGGGTTTTCTTTCATCTTTGCATGTGAACACCGAGATGACCACTTCCAGCGAATCACCAAGTTCCTCCCCCACCATTAAAGCGGAAGTTCTTTCCGAGGCCCTGCCCTACATCCGTCGATTCCACGGTAAAACGGTAGTGATTAAGTATGGCGGCAACGCCATGACTGAAGAAGCATTGCAGCGCAGTTTTGCCCACGACGTGGTGCTACTGAAGCTAGTTGGCCTGAACCCTATTGTGATCCATGGTGGTGGACCACAAATTAACGACGCCTTAAAACGCGTTGGCAAAGAAGGTACCTTTATTCAAGGTATGCGCGTCACCGATGCCGAAACCATGGAAGTGGTGGAATGGGTGCTGGGTGGCCAAGTGCAACAAGACATCGTTATGATGATCAACGAAGCTGGCGGTAAAGCGGTGGGCTTAACCGGTAAAGACGGCTGCTTGATCCAAGTGAAGAAAAAATATCTGCCTGATGCAAACGATCCTGACAACATGATCGACATTGGTTTTGTGGGCGACATTACCCGCATCGAACCCGCCGTAGTTAAAGCCTTGCAAGATGACCAATTCATCCCCGTAATTTCCTCTATTGGTTACGGTGAAGACGGTCGTGCCTACAACATCAACGCAGACGTTGTAGCGGGGAAAATGGCTGAAGTGCTGGGTGCAGAAAAGCTGATTATGCTGACTAACACCCCTGGTGTACTGAACAAAAATGGTGAGTTGCTGCGTCGTTTGTCAGCACAAACTATTGATGAGCTGTTCCAAGACGGTACGATTTCCGGTGGTATGCTGCCGAAGATATCCTCTGCTCTGGATGCGGCCCGCAACGGTGTGAACTCTGTGCACGTGATTGATGGTCGTGTACCGCACTGCTTGCTGTTGGAAATCCTGACCGATCGTGGTGTAGGCACCATGATTAGCGCGCACTAATGCTGCATCCTCCGCAACGCCCGCTGCGTACGCGCAGTGGGCGGCATTATCCGCAAACAACGGCCCCACATACTGTCTGGCTCTTTGATCTGGACAACACCCTGCACAATGCCTCGCACGGTATCTTCCAAGCCATTGATCGCAGCATGACCGAAGCCGTAGCTGAGTTTGTGCGTGTAGACATGGATGAAGCCAATGCGTTACGTCAGAAGTACTGGAAGCGCTATGGCGCCACCATGATTGGCCTACACCGGCATCATGGCATAGACGCACATGCTTTCTTACACCGTAGCCATAACTTTGATTTGCAGCCGCTGCTGTCTGCTGAAGATGACATCATCCATCAGTTAAACCGCTTGCCTGGCCGCAAAATAGTGCTCACTAATGCACCAGAGCATTACGCACGCGACGTCTTACAGCTATTAGGTATGCAATCACTGTTTGATGAGATTTGGGCAATTGAGCATATGCAGTTGCAAGGCCGCTTCAGGCCCAAGCCTTCACTGGCATTGATGCAACAGCTACAAGCTCGTTTTGCCATCCCCGCTGAACAGTTTGTCTTAGTAGAAGACACCCTGCGCAATCTAAAAAGCGCCAAGCAATTAGGCATGCAAACCGTGCACATTTTCAACCCCGGCACACCGCATTCGGCGCTGCACCGTGGTAGAAATAGTTATGTGGATTTACGCATTCAAAGCATACGAGATTTGGCTCAACGCCATCGTAAGCTAAAACTGGTGGAGTACAGCAGCCGTTAATCTGGCTGCCCGCATACCTCGCAACCAGGGTCTTGCTGGAAGCGTATGCTGTGCCATTTGGCGGTTAACGCGTCAAAGCTCAGCAAACGCCCTACCAGCGGCTCACCGAACTCACCCAACACCTTCAGTGCCTCTGCTGCTTGCATACAGCCTATGGTACCTACAACAGGTCCAAACACCCCTGTAGTCGCACAACGCAGCTCTTCCACATCATCCGCTTCAGGAAATAAGCAGCTATAGCAGGGTGCAGTAGGTTGGCGCAGATCGTACACGCTGATCTGCCCTGAGAAACGTATACCTGCTCCCGACACCAGTGGCTTACGGTGACGCAAGCAACTACGGTTAATTGCATGGCGCGTAGCGAAGTTATCGGTACAATCCAGCACTACATCAGCCGCCATTACCAACGGCTGCAGCGCGTCTTCGTCTAAGCGCTGGCATACCGTATTAATCGTAATAGAAGGGTTCAGTGCAGTCAGACTGAGCTTGGCAGATTCTGCCTTATGCATGCCTATGCGATCAGTGGTGTGCAGAATTTGACGTTGTAGGTTACTTAACTCTACTTCGTCGTCATCCACCAATGTTAGGGTACCCACACCGGCTGCTGCCAGATAAAAGGCAGCGGGAGAACCCAGCCCACCAGCCCCCACGATGAGGGCATGTGAGGACACTATACGTTCCTGCGCTTCCACGCCAAATTCATTTAAGAGAATATGGCGTGCATAGCGCATCAAATGCTGATCATTCATTGCTGACTCAGCTTAAGGCTTGGCCGGCTCTAGTCCGTGAGGCGTGACTTTAAACCGCTCTGCCCCATCACTATTGCGCGTCGGCGCTACTCTTTTTTTTTGAGCATCGTCAGACTCAGCATCAGCTGGTGTCTCAACCACAGCGCTTGGGTCTGATTTTTTTACTTCACGGCCTTCCAAGAAGTTAACAGCCTGCATTAACTGGAAGTCGTCAGCACCACCGAACTCAAACATTTTAGGCTCAGCCACGTATTCTTGTGTGTCTTTCTGCTCATCTTCGTTGTCGCCGCTTTCATTATGCAAGTGACGCTGCAAATCAGCCTCACGTGGCAAGCGGAACAAATTACCTTGCGCAGTATCGTCTACCAAGATATCTGGCTCTACACCCGTAACCTGAATACTGCGGCCTTGTGGTGTGTAGTACAACGCTGTAGTCAGCTTGATACCGGAATCTTCGCCCAAAGGCAGCACGCTTTGCACTGAACCTTTACCGAAGGATCGGCCACCCAAAATCGTTGCACGATTGTGATCTTGCAACGCACCAGCCACAATCTCAGACGCCGACGCCGAACCTGCATTCACCAACACAACGATTGGGATTTCACGCAACCAACCCAGCGAGCGCAAGGCATCTGGATCACCACGCAAATCACTCAATACCGATGCCATAGGTTTAGCAAAGTATTCGCGGTTAGAGGATGGAATACGGCCTTTGGTAGAAACCACCAATTTGCCTGGTTCCACAAACGCAGAGGTCACACCAATAGCGCTTTCCAACAAACCACCTGGGTCGTTACGCAAATCTAGTACCAGACCACGTGGCGTGGAGCCTTCGCTCAAAGTGCGCAACTGGCGAATCAAGTCAGCGGCCGTACGTTCTTGGAACTGTGCAATACGCACGTACATCAAGTCGTTATCCAGCTTCTTACCACGCACGCTCTGTACTTTGATCAGATCGCGAACAATGGTGACGTCTATAGGCTTATCTTGCCCGGCACGTTGAATCGTCAATTTCACAGAGCTTTGTGGTTCACCGCGCATCAACTTAATGGCGTCGTTCAAGCTCATGTCTTTGGTAGGTTGACCATCAATTTGCGTGATGATATCGCCTGCCATGATGCCGGCTTTCGCTGCTGGGGAGTCTTCAATAGGAGAAATCACCTTAGGGCGACCATCTTCACTACCGATTTCAATACCCAAGCCACCAAAACCACCCTGCGTCATATTTTCCATTTCTTGGAATGCTTCGGCATCCAAATAAGTGGAGTGAGGGTCTAGTTCAGAGAACATGCCACGGATCGCATCGCCAATCAGTGCTTGATCGGAGACGGGCTCTACGTAGCTGCTTTTGATGGCTGAAAACACATTGGCGAACTGTTGCAGTTCACGCAATGGTAGCGGCTCACCTCTTTGGGCCACTGCACTGACGGTTAGGCTGATCAGCACTCCACCCAATGCACCTAAGCCTATTAATCCAATTCCGCGAAGCCTGCGATTAGCCATGTATTTCCTGTAATCTCGAATTATTTGGTATTGCCCTATGGGGCAGCGCTCGCACTATTTTTAAAGCTTGAGCAACAGACACTTCCTGCGTAGAGGTAAAGAATACCGCCATCTGCCTAGCCCCGCAACCATAGTTGAGGGTTAACGGGCTGCCCATTTTGACGGATTTCAAAGTACAAGCCGGGCTCAACTTGCCCCCCTGTTGCTCCTACTCTCGCTACCTCTTCACCAACGCTTACAACATCACCCACTTGCTTCAATAAGCTTTGATTATGCCCATAAACGGTGAGCAAACCGTTGCCGTGATCAATAATTAACAAATTCCCGTAACCGTTCAACCAGTTGGCATATACCACCTGCCCTGCCCCTACGCTTTTCACAGCACGGCCTTGATCTGCACGTATCATGATGCCGCGCCATTTACCTCCACCGTCTGGTCTATCTACACCAAAACGCCCCTGCACTGTACCTTGCACAGGCATAGGTAAGCCTTTAGACAAACCCTTGAAGCCACCACTAGGCACTTCGCGTATAGGGTTAGAAGGAGCAGGAGTAGGTTCAGGCGGTGCCGCACGTACCACTTCGCGCACAGGCGGAGGGGGCGGCGGTGTAGCCACTGGAGGTGTCGATTCTGTAATACGTATACGTTCACGCGGTGTTTCTGTCGCATCTACCGCCACCACGCCATCTCTGGGGCGTACTTGCACCACTTGCAATGGTTCACGAGCCTGTTCAGCACGACGGCGCTCTTCGGCTACACGTATTTCTTCTGCACGTCTGGCAGCAACTTCACGCGCTTGGCGATCTGCGGCCTGTTGACGTGCTGCCGCTTCTGCTGCTTCGCGGCGTTGACGCTCGGCAGCTTCTCGACGTCGCTGTTCAGCCTGTCTGGCCAATTCGGCTTGCCTAGCAATTTCCACATCTAAGCCGCTAATCAGCCTACCCAGACGTTCATCATTATTTTGCAAGCGCGACGCTTGTCCACGCTGTTGGTTCAACTCTGTCTGAACCCGCACCAAGACTTGGCTTCGTTCAGTTTGCTGAGCTACTAACTCTTCTTTCTTTTTCTCGCTTTCTTCACTGAGCTGGGCCAGCTCACGCTGTGATAACTGCACGTTCGCTTTCAAGCGCTCTAGGTTGCGCAACGTAGCGTGCAAGGCTTGAATTTTCTCTGCCTGCGCTTGTGAGACATACGACAAGTAACCGAGCTCGCGCTGTATAGCCTGAGGGTCATCACCCGACAATAATGCAGCCCATGGTGATAAACCACTGGCATACATAGCACGTAGTTGCTCTGCCAGTTCTTGTTGACGTTGGTCACGCAGTTTTTCTTGCTCACTGGTTTGTGCTTGCAACTCGCCTAAGTGTTTTTGCACCTGTTTGGAGCGCTGCTCTAGTTCCAGCAAACGTCTATCCGTGTCGGAAATAGCACTTTCCGTAGCACGCAGCGCCTGGGCTGCGTCTTGACGGGAAGTTTCCGCCTTTTCTATGTTTCGCTGCAACGATTGTATGCGTTGGCGTAGCTCTTGCTGCTGCTGTCTCGCCTCATTTTGTCGGGACTGTAAGTCTTCTGCCCCCACCGCTAGCGGGGAAACAGCCAATAATGACCACAGCAAGAGCACGCCACGACGCATATTATTTCGCCTTACCCTGAGCAGCTACGGCTTGCATTTGTGCCGCAATCGCTTCTTCGTCGCCCAGATAGTAGTGACGAATAGGCTTCAGGTTTTCATCCAGCTCGTATACCAGAGGTTGGCCTGTAGGGATGTTCAGGTTAACGATTTCTTCTTCGGACACGTTATCCAAGTACTTGATCAACGCGCGCAAGCTGTTACCGTGAGCAGTCACCAGTACGCGACGACCTGCACGAATAGCAGGAGCAATAGATTCGTTCCAGAAAGGAACTACACGCTCTACGGTTGTCTCTAAGCATTCTGTAGCAGGCAATTGCTCAGCTTTCAGACGGCTGTAACGGGGATCAAAACGTGGGTGACGAGGATCGTCTTCAGCGACTGGCTCAGGGCCGATGGAATAAGCACGACGCCAGATATGTACTTGCTCTTCACCGTACTTTTCTGCAGTTTCTGCTTTATTTAAACCCTGCAACGCGCCATAATGACGCTCGTTCAAGCGCCAACTCATGCCTACGGGCGTGTACATAGCATCCATGGTATCGAGAACGATCCACAGAGTACGGATGGCGCGTTTGAGCACTGAGCAGAATGCGATGTCGAACTCATAGCCATTAGCTTTGAGCAACTCGCCCGCTTGACGGGCCTGTTCACGGCCAGTTTCAGTCAGGTCTACATCTGTCCAACCGGTAAAACGGTTCTCCAGATTCCACTGGCTCTCGCCATGACGCATCAATACAAGTTTATACATGGTAAAAATACAGCCTCTACGTTAAAAATTGCTGTCCATTTTATAATTAAACCCTTCAACCATTCATTTCCGGCTTTCATCAGGATTTATCGTGGAATTCTTATACAGTCAAAACAATCTGCTAATTTTAGTCGTTGCCGTGCTCTCCGGCATCATGCTTCTATTACCAGCCTTCACTAAAAACCGTAATGGCCGCCCTATTGGTCCCTCTGAAGCCGTTGCTCAAATGAACCAGCACGATGCAGTGATCATCGACATCCGCTCTGCTGACCAGTTCAAAGCCGCTCATATTGCGCAAGCGCAAAACGTTCAGCTGGCTGATTTGGAAAGCCGTAGCAATCACTTTGCTAAAGATAAGCCTATTGTAGTGGTATGCGAGCAAGGCCGCACCTCTTCTAAGGCTGTTGCAACTTTGCGTAAACTGGGTTTTGATAAGGTATTTAGCTTGGACAAAGGCCTACAAGGCTGGATTGAAGCTGGCTTGCCTGTGCGCAAGTCCTAACACTTTTTTACGCTTGTTGACACTATCATGGCAAAAGTTCTTATGTATAGCACCGCCGTCTGCCCTTACTGCGTACGGGCCGAGATGCTGCTTAAACAGCGCGGTGTCGAACACATTGAAAAAATCCTGATTGATCGTGACCCTGAACAACGCTCCATCATGATGGAACGCACCGGACGTCGTACCGTTCCCCAAATTTACATTAACGATACCCATGTGGGTGGCTATGATGATTTAGCTGCCTTAGACCGAGCTGGCGAACTGGTGCCGCTGCTGGAATCCTAATAACTCAACGGTATCTGTAACTATCACTTTTTCTGGAGCTATCATGTCCGAACAGAACACACCCGAAAACAATGCGGCAGCCGCCAACGAACAAGCTGCACAACCTAGCTTCAGCCTGCAACGCACTTACGTGAAAGACCTTTCACTGGAAATGCCAAATGCACCGCAGATCTTCTTGGAACAAGAAGCGCCTAGCGTTGAAGTTGAACTGAAAGTAGGTGCTCAGCGTCTGGCTGAAAGCATTTTCGAAACCTCTGTCACGGCTACGGTTACCACCCGTATTCAGGGCAAAGTGCTGTACCTGATCGAAGCAACGCAGTCCGGTATTTTTGAAGCAGCAAACATTCCTGCTGAGCAGTTGGATCCACTGCTGGGCATCGTATGCCCAACTATGTTGTACCCATACCTGCGCGCTACCGTAGCAGATGCGATCACTCGCACCACACTGCCAGCCCTGCACCTGACTGAAGTGAACTTCCAGCAGATGTACGAGCAACGCGTAGCCGAAGCTCAACAGCAAGCTGCTTCCGAAGCACAAAACCAACCCATCCAGTAAATCGGATGCACAGTTCTGCGCCCCCACGCGTCAGCGTACTAGGAGCCGGTAGTTACGGCACGGCTTTAGCCGTGCTGTGTCACGCTAACGCTCCTACTATGCTTTGGGCACGTGACCCAGCCAGCGTCGCTGAAATCAACCAGCAGCATAGTCTTCAACGCTATCTGCCCGATATACAGCTACCAGAGGGTTTATCTGCCACCGCATCGCTAGCAACCGCCATGCAGCACGCCCTAGGAAACGATGAAAGCCCGGCTTTCATTATTTTGGGCGTACCGGTGGCAGGTTTGGCGCAGCTCTGTACCCTACTCTCTGCTTTCTTACCAAGCACTCGTAAACATCCTGTGCATTTGGTACATATTTGCAAAGGCTTTGATGCACAAAGTGGTGATCTGCCACACGTCATTGCTGAGCAGCACACCCCTAACCACGACTGGCTACACCACGGTGTACTCTCAGGCCCTTCTTTTGCTATCGAAGTCGCCAAAGGCCTGCCCGTAGCACTGACCATTGCCAGCAACAACAGCGATCTCATGCACTGCGCCGTCAGCTTGTTGCACGGTACGCAAGCGCGTATTTACAGCAGTCACGATGTTATTGGTGTGGAAGTAGGTGGTGCACTCAAAAATATTATTGCCATTGCCTGCGGCATAGGCGATGGTTTGGGCCAAGGCGCCAATGCTAGAGCGGCCTTGATCACCCGAGGCCTAGCCGAAATTCAACGCTTAGGCGTAGGGCTAGGCGGCTTGCCTGAAACCTTCCAAGGCTTAACCGGTTTAGGCGACCTCGTACTGTCTTCCACTAGTGACCTGTCTAGAAACAGGCGCGTGGGGCTGGCCATAGGCCAAGGCGAAGATCTGCAAAAAATATTAAGTTCCGGCATGACTGCCGAAGGGGTGCGCTGCGCGGAAGCCGCCCGCACCATCGCCTTGCGCTTGAATGTGCACGCCCCCATTACCGAGGCCGTCTATCAAGTGCTGCAACAAGGCTTGCCCCCCCGTCAGGCGGTACAAACCTTGTTAGCCCGTGATCCGCGCAAAGAAAGCGCGTAATTACACGTCGTATTCCACTTCCAGCGTTTGCCCTACCTCAATGAATGGGCTTTCGCTGGCTTGGTACAACGCCATATTAATCCCAAACAAGATCCCTGCCTCTGAGCGTCTAGAGCTAGCCAAGGCTTTACTTGGTTGATCTCCTACCTCGGCAGTTTCTGGATTCACGTTCGGCAACGGACAACGGGTGCAGTTTTTCAGGCGTGCAAAATAATGGCCACCACCTTGCAAACTTTGTACGTAGTCTTCCTCGTATGCGTCTAACCCTTGCACCACAATATTAGGCCTGAAACGATTGATGCGTATATCGCTACCTTGCTGTAGACGTATCTCGGTATTCAATTCGTCTAACGAGCTTTCATTGCAAATCAAAAAAGGAAAACCATCGGCAAAGCCGAACATTCCTTTCTGTAAAAACTCAGCGCTTTCGCCCGACCTATCAGCCCACTTACGTGACCATGTCGCACTCACCGCTCTATGCGCTGTAGGATGCACACGCAGTAACCTACATGACATGCCCAAGAAAGTAGATAGCCATTCAGCAACAGCATCACCTTCGTCTTGGCCGCGCGTCCAATCAGCCCAAATTTGCACATCCACAATGGGCGGCTGCTCTACACGCTGCAGGCTTACCAAAATATCTGGCATGCCAGGCGCTTGCAAACGCATATGCTCGGCTTCGATAGTAGGTTGTATTAAGGCCATGCGTGGAATGGTGCGTTGGGTCATTTTTTCACCCTCAGCATCCACCATCACCCATTGCCTGTCCCACTCTAACCCAGAGGGTGAAATAGCACTGCGCGAGAGTTGCACTGCTGCGCAGGATTTAATGGGATAACTGTATAACGCGCTAATACGAACACTCATGGCCTATTCCACCCAGAAAAGCATCAATCTTTACACCGCACCTTCGTAGCCCAACTGGCGCCATGCCTCAAACACAGTCACCGCTACGGCATTAGACAGATTCAAACTACGCTGCTCTGGGCGCATAGGCAATCGCAAACGTTGTTCTGTTGCAAACAGTGCCATTTGCTCCGCATTCATCCCGGCTGTTTCACAGCCAAAGACAAACACATCTCCAGCCTTAAACACTGGCTTGTTCAGTGTTTGACCTTTAGTGGTCAACGCAAAACAGCGATCTGGATTCGCACCTATGGCTTCCAGTGCAGCAGGTAGGTTTTCGTGTACTTTGACTTGCGCCCACTCGTGATAATCCAGCCCTGCACGCTTTAACTTGCTGTCTTCCAGTTCAAACCCCAATGGTTTAACCAAGTGCAATTGGGCGCCAGTATTAGCAGCCAAACGAATGACATTGCCCGTATTGGGCGGGATTTCCGGAGAAACCAGAATAATGTGGAACATAACAACCTGATGAATTCAAAAATAATCACGCCAAGGCGTACGTGCAACCAGTGCTGCATACACGCGGTACGCCCCTGCAAGCCGGCATAATTGTGCGGCATGCTGAAGTGTACTGCCGGTGGTAAGTACATCGTCAACTACTAATACGGTGCTGTCTGCTGGCAACGTCGCACATCGCCAAGCGGGCGCTGCAGCCCCCAATCGTTGCTGCCGACTACGCTGCTTCTGTGTGACAGTACCCTGTGCACCCACACTGTACAGCCCACCCACCAAATACGGTTGCCGTAATTGCTTTGCCACTAATTTAGCGATTTCAGCAGCAGGATTAAAGCCTCTACGAATCAACGCTGCTCTAGAGGACGGCACAGACAACACCAGCATATGCTCAGGCCTATCAACCCACTGCCTCACAATTTGCTGATGCACAGCATCTGCCATCACCGCTGCTAACCATTGCTGTTGACGAGCCTTATACGCTTGTATCAGCAGCTCCGCTGCATCAAGGTAGTCCCATGCCACAAACACCTGCCGCACGCCCAGAGGACGCGCCGTACAGTCTCTACAGCCGCCTACAGCCGGTAGCTGCACCCAACAACGCTCACAGCGTCTTCCTAGCTGCCGTTGTTGCTGAAGCTCATGCAAACAGGTTTGGCACACCCCGTAGCGCCATGCACGCTGCTCACACACCAAACACGGTCGTGGAATATGTATAACCTGACAGAGTGGTTGTAAAAGGTCGCCTAAGCGAAATGCATGCGCCATAATAGTGCCTTGCTCTAATCAAACTTACACTCTAGCGGCCATGCTTGGCTGACGGGGTTCTATTGCGCAATCATGTCACACCCTCTTCCTCTTAGCCTACAGCACGTACAACAACAATTTGATCGTCGTGCACCCTTAGATGCACCACAGTTCTTGTACGGTGAAATCGCCCAACGTATGTTGGCACGCCTTGGCTATGTACGCCTAGATGTACACACAGTGCTTGATGCAGGATGCGGTGCAGGGCACGCCATAGACCCTCTACGTTCACGTTACCCAGACATGGTGTATACCGGCGTAGATATCAGCCCGCGCTTGCTGGAAGTAGCCAAAGCGCGCCATACCCATCGCCCTGGTTTGTGGGAGCGCCTGCGTAATAAGCCAAGCACTAACAACAACTTTGTGTTGGCAGATATGGCCAATACGCAATTGCCTCCTGAAAGCCAAAATCTGGTGTGGTCTAACCTGTCATTACAATGGCAGCCAGACCCTCAAAAAGTATTCCAAGAATGGCGACGCATCTTAGCGTCTAACGGGTTAGTGATGTTCTCCGCGCCAGGCCCTGGTACCTTTTTAGAGTTGCGTAATGCTATGGAAGTCGCTGACGCACAAACCCAAACTTTGGCGTTTGTGGACATGCACGATTATGGCGACCAACTGCTGCAAAATGGCTTTACTGATCCCGTTATGGATCAGGAGGTCATTACCCTGACCTACCAATCGGCTGAAAAACTACTGGAAGACGCGTATGTACTGGGCGGTAATGCCAGCACTTTACGTAGAAAAGGCTTACCTGGAAAAGCGTGGTACAAGCGTTTAGTGGACGCACTCAATGCCCAGCGCCATATGGATGGCACTATTCATCTGAGCTTGGAGATTGCCTACGGGCATGCATGGCGCGCAACAACGTTGCGTGATGCACAAAGTGGTGAAGTGCGTATTCCTATTTCCAGCATTAGCCGCAAGCGCAGCTAATTCATAGAACCACACGTACATAACCGCGCCACTCCTAATAGGAATGGCGCGGTCAATTTATTCTGCATCGCTTACTGGTTATTGTGACTACGACGGCGAGCCGACGCATCAATACCCAGTTGCTTCAGCTTACGGTACAAGTGAGTACGCTCTAACCCTGTACGCTCTGACACACGTGTCATGCTGTAATTTTCACGGGCTAGATGGTATTCGAAGTAAATACGTTCGAACTCATCACGTGCTTCACGCAAAGGCAGCTCTAGCGAAATGCTACCCAAGTGTGAACCACCTTGCTCACCTTGTATGGCTGAAGCAGGCGCTTGCATGCGGTTTTGGGCATTGGCCACCACACCTACATCAGCACTTACCGCAGGCGCCCCACCAACACGTGGTGCAGCAGCCATGGCTGGTACTTTGGGCGGTACAACTACCCGTTCTAAACCGGAGGCCACTGTTTGCAATAGCTTCTGCATAGTGATGGGTTTTTCTAGAAAATCCACCGCCCCTATACGTGTAGCTTCCAGCGCTGTGTCAACGGTGGCATGACCACTCATCATGACTACAGGCATGTCTAGCAAACCTTGTGATGCCCATTCTTTCAATAGGCTAACGCCATCCGTGTCCGGCATCCAGATATCCAGAAGTACCAAATCAGGCCGCGCCCGTAAACGGGCAGCGCGCGCCTGCGCGGCATTTTCTGCGACTTCCACCGTATGCCCCTCGTCATACAGAATCTCAGACAAGAGTTCACGGATTCCGATTTCATCATCAACTACCAGAATTCTGGCCATAAACCGTCCCTACGAGCTTTTTACGCTATTATCATTACCTTCAACAGAATCAGCTACTACTTTTGATCCTGCCAAGCGGGCCAAGAGGATGGTGATGAGTGCGCCCCCTTCACGTTGATTCGTCACACTTATCTTACCGCCATGTTCCTCTATGATCTTTTTCACAATGGCTAGCCCCAAACCAGTACCTGTCGCCTTTGTTGTTACGTAGGGTTCAAATACTCGAGCCAACAATTGTTCATCAAAACCTGGGCCATTATCCGCCACCACCAATCGTACCCCATGTATGCCCTGTTCTGCATCATGAATGGTACAGGAGGTTTTTACTGTGATGACTCCCTCGCTAGGCTCACGCCCTTGAGTGGCCGCATACACAGCATTGGCCAACAGATTATGAATCACTTGACGCAACTGTGTTGGATCACCTTCTACGGCGGGCACCCCCGCTCCTAGCGATACTTCCCAGTTTACACGTCCGCTGTTTTCTGCAGAAGCACTTTCCGGATCCCATCCGTACAAAGTCAGTACTTCATGCAGTAACGCATTTATATCCAATTCCTGCATCTGCGCTTGTGGCACCCGAGCATACTCTCGGAAATCGTCCACCATCTGCTTCAGCGATCCCACCTGGTTCACAATGGTGGTGGTTGCACGCTTCAGCATCGCAGCATCGTTTTCATCCAGCTTAGGTTCCAGCTTTAAAGCCAAACGCTCCGCTGACAACTGTATGGGCGTTAATGGATTTTTAATTTCGTGTGCTAAGCGTCGGGCAACTTCCCCCCACGCGACTAGGCGATTGGCAGAAATAATATCACTGATATCATCAAACACCACCAAATAGCCGCTGGAACTCTTACCTATACGAAGTTCCATGCCACGCGCCAGCAAAGTAATAATAACAGCACGCATATCATGCCTACTGCCAAAGCTTAATTCAAATTGTTGCTGCCAATATTCTCTTGCACCAACGGCTGAGTGTTCTGCAAACGCATGGCGTAATTGAGTAGCGAAACCATTATCGTCAGCCACTTCCTCCAAGGGTTTGCCTTTAACTAAGTTCAAATCAGCACGCAAAATATTCTGTGCCGCTTGGTTGAACATCGTCACACAAAAGGCATCATCAAACACCAAAACGCCTGACGACAAACTACTCAACACTGACTCCAGATACAAGTTGGAACGTTCTAGTTGCAGACGGTTGCGTTCTACCGTGCGTCTAGCATCATCCAATTGTCGGGTCATCGTATTAAATGATCGTGTCAGTTGCCCCACTTCATCTTTATCAGAGTCCTCTGGCAAAGGACGATAATCCCCCACGCCCACTGCTTGCGTACCTGCTGCCAGCGCCAATAATGGACGCACCAACCGACGAGAAATCGCAATCGCGGCAGCCATCGCTGCAAACACGGCTAAAATCAGGGCTAGCGTTAAGATGATCCCATAGAGCTTGCGCAGACCTTGTCGAGACAAAGCTAATTCTTGATAGTCTCTATAACCCTCTTCCACCAGCATGGCATGACGTGCAATATTTTCAGGAACAGGCTCTGTCACCTGCAACCAGCGCTTATCACTAGATTGCGTAAACTGACCTAGATAACTGTTGCTGCTATCCAGTGGAATCACCACGCGTAAACGCAAGCCAGTAGAGCCCACACCTGGGCTGTCATCCAACTCTGCCGAGGCATACTCTTTGGCTATGCGTAGGTAGTTCTGCACATTTTGCTTGGGGATCTCAGGCAGCGACATATCAAAGCGGGTGGATGAATACGCAATCAATCTACCCGCACTGGTGAAAATCATCGCATCACCAATGTTCGTGCGCTCACGCAGACTGTTTAGCACCAAGCCTGGGTCCACATGGCTTTCGTTGAGCATTACCGCCAAACTGGCTGCACGTTTTTTCAGATCGCTTAATCGGCCATCCAGTGCTGCTCTACCCAAATCCAAACCCGACTCTAAGGCTCGATCTACCCGCACGTTAAACCACGACTCAATAGAGCGCGACATAAACTGTACGGACAACACGTAAATCAACGTACCTGGCAATATGCCTATCAAGGTGAAATACAGGGCAAAGCGTGCCGTCATTCTGGCGCCAAACTGCCGCTTCTTTACTTGCCTGACTAAACGACCACCCAGCAATACCACCCAAAAAATTAGGGCAACAGCCAAGATACCGTTGAGCACCAACAGCACATCGTAGTATTCGTTATAGCGCGAGGCATTTGCCGTAGACCACACCAATAAGCCCAGCAACGCCACTGCACTAATTGCAGCGATGATCAGGGCTATACGCAACACCCAGCGAATTACGGCTGGTGCTCGGCGTCGGAAATCGAAAAAGTGAAGTTTTTCCATGGGGTGGACAACGTCCAAGCGCGGCGATTCATCGCATCTACCTGGAAGGGCCTAGTCAATAAAGAGGTATCCAGACGCAAACGCATGCGTCCATACAGTTCGGTGTTTTTATCAAAATCACTTACTGGTGCCACAGCCCAGCCTCGGATATGGCGCAATGACGCCAAGGCTTCGTTGAGGCTGCTTTCCGGCAATAATAGCTCCCCCGAGCCCACACGCCACTGTCTGGTTAACGCATTGTAGGTGACACGCCAAGTTTGATTGGCATCCACTATTGTTTTATCGAACCACCACCAGCGTGTACTACGTATCTCCACATCTACCGTGAAGTACAGGGGAATCCCTTTATAGACTACGTCCTGAAGTTCAGGACTTAGCTCAAAATCCACATCGGCGTCTATATACAGACGTCCATCTCGTATTACAGGCTCTACACGTACTACTTCTTCTGTAGTGCCCTGCTGCCCCGTGTCCACCACTGTGGCCATCGTAGGCGTATCGTCAGTAACTGCATCAGTGACACGTAAACCTTGGGCAGAACCAACAGGCACCACAAGACACAAAGCTAATGCTAGCCCTGCCTTGCGAACTAACCGGTTGAAAGATCTACCCGCTCTCATGGTCGACGTTTATGCCTCTTTACGCAATAACTGATAAAAGAAACCATCACCACATGGCTGCCCACTCTCTACGGGCTGTGGCAATACTTGTCCTGGACTAGGCAGCGCAACCGCATCAGGATGCCTAGCCAAAAATGCTTTGCTTTGCTCTATACCCTCTTGAGGGAAGATAGAACACGTGACATACAGCATATACCCGCCGGGTTTTAAAGTCAGCCATAAAGCATCAGCAATATTGGCTTGCAAACCTGCTGTAGCCGCCACGTCTTGCGGGCGACGCAGCCAGCGTATATCGGGGTGACGACGCACAATACCCGATGCGGTACACGGCACATCTGCCAAGATCGCATCAAAAGGCTTACCATCCCACCACTGCTGTATGTCAGCAGCATCCGCTGCTTGTATTTTGACACGGTCTGAATCCAGACCCAATCTGTGTAGATTCTGCGGTACACGCTGCAATCGTGTGGCATCGGAATCCAAGGCCACCAACGAAATATCAGCACGCTCTAACAGATGCGCCGTTTTACCACCAGGAGCAGCACACGCATCTAATACATGCATGCCATCTTCTACCGGTAACAAGGCACCTGCTTGTTGAGCCGCGTAATCTTGCACTGACCACCAACCCTGCTCGAACCCAGGCAACTGCTGTACAGGCAATGCCTCTGCTAACACCACGGCTTGACCGCCCGGTGCCCAGCAGGCAATGCCGGCTTCTTCAAACAACGCCAGCAAACGCGCCACCGAACAACGTCGTTGGTTTACACGTAAGGTTAAAGGGCCGGGACGATTGGAGTGCTGCAAGATAGCTTCCCACTGCTGCGGGTAAGCCTTTTTGATTTGTTTAATCCACCAGTTGGGGAAGTTCCAACGTGCCGCAAGATGGCTATTCGCTTCAGCCAATAGCTCGGTGCGCTCTCGCAGATAGCGGCGCAACACGGCGTTAATCAACGCTTTGTACACACGCAATAAACGATGATCAGCAGCGGCTTGTACCGCCTGATTCACGACGGTGTGCGGAGCATAAACAGGAACTTCTGGCTGATCAGCAAAGGCGTCTTCGTTTTCTTGTACTTCTGCGGCGCTATCTAACACCGCTAACGACACCAGCAATAACGCTTCGGTTAACCCAGATGGTGCTTTATGGCTTACTAATTGGCTAAGCAACTGCTTTGCTAAGCCCAAACGTCGCAAACTGTGGAAACTCACTGCCTGAGCCGCTGCACGTACAGTAGCGGGCGTTTGCGTTAAGCATTCGGTGAGAGATTTCCCTGCCAAGACTCCTTGCACGAGCTGGGCGCTGGCCAGCAATACAGTGGAGAGAGAAGGAGTAGTAGAAGACATGGCAAAAAAATACTAAAAAAACAGCCTGCCCTTTTATAGTTGGGCACGAGAAACTGTAACATCTTTTGTGTAGTGCGATACAGCTTTTATACAGTTGGTGCTACGATCGTAGTTTGGTCCAATCTGGGAAGCGTGGCATGACACAATACAAACTTGATGATAACAGCCCTAACGTACATGACAGCGCCTATGTAGCCGAAGAAGCAATATTGATCGCAAAGGTGCAGCTTGATGCCCACACCAGCGTCTGGTCGGGTGCTATTTTGCGTGGTGATAACGAGCTTATACACATAGGTACGGGCTCTAATGTACAAGAAGGTGCAGTACTACACACTGACCCCGGCTACCCACTCACTATAGGCACGAACGTCACCATTGGCCACCAAGCCATGCTGCACGGCTGTACGGTAGGAGAAGGCAGCCTCATCGGCATTCAAGCCGTAGTGTTAAATGGTGCCGTCATCGGTAAAAACAGCCTAGTAGGGGCTGGCGCATTGGTCACCGAAGGTAAAACGTTCCCAGAACGATCCTTGATCATTGGCTCACCTGCTAAAGCCGTACGCACACTCAGCGACGAAGAAGTAGCGAACCTACAGCGCAATGCCAAGACCTACCAAGAACGTTCCGCACACTACAAAACCGCCTTACAGAAACTATGAAGCCTTACATCCTTGTGACGGGTGGTACCGGTTTTATCGGTAGCCACACCACTGTTGCCCTGCTACAAGCCGGCTACAACGTACTGATACTTGATAACCTAAGCAACAGCTCTGCTTCAGTACTGGATGCCATAGAAAAAATCGCTGACACCCGCCCTGACTTTGTACAAGGTGATATACGCGACGCCAATCTACTCAAAGAACTGTTCACGCGCTACAGCATACAAGCGGTTATGCACTTTGCTGGGCTTAAAGCAGTAGGCGAATCCGTACAGTTTCCTCTGCGTTATTACGACAATAACGTACATGGCTCGGTACAACTGCTACAAGCCATGCAAGACGCCAACGTGCGCACCTTTATTTTCTCTTCCTCGGCAACGGTCTATGGCGATCCTAAGTTCTTGCCCTTGACTGAAGACCACCCACTATCCAGCACCAATCCTTATGGTCATAGCAAGCTGATGGTGGAAGAGATTTTGCAGAATCTTTATAAAAGCGAAGAAGGCTGGAAAATTGCCTGCTTACGCTACTTCAACCCCGTAGGTGCACACCCAAGTGGCCTGATTGGTGAAGCCCCGCAAGGCATTCCCAACAACCTCATGCCGTACGTGGCTCAAGTCGCCATTGGTGACAGACCACACCTTAGCGTGTTTGGTGATGACTACGACACGCCAGACGGCACCGGGGTACGTGATTACATTCACGTGATGGACTTAGCTGATGGCCATTTGGCCGCGTTGAAATACTGCTTAAACAATGACAGCGAGTTGCTTGCCGTTAATTTGGGCACAGGTACAGGCTATTCAGTGTTGGATATGATCTCGGCGTTTGAACGTAGCAGCCAACGCCATATTGCTTACCAAATTGCTCCACGCCGCCCTGGTGATATTGCATCGTGCTGGGCAGACACCGCCTTGGCTAGAAAAAAACTGGGCTGGACGGCGTCGTCAGGTATTCAACAAATGTGTGATGATGCATGGCGGTGGCAGTGTCATGCCGCTTCTGCAAACAGCTGATATTTTGCGACGGAGCAAAGCATTCATTGCACACGCTGGGGGACTGCAGGAAAGCTTTTTGTGATTTGAGACACCAAATCACAAAAAGTTTCCTCTCCGTCCCCCGACGGTTCTAGCATCTGATAGGTTTACAGCCCTTTTTACTGTAGCGCTGCAATAAAGACTTCTAGTAGCGACATGCGTTCTTATCTGTCATGTCACAGAAAATGAAATACCTAGCAGCAACCACCAAAACAAAAACCGTTGCAAGCGACGAAGGAAAGGCGGATGGAAGTATTTTTTTATTTGGTTTACAAATTAAAAAATATTTTCGCAGCCTTAGGCTACAGCAGACAGTGGTTGATCAGTAGGCTTTTAAGCCTCTCTTCTCATGGACCGCACGCCATCAAGAATCAGCAGCAAAATAGCCGTCCACACGCACCCATACGTGATCCACTGCATATTTTCTATGCGCTCACCTAGCAACAGGGCCACCACGACCAACAAGGCAGGCTCGACATAGGCGAGTAGCCCAAATAGTCCCAGCGGTAAACGGTGATTAGCCAATACCATCAAGCCCAACGACGTGGCACTCAAAACACCCAAGCCCAGAATCAACCACAACAGGGTGACAGTAAAGGTGCCGTCAGGTAAGGCTTTACTGGTTTCCACAACGAACCAGGCTGCTACAGGTGCACTCAATAGCAAATCAAACCACATGCCACCTAAGTTGCTGGTTTTGAGGATGCGACGTAAAGCAAAGTAAAACGGATAGCCTAGTGCCACCATGAAGGCAGGCCACGACACTTGTGGCGCAAACAATAGCTCATTGGCTACCCCTACGCCTGCAATGGCACACACTATTTTCTGTAGCGTTGTGATGCGCTCTTTAAACACCAATCTGCCGGTTAGCACCAAGGTGAGGGGCAGCAAGAAATAACCCAGCGACACATCTAAGGCATAGCCGTTTACAGGTGCCCATAGAAACAGCCACAACTGCACACCCACCAAGAAAGACGATACCGGCAACGCCAACCACAACCATGGCTCGTGTTTTAACCGTTTCCAAATGGCGGTCACGTCTTTGGCCTGGCGTGTCAGGATTAGAAAAAGAGTTAGACAGGGGATGGTAAGCAGAATGCGCCAACCATAGATTTGTATGCCGTTTAACGGCGCCAACAGGGTGGAATAGTAGTACAGCACTCCAAAGAGCACGGAGGACGAAATAGAGAAAATAACGCCTGCTATAGAAGCTGGATTATGGGTACTCACGCCACACACCTTGTTGAACAATTATTCATTAGTAAAGCCATTGATTATGGTGTCCCACCAAGGGCCATGCAAGCCAGATGCCAGAATGCCACAACCTCAACAACACACTGCGCAGCACTCAGCAATTACCCAGTAACCTAAGCACGCGCTGTCTGTCTGCACCGTCACAACAACAACAACAACAACAACAACAACAACAACAACAACAACAACAACAACAACACACTACACAGCAGCACTCAGGCACTCAGGCACAAAAAAACCTGCCCGCTTAAGCGAGCAGGTTTTTAATCACACAGTGATGAGGCTTAAATGCCGCCCATCAACATGTATTTAACAGTCATGTAATCGTCCAGACCGTAGAAGGAACCTTCACGACCTACGCCAGACTGTTTCACACCACCAAATGGAGCAGCTTCGTTAGACAAAATACCGGAGTTAATACCGATCATGCCGTACTCCAGACCTTCAGCTACGCGCCATACACGGCTCAAATCGCGGCTGTAGAAGTACGCTGCCAAACCGTAGATAGTGTTGTTCGCCAGAGCGATCACTTCTTCGTCTGTTTTGAAGCGGAACAATGGTGCCAAAGGACCAAATGTTTCTTCGCCAGCAACGATCATGTCTGCTGTAGCGTTAGCCACAACGGTAGGTTGGAAGAACAGGCCGCCTTTCTCGTCGGACTCACCACCAGTCAACACTTTACCGCCTTTGGATACAGCGTCAGCAATGTGTTCACGGATTTTATCTACAGCGCTTTGCTCGATCAGCGGACCTTGGGTCACGCCGTCATCCATCCCGTTACCTACTTTCAGTTTTTTCACTGCGGCAACGAATTTCTCTGCAAACGCATCGTACACACTGTCGTGTACGTAGAAGCGGTTTGCACATACGCAAGTTTGTCCGGTGTTACGGTATTTGCTGGCCATCGCGCCTTCAACAGCAGCGTCCAGATCCGCATCTTCAAATACGATGAAAGGAGCGTTACCACCCAATTCCAACGATACTTTTTTGATCTGCTCAGCACTTTGCTTCATTAGCAAACGGCCGATTTCTGTGGAACCAGTGAAGCTCAGTTTGTGCACAGTTGGGTTGGAGGTCATTTCGCCACCGATAGCGGAAGCGGAACCAGTCAACACAGAGAACACACCAGCAGGCACACCAGCTTCTTCAGCCAACACAGCCAACGCAAAAGCGGAGTACGGTGTTTGAGTAGCAGGTTTCACAACGATAGAGCAACCAGCAGCCAAAGCAGCAGCCACTTTACGTGTGATCATGGAGGATGGGAAGTTCCAAGGAGTAATCGCTGCACATACACCGATTGGCTCTTTAGTTACCACGATACGACGGTCGCCAGCAGGGCCAGGGATCACATCACCGTAAGCACGTTTAGCTTCTTCACCGTACCATTCCAAGTAGGAAGCACCGTAAGCAATTTCACCACGAGACTCGGCAATAGGCTTACCTTGCTCGATAGTCATGATTGTTGCTAGGTCTTCTTGGTTTTGCATAACCAAGTCAAACCATTTACGCAGAATGTTTGCACGCGCTTTAGCAGGTTTAGCACGCCACAATTTGAACGCTTCAGCAGCGCCCTCGATTGCGCGACGTGTCTCAGCAGCACCCATTTTAGGGATAGTGCCGATAACTTCAGCGGTTGCGGGGTTTTGCACTTCCAGTGTCTCACCGGAATCAGCGTTTACCCACTGGCCATTAATATACGCTTGCTGCTTAAACAGCTCAGGACGCGTCAGTTTCATTTGTGTACTCCACGAGCAAAAATCAATTTCATTATTTACTACTACCTACCCCTAGCTACATTGCATGTAACTGGCGGATTGAGCAACTGGCCTACATTGATACACCAGAATAGGCAAATAACCTAGAGCCATTGGCTCAACGATTCACAGTGCCATTCCCAAGTACCTGATATTTCTACCTATGCGCTGTGGGCCTTACAACGCTGCTTTTATCAATTCTGCCAACTGTGCAAAAGCGGGACGAATGTCGTCTTCATTTTCTACCGCTGCATATCCAAAAAGCAAGCCTGGCGATTTGCGCTCGCCCGCGTAATAACGCGTTAAGGGTCGCACCCAAATGCCTGCCTCGTGGGCGGCTTTGGTAATGGCCTCATCATCAGTACCTTCTGGCAAATGCATCACTAGATGCAAGCCAGCCTCTTGGTTAGACAACGGCCATTGCGGTCCAAAATGCTCGCTAATGGCATCTCGTAAGATAGTTTGACGTCTGGCATACACCGCTTTCATTTTGCGAATGTGCGCGGCATAGTGCCCTTCAGCAATGAAGTCCGCCAATACGGCTTGTTCCATCAACCTACCTTCACGGTACAACTCAGACAGTGCTACCGATGCTGCCCTAGCAATAGCTTTGGGCAACACCATGAACCCCATGCGCATGCTAGGGAACAAGGTTTTGGAAAACGTGCCTAGATAAATGACCCGGTCGTAACTATCCAACCCTTGCAAGGACGCAATGGGACGCCCGCCAAAGCGGAACTCACTGTCGTAATCATCTTCAATAATCCACGCGCCACACTGGTTAGCATATTCCAGCAACATGCGGCGTCTGGCCAAACTCATCACATTACCCAGCGGGTACTGGTGCGAAGGCGTCACGAAAATAAACTTAGGCACGTCTTGCTGCATTTGCTCAGGCGTAGGGCTCATACCCTCTTCATCCACATTAATGGAACGCAAATGTATGCCCGCCGATGTCAGCACGGTGCTGGCCCCCCAATAACCGGGGTTTTCCATCCATGCTAGACACTCTTTGTCGCCTAACAACTTAGCAATTAAATCCAGCGACTGGTGAATGCCTGAAGTAATCACCACTTGTTCAGGGTCGCACTGCACCGAACGCGCCAAGCGCAAGTGTTCGCTTAAGGCTCGACGTAACGGCTTATAGCCTGCGCCGTGCGCATAGGTCATCAACGATGGAATAGGCTCACGCCAATAACGGCGCTGCAAACGCATCCATACTTTGCTGGGAAACATCGTGACATCCGGCACACCCGGAATAAATGGCCCCCACTGATGGCGTGAGGCTTGAGCAGTACTTACTAATGCAGAACCACGCTCAGACAATAGCCCATCACCCGTGACTGGCTGCACCAGTTCGGCATCTAAGGGCATGACCTGCCCCACCATCACCGGCACGGTGTCGGACACGAAGGTACCACTACCCGTGATCGTGATCACATACCCTTCGGCATTTAACTGTTCATACGCCGCAATAATTGTGTTGCGGGACAAGCCCATGTCTCTGGCCAAAACACGGCTAGCGGGCAACTTTGTACCCGCACGCAGATCACCCTGCAAAATTAATGCGCTAAACGCCTCATAGACCTGACGGGATAAAGGCTTCCCGCTATCTCGCTCCAGACGTTGTAAAAGCAACTCATGCAATACGCTTGCGATCATTTTTCTGTCTCATCACACATACGCTTTGGGGGACAGGTATCACCTATGGAAAACACCATGCACCTTTTTTGGTGATTTTCCATTAAACTGGTCTTGTGGCCTGACCACCTGAATACTAAACCTAAACTCCACATCAGAGAATGCGTTGTCTATGAATAGAAACGCTTTCTATTTGTGATGGTTGAAGGTTATAAAAATCATACCACCCTAAATGGCCCCATGACTGAATGCAAAAAGCTTTTTTCTTCAGCACCATGCCCATGATGTAGAAAGTGATTACCAACCAAAGGACAGTCTATGAACCAGCAACGACCAGCAGCCCGCCCTACCGTACAAATTGACAACGACTTTACGCGTGTCACCGAATGGTACTTCGAGCCCGGTGCCGAAACCGGCTGGCACGGCCACGACATGGACTATGTAGTAGTACCAATGACTACCGGCACTCTGCAGTTGGAACTTCCTGACGGTACTCGTCATAGCAATGCTCTTACTCAGGGTCAAAGTTATTGCCGGCAAGCCGGCGTGCAACACAACGTTATTAATCCTGGTCCCGAGCCATTTGTATTCGTAGAGATCGAGTTCAAACGCTAGGAATCATCGTTTTTTTTGCAGCAAGGAAAATCTCATGACCGACATCACCTCCCTAAACATCAACGGCGAACGCCTCTGGCAATCGTTGATGGATCTGGCCAAAATTGGTGCCACACCCAAAGGCGGTAACTGCCGTTTGGCGTTGACAGCACTGGACGGCCAGGCACGCGACATGGTTTGCGGCTGGATGCGTGAGGCGGGGATGACCATTACCGTCGACCAAGTGGGTAACATCTTTGGTCGCCGCCCTGGCCGTAACCCAAGCCTCCCCCCCGTTGCCACAGGTAGCCACATCGACACACAGCCCACCGGCGGCAGGTTCGATGGTTGCTTTGGTGTAATGGCTGGTTTGGAAGTCATGCGCACCTTGCACGAGAACAACATCGAAACCGAAGCTCCAATGGAGTTGATCATCTGGACCAACGAAGAAGGTACACGCTTTGTGCCTGTGATGATGGGTTCCGGTGCATTCTGCCAAGTATTCCCTATTGAAACTGCGCTGGACGCCGTGGATCTGGATGGCAAATCGGTACGCGAAGAACTGAAAAACATCGGCTACGACGGTGACTACCCCGTACCTGGCCACGCCTTTGGCAGCTACATCGAAGCTCACATTGAGCAAGGTCCTGTATTGGAAGCTAACGACAACGTAATCGGTGTGGTCACAGGCTCTTTGGGTCTGCGCTGGTATGACGTAGCGGTAACTGGAATGGAAGCTCACGCTGGCCCTACACCTATGGAATTGCGTAAAGATGCGTTGTACTCCGCGTCTTACATCGTTCAAGGCGTAATTGATATCGCCCGTGAATACGCCCCTCAAGGCCGTGGTACCGTTGGCGTGTTGGATGTATACCCATCTTCTCGTAACGTTATTCCTGGCAAAGTGAGCTTCAGTGTTGACCTGCGCCACGAAAACAGCGCGTTGCTAGACGAAATGGAAGCACGTTTCCGCAAACTGTGCGCAGACGTAGCCCAAGGTGAGCACACTGGTTACACCACCGATATCACTATCACTGATATCCAACAGTTCCCACCAACCCCATTTGCGCCTCACCTGATCAACAGCGTGCGTGCACAAGCCGAGGCTCGTGGTTACTCTCACCAAGATATCGTGACTGGCGCTGGCCACGATGCGGTGTTCGTTGCAAGCAAACACCCCACATCCATGATCTTCATCCCTTGCAAAGACGGGATCAGCCACAACGAAATCGAAGACGCCAAACCTGAACACGTAGCCATCGGTGCCAACGTGTTGCTGGGCGCAATGCTGGAGCAGGCTAAAGTCTGCTAATTATTCGGGCTGCCCACACGGCAGCCCTTTTTGCTCTACGGAAGTTATACATGACTACACCCCTCACCCTGCAGGACTGGGAACAACGGGCAGCCCAGTTGTCGTTCCGCAGCCAAGCCATCATTGATGGTAAAGCCTACCAAGGCAATGGCGACGTTCTGGACATTGTTAACCCTGCTAGCGGCCAAGTTCTGGCCCAAGTTGCCTCCTGCAACGAAGCGGATATTGATGTAGCCGTTCAATCTGCTCGCCGCGCCTTTAAATCTGGCGTTTGGCGCAACATGCCACGCGTGCAGCGCAAAGAAATCCTGCAACGCTTGGCGCAACTGATTCGTGAAAACCTGGATGATATCGCGCTGTTGGAAACGCTGAACATGGGTAAACCCATCAGTGAAACCACACAATTTGATATTCCAGAATCCGCCACCGCTTACGCCTGGTACGGCGAACTCATCGACAAACAATACGATGAAATCGCCCCTACCGATAACAATGCTCTAGCCACCATTACACGTCATCCCTTGGGCGTAGTGGCTGCTGTGGTGCCTTGGAACTTCCCTCTGATGATGTCATCGTGGAAAGTGGCTCCTGCACTAGCAGCGGGTAACAGCGTTATCTTGAAACCTGCTGACGCTACACCGCTGACAGCTATTCGTTTGGGTGAGTTAGCGCTGGAAGCTGGTTTGCCTCCAGGCGTGCTGAACATTGTGCCCGGCACAGGCCCCGGTGCAGGTCAAGCATTGGGTTTGCACCCAGACGTAGATTGCCTGACATTTACCGGCTCCACCATGACCGGTAAACGCTTTATGCAGTACTCCGGTCAGTCCAACCTAAAACAAATCTGGTTGGAGTGTGGTGGTAAATCTCCACACATCGTGTTTGATGACTGCCCAGACTTAGACAAAGCCGCTCTGATGGCTGCTGTGGGCATTTTCAACAACCAAGGCGAAGTATGTATTGCAGGTTCACGTCTGTACGTACAACGTGGCATCTACGAAAGCTTCAAAGAGAAGCTGATTGCTCACGCCAAAACCATGCAGCCGGGTAATCCTTTGGACCCCAAAACTGCGATGGGCGCTATGGTGACACAGCAGCACATGGGCACAGTGATGAACTACATTGCGTCTGGCTGCGAACAAGCCACGCTGCTGACAGGCGGCCAGCAAGTTCGTACCGAAACTGGCGGCTACTACATTGAGCCCACCATTTTTGAAGTGCCCTCACAAGATGTACGCATCATTCGTGAAGAAATCTTTGGGCCTGTGTTGGCCGTAACGGTATTCGACACTGAAGAAGAAGTTCTGCACATGGCGAATGACCACGAGTTCGGCTTAGGTGCCGGCCTGTGGACCAGCAACATCAGCCGAGCGCACCGCATGGGTCGTGAATTGGAAGCTGGTTTGGTCTGGGTAAACTGCTACTTCAATGGCAATATTGCTATGCCATTTGGCGGTGTGAAACAGTCCGGCTTTGGTCGTGACAAGTCCATACACGCGATAGACAAATACACCAGTTTGAAATCCACATGGATTGATCTGACAGTGTAAGTAGTACCCATGCTTTCGTGCGAGAGACCTTGCACGAAAGCATGCCTTTCTAAGGCCTATTCTGCGCCTCTACAGCACGTTTTAATTTGTGCTGACACACACACCCTTCCAGCGCTCCCCTTATCGTCATAGCAACGTCTCACCAGCCTAACTGAGAAGATGTTGTGCTTGCCGTAACCAGCAACACGCTAAGAAACGAGGCCCTGTTCATTGTCTACGCCCACAAAGAAAAAGCCCGAACCTGCTTTCACAGATTCGGGCCGTTCCTAGGTGCTCAACAGCTTTTAGCCGTAGTGTGGCAAGGTTCATCGCTCTTCGGCGATTGGCTGCACCTTATGCTACAGACTCTGGCAATGCCAAAGCCTGATCCGTCACGATCTGCAGAATTGCAGGTCGTTTTTCTTCCAGAATTGCTTTGAACGCGGCTTCTACAGCTGCTTCAATTTGGGAGTCATCGGTAATACGCGCGCCGTATGCACCAAAAGCTTGTGCCAACAATTCACAATTAGGGTTCTGCAACTGCGTACCCGACACACGGCCTGGGTAGTGCTGCTCTTGGTGCAGACGGATAGTGCCGTACTGCTGGTTATCCATCATGACTACCAAGATTGGCGCGCCGTAAGTCACTGCTGTGGACAGCTCAGCTTCGTTCATGAAGAACTCACCGTCACCAGCAATCACTACCGACACACGCTCAGGCGATTGCAATGACGCCACGATACCGGCTGGAACGCTGTAGCCCATCGCACCGTTACGAGCGCTCAATTGGCTTGGGAATACGTTGGTAGGCAAGTAGCGCTGCGCCCAAATGCAGTGGTTACCTGCACCAAAGCTGTATACCGCATCGTCAGGCAAGCGTTTAACAATAGCTTCCATCAGCGCTGTCATGTGTGCTGTACCAGGTGCAGTACGTGGCAGCTCTGTTGGGAAACGGGAGTATTCGCGCTGAACAGCGTGGCAACGGTCAAACCATGCTTGACGCTGCTCTGCACCGGCCAACTCCAGTGTTTCTACGGTACGAGCAAACACTTTAGGGTTTGCCAAGATTTGGTGAGTCATTGCACCGCTGCGACCACGCAAGCTGGTGTCCAGATTCACTTGGTATGTAATAGCAGAGGTATCTTGACGCAATGTGTAGCCATCAGTAGATACGTCGCCAGGTACTACGCCTACAGCAACCAGCACGTCGGATTCAGCGTACAACGCAGCAGTTGCGTCATCACGGCCATAACCCAAGTAACCAGCGTGCGCAGGTGAGTTAAAAGGAATACGGTCAGCAGCACGCCAATCGTGCAGCACAGGAATACGGTTTTGCTCAGCGAAGTGAGTCAATTGACGGGATGCTTCGCTATCCCAGTTCTGACCACCTACGAACAACATTGGTTTTTTAGCGGATGCCAACGCTGCTGTCAGCGCTGCCAATTCGTCTTGGCCTACAGCACCTTGCGCCACTGGCAACACAGGCTGCAACTCACGTGTAAATTCTTCACGGATGATGTCTTCAGGCAAGCCAACCACCACTGGGCCTGGGCGACCTTCCATAGCGGCGAAGAATGCTTCAGCAACAACTTCAGAGGCACGCTCGGCGCTATCCAATACAAACACACGTTTGCACTGTGAACCAAACCACGCTTTAGGATCAAATTCTTGGAACGACTCGCGCTCACGGTCTGCTACAGGGATCAAACCTACGAACAACACCATAGGCACGCCATCTTGCCATGCTGTATGAATACCAGTGAAGGCTTGAGCGGCGCCAGGGCCACGAGTCACCATGGCAACACCAGGCTTGCCAGTGAACTTACCGTACGCATCAGCCATGTAGGCTGCAGCGGCTTCATGACGGCACACCACGCTTTGGATGTTTGTGTCGTACAAACCATCCAGCACGGCCAGGTAGCTTTCACCCGGCACTACAAACACACGATCAACTCCATGTAGGGCCAAGCTCTCTGCGATGGCTTTACCAGCGTGACGGTTATTGCTCATTTCCATTCCCTATAAACAATGATGGCTACCGCTGCTCTACCGGTACGCCATGGCATATTCTTACAAGTGGCCTAGTGGCCAGACCACCTTAATTACAATCATAGCAGGTTTGTTTGCTACAACGTATAAAAAAACCTGTTAATTACGCTAAAGCCTGCAAGGACTGAGGCGTTAGCGCCCCTGCACGGTTATGTTCAACACATACAGGGGCTTCGTACTACTTATAAGTGGTCAGGCCAGTTAGACCCCGCCACGTACATCCTGCTCATAGCCGGCAAACAGCGCAGCGCGCATTACTACACGTCTTGCCGTTGCGGCTACCGGACCATCTACCCATTGATCATCCGGTGTGGAAGCATCTTGGCTAGCTGCTTTAGCAAGCAACGCTTCAGCCGCTGCCACGTCTGCAACCGAGGGAGAGAAGTACTCGTGCACCACGGGTGTTTGACGTGCATTCACTACACATTTAGCTTGCAAACCTACGCTACGAGCCCAAGCCAGATCAGCTTTGAATGCTTCTTCATTTTTGAAGTTGAAGGGGCAATCAATAGCGACCACGCCTGCGGCACGACATTCGATCACAAAGCGTTGACGAATGGCGTATAGCGCCGTGCCTGTAGCACTACGTTCCAACCACAAGTCAGCACTAAGGTCTTCTGCTGCCAACAAGCAAGCCGATACACGTGGTGAGGCTTTCAGCACTGCCGTGCAATTCACCAATGCCAACGCAGATTCCAACGTAGGAATGATCTCGGTTTGGCCTGCTGTCAGACCAAACTTAGCTTCCCACTCAGTAATGGCTGCATCCAATGCAGCGATCTGTGCAGCATGCTCGGAGTGAGGCAACAAAATAGCTTGCGGTGCCGCAGCCATAATACCTGCCAAATCTTCGTGACCGTCTTCTTCCAACTTATTAATACGCACTGCAGCAACCTTGCCCGCCGCTTTGCAAGCGGCGAACAGGTCATGCAGACGTTGGCGTGCTACGGGTCTGTCTTCTGGACGAGTGAACTCCTCCAGATCCGCCACCACCACATCAGCCATGCCTTCTACAGCAGCTTGGTGGGCTGCTTGGTCCATACCTGGCACAAACTGCCAGGAACGACGCAATGCAGGCGGACGACGTAACAATGAGAACGCTTGTGTCATGCTTGGTCTCCTACGCTACGGTGTTCGGCAAGAACATCACCAGGGATGGCACGAACATCAACAGCATCAAGACGGACAACATCGCCAACACCATCCACGACAGCGGACGCAAGGTTTGCACCATACGAATACCACCGATTCGACACGCTGCCAGCAAGTCCACACCCAACGGCGGTGTGTTAGCACCAATCGCCAAGTTAACCACCAACAAAATACCAAAGTGCACAGGATCAATACCGAAGTGGTGAATCGCAGGCATCACAACAGGAGCCACGATAATAATCAGCGCGATAGCTTCCATGAAGGTACCCAATACCAGCAGTACAGCCATGATCAACAGCAATACGCCGTATTTGCTATCAGTGAAGTTCACCAAGAATTGAGCCAAGCTGTGTGGCAACTGTTCTGCAATCAGAATCCATGCGAACAACGCTGCTGCACCGATAATCAACAGAATAGATGCGCTGATTTCAGCTGTAACTTTCAGGTCGTTCCACAGTTTTTTCAGGGACAGAGAACGGTACCAGAATGCACCAATCAGCAGGGCGTACACAATCGCGCTGGATGCAGCTTCAGTTGCGGTAAAGATACCGAACCTAATACCACCAATAATCAGCACAGGCACCATCAATGCAGGCAATGCATCAATGAAAGAGGTACGCAGTTCTTTGGCGTTGAAAGGTTGACCACCACTCCAGCCGTGTTTACGAGACATCCAGATCGCAACCACGATCAAGGACAAGCCCAGCAACAGACCTGGAATAATACCAGCCATGAACAGTTTGCCCACGGACGTATCGGTAATCGTGCCGTAGACAATCAGCACAATGCTAGGAGGAATAATGGTGGAGCTCGCCCCAGCACACCCGATCAGCGCTGCACTAAAGCCACGATCATAGCCACGCTGCGCCATCGTTGGCAGCATCAAGCTACCAATAGCTACTACATCAGCCACGCCCGAACCGGACAATGCACCAAACATCATACAAGCCAGAACAGCCACGATCGCCAAGCCACCGGGTACATCACCCACGATGGCTGCACACAAACGTACGATACGTTGTGTCAGACCAGCACTGTTCATCAACTGCGCCGCCAACACAAACAGCGGGATGGCGAGCAATGTAAAACTATCTAAACCGGAAACAAACTGTTGGGCGGCAACCATCGTAGGTGCGGCATCAAACAACAGCAAGTAGGCTACGGAAGCCAGTACCAGGCCGAAGGCCACTGGCACGTCGATTAATAGGGTTACAGCAAAAATACCAAGAAGCGCTAAAGCACCTAACGACATGATCAGCTCTCCTTCGCTTCATCCGAAACCAGCCCGAACAATTGTCCCAGCTGAACGATCACCATGGCAGCACATGCCACGGGTAATGCTAAGTAGACATACCCTGCATCCACGCCAATGGCGGGTAAAGGTTGTCCCATTGTCAATTCACTCAGTTCCCAGCCGGCGTAACCCAATACGGCCAGACCAAAAATCATGGCGACATCCCCAATCTTGCGCACGAAATCTTGCAGTGGGCCATCAGGTAGGATGGTGGACAGCAAACCTGCTGTTAAATGAGAACGACGGTACGTACATGCCACGCCGCCCAAGAAAGCACTCCATACCAAGATGAAGCGAGGCAATTCTTCTGCCCAATGTGGGGTCTGATGCCAGCCGAAACGCAGCACCACCACATAACTGATCAACACCGCCATTAGGGCTGCCCCAAGCGCTGCCAAGTACAGGCAGGCGTGGGACAAACCGGCGATTAGTCGCCGTATAACCATTATTTAGTTCTCCTGACGGTATTTCTGCAAAGTATCCATCAGGTCTTGACCAAATACTTTCTCGTACTCAGCCCACACTGGTTGTACCGCTTCCATGAATGGAGCTGGGTCAACCGTATTCACTTTCATACCTTTTTCTTCTAACAGACGAACAAATTCCAATTCGCCTTCTTGAACCATCTCGCGCTGTTTGTCACGCCATGTAGCGGCAGCTTCCAAAATGATTGCTTTGTCTTCGTCAGAGATTTTCTTCCAGATAGGTTTGGAGATAATCAAGCTGGCAGGACCCCATACGTGGCCTGTCAAAGAAGCGTACTGCTGCACGTCAAAGAAAGACGATGTGTAGATGATGGACAGAGGGTTCTCTTGTGCATCAAACACTTTTTGCTGCAATGCGGAGTACAACTCACCGAAAGCCAAAGGAGCTGGGTTTGCGCCTAACGCTGTGAAGGTATCCAAACGCATTTTGTCTGGAGTCACACGTGTTTTCAGGCCAACCATGTCAGCTGGTGTGTTGATAGGGCCGCGGTTGTTTGTCATGTGACGGAAACCGTTTTCCCACCAAGATACGATAACCAGGTTGCGTTTGTCGGCCAATTCAGCCAATTGCTCACCCAGTTCACCGTCGTACGCGTTGTACGCTTGTTGAACGTTAGCCCATGTGTAAGGCAGTTCTACGATACCGAATTTGGCATCAATAGGTTGCAGGGAACCGCTACCGATAATCGCTGCGCCTTGGCTACCAATTTGCAGACCTTCCAGCATGGTTTTTTCATTACCAAGCTGACCGCTAGGGTAAGTCACGAAATTAACGCGACCATCTGTACGCTCTTTAACTTCTTGAGCGAACCCGTCTGCAGCCACACCCCAACTATGGTTAGGTGCCAACACGTGGCCCAGTTTGATATCCAATGCGTGTGCTGGAGCCATCGCCAACAGCGATGCACCTGTCATGACTAAACCGAATAAGGATTTCTTCAGTCTCATTCCCTTCTCCTAAGAACAGCCTAAATAAGGCGGCTAACCTATACCTTCATTTCCAAAATCAACGCGTAAACGCGCCAAGATGCTAACCAAGTGGTCATGCATCGCAGATCGAGCTCGCACTTTGTCGCGAGACTTGATGGCATCCAAAATACGGCCATGTTCCATTTGGGCTTTTTCCCAAACATTGGCATCTACAAAATGTTTTTCCATGCGCGAGAACATAGGACTGTGTAATGCCAGTTCCCATACGTGCGCGATAGTGGCTGCCAAGGCACTGTTGCCACAGGCCGCGGCAATGGCCATATGAAAAGCCCTGTCTTCGTGCGCCGGCGTGGAACTACCTTCCATGCTTTCGTACGCAGCCTGAATGGCTTGCAGTTGTTCTTCCGTGGCGAGCGCAGCAGCCAATTCGGCACTTTCCGGCTCTAACAACAAACGGGTTTCCAACAAACCAAAGGGGCCAAAATCATTGTCTACTTGAGCAGGCTGACTCACATCGGAGCTTTGATTCAGGTGACGTTGCTGGTCGCTCAGTACAAATACCCCTGTACCCACGCGTACCGCTACATACCCTTCTAATTCCAATGCAATCAACGCTTCGCGGATGGAGGCACGGCTAACTTGTAGCTGCTCTGCCAATTCGCGCTCAGACGGCAGCCTACTTCCTACAGGAAACTCGCCCTGCTGGATTTTTGAGGCAATTTGATCGGCGATAACCCGATACAAACGCGGCACTGCGACGGCTTCAAAAACGCTCATGATTGTTCCACATTATTCTGGCCTAGTGGTCAGGCCACTAAGCTACCTGATACCACGGCAATTAATCAAGAAAAAAAAACCAAACCTAGGGTTAACCATCAGTACCTAATGGCACCTTCACCTCACTCTGAGTCAGAATCATAACGAAAAAAGAGGAATCTCCGCAGGTTTGACTGAAATCTGTACACAAAGTGCGCAAAAAAGCCCCACAACAGAAGTCGTGGGGCAACCTAACTAACGGACTAAAAAGGTTGAAACTGGTCAGGCCAGAGAGATGGCTAGATCAACATACCACCATCAATGGCATACACAGACCCTGTGGTGTAGCGTGCGCCAGCCAAATACACCACCAAATCGGCTATTTCATCAGGCGTACCTAAACGCCCCATAGGCTGGCGAGCAATAAACGCCGTCATGGCTGCATCGTAATCGCCTGTAGCAGCCAAACGCTGGTCTAACGACGGACTTTGCACCGTGCCGGGGCAAATGGCGTTACACCGTATGCCTTGGGTGACATAATCGGCCGCTATGGACTTAGTTAAGCCTATCACCGCCGCTTTGGTTGTTCCGTAGGAGCAGCGATTAATTACCCCCTTCAATGAACTGACTACTGAGGCCACATTGATGATGCTGCCATCACCCCGTTCCAGCATGCCAGGCAGCACCGCTTGTACGGTGCGCACCATAGATTTCACGTTCAGATCAAAGGCCACGTCAAAATCTTCTTCCGTCGCCTGCAACACGGTGCCATTTTGCACATAACCCGCACAGTTAAACAGTATGTCCATTGCCCCTATGCGTTTTACTACGGTATCAATTTCGTTTCGGTCACGCACATTCATACGATAAGTAACAATAGAGGAGCACTGTGCACGCAATACCTGCAATGCGTCCTCATCTATATCGGTGGCATACACAGTGGCACCTGCTCGCGCCAATGCCAACGCCGATGCCTGACCTATACCGTGTGCCGCTGCCGTCACCAGTACTACTTTTCCTTGTAGACTCATTTTGCACTCCCACAGGTAGCCGATGCCTTACACATCGGCTAGTTCGGATAGATTACTGGTTACGAATAGCAGCTAAAGACTCTTGCACGCGCTGTACTACGTCTTCACCAATTTCAGCTTTGTGCTTGTCGTACACCACCTGTGATTTTTCCAACATACGTTTCTGCTCGTCGGGGGTTAACTCGTTAACCTGTACACCTGCCGCTTTAATAGTGGCTAAAGACTGCGCCGACAACTCTCGAATTGCTTTTCGCTGTACATCGCGCCCCACAATCGCGCATTCACGCAAAGCGGCTTGTTCTTCTGGCGAGTATTTATCCAAGATACGTTTAGAGAACAACACCAAGAACGGCGTGTAAGCATGGTTAGTCACCGACACGTATTTCTGCACTTCAAAAAACTTTGATGTATCAATGGTCACGAAGGGGTTTTCCTGACCATCAATCGCCCCCGTTTCCAGAGCCGAGAAAATCTCGCCAAATGCCATAGGCGTTGGATTGGCCCCTAAGTTGTTAAAGGTATCCAAGAAAATATTGTTCTGCATCACACGCAGTTTGATGCCATTGAAGTCTTCCCATTTCTCGATGGGGCGCTTGGAGTTGCTGAATTGGCGGAAACCATTTTCCCAATACGCTAAGTTCACCAAGCCCTGTTCAGCTAACTTCTCATTGATAAAGTCACCAAATGCGCCATCTTGAATCGCATCGGCCTCTTCGTCATTGGCAAACAAGAAAGGTAAGTCAAACACCCCCAACGCTGGCACTAACCCCACCAAGGGTGACGACGACGTAATTACCGCCTCTTGGGTACCTGAGCGCAATGCTTGTGTAGCCTGAATGTCGCCTCCTAACGAACCACTCCAATACGCTGTCAGTTTCATCTGACCGCCTGATTTCTCTTGCAGGCAGGCATTAAAGGCCTCTACGCCATTACCCACAGGGTGCTCCGCATTCAGTCCGTTAGAAATACGGATATTGCGTTTAGCAAAATCGGCATGTGCAGGCAAGGCCGCGCTCAGACCTATTAGGGCAATCATGCTGCTTAGTACAAGTTTTTTCATGTCTTTGTCTCCTTAGTTCAGAATCTGCCTACCTTCTAGGGCAAGCTTCAATACAGCCACTTCATGGGTACGGTAATGATTTCAGGTACGGCTACGAACAGCATTAACAGCAGGAAATAGCCCAACAGGAATGGCCCCACACCCACAATGACCTTCCCCAATGGCACTTTGGCTACGCCACTGACTACGTTTAGCACTACGCCTACGGGAGGCGTCAGCAAACTAATGCAGGTATTCATCACAAACATCACCCCGAAGTACACCGGATCAATGCCTGCCATCTTCACGATAGGCAGCAACACAGGGGTCAGAATCAATAGCGTGGGAGTGAGATCCAATGCGGTACCAATCACAAAAATCAGCAGCATCATGATCAACATCAGCACCTTGGGATGCTCAATAAAAGGCTCTAAGAAACCACCTAGCTCGGCAGGAATATCCGCTGCGGTAATCAACCAAGCTGATACCAATGCTGCAGCAACCAAGAACATCACTACCGCAGTGGTTTTGGCCGAGCGCAGCAACACGGTATAAAGATCGCGTAAACGCAGCTCTTTATACACAAAGGTACCAACTAGCCAGGCATACACTGCCGCAATCACCGCCGCCTCGGTAGGAGTCACCATGCCCATGCGTATACCACCCAGTACGATCACAGGCATACCCAAGGCCCACGACGCACGTGCGGTGGCTTGTAAACGTTCTTTACCTGATCGTTTGGGAAGCGTTGTGCTGGTGCTATTGCGCCCTACTACCATCCAAATCACTACCAAGGTCAGTGCCATCAACAAGCCCGGCACAATACCCGCCATAAACAAACGCGAGATAGAAACGTTGGCAGCCACACCGAAAATAATGAAGGCCATTGAGGGGGGAATTACCGGTGCAATCACACCACCTGCTGCAATCACCCCAGCAGAACGCGGCACGTTATAGCCCGCTTCGCGCATCATAGGTACCAGAATCGCAGCCAATGCGGCGGAGTCGGCGACAGCAGAGCCAGACAAACTCGCCATAATCACCGCCGCCACAATGGCTACCAAGCCCAAGCCCCCTTTGATATGACCCACACACGCTAAGGCAAAATCAATGATGCGACGGGACAAGCCTCCCGAGTTCATCAACTCGCCCGCCAAGAGGAAAAACGGTATCGCCAATAAAGTAAAGGTATCTGCCCCCGAGATCATGTTTTGCGCCACGATTTGGGCATTAAACATATCCAATTGCAGCATTAGCATCAGCGAACAAAAGATCAACGCGAAGGCAACAGGCACGCCTATAGCCATGGCTCCCAGTAATGAAGCCACAAAAATCAGTAATGTCATGGTGAGCTTACTCCGCGCTAGACCCGTGGCCGCCTGCAAAGCGGTCTAACTCTACGTCACTGACTTTACCGGTCAGCACCGTTAGCAATCGGAAGCCGGCGATCACAAACACCCCCACACCCGTGAACATACCTATGCCATACACCCATGCCAACGAGAGGCCGGTGACAGGAGCATACATTGTTGCGTTCACCTCTAACTGTTCCCATGTACCTGCTGCAAAAATGTAGGCACACGCCATAATGATGAGGTTAGTGGCCGCCATACAGATCAACTGACCGTTGCGTGATAAGCGGGAAGTAAGGGTTTCAATACCCATATGACTATGCTCTTTGAAGGTCAGCACAGCCCCAGTGAAGGTCAGCCAGACGAAGAAGAAACGGGACAATTCTTCTGAGATCATCCATCCGGTGTTAAACGCGTAGCGCAGCACCACGTTGCCAAATACCATGACCACCATGCCGGCGAGCAGGATGGCCAGCACTAGGCCAAGAAAACGGTAAAACCAATCTATTATCCACTGCATGTACCTTGACTCCTTTGTGTTTATATCGGTGCATCTGCAGCTTCTCCCTACCGTCTTGGCATGAGGAAAACCTACAGCTCGCGCGGCTTATAGAGTGCCGCTTTGTCTTCTGCCTGCAATTTGACACGCTGTGCACCACCCAAAATATGGGCTTCCATGGCTTTACGGGCTCCCTCCACATCCCTTCTGGCTATGGCATCGCGCACAGCTACGTGTTCATCAATAGTGATTTTGACTATTTCGTCTCGCTCGTAATAATTGCGCGACGTATTCATGGCTTGATGCATCTTTTCACTAATAAAACCAATAAACAGCGGGAAGTATTCATTGCCCGTTGCATTGGCAACCTCGGAGTGAAAATCCAAGTCGGCCACTACGCCATCATCACTCCACTTATCGGCATGAATCATGCGGTTTAGTGCATCATCAATACGCGCCATTTCCTCCTCGGTATGGTGCTGTGCAGCCAAACCAGCCGCCTCCACTTCCAGCACACTACGTAACTGGAACAGGCTGCGAAATGCTTCAGGCTCATTTAGCGACAAGTCGTCTAAACGTAAAAACTGTCGGCGTTCTGGCTCGGTAATAAACGCCCCTACCCCACGTCTGGTTTCAACTAGTCCTTCGTGACGTAGCTGTGCAATGGCTTCACGCACTACTGTGCGGCTCACACCAAAGCTCTCAGACAACTCACTTTCTGTGGGTAATCGGTCCCCTGCTTTCAACTGTCCCTGTACCACTTTGTCGTAGATCTGGCGGGCAATCATCGCTGGCAAACTTTCCACACGCTGGATCTGATCAAAAATAGCCATGACTGACATTTCTCCTTGGGCTGACACTAGCTGAAAATAGCGAGTGTGCCTTGTAAGCGCACATAGCGTCCAGTCAGGACAACAAACAACCGGGATTCATGATGTTTTTTGGGTCTACACACTGCTTTAATTTGTGCATCAAAATTTTCTGTGCCGCATCGGCATAATGCTCAAAGGTATGTTTTTTTAGTCGCCCCACACCATGCTCGGCACTGAAGCTACCGTTAAACGTCATCACGCATTCAGTAATGATGTCGCCCCCCGCTGCGATTAATTCCATGCGCTGCTCAGTCGTAAACTCTGCAGGTGGCAATACATTGACATGCACATTGCCATCACCGATGTGGCCGTAGCCCACTACTAATGAAGTAGGAAAAGCCTGCTGTAATCGTTGCTGTATCTGCTCAACAAACTCGGCCATACGAGAAATTGATACCGACACATCAGAGCGCAAATGCAACCCACGTAAGGCTTGGGCTTCATTCACGGCTTCGCGGTAACGCCATAAGGTGGCAGCTTGTGTTTGGGTGTGGGCAATAACCGCATCTTGTAATAGACCGTCTTCCATCACGCGCTCTAAAAAACCTTCCAAAATACCGGCTACATCTACCAGCTCAGCTCCTGAAAACTCCACTAACACATAGGTAGAGTGGGTAAGCGACATGGGGGCTGTGGTGTCTGGCAATGCTTCTTGCGCAAGCGTTAATACGTTTTGCGGCATCAATTCGAAGGCTGTCATTAGGTCGCCACAACGTTTTCGTGCTTGCAAATACAACTGCACTGCATCGTGTACTGAATCCAAGGCCAATAAGGCGGTCACTACATTTTGCGGTAAGGGCGACAAGCGTAAAGATGCGGCGGTCACGATGCCTAAAGCCCCTTCCGCACCAATAAAGAACTGGTTCACATCGACACCACGGTTATCTTTACGCAAGCCCTTCAGGTTGTGCAGCACGCTGCCATCTGGCAGTACCACTTCTAAGCCCAGCACTTGCTCGCGCATCATGCCATAGCGCAAGACGTTCACCCCACCAGCGTTGGTGCTGATATTGCCGCCTATTTGGCAACTTCCCTCTGCACCCAAGGAAACAGGGAACAAAAACCCTTGTGCGGCAGCAGCGTCTTGCACCGTTTGCAAAATGCAGCCTGCCTCTACGGTCATAGCGTAGTTGTCGTGGTCCATATCTCTAATGGCATTCATACGCCCTAGCCCCAGCACGATGACACGCATATCGGTACCCAGAGGCAACGCCCCCAACACCAGCCCCGTGTTCCCCCCTTGCGGAACTACGGCAATTGCTTGTTCCGCACAGTAGCGCACTACGTTTTGTACTTGCTCTGTATTAGCAGGCATCACCACCGCCAACGCAGCAGCTACGTGATCACCATGCCAATCACGTAAACACGGCTCAGCACGCGCATCATCGCCTGGCCACACATGCTCGCCCCCCACTAACTGCCGCAACTGCGCACATACGGTAACTGCATCGTGACGATCTACGGGCGTTTCAGCTGCCGTTGGCGAGTAGGAGTGTGCGTTCAATTTTTTTCTTTCCTGTAGGGATGAAGTGTGGTCATTTTGGGATTGACCTGCACTTTTAAACCAGACATCATATTGTCAGACAACTAAACTATAGAAAAAAAGCCTGATGACTCTAATCGGGTTTTACCCTAAGAGGAGACAAACAACATGCGTATTGCCATCATTGGTGCCGCTGGCATGATAGGTTTCAAGCTGACCAACCATTTGCTACAACACGGTTTAGCCGCCAGCTCGCCCATACAATCTATGCAACTGTATGACGTCAGCCCTGCCTTACCCATGCCACTGGCGTCAGACCGCTACCAGTATCACTGCATTGATTTCTCTAGCCCTCAGGCAGCAGAAAAAATTGTGCATGATAGGCCCGATCTGATCATTCATCTGGCGGCTATCGTTTCAGGCGAAGCCGAAAAGGACTTCGACAAAGGTTATGCCATCAACTTAGCGGGTAGCCATCAATTATTTGAGGCTATACGCCACGCCCATCAAGAAGATGGTTATTACCCACGCATGGTGTTTGCATCCTCGATTGCCGTGGTGGGTGCTCCCCTGCCTTTTCCAATTCCTGACGACTTTCACCTCACCCCGCTTACCAGCTATGGCACACAAAAAGCCATTACCGAGCTGCTGTTAGCCGATTATTCCCGCCGTGGGTTTATGGATGGCGTAGGCATACGTTTACCCACTATCTGCGTGCGCCCCGGCAAACCCAATGCGGCAGCATCCGGATTTTTCTCGTCCATTATTCGCGAACCGTTAAACGGCCAAACCGCCATCTTGCCGGTAGACCCTAACGTTAGGCACTGGCACGCTTCCCCACGTTCAGCCGTGAACTTCTTTTTGCATGCCGCAACCATGGACACCGCACCATTAGGGGCCAGACGCTCACTCTTTATGCCCGGGGTAAGCGTAACCGTAGACGAACAAATCCAAGCCTTGCGACGTATAGCGGGTGACGAGGCCACGCGTCTGATCCAGTACCAACCCAATCCAGACATTCAAAGAATGGTCACAGGCTGGGCCCCTGGCTTCGACGCCAAACGGGCCCTTGCCTTAGGCTTTAGCGCCGAGCAAAATTTCGATGAGATCATTCAACAATACATTGACGACGAAATGAGGGCCGGAGCATGACTACTACACCACAACCACGCATCGCTTTTTTGGGTACAGGCTTGATGGGCGCACCCATGTGCGCCAACTTACGTAAAAAGGGCTTTGAACTCTGGGTATGGAATCGCAGCCCTGAAAAAGCAGAAGCCTTGGTGCCACTGGGCGCCACGCTTGCACACAGCGCCGCCGAAGCCGTCAGCCACGCCGATGTGGTGTTCACCATGCTTAGCAATGACGAGGCCGTAGAAAACCTAGTGCTAGATCCTGCCATTATCGCCGCCGCCAAACCCGGCACGGTCTTTATAGACAGCAGTTCTACCCGCCCCGCTACGGCTAAAAAACTGGCAGCAGCCCTAGCACAGCATCAATTGCACTTTATTGATTGCCCGGTATCGGGTGGCGTGAAAGGAGCACAAGAAGGCACGCTAGCGTTGATGGCTGGCGGCCCTGCAGCACTGATTGACTCTTTAGCACCCATTTTTGCCGCCTTAGGGCGATTAACCCGTGTAGGTGATCACGGTGCAGGGCAAGTCGCTAAATTGGCTAACCAACAAATTGTAGCCATCACCATAGGTGCCATTGCCGAGGCCATGACGCTAGTATCACGCTCGGGTGGCTCTGGCGCCGCATTCAGAGACGCCATTCGTGGTGGTTTTGCCGAAAGCACCATCTTGGCACTGCATGGCGAACGCATGATCAACCGCAACTTCGAGCCCGGTGGCCCCTGCAAGCACCAATACAAAGACCTACGCAACATACAGTCGCAAATGGCCTTGCATCAGTTGGAACTGCCTTTAACCTCTAGTGTGACCGAGCTGTTCGGCACCTTATGCGAAAACGGTGGCGCTGATTTGGACCATAGCGCTTTGCTGCTACAGATTGAATCTCTGAATCCCAAGGAGGGTTAGCAACAATGACTAGCCCACACACACCTAAACGCCTACGCTCGCAAGACTGGTTCGATAACCACGAGCACATCGATTTGGCCGCTCTGTATATGGAGCGGTTCATGAATTACGGTATCACCCCAGAGGAGCTGCGCTCTGGCAAACCTATTATTGGTATTGCACAAAGTGGGAGCGACCTTACACCCTGTAACCGTGTACATATAGAGCTAGTGAAACGGGTACGCGATGGTATACGTGATGCAGGGGGCATTCCTATGGAGTTCCCCACGCACCCTATTTTTGAAAACTGTAAACGTCCCACCGCTGCACTAGATCGTAACTTGGCGTATTTGGGGTTGGTAGAAATTCTGTATGGCTACCCCATTGATGGCGTCGTACTCACCACTGGCTGCGACAAAACTACGCCTTCTGCGTTAATGGCAGCAGCTACCGTTAACATTCCCGCTATTGTGTTATCGGGTGGCCCCATGCTAGATGGTTGGCACGACGGTAAACGTGTAGGGTCTGGCACGGTTATCTGGCAATCACGACGTGCGTATGCTGCCGGCGACATAGATAAGGAGGAGTTCTTCCAACGCGCCTTAGACTCTGCTCCTTCGGTAGGCCACTGCAACACTATGGGTACGGCTTCCACCATGAACGCCATGGCCGAAGCCTTAGGCATGTCGCTCACCAGTTGTGCAGCTATCCCCGCCGCTTACCGGGAGCGCTCCCAAATGGCGTACCGCACCGGCAAACGCGCGGTAGAACTGGTACACGAAGATATACGCCCTTTAGATGTAATGACACGCACAGCCTTTTTAAACGCTATTCGGGTGAACACCGCGATTGGTGGCTCTACCAATGCACAACCTCATTTAGTTGCCATGGCGCGTCATGCGGGAGTGGAGCTGGCCGACGCCGACTGGCAAACCTACGGCTATGACATTCCTTTACTAGCGAACGTGCAGCCTGCAGGCGAATACCTCAGTGAAAACTTCCACCGAGCAGGCGGCGTACCCGCCATCATGTGGGAGCTATGGCAAAACGGTAAGCTAGACGAGCAGCCCATCAATGTGAATGGTAAACCTTTAAGCAAATCGCTACACGGCCGCGAAAGTACCGACCGCAACGTAATCCTTCCCTATGCCGCGCCGTTAAAACACCAAGCTGGTTTTAGAGTGCTATCAGGTAATTTGTTTGACTTTGCCATCATGAAAACCAGCGTCATTTCGGAAGCCTTTGCACAACAGTATTTGCGCAAACCCGGCCATGAAGGTGTATTTGATGCACGTGCCATCGTGTTTGAGGGCTCAGAAGACTACCACCAACGCATAGATGACCCCGCACTGAACATTGATGAAAATTGTATTCTGGTGATTCGTGGCACTGGCCCCTTGGGCTGGCCTGGAGCCGCCGAAGTGGTCAACATGCAACCACCCAAAGCCTTGCTGCAAAAAGGCATTACTAGTTTGCCTACCTTGGGTGATGGTAGGCAATCCGGCACCTCAGATAGCCCTTCTATCCTGCATGCGTCCCCTGAAAGCGCAGCCGGTGGTGGTTTATCGTGGCTGCAAACCGGCGACATAGTACGGGTAGATTTGAATAATGGTCGCTGCGATGCATTGGTTGATGCCGCAGAAATTGCACGCCGCAAAGCCAACTTCACCCCTCCTGTGGTGGCAACCGCCACACCGTGGCAAAAAATTTACCGCAATGATGTGGGCCAATTAAATACGGGGGCCGTGCTAGAAAGCGCCGTGCCATTTATTAATGTGAGCCAGACACTGCCTAGGCACAATCACTAGATAAGACCCACACACCACACAATTGCTTTTACACCCCCTTGATCGCACCTAGACAGCGTTGCTGTTTAGGTGCATTTTTTATACAGCGGTGAAGTGGTACTGCAATGGTTCTCTATAATCCATCACAAGTGGCTCTTTTGAAAGCACCAGCTAAGACTTAAGCTATACCCTATTCACGATGACATCGCTTTTTCTTCGGTTACCTGTCAGCAACCAGACAGCCCTGTCTCGCGAAAAAACAGAATACTTGAATACACGAATTGACCCGGAGTCGCCTCATGAGCAACGCAGATCTGAAAAAACGTAAAGATGCCGCCACCCCACGTGGTGTTGGTGTAATGTGTGATTTCTACGCAGAACGCGCCGAAAACGCTGAACTGTGGGATATCGAAGGCAATCGCTACATTGACTTTGCTAGCGGTATTGCGGTGCTGAACACCGGTCACCGTCACCCACGCCTGATGAAAGCCATTGCTGAGCAAATGGACCGTTTCACACACACTTGCTACCAAGTGGTTCCTTACGAAAGCTACGTAGAGCTGGCTGAGAAAGTAAACGAACTGTCCCCAGGCAAAGGTCCTAAGAAAACTGCATTCTTCACTACAGGTGCTGAAGCTGTTGAAAACGCCATCAAAGTAGCACGTGCTTTCACAGGCCGTCCTTCCGTGATCGCTTTTAACTCCGCTTTCCACGGTCGTACACTGCTGGGCATGGCTCTAACAGGTAAAGTAAACCCATACAAACTGGGTTTTGGTCCTTTCCCTGGCGACATCTACCACGCTCTGTACCCTAACGCACAAGCTGGCGTGACCATCGAAGACGCTAAAGAAGCGCTGAAACACCTGTTCTTGGCTGATGTAGACCCTAAACGTGTGGCTGCAATCATTCTGGAACCCGTACAAGGCGAAGGCGGTTTCAACGTATGTCCTCCAGAATTCATGCGCTTCCTGCGTGAAACATGTGACGAACACGGCATCCTGTTGGTAGCTGACGAAGTACAAACTGGTTTCGGTCGTACAGGCAAACTGTTCGCCATGGAACACTACGATGTACAACCTGACCTGACCACAATGGCTAAAAGCTTGGCCGGTGGTATGCCTCTGTCCGGCCTGAGCGGTCGTGCAGACGTTATGGACGCAGCTGCTCCTGGCGGTCTGGGTGGTACATACGCTGGTAACCCATTGGCTGTTGCTTCCGCATTGGCTGTGATCGACACCATCAAAGAAGAAAACCTGCTGGCACGTGGTGCTGAGTTGGGTGATCTGTTGCAAGCACGCCTGAACACCATCGCTAAAGACGTTAAAACCATTTGTGAAGTACGTGGTTTGGGCGCGATGGTTGCTGTTGAGTTCCGCGATCCAGAAACTGGCAAAGCTGCAGCACAACTAGTTAAAGACATTCAAAACCGTGCATTGGCCAACAAACTGATTCTGTTGACATGCGGTATTGAAGGTAACGTTATTCGCTTCCTGTTCCCATTGACCATCTCCGACGCAGTAATGGCAGAGGCTCTGGATATTCTGGAAGCGGCTATCCGCGGTTAATAAAACCGCACGACGCAGTTGCGCCTGCGTCAAACCATGACAACATGGTGCTCTTCACCCCCAGTAACTTTCAAAGTTACTGGGGCTTTTTTTATCTGCGAGCATAAACGCCTTTGTTACACTACGCTTTTCGCTGCACCTGAAAGGCAGCGCTCACCATCCACCAAGGAGTGTGCATGAACTACGTACAGATACCTACAGGACAGGGCCAAACCATGAAAGCCCTTTATGTTGCAGCCGCAGATAAAAACGCTCCGGGACTGGTGCTGATTCAAGAAATTTTTGGTATTAACCAAGCCATGCAAACGCTGGCGCAATACTGGGCAGCTCAAGGTTTTAATGTGATTTGCCCAGACCTGTTCTGGCGCCAAGAGCCTGATTTGGCACTAAACCCAACCAATAAAAGCCAATTTGCATTGGGCGTAGAGCTGATGCAAAACATGAAAGACAACGAGACGCTGGCCGATTTGGAAGCCACTCGCAGCTTTTTGGCAAAACAATTGGGACACCAAAACATTGCCGCTCAAGGCTACTGCATGGGTGGTAGATTAGTTGTGCTAATGGCCGCTCACAGCCCTATTCGCTGTGCTGTGAGTTACTACGGTGTAGGTTTGCAAGACTTGCTGCCTACATTGCCTGCCAAAGCAGCCCCGGCATTGCTGCACATCGCCGAACTGGACCACTACGTACCTAGCGATGTACGCAAAATCATTGAAGACAATGTCGCCCAACGCGCAGAGTGGGAAGTGACACTACACCAAGGTTGTGATCACGCTTTTGCTCGCCCCGGTGGCATGCACTTTGTAGAGAGCGCCGCTCAACAAGCCAACGCACAATCCCTGCAATTCTTGCAACGTTTTACCGCGTAATAGTAGCGATAGAGCGCCTTACTCGGCGCTCAGCAATACCTTGAAGGCTTGGGCAGATGCAGTACCGTGGTCTGCCCCTTCTATCACTGAAAAAGCCACATCAAAACATCCGGTCGCATCCAGCGTTTCAAATAATTGTCGAGCGCCATCCACCATGCGACGCCGCTCTCGACGCTGCTGGTTTTCTTGCTGCTTTTCTATGGGCTGCAACAAATCTGCAGGGGTTAGCCCTTGCTCTAAACTGCCTACGCTCACATGCACCGCTGGCCTATGTGGACCCATGCTGCGGCAACGCCACTCCACCGCCTGACGTAATAGATAAAAATCGCCCCACCACACAGAAGGGCTAGAAATTACATAGCGTTTGAAACGTGCTGGCTCTTGCAGCAATAACTGCGACACAAATAGCGCTCCCAGCGAATGCCCCACCAGCGTTGCTGACGATAATGGCTTCACTGCAAACCAACGCTCTACTTCAGGCACCACCACATTCAGCAGCGTTTGCAGTAATACATTGCTTCCCCCCGTACCAGCAGGTTGTTCGGTCACACGCCCCAGCTTGGGCGTATAGAAATAATGCCTACGTTCAGCGTCTGGTATACCTATGCCAACTAGCACCGCCCCTGGTCCTTGCCCACCCGCTTCGCGCCGCATTTGCAACAACAGGCGGAACTCTTTTTCATCCAGTACGTAGATCACTGGCCACCCACCCACAGGGGGAATAGCCTCAGGCCACGCTAGCCAAACAGGTAGTTCATCGCCTTCAGCGGTTTGCACCGTCAATTTTGCATGATTCATAAACGCCTACTATCACGATTCAGTCCAGCAACTCGCGGCTCAATCCACTATACTCATAGTTTCATAAACCATTCTCATTTACACCAGGATGTCCATCGCATCAAACCCTGCGCTTGCAGCCCATACCTACCACCGCCTGCTACGCACGCGCTGGCTACTTATCGCCGCTCTGGTTTTTGTTATTGTACTGTCCACTCTGGCTGATTTTACGCTAGGTCCCTCAGCATTGAGCTGGTCAGAACTCTTTACAACCTTATTGAGTCCTGCGGATGCAGAACCCACCACGCGTGTGATTGTGTGGGAGTTCCGCCTGCCCTACTCCATGATGGCGGTTGCCATTGGTTTAGGCTTGGGCTTAGCGGGCGCAGAGATGCAGACCATCCTGAATAACCCACTGGCCAGCCCTTTTACCTTGGGTATATCGTCAGCAGCAGCTTTTGGTGCCTCCTTAGCCATCATTCTGGACTTGTCTTTACCGGGTCTGCCCCATGCGTGGATGGTGGCCAGTAATGCCTTTGTTTTCGCTCTGCTGTCAGCCTTCTTGCTCGATGCCGTGGCCCGCTGGGGCGGCATGAGCAGTTCTGGCCTAGTGCTATTTGGTATTGCACTGGTATTTTCGTTTAATGCGCTGGTGTCCTTGATGCAGTTTGTAGCGAGCGCCGAAGACCTGCAAGCATTGGTATTCTGGACGATGGGCAGTTTGTCGCGTGCCTCATGGCCTAAAGTGGGTGCCATGTTCTTGGCCGTGGCAGTCATTCTGCCATTAGCCTTGCGTGACTCGTGGAAGTTAACTGCTTTACGCTTGGGTGAAGAACGTGCCACTAGCTTTGGTATTAACGTACAACGCCTACGGTTAACCTCGTTATTACGCATTAGCTTTCTGGCAGCACTAGCCGTTTCTTTTGTGGGCACCATCAGTTTTATTGGGCTGATTGCACCGCACATTTCACGCCGTCTCTTTGGTGAAGACCACCGTTTTTACTTGCCAGGCAGCGCGCTGATTGGTGCCATGATTCTGTCCTTGGCGTCTATTGCTTCCAAAAACATCTCCAGTGGCATCATCGTACCGGTAGGTATTGTGACTTCCTTGGTGGGTGTGCCCTTTTTCCTGTCGGTGGTATTGCGCCGCCAAAGCCGTTAATTGCCCATGCTAGACGTAAGTAACCTGCAACTTTCCTACGGCAAACGTACGATTATTTCTGATCTCAGTTTGGCCCCGATGAAAAGCGGCCAACTGGTGGCCTTGCTAGGGCCTAATGGCAGCGGTAAGTCCACCCTGTTAAAAGCACTGGCTGGCCTACTGAAACTCAGCAAAGGTGAAGTCGTGCTGGATGGTCATAATCTTGCACGTAGCAGCTTTGAGCAACGCGCTCAACACGTGGTGTACCTGCCGCAGTCTTTGCCTGCCTCGGTGCACCTACGTGTATTTGAGTCCGTACTGGTGGCCGCCAAAGCCTCTGCCTTAGCCCCTGACAGCACACAAGTTGATGAAGACCATATTCTGGCTTTGCTAAAACGCTTAGGCATTGAGCACTTAGCCCTGCATTATCTGGATCAGTTATCTGGCGGCCAGAAACAATTGGTGGGCTTGGCGCAAGCCTTGATCCGTCGCCCCCGTTTACTGCTATTAGATGAGCCGCTTTCTGCGCTGGACTTGAACTATCAATTCCACGTTATGGATCTGTTGCGCCAAGAAACACACGAGCACCAACTCACCACCCTGATTGTTTTGCACGATCTGAACATCGCTTTGCGCCATTGCGACTACGCCGTCATGATTAGAGACGGTGGTTTGTTAGCCGAAGGCCAGCCCAACGATGTGATCAATAGTCAAACGCTGGGCGATGCGTATGGCGTTTCTGCTCGCATAGAAAGCTGCTCAAAAGGCATACATCAAGTATTGATTGATGGCCTGCGAAAACCCATTTTATAGGTAAGACCACATGTTCCGTTCTTGCGTAAACCTGCTTCGTATCGTGGTAGTGAGCTGCTGCAGCATCATGCTGATTGCTCCTGCTCAAGCAGCCGAAACAGGCTCTACCCCTATTGTGGTAACTGACGCCTTAGGCCGCACCGTTACGCTGCCTGCGCCAGCTAAACGTGTGATTCTGACCCAAGCACGGCACTTTCCTGTATTAGCTTTGGTACACCCCGAACCTGCTAGTATCGTTGCTGGCTGGTCTGATGAATTTCGCACCTCGTTTTCCAACGAATACGAAACTTACAAGGCACGCTTCCCGGAAATTGCGAATATCCCAGTAGTGGGCCGCCATACAGCGGAAAGCTTTTCGGTGGAACAAGCCTTGGCACAGCGCCCAGACTTAGTCGTACTGACCTCAAGCTTCGCTGGTATTAAACCAGGTGAAGACCCAGAGAACTCACAACTGATTCAACGCTTCAGCGCCGCTAACGTGCCGGTGATCGTGATTGATTTCTTTGTAGACCCATTGAAAAACACCGTACCTAGCATTCGTGCTTTGGGTACAGCCGTAGGCCAAGCTGAGCGTACTGAAGAATTTATTACGCTGTACGAATCACACATGAAAAACGTGGCTGATCGTTTGGCCAATGTGGATGCCGATGATCGCCCCCCAGTTTTTGTACACGCTCATGCGGGCAGCACAGACTGCTGCAACTCTCCCGGCACAGGCACATTCAATGACATGATCAGCTACGCTGGCGGCCACAACATTGGCAGCGACGTACTGAAAACCGCCACAGGCAAACTGAACTTTGAATACATCAATGCTCGCAACCCTAGCGTGTATGTTGCTACCGGTACTGGTGCAGGCAAACGCGCCGATAAAGGCCTGGTCATTGGTACTGGCGTAGAAGAAAGCCAAGCACGCGAAAGCTTACAGCGCATCATTGACGGCAACCGCCTGCAATCACTACCTGCCATGAAAGATGGCAAAGCCTACGGTATTTGGCACGCGTTCAACGACTCACCTCTGCACGTGGTATTTATTGAGGCACTGGCTGCTTGGATACACCCAGAACTGTTTGAAGGGGTCTCTGCGCTGGATACGCTGAATGAAATCAACGAACGCTTTCTAGCGGTTCCCATGCAAGGCACCTATATGGTGGAACTGCAACCTAGCACCACACTTGTGCAGCCCTAATGTCTGATGTTTTATCACCCACGCATAGCCTGACGCTGCACAACGAAGCAGGTCAGCCCTATACCTTACAGTTATGGCTGACTAATCCCCAAGCCCCCACCTTGCTACTGCTAGATGGGGATTGGCTATACGACTGTATTCAGCACTTTCGCAAACGCCACGCTAATGCGATTAATATCGCCAGCTTGGGTTATGGCACCACACACGCCAAAACCGTTATACGACGTGCGTATGACTTTACTCCGCCTCATCCGGACGGTATAGAGATAGACCCCCGCGTTAAGGAATGGAAAAACGGTGGTGCACCTGCTTTTAGCACCTTCCTAGAGCACACACTTCTACCCACGCTTTCCCAGCACGTAGACCTCAACGCCTCAAAACTGGGGTTATTTGGCCATTCTTACGCCGGTTTATACGCACTGTATCTATGGCTGCAGCAACGCCCTTTATTTAGCCAATACGTGGGTGCAAGCCCCTCTGTCTGGTGGCGTTGGCCATACCTGCATCAGTTAGCGGCAGACGTTAATCCCGCAGCACAACAGGCAGCACCCTTGCACATCCTGCTTGGCGAGCACGAACAATGGCATGCACATCCACAGCAACCAGGCCAAGCTCGCCCACCCGGCGAGCCTACCTTACCCCTGATACAAGCGTGGCTGCATGCTCTACCTCCAGAGCTACAACCGCATTGCCATTTAGAACTTTGCCCACAAATGGCACACGGCCCTATGTTGGCCCACTCGGCCACAATTGCCCTTGAACTGATGCGGCTATAGCGCGATTTACGAGCTTGGCACTGGCTTTCACCACAAAAGCACTTTAGAATGAGAATGATTATTAAATAGAATGTATTTACTCATTCCATATAAACATCTCTTATAAGGGCATCCGCACGGGCGCATCTACACGTGGCGGTACTAAAAGCATTGCTGCAATGAACACCATTTACGTCTATCACTTGCATACTCACACAGCGAAGGGGCTACCATCGTCCTTCTTTGCGTGTCTGCGTGATCAAGACTGGGCTCATATCAACGCAGCACGCCAACCAGCACAACAACAGGTGCGTCAGTTAGCCTATGCCACGGCCTATCATCTGTTGGCGCACCACAATCAAGTAAGTTGCACCGCACTGAGTCTGCGCGCTGATGCCTATGGTAAACCTCAGGCTTATTTCAGCCATGACGTTGCACTGCCTTACTTCAATATTAGCCATTCGCATGAGCTGATTAGCATTGCTGTATCCAGCCAACCTGTGGGGGTAGATGTAGAACACATGGCTACCTCGTTGGATACCAGCACGCTAGCCCAACACTTTTTTGCTGAACCCGAAGCCCAGCATCTACATGGCCCACGGTTTTTTGCCTACTGGACTAGCAAAGAGGCCATACTCAAAGCGCATGGCAATGGCTTGCGTACCGACCCCATAGAACTGGGCCTACTGCCCCCTACAGAACACTTCCAACCGCTACGTCACAGCCCTGCACGCCTAGCGCTGCAGCACCATCAGGTTAGCCTATGCCCAGCCCCCGATGACTACTGCTGTGCGGTTGCCTCTCCCTTAACTGATCCTCTGTTGCAGGCCCAAGGCCTCCAAAGCGAACAGCTTCACCGTTTATTGCACTGATATCCACTATGAGTCTAGACATCCCTACCCAGATTTGGCCCTCCGAATTTGTACAACGCTACCAGCAAGCAGGTCATTGGCGTGGTGAAACCTTTGGTGCCATGCTGCGCCAACGCGCGACGCAACACCCTGATCGTGTAGCCGTAGTAGGTGGTACTCAACGAGTGACCTATGCCGAACTGGATCAGCAAGCCTCAGCCATTGCCGCAGGTTTATTGCAAAAAGGGTTGAAAAAAGGCGACCGAGTCATTGTTCACCTGCCAAATATCCCTGAATTTATCAGTGCGATTTTTGGTCTGTTCCGTGCTGGGCTAATACCGCTGTACTCCTTGCCCGCACACCGCATTACTGAAATTGAGCACTTCGCTAAAACTGGTGGCGCCAAAGCCTACCTGTGCGCCGACAACCATGGCGGTTTTGACTACCGAGATTTGGCAGCTGAATTGCAAGAACGCTATCCTGAACTGCAAGAAGTCTTTGTGGTGGGCGATGCCGGCAACTACACACCTTTTGCTGAATTGCAGAAAACCGATGTAGCGCATGATTTCCCTGTAAACGTATCGTCACCACAAGACGTTGCCTTTTTGCAGATTTCTGGCGGCAGTACAGGGTTATCTAAACTGATTCCGCGCACCCACGATGACTACATCTACACCTTGCGTGAAAGCGCACGCATTTGCGGCCTAGACGAAAACAGTATTTTCTTGGGCGCCTTGCCCTTGGCACACAACTTCCCCATGAGCTCCCCTGGTTTTCTGGGTACGCTGTATGCCGGTGGTCGTGTGGTGTTGTCACCTTCCCCTAGTGCGGAAGACTGCTTCTCTTTGATAGAGCAAGAACGTGTGACCTTCACCAGTTTGGTACCACCGCTATTGCTGTTGTGGTTAGAAGCAGTCAGCCGTTCTGCCTACGATATGTCTACCCTCAAAGTGATACAAGTAGGTGGAGCAAAACTGATTCCTGAAGTTGCGAAGCGCGTACACCCCACGTTGGGCGTTACCCTGCAACAAGTATTCGGAATGGCAGAAGGTCTGGTGAACTACACCCGTTTGGGCGATGACTTAGATACCATTGTGGAAACACAAGGCTATCCTATTAGCCCAGACGATGAAATCCTGCTGGTAGACGATAACGATCAGCCTGTAGCACCTGGTGAAACAGGGTACCTGCTCACCCGTGGCCCCTACACCATCCGTGCTTACTACAATAACCCCACCGCCAATCAACGCTCCTTCACCGCAGACGGTTACTACCGCACGGGTGACATTGTGCGTTTGACTGACAACGGTTATTTGATTGTTCAAGGCCGTGCTGGCGATCACATTAATCGTGCTGGCGAGAAGATCTCGGCTGAAGAAATTGAAGACCACCTGTTGGCCAATCCACAGGTGTTTGATGCCGCAGTAGTATCCGTTCCCGACGATTACTTGGGTGAACGCAGTTGCGCCTTCGTGATTGCTAAAGGCGACCAAAAACTACGCGCCATAGACCTAAAAAAATGGGTGCGCGAACGCGGCGTAGCCGAGTTCAAAGTGCCCGATCAAATCATCTTTGTTGATGCCTTTACCTCTACTGCTGCGGGCAAAATCAGCCGTAAAGCGCTACGCGCCCAATTGCAGGCTCAACTACAAACTCAATCCTCTCAATCATGAGCACAACTTTAACTTTAGAACGCATGCGCGCTGACATTGCTGCCATGCTACACGAAGACCCTAGCGAAATTGCCGATGACGACAATTTGATGGACTGGGGCTTAGACTCCATGCGCGCCATGACCTTGGCCTCACGCTGGCGCGAAGCTGGCGCTCGCATTGAGTTTTCCCAAATGGCAGAAGACGCCACGCTGAGCCACTGGTGGTCGCTGGTTAGCGCTCATACTGCCTCCTGATTTGTTTCACGCTGTTGTTACCTACTCATGAAGTCTACTGCTCGTACTGATTCATCGCTGGTTATTCCTCGCATGCATTCCGCAGAGGAAGCTGTTCCTCTGACTGAAGCCCAAGAGGGGCTATGGTATGCCCAGCGCCTAGCGCCGGATAACCCGATTTTCAATACGGCACACTGCACTGACTTCATCGGCACCTTACAACTACCAGCCCTGCAACACGCCATCAATCAAGCCTTGCTTGAAGCCGATGCGCTGTCCTTGCATATGATTGAAAGCGATGCCGGGCCGCTGCAGTATTTTGATGTGACGCATCGCGTACAGTTGGAAGTCGTAGATCTACGTCACCAACCCGATGCTGTTCAGCAAGCTGCAGCACACATGCATGCCGACCATAATCACCCGTTGGACCCCACGCAGGCTCCATTGTCTAGACAAGTGTTATTCCTACTGTCTGACACACACTGCCAGTGGTACCAACGCGTGCATCACTTGGCTGCTGACGGCTATGGAATGTCGCTCATTGAGTCGCGTGCGCTAACGCTGTATCACGAGCAGGTGTCCGGCGATAACGCCCCCAGCACTGGACTGACCTCTTTTGCCGAAGTAGTGGCAGATGACCAAGGTTATAGACAGAGCGAAAAACGCCAAAAAGATGCCAGTTATTGGCATCAAACTCTGGACGCTTTGGGTGACGTAGGTAGCTTAACCAGTGGTGTCGCCTTAAGCGCACCGTATTTCTTGCGTGCGGATGCGCCTATTGCTGCGCCCACGCTATCGCAACTACTGGACGCCCAAACACGCCTCCAGATTAGTTGGCCTGATTTGCTCACGCTACTCAGCGCCGCCTACATTCAACGCCACACTGGTCAAAGTGATGTGGTGGTAGGTATGCCGTGGATGGGGCGTATGGGTAATGTGAGCGCCCGTAGTGTCGCCACCGTGATGAACGTGGCACCGTTGCGCTTAACCATGCCGCAACATGAGCCGCTCGCTGATGTGTTAAATGCCGGCTCACGCGCTATTCTTAAAGCCCGACGCCATGGTCGTTACCGTAGCGAACAATTACGCAGAGACTTGGGTTTAGTAGGTGGCCAACGTCGATTACATGGCCCACTCATCAACATTCTGCCTTTTGACGCCCCCTACACCATTGCCGGCGTACAAGCCAAACAACGCGTGTTATGTGCAGGGCCTGTAGAAGACCTAAATTTCAACTTCCGCGCAGCCCCTGATGGCCAAAACTTGCGTCTGGAAATTGAAGCCAACCCCAAACTATATAGCCAACAAGGCCTGCAAACCCATTTGCAGCGCTTCCAGTATTTCTTGCAGCAAGCCTTGCAAGCCGCTACGTTAGAAAGCGTGCCCAGCTTAACACCCGTCGAATACGCCCACTGGGTAGAAGGTCAGGACAGCACAGCGCACCCTATTCCGCACACCACGCTGACTAAGCTGATTCGTGAGCAAAGCCAACGCAGCCCACAAGCCGTAGCTTTGTCATACAAAGGTCAGCACACTGACTTTGCGAGTTTTGATGCGCAAGTACAGCGTATTGCCCAGCATTTGATCAATGCAGGGGTGACCCCCGGCAGTATTGTGGCGGTGGGTATGGCACGTAGTGACCAAATGGTCATGTGTTTACACGGTGTGATGGCTGCCGGTGCAGCCTACTTGCCGCTGGATACCGCACAACCTGCTGACCGTATCTGCCGTATTTTGGGTTCTGCTAAACCTGTAGCCTTGATACACGACGACAGCTTGTGCACGAGTGGCACTGAGTTTTCTGTACCAGCCTACGATGCTTCGCAGCTATTTAGCACCCAGCCAAGCATTACACACGTCCTGCCAGACACACACCCCGATGATGCGGCCTATGTACTGTATACCTCGGGTTCTACGGGTGATCCTAAAGGGGTAGTGGTTAGCCAGAAAGCCATCGTGAACCGATTGCTGTGGATGAAAACCCATTACGGTTTCACCGACTCGTCACGCTTCCTGCAAAAAACGCCCTACACCTTTGACGTATCACTGTGGGAGCTGTTCCTGCCTATGCTGTGCGGTGCCTCCCTGACGGTGGCTGAGCCAGACCAGCATAAAGACCCACACGCACTGGCACAACTGATTCACAACGAAAACATCAGCGTGGTGCATTTTGTACCGTCCATGCTGGCGGCCTTCCTGAATGAACCGCAAAGCCAAGGACTCACCATTGGTCATGTGTTCTGCAGTGGTGAAGCGCTGAGCGCCCACTTGGCGGCACGTTTCTACGAGCGCATGAACGGTACGCTGCACAACTTGTACGGCCCTACCGAAGCGGCTGTAGACGTCACCTACTGGCCCGTTAGCAAAGAACACCCCGATGACCCTATTCCTATTGGGCTGCCGGTATGGAATACCCAACTGTATATTCTGGACGACTGCTTGCGTCCGGTGCCCCCTGGTGTAGCGGGTGCGTTGTACTTGGGTGGTATTCAATTGGCTGACGGCTACTTAGGCAGACAAGACCTGACCGACAAAGCTTTTATCACCAGCCCCTTTGATGCAACAAAACGCCTGTATCACACTGGCGATTTGGCACGCTGGCGTGATGATGGCGCCGTGCTGTATTTGGGCCGTGCAGACCATCAAATCAAATTACGTGGTCAACGTATTGAGTTGGGCGAGATCGAATCCTGCTTGGCACAATACCCCGCTCTGCGCGATCTGGCTGTGATTGCTAGAGAAGACCGACCAGGCGATCTGTACATTGCGGTGTACGCGGTAGCCCGCTCTGCCGAAGGCGCTGACAGCAATGCGCTATTGAGCTTTGCGCGCGCTCATTTGCCAGAAGCCATGGTACCTAGTGCGGTGGTGTGGATGGATGATCTGCCCATCAACGCTAACGGTAAACTGGATCGTAAAGCCTTGCCTGCACCTACACGTGAACGCCAAGAAGGTGCTCCTTTACAAGGTGAAGTACAACATCAATTGGCACACTTCTATCAACAGCTACTGCAACTGCAGCATCTACCTTATGCAGATGATGATTTCTTCGCGTTAGGCGGGCACTCGTTGCTGGCTGCTCAGCTAGCAGCCACCTTGCGTGAGCACTACCAAATTACATTAACACTGGGTGCTATTTTTGAGCATCCCACTATTGATAGATTAGCCAACCACGTGCAGCGCTTGTTGGATGGTCAGCAAGATGCGAATGCCGGCTTTAACCCTGTCTTCACCTTGCGCCCACCAGCACATGGCAAGCCAGTACAACCAGCACTGTTCTGCATACACCCTGCGGGGGGATTGAGCTGGTGCTATAGCTTGCTGGCTCGCCAATGCGGTAGCGACCAACCTGTGTATGGTTTGCAATCGCGCAGCTTAGATGCCGCGCAAATTGCGCCCACCAACTTGCACGATATGGCCGAAGACTACGCCAATCAAATACAAGCTGTACAACCGCAAGGCCCTTATCATTTATTGGGTTGGTCTGTAGGTGGTCTGTTAGTGCATGAGATTGCACGTATTCTGCAATCGCGTGATGCGGAGCTGGGCGTAGTCGCCATGCTAGATGCTTACCCAAGCGACGTATGGCGCGATCGCGAAGAGCCAGCTCTTGAAGCCAGCTACAAAGCACTGCTATACATTGCCGGTTATGACCCCGACAGCTTAAACGTGCCGCTTACCCAAGATGGGGTGATTGGTTTCTTGCGTCAAAGCGGTCATGCCCTAGGCACGCTGAGTGATGCTCAGTTGCAAGGTGTATTCCGCTCTGTAGAGTTGAACAACCGATTGGTGCGCCAGCACTGGCATCAACCTCTGAACCATCCTGTACTGTATTTCCGTGCTTCCCTGGATCACATAGGCGATACCTTAGAGCCAGCCATGTGGACCCCGTGGGTCAGTAATTTGCAGGTGCATGAAGTACCTTCTTTGCACGCCCACTTAACAGGCGCTGATGCACTGAAGCATATTCTTCCTGTGCTGCAATCCGCATTACAACGCAGCGTGGCTGCCCAAACGGTATAACAACTATGTCACTGAAGCGTTTTGTCATCGATATCACCCCACTGAAGCAAAGCCGCGCTTTCCGCTTTGCCTATATGGCGCGTACCGCCTCGGTATTGGTGACTGGCATGATGTTGGTGGCAGCCAGCATTCACTTGTACGAATTAACCAAATCCAGTGTGGCAGTAGCATTCCTAAGTGTAGCGATGTCAGCACCTATGGTGATTGCGCTACTGATAGGCGGTGTACTGTCTGATCGCATGGATAGACGCAAGCTGATGATGTGGTCACGTAGCGTATACGTCATCAGTGTATTGATGTTCTTGATTAACAGCCTGTTTGCGAACCCATCCATCACTGTCATTTATTTGGCGGCCATGATTGGTGGTGCAGCAAGTGGTATTAGTGTGCCCGCGATGATGTCGGCCACCCCTGCTTTGGTAGGGCGCGAGAATCTGGCCGCAGCCGCAGCGTTGTCTGGTTTGTCCTTGCAACTAGGCGGTGTGTTAGGCCCGCTGTTGGCCGGTGCTCTGATTGCAGGCCCTGGGCTGGTAGCGTGCTACAGCATCGTCTTGGTAGGCGTCTTGCTCACACCCTTCTTGCTTTCCGCCCTGCCCCCATTGCCGCCGCAAGCCAAACCCGGCGGTGCTGCCCCCAACCGTGTGCACCATGCGTTCATTGAGGGCTTTCGCTACATGCTGACCACGCCCTTGTTACGTTGCTTGTTGCTCATAGACTTGGGTGCTGTGGTGTTCGCTACGCCCTTAGCCCTGTTGCCTGAATGGGGCGATAAAGTGCTAGGCCAAGGTGCAGAAGTCACGGGCGCACTGTATGCTGCACCCGCTATAGGTGCCGCCATCACCGCACTTAGCAGTGGTTGGATACGTGGTTTAGAACGCCCCGGCCTAACCATCATCAGTGCCGTGCTGGTGTGGGGCTTGTCGGTAGTCGCGCTGTCATTCAGCACTCACCTGTATCCGTCCATGGTGGCACTAGCAGTCATGGGTTCGGCTGACACGATTTCCAAAATGTTGCGTATGACGCTAGTACAACGTCATACTCCTGACCATCTGCTAGGCCGCATGTCTGCCTTGTGGATGACGCAATCCTCCATGGGAACGGCTTTGGGTAACCTACAAATGGGTGCCGTATCGCGCTGGTTCTCGCCTTCTACCGCCTTGTTGATAGGCGGCGCAGCCTGTAGTGCCTGTGCGGGCCTGTTTGCTTTGCGGCGTAATGCGCTAAAAAGCACCAGCAGTTCCTAACACAATACGTGTTCCAGCCTAGTCTGGCTGGAACCTTCTTATTCGTCTGACGATGTACATAGCATGGGAAGCCCATGCTCACTTAACCAAGGAGCCATAATGCAAATCAATACTCTTTGCATTAGTAATAAAAACACTTTTAAACGCGTTTCGCAGGTTGCTCTGGCTGTAGCTCTGGCTATGGGTAGCGCACATGCTCAAGGCATTTTTGATCAAGCCGACATTGATTTCAAAGGCAATGTATCAAGCATGGGCGTTGTCACCCCTGGTAGCGAAGCCACCCTGCAAGGTCGCGGCTTTACTCCTGGTCAGGAAATTTTGTTGCTAAGCAATGGTCAATCCATTGTGGGCGATCAAAAACTGGTAGCCGATAAAGACGGCGAGTTTGTGAGCAAAACAGCTATCCCTGCCACGGCATCCGTAGGCTTACACCCTGTTGTGATTCAAGCAGCTAAACCTTCTGCTGCAGCAGTTTTTGATCTGAAGATTTCCCCTAAAACAGAAATCATCGGCACCGATCTGTTCACACAGCAATCCGCTCCAATGACTCGCGGTCTGTACCAAAGTGCTTACAGCCCTAAAGAAAACAAGTTGTACGTGGTGTCTTCCGTAGGTCGCCCACCGGTACAGCAATCTGAATTGCTGAAAGTAAACCCAGAAACATTGGCCATCGAAGCACGTATTACACCGGCTGCTGATCCTAACCGTGAAAACCACGTGTATGCGCTGTACGGTGTGAGCGTTGATGACGTCAACGGCAACATCTGGGTATCTACCACACGCAACAACAGCGTCGCTGTGTACAAACAATCCGACCTGAGCTTGGTCAAACAGTTTGATGACAACACCGTTGCTCACGCTCGTGACGTCGTCGTTGATGCAGCGAATAACCGCGCTTACGCTTCTGCTTTTGGCGGTGGAGAGGTTGCTGTATTTGATACCAAAACTTTGGAACAACTGCCTTCTATCGAGCTGAAATCCAAAGGCCGTCAAGCCCCATCTCCAATGAGCTTGGCATTGGATGCCGCAAACCAAAAACTCTACACCGTTAGCATCAACACTGGCGAAGCGTTTGTTGTAGATCTGAAAGAGCAGAAACAAGAAAACGTGATCACTCTACCGCAAACACGTGCGGCTAGCGGTGTCGCGGTTGCTCCTGCTGAGCAATTGTTGTGGGTAGCAGCTCAAGGTACCGACAACGTATTGATGATCGATCTGAAAAACGGTGAAGTTGTACAAGACATCAAAGTTGGTGCTGGCCCATTGAACATCGTATGGGACGATAAAAACAAACTGGCATTTGTCGCTGTACGCGCAAACGGTCAAGTTACTGCACTGAACACCAAAGGCGAAGTCGTCGCCAATTTGGAAGCTGGCCGTCAACCTAACCATATCAGCACAGACGGTAAAGGCAACTTGTTTGTGGTGCACAAAGCTGCAAGCACTGACAAAGATGCTGTAGACCAAGTAACACGTCTACACATGAAATAAGCCTTCCCCCGCCCGACTGCCTCACCGTAGTCGGGCGTTTTTCATTTACTACTTACTGCACTGTCGTGACGCCTACTTCTCTACTTGATAACAACGCTGACACAGCCCGCACCGACTCCCCCTTACAGCACTGGCTGAAGGCTCATCGTTCCCGTAGTAGTCTTTTTTGTTCCCCCACACTGGCGTTGATGGCGTACGGTCAGGCTCTTGTATGCCGTGCCAGTAATGCCAACAACGACTTGGATGCACAAGCTACCCAGTTGCTTGCGCAAGCCCACGAACAAGGTTTGCCGTCGCTGTTGATGGGTGTATTGCCTTTCAACACCACACAACCTGCCCATTTGTTTGTCCCGCATTCTGTACTGCGCAGTGCCCCGCTGCACCCTTCTGCCGCGACAGAAGCACAACCGCATCCCACCGCCACGTTGCAGCCATTTCCGAATGGCGCAGGCTATGCTGATATTGTGGCCCGCTCATTGCCATTGCTGGATGACCAGCCTCTGAGCAAGATCGTTCTGGCTCGCACGATGGATGTGACATTAGAACAGCCACTGCAACGCCAACAGTTGTTGCACAACCTGATACGCCTTAACCCGCACGGGTATAACTTTGGCATCAACTTGGATGACCAAGAAGGCGATAACCCCTGCTTTTTTGGCGCAAGCCCCGAATTACTGGTACGCCGCAGCGGCTCGCAAGTGAGTGTAAACCCCTTGGCAGGCACAGCGGCTCGTGTGGCTGACCCTGCGGCCGATGCCCGCATTGGTCAGGCACTGCTGCAATCCGCCAAAGACCTACATGAACACGCTATTGTGATTGAAAGTGTGGTGCAAGCATTGCGCCCTTTCTGCAGTGAGCTGCATGTTCCAGATGGCCCTGAACTGGCCAAAACAGCCACGCTATGGCATTTATCTACGCCTATTCACGGTACGTTACGTGCCCCCTATGCCAGCTCATTGGAACTGGCCTTGGCGATGCATCCTACCCCTGCCGTGTGCGGTACACCTACGCTAGCTGCCCGCGATGTCATTGAAACGCTGGAACCTTTTGAGCGTCAGTTTTATGCAGGCGCTGCAGGCTGGTGTGACGATAAAGGTGATGGCGAATGGGCCGTTGCCATACGTTGCGGTTTATACCAGCAACAACACATTCGGTTGTACGCTGGCGCTGGCATTGTGGCGGCATCAGACCCCGATAGCGAACGCCGCGAAACTGGCAACAAATTACGAACAATGCTCAATGCACTGAATATTGAGCCCGCTACGATTGAAGGAGGCATCACACTATGAGTCACATTCACCAACTACCCAGCTACACCATGCCAGACGTATCTGTGCCTAACCGTGTGCAATGGGAGGTGCAAGCTGACCGCGCTGTTCTGTTAATACACGACATGCAGCACTACTTTCTGAACAAATACGACATGCAAGCTGAGCCTATCCCTACATTGGTTCGCCATATCCAAGCAATTAAAGCTCACTGCGTGAAGTTAGGGATTCCAGTAATCTACACTGCTCAGCCCACCGAGCAAAACCCCGCTGATCGTGCCTTGTTAACTGACTTCTGGGGCTTGGGTTTAAGCGCCCCCGAATACGCAGGCCAAGAAGCCATCATTGATGAGCTGGCACCTAGTGCAGATGACATACAACAAACCAAATGGCGTTATAGTGCATTTTTCCGTTCGCCCATGCGTGAGCAGATGCAAGCCTGGGGCCGAGACCAACTGATCGTGACAGGTATTTATGCGCACATAGGCTGCATGACCACCTCGTTGGATGCCTTCATGCAAGGCGTGCAAGCCTTCATGGTTAGCGATGCTGTGGCGGACTTTTCTGAAGAAGAACACCGTATGGCTTTACGCTATGTATCGCAACGTTGCGGCGTAGTGCTCAACAGCCAGACCCTACTGACTCAATTAGGAGCAGAGTGATGTACCCCGAGTTTCAACAACAACACGTACTGGTCAGCGGTGCTGCCAGTGGTATTGGCGAAAATGTGGCCCAGCAATTACTTGCGCTGGGTGCCCGCCTAACCATCATTGATCTACATGCTGATGCGCTGAATGCGTTAGCCGCTCACTACCCAGAGCAAGTATTGGCTTTAGGCTGTGATGTAGGTGATTTTGATGCCGTTGCCAACGTTGTTAGCCAAGCAGAAGCACGCTTTGGTGCCATCGACAAACTGGTGTGTGCAGCAGGCCGTTTGCAAATGGGTGATATTACAGACCTCACCGCTGAACAGTGGCAAAAAACCTTTACCACAAACACCAACGGCGTATTTAACCTATGCCACCACGTAGGCTTGCGCATGAAAGCACAAAAGCGCGGTGCGATTGTGAACATCAGCTCTAATGCAGCCACCTCACCACGTATGAGCATGGGTGCCTATGCCGCCTCTAAAGCTGCAGTGACGCAAATGTCGCGCTGTTTAGCCTTGGAGCTGGCTGCTTATAACGTGCGTGTGAATGTGGTTTCCCCAGGCTCTACCGATACCCCTATGCAGCAAGCCATGTGGCAACAAGGCAGCTCACGCGAAACTGTGATTGCGGGTTCTGGCCCTCATTACAGACTCGGTATTCCGCTGCAGAAAATTGCCACACCAGCAGAAATTGCTAACGGTGTACTGTATCTGCTGTCTGACCAAGCCAGTCACATCACACTGCATGACTTACGTATTGATGGCGGCGCTACGCTAGATCAATAAGCATACTGCGACGTAAGAAAAAGCCATAAACCCACTGGCCGTCAGAACATTCAGGGGGGCTATGCATACGCATCGTCAGCCTTTAACGAATAACGTTCTGATTACATACTTTCAATACTGGCCAAGCCCAGCAGCACCCCATCCCTAGACATGGGGCTACCTAGAAACTCACCTTGCACATAGGTCGCCCCTACACGCATAGCAGCATCTCGTCTGGCTTTGTTCCACACATTGCCTACGATAGTTTTTAAGCCATGCTCTGTGGCTAACCCACAGGCCTGCAACAAGGTTTGCTGTACCTGATCAGCCAGCGGCTGCTCGTCATCGGGATAACAGAAACGTAAGCCTTCCAATATATCCAAGCCTAGTGTTTGCTGGCTAGGAACGCTGACATTGTGCTCCAACCAAATGCTTACCCCTAAGACTCGCAACGGTGCGCACAAGGTAACCCAGGTTAGATCTGGAGTTTCATCTGTGTGACACAACACCAACTCTATATTTCTGGCTTCCGAGGCATAGGACGACAACAAGCGTAACAACGACGGCTGTAGATCAGACAAGATACTGACCGGTATGCTTAACTGCACTGGCGTACTCAATCTATATACTTGCTGCCACTCGTGCATATCAGCACACAGCATCTGTATACTGCGCTCTAGCAAAGCTACCGCCACAACCTTGTCTAGCTGCCCTAACACTGCTGAATGTATGCGCTGTGTACTATCCCAATACAGCTGTACCTCTACCCCTTTCTGTATAGCGTCCTTTAGCTGAATACGGCTTTGAAACTGTAAGCTTAAACGCCCATCAATAGACGTATTCTCATGCCACGCACTTTCTATGTGCTGCAACAACCGCGCTTGCTCTTCCTGCGCTGTTAATGCCTCAGGGCTACGCTCTTCCCGGCTAATACGGCCAGCAAAACTATAGCCCCAGCCATGCACTGAACGTATAGGCAGATCCAGCTTCAACTGCGCTGCTTTACGCTTTAAGCGACTGATTAATGAATCTACTGCCCGCTTGCTTTGCAAAGCACCTGATTTGATTTGTAGAAAATCTTCGCGACTCACTCGTCCATCATGGCTATGGCTAAACAGCTCTATCAGTTGCTTCTCACCGTAAGTGAGTTCTAGCACAACGCCTGATGGGGAGAGCATGCTCCAACCCTTATCCTGCAACACCCACGGCGTATCGGCAGTAAAGGACGTTGGCAGCAGCTCTGCAGCAGCAATCGACGTTTCTACTGTATGACTTAAGAACCGCTCCGCTCTACGTCGCAACGCATGTTTGATAGCCACTACTTCCGTCGCACTAATGTGTATGGGCAGCACGGTATCTGCCCCTGCAAACAATAAATCCGTACGTTGGGCTTCTGACTCGAACTGGCTTACCACCACAATGCCGCTATATGGCACGATGGAACGCAAATTCGCTGCCACTAGCGCCAGATGCGCGCGCTCACACACCAGCAGAATAATATCTACTGCGGCGTCAATATTTTCTAATGCGGTTCCGAAAACCGAGGGGCCTTGCAATATCGTCTGAACAGAAGTGCCCAGCAAGCCCAACTCTTTTTCCAACTTGTGACACTGGTTGGCGTCATCAAACACCACCACTACTTTTCTTGCGTGCTTCATATCAACCCTGCCTCAACTTATGCAACAGGAGTTACCGTTACATCAATACACCTCTTCTTTTCTGATTGTTAACGTTTTACACATCCAGTCAAAGACAAGCATTGTCAATTTACAGTTTTGTTCTGTGTACTTAGCACTACGTAATCCAACATCAGGGATCAGCACGCAAACTGTCACTCACTGACGCAGATACAAAAACAGCACTGTGAAGCCCAGTGCTGTTTTTGTTGTAACTAATTATTAAGGCTTGGTGCTTTGTGTCAGTTTTGCCTCAAGTTGCTCTTTAGGCAAAAAGCCGCTTACTCGCGAACCATCTTCGAAAATCAGAGCAGGAGTGCCACGAATATCCATGCTCATCCCCGTCGTCAAAATTTCTTTGATAGGGTTTTCACAGCTACGTGCTTGTGGCGCTGTACCGTTCAACATCCAGTCGCTCAATGCTTTGCCTGGTTCTTCAGCACACCAAATATTTTCAGCTTTGGCCGCGGAGTCAGGGCTCAGGATGGGGTACATCATGGAGTAGATGGTGACGTTATCCACGTCTTTCAGCTCAGTGTGCAACTTCTTGCAATAGATGCAGTTAGGGTCTTCGAATACCACTAACTGACGACTGCCATCACCCTTCACCGTTTTAATGGCTTTATCCAAAGGCAACTGCGAAAAGTCGACTTTGTTCAGCTCTTCCTTACGCTGCGACGTCAAATCAATACGTTCTTTGATGTCTACCAACGAACCTTGCATCAGGAAATCCACTTCAGGATTCACATACACCAGTTCATTCCCTATACGTACTTCCAACAGCCCTGGAAAAGGAGTAGGACGAATTTCATCGATAGTGATATCGGTGAATGTTGCTTCCAGCTTCTGACGGACGTCAGGGTAATCGGTGGTTTGTGCCTGCGCGGTACCAGCCAAACCTAGACCTACACTGAATGCCAGTGCAGCGACAAGACGGCCTGACCACGTGGTTTTTACTTGCATGTTGACTCCATTAATAAGCGATATCGTTAGAGTGGGAAAATCTTGTCTCCCGCCGCATTGGCTATCAAACGTCGCTTGATAAAAGGCAATTGATTAATGATGGACATTCCGGCATTACGCGCCCACGCTACGGGGGCTTGCTGCGCCATAAACAGGCTATGTAAAGAGTCTGTCACGACACGCATGGCGGCGATGGGTTCTGCCCGTCGTCGCTTATATCGCTCCAGTACAGGTAACGCCCCTACGGATTGATGAACAGGTTTGGCTGCCAGAACACGTATAAGTTCCTCTACGTCACCCAAACCTAAATTCAGCCCTTGGCCAGCCAACGGATGCACGCGATGCGCAGCATCCCCAACCAAGGCTACACCTTCTGCTACCATGCCGGTACGCTCAAAAGTCAGCGGGAAAGCAAACATTTTTGAACGTACACGCACATTTCCTAGACGACCTTGGGTCACGCCCATCAGCCATTGCTGCAAACGCTGTGCTTTGTCTTCGTCACTCAGCACCATCAATTCAGCAATTTGCTCGGTAGGGCCAGACCACACCAACGACACTTGCGGACCTTCGTCGGTATCTGGCATAGGCAACAAAGCCACTACGGCATCGCCCGTAAACCATTGCAAAGCCACACCTTGATGCGGCAATTCAGTGGTGAGGTGAGTGACCAAGCCACTGTCGCCATACGCCTTAAAGTCGTGCCAAATTTCTGCCACTCGACGCACCGTGGATTTAGCACCGTCAGCCCCCACCAGCAGTTGAGCGTCCAGTGTTTTCCCAGATACTGTGTGTACCTGCTCGCCATCACGTGACGCGAGTTGGTCGTCGTGCCAACGTACGCCATACACTTTCAGCGCTTGTCGTAGCGCCCGTTCCATTTCGCCGGACTCTACAATCCACGCTAAGGTATGACGAGCGTCTTGCCAAGCATCCAAGGCCAAACGTCCACCACCATCGCCATAAATCTCCATGGCTTGAACAGGTGTGAGACGCGTAGCATCCATTAAATCCCAAATGCCTAGCGACGCCAAAAAGCTCTGGCTAGAACCAGAGATAGCATACACACGGGGATGGTATTCATCGTGGCGTGGCAGCTGACGCGACATCTCTGGCGCCAGCACTTCCACTGTAAAGGCTTTTTTTGCTAGACCCAAGGCGCATGCCATACCGGCAATACCTGCGCCACACACCATGATTTTTTGCTGTGTCATCGTGCTGACGGTGCTCCTGCTGATTTAGGCCATAGCACCCACATTTCACCGCGTTGTTTCATGCGCCCGGCCTGGGCACCCGCTTCATCGCCAGTGCCCCAATAAAAGTCGGTACGTGCAGCGCCTTTAATAGCTGCACCTGTATCTTGTGCAAACACCAAACGCTGCAACGGTTTCTGGCTACCTGGATAGGAGGTAGACAAAAATACAGGAGAACCCAGCGGCACAAAAGTAGGATCAATAGCCACCGCGCGCTCGGCGATCAGCGGAATGCCATAGGCCCCTTTAGGCCCCAACAACGGGTCAGTAATGGTTTCTTGACGGAAGAACACCATCGCCGGATTGGCATTGAGCATTTCCTGTATACGGTTAGGATTGCGTTTGGCCCATGCCTTAATGTTTTGCATCGAGGTTTGTGCCAGCGGCATTTCGCCCTGCTTGGCTAACCACTGACCAATAGAAGCATACGGACGGCCATTATGATCGTCGTAAGCTAAACGCACCGCTGAGCCATCTGGCAACACCGCACGACCAGAACCTTGAATCTGCAAGAAGAAGGCTTCTACAGGATCGGCCGCCCATACCAGCGCTTGAGGCTGACGATGCGACTTGGCAGCGATCTCGGCACGCGTATCGTAAGGCACTACACGTCTACCTTCTACTTTGCCGCGCACACGCTTGCCCGCTAACTCAGGGTACACAGTCCCCAAGTCGATGGTAAGCAGGTCGTCGGGGGTAGAGTACAACGGCCATTGGTATGTACCGCCACGCGTTGTAGAGGCTTGGATCAACGGCTCGTAATAGCCAGTAACGGTATTACTTGCTACCGCACCATTCGCATCTAACACGCGCCATGGTTGCAAATGCTGCTGTAAAAACTGGCGTACTGCTGCGGTATCTTGACCAGAAATATTGCTGTTCGCTGCAGCGGAACACACACCTTGCCACGCACGCGGAGCCGCACGCGCAGGCATCGTCAACGAACCGCTTACCGGACGCATCAAGCCCTTACAGTTATTAATAAAAGCTTTCCAAACATGTTCTAAATTATCTTGCTGCCAACCCGGCAAAATTGACCAGTTCACCGCTACAAAGCGGCCAGTCAGTGGGCGTACAGCGGTTTCAGGCAACGCAGATAGTGCAGGCACTTGCAAAGGACGCAAGGCCACATCATCAGTCGCGGCAGTAGTAGCACTACTACTGGAGGAACCCACCGCACTACCAGTTTGATCCAAATCTACTGTAGAACAAGCAGAAACCAAAGCCAGCACGGAAGCCAGCACAGTCAAACGAAGTACAGTCATAGTGTTTATTAGTGCAGAGTGCGTGGGATAGCCAAAACGAATTCGGGAATCACCACATCAAAAGGGATACCGTCTTCGCTGACACAATGATAAAACCCTCTCATCGTACCAACAGGGGTCATGAGCGGACAGCCACTGGTGTATTCAAATGTTTCACCGGGAGCCAATAATGGTTGCTGGCCTACTACGCCCAAACCACGTACTTCTTGTACATTTTGATTCGCATCAGAGATGATCCAATGCCGACTGACTACCTGTATAGGTTGCTCAGCATGGTTAGTGATCTGTACGGTATAGGCAAATACGAACTGCTGGCGCTCAGGTTCGGACTGCTCGGGTAAATAGCGTGGCACAACTTTGACCACTACATTTTCTGACTTCAAACCCGTCTCCCTCAAAAATCAGTTGCAAAACTGCAGGGTCATGGAACATCACCCCTAATCATGACACAATTGCAGTATGTACGTCACAAACCAACTTACTCGCTGATCTATGTCACACAAACAAGCTGCCCGCATTGCTCCCAGTATTTTATCCGCGGATTTCGCCCGTTTGGGTGAAGAAGTCAAAAATGTCGTCCTCGCCGGGGCCGACTGGGTTCATTTTGACGTTATGGACAACCATTACGTCCCTAACCTGACGTTTGGCCCCATGATCTGTAGTGCGCTACGCCCGCACACTGAAGCCCCTATTGATGTACACCTGATGGTTGAGCCAGTAGATTCTTTGGTTGAGCCTTTCGCCAAAGCAGGAGCCAACTTAATTAGCTTCCACCCAGAAGCCTCTCGCCACATTGACCGCACGCTATCGCTGATTCGAGATCAAGGCTGTAAGGCCGGGTTGGTATTCAACCCAGCGGTAGGTTTGGAGTGGATGGACCATGTCATGGACAAACTAGACTTGGTACTAATCATGTCAGTGAACCCTGGTTTTGGTGGCCAGAAGTTCATTCCTCACGCATTAGAGAAGCTACGCCAAGCACGCCAGAAAATTGATCGCTGGGTAGAAGAAGGCGGCCAGCCTATCAGCCTAGAAATTGATGGCGGTGTGAACGTGCAAAATATTGGTGCTATTCGTGCCGCTGGTGCGGATGCATTTGTAGCCGGCTCGGCCATTTTCAACCAACCTGACTACAAAACTGTGATTGATGCCATGCGCGTGGAAATCGCCAAAGCGGATTCCCAAGCCTAACCACTACATCAACCAGTTACCATTACGGCTCTGCCCTTTATCTCCGTGCTTTACCGGAGATAAAGGCTTACGCCGCTCAATAAACAGCGAGCTACCCAGAGTTTTCTTGGCCATTGTTTTAGCAGAAGCTGCCATTTCGGCAATTAAGCTGCTGTTATACAGATGCACCGGATTCACCTCTACCACCCCTAGCGATAGCGCCACCAACGAATGGAACTCTTCCACTTGCTGGCGATTTTCTGCATAGTAGCCGCCCATACGCAAATGCTCAGCACTATAGAGATGGCTTAACGCCAACGGCAAATTCTGGATAATGCTCTTGCAGCGCTGTTCCCAGTCTGGGCTTTTAAAAATCACGATGAAATCATCACCGCCCACATGCCCCACAAAATCGTGCTCTGGGTGACTAGCCTCTACCAGCAAACTGGCTGTGATCTGTATCACCTCATCGCCTTTTCTATACCCGTATAAGTCATTAAAGGGTTTGAAATAATCCAAATCGCCATAACAGACTGCAAACGGACTTTGGCCACGCAGCAACTGTTCCAAGTGCTCATTAATAGGCACGTTGCCTGGTAATTGCGTTAATGGGTTGGCATACCGCGCCGCTTGTAACTGCAACTGCGACACTTCACGCATCAGATCAGCACTAGATCCTACGCCTAAGTAGCTACCATCACGGGTGATGATGAAGCCGTCTGACATATAGTGCTCAGGCCCATCTGTTACCCATTGCGCCAACTCCTGCAACGGCATTTTTCTATCAATGATCAGCGGCGTATTTTCTATCATTTCACCGCATGCTCGATTACCGTACAGCTCGCGGTGATATAACCGTGCCAACCTATCAAATAACTTGTCGCGTCGAAGCAAACCCACTGGCATGCCACCTCTTAACACCACCAACGTATTTAGCGAAGCGTCTTTTTGGAAGCGATCGCACACTACATTCGTAGGCACTTCGAATGCCACCACAGGTACCTGACGCACCAAACGATGGGCAGTCACCGGCTTGTCAGCACGCCCTAAGGCAGTCAACGTAGGTGTACCAAATGGGGTTCTAAACAGCGCTAGCAACGAGGTTTCCAGCGAAGTTTTAGGATGTTTTTCTGGTCTGCCCAAGAAAAAACCTTGGCCGCACATCACGCCCAGCCTGCGCAGCATCACTAGTTCTTCTTGAGTTTCTATACCTTCAGCAATCACCGTAGATTGTGCTTGGAAGGCAATTTCACAAATAGACCGCACCAACTGCTGGCGCAACGGATCTTCATGTATGCCACGTACGAAAAAACGGTCTATCTTGACGTATTCAGGGCGCAGTTCTGTCCACAACTTCAGCGTAGAAAACCCCTGCCCCAGATCATCAATGGCCAATTGCACACCCGTTTCCCGGTACATTTTGACCACATCGTGCAGCATACTCATAGAGCTAACCGAGCAATCCTCTGTTAGTTCCACTACCACTTGATCGAATTCTCTGTCACGCAGTGTTGAGAAAAAACAGCTCAAACTACGCTCTTCCCCCGCAGTTTGGTGCAAACTGGGACTAGTATTTAGAAACAATTTTCCTGTGAGTCCTAGCGCTCTGAACTGTTCCAGATGCAACTCACAACACAAATGCTCTAATTCAAAACGCTGTCCATGTTGGTCTGCTAGCTCAAATAACGCTAACGGCGAATACAAGGCCGTATTTTCTGGCCCCCGGATTAATGCCTCATAACCAACAATAGCGCCATGTCGCAACTCAACTATGGGCTGAAATAAAGGTGTTAATTTTTTATTCTGCAGTACTTCTTGAAAAGCAGTCAGCATGTTCTCCACCTTAACACTGCCGTCCCCTGTTTGTATCAGTTTGTATCACCGACACGTTATGCTACAAGCAACACCTTAACTCAACAAAATTACCAAACAATCCAAAGATGACAGATATTGCAAGAAAACAACTGTCACTCACTATCTGCTCTACAATGCCAAGCAATGCTTTACTTTTTCTCACAGAGCCCATCATGCAATACACCGCTGTACTTCTTGACCTAGACGGTACTCTTGTTGACTCCATCCCTGATATTGCCGCAGCGGCCAATGGCGTCCTGATTGACCTACAACGTCAACCCTTACCCGAAGACGTGATTCGTTCTTTTGTGGGTAAAGGCTCTGATGTGTTGGTGCAGCGACTGCTGCGACACACCTCTGAAAATGAGCACCTAGACCCCGAAGAGTACGAACAGGCTAAGGCTTCCTTTGCGCACCATTATGCGCGTAGCAATGGTCAGCACAGCACGATATACCCGGGTGTAGAAGAAGGCTTAAAAGCATTCAAGGCCGCCGGCTGCAAACTCGCCGTAGTGACCAACAAGCCCATAGAGTTCACGATTCCTTTACTGGATGCTCTGAAGCTTTCCCCCTATTTCGACCTCATGGTTGGCGGGAATACTACAGATCAGAAAAAACCCCATCCGCTGCCTTTTATACACGCCAGCAACAAGCTCAATGAGCCTGCTGCACAGTGTCTGGTCATTGGTGATTCAGTGAACGACGCCCAAGCCGCGCGTGGTGCGCACATGGACGTTTTACTGGTGCCTTACGGCTACAACGAAGGAATAGATATACAAACTCTGGATGCTGATGCTATAGTGTCCAGCATTAAGCACGCTGCTGAGTGGGCAACCGCACGCAGTTCCATAACGGATTAAATGTTAACGATACGAATTAACACATGATGTCTGCTACCTTCACACACAATGCACAAATCGGCGCCTATTGGCGCTGGTGGCGTTTGTGTTCCGGGTAGCTAGCATACTGTCCCGGTGTTTTTGTTGAGCTTCACGTTGTACCCATAAAGTCTCAGCACCTGCACCACCCAGTCAAACCAGCCCGGAATCTATGACAGCCGGGCTGTTTTGTTTTCAGGGCCCGGCCAACAGAACTTTTAAAAAAGGCCGTACCATGACAGAAATTGAGTTTAAAGCGCTTGCCGCAGAAGGTTTTAACCGCATTCCTCTCATTGCCGAGACCTATGCTGATCTGGATACACCTCTTTCCATTTACCTGAAACTAGCGCACAACGGCCCCGAAGGTGGACGTAACAGTTGCTTGCTGGAATCTGTAGTAGGTGGAGAGCGTTTCGGCCGTTATTCCTTTATTGGTCTACCAGCCAAAACGGTAATCCGTGCCACTGGCAACGTGACCGAAGTCCTGCATAACGACGAAGTGGTAGAACGCTACGAAGGCGACCCACTGACCTTTATCGAAGAATACCAAGCACGCTACAAAGTAGCGATTCGTCCTGGCATGCCTCGCTTTGCGGGCGGCTTGGCGGGTTACTTCGGCTACGACACCGTGCGTCACATTGAGCCTTCTTTGGGCCAACCCGTCAAACCTTTCCCTGCTGGTCAGGACGAAGGCACTCCAGACATCATGCTGCTGCACATTGATGAGCTGGTGATTGTGGACAACTTGGCTGGTCGCACCTACTTGATCGTGTATGCGGATCCTACTCAGCCAGAAAGCTACTCCCGCGCCAAACGCCGTCTGAAAGAATTGCGTGAAAAACTGCGCACTCCAGTAGTGATTCCTTACGCGTACGCGAGCTTGGAAACCAAAGAGCGCCGCGACTTCGACAAAGCTGACTACATCAAAGCCGTAGAAAAAGCCAAAGAGTACATCACTGACGGCGAGATCATGCAGGTTCAAGTTGGCCAAGTGATCGCCAAACCTTTCCGTGATGCGCCGTTGTCCTTGTACCGTGCGCTGCGTTCGCTGAACCCATCGCCTTACATGTACTTCTGGAACTTCAGCGACTTCCAAGTGGTGGGTGCTTCCCCAGAAATTCTGGTACGCCAAGAGAAAGAACTAATTGATGGCGAATACAAACAAGTTGCCACCATTCGCCCCTTGGCCGGTACACGCAAACGCGGTTCTACCCCAGAAGAAGACAAACTGTTGGCCGAAGAGCTGCTGGCTGATCCTAAAGAGCGCGCTGAACACGTGATGCTGATCGACTTAGCGCGTAACGACATTGGTCGTATTGCAGAAGGCGGTACAGTGAAAGTAACCGACACCATGACTATTGAACGTTACTCACACGTTCAACACTTGGTGTCCAATGTGTGTGGTGAAGTGAAAGAAGGCTTGTCCTCCATGGATGTGCTGCGTGCCTCTTTCCCTGCCGGCACATTAACTGGCGCACCTAAAGTACGCTCCATGCAAATCATTGATGAGCTGGAACCTGTACGTCGTGGTATTTACGGTGGTGCAGCAGGTTACCTGAGCTACAGCGGCGAGATGGATTTGGCCATCGCCATTCGTACTGGCGTGATCAAAAACGGCATGTTGTATGTACAAGCCGCTGCTGGCGTCGTGGCCGATTCCAGCCCAGAAGCCGAATGGCAAGAGACTGAAGCCAAAGCCCGTGCTCTGCTGCGTGCAGCAGAACAAGTACAGCTTGGCTTAGACGATCCCATTTAATCAGTTCCAGTCTTAACCCATACGTTCTCTTTTTAGATCAGGTGCTCCCATGATTTTCATGCTCGATAACTACGACTCTTTTACCTATAACCTCGTGCAGTACTTTTACGAACTGGGACAAGAAGTCACGGTTGCCCGTAATGATCAGATCACGATTGAAGAAATAGCCGCATTGCGTCCTGAGCGCATCTGCGTCTCGCCCGGCCCTAGCACTCCAGCCAAAGCCGGAATCTCCATCGAGCTGATTCGTCACTTTGCGGGCCAACTGCCTATTTTGGGCGTGTGCTTGGGGCACCAAGCCATTGGTGAAGCCTTTGGCGGCAAGATTGTTCATGCACAACGTGTCATGCACGGTAAGGTTTCCCCCATTACCCACAACAACACTGATGTGTTTGCCGGCCTACCTTCACCATTTAACGTTACGCGCTATCACTCGCTGGCCATTGAACGTGCCAGCCTGCCTGACTGCTTAGAGATCACAGCGCAAACCGAAGACGGCGAAATCATGGGTGTACGTCACAAAACCATGCCTATCAGTGGCGTACAATTTCACCCCGAGTCGGTTCTAAGCGAACACGGCCACGCCTTGCTGCGTAATTTCCTGACCCTCTGAATTTGAAAAAAGAAAAAGGACCATCATGACAACCATTACGCCAACCGAAGCCCTAGTGCGCTGCATTGAACACCGTGAAATTTTCCACGATGAAATGCTGCACCTAATGCGTATGTTGATGCGTGGCGAAATGCCTGCGCCATTAGCTGCTGCACTGCTAATAGGGTTGCGAGTCAAAAAAGAAACCATAGGCGAAATTACCGCCGCGGCTCAGGTCATGCGTGAGTTTTCCACCCCCGTTGTCGTACCCGACACATCCGATTTACTGGATATGTGCGGCACCGGAGGAGACAGCAGCAATACCTTCAATATCTCTACAGCATCCATGTTTGTAGCCGCTGCCGCTGGCGTAAAAATCGCTAAGCACGGCAACCGCAGTGCCTCTAGCTCGTCTGGCAGTGCGGATGTATTGGAGGCCTTGGGTGCAAATCTGAACCTGAACCCTGAACAAGTTGCCGAATGTATTGAGCAAATTGGCATAGGCTTCATGTTTGCCCCTGCTCACCACGGTGCCATGAAAAACGTTGCTGCCGTACGTAAAGAACTAGGCGTACGCACCATTTTCAATATCTTGGGGCCTCTCACCAACCCTGCGAATGCCGCCAACCAGCTAATGGGCGTATTTCACCCTGACCTGGTGGGGATTCAAGTACGCGCCATGCAACGCTTGGGTTCCAAGCATGTACTGATCGTACACGGCATGGACGGTATGGACGAAGCCTCGTTGGGTGCCAGCACCTTGGTAGGTGAGTTGAAAGACGACGAAGTGCGCGAATACCAAATTCACCCTGAAGACTTCGGTTTGAGCATGGTGTCCAACCGCTCTATCAAAGTGAACAACAGCGAAGAATCTCGCGACATGATTCACCAAGCACTGGATAACCACGCCGGCCCTGCGCGTGACATCGTGATGTTCAATGCTGGTTTGGCCATTTACGCCGGTAACGGTGCCAGCAGCATCAAAGCCGGTTTGGAGAAAGCGTCCGACATGCTAGCCAGCGGCGCAGCCCGTGACAAACTGGAAGAGTTCTGTCGCTATACCAAACGCTTTATTTAAGCTTCTACGACCAAGGCATGGTCGCCATATAATGGCGGCTCATGCTATCGTAGCCCTACATTTTCTTAATGACGTCATCCACCTGACGAAGAACGCTGAACGCCATGAACGATATTCTCGCCAAAATCCTAGAAACTAAAAAAGCAGAAGTTGCCACGGCCCGCCAGTTGCGCAGTGAAGCTGAAGTCCTGCGCGAAGCTAAAAATCGCAAAGACCTACGTGGTTTTTCCCGTGCCCTGCATGACAAAAATGCGGACGGCAAATCAGCTGTAATTGCAGAAATCAAAAAAGCCTCGCCTTCTAAAGGCGTCATTCGTGAAGATTTTCAACCGGCCGAGATCGCTAGCTCCTACGCCGCTCATGGCGCAGCTTGCCTATCCGTACTGACAGATGTTCAGTATTTCCAAGGCGGTTACGACTACCTGCGCCAAGCACGCGCTGCCTGTGCATTACCCGTACTACGTAAAGATTTTATTGTGGACGCCTATCAGGTGATTCACTCTCGTGCCATTGGCGCTGACTGCATCTTGTTGATCGTCGCCGCCTTGTCGCCTAGCCAGCTGAAAGAATACGAAGCTTTGGCGATGGAGTTGGGCATGGACGTACTCGTAGAAGTACATGGCCGTGACGAACTGGATATCGCCCTAGACCTGAAAACAGACCTGCTAGGCATCAACAACCGCGACTTGCGCAGCTTCGATGTATCGCTAGACAACACGCTGTCCCTGTTGAAAGACATCCCTAGCAACAAACTGGTGATTACCGAAAGCGGCATTCTGACTCGTGACGACGTTGCGATCATGCGCGACCACGACGTAAACGCCTTCTTAGTAGGCGAAGCCTTTATGCGCCAGCCAGACCCCGGTGTAGCACTAGAAGAATTGTTTTTCGCCGCCTAAGACATCATTTATGCAGCCATCCAATACCTTACAGCAAAGCCTACTGGCACAACTTCCCCACCTGCACGCCGATTGGCAAGGGGTGATGGCAGAACCCGCCATTCGACAAAAACTGCAAGCATTGGATGACTGGCTCATGCCTCAAGTTGCGGCAGGCACCACCATCTACCCCAAACACCCGTTCAAGGCGCTAGAACTTAGCGCCCCTGAACAGGTAAAAGTCATTATTCTGGGACAAGACCCCTACCACGGCCCAGAACAAGCACAAGGCTTATCTTTCTCGGTTCCTGACCACGTACGTACGCCCCCAAGCCTGCGTAACATGTTCAAAGAACTCCACGCCGAATACCCTGACGTTGCTACTACTCCCACCAACGATCTAAGTCATTGGGCATGGCAAGGCGTGCTACTGTTGAACACCTCATTAACCGTAGAAGACGGCAAAGCTGCCTCTCACGCCAAACAAGGCTGGGAAGATATCACCGATGCATTGCTGCTGCACTTACTGAACTTTGAGACCCCAAAAGTCTTCTTGCTGTGGGGCAACCACGCCCAAGCCAAAGTACCGCTGATTAAGCGTCATGCCCATAAAGGGCCTATAGAGATACTCTGCTCTAACCATCCTTCCCCATTGTCAGCCTTACGTCCACCCGTACCATTTATGGGGAATGGGCATTTCCGTAAGACCAATGAATGGTTGGTTAGCCAAAATCACGAGCCTATTAACTGGCTGTCCTAAGGTGGTTTATCGGGGCATGAGTGTCAGGGTTCAGTGCTGAGGCACTGCTTTCATCGCACGCGCTAGGGACTGCAGGAATACTTTTTGTGATTTGAGACACCAAATCAAAAAAGTTTCCTCTCCGTCCCCTGAGTCTTCTAGCAATTGCTAGGTTTACTGCCCGTTCTTATGTGGCGCTTTTTCTCTGCCTCTCATACCTAAGGATGAGCCATGCGTACGCACAAACTATGGATCTAGAGTCACTTGTTGTGGCGTATAGGGATTCAATCTTGCAGCAACCACCGTACAAAAACCGTGGCAAGCGATGAAGGGAAAACGGAGGAAAGTATTTTTTTATTTGGTGTACAAATTAAAAAATACTTTTCGCAGTGCTAGCTAATGCAGGCAGTCTTAAATCAGCGTAATGCTGCATCCATCGCACACGCCGGGAACTGCAGGAATACTTTTTGTGATTTGAGACACCAAATCAAAAAAGCTTCCTCTCCGTCCCCTGAGTCTTCTAGCAATTGCTAGGTTTATACCCTTTCTGGTGTAGCTCATATCTAAAAAATATGCTGGTAAACCACGCCTAAACGTCGTGCATTTACCAGCAATAGCTACCCAGCAGCGTTAACCAGCCTACTTACTAATTCGTGAATTTGGCAATTTGCGCCGCATCCAAACCTAACACATCACGCAATACCTCTTCGGTATGCTCACCTAGCATAGGTGGCGCATTACGGTATTCCACGGGTGTATCGGACAAACGGATAGGACTGCCCACCAAAGTTGCTTGACCCGCTGTAGGGTGAGGCATGCTGATCTTCATGCCACGTGCCAACACCTGAGGGTTGTTATGCACTTGATCCAAGGTGTTAATTGGGCCCGCTGGTACACCTGCTGCTTCCAGTTGTTCTAGCCACGTTGCACAAGAACGCGTCAGCATGATTTCCGCCAATACGGGAATCAATGCTTCACGGTTCATTACACGCTGTGGATTAGTCAGGAAGCGTGGATCTTCGGCCAGTTCGGTACATTCGGCCACACGGCAGAAGTTACGGAATTGGCTGTCGTTACCTACAGCCACAATAATGTGACCATCGCTGGTCGCAAATACTTGGTAGGGCACCAAGTTAGGGTGTGCGTTACCGGCACGCTGTGGTGCTTTGCCAGATGTTAGGTAGTTCATGTTTTGGTTGGCCATCATGGCGACTTGGCAATCCAACAATGCCATGTCCACATGCTGCCCCAAACCAGAACGATCGCGTTCACGTAACGCAGCCAAAATCCCTACCGTGGCATACATACCGGTCATCAAATCGGCTACTGCGACACCCGCTTTTTGTGGGCCACCACCAGGCAGATCGTCTTTTTCTCCTGTCACGCTCATCAAACCACCCATGGCTTGAATCATGAAGTCGTAACCAGGACGTGGCGCATACGGGCCGGTTTGGCCAAAGCCTGTTACCGAGCAATAAATCAAACGTGGGTTGATGGCTTTCAGCGAGGCGTAATCCAGACCGTATTTAGCCAAGCCACCTACTTTGAAGTTTTCTACCACGATATCGGAACGCAGTGCCAAATCACGTATTAGCTCAGCACCTTCAGGTGTGGCCATGTCGACAGTGACCGATTTTTTGTTGCGGTTAGCGGCCATGTAATACGCCGCTTCGCTGGTATTGTTACCAGCTTCATCACGCAGGTACGGAGGCCCCCAACCGCGAGTATCGTCACCCGAACCTGGGCGTTCAATTTTGATAACTTCGGCACCCAAATCAGCCAAGTTCTGGGTACACCACGGCCCGGCCAAAACACGAGTCAAATCCAATACACGGATCCCAGCTAACGGAGCTAAGCGAGTAGACATAAGGGGTAAACCACCTACCAAAAATAAGGGGAAGTAGAGGCATACGTTAGCATCAATGCTCGCCACACTTCTTTATTTTTTGACACATCATTGTGCAAATAGCGCTCAGGATTCTCGCTACATCCCCCTGTAAGCACACGAAAAACAACACCTTTTAGAGACACATAGGGTAAACCCTTGCATGAATACTAGGGTAAACCCTATAATTGATTCATCTGTTCTGAAATGAAGAAGAGACGTACATGATTCCTGCAATGTCTTACCTATACAGCCAGCGCTGGAATGATGTACAGCCTGGATACGCAGCAAAACTGCACAACATTTCTACACCCATCCACTACGTAGAGAGATCCACCATGAAAAAACTATTGATTGCACTGAAACGTATTATCAAAGACGCACGCGTTCAAGCCGCTCAAGACACCATCTTGTAAAAACTGAGGCTGCATAGCCTACCGAATTCTGTACCCTTGATTGAGGACTATTTGCCATGAAAACTGCACTGCATACATTGAAACGTTGTTCCTACGGCGCTATTCATATGCTGTGGACGTTGGCAGATACGATTCATGAAGCACGTATGCGTGACCCACGCTACCGCTCTCATTGGTACTAATGCTTTACGATACCTGCGGTTATCGGCAGTAATGTAGTTACCGCAAATTGCATCACTTCGCTTAGATCCCAAATCGATCTCCCTTCGATTTGGGATTTTTTTATGCCCCGCTGACGGGGGCTGCGTTACGCATTGCCAGGTTTGGTGAGTAAGTCTTTGAGGCGACCCAACCGTTCTTTGGGGCTCAGGGCTTTGTCCTCTGGGCTTTCTTCAGGCACCGCTTCTAAGCCCATTTCCTCGATAAAACGGGATTTCTCGCGCACCACATATTCACGTGCTCTGCGACGACGCTTACACCAACTCAAACGTAAACTACGCTGAGCACGCGTAATACCTACGTACATCAGCCTACGCTCTTCTTGTACGCGGTTAGCCAGCACCTCGTGTTCGTCACCGACGATATCTTCGTCTTCGCGCCCTAAGTGAGGTAACAAGCCTTCCTCTACCCCTATTAGCAGCACATGCGGGTATTCCAAACCTTTAGACGCATGCAAGGTAGACAGTCGTACTGCATCAGGCTCTTCGTCGTCTTCGCCACGTTCTAGCATGGTGATTAATGCCACGTGCTGTACCAACTCGCGCAGCCCCATGCCATCTTCGTCAGCTTTGCGTTTAAGCCAACCTATAAGTTCCAAGACGTTAGTCCATCGCAATTGAGCGGGACGTTCATCAAACATATCGTACAGATAACGTTCGTAGTCGATGGCATGCAGCAATTCATCTAACAACTCACCAGCATCAGCCCCCTCTTGCTCTGACCTATCTCGTATACGTTGAATAAAGTCGGCAAAGGTGCGCAAAGGCTGTAATTGGCGCTCAGCCAAACGATCAGTAAGCCCTATTTCAAAAACAGCTTCATATAAGGACTGCCCACTACTTGCGGCGTACTCGCCCAAACTCTGCAAGGTAGTCTGACCTATACCGCGCCTAGGGGTAGTGGCCGCACGTATAAAAGCGGGATCATCTTGGTCATTCGCCATAATACGTAGGTACGCCAAAATATCGCGAATTTCAGCTTTATCGAAAAAGCTTTGCCCACCCGCAATTACATAGGGAATACGCATGTCACGCAGCGTTTGTTCCAAGATTCTGGCTTGGTGATTACTGCGGTACAAAATGGCAAAGTCTTTCCACTGCGCTTTACGATCAAAACGATCGGCTGAAATCGTGACTCCCGCCCATTGGGCTTCGGCCAACTCGTTCTCGGACGCTTTGATAGAAATGCTCTCGCCTATGCCCAAGTCTGACCACAGCTTTTTACCGAACACCACAGGATTATGACCAATCACATTATTGGCGGCAGTCAAAATGCGCTGCACGGATCGGTAGTTTTGCTCTAGTTTGATCAACCGTAGATCTGGAAAGTCTATACCCAGGCGTTCTAAGTTTTCTACGGTAGCGCCGCGCCATGCATAAATAGCTTGGTCATCATCCCCCACTGCCGTCAGCATGCCTCTAGACCCAATCAGGCTCAGCAAGAACTGATACTGACACTGGTTAGTATCTTGGTATTCATCTACCAGCAAATAATGCACTCTGGCCTGCCAACGCTGGCGTACTTCTTCGTGTTCTAGCAAGATTTGTGCGGGTAGGCGCACTAGATCGTCGAAGTCCACAGCTTGGTACGCTGCCAACGTGGCACAGTAATCTCGGTACACGCGGGCGGCTTCTACCTGACTAGGCGTACTGGCACTACGCTCGGCGGCATCTGGCCCCAAGAGTGCATTTTTCCACAAGGAAATTTCTTGTTGTACAGCGCGTAAACGGCCTTTATCGGTGGTCGCTAATAACTCTTGAATAACGCCTAGAGAATCGTTGGAATCCATAATGGAGAAGCTGGTTTTCAGCCCTACACATTTGGATTCTTCACGTAAAAACTTCAGCCCTAACGAGTGAAAGGTACTCACTGTAATACCGCGCATCAGGCGCTTATCTACAATCTGCTCCAAGCGTTCGCGCATTTCTCGCGCTGCTTTATTGGTAAAGGTGAGCGCCACCACATTACGCCCACTGTAGCCACAGTCACGTAATAAATACGCCATTTTTTGGGTAATTACACGTGTTTTACCACTGCCTGCACCGGCCAATACCAATGCAGGGCCATCCAAATACAGCACGGCCTCTCGCTGTTCAGCATTTAAATCCGTGGGTACTTGATTGCTCACGGTCATAGGGTTCTATCCTTAAATCTCCAAGGGGTCTACTTCTAGTACCCAACGTACCCGATATTCTTTGGCCAACGGCGCCAACACATGGCGCCAATGGCGTAAAAACTGCTGCAAAGCTGGACGATGCTGGCTTTCCGCCAACAACTGCGCCCGCTCGCTATTGGCAACCCGCACAATACGCAACGGCACTGGATCATACAACTGCACGTGCTGTATGCCTGTTAAGGTTTGCGCTTGCTCTTTGGCTACCGTCAAAAAACTTAATACACGCGCCAATTCTGGTGCATCTGCGGTCAACAAGGCTTGGTACGAATACGGCGGCAACCCTACCGTTTTACGCTCTTCTAATGTGACGCGCGCAAAACCCACGTAATCTTGCCTCAACAATGACTGATACACCACTTGTTCTGGATAACCCGTTTGTATCAGCACACGCGCACCTGCCGTATGTCGGCCCGCCCTACCCGCTACCTGCATCAGTTGAGCAAAGAGACGCTCTGGTGCTCGGAAATCTTGTGCAAACAATTGCGAGTCGGCATTTAGCACCACCACCAAACCCAAATTGGCAAAGTCGTGTCCCTTAGACACCATTTGCGTGCCTACCAAGATATCTACATTACCGGCGTGAACTTCAGAAAACAGCTTTTCAGCACTACCTTTTAATCTGGTGCTGTCGGCATCAATGCGCATGACCCGTGCACCGGTGAAATGCTCAGCCAAGAACTCTTCCACACGCTGTGTGCCACGCCCCATCGCTTTAAGGTCTTGGTCACGACAATCTGGACAAAAACGTGGCACAGCAGCTTGATAACCACAATGGTGGCACTGCAAATAGGTTCTGCCACCCTTACTACGGTGCAGCACAGTATAGGCGCTACAGCGCTTGCACTGACTTAACCAACCGCATGAGCTGCAACTTAACACCGGCGCATAACCACGCCTATTCAGAAACACTAATACTTGCTGCTTATTATCTAAGCAACTTTGCATGGCATCCAAAAACTGCGGAGAAAAACCTTCTTCAAGCTGAGCCCGACGCGTATCTACCAACCGTATTTCCGGCAACGACTGAGTACGCGCACGCTGTGTTAACGAGCACAGCTGATAGCGGCCTTCTTTGGCATGTGCCCAGCTTTCCATGGACGGCGTAGCAGATCCTAATACCACCGGTACTTGTGCCGCATGACCGCGCCACACAGCGAGATCGCGTGCTGAGTACCGTAGCCCTTCTTGTTGCTTGTACGAGGTGTCGTGCTCTTCGTCTACGATGATCAGCCCTAGTTCTTCTAACGGCGCAAAGATAGACAAGCGTGTACCCAACAAAACACGGGCTTCACCTTGCTCCAACGACATCCACGAGCGTAAACGTTCGCCCTCAGACAAACCGCTATGCAACACCGCTACGTCATAGGCTTGGCCATCTTTTTGCAGCCTACGCCGCAAGGCTTGCTCGAACTGTGGTGTCAGATTGATCTCTGGCACCATAAATAAAACTTGCTTGCCCTGCCCTAATACCTTCAGAGCAGCCGCTAAATACACCTCGGTTTTGCCGCTACCGGTAATACCGTGCAGCAATACAGTTTGGTGCCCTGCAATAGATTGAATGTGCTGCACAGCCTGTTGCTGTTCAGCATTCAACACAATAGTTTCTTGCTCGTCTGGCTGCGCTTTAGCGGCAGCTTTGCGACGTTTGCGTAAGCGTGCTACTGGCCCCCCCGCAGCGCGCTTACCAGTATAGGCCGCTGGTTTACGTAAACTCAGTGGTAACACAGGTAGCAATACCTCGCCTACTGGTCGCTGGTAATAGCTGGCAGCAAAATGTGCCATCTGCAAACTGGCGGCGCTTAACGGCGCGGTATCGTCCAGCAACATATCAATAGCTTTGACTTGCTTGGCCTCAAACACCGGCTGCTCAGGTGTTTCGACGACCACACCCACCATCTGGCGTCGCCCAAAGTGCACCAACACTCTGCTGCCCACAGCCACTACCGTGTCATGGTAATAATCAAACAAATCATCCAGCGGCACATCCAAGGCTACCCGTAACCAATATTTGGCTACCGATTCAACACTCAAGGTAGGCTCTGCTGGTGCAGGAGTTGGATTATGCATAATGGCTCGCACTGGTAAATAAGACATCTAGCATGTACTTAGCACCAGCCTGTGGATAACTTTGGGGAAAAAACACCGGAAACTGTGGGGATTGATGTGGACAACCTACTGTGAAAATAAACAGTCCCTGTTGAAAAATAAGTATATTTGTTTAAATTCAATAACTTATAAAACAAACCAAAGACTTATCATGAATAAAGACTTCTAAGTCGGTTATTTTGTAAAACTGTGCACAACCACAGTATGTCAATCGTGAAAAAGGGCCCAAAGGCCCTTATTTACTTACTTGTGCATGGCTGCACTGTAACTATGTACCTCGTCTACCAACACTTTAACCATATCAGGATCTGTAAAGCGAGAGATCCCATGGCCAAAGTTAAAGACGTGACCACCTTTACCTACCATGCCATAGTCATCAATGACTCGGCGTACTTCACGGCGAATAGCTTCTTCGCCACCGAACATGGTCATTGGATCCAAGTTACCTTGAAACGCTACTTTGTCTTGAATACGCTGACGTGCTTGAGACAGATTTACTGTCCAATCTAAGCCCATGGCATCACAGCCGCAATCAGCAATGGTTTCCAACCACTGGCCACCACCTTTGGTGAACACAATCACAGGTACTTTTCTACCATCGTGTTCGCGAATCAGGCCATCTACCACCATTTTGGTGTAGTGCAGCGAGAACTCTTGGAACAGGCCATCTGCCAACACACCACCCCAACTATCAAAAATCATTGCGGCTTGTGCGCCAGAACGAATTTGCTGGTTCAGGTATTCAATGGTGGTTTCTGCATTGATTTTCAAAATACGGTGCAAGAGATCAGGGCGTGCGTACAGCATGCTTTTGATCATGCGGTAATCTGACGAACCTTGGCCTTCCACCATGTAACAGCCAATAGTCCATGGGCTGCCCGCAAAACCAATCAGTGGTACACGACCATCTAATTCTTGGCGGATTAGCTCAACCGCATCAAACACGTACTGCAGTTTTGCCATATCAGGCACATGCAGTTTATCTACATCGGCTTCAGTACGAATAGGCGATGCAAAACGTGGGCCTTCGCCTTCGTAGAAACCCAAACCCAAACCCATTGCATCGGGTACGGTCAGAATATCGGAAAACAGAATTGCCGCATCCAGATCAAAACGGCGCAATGGCTGCAATGTGACCTCACACGCATACTCCCGATTTTGAGCTAGCCCCATAAAAGAACCGGCCTCAGCACGAGTTGCCCGGTATTCTGGCAAATAACGACCTGCCTGGCGCATTAACCAAACAGGGGTATATGGCACAGGCTCACGTAACAATGAACGCAACAGAATATCGTTTTTAAGTTGTGGTAAAGACACAGCAATCCCTATAAGAAAAATGCCCGACAATTTTAGCTGTCGGTGTGTACTGGGGGCCCTGATGGGCTTCTAAAGCCTTCCGCCTTGATATCATGCTTGCGCATCAGTGCCCAAAATGCACGTCGGTGCTTCTGCACTGAACGCGCCGCCATGGCTATATTGCCGGCACTACGCCCTAATGCTGCTCGTATATACGCTTGTTCAAACCGCGAAACCACAATATTTTTGGCATCCTGAAAGGATTCTCGCGATGTTGCGTACCGTGTAGCAACTGCTGCGGCATAGGCTTCAAGGGTGGCCCCGCTCTGCTGCAATATGGTAGCGCATAAATGGTCTTCTTCGACACTGTGCCCTGCGCCTACCTTATTGAGATCCACCGCATAATAAGCGGTGGTTGCCTTATCTTGCAAAGCATGGGCCGCCTGCCGCACCCGTTTCAACATGTGAATACGCGTGCGTAACTCTTCCAAGCACATGGGCGCCCGTAGAAAATCTGCCACACCTAATTTCAACAGATCATTCATGGCTGCTGCCTTCAGGTTTTCCACCAAACAAAACAGTGGCGTCTGAAAGCTTTGTTGGGCAAAAAACAGGTTTTGACGTACCAAGGCTAAGTTCTGCTGACAGACGGACAGCAAACACGCATCAAAGCGCCGGGCGGGCATAGCTAGGGCTCGCAATAGTTGGGTAGCTTCAGCCTCTTGTGCCAACAACGAGTCTTCACGTTGCAGCATCTGCACTCGCAACTTACCTTGCGCATACTCGCCAACCACGGCGCTCGCCCATGCGTGCTGGCCGTCTAACATTAATACTGCACAGTCTATGGGATCCCTCATCGTTTACCTCCGTGAATGACTGCACTTCAAACATGGAGGTACTGTAGTTAAAGCATAAAGCACTCACAATTCGGTGTTTTAACAACTCAGCAACTACTAAGTGCTAAAGCCTGCCTACTTTGCTAGTTGCGTGCGCACCCACGTAGCTCTGCTGGCATAGCTTCACCATCATCCCACGAAGCGGGGTCTTCCAAAGGCTCTAAATGGCTATCTATTTGGATGGGGTTCACCACTTCGGCAATGCGCTGCTCTATTTCTTCCAGCAAATCGTGCCCTGCTTGTACAGACCACTTCCCTGGTACCAAGATATGCACCGACATAAAACGCTGTGCGCCGGAGCGTCGGGTGCGCAACGCATGATACAAAACACCCTGTGTTTGGTAGCTGTCTAAGACAGCTGTGATTTTGGCAATTTCGTCATCAGCGAGGGCAGCATCCATCAACCCATTGATAGAGCGTTTTACCAATCCCCAACCGGTACGAATAATATGCAGCCCCACGATAATGGCGACTACTGAGTCCACCCATAGCCAGCCGGTCAGCATCACTATCCCTACCCCTACCAACACGCCAGCCGTCGTCCACACATCACTAAGAATGTGCTGTGCATCGGCCTCAAGCGTAATGGAGTCATGACGACGCGCTGCCGACAACAATATGCGGGCCAACACAAAGTTCACAATAGAGGCTAACACCGCCAAGCCCATACCTAAGCCGGGCTGCTCTAGGGCCGTGGGGTTCAACAAATGATCAACGGCGGTCACGATGATCATCAACGCTGCCACAAGGATAAGCATACCTTCAGCACCGCTGGAAAAATACTCGACCTTTTCGTGCCCGTACGGGTGTTTTTCATCAGCGGGCTTTGCGGCAATAATCAACACAATCATGGCCAAAATAGCCGCCACCAAATTCACGACAGACTCCAACGCATCAGATAACAAACCCACTGAGCCTGTTAATAAATACGCGCCTGATTTCAGTGCAATGGTAATGATGGCCCCCACCATGGAGAGCACCGCAAAACGCACCAATGACGGCCTGGCTTGCTGCTGTTCAGCCTGTTGCATATCTGCTCCTGCTCTACCCTGAAGGCTCAAAATTGCGATTATACGCCAGCGCATTTTCCCTAAAGAGGATGCGAATCAGACGCGAAAACTCTACACTGTCTTACTACTTGTTCACCGCTGTACAACTGCCATGCCTACCCTTTTCTTACTTGAACGCGCGCCCACTCCATTGGGCGAAATGTTGGTCGTTACCGACGAACAGGGAAAGCTACGCGCCCTAGACTGGGAAGACTATGCACAACGCCTGCACACCCTGATGCAGCGGCAATATAAGGGGCAGACGTATACCGTAAAAAATACCGATCAGCGCTCTACCGCAACTCAAGCCGTGCTGCGTTATTTTGACGGTGATATGTATGCCATAGAACAGTTGGCTACCAGCACAGGCGGCACCGACTTTCAACGCCAAGTGTGGCAAACCCTGTTGACTATTCCGTGTGGGCAAACCATTAGCTACGGAGAGTTAGCAGAGCGCATTCACAACCCTAAAGCGGTACGTGCGGTAGGATTAGCCAATGGTGCTAACCCCATCAGTATCGTGATCCCCTGCCACCGCGTAATCGGCAGTAACCAACGTTTAACCGGCTATGGTGGTGGCCTGCCTCGTAAACTCTGGCTGCTGCAACACGAACGCGCCCATACACAGCAAGAAACGGAGTGTGGCCAATTGCCTTTGGCTTTACGATAAAGGCTCATAGGACCTTTTATGAAGCTCTGCCATGCGTACTACACCACACCACACCGCACTTATTGCTGAAGCTTGTCGCCAACTGCAATCACTAGACCCTGCGCCCAACTTGGCAGAGCTGGCAGCGGCAGCAGGGCTTAGCCCGTACCACTTTCATCGCGTTTTCAAAGCAGAAACCGGTTTAACCCCCAAAGCTTATGCCGCCGCCTGCCGAGCACAGCGACTACGCACTGCCCTGCAAGACCCTAAGCACACAGTTACCGATGCCATTTATGAGGCAGGGTTTAACTCCAACAGCCGCTTTTATGAACAGTCGCAACAGCTACTAGGCATGCCTGCCAAAAACTACAAAACAGGTGGGGCTGGATCTGATATTCGCTTTGCCTTAGGACAATGTTCCCTAGGGGCGATTGCCGTGGCACAAAGCCAGCATGGTGTGTGCGCCATCTTGCTAGATGATGACCCTCAAGCGGTACTACAACAACTGCAAGACTTGTTTCCTAATGCACAGCTCATTGGCGATGACCCAGAGTTCGACACGCTGGTTGCTCACGTTGTGGGGGCAATAGAGCAACCCAACATAGGCATACATCTGCCGCTAGATATACAAGGCACTGCATTCCAAGAACGTGTGTGGCAAGCATTACGAGACATTCCACCCGGTAGCACTGTCAGCTATAGCGAACTTGCCCACCGCATTGGTGCGCCCAAAGCTGTACGTGCTGTCGCCAATGCCTGCGGGGCGAATAAGTTGGCCTTTGCTATTCCCTGCCATCGCGTCGTACGTAGCAGTGGTGAGTTAGGTGGTTACCGCTGGGGCTTGGCTCGCAAACAGCAACTGCTACAACGCGAGCAGTCAGCCTAAACACAGCCCTATTCACCTATAAAAAAACACCCCAAACGGTGGGCACGGACCCAACCTTGGGGTGTTACACACATAGAGCGATGATGAGGAACCTCGCCCTGTATTCACCACGGAATGCACTTAGAAGTGATGTGTTAGACCTACGGCAACACGGTTTGAGTGTGGCTCAGCCGCCGTCATTACATTCTCAGGATCATAGTGTTTGCCATGCGCCGCAAAGGCATACACACTGGTGCGTGGAGACAGTGGGTACACATAACCCAGCGACATCACTTGCATCTTACGTGCTTTGTTGCCTGTGTCTTCCCATGTCCAGTTAGGCTTACCAAATGCCCATTGCATTTGCACTTCACCACCACCTAGCTCTACTGCTGCACCCAGATACCAGGTATCTAATCTGCCGCCTTTCACAAATTCCTCTGGGCCTAAACCGTCCAAGCCAATGCTTTCTAAGCTAGCTGGTGCATCTTCACCATTACGCCCTACAAAACCGTTTTGCTGACGACTCCAGGCAGTGGCCAAACGCACACTGCCAAAGTCATAGCTCAATGCCACCTGCAATGCTTGCGGGGCACGCGCTTTATCACCGTCTACGCTCACGCGTTGTAGACGTTCGTAGCTGGTAGCAACCTGCCATGGACCATTTTCATAACGGCCAGCAACGCTATAGACTTGTTTACGGTTTTTTTCCCAATCACGCTCGCCTACATCACGGCTATGCGTTACCCCAAGCTGGAAACCAGACCACTCAGGGCTAATCCACGTTGCCGCGCTAGAAACCTGATAGTTATCGGATGCGCGCATCAAGGCGCCCATACCAAAATCTTTCCAGCCTGCTATTTCTAGCTCGGACACAAACTCTTGGCCCACGGTGTACTGACGACCAAAACGCAGCTCACCCCACTGCTCGTTACTCAAACCCAACCAAGATTGATAGTTGAACAACCGATCAGGCTCTGCTGCTGAACCAGTTAACAGGTTTAAGCCGCCTTCCAGCCTGAAATTAACGTAGGTGCCACCACCTAGGTCTTCTTGACCTCGCAGCCCCCACAGTGAATCGGTTTGGCCACCCTCTTCTAGACCAGTGCGATGACCTTGCCCAGAGATTCGTGTCCAGCTCATGCCAGTATCCAACGTACCGTACAAGGACAATTCAGTTTCAGCGTGGCTAGCCGCTGAATGCAGGGCAAGACCGCCCGCTACCAACATGGCCGCGCAACAACCAGCCATGCGCAGCAGACTGTGACGCCAGTTGGTTAACAATGAATGGTGTTCTTGTACGGTGCGCTGCTGTTGTGGCATTTGCATTAACAAGCTCAACAAGGTGTGTTCTCCAGTTGCTACCACTACAGCTTGTGCTGTACCGGCGATGACTTTGTCACCCATTGCACAACTATCTGGCCACGCTTGCAATACCATGCGCTCTAACACCAAGTTGTCTTGACTAATGATGCGCACATCGGCGGGTACCCAATCCCCTGCGCCCAACAACACCATATCGCCAGGCACCAACAAACTGGCAGAGACTTTACCTTGGTAGCTGCCTTCATGACCTGCTACGGGGTTCTGTCTACGCACCATACAGCTTTGTTGTGACATCAGTTTTGCATAGGCCGCTAAGTCTGGAGCACTACCTTTTTTTACCGTAATGCGGTTCAAGCCTTGCTTCATCAGTCTGTTCAATACTTCTGTGAAAGACAGTCCTTGATGTTGTGTGCCCAACTTCTTTAATACGGTCGTTAACGACAAGTGGGCGTATGTAGAAAGCTGGCAATCGACTCTACGCACAGTACGCAGTGGCGTCGCAGCAGAACCAGTAAAGAATGCGGGAGATTGGTATACATGTTGCATGGGTCTGTCCTGCAAGTGATGCGAAAATACAGGGTTATGTGATGACGTAGTCATCCGATAACACGAACTTCCAGTATTTTCGCACTGCCCCCCATGAGCAACCAGACTGCCTTGGCATAGTACTGGCATCTCTAAGCATCGCTTCGTTATACACAGGTATAGTGCTTGTGTATAACGTGTACCTAAAGCCCTAATATCATGGCGAATCACGCCATGACGGCTAGGTTTTAGCGATGATCATCACTATGAATTTGCAGGGCTTCCAAGAAACGTGACACCATGTTGTAGGTAGCAATAGTGGCGGTTAGCTCAACAATTTCACGCTTATCAAAATGCGACTTGATAGCAGCAAACACCGTGTCGTTCACTTGAACATCACGTGTCATGGCATCGGTATAAGCCAATACAGCACGGGTACGGTCGTCGAACAAGGTAGAGCTTTGCCAAGTTTGCAGCTCGTCTAACTGCGCTTGGCTTACCCCTTCTTTCAGAGCAATAGGCGCATGCTGGTCGGCCTCGTAAGGTGCGTTGTTCAGCACCGCTACCCGCATGATGATCAGCTCGCGCAGATCGCCCGGTAAACTGCTGTTCAAGCGAATACCAGTCAAATGATTCAGCCAACCTTTAGCAATGGGTGGGCTATTTAACAGCATTTGATACAAGTGCAGCACGCTACCGCGTTCTGCAATGATCTGCTCCACCAGCGGGCTTACCTCGGGGTCTTGTAAATCAGCGTAATCAATACGGGCCATCCAGAATTCCTCCGTTACTCAAGATTGGACTGGCAAAACCTGATGAATGGTTTGCGTCAACAGTTCAACAATACGACTGATGTCTTCAGCGGTGCAAATAAATGGGGGGGCCAACAAAATATGATCGCCTCGCACGCCATCAATAGTGCCACCACCGGGGTACATCAACAGCCCTAGCGACTGCGCTACAGACTTCATTTTGGCGTTTGTTTTTAGTGCAGGATCCAAAGGTTCTTTGCTTTGCTTGTCGGCAACCAGCTCAATACCCGTGAACAAACCACGACCACGAATATCGCCCACATTAGGATGTGAACCTAACGCGGCACGCAACTCACTACGCAACTGTTCGCCACGGGCACGCACGTTTTCCAGCAAATTATCGCGCTCGATGACTTTCTGCACCGCTAACGCTCCGGCACACGCAGTGGCATGGCTCATGTAGGTATGGCCATGTTGGAAATAACCAGAACCAGCCAAAATGGCTTGGTATATTTTTTCGCTCGCTAGCATCGCCCCTATAGGCTGATACCCAGCACCCAAGCCTTTAGCGATGGTCAAAATATCGGGAGCCACACCATCTTCTGCACATGCAAACAAATGGCCTGTACGCCCCATACCGCACATAACTTCATCAAAAATCAGCAACACACCGTGGCGGTCGCAGACTTCGCGGATTTTCTTCAGATAACCATTAACGGGTGGCAACACACCCGCCGTCGCCCCCACTACAGGCTCAGCAACGAAGGCCGCTACATTTTCAGGGCCTAGGTTTTTGATCATGCTATCTAGCTCATCAGCCAAGCGCTGTGCGTAAGCTTCTTCGCTTTCACCCGCCAATTGGTCGCGGTAGGCATAGCAGGGCGATACGTGATGCGACTCGGTGAGCAACGGCAAGAACGGCGCACGACGCCATGCGTTACCGCCAATCCCCAACGCACCCAGCGTGTTGCCGTGGTAGCTTTGTTTACGGGCAATGAAAATACGGCGTGAAGGCTGATTCGTATCTACAAAATATTGTCTGGCCAGTTTCAGTGCTGCTTCTACCGCTTCAGAACCACCCGACACAAAATACACATGATTCAAATCGCCTGGCGCACGCTCAACCAAAAAGTCTGCCAAATCTTCCACTGCATCGTTGGTAAAGAAGGCCGAGTGAGCATACGGCAACGCATCTAACTGTGTTTTGATCGCCGCCACCACATCGGGGTGGCTATGGCCCAAGCACGATACGGCTGCCCCGCCCGAGGCATCAATATAACGTTTACCTTCAGCATCAATAAGATGGATACCCTCACCGCGCACAGCACGTGGCAGCTGTGTTTTGGGGTTGCGATGAAACACATGAGTCATAGCGGCTACCTTTAAATTCCTAGTAGGAACAGCACGAACAAAAACAACATTTGTTGAATATAATAATTACAATACAACAAATAAATCAAGCTCTGTGCATAATCCAGAAAAACCCTTTTTTCTGTGGCCTCTTTGCCGCAGCGTAGTTGATATATACTTTGCGAATGACGCGTCCACACCTAGCCCCTCCTACGACTTTTGATGATCTGATTCAACGCTTACAGGCCGAGTTTGCGAGCCTGCCACCGCAATTTCAGGTCGCTGTTCGCTATTTACTGGATCACCCAGCCGAAGTGCCTGTGGTCTCCATGCGCACGGTTGCTAGCCAAGCAGGTGTACAGCCCGCCACTCTGGTTCGTCTGGCTCAGTCATTGGGCTATAGCGGTTGGGCAGGGCTAAAAACAGTGTTTGTGCACTCACTGCCGCAAACTGTGGTGAAAGGCTATGCCGAGCAAGCACAACGCGTAGTACGCAGCAAACGCTCACCCAACAAGCAGCAGAAAATGCTGGATGCACAAATGCTGAACATCCAAGCGTTAGAAAATCTGAATACAGAAAAGCTGCCTGCTGTTACCGACATGATTCACAAAGCCAAGCGTGTGTACGTAGCGGGGTTTAGAGCCTCGTATCCACCTGCATTTGGTTTTCACTATCTATATAGGCTGTTTCGCCCTTCCGTTTATATGCTACGCAGTGATGCGGGCACATTGGAGATGGAACTACGCAGCCTAGGCCCCCAAGATGTGGTGTTGTTGATTGGCTTTGCTCCCTACTCTCAAGAAATCGTACGGGTATACGAAGCAGCTAAAGCGGCGGGTAGTCAAATCGTCGCACTGTGTGACAGTGCTGTTGCCCCCATTGCGCTAGAGGCCAATGGTTTATTGTTGTTCAACACCGAAACCTCGTCGTTTTTCCCCTCGATCACAGCGGCGTCTGCATTGATAGAAGTGCTGGCTGAACAATTGCTAGCACGTACAGGCATGCGCGCCGTCAACGATATTGCTAAAGCCGAACAGCAACTACACCACACTGGTGCCTACTGGGCCAAGCACTAACGACAAACCTACTCTGGGCACTCGCTAACATGGCATGCCCAGTGCATGCTCTACGCATATAACCGTGCCTTGCTGCGCCTGCAGCTATAGCGATTCATACCCCAATTAAGCAAATAAATTTGCATACAATTTTAAATGCAAATTTATTTGCTTAATCCTGTCAACTATCCCATAATGCAAAAAACGAAGCGCATACTCCCAGTGCGTACGTCTATCCCCATTTTGCCGGGCCTAGAACGATGTCCAGTCTTCACTATTTGCAGATCAGTGGCTCACACCATGAAATAGGTGTGCAACTTGGTCAATTCGGGGCGCAAGCCATCCACCAAAAACTGCTGCCCAGCGATACCTGGCAGCAGTTGCAAAAATGGTTAGGCTCTGCCGAACTACAGCACATGAAAGCACAGGTGCAAACCCACTTCCCCACCATTTGGGAAGAAATTGAAGGCCTCGCCGTAGGTTTGCAGTTGTCAGTCGATGAAACCTTTATGTGGAACTGTAGGGGTGACCTGTGGGCCATGGCGCCTGATGGTTGTACCACCGTGCAGCAAGTGACACCCCCGCACCGACGCATTACCCACAATGAAGATGGTGACCCTAGTTTTTATGGTCACTGCGCCATCGTACATGCCACGCCCAAAGAAGATACCGCTTTTGTATCCTTCGCGTACCCTGGCTCTATACCCGGCCACACCTTTGCTACCAACGTGAATCAGTTGGTCATGACGGTGAACAACATACGTTCATTAGATGCCAAGCCCGGTATTCCTCGCATGGTGTTGTGCCGTGCCATTCTTAGCCAACCCTCGGTAGAAGCAGCCATTCGTTTGCTACGTAGCCATGCGCGCTCAGGTGCCTTTCACCTTAGTTTGTGTGATGCGTATAGCAGCATACACAGTGTGGAATTCAATAGAGCTGACGTGTCGGTGGAACCCATTGAGCATCTGGGCTTTCACGCTAACCATGCCATTCATGCGGCACAGCGCGATTACCCACAAATCATCACCGGTTCATCAGGCTACCGGCAAGTACAAGGCAAACGCCTGCTACAAGATGCCCGTACCCGACCAAACAGCACGGTAGATGCGCTCGCCATACTCAGTAATCATGAGCACGACACCTACCCTATCTACAGACGTGAAGCGAACGACAGCGACAACGAAAACACCATGGCAACGGCTGACTTCTTGTTTGAGGGTCACAACCTTAGGTGGTCGGTCTATGACGGCCCTAGTCATGCACCGTTGTTCTCATTTACTGGCTTACAGCGTAACTAACCTATATGAGCATTTCTCGCCCTGCCGATCTAGAGGCCCTGCGCCAACTGGCTCACCATATTAGTGATCAAAACAGTTCCGTGCGTTTGGGGGAAAAGACGCTGACTGCGCTGGGCAAAATTTTGTCTCATCCGCAAGAGGCTGCACTGCTGTCCATCACAGAATTGGCCGAGCGGCTCTATATCAACCCCTCTTCCCTGACCCGCTTAGTCAAGAAGCTAGGGTTTAGCGGTTTTGCCGACTTTCAACGTTTGTTGCGAGAGCACTTAGCATCACAATCTTCATCGTTTTACAGTGTGCAGGCCACACAACTACTCAAAGCATCGCAGCCACAGTCTCCATTACACGCTGACGATGATGCGCTGGCACATGCCACCACCTTAGCCACAGAAGCCTGTCACACTATCCAGCACAGCCTGCAACTGCTGTCTGCCGAAGCTATTATCGCGGCAGCACAGGAACTCGCACACGCACCACGTGTGCGCATTCATGGCAAACGCCAATACAGTTCGCTGGCACAGTTTTTTTGTTATGGGTTAGGCCTCATTCGTAGTGACGTAGGGTTGTTAGACCCTGCTAACTTGGGTGCGGCTGAGGGGTTGGCACAGCTAGAACCCGGTGATGTGCTGGTCACCGCCAGTGTCTACCCGTATACCCGCGAAGTCATCGCTGTTGCAGAACTGGCAAACGTAGCAGGCATTACGGTGATCGCGCTTACCGACCAAGAGCTATCACCGCTTGCTCGTGCTGCCACACATACTTTTGTCGTGCCCTATCGCAATAACTTCTTCAACAACAGCATCAGCGCCTATTTCGTGCTCTCTGAAGCTCTGATCAACCAAACGGCACGTCAGCTAGAAGACACCGCCATCGCCGCGTTGGAGAAACGCGAAAAGTATCTTGTTGCACTACAAATAGAGCAGCCCTGAGGTATTGCCGCATCACCAGCACCTCAGGGCCCTCTTCTTCACAACAACACCTACTTATTTTTTATAAGCTATGGTGGGCAAGGTGATTCGCCAGTTTCACCAGCATCGCATCGCACGCCGCTAACTGCTGCACGTGGATGAATTCGTCTGGCTTATGGCCTTGATCCATACTGCCCGGACCGCAGACCACGGTGGGAATACCGGCTTGCTCAAACAACCCACCTTCGGTACCAAATGCCACCGTACCAAAATCATCTGAACCACTGATCAGCGCCAGCAATTGTGCTGCAGTGCTATCTGGCGGTGTTACCAACCCTGGGTAGGCACTGAGTGGCTGCATTTCAATACCCGTATCTGGCTGCACGGCTTGCATAGCAGGCACCAACTCGTTCTGTGCGTACTGCTGCAGTTCATCTGCCACGGTTTGCGCATCAAAATCGGGCAAAGCACGCACTTCAAAATCGAACTCGCACTCGGCAGGAACAATGTTTAAGGCTCTACCACCCTTAATCACACCGGTCTGAATGGTGGAATACGGCGGGTCGAAACGGGCATCGTGTAGTTCAGGTTGCGCCTGACGTTTACCCATTTCACCTAAACGCGTGATCAGTTGGGCAGCGTACTCAATGGCGTTCACACCATAAGGCGCATACGCCGAATGGCACGCGGCCCCTTTGATGCAGCAACGCATAGCCAGCTTGCCTTTGTGACCCAGTACTGGCTTCATTTCAGTAGGTTCACCGATCAAGCACAGACTGTATTTCAATGGGCGCTTAGCCAGCTCTGCCAACATAGGGCGCACACCCAAACAGCCTATTTCCTCGTCATAGGAAAATGCCAAATGGATGGGTGTTTTTAATTCAGTTTTGACAAACAACGGTACCGCTGCCAACACCGAGGCAATAAAGCCCTTCATGTCAGCCGTGCCACGTCCGTATAACTTGCTGTCGTGTTCGCTTAACTGAAAAGGGTCTACCGTCCAGTTTTGGCCATCTACAGGCACTACATCGGTGTGCCCAGACAGCACCACCCCGCCCCTGTCTTTGGGGCCGATGGTGGCAAACAAGCTGGCTTTGGTGCCCTCTTCGTTATGGAACAACTCACTCTCTACGCCGTGACTCGCCAAGTAGTCACGCACAAAAGTGATGAGCTGCAAGTTGGAATCTCTACTGACCGTCGCAAAGGAGATCAGTTTTTCCAAGATGTCACGGCTAGAGAGATTACTCATCTCCAGGTACCCCGTAGCTAGGTGCTGCTGTAGGGTTCAACGCGCGAGTTAAGTAATCTTGCATTTGGGGCTTGTAGGCATGCCACAGGGCTTCCAACTTATCTATAGGCGCTTCGTCTGCCCAATCCACACGCAGATCCACCATAGGCCAGCTCACGTCACCCGCAATTTTCATTGCAGCAGAGTGCACAGGGCCTGCTTCACCACCAGCGGCCATCGCTGCTTGCATGGCAGCAAGCAATCGATCAGCCAACATGCCGATGGTGGTTTCAAACGCCTTGGTCATGGCTTCAATCACCGCCTTGCTGGACAGCAGGTTGCCGGCCGCAACACATTGCTGCCCTTCAACGGCGTGATAAATCCCCAATGCTTCACTACCACTGAACAAAGCAGTACGCCCTTGTGCATCCACCACCGTTACTTGGCGGTAGTCGTTCCAGTCGTCTGTGGATAGCGCCTGTTTCAATGCATCTGCTGCACCCAGCTTATGCTGCTGCAACTGATCCAACACACGATGCCCCAACGCTGGCAAGGTCACATTCTGAGTAGCTACTACGCCCACTCCAGCACGCACCCATGGGCAACGCGCACCCACGGCAATACTGGAGGAACTAATGGCCACACCCAACTGACCGGTTTCTGCACAACGTCCAATAATAGAGAAGGTCATGGTCTGACTCCTTACTTAGGCTTTGCTGGCTTCCCAACCTTCAGGGATCACAGCGATTACATCAATTTCCATCAACCACTGGGGCTGGCCCAGCGCTACAACTACCAAACCGGTAGAAATGGGGTACACACCTTTCAGCCATTTGCCCACTGCTTGGTACACCGGCTCGCGGTAGCGCGGGTCGATGATGTAGGTAGTGGTTTTCACGATGTGTGACAGGTCGCTGCCGGCTTCTTCCAGCAACTGCTTCACGTTTTTCATCGCTTGTTCGGCTTGCGCAGCAGGATCGCCCAAACCCACCAAGTTACCGTCAAAGTCAGTACCTACTTGGCCACGAACATAAACAGTGTTACCAGCACGTACGGCCTGGCACAGATCGTTGTCCAACGTCTGGTTAGGGTACGTGTCTTTGGTGTTGAACATACGGATACGAGTATGTGTAGGCATTGCGTTATTCCTCATCAATGGAATGCACTATTAGGTAATTACTCAGCGGTTACCGCTTGGGCTATAGGGTTTTCTTCGTGGTAAGCACGGTAGGTTTGCTGTGTAGCAATGTGACCGGCTACGTGTTTAGCGTCATGCCATACACCCCAGATAAAGGAGGAGCCACGACGTGACTGCCATGGCAAGCCCAAGAAGTACACACCACGCTCTTCTGTAGACACACCGCGCTGATGCAATGGTTTGCCTTTTTCATCAAAGGTTTCCACTTCCAACCAGCTGTAGTCAGTGGCGTAGCCCGTTGCCCAAATAATGGTGCGTACACCCGCGTTGATCAGGTCCAGTTCCAGCACAGGGTTCACCATGCAGTCTGGATCAGCCAACAGCGCACGCGCTTCTGGATCTTCAGGCAAATCCAAACCGTTACGTGTGACATACTCATCCGCTGCATCCAACAAGGCCATCAAGTTGGCATCGCCAGCGCGAATGTTGTCGCCCAAATCATTTTGGAAAGACACTTTGCCGTCGGCAAACGATTTAGTCAGACCTACCAGTTTCATGCCTTGGGCAGCCAATTTGCGGAAGTCGATGGTGTAACCACCATTAGCGCCGCTCACGGCAATGGTCACGTGCTCACGACCGGGGGTGACTTTCTCTGCATCCCACAAGCCCAACACGCCCAACCACCAGCAGAAATCACGGTTACGGTAGCTACGTGGTGGACGGTCGTGCGGGCCTACTGACAGGTAGACATCACGGCCTGCACGCAGCAATTCTTCTGCGATCTGCACACCTGATGAACCCGCACCGACCACCAACACACCACCCTCAGGCAACTGCTCAGGGTTCAGGTATGCCGCAGAGTGAATCTGGTGCAAGCGCTCATCTTTAGGCGCAATCGCAGGAATCACTGGGCATTGGAAAGGGCCAGTTGCCACCACCAAGTTCAACGCATCAAACACACCAGCGGAGGTTTCAACGCGGAAGCCTGGGCGGCCTTCGTTGCGTACAGCGCGTTTTACTTCTACGCCAGTACGAATGGGCGCATCAATTTGTTTGGCGTAGGCTTCAAAGTAATCAGCAACCTGATCTTTGCTCGCGAACGCATCAGGGCTGATACCTTGGAATGTCAAACCAGGAAAGCGATCGTGCCATGCTGGGCCGTTAGCCACTAGGGAATCCCAGCGGCCTGTACGCCAGCGCTCGGCGATACGATCACGTTCCAGCACCACGTGTGCCACACCCAATTTGCTCAAATGCTCACTGGCCGCAACACCAGCTTGGCCGGCACCAATCACCAGCGTATCAATGGATTCAATAGTCATTTTTCGGTTTCCTTCTGAACGGATATAGTCCGGCAGCGTTATCTCGCTGCTACAGCTGCCACCACACCTGCCCGGTATATGTTTGCGCTGCGTTAAATATCAAAATTAGAGTTACGACGGCACTGCTCTATCAGTGTTGGCGGTCAGGCCATGTACTGGCCTGACACGCTAGGAAAATCATGCAGTTTTGGTGCTCAAACCTGTTACGGCGCTACGCTGTGTCAATGCACTCACCACGAATACAGTGATGGAGTTCAAGACCAAGGCGATCAAACCGATGTTGATGGCGTACAGGTTAAATTCGCTGAAGTACATGGCGAACACAGCTGCAATACCTACCAACAAACCACTCAATACACCTGCTGCAGTCGCTCGTTTGAAGAACACGACAGACAACAGACCTGGCAACATCTGGCCAAAACCGGCATAAGCGGTGTTCATCAGGTTCAGCATCAAGCTTGGCAATACCACGGTCAGAATCATGGAGATGATCAGGTACACCAGAATCACGATCTGCGACAAACGCTTCTGTGATTGCAGAGGCACGTTGCTCACCAAGTTACGGGTAAAAATACCGCCCACTGACAAGGAAATTACCGAGATCAGAATCAAGCCAGACAACGCTGCACCTGCAGCCACAAAACCTACCGCCCAGCTTGGCAACACATCAATAGCCGTTGCGATAAACGCGTGGTTAGGGCTTGGCAGATTCGGAATCTTCACCATGGCGTAGTAGGCTGCTGCAATCAGGAACGGGAACATCAGCATGTACAGAGGCATGAAGCGTTTAGCGCGCTTAATACCGCCTTCGGACTTACTGGTGAACAAGATCGTGATCATGAATGGCAAGCAGTAGAACGCCATGGACTGGAACACGATGGTGGACATAGAGAACACCACTTCATCTTGGTTAGCGTACGCAATGGACGCACCTTGATCACGTGCTGCAGTAAACAGTTCTTCCACACCACCCATTTTGTGGAACGCCGCCCAACCCACACCTACAATCGCGCCAAACAGCAGAATGTCTTTCAACACAGCAATCATGGCGGGTGCTTTCACACCAGAAATAGAGATGTAGATAAAGGCAATCGCACCCGCAATAATCACTGCAATCACAGGGTCAATTTCATAGCCCAGCGCATTCAATGCCACGATCAAACCTTGGAATTGCATTTGTGCCCAAGGGATCAAGAACATCAGGTAGCACACTGCCACTACCAGTTCCAAGGTACGGTTTTTGAAATGGCTTTTAAACAAATCGGGCGCGGTCATCGCATCGTAATGCTTACCAGCTTTCCAGATTTTGGGAGCCAAGAAGTAGCCCACAGGGTAGATCAACAGCAAGAAAGCCATGAACCAAATACCGTAGTTCACGCCTTTGGCATAAATACTGCCGGGCAAACCAATCACGGTTGCCACACTGTAGATTTCACCTACGGCCAAGAAGAACAGGATGATCACGCCAAACGAGCGGCCACCCACCAAGAAATCAGCCACGTCCCCTTTCTTGGCATTGCGATTGACCATCAAGGCCAACAGCAACGAGAACAGGATGATTGAAATGAAAATAAAAGCTGCCATGAGTATTCCTTAGCGATTGTTGTTATTCGTCTTGGTAGTCTTTTTTATCCAATAACCACGCTGTGGAAATACAGATGGTGGTCAGGAAGAACCACAAGAACACCCAGAAATACAAAGGCGGAAAACCTAAGATGAACTCGGTACTGAAACGAAAATGGTAAATACCCAGCATGACGCTGGCGTAGGGAATGATCAGCCCAATAAATAGGCTCAAGAAACGTCTTGTCATGACCCCTCCTCGTGTGATGACTTGATGAGGTTGTGATGCTAGCGCAGGGATGCTTCAATCCTTAACTACTAAAAAGCTTGTCAAGCCATAAGCTAAATATCACTAGTCAGGCTAAGCCGCGCCACGATTGGGCTTCAGGGATATGTAAAAAACTCAATCTTTTAAGCTTCTAGGGAAAACCCCAGCGCCAACAACCGCCCTCAACATTGCGTTATGAGCTCTCAATTGCCGGTATTTAACGTAAAAATCCCTCACGCATCGCTTTTCAGCCCCTACAATAGTGGCAAGTACACCGGTGCAAGGACAAGCACCCCAAGCAGGAGGGCCTCATGGCTTTCTACACATTACGACAACTCAAATACTTCGTGACCACCGTACAAGCCGGTAGCGTCGCAGGCGCATCACGCCAACTGCATATTGCCCAACCTTCCATATCCAACGCCATCAAGAACCTGGAAGACAGTTTTGGGGTGCAATTATTTATTCGCCACCACGCGCAAGGCGTAACCCTCACCTCTAGTGGCGAGCGTTTTTATCGCAAAGCGGAAGAACTGCTGCGCATGTCTTACGAGTTTGAGCAAAACGCGCTGGCCGATAACGATGTGGTCACCGGCAAGATAGATATTGGCTGTTTTGAAACCGTGGCTCCGCTGTATTTGCCAATGCTCTTAGCAGAGTTTCGTGATCGTCATCCCGGGCTGAATCTGCGTCTGCGCGATGGTGATCAGCAAGACTTGGTACAAGGGCTTACTGCAGGTACATTTGACTTGGTGTTTCTGTACGAGCATGAGTTAGACGGCACCATCGAAACAGAACCCTTAATGCCGCCACAAAAGCCCTATGTCTTGCTACCCGAAAACCACCCTTTTGCGCAGCAAGAAAGCATTTCCATGTTTGATCTGTGTGCCGAGCCCATGATCTTGCTGGATATACAGCCTAGCCGTACTTTCTTTGTCAGCTTGTTCCACGATCTGGGGCTAACCCCCAATATTGTATTTGGCTCGCCATCCATTGAAATGGTACGCGGCATGGTAGCCCAAGGCTTTGGTTTCTCGCTGCTGGTAACGCGCCCGGTGATTGACCGCACCTACGACGGCAAGCGCATTGTGTGTGTGGATATCAAAGAGCCAGTAGCGCGTTCAGGCCTTGTGTGCGCCCGCTTAAAACGCACTCAACTTACCAAGCCTGCCCAACTATTCTTAGACTTCTGCCGCACCCGTCTATCGCAACTGGACGCCGTCGGGCGACTGCCACCGCCCCTAGACTGACGCTATTTCACGAATCATAAAAAACGCCCCACTACGAGGAAACTTCCTGTGTGTGGGGCGAACTCACTTATCCACGTTTTACCGCAATTTAACTACTTAGAAGTGCCACTCAGCCTGCAGCATAGGCGCTGTAGTTTTAATACCCGGTTTTAGGTTGCCATTGGCCATGTAGCGGTTACCAAATTTGTTATGCCAGTATTCGTAGCCCACGCCTAGCCAGAAGGTGTTTTTGGTGTCGAACATCACCTTACCCACGTCCATCATCAACGAGGCACGCACAAGCACTTCAGACTTAGTGCTGATACCTGCATAGTCACGACCTTTGGGGCTGTTGTAGTTAGCAAAACCTTGGAATTTGAAGGGTACAGAACCCACATCAAAGGGTAGATTCCACGTCAAGCTGGCCATAAACTGCGGATCAAACGAGGCATTACTGTCTGGACACGCCGGAGCACCCAACCCGCAGTGGTTCCACTCTTTACCGTACATCAGACTCAAATCCAAGAACCCACGAGGCACATCAAACTTCAAGGTAGGCCCTATCACCAACAACCGCTTGCGCGGGCCAAAGGCCGTGTTTTTAGTGTTCAGGTCAAACCCAGCGGTTAAGGCTACATCTCTCACGGGGCCAAAGCTTAAGTCCGTATCAAATACTTTGCCCATAGACAACTGATGACGGTAGGTAGCGTAGAACTCGGTCGCCCCGTTATTGCCACCACTAGAGGGGTCCGCCTTGCTGGATTGCAGCATGTCTACGTTGAAAAAATTTTGGCCGTAGTTATAGCCGCTGACGTGCGTGAAGCTGAGAATGTTTTTGGTCACATCCTTATCGTTCATGGGCTCGTGAAACTGTGTGCCATAACGATAACTAAAGAAGTTGTCGCTCCATGTGATCGCTTGTGCGGATGTGCTGAACGCTGCCATCGCCACTACTGATGCACCCAGCAGCGTAGTACTTAAGGTTTTCATTATTGTCTCCCCTTCGTTCTAGAGTGCGCCGTAGATCTTTGTCCGTTGTAGACGCACCTTTGGTGTAAAAAATCGTAGTGTTTACTTTCTTTTGATTACCAAAAAGGAGGTGGCTGGGCGTTAACCCTTAGATGAGCTAGCCACCAAAGCAAGAAGGCTGCCCACCACCGGACAGCCTTCTATGTTTTTTTCGTTTAGTGCTGAGAAGCCAGCTGTTGTGTAGAGCTAGGTTCCTGAGTGAGCAGCCTAGGCCCTACCTCAGTAGGGGTGGCTGCAGCAGGTGCGCTGCTGTCTTGTTTACGACGCTCTGGGCGGCTGATGCCATTGAAGAACAGGTTCAATGTGATTGCCGATACCGCCGCCAACAAAATACCACTGTGCAGCAACGGTGCCAGTACGCTAGGCATTTTGTCCAGCAAGTGTTCTGCTACCAGAGGAATCATGCCCATACCCAAGCTGATCGCCACGATGTAAGGGTTGTAGCGGTTGCTGTTCAGATCAGCGGACATCAGGATTTTGATACCTGTAGACGCCACCATACCGAACATCACAATCCCTGCACCACCCAACACATAGTTAGGGATAGAGGCCACGATGAATGCCATTTTAGGGAACAGACCTAGGGCAATCAGGAACACACCGCCCATCACACATACCCAACGGCTACGTACACCCGTCACACTCACCAAACCCACGTTTTGCGAGAATGAGCTGTGTGGGAACGTGTTCATCACACCGCCAATCAAGGTACCCAGACCATCCGTAGACAAACCACGTACCAAGTCTTCGCGGCTAGGTGGGCGACCACAAATAGAGCCCAGCGCCAGGAACATACCCAGCGATTCCACCATGATCACCACCATGATCAACGACAAGATAGCAGCAGCACCCAATAAGCTCCAGCTCAGTGTAGGCACACCAAAGGCGAAAGGTTTAACAATCGCAACCCAGCTTGCATCGCCCAAACCATCAAAGTTAATGCGACCTTGAGCCAGCGCAATAAAGAAACCCGCCAACAAACCAATTAATACGGCCACGTTAGACAAGAAGCCTTTAGCGAATTTGGTGATTCCCAAGATGATCAACAACACGACCAGTGCCGTACCCAAGTTCTGCATAGAACCGTATTCTGGGTTAGCAATCATTTGACCGGTTACTTGATCTAGGATTTGCGGCTTACCGCCCCCTACCCACTCCAACCCCACACGCATCAAGGTAATACCAATCACGGTAATGATGATGCCAGTGACGACTGGCGGGAACAGCCCCATCATGCGACTAAATATAGGCGCAATCAGAATACTGAAAATACCAGCCAAAATAGTGGCCCCGAAAATCCCCGTCAACCCTAGATTAGGATCCAGACCAATTGCAATCATGGGGCTCACCGCCGCAAACGACACACCCATCATCACCGGTAACTTAATGCCAAACACGCCTACCCCACGCGCTTGGATAATCGTGATCAGACCACAGCACAACAAGTCTGCATTAATCAACAAAGCAATCTGCTCTTTGGTCAGACCCAGCGCGGCACCGATAATCAACGGCACAGCCACCGCACCCGCATACATGACCATCACGTGTTGAATGCCCAGCGTAGCCAGACTACCTAGCGGTAATTTCTCGTCTACACCACCACAATCGACCGGCTGGCTTTTCTCTGTTTGAGCTGACATCTAGGGTCTCCTTTTTAATATACGTTCAGACTCCCTACATATCCCCAGAAATGGCCTATGGCCGTCAAACAGGTTTAGAGAGTCGGTCAGGCTTCGGGCTTGTTATGTTTGTCCCTTTGGGTTGTGATGACCACAACCACAGCCTGTACATGCTGCGATGTCTAGCAGCACACGCATAAAGTTAAAGGAAGGGTGATATCACCGAAAGGTGGTACGGTTTAATAAGTGGAATATGCAAACGCTTATAGCCCCGAAGCGTTTTCTTGCATTTGCTGATAGAGCCGATGAAATGGGGCTTAGCGTGGGTATAGCGTGATGTATATGCCACGTTTTTCTACGTTTTTTAGCCCTTAGGGGTATTGCCCATCTAGTAGGTGCAAAAAAAGTATGTTATTGCCCGTTTGCTTAATCCTGCGCAACCGTAGCCTGATCTCCTTATCAGGCTATCTTCCTTCCTGTCGTTGACGCTAGTTTAGCGTCTAGAACTTACCGCCGCCCCTGCAGAAGCGATAATCACTGCCGCAATGCCCAACCACTGTAGGCCTTGCAACTGCTCGTGCAAGAAGAGCAGGCCAAATAACGCCGCAAAAGCGGGTTCTAAACTTAGCATCATGCCAAACACGCTAGCAGGCATGCGCGTTAACGCCATCACCTCTAAGGTAAAGGGAATAGCGGTAGACAACACACCCACCGCTAGCGCTACTGGAATCAAAGAGGGGTTTAATAAGGACGAACCTGCCGTCCACACACCTACAGGTAGCACCACCAAGGTAGCAATTAAGGTCCCCCATGCCGCCGTAGACGTACCGTAGGCAGACCCCGCTTTCTTGCCGAACACGATATAAAGAGCCCAGCACCCACCCGCCGCTAACGCAAACAGCATACCAATGGGGTCTAAATCTACGCCGCTTACGCTAGGCAACAGCAGTATCAAACCGCCCGCCGCAATCACCACCCAGACAATATCGCGTATACGCCGGGAGCCCGCCAAGGCCACCACCAGCGGCCCTAGAAACTCTAGCGACACGGCAATACCCAATGGGATCGTAGACAGCGATGTATAGAACAGCATATTCATCATGCCTAATGACACGCCATACGCCAGCAACGCTTTAAACTGCCCACTGCCAGACACCGGCGTACGCCACGGGCGCAGCACCAGCATCATTAACATTGCGCCCACAGCTAGACGCAGCGTTGTAGTGCCCAACGCCCCCACAGCCGGAAACATGCTCTTTGCGAGCGTTGCCCCAAACTGCAGTGACGCCATCGCCACCAATAACACACCAATCGCAAATAATGGCACCGACACAGGCGATGCAGTAGGCTTATTCAACACAACAACCATCAAAGAAAACGAAATAACCCTTGTGCCTAAACGCACAAGACCCGTGCTAGCAGCAGAACTGTAGAAAAAACAGTATGACGCTGTGTTTACGACCGCTTGGTGACTCTGCCCATTCTAAGTACCCAGTACGCAATTAATCCTATCACCACACCCCAAAACGCTGAACCCAAGCCGCCCAGCGACATACCGGATGCCGTCACCAAAAAAGTAATGACCGAAGGCTCTATATAGGTAAGGTCATCGGCCAATAAACGTATATTGGCCACGATAGCTCCTATTAAGGCCAACCCTGCCAATGCCGACACTAACGCCGCTGGTATGGCCGAAAAAATCAGCACAATACTGCCGGCCAACGTACCGCCAATTAGATAGACCACACCACTTGCAATACCTGCCACATAGCGTTTTTCTGGGTCGGCATGGCTTTCTTTACCTGTACATAATGCAGCGGTAATAGCGGCCAGCACAATGGTGATGCCACCAAAAAACGCCACCGCCATAGACGCTAACCCTGCGCCCGTTACCACGGCTCGTGACGGTGCGTTGTAACCTGCCAAACGCATGACCACCATACCGGGTAAAAACTGGCCTGTCAGGCTCACCACTACCAACGGTATGGTGAAACTGAAAAACACTTTTAACGAAAACTCCGGCATGGTGAAAATGGGAGTACCCCATTCCAGACTTAAGGTATCCAACTGCGTATGACCTTGCAGATACGCCATCAAAAAACCCGTAATCGCGACCAGAATTACCGTGTAGCTAGGCCATAAGCGTTTGCTAATTAAATACACGCCCAGCATGGCAAACACTACCGAGGGCAAATCCATACTGGCCTGAAAGGCTTGTATACCAAACTGGAACAAAATCCCTGCCATCATGGCTGCTGCAATCCCCTTGGGGATGTATTGCACAATGCGTTCAAAGTAGCCGGTGAAACCAATCACTGCCGTAATTACCGCAGCACTGAAATACGCCCCCACCACTTCTGCCATGGAAATTTCAGGGAATAAATTAATCAGCAGTGCCGTACCTGGTGCAGTCCACGCCGTAATAACGGGCATACGCAACCACAAGCTCAGCACCAGACCACTCACGCCCGACCCAATGGAAATTGCCCAAATCCACGAGCTCAACATTTCTGCTGAAAAGCCACCTACGTGCGCTGCCTGAATAAAAATTACCAACGGCCCACAATAGGAAATCAACACAGCCAAAAAGCCGGCCACCCATGCCGACAACGACCAATTCTTCATCTAGATGTCTCTCTGTTTTATTCTCCGCCGTCAGTACTGTACACCCATCTTTTAGCCTTAGCGAAAACACGACATTTTGCTGAATTTCTTTTGCGTCTTTCATGCATCTGGATATAGACTACTTAGTCTAATTTCTAAAAATCCTTTTTAGGGGCCTGCTGAGCCCCCGAGGTCTGTACCCCTTCGTGGTACGTAGCTAGGCCGCCATTCCTTTTATCGTTACCTCACCAACCTTACTAACCAGTTAGGTTGAAACCAACCATTTACGTCGTCACCCCACCTGTGTGATGACACTACTGTTGAAAATTCCGTCTTACCCTTTCGGAGCGTTATAGTGTTACGTCGCTTTGAGGGTCTAGTTGACCCTTTCCCCCCAATGGAAAGCAAAGTCCCCCCAAAGGGCTTAGCTTCGTTTCTTTGGTATTGCACGCAGGGTTCGCGCAAGTACCTAGCCTTATTGGCGATATTCAGTGCCAGCGTCTCTATTTTTGAGGCATGGCTATTTGCGTTTTTAGGCCAAGTCGTCGATTTGTTGTCGGTGTGGCAAGCGGGCGAGCCGCTGTCTAGCAATGAGCAAACTGTGCTGTGGAGCATAGGTGCCGTGCTGGCAGGTAGCGTCTTACTGGTCGCGCTGCACACCTTTGTACAGCATCAAACCTTGGCGATTAACTTTCCATTGCGATTGCGTTGGAACTTCCACCGCCTGATGCTGCGCCAAAGCATGTCCTTTTTCTCGGACGAGTTTGCAGGCCGCGTGACCACTAAAGTCATGCAAACCGCCTTGGCCGTGCGAGAAGTGCTATTCACCTTCATTGAAATCGTGCTGGGCATAGGGGTGTACTTCTTAACCATTCTGGCCTTGGCCGCTGGTTTTGACATACGCCTGATTATTCCCTTTGTGGTCTGGATCATCGCCTTCTGCTTAACCATGTGGTATTTCGTGCCACGCTTGGGGGCAGTCGGTGCAGAGCAAGCCCACGCCCGCTCGTCCATGACTGGCCGTATTACCGACGCCTACTCCAATATCACCACCGTCAAACTGTTCTCGCACACCAAGCGTGAAGCACTGTTTGCACGCTCGGCGATGGAAGACTTTCAAGAAACTGGCTACAGGCAAATGCGCCTGATCAGTATGTTTGAAATCGTTAACCAAATACTGGTTGCAGCCTTAATTGCGAGTGCTGGTGGTTACGCCTTACTGCTCTGGCATAACGGTGAAATCGGTACAGGTGCAGTGGCCGCCGTAACGGCAATGGCTGTGCGTGTAAACGGCATGTCACACTGGATTATGTGGCAAATGGCTTCCATGTTTGAAAACATTGGTACGGTGCAAGATGGCCTAGGTACGCTCACACGCGCCGCCTCGGTACAAGACGCCCCCAATGCCACAACACTGGAGGTTAAGCACGGCGAAGTCGCCTTTGATCAGGTGAGCTTTAACTACAACGGCGAACGCCAAGTGTTAGACAACCTGTCACTAAACATCAAACCCGGTGAAAAAATCGGCTTGGTGGGACGATCGGGTGCTGGTAAATCAACGCTGATTAATCTGCTGCTGCGCTTTTACGATGTAGACAGTGGCCAAATCCGCATTGATAACCAAAACATTGCTACCGTCACTCAAGACAGTTTGCGTAGTGCCATTGGTATGGTGACGCAAGACACATCGTTATTGCACCGTTCTATTCGCGACAACATTGCCTATGGTCACCCTGATGCCACGGATGAAGACGTACGCGCGGCCGCTATTCGCGCCCAAGCAGACGAGTTTATCCAGCAGCTTAGCGATCAACACGGCAAAACTGGCTACGACACCATGGTGGGTGAACGCGGTGTAAAACTGTCTGGCGGCCAACGTCAGCGTATTGCCATTGCTCGCGTGATGCTGAAAAATGCCCCTATCCTACTGTTAGATGAGGCAACCAGCGCGCTGGATTCAGAGGTGGAAATCGCCATTCAAGACAGCTTGAACGAAGTGATGGCAGGTAAAACAGTAATCGCTATTGCGCACCGTTTATCTACCATTGCGGCCATGGACCGCTTAATCGTGATGGACCAAGGTCAGATCATCGAAGAAGGCAGCCATGCCGAATTGCTGAAACTAAACGGTGTATACGCCCGCCTGTGGCATCACCAAAGTGGTGGTTTCTTAGCGCAAGACGAGTAATTCACGTCACAAAAAAGCCCCAGCAATGGGGCTTTTTTTATGGCTGTCATAATCAATATGATTGATAAATCTCGCCATAGAGAACTATATAACTTCTAATATTTCAAAAGGCAGCGAACATTACCGCTTAGCTGAAAAGTAATGCGCCGGTGAGTCACCAAACACCTTACGGAACATGGCGATGAAATTGCTGGGGGTGGCGTAGCCCAAGGCATCAGACACCTCTGTCACCGATGCTCCACGCGCCAACAAATCTAACCCGTGCATTAACCGCATTTGCTGACGCCACTGCCCAAAGGTATGGCCAGTTTCTACCGTAAACAACCTACGCAGGGTACGCGGTGACATGGCCCCAAACGACGCCCATTCATCTAAGCTACGCGTGCTGCCTGGGTCTGCAATCATGGCATGCACTACCCGTACCAAACGCGGATCACGTGGCATGGGTACATGCAGTGACTCATGCGGGGCGCGTCGTATTTCATCGTGAACAACCGCAGCAACTCTGTCTTGCTCTGGTGACATCAAAGGCTGTATTTCCCACTGTACGGCCCGCTTCGCCAATGCCCGCAATACGTCACTAATCACCACCACACAAGGTGTTTGCGGTAACCCATCACAAAAATCCAGCTTCATGAACATCGTCCACCCGCTCATCGCGCCACTCACACGCACTTTGTGAGGCACATTAGGCGGCACCCACCCAGCTCGGTAAGGCGGTAGCACCCACGAGCCATGCTCGGTTTGTATCTGTATCAGCCCCGCTTCCACACAAAACAACTGCCCACGTATGTGGTGATGCCAATCGTATTCACGAGTGCCCAGTCGGTATTCCGTTGTTGCACTGTCGTCACCCTGAATGGCGATCACCGAGGGGCCGTCTTGCCACTCGCTGTAGTCGTCGCTGGGAGTTTCTACGTGTGTATTCATCTTGGCCATATTTCATTGTTTTGAGTCCTTTTACCGTTATAAAGCATGGCGATTCCTGTGTAAACATAAACCCATATCACTTTCTTGCCTAAGAAAGACATGACCAAACAGGAGTCAATCATGCACACATTACATATCGCTATCGTAGGCGCCGGGCTAGGTGGCTTGGCGCTGGGGCAAGCACTCAAACGTGCCAACATCGCTTTTACTATCTATGAGTACGACCTGGCGCTGGACTCTCGTTCGCAGGGTTACCGTATCCGTATTGATGCCGAAGGCCAGCGTGCATTAGCCCATACCTTGCCACCTACGCTGTACCAACTATTCAGACACAGCGCATCGATATCGTCTACCTCTGGCAGTTTCCTAACTCCACAGTTAACCCCTGCTTTTGGACGTGTTCCAGAAAGCTGGCATGACGATGCCGATGACTCTGATTCCCTAGATGCTGACCTCAGCATTAACCGACGCACATTACGTGAGATTCTGATGTGCGGCATAGAGGAGCACATCCATTTTGGATACGGCCTAAACCACTACCGAGTGCTGGACAATGGGCGCGTAGAGCTGCACTTCAACGGCCACAAAGCCTCCGCCTATTGCGACGTATTGGTAGGCGCCGATGGGGTGAATTCCAAAGTGCGGGCACAACTTGCACCCGATGCCATCCCCACCGACACAGGTGCGCTGTGCATCTATGGCAAAACAGACGTTGCTACAGTAGAAGATAAAACTGCCGCCCTGCAAGGCACCAACATCATTTTTGCCAATGGTTTCACCGCTATTTTGGATGAAATGCGCTTTGCAGCTGACCTCGCCACACAAGCAGCCAACACCTCGCCTGCATGCACGCTTAGCCCTGTAGACGACTATTTGTACTGGGCGATTATCGGCCCTCGCAGCACCATAGGTGTACCCGTCACACACGATGCAGCACCAGCCATACATCACACGCTGGCAGCCCTCAGCACCGATTGGCACCCTGCTCTACAACAGATGCTGCAAAACAGCGATGCTGCTGGCATTGCCTCGCTACCCATCCGTAATGGACGCCCTGATGTGACGTGGCCCACCGGTCCCGTTACTTTATTGGGCGACGCCATACACGCCATGAGCCCGGCGGGCGGTTTAGGTGCAAACACGGCATTACGTGATGCTTTGGCGCTTGCCGATGCCCTCATCGTTGCTCAACGTGGCGAAAAAGAGCTCTCTGCGGCCTTGGCCTCCTACGAAACCGCTATGCGCGACTGGGCGAGTGCGGCAATAGAAAGCTCTGATCGTGGCGCTGCAAAACTATTTGAATCTGCCACTACCGCCCAACACGCATAAGGCTACATTTACATAAGGCATGACTATGTGGACTACTACCTTACAGCTTCACGATGCGTCTTCATTTCCTATTTTGTATGCCACCGAAAACGAGCAGAACCCATTGCTGATAGAGCAATGGCAGCAGGAAATGAATACGCTGATCAACCAAGACACTGCATTTGTGATTATCTTTCCGCCGCATCACGCGGCAGAAGATACCACCATCACAACGCTAAACGAGGCGGCCAAACAGGCACGTAAACAACGTGCCCTGTGGGTCAAGCAGCACCGTAATCGCTTAGCGCATACCTGCAAAGGGCTCATTACCATTGAAGAAAATAGCGTGAAGCGCGCGGTTGAGATCGCTAAATTTGCGTTGCTAGAAAAAGCCTTTGGGGTGCCGTTTAAGGTGACAGCATCAAGGGCCGCAGCTCATCAACTAGCTATGGAGCTATTGGAGCGATAAGCAGCCTTAGCAATGCATGACTCATTAAGGCCCACCTAAAAACTGGGCCTTTTTTAACTCTAGAACTGCCCGCTACGTTGCCTTAACGTCTAGCCCCTTCCCCTCCCCTATGCAACCAACCGAAACCTGAATTTGGGCTGGCTTGTACGTAGTCCTACCGTGTGACGAATTTCTCTTTAGGAAAATTCTGATGGATCTTTGGGATCCAGCCCATGTTTCAGCCCTAAAGATTTTTAGATCATGAGTGTTTATTCACGCTAGAGCCTTTTATTTGTGTCGCCTCATCACAAGGCCTGCAACGCTGACCGCAGTAGATGGCTCGATTAAACAGAGACCCCTATGCCAATACGACTAAGCCCCATCATGATGGGCCTGCTTGCTGCATCCTTGCCTTCGCTCACGTCCATAGCGTGGGCAGCAGAGCACGGGCAGATTATTGTGGACGATCCTACAGGTAGTACGCATCGCACCTTAAACCCTGGCGATACCGTGACCTTCTCCGGCAACGGTGCCGCTATTGATGTTTCAGTGAAAGGCAACACGCTAACTGCCGATCAGGTCACTATTAAGGCGGGTAACAATGCAGTAGGGGTGCGCGCTCAATCTGGCAGCAAGGTTTCTCTTTCAAACAGTAATATTGAGAGCCATGCTAACTCCGCCCTACATGCCAAAAACTGGGAAAGCAGCATTACCGTAACGAACACCAACATCATCGTAACAGGTGCCTATAACTCTGCCGTTTATGCTCAATCTAGCAGTCAAATCGAGCTAGACGGCGGCTCTATCAAAACTACTGGCGATCGTTCCAATGGCCTTAAAGTAGAGGGCGTTAACTCTAGCCTCATAGCTAAAAATTTATCCATCAGCACTGAAGGTAATGGTTCATACGGAGCAGAGCTCAACAACGGTAGCTTAACGTTAGAAAACGTCAAAATAAAGGTGAGTGGGAACACCTCGTCAGCCATACTAACCTCTGGTGAAAATTCATTTTTATCACTACTCGACACACATATAGAGTCACAAAATGGTCTCGGCGTAAACCTTGCAAGCGGTAAATTTGACATGGAGGGGGGCTCTATTACCTCAGCCAGTGACGCTATTTATCTCGGTACTATCTACGGCAAACCAGGAGCCTCAGCCACACTCAAAAATGCAACACTAGTTGCGAATGGAGGTTATCTCTATGGCATCAACATTAACTCCGAAAATGCCTCTGCCGTGCTTGAAAACGTTTCTATATCCGTTACAGGCACGAGAGGAGGTACAGGTGTCTGGCTACCCGCTCTAGGCACATCCTTAAAAGCCAAACACTTCAGCATTAACTCCTCCGACATAGGCATTGATAACCGCGCTGGACAAGTCACGCTAGAAGATGGAAGCATCACCACGCAGAACACAAACGGCTATGCCCTCTATGTTTCTAGAGAATTCGGCTCATCCGCCACTGTCAAAACCAAAAACGTGCAGATCGAAACCTTTGGTCATAGCGGTGTGGCTGCGCTAACCCGTGCTTCAGGTGCAGAAATCCATTTAGAAGACAGTTCAATCACTACACACGGTGAAAACGCCTACGGTTTATTTGCCAGCGGATTTAACTCCAAGCTCACCACCCGTAATACCAGCATCACCACCGAAGGCGAAACAGCTCACGGCCTGTCCATGAGCAACCGAGCCATCATCGATCTAAACAACACAAAAATTGATGTATTAGGCGCGGACGCTCATGGCATTTGGAGCTACGTCACCGCCGCAGGTGTCGACAATGCTTTCTCGCTCAATAATGGTTCCAGCCTCAGCACCCAACATGGTGTCAGCCTACTACTGACTGGCGGTAGCCACGCCATCACACTGGATAATGCCAGTATCACCGCTCGTACAGCAGGTGAAGAAGCGAACGGCATACTGCTATATACTCGTGCAATAAGCGTTACCAGCGGTGGGGTCACCACAGATATAGACACAGAACAAGTAGACCTAGATGCCACCAAAGCCACACTAACTGGTGATGTGCTGATGGACAGCGGCGTTATTGATATTGCCCTGAAAGACCACTCCACCCTCACAGGCGCCTTACGAGAGCGAGGCACTGGCCGTATTAATAGCCTAAGTTTGGACCAATCCAGCAAATGGAATGTACGAGGTAACTCAACCTTAGACATGTTGAATAACATGGGCGTTGTAGCATTTGTTTCTCCCGACGCTAACGGCACCTTCAAAACCCTAACTGTTAAAGACTACGTGGGTGGTGGCACATTGGTGATGAACACCAAATTAGGCGACGACAATTCACCTACCGACAAGCTCATCATTGATGGCGGCACCACTACTGGTAACACCGCCTTGCGTGTGCTTAATGCCGGTGGTTCAGGGGGACAAACAACGGAAGGCATACGACTGGTGGAAACCATCAACGGTGGCACAACCACGACCGATGCCTTCCATTTAGACAGCGGCTCAACTGGCTACCGCTCCAGCACCACAACGGTGGCCGTGAATGGCTATGACTACAGCCTACTACGCGGCGGCAATAGCGGCACTCAAGACGATTGGTACCTAACCTCAGAATACACTCCGCCGGTAGACCCAGAACCTCCAGTCGATCCTGAGCCGCCTGTAGACCCCGAACCGCCCGTAGAGCCACCAGTGGATCCTGAACCACCCATAGAACCGCCAATTGTGCCGCCTGTGGTTCCACCAGTAGTCCCAGCATTCAAAAACGTGTCACCAGAAAGTGGCGCGTATATAGGTAACCAACTAGCTGCCACACGTTTGTTCATGCACTCACTGCACGACAGATCATCCGTCAGTAGCGACTCTGTCGACCTGAGTGATGGCCGTCGCATGTGGGCACGCGCACAAGCTCGTCACGACAGCGGTTTGCGCATGGCCGAAGGCAACGTACGCATCAAAACCGACAGCACAATGTTGCAACTTGGTGGCGACGTGCTAAGACGCTCAATAAATACTGAGGGCGCATTCTATGCAGGTGTCATGGCAGGCTATGGTGACGCCCAAACACGCTCCACCTCTACTATGCGCGCGCCCACAACTGGTGTCGCATCACAAGTACGAGCCAAAGGTAAAGTCTCTGGTTATTCGGTAGGCGTGTACGGCACGCTATATCAAAATGACAGCACCCGCTTAGGTGCATATGGCGATGTATGGCTGCAATATGGACGTTACTCAAATCGTATTAACAGTGAACTGGGTTCTGCCAGCTACCACTCAACTATCTGGACCGCCTCGGTTGAGTCTGGCTATGCATTCCAGCCCTTCCCTGCCGATTCAGCACTCAGCAACCTTGTAGTAGCACCTAATGCACAAGTGGTTTACTCCAACTACGACGCCAAAGATGTCACGCTACAAGGCACCAGAATGCGTAGTGGTAACGATGACAATTGGAACACTCGCGTTGGCGTCAGGCTCTACCCACATGCTAAGCCCGGTACAGACCAACCTAGCCTGCTACCGTTTGTAGAAGCTAATTGGCTATACAACGGCGACACCGCTTCAGTACGCATGGGGACCAACACCTTAGATGCACAGCCATCGCGTCATGCACTGGAGTTGAAGCTGGGGGTACAAGGCCAAGTTAGCTCTAGCGTCGATATTTCTGCTCACCTGTTCGGCCAAACCGGCAGCCATAGCCAGCGCGGTTATGGTGGTATGTTGAAGGTGGGGTATCGCTGGTAAATAAATAACGCCTTAATCCTAATTTCAGGTTGTGGATGGCACCCACAACGCTATATTTTTAATCAGGGAGAAAGTAAGCTATCTTACTTTCTCCCTATTTTTATTCTGAAGGTAGCCATGGGCAACGCGTCCACACGAATCAGACATTGGCTATACGCCTGTTTCCTCTCGCTCTGCATGCTTCCGCTTGCAGCACACGCCTCTGCTCCACAAGCCCCTGCAGCAGAGCCGAGGTGGCAACATCAGGTTCGTTCACTCATTTCCAGAAATGTAAGCTACCCCGCTAACGCCCGCGTAGCAGGTGCCTCGGGTAAAGTAGTGGTACATCTAACGGTAAAGCGTGATGGCTCTATAGAATCACTTGAGCTCGTTGAATCCGCAGGAAATCGAGACCTAGACAGTGCTGTACTTAACGCTATTAGACGGGTTAGACAATTTCCACCCTTTCCTGAAGAAATGGCTGGTCAAGACAGCGTAGCCTTTGCAATACCTATTGATTTCCACCTCGACACCCCATCCCCTAATCCCTATACCCCACCCACTGCCCGACCCAAGGTCAAACCGTCGCCTGCTGCAGATGCATTTGCTGAGTTTCTAAAGTCACTATCAAAACCAGCGAACTCACGATAGCCACCGTATCCTTACCCCTACTTTTGCGATGGAAGCGGCCATGAGCAATGCGACTTTTACCATTGATGCAGATCTAATCCGGTTCACACAGCCAGCTCGCTCTTTAGCCATTGGCTACCGCACGCTTGCGCAGCAATGTTTTAGTCACACGCCCCCAACGCCCTACGAAGTAGAGATGGCGATCGCCACGGTAGAAGATCACATTGAGTCCATGCCTGAACTACTGCAAACGGCCTCGCAGCAAGTCTGTGCTGATGCTTATCTGCAAGACATAGTGCGTAGGGCAGGTGGCGAACAATCACTCAGTCAGCTTGAGCTTGAACACCTCTTTAACCGGATGGCAGATGTAGTGTCGGGAAGCCCGATGAAAGACGGTGAGTTTCCCGATGATAAGAACTTCTTTAGTTATCTGCTGATCGTGCGAGAACTGTCGCACCATTTGGGGATTCAGCGCATTACTATTTCGTCGTAAGAGCCTGCGCCAACTTCTGTATGGACAATGGCGCACTGCCCTCAGCATCGTTGCTGATGGTTACGTAAGCAGGCTGCCCCGCCCCAGTAATCCCACGAATAGTACGCGCTAACACAGCGCGAGTAGGCTCATCCTCGCTGAGAATGGCATCAAAAGGATCATGCTTTTTCTGCGCATCCGCATAGCCGTATGCACCAAAGATGCGATTCAAACTCCACCGGCACACCAACGGGCCCGGCCATAACGCACGCAGTATAGGTAGTTGTGCTTCTATAGGTGGCATTTTCCCGTGCAGACCTAGGCAGAACGTGGCCCCATGCGCCTTTAACGTATCCACCAAGGCTTGTCCTAAAAGTTCGGGGTCTCGTACTTCGACGGCAACAACTATCCTATCACACCCATACAACCCTTCCCGAACTGCCGCCAGCATATGACCCATTTTTTCAAATAACTCAGCAGTGCGGGTCAACCAGCTCAAAGGTAAAGGACTTAGCTGAAACACTAGAACACCTAGCTTGTCCCGTAACCCCTCTAACGCAGGCCGCACAAAATCTCGTATAGCTAGTGAGGGATCAAGAAAACTAGGATTCAGCTCGCGCGACCTACCTTCTTCGCTACGCACCTGAGCATCAGTAATACTGGCGGGACATTTCACCACAAAGCGAAAATCATCACTCACCTGCCCGGCATACGCTGCATACTGACTGGCCGTTAACGGACGCCAGAAGGTGCGATCAATACACACCGTGCGTAACAGCGGATGTTGATGATAGGCCCCTAGGCCATGCTTAGACAGCACACTAGGATCGTAATCGCCATCCCAGATCAGCCCATCCCAGCCGGGGTATGACCAGGTAGAAACACCAAAACGCAGTTGTTCTGGAAGCTGCTGCGCAAGCGATTCCCACTCTTTTCCCGCAGGAGCAGGCAGCACTTTGGCTGTGCCTTTGCGTGCGGCAGTCGTAGGTTTCTTACGTGAAGTCGCCGGTGTAGCGGCGGCGGTCTCAGGCAACGGCAGCGCATTGCCGAAAAGGTCGTCTTGCATACTGGTCTACGGGCACTGAATTAAGCGTGAACACCACCGTACAAAAGCTATGCTTCGCCAGTAAGCGAGCAAACGTAATAGCTAAAGCGGGGTATCAAAAGTGACATTTCCCTAGCCAAATGGCATCAGGGATAAAACACTTTATCGCATTTCAATCAAGTGTAGTGCGTAGAACAGTGACGAGATGGAGTGGAGCGTGTGAAGCGAAGGGCCAGATTGCAGTAGCTGCGTCAGCCTCAAACGCGCTGGAGTAAATGGTGAGAGGCTGGTGAAGCACCAGCCTACACGAATGCACAGTAATATTTGTACTCGTTGTCTTACGGATTGATTTTGGTAATCTTAGAGCCTTCCAGCCCCATACCAGCCATCAACCCCTGCCCACCGAAAGGAACTGCGAAAACGTCCTGAGACACTGTGGTCGTAGACAGGCTGGATGCGATGGATTTGTCCCAAACGACCAAGCTAGGCCCACTGCCCAACGCCCAACCATCGCTTCTGTCTAGGTAGTTCAGTGCATGCTGACTCATAAAGAAAAGCGCATACCCAAACGTCTGCGCCCCTGCTTGAAGGCCTAGGGACACAGCGGAAATTTCGTAGTAACCCACAGGCTCTCCACCCTTGAACAAGGTGCCTTGCCCATGCTCACCACCCAAAACAAAGCCTGCTTTATATATTCTGGGGAAAATCAGAATCGCAGTCGCTTTCTCGGCGAGTTCTTTGGTACTTGGTTCTACCGCATAAAGATGGTGCAGCGCTTGGGTAGAAGCCGTGCGGATTTCGTGCGCGGAATCGGCTAAGGCACTGTTCACTGGTGCGAGCGCACAGGCGGTGAACACCAGCAAGGCCGACAGTATGCGATGGGCCAATAGGCGGCTAGCACCTTGAAAATATTGATGACTGATCATGACCATGAAAGCATTATCCTAGTTGGGAAAATCAAGCTGTTTTAGCTTTTTGGAGGCCGTTCCAAACTGCCCTAACTGATAGATCGCAGCACCAGCAGGAGCAAACGAAAACTCCTGAAATGGCTCGGCCAGCATCTTGTCTAGATCTGCCTTCAGCGCCACCCCTGTTGTGACATGCGGGGTGTATTTTTCACCCGCCGCTGCCGAAACGTAGTTCGACACATAATCAATAAGAACGGGGTCAATGACCGGATCATCGGGGGTAGTTACGAATGCCGCCGAGTCACTTGTCGCTACCGTGTAAGGTGCTACGGCAGCAAGCAATTCAGCCTGTAACGCAAGCAGCTCTGGGTTGGATCTAACAGAAATACCCGCTAGGCCTGTAGCACCGGTTGGCAGGTAAAAGTACTTGAACGCCTCAAGTTTCATCTCTTTTGCTTTGGATTGCACAAGCACATCATTGGCAGCCGCATACACCTTATCCAGATCGTCTGTCCGCACGAAGCGCTGGACGATTGTGATATGTGGACGATGGGTGTCATCGAGTGCGAACCCCTGTGGATACACCCCAAGCAAACGGGCGTTGGTAGCCTCTGCTTTTTCAAGCATTGCTGCATCAGGCTCCAGCAGAATATCAATTGCCGTGACATCGCCTGGGGCGGCCACCGCCTGCTGCATCGTTATGCTTGAACCAATCAAGGTTGCCAGCCCGATGACGCAGGCACGACTGACCCATCGGAGGCAATGTAATGTATTTCTCATCTGGGAAATCCTGTGAAGCTACCTTCTGACGAGGGTCGACGATAAGCCGACCCACTGATATGGCGCGCGCCCTACAGATCAACTAACTTTGCGCACTGCTGGGATCGCCCACGTTCCATCCAGAATGGATGGGTCCGTGTCGCGTGGCCAATACGTTCTGAGCATCAGGGTGAACTCCCCGGGTGGAGCTGGTAGCCAATTTGACTCTTTATCCTTGCCAGGTGACTCCGTCTGTATATAAAGGTCGGTCGATCCATCTTCATTGACCTGCAAGTTTTGACGCGGACTGATCGAATACCGATTCAGAGGATTGTCTACAAAGAAGTAGTCTTTGTCATACATCGTCAGTGACCAAAACCCCTCTACAGGCGGTAAATTGCCTTTAGGGAATCGCATCACATACTTCTGCGTCCCGCTGTATGGCTGCCCGTGATCATCCATTGTAGAAATTGGGTAGACAGCATCCTGAGGTCGATTTGCCCCAAGCCCAATAGCAGTGATGAACGCCCGCATCACGTAATCAGTACCGTAATTCCCCGTGTCTACCGTGTACGACCAGCCGTTCTCATTGGTGAGCGCTTTATATTGCCCCATGATGCGCTCAACACCGGCCTTCGGAACACGGCGGGCAACATCTGTTAGGAGTTTACTGGAGTCAAAAGACTGACCAGGAACAAGCCCAATGCGCTCGTACCTTGCGACCTCAGTCGCGTCGGCACTCGCTGGCGGGTTCGTTTTCATCAGCTCGGCAAGCAACGTAAAGTAAGCCACTGCATCCATTTGGTTGACTTGGTCACGCACTGCAGTAGCCATGTCTACGTTCAGGTCTACCTCACCCTGCGGCGGCGTATAAGGCTGGCCATAGGCACTAAGAGGAAACAGCTTGAACTCATCTTGCAACTTGTGGACTGCCGCGTAGTCTTCGGGTGTGCCAGTGCAATATATACGGCCTAGCAACCATACCAAACTCGTGGGCGACTTGTATTCCTGCATGCCCTCCGGAATCGTTCCTTTCCAGCCCGGCCCTGTGATCAGGTAGGTCTGCGAACCAGTACCAGTAGTACGTTTACCGGGAACCTCAAAGACATTTGTCCAGCCATCGAGCATTGGCATCAGCGCATAACGGCCTTCCATATCCGGGATGCTGAGTACCCAAGGCTCATTGCCAACATCAAAGAAAGCATTGGTGTAAAGCGTATCGGCGTTGGGAGCGGTGACATCCCTGAAGGATGCATCGGGATAGCTGCGCATCTTGATGATTTGGCCCATCGGACCATGTACACCATTTTGTTCGGCAATGTTAGTGATAACACGGCGCGTCATCTCCATTGTCACCAGCGGATACCCAAAAATATAAGCATCTACTGCCAGATCCAGCTCATCGGAGCCTTCGCCCATCAGCCCCGCTTTAGCGAATACGGGTGCCATTGCCATACCAGCGATTAAGCTCGAGCCAGCCACCAAGACAGATCGTCTAGTCATCTTCATATGCTTTCCCCTATGCATTGCAGCTCCGTACGCTTATGTTTTTAGAGCATTGCTAGTTATTCACACAGCGAAGAATATCAAAGAGGTACACCCAGGGCTTGCCATTTGGTGCCACACAGGGAAAGCCTCATGTCACCTGTGGCGCCAAATGGCAAGCCCGTGAGGAAACATTCTTATAGAGTCTCACCATATCCGCCCCACTCAGCCACTACGTATCAAGGACTAGGGGCTAGCAACCAGAATTATTTATTGGTGCCGTGCTGACAAATCCGGATTGGACATGCTCATAAAAAGGGATGCTATGAACATCAGTAAAATTTTAGTAGCGATAGTGCTGATTGGGGTCTCCACGACTGTCGTGGCAGAAGAAGCGGAGCTTGCCAAGAAACTCGCTAATCCGATCTCTGCAATGATCAGTGTTCCCTTTCAATACAACTACGATTCTGGCTATGGCTCAGAAAAAGGCTATCGCTCGGTCTTGAACATTCAACCCGTCATCCCGATTTCGGTGAGCCACGACTGGAATCTAATCTCGCGCACCATTTTGCCAGTGATTGAGCAGCATAATATTGCCGGTAACTCAGGCAGGCAGTCCGGCTTGGGTGATATTACACAGAGCTTTTTTCTATCCCCAAAAGCCCCCACGGCTGGCGGCTTGATCTGGGGAGTAGGGCCAGCACTAGTGCTACCCTCGGCAACTAGATCTACGCTAGGCGGGAAAAAATGGGGAGCCGGCCCCAGTGCAGTACTGCTAACGCAACAAGGTGGCTGGACCTACGGCTTCCTGACGAACCATATTTGGTCGTTTGCCGGCAGTCGGAATCGCAAAGATATTAGCGCAACGTTCCTGCAGCCTTTTATTTCTCACACCTCCAGCGACGCTTGGACAGTGGGATTGGATACGGAAAGCTCATACGACTGGGAAGACAAGGATTGGGCGGTCCCGATCAATTTCACCGTTTCCAAACTCGTGAAGATCGGAGCTCAGCCCGTCAGTTTTCAAGTGGGTGCGCGGTACTGGGCAGCAGCTCCTGAAAATGGTCCCAATGGGTGGGCTATTCGAGCTGGTGTTACCTTTCTGCTCCCCAACTAAAACAACTATCGTCGAAGATTGCTTCGGGTTACCTGTCAGGAGGAAATGTCTATGCGCTCCCCCGCTCCTTGCATCAAATTACGAAGCATGCTGCAAATGGCACCCTATCTGACGATGCGAGGCGTCTCGGTGCTAGAGTTCCTCAAGTTGCTAGGAGTCTCTACCCAATTTTTTCAGAACCCGGATAGTTGGTTACCACGCAGTGCCTGCTTTCGCATCGCTAACAAAGCGTCTGCTATTACTCAGGACGCGTTCTCCGGTGCCTATGTGGGCCATTTAACTGAGATTCGTTCCTTAGGCGATTGGGGTGAGCTAATTATGCGCTCCGACAATATTGCCCAAGCTTGCGCACTAGCGGCCACGCACGCCTCTATGCTGCATCAAGGCGGTGAAGTCTCCATTGTGACCGAGGGTAGCCGTATCAAAATGATCCACCAGTTCACCGGTAGCTATGAAGACGATCCAGGACAGTTTATTTTAGGCAGTCTGGCAGTGCTGCGCAAAGTTCCCCTAATGGCTGGGGAGCCGTCTGCCATACAAGTCCATATCAAGACACCCCGCCAGAAAGGAGATAGTGCACTGGAAGAATGCCTAGGGCCGAACATCGTCACCAATGCGCCGTACAACATGATTGAATTTGACCGTGACTTGATGGATAGCCCATTAAGCCATACGCGTGACGAAGCTTGGAAAACAACGGACGCCCTGCACTCCACCATGAAAACAGCCGATTTGCTATTCCGAAACATCTCGGACCAAGGGTTGTCTAAACTCGGGCCTGTTTCAAAACAAGTGGGGCTATCCACACGCACGTTACAACGTCGCTTGAATTATTGTGGTGTTGATTTCGATGCGCTGCGCGATGAAACTCGACGAGACCAAGCCCTGAAATTGATTGCTACCGGCCGCTACACCGCCACTGAAATCGCCTACATGGTGGGTTATAGCGATCACGCGCACTTTACCCGAGCTTTCAAGCGGTGGACGGGTAGTGTCCCGTCGCGCTATTCGAGCTTATAGCAAGGCTGGGGCTTTCGAACTGAACACACTCTTTTAAAGTGCTAATATTTTAGTATTATTATAAAAATAAAGACAAAATATTGGCATAAACCAAAAACACAGATCTAAAACCCAAGGCAGTAAAATGGTGAATTTTCTCCAAAAGTGCTAATATTTTATCTAAATACACAGAAAAAAGAAGGAATAATAGCGCTATGGCGAAAAAGACTGCGCCCCTCTTACCGTCGACCCAGAACCTGCTCGTTGAGTTTGGAGAGCGGCTCAAACTCGCCCGGCTACGTCGCAAACTCACCGCCAAGCAAGTGGCTGAACGGGCGGGGATGACGCCGATGACCCTTCGCTCCCTAGAGTCAGGAGGCTCTGGCGTGACGATAGGGGCGTATCTCTCTGTGATGCAAGTCTTGGGCATAGAAAATGACCTCGCACAACTTGGCGCCGACGACGAACTTGGTCGCCTGCTTCAGGATTCTCGTCTTATGAAGCCAAGCGCCCCTACGTCACGCCGTGCCAATCCCAGAGAGAGTGCTCGAACATCTAGAGAAAGCATAGGAACCTCCAAAGATAGTCCCTCCGCAGAGGTCGAGGTATCCAGCCATAGTACGCAGGGAGGGGAGTCCAGCAGTCCAGCCCATGCCGACAAAGAGCGTGCCTCTGACACATCCTCAGGAATCACTGCGAAAAGCCTTGCTGCTCTCCTGAAGCCCTCCCCGAAAACTCAAATAGAGGGTGGTAAAAAATGACTATGATTGGTGTTTATGCTGATTGGGATGGGCTGCCACAACCCCTGCGGATCGGCGAGCTGAACTCTCGCAGAACAAGATCACAAGAGACCTTCGAGTTCCAATACGACCCTGCCGCCCTCACTGCCCCTTTCATTGGCCAACTTGTACTTGACCCAAAGATTTTGCTATTTGAAGGTCCACAATATCCGGTTCCACCTCAGGACAGGTTCGGCGTGTTTGCCGACTCGAGTCCCGATCGCTGGGGCCGTCTACTGATGGATCGTCGTCTCGCCCGAGATGTACGTGCAGGTATCCAACCTGTGGGCACTCGACTGTATGAAACAGACTATTTGCTAGGTGTGCACGACCTCTATCGCGTCGGTGCATTACGCTACAAACTCGAAGATCAGGGTGAGTTCCTTGATAACCAAGTCGGACTAGCTGCTCCGCCATTTGCCGAAATTCGAACACTAGAACAAGCAAGCCGAGCACTGGAAGAGGATCCTGACAACGTGTCTCGTCAAGGCCAGGAGTGGCTAAGGATGCTTATCGCTCCCGGAGGCTCCCTAGGTGGCGCTAGACCTAAGGCAAGCGTGGCGCATGATAATGGGCACCTGTACATAGCCAAGTTTCCGAGCATTCGCGATGAGTACGACGTCGGAGGATGGGAGATGGTCGTCAACGCCCTCGCTGTAGGCTGCGGACTAAATGTCGCGACAGCAGAAGCGCGAAAGTTCGCATCTGACCACCACTGTTTCATGGTTCGCAGGTTTGATCGCACGAACGAAGGGCGTCGACTCCACTTTGCTTCCGCTATGACCATGACCGGCCACGTAGATGGTGAAGATGCGTCGACAGGAGTCAGCTACCTGGAGCTGGCAGAGGTGCTCATTAGACACGGCTCCCAGACCAACGCCGACCTGCGTGAACTATGGTCCCGTATCGTATTCAACATGCTCGTCTCCAATACGGACGATCACCTGCGGAATCACGGCTTCATTTTAGTGCCTGGCGCTGGATGGCGACTCTCTGACGCCTACGACATGAACCCTGTGCCCATTGCTGACGGCCTGAAATTGAACATCAATGAAGCAGACAATGCTCTGGATCTTGAACTGGCGCGCGAAGTCGCTACGTACTTCCGATTAGATCTGAATGAGGCTGATGGAATCATTGAAAACTTCCAAGGCATCGTCAGGCAATGGCGAACTATGGCCAGAGAACTAGGATTACCGACACGCGAGCAAGATAGAATGGTTGGAGCCTTTAGACTTGCAGAGCAATAATTCTCTGTGAAACTCAAATCGGCGATAGACCTTTTGAATTCAACAAACCTGCGGAAATCACTGGAACAATACGAAAAGCGGAGTGGAGCGGGTGAAGGGAATCGAACCCTCGTATGCAGCTTGGGAAGCTGCCGTTCTACCATTGAACTACACCCGCATGGTGATATGACGCAATGCTGCGTAAAATAGAGACTTTGTCTAAGCAGCAAAGTATACCGCCGCACTGACAAAGTACCAAGATTTTTTTAGTGCTGGCTCACCCCCTATACCGAACACCATGACACACGACACCCAAGACAACGATAGCCCTGAGTCGCCTCACGGCCACATCAAGAGCTTTGTACACCACCGCTCTCATATCACTCCAAATCAGCAATTGGCGTTGGAACGCCTGAAGCCGCTTTGGTCTATAGACTACCGCAACAATATCCTGCAACCGGCTACCGTCTACAAACGCGAAGCGCCACTGATTCTAGAGATCGGTTTCGGGATGGGTGAAACCACACTCAGCATTGCTCAACAACGCCCTCAAGACGATTTCTTGGGCGTTGAGGTTTACGATGCGGGTGTGTGCTCGTTGCTGCGCCGTATTGATGACAATAAGGTCTCGAATATCCGTATCATCCAGCATGATGCTGTGGAAGTGGTGCGTGATATGATCGAACCCGATAGCCTCGCTGGGGTACATATTTATTTCCCTGACCCTTGGCCCAAAAAGCGTCACCACAAGCGCAGGCTAGTTCAATCGCCTTTTATCAATCTGCTGAGCACCCGTCTGGCCAAAGGTGGCTACATCCACTGTGCAACTGACTGGGAACACTACGCTCACCAGATGCTGGAAGTATTGTCTGCCGAGCCGCTGCTGCAAAATACTAGCGACGGTTTTGCTGAAAGGCCTGATTACCGCCCCCTCACCAAGTTCGAAGCCCGTGGCTTGCGCTTAGGACATGGCGTGTGGGATCTGATTTTCCGCCGCATTTAATTGCGCATCCTTTTTGACGAGCTACACCGATGAATATTACGTTAAATGGTGAAACCCGCCCGTTACAGACTCCATTCACCGTACTGGAGTTGTTGCAGGAACTGGATTATGTTGGCAAACGTATTGCTGTTGAGATCAACGGAGACATTGTTCCCAAAAGTCAGCATGCGACACACCAACTGAACGACGGCGACCAACTGGAAATTGTGGTGGCTGTGGGCGGAGGTTAAGCCTGTCTCACAATCGTTAACAATCAGCGCCATGTCTGTTACACATTTGTGGTGAATAATGAAGGCTCTTTGCATTATTCACCACAAGGACAGACACCATGAGCGTACTAAGCTTTCTGAAAAGTGTAGGCGAGAAACTACTGGGTGCCAGCGATGCCAAAGCCGCTACCCCAGAAGAGCTGCATAAAGAACTGGCCAAGCACCAGCTGGATGCCGAAGGGCTGGATATTAGTGTGAGCGGCGACACCGTCACCGTTTCCGGTACTGCAGCGACTACCGAAGCCGCTGAAAAAATCGTATTAGCACTGGGTAACACCTTGGGTGTTGCGGGTGTGGATAACAAACTGGCGGTTACTGCCCCTGCTACGGCTGCTCGTATGGTTACCGTACAAAAAGGCGATACGCTGTGGAAAATTGCAGAAACCGTTTACGGCAAAGGTAAAGGCAACGAATACAACCGTATTTTTGAAGCCAACAAACCTATGCTGAGCCACCCAGACAAAATCTACCCAGGCCAAGTTCTGCGTATTCCTGAGCTCTAAGTTCAGGCCTACCACCAGCTACAAATAAGGCCGTTTACGCAACCTAGCATAAACGGCCTGTGTATAAGTAAGCCGCCCCTGGCCTTAACACCAGAGGCGGTTTCTTATTTTACGTGCTGACTTACGTGCGCCAACAACACCTGCAACGGATGACGCAAGGTTTGTTCGTTCATGCGCTTCACCTGACTGCGGCAAGAATACCCCGTTGCCAAGACTTCTCCTTTTTCAGCGGGTGCTTCCAAGTGCTTAGCCCATGACTGACTAAAGATAGTCTTGGACGTTTCTTGGTTACGGCTTTCATGACCGTAGGTACCCGACATGCCGCAGCACCCTGCTGGCGGAATGTTCAGCGACAAACCACAGCGTTTGAATAACTGTGCCCACGGCTGAATGCTGTTAGGAGCGTTAGTTTTTTCGGTACAGTGCGGCAGCAATCTATACAGTTGTTCAGTCGTTGCCACGGCTACGTCTTCAGGCAACGCCTTGAGTAGCCACTCTTGCGGCAACTGTACTTGCGGCACGATACCAATGTCTGGCACCGAGGTGTATTCCTGACGGTACACCAGCGTCATGGCGGGGTCTAAGCCCACCAACGGAATATCAAAGCCCGCTACGGTCTGTAACTGGCGCGTATTGTGTATGGCCGCTTTGGCAAAGGCTTTACGGAAACCCTGTACATGCAACGGTTTACCGTTGGGGTTCAGCGGTGCCAACCACACTTGATACCCCAAACGCGATGCCAGCTCGATTAAGGCTGCCAATACGGGGGTTTCAAAATAGCGGGTGAATACGTCTTGCACGAGGATTACGCTACGTGCGCGTTCTTCAGCCGTCAACGCCGTTAATGCTAAGGGGGTAGCAGGACGCACATTCCACGCTTTTAGCACGTCGCCAAAATCCATAGAACTGAACATGGGGCTATCCACCATGCCAATGCGCTTTTCTAGAATACTTTTTACCCATTTTTGGCGCAGCATGCCGTTATACAACCACGGCATTTTGCTTAACGTTGGCATGCTGTATTCCAACGAGGCAATCAGGTAATCACGCACAGGGCGAGCATAACGACGGTGGTACAAACCCAAGAATCTAGAACGCAGCTCGGGGATGTTCACTTTAATTGGGCATTGGCCTACACATGATTTACAGGCCAAACACCCCGACATGGCGTCATACACTTCGTGCGAGAAATCGGGTGTTGCTTGTGGGTCTTGTTTAGACGCACGCTTTTTCCACAACCCTTTCCAGAACGATTGCGGCTCTTGCTCTACGGCGAGCACATCAACGCCAGACTGCTCTTGCAAGCGCAGCCATTCGCGCATCAACGATGCACGCCCTTTAGGGGAATGGGTGCGTTCACGCGTGGCTTTCCACGATGGGCACATGGCATCGTTCAGATCGTAGTTAAAGCAGGCACCATTACCGTTACAGTGCATGGGCGTGCCAAAACTTTGCCATGTACGCAGTGGCATTTGGCGGTCGTACTCACCACGCAGTGTCACTTTGTCGATCTTGAGCAAAGCCGCTTCTGGCTGTGTGGCTGGCGTCGCAATCTTGCCGGGGTTTAGCTGGTTATGCGGGTCAAATGCGGCTTTAAGCTGCTGCAAGGCGGGGTACAAATCGCCAAAGAAAGCAGGCGCATATTCAGAGCGCACGCCTTTACCGTGCTCACCCCACAGCAACCCGCCGTAACGCTGAGCAAGCTCAGCCACCGCATCCGAAATAGGACGAATCATCGCTGCTTGCGCTGGGTCTTTCATGTCTAGCGCCGGACGCACGTGCAACACACCAGCATCCACATGACCAAACATACCGTATTCCAGATTATGGCTATCCAACACCGCACGGAATTCGGCAATAAAGTCGGCCAAATTTTCAGGGGGTACAGCGGCATCTTCCACAAAAGGTTGTGGGCGTGCCTCGCCCTCTACGTTACCCAATAAACCTACTGCACGCTTACGCATGCCATACACGCGTGTGACGGCTTCAGAACCTTGCGCAATGGTATGGCCCAAACGGGTAACTGTCTGATCTTTCAGCAAATGCTCAATAAAGGTGCGTACCTGCTCGTCTACTTCAGCTTCGCTGTCGCCGCTAAATTCCACCAAGTTAATACCCAAGGTTGGGCGCTCATCTTGTGGGAAGTACTCCGAAACGCTGTTCCAGACGAAATCTTTCATCGCCAGCATCAGCACTTTGGAATCCACGGTTTCGATGGACAAGGGGTTTTGTGCTTGCAACGCATGCGCATCACGCAGCGCATCCATAAAACTGCCGTAACGCACGTTAATCAGCGTGGAGAACTTGGGAATGGGAAGCACATTTAACTTAGCCTCAACCACGAAACCCAGTGTACCTTCAGCACCGCACAACACGCTGTTCAGGTTAAAGCGGCCGTCTTGCTCCCACAGGTGAGCCAAGTCGTAGCCCGTCAAACAACGGTTTAATTTAGGAAAGCCTTTTTCAATTTGCTCAGCACGCTCTTCGCTGATTTGGCGCGCTGTACGGAACACCTCACCCACTTTACCGGGCTGCGCACAGGCTGCGTCTAGCTGGTCTTTGTTCAGTGGTTCACCGTGCAGGGCTTCGCCGCCTAGCAGCACCATGTCTAGTTCTAAGACGTGGTCACGTGTTTTACCGTACTTACAGCTACCCTGCCCGCTGGCATCGGTATTAATCATGCCGCCTAAGGTTGCCCGATTCGAGGTGGACAACTCTGGCGCAAAGAATAGACCGTGGGGTTTTAGGGCGGCGTTCAATTGGTCTTTCACCACACCGGCACGCACTCGTACCCAACGCTCTTCTACGTTGATTTCCAATATCTGGTTTAGGTGACGTGACAGATCCACCACAATACCGTCGGTTAGCGACTGGCCATTGGTACCTGTGCCACCACCACGCGGCGTCAGGGTGATATTGCTATATGCCTTCTCGCCCATCAGACTCGCCAGACAATGCACGTCTTCTATAGAGCGCGGAAACACCGCCGCTTGTGGCAAACGCTGATAAATGGAGTTATCTGTAGCCAACACGGTGCGGTGCGCGTAGTCGGCTTGAATCTCACCCGTGAAGCCACGCTGCGCCAGTGCCTTCAAAAATTCGGCATAACGAGGGGCTACTGGATCGAGGGTCTGGACGGAAGCAATATTCATAAAAACAAAACCACAGATTCCTGAGTTTTACTCATGTAAACTAATAAGAAAGGGCTAGTCTATAGTTTCAGTGATTACAGGCTAGACCACAAACGAAATCTTCACCGTCGGATGGTGAACAAAATTCATGAACGCTAGACATCTCACTCCTTCCATGTCGTTGCTATTGGTGTTTGAATCCGCCGCGCGCCATGAAAGTTACACCCGTGCTGCTGAAGACTTATCTCTTAGCCAAAGCGCCATCAGTAAACAGGTGCAGGCGCTAGAGAGCCATTTGGGGCTACAGTTGTTCAGACGCGAAGGCCGTTCGGTACGTTTGACCGATGCTGGCCGCCGCTACTACCTAGAGCTTGCACATGCCCTAGGTTCTATACGTAGCGCAACCCTGCAAGCTATGTCACATCAAAGCGGCAGCAGCACCCTACGTCTTGCCACCTTGCCCACCTTTGGTTCAAAGTGGCTATTACCGCGTATTCATGAGTTTTATACCGCCAATTCCGGTATTACCATCCATCTGCATTCACGCATTGGTGATCTGAATTTTGAGCAAGGTGACTTAGATGCTGCTATCACTGTAGGCACAGGATATTGGCCTGATTGCACGGCGCACCCACTGCAAAACGAACAGTTGATTGCCATCATCAACCCCGACGTGGCCAAGCAGAATGACATCACCCCTGAATGGCTAGGCAAACAAACCCTACTGACGATTAACAGTAACCCCCAAGCGTGGGCTGACTGGTTCTCACATTTCAATTTACCGCATACTCAAATGCGCATGGGGCCAAGCTTTGAGCTGACGTCGCATTTGATTCAAGCCGTACGTGCTGGTATTGGTGCGGGTTTGGTGCCGCAAGCACTGATTCTAGATGAGCTGCAACGCGGCGAATTGCAAACCGTAGGCCCCACCTTGATTAGTCCACGTAGCTACTACTTGGTCTACCCCAACCGTAACGCGTCGTTGCCTTCGCTGATTGCATTCAGAGAATGGCTATTACAGCAATCGCCGCATCACGCGGCGACCACTGCATAAACTTAGAAACCGTATAACTGCGCCGGATTATCCGTCAGGATCTTCTGGCGTAGTACGGGGTCTGGCAACAAGCGCAGCACCTCATTTACCAAGTCCTCATCACGTGGCATAGGAGTAGACAACTGCACATGCGGCCAGTCTGTACCAAACACACAGCGATCAGCACGTTGTTGCACTAGGGCTTCGAAAAATGGGTCTACATCGGTAAACGGTGCGACATCCAATGTGGAAATACGATTAGGGCCAGTCAGTTTCACCCACGTATTGCCCGCTTTCATCAGTTCCAACAAACCTTGGAAACCCGCTTCTTGTGTACCTTTAGCGGTAGACACATGCCCCATGTGATCAATCACACACGGCGTAGGCAACGCCGACAATCTATCTACCAAATGCTCAAAACGGGACACATCTACCAAGAATTGAATGTGCCATCCCAATCCCTGCAAACGATTAGCCAAACTGCGTACATCATCAAAGGTGATACCGCCGGGGAACACCAAGTTGATACGCACGCCGCGTATACCCAACGCATGCATACGCTCTAGCTCAGCGTCGGTCACCGAGGCATCTACCACGGCTACACCACGCCATTGCATGTCATCGTTTTGCGGCAAACCAGCCAAGGTGTCCAGCATAAGGCTGTTATCGGTACCGTACACACTAGGTTGTACCAACACTGCACGCTGGAAACCTAAGGTACGTAACAACGTTCTGTACGACGCTTCGCTGGCATCAGGCGGCGTATAACTGCGGTTCGCCTGATACGGATATTTCTGCTGCGGCCCAAACAAGTGGGCATGACAATCACAGGCCCCAGCAGGTAAAGCCGCCTTATACAAGGGGCTTACCGCCAATGGACCGGGGATTGTTGGGGCAGCAATTGCTGCCTGTTCTACAACCAAACTAACCATCTATGTTCAACCTACCAAACCTGGCAGCCACAGTGTTACGGCAGGCACATATGCTACCAACGCCACCACGGCCAACAGCACCACCAGGAACGGCCACAAATGGCGCGCTACTTGTTCTACTTTCAAACCACTAATACTGGACGCTACGAATAAGGAGTAGCCCAACGGTGGAGTCACCATACCCACGGCGAAGTTGATCACCACCATCGCACCCAGTTGGATAGGGTCCAAACCAATCTGCAAACCAACGGAAATCAGCACACCACTCAAGATCACCATGGCAGACACGGTATCCATAATGGCACCCAACACCAGCAGCATCAGGTTAATCAACAGCAGCAATACAAAGGGGTTAGAGGTCAGGCTCAGCAATACATCGCTGATTTGTGATGGGATTTGCTCACTCGCAATCACCCACGCAAAACCGTAGGCCACCACAATGATGAACATGATCACGGTAGTAGTACGCAACGAACCCATCAAAATAGCCGGCAAGGCTTTCCATTTCAGGTCTTTGTAGACGTACAAACCAATCACCAAGCTGTACAACGCACCTACCATCGAGGCTTCGGTAGGTGTGAACACACCACCGTAAATACCGCCCAGAATCACAACTGGTGCCATGATGGCCCAGAAGCCTTCACGCAATGCTTTCAACACGTCGCGACCACTAGGACGCTTTTCCGGTTGAATTTTGTGCTTACGCGCATACAACACGCTGACCACGCAGAAACCACCTGCCGCTAACAAGCCAGGTACTACACCAGCCAAGAATAGTTTGGAGATAGACTCTTCTGCCAACACACCCCAGATAATCATAGGAATGGAAGGTGGAATCATTTGCCCCAACGGCCCAATGGATGTCGCCAGCGCCGCACCGTAACCACGTGAGTAACCACGTTGTTCCAGCTCGTTGATCATGATGGAACCTACCGCTGCCGTCGTGGCAGGAGCAGAACCTGAGATCGCGCCAAAGAACGTACCAGCCGCCACGGTGGACATGGATAGCCCACCCGTGAAGTGGCCAAACAACGAGGAAGCAATACGCACCAAACGTCGTGACAAGCCACCAGCAGTCATCAAATCACCCGCCAGAATGAAACCAGGAATAGCAATCAAACTGGTGACGGCACTACCGGCCAACAAACGCTGTACCAGAATCATCTGGTCAAAATCGGCCATCCACAAACCTACTGCGGTCAGTATGCCCAGCGTAAACGCAATGGGCACACCCATCAGTAGCATGATGAATAGCCCTGAAATCAGTACGATGCCGATTTCACTCATGATGCTTTCTCCTCGGAAGCGTTAGCAGGTACAGGCTGGAACAACAGCACCAGCGAGTGCAGCACAATCAAGACACCGCTCACTGGGATAGCAGCGGTTTGCAGCCACAATGGGTAACGCAACGCAGGCGAGACTTGCCCTGCGGTGAAGCCCACGAACTGCCAACCTGCCCATGCCATCAGCGCACCAAACAGCAGCACTAAAATGCAGCTGATTTTTTCCAAGCTCACCTCTAGCGGACGTGGCAAGGCAGACAACAACAACGTGATACGCACGTGGCCTTGCTCTTGCACCATCACACTAGAAAACAAAAAGATGCTCCAGCTAAATGCCAATACCGCTACTTCATCTGACCACGTCAGAGAAGCATTCAGCACATAGCGGAAGAACACACCATCCAGCAAGGAAAACACCATAACCAACAAGCAAAGAGCGGCCAGAACGGCCGTTCCTCTGCTTATCCACTTGCTGACATTCTCAAGATACTTGTTCATGTCGCTGCTCACGAGAAAAAAGACATCACACTAGACCTGCGACTTACTGTGTCACTTGACCCAGAGCACGATCAAATACCTCAGCACCAATGCTGTCACGGTATTCGTCGTACACAGGTTTCACAGCTTCGCGGAACGCCGCAGCATCCGTCACTTCGTTCACTTGCATGCCTTCAGCCGCAATACGCTCCAACAAGTCCAGTTCGTTCTGGGCTACAGCAGCACGTTGACGCTCGATAGCTTTGCGAGCAGCAGCTTGCACAATGGCTTGCTCTTCCGCGCTCATGCGGTTGAATGCACGTTTGGACATCAACAGTGGCAACGCGTTGTACGTGTGGTTAGTCAAGGACAGGTATTTCACTTCGCCTGCGTATTTGTTGGCGTAAATCACAGCCAAGGGGATTTCCAAGCCGTCTACGGTGCCTTGTTGCACAGCCGTGAACGCATCGCTCCATGGCAGCGCTACAGGGTTCGCACCCAATGCTTTGAAGCTGGTCAAGAACAGGCTGCTAGGCTGAACGCGCAGTTTCAAACCTTTGAACTCGGCAGGCTCAGTGATAGGACGCTGGTTGTTAATCGCGTGGCGGAAACCGGCCTCAGCAAAGCCCAAGCCCACAATCCCTTTGGCATCCAGACGTTGCAGCAGATCTTGACCCACTTCGCCATCCAACACCTCGTGTGCTTGTTGCTTGCTTGCGAACAAGAAAGGTAAGTCAGTCAATTGGAACGCTGGTTCAATCGTGCCTACCTGTGTACCGGTAATCACACCCGCATCCAAAGTCCCCATCTGCATGCCTTGCAGCATCTCAGTGTCGTTACCCAACTGATTGCTAGGGAAGAATTTCACGCTGAACTGGCCTGGTGCTGCTGCTTCCAGCTCTTCTTGAAAGTAATGTGCAGTAATCGCGTATGGATCCACTGCGCTATCCGATGTTGTCCAACCCAAACGGATGTTGGTCACAGCCTGTGCTGCCCCAACCACACCCAGTGTTAATGCACAAGCCAGCGCTACGCGCCATTTACCCTGTTTGCTGCCAATCATTGCATCGCTCCTAAATATTCATGTCGTGTGCTGGTTTTATTCCTCTTTGCACACCCTACTTGTACTACAAGTTTTTTTATCATAACATTTAAAACATAGAGCTTTGCAACCAAAAGCCTTGCCACAAAACAAAATAAAGTAAAAACCCCCTTTGAATAACCTGTTTACCAAGTGATAAAAACAAGGAAAAAAAACACAAAAAACAAACAACTTGACCAACAAGAGGCACAGCAACTTCTGTAAAACAGACCTGAATCCGGTACTTTTCAGGGCAAAATAAACAAGTAGCGGTAACTTGTTATCAAGTAACAAGCTCCGATGTTATGATAGCCACATGAAAAAAAGCCCTGCTACCTCTAGACGTCAGCTATCGGAAGACATCTCGCGTTATTTAGAAACCGAGATTGCTCAAGGCCGCCTAAAACCTGGCGATCGTATCCCCACAGAATCACAGCTGACAGCTATGTTTGAGGTCAGTCGCAACGTCGTACGCGAAGCTGTAGCACGGCTTAAATCTGACGGCTTAGTAGAAAGCCATCAGGGGCTGGGTGCCTTTGTGTCTGAGCGTGGGCTACACAACAGCTTTAAGATTGATCACGAAGAGCTCAAAACCCTCTCAAAGCTACGCCAGCTCTACGAGATGCGGTTAGATTTAGAGGTATCTGCTGCTGGCATGGCCGCCAGAAGGCGCACTCGTAGCCAGCTAGAAGCCATTCAAAATGCCTTCTTAGAACTGCGCGAAGCCTTGCATCTCAACCAAGAGCTTATTGAAAAAAGCTTGGCGTTTAAGCGTGCTATTGCTGAAGCCACCGCCAACGAATACTTTAAGAATTTCATTCTGTTCCTGACGGCACACATCTTTGAAGTAGCGGCACTAGAACGACGTGTTGAGCATTCCAGCACACTGAAGCGAACACTACTGCAAGAGTATCAAGCCATCTTTGATGCCATCTTGTTGGGCGACCCAGACTTAGCACGGCGCGCAACTTGGCAACAAGTGATCAACTCTGCTGAACGCAATGGTTTACAGGGTTTACAGGGCTGGGAAATCACCCGCATGACCTCACTGGGTGAAACTTATGCACCACCTTGCCCTGCACCGCTGCCCGTTTCCACACCACCATCTATTACGTTGCCTGAAGGCGCATGCGACTGCCACTTCCACATTATTGGTGACTCGTCTGTACACCCTTTCACTGCACACCGCTCCTACACACCACCACTAGCCACACTGGAAAGCTATAAAGCCTTGCAACAAACATTGGGCCTTAGCCGTGGCGTTATCGTGCAACCTAGCGTGTACGGCTATGACAACAGCGTACTGCTAGAGGCCTTAAAAGAAGGTGGTGAAAACTATCGTGGCGTTGTAGTGATTAGTCAGCAAACCAGTGATGAAGAACTCTGGCGCATGCATGCGTTAGGAGTACGCGGTGTGCGTATTAACTTGTTGTACAAGAGTGGTGTAGAGGTATCTGACGTCACTAGCTTGGCATACCGTATTGCGCCACTGGGCTGGCATCTGCAATTGCTGGTGGATATCTCTGAATTTGCAGACCTGTACGATACGCTGGCTTACCTACCCGTAGAAGTGGTCATTGACCACATGGGCCACATGCCAGCCAGTATTGGTACGGCGCATCATGGCTTCCAAGCGTTGCTGCGCCTGCTACGTGAAAATAAAGTGTGGGTGAAGCTGTCTGGCCCTTATCGCTTCACCAATCAAGACGCCACGCCCTATCAAGACGTAGCACCTTATGCCACCGCATTGATTGAGGCCAACGCCTCACGCATGTTGTGGGCCACTGACTGGCCACACGTGTGCATACGTGTACCTATGCCTAACGACACCACGCTATTGGAAGACTTCTTTAGCTGGGTAAACCACGACGAAAAAATCATCCACCAAATTCTGGTAGATAACCCCGCTCGTCTATACGGTTTCTAAAGTCTGTACATAAAAAAAAACCCTGCTTGTTGCCACAACGGACATACACGCAGGGCTTTTTTGCGATGGTAGATTAACGGCGTTTAGAGCCGCCTTTCTTACCACCGCCGCCACCAAAGCCGCCCATCATATTACGCATGCCGTTGGCCATGCCGCCCATACCACTCATGGCGCGCATCATTTTAGCCATACCGCCGCCTTTCATTTTCTTCATCATGCCGCTCATCTGATCGTACTGATTCAGCAAACGGTTTACCTCTTGCACAGGCACACCAGAACCCGCCGCGATACGGCGTTTGCGAGAGGCTTTCAACAGCTCAGGCTTGGCACGCTCTTGCGGTGTCATGGAGTTCAAAATACCTTCAGTACGACGCAATTGTTTTTCAGCTTCGCCACCCTGCAACTGTTCAGCCGCTTGCGCAAATTGCGCAGGCAGTTTTTTCAGCAATGAGCCCATGTCGCCCATTTTTTTCACTTGCTGCAGTTGATCGCGGAAATCGTTCAGATCAAAGCGGTCACCCGATTTGATCTTTTGTGCCATTTTCTCGGCTTCAGCGATGTCGATGTTGCGCTGAGCTTGCTCAACCAACGAAACAATATCGCCCATCCCCAAAATACGTTGCGCCATGCGCTCGGGGTGGAAAGGCTCCAGACCATCAACTTTCTCGGACACCCCAACAAATTTTAGGGGCTTGCCTGTGATGTGACGCACGGACAATGCCGCACCGCCTCGGGAGTCACCGTCCAGCTTGGTCAAGACCACACCAGTCAGTGGCAACGCATCACCAAAGGCCTTGGCGACGTTCACCGCATCCTGACCCTGCATCGCATCCACAACGAACAGCGTTTCTACCGGCTTCACCGCTTGGTGCAACTGCTGGATTTCTAGCATCATGGCTTCGTCTACACCCAGACGACCAGCCGTATCCAGAATCAGCACATCGTAGTGATGACGCTTAGCATGATCTACCGCACGCAATGCGATATCTACTGGTTTTTCAGAAGTATCGCTAGGCAGGAAGTCGACGCCTACTTGTGCGGCGACGGTTTTCAACTGCTCAATAGCGGCGGGTCGGTACACGTCGGCACTGACCACCAATACTTTTTTCTTACCAGTTTTGCGACCATGCTGGGTGTGACCACCCTCGTACAGCCATTTCGCCAGTTTGGCTGTGGTGGTAGTTTTACCCGCACCTTGCAAACCAGCCATCAAAATTATGGCAGGAGGTTGTGTGGCTAAAGACAGCTCGCTGGCTTCATCGCCCAGATCGGCACCCATCAGCGAGGTCAACTGCTTATGCACCACCCCCACCAATGCCTGACCTGGATTCAAGGAGTCGGCAACATCACTGCCCAAAGACTCTTCTTTGACCTTTGCAATGAACTCCCGCACAACGGGCAACGCAACGTCAGCCTCAAGCAATGCCATGCGCACTTCGCGCAGCATATCCTGTGTGTTGGCTTCGGTAAGTCGCGCCTGACCTCGCATTGTTTTTACAACACGGGCCATGCGCTGAGTAAGATTTTCGAACATATGGCTGGTTTCGCTTAAACTAGTGATTCGTCGGGGTTACTACCCGGTTCAGGGCCAAGCGCCCTGTAAAGCTTTAATCGTCTGTCGGATATTTATGTCTGCAAGCATTGTATTTCACTTGCTGGCCGCTCTGGCTTATATTGTATTAGCGATTGTCTTATGGCGTCCTATTACTCGAGGCAGCCAGCAACCCGTACTCAGCGGAACATGCCGCATAGCCCTGCTTGCTGCCATCGTACTACATGGTGCCGGGCTATTGCTTACCATTATATTGCCACAAGGTCTGCACTTAGGGTGGGCACTGGCACTTTCAGCCGCAATCTGGCTGGGTATGGTGGTGTTCTGGTTTGAAAGCCTTTTCCTGCGCTTAGACAGCCTGCTGCTTATCCTGCTACCTGCCGCCACCATCGTGAGCTTACTCGCCGCCTTGGTACCGGGTGGCGCCATCATTTTGCACGGCGATAGCGAATGGCTACGCATACACTTATTGATCGCCATTGCCGCCTATGGGCTAATGACGGTTGCTGCGCTGCACGCCATCTTAATGACAGCACTAGATAGACAGCTACACCGCCCTGCCTCGCACCCTGAAATGCCTACTCTGCTGCATCGTGCGTTAGACACCATGCCACCGCTACTGGTGCAAGAAGAGCTGTTGTTCCGCTTGGTACGCATAGGTTTTGTGATGCTAACGCTCACCATTTTGTCGGGCAGTGCTGTCAATATGCACCTATCTGGTACGCTGTTACCGCTGGATCACAAAACCATCTTCACGCTGCTCTCTTGGTTTACTTTTGGTGGGCTGCTCTTGGGACGCCGCATCTGGGGCTGGCGCGGCCGTACTGCTTTGCGTTGGATGCTGGCAGGCTCGGCTTTCTTGATTTTGGCGTACTCTGGTACCCACTTTGTTTTAGACGTTATTTTGCAGCGAGGCGCTATTGGCTAAGGTTTTACTCTGGGTCATCGTTATTCTGGCCGTTATTCTGGTGATGCGCGTAATCGCTGCACAAAAAATCAGACAAAACCAGCAGACCCGCAATCCCCAACAAGGCCGCACACAATCCAAACGCGGTAAGGCCGAACCTATGGTGCGCTGCGAACACTGCGGCGTACACCTGCCTCGCTCACAAGCCCTAATGAGCGATGGCCATACGTGGTGCAGTCTGGAACACGCTAAGCATGGCCCCCGCAAATAACAGCGCCTTACTCCTACAACCAGACGGCTGGCTTGCCCCCGCCGCTGGTGTCATGCTTGCGCCCTCACCCAATTTTGATACACGCCCCGAAAACGAGCCTATAGATTTATTGGTAATTCACAACATCAGCTTGCCGCCTAATGTCTTTGAGGGCAATGCGATTATTGATTTCTTCCAGAACAAACTGGATATCAGCAGCCACCCTTGGTTTGAGAACATACGCGGCGTTACCGTGTCGGCGCATTTTCTGATTCGCCGCAACGGTGACATTGTGCAGTTTGTGTCTACCCTGGATAGAGCCTGGCATGCTGGCGTTTCCAACCATCATGGTCGCCAAGGGTGTAATGATTTCTCTATTGGCATCGAGATGGAAGGCAGTGACTTCTGTCCCTTTGAAGTTGCACAGTACCAGCGCCTAAACGAGCTTTCACAGGCTTTGGCTGAACGCCACGATCTACACGCTATTCGTGGCCACGAGCACATAGCACCAGGCCGAAAAACCGACCCTGGCCCATTCTTTGATTGGGAAACCTACGCCAGCAACAGCCCGTGGCCGCGCCCACATTTTCCTGATTTAGCAGATTCCGACTAGCGGTGTTTACACACCAATATTGCTAGGCACGGAGCTGTGGTTATCGCTCACCCACATTACTACAGCATCTTTTTCTGATGTGGAGATCAGTGCGTGACCCATCTGACCATCGAAGTAAATACAGTGCCCTTCGTGCAGCTCTACGGGGCCGTAGAACTCGGACATAAACATCACGCTGCCTTCTAACACGGTCAAAAACACTTCGCCCAAGTGACGAATCAGTTTGCCATTGAAGTCGCGTAAGTTACGTGCTCGCACCACCGTGCGAAACGGCAGCATTTTCTTATGAGAAAGGTCGGACGCTAACAGTTCGTGTACGTAAGCCTTACCTTCTAACAAGGGGCCTTGTTCACCCTGCATCAGGCTACGACGCGCTGCCGCACCTTGATTACTGCCACCCGCCCCTACTAGATCGACGAGATCCAACCGCAGACCCGCGGCGATTTTCTGTATGAGGTCAAAGGTAGGTGACATGCCGCCGTTTTCAATTTTAGACAGCGTAGACTTGGCTACCCCTGTTTCTATACTGGCTTGTTCCAGTGTCCAGCCCAATTCGCGACGCAAGTGTCGCAGACGCTCACCAAATGCATTGCGGCTAATAGGTGCTGCTGGCTCAGTTAACAGAGTATGTTTTGACGCCCTAGACAGTACAGTGTCGTTTGTAGATTCCACCATCGTAGATTTTTTCAATTTTTAAGAGATAATAAGCACTATAACGTAGCTACTATGGAATACGCTACTTAGCATTTAGGCATAGAACAGGCTACGAACATAAAGTTTCCCATTGGAAACATATAATTTACGGAGACAACTGCTTCATGTACCACGTTCAAAAAACCAGCCAATCTTGGTATGGCCAAAGCATCGGTATTCTAATTTTAGACGCTGCTTACCCCTGCATTCCCGGCAATGTGGGCAATGCAACCACCTTTAGTTATCCAGTGTGTTACCAAGAGGTTAAGGGCGCATCCATTGATAGGCTGTTAAACCAGCGCGACCCCGAACTCATCAAACCCTTTATTGAAGCCGCCCAAGAGCTAGAACGTCGTGGCGTAAAAGCCATTACCGGCGCTTGTGGGTTCATGGCCCTATTTCAAAAAGAAGTGGCTGCAGCGGTCAATATTCCGGTGTTTTTATCCAGCCTGATGCAAATCCCCTTTATCCACGCTCTGACTCGTAAACCGGTAGGCATTATTACTGCCAACGCTTGCCAGCTAGGCACCATGCATTTTTCAGCGCTAGGCATTTCTGACAGCATTCCCGTCGTCGTGGCAGGCATGGAGCATCAACCTGAATTCAACAGCGCTATCCTTCAAGAAAAGGGCACGCTATGCTCTAACACCATTGAAGAAGAAGTCACTAGCGTTGCCCGCCACATGCTGACGCAAAATCCAGACTTAGGGGCAATCTTACTGGAATGCAGCGACTTACCCCCCTACGCCCATGCGGTGCAACGTGATACCCAACTACCCGTCTTCGACTTCATCACCATGATTGATTACGTGCACCATGCATTAGTGCGTAAGCCGTATCACGGCCATATGTAATCGGTACACAGGGCTTACACCGCTCGCTTTACCTAGTTGCAATCCACAATACAAAACACCCCAACAGCATTGAGCCCTTGGGGTGTTTTGTTGCACAGACTACTGCCTGCGCTATGCCGTTTGAGTTTAGCCCAGCAACAGCTTGTTCACGCGCTTCACGAACGCTGCAGGATCTTCTACCTGCGCACCTTCAGCCAACAAGGCTTGATCCAGCAATACCAACGCCAAATCTTCAAACTGGCTGTCATCAGCAGATTGCAGACGTGCTGCAAAAGCGTGCTCAGGGTTCAATTCCAAAATAGGTCTGACGGTTGGTACTTCTTGACCAGCAGCTTGCAGCATACGAATCAGGTGTGGGCTGAGTTCGTTCTCATCCACCACCACACACGCTGGGGAATCCACCAAACGGGATGTCACACGTACTTCTTTCACCTTGTCGCCCAGCGCTGTTTGCAGACGCTCAACCAAAGGTTTGAAGTTTTCAGCGACTTCTTCCTGATGTTTTTTCTCGGCTTCGTCTTCTAGGCTTGCCAAGTCTAAACCGCCCTTAGCCACCGATACCAACGCCTTACCCTCAAACTCGTGCAGGTAAGACAACATCCATTCGTCTACGCGGTCAGACATCAGCAATACTTCGATGCCTTTTTTGCGGAACACTTCCAAGTGTGGACTGTTCGCTGCTGCGGTGTATGAATCAGCCGTGACGTAGTAAATCTTGTCTTGGCCTTCTTTCATGCGAGAAATGTAATCGGCAAACGAAACATCTTGCGCAGCGCTGTTGTTGTGGGTTGAGGCAAAACGCAGCAAAGCAGCGATTTTCTCTTTGTTGCCCTGATCTTCGCCAACGCCCTCTTTCAGCACTTGGCCAAAGTTAGTCCAGAATTCAGCGTATTCCTCTTTACGGTTTTCAGCCAAATCTTCCAGCAACACCAGCAATCTACGAGTATTACCTTCGCGGATTGCCCGTACATCACGGCTTTCTTGCAGAATTTCACGCGATACGTTCAGCGGCAAATCAGCAGAATCCACCACACCGCGCACAAAGCGCAGGTAGTTAGGCAGCAACTGATCCGCGTCATCCATGATGAATACGCGTTTTACGTACAGCTTCACGCCATGCTTGGCATCGCGGTCCCACAAATCAAAGGCGGCGTGCTTAGGCACATACAACAATTGCGTGTACTCGCTGCGGCCTTCCACACGGTTATGTGTCCATGCCAGCGGGTTTTCGTAATCGTGGGCGATATGTTTGTAGAACTCTTGGTACTGTTCGTCAGAGATCTCATTGCGGGAACGCGTCCACAGCGCATTGGCTTGGTTAACAGTTTCCCAATCGTTCAGTGTGATTTGCTTGGATTCTTTCTCGTCCCACTCTTCTTTGAGCATTTGTACTGGCAAAGAAATGTGATCGGAATAACGGCGCAACACAGCGCGCAAACGCCAACCGTCTAGGAACTCTTCGGCGTCATCACGCAGGTACAGGGTAACGGAAGTACCGTGATCGGCTTTCTCGGCCGGGCTTACTGTGAATTCGCCCAAACCTTCGGACTCCCACAGCACACCTTCGGTTTCAGCATCGCCAGCGCGACGTGACAATACCGATACTTTGTTCGCCACAATAAAGGAGGAGTAGAAACCCACCCCAAACTGACCAATCAACTGGGCATCTTTTTGTTTGTCGCCAGTCAGTTGGGTAAAGAATTCTTTGGTGCCGGAGCGTGCGATAGTACCTAAGTTGGCAATCGCTTCTTCGCGGTTCATACCAATACCATTATCGCTAATGGTCAGTGTTTTACCTTCTTTGTCGTAGGTAACACGTATACGTAGTTCGCTGCTGCCTTCCAACAGCTCTTGGCGATCAATCGCTTCGAAGCGCAACTTATCGCAAGCATCTGACGCGTTGGATACCAATTCGCGCAGAAAAATCTCTTTGTTGCTATACAGCGAGTGAATCATCAACTGCAGCAACTGCTTGACCTCGGTTTGAAAACCTAGGGTTTCGGCTGCCTGAACATTATTCTCGGTTTGGCTCATGGTTACGTATTTACTCAGTTGTCATCAACAAGCTATAGCGGCTTTCGCCACCAGCGCATTAATCTCTTAGTTGGGGACGGCTACGTAAATATCAAGAGCCATAGTGTTACACCCTTTCCAGATAGCGCTGATACGCCTGCGTAGCAACGCTTTGCACATCAAAGCTGCGGGCGAGTTCTATATGCTCCAACTGGCTCAAATCAAACCATTTGGCCTCTAAGGCATCGTCGCCTGCACACGCCTCACCACCCAGCCATTTGCACGCCACAGCGATCAGAATATAGTGCTGACGCAGCTCGCCTGCACTGTCTATATCGTGTGCATCCACCGCAGTCACCACCTGCAAGGCTTCAGCCTGTACAGCTGCTTCTTCCATGATTTCACGTTGTGTCGCCTCTAATATGGGCTCCCCAAAATCAATCTTGCCGCCAGGGAAACTCCACCGCCCTATATCGGGAGCATTACGTCGCCGTATCAACAAAACCTGATTATCTTTACACACCACACCCAACGTCGCGGGTATAGGCCTACGCACAAGCGTCGCAGGGGTTTCTACGGTAGGGGTTATGCTCATTTATCGTTAGTCCTTACTCTTACAGCCTGACGTAGTCGCCAAACCCTAGAACAGTATCACCACTACGCCGTTTCTGCCCGCTATAACCTTAGTGACGGCCTGTTCAGCGAAATCGCGATTCTTATCACTCTGGACACCTGAATTCCTCTACAACGAGCTACCCACAGGCTAAAACAGGCTCTTTTTGAAGAAAAATGAAATATTTTGAATTTAGTACTTGATCATCTTCAAATTCGAGGTATAATTCTTTTCTTTCCTAGCACATGTTTCCAACGAAACATCCACGCCTAGAAGTTGCCCGGGTGGTGGAATTGGTAGACGCGTCGGACTCAAAATCCGATACCGAAAGGTGTGCCGGTTCGATTCCGGCCCCGGGCACCAAGAACACTAAAAAAAGACCGCTTTTTAAGCGGTCTTTTTTTGTATGTAGCCCCCCTTTAGTACTAGGGGGAAGCTATACATACAACTCATAGCGCCATTTGCAATTGCCGCTTCACTGCTTTTGCAGTTCTGTACGCCTCCAGACGAATCTCACGTAACTGGCCACTAAGCGGGTTCACTTGCCCCAGACAATATAAGCCGTACTTTTGAAACTCCAAGCCCGCTTCTTTAGCCTGTTGCCAATCGGCTGGTATTACATGCCCTGGAATACTCACCAATTCATCCAATTGCGATTGAAACCCAGTTGCTGCCACAATTAAATCTGGCGTAAAGCACATTGTGTCCTTAACGTGCCCCCCCACCTGCGACCTCATTTCAACCTCATTACCTTTTATAGACTGCACAGGCCCCACTACCTTAATACGACCGTTACGTAGCGCATGCGCAAAGGGTGTATATAAGGTTGGCGTAACCCGTGTACGTGCAAAGTTTTGTGTCAAGCTGCCAGTAGGCAACGGCAACCCATAAGCACTGAGATCACCCACGAAGTGACGCTGTAACCATGCCAGCGCAACGTCTGTCACCCTATAAGGTAATTTACCCAACAACACACCCAAGGCTGGTAACGGAACACCATATATACTTTTAGGTAGTATATAAGGAGGCGTACGTACCGAAATAATCACTTCCTCTGCATGCTCAGCAAGTCTACTGGCAATCTCAGCCCCAGAGTTCCCACTGCCCACCACCAACACACGTTTACCTTGATGCTCTTGTGCACTAGTAAACCGTGAAGAGTGCACAATTTCAGCAGTACAACTTCCCAAACCCGGCCATTCAGGAATCCGGGGCTTACCTGCTGCCCCAGTAGCTAGCACCACTATGCGAGCCGCTATAGACTCTCCCGTATCCGTTACGACCGACCACCGCAATAGCGCAGGATCATAAACCACACGTTGCACATGCACCCCGGTATTGACACTAAAGCCACCACGCTCTGGTATGCGCGCCAACATCTGCGCCACTTCCTCTTTTCCAGGCCACGCTCCTGCAAACTTTGAAAATGAGCCTCCTGGCAAACGAGAAAAAAAACGACTAGTATTTAATCGCAATCCCTCATAGTGATTCCGCCATACATCACCCACTTGAAGCGATCGCTCTAGTACTACCGGCTGAATACCCTGACGCCGTAATGTGTATGCAGCACTTAACCCCGCAGGCCCTCCCCCTACAATGACGACCTCGTGAACGCTAGTCATGGCTCAATCGCCTTCACAGCTGTATGCAGCACGTCGACCTTTAACGGTACAGGCCGCAAAATGGTGTCAGGAATTGGCGCAGTAGGTAGTAACTTATTAAGTAAAGCATCTACTTTGTCTTGTGGTGCATCAGTCTGTATATTGACGTCTACCTGAATACTCTCAAAACCTGGGTATCCTTTTTCCACACCATAAGCCGCACGGAAGTTAACTCTTCCACTGACATTGACCGTAAGTTGGTGTACACGTATACCAGCCGCCGATAATCCACCTACATAGGTTGCAGTAAGGCAATGCCCTACCGCCGCCAATAATAAGTCTTGTGGCGTTGCACCCGCCCCTTGTCCACCGTATACAGCAGGCTCATCGCCTTGCAGTGACACGCCCCCTGACAACACCGCCTCGGTACGGTAACCAGATTGCCAGAGCACTGTTGCTTTATAAGTAGGCTTAGCCACGTCCCCCTCTGGATCTATACGCATCTGTTCTTGGGCTCGTCTTACTGTTTGCGTATCTATACCGTTTAAGGGACTAGCGCCGTTAAGCGTCGTGTGAGTATTCGTAGTCATATAATCAATTGAGTCTTTGTAAAAATAAAATCGCTAAATGCTGTTGACGTTAACCGTCAATAATCCGAAGCTTTAACTCTGCTCAGCAAACAGCATTTCATGCTCCAGAAAACGATCTAAACGCTGATGTAGCGTTCTAAAATCTGGATGATCAGGGTCACGCGGATAAGCCAAGTCCACATCAATCACTTCTGCAATATGTCCACTAGGCTGACTGGCCATCAGTACAATTCTGCTGCCTAACATCAAAGCCTCAGACAAGTCGTGAGTGACCATCAGAACGGTCGCATTAGTTACATGCCACGCCTTCAACAAGTACTGCTGCATTAAGCGTCGCGTTTGCGTGTCCAAAGCAGAAAAGGGCTCATCTAGCATCATGAGTCGCGGCTTAAGAGCAATACTTCTTGCCAGCGCCACCCTCTGCCGCATACCTCCTGACAGTTGCGCTGGAAAGCGATCATGCAGTGCACCCAAACCTACTTGCTCCAGCAATTCACGTGCGTGCTGACGCGCATCCACACGTGCTATTCCTTGATTCTCCAAAGGAAAACTAATGTTTTCCTGAGCAGTCATCCACGGGAACAAATTGTTATGCTGAAAAATAAATGCACACTGTTGTGCTGGTTGTTGTAGCACTGCACCGTCATGTAAAACTTGCCCGCTATCTGGCACATCTAGGCCAGCCGCCAGATTGAGTAGCGTGGTCTTACCACAACCACTACGCCCTAAAAGCACAGTCAAACTACCCGCCTCTATCGTCAGTGCCTCGGCCTCAATCGCGGCTGCTGCTCCAAAGCTTTTACGAACAGACATAAACTCCAGCTGTAAGCCTGTTGAGCGAGTGAATAATTCAGTACTCATTGTGGCCACCACATCACCCAACGACTAAACGCCATCAAAAGCCTATCCACAAGAAACCCAATCATGCCTATAGCAAAGATGCCCAACATCACCATTTTCATATTGAACATTTGCTGCGCCATGATGATGACGTAACCCAAACCAGAGTTCAGACCCGCCATTTCTCCTGCCAGTACCGCCATCCATGCACCGAAGAAACTCATCCTGACTGTAGTCATCGCGCTGGGAGCAATCGCAGGCAATAAAATACGTCGCCACAGCCGTAATCGCGAAGTACCCAAGTTATGTGCAATACGCAAGTACTCGACGGGGACATTACGCAAAGCGGCTATTAGCGATAAGGTCATGGCACCCACTACAGTAATAAACACAATAAACACCGCTGCAGGCCCACCTATACCTATTACAGCTATCGTGAATGGGATCCAAGCAACGGGAGCAATAGGCGCTAGCGATTGCACAATAGGCATAATCAATCTCGCTAACCACACCGACTCAATCACAAGTAGCGCTAGACAAGAGGCGGCTACAATCCCCGCTGACATACCTATGCCCACGCGGAGCAAGGTATCTACGATGGCCTGAAACAGGCTGATACGCTGCATACCAAAGCCTAATGAAGCCTCGCCGGACAACAAATAAGGAATCGTTTCACTGGGTGGTGGCAAAATGCGTGGGTTTAGCCAACCTTGCCATGCTCCTAGCTCCCACACGGCAATAATCAACAACCACGCTAATCCGAACCAAACCAGCTCATTAAGAACACGTAGCAGTTGGCCACGTCTTTGCAGCGCCACAACCATTGGTGATGTATGCGACTTGCCTGTTTTCTCTGACACTACGTCCTGCTGCGAGACTGCGAGACTTGTGTGATGCACCGTACTCATATAGGTACCTATCTAAGACTTAGGCGGGTTGATGCCGCAAATCCAGCAACGCATCCACGTTGTCTTCTTTGAGGTAACCCAGCTCTACCAAATACCGCACACCTTTATGCAGTCCCTCTACACCAACAGGACTAATCACAGGGTTAGGAAACTGCCGCTTCAAAGCCACGCGCAACACATCTTTAGGGGCACCATAGATAGGCTGCAAATCGTCTAACGCATTCTCGTAATCACTACTCAGCAGATCAGCAGAACGTTGCAACACCCCCAAATAAGTAGCCAATGCATCCGCTCGTTGATTACTGGTAGCCTCTTTGGTAGTAATCACACAATCCGCCGCCTCTGGCCCCCACACCGAGTTAGAGTCAGTTAAGTACACTCCGCCTGCTTCACTCACGACACTTTGCGCATAGGGTTGGGCCAATGTGCACACATCCACTCGGGCATTCGCTATAGCTTCACCCATACCCACCATGCTATTGAAAAATGTCATGTCATAGTCGTCATACGACTTTCCATGATTAGAGAGGGTGCCGTAACCCACTAACTCCAAGGTATCTAACCGCAAAGTCCCTATACGCAGCCCTGTACCAGCCTTAGCGATAAGCTCTTCTACACTGTTAACGGACCCCTTCCGAGCGACAAGCTCAATCCCCGCTTGCCCTGAACCACCGATAATACGTAGGTGCTTCGCCCCTTCTGCGTGCGCTGCCACGCTCATCGTCCAAGGGCCATGCATCAAATCAATGCTATTCGCCTCCAACGCTTGAGTCGCCTCACCTGGGCCATTAAATTGGTTCAGCTCTACTGTTAAGCCCGCTTCTTGAAAAAGACCACGTGCTTTCGCTAACAATACGTGCGACACACACCCAGCAGGCATATGTCCAACACGGATCAACTCCCCCCCTGCTGCAGCCTCTGCACGCGTAGCTGCTGCTAACAACGCAGAGCCCGCTAATCCGGTCGTCAGAACGGCGCAGCCACAACCACATAAAAATTGACGTCGCGATACTGAGGTAAGCGTACTCTGTGCATCCAACGATGCATGTAGCGAATTGAGTTGACGAAAACGCGATAGAAAAGAAGGCATAATGACTCTCTTTTAATAAGTAGACCGATCGGTCTTATGATGAGAGTCATTTTATCTAGCGTTTTTTTTGTCAGTTATATTGTTTTGTAGGTTGTTTATTACCAAGCAGCCAACAGGCTTTGCGCCATACGTTGAGCCGTACGTGCAGACTCTGGTCGACCAGAAACCATGGCCGACACAATAGAGCCGTCAATCAATAAACACCACTGCTCAGCGACCTCCTCCGGCTGCTCCAGACCTGCAGTTTTCGCTAAACCGAACACGCGTTCACGCACCAACTGCAAGTGTGTATGTGCATACGGAGCCACCCAACTCAGTTCTTTATCATGCTCTGCTACAGCATTAATAAAGATACAACCATAAAAGCTTGGGCTACTAAACCATTCATACAACAGGTCAAACAAACACAACATTTGTGTCTGCGAGTGTGGCGACAATGCTGGCAAGTCTATGTCAAACCAGTCAAACCACATCTTCGCTTCTCGCTCAAATACGGCTCTTAGTAAATTTTCTTTTGAACCAAAGTGTTCATATAACGTACGTCTAGCTACCTTCGACTCTTCGATAATGCGCGCCACTCCAGTTGCATGGATACCATTTTTACAAAATAGCTCTCTCGCCGTATTCAACAACCGTTCGTGGACTGTACCGCCAGCGGGTGTAGTTATAGTTTGCACTGCAGGTAAATCCTCCACCAATGACTCCTACCTTGTAACTACTCCTAATGCTTACGTTATCGTCACACTAGGGTATTAGATGAACGCTCATTTTACCTGCGCAGCCACAGATTGCCTTAAGCATTAACTACGCAGTTAGAGACAGCCTCTTTTACCGTTATGGACACTGTCTACACACTCAAACCGTCCATCCACTCTCTAACCACTAAAAATCAGCTAAGCTTGGCTCGCTTCGCTATTTTTATCCGTAAGGCTTACTCACATGACCGCTTCTGCATCTATCCCCACCGTTCGCATTGCTCTGGAATGGTATTTGAACCCTGATCACCTACCCCTGCTGCACGCACAAGCTGAAGCTCGTCGCGACGGTGCTCTGAATATTGAGTTGGTGGTGCCGGATGATCACTACGACGGTTTTGCCGCGTTGGCTGAGGGTGAGGTAGAAGCGGTAGTCAACGAGCCGTTGCACCTGATTGAAAAACACGAAGAAGAGGTTGCTCTGCAATCGCTAGGTACGTTTTTCCACACAGACGGTGGCGTGCTGATTACGCATGCGGCGCAAGCTACGTTAAAAGCAGGCGGCTCTATTCGCGTTGCCTCGCCAGTATCCAACCCTGTGACTGATGGCTTGTGCCAGAACATTTTGGTGGGCTGGATGCGCAAGCAATCCATCACCGTTAAGCCAGAGCAAATCTCGGTATACGAAGCTGGTTTTGATCACATCGACAATCTGCAAAAAGGCGCGGACGCCGCGTGGCTAGCCTTTGCCAACATTGAAGGTGTGCATGCCAAATTATTGGGTCTACCACTTGATCTGTGCCGCACCAGCGATGGTGATGTACCTGGATTTTCTGCATTGGAATTAATTGTGGATCGCAACGCCGATGTCACCACCAAAAACAACCTACAAACACTAGTTCATTATTTGGACAAGGCTGTAGTCGCCCTAAAAGCTGATCCTAAAGCTGCTCTGGAACTGTGGTACAGCACTAGTGGTGAAGCTCCTTCAGACTTAACTCACGCCATGGTGGACGACACGCTAACCCGTTTTGTCGCTCCCGTGAAGGCCGATGCCGCACGTTGGCAGCCTATTTGGGACTACATGCGCACCCACGGTTCTGATGTTGTAGACGCCCCTACTTTTACAGAGATTTTCCGCTGATTTCCCTCTCGTTATATACCAACGTAAGCCCTGAAACCCTTACGTTGGTTACCCTTTAGCTAAACAGCGGCATTTGCTCTGAGGTACACTACCAGCTATAAAAAAACGGCTTAGGCCACTATAGTTAGGCATTTTTGATGCCTGGTTAACCTTCCTCCACAGCATGCAATGAGCAATTTTTCCGCCATCAATGAGTTTATCGCCGCACGTGAATACTGGCCCGGCGACCAAGCAGCTCATCACCACTACATCCTCACCCTATTTGGTTTGTATGGTCGCCCGGCGGGAAAACCCATTCCTGTCTCTGCCATTGTGCGCTTATTGGCCGAGCTAGGCTCTGAGCCATCTAGTATTCGCTCCTCAATTTCTAGACTAAAAAAACGCGGTGTACTCACCAGCAAACGCAGCAAAGCTGGTAGCAGCTACGCTTTGGCAGAAAGCCTTGAGCCACACATGCAAGCGGGTGATAGTAGGATTTTCTCTCCCGTATCGGCCAGCATTGGCGATCCGTGGTTACTGGTGTCCTTTTCCGTGCCAGAAAGCGAGCGCAAAAACCGCCATATTATCCGTTCAGGTCTGACCAAAATGGGTTTTGGCTCGGTGTCTGCGGGCTTATATATTGGCCCCGCACGCTTGCAAAAAGAAGCCTCGGAATACATACAGGAATACCAACTGTGGGCGTACGTAGACTTTTTTGTCTGTGAGGTCAGTGGCATCATGGATGCCCAGCAGAAAGTCAGCCAATGGTGGGACTTACGCAGTTTGGCCACGGAATACGCGAATTTCGTAGAGCTGTATGAGCCCGTGCTAAAAAAATGGCAGCGCCACTTTTTACAGGGCCGCACTGAAACCGCACAAAGCGCGTTTGCGGACTATGTTCCTATGGTCACGCAATGGCGTAGATTGCCATTTTTAGACCCCGGCCTTCCTGCCGAATTACTACCCGAAAACTGGATTGGCATTAAAGCCAGCAAGCTGTTTAACGACTTGCATCGTCTGCTCAAACCCCTGTCTGAGCAATACGTCTTGATGACGTTTGAGAACCCATAAAAAACGCAGTGGTGAAGCACGCTTTTACGATGCCCCACCACTGCGAACCCACCCACATCAATCATTGCTGTCGTTACACACAACCGTGTTTAACGAAGTCCACCACCTCACCAATCAACGCCGTTGATAGCGCCTCGAATCGCCCTTTATCAAAGCCCGCCATCATAGGGGCGTTTTGCCACGCCTCTAGATTTCCGAACTGAAACGGCAAATCAAAACAGTGACCGCTGTGCACATCAGGCTGATGACTTTCTATGCTGAAATGCGTCATTTTCACTGGACTTTTTTTTGCCTGTAAGGCGGCGGCATACTGCTCAGGAAATCGCTGAAATTGCTGCCATGATGACGCTGCTACCAATTGCCGGTACGGTGATAGACCAGAATCCACTCCAGCAAATGCACCGTTTTTTATCAGCACTGCAGGCAAATCACTCACTGGCCATTGCGACAGCACCGCATCCACCTGCTCTTGGGTAGCATCACGTTGCGCTGGCACATTAAAGAAGAACGTCGCCGACTCATCGGCCACATGACGCACATACACCGCTTCAGCATGACACGCCTCTGCCGCCCACGTAGCATCCAATAAATGCTCAGGAAAGGCCGCACTGGCTACCGGTAAAAATGCGGCTGGCGCATGCGCCAACTGCACCTGTTTTTGTGCCACCACAGCGATGCTGGTTTTCAATAACTCATCCAGTGGAGCAGTGTGCACATTGCCGTTTAACGCAGCATCTACCTTGTGCGTCATTTCTGCCTGATACGCAGGTGTCCATGCCGTGCGCGTCCCCATGCTCAATATGGCCACTCGCTTTAACCACCCTTGGGTATACGGCAATACCGACAACAAATGCGCATACCACCCACCGGATGACTGCCCCATCACCGTCAGATTGCTCGCGTCACCACCACAGTGTGCGATGTGCTGGCGCACCCATTGCAGCGCCAGCACTAAATCGGCGGCAGGCAAAGGTAGCTCATGCGCATTCGCCGAACCTAAATGCCCCAATGCACCTAGCCGGTAATTCACATTAACCACCACCACGCCTTGCGCTGCCAATTTACTGCCGTCATACCAGCGCGTCGTGCCGCCACCCGTCATCCAGGCACCACCATGAATAAAGAACAACACAGGCAGACCTTTAGCCTGCTCAGGTGCCCAGATATTCAGGAAGAAGGCATCTTCCGATTGCGGATTACCCTCTTCTGCCCCCATCACTGCCGCTAGCCTACTGGGCAACTGCGGGAAAATGGGGACGTCGCGCTGCTGCTGTACCGCTAAGCGGCCAGTTGCAGACTGCGACGGCATGAACCTGCCCGGTGCTTGAGCATAACGCAGGCCGTACCACCCCAATACGGTAGTGCCATCCACCGATAAGGTGGTGGTTGGCACATGTAAGTCCATCACACTCATGGCATTACAGCTTGTTGGAAATGTATGGCGTACCTGTCAACGCATTACCGTGCAGCTCGTACCCCATAGGCGCGGTAATAGATGCATGGCGTGTACCCGTATTAATGTCACGCCACATACGGCCCAACACACTGTTTTCCGCAAACGATGCAGTGCCGTGCAACCAGCACAACTCATTCACCGCATCCACCAATTCATGACCCGCATGGCCAATACCACCACGTTGACGTGCGCGCTCTTCCAATGGCATAGGCACAGAACCTGATGCCGCCGCATCCACCGCCGCAGCAGTACGCTCTAACAGCATACGAGCACCATCAATTTGCGCGCTGGCCGCACCCAAATTCTGCACAAACGCCCCAGAATCAGTTTGCTTGGTGTAGTGCGTGTACGTGATGCCGCGCTTATTTGCGACGCCACGTGTGAAGTCCAACGCTGCATACGCGGCACCCAATGACGGCGCTTGAATGGTGGTGGACATGGTTAAGTGCGGGGTCAATCTACGGCCAAAAGTAGCGTGAGGATCTTTTTCTGGCACATCACCCATCAAGGCCTCAAACGTAATCACACGATCTTTGGGTACCCAGAGATTTTCCGCAATCATGGTGTTAGAACCCGATCCACGCATACCGATGGTGAACCACGTGTCATGAATCTCAAATTCATCGCGCCGCATCAGCACAAAGCCCACCTTAGGCGGCTGATGATCCATGCCATTTTCATCTTTGATAAACAAGATACCCAACGCCCACTCAGAGTGATTGCTGTTGGAGGCAAAGGGCCATTTGCCTTGAATTTTCCATCCATCGCCCTCTGGCGTTGCAGTACCTTGCGGCTGTGCAAAAATCGAGGCTGAACGTATAGGGCCGTTCGCAAACACCTCGTCTAATACCGCGTCACCAAAACGGTTCATCAACATCACGGAACCGTTAGAAATCACCACACACCATGCTGCCGCTGGGTCGTAATACCCCACAGTACGTGCCACCTCCAACAGCATGGAGGCCCCACCCTCAAAACCACCGTAACGCTTCAATGCCGAAATACGCCATGCGCCAGTTTCCTCTAGCGCAGCAACCGTCTCGGTAGGCAGCAAGCGATTACGGTCAGCGATGATGGCCTGTTCACGCAGAAAAGGGCCGATCTGATGAATACGCTCTACCACTTCCGCTGTTTGCTCATAGCTAGGAGGCAGCGAAACCACCTCACGATTGTTATCCACGATCACAGACATGACTATCCTTTATTTTTTATTTGTTGATTCAAATTGACTACGATCGTCATGGTATAGCAACAAATATTCACGCACAACATTACGCAAGATAGTGGTTTTCCCCTAATAAACTCGAAAACAAACCTGTAAACCCACGCACTGAAGCACTATCGTTTTCCCTATGAATATTGCAAATAACAAATGATCGTTTAATATTTGCACCATACAAAATTTTAGAGTTCAACCTTAGCTCTTCCTTCAAGGAGGACCTGTATGTCCAGCACCATGAGCTTCAATCAAAAAGAATTGCGCGAGGCGTTCAGCCATTTCCCCTCTGGCGTCACTGCCATTGCCGCACTACACGAAGGCCAACGTCATGTGATCGTGGCCTCTAGCTTTTCCGTGGGCGTATCACTAGACCCGCCATTAGCCGCATTTTTTGTACAACGCGGCTCGTCCACATGGCCCTTGTTGGCGCAAGCACAGCGCATAGGTGTATCGGTACTCAATGCCGAGCACTCTCTGATTTGCCGACAACTGGCCAGCGCCGACAAAGCCGCCCGCTTTGAGGGCATAGGCGAACACACTACTGAGCACGGTGCGATACGCATCCCCGATGCACCAGTTTGGTTTGACTGCACCGTCCACGACGTGCACCCCGCAGGTGATCACTTAGCCGTTCAACTACGTATTCACGATCTGCACATACAACAACAGTCCGCTCCCTTGGTATTTCACCAATCACGCTTTACTAGCCTGAGCCCTTGCCACGCGTGAAGCGCGCACTGCCATACGGCAGTCATTCATGACTGCACCACCTTGTCACACACCCACAGCCCAAAGGATCAACACATGCACGCCGAACGTATAGAAGGCAAATGGATCGCCGATTTCGTAGAAGTTTTTCAGCTCTGCAAAGTCAAACCCGGTGAGGTCGCAGCGATCTTGTCGGAAACCCAATCTCGCCCCTTGTTAGCCGACTTAGCCGAACTGGCTCTGACGCAATTAGGGCTGGAGGTTTTTCATGTGCGTTTGCCGTCGCCTCGTATTCAAGAGGCTGTGCCACTGCGTTCTACGGGCACATCGTTAGCCATCAAAGGCTTGGAGCCCGTTATCCAAGCGCTGTCTAACAGTCAATTCATTGTGGATTGCACGGTAGAGGGCTTACTGCACTCGGTAGAACGCAACGCTCTGCTGTCTAAAGGCGCTCGAATCATGATGATCAGCAATGAGCATCCAGAAATTCTTGAGCGCGTAAAACCCAGTGTGGAAACGCATAGAAAAAGCATGATTGGTGGCCAGTTGATCACAGCAGCATCCACCATGCGCGTGACCTCCGAAGCCGGCACCGACCTGACCGTAGACCTTAGCAACGTACAGGGCCGAGGCAGTGCTGGTATTGCTGACCAACCAGGCAGTTTCGGTTACTGGCCAGCAGGCTTATGCATCTGCTACCCCAGCAATGGCAGCGTCAACGGCACCATTGTGTTGGACCGTGGTGATCTGAATCTGACCTTCAAACGCTATCTGGAATCCCCAGTCATTTTCCACTTTGAAAATGACTTCATCACCCATATCGAAGGCAATGGTTTAGATGCCGAGCTGATTCGCTCGTACTACGCCAACTGGCAAGAACGCGAAGCCTACGCGATTAGTCACGTGGGCTGGGGGATGGCCAAAGGTGCTCGCTGGGATTCCATGGTCATGTACGACAAACGCGATACCAACGGTACTGAACAGCGTGCGTTTGCCGGCAACTTCTTGTTTTCCACTGGTGCCAACCCCGCAGCCGGACGCTTTACGTCGTGCCACTTTGACTACCCTATGCGCAACTGCACCATCAGTTTGGATGGCAACGTCGTGGTAGAGAAAGGCGTTCTACAGGGTAAGCTTGCATAATGGCCGCCCCACAACTGATACGCGTAATCAGTCTGACCAAAAGACCTGCCGGCCACACGCCGGTGGCCTTTTGGCAGCAACAGCGAGCGCGAGAAAACGACACCAACTGGTGTGCCGCGTTACAGCAATCTGGCTGTGTCATGTGGACACAATCCCAACCCATAGACACCGAATATACCGCTCAAGACCCTGTAGCTGACTGGGTAGATGAATACGACTTTACCGATATAGCCAACGCAGAACTATGGCGTCGCTGGTTGCTCGCCCACACCCCTGGTGCACTGACAGCATTAACCGATGTGGTCATTGCCAAAGCCTGCCCCGCACACCTTAGCCTCAACACTCTCACACGCGTTTTACGCTTCGCCAAAAAACGGGAGGACCTCACCACCTCACAATTTAGACACTACTGGAAAGACTCCCACGCCCCCATTGCCTGTGCCAGCCCTTTTCTCAGCCACTACGTGCAATTGCACGTCAACGATTGTGAGTACCAACAGCAGCCACCCGAATGGGATGGTTTCACCTTGTCTTGCTTCACCACCATAGAGGACATTTCTGCCCACGCTCAACACCCTGCCGGTGCTGAGGCCGCAAAAGACACACAACACTTTCTTAGCCCCGCCCCTTCCCCTCGCCTCATCATTCAATGCGCGGCGACCATACAACCAACCTAAGCCATAACCACTACAAAAAGAGCAACAACATGACCAAACCACAAGATCAGGGTCAAACGAAGGCAGACAACAGAAAAGTCATACTGGGCGTAGGCGTAGGCAATGCCCTAGAGTGGTACGACTGGACCGCCTACACCATTTTCGCATCCTATTTTTCACGACAGTTTTTCCACAGCGACGATGCCCTTACCTCGCTTTTAGGAGCAATGGCCGTCTTTGCCGTGGGCTTCTTTATGCGCCCTTTGGGCAGCATATTTTTCGGCTGGTTGGCCGATAGAAAAGGCCGTCGATCCTCGATGACACTTGCCATGCTCATCACGGCTGGCGGTAGTTTATTAATTGGTATTTCACCCACCTATGACACCATAGGCCCAGCCGCTGCATTCTTCTTATTGATAGGACGTTTGCTGCAAGGTATAGGCCACGGTGGCGAGGTAGTGTCCTCCTTTACCTATGTGACCGAAATGGCACCAGCGGCCAAACGCGGCTTATGGTCATCGTCGGTGTTTATTTTCGTGACCGTTGGCGTATTGGCTGCAGTGCTATTAAGCGCCACCTTGACCTCTACCCTAGGCCCTGAGCAAGTCTATGCGTGGGCATGGCGAGTACCCTTCATTATTGGCGGTTTGCTGGGTATTTACGCGATTTATCTGCGTAAAAAACTGGATGAAACCCCCATGTTTAAGGCCGAGAAAAAAGCAGCCAAAGCGCCACCTACGGGCAAACAGTTTTGGGCCGATGTCTGGCGCTATCGCAGTTCATGCATACGCGTATTCGCCTTGTCTGCCAGCGGCACAGTGCTGTATTACGTATGGGCCATCATGGCACCTACCTTTGCTATCTCATCCTTAAAAATGAACCCGGCATCCGTCATGTGGACAGGTGTGGGAGCCAACATATTCCTCATCTTCTGCTTGCTGTTCTGGGGCAAGATGTCAGATATTTTTGGCAGAAAGCTGAACTGGTATTTCTTCAGCATAGGCTCCATTGTGTGCATTATGCCGCTTACTATGATCTTCACAGGTGGCAACGGTGAAATCTGGCGCTTAGCGGTATTTATGGCAGGTGGCATGATATTAATTTCCGCCCCTACTGCCATCATGCCCGCGTTCTTCCCTGAGCAATTCCCTACGCATATTCGCGCTGTAGCAATGGGCATGCCCTATGCCATCTCAGGTGCTATTACCGGCGGTACCGCGCCTTATTTACAAGCATGGCTGTACTCTTTAAACAAAGCCTACATGTTTGATATTTACCTGATGGTGCTGTGCCTCTTAGCACTGATAGCCACCATCGTTTCGCCAGAAACCAAAGGCAAAGACTTAAACGACATCGCCTAAGTCGCACAGAGCTAACTCTCTACATGGCAACAAAAAACGCCCCATGTTGTCACACATGGGGCGTTTTATTTGGCTATTGCCTTACCACTTGTAGTTAAGATTCTCCATGCCGCTCATACCCTATGTAGCGCCTGATCCTTGCTTACGGATCAAGCGTGCTAATAACATGGTGCTGTTGCTACCCACTGCATCAAGACGCACGCCCAAACGGGACTGCACCCTATTGTTATGCTGAGCACCATAGCTAGTATCCTGCACTTCGCCATCATCACCCGACAAGCGACTATAGACTAACTGCGTTTTAGGTGTGATCAGCAGAGCGCTTTCTGGCGCATACTTCAAGCCATAGCCCACTTCAGCAACCACCTGCTACCAAACCTTGCTGGTTACGTTCACGCTCGTGGAAGCTGTGCGTAAATCAACTCAACGATGTGCTGCCAAGGACAGAGTACGGTTCAGTAAACATATAGCCTCATTTACTAACCGTAATTTTTATATCCCAATAAATATAAAGCATCCCTTGTACTTGTATACAGAAAACCCTAAATAATATAACAAGCAACATTTTATTTACTGAAAGCGATTAAGTTTTATCTATTTCAGGAATTTTTTCTTAAAAGAATAATTTATTTATACTTACAACACTATACATAAGAATTTATTAACGACTCCTTCTGGCTACAAATTTATCGTCATATTCAAAAAACTATTCTTGCTACATAAAAAAAGGCCACTACGCTGTAGTGGCCCGAGTCGGAGTTTTCTATTTACTTAATTTTCTGCAACCCTGGTACATCTTTCACCAGAGCTTGGTACGTTTCATCATCCATCTTCACAAACACGTAATTTTCATCTGGCTTAGTAAATCGAACCGCTATGACCTCATTACCTTTCATATACATCATAGTGTTGTAATGATCAGTTTCATTTACTTCTTCAGTTTTCTCTGGCTGACCATATTCTGATGTCTCGCGTTGGTAAGCATGCGACGTGAAGATATTATCCTTTTCATTAAACTCCCATCGGTAAAACTCTGTGTATTCGGACTTTGGCTTACCATTCTTCTCATCAATAGTAAGGTAATTAACCCCGATATGGTTTGGCATAAGCACAACCAGGTACAGAAAATCCACCTCGCCCTTATCACTTACCGCCCAAGCGCCATATAAGTCTTTAGTTTTGATTTCTTGCGCGACATTCGCACCATCTACAGCCCCATTATTCGCGCCGCCAATAGAGGACGTCAGCGAAGTCAACGTACTACACGATGCGAGCATGAAACTTGCGGCTATAGCCAGCAAACCTTTCTTGAATAATGTCATTTCCCACCCTCTGCATTTTGAATTCTCCATGCACAGCGAACGCTGGCACATAGCAAGAATAAAGCGTGGGCATTTTTGTTTAGTCACTAAGATGTGTCTAATCGTAATGACTACATGCACGATAAACAGTGCTCTAAACCACTAAAATCCATATAAAGCAGACAGACCTATAACTTGCACTTCCCTTCACCTAAGGCCTCAATCACATAATCCACAAAACAGGCGATACGCGACGCTAATGCAGTGTTGCGGTAATACACCGCATTAACAGCGCGGCGCATGTCTAAGGACTCTTCGGGGAACAACATGACCAATCTGCCGCTCTTCACATCCTCGCCGGTCATGAAGTCCGAGAGACTCACAATGCCTTCACCTGCCAAAGCAAGTTGCCGTAGAGTTTCACCGCTAGACGACATCATGGTGGGGCGTATTTGTAGCAGCTCACCATCCGCACCATTTAACGGCCATTGATTCAATGTTTCTGGGCTAGAGAACCCTAATAATCTATGTGACAGCAGATCTGATGCTTGTCGTGGATTACCCATTTCAGCCAAATACGCCGGGCTTGCCAGTATGCGTAAACGGCTGCTGCCTACGGGGCGTGCATGTAAAGTTGAGTCGCGCAACTGCCCTATTCGGAATGCCACATCAGTGCGCTTTTCCAGCAAATCAGTGATGCCTTCGTTGCTGTTTAGCTCTAATTCCACCTGTGGAAAACGCTCTCTAAACCCTTTCACTAGGGGCACGATCACATGCAGCATAAAGGGGGTTGCCGCATCTACACGCAAGCGCCCTGCTGGCTGGCGACGCCGTGCCGCAACTTGTTCTTCAGCTTCCACTACCGACGCCAAAATAGAACGTGCATGCTTTAAAAACGCGTCACCCTCTTCTGTCAGCTCCAACCGCCTCGTGGTACGGCGCAACAAGGTGGTTTGCAACTTTTCTTCCAACCGCCCTAAAGACCGACTAGTGGCCGAAATCGTCTGCCCCAGATGCTCAGAGGCTGCCGTAATAGACCCAGCATCTACCACTGCTGCAAAGGCTTGAAGTTCATCCAGAGTTACTTTCATATTTGATTTTTATTCAAAAGGTATTTACAGATAGCAAGCTTAATCTACAAATATGATGCTGGCAAAATGCTCTGTATACGATGACGGCATACACACACGTGATGTCACAGCCATCCCCTTACTAGACTCAGGAGCTAGAGCATGACTATCCCTTCTTTTGGTGTGGGCACATTTAGATTGTCTGGCCAAACCGTTATAGATTCGGTACACAACACCTTGGACGTAGGCTACCGCGCCATTGATACTGCCCAAATTTACGGCAATGAAGCCGAGGTAGGACAAGCAATAGTGGAAAGTGGCATTGCGCGCGCTGATCTCTTTGTCACCACCAAAATCTGGACGGACAACTACGCCAAAGACAAGCTCATCCCCAGCCTGCGAGAAAGCCTAGAAAAACTACGTACGGACTATGTAGACCTCACCTTAATTCACTGGCCTGCCCCTAACAACGGTGTGCCACTAGCTGAATTCATGGAAGCCTTGGCCGATGCCAAAGCACAAGGGTTAACACGCCAGATTGGTATCTCTAACTTCAATATCGCTCTGACCCAAGCTGCGATCAACGTGGTGGGTAAAGGCCAAATCGCCACCAACCAAATCGAGCTTAGCCCCTATTTGCAAAACCGGACACTAACAGCCTTTTTGAAAGAGCAAGGCATTACGGTGACCTCGTACATGACGTTGGCCTACGGCAAAGTATTGAAAGACCCCGTATTGACGGAAATCGCCAACAAGCATCACGCAACCGTTGCCCAAGTGGCTTTGGCATGGGCCTTACAACTGGGCTATGCCGTGATCCCGTCATCGACCAAACGCGAAAACTTATGTAGCAACCTGCTAGCTAAAGAGCTGGCTTTGGATGCTGAAGACATGGCACGTATCGCTTCTTTAGAGCGCAACGGGCGTGAAGTGAACCCGGAAGGTTTAGCCCCCGAATGGGACTAATTACACACTCACACCGCACACTGGATGTTTTGTTATGACTGCAGTATCCGCCCCATTATTCACTCCCTACACCTTGGGTGATTTGTCGCTCCCTAACCGTATTGTCATGCCACCTATGACACGGTCTCGCTCAAGCCAGCCGGGCGATGTGCCTAACGACTTGATGGCCACTTACTACGCACAACGTGCCAGTGCTGGCTTGATTGTGAGTGAGGGCACATGGATTGCCCCGCTAGGCAAAGGCTACGCCTGGACACCGGGTATTGTGACCGACGCACACATTGCAGGCTGGCGCAAAGTTACCGATGCTGTGCATGCCGCAGGTGGACGCATTTTTGCGCAGCTTTGGCACGTAGGCCGTTTAAGCCACAGTAGTTTATTGGGTGGCCAACAACCCGTGTCGTCGTCTACGCTGCAAGCCACTGGCGTCAATGTCTACATCGTAGAAGCCGATGGCTCCCCTGGTTTTGCTCAAGCCTCCGCACCACGTGCCTTGAGCGTTGAAGAAATTCACGACATCGTGGGGCAATACCATCAGGCAGCTCGCAACGCGATGACAGCGGGTTTTGATGGTGTGGAACTGCACGCTGCCAACGGTTATTTAGTCAATCAATTTATTGATTCCAACGCCAATATGCGTACCGATGAATACGGTGGCTCACTAGAAAACCGCCTGCGCTTCCTGAAAGAGGTTAGCCAAACGTTGGTAGATGCGGTGGGCGATGCCAATCGCGTAGGCATACGCTTAGCCCCCTTGACCACCTTAAATGGTTGTTCCGATGCCGACCCAGAAACCACCTACGTGGCTGCTGCAGCGCTACTAGACCAAATAGGCGTGGGCTACATACATATAGCCGAAGCCGATTGGGAAGACGCGCCGTATATGCCTGTGGAGTTCAAACAGCGTTTACGCGACGCCTACAAAGGGTGCTTTATCTATGCAGGTAACTACACCGCTGAACGCGCCAATGCGGCCTTGGAACAAGGTTGGGCTGACTTAATTGGCTTTGGTCGCTCATTTATCGCCAACCCTGATTTACCTGAACGTTTGCGCCTAGAAGCCCCGTTAAATCCCCCTAGACGTGACTCTTTCTTTGGTGGCGATGCAACAGGGCTCACCGACTACCCTACACTCGCGGAAGTTACTGCACTGTAACCCCTATAACAAACTCAGGCCGTCATCACACGGTATCAAACGGCCTGATAGAACGACTTTTTATTTGAGGAGACTTCACATGGATTTAGGTATTTCTGGACGTTGGGCCATTGTGTGTGCCGCCAGCCAAGGCTTGGGTAAAGGATGTGCTGAAGCCTTAGCCAACGAGGGCGTGAATCTGGTGATTAATGCGCGTACCGCTGACACACTGGAACAAACCGCCACTGAACTACGCACCCGCTTTCCTAGCATTACCGTGCATACGGTAGTGGGTGATGTAACACAAGAAGCCATACAACACGCCTTGCTCGCTGCTGCGCCACAGGTGGATATTTTGGTGAACAACGCTGGTGGCCCGCCACCCGGTGATTTCCGTGACTGGGATCGCAGCAACTGGCTTAACGCCCTAGATGCCAACATGCTCACCCCCATCGCGCTGATGAAAGCCGTGGTGGACGGCATGGCTGAGCGCGGCTTTGGTCGTGTGGTGAACATTACCTCAGGCGCGGTTAAAGCCCCCATTGATATTTTGGGCTTATCCAACGGAGCGCGCAGTGGCTTAACAGGCTTTATTGCGGGCGTTGCCAGACAACACCGTCTAGCCGGCAAAAACGTCACACTAAACAACCTGCTACCTGGCGCTTTTGATACCGCCAGACTGCAGAAAAACCTGCAAATCGTCAGCCAAAAAGAAGGCAATCTGGAAAGTGTTACCCAAGCCAGAATTAGCACCATTCCAGCGGCACGCTTCGGTACCGCCGAAGAGTTCGGGGCCTATTGCGCCTTCTTATGCAGTAACTATGCCGGTTACATCACCGGGCAAAACCTGCTGATTGATGGTGGTGCGTATCCGGGGACGTTTTAACGCTGCATCACACAACGTTAAACATATACAAACAGCCACAAACTCCCTACGCTGCGCGTTGGATTCACCCTGTAAATTCCTCTACAATGAATTGACAGCGGCCCTGTTTAGTACACGTGGCAGGGTCTTGGATTTAACAGAGTTTTTCAACACCAGCGTCGGAGCTCATGTCCTCTACAAACCCACAACCACAAGCTGTGGTAGCACCCATTACGCGCAGCGCTATCTACATTGTTGCCACTCTGGCTCCTAGCACTGAACAAGACGACAAGGTTCGCGCCTTATGCGGCAACTTGGCGGCTTTGGTACGTTCAGTAGGCCACCGTGTTTCTACAGGCCACCTTTCCTGTGTCTGTGGTTTCAGCGATAACGGCTGGGATCGTCTGTTTGGTAATCCCCGTCCTGCCGACCTACATCCTTTCCGCGAGTTTCACGCGGGCAACCGTCAAGCACCTGCAACGCCAGGCGACATTTTGTTCCACATCCGTGCCGAACAAATGGATCTGTGTTTCGAGCTAGCCACCCAGATCATGAATCAGTTAGGCGACGCCATCACAGTAGTAGACGAAGTACACGGTTTCCGTTATTTCGACATGCGCAGCATAGTTGGTTTTGTGGACGGCACCGAAAACCCTGTAGGCCAAGAAGCCGCCGACTTCACTCTGATTGGCGATGATGACCCTGACTTTGCGGGTGGTAGTTACGTGTTGGTGCAAAAGTACCTGCACGACATGGACGGCTGGAACCAACTGCCTGTAGAAACTCAAGAGCGCATTATTGGCCGCACTAAGCTCTCTGATATTGAGCTGGATGATGCGGTGAAACCTACATCGTCACACAGTTCGTTGACCACACTGGAAGACGAAAATGGCGACGAGATCAAAATTCTGCGTGACAACATGCCTTTTGGTAAGCCTGGCTCTGGCGAGTTTGGTACCTACTTCATCGGCTATGCACGCAAGCCTGACCCTATAGAACAAATGCTGGAAAACATGGTGATTGGTCGCCCACCGGGCAACTACGACCGCCTGCTAGACTTCAGCCGCGCCGTCACGGGTGGCCTGTTCTTTGTGCCTTCTGCAGAACTCATGGAAGCGCTAGAAGAACGCACGCCTGACTGCCAGCCTGAAGATACCCCACCAGCTGAAGCACCTGCCGCTGCACCTCACAACGGTTCCCTGAACATTGGTTCTCTAAAAGGACAGTAATATGAACAACTTGCATCGTGAATTAGCCCCAATTTCCAGTGCCGCTTGGGCACAAATCGAGGAAGAAGTAACGCGAACTTTCAAGCGTTCTGTTGCTGCTCGTCGCGTAGTGGATTTAAAAGGCCCCGGTGGTGTTGAGCTATCTGGCGTAGGCACAGGTCACCTGCTGAACCTAACTTCCCCGCACAAAGGCGTGAACGCCAAAGTACGTGAAGTTAAAGCGTTGGTAGAACTCACTGTACCTTTCGAGTTGCAACGCGACGAAATCGATAACGTTGAGCGCGGTTCTAACAACTCAGACTGGCAACCCGCAAAAGATGCCGCAACTAAGCTTGCGTTTGCTGAAGACCAAGCCATTTTTGATGGCTATAAAGCTGCTGGCATCCAAGGTATTCGCGAGGGTTCGTCTAACGCAGGCATTGCACTGCCTAAAGACATCACCGACTACCCTGCTGCTCTCGGTAAAGCCATGCAAACCCTGCGTTTGGAAGGTGTGGAGGGCCCTTACTCTGTGCTGCTGGGCGCAGATGCCTATACAGCACTGACCGAAGCCAGCGACGGAGGCTATCCTGTGATCGAGCACATCAAACGCATCATCAGTGGCGACATTATTTGGGCACCCGCACTAAACGGTGGCTGCGTACTGTCTACCCGTGGTGGCGACTTTGAAATGCATTTGGGCCAAGAGTTGTCCATCGGCTACCAAAGCCATACCGACAAAGTCGTACGTTTGTACCTGCGCGAAACACTGACTTTCTTGATGCTGACTAGCGAGGCATCGGTGTCGTTGACGCTAAAAGCCTAAGCGTACTCGGCCCTGGCATCAGGTCACACGATGCCACGTCACACCCACAAGGCGTGCCTCACAACGAGCACGCCTTTGTGCTTTTACAGCCCTCTGCACGACGCTAGCGCGATAACGCATCGAGGCTATTTCGATGTCAGCACGCCGCATATTCCTGCCTCACCTAGCGACACGCTGTACCTGACTCAATTTTTGCAGCATAATCCCACACTGTTATTGATAATCATTTCTATTCGTGGCGGTGGCATGAAAAGCCGTTCCCCCCGGCATAAAGGCTGGCTGGCACACTACACAGAGCTTATTAGCTCGTGGGCAAAAAAACACCCGCACTCTCCTGACGCAGAAGATGCTGTTCAGGATGTAGCGGTAAACATGATTCAGATGGAACACTCTGCCGTCGACTACATGCGTGCCTATTTGTTTCGTAGTGCCATCAATGGCGTGAACCGTCAGCATGTGCAGCGTCAGAAAGTCAGCCTGCTTTCGTTGGATGAACTAGAGGAAGAAGATCACCCTCTCGTTTCCCACGTGGAAACGGATGCTTATGCCTCCGAACTCACCCAACGTGTGCAGCAAGCCCTGGCCGAACTTCCCACCAAACAACAACAAGTCTTTGCATGGCACCGCTTAGAAGGCTGGACTGTGCCTGAAATTGCAGAACATATGCAACTTTCGGTCAGTAGTGTGGAAAAATACCTTAGTGCTGCCCTGCGACATCTTCAACAACGTTTACGCGAGTAGCACGAATAGAAGATGAAACCACTAGAACACCCTTACACACTGCCCATACCTTCCCATCCTGACGACGCTGCCAGCTACTGGTTCACCCGTCGCCACGGCGGCTTGATGCAACCTGGTGATGAGGAACAATTTCAATATTGGCTGGCAAAAAGTGCGGCGCATAAACAAGCGTATAACGATGTATGTGCTGTGTGGCAACTGACCCAACACGTGCCCGACGCCGTGTTCAAAGCAGTATTGCCAGCAACTCCAATTCCCAAAGCCCCTAACCCTGCTCGACGCCAGTTTCTATGGTGGGGCAGCGGTATGGCCGCTGCGGCAGTCACCGGTTTAGGGGTGCGTGCCTTGTGGCAAGACGAACCAATTCTGTTCCAAGAAAGTTATAAAACTGCCCGTGGTGAACACCAAGAACTGCAATGGCAAGATGGTAGTACCGCATGGCTGAATACCGAATCTATACTGCGAGTGATGTTCTCGGCCTCGCAACGCTTGGCTTTATTGGATCAAGGTGAGGCCTTGTTCAAAGTGGGCATGGATCAAGAGCGGCCTTTCTTGGTGCGCACCAACCAAGCTGAAATACACGCGTTGAATTCCGAATTTAGCGTGCGCCAAGACAACAACCAGACGGCAATTACCGTATTGTCGGGTGAATTAGAACTGCATTCCAATAGCTGGTGGCCTCGTTCGCGTGCGCTGCTACGCCCTAACCAACAGTTGCGCATTCCTGCACAAGGCTCGTGGAGTGACATTGAAGTGGTCAATGCCACCGCTGTCGCCGCATGGCATCGCAACCAAGTGGTGTTCGATCGCACCCCACTGCGTCACATCATTCACGAACTAAACCGTTATCGCGAACAGCCTATATTCTTGGATGCGCCTATGTATGAAGCGTCTAGGCTTAGCGGCGTGTTTGAGCTGAATCATATTGATGATTTCTTGCAGCGCTTGCCTACATTGATCCCCGTGACCGTACTGCGTCAGGCTAATGGCAGCGTACTGATCGTCGCTCGTAATAGCGCGTAAGCCACGCCACGCTTTAAAGATACAAATAGTTACAATATATTAATGAGAATGATTACGGGTTTCATTGCCAATTCTACTCTCTGTAATAGAAGCAGTGATTGCATCATAGCGCCCACTGCCTGGGAAGGCCCGCCTAGCGGGCTCGCATGGAGCAATAGAGTAGAACAACGTGAACAGCATCATCAACGCCACCCCCATTGCGTCTAACCAGACGCCCCCGACCACGCATCACTCCAGGAAATGGGCATTTGCCACGCTGTTATGCCTCAGTTGTGTCGTAGCACAACCTGTTAGCGCAGCAGAACAATCGGCACGCCATATCAGCATTCCAGCACAACCTCTGACTACTGCCCTATTGGCGTTTGGTCAGCAAAACCACGTGCAAATTTATTACCTGCCAGAAATGGTCGCTGGCTTGCAGGCTCCTGCTATTGAAGGGAATTACACACCACAAGAAACCTTGAGCCGATTGATACAAGGCACTGGTTTGATTGTGGAATGGGAAGGTAACAGTGTGACGCTAAGCCGCACCTTGGAAGGTTCTACCAGTCAGTTAGCACCTGTTCGTGTACAAGGCTCAATCAGCTCCACCACGGAAGGCACTGGCGAATACATCATGGCGGGCACCAGCAACACGGCTACTCGCTTGAACATGGACACCCAGCACACCCCCCAATCCGTCAGCGTGATGACACGCCAACAAATGGACGACTTTGGGCTGACCAACTTTGATGAAGTCATGAACTTCACCACAGGCATTACGGCTGCTACGGCATCCCCAGGGGGCGGATACCAGTTTCAATCTCGCGGCTTTTCTATTACCAACGTGCAAGTAGACGGCATGCAAAGCAGCTATCGCTCGGCGGGTCGTGGCGCCTTCAACCCCATTTCGTTGGACATGGATTTGTACGACCGCGTTGAAGTGGTGCGCGGCGCTACCGGTTTGCTATCGCCTACTGGTGAACCCTCAGCGTTGATTAACTTGATACGTAAACGCCCCCAAGCTACCTTTGGTGCGCGCTTGAACACACACATAGGCTCCTGGAAAGACCGTCGTGTAACCGCTGATGTGACCGGCCCTCTGACGGAAGACGGTCGTTTGCGTATGCGCGTGATCGGTTCGCACAAAGCAGCGGATTCCTTTATTGATCGTACCAATAACAAAAGCAATTTGCTGTCGGGTATTTTGGAATTCGACATTACCGACAACACCATTCTGACTGCTGGCTACGACTTCCAAAACTCAAAGCTACGTGGCGAGTCCAACATGGGTATCCCGCTGTTTGACTCTAACGGCGAGCGTATTGATGTGTCGCGCTCTATGTCGCTGGCACCAGACTGGACCTACTGGAACAAACGCCATCAAAACGCGTTTATCTCGGTAGAACACGAATTCGACAACGAATGGACAGCCAAGCTTAGCTATAGCCATCAACGTGACGATGGTGATGCTGTGATTACGGGTTGGGGTGCTGGTGTAGACCCAGTGGTGAATCCAGATGGTTCTGGCGTCGGTATTCGTACCAACTTGGCGGCTGAAGGCTACAGACTGCAAGACAACCTAGAGTTATCTGCCAGCGGCCCTTTCGAGTTGCTAGGCCGCAAGCACCAACTGATGTTTGGCTTTAACGGTACGCGTAAACGCGATACCTCGTACACCATGAACATCAGCGATACCAATAACTGGTACATCCCTAATATTTACGATTGGGATGGCGCCATGCCAGAGCCTATAGTCAGCCGCTCTGGCGCGTGGACACGCACTCATACGAGGGAATACGGCTTTTTTGCAGGCACACGCTTAAACATCATAGACCCACTGAATGTGATTCTGGGTATGCGTTTGTCGGACTACAAAACCTACCGCGACAACTACAACACCTCGGGTAACTTCACTGGCGTATCTGGCGAGCTGCGTAACAAAAACGAAATCACCCCCTACTTCGGTGTGACCTATGACTTTCTGCCTAACCTAACCGGTTATGCCAGCTACACACGTCTGTTTCAACCGCAAGGCTACAAAGACAAGGATGACAACTACCTAGACCCTATCACCGGTGAAAACCGTGAGTTGGGCTTAAAAGGTAGCCTGCTGGATGAGAAAGTGCAGTTCTCGGTATCGGCCTTCCAAACCAAGCAAAACAACTTGGCAGTGTTAGATCCTTCGGTACCTGACGACTTTGTGTTGCCTGACGGTAGCCGCCCTTATGTGTCTTCCGGTGCTGGTAACAAAACCAAAGGCTTTGAGATCGAGCTGAGTGGCGCGCTCACCAACAACTGGAACATGTTTGCTTCATACAGCTACGCCAGCACCAAAAATGGTCAAGGCGAACGCATCATGACCTACATTCCAAGTCGCACCTTCAGACTGGGTACTAACTACAGTTTCACAGGTGCACTGCAAGGCTTAAGCGCCGGTGCAACGATTAACTGGTTTGGCAAACGTGATCTGTGGACAGCTGGCCGTGCGTACACCGCCAAAAATGGTAAAGCACTGGATGCTACACACAGCAGTTATGCCGTAGTTGGCCTGCACGCGAACTACCGTATCAACTCACACTGGAACGCAAGGCTTACCGTGAACAACGTCTTTAATAAGCGTTACTACGACAACTTTGTGATTTTCCGTGCTCGCTACGGCGCACCACGCAACGTGTATTTATCTGTTGATTATCAGTGGTAATTCCAACTTTTTTGAGTCTACCCCTATGACACCGTTTACTTCCCGCCACTTTGTTCGTGGTTTATACCTTGCCATCGTAGTGGGCTTGTCGGCCACGCACGTGCAAGCCAAAACACCACCGCAACCCGCTTACCAACCCGTAACGGAAGCCCAAATTGTGCAGCAACCTACTGCCAAAGAAGTGCTAGAGATCGTCTACAGCCCTAGCCAAGCTAGCCTGTACGTGTCGTCCCCCAACTGGCAAGACGAAACCTTGTCGCGCACTCTGGTACTAGACCCTAAAACCTTGGCGATTCAAGGTGAGATCCCCATGGAGGTGAAAAGCTTCGGGGTTGCCTTGGATGACGCGGCCAACCGCTTGTACCTTACACAAGGTTTTAACGGCAGCATTGCCGTGGTAGACACCAGCACCAACACCGTGCTGAAACGCATTCCTATACAAGACAAAATCAACTTCCAAGACACCATTGCTGCCGCTGACTTCGGCCAAGAACGCAAAGATGGTCTGTTGAAAATGCTGGAACGCTTTAAAGTCACTGACGACTACCAATACAAAACTCGCGAACTGGTTGTGGATAAGAAAAACCACCGCTTGTTTGCACCGGGCTTGGGCTTAGGTTTTGACAGCGTAGTGTTCGTGGTGAACACCGACAGTCTAGAGCTGGAAAAAGTAATGCCAGGCTTTGGCTATAACGTTGCCGGTATCACCGTAGACGAAGCCAACAACCGCGTGTTTGTGTCCAACATGCAAGGCCAGATTATGGTGGTAAATAGCCAAACGCTGGAAATTGATGATGTGTGGGAAGTACAAGCCGATCAGCTGTTGAACTTGGTGTACGACCCTGCTCAAAACCGCTTATTTGGAGTAGACCAAGGCATTGATAGAGATGCTCCACGCAACCTGCACTTAGAACGTGAATACACCCGCCGCAGCCCGGGCCATCAGGTATTTGTGTTGAATGCCGATAACGGCGAGACCTTGGCTGTGATGCCTACAGGCGAAGTACCTATTGGCCTACGCTTTGATGAAGCCTCTCAACGTTTGTTTGTCGCAAACCGTGGTGGTGTACGTGAAGAAGAAGGTAAGGGTTCGGTTAGCATTTTTGACACCGTAACCTACCAACCTTTGCAAACGATTGAACTCGCCCCACACCCTAATAGCTTGGAATACATTCCTGCTGAAAAAGCGCTGTATGTATCAGTCAAGAATGACGGCAACAGCAAAAAAACAGAAACACCAGAAAGCATGGTGCGTATTCAGTTCTAACCGCAGTTCCTAGCAGTGACACGATTTGATTAACTACTTGACGGTAGCTTTCCTCCCCACTCTGTGGGGAGGTTTTTTTTGTGTACTGACTCGATCACACCATCAACGATGACGTATTACTCCATGTCATGCACAACGGCTTCGGTGCTGATCACATTGTTTTTAGGCTGTTCGTCTACCAACAAGCGGAACACATCAGGTCTGGAGTAATGCCCCACCACATCCAGATCAAACTTGCCACGAATGGTATCGTCCACATCAATTTCTGCATACAACACACATTCGCTATCGTGGTTAGGGCCTGCCAATATCTCACCTGTAGGGCTCACGATAACGCTACCACCACGGAAAATAACGGCATCAGCGCTATCACCTTGGATGGCATCGTAGTCTTCTGGGTAGTCACCACGCGTTGCGTACTGACACGCACTGAACACAAAACAGCGCCCTTCAATCGCAATATGCTGCATGGATGGCAGCCATACATCACGATCATCGGCGGTAGGTGCGCAATACAACTGCACACCTTTGGCGTACATGTAGGTACGGAACAAAGGCATGTAGTTTTCCCAGCAAATCACCGTACCCAATTTGGCACCCAAACTGGTGTCGTACACGGGCATAGTAGAGCCATCGCCTTGGCCCCAAATAATGCGTTCCATCGCAGTAGGCACCAACTTACGGTGTTTACCCAGTAAGGCACCATCAGGCCCAAAGTGCAGTGCGGTGCAGTAAATTGTGCCCTGCTCGCGCTCCATCACACCAATTACCACATAGGCATTGGCTTCTTTTGCAGCCGCACCAATGCGATCGGTTTCTGGCCCGGGTACATCAATGGCCCCGTTGTAATAGCGTAGGTATTCTTCTTTACCGCGCGGTTGACGGCCACCTACACGCGCACCGAAATCCAACCCTTTGGGGTAGCCCGATAACGTCGCTTCAGGAAACACAATCAGATTAGCCCCTTGCGCGGCGGCTTCTTCAATACGTGACACCACTTTATCGGTGCTTTTAGCCTTATCAAACGGCACGGCACTCATCTGTACTACTGCTGCACGAAATGTCATTTAGGTTCTCCTCCTACCTAGTAAATACGGCTTAAGCCACCAAACTGCCACGCTCAATGGTCAGAAATTGATCGGCAATAGGCTCCAATAATTTGGGATTAGACTCAGTAATCAAAATGGATAGATCGGGCTGTGCTTGGCGCAGTGCTTTCAACGATTCGGCATAGCGGATGGCGAGCGCTGGCGCTAAGCCCTGAAAAGGCTCATCCAACAAAATCAGTTTGTCGCCCGCCATCAGCGCGCGCCCTAGCGCCACCATTTTTTGCTGACCGCCAGAGATCAACCCACCTAAGCGGCTGCCTATCTGTTCGAGTTCGGGGGACAAACTGTAGATCAGTGCCAAACGGCGAGCTACTTCAGCCTGTGATAATTTGCAGGCCCACGCAGGTACCAACATGTTGTCCAGCACCGTGAACTTGGCAATCAGCCGGCGCTCTTCGGGCGCATAACCTATGCCTAACATGGGCCTATCATGCGCCTGACGTTGGTTAAGGTTGGCGCCTTGAAACTCCATCTCGCCTTCACTGACCGGCAATAAACCTATGATGGTGCGCAACAAGGAAGTTTTGCCTGCGCCATTGCGACCTATCAATGCGGTGGTTTTGCCTTTTTCTAAGGCGAAGCTCACTTGCCTCACAACGGTATTACCCGCAATTTGGCTGCTTAGCGCACGTACATTCAACGCCATCACATCACCCCCACTACGTTTTTGATCACGTCTTCACGCGTCAATATGTCTGCTGGCGTACCATCTGCGGCCACTTGGCCAGCATTCCACACCAGCACCCTATCCATGTATTTCTCTACCAGTTCCATGTCGTGCTCCACGATCAAGGCCGTAATGCCTTGTTGTCGTAGCACAGGCACCAAGGTGTCCATGATTAGGAATTTTTCTTGTGAGCTCACACCGCTGGTGGGCTCATCCATCAACAATAAGCTGGGGCGTAATGCCATAGAAGCGGCAATATCAATAAGCTTGCGTATGCCTTCGGGCAGATCAGAAATAATGGTTTGGGCGTAACGATCCAAGCCAAACATATCCAACAACTCATGCGCTTCTGTCAGCCACGCGCGTTGGTATAGCGACTTCAAATTCCAGAAACCATGACGGCTCGCCAGCGCCACCAGTAAGTTTTCCACTACCGTTTGCTCGCTGAACAATTGCGGTAGCTGAAAACTTCTAGCGATGCCTAAACGGGTAATACGGCGAGGTTTCAAGCGAGTAATGTCTTGCCCCTGAAAGCTCACACACCCAGACTGCGCCGGCACATAGCCGGTGCAAATGTTTAAGAAGGTGCTTTTACCCGAACCGTTAGGCCCGATGATGGCGGCTAGCTCACCCTGATACAGCGCCAAGTTGGCGTCATTCGCCGCCTTCACACCACCGAATTCCAGATGTATGTGCTCGGCTGTCAAAATAGCGGTGCGGGTCATGCTTGCTCTCCTTTTACGGCGCGCGGTTTCTTCTCTAACAAGCTCCAAATACCGCCTGGGGCAAACATCACCATCCCCAACAGCAACAAGCCCATCATCAATTGCCATGCATTCACGGCATAAGCACTGACCGCAGCGCGCATCAGTTCAAACACCAACGCGCCCAATATCGCACCTCGCAAATGCCCCATACCACCTAACACAGCAATAAATACGAACTCAGCAGACAACGCCCAGTACGAGAGTTCCGGGGTCACGTGCCCAGTAGAAAAAGCCACAATAAAACCACCCAAACCACACAACATGGCTGAAACCACATGCCCGGAATAAAACACGCGGTAAGCAGACAGCCCCATGTATTCCAAGCGGGTTTCGTTAGTTTTAATAGCGCGCAGCGCGGCTCCTACTGGCGAATGCAAGTACTGCACGCACAAGCGGTACGCACCGCACAACATCACTAGCGACAAACCATAGAACCACCACGCGAAGTCACGCGCTTCTAGGCTCATGCCTAATAGCGACACTTGGCGCACACCCAAGCCATCACTACCGCCAGTCAGTTCATACAGCTTGAACAACAGTGAGAAACCCACCATGGAAAAAGCCAAATTCAACATGCCGTAAAAGATGCCGCGATAACGTGCCAAAATCAGCCCCAGCACGGCACCTAACAAGGCACTGCTGACGGCACTGGCCACCATAATCCACAACACATCCCACTGCGTGACGCGGGACAATGCTGCTGCCGTGTACGCCCCACACGCGAAATACAGCGCGTGCCCAAATGACACTTGCCCTGCACGCAAGAGTAAAAACATACCCATGGCGCACAATGCCAAGGCCATTGCCACCGACAGTGACGAGCGCAATGACATATTCAACATGGGCAACACCACAAACAGCCCAAATACCACGCTGTTCATGCCCAACGATTTCAATGATGCCTTCATGTTCATAACCTTTTGATCTCTGCACGACCAAACAGGCCGTAGGGCTTCACCAGCAAAATGATGGTCATCACGATGTACGGCACTACCGTCGCCAAGTCGCTATATAAATAGGTGGCAAATGCTTGCGCTAACCCAATTAACAAGGCGGTCACGGCTGCACCTTGGAACTGCCCCAACCCCGCAGACGCCACAATGGCAAAAGACAGCACAATGGCATCTGCACCAATACCTGGCACCAGCGACGTGGTGGACGATGCCAAGGTGCCACCCAAGGCGGCTAATGACGCCCCCAACGCAAAGGTCCACAGATAGACTTTGCTGGCATTAATGCCCAATGTGGTGGCGACCTCACGGTCTTCGATCACCGCACGGATGAGCTTGCCTTGGCGACTACGGTTAAAGAACACGCTTAACGCCACCATCACCACGACGGCACTCAATGGCAGTACGAACAGTTGATAGCGTGTGTAGAAAATGTCGAACACTTCGGTACTGCCCAACAGCGCAGACGGTGCATCGTAGAAATACGGCTCTACCCCAAACACCAGCTTTTGTACGTCTTCCAAAATCATGAAGATGCCAAAGGTGGCCAGCAGTTGCAGGCTGTGTTCCTTATCGTAAATACGTCGTAGCACCACGCGTTCGATAAAAGCGCCCAACGGCACGCCAACCAATACGGCAGCAAACACCAAGAGCGGAAAGCTCAGCCAACTGCCTTCAGCACCAAACAGATACTCGCCCAGCACGGCTGCCGCATAGGCCCCCAGCGCATAAAAACTGCCGTGCGCCACATTCAAAATGCGCATGATGCCGAAGATTAAACTCAGCCCCACGGCAATTAAGAACAAAATGGAGGCCTGGGCAACGCCATCCAGCGTTGCCAGTAAGAAAATTTGTGTCATAAGCGTTCAGTTACGTATTAAGGAAGCAGCTGAACGTTTTGCACAGCATCCTGAGTCAGTTTTTTGATCCACTCGTGGGACAATTCACCAGCAGGCGGCGAGGTCAACTCAGGCTGAATGATGGCAATATCACCAATCACTTTGAACTCATGATCTGGCGAGCTACGTGTAGTACCCACCAACTGCCCTTCCATGGCTTGGTTGTCTTCACGAATCACCAAATGGCCGGTGAAATCGTTAAGTTCCAGCCCTTTGAGGCCAGCCAATAAGTCGGTTTTCAACGTGGCTCGCTCGCCATTCCAATCCTGCAATGAGGTTTGAATGGCTTGCAGCGCTTGCACCATGTGATACGACGGGAAACTTGGGTAAGCACCCGTTTTCTCGTGGAACGCCTGCACAAACTTGGCATGCTCAGGGTTGTCTTTCATCACTGGGCTAAAAGCATAGCTGTCACCTCGCACCCCTACGATGGCGTTATCAGGGAACGCTGCACCGGTTTGCTGCAAAGCGGCTTCGCCATTAGGTGATACCAAAATTGTGTTTTTAAACAGCGAGCGAGAATTAGCCTGACGCACAAAGGTGTTCATGTCACCACCCCACAAGGTAGTGAAAATCACGTCTGGACGCTGCGCCGACAAGCGGGAAATTTCAGTGGAATAATCTGATGTACCTAAGCGTGGGAACAGCTCTGCACTGATGGTGATATCAGGGCGAATGGCTTTCACCGCATCTTTGAACGCTGCCCAGTTATCGCGGCCAAACGCGTAATCTTGGTTAATGGCCGCAATGGTTTTGACCTCTGGATGCGTCTTCAGCAAGTACAGCGCAGCGGCGACGTTATTAGAGGGTGTGTAATCCCCCGTACGGTACACATATTGGTATTGATTTTCTTCGTACAAGCGTGCGGTACCGCAGTCCCACAGCACAGTAGGCATCTGCAATTGCTCTGCTACAGGTGCTACGGCCAAGCAAATAGAGCTGGATAAGCCAATAATCATGGCATCCACTTTATTGCCTTCCACCAAGCCACGGTACTCCACCACAACGCTGTCCACACCACGGTTTTCGTCGATGAATGTCAGCTCTACTGGCGCACCGTTAATCCCGCCAGAAGCATTGATGGACTCTGCCAGCATTTGTGCGGCATGCTGAGCAGGCACACCAAATACCGCCCCTGCCCCCGACAAGAATGTCGAAATACCTATACGTATAGGTTCTGCCGCCTGCGCCGACACACTTAACAGTGCACCACACGCCAAGGCCATCAGTTTTGCACGGTTAACTCCGCGTCTGTTGGCTATCCCCATGATTGTCTCCTAGTTTTTTTGGAATAAATAAGGTGCTCGCATGCCAGTGCCACTGTGCATGCTTTTATAGTTTGTTTTTTTCTAGTCTAGTTATGACGTATTTTTCCGTCAATATTCATATAATAGGGGTTTTCACCAGACACAAATCAAAACAAACACTTCAAAACCAAAGGATTACAAGACAAAAACATCCACAAAATCATTAACGGATAAAAGCGTCAAAACAAAAAATACGGTAGCATAAGCGCAAGGTTACAATGTCCAGATTCGCTGGATCATTGCTATGTCATCACTACGCTTTCACACTCTCTGACGGATCAAAAAGTGGATTTAAAAGAAAAGCTGGCACGCCTTGGCATCACAGGCAATCTGTACAAGGTTTACTGCGCCATCATGGAATTGGGCGACACTACTGTGACAGAGGTCGCCACACGCGCCAATATTGCCCGCACCACCTGTGCGGATGCCATTACTCGTCTGGCGAATGAAGGGCTGGTGCAATGGCAAGGCCGCGGGCGCGACCGCTCTGTGTCTGCACTAAACCCTGGCGTACTGCTAGAGCACATTGCTGCTCGCCGTGAATTGATTGAAGACCTGCTGCCCGAACTGCGCTCTATCTACAACCGCGCCACGGGTAAGCCACAGATACGTTTTTATGAAGGCGCCGAGGGCGTAAAAACGGTATTGTGGGATTCCTTACGCTGCAAAAATGGCCCACTACTGGCCACCTTTTCTATGTCTGAACTGGAAGCCGTGCCCGGTTTAGACGAAATCACGCACTACCAAAAAGAGCGCTTATCGTTAGGCTTAAGCATGCGCGTGATACGCTCTGCCAGCAAAGACGTGCAGCACATCTGGCCCAACGATAAAACCCGCGAACTGCGCGAGTTACGCTTCACACCACCTGGCATTACCTTGTCTATGACCACACTGATCTACGACAACTGCGTTGCCAGTATTTCATCCAAGAAAGAGAACTACGGCCTCATTATTGAGAGCGAAGAGTACGCTAACTTCCAGCGCGCCATGTACGAAGTGATGTGGCAGTCCTGCATTCCAGCGACCGACGCAGACCAGCACTAAGCACACTACCGTTCATTCGTCCCAAGCCGGATTGGGGCTGATGAACGGCCCAAAATCCAAGCCACGCATCCATTCCACTACCGTACGCACAGCTTTGTCTTCGCTACGCTCTTTGCGCACACACAGAAAATACCCTTGGCGCGCCAACTGGCAGGTAGGCACAGGCTCTACCAACTCGGTTTTATTGCGCAATTCGTCAGACACCAAACAGCGCGGCACCAGCCCCACCCCCATACCTAAGCGCGCTGCTTGAATAATCATTTCATACTGACTGAAGCTTGGGCCTATGTGCGCTGTCGCAATGGGCAGCCGGTTTTCCCTGAACCACTGCACCCACGCCTGTGGCACATTAAAGTGCTGCAACAAAGTGGCTTTCATGAGGCGATCAGGGGAATCCAGCTCTAGCTCTTGAGCATAACTGGGGGTACAAATCACCGCCTGCTCCTTACCCACCATATAGCTGGTCACCATCCCCGGCCATTCACCCTCACCATACTGAATGGACACATCCACTTCTTCATTTTGTCTGAAGTCATCCAAATGCTCATACGGTGGAAAATTCAACCGAATGGACGGGTAGGCCTGATAGAAATCCACCAATAAGCGCATGAGTAAACGTATGGTCAGCGTAGGCGGCACCGAGATAGTCACGTACTGACGTTGCCCTTTTCCCGACATCACATGCCTACTAGATTCCACCAATATACGTAATGCCTCTTGGGCTTGCTCTAAGAAAAACTCGCCCTCATCGGTCAACACCAAACGGTTATTCAGCCGCAAAAACAGGGTAGTCCCTAACCAGGTTTCTAAGTTAGCCACCTGCCTGCTAACCGCGCCCTGCGTGACAAACAGCTCACTGGCAGCCTTAGTAAAACTGGCGTGACGAGCCGCTGCCTCAAAGGCTTGCAGCTCGGACATCGACGGACAAACTTTTTTCATAACGCTTCCACACCATTACTAAAACTCATGCACGCACCAGTTTTATTGGTTTGCTGGTACTCACAGGACTTGGTTTACTTGCACGTATCAAAACAGAACAAAATGCCCACGAAGGCTACAGGAGACTACACACTATGGATACACGGGAAAGCTCGAAGCTACGCTTCAAAAACTGCACGATTTTGCACCCCCATTCTGGAACACTAGAGAGCAACAAGTGCATCACCGTTAACGGTAATCGCATTGAATCTATTACCGACGAATCTCCTGCTGATGCGATTGATGCACGCGGCTTGACGGTGATGCCGGGCATGATTGATTGCCACGTTCACGTACTTGCCTCTGACATGAATCTGGGCCGTAACGCCCTCACTCCTAACATTCTAATTAGCTTTAGAGCCATCCCTATTCTTCAAGGTATGGTCGAGCGCGGCTTTACAACAGTACGCGATGCTGGTGGTGCAGATTTCTCTTTAGCCCAAGCCACCGAGACAGGTTTAGTGACAGGCCCACGCATTTATCCATCCGGTAGAGCCTTATCCCAAACGGGCGGTCATGGTGACTTCCGTGCGCGTAACGATGTGATCGAACCTTGTGCTTGCAGTCATCGTCTAGGTGCCATTGCACGCGTGGTAGATGGTGTAGATAATGTGCGTCTGGCCGTGCGCGAAGAAATACAAAAAGGCGCGACGCAAATTAAAGTCATGGCGTCAGGCGGTGTAGCCTCTCCTAATGACCCTATACATTTCTTGGGATATTCCGAAACTGAACTGCGTGCCATCGTAGAAGAAGCCAGCAATGCGGGTACCTATGTGATGGCCCACGCCTACACAGCCGAAGCGATTTCACGTGCGGTGCGATGTGGGGTACGCACCATCGAACACGGTAACTTGCTGGACGAAGAAAGCGCCAAGGTGATGCGTGAGCACGATGCAATTTTAGTGCCCACCAACGTGACCTACGACGCCTTGTTTAACGATGGTCCTAAATTTGGCTTCCCTGCCGATCTTAGCCACAAAATTGACGGGGTACGTACCGCCGGATTACACGCCTTGCGCATTGCCCATGACGCAGGCGTCACCATGGCATTTGGCTCTGACTTACTAGGCCAAACCCATGATCAACAAGCTAATGAGCTGAAAATACGCGCCCAAATTCTGGGCAATTTGGAAGCCATACGCTCAGCCACCACGAACGCCGCCAAAGTGCTACGTGAAGAAGAGCAACTTGGCGTTGTTAAAGCAGGAGCTTATGCCGACCTGCTTTTTGTAGAGGGTAACCCCTTGGAGAACATTGAGGTACTACTTAACCAAGGCGCCCAACTTAAAGGCATTCTTAAAAACGGGGAATGGATCAAAAACCAGCTATAACCCCGGGCATACCACTCCATTACAGATGATACAAACAAGGAGAAACAGGATGAGACAAAGCCACAAAACACTCTACGCCGCCCTAACTCTAGGTGCAGCCCTTAGCATTGGCAACTACGCCAACGCCCAAGCCCCCAGCAACGAATTGCTGATTGGCGGCTTGGTTCCCATCACCGGCGCCGGTTCCCCCTACGGCGGCAACATGCTCAAAGCCATGGAAATTGCCGTTGAAGAGGTCAACCAAGCCGGCGGTATGGCAGGTCGCTCACTGCGCCTGATTGCCGAGGACTCACAAACACAGCCTCAAGCCGCCGTACTGGCCGCTAAAAAACTGATTGAAATTAATCATGTACAAGCCATCTTGGGCACATGGGCATCCGGCGTTACCCTTGCCGTCTTGCCGCTCACCGATGCTGCCAACATCATTGAAATGAACGTCTCTGGCGCACCGGCTATTTCCGAGTTGGATAAGAAAGATTTAGTCTGGCGTTACCAAGCCACCAACGACCGCTTTGGTCGTGCGTTTGCGGAGATCGCCGAGAAAAACGGCTACAAGCGCCCTGCCACAATGGCATTCAACAATGCCTCTGGCCGTGGCAACACCGATGGTTTCATCAAAGCCTGGAAAGAAAAAGGTGGTGAAGTCCTGACCAACGTAGTCTACGAACCAAACCGCAGTAGCTACCGCTCTGAACTGCAACAAGTCCTTGCCACAAACCCCGACGTGATCGTCATGGGATCATACCTGCCCGACACCACCATCATCTTGCGTGAATGGTTCCAATCTGGCGCTGAAAACGCCTGGATTATTCCCGGTTGGGCGGCGAACCCAGAACTGGTACAAGCCCTAGGGGAAGCCGCCACTGAAGGTATTATTTCCGTTGATACCGTTTCCAATACCAACGCTGACAGCTACAAAGACCTAAGCGAACGCTACCGTAAAGCCACCAACTCCGAGCTGGCCGATAACGTGTATGCCGCCATGACCTACGACATGGTGATCAGCTTGGCTCTAGCCGCCCAAAAAGCCGGCCCAGACGCCACGCCACAGCAAATCAGTGATCAGATCCGTGCCGTATCCAACCCCGAAGGCACTAAGGTGTACTCCTTTGCCGAAGGTAAAGCGCTGTTAGATCAAGGTCAGGAGATTGACTACGAAGGTGCATCAAGTCGACTGAACTTCGACGAGTACGGTGACTCCAACCCCGACTTTGGCGTGTACGTCATTAAAAAGGGTCAGTTTGACCGTGTAGACACCGTATCCCTTGACTGATAGATCGCCCCGGAGCGTTGTTATACATGTCCAGTATTTTGTTAATTAATCTGGTCATCAACGGGTTGATTGAAGGCATGATCATTGCCTTGCCAGCACTAGCGTTAACGCTGGTGCTGGATATCTCTAAGTTCCCTAACGTTGCGGTGGGTGACACCATGACGGTAGGGGCTTATGCGGCTTTGGCCTTTCAATCCATTGGTGTGCCCTACTTCTTCTTGTCCGTTGGCGGCGCCATGCTGCTGTGCATGCTGATTAGCTTGGCCAGTTACCAACTGATCTTCCGTAAACTGACCCGTGCGCCCATGGTGGTGAACCTGTTGGCTGCCGTAGGTTTAGCGTTTTTCATGCGCAGTATTTTGCAGCTTAGCGTGAGCAGCCAACCGCAGGTTTATGACTTCCCCTTAGTGCGTGCGTGGAACTTCAATGGCGTACGTATTTTGCCGTCCGACCTCTGGATAGTCTTTACCAGTGCCGTCACCTTGGCGATTGTGTTTGCTATTTTCCGCTACACCAACTTGGGTCGCCGTTTACGTGCCATCGCGGATAACCCAGAACTCGCACGTGCCAGCGCCATTCGCCCCAAATACCTAATCTGGTTCTTGTGGTGTTTGTTTGGCGTGCTGTCTGCCCTAGGTGGTGTGCTGATTGCCTCTAAGAGCGTACTGCTGCCTGAGTTCGGCTGGGAATTCATTATTCCTGCGTTTTCGGCAGTCATTCTTGGTGGTATTGGTAACCCTGTAGGTGCGGTATTGGGCGCTGTCATCATGGGCGTAGTCCAAGAGCTGTCCGTTGCCTTTGTAGGCCCCAGCTACAAGATTGTTGCGGCTTTTTCCATCCTGATTCTGGTGCTCCTGATTCGCCCTGCCGGCTTATTAGGTTCTGCAGAAAAAACCCGCTAGAGGACTCGCATGGAAGCCTATTTATTATCCATTGGCATCATTGGTGCCATTTACGCCCTGCTTTCCATAGGTTTAAACATCCAATATGGTGAAACAGGCCTGATCAACTTTGGTCACGTCGCCTACTTTGCTATTGGTGCTTATGCCTCGGCAATTTTGTCGCTAGCAGGTATGTCGGTGGGTTTATCCATGGTGTTGGCCGGCTTGATTGCCGCCTTAGCCGCCATTCCCATTGGCTTTGCCGCCCTGCGCTTAAAAGAAGACTACTTTGCCATTGTCACGCTGGGTTTCGCCGAAACTGTACGCTTGGTGATTCAACAAGAAGACTGGCTCACTAACGGTGTGCAAGGTTTAGCCTCTATCCCGCCATTGTTCTCGTTGTCATCCAGCTTGGCGCAAAACCGGCTGTTTGCCGTGGTGATTGCTGCAACCGTGCTGCTTGCAATGGTGGCCGTTTATCTGCTGCAACACAGTAGCTTTGGCCGTATTTTGCGCGCCATTCGCGACAACGAAGTGGCTGTTACTGCCCTAGGCAAAAAAACCTCTACCTTCAAAATCAAAGTTCTGATGTTTGGGTCGTTCTTAGCTGGCTTAGCGGGTGCGTTTTATGCGCATTTCATCAGCTACATTTCGCCCGAACAGTTCATCGCCCTGATTACTTTCTATGTCTGGATGTCCATCATTCTGGGTGGCGTAGGCAGCATGCGTGGTGCTTTATTCGGCAGCTTAGTTCTGGTGATGATCCTAGAAGGCTCGCGCTTTATTGGTGACTTCCTGCCCGGTGTATCCGACGTACAAATTGCACACATACGTTTGGGTGCTATTGGTTTGATTTTGATGGGCTTTAGCCTGTTCCGCCCGCAAGGCCTGTTCGGGCGTAAAGACTAGGAGAGCCTCATGCTAAAAGTAGAAAACGTCAGTGTGAGCTATGGCCCTTTTCTGGCAGTCAACAATGCCAGCATGCACGTAAATGCCGGTGAAACCATTGGCTTGGCGGGCACGAACGGTGCGGGCAAAACCACTCTGTTCGCCGCTATTGCCGGCCAGCTCACCGCCACCTCTGGCAACATCAGTTTTAATGGGCAAGACATACTGCATCAGCCCACCTATAAACGTGCTGGCATAGGCTTATGCCGTACCTTCCAAATTCCGCGTGAATTTGGAAAATTGTCGGTACTAGAAAACCTGTTAGTGGCTGCACAAGATCACTCACAAGAAAACATGCTGACGGCGTGGCTACGTCGCGGCACCATGAAAGACACCACCACACAGCGTACCGCCCAAGCCGATCAAATTTTAGACACGCTGGGTATTACCCATGTGCGCGACCTACCTGCCTCACAGCTATCCGGTGGTCAGAAGAAACTGCTGGAATTGGCTCGCGTACTCATGCAGCAACCCACGTTGATTTTGTTGGATGAACCCTTTGCGGGCGTGAACCCCGTTCGCATCGGCGAGATGATGGATATTTTCCGCCGCCTCAAAGAACAAGGCATTGCTCTACTCATCGTAGAGCATCACCTACAAGCCCTCAAAAGCTTATGCTCGCGCCTCTACGTCATGGACCAAGGAGTGGTGATTGCCGAAGGCGACCCAGACGACGTACTGAACTCTACAATTGTGCAGGAAGCCTACATGGGAGGTGTGATATGAACGAAGTCCTTACCATTGATGGGCTGGCTGGCGGCTACACCGATGTGGATATTATTCACGGCATAGACCTGTCGGTGAACCCTCAAGAAATCGTCACCATTGCAGGCACCAACGGTGCTGGTAAATCGACATTTCTGAAAGCATTACTAGGGCTGCTACCCCGCACTAAAGGGTCGGTAAAACTGTACGGGCAAGACATCAGCCATTTAGGCACCGAAGCTCGCATCGAACAAGGCTTAGCCTACGTGCCGCAAGTAACCAACGTCTTTCGCACGCTTAGCGTCTACGAAAACCTGTTGGTGGCGGATAAACGTGTCACGCGCAGCCAAATCGATGAAATGCTGCAGGTATTCCCCGCTCTGAAGACACGCCTTTCTCAACAAGCCGGCACCTTATCCGGCGGGGAGCGCCAACAGCTAGCCTTTGCTCGTGCGCTCATACGTTCACCCAAACTCATCATTCTGGATGAACCCACAGCCGCCCTAGCACCCAAACTCATTCAGTCTATTTTCGATGTGATTGTGCAGCTTAAACAGCTGAATGTAGCGGTGTTAATGGTGGAACAACGTGCTCGCCAAGCGCTGGACATCAGTGACCGTGCGTATATTCTGGATCAGGGCAAAGTGGTACTGGCGGGGGCGGCGCATGAACTGCTGAATAATCCGGAGATGGTGGAGCTGTATTTGGGGACGCAGACGCATACCTAAGTGGATGCAGATGGTGCAATTCTGGCGTCAGTATTCATCGCAGGCGCTGGGGGACTGCGGAAATACTTTTTGTGATTTGAGACACCAAATCAAAAAAGTTTTCCTCCGCCTCCCCGAGCATTCCGCTATTGGTAGGTTAACTGCCCTTTCTTATGTAGAGCTTCAGTCAAGATTCGCAGCAGCGACATAGCTTGCGCACGTATGTCACCTTGGCTACACAACCCTGTAAGGCACTAAGCCAGTCATCCGATTTGCCATCCAACCAAAACACCTTCTCTTATCTGTCACAGAAAGAGAAACACCAATCAGTAATCACCAACGCAAAGCCCCTAGCCAGCGATGAAGGGAAGGCGGATGGAAGTATTTTTTATTTGGTGTCTCAAATAAAAAAACTTTCGCAGCCTAAGGCTACGGCAGACAGTCGCTGCTAGGCGGGCTTTTACCCCCTCACAGCAGCAACAAAACACACCATGGCCAGCAAACCCTCGCCAGCCATGATGTTCCCCCATCTCTTACTCTACGTGATACAGCAACGCGCCTTTCTGCACAAACTCTATGGCTTTTTCTTCCATACCTTTGTGCAAAGCAGCTTCTGCTTCCACCCCTTTCTGCGCCGCATATTCCCGTACGTCTTGGGTAATTTTCATGCTGCAGAAATGCGGGCCGCACATGGAGCAAAAGTGCGCCACTTTCATGGAATCTTTAGGCAAGGTTTCATCGTGGAATTCACGTGCTGTGTCTGGGTCTAAACCTAGGTTGAACTGGTCTTCCCAACGGAATTCAAAACGTGCTTTAGACAAAGCGTTATCACGTACTGCTGCACCCGGGTGGCCTTTGGCCAAGTCCGCGGCGTGTGCTGCAATTTTGTAGGTGATGATGCCGTCTTTCACGTCTTTTTTGTTGGGTAACCCCAAGTGTTCTTTGGGAGTGACGTAGCACAACATGGCTGTGCCGTACCATGCGATCAAGGCTGCACCTATACCTGAGGTGATGTGGTCGTAGCCCGGTGCGATGTCTGTTGCCAATGGCCCCAAGGTGTAGAACGGTGCTTCTTTGCAGTGCTCTAACTGCAAATCCATGTTCTCTTTGATTTTCTGCATGGGCACGTGACCAGGGCCTTCGATAATCACCTGCACGTCATGTTTCCACGCGATTTGTGTCAGTTCACCCAAGGTTTTCAGCTCGGCAAACTGGGCTTCATCGTTGGCATCGTAGGTGGAACCGGGACGTAAGCCATCGCCTAGCGAGAAGCTCACGTCGTAGGCTTTCATGATTTCACAGATGTCTTCAAAGTGTTCGTAGATGAAGCTTTCACGGTGATGCGCCAAGCACCATTTGGCCATGATAGAACCACCACGCGACACAATACCGGTCATGCGATTGGCCGTCATAGGGATAAACGGTAAACGTACCCCTGCGTGGATAGTGAAGTAATCCACTCCCTGCTCAGCCTGCTCAATCAGCGTGTCACGGAAGATTTCCCATGTGAGGTCTTCGGCTTTGCCGTTGACCTTTTCCAGCGCCTGATAAATAGGCACGGTGCCAATAGGTACGGGCGAGTTACGAATGATCCACTCACGCGTTTCGTGAATATGTTTGCCTGTGGACAAATCCATCACGGTGTCACCACCCCAACGAATAGCCCACGTCATTTTTTCCACTTCTTCGGCAATGCCAGAACTCACTGCCGAGTTACCGATATTGGCGTTAATTTTCACTAAGAAATTGCGGCCAATAATCATGGGTTCACACTCAGGGTGATTGATATTGGCAGGAATAATGGCTCGACCACGCGCCACTTCATCACGTACAAATTCAGGGGTGATGATGGCTGGGATAGACGCACCAAAGCTTTCACCCGCATGCTGGAAGGTTAGGCGTTGCGCCATTTTTTCGCCTTCAGGGCCAGTGTTACGCAGAGATTCTAAGTACTGCTCACGGCGTAGGTTTTCGCGTATGGCGATGTACTCCATTTCCGGCGTAATAATGCCGCGACGGGCGTAGTGCATCTGGGTCACATTCGCGCCTGCTTTGGCACGGCGGGGTTGGCGTGTCAGGTTAAAACGCATATCGGCCAAGCTGGGATCAGCCTGACGCTGACGCCCATAATCACTACTTACGCCGGGCAATACTTCGGTATCGCCGCGCTCTTCGATCCACGCATGACGCACAGAAGGCAAACCGTCGCGCAAATCAATGCGCACGTCAGGGTCTGTGTAGGGACCACTGGTATCGTAAATGGTCAGCGGTGGATTTTTATCGCCACCAAGCATGGTGGGTGTGTCGGCCTGTGTAATTTCTCTAAAAGGCACACGAATGTCTGGGCGTGACCCTACCTGATAGATTTTGCGTGAACACGGTAATGGCTGGATAGCGGCTTCGTCTACTGTTGCCGTGTTAGCCAAGAATGGGGAAGTGGTTTTCATTGAAGCTCCGAAAGTAAAAAACCGGAGCCGAGTGGAGGAGTTCTGCCTACGTCAGGCATCGGAAGGCACGAAACTGTGCACACTGAGGCCCTACATTTTGCATATAACTACAGCAGAACGCGCTTCCAGCGTCGGCATTATCCGTACTGGTGCGAAGGGACTCTCTCAACCCAATAAAGCTAAAAAGCTCATTGAGTACCCCTGCGTCTGTTGGCGAGTATAGCAACAGCTTTTGTGCCATGACCAGCCCACTTCTCACCTACCTAGTGCAAACCCTTATATTTTTCCTTTGTAGCGATCATGCAAGTATTTAGCTTTTTCTGCCTGCATTTGCCCACAAAAAACGCCTGCAAACAAAGCCTGCAGGCGTTCTTTTACTTTCTTACAGCACCTTCATAAAAGGCGTTTAGCGTGGCACATTATGCAACCAAGTAACCGCCATCCACAGGCAGGATTACCCCTGTCATGAATGCCGCTGCATCCGAGCACAAGAAGGCTACTGCTTTAGCCACATCTTCAGGCGTTCCCCAGCGGTTAAGAGGAGTACGGCCCAAAATAGCCGAAGATCGTACAGGATCGTTCTGTAAATCTAGAGTCAACGGTGTTGCAATCCAACCAGGAGCCACCGCGTTCACACGAATACCATCAACAGCGTAAGCAATGGCCAACGACTTGGTTAATTGCGATACACCACCTTTACTGGCAGCATAAGCAGGCACCAAACCACCACCAAAAAAGCTCAGCATAGAAGCCATATTCACAATAGAACCCTTGGTGTCACGCAGCTTGGCACGTGCATCACTGCTGATGCGCATGGTGCCTGTCAGGTTCACATCCAATACTTGCTCGAACACATCCAGTTGGTGCTCGGCTTGGCGTTTGATAATGCCGGCGCAGTTCACCACATGGTGCAGGGGCTCATCGTTGTCGAACAAAGCGTGCACAGACGCTTCATCGCTCACGTTTACCAGCTTTACTTGAATATCGGGATGCAATACGTTTTCGGTACTACCCAAACCAGCCGCCGTTACCGTCGCACCCAAACTGTGCAGGTAGTTCGCAATGCCTGCACCAATACCCTGTGTAGCACCAGTCACCAAGATATGCTGCCCTTGGAAGAGCTGTTCTTTGAAACTCATAATTACTATTTCTCGTAAAGTCGTTTTAGTGAGTGGCAGCGCCAGACGTGGCTGGTTTTCTAAAGATCAACTTGCGCAAAACGCCACCAAAGATCAGGAAGAACCAGATCAACAACGTGATCCCACCCAGCCACATGGCCAACGGGCGGTCATAGAACATGGACAGATCACCTTCAGCTTTGATCAAGGACTTCATCAAGTTCTCTTCGATCAGCGGACCCAAGATCAATGCCAAAATCAGTGGCGCAGTGGGGAAGTCGTTTTCTTCTAAGAAATACGCCACCAACCCCATCACCAGCATGATGCCCACATCAAAAATGGAGTTGTTTGCCGAGTACGCGCCCACAATACAGAACATCAAAATAATGGGGTACAAGATGCTGCTAGGCACGGACAACACGCGGCCCGCACTACGAATAGCCAGCCAACCCAGAGGGATCATCAACAAACTGGCGACGATAAAGGTGATGTAAACGGAATACACCAGTGGCGCTTCGGTGATGAACACCATTGGGCCGGGGGTGATACCTTTCATTAGCAACACACCGATCACAATGGCTGTGACGGTATCACCCGGAATACCAAACACCAACGCAGGCACATACGTACCGGTTAAGGAGGTGTTATTGGCCGATGCCGCAGCGATCAAACCTTCAGGGTGACCCGTACCGAATTTTTCGGGTGTTTTAGAGAAGCGCTTGGAGATGGCATAGGCCACCCAGGCGGCAATATCTGCACCCGCACCGGGCAAGATGCCCACAATGGTGCCTACTGCGGTACCACCCGCTGCTTGGCCTTTGTATTTGTAAAGTATTTTGCCTGTACCTTTGAACACCTGATCGGTTTTCAATGGCTTAGGTGCTTCTTGAGCAAAGCGCATACTAGGCAATTTACGCAGCAACTCTGTCACCGCAAAAATACCAATCATGGTGGGCAGCACAGAAATACCCGCACTAAGCTCAATGCTGTCAAAGGTTAGGCGAGGCATACCCACTACCGCATCAATACCAACAGTGGACAGCAACAAACCCAGACCCAAGGAGATACAGCCTTTCAGTGGCTGCCCCTGAGACACCAACACTGCACTGGACAAGCCCAGCAGTGCTAACCAGAAGTATTCGTAGCTGGTGAAATTCAGCGATACGCGAGCCAACGATGGCGCGAATTGCGAGATCACCATAATGGCCAGAATGCCCCCTATAGAGGAACACAACAGCATTACGCCCAACACCTGACCGGGGCGGCCTTTCTGCCCCATCAAATAAGCATCATTGGTGTAGGCTGCCGACGCTGGTGTACCCGGAATACGCAGCAAGGCAGAGGGAATATCCCCCGCGAACAAGGTCATTACAGTGGCAGATACAATAGCTGCAATCGCCTGTATAGGACCCATGAAAAATGTGACAGGCACCAACAATGCCGTAGCCATCGTTGCAGTCAGGCCGGGGATTGCCCCCATGAACAAACCGAAAATGGCCGAACCCACGATCGTCAAAAAGACGTGCAGGCTGAATACCTGATCTAAGGCTTCAAGAAATGCAGACACAATTATTCCTTTGTAGTGATATCAGAACGGCATGGTTGGCAAAGGAACCTGCAAGACTTCGGCAAACACCAGCCACATCACCAGCGTTGTGCTGAGGGCTACTAGCGCCGCCATTTTCCAACGTTGTGTTAGCCACCCAATCATGGAGAACACAATGACAAAACACAGTGGTGCGAAGCCCAACCACGACTCAAACACCATGTACACCACAATGGCCGCCGGCACACTCATGGCGTAGGCAAAGGCAGCCAGCCATGGCTGGCGTACCTTCTTGGCCTGCCCTTTATTCGCCAGGTATTGACGCAGGCCTGAATACATCAGCCCCACACTACCCAGCAGCAGACCGCATGCGATCACCGATGGAAAAGTGCCAAGTCCATAAGGCAGTCCTGATAATTTGGGCAATGTCTGTGCATAGATAAGCAGACAAATACTGCCTACCGCCAAAATCAGTCCAGTTAATGCATCATTGATTCGCATGCTACTTCCTAAGAATTACTGCTGTACCAACTCAAGATCAGCGATCAATTGGCCGCTAACTTCGTCGGATTGCTGCATGAACACGCCAAACTCTGCTGGGTTGCTCCACTTCACACCAAAACCCGCACGGTTCATCGCTTCCAGGAACTCAGGAGACTGCGCTACTTTTTCTGCTGCAGCCGCAATCACTTCAATGGCTTCATCGGGCATGCCTTTAGGGCCTACCAGACCGCGCCATGTACCTGCCGCCAATGGACGACCTGTGGCTTCACCAATCGTTGGGATATCAGCAAAAGAAGGCAAACGCTCATCAGACATAACTGCCAAGGTTTTCACCAAACCGGCGTCACGCATGGTTTTGCCTTCTGGCAATGCGGAAGCAACAATTTGCACACCACCTGCGGCCAATTCTTGGAAACCAGGCGCTGCACCTTGGCTAGGTACTACAGTCACTTTCTTAGGATCGATGTCAGCCAACTTCAGGGCTTGTGCCAATGCCAAGTGGTAGGCTGCACCAGCAGGAATGCCAGACAGTTTGTATTTACCCGCTTGCTCAGCACGAATGGCTTCAAAAGCAGCGTCGATGTTGTCCCATTCGCTATCTGCATTCACGCTAAACGCGGCTGCATCAAAATTCATTTGAGAAATAGGTTTTACATCGCTAAACGCTAATGGAGAGGTCTTCATCCAGCGGTACGTTACTAACTCTGCTGTAGCCAAACCAATGGTGTAACCGTCAGATTTTGCGTTGCTAATAGCGGTATGACCAATAACGCCACCTGCACCAGGACGGTTAATCACGTTGATGGGCTTACCCAATTCACGCTCCAAACCAGCAGCGATCAAACGCGCTACGGTATCGGTACCGCCACCCGCGGACCACGGCACAATCATCTGAATGGGACGCTCTGGATACGCAGCCAGCGCTGGGCTAGCAGCCAAGCTGCTAAGAACTGTCAAAGAGAAAGCGGCAAAAATTTTGTGCTTGAGCATACTTGTGTCTCGCATTTGTGGGGTAGTTATTGTTGGAAAAACGATGCGGGCTGATTAGTAGGTAGCCCGGCCTCCGGACAGGTCGAACACTGCACCGGTACTGAACGAACACGCAGACGAACACAACCACGCTGTCAATTCAGCGACTTCGTCTACGGTTCCTAAACGTTGCATGGGGCTTTTGTTGATCATGGTCTGCACGTGTTCAGCAGACATTTGCGCCAACAATGTGGTATTCACGGCGGCAGGGGCAATCGCATTCACCAGTACGTTACTGGTAGCCAGCTCTTTACCCAGTGATTTGGTCAGGGCCAATACACCAGCCTTGGCGGCGCTGTAGGCAGACGCATTAGGCGTACCTTCTTTACCGGCTAGCGACGCGATATTCACGATACGGCCTGACTGCTGTTGCAACAGGTACGGCACAACCGCTCTACAGGTGTTAAACACCCCTACCAGATTGATATCGATGATCTTTTGCCAGATGTCAGCAGGGTATTCCCACAAGGTGGTGGTTGGACCCGCATAACCGGCATTGTTCACCAGCATATCGATGCGTCCGGCATAGTCATGCAGGCGTGCAGCGGCTTGCTGCAACGCTTCTGCATTACTGATGTCAACGCGATAGTGCAAAGGCAAGGACTCATCCGCTTCCAAATCCCAGATGGAAACGGTAGCGCCAGCGCTGGCCAATTTGTCAGCGATGGCCTTGCCTATGCCAGCCCGGCCACCGGTAACGATGGCGACTTGGCCGCTAAAATCGTATTGAACGTAATTTTCCATGATCAACGAATGAATTGATCAACGAAATCTTCACCCAGACCCACTTCGGTATAGTGCTTGCGGCACATATCAATTTTGGTGAACACATCTTCAAAGCCTACGCCTTTGCCCCATGGGTCGGTGTAGTACATCAAGCCGTTCACCGTGAAGTAGGTGATCATTTCTTCTACGTCTTCGGGCACGTACAGCGTGTGTGTCTCACCAGGTGGTTCGTACACGTAGCTGCCCTCTGTGGCTTCCCAATCGTGCTCTAGGTAGCGCCAGCGACCTTTCAACACAAAACCATGCACAGCTTGTGGGTGACGGTGACGGCTCAACACGCCAGATTTACGCACACGCAGCAAGTTAGTCCAGTAGCCCTGGCTGGCGTTCAAACAGAGTGGGCGGAACCACACGTTTTCTGCCTGAGGCACCCAAACGCGCTCATCTTCAGGAATCGCGTGAGAAACCACGATTTCTGGGGAGGCTTCTTTAGGGTTGGGGTATTGGTAAGGGGTCATCTCACCGAACTCTTTAGTATCTGTAGTCATAGTCTTGTCCATATTGTGGGCAATTAGTCCATATAGTGGATAGAATTTTATTGACTAGCTCTCCCTAACAACTATTAGGGATAACCCTAAAATGTTGAAACTTGAAGTGTTTTTACGGGATTTGCACTACAAAGCGTCGCTGGGTAGACCACAAAAACGAAAAAACTAGCGCAGGTACATCACCTGCGCCGATTTACCCAGGAAAGATAACGGCACAATGCCGCCCAGCATTACCAGATATGTGCGCTGTCTGCCAAAGCCGGGCTTTGCGCAATACGTTGAGAGATTTTTTTGCAGGTTTCCAGCAGCGGTTTCACATACGTCTGCATAGGGTCGTCTGCCTGACGAAAGCGCAGCGTGCTGACGCTAATGGCGGCAACGGGTTGCTGTTTAGCACCCAAGATCACGGCACCGAAACAGTAAATACCTGCTTCGTTTTCTTCGTCGTCTACCGACCAACCACGCTGCTGCACGGTTTTCACCTGTTCAGCCAGTTGCGTAGGATTAATCACCGTGTTTTCGGTATAGCGCTCGTAAGACAGACTGTTAATCAGTGCCTGACGTTCGGGCTCACCCAACGCCGCCAGATACGCTTTGCCTACCGACGACGAGTGCATAGACACGCTAGAGCCTATGTAAGATGCCATGCGTACCGCACTGGTACTTTCCAACTTTTCTATGTACACCATGCGATCGCCACTGGGCACAGCCAAGTGCACCGTTTCGTTGGTTTGATCACGCAACGCTTGCAAGGCCTGCACTGAGACCAAACGCAACTCTGATCGGTCCCAACTGCGACTGGCCAACTGCACCAGACGTGGCCCTAACTGGTAGGCCTCGCCATTTAGTGACTCCACAAGCAAACCTTCGGACACCAGTCCACCCACGCTACGGTACACCGTGGAACGTGGGTATCCGCTCAACTGTGCCAATTGCGGGATGGTTAAGGGCTCGGCACTATCTGCAACCAGTTGCAGCAGATGAATGAATTTGGAAAACGCGGCGGTTCCCGTCGCTTTGGCCGTACCAGAGTGAGGCTGAGTCATATGTCACTGTAAACCAATGTATGAGCCGACCTGCTGGTCATGGCCAGAGGTCGGCTTACGATGTCTCCTTGCTGGTTAAGGTACTAAAACCCCAACCACATTGGTACGTAGTATATAACGCCACTGCAAGAGACTGCAGCGCTCTTTTATTCGCTTACGACTTCGCCGCTTGCTGGTACTCGCACTGCTGGTTTTCCACAGGCTTGGCCACGACACGGTCATACAACCCTGCCGCTTGGTTGACGACAGCCTGCACATCTTGCTCTAACAGCACACGTTCTTGCACCTGTTCACGAGCCACTTTTTCTACCTGCTGAACATACGCTTCACGCGATGCATAACGCTGTGCCAATTGCTCGGCAGACCATGGTAAGAACGAGCCATACAAGCGCGCCAAGGCATCCGGTGCGCCAGCTTCTGCATTGCGCAAATTCCAGCCTAAATAAGCACCTACTGGCACAGCGACTTGAGGGGTTTGCAAACCCGCCAACTCATTACCTTCTGCATTCACCTGAGGCACCAAGGTGTTGTAGGTTTTGCCGAAAACAGGTGGTTGTACATCCGAAATACCTTGAGTATCGAAACGTTCACCCAATTGCAAACGTGGTGGCTGCAAATACCGGGTAGGTTGTCGCAAACCTTCAGGTACGTCGGTTAACGCCACCTTATAATCCGCCAATGACACCAAAGTACCGTCTTGGATGCTAGGAATTTTAGAAGCTGGCGGCGCTTTATCGTCTACCACCCACTCATCCAAGGCCACCAGCAATGCACGCAGTTGCGGACGATAGTCCGTAGGCAACAAGCAATTCTCGTAAATGCCACGAGCTGGAGGGGTAGCAATTACGTGTTGAGCACCACTGAGCAAATAGGCTCTGGCGTGATCATCTAACGGTAGGTCGGTTTTACCTTCGGTATCTGTGTGCAGCAACGATGCTGCTCGCGCCCAGTAATCCGTAGAACTGGCGGTGTACACCAGTTTAGGCACTATCCCTACTTTCTTGGCCTCATCCAATACACTGGCCTCTTTACCTGATACTTCATCACGCTGTGTAACCGTGGCAAATGGGAAGTAGTCGGTAGGGTAAATGGACTCTTCGTGTGGGCTGAAATGACGCGTGGTTTGCGCAAAGCGGTGATTGAAACTGCCTTTACCGCCACCAGCTACATGCAAGAAACCACCATCAAAGGTAGGACGCTGTTTCTCGTCTACATGCAAACCATCTAGCAACATGGTTTGCAGCACACGACCAGACTGCGAAATACCAAATGCCAAGACATGTTCAGGCAACGAGCCCTGCTGGTCTAGCAAGGGGTTTGTCTGGCCCACTTTGTCTTGCTCTTCATAACGGAAGAAAGACAACGCATCGCGCACCGCTGCCAAGCCTAAGCCTGTTACCACAGGGTCTTGAGCGGTATAGCGCAGTTCATAAATACGACCGGGCTCAAAGCCTGCAGGCAAGTACACGCTGGTGTCGTCGGCCACCACTTTACCGTCGTCCAGTTTCGCCAAGCTCCATTGGTCACGTGGGATAACGGTGCGTTCTCCTTCTGGCGTATCGCGTACTGTCAGCTCGGCTTTTTCCTGAGCTCCCGGAGCGAACGGGTAACCTCTGGCCAAAATCCCCAAATGTGACGAGGCTTTGGTAGGGGCATTCACGACAATTTCATTCACCACAACGCCTTGAATCGCATCGCCATTGGCTTCACGTGCGATTGGCAAAGTCAGTTGTTGACGTTGGCCACCTTCTACTACATCCCAGTTCCAACCCGTCCACAACAAGCTATAACCTTGGTTTAGCAGCCAGTTATCACCTTGTGCTTCAGCGCTATTCAGATCATTACTGAACACACCGTTCTGGAACAAATTAAACAGCCAATAGTTGCCTCGGTTATTCACCTCGTACAGCAATTTACCGTTAGACGCTTTGCCATCCACGGGGCGAATCAGCGTGAAGTCTCCGCTGAACTCCACCAAACCCTGTGCATTACGGGGTGCCAGTTTGACATCCACAATAGGCGCATTGGACGCATCCTCAGGATCTACGGCATAGTGCAAACGCCCTTCTATGCGTTCAAATTTGTTGTCTCCCTGCTGTGTCGCAAAGGGTGTGCGTGACACAATCTCTACACGCTCTACCGCCGCTTGTGCCAGCATAGGCATGCTCAACGCCCCCGCTACGGCTAACGAACGAGCCAAGACAGTGGGTGAAAAGACCGAAGCCGCTTTTTTTACTGGTGCCTGAAACAAGGGGAAAGACGTGTGATTCAACATGGGCCTACAACTTTTAAAAAGTAACAATATTCAACGTACTGCTAGTATCTCCCCCACCACATATAACCATCAAAGCCAATTTGTTAATTTTCATATAACAAAAAGCTATTATTTATACCTCGCTTTATTCGTTATCCTTACCCTGTGCATCGCACTGCGGTCGCCTTCTACGCTTCAGCCATTCCGGCACTTTTTCCCATACTTTTTCTCTACTAGGTCATTGACCACGCGTTGCCGTGCTCGTTTCCTGCGCCTAGCGGTTATAGACACGGCTGTACCTTCCTTTTATTTTGGAGTTTTTATGCATAGATTTGTGGTGATTTCTGGCTGTTCTGGCGGCGGGAAATCCACCTTACTCACTGCCTTGCAGCAGCATGGCCATCGTATTGTGGCTGAGCCTGGTTTGCGAGTGGTTCACCAGGCACAAAAAAGCGGTAGTCGCGCACTGCCCTGGTGTGACATGGGCTTGTTCATCGAACACATCATTTCCCTTGCTACTGCCGATCTCGCTGCAGCAAAGGACTCACCTTCTGGCATTGTCTTTTTTGATAGAGGACTAATTGATGCGCTAGCGGCTCAGCAACGGCTACATCCAGAATCACAAAGCCTGAACAATACGCTGCTATCACAGTGCTATGATCGCTGCGTATTCCTGACCCCACCGTGGCCCGAGATTTACGAGGAAAATGACGATCGCCAACACAGCTTAGCAGCCGCCACAGCAGAGTATGAGCACTTGCTACAGGTGTATGCACAACTGGGTTATCACATACACCTGCTGCCCAAAACCAGCGTTCAGAAACGCGTGGATTTCGTGTTGCACCACCTAGCGCTTATGGCGTAGGCACAGTGCCTGTGCTTAGTTATAACTGCTTAACAGCAGCACCCCTACAATCAGCACACCACAGCCTACCAAGCGCCAGATGCCTACCGCTTCACGCAGCACCACCATACCTAGCAATGCCCCTACCATCATGGACATTTCTCTGGCGGGTGCAACAAAACTCACTTCCGCCCCCATCTGCAACGCTAACAGCACCAAAATGTACGACAGCGGTGACAGTATCCCAACTGCAATGGCCAAGGCCCACTTACCACGCATACGTTCACGCACTTTATGGCGTGCGCCCCACTGCCATGGTGTCATGAATAACAAACGTGCCGAGTTAGAAAACCAATCTAACACTACTGGGTGGATGAGCAAGGCTTTTACGCCAAACGCATCCACCAAGGTGTAGCCGGCAATAATGACACCCGTCAGCCCACCCCACTGCACGCCTCGGTATGCGCCAGGCTCTTTAAAACTCGCCAGATTGCCCTGCGTAGAAATCAAGGCAATACCCAACACCACGGCAATCAGGCCCATCACCCCGTAAAGCGATGGCTGCTCACCCAGCAAGATGAATGCCCCGACCGACGACATCAGTGGCGCACTACCCCGTGCAACGGGATACACCACCGAGAAGTCCGCTACCTGATAGCCCCGCTGCAGGCAGAGGTTATAAATCAGATGTAAGAATCCACTCAGGGCAATGCACAGTAGAGCCTCCCAACCCCAGAAGCTCTCGCCATGAAACAGTAGCCACATCGTCCATGGCAAATACACCACCATCGCTACGAAGGTGAACACAAACACGAACGTAGGCCCCACATCTGCCGCACGTTTGGCCAATAAATTCCATGTTGCATGAATCAGCGCAGCCGATATCACCAACACCAACGGCAACCACGTAGCGCCCATTTGAGACGTCCTTAAGTAGACAAAGCGGTTAGCTACTGACCCAGCAATTTACAAAACTGATGTATATCTACATTGCCGCCACTCAGCACAATACCCACGCGTTTGCCGCGCAACTGCTCTTTCATGTTGCTGGCAGCAGCAAAGCCCAAACACCCTGTAGGTTCTACCACCAGTTTCATGCGCTGCGCCATAAAACGCATGCACTCTACTAGCTCGGCATCGGTCGCCGTCAAAATCGCCTTCACATCGCGCTGAATAATGGCAAAGGTCAATTTGCCCAAGGCTTGGGTTTGTGCACCATCCGCAATGGTTTTAGGGGTAGGAATAGAGACAATTTCGCCTTGCTCAAACGATTGCTGGCCATCGTTGCCCGCTTCTGGCTCTACACCATACAACGCACAGTTAGGTGATAGCGCACGCGTGGATAATGCCGTACCCGATAGCAAACCACCGCCACCTAATGGGGTAAACAAGGCATCCAACTCACCCACTTCTTCAAACAATTCTTTGGCTGCTGTACCTTGGCCGGTGATCACATCGGGATGATCAAAAGGCGGGATCATGGTGTAGCCATAACGCTCTACCAAGTCACGACCAATCTGTTCGCGGTCTTCAGAATAGCGGTCGTAACGGATAATCTTGCCGCCATAGCCTTCTGTGGCGTTTGCCTTAGCTTCTGGCGCATCAAGCGGCATGATGATAGTAGCGGGTATATCCAAAATGCGCGCCGACAAGGCAATTGCCTGCGCGTGGTTTCCTGACGAAAACGTCACCACGCCAGCCTTGCGTTGCTCGGGGCTGAACTTCGCCAACGCATTAAACGCGCCTCTGAACTTAAAGGCGCCCATGCGCTGCAGGTTTTCACATTTAAAAAAGACCTCGGCACCCCATAGTTCATTCAGGGTTCTGGAGGTCATCACCGGTGTGCGGTGCGCGTATCCGGTTAATCGCTGGGCGGCGGCTTGCACATCATCATAAGTGGGTAAAGGAAGAGTAGTCATAGCGCCGCCTGATACGTATAAAGAAAGAGAAAAGCTAAAGAATCACCTTAACAAATCTGCCTCTATTCTGACATCAAGCTCACATTGACTACGTTCTATCGTTACACTTGAGCAACACTGTTTAGGCTTGTACAGTTTGCAGCCCTACGCTTTTCACCCAACGTCGACTTAGCCACAGCAACATCGCGCTGACGCCACTCAGTAAACCGGCCACCAACATCGCCACCTGAAAGCCACTGGCCATGGATAACGAATAGCTAGAGACCATTTCTGGCACTGCCGTTACCCCCTCGTGATACAGCACCGCCTGTTGCGCCACCTGCGCAGCGCTGTCTACACCATCTACCACCAAACGCCGTGTGAGATCGGCTATGGCTTGCGCACTCAAGATCACACCTAGCAATGAAATACCCATGGTCATCCCTGCTTGGCGTAACGCATTCATGGTGCCCGATACCGAACCTGTCAGTTCAGCCGGCGCCATGCCCATGATGGTTAAGCTAGTCCCTGGCACGGACAACCCTGCCCCCACACCCATGATCAGCAGCAATGAACCCATCATCCAATACGGTGTATCTACCGAGCACCACACCATCGCCATCATAGACACTGCAATCAGTACATAGCCCGTGATCATCAATATAGGCACCGAGCTTTTAGCACTTAAACGTCCAAACAAGAGCGAGACACAACCAGTAGCCATAAACAACGGCATCATGCGCCAACCAGCTTCAGCCGGAGACCAATCCTGTACTTGCTGGAAATACAGCGAGAAGAAAAACAAACTGCTGTAGTACGAAAAGCCCAAAAAGAACGAGGCAATATTCGCCACCACAAACACGGGTTGCTGAAATAGTTTTAATGGCACCAAAGGACGTGCGACACGGCGCTCAACGACAATAAACATCAGCCCACCGACTAATGCAATCGCCCAGCACCACATGGGCACTGTAGCGGTCACACCGTCTTGCCCTGCTGCGATCGTGCCGTACGCCAACGCCCCCAACACCACCAGACTCAAGAACTGCCCTACAGGATCTTTAGCGGCCTGCGCGGTATAGCGACGCTCTGGAATCGCCCACGCACCCAGCACGATAGCGCATGCACCTAATGGCAGGTTGATCAGGAAAATGCTCTGCCAACCCCATTGCTCTAACAACACCCCACCCAACAGTGGCCCTACGATCAATGCCAATGCCGTAAAGGCAGACCAACCACCTATGCAATGCGCTCGCTCAGCAGGGTCAACGTATAAGTGCGTCAAAATAGGCAATGCACCAATGATCAAAAAAGCCGCTGACAACCCCTGTAAAGCTCGCCCCCAGAGCAATAACGACAAACTAGGCGCTGCCCCACATAGCCACGACGCCAAGGTAAATACCAACGCACCCAGTAACCAGCAACGCTTATGGCCTACTTTATCGGCCACCGAGCCGGCTGACAGCATGATGGCTGACAAGCCAATGGCATACACACTCACCACCCATTGCATACCGGCTATATCGGTTTGCAAAGCGGTTTGCATGGAGGGTAATGCCACGTTCACGATACTAATGTCCAACGTAGCCAAGAATGTGCCCAAATACGCCGCTAAGACGGCTGCTCTACGTTTAGATACTTGCATAAATCTGGTTTTCCTTAGGTCATTGGTTTTTATACTAGCAATTGACTGACCGACGGTCAATGAAAAATTAAAAGAGCAAAGACTTTGTAGCTGGCTTGTTTTACACTGCCGGGAAATGGACTCTTTTGTTTTGGTAAGATTACCGTATGTCTACATCACAGCCTCCCTCTGCCCCTTCCGCATCACCCCGCACTAAACCCGCCGAAGTGCGTCTAGATGAGCTGATGACAGCCGCTGAATCCCTCTTCATGGAAAACGGCTTTGAAGCCACTACTATTGCCGACATCACCCGTGTCGCCAATGTAGCTAAAGGCACCTTCTACCATTACTTTGCGTCCAAAAATGAAATGCTGGCGGCCTTGGCCAACCGCTACACGCAACAGTATTTAGCGGAACTGGAAAAGGCCGTGGCGTCTTGCCCTCAGCAAGACTGGCCCGCTCGCCTACGTACATGGATAGAAGCCAGTGTGCACACCTATGCGCGCACCTTCCGTACCCACGACATGGTGTATGGCGGCCATCACCATCATGAGCGTGATAATGCCGAGAAAAGCGCCATCTTGGCGCAGCTAGAACACATACTGCTGCAGGGTCAGCAACAAAACGCCTGGTATTGCCCCAACCCGCCTATGGTTGCTTTGCTGCTGTACTCTGGCGTGCATGGCGCTACTGACGCGCTGATTGCCTCCCCTCAGTTAGATGCTGAAAGCTACGCTCGCGAGTTAGCCGACACCTGTTTGCGCTTACTGCCGCCACCACGCAAATAAGGCTGGCTTTGTCAGCACTAAAGCCTGTCTTCACTAAACAGCAATAGCCAAAGCCAGAAACATACGGCACAGTTTGCCGGGTCAGCCGTCCGTTGTAGAGACGGCTTTATCCTGCTTTATGCCTATATCCATGACGACTACGCATTACTCACGTCAGTTGGCTGAATTTGCGGCCAACCTGCGTTATGAAGACATCCCTGCTGCGGTTATTGAGCGCACCCAAGCCCTGTTTTTAGATACCTTGGCATCTATCATTGCTGGTGCGTCTACGCGCCCTGTGCAGACCATTGATCGCGTATCTACACACATGCGTCCCGACCATGGGCCTTCGGAAATTTTAGTTTCCGCTGCACATAGCTCGCCGTTCTTTGCCGCCATGATTAATGCAGCAGCAGCACACGTGGTAGAGCAGGATGACTTGCACAACAGTTCCGTACTGCACCCTGCTGCCGTGGTGTTCCCACCCGCATTAGCCGTTACCCAAGACCTAAAAAAATCCGGTAAAGACTTACTAACAGCCGCTGTCGCTGGCTACGAAGTGGGCATACGTGTGGGCGAATTTCTGGGGCGTTCACACTATCAAATCTTCCACACCACAGCTACCGTTGGCACCCTAGCCGCCGCCGCTACCGCAGGCAATTTACTGCGCCTGGATAATGATCAAATGCTGCATGCCTTTGGCTCTGCAGGTACTCAAGCCGCTGGCCTGTGGGAGTTTCTGCGTGATGCCGCCGACTCCAAACAACTGCATACCGCCCATGCGGCCAGCAGCGGATTGTGGTCGGCTTACCTAGCCCAAGCCGGGTTCACGGGTGCCTCGCAAATTCTGGAAGGCAAAAAAGGGATGGCAGCGGGCATGTCCAACGACTCAGATGCCACTCGCCTGGTTGACGGTTTAGGCGCACGTTGGGCGTTGAGCGAAACTTCGTTCAAATTCCACGCGTCTTGCCGCCATACCCACCCATCCGCCGATGCCCTGCTGCAAATAATGCGCGAGCACAATCTTGCCGTCAGCGATATTGACCAGGTCACGACTCATGTGCACCAAGGTGCTATTGATGTGCTAGGCGCAGTCACCAACCCGCAAACCGTACACCAGTCTAAATTCTCAATGGGAACAGTCTTGGCGCTGGTCGCGTTGTTTGGCAAAGCAGATCTCACCACTTTTGATCAACAAGCCCTACAAAACCCTGCTGTGGCCGATTTCCGCGATCGCGTACAGATGACACTGGACGAGGAAGTAGACAGCGCCTACCCGCGCCGTTGGATTGGTAAAGTCAGCGTGCGCACTACTGATGGCCGTACCCTGCAGACGCGTGTAGATGAGCCCAAGGGCGATCCCGGCAACACCCTGACCCGTGAAGAGCTAGAGGACAAAGTACGTCGTCTGATTGAGTACGGTAATCCTACTCAATCCACCGAAGGCAATACTGCCTTGGCTACCAAGTTGATTGATCTGGTCTGGCGCTTGCCCGAGTTGGATCAGGTTAACCTGCTATAGCCCCATCCCGCTATTCCGGGGAGGGCACCTTTGCTGACTCCGGAATAGCATTGGCATCCGCCAATAACAATTGAATTAGCTCGTGAGTGAATGAGGGCAAAGACTCTACATCGCGCACACAAATAAGCAGATCGCGTATCGCCCATTCGTTGGTCAGCCCCACGATGCGTATGGGCAGCACCGTGGCATGCCGTTTCGCAACAGACTCGGGGATTAACGAAATACCGGCATTCGCCGCCACCATTCTGCACGCCGCCTCAAAACTACCCACTTGAATGCGGGTTTGCAGCGGCCTACTCATGCTGTCCGTCACCCGTTTTAAAAACGAGTAGATGGCGGTGCCTTCATGCAGCATGATATACGAGCTGTCTATGGTGTCCTCAAAAGCCACCACGTCATGTTCTGCCAAGGGGTGCTCTGGAGCTACCACCAACACCAATTTATCTTGCCTATATGGCAGCACCTGCAAGCCTTCGGTGTTCACCGAGCCCGCCACAATGCCCACATCAGTAGCCCCTGACAGCACAGCCCTTACGATGTCATCGCTGGGGCGCTCGCGTAAATCCACATTAATGTCAGGCCACTGCGCCAGATACTGACTGAGCACATGCGGCAGAAATTCCGTCATGGCCGTGGTGTTCGCTTGTAGGCTTACGCTGCCTTTGATGCCTTGCGCATATTCTTGTAAATCTGAACGTAACAGCTCTACTTGCTGCAGCACTTGCCGTGCATGCGTCAAAAAGGTCTCCCCCGCTGGACGCAACGTAATGCCTTGCGCACTACGGTTCAGCAACGGCACACCTATGGATTGCTCCAGATTCTTGATGCGCATACTCGCAGCAGGCAAGGAGATAAAAACGCGTGCGGCTGCACGCGTCAGGCTTTTCTCTTCGGCCACATAACTGAACAAGCGTAGATCAACAAAATCAAATTGCATGGCCATGTTCGTGCCTCCAAGAAGTGCTACTGCATTGCGGGTGACCGCGAAACACCGTCACCCTTTTCTATACATCACCACCTATTAGGCTTTCTGGCTACCTTCGTACACCAAAATGGCTGCAGTCAGATCTTCCAGCGCATTGCCTACAGATTTGAATACGGTGATGTCATCGTCATTCGTTCTACCAGCGTGCTGGCCACGGCACAGGTCAAACAATGTGGCCTTAATATCTTCGGGTTTAAGCGTGCCGGCTTCAAAGGCTTGCAACAAATCACCGGCTTTTTTCGCTGCTTCATCGGTATCCACGAACACCGAACCACGCGCAAAACACTGTGCATCAGTTTCAATCATGTGCCGCGCGAAGCTACCTATTAAATCTAAGTGTTGTCCGGGTTTTAGCCAGTCGCCATGCACTAGCGGTGCTTCAGACAAGGTAGCACAACTGATAATATCGGCTTGTGCTACGCCCTCTTCTACCGTGCTGACCACGTGGGCGTTATAGCCTTTTTCACGCAGTTCTTCCGCCAAACGCTCAGCACCTTCAGGGCGGCGATTCCAGATAAACACATCTTTAATAGGACGCACCACGCTGTAGGCATCTGGCAAGAAGCTGGCCACACGCCCTGTACCCAACACAAACAAACGGCTCGCGTCTTTCTTCGCCAAGTAGCCACCGGCTAAGGCCGACGCCGCAGCGGTTCTGCGTGATGTCACGGCATCACCATCCACATGTGCCAACGGCTTACCCGTACAACCGTCGTACAGCAAGTACGTAGAGTGTAAACCTGGCAGATCCAACTCGTGGTTAGCCGAGAAAATATTCACGGTTTTCAGGCCAAAGTATTTCTTGTTATCCCATGCCGGCATAATCAAGGTAATACCTTTACGACCATCACACTCAATAGTGTGGGTGTGTCGTAGCGGTACGGTGATATCCGCTTGAAAAGCCTGACGTAGCGCAGGTACTAGTTTGTCAAAGCCCAACAACGCATTAGAAACATCAGCATCAATCAGCTGCATAGTTTTTTTCCTTACTCGTATTCTTTCTTGTCTGCACACGACCAAACCGGTGTCGCCGCCCTACGCCACAACCCACGCGCGCAGAATCACACAACCCTACAGAGTATTTTGGTTGCACCTTTATTTTTATTATGGTTAACCCTTGATTATGAAAATAAATCAGGGACAGACACTCTGTTTAGCGTGCGCGAGCCAAGAATCGTCGTGCTTGTAGCACCACAGGCTGGTCTACCATTTTGCCGTCCACTTGTACGGCAGAGCCCCCCGCTGACGCGTCAGCCGCCACCACGCGCGTTGCCCAATCCAACTCTTCGGCAGACGGCAGCATCGCTTGATGCACACCTTCCACTTGCTTGGGATGAATACACAACTTGCCACCAAAGCCAAAACGTAGCGCACGTTGCACATCTATACGCAATTGCTCGCCATCTTGTAGCGCGGTAGTCACCCCATCAATCGCTGGTGCTAAATTACCCAAACGCGTCGCCATGGCCATCGCAAAACGTACAGGGGATAACTCTGGCTCACCTTCCGAGCACTGTATGCCGGTGTCTGCCATGAAGTCCAAATGTCCCAGCGCCAATCGGCATACACCGGGCGCTGCTGCTAACTGCTGTAGCTCTACATAGCCGCGCGCCGACTCAATAATGGGGATCAGTTGCACCTGCGGCAACTGCGCATGCACTTCCGCCAACGCGTGTGCCGATTCTGCTTTAGGCAGCAACAGGCTAAATCCGCCCGGCAGTGTTTTTGCCCACGCAATGTCTTGCTGCCCAAGTTCAGAGGTCACACTATTGGTACGCACCACCAGCGGCACCCCATGCTGCTGCAAGGTAGACCATGCCGATGCAATTTCTATTCTGGCCTGTGCTTTATCAGCCAAACCCACGGCGTCTTCCAGATCAAAGACCACCGCATCAGCCCCTGTTTGCAAGGCTTTCACGAACCGGTCTGGTCTATTACCCGGTACAAACAAAAACGTACGTGCTTGCGCAATGCTGGTTTGACTGATGCTGCTCATGCTTTCCCCTGCTCTACAAAAAATGGTGATCCGACGATGTTATACCGCACCCGCTGCACGCAGCGCCTCAATTTGTTCGGGTGTTTTGCCCAATTCCTGCAAAATCGCATCCACATGTTCACCCAAGCCAGGCACTGCATCCATACGCGGCGTGTAGGCATTGGTACGACCAGGCGGCAACAGCGCTGGTAACTCACCCACCGGGCTAGGTACTGACGTCCATCGCTGTCTGGCTTGCAACTGCGGATGCTGCCACACATCGGCCATGGTGTTGACCCGTGCATTCGCAATTTGTGCAGTTTCCAAACGTTCCACCACCTGATCTGCTGTTAAGCTGGCAAAGCGTTCCAGTATCAATGCTTGCAAAGCAGCACGGTTTTCAGAGCGCTTAGAGTTTGACACAAAGCGCTCATCCGTTGCTAACGCTGGTTGCTCCATGATCTGCTCACAAAACACCGTCCATTCACGCTCGTTTTGCAAACCCAACATCACCGTATTGCCATCGCCCGCTTGGAAAGGGCCATAGGGATAAATGGTGGCATGAGCAGCGGCAGAACGCCCGGGTGGTGGTGCGCCATCAAAGGCGTAATACAAGGGGTAGCCCATCCACTCCACCATGCTTTCCAGCATGGACACGTCAATGTTGCTGCCCTTACCTGTTTTACCCCGCTGCAATAACGCCGCCAGAATATTGGTATAGGCGTACATGCCCGCCGCAATATCCGCGATAGAACAACCCGCCTTAGCAGGGTGTTCAGGCGTACCGGTGACCGACAAAAAGCCAGACTCACTTTGAATCAACAGGTCGTAGGCTTTTTTATCGCGGTAGGGACCGTCTTCGCCATAGCCCGAGATATTGCAAACGATAAGCTGTGGAAAACGTTCATGCAGCGCATCAAACGATAAGCCCAAACGCGCGGCAGCACCCGGTGCCAAGTTTTGCACCAATACATCGGCTTTGGCCAACAACTGCTCCAACACCGCTTGTGCTTCGGGTTGCTTCACGTCCAGCGTCAGGCTTTCTTTGGAACGGTTCGCCCACACAAAGTGCGAGGCCATACCCTCTACGCGTTCATCATAAGCACGTGCAAAGTCGCCCGTACCCGGGCGTTCCACTTTGATTACCCGTGCGCCTAAATCTGCCAATTGCCGCGTACAAAACGGGGCAGCAATCGCATGCTCTAACGTCACAACGGTCACACCATCAAGAGGACGGGACATCTTTACCTCAGCTTAGAAAGAACGTGGCAAGCCCAGAACATGCTCGGCCACGTAAGAGAAAATCAGGTTTGTAGAAATAGGCGCTACTTGATACAAGCGCGTTTCACGGAATTTACGCTCAATATCGTACTCTTTGGCAAAACCAAAACCACCGTAGGTTTGCAAGCAGACGTTAGCCGCTTCCCAGCTGGCTTTAGCCGCTAAATATTTGGCCATATTGGCCTGAGCACCACACGCTTGGCGAGCATCAAACCTACGCGCTGCGTCAAAACGCATCAGGTTAGCCGCTTCAATTTCAATAAAAGACTCAGCAATAGGAAACTGCACACCTTGGTTCTTGCCTATAGGTCTATCAAACACCACACGGTCATTCGCGTAGCGACACGCTCTATCAATAAACCAGTAGCCATCCCCAATACACTCGGCCGCAATCAAAGTGCGTTCAGCATTTAAGCCTTCCAAAATGTACTTAAAGCCTTTGCCTTCTTCACCAATCAGGTTTTCTTCGGGAATTTCTAAATTATCGAAGAACAACTCGTTGGTTTCGTGATTCACCAAGTTAGGAATAGGCCGCACATCCAAGCCTTTACCGATGGCGTCACGCAAATCCACCATGAAAATGGACATACCTTCAGACTTTTTACGCACCTCAGAAAGCGGTGTAGTACGCGCCAACAAAATCATCAAATCTGAATGCTGTACGCGTGAAATCCACACTTTTTGGCCGTTCACTACCCAACGACCGTCTTTTTTCACAGCGGTAGTCTTGATCTTGGTAGTATCAGTGCCCGTGGTGGGTTCTGTTACCGCCATAGACTGTATGCGTAATTTGCCTGCGGCGATCTCTGGCAGGTATTTTTCTTTTTGTGCCGTACTGCCACTACGCAGCAAAGTACCCATGTTGTACATCTGGCCGTGCACAGCACCTGCATTACCGCCACAACGGTTGATTTCTTCCATAATCACCGATGCAGCTGTTAGCCCCAAACCTGTACCACCGTACTCTTCGGGGATCATCGCGGCCAACCACCCCGCTTCAATCAACGCATCTACAAAAGTTTCTGGATAGGCTTCCTTGGCATCAATTTCACGGAAATACTCATCCGGAAATTGTTTACACAATTGGCGTATACCATCGCGGATTTCTTCAAATTCATCGTGTTCTATGTGCATGCTTATTCTCCGTTTTTAGTAGAGCTCTACCTGTGCCTGCATGGCCAGGTGCCCCGTTTCTGTGCAGGCCCACAAGGAAACCTGATGCGCGTTGTCTTGGCGTCCACATACGGTGAACGAATGAATATCAAAAATAGGGCTCACCGCTTTGAACGAGAAATTTCGTACGCGAGCATCTGGCAGCTCTCTACGCAATAAATCCAACAGCAGCGTAGCAATCAACGGGCCATGCACAATCAGCCCTGGGTAGCCTTCTTCTTGTGTGACGTAACTGCGGTCGTAGTGAATACGGTGACCGTTAAACGTCAGTGCCGAATAGCGAAACAGCAGCACGGGATCAGGGTCTATACGTCGTGTCCATTGCGCTGACTCTGGGGCAGGAATAGGAGTGGGTGCCGGCGCATCCGCTGCGGGTAAATCACGGTACACAATATCGTGGTACTCCACGATGGCCAATTTTTCGTCCGCATAAATATCGTGCTTTACCTTCACAAACACCAATGCACCACTGCGGCCTTCTTTAACTGTTAAATCAGCAATGCGCGATACCCGCTTGATCTGTTGCCCTTCATGCAAAGGCGCTACAAACTCGAGTTGGCTACCTGCCCACATGCGGCGTGGTAACGGCACAGGCGGCAAGAACCCACCACGTTGTGCATGCCCGTCATGGCCAAGCTCAGACTGTCTATGCACAGGCAAAAAATACAGCCAATGCCAACATGGCGGCACATCTAGCATGGCCACATCAGGGTCATCTCTGTCCAACGTAGCTGTTAAGGCTTTCAACGGTGCTGCAGTAATGCTGTCCGTTGCTGTTTCGGTACGCCCTATCCACTCGCGTAAATGTTCCATGTCTACCGCTGCCATCACCCTTCCTTTGTTCTTTGAGTCTATGTTCTGCTGTAGATCGATTTTAGGTATCACTCAAATATCTGTAAAATAGTTATTAAGTCTATTTGCTATACATTTTTCATATACCAGAAAGCCATGGAATTACGTCAGCTACGCTACTTCATAGGTGTGTGCGAAACCGGCAGTCTGCTGCGTGCCTCTGCGCGTTTGCACATTGCCCAACCGGCGTTGGGGCAACAGATTACGGCACTGGAAAATGAACTGGGTGTGAAACTGTTTGAACGTTCTAATCGGGGCATGATTCAAACAGAGGCCGGACGCACCTTTCTGGAACATGCACGTGTGGTACTGGCTGATGCCGAACGTGCCAAACAAGCCGTGCGGTTTTCTAGCACTACCCCTAGCGGTGAAGTCGCCATAGGCTTGCCCACCAGTATTGCCCTCAGCACTACGCTCCCCATACTCAGCGCCTGCAGACAACAATTTCCCAATGTGCGGCTCAAAATTGTGGAAGCCTATAGCGGTTTTATTCAAGAATGGCTGCATTCAGGTCGCTTAGATATCGCGCTACTGTTTGGTGCTGAACCCGAACCCGGGCTCAATAAACGTGCTCTGCTGGACGACAGCCTGGTCTTTGTTTCCAGTACTCAACAGCCTTTAGCAGACAACCTCAGTTTAGCCGATATCAGCAGCCTCCCGCTCGTGTTGCCGGGCCAAGAACACGGCTTACGTCGCATCATTGACGACGCCTGCGTCGCTCAAAAACTCACGCTGGATGTAGTGGCCGAAATCGAATCGTTGGGCAGCGTAAAACGTGCCACCCAAGCTGGGCTAGGCAGCACCATTTTGCCGCAAGTCTGTATTTTGGAAGAGGTTGCCAACGGCACCCTGCATAGCGCCCACATTGATGGTGGCAATTTATCCAGACGCGTGGTGTGTGCCACCAGTTTGACACGTCCAGGCTCTACCGCTATTGCTGCCGTAGAAGCCTTAATTTTAGATGTGATTTCTCAGATGGTGAGCAGCGGCATCTGGCCCGCTCGCTGGATTGACGAAGCGCTCTAAACCTAGCTTCCAGCCCTTTTTCTCCTTGTTTTTGTACTGCATCTGATCATGCGGCGGTATACGCATGTTTCGTGATAACCCTTATTGCCGGGCAAAACATTGTTGAACAATAATGAAATTGTTCAACAATTATTAGCAGCACAAACGCCACCAAGCCCACAAGGAGACTCCATGAAAAAGCCACATCAGCGCACGTCTTTACGCGCACTCACACACGCTCTAACCAGCCCACTAACGTGGTTGGGCTGCAGCGCCATCTTGGCATTTAGCCCACTCGCCTCTGCCTCTACCGACACACCTCCTACCGTGCAATCTGGTGTGCTGACTATTGCTTCTGACTTAACCTACCCACCCTACGCTTACTTCCAAGACAAAGTACCTTCCGGTTTTGATGCGGACTTCAGCCGCTTAATGGCCAAACACCTGAACTTGGATGCCAATATCGTAGACACCCGGTTTGCTGATTTGGTGGTGGGGCTACGCGCTAACCGTGTTGATGTGGTGGCCTCAGCGCTGTACATGACACCAGAACGCGCCAAGCTAATCAGCTATGTGCCGTATCTGAAAACAGGTTCGTCACTCATCGCCTTGAGCAAAAGTACTCAGCGCCCCCAAAACCCTGAAATGCTGTGCGGGCTCAAAGTCAGCACCATCAAAGCGGCATCGTGGACACCCAAGTTAGAGCGCGTATCGCAATCCCATTGCCAAGCACAAGGCAAGCCTGCCATCACTGTGTTGGAATTCCCTACCTCACCTGAAGCCTTGATGGCTCTACGTTCCAGCGCTGCCGACGTGATGATGGAAGATTCCGCCGTGGCTCACCAGTTGGTGCAAACCATGAAAGGTGAGTTGGAAGTTACGTCTCCCGAGTTGCTCTACACCATCGTGATTGCCCTAGGCGTTAACCAACGTAATCCAGCTCTTTCCGAAGCCCTAACACAAGCTTTACAACGCGCCACCGAAAGCGGTGAGTACGCCCAACTGCTAGAGCAATACGGTCTTGCCGCCCCCACACAGGCCGACATAGAAAGCTCTCTTGCTACACAGCCACAATAAGAATCGGAGTATCTGGTAATGGAATTTGATTGGTCGTATGCATATAGCCTACTTTTTGATCATGACTTTTGGCTCGCCTGCTGGACAGTCGCCAAACTGGGCTTTTTGTCCTGGTTACTGGCGGGCGGCTTAGGCTTCTTTCTGGCTCTGGCAAAACAGTCCAGCATTCGGCCCATCAACTGGCTATCCAGACTCTACATCTGGTTCTTCCGCAGTTTGCCGCTGTTGGTACTGCTGATGTTTATCTACAACCTGCCGCAGGTGTTCCCCGCCTCGGCCAGTGTGCTCACCGAGGCTTTTTATGCCGGTTTGATTTCGCTGGTATTAAGTGAAGCAGCCTACATGGCTGAAATTCACCGTGGCGGCATTCTGGCAGTACCCCGTGGTCAATATGAGGCCGGTAAAGCTTTGGGACTACGCTATGCCGGTATTCAGCGCTTGATCATCATCCCCCAAGCCATCCGCATCGCCTTGCCTACGCTGAGCAACGAGTTCATCACTATCGTGAAATTAACCTCGCTGGTATCAGTGATTTCATTGACGGAAATTTTGTTGGTAGGCCAACGCCTGTACACACATAACTTTCTGATCTTTGAAACCATGCTGGCTGTTGCCTTCTATTACGTGCTGATGGTGACGATTTTCGACAAAGCATTGGGCTGGTTAGAGCAATACTTGGACGTCAACAAACGCAAACCCACGGCCTATCGTTTGAGCAGTGCCGAACAAGCTGCCATTCAAAAGGCACCCTCTACCACCACCGCGACAACTGCCCCAACCACGGCACACTCAACTCCTGCACTGGAAGTTCGCCACCTTAACAAGTTCTATAGCGATCACCATGCACTGAAAGACATCAACCTGAGCGTACGTAGCGGTGATGTGATTTCCATCATTGGCCCATCCGGTTCCGGTAAAACATCGCTAATACGTACGTTAAATGGCTTAGAAGCTTTTTCAGACGGTAGTGTATGGATTCACGGCCAGCACTTCTTAGGCACACAAAACGGCCAAAGCTTAACGGCACCCCATCCTGAGCTTATTCTGGATATAGGCATGGTGTTCCAAAGCTTCAACCTGTTCCCACACCGCACCGTGCTGGACAACGTCACGCTAGCCCTGAGCTATCACAACCGTGGCACCGCCTCGTCTCGACGTATTGAAGCACTCACCCAGCTGTCCCGTGTGGGCATGGTAGAGCATGCCAACAAATACCCGCACCAGCTTTCCGGTGGTCAGCAGCAACGTGTCGCCATTGCCCGTGCCTTGGCCATGCACCCTTCCATCATGCTGTTTGATGAGCCTACTTCAGCGTTGGATCCTGAGTTGGTCAACGAAGTGCTGCGTGTTTTGGAGTCCTTAGCTGCCGAAGGCATGACCATGCTGATCGTGACCCACGAAATGCGCTTTGCGTTCAACGTTTCCAATCGTGTCGTTTTCATGGAAAACGGAGCCATTTTGCACGATGAATCACCCACCGATTTGCGCCAATCCAGCGATACGCGCGTCAGTGAATTTCTGAGCCAACTGAATCACTAATCGCATCATGAGTACCGAAACCGTTTCTACCGCTTCGTGCTTGCACCGTATTGACGCTGCGCCTAGTGAGGCCGCTCTCGCCCTAACGGCCATAGACAGGCAAGCCAGCACCCACACCGCTGGCCCGCTAGCCGGCTGGAACATGAACATCAAAGCCAATATAGATGTAGCGGGTTGGGTGAGTCATGCCGGTTCTGCCGCCTTTGTACAGCGCCCTGCTGCCACACACGATGCGACCCTCGTGCAGCAATTGCGGCAACAAGGAGCCACGATTCTGGCACAAAGCAACATGACGGAATTTGCCTATGGTGCATTGGGCTTGAACCACCACTTTGGCACACCACGTAATCCGCGTTACCCCAATGAAGAGCGCGTACCCGGTGGCTCTAGCTCAGGGGCTGCGGTATCCGTCGCCTTGGGCTTTAGCGATGCAGCCTTGTGTACAGACACCAGCGGTTCGGCCCGCATCCCTGCTGCGTTTTGTGGCCTGGTGGGGTTCATTCCCACCAAGGGCTTGCTGCCCGAAGACGGAATCTTCCCGCTTTCGCCCAGCTTTGATGTACCAGGCCTCATCACCCCTAACGTCACACGCTGCACTCAACTCTTTACTGCCTTACACCCCACAACGCACCCCGCCACCTCGCCCTCTCAGCCTTGGACGCTGTTAGTTCCCACTGAGTTAGATAGTTTGAGTCTGGATGACGATGTTGTTCAGCAATTCCAGGCTGCCTGCGACGCATTAGAACAAGCCGGTGTAACGTTGGTGAAAGCGAGTTTTCCAGCATTGATCACGGCCGGTGCCACTGCGGCAGAAGGCGGGATGATTAGCGCCGAAGCCTACGGCATCCACCAGCACTGGTTAGACAACTATGGTGAGCAATACGACCCATTAATACGTCAGCGCATTACCGCTGGTGCTGCGTTACCAGCATGGCGCTACGCACAGGCTCGTCAACAACTACACGAGCAAACACGCGCAGCGCTACATCAACTCGCACACATAGATGCCGTACTGACACCTACCTGCCCCATGCTGGCTCCCGCCCTCGCCCCGCTACACGACAGTGAGTGTTATCTGGCCACCAACAGGCGCTCATTCTTACTCACTGAATTTGCAAATCGCCTGAATCTACCAAGCCTTAGCTTGCCATATACCCCCGCCAATACGCACAGCATTGGCTTATTAGTGACTGCCAAACCCCACAACGAGCCTAGGCTTCTTGCTCTAGCCCAGTGGATAGAAACCCTTTTACTTGCCAAGGAGCAACACCATGATTGTGATTAATGCCAAACAACTGCGCGGTACCCCTAGAGACGCAAGCGGCCCGGGCTGGGAAAGCGTACGCATGATTGTCAAAGACGATGGCATGGGCTATTCCGTACACGAAACACGCATCACAGAAGGTGCCGAGCTAGAACTGGAATACAAAAACCACTTCGAGACCAACTACTGCGTATCCGGCGAAGGTGAAGTCAAAGACCTGAACACCGGTAAAACCTACCCCATCAAAGCAGGTGATATTTATGCCCTAAACCTGAATGACCCGCACATGCTGCGCGCCATCAAAGGTGACCTGCATTTGCTGTGTGTGTTTAATCCACCGCTCAACGGTGATGAAACCCATAACGCTGATGGCAGCTACGACGTGCGCGACTAATAGCTCCCCGTTTTCTGCTGGTTTTTACACATCATCTTTAGAGGTATCACATGGGAAATTATCCTGCCGCCTACCAGTCCACTCAGGGCTCAGCACTCTCTGTGGACAAAGCGTTCTACAGCCGTCTTATAGAACGCCCAGAAACGCGCACCTTAGTAGACAAGTTTGTGGTGCCCATACGCAGTGGCAAAGCATGGGAAGTACCGGCTGGCCACGTCTGCCGCATTGTCACTATTGAAGGCCCTCAAGTAGCCGATTTAAACATGTGGAATAGGCACGACCCGCGCGAACGCATGTGGGCATCCCGTACACGTCAGCTACAAGCCGCACACGTTAGCATTCATGATCGTTTGTGGTCTACGCTGCCCTTCCTACGTCCTATGGCCACTATTACTGATGACACCCTTGCCAACTACGGTATTGATGGTGACGGCGGTCGCGTCCATGACTTGCTGGGCACGCGTTGCGACCCTTACGTCAATCATCTGCTCACAGGTGAAGATTTCCATTTCCACTGTCACTCCAATCTGACACGTGCGGTTGCTCCCTACGGCTTAACGGAATTCGACGTACACGACGTCTTAAATGTGTTTCAATGCACAGGCTTGAATGACGACGATCAGTATTTCATGAAGGCCTGCCCTGCTCAAAAAGGCGACTACTTCGAATATTTTGCCGAAATAGACTTGCTGTGTGCGTTGTCTACCTGCCCTGGCGGTGATTTATCCGTACCATTATGGGGGCCAGACGCCCGTGACCCTATTGATGTTTGTCGTCCATTAGGTGTAGAAGTATATGCGTTGGCACCAGAATTACTGGAAGGTTGGTCACAACCAGAACGCGCCCGTTACCACGGCCACCACGGCATGAACCCTGAACTCGTTCAATGGAGATGAGTCATTGAAAACCAAAATCGATGTGGAAAATCTATCTATTGTTGATGTCATTGGCTACAAGCTACGCAATGCCATTATCGAAGGTAAGTTGGCCCCCGGAGAGCAATTGATAGAAGTGGATCTCGCACAAACCTACGATGCTTCACGCAATAGCATCCGCGAAGTGCTGCATCTACTGGTTCGCGATGGCTTGGCCACATCGATTCGTCACCGTGGCGTCTTTGTACGCAAGTTTCACGTTGATGATCTACAAGACTTATACACTGCACGTCGTACCTTGGAACTGCACGCTGTGCGCTCCTCGCCTCCGCCTTCCCGCACGTTGCTCAACAAGATGGCCAGAAACAACAAGCAAGCCGAACGCGCCTTGGCCAAAGAGCACTGGCAAGAAGTGGGATCACTCAGTTTGATGTTCCACCAACTGGTGGTGTCCATGCTGGGTAGCAAACTGTTGGATGAGTTCTTTCTCACCCTCTGTGCGCAGCTACGTTTGGTGTTCTTTGCCGGCCCTGATGAAAAAATCGTTCAAGCCCCGCTGTGGATAGATTGGGAACGCCGTATACATCAATGTTTATGCGACGGTGACATCGCCCAAGCCGAGCACGAGTTAGCACAGTACTTAGATGCCTCTGAAAAAGCCTTGAGCAAAGTGGTCAGCACATACCAAAACTCAGGTCTGAAATAAACACTGCATTTACCTGTTATTACAGCCTTTTTCCATGTGTGTAAGACTTTACCTGATATAGTTTTCATAGGACGACCTAGATAAGGTAAAACCAAGTGAGCGTACCTGCTTGACCCGTATCAATCCCTTTTTTACCTATCGTGGCAAAATGTGTTTTAAGCCCATTGTTTTTTCATCAAGGTATTTCAACATATGAAAACTGTACTATTGCCCTACGACGGTTCCGACACCGCCAAACGTGCTCTGCAATATCTGATTGATCTGTCTAAGGATTATTCCGGCTTCTCAGTGCATGTACTGAATGTGCAGTTTGATCCGCAAATTTATGGTCGCAGCTACACAGCCTTCATTGGCGACGCGCTGAAGCAACTACGTGAGGACACACACAAATACGCGATTGATATGGCCGAGCAAGCCGCTGCAATGCTGCGCGAAGCTGGCATCAATACTACTGCTCACGCTTCTGTAGATACCGATATCGCATTCGCTGTAAACGAACTGATCAAATCGCAGAAATGTGACTCCATCGTAATGGGCACACGCGGTATGAGCGGTTTGGGTAATCTGTTCTTGGGCTCGGTAGCCACTCGCATCATTCATCAAGTAGACATTCCTGTCACTCTGATCAAATAAGCGGGTACTCATCTACAAAAACAGGCGCTTTACGCGCCTGTTTTTTATTGCCTATTCACTACGTATTACATACGTCCCATTACATCTGTTGCAGGGTTACGTTTGTGCCAATAGGCCAAAAAGATATGTATGAAGATCGCAATAAACAACACAATGCCCAGATTACCGTGCCAATTGTTCCCTAGCGCTACCATCCACTCTACCTTTTGCTCGCTGGCTTGTGTGATAGGAATACCGAAATAGTTGAAGGCGCGTCCCGACCCATATTGGCGGAACAAGGCCATACAGGGTACTACCAGCATAAACACATACATCAAACGGTGTCCCCACAAGGCAAACGTGCTAATCGCTGCTGGCGATTCTTCACGCATCTTCCATGCCCACAACACACGTATCCACCACAACAGAAACAGCGTAAAACCTACTATGCGATGCCAAGGCCATAATGCATCCGCAAAAGCCGACCCGTCAGCAAACCGGCTAACGAGAATTGTCACCAGCATCACACCAAAACCTATCGCCATTAACCAATGCAAAAAACGGCTTACCCCATCGTACCGTGCTTGCGAATTGGAAAAAGAACGCATAACAGCCTCCTTCATCTAAACGTCATGGAACAGGATGAGTGGATGCATGATGCGTCCACTCACGCCACATAGCAACTAACAATGCCATCAAGACCGGGCCTATAAACAACCCTACAAAGCCCATAGTCTGTACACCGCCTACCAATCCGAAGAATGTAGGCAAAAATGGAAGTTTCACCGGGCCGCCTACCAAACGTGGGCGCAGCGTTTTGTCTACGATGAAGAGCTCTATCGCCCCCCACAAGAACAACCCCACACCAGCACCTACGCTACCCGACCCCACTAAGTACAGCGAGATCAGCGTAAAGGACAATGGCGCACCACCAGGTATCAGCGCCATGAAACCAGTGACCACCCCCAGCAACGCTGGAGACGGCACACCCGCTATCCAATAGGCAATACCCAGCACAATCCCTTCACCCAGCGCAATTAGCCCCATACCGGTGACAGTGGAGTTTACTGTTGCCGGTACGACACGCGAAAACCGCTGCCAGCGCTCAGGCAAAATGCGCTCGCCGATGACATCCAGTTGGAACAATATATGATCGCCGTCTTTATAGATGAAAAATAAGGTAATCAGCAGAAACAACAATGTCAGCATCAAGTGGAACACGTTACCTGTAGCCGACAGCACCATACGGTAAATATTGCCTAAATGCTGGCCGCTGACCATCTCTACCACAGAGCCTAATGCATGAGGCTCACCCAGATAAAACGTCCAGTACTCAGATAGTCTCTGCCCTACTAACGGTAATGCGCTTATCCAATCAGGTACTGGCATACCATCGCGGTTTGCCGCTAAAGCCCACGCAATAAAGCTGCTGGCTTCTTTAATAGCGAAGGACAACGCCAATGATATGGGTACAACCACCACCACAATCACGACTAACAGCGCCAAAGTGGCCGCCAAGGTATTGCGGTTATTACAGTACGCCAATAAACGTCTATACAGTGGCCAACTTGCCAAGCCTATGATCAGCGCCGCCAATACGGGCACCAAAAAGCCATGCAAGAAATACAAACCGGCCAAGACAATAAGTAGCAATAACCAACGGGCAATCAGGTGAGCCGGTAAAACAGGTTGCATAAGAAGCGCTTCCGTTAGTAAGAATCAAGCTGTAAAGATAGGCGTAGCAGGCAACGCACGCTTATGCGCTGACGCCGCAAAGTAACGCAGCATAATTTGCGCCGCGTCATCACTTACTGCCTTTCCTTCCAGAAAATCATCGATTTGCTCATAACTTACACCAAAAGCTTCCTCATCTGGGCGCAACGGTGACAAATCTTCCAAATCGGCTGTTGGAACTTTATACACGAGCTGATCTGGCGCACCCATCAACGCCCCCAAACCCCGTACTTGGCGTTTAGTCAGCCCAGCTAATGGCATGACGTCTGCAGCACCATCACCAAACTTGGTGAAAAAGCCCATCAATGCCTCAGCAGCATGATCACTACCCAACACCAACCCTGAGGCGGCTGCCGCTGCGGCATATTGCGCCACCATGCGCTGTCTGGCTTTGATATTACCTACGATGAAATCTTGTTGTGCGGCGCTTTTGAAGGTTTGCCCAGCTTGCAACATTTGCGCTAACAAAGCGTCCGTTGCTGGCTTGATATCTACAGTTAGACGCTCATCTGGTTGAATCACATCCATGCAAGCCTCGGCATCTGCCGCATCAGCTTGCTGACCGTAAGGCAAACGCATAGCGATAAAGCGCACGTTATCGCCCTCTTTACGTAGACGTTCTGCGGTGCGTTGTGCCAAACATGCAGCGACCAAGGAATCCACCCCACCACTGATACCCAACACCATCGCCTGCACACGACTGCGCTTCACATACTGCATTAGAAAAACGATACGACGTTCTAACTCGTGCTCTAGATTCAGCCCGGCTTTCACACCCAGTTCTTCGATAATTCTTTGTTGTGCTTCGCGCAATCTTGCATCCTGCATAGTCATTTCCTACTTGGGTTTCAACGACAGTGAAGCACTTATTGTAATGCCATGCTGTCAGAGCCACTGTTAAAAATCCGTGCCTATACCCCACACATCCTGACAATCTGTCATAACATTACCCGCTATACTGATAAAACTTTACCAATTGCGTCATTTAGTTACTGTCCATCAGGATGAAAACCTCTTCCTTGCAAGACTTAAAAACACTGAGCATCGCGTCACTACAAGATACGTTTTCCACACGTTATCACTCCAAGGACTTCAGCTTCGCTCGCAGTGAGTACTTACGCGTACGGATACAGATTATTGCGCTACTTTTTGCCTTACTCACCCCGTTGTGGGCGGTAATGGATAATCTAGCCCTACCGGAACACACTCTTAATCATGTGCTGCTCTTACGTGTAGTGATGTTTATTGGTTTAGTCGCCATTTTGCTGGCGTCTAGGTTCAAGCGTTCTAACCGTAGCAGCCTGCTATTAAGCACCTTCATCTTCGTGCTACCGGCTCTGTTTTACGCTGCCGTATTGGTTTACCTACCTAACGATGGCAACTACTCGTTAGTGGGCTACAGCTTCATTCCGTATTTGCTAACGGCCACCTTGGGGATCTTCCCCTTCACCTTGTTAGAGTCTTTTAGCATAGGATTAGGCCTACTTTTGCTGCAATTCTGCTCTGGCTTTGTAGACGGTACTGCCTTTAGCCCTCGCGCCTTACAAGACTTGTGGCTGCTGGCGGCCTTGCTGGTCATCGCCATGACCACCAACCACTTTCAACTAGGCTTATTGCTGCGGTTATATCGCCAAGCCACCCACGACCCGCTAACAGGCTTACTAAACCGCACCGCACTCACCCGTCATATAGAACACCAAACACCACAAGAGCTGGTACCGCCCGTAGCCGTGATGCTGTTGGATCTGGATTTCTTTAAACAGATTAATGACCAACACGGTCACTCTGTGGGTGATCAAGTGCTCAAACGTTTTGCGTCGTTGCTCAAAAAAGAAGCCAAACAACAAGACGTGATTTGTAGATACGGGGGCGAGGAGTTCTTATTACTCAGCGGCCCCTGCGCCTTAGAAACCGCCACTGCCCAAGCTGAACGCATACGCGAAGCCTGTCATCAACTGCGACTGAGCAATCTGGATGGCCATACAGTGAGCCTGACCGTCAGCATAGGCATCAGCATGCTGCGCCATGGCGAGCACCTAAACGATGCCATACAGCGCGCGGATCAACGCCTATACCAAGCCAAACGTGCAGGTCGTGACTGCATCATAGCTGGTACAGCAACCTAAGCGTGTAATGAGCGTAAGCCCACTTACTCACGACTGGCCTGAGTAAGCCTAAGACACCCAACACTATCGTGGGGACGGAGAGGAAACTTTTTTGATTTGGTGTCTCAAAGCACAAAAAGCTTTCCTGCAGTCCCCACAGCATGTGCGATCAACTCTAGCCGTAACACTTAAACGGAAAAAGGCAGCGCTATGGCTGCCTTTCTTCATTTCTGCGACCAGCTTACTTACGGTACAACTGACTCACGTCACGTACTGCACCACGGTCAGCCGAAGTTGCCAGTGCAGCATAGGCACGCAGAGCCTGAGACACCACACGTTTACGATCTTCTACTGGCTGCCATGCATCTGCACCGCGTGCTTCCATTGCAGCACGACGTGTTGCCAATTCTTCATCGCTAACAGCCAAGTGAATACGGCGGTTAGGAATGTCGATTTCAATCACATCGTTTTCTTCTACCAAGCCAATGGTGCCGCCCTCAGCTGCCTCGGGGGATGCATGACCAATCACCAACCCTGAAGAACCACCCGAGAAACGACCATCGGTAAACAGCGCGGCTTTAGCGCCCAAACCTTTGGATTTCAGGTAGGAAGTTGGGTACAGCATTTCTTGCATACCAGGACCGCCTTTAGGCCCTTCGTAGCGGATGATGACCACATCGCCTTCGCCTACTTTGCCATTCAAAATGCCATCAACGGCACTTTCTTGGCTTTCGTAGATACGGGCACGACCAGTAAAGGTCAGAATGCTTTCATCCACACCCGCTGTTTTCACGATACAACCGTTCACTGCCAAGTTACCGTACAGCACGGCCAAACCGCCGTCTTGCGAGTAGGCAAACTCTTTGCTGCGAATACAACCGCCTTCACGATCTAAATCTAGGTCTTCGTAGTAACGATCTTGGCTGAATGCCACTTGGGTAGGAATACCACCCGGTGCAGACAGATAGAATTTTTCTACTGCTTTCAGGTTTTCACCCTTCACATCCCAACGACGAATAGCTTCGCCCAAGGTGCCGCTGTGAACGTTATTCACATCTAGGTTTAGCAAATCAGCACGCGCCAATTCGGCCAAAATACCCAGAATACCGCCAGCGCGGTGTACGTCTTCAATGTGGTATTGCTGTGTAGCAGGTGCCACTTTACTCAGGCACGGTACACGACGCGAAATACGGTCGATGTCGCTCATGGTGAAGTTCACTTCAGCCTCTTGAGCCGCTGCCAGCAAGTGCAATACGGTGTTAGTAGAACCGCCCATGGCCACGTCTAGTGTCATGGCATTCTCAAAGGCTTCAAACGTCGCCACATTACGCGGCAATACGGAAGCATCTTCTTGTTCGTAGTAGCGTTTGCACAGTTCAACGATCAGGCCGCCAGCCATTTCAAACAAGCCTTTGCGGCGTGCATGCGTAGCAACGATAGTACCGTTACCTGGCAAGGACAGACCCAACGCTTCAGTCAGACAGTTCATGGAGTTAGCCGTGAACATACCAGAACAGGAACCGCATGTAGGACAGGCGCTGCGTTCGGTTTCAGCTACTTCTTCGTCAGATACACCGTCTTCAGCTGCTTGAATCATGGCATCCACCAGATCCAGCTTGCGCACTACGGTTTTGCCATCTTTGGACATGACTTTACCGGCTTCCATTGGGCCGCCGGATACAAAGATGGTGGGGATGTTCAAGCGCAAAGACGCCATCAACATCCCGGGGGTAATTTTGTCGCAGTTAGAGATACACACCATGGCATCGGCACAATGCGCGTTCACCATGTACTCGACGGAATCCGCAATCAGCTCACGCGAAGGCAGCGAATACAGCATGCCATCGTGACCCATGGCAATACCGTCATCCACCGCAATGGTGTTGAATTCTTTGGCTACGCCGCCTGCTGCCTCGATATGACGTGCCACTAATTGGCCCATATCCTTGAGGTGCACGTGACCCGGCACAAACTGTGTGAACGAGTTCACTACAGCAATAATAGGTTTGCTGAAGTCGCCATCTTTCATGCCCGTCGCGCGCCACAATGCGCGCGCGCCGGCCATGTTGCGGCCATGAGTAGATGTACGTGAACGATAGTGTGGCATGTGTGCTGCTCTAGTCAAAAAGCATTGAAAAGAAGACTATGATAAACGTGCAGGCAACATAAAGCGACCAGACTGCTAAAAAAACACAGCTAAAAGCCTGCACCGTGCTACAGAATTGCACCGACCACCCCACACTAGAGGAGACATCATGCCCCAGCCGCAATCACTTCCCAACCAGCTTCCTTTATTACGCCAAGACATACGTTTGTTAGGCAAAGCACTGGGAGACGTGATTTACGATACCGATGGGGCTGATATTTTCAACATTATTGAGCGGTTGCGGCGCAGCGCCGTAGGCTACCGACGCACAGGCGATCAAAACGAATTACAAGCACTCACTGCTGACATTCCACAGCTAAGTTTAGTGGATGCACACACCGTATCACGTGCCTTTGCGTACTTTCTGCACTTGTCCAATATTGCCGAAGACCGCGAGCAAACTCGCCAACGCCGCCAACACAGCCCAGACCAAACACCCGGTTCGCTGGAATACGCTTTGGCGTTGTTTGCTGAACAGCCTGAACCCGAGCAACTGCTGTCCTTTTTAGAGCAAGCCTGTATTGTGCCGGTGCTGACTGCCCACCCTACTGAGGTACAACGTCAAAGTACGCTGGCGCTACACCAAGCTATTGCTGCACTGCTGCCACTGCTGGATCAACAAGCTGCAGGCCATCAACCGCAATTGCGTCATCGTTTAACGGCGCTCATCACTACCATGTGGAAAACACGCATGCTGCGTCAGCACAAGCTGACGGTGATGGATGAAATCGACAACGCGCTGGCCTACTATCCGCACACCTTCTTTCAGGCTATTCCACAGCTTTATCACGACTTGGATCTGTTGCTGCACCCTGCGCCCTCCAATGCACGTACAACCTTAAGCCAACCACCGTTACGCCCCCTACCCACTTTCTTACGTATGGGCAGTTGGATTGGTGGCGACCGTGACGGCAACCCCAACGTGGATGCCAACACACTGGAACAAGCCTTGCTGCATCAAAGCAGCACCGCACTGCGTCACTATTTAAGCGAGCTCAAAGCCCTAGGTACTGAGCTGTCACTGTCAGAATCCTTGGCTCCGGCCAGCGACGCCCTGATGGCACTTTCCGCCGCCAGCCAAGACCAATCTCCGCATCGTGTGGACGAACCTTACCGACGCGCCTGCATTCATCTTTATGCGCGCGTCGCAGCCACTAGCCAACACCTAACGGGCAAGAGTTTGGCCATGCACCAAACCTATGCGGCGCCAGTCTATGAATCACCTGCTGCACTGCTGGCTGATCTGCAATGCATTGCAGACTCGCTGCAAGCTAGTCACGCGGGTGCCGTGGCCGATCTGCGTTTACGCAACTTGATGCAAGCCGTCAGTATCTTTGGCTTCCACTTAGCCACGCTGGACTTACGTCAAAGCTCTGACGTACACGAACGCGTGTTGCACGAACTGTTCCAAGCCGCTGGCGTGCAATTCCAAGGTCAACTAGTGCAATACAGTCAGTTGAGCGAAACTGACCGTGTCGCCCTGCTGCGCCAAGAATTGGCAGAAACCCGTCCACTGGTATCGCCGTGGCTCACCTACACAGACGAAACAGAAAAAGAACTGGCCATATTGCGTTATGCCGCAACTGCACGTAAACAATATGGCCACCGCGCGATTGAACAAAGTATCGTGTCGCACACCGAGACATTAAGCGACTTGCTGGAAGTGCTGGTGCTGCAACAAGAAACCGGGCTGATTATTCCTGGTCTGCATGATCGCCAATCTTCGGGCTTGATGGTGGTACCACTGTTTGAAACCATTCCCGATTTGCAATGTGGTGCCGCCATCATGGCAGCCTACTTGGCCTTACCTGAGGTCTCTGCTCGCATACGTCATGCGCAAGACTCCGTACAAGAAGTGATGCTGGGCTATTCCGACAGTAACAAAGATGGCGGTTACTTATGCTCCAACTGGTCTCTGTATCAAACAGAACGCGAACTAGTGGAAGTGTTTGACCAGCACCATGTTCGACTGCGCCTGTTCCACGGTAGGGGCGGCTCGGTAGGCCGTGGTGGTGGCCCTAGCTTTGATGCTATCTTGGCTCAACCTGCCGGTACCGTTAACGGCTTAATCCGCCTGACTGAACAAGGCGAGATCATTCAAGGCCGTTATAAAAATGCAGACGTAGGCCGTTGGCACTTGGAAATGCTGGTAGCCGCAACGCTGCAAGCCAGCCTAAACAGCTCTACCGATGTAGAAAACCAGCATGTCAGTCAATACGGCGCGGCCATGCAGTTTATGTCCGATGCGGCTCGCGACAGTTACCGTGCCTTGGTATACGACACCCCCGGTTTTAACGACTACTTCTTTAGCGCCACCCCTATTCGTGAAATTGCAGGGTTGAACATAGGCTCGCGCCCTTCATCACGCAAAGCATCGCAAACCATTGAGGATTTGCGCGCTATTCCATGGGGCTTCTCGTGGGCACAATGCCGTTTGCCTATCACAGGCTGGTACGGTGTAGGCAGTGCTATTCAACGTTATTTGGACGAAGGCATCGCCGGTGGCCCGCGCACCCAAGAACTACGTTTGCAGCAACTGCGTGACATGGCTAAAAACTGGCCGTTCTTCCGCACCTTGCTGTCCAACATGGAACAAGTGTTGGCCAAAACCGACCTAGATATTGGTGAAGCGTATGCCCAGCTCTGCCCTGACGCCGACCTAGCACAGCGTATTTTCGGTGCGATACGCGAAGAGTACCAACGCTGCTGCACGCTGTTTACGCTCTTAACTGAACACACCTTGCTAGAGCACGACCCAGCGCTGCAAGCTGCTCTGACAGAGCGATTTGCGTACATTGACCCACTGAACCACTTGCAAGTAGAGCTTCTTCGCCGGTTGCGTCAACACCCACAAGAGGTTGCCACCGAAGAGCAAGAAGCCATACACATCACCATCAACGGTATTGCCGCAGGCCTACGTAATTCGGGCTAAACCCCTTGCCCTGCCTGCTGGTCTAGCTACCGGCAGGCAGGCTACAATACCCCCATCCGGTTATTGTTTATGCCATGAAAGCTTTCTTGCAACGCCCCATCTGGCGCGCCATTATCCTTTGCATACCGCTGTGGATAATCTTCAGCAATTTCTTGCTGGCAGTGATCAGTGCCACTGCTATCAGCTATCTTATTGGCATGCTCACTGAACTACGGCGTCTAGAAGCACGCCAACGCGACAAATCTGAACCGCCTTCCTCGTCTTGATCACATGAAACTGCTGCAAACTCCCCATATGCCTTCAGGCCTTCCTATGTTGGAGCCTGAACTGACCGCCCTATTGGACCAACAGCACCACATATTAAGTGCTCGCATCCACGCTGAATCCGGCTTTATGCCGTTTGATCGCTGGATGCATGAGTGCTTATATGCACCGGGTTATGGCTACTATACAGGCGGCAGCACAAAGTTTGGCAGCACCTCGCCTCAAGGTGACTTCACTACCGCACCCGAACTCACCCCATTATTTGGCCAAACAGTTGCCCTGCAAATTCAACAAGTGCTACAGCAATTGGGTAGCGTCAATATTCTGGAGTTTGGTGCGGGCACAGGCGCGTGGGCGAAATCCATCATTCCCGCCTTGGCAGACCTAGGCATTGAGGCCAGCTACGCCATCTTGGAATTGTCGCCAGACCTACAACAGCGTCAGCAGCACACCTTGGCAGAGTTTGGTTCGCAGGTTCAATGGCTACAGCAATTACCACAGGACTTTGTGGGCTGTGTGATTGCCAACGAAGTGTTAGATGCCATGCCCGTGCATGTGGTGCAACGCGCTGACGACGGCAGTATCCTAGAAGTAGGTGTGACACTTGCCGACCCTGTCACCGCGACTGGCCCCTTAGTCAGCCCCTTCCAATGGGCCGCCAAACCCGCCGCGCCTGAGCTTGCTGCCATTGCCGAAGAACGTTTACCCCACATTCCCGGCTACCGCACAGAAATTAACCTGCAAGCCGAAGCATGGGTAAAAGGTGCAGGACAATGGCTGCAACGCGGCGCTATCTTATTATTCGACTACGGCTTTCCTCGCCACGAGTACTACCACGGCCAACGTGCAGAAGGTACGTTGATGTGCCACTTCCGTCATTACGCACACGCTGAAGCGCTGCTTTACCCTGGTCTGCAAGACATCACCGCGCACGTAGACTTCACGGCAATGGCTGACGCCGCTTTAGAAGGTGGGCTAGATGTACTGGGCTACACCGCACAAGGACGTTTCTTGCTTAATAGTGGTTTGGCACAACGTTTGGGTCATGCGCCAGACAACCAAGACCCTGAAGCCACAGCGCGTTGGGCGCACACTGTAGGCGCTGCACAAAAATTGCTGTCTGAAGCAGAAATGGGTGAACTGTTTAAAGTGCTGGCCTTGGGTAAAAACATAGACCCGCCACTGATAGGCTTTTTCAACGGCGACCGTCGCGATCGCCTTTAATCCGTCATCAAGTTAGATAGCACCATCACGCGGGCAGCCTGTACAGCTGCCCGTATTTGTGGCCCCTGTCCGGCATACTGTCGGGCAATACTCGCCGCATCCACCTGCAACACCGCATTCAACCTCTGCAACCACAACGCTTCCTCTACATGGCGGTAGCACGCTAAGGCTCCCAGCAACAAAGCGAACCTATCCGGCCTGCGTAACGCATCTACCTTTTCTAACCATTGCAACTGTGTTTCTGCAGGAGCACCCTGCTCCAAAGCCGCATGTGTCAGCGAGACCGACATCAATTGCGACAAGTCTCTGCACTCGGCTGAAGCACGTATGCGGTTAGCCAGATCCAACGGCGCATCACTCGCCGCGCACAGCACCGCATAGCGTTGCACGCTGTCTAGATTACGCTCTACAGCTAGCTGTAGCGCTTGCTCTACTCGGGCGTCGTACTGCAACCCTGGCATGACACGCTGCGTAGCCTGCACAGACTCCAGCACCTGCACAAAGCGCCAAGGTGCTTGGGTATGTAAAGCTTTACGTAATTCTTGCCAAATGCGCTCAGGCACCAACGCATCCACTTCACCATCGGCTACTAATTGCTTGGCCAATTTTTCCGTTTCAGTGGCAATACTGAAGGTACTAAAACGGGCAGCGAAGCGCGCTAAACGCAGTAGGCGTACTGGGTCTTCTACAAAGGCTTGCCCCACGTGGCGCAGTAGCTTCGCCTCTAAGTCGGCCTGCCCATGTAAGGGGTCAACAATTCCACCGGTAGCGCCCAATGCCATCGCGTTAATGGTGAGATCTCGACGACGCAGGTCATCTTCTAAGGTAACTTCTGTACCGGTATAAAAGGTAAAGCCTTGGTAGCCCCTGCCCGACTTACGCTCGGTGCGTGCAAGTGCGTATTCTTCTTTGGTGTGTGGGTGCAAAAACACGGGGAAATCGCCCCCCACAGGAATGAAGCCACGCGCTTGCATGGCTTCGGGAGTTGTCCCCACCACTACCCAGTCTTGATCACCAGCCGGTAAGCCTAGCAGTGCATCACGCACTGCGCCGCCCACCACGTACACCTGCAACCCCGCAATATAGCGATCGTTGGTTGCAGGCCGTAACGCTGCTAGCTTTTGTTCTAGTGCCTTAGCCCCCATTAAGGCAATGCCGCCACACTGTTAGCCGTAGGCGAAATCACCCCCAACCTGCGTTTCAATGACTGAGGCTCACCCGTAAACATCATGGAGTAATACGTCGCGTTGGATAGTACGTTCTTCACATACAAACGGGTTTCTGTGAATGGAATAGTCTCGGCAAAGATGGCGCCTTCTACCGGCGCTTGTAAACGCGAACGCCACAGGATTGGACGTTTTGGCCCAGCGTTATACCCTGCAGACGCCAATACCTCAGAACCATCTAACTGTTGCAACACCATGTTCAAGTAGTTAGTACCCAAGATCGTGTTGGTATCGAAGTCGTTCACGCTAGAAGGCGTAAAGTTGCTCATGCCAATTTTGTTCGCTACCCATTTCGCTGTACCTGGCATCAACTGCATCAAACCTGACGCGCCAACGCCTGAACGTGCATCGGTAATAAAGCGCGACTCTTGACGAATCAACCCATACACCCATGCAGGGTCTAAGCTCACCAATTCTGCTTTTTCAGCCACACGGTCTTCAAACGGTGCAATAAAGCGCTGATCAAAGTCGATTTCATTACGTGTCAGCAGCGATGTATTCACTACGCGATCATAGATATGCTCTTGGCGAGCCAGCTCAGCTGCCGCGCGCAGTTGTCTGTCGCTCATACCACGCAGTGCAAACGACCACTCTGATACAGCCTCTGGGCGCCAACCCAAACGGAACAATTCCAACGAACGCATCAAACCAGGGTGCAAACGCATGTCGGCAATTTCTTGAGCGCTCACGCTGGCAGGGCGTGCTGGCAATTGCGGCAATCTACCCAATTCCTCGTGCGCCAACTGACCATAGAAATTCAGGTCACCCGTAATGGACTCAAACAAGGCATTCGCTTCAGCAGTTTGGCCTTGAGCTTGCAGCGCACGGCCTTTCCAATACACCCAGACAGGCTCAGCAGCTTGCTGCGGTGACATTTTCTCTACAGCAGCCTGCACTTTAGACCAATCAATCACTGGCTCACGCAGCTCAGCACGTACTTCCCAGGCATGGTTGTAATCTGTTTTACGCGTAGAACCCGATAGCCTGTACCAACGTGCGGCATCAGGCTCTACACGCAATGCTGTCGTTAACCCAAACTGACCCCATACCCAATCCATGTTCTCGCGTGGGATACGGGTTTGCCAGCTTTGCTGTATGTACGCGGCTTGTTCAGCACGGTTAGCATCACGAGCCAAGCGCGACAAGGCCAAAGTCACTAATTCTTGTTGTCCACGGTCTTTAATAGACCCTTGTGCTTTCAACCATTGCTGTGGCGACTTCAACAAGGCTGCATACTCTTTCATTTGTGCTGGCGTGAAGATAATCGCTGCCAGACGTTGCGCCTCGGCGGCTTTCCCTTGCTCTAACGCATTGCGCATCAAACCGCGTATATCTTGCCAGCTCACCGCCTGATCAGCGTACAACTGGTCCAACATGGTCCAACACGTAACGCCAGGTTTAAACTGCGACAGCACAGTTTCGCTATCTACACTTTGACCCGCCATATGACGCGCATAACTTTGTGCACAGCGTGTTTGTGAGTTGCCCAAATCAGCAGCATTCAGTTCATTAATGAGCGCGTAATCACCACCACGTACGGCAATAATCGACCAATCACCTTTTAGACGTTCGGCTAAATAGTGATCAGGATAGGTGCGCAGGAAATGGCGTAGTGAGTCGGCTGGAGCAACGTTCTTAGGGTCCTGTAGCTGTTGGCGCAACGACCAATACTGTGGATAAGCGCCTAACACGGTGTCATCTTTAGCTTGGTTAGCCAGCGCTGGCAAGGCATTCCAACGTTTGGCGTCCAACGCATCTTTGGCTTGCAACACGGCTTGCCGCGCTTGTGGGGGCACAGTAGGTGCTACCGCCACACGAGGCAATGTAGGTTCTGCTACCGCAACCTGTGCGGCGGGCGGTTCTGCAGTAACTGTTTTTTCTGCATGCTCACTGGATTGAGCCCCCGAACATGCTGCTAACCCCAACACTGACAAGGCTATTGTCAACATGGAAAGCGGTGAAGGTAACACGGGATGTGAAACCGCTTCGTTTTTCTGATACCTTAAGGGCTTTGCACTCATATTTTTACCTGCCTTGAGAACGTGCTGGGCGGAATCGCCTGACTGTAGGACACCAATTCATTATGTTACGACAAAGACTGCTAGAAAAACGTAAACAACAAGCAAAATCCGATACAAGCCGCGGTGCTCTGCTGATGCGCGGTCGGTTGTACACATGGGTAGCTGGCGTCAACAAAACCCGTAAAGAGCAAAACAAAGCGCCCATCACGCATATAGCCGGTTTTTGGTCCATGCCAGACGAGCCAGAACTACAACCTTTGCTGTACAAATGGGCCGATGAAGGCATGCAAGTTTCACTGCCTGCCGTACTAGGCCCTGACCAAGCGTTACAATTTAAATTGTGGGACCCCGAAGGCGAGATGAAAACGGGTGCCTTTGGCATACAAGAGCCCGACACCACAGTAGCAGCCCCTGCCCCTGATTTGGTTCTGGTCCCTACATTAGGCTTTACCCGCCAAGGCGATAGGCTAGGCTACGGTAAAGGCTATTACGACCGCACTTTAGCTGCACTACGTGAACAAAACCATCACTTCCTAACGGTAGGCTTGGCATGGGCATGTGGCGACTTATCCACTGAGGATTACACGCCTCAAGATCACGACTTCCAACTGGATGCTGTACTGACCGATAAAGGCTGGGCCAAACCCGCACCGACAGTCTAAACAGCAACAAAAAAGGGGCTTATAGAAGCCCCTTTTTCTATGCTGCCACGTCTTACTTGAACATTAGCTTAGGCAATATCGCCATCGACGCATCGGCACCATTTAGCGTGTAGAAGTGAATACCTGGCGCACCACCATCTAGCAAGTCTTGACATAGACGACCAATCACATCCACACCAAAGGCTCGAATAGACGCTCGGTCATCGCCAAAATCAGCCAAACGCAAACGCAACCACCGTGGAATCTCTGCACCACACATATGCGAGAAACGCAGCAATTGCGAAGAGTTGGTAATAGGCATAATGCCCGGCACGATAGGGATATCCACGCCTTTCTCTCGCACGCGCTGCACAAAATCAAAATACGCATGAGGGCTAAAGAAATACTGCGTGATGGCACTGTTCGCGCCTTGCTGCACCTTGTGAATAAAGTGCTGCAAATCCGTATCCATGCTGATGGCTTGTGGGTGCATTTCAGGGTAGCCCGCTACCTCAATATTGAAATGATCGCCACTGTGCTCACGAATCAAGCGCACCAAGTCGCTGGCATAGCGCAGTTCACCCGCATCGCCCCCCATCCCGGAAGGCAAGTCGCCACGTAAGGCCACGATACGATTAATACCGCGTCCACGGTAATCATCTAAGATCGCCAACAGCTCATCACGCGTAGAACCCACACAGGACAAGTGCGGGGCCACATCAAAACCTATGTTCTGAAGCAGATCCACGGCCCCTACTGTGCCGGAGCGGGTGGAACCACCCGCCCCAAAGGTCACGCTCACATAGGCTGGATTCAGCCCCTGCAGAGTTTTAGCGGTACGCACCAGCTTTTCCTGCGCAGCAATATCGCGCGGAGGAAAAAACTCCAGACTAAGCGACTGTTTCTGTGCCATTGACTAATAACCTTGATAAGAATCCTGAGACCACACTATAAATAATGGCTCCTATCACCGCCCACCAGAAACCATCCACCTGGAAGCCGTTCAAAATTGAGCCAGCCATCCAGAATACCAGCGCATTAATGACTAAAAGAAATAAGCCCAATGTCACAATCGTAATGGGTAGCGTCAACAGCGTTAACACCGGTTTCACTAAGGTATTGAGCAGGCCAAGCACTACAGCAGCAATCATGGCTGAGCCAAATGAGGCCACATGAATCCCTGGCAGTACATAAGCCACTACCAGTAGCGCTACAGCATTCAGAATCCAGATCAGTAATAAGATCATCATGAATCTCCCTTTAAAAAAGGGCACTGCACAATGCAATGCCCTGCTCTACACGTTTAGTAGCGGTAGTGGCCTGGTTTGTAAGGGCCATCTACAGGAACATTAATGTAGTCAGCTTGCTGCTGACTCAGTTCTGTCAGGTTAACACCCAACTTTTTCAGGTGTAAACGTGCTACTTTTTCGTCCAAGTGTTTAGGCAATACGTACACTTGACCACTTTCGTAGGCTTCACCACGCGTGAACAGCTCGATTTGCGCAATAGTTTGGTTCGTGAACGAAGCAGACATCACGAAAGATGGGTGACCTGTTGCACAACCCAAGTTCACCAAGCGGCCTTGTGCCAACAAGATGATGCGTTTGCCGTCTGGGAAAATCACGTGATCAACTTGAGGTTTGATCTCTTCCCATTGCAGATCTTCAATCGCCGCTACGTCAATTTCGTTATCGAAGTGACCAATATTGCAAACGATAGCTTGGTCTTTCATGCGCTCCATGTGATCGCGTGTGATCACATGGTAGTTACCTGTAGCAGTTACAAAGATATCCGCTTTGTCAGCAGCCTCTTCCATGGTCACTACACGGTAGCCTTCCATGCTGGCTTGCAGTGCGCAAATAGGATCAATTTCAGTCACCCACACTTGAGCACGCAGAGCGGCCAGTGCTTGTGCACAACCTTTACCCACGTCACCAAAGCCCACTACGACGGCAATCTTACCGGCAACCATCACGTCAGTAGCGCGTTTGATACCGTCAACCAGTGACTCACGGCAACCATACAGGTTGTCGAACTTGGATTTAGTCACGGAGTCGTTCACGTTGATGGCTGGGAATGCCAACTCACCACGTTTGGACATCTGGTACAGACGGTGTACGCCTGTAGTGGTTTCTTCGGTTACGCCTTGGATTTGTGCCAGACGTGTGGAATACCATGTGCCATCTTGCTGCAAACGTGCACGGATGCTGGCGTACAGTACGCGCTCTTCTTCGCTGGTAGGTTTGTCCAATACAGACAAATCTTTCTCAGCACGAGCACCCAAGTGCAACAGCAGCGTTGCATCGCCACCATCATCCAAAATCATGTTGGCTTGTTCACCAGGCCAGTTGAAGATGTCGTGGGCGTATTCCCAATATTGTTCCAGTGTTTCGCCTTTTACCGCGAACACAGGGATACCAGCGTCAGCAATAGCAGCAGCAGCGTGGTCTTGGGTAGAGAAAATATTGCAAGATGCCCAGCGTACTTCTGCGCCCAACGCCACCAGCGTTTCAATCAGCACAGCAGTCTGGATAGTCATGTGCAAACTGCCAGCAATACGTGCGCCTTTCAGTGGCTGGGAAGCAGCGTACTCTTCACGAGTCGCCATCAAACCAGGCATTTCTGTTTCGGCAATAGCAATTTCCCGGCGGCCCCAGCCTGCCAGACTAATATCTGCAATCACGTAATCTTCAGTTTTAACAGTCATGTGTGCTCCGATAAATTGGTGCGAGAACCGACGGGGCACACTATTGGCATCACCACGGCTTCTCGGCACGAGAATCTGGTGAGCGTCGTTGAAGGGGATCAACGCTACTGTCTGAGCCTGGCAAACCACATGGGGTTTGTCGCAACGCTCCTCAGACAGGAATCAAAACGTGTAAATTGTACCTGCTAATTGTCTTTGTGCTAAGACCTAATAGCCTGATTTTAACTAAGGCCTATGCCAACGAAAACGCGCATCAAGAACACAAAGAGGCGCCGAAGCGCCTCTTTACTTCATGAGCAATTACGCCAACCCGGCAGCTGCGCGCAATGCTGCCGCTTTATCGGTAGCTTCCCATGTGAACTCAGGCTCGTTACGGCCAAAGTGACCGTAAGCTGCAGTTTTGCTGTAGATAGGACGCAGCAAGTTCAGCATGTTGATAATGCCTTTAGGACGCAGATCAAAGTGCTCACGTACCAACTCAGCAATGCGCTCATCCGACACTACGCCTGTACCTTCGGTGTACACAGTAATGTTGATAGGCTCTGCCACACCAATGGCGTAGCTAACTTGCACTTGGCACTGACGCGCCAAACCAGCAGCCACCACGTTTTTTGCTACATAACGTGCAGCGTAAGCAGCAGAGCGGTCTACTTTCGAGGGATCTTTACCAGAGAAAGCACCACCACCGTGAGGGCATGCACCACCGTACGTGTCCACAATGATCTTACGACCTGTCAGACCGCAATCGCCTTGTGGGCCACCAATCACAAACTTACCAGTAGGATTCACCAAGAACTTGGTATTTTCTGTCAGCAACTCAGCAGGGAAGCTAGGGCGGATGATGTGTTCGATCACCGCATCGCGAATCTCTTCCTGAGAAATTTCAGGCGCATGCTGCGTAGACAACACTACTGTGTCTACTTCTGCAGGACGACCATCTACATAGCGGAATGTCACCTGAGATTTTGCATCTGGGCGCAACCAAGGCAAACGGCCATCTTTGCGCAGTTCGCTTTGACGCTGTACCAAACGGTGTGCGTACCAAATAGGTGCTGGCATCAAGTCAGGCGTTTCATCGCACGCGTAACCAAACATCAGACCTTGGTCACCAGCACCTTGGTTCAGAATTTCTTCTTCAGAACGGTCTACGCCCTGGGCAATATCTGGTGACTGTTTGTCGTACGCCACCAAAACGGCGCAACCTTTATAATCAATACCGTAGTCGCTATTGTCGTAGCCAATGCGCTTGATGGTATCGCGTGCAACCTGAATGTAATCTACGTTGGCGGTGGTGGTAATTTCACCCGCCAAAATGACCAAACCAGTGTTGCACAGCGTTTCTGCTGCAACACGAGCGTTAGGGTCTTGTTCGAAGATGGCGTCTAGAATGGCGTCGGAAATTTGGTCAGCAACCTTATCTGGGTGACCTTCGGAGACAGATTCAGACGTAAATAAGAAGTCGTTATTTGCCACAGCTTTTGCGTCCTGTAGTAATGCGCATTAAAAGGAAACGAGCTGCGTTGCACCACACACACAAAGGCTTAATAGGGCGCGACGCTTTAGCGGGTTTAAGAGCCAGTAACTGGCATATCGCTCCGCAAGTTGTCGGTTAACTCAGCGATAAATTGCATTTTAAGCGAAAATAACACATCTTTAAATGTATAAACAAATTTCTGGCGTTATGCCCTGGGATTTATGCTGTTGTTTTTATTACGTCTGATGTCTGCATTGCCGCTGCGCGTGCTGCATGCACTGGGACGCTTTGCGGGTTCTATTATCTATTTTGTGCCAGGTCGTTACCACAATAGACTGCGTGAAAATGCCGCACAAGCGGGGTTTACAGAGGGTAAATTTGCCCGTCGCGCTGCTGCCGAAACCGGCGCCATGCTGATGGAACTGCCCAAAGTATGGCTGCAAACAGAGCAATGCTTGGCGCTATGTCAAAACCCCGATTCCGACATTGTTACGCAAACGTTGGCTGAAAATCGTGGTGTGTTGTACCTCACGCCACATTTGGGGTGTTTTGAGATTACCGCCAGACGTCTGGTGCAATATGGCCCCATCACGGTGATGTTCAGACCACCGCGACAATCGTTTCTTGAGCCTGCCATGCGTGCCTCACGCGACACGCCGGGGCTGCACTCTGTACCCGCTAATGTTCAAGGAATACGCGAATTTGTGCGCGCATTGCGCCGTGGCGAAGCCGTGGGGATGTTGCCAGATCAAGTACCTAGTAGTGGCGATGGCTTATGGCTGCCCTTTTTCGGCAAACGCGCCTACACCATGACCTTAGCCGCCAAGCTGGCCTTGCAAACCAAAGTGCCCGTTGTCTTAACAGCGGGTGAGCGTTTGCCCAAAGGCCAAGGCTGGAAAATTCATTATCTACGTCTGCCAGAACCTTTCCCTGACAACGTAGAAGACATGGCCTTGCTGATCAATCAAGGCATGGAAACGTTGATTCAACGCTTCCCTGAACAATATCTGTGGAGCTACAACCGCTATAAGGTGCCGCCTGAAGCGCCCCCTATTCCAGAACACCTACGCTAAACTTAACGCTGCCTACCGCTTTTGCCAAAGGATACTGCATGAGTCCCTCTGATCTGAACGCCCTTGCTATCGCCCAGTTCCTGAGTACCCACCCAGATTTTTTCCTGCAACATCGCGATCTCTTTTCAGAGTTACGTGTTCCGCACCCTCATGAAACCAGAGCCATCTCGCTGGGCGAGCGTCAAATACTGGGGCTACGTGCCAAAAACAAAGAGCTGGAACGTAAGCTACACACATTGATAGAAAACGCGAGCGCCAATCAGCGTATTGCCGATCAGCTACGCACATGGACTTGCACCATGTTGGCCGAGACCGATACGGCGCAACTGCCACTGCACATACAAGAATCCTTAACGGAAGTGTTCGATCTGGACGCCATCGCCCTGCACTGCTGGGAAGATTTCGCCGCCACAGAAGCGCCAGAGGAACTACAAAAATACGCCCAAGCATTAACGTCTCCGCGTTGCGGCATTCCCCCTCAAGAAGTGCTGGCATTATTGCCTGACAGCATTCAATCGGTAGCCATTGTGCCCTTGCTGCACCCAGTGACTCAAAAAAATTCTGGTGTGCTGATTTTGGGAGCGACACAAGCCGAACGTTTTACCACGGACATGGGCACCGAATTTCTGCTGAATATTGGCCAACTGTGTTCGGCGGCACTTAGCCGAGGCACTGAATAACCATGCCTACCCCAGCCTCTGCAACGGTGCAGTCATGGTTGGACCATCTGCGCTACGAGCGACGACTATCCGAGCACAGTCTGGCGGCATACGAGCACGATATACAGCATATTCTGCCTTTATCTGGCTCTATCTCGCCTGACACGCTCACACCCGCTCAACTGCGCCAAAAACTGGCTGAACTACACGCTGGTGGGCTACACCCTCGTAGTCTGCAACGCACACTCGCAGCATGGCGTAATTTTTTCCATTGGTGGTGCGAGCAATACCCTGCCCACCCCAATCCGTGTGCTGAGCTCAAAGCTCCCAAAAGCCCACGCCCACTACCCAGCTCATTATCCGTAGACCAAGCACAGCAATTACTGGATCATCAGCCGGCACAAAGCTTAGAGCATCTCAGCCCCGTGCAGTCACGCGATCAGGCCATGTTTGAGCTGCTGTATTCTAGCGGCTTACGTTTAAGTGAATTAGTGAGCCTAGACACCCATTACGTGAAACAGGCAGGCTATGAATCGTCCAGTTGGCTAAGCCTTCAGGAAGCTGAACTGCATGTGCTAGGCAAAGGCAATAAAAGGCGCTCGCTGCCCATAGGTAGCAAAGCGCTGCATGCTGTGCAGTGTTGGTTGCAACTACGCGGCCGTGTACTGCGCAGTGCGGTAGACGATGCCGAACACTACTACGCGCTATTTTTGGGGGCTCAAGGCAAACGCATACACCCCCGTATGGTGCAAACACGCTTGCAGAAATTATGCCAAGAAGCGGGCCTGTCTTTAGACATCAGCCCTCATGCTTTACGACACAGTTTTGCCAGCCACATGCTGCAATCAGCTCAAGACTTGCGAGCTGTGCAAGAGCTACTAGGACACAGCAACATCAGCACCACGCAAATCTACACGCGCTTGGATTTTCAGCATTTGGCACAGGTGTATGACCAAGCACACCCCCGTGCCCGTCGCAAACCGTAATTACGGTTGTAACGCCTCTTCTACCATACGTAGATTGCTCTGCATCATCCCCAAGTAAGTAGCGGCCTCATGGCCTGGCTCAGCCAAGGCATCAGTGTATAAGGTACCACCCATACGTGCGCCTGTTTCTCGGGCCAATTGTTTAGCCAAAGCAGGGCTCACCGCATTTTCTAGGAAGATAGCCGTAATATGCTCTGCGCGTGCTCGCTGCACTAGGTCAGCCACTTCACGTGCTGACGGTTCAGCTTGGCTAGACATGCCCAACAACGGTACAAATTCGATGTTGTAGGCTTTGCCTAAATACGCCAATGCATCATGCGACACCATCGCTTTGCGGCGTTCAGCAGGAATAGCCGCCAAGCGCTCTTTAGCCTGTGCATCTAACTGCTTCAACTGTTCTATGTAACGAGCCGCATTTTCTTGGAATATAGGGGCAGACTCTGGTGCCACTTCACTCAACGCGTCACGAATATTTTCCACATACACCACCGCATTGGTGAGGCTTTGCCACGCATGTGGATCTTGCGGGCCATGCTGATGATGCTCATGTCCATGACTGTGGTCGTGGTCGTGGTCGTGGTCGTCAGTATGATCGTCTACGTGATCATGATTATCCAGCGGTTGCACTCCTTTGGTAGCTTCTATCTGCTTACCGTTATAGCCGGCCGATTGCACTAATCCTGCCAACCACGGTTCAAACTGCAAACCATTTACAATCAACAACTTGGCATCTGCCAATTTACGCACATCACCCGGTCTGGGTTCAAACGCATGAGCATCGGCATTAGGGCCAATCAAAGTGTTTACCTCAACAGCATCACCGCCCACCACGCTTACCATATCGCCCAAAATCGAAAAACTCGCCACCACAGGCAAAGGTTTGGCTACCGCAACAGATGCCACCGCTACGCTAATAGACATGGCAGCTACCCCTTGCGCCATATAGCGTCCAATGGGGCGTAACCACCTACGTTGACTGTCTCTAGTATTCATGTGCTTTCCTCTGTGATGAATAGATGGCCCCTAGACGATTACCGCAAGCGTTGCAGCAACCCACCCTGTGGACCACAGGCTAGTGATAGAAAATAGGTGATCCCCGCAACCAGAATAATGGCGGGTGATGCTGGCACATTGGCGTAGTAGGAAAGCAGTAATCCAACGAAACATTCGCCCATACCTAACAAGGCGGCCAACACCATCTGGCTACTGGCAGAGCGTGCCCAAAAGCGGGCAGCTGTTGCGGGCAACATCATGATCCCCACTACCATCAGCGTGCCTAGCACCTGAAAGCCTGCTACCAACACTACAACCAACAGCACCAAAAACAGCATGTGCACCCAAGAGCCTGATCGCCCTTCAGCACGTAAAAATAGCGGGTCTAAACACTCCAACACCAGCGGCCTATAAATAATGGCCAGCACCAACAGTGCCACACTGGAGGTTCCTGTGACCAGCAACAATGCTTGGTCATCCAACCCCAACACAGTGCCAAACAGCACGTGTATTAAATCCATATTGGAGCCTTTTAGGGATACCAATAGCACCCCTAAGCCCAAAGACACCAAATAAAACGCGGCAAAACTAGCGTCTTCTCGCAACGGCGTCAGCCTAGATACCAAGCCCGCCAGTAACGCCACCACCAAACCGGTAATCACACCACCTAGCGCCATCGCACCCACCGATAGACCTGATAGCAAAAAGCCTGCTGCCACACCGGGCAAAATGGCGTGCGCCATGGCGTCGCCCATTAAGCTCATGCGGCGTAATACCAAAAACACACCTAACGGACCTGCGGCGGCAGCCAAGGCAAATGATCCCGCCAGCGCTCGGCGCATAAAACCAAATTCAACAAAGGGGTGAATCAACACATCGTACAGCCACATCACAGGTAGTCTCCCTCGCACAAGTGACGGGCCAAATGCAGATTCTCTGCAGTCAATACGGACTCTGTTTCTCCCCACGCGACCAATTGGCCAGCTAACAGTACCGTTTCGGGGAAATTTTGTCGGATAGTATGCAAATCATGCAGCACCACAATCACCGTTCGCCCCTGTTGATGCCAGCGATGCAGCAGCACCATCAGGTCATCCGTGGTAGCTTTATCCACAGCAGAAAAAGGTTCGTCCAGCAACAAGATAGGCGCATCGTGCATGATCAATCGGGCAAATAAGGCACGTTGCAATTGACCACCCGACAGGGTACTGATGGCACGCTCAGAGAAACCTTGCAAACCCACCTGGCATAGCGCATCTTGCACGCGCTGATGTTCAGATTCACTTAACCCACGCCATGCCCCAGTGCGCCGCCATGATCCCATGGCCACCAAGTCATACACGCTAATAGGAAAACTGCGATCCAACTCACCAAACTGGGGCAGAAATGCCAAACGTTGGGGCGAATTGATCTGTATTTTGCCCTTCAACGGTGTAAGCTGCCCAGCCAAACCTTTAAGCAACGTCGACTTGCCGGCACCATTTGGGCCTGCCAACGCATATAAACCACCTTGCATAAATTGGCCGCTGACATCACGTACAGCCACTTTATCGCGCCAACCCAACGACACCTGATCCAAACTAATTACGGCATTGTTGGTGGCCATTATTTGAACCACCCTAACGCCCATGCAGTCAGTAGCCATAAGACCACAACCACAGGCAATACACGCAAACAACGCTGCCAAGCTGAGCTTAGCAACACCGTGCCTCTATAGATTCTTTTACCCACTTTAGGCGCGGAATGTGCGGTCGTTCTACTGTGATGCATGACTTACTGGTAAGATCAATAGATAGCATTATTCTTAGATACGTTATGTTATAACATATCCAACTTTTTGTGTCTGTATATTTACTATGCCTGTGCATGTTCTGACTCCCCAAGCCCTAGAGGCACAACTGCAAACAGCGGAAAAACTCTGTCAGCAGAGGGGTAAACGTTTGACCCCTATCAGAAAGCAGGTACTGGAATTGCTGCTCAAACAACAGCGCAGCCTTAAAGCCTACGAGCTACTTGATTTGTTCAGGCAGGATCAACCCGGTGCCGCACCTCCTACGGTCTATAGAGCGCTGGAATTTCTGACTGAAGAAGGTCTGATTCACCGTTTAGATGCCGTGAATGCATGGACCGCCTGCGTAGATGCCAACGGCCATCCGCACGATCTGCTGATCGTCTGCACCAAGTGCGGAGCCGTCGCTGAGCTGTGTGCGCCACAGCTCACCGCCCAACTCGCGGAATGCGTGGCACAAGCGGGTTTTACCCTCGGCACACAGGAGACCGAGCTGCAAGCATTGTGCAAAAACTGTCAACAAAGCTTATGTAGCTAAATATTCCTGTCTTTTACCGATGGCTTCTGACGCATAAAACGTATATATTGCTTTATTTCTCGCCGTGCGACTCGGGCATTTGCCCTGAACGCAAGGCTGTGCTGTAATCTGCAAGTTATTTTATTGCCTATGCAGCTTTTGTTTACACCAACCTGATTGCACAACCATGAATGCAACAAACGCTTCTATGATCCCAGTAACCATTCTGACCGGCTTTCTTGGCGCAGGTAAAACTACCCTGCTCAAGCGCATACTGTCTGAACAGCATGGCCAACGTATTGCCGTGATCGAGAATGAGTTTGGGCCTGAAAACATCGATAACGAACTGCTGATTCAAGACGGCGAAGAAGAAATCGTTGAGCTCAGCAATGGCTGTGTGTGTTGTACGGTACGTGGCGACTTAATGCGCGCATTGAACGACCTGTATCAGCGTCGTGCAGACGGCAACGTCAAATTCGATCGTGTCATCATCGAAACGACTGGTATGGCCAACCCTGGCCCTGTATGCCAAACGTTTTTCGTGGATGACCAGATCGCTGCTCACTATCGTCTAGATGCCATCATCACGATAGTAGATGCCAAACATGGTATGGAAACCCTAGATCAACAAGCCGAATCGCAACAACAAATTGGCTTTGCTGATCGCATCCTGATTTCCAAAAAAGATCTGGTATCCGACGAGGAATACCAAGCACTGCGTAACCGCATTGTGAAGATCAACCCCCGTGCCAGCATTTCTCCGGTGCACTTCGGTGAAGCCGATATTAATGAACTGCTGGATTTGGGTGGGTTTAATCTGGATGCCATTCTGGATATCAACCCAGATTTCCTCAAAGACGAGGACGAACATCATCACCATCATGAGCATCACCATGAACACGAGCACGAACATGGTGAACACTGCGGGTCTGATTGTGGCCATCACCACCATCATGCACCGCACCAAGATGAAATTGGTGCATTTGTATTTCGTTCACGCAAAGCTTTTGATCCGGAACGCCTGGAAGATTTCCTGGGCGGTATCACCCAGGTATTTGGTCCGGACCTACTGCGGTACAAGGGTATCCTCTACCTAAAAGGCGTGAATCGCCGCATGTTGTTCCAGGGGGTACACATGATGATGGGGGTTGAACCCGGGAAACCGTGGGCAGCCAAAGAAAAACCTGAAAGTAAAATCGTTTTCATCGGACGTAAACTGCCTCAGGAGATTTTTACGCAAGGGCTGGAAAACTGCTTGGTCTAAGGACCTTGCTCTCCCTTCTGCCCCACTACGTTAGAGAGAGAAAATCATGGCAAACAAATCGAATGTCAGCAATCACCCCACCAAGCTGCTAAGCGTTGAAGAGTTATTGGCCATGCCGGACAACAACTACATGAACGATGCACAACTGGCTTTTTTCAAAAACCGGTTGAGAGAGCTGGAACAGGAAATTTTGGCTAACGCTGGTGCCACCACCGAAAACCTGCGTGAAACACAGTTCGTGCCTGACCCAGCAGACCGGGCCACTATCGAAGAAGAACATGCACTGGAACTGCGTACCCGCGACCGTGAACGCAAGCTGCTGAAGAAAGTACAGCAATCCATTGCCCTGATCGATGCTGGCGAATACGGCTGGTGTGAGGAAACAGGCGAACCCATTGGGTTGCAGCGCCTGTTGGCTCGTCCTACCGCCACCTTGTCTCTGGAAGCACAAGAGCGCCGCGAAAAACGTCAGAAGCTGTACGGGGACTAATCAGCGGCCTTTATACCGCTTTGCAGACCGCCCAGTTCTATACTCTGTGCCACGCTAGCCCCGGCTACCGTGGCACAGTTATTTTCTGCTGACCCGACTCTTGAATTTATGGCATCCACCCCCATTTGCTAGAGTAAGAACAGTAAGGAATGTTATGGAACAATTTCACGCCACTACCATCATTGCCGTACGTCGCGGCGAGAACGTTGCCATTGGTGGCGACGGTCAGGTCACGCTGGGCAATATTGTCATCAAAGCCACAGCACGCAAAATTCGTAAACTCTACAGGAACTCCGTACTTGCGGGTTTCGCTGGCGCTACCGCCGATGCGTTCACCCTGCTAGAACTGTTCGAAGCCAAATTGGAAAAACATCAGGGTCACCTGATGCGAGCCGCCGTTGAGCTGACTCGTGATTGGCGTACCGATCGCGCCTTGCGCCGTTTGGAAGCCATGCTAATTGTTGCCGACAAAGAGCACACCTTGGTATTGACCGGAAACGGTGACGTACTTGAGCCTGAACACGGTATTGCCGCTATTGGCTCCGGAGGTTCGTACGCTCACTCCGCAGGTTTGGCCTTGGTACAAAACACCGATATGGCGCCTGCTGACATCGTCAAAAAATCCTTGGAAATCGCTGGCGATCTTTGCATCTACACCAACGGCAACCACGTTATAGAAACGCTCTGACTTTCAAAGGCTGTATCATCATGTCCGCTACATCCATGACACCCGGAGAAATTGTCTCCGAGCTAGACAAACACATTGTTGGCCAAAATCGTGCCAAACGTTCCGTGGCCGTGGCCCTGCGTAATCGCTGGCGTCGTCAGCAGGTTCCTGAGCCTCTCAACCACGAAATCACTCCTAAAAACATTTTAATGATCGGGCCCACTGGTGTAGGTAAAACCGAAATCGCCCGTCGTTTGGCCAAACTGGCTAATGCACCTTTCATCAAAGTCGAAGCCACTAAATTCACTGAAGTGGGTTATGTAGGTCGTGACGTAGAAACCATCATCCGTGATTTGGTCGATGCTTCCGTCAAACAAACTCGTGAATTAGAAATGCGTCGTGTACGCAGCAAAGCTGAAGAGTCCGCCGAGGACCGCATCTTGGATGCTTTAGTACCTCCTGCTCGTGACAGCTACGGCCAACCTGAACGCGAAGAAACTGGTGCACGCCAAACCTTCCGCAAACGTCTGCGCGAAGGCAAACTGGATGACACCGAGATTGAAATTGATGTGGCGCAAGCCATGCCACAAATGGAAATCATGGCGCCTCCAGGCATGGAAGAAATGACCGAGCAACTGCGTGGCATGTTTGCTGGCATGGGTCGTGACAAAACCAAAAAACGCAAACTACGTGTGAAAGAAGCCTTCAAGCTACTGGTAGACGAAGAGGCCGCTAAACACATCAATGAGGAAGAACTGCGTGCAGCGGCGGTACAAAACGCCGAGCAAAACGGTATCGTCTTCTTGGATGAGATAGACAAAATCACATCCCGCGAAGGCAATACCAGCGGTGAGGTTTCTCGTCAGGGTGTACAACGTGACCTGCTGCCATTGGTAGAGGGCACCACTGTCAACACCAAATACGGTGTGGTGCGTACCGACCATATTCTGTTTATTGCTTCCGGCGCGTTCCACTTGTCTCGCCCATCTGACCTGATCCCCGAGCTGCAAGGTCGCTTCCCTATCCGTGTGGAACTGGACTCCCTAACTGCCGATGATTTCGTCTGCATTTTGTCTGACACTGATGCTTCGCTGACTAAACAGTACACGGCGTTGTTGGCAACAGAGAACGTGCATTTGGACTTCACACCAGAAGGCATTCGTCGCTTGGCTGAATTGGCTTTCGAGGTAAACGAGCGCACAGAGAACATTGGTGCACGACGCTTGTACACCGTGATGGAAAAGCTGCTGGATGATCTATCCTACGAAGCTGGCTCTAAAGCCGAACAAACTGTAGTGATTGATGCCGCTTATGTCGATGCACAGTTGCAAGAAGCTGTGACGCACCAAGACTTGGCTCGCTACGTGCTGTAAGTCTCATTGCTTTCAGCATCAACGAAACAGCCGCCCTTTGGGCGGCTGTTTTTATATCAGGGCGGTCTCTTTAGCTGTCGCAAACCATTGTTCCCTACTGACACTCTATACGGTAGAGCACAAACTAAATAGCCATCTCTGTTAGCTCATTCCCTATTGCTCAGAAACGCTGCCACAGCGAGGGCTTGTGTCTTTTACTACCTACGCTACTTATTTCTGAATACTAATCACCACGTATTCGTCGTTCTGGCGAATGGCCACAAAACGTACTTTATCACCGGGTTTTAAATCAGCCAGCAAGCTAGGATCAATGCGGTAAACCAGAGTCATCGCTGGCAACCGTAAAACGTCAATCTCACCGTGTTTCAATGTGATTTTGCCTGCACCTGGATCCACCCTGCGCACTTCGCCAGAGGCTCTGGCCTCTTGAGCAACACTTACACTTGAGAACAACGTCATGAATACTATAGCTAGTAAAGCACTTAGCTTACGCAAAGTTCGCAGCATCGTTTACACTCCTTTACGGCATGATGCATTATTGTAGCAGCCCGTTTTGACTACGCCGTATACGCGTATTTTTTGAATTATCGCACACAGTCTGTATGTCATACCCTCTTTCCTCTGGCTATATTTTACGCGAAGCTACGCTTCAAGACATTCCCCAAATCCATCAATTAATGATGGAAATGGCGACATTTGAAAAGTTGCTGGACACCTTCCAAGCCACAGAGCAAACCTTGCACGATAACATCTTCACGCAGCCTGCTGCTGTGAACTGTTTGGTCATTTGCCATCAAGATGCGCCGGAAACTTTGGTGTCCTACATCATGTGGTTTCATAATTACTCTTCTTTCAGGGCCAAACGTGGCCTGTACCTAGAAGACATTTATATTGCCCCTGAACATCGCCGTTTGGGTTTAGGTCAACAAGTCTTACAATACTTGGCGCGCAAAGCACTGGAGCTAGATTGTGCTAGGTTTGAATGGGTAGTACTAGACTGGAACCAAAGCGCAATTGAGTTCTATGAACACCTAGGTGCTTCAGTATTGCCTGACTGGCGCATTGTGCGCATAGAAGGTTCAGCCTTAGCAAACTTAGCCCAAGCAGGCCAACCCGTATGAGTGACAGGCTTTCCACCATCACCACACGCACAGGCGACCAAGGCGAAACCAGCCTTGGTGATGGGCAACGCGTACCCAAGAACAGTTTACGCATCCATGCCTTGGGCGAAGTGGATGAGTTAAACAGCCTCATTGGGGTGTGGCGCTGTGAAGCCTTGCCAGAAAACATTGATACCTTGCTATCCCATATACAGCACCACCTATTCGATATGGGTGCTGAGCTATGTATCCCTGGCCATACTGCTATGCGTGACTCGCAATTGGCTGCGTTGGATAACGCCATACTCACCCTCAACGAACCACTACCACCGTTAAAAGAATTTATTCTGCCCGGTGGCTGTCGTGCTGCTGCACTGGCTCACCAAACACGTACGGTAGCACGTAGGGCTGAACGTAGCGTCGTAGCATTACTGCAATTCGATGCTGTACGCCCCGTGGTGCAACAGTATTTAAATAGGCTCTCAGACTTGTGCTTTATTCTGGCACGATGCCTGAATAAACATGCTGGCCAACCTGATGTACTGTGGCAACCCCAAGCACAATCATGATGTGCAACTGCGCACATAATTTGCCAACTGTTGGCTGACTCTAGCCAAATCAGCTTGCAGGACAGTAAACCCTGAACTCTTACGGTGATGGCGCTCATCCATATATAAAGCTCTGTTCACCTCTATCTGCAAACTGTGCCGATTTTGTGCTGGCTTTCCTACCTGTGTCACGATCGCCGCCCCCGAATAAGGGTGATTGCGCACTACCCTGTAGCCTGCTGATTTCAACAGATGCTCTACCGTGGCAATGAAATCTGCACTACAACTGGTGCCCTGCCTATCGCCCAATACAAAATCCGCCACAGGCCCTGTGGTAAATAGCGCTTTAACGCTAGAAGGCATGGAATGCAGATTCAAATGCCACACACCGCCAAAACGTCTATGCAAATGCCGTACTTGTAGCCCCAGCCAATCATGGTACGGTCTATACACCAGAGCCAAGCGCGCTTGTACTTCTGCGACGCTTAACTGACGGTCGTACAGTTCAACAGGCCCTAGGTTTTTCCACAGTAACCCATGCCCCAGTTGAGTCTTCTCTGATGGCTCAAGCAACCCCGGCCACGGCGCATCCATCATGCCTGAATCCAGATCTGTTTCGTGGCGATTCAAGTCCACATAGCTTCTGGCCACGCGTGCCGCCAACAAGCCTGCTCCTTGCGTAGGTAAAGCCGACCATAGCTGATCCACAAAAGCATCCTCGGCACGACGCAATACCTGCATGGGTGCTCGGCTACGAAAATCCAAGGGATATACATTACCGCTATGCGGGGAGTCTGCCACCAATGGCACCTGCAAGGCACCATCTGGCGCATGCCATTCAAATGGCAATAACTGATTGTGAACATCCTGCATAGTCTCTCCTCTACTTCTTTTTATGGCTGCACGATCTCACACCGCAGTACGGCTAGTTCTTTGTAACATAGCCCATTGCAAAACGGGCCATGTACCGCTTGAGTACATGGCCCGTAAAGGTTACGCGTTGCAACTGGCTTAGATCATTTCTTTACCATCACGTTTGGCAGCTCGCCAATCTCGTACTAATGCACCGATCAGTAGTACCAACACGCCTGCAGATAATACTGGCCAGATCAATATATAAGTCACAATCCAATTCATGTTTGCTCCGTTCTTATTAAAGCTGAGGCTTAGGCGTCAACGCAGGTTGTTTCGTGGAAGGTTTCACCATTTTTTCTTGCTCTTCATGGAAAGCGCGTACACGGTGTGACAGCACAGAGAAATCAAAACGTTCGGAACTACGTAGACTCATCAACGTACACACAATTGCACTCGCACCATAGGAGGTCAGCGAACCCAACAATACGGTGTAGTCGCGCCAGAAGCCTACGCCGTAGTAGATCAACACGACGGTAACTACTGACCCCACCGCCAATGCTAGGTTGCGACCAAAGAACGCGAAGGTCATCAAACCTACCACCACACCGCCACCCACCGAAGCAACCAGCTCAAAGAACACCGCAACAATGCCGGTCATGGGTATAAGCTCAAAACGCACCAACAAGAACATAGTGACGGCACATGCGACAGAGGTAGTAAAGGCGGTATTGGTCACTCGGTTCCAGAAGAAGCTACTGATTACAGGGAAAACAATCGCCCCCCACAGTGCCCCCACGAACACCAACATGACCAAGATGTCCAGACGCAAACTCGCAAAGACCACACCACACATAGTGGCAACAATCATGGTCATACGTCCCCACAACAACATACGACGTGGGTCAGGTTTACCTTTAGCGATGTTTTTGCCATAAATATCCGTCATCACAATAGCCGACAATGCACACAAGTCAGCGTCAGCGGTAGAAGACAACGAACCAATCACCAAGATAAAGAACAGCGCAATACCAAAGGGTGGCAAGTAGGCTGACGCCATTTGCGGGATGATATTGTTCATATCCCCATCAATAGGCTGTAAACCGGTAAAAAGTGCCAGCAGCCCCAAAATGCCCAATCCAATCACTACTACACCGTAGCCTACGGTAGCGGTTAAGAAAGTAGGTTTTATTAAGTCTTGGCGCACAGCAAAGAGTCGCTGTGCAATGGTCTGGTTACCGATGGCATAGGCCAATACCGCAATAAAATACGGTGCCCCTTGCTCCAGAATCGCTGTAGTCGAGAAGAAATCGGCTTGTTCACTACTTAGACGCCAGAAGTTATCCGCGATGAGATCCGGTCCACCAGCATTAAAAAAGATCAACGGGATAATTATCACCGCCGCCAGAATCATCGCTACTAATTGTGCAAAGTCAGTCAGTACTGAGGCTCTGAACCCTGACCACAAGGTGTACGACAACACACCTAAACCGGCAATTAATACGCCTTGGATAAAACTCAGCGGGCTTAGCATGGACACCAATGCACCGGCTGCCGTGAAGTTCACCATCAAACTGATACAGCTACCAATCAGGTTGGATACCGCCATGATCATCTGACTGGAACGCCCGTGCCGGGCATACACTACCTCAGCCAGCGTATGAGCTTCAGGCGCTAATTCCCTAAAGCGTCTTCCAAAAGGGAAGATAAACAAAATCATCAATGCGCCCCAGAATCCATAATGTATTGGGCCAGATAACCCGTACTTATATCCTGAGGTGGCGCTTGCATAGAAAGACGCTGCCCAAATCCATGTAGCGATCATACTGGCGGCTGACAGCCCAAACCCTACCGCGCTGTTAGACACCATATAACCGTCTACGTTCTCCTCCTTTTTACTGATGAGTAATGACAATAAAAACGTCAGTAAATAGAAGCCCAGCAATAGCAAAATCGCTGAGGTTGCAGACAGCTGAAAAAACTCTGTTTCTTGCATGCTTTTTTAGTTTCCTTAATGTTATTTCAACAAAAAGGCTTTACAGGCAGCAGACATCAGAAAGCCTACGCCAGTAAAACCAGCGCGCACCAACCGAAACACCAATAACCGGAAATAAACGCAACAAAGCATCCCAAGAAAATTTGAGATACGCAGACACAAAGGGTGCCTAAGGGGCGTGAGAGCCTTAATGAAGGCCACACGGGCCCCGACGCAGACTGCCTAAGCAGTTGATGGTTGCCACGACCTTTTCGGACGGGCATAGGTGTATCGGCTTACAAGCCGGGTCACTGTATAGCGACCTAAGACAAGGTTACCGATGGTCGAGCCTCCAACCTCTTGACCGGTAACACATACGTGCTGATTGCAGCCATTCTGACTGAATCCCGGTCATTATAGCTACGATACCCACTGGCATCAAATTCGCATAAACCCGCAAAAGCGCGACTATCTACAGATCGCTGTGGACAGTAGAATTTGCCATGTACTAAAGGATAGGACGTATACCCTCTACGGGCATACAATACTCACACCGCCACGTTTCCTTTACTTATAAACATTTATTGCAAAAATAATATTTTGTTACGCAAAAAATCCGGTGTATTTCCGTAATACTCCGTTAATAAAATAGTGAACCTTTACTGTAGCTTCTTACGCTAATCGAACAACAATGCCAGCCACTTTCTTTTCACCCTCGCTCTACAGTAGCGTTGCGGTTTTCTTGCTAGGTGCAATCGCTCTAGTAGTCTCCTCTGGGTACTCGGTAGGTGCTGCCCTGCTTTTATTAGGTGGACTCTATGTTCTGTTTAGCCGTAACAAACCAACACTCACTAAACAAGATTGGTTGGTTCTGGCGGCTTTAGTCCTTTACGGCTTGATGGGTATCATTGAAGCCCTACTCTATCAGTATCCCTCACGCGCTTATGACTTACCCAGCCGCTTTCTTGCTGCGGCTATTGCTCTATTTTTTGTACTGAAATTTCCCCCTCGCCTCACTTGGTTATGGGCTGGTTTAGCAACAGGCGGCATATTGGCTGGCGGTTGGGCTGGATACCAAAAAATCTTTTTGCATGTATATCGCGCAAAAGGCTTCACTCACGTTATTCAATTCGGCAATATTTCCATGCTGACTGGCCTATTGTGTTTGGCTGGCCTAGCGTGGGCCTGTACCCGCCCCAACAAACGGTGCTGGATTCTATTGTTAGGTCTAGGTGCCATAGGTGGTATTGCTGGTTCGTTGTTCTCAGGCAGTCGCGGTGGCTGGATAGGTTTACCGTTGATCGCACTAATCTTCTTTCGTGTTTACCACCAGTATTTTTCACTACGCCTGAAAGCCCTACTTATCAGCGCCGTTGTCGCACTAGCCGTAGTGATCTATAGCGTTCCACAGTTTGGTGTACAACAGCGAGTACATGAAGCCATCAATAACGTCACCCTTTACAGCCAAGGCTCTAGTGATACGTCTGTAGGTGCTAGATTTGAAATGTGGAAAGGTGCTAGCCAATTATTCTTGGCTAAACCCATTTTTGGTTGGGGTAAAGCGCAGTACCAACAGGCCATGACTGAACTTGCTGAACAAGGCAAAGCCCATCCCGTTGTAAAACAATTTGGCCACCCCCACAACGAAATACTAAATAACGCTGCAAAACAGGGCATAGTAGGAATTCTGGCCTTATTGTTTCTATATATAGTGCCGTTACGCCTCTTTGCTCCAGGATTACGCGCTGAGTCCTTAACACAGCGCTCATTAGCAACAGCTGGTTTTCTTTTGCCTATTGCCTATATAGATTTCGGGTTATCACAAGCATTCCTCACTCATAATAGTGGGGTGATGGTGTACGCTTTCTGGCTAATTGTGCTGTGGAGCAGCTATAGGTCTTACACCGTTCAGAAATAAACTGTTAAGAAATATCAAATGATGAATAGAAAAGCACACATTTGCTAACAATACAATTATGCTTGGCCGATGAGTGCCCCCCTCTCCCCCCCTCTCGTTGCAGGCGATCCTCAAGGCAGACATAGGCTGCCCTTTGGGGTGTGGGCAGTATTCATCGCTTTAGTACAAATAGTGTTGGGCATAGTATGGGGGCAATTTATTGACTACAACCCCACACTCAACGCACTCCCTGGATTACTCATCCCCTCTGGTGTCGTTCTGGCACTAGCATTGGCGCGCGACCCCCGATTTTGGATGAGCGCAGCCGCTGCACAGTTCATCTATGCGTTAGCCGGCAACACATCCATTGAATACAGCTTTTTGCTGGCCGCCATTGCAGCCTTAGAAATAGTGCTCACCTGCTGGATCATGCGCAAACTGCGCTTTGATGCCTCATTAGAGTCCCCACGCCACTTCATTACGTTGATGCTGGTGCTCGCTCTGGGCACACAAAACCTGAGCGCGCTTGGCTATAGCGTGGTCCTGCACCTTAGTCATCCCCTACTACAAGCTAGCCTGCGAGACTGTTATCTCAATCTCTGGGCCGTAAGCTTAATAGAAAAACTCTTATTCATTCCCCTGGTACTGGCGTGGGTGAAGGGCTGTACGTTTCAGCGACCACGACTCACCGAGTTTCTGCTCAGTACCGTACTGCTCTGCCTGGCTTCGTACTACGCCTACCGCTATGGCCCCAATGGGTTGTTTTTACTCTTACCTGCACTAGCATGGTTATCCACCAGACAGAACTTACTGCTCTTTAGCATCAGTCTGTTGTGCATGACCTCCACCATGTTGGTGGCACAGCAGTATGTGTACTCAGGCAACGAAGCCCCTGAACTACTTTGGTTCTTGCTGGGCAGTCTGCCCTTAGCTCTCACCTGTAACATCAGCTACCGCACACAGCAGCTCAAACAAGCGCAAAATCTGTATACCACGGATCAATACGACAAGCTGTTCAACCATGCTCCAGTACTGATTAACAGCTTTGATATGGATGGTCGCTGTATAGTGTGGAACAAAGAATGCGAGCGTGTATTTGGTTGGAAACGCGAAGAGTTATTCAACTCACCAGACCCTCTGGCACTACTGTATCCAGATACCATTCAACGCTCGGCAGCACGCCACAGCATCTTTACCCGTGAAGTCTCGTTTCAAACCTGGCACCCACGCACTAAACAAGGTCATAGACTCAGCACACTGTGGGGCAATATACAGATTGATGAGAACCATGCCATAGGCATTGGGATAAATCTCAGCGATCACGCCCGAGCCGAACAAGAACTACTGCTGGCTAAAGAGCGCTACGAAAATCTAGTACAACGTATTCCGGTGGGTGTGTTCACCCTACGCCAATCGCTAGACGGTGCCATCATGTATGAGTACGTCAGCCCGCGTCTGTGTGAAATGTATAGCCTGTCGGATAAAGCGATTTATGCCGACCCCAAAGCCATCAGCGACTGCTGGCACGAAGAAGACCGTGCAGAAACTATACGCTTAACTGCTGAGGCTCGTGCGTGGCTGCGCCCCATGCGCTTAGACACCCGCGCCATCATCAACGGCCAAGAGCGTTGGATACGCATAGAAAGCAACTCTACTCGCCTGCCTAACGGCGATATTCTGTGTGACGGTGTGCAAACCGACATCACTGAAACCCGTCGTAATGAGTTTGAGCAGCGCATTGCGGCCAGCGTATTTAAACGCAGTTATGACAGCATTCTGATTCTGGATGATGAGCATCGCATCATTAATGCCAACCCATCAGCCATACGTTTAAGCGGTTATACCCTAAGCGAATTGCGTGGTCATACTGTAGACCTGTTGCTGCCACCCTCATCACAAGCGGTGAACTACCAGCGTGCTATTTGGCAAGAAGTCATGACGACAGGCGCATGGCAAGGCGAAGTCACCATGCACTCCCATAATCAGACCGAGCGCCCCTTGCAGGTCTCTATTGTGCCGGTGCGCAATAACAAGGGAGCCATTCTGCGTTATATCGTGGTGGGGACCGATGTGAGCCTACTCAAAGCTCGCGAGGCACGTTTGGAGCGCCTGGCACACTTTGACTCGCTCACCCAATTGCCTAATCGCTACCTGCTTACCGATCGCTTACGACAAGCACTGTCACATGCCGACCGTAATCAAAACCTGCTGGCCACTTGCTATGTAGACCTAGATGGCTTTAAAGCTGTGAACGACCAGTATGGACACAGCATCGGTGACATGCTGCTTAAAGAGGTGGCGTTACGACTGACCAGCAAGCTACGAAAAACCGATACCGTTGCCCGCTTAGGCGGCGATGAAATGGTGTTATTACTGGGCGACTTTAAATCCCCCAAAGACTGCTGCGGCTTGCTGCAAGAACTGTTGAGCTTACTGGCTCAACCGTATCAAATACACGGTTTACAGCCCATCACCGTATCTGCCAGTATTGGGGTGAGCTTCTACCCTACCGATGCCACCGACCCAGAACGCCTGCTACAACTGGCTGACCAAGCCATGTATTTAGCTAAGCAGTCTGGAAAAAACACTTACTATTTTCACAATCAAGCCACAAAAGAATCGCCTCTCACCGATGTCTCGCTCTAAGCACTAACAGTACAATGTGGCGTTCATTCCGGCCGTCTATACCCTATGTTTTCTTGGGAGAACACCATGTCTCACGCGTTTCGCAACCGCCATACCCCAGCGGTAGCACTGTGTGCCGCTTTACTGTCTGCAGGCTTACTGGGCCACAGCCCCCTTACCTTGGCACAAGCCGCAGCACCAGCTAGCAACAGTTCACCTGCTACAGCACCAGAAACGCCAACGGTAGCGGCCACTCCAGAAGCACAAACTCCGGCGACTGCAACAGACGCGGACGCTACGCCTGCCCAAGAACCCGCTGCCGCTACAAACGCGACTGAGGCTGCACCCAAAGCACCGCCTGCTAACGTCATTACCGTCAATGACCCTGTGGATGCTTTCCCCGCGCCCGAGCCCGGTTTTGTACGTCATGTGATCCACTTGCCTGTGGGTAACTATGAAAATGATCTGAAAGTAGAACTGCTACCCGGCAAAGTCATAGAGACCGACTGCAACACGCGTCAGTTCATTGGTCAGCTAGAAGAAAAAACGCTAGAAGGCTGGGGTTATACCTACTATGTGCTTCCCAGTATAGAGGGCCCTATCTCAACAATGATGGCGTGTCCGGAAGACAGCAAAAAGATGCAGTTTGTGCCAGTGACTGGCAGTGCTGGCTCATTGTTGTACTACAATAGCCGATTGCCCGTCGTAGTCTATCTACCCGAAGAAGTAGAGCTACGGTGGCGCACCTGGGTCGCGACTCCTGTGGTCAGCGCTAACAGTCAATAATAACTATCTTTAGCAGCCGGCGGAGAGGCTCCATGATTGTTGCTATTACAGCCTTATTCGTCTTTCAATTACTAGGGGAAATCGTAGTCCAATACTTGGGCATACCATTACCCGGACCTTTAGCCGGCATGTTGCTGCTGCTTGCTGTATTCATCATACGCGGTGGCATTCCTACCGAGCTTGATAAAGCAGGCACAGCGCTATTGCAGCATTTGATGCTGCTGTTCATTCCTACGGTCACAGGGATCATGCTGTTCTTTGACAAGATTGCCGAAGAATGGCTGCCCTTTATTGTGGGTAACTTGCTAGCGGTAGCACTGACTATCTTCTGCACCGCTTTTGTGCTCAAAAAACTGATGACCAGACAAGCAGACAAGGAAGAACAATGAACGACGATTTCTTCCGTATCTGGGTCTTCCTGACCGAGTCACCCTTGCTGTGGTTAACACTCACACTCTGCGTGTATTTGTTCACCCTGACTATCTACAAGCGTGCTAATTCCAACTCATTTCTGTTGCCCGTGCTGACCTCGGTAGTGATTCTGGTACCCATTTTGCAATGGACAGACACCCCGTATGAGCACTACTTTGAAGGTGCACAGTTTATACAATTGTTGATTGGCCCAGCTACCGTAGCATTGGCGATCCCACTGTATAAACAGTTGAAACTGCTACGCCAACACTGGAAGCCCATTATGGCCGCACTATTTGTGGGCACCAACGTGGCTATGTTTAGTACGGTGTTTATTGCGTGGGCGTTGGGTGGTTCGTCGGCCATCATTATTGCCATGATGCCTAAATCGGCCACTATGCCTATAGCCATGGCGCTGGTGGATTATTTTGGTAGTGAGCCGTCGCTGGCTGCTGTGTCGGTAGCTATTACCGGCATTGGTGGCACCATTATTGCTGTGCCGCTGCTGCGCATGATGAAGGTCACAGACCCCATTACTGAAGGCTTTACGCTAGGTTTAACGGCGCACGCTATTGGTACAGCACGCTCTATGCAGCTCAATCAAACCACGGGAGCTTTTGCAGCCTTGGGTATGAGCCTGACTGGTATTGCTACCGCGTTGCTCATGCCCGCTGCCGTTGCTATAGGCCGCTCACTGGGTATGTTGTAATTACTCTGTACGATCCAACGCCAGGATTTGCTGCTTACGCCAGCGCAGTAAGAACAGCCCTGGCAAGGCAATCACAATAGTCACCAAGAAGAAGGTAGGCCAGCCTAAACCTTCCACTAAAAATGGGGTTAGTGGGCCTGCCAAATAGGTACGTCCCACTGCCGCCAAAGCTGATAGCAGCGCAAACTGCGTGGCCGAGAACTGTCTATTGCACAGTGCCATCAAGAGAGCCACAGACGCTACCGTACCCAAGCCGCCGCATAGGTTCTCTAGCCCCACTACCACTGCCATCAGCCACAGCTCAGACGCGTTCACCGCCAAGACCCAGTACCCTAGGTTAGACACTGCCTGCAAAATACCAAATAGCATCAAGGCTCGGTACAGACCCAACTTTGCCATCATGCTGCCGCCTAACAGCGCCCCAGCAATGGTGCTCGCTAAGCCGAATATTTTATTGATGTAGCCGATTTCGCTTAAGCTGAACCCTGCACCACGAATCAAAAATGTGGTGGATAGCGCCCCAGCAAATGCATCACCCAGCTTGTACAGCACAATCAGCAGCAATAAGCTCAGCGCCCCCTCGCGGGAGAAAAACTCTTTAAATGGCTCTACTACCGCATCACGCAAGTTACGCGGAGGCTTCACTTTCAGCTCAGGCTCAGGGGCCATCAACGTCGCTACCATACACCCAGCCATCAATAAGCCCATCAGCATGTAGGTATACTGCCAACCCAACCATTTGTCAGCCAGAATCAGGGCCAAACCACTGGATACCAACATGGCTATACGGTAGCCCAACACACGCAAGGCAGCACCCGCCGCTCGCTCGTCTTGGTGCAAGACATCAGTACTGTATGCATCAAAAGCAATATCTTGCGTGGCCGACATAAAGGCCACAAACACCGCCAACAAGGCTAACGGCATGAGCTGTGTGCCGGGCGATAATAACCCCATACCCACAATGGATAGCGCCAGCAACAATTGAGAAATGAGAATCCAACCGCGTCTACGCCCTAAGATAGGGAATGCAAAGCGATCTATCAGTGGTGCCCACAAAAATTTCAGCGTGTAGGCTGACCCCACCAGCGTCAAAAAGCCAATTTGCGTCAAACTGACATTTTCTACGGTAGCCCAAGCCTGTAACGTCCCACTTGTCAGAGCCAGTGGCAAGCCACTCGCAAACCCCAACGCCAGCAATGACAACACTCGGGGACTGGCATAGGGAGACGCCATAATGCTAAAACCTTTATCTAAGCTGCCGCATGCGGCGATTCAAAACGATATACAGCCAAACGACTACGCAGGCTAGGTAATACACGCACCTCAGTACTGTGGTCAAAGGCTGCACGATGAGTGATACGTAAATTCAGTGAACGTGCCAGATCTTCAAAATCTTTGAACGTACACAAGTGGATATTGGGCGTGTCATACCATTGGTACGGCATTTCACCCGATACTGGCATACGTCCAGCCAAAATAGACAAACCGTGTGACCAGTGTCCAAAGTTCGGGAAAGACACAACTCCGAACCGCGCCACTCGTGCCATTTCGCGCAAAATATGTTCGGTATTCAACATAGACTGCAAGGTCTTAGATAATACCACCGTGTCAAAAGACTGGTCTGTAAACAATGCCAAACCTTGTTCCAAGTCTTGCTGAATCACAGGTACGCCGCGGCGTACACAGCTAATCATAGACTGCGGATGACGCTCTACGCCTATGCCATCCACCTGCAACGAGTCGCGCAAGTGAGCTAACAATTTACCATCGGCACAGCCCAAATCCAGCACACTGGAGGAAGGCTCAATCCACGATGCAATACGCTGTAAGTCAGGACGCTGCGCTAAAGACGCTGTATGTATGTTGCTCATGCTAATACTCCCGTTACTCGTGCACGGGCTCCCAACCCCATAGTCTCTGCAATATGGTCATAATATCCTTGCACCACCCCGTGATAACGCTCGTCATCTAACAAGAACGCGTCGTGCCCATGCGGCGCATCCACTTCGGCATATGTCACTGACAGCCTGTTTTTCAACAGTGCTTGCACGATTTCACGTGAACACTCCGGAGAGAAGCGCCAGTCTGTAGTGAACGACACCAACAAGAACTTCGCTTTCACATGCGCCAAAGCTTTGGCCAAATCACCATTATGCTGACGCGAGGGGTCGAAATAATCCAACGCACGCGTAATCAGCAAATAGGTATTCGCATCAAAATAGGTAGAAAATTTCTCGCCTTGATAACGCAGGTAGGACTCCACCTCGAACTCTACGTCGTAACCATAGCGATACGCTTGTCCATCCAAAGGATTACGCTGACTACGGCCAAATTTCTCGGCCATGACCGTATCGGACAAATAGGTGATATGACCCAACATACGCGCCACACCCAACCCACTACGCGGCACGGTGTTGTGCGCATAGTAATCCCCAGCATGAAACTCAGGATCAGAAATAATGGCTCGTCGCGCCACTTCGTTAAACGCAATGTTCTGCGCGCTTAATCGAGGTGTACTAGCGATAACAATGCAGTTTTCTAGACGATCTGGTTGGCTAATCGCCCATTCCAGTGCTTGCATCCCCCCCAGCGAACCGCCCATGACAGCAGCGAATTTTTGGATGCCAAAATAATCTGCCAAACGAGCCTGAGCATTCACCCAATCTTCCACTGTCAAAATAGGAAAATCGGCGCCCCATGGCTTATCAGTCGCAGGATTCGTAGAGGCTGGGCCTGTCGAGCCAAAGCATGAACCTATGTTGTTCACACCTATGACAAAGAAACGGTCGGTATCCAACGGTTTGCCGGGGCCAACCATGTTGTCCCACCAGCCTATGTTTTTAGGATTGGTAGCATCTATGCCGGCCACATGGTGCGAGGCGTTTAACGCGTGGCACACCAGCACCGCATTGCTGCGATCGTCGTTCAATGTGCCATAGCTTTCCACACACAGCTCATACTGCGGCAGCACTTGGCCGCTTTTCAGCAGCAAGGGCTCGGAAAAACCAATGATTTCTGGTTTGACTATACCCACCGAACCTTCAGGAACGATGGCATCAGACAAGCCTGCCGTAACAGGAATAGAATTAGCAGTAGTACCCATAGGGACCTCTTTAGCTGGATTTATGGAGCGCCCGCAAGCGGATCAGGCAAATCGGCGCAAACAAATGAATTGATCGATAAAAGTGTATCACTTGGCGCCCGCTTGCACAGCCCCACTGCTGCTTTTTTTGGGCAAAGCCTACCTGATCGGCATATACTGCTTTAATTCCTATCAAACTAGTACTATTTAATAGGGTTATCCAACCCCCGTGGTGGCCTCAATGAATACTCGCTCCAGACTACTCCACGTCCTTCAAAATCAGCCTGATATCCTGCGCACGTTACGACGCGGTATAGAAAAAGAAGGACTGCGAGTTGATACGTCTGCACACCTGTCTCGACGCCCGCACCCTGTTGCGCTGGGCTCTGCTCTGACCAACAAGCACATCACTACAGACTATTCAGAAGCACTGCTGGAGCTGATCACAGGCACGCATCACAACGTGGCTAGTCTGTTGGATGAGCTAGAAGCTATACACATTTTCACCGCCCAAGGCATAGACACTGAAACCATGTGGAATCAGTCCATGCCAGCCTTGCTGCCTAGCGAAAAAGACATTCCTATCGCGTGGTACGGCAAGTCCAATGTGGGCATGATGAAGCACATTTACCGACGCGGCTTAGCCGAGCGTTACGGTAAACGTATGCAGTGTATTGCTGGCATACATTACAACTTCTCGTTGCCCGACACCCTATGGCCATTGATGGGCTTTGAGGGCTTGGACTTACAAGAACAACGCTCTACGGGTTATTTGGCACTGATCCGTAACTTCACCCGTTACTCGTGGCTGCTGATGTACCTGTTTGGTGCATCACCCGTAGTGTCTAGTGGTTTCTTGAAAGGCCACTCGCTGGCTTTGGAACAAGTCGCCCCTGACAGCTACACCTTGCCGTGGGCGACCAGCTTACGCATGAGCGATCTGGGCTATCAAAACAAAGAAGCTCAGGCCGAACTACAACTGTGCTACAACGATCTGGACACCTTCTTGATGCGCATGCTGCACGCAACACGCACACCGTGGCCTGATTACGAACGCCTAGGCACACACCGTGACGGTGAGTGGATCCAGCTCAACACCAATATTCTGCAGATAGAAAACGAGTACTACTCCAACATACGCCCTAAACGTACCACGCAGTCAGGCGAACGCCCTTCGGCTGCGCTAGCACAACGTGGTGTGGAGTACGTGGAAGTACGCTGTCTGGATATAGACCCCTATTCCCCATTAGGCATTAGCGAACAAAGCTGTCACTTCTTAGACACCTTCTTGTTATTCTGTACTTTAGAGTCCAGCGATGAGTTCCCTAACAACGGCTTCTGTCAGCACAGTAAAAACAACTTTGCCCACGTCGTACGTGAAGGCCGTAAGCCTGGCCTGATTCTGCACACACCAGAACACGGCAGTATTAGTCTTCAAGACTGGGGTAACCAACTGCTGGAAGCGATGGCCCCGTATGCTGATCTATTGGATCAGCACTTACAAAGCGGCCACGCCCACCGCGATGCTCTGAATGCTCAGCTCCATAAGCTACGCGATCCAGACAACACACCCTCAGCACGTTTGCTGCGAGATCTAAGCGCTTCTGGTTTGAGCTTTGTAGACTTTAGCCTGAAACAAAGCCAAGCTCATCGTCAGCACTTGTTGGATACGGCCCTGTGCCCTAAACGCCAAGCCGCTTACGAACAAGCCGCAACAGAGTCCCTGACTTTGCAAGAAAACATTGAGTCAGCCCAAGCGAATCAAAGCTTTGAGGACTACTTAAGCTCTTTTGAAACCAATAGCTAACCCCGCTATTCGGTCATAAAAAAAGCAGAACCTACTTACAGGTTCTGCTTTTTTATGTGCGATCAACATAGTAGCGGCTAGGCTTTTATGCTGAAGCACAAACAGGGGGGTTATTTACGCCGCCTGCTTTTATTCAGAAGCGACTTCGTCTTCCGCTGGTGCTGCAGGCTCAGCAAAACCGGCACCGGCTTCGTTCGCCATATAAACTATCGCACGTTCAACCTCGAGGTTTTCCAAACTTGCGTTACCACCACGGGCTGGCATAGCTCCTTTACCGTTCAGCGCGACTGTCAGCATCGCATCGTAACCTTGCTGTACGAATGGAGACCACGCTTCAGCGCTACCAAACAACGGCGCTCCTGCAATCCCCGAGGAGTGACAGGTCGCACAGGTTGATTCGTATACTTCTTTACCTGTTTTCAGCACTTTAGGCCCTTCCGCTACGAGTTCTGCTGGCCCCAGTACAAAACCTGCTACAGGTTGAATACGGGCAGCAATAGCTTCATGGGCTTGATCGTTATAGCTAGCACCGGCTTTCAGCCCCACCGAAAACAAGTTCACTAGCATCACCACCAGTGCGATAGGCACAATCACGGCCAAGATCACAACCAGCATGATTTGCTGTAAAGAGAATTTTGGGCCTTGCTGGCCACCTTGATTATTATGGAGTTGTTCCGTATTGCTCATAATCGGATCCCGCAAATTTGAACAGTAACAGGCGACAACTCTTTACGAGCCACGCCAAAATTAAAGACGCATACACGCACTGCCATACCTACGCTTCCCTTCTAGGCAATCCGTACATAGTGACTAACATCGCATTATAGCGGACTGCACCCAACTTGTACGCACACCATGCCCTAACCTGCCGTCTACACCCTATAGCTTCCAGCATTTTTTCCAAAAACAAGGTAAAATGCTTAGTTCTGCGACCATAGTTCAATGGATAGAATTAGAGTTTCCGAAGCTCTCGATACAGGTTCGATTCCTGTTGGTCGCGCCACTACATCAAACAGCCACCACACAACATTGTGTATGCTTTCTCGGCTCTACCGCCTTTTATCATTAAAGGCGCGTCATTAGTTTCTCTGTTTCCGCTATCACTCATCCAACTTGCCCAACTGCTTCACCTCAAGAGGCTATCTACGCGTGAAAAAACTCCTTGCCCTATTAGGATGTGGACTGACCGTTTTCTCTTTTCAGGTACACGCACACCCACATGCTTGGATAGACGTACAAAGCAATATCGTACTCTCGGAAGATGGCCAAATACAGGCTATAGAACAAGCGTGGTTGTTTGATGACTTATACAGCGCCGCCATACTGGATGGCATTGCAGAAGACTATGAAAACACTGACCAAGCCCTGCAACAGTACGCCACGGATGTCATCCACAACCTTGAGCCCTACAGCTACTTCATTCGCCTTGTTATCAATGATCAGCGCGCGGCATTCGGCACCATCACACAGTTTTCTATAGAGAAGCGTGGCTCACAACTGCTGTTATCCTTTTCTGCACCATTAGCAAAACCTGTAGACCCACGACAGGACACCGTCTCTTTCTCGGTCTACGACCCCACCTACTATATACACATGACTCACCCTGCAGAGTCGCCCCCTACGCTGTACCCAAACCATGGGTTGCCGTGCAGTGCCTACATCACCCAGCCTACCCCCTCTGCCGAGGACTTCAGCCGCGCCTTTGCATTAGATAAAGGTGACAGTGTTGACGACGATCTGGGTCACTTATTTGCAGAAAAAGTACATATACAATGCCCGAACTAAGCCCGTCATCCACACGTCTGTGGACACGCTCTGTAGTCATCGCAGCACTCATTCTTGTCGTCATAGGGCTCTTATACCGCTATGTGCCGTGGAATCAGTTTTTGCTGTGGGTACTAAAAACCCAAGCACAACTACATAGACAACTGGCGACCACACTGCGTGTGGTGTCTCAGGGTGGCTGGTCTGCGGCATGGCCACTGATTGGTATTAGTTTGCTATATGGTGTGTTTCATGCAGCGGGACCAGGGCATGGTAAAGCTGTGATCACCACTTATTTAGGCACCAGTAGAACCCTATTACGCCGAGGGATTATGCTTTCCATTGCCTCATCACTCATGCAGGGTGCTGTTGCGGTTCTCTTGGTAGAGCTTTTAGCCAAGTTGCTGGGTTACTCATTACGCCATACCCAACAAGCCGCCACTCAACTGGAAAATATTAGTTTTGCATTTGTGATAGCACTGGGCGCCATTCTGGCACTGCGTAGTGCGCGCAAGCTCTATCAACACTGGAAACGTCCTAAACCCGCAAGTAAAGGGCTGTTTACTACTGGCCGAAAAATGCAGTCGTATTGTGCCGAGTGTGGTGGCGCCCATCAATTAAACCAAACACACCTCAGCCAACCATTAACATGGCGCACTGCTATCCCCATCATCATGGCTATAGGATTGCGACCATGTACAGGCGCGACCTTAGTCTTGCTAGGCGCGTATTCTTTGGACTTGCGCTGGGTGGGTATTGCCGCTGTCGTAGCCATGTCCATAGGCACAGCCCTCACAGTGAGCGTATTAGCCATTATTACCGTATCGTTCAAGCAGTTGGCCTTACGATTTTTTCAACGCCAGTCCGGCTCAACTCCCCATCACCTTTACTTTGACTTGCTGGGTTTGCTAGGGGGCATGGTGATTTTGCTGCTAGGCATAGGGCTATTGCAGCAAGGGCTACGTAGCACCCCAAACCCGCTGTTCTAGAACACGGCACCTACGGCCACTGTTTCGTTATTTGCAGTGTACGTGAACGGTCTCGGCAAACAGTGCACCAAATTGTGGGCCTACCTCTAGCCCACTATCAATAGCAGCCGCTTTTAAGAAGTCTTCAGTAGTGGGTTCTGGGTATTGCAGCCGCACCTCACACTCAAGCGCCGAGTCGCCCTGCATACGTGGAGGCGTTTCTGGGTGCTGCAGTATTTCAATATAAAAAGACGGGTCAAAAACCGCTAACTCAAGGTCTGAATCAGCCATTTTAATAGGCTGCTGTAACAGCACCGTGAAGCGTAAGTGCAGCTCATCATCACGAAGATCGCCCGAAAACTGCACCACATCCCCTAAGGCTAAAGCTAAAGTTGTCGTAATTCCAGTGCTGCTCTATCCCAGTGACATACCCATCAGCAAACATCAAAAACGAGGTTTCTACGTAAATCCACGCATGCGGGTGTGACTGTACGGTGAAAGGCAACATACTCAATACGACGCACATCAGCCCTTTCCTACATAGGCAGGCGCTCAGCCTCTTGCCCCAGTTCTGTACCCTCTGCAAAACACCCTGCATTACTCTACATACCCCTGTGTTCTTACCTATGCACCATGGTGGCGGATGTGATCAACTATACGCTTTCAAACACAGACTCTATCTCACCATCCGCAAAAATCAGCGTGACCATATGTGAGGTGTTGTCGGCGTCTTGTATGTGTAGCTCTAGGCTATCGCCCTGTAATAGCGCACAGCTCAGTGTTACCTGATGATCACCTATCCATGCCGTACCGGTGACCTCTTGGAATGTTTGTTGCAATTCCACGTAATAGGTCTTGCCGTCTAAACCTTCCCACTCCCATGCCCCCTCTACCTGAGCAGGCACTATCCACTTGTAGATGCTAATGCCACTAAGCTCTAGCTCTTCGTCTGCCTTCCAATCCCCCATGCTGAACGCATGAGAAATAATGCGTGCACCAGGACGTAATTCGCTGAGCAAACGAGGCCGTAAATCCAAGTTAACAGACTCTAGCAGGTATAAGGTCACCACCGTGGCATCACTGATGTCAGCCGTAAAAATGCTCTCTTCCAGGAAATCCACCAGATGTTCTACTCGGGCATGCGCTGCATTTTCCATGGCATCAGCAACACGCAATGGATCCATTTCTATGCCTATGCCCTGCGTGCCATAAGCTCTAGCAGCGGCAATCACAATACGACCATCGCCACAACCTAAGTCGTACAGCACATCTTTGGCATTGACCCGTGCCAGGCCCAGCATTTTCTTGATGACGCTGTCATCAGTAGGCACGAATGGCACATCTAGCAGAATTTCTGGTCCTGCAGACATGTCATCCAAATCATCAATCAAGTCTCTAAACACGGGCAACCCCCTATAACAGTGAGGCTCTTAAGACAAAAAGCATACGTACATACTAACCCCATTCGCCAAAGACACTATGCATCGTGCTATCGCGCAACGCCTATACCTATAGTATGACCGCTTTACACCAAACCCGTCTGCGCCTATCCATATAGTATGTCTTCATCAAAAAAGCACCCCGCGGCTAGAAACTAGCCTAGGAGTGCTTTTATGACTTCAAACGCCACAACGCATTGGTTATGGCGCTATGCATTAGCAGCACATAATTCTGCCCTTACCGCCGTAACGTGCTGCCTGCCTTTCTTTAAAAAAAGTAGCGTAGTCCATAGGCTCCTGATCTGGATGTGTAGTTTGCATATGCTTCACATACACATCGTAATCCGGCACCCCTACCATCAGGCGTAACGTACGCCCTAGGTAACGACCTGTTTGAGCGCCCGTTTGTGTGGCTGAACGGGCAAAGCTGCTGAATAATCCAGTGGTTTTCATGGTTACTCTGCTCCTGCCAAGGCCTGTGGAGGCAATGGCTCAAAAGGTGTTTCAGCCGTTGTATTCTGTGGGTTACGACGAGCTTTCTGGATAGCTCGTATACCAAAGAACACCATGCTAATCACCACGAAGATAAACAATGCGCACAGTATGGAGTTTACGTAGTCATTGATGATGACCTGACGCATTTGTTCCAAGGATTTAGCCGGTGCCATGATGGTACCTTCCGCCAAACCAGCACTATAGATTTCAGCGTGAGACAAGAAGCCAATTTTTGGATTTGGGTGGAATATTTTCTGGAAACCTGCCGTTAGTGTGCAGATCAACAGCCACACCGTAGGTGCTGCTGTCACCCACGCGTAGCGGTCTTTTTTCATTTTGAACAGCACCACTGTACCCAAGGTTAGCGCTACCGCCGCCAGCATCTGGTTAGCAATACCGAACAATGGCCACAAGGTGTTGATGCCACCCAATGGATCCACAACCCCCTGATACAAGAAATAACCCCATGCACCCACACATAACAACGTCGCCGTAAGGTTGGCCACCAGCGAATCAGTTGCACGCATGCTGGGAGCAAATGTCCCCAACAAGTCTTGCAGCATAAAACGACCTGCTCGCGTACCCGCATCCACCGCCGTCAGAATGAACAGAGCTTCAAACAAGATGGCGAAGTGATACCAGAAAGCCATCATGCTAGGCCCACCAAACATATAGTGCAGAATGTAGGCCATACCCACCGCTAAGGTAGGAGCGCCGCCCGCACGCGAGATGATTGTGTTCTCGCCTACCGCTGCAGCCATGGAGGTCAGTTGCTCAGGCTGAATCACAAAACCCCAGCTAGACACCACCTGCGCCACTTGCTCTGGTGTGGTTCCTATCAGTGCAGCCGGACTGTTCATGGCGTAGTAAATACCCGGCTCGATCACGCATGCAGCGATCAACGCCATGATGGCCACAAAGGATTCCATCAACATCGCGCCATAACCGATGTAACGCGCTTGGGTTTCGTTTTCGATCATCTTAGGTGTAGTGCCCGACGAAATCAGTGCATGGAACCCCGATACCGCGCCACACGCAATGGTGATGAACAAGAAGGGGAACAAACCACCCGCCCACACTGGCCCCGTACCATCAATAAACTGCGTGACTGCAGGCATTTTCAATGGCGGTGCTACAAAGATAATACCTATGGCCAAGCCAACGATCGTGCCGATTTTTAGGAAAGTAGACAGGTAATCACGCGGTGCCAACAGCAACCACACAGGCAATACGGCAGCGATAAAACCGTAGATAATCAACGCCCATGTCAGTTCTTCGCCATCCAAATTGAAGAACTCACCCCAGTAAGGGTGTTGTGCCACATCCTGACCGTAAATGATGGACGCCAACAGCAATACCAAACCAATGACAGATACCTCACCGATTTTGCCTGGACGCAGATAGCGCAGGTAAATCCCCATGAAGATCGCTAAAGGAATGGTGGCTGCAACAGTAAAGGTGCCCCACGGAGATCCAATCAGCGCTTTCACCACAATCAAGGCCAACACCGCCAGAATGATGACCATGATCATGAAGGCCCCAAACAGCGCAATCACGCCTGCCACTGGCCCTAATTCTGCCTTGATCAAATCACCCAGCGAACGCCCATCACGGCGACTAGAAATAAACAGTACTGTGAAATCTTGCACGGCACCGGCAAACACCACACCCGCCAGAATCCATAACATGCCGGGCAAATACCCCATTTGCGCTGCCAACACAGGCCCAACCAACGGCCCTGCCCCCGCAATCGCTGCAAAGTGGTGTCCAAATAAAATGTGTTTATTGGTAGGAACGTAGTCCAAACCATCGTTGTGTTTCCAAGCTGGAGTCATGCGATTCGCATTCAGCTCAAACACTTTATTAGCAATAAATTTGCTGTAGTAACGGTATGCGATTAAATACACGCACACTGCCGCGATGACTACCCACAGGGCGCTCACGGTTTCTCCACGAGTCAGGGCTACCGTTCCCAATGCGAAAGCACCTAGTAAGGCGACCGCTATCCATATCACTATGGATAAACCTTTATTCTTTTCTGCTACATGCATAGACGTGTTCTCCAAAATAGTTTTTTAAAGTTAACCACCTCTCTACCACGACGCATTAAAGCATGAATGCTCCAAACTACTCCTTATATAAATCGCAACAAAAAAATTAAAAAATTCAATCACTTATAATTTTATGAAATATAGAATTGATGTTTTAAGTCTTTCGCAAGATGCCATTATGTTCAATACAAAAAAACCCTACTTCACTAGTAAAAAGCACTCTTTCGGCACTTATATCACTAGAAAGTAGGGTTTTAGGCAAATCGCTAGGAGGGTAGCAACAGTAATGTGTCTGATCTACAAAACACAGCTACAGTTTGATGCTAACCTGAGATCACATATACACCGTGTAGCCTTAACGGTTATAGGGGCCACTTAAGGTAAAGGTATCACTGTAATAGCTATGATCAATGAGCAGCCAACCATCGAAGTAGCTCAGGGGTGTTAACTTAAACCCTCCACCAAATCGAGTAGAGAGCTCAGAGGACAAAAATTCAAATGTGGCGGTAGTGTTATCTTCATAAAAGAGTTTCACATTAAACGCCGAAACCGGCTTGGTTCGTAGCACTAAGCTAGTTCTATCATTGTTGCTCATCGCCATATGCGGCGACTGAAACGCAATGCCCGTAATCTTCCCTCGATAAGCATATTTATATCCAATCACAGGCTTATATTCGATGTTATAGCGGGCATAGTCTTTTTCTGAATTTAAACCCAACTGATACAGATGCGTGCTATAGCCCGCCATGAAAAAGGTCTCATCTTCCACCCTCGCCACCAACCTTATACCGCGCGTTTCCTTGGTAGGCGGATTATCCATAATCTGATCAAACTCTTCTTGCGTGGCAGGCTCTTCTGTCTTGGCAGTGTAGTCTTTCTCGTACTTAATGCCGTAAATATCATTGGCAACGTCTTCCACGAGCTCGGACGAAGGCGCGGGATGGCTCCATCTAACGTTAGCACAGCCTGAGACTACCGAAACACACAATAAAACCAACAACCATCTTAAGAAGATGTGACTCATACCAGTCTCTTTATAGGTAGAAATAGAATTTTTAACGTATCAAACGCCGCATCAGATCTCAGAGGCTTCCAGCAAGCGTAGTAACGTCCCTTGACTCGCTTATGGCTGTATTACAGTACAGTGGTAGGGACTACCCCTCTAAGAACACCAAAGTCTCCATTTTATTCTTGGTAATACCTTAATTACTCATTGCGACATGTAAACATTCATCACTCGCTTATAAAGAAAGATGAATTGTGTATTTTTGCAAAGCAAATGGTCTTCCTAAACTGTGTTTTATCACTCTATCAGGAAGACTGTCATGTCCATCTTAAAAAAACTCATTGTTACTTTGCTGCTCACTGTCAGCGTGGTACCTACCAGCTCAGCACTTGCCCAAGAGTCCCTTGATGAAGTGCGGTTTGCTTGGGCTGGAGGCCCGCGCACATGGGTATTAGGACAAATAGACAGGTCTTTCGACCACGCATTTAACGTACCAGTGAAATGGGTCGCCTTTAACTCGGGTGCTGATGTACTAGCACTTTTTGCCGCTAAAGAAATCGATATTGCCCGTTTTGGCTCCAGCCCTGCCGCCGCTGGTATTGCTCGCGGCCTACCTATTGAAGTCATTGGGGTACAAGAGATCATCGCTACCAGTGAACGCTTGATTGCTAAACCGGGCATCAACTCTCTCAAAGACTTAGAAGGCAAACGAGTTGCCTATCCCGCTAACTCCACTGCACAGTTTGCTTTTGAACAAGCTATACAGTTGGCCAGTGATGGTGCCGATCGTTCCAAAATACGCACAGTCGCCTTGAAACCAGCAGAAATCGTCTCGGCATGGCAACGTGGTGATATTGATGCTGCTTACGTCTGGGGACCCTTTAGCCAACAACTGGAGGCCGAGCAAGGCAAAGAGCTTTTTGCGACTCAAGATTTGGCAAAATATGGTGTGCTAGTTTTCAACAATTACGTTGTACGCAAAGAGTTTGCAGATCAACACCCAGAGTTAATCGTGAAATTTCTGGAAGTTGCACAGGAAAAAGCCAACGAATACTTAGCTGACCCTGACGCTGCATCACAAAAAATAGCCCAGCACCTGAACATCCCCGTGGAAAACGTAAGTGCCACGCTGGCCGGCCTAACATACCCTTCGATCACCGAGCAACTGACCGTGGACTATATAGGCGACAGTAACAGCAAAACAGACTCCCGCATCACCCGCTCCTACAAAAGCGCAGCTGATTTCTTGGCCAATATTGGTGAGTTACGCCAATCCGATGTACCTGCCAGCTACGCTGGAGCGATTAACACACGTTATTTGGAGCAGGCCGCCCACAACGCCGCCGCCAAGCCATAAATGTCAGCTCCTGCTTCACGATCCGCTGCAACTACGGGTGCAGCACCCTGGAAATATGCGTTCATCAGCGTGATGGCCGTTTTGGTGTTTTTACTACTGTGGCAATTATCAGGTACCTTTGGATGGGTAAACCCATTATTACTGCCGTCTCTGGGCGAGGTTTTTAACACTGCACTAGATTTAGCAGAAAACGGTTATCGTCAGTCGTCTCTCTGGCAACACATCAGTATCAGCGTAGCACGTGCCGGTTTTGCCTTTCTAATGGCTATTGTCATTGGAGTCCCAGTAGGACTGCTGATGGGGCGTTCCAAATGGCTATCCGCCTTGCTGGACCCCTTTGTACAGTTCTTGCGCCCTCTGCCTAAAATCGCCCTGATTCCATTGGTGATTTTATGGTTCGGTATTGATGAAGGCGCGAAATTTTTTCTGATCTTCATTTCTACGCTACTCAGCATCTTGGTAGGTTCTGCCGCCGCTGTATTAAATGTCAGCCAAAACCGCTTGCGCGCAGCCGCTACCTTAGGAGCTAACCGTCGCCAGATTTTCTGGCATGTCATCCTACCCAATGCACTACCTGAAATTTTTACCACTATCAGGCTTGCGATAGGCATAGGCTGGACATCATTGATTGCTGCTGAAATGGTAGCTGCTGACTCTGGCTTAGGTTGGATGGTGATCAACGCAGGCACCTACTTGCGTACCGATATAGTCATGCTAGGTATTTTCTTACTCGGCTTACTAGGCTATCTGTTTGATGCTGTGCTGGTTATTTTGCAGCGCAAACTGGTGCCGTGGGCAGGAAAGGAGGCGTAATGAGCTCTGCCAAACTTCAACTACACGCCGTCAGCAAAACGTTCTCGCACGGTACACAACCACCACACATCGTACTAGATAATATTCATCTGGATGTGCACCAAGGTGAGTTTCTCTGCTTATTAGGCCCTTCTGGCTGCGGTAAATCCACCTTGCTAAACCTATTGGCAGGCTTTGACCACCCTGACCAAGGGCACCTCTTACTGGATGGCCAACCCATCACTGCCCCAGATCCCAGCCGTGGTATGGTGTTTCAGCAGCCCAACCTCTTTCCGTGGCTCACCGTGCTAGACAACATCACGTTCGGCCCACGCATGAAAGGCCTACCCGAGCATCGTTACCTGCCCCAAGCACGGCATTATTTACGTCAGATTGGCTTAGAGCGCTATGCAGACCATTACCCATGGCAGCTTTCAGGCGGCATGCGCCAACGTGTTGCACTTGCCCGCGCCTGGTTGCCAGGGCCTGAAGTTCTGCTGATGGATGAGCCTTTTGGCGCCTTAGATGCCCAGACCCGACTCATCATGCAAGAGCTACTAAATCGCATTTGGTCAGACACCGGCACCACCATTGTTTTTGTGACACATGATGTAGACGAAGCGCTATTTCTAGCCGACCGAATCGTTATGCTCGCCGCTCACCCCGGCAAAGTTAGGGAAATCATTACAGTCCCTTTCGCTAGGCCACGCACACCTGATGCCCTGCTCCTGAACCCCGACTACTCCATCGCGAAACGTCAGATTTTGCAGATTTTGCGCGAAGAGAGCACCCACTTATTTGACGAGACACCATCGTGAAACTATCCCATTTTCCCCGCGTAGTACTGACGCAAGCCCCTACCCCTTTACAGCACCTACCTCGCCTAAGCCGTTTGCTGGGAGGCCCAGATATTTATATCAAACGCGATGACAATACAGGCTTGGCCTTAGGTGGCAATAAAACCCGCAAGCTAGAGTTCCTGTTAGGCGATGCCTTAGCAAAAGGCGCTACTCACATCGTGACACAAGGTGCGCGACAATCTAACCATGTACGCCAAACCGTTGCAGCGGCTTCAGCACTAGGACTACGCACCACCGTACTTCTGGAAGAACGTATCCCCAACACAGATGAGGACTACGACCATAACGGCAACGTATTGTTGGACCGTATTTTTGGTGCTGTCATAGAGGCACGACCCAGTGGCCTAGACATGAACCACGAATTGGTAGCGATTGGAGAACGCCTACAAGCTGCTGGTGAAGTCCCCTACCTGATCCCAGGTGGTGGTTCTAATGCCATTGGTGCCTTAGGTTATGTGGAGTCTGCCCAAGAGTTACTACAGCAAATCAATGATCAACAACTGGATGTACACCACGTCGTACATGCCACTGGCAGCACGGGTACACAAGCGGGACTAGTCGTCGGCCTACAAGGTAACAACAGTCATATTCCTGTGCTTGGCATTAGTGTGAGAGCACCACGCGAACGTCAAATTGAAAATGTCACCAAGCTCGCCCGTCAAACATGGGAGTTGCTGAAAATACGTGGCGAATTTCCTGCTGACACCATAGAGGTCAACGCGGATTACGTAGGTGAAGGCTATGGTATCCCTACACCTGCCACACTAGAAGCGCTATTCCTACTTGCTCGTACAGAAGGTATTTTGTTAGACCCTGTGTATAGCGCCAAGGGCTTTGCTGGTTTGTTGGATTACATACGCAAAGGCATCTTCAAAGCGGGTCAAAACATTGTGTTTATCCACACAGGTGGCGCAGCTGCTTTGCCTGGATACCGTAATATCTTAGAACGTTATGCTGCTGTGTATGAAAACTGATGCTCAGCCCTTTTTGCTGGGTGTACTGGGCGGTATGGGGCCATTAGCAACCGTGGATTTTCTACACAAATTGGTTGCCGCCACACCGGCTCAACGCGATCAAGAGCACGTCCCCACTGTAGTGTGGAACGTGCCACAAATTCCTGATCGTCAACAGGCTATAGCCGGTACAGGCCCATCACCTTTGCCTCAACTATTAGAGGCAGTGGAACAGCTAAATCGTGCTGGTGCCACATTACTGGTCATGCCCTGCAATACTGCCCATCACTGGATAGACCAGCTACAACCCGCCAGCCATGCGCCTTTTCTGAATATAGTAACTGCAACACTGGAAGCTTTACAGCATACGAGTCGCCCTACACCACTCAAGCGTGTAGGGTTAGTAGCTACTCGTGGTGCGCTACGTACTTGCCTCTACCAAGACACATTGCAGCAATATGGATTAGAAGTGCTAGAAAACACCGAAGCCGAACTAGACACTCTATTCATGCGAGGTTGCTATGCCATCAAACGCCATGCACTGGATGAAGGCTCTCCCATGATTGAGGCTGCTGCTCAAGCATTAATAGATAGAGGAGCCCAACACCTTATCTTGGCTTGCACTGAAGTTCCCTTGGCATTAGCTCACGCACGCTCTCATTTATTGCACCACAGTACAGACCCGAATCAAGCTCTGGCTGAGGCGGTGGTGCAAAGATGGTTAGCAGTGAGAGGAAACGAATAACGCTAAAACAAAATAGCCTCTCAGACCGAAGTTGGTCTGAGAGGCTACCGTATATAAACTAGATGAGTAGTCTCTAAGAGCCTGCCACCAAATTAGGTAGCCACACAGACACTTGTGGGAACAGCGTCAAAATAGTGAGTACAACCAGCGCAGTAATGAGGAATGGTGCAATGCCTACCACACCGCGCTCTAGCGAAATACGTGCCAACAATGACGAAATATTCAAACACAAACCAGCCGGTGGTGTGATCAACCCAATACACAGGTTCACTACAGCGACCACTGTGAAGTGCGTAGGATCAATACCCAGCTTCATGGCGATGGGGTATAGCACAGGAATCAGCATCACTAAGGCTGCATTGGTTTCCAAGAACATCCCTACTATCAGCAGCAAGATATTCACGAACAACAAGAACAACAATGGGTTGCTGATGTTCTCCAATACAAATGCTGCAATGGCTTCTGGAATACTCACGTAGGCCAACAGCCAACTAAATACCCTAGCTGCTGCCACAATAATCATAATTACCGCTGTCGTGTGAGCAGCACTGACCAAGCTCTCTACAAAGATCTTCCATGTGATTTGGCGGTAGATGACCGTACCCACAATCAGGGCATAAATCACGGCCATGATGGCTGCTTCGGTAATGTTAAAAATACCGCTGCGAATCCCACCCAAAATAAACACTGGCAGCAGTAAGGCAAACGACGACTTTTTAAAGGTATCCCAGATTTCTCTGCCTGACGCTTTACCTTGTGTAGGAAAGTTATTGCGACGGCTAATCCACCAGCTCATCACCAACATAGACAACATGTACAACACACCTGGCACTACACCTGCCAAGAACAGAGTGGTAATGGACTGCCCCGTTAGCACGGCAACCACGATGAACGGGATAGACGGAGGAATAATAGGTGCTACCACGTTCGCTGCCGCAATCACGCCACCCGCAAAACCAGGGGGATAACCAGAGCGAATCATGGCTGGAATCATAATACGGCCCAAGGCACTGGTATCCGCCACAGCCGAGCCAGAAATACCGGCAAACATACCTGACGCCAGTACACCACTCATGGCCAAACCACCTTTGAAGCGGCCCAACAACGCATTGGCGAAGTCTAACAAACGACTGGTTAAACCGCCTGATGTCATCAAGCTACCAGCCAATACAAAGAAAGGAATAGCCAACAACGAAAAGCTGTCTAATCCGCTGAATAATTGCTGGGGAACCGCCATCAGGCTGATACCACCCAGAGCCACCAACGCGGCCAATACGCCTGCTGTGATAGCAAAGCCAATGGGCATGCCTATCAGCATCAACACAAGCGTCAGAAGGGTAATTAAGGTTACGGTGATCATAAAGGGTATTTTCCGTACTTAGGGGTGTTCATCGGTACTGCTAGCTGTCCAGTCAGGGGTCGTGCCCAAACGGATTAACAGCAACACCACTACGCATAACCCCATCCCTAGCCACAATGAGGCATACACCCATGACATGGGGATATCCATCGCGGCCGATAGCTGGACTGCGTTGATTTGTGCAAATTCCCAACCGTAATAGGTGATGCTCACCAAGGTAGCCAGCATTAACAGATCGCGAATAATTAAGACGCGCTGTTTAAGTTTGGTGGAAATGTGATCCAACAAAATGGTGACGGTCACATGACCACCACGACGTAATACTGCCGCACTACCTAATAGTGAAATCCACACCATCAAGAAGCGAGCAACCTCCTCACTCCACGACGACATATCTTTCAGCACATAGCGCGAGAAAATTTGCCATGCAATAACCGCACACATTACAAACATCATGCTGCCGATAATCCAGTCCAGCGTTTTCTCAATCACAGACGCGGTTTTATCTGCCCAGTTTTCTGTTTTGGTAGGTACGTTGTTAGTTGTCATAACTTTTACCAGTGGGGTCGGAGCATGACCGTAGTTCATGCCCCGACTTTTTCATTATTGAACGGCGCGGATTTTATCCAACCACACCTGCAGCTCAGGGAACTCGGCATCCATGGCTTGAATTTTGGTCGCAAAGGCCTCACGGTCTACCGTATTGAACTCCATGCCTTTTTCGATCAAGAACTGCTTCATGTTTTGCTCTTCCACAATCATGCGATCAGTAGCATCACTCATGACGCGCTCACCCTCTTCTTGCAGAATTTGTCGTGTTTCTTCTGGCAAATTCTGGAAAAAAGGATCTGAGTAAATCAGGGTCATCGCGCCGATGGTGTGCTGAGTTTCAGCAACATTTTTCTGCACCTCAAACAAGTTCACGTTTTTGATCACTTCCAAGGGGTTCTCTTGACCATCAATCATGCCGTGCTGCAGTGACGTGAAGAGCTCAGCCATACCCATAGGCACAGGGCTTGCACCCAATGTCGTCCACGTACTGCGGTACATACGCAGTGGCGGCACGCGCATTTTCAAACCGTGCAAGTCGTCTGGGTTTTGGATCAATCGATTGGAGGTCAGGTAGCGTGCGCCACGGTAAGCTGCACCCACCAGTTTGAAGCCGCTTTCCTTAGCGATTTGGTCGTACAGCTCTTGACCAACGGGGCCGTTATACACAGCACGGTAGTGATCCATATCGCGAATCAAGTAAGGGTAGGCTTCTACACCTGCAGACTTGGCGTAGCGATCTAACGCACCCACACTTTGCAGCACGATGTGGTTAGTACCCATGCGCAAACCTTCGATGGATTGCGGCCAATCACCGGTTAAACCGTTTGCATCAATGTTGATTTTGATTTTGCCGTCAGAGCGTTTTTCAACCGCTTCTTTAAAGCGCTCTGCTGTTTGCCCCCAATGGTCTTGAGTAGCATAGATGTGTGCCAATTTCAGCGTAACAGGCTTAACTTCAGCCTGAACAACCGCGCTGCTGAACAGGCCAACGGCGGCAAATACTGTAGTGAGTAGTGAAAACTTTTTCATGTCTTCCTCCGTATTAATCGTTATATAAGAAGAGGGATTACTGTTGGTCCGAAGGGCCACCAAGGAAACTCTGATCATCCAGCGCCAAGGTCAATGCCGTGAGCGCAGCCAAGTAGCTGTAATGACGCATACCCATGCAAATACCCGTCGCGGTATGTGTGAAGCTGGACTGAATACTGCCGCCACCCAACCCACGCGAGGAACCTGCACTCGCTGCGATATTTGAGAAGTGCACTTCCATCACTGGTAGCTCGGTATCTTCCAGTGCGTGACGTACGCCTTCACCAATGGTGGTTAAGCCAGCGGGATTGATGATGTACGCATCGACCCTGTGTGCAGACTCATGTATGTATTCCAAAATATCGCCCATGTGATTGGACGAGAAATTTTCTACTTCTACACCCAACTGTGCACCAAAGCCGCGTACACATTCTTTAAGCTCATCCAACGATTGGATATTTCCATAGACTTTTTTGCTGCGCTTACCCAGGCTCGACATATTCGGGCCATCAATAACTGCGATCAGGTGTTTACGATTTGAAGAGCGGGTGACGGTAAAGTTATGTGCACTCATGCTTGGAGGCCCTCAGTATTGGATTAGTTGAAACGCAGACCAGCATCCACGTTTAGTGTTTGGCCAGTGATGTATTTGCTGTCGTCAGACGCCAGGAACATGGTGGCACCGATCATGTCGCTCACATCGCCTTTGCGTTTCAGCGTTTGTGCAGCAATGATGGCATCCCATTGTTCTGGACGAATGGTGTCGCGTGGCACTTCAGTCACGATGCCGTGTGGGCTAATCGCATTCACGTTGATGCAGTACTCACCCAACTCCGTCGCCAAGGCACGAGTCAGCGCTACCACAGCACCCTTAGATGCCACGTAGTGTGCGTAGTTAGCACGACCTGTTACCACCACGCTGGAAGAAATGTTGATGATCTTGCCGCTTTGCTGTTTTTTCATAGTGGGTGATACCGCTTTAACGCAGTTAAATACCCCACGAGCATTAACGCCCATCACGAAATCCCACTCTGCGGCGTCGATTTCTTCAAACGGCTTCATTTTCAATGTAGAGAAAACCGCTGCATTGTTGATCAGCACATCGACTGAGCCAAATGCTTTTACGGCTTCTGCCACCATATCTGCAGCACTTTTTTCGTCGGAAACATCCACTTTCACAGCCAGCGCTTTACCGCTTTCAGCCTGAATTTCAGCCGCTACAGCTTGTGCTTTTTCAATGTTCAAATCAGCAATCACAACAGCAGCACCCGCTTTGGCAAACTCATGCGCATACGCACGACCAATACCTTGACCAGCACCAGTAATAATTACGGTTTTATTTTCAAATCTCACGATAGTTCCTTGTTTGTATGAGTATTAATGTGTTGAGTGAGGCATACGTAACGTAGCCATGCCGCCATCAATATTGATGATGGTGCCGGTGTAGGAGTGAGCTTCAGGGTTCGCGACGTGCGCAACCAAACGGGCAACCTCTTCTGGCTGCACCATTTGCCCTGTAGGCTGGCGTCTATGGAATTCATTGCGCTTAGCAGCAGGGTCGCTTGTGCGATTCGCCAACTCGGTCATGAATGGGGTATCTACCGTTGCTGGTGCAATACCCACTACGCGTATATGTTCAGCAATCAAATCTGCCGACATCGCCAGCGTCATAGACTGAATGGCCCCTTTGCTGGCTGAATACAAAGCACGTTCTGGCAAACCATTAATTGCCGTGCATGACGACATATTCACGATCACCGCACTTTGCGACTTGCGCAGATATGGCAGACACGCACGCGTGCTGCGCATGTAGCCCAAAACATTGATATTGAAAATACGTAGCCAATCTTCTTCGCTACCATCTTCAATAGTGCCCACAAAACTCACTCCGGCATTGTTAATCAACACATCAATACGACCATGAGTGTTGGCAAAGCTGGCAACTGCCTGATTCAAGGATTCTTGATCGGTCACATCCGCAATAAGCGGTGTTACCCCGTGAGGGATGCCGTCGGATTGGCGATCAACACCACCCACAATGGCACCCAGCGCTATCAGATGCTGGCATACAGCTTGGCCTATGCCTGCTGCTGCACCCGTCACGATAGCGATTCGACCTGTAAAGTCTGACATAGCGATTCCTAGCGAAAGTTTGTGGCTCCAGACCCTTTGAAATGCGACATCAAAAGATGAATCAAAGTGTCCGATGGGGTGAGTGGCAACATGTGACCTCCCCCTTCAATAATTTGTAGTTGTGTTTGTGTCTTGCCTGCGTGATGCAGTGCCTCCACGATGGGTTGCATCGCAGCAGCAGGTGTAGAAAGGTCCCGGTTTCCGGTGATAAGTAATGTGGCAGGTAGTTGCTCCCCTAAGGTGCTATACCCAGAAAACTGAGCCAGACTTTGCCAGCTGCTAACTAGCGCACCTACGGGAATAACGCTCAACTGTTGCTGTGCATACTGCATAGCGTCAGAAAGAGCGGGTGTTACGTCCAAACCGCCAAACCATCGTTGTATCGTCGTTTCTACGATGCTTTGGCTGCTTTCGTTTTGCATAGCCTGAGCACGCTCGGCAAATACAGCCAATCCTGTCGGTGGGCTAGCGATAATGCTCAGACTTTGTATGTGATGTGTTGCACTCTTTGCCAACTTCGCCGCGGCCAACGCTGCAATCACACCGCCTATGGAGTGCCCTACTAAATGGACTTTCCTAAAGCGGCATGACTCCACAACCTTGACGGCATCTTCTACCAATACGCTCAGGTCAAACTGCTGCAATGCGGCAGCTGTACCGTGGCCGCGTAAATCGTAGCTAAGGCACGGATACTCAGCGCCTAGATGACTAAACAACGCAGAAAAAGACTGCGCATCTACGCCTATAGAGTGCAGGGCGATCACGCACTCATCCGCAGTAGTGCCGTTATCTACAGTGAATAACGAGCCTTGATAGTGAAGGGTGGCGAGTGGCGCTGTCATGCTTGGCTACACGTACTATTCAATAAGATGCCTTTACTCTGTAAAGACGTCACTACATCGGCGGGCAGACTTAACCAGTCATTGAGCACGCGTACATCATCAGCCCCTTTTTTAGGCGGGAAGCTAGAAGACACAGGCTCTGCACCCACAAATTTGATGGGATTACCTACAACTTCTATGCTGTGATCTTCATTCTGTAAGGCAAGAATCATGCTACGTTCTGACTCACGCGCATGCATTAAGGCCTCGGGAACAGAATGGATCAACGCTACCGGCACGCTGTTCTCTTCTAGCAAAGGAACCCAATGTGCAGCGGGCTGTTCTGCAAAAGCGTTCTCCAATTGCTCCCACAACACCTGTTTGTTTTCCAGGCGACTAGAACCATTTTGGAAACGCTCGTCATGAATAAGATGCTCCAAACCCAACACGCGGCATAACCCCTGCCACATTCTGTCGGTATTGGCCGTTACCACTAGTTCACGGCCATCGCCTCCGCGGAAGGATCGGTAAGTAGGAATGGAGTCATGTTTAGCGCCCTGCGGAGCGGGTGTGACATCCGCAATCAAGGCATATGCACTTTGATAGGACAACATGGCTAACTGGCAATCCAGCATCGCTACATCAATGATGCGACCTTTACCAGTACGCTCTCTATCAGCTAACGCCGCATTAATCGCAATCGTGGCATACAGACCAGCAACCGTGTCGCCAGCAGGAATACCTAACCGTACGGCGGGTCTGCCTTCCTCACCAGTCAAGCTCATTACGCCCGACAACGCCTGCACAATCATGTCATACGCAGGCTTGTCTTTATCTGGGCCTGTTTGCCCAAAACCGCTGATAGATGCCCACACTAAGCCTGGCCGTTCTTCGCACAACTGCTGTGGGTCCAACCCCAAACGCGCAGCTACACCGGGTCTATAGTTTTCCACAACCACATCCGCTTTCAAGATGAGTTGTCTTACTAAATCCAGCCCCTCAGCTGTTTTTAAGTTCACCGCCAAACTGCTTTTGTTGCGATTAATGCTGAGGTAGTAAGCACTGTCTTCGCCCACAAAGTGCGGTGGGATACTGCGACTAGAGTCACCTTCTGGTGCCTCAATTTTGACCACTTCAGCACCCAAATCCCCAAGCACTTGTGTGCAAAAAGGACCAGACAAAAACGTGGTGAGGTCTATGACCTTGTAGCCTGCCAACGGCTGAGCGGTAGCGGTATTACTCATAATTTGGTTTTTCTATGTCGGTATCCGAACATCTCGGAAAGTTTTTCGGCATGATGAATAACGGCTTCGGTGATTGCACTCAAACCAGCACTGGGTACACGGGTAGTAGGCATGGTCAAACAAATGCAGCCCACAATGCCGTGGTTATCAAATACAGGCGCAGCAACCCCACGTGCATCGGGTAGTTTTTCGCTCATGCTGTGTGCGTAGCCGTTTTGACGTACTTCAGCCAATTCCGCCAACAACACATCCAATTTGGGCAACGGCGCATCATGGGCAGGTGAGGTTTCAGCCTTGGCATACAGACGCTCTATAGTGTCGTTATCCAAGTACGCCAGAATGGCTTTGCCTGATGCTCCCCACACCAATGACATGGGCTTATGTAAATCGATTTGGTATTGCAGCTTGTGTTCGCCTCTGGCGATGGCCGCAAAACTCATTGCCGACTCGCTAGCGGCATACATACCAAACAGCACCGTTTCATTGAACTCAGAAGCGATTTCATCCAACGATTTTTGTGCCAACGCTGGTCTGGACTCGGCACTCATCACCTGCGCCGCAACGCGATAAAATTCAGGCCCAATGCTGTACAAACCACTTCCACCACTCGCCACAGACACAAAATCTTCTTTACGCAGTAAATTCAGCAACCGGTGCGCTGTTGATGGTGCCAACCCCATTTGTTCAGACACCTGTTTCACTGTTACTGGGCCATTTGACTCGGCCAACACAGCCAAAAGCTGCAAAGCACGGCTCACGGTTCCAGTAGAACTATTGGGGGTAGAAGTGTTTTGTGTGGTCATACCTGGGCTTCAAAAATATGGATTGCACATGCACCATGATCAAGCGCTGCAATACCACCACCCGTGACGTGCGTCATGGCGTAGCGTGCATTAGGCACCTGACGTTCTCCGGCTTGATGTGTAAGTTGCCAGTACATTTCCACGGCTTGGGCTACACCACTGGCTCCTACTGGGTGACCTTTTGCCAGCAAACCACCACTTGGGTTCACCACCACGTCACCGCCGTACGTACTACGGCCATCCAATAAGAACTGAGCAGACTGCCCTACTTCACACAAACCTAGTGCTTCGTAATAAACAAGTTCGGCGATTGTAAACGCGTCGTGCAACTCTACTGCATCCAAATCCTGCGCTGTGATGCCTGCCATCTTGTACGCATCACGAGCAGACTCAAATGAAATCTCTGGTCTAGTCATATCGCGAAAACCGCTGGTAGCCTGACCTGAATGCAGCACAGAAGCGGCCACTCGCATGGCTGGTTTCTGTAACCGTTTCAGTGCGCGCTCGGACACCATGATCAATGCCGCAGCACCATCCCCTGTAGGGCAGCACTGTAGTAATGTCAGCGGATCACAAATTGGGCGCGATGCTAATACTTGCTCTACCGTTAGTGGATCGCGAAACTGTGCATAAGGGTTGTGCTTACTGTGGGTACGCGCCTTAATGCTCACTTGTGCCAAAACCTCTGGCCCCAAGTTACGTTCATGCAAATAGCGCTTGGCACGCATGCCATATACCGCTGGCATGACCAACCCTTGTTGCACTTCAGGGTCTTCTTGCACCAATGGCAACGTACCGCCACCAAACTGGGTCAACTTATCCACACCAATCACCAACACGATGTCGTGTTTACCGGCTTGAATATCTTTCCATGCCAAGTGAATGGCCGTAGCGCCACCAGAGCATGCGTTGTCGCAATTGACGACTGGAACAGTACCTATCCCAATTTCTTTTACCAAACGCTGACCCGTCAGCATGCCGCCAAACGCATGACCGCACACTACTGCATCAATGTCATCAGCCTGCACACCTGCACTGGCCATCGCATTCAAAATCGCTGGTAAGGCCAATCCGGTATAACTGGATTCTTTATGACGTGCCATAGGGATCATGGCCGCGCCAACTACATATGCTTCACTCACGTTATTTCTCCGCCGAGGTAGGAGTTACAAACCAGTCAGTGCCATCGGTTGCTGTGCTGACAGGCATATCGCAATACAAGGCACTCACATCGTCACAACGCACATGAGCAAGCACACGTACTCCATTGGGGAAATCCACATACCCCAAGGTGTATGGAGTGGCTCGTGAGGCGGAAACATGAATAGTAGAAAAACTGTACAACGTCCCTACTGGGCCGAAAAACATCTCTTCCATGTCGCGTGCTCCGGTTTCCATACACACCTCACGTACCGGAAAAGCCTTGCTACCACTGGAGCGACTCTCGCTACCACGCAACAACACTGCACCATCTTTCACCACAAATTGACTGGGCTGGTCAGACGCAATATCCAATATAGGCTGTGCATTCTTGCCGAAGGACATCGCTGTCGGCAGCACAATAGCTTCATTAGCTTGCATGAATTAATCCTTGCATCATTAATTAACTTGATTCCAAAAACGCTCAATCTGGCGTGCGAACTCAACAGGTGCTTCTACGGGAGGGGTATGACCTGACTGCTCAAACACGCTATGTGTGCTGTTTGGAAGATGCTTCTGCATGTGTTCCATATCAGCTGGTTTTTTTGCTCTATCCAATGCGCCACTGATCAACAGATGGGGAATAGTGTTCGTGGCCAAGTGCTGCTGGTAGTCAGGACGGGAAAACACACCGTTCACTGAGTTCGCAATGCTGGTTGGCAACTGTGTAAAGTAGTCACGCCATGCCTCACGCTGCGCTACCGCCGTCGCTTCTGTGCTATTCAAAAATGCATCGCCAAACATGGTTTGCAGCAAAGTCGACACATACGGTGCACCGCCATCTAGGCGCAATTGCGCTTCCAGTTGATCGAAACGTTGTTTTTGCTGTTCAGCTTGAGAGGTACAGCAGGACAATACGGTTGAACGTACGAGTTGCGGAGCACATTGCATCAGTTCTTGGGCTACATACCCGCCCATCGAACTACCCACTACGTGTAGCGAGGGGAGCTGCAATGTTTGGGCCAGAAACACATAATCCTCTGCCAACTGACGCATCGTTGCTGGTTTTTGACCAGCGGTACTAAAACCTTGATTGCGATGATCCGTACAAATGATGTGCCACTCGTCTTGCAATGACTCAATCACTGGCGCAAACATAGCGCCATTGAAAAATAACGAGTGCAACATCAACACGGAAGGACGTGACGCACACGGCTGCCCAATTTCTACGTAATGTAGTTCGGCTCCATCAGGAAGCAGCAGGTGCTGTGTAGTGTCTCGTTCCATCATTTTCGTACCTATATTCCGCTAAACGGAATGATGTTCTAATATATGGAATAATGATAAAAGCGATGAGACAGACATGCCTATCAGTAAGAACCCTAATACGCACAAAAACGACTACACACATTCGGAGCGAACACACGACAATCAGGCCTTAAAAAAGGCCTGGCTAAAACTGAGTAAGGGGAGATGCGGTACGCCAACCACAGTGAGAAACACCTGCTGCATAGCAGCAGGGTGTTGTTATAGGCGCAAAGCCACTAGCATGTCGTGGCCTGAATCACATAATCAAAACCATGCCGTAACCCGCCCTCTTGCGCCACGTAGTTAAGGGCTCGTTGGCGTAGGTCGGCGATGTGTTCGTTCATGGCTAAGGCTAGGCCTCGGTCTTTGAATCGCCGGGTACGTGCAGCGCACATATCCAACTGCCCATTCACGAAGTTCGCCCCATAGCGTATGGCAAACTGCTGTACCTCTACGGGTTTGAAATTGGCATGGCGCAACTGACGCAACACCCATTCCAACGGGTATTCGCGGTAAGGTCGTTCATCTGCCAGCAATAAGCAGGCATCACGTAAACGCCCTATTTCGGTGACCAGCTTTCCTGCATCGTGATCGGCGTCATACGGCACATAAGGGCTTAGGCCGATGACGTACAAGTTGCCTCTGGCTAGTTGTCGCAAACGTGGAAATAGCTGATCTTGCCAGTAGGGTGCAAAGCCCTCAATCGCCCCCAGCAAGTAGTCTGCCAATACCGTGTCAAACTGCTCGTTGGCCAGTAGTTCTGCATTCATCCAGTTATCCACCACTAAGCGATCCTGCTCTCTGGCGTGGAAAATGGGTGACTGCCGAATCTGACGTGCCATGCCTTCGGCACCGGTAATGGCAGTCCAACTGCTGCTGTCTATGGACTGCAACCACCGCATAGAACCTAGCCCTGTGCCAGCATCCAGCACGTTTCCCCATGGGGTTTGTGCCTGCAGTTCGGTGACTTTTTTGTAGAGTAAACCAATACTGGGGGTAGTCATGCTTAGAACTCCATCCGTACGCCAGCGATCACGTTACGCCCCGCCAAAGGCGCTGCTCTGGAGATGAAGGAGGTGTGGTTGTAGCCAAGTCTGTTGAACAAGTTAGTACCTTTTACGTAGAACTCGTAGGTGTTGCCCGCCAGTTTGGTTTTGTAGTTCACACCCGCGCCGAACATCGCATAGCCAGCCGTACGGCTTTCATAGTCGGCAATACGATTCTGGCTGAAATGTTGAGTGTAGTTCAAATAAGCCTGCCAGTTATTCCACGTAAAGTCAGTACGTACACCTACCCTCGCCGCAGGAATACGCGCTAACGAACCACCATTGTGACGCAGGCTACCACGCACATAATCCCCATATAAGGTTGCCTTCACAATAGGATTGAACTGGTAGGAAGCCTCTGCCTCTAGCCCCGTGAAACGCGCATCATTTTGAGTGTACTGAATCAGTCGGAAGTCTTCATATTGATCCAGGGTTTTAGCGTAGATATAGTTTTTAATATCGCTGTGGAAAAGGTTGATGGCAAACTGTGCTGCGCCTTCTGTTTTGCGTAATCCCAAATCAATGCTGTGACTGGTTTCCTTTTTAAGGTCCTGATTACCCAGCTCGTAGGTCAACGTCGCAAAGTGTACCCCTCTTGCATAGAGCTCTTGAGCATTAGGCATACGTTGTGAACGCGAGAGCGACAATGACGCCACATAGTCTGGAGCAAAAGCCCATGACACACCCGCCGAGAATGACGCTGCCTGATCGCTATAGCGATTCAGCGGGCGACTGACTGACTGTGTCTCTGGCTTAATCGTCTGCCACTCATAGCGCCCGCCCAACTCAAACCGCAGCGCATCCCATTCATAGCTTTCCACCATGAACAACCCCGTGCTGTGGGTTTTGCTAGGAGGAATAAAGTTCTCGCTGCCCCCTACTGATTTGAAATTCGACTTGGATGCCTGTACACCCATTACGCCCGTTAACCCCATCCACGGCTTATGCTGCAATTCTAGACGGCCATCGTAGCCACGGTTAGTAAAACGTGTGCCTGTTACACCGTCATCGCGTTCGTCATGTCGGTAATCGGTATAACCCGCTCTGAATCGCACACTTTGAAACCCTGGTAAGGGGTTATCTAACTCGCCGCGCAGATCAAAACGATCACTGCGCAATACCGCATTAGTTTGATGATCGTGCTCATGGTCGTGACCGTGATCGTGTCCGCCGTGGTCATGATCATGCCCGTGATCATGCCCGTGCCCCCCGCAATGTAGCGATGAACCATGTGGGTGGCAATCTTCGTACTCATGCGTGTGACCCGGCAAACCATACTTGTCGTAGCGATAAGAATACGCTGCACCGATATAGCCCCTATCACCAATGAATGACACCCCTACACTCATGTTGTCGCGTAAGGTGTTGGAGTTTTCAACGCGCCTGTCTTTCCAGTGCGGTACACGGTAGTCTTTGCCCTCACTGTGATTGGCATTCAACTGCACCACCACAGAACCCGTACTGCCGGTTAGCGAGATAGCTTCAGCATTACCTTTGTCGACAGTGCTGCCTTGCAGTTGAATACGCCCAGAAAAGGCTTTTTCGGGAATGGCTGTGGGGATCTTGTTATCCACAATATTCACCACGCCACCAATCGCCCCTCCACCGTATAACAAGGCAGATGGCCCACGCAGTACCTCTATACGTTCTGCAGAAAAAATATCAGCGGGAATCGCATGGTCTGGCGATACCGCTGACGCATCCATGAACTCCACCCCATCACTCAATACTTTCACACGCGGTGCTGTTTGACCGCGGATTACAGGGCGGCCCGCTCCAGCACCAAAGGTATCGCTGTGAATACCCGGTGATTGCGCCAACACATCACCTAACGTATCGGCCGCATTCACCGACAACAAATCATGGGTTTCTACGACGGTAACTGCACCAACTGCCTGATTGAGTTCGGTGTTCAAGGGCAACGCAGAAATGCGTATGGCGCTTAGCGTAGGGACGCTTGCATGCGCCACGTCGCCATCATGAGCCAAGGCCAACTGGGCACTGCCCACACTCAGCACTAAGCTGAGGCTAAGAGGTTTGAGAGGGAATTTCATAAGCCACATGTAAAGGTAAGGTCTGAAATGAAGTGTTATGTTATAACATAACAAACAATAACAATTACTATTCCAATACAAGCCGTACTGATTTGTGGGTGGCCGCACACCTCTAGCACCCTCTTCCTCCTACTGCGTAAGGCGCTAAAAACAAACAAGGCACCATGTGGTGCCTTGTTTGTTCATGCTGTCATGACTCAAATAGATCGGGTGATTCCGCCGTCTACCCTAATATTTTGGCCAGTGATGTAGCCTGCATCATCCGATAACAAGAACGAAATAGTGCCTGCAATTTCTTCTGCTTTGCCATAACGCTGCATGGGTACGCTGTCACGTCTAGCATCGGTAGCAGGCAAGCTGTCTATCCATCCTGGCAACACGTTATTCATGCGTATATTTTGCGCCGCATAGGTATCGGTAAAGATTTTGGTAAAACTGGCCAGGCCTGCACGCATCACCGCAGAGGTAGGGAACATGTCCGAGGGTTCAAAGGCCCAGGCAGTAGAAATATTCACAATCGCCCCTTTACCCTGCTTTTGCATGATAGGCACAACTAAACGCGTAGCGCGCACGGCATTCAGAAAATACACTTCCATGCCTTTATGCCAATCTTCGTCGCTCAGATCCAAAATGGGAGCACGCGGACCATGACCTGCGGAGTTCACCAACGCATCAATACGCCCCCAACGCTGCATGGCCACGTCCACCAAACGGTGTAAATCATCCTGCGACTGGTTAGAACCCGTTACCCCGATGCCGCCTAATTCTTTGGCTAGCGCCTCACCTTTTCCCGAAGAAGACAAAATCGCTACGGCATACCCATCGCTTGCTAAACGCCTAGCAGTGGCTGCGCCCATACCTGAACCACCGGCGGTAATCAGTGCTACTTTTTCTATCGACATGATCTACTCCTAAAGACAGTGTATGGAGTTATTATCAATTGGTAGCGACTAATGTTCTAACGATAAATACACGCACTATCCTGCAGAAAAACTACTGCCTTATCATGTCTACCAACCGACGTAAACTCCCCCCACTAAATGCACTACGCGCGTTTGAAGTTGCAGGCCGACGTCTAAACTTTAGAGCGGCCGCTGATGAGTTGGGTGTGACACAAGGCGCAGTCGCGCAACAAGTGCGTGCCTTAGAAGCTCATGTAGGCGCAAGCCTGTTTCAACGCTTGCCGCGAGGCTTAGCATTAACCTCAGCAGGCGCCAACTATTTAAGCGACATTAGTCATGCTTTTGACACGCTCGCGCAAGCCACGGAAAAGCTCACCCATCGCCCAGACAGAGTCACTATCAGCGTGACCCCCACCATTGCGGCCAAACTATTGATCCCCCGCCTGGCACATCTTTATACGGCTTTGCCGCAGGTAGAGCTACACACCATTGCCACCGATGCGCTCTCGGATTTTGATAGAGACCAAGTGGACATTGCCATACGCTTAACGCCACGGGCTATTCCCGCCGCGCTTGAAGCAGAACTGTTATTTCATCAAGAGCTGATTGCCGTTGCTAGCCCTCAGTTAGCTCTGCCGCAACCACCACCCTTATCTGCCGAACAATTGGCTAGTCTGCCTTTATTGCATGACGCACATGATCGCTGGCCTACCTTTCTGAACATGAGCAGCCGCCTACCAGGCACTGTCTTCAACCAAACCGCGTTAGCCATCGACGCTGCGCTAGGAGCTCAAGGTGTGACCCTCACCAGTAAAGCTTTTGTCGCTGACGATTTGAAAATAGGCCGTTTAATCCCCTTAAGCGAACACCGCATTACCCTGCCTGCCTCGTACTACTTATTGCGCAAACGGTCATCAGCACGCCCTAAAGCAGTAGAAGCGGTGTGGAACTGGTGCCTACAACAATTTCAGCAATAAATCCTTTGCATATGTGAGTTCATGTAGCAACGTGAAAACCTCTTTGCACAACCTTCTGAAGCTTCTTATACTGGATTTCATGACAATGACTGCCCGCCAGCTAGGCGGGTTTTTTTATCCCTACAAGGATTGGATTTTCATCAAGGAAACAGCACTATGACTTCTGCTAAAAAATCATCCGCCCCCTCCCGCGCGATGCTGCATTTCATTTGCGGAAAAATCGGCTCTGGTAAGTCTACGCTTGCTACCCAGCTAGCTGCTGCTCCTCACTCTATTTTGCTGAACGAAGATCAATGGCTCTCAACGCTCTACCCCAACAGCATCAAAACCATTACTGACTATGCTCGCTGTGCAGGGTTATTGCGTACCGCGATCACACCACACATTCAGCAACTGCTTGCAGCAGGCATTTCCATTGTGCTGGATTTTCCTGCCAACACCTTGGCGAGCCGCGCCTGGATGAAGTCGCTGTGTGACACCACCTCTGCTCCACACATACTGCACTTTTTGGATCTACCCGACGACATCTGTAAAGCACGACTACATCAACGTAATGTCTCTGGCACGCACCCGTACCAAACCTCGGACGCTGAGTTTGATGCCATCAGCAGCTATTTCGTGGCCCCTACCGAGGAAGAAGGGTTTTCAGTACAGCACTACAACGCCAACAGCGGAACTGGCTTCCCACATGTACACCGCGTAATCGCTAACCATCACAGCAAATTCCCTGACCCTATCTCGTTTACCAAAGGCACGGCTCTCACAGTAGGGGCAAAGTACGCTGGCCCTGAGGGGTGGGATAACTGGTTTTTCTGCACACTGCCTACTCACTGTGGTGGTTGGGTACCGAGTCAGATTATTGACAGAAAAGAGAACTCCCCCTCTGAAGGCGTCGCGCTAGAAGACTACACATCCCAAGAGCTAAACGTCAAAATCGGGGAAATTGTCACGGTGCTCAAAGAGCTGAATGGTTGGATGTGGTGCAAAAGCATGCACAGTCAGCAAAGCGGCTGGGTGCCCGCCTCTTCGCTTGCCGCCATTATGTAATGGTGCACAAAGGCGTTACGCCTTGATGTAAGTACGTAACCGCTCTGCCGCATTGCGTAGGTGACGCTCTGCAGCGGCAGCGGCAGCGTCTGGATCTCGCTGCTCTATGGCCTGAATGATGGCCTGATGTTCAGCCTGCACATCTTCGATCAAATCTTGATGGTATTGCGCTGTGTGGCTACGCGCTTGACGTATTAATCGTCGCACATGCTGCTCTAAATACTCATTGAGCGTGATGAAATGCGGATTATGCGTAGCATCCACAATAGCTTGGTGAAACGCGTAGTCTTCCTCGTCCCCCAACTGATCGCACGCAATGGCATATTCCATGCCTATTAATGCTTTGCGTATCTTTTTTAGGTCAGCTGCGGTATGCCGCTCAGCCGCATGTTTGGCAGCTGCCACCTCAATCGCTACCAACAGCTCTATCACGTGATCCAAGCTAGTGATATTACCCAGCGTGGCACCAGACATGTCCAAACTGAACATGCGACGTTCACCACGCGCATTCACAAACACACCCTTACCTTGTTGCGAATGCACTAAGCCTTCCGACTTTAGCTGTGACAATGCCTCACGCACGACGGAACGACTTACCCCGAAGCGCTCTTGCAACTGCGCTTCACTGGGTAATTTTTGATCGGCAACAAAATGGCCAGCTTCTATTTCCTGCCGTATCCACGTCACGATTGGCGTGGAATATGCAATGCTTTGTTTATGCCCTGCCATAGTGGTCAAACAATCCTGATCTGTGTAGGTAATGTATGAAACTCCGCCAGTATAACGAGACTGGCGGCCCAGCGTTACACCATGTACAACCCACCGTTCACATGAATGGTTTCACCCGTCACAAACGACGCCAAGTCAGAACACAAAAACAGAATGACATCGGCCACTTCTTGCGCTGTACCAAAGCGTTTCAAGGGCGTAGAAGCCAACAAGGCTTGACCTTTCTCTTGCAGCAAATCACGCGTCATGGCGGTTTCAATAATACCGGGAGCGACACAATTCACACGTGTGCGTGGTGCCAACTCTAAGGCTAAGCTTTTACTGAAGCTGGTTACAGCGCCTTTAGAGGCTGAGTAATGCGCGTGTGCATAGCTACCACGATGACCCGCCATAGAAGACAAGTTCACAATATTGCTGTGCTCTGACAAGTACGGCATCACGGCCTGACACATATAAAAGGTGCCATCCAGATTAATCTGCATCAATTGACGCCATTGTTCTGCACTCATCTCGGCGACTTTAGATTCGGGATAAATACCCGCTGAATGCACCAAGGAATCAATACGGCCAAATTGCGCCGCCACAGCTTTCGCTAACTCCTGGCAAGACTGCTGCGAACTCACATCTGCCGCATAACGTGCTGCCACACCACCTTGTTCGCGTATTTCTTGCTCTAGTTTCTCCAGTGCAGATGCATCGCGATCACATAGCGCAACCTGTGCGCCAGCTTGTGCCAAACGCAAGGCTAAGGCACGGCCAATTCCCCCTGCAGCACCGGTAATTAACACCGCTTTTTTCTCTAGTCCCAGCATAGATCCTCCTCGTATTCGGGTTTATACCTATAAGAGCAACATATTGATTTAAAAAGAACTAATCAGGATTACTACGTTTCGTGATCAATGCTCGTTGACACTCTTTTTGTTGCTGATATAGTATTTTTCAATCGTCTGACAAGCATATCAAACTTATCAGACAAGTTACATAAAAATTATCCTTTGTGACGGATATTCCTAAACCAATATCTTTCCCACACGAAGGCCGCGCCACATGCGAATTCTTTTCGGAGAATGGAGAGCAAACGATGAAACTGAAACACCTGACACTAACGCTGGCTGTAACTGGTTTGAGTAGCTTGGCTTCTGCACAAGCCGCACCACTCAAAATTGCTTTAGTGGAAACACTGTCCGGCCCTCAAGCGTCTACCGGTCTGCTGTACCGTACCGCGGTGAAATACGAGTTGGACAAAATCAACCAAGCGGGTGGCTGGAACGGTGAAGCCATCGAGATCATGGAATACGACAACCAAGGCGGTCCTGCTGGTGCGTCGGACAAAGTGAAAGCAGCGATTGCTGATGGCGCTGACATCATCATCCAAGGCTCTTCCTCTGCCGTTTCCGGTCAAATCACCGAAGACATCCGCAAACACAACATCCGTAACCGCGGCAAAGAAGTGCTGTACCTGAACATGGGCGGCGAAGCGCTAGAGCTAACAGCCGACAAATGTCACTTCTACCACTTCCGCTTCACTACCAACGCCCCTATCCGTGTGAAAACACTGGTTAACGCTATGCAAGAAGACGGCGTTCTGGGCACCAAAGTGTATGCCATGAACCAAAACTACTCTTGGGGTAGTGACATGGAATACGCAACGGAACAGCAAGCAGCCGCCAACAACTACACAGTCGTAGAAAAAACGCTGCATGATGTAAACCGCATTCAAGACTTCGCCCCCTACGCTAACCGCATCAAAAATAGCGGCGCTGAGACTGTGATTACCGGCAACTGGTCTAACGACTTGTTGCTGCTGATGAAAGCCACACGTGATGCTGGCCTGAAAGTGCGTTTCGGCACGGTGTTCTTGGATCAGCCAGGTAACATCGCCAACGCGGGTGATTTGGCTCTGGGCCACTATATCTCCCACGCATTCAACATCGAAGCCAATGATGCAGCTAAAACATTTGCTGAGGACTACAAAGCAGTAACGGGTCACTATCCTACATACGTAGAGCCACAAACCGTATTTGGCATCCAAATGTTGGGCGAAGCACTGCGTAACACCTCTGCGAATGCTGACGGCAAAATGGACGCCACGCAACTGGCTCTGAACTTGGAAAACGTCACACTGGCAGGCCCATTGGGTGAAATCGCTATCCGTGCTGACGATCACCAAGTCATGTTGCCTATCGTGGTATCTCAAGTATCGCGTGACGCCGAATACAAAGTAGACGGCACCGACATGGGCTTTAGTGTGGTCAAACTCTTTACGGGTGCAGAAGCGGTTAACCCCGTAGAACAAACCTGCTCCATGAAGCGTCCTTCCTAATCGCTGTTCCTATACGCCAGCCATACGTTAAGGGCTGGCGTCTTCACCTCTATAGTCTCTAGCCCCTGAATAGCTCTACCTATTGCGCTTGGCAGAGCCTATACATATAACCTAGGCAAAAAAGGCATACGCATGGAGTTTTTTGTTGTGTCCCTGCTGAACGGTAGCATCTACGGATTGCTATTGTTCATGGTCTCCGCCGGCCTGACCCTTATTTTCGGCATGATGGGCGTTCTGAACTTCGCCCATACCTCTTTCTACATGGTTGGTGCCTACTTGGCCTACACCTTGCAGAAATACATAGGCTACTGGCCTGCAATCGTGATTGCCCCCATTCTGGTTGGGCTAATTGGTGCGTTTGTTGAGCGCTATATGCTGCGTCGCGTGCACCAATACGGGCATGGTCACCAGTTGCTGCTGACTTTTGGTGTGTCATTCATCATTACCGAAGTCATCAAACTGTTTTACGGTAACTACCCGGTAGATTACCGCGTACCTGAAGCGTTGAACTTCTCTGCGTTCAGCATTTTCGGTACGAACTACCCCTTCTACCGCTTGCTGATTGGTGCGACATCCTTGCTGATGTTTGCTCTGATCTATCTGCTATTGACCCGCACCCGCGTTGGGATTGTGGTGCGTTCCGCCATCTACAAACCACGCATGGGCGAGGCTTTGGGCCACAACGTGCCTATGGTGTTCATGGGCGTATTCGCCGTGGGTGCTGGTTTGGCTGGTCTGGCTGGTGCCGTGGCTGGTGCGTTCTACACTACGAACCCAAACATGGCGCTAGAACTAGGCGTACTGGTGTTTGTGGTGGTGGTTGTAGGGGGGTTGGGTTCTCTAGGCGGCGCCATGCTGTCTTCCCTCATCATCGGTTTGGTGTCCTCTTTTGCCGTGGGCATAGATTGGAGCCTGGCCGACCTATTTAACCTGGTTGGTCTGGGTGAATGGGCTCGTGCTACCGGTGGCCTACTCACACTGAAAGTTTCTTCCATGGCAGCCACGATTCCCTTCTTGCTCATGCTACTGGTGTTATTGATCCGTCCGTCGGGTCTGATGGGAAATAGGGAGTAATACGGTGAAACGCGTTTTTCTGTTTTTAGTGCTGATCGTCGCGCTTGCGCTAGCACCTTCTTACCTAACTCCTGCCCTGTTAAATGCTGCCATTCAAATGCTGATCGCTGTGTTGTTTGCGACGGCCTTTAACGTGTTGGCAGGCCAAGGCGGCATGCTGTCATTTGGTCACGCTGCCTACTTCGCTATCGGTACTTTCGCCACCATTCACGCCATGAATGCGGTAGATGGTATGGGCTTGCTGCCCACCCCGTTGCTTCCATTACTGGGCGCACTAGCAGGCTGTTTGCTTGGCATTGTGGCGGGTTGGTTCTCTACCCAGCGTAGTGGTGTGTACTTCTCTATGATCACGCTGGCGCTGGCTGAACTGCTGCATGCCCTTGCTCCCCATCTTAAAGGCGTATTTGGTGGTGAGGGTGGTGTATCCGCTATGCGTATGCCTGCTTGGGGCTTTGACTTTGGTACCTCTACCGAGGTGTATTACCTCACCCTGATCTGGGCGCTGATTGCTATCGCTCTGCTGTTCTACTTCACTCGCACACCATTAGGGCGCTTGTGTAACGGCTTGCGCGAAAACACCAATCGTCTGCGCTTCTTGGGCTACAACGTGCACCGTCTGCGTGTGATGGTATTCACCATCTCTGCCACCTTTGCTGGTCTGGCTGGTGGGTTGCAAGCCATGCACAACGAAGCAGCCAACTACGTGCTGTTCGACATGACACTGTCCACCCAAGCCGTACTGTTCTCGTACATCGGTGGTATTGCCAGTTTCTTTGGCCCAGCCCTAGGCGCTGCCGTCATGAGCTTCTTCGGTTATGCCGTCTCTGACCTGACTCGTTCATGGTTGCTGTACCAAGGCATCATCTTCGTATTGGTCATGATGTTCTTGCCTGCAGGTTTGTTTAGCATCCTGCAATGGTGGCAACGCAGCAGCCTGCGTCACAACATATTCGTACTCATCGGTGCGTTACTGGTGTGGACACTAGGTGTAGTCGCTGGTGGTGCCGGTATTGTGCTCATCGTTGAGCTACTAGGCCGCATTCTCAGTCCTGACTACCACGTCGCTGCCAATATGGACTGGCCCGCTATCCAGTTGTTTGGACAAGCGTGGGTACCTAATGCCGTCATGACATGGGTATGGCCTGTATTGCTGGTCATCCTTGGCGTCATCATCACCACGACCATGACACGTAAATGGCAAGCCATGAACGAGGAACAATAGCCATGACGTCTACTGCCCATTCCCCTATTCTGACGATCAAGGATTTGCATAAATCCTTTGGCGAGTCACACATCATGCGCGGCGTTAACCTGACGCTGGAAAAAGGCGAACGCCACGCGATTATTGGTCCTAACGGTGCGGGTAAGTCCACACTGTTTCACCTGATCTCGGGGTTGTTGCGCCCTAGTAGCGGCACCATACATTTGGACTCCCGCCCTATTCAAGGCATGGACCCACAACGTATTAACCGCTTGGGGTTAGCACGCTCTTTTCAGATCACTAACGTGTTTCCGGGCCTCAGCGTGTTTGAAAACCTACGTTTAGGTGTGATGCGCCGTCACAAGTTGGACTACAACTTCTGGCGTCCAGCCTCACGTGCTAAAGCGGTGACGGCTGAAGTCGATGTACTGCTTGAAAACGTGCGCCTAAGCGCCCACCGCGACACACTGGCTGGCGAGCTGAGCTATTCCGAACAACGTTCGTTGGAAATCGGTATTGCTCTAACGTCTGACCCTAGCGTGCTGCTGTTGGATGAGCCTATGGCCGGTATGTCCCGCGAGGAAACCGACTACACCACAGGCCTCATTAAAGAGCTTAGCCAAGGTCGTAGCCTCATGATCGTAGAACACGACATGGATGTGGTGTTCTCATTAAGCGACCGCATCAGTGTGCTGGTGTACGGGCAAATTATTGCCACCGGCACGCCCGAAGAAATACGCAACAACAAACTCGTACAAGAAGCCTATCTGGGTACGGAGGTACAGGCATGAGTACAGCCCAATCCCCTCTATTGCGTGTGCAAGACTTGCACGCCCACTACGGCAAAAGCCACATCCTTCATGGCGTGAGCTTTGAAGTGCAACAAGGTGAAGTGCTTAGCCTGCTAGGCCGTAACGGTACAGGTCGTTCCACCACACTCAAAGCCATCATGGGCATGTTGACGCCCACTTCTGGCAACGTGGTGTTGGATGGCCAAGAACTGGCAGGCAAGCCTGCTTACCAAATCGCCCGCGCAGGTATCGCTTATGTACCTGAAGAACGCGACATTTTTGCCAACCTGACCGTAGACGAAAACCTACTGATGGGCATACAGCCCAAGCGCGCCAACGCACCGGTGTGGAATGTAGAGCAAATGTTTGACTACTTTCCTCGTCTTAAAGAGCGTCGCAACACACTGGCCGGCAACTTGTCTGGCGGTGAACAGCAAATGCTCACTATTTGTAGATCGTTGTTGGGTAACCCTCGCCTGATCTTGGTGGATGAACCCACCGAAGGCTTAGCACCCAAGATCGTAGAAGTAGTGGGCGAAGCGCTTGCCGACATTAACAAACGTGGCGTCTCCATTATTTTGGTAGAGCAAAAGCTCACCATCGCAATGAAGATTTCATCCAGCGTCTGCGTATTGGGTCACGGTGCCGTGGTGTTCCGTGGCACACCAGACGCCTTGCTAGGCGATGCCCAGCTCTTGAAAAACTGGTTGGCCGTATGAGCGATCTACAGGCCATCCGTTGTAACGCATTCACTTCCCAGCCTGTGCTGGACGCCAGTGTAGAACCTAATTTTCCCATGTGAGTTTCACTATGCCAGACATTACCCCTTTGCAGTCCCAGGCTCCCTGGGTTGAATTCCAGATTACCGACAGTGATTGGAAAAACGCAGACCCAGCGGTACTGGGTACGCTGCTCACGCATGTACACCTGATTCGTGCTTTTGAAGAAACCGTTGTTGGCCTTGCCATGGAAGGCTTGGTACACGGCCCAGCACACTCCAGCGTAGGTCAGGAAGGCGGCGCGGCAGGTTCATTGGCATTCCTGCGCACGACTGACCAAATCAACGGCTCACACCGTGGTCACCACCAGTTCCTGAGCAAAGCACTGGCTCACATCCACCCTAACGGCATGTCTCCTACCGCCGAGTTGGGCGCTAATACCACTGCACTGTTGCAACGTACATTGGCGGAAATTTTGGGCTTATCACAAGGTTTCTGCCAAGGCCGTGGCGGCTCCATGCACTTGCGCTGGGACGAAGCTGGCGTACTGGGTACTAACGCGATTGTGGGCGGTGGTATTCCGTTGGCAGCCGGCGCTGCATGGGCACACAAGCACGCGGGTACTAGTGATGTAGCAATCACCTACTTTGGTGACGGCGCGGTGAATATTGGTTCTGCGCTAGAAACCATGAACTTGGCTGCGGCATGGAAACTACCACTGTGTTTCTTCATTGAAAACAACCGCTACGCTGTTTCTACATCCGTAGAAGAAGCCACTGCCGAGCCTCGTCTGTCTGCGCGTGGCCAAGCCTTCAACATTCCTAGCTGGAAAGTAGATGGCATGAACCCGCTGGCTGTGCACTTGGCGATGGAGCAAGCATTAGAGCACATGCGCACAGGCCGCGGCCCAACCATTATTGAAGCTGACCTATACCGCTTCTACCACCAGAACGGTGGCTTTGCCGGTAGCGCCTTTGGTTACCGCAGCAAAGAAGAAGAACAGCAATGGCGCGAACGTGATCCAGTCACTCTGATGAACACCAAAATGGTGGAACTGGGGCTGATCACTGCCGAAGACATTGAGCAATTACAAAACCGCATCCAGCAAGCCATGAAAAATGCTGCTGAAGCGCTGGTAGAGGCTGATCCTGATGGCAAAGCAGGCAAACGCCGTATCCGTCCTGAACTGTGGCCTGCTCCACACTTCCGTGACGTAGGGTTGCGTGGCGACCTGAGCGAAATGAATGGCGTCGCAACGGTAGAACAAGACAACTTCACCTCATCCCTAGAAAATCGCAAATTCATCGACGTGGTCGCTGATGTGATGGGCCGACGCATGGAAACCGACCCCGGCGTGGTCATCATGGGTGAAGACGTACACCGTCTGAAAGGAGGTACTAACGGTGCGACTCGTGGTTTGTCTGATCGTTTCCCTGATCGCGTTTTGGGCACCCCTATTAGCGAAAACGCCTTCGCTGGTTTGGGTGGTGGTCTGGCAATGGATGGCCGCTACAGACCTGTAGTGGAATTCATGTACCCCGACTTTATGTGGGTAGCTGCTGACCAAATCTTCAACCAGATTGGCAAGGTACGTCACATGTTTGGTGGCGATATCAATGTGCCGCTGGTACTGCGCAGCAAAGTGGCAATGGGTAGCGGCTATGGTTCGCAGCACTCTATGGACCCTGCCGGTATTTTTGCGACTAGCCCAGGTTGGCGCATTGTGGCTCCATCTACGCCTTTCGACTATGTAGGCTTGATGAACACCGCGCTGAAACTGAACGACCCCGTTCTAGTGATCGAACACATTGACCTGTACGCGTCCAGCGGTTTGGCACCCACCGACGACTTGGATTACTGCTTGCCAGTAGGTAAAGCCGCCGTACGTCGTGAAGGTAAAGCCGTCACTATCCTGACCTACTTGTCCATGGTTCAGCACAGCTTGGAAGCCGTAGAGCAGACTGGCGTTGATGCTGAAGTGATCGATTTGCGTTGGCTGGATCAAGCTAGCTTGGATTGGGACACTATAGGTGAAAGTATCCGCAAAACGAACAACGTGCTGATCGTAGAACAAGGTGCTAGAGGCACATCCTACGGTGGCTGGTTGGCAGATGAAATCCAACGCCGTTACTTCGACTGGTTGGATCAGCCTATTCAACGCGTCACCGGTGGCGAAGCCTCCCCAAGTATTTCCAAAGTGCTGGAACGTGCTGCCCACGCCCGTACTGAAGAAGTGGTTGAAGGCTTGCAACGCGTACAGCACGGCCAAGGCCTGAACTAGGAGCGTCACATGAGCACTACGATGGTCTCCCCTTTGGAAGTAGGTATTTGCTGCCGCGACCTTCCTGCCCTGCAACGCTTCTACGAAGAAGGGCTGGGTTGCACGGCTAAGAGCCTCATTCACGTGCCTGCTGACAAAGCCATGCACGCTGCCATGTCAGCCCATGGCTACAGCGTCGTGCGACTGCAAACCACCTACGGTGAACGCATCAAGTTAATACAACCTGATGCGGCACCCGTGGATGCAGAAGCCGACCTACCCTTTTTGTTGGATCGTGCAGGCAGCTTCTACCTCACCTTTATCGTGGCAGATATTGATGCCGCAATACAGCGCTTACAACAGGCAGGCGCGCAATTCTTAACAGGCGATCGTCGCGTCGAAGTGCGTGATGGCGTCTACCTTGCCTTCTGCAAAGACCCTGAAGGCAACGTCTTGGAATTGGTCACTTACGCTGACCTGCACGCCTACCGTAATGATTTGGAAAACAGGAATTAAGCCATGGCTACCCTTATAACCATGCCCGGCGTTGCTGCCGGCAATGACACTGCTCAAATCTTGAGCTGGTTGAAAAAAGAAGGTGAAGCCGTCAACCTGAATGACGAGCTTTTGGAAGTAGAAACCGACAAAGCGGTTGTTGAAGTAGCATCCGAAGCCTCGGGCACCTTGGCACGTATTTTGGTGCCTGCGGGTCAGTCTGCGGAGGTGGGTGCGCCCATCGCCGTTATCTTGGCCGCTGGTGAGGGCGATGCTGAACTGCAAACTGCCTTGGCAGATATTCCGCAAGCTGCGGCGGCTGCCCCCGCTGTAGTCGAGCCTACCGCTACCGCCACAGCCACTGCGACGCCTGCCGCTGCACCCGTCGCCCCCGCGAGCAATGTCGCTGCTGCAGCCCATACAGGTCGCATCTTTGCTAGCCCCTTGGCTCGCAGACTGGCGCTAGAAGCCGGCCTGAATTTGGCCACTATCAACGGCAGTGGCCCACATGGTCGCATCATTAAAAATGATGTACTGAAAGCACAAGCTCAACCAGCACCTGCTGTGGCTAGCCCAGTCGCTGCTGCACCAGTTGCTGCCGCCAGCAATGCGGCCTACACCGCGCAACCACACAGCGCAATGCGCCGTACTATTGCTAGACGCCTAACAGAAAGCAAATCCACCGTACCGCACTTCTACTTGCAAGCAGAGTGCCGTGTGGATGCCCTACTGGCTCTACGTGCGCAAATCAACCAAACGGCTAGCCAGAAAGTTTCGGTCAATGACCTGATCGTCAAAGCCGTCGCCGTCAGCTTGCAAGCCATGCCAGAGATGAACGTCAGTTGGACAGACGAGGCATTACTGCAGTATCACGATGTGGATATCTCAGTGGCTGTGTCTACCGATTCTGGCTTGATTACCCCGGTGGTACGTAACGCCAACAATCTGTCGTTGTCCGCATTAAGCCAAAACGTACGTCAACTGGCAGAACGTGCTCGCGATGGCAAATTGCAACCACACGAATACCAAGGCGGCAGCTTCACCATCAGCAACTTGGGCATGTACGGGGTACAAAACTTTGCTGCCATCATCAACCCACCACAAGCCGCCATTCTGGCAGTGGGTGCTGCAGAGCGCCGCGTGATTGCCGAAGGTGATGATATGGTGATTGCACAAATGCTAAGCATGACGCTGTCGGTAGACCACCGCGCGATTGATGGTGCCTTAGCTGCACGGTGGTTGGCCCGCTTCAAAGAAACATTGGAAGCACCACTTTCCATTCTGATTTAAGGCCAGCCATGACTACCTCAACATTTGATGTCACCATCATTGGTGGTGGCCCTGGCGGTTACGTGGCTGCCATTCGTGCTGCGCAATTAGGTTTACGCACTGCCTTGGTAGAAAAAGAACACCTAGGCGGCATCTGCTTAAACTGGGGTTGTATCCCCACAAAAGCCTTGTTGCGCTCTGCCGATGTGCTGCGTTTGATTCGTGACTCTGCCAGCTTTGGCATTCAGTGTGCTGCACCTACCGTAGACTTGGCGGCCATCGTCAAACGCTCGCGCGGCATTTCAGCGCAATTGCAGCGCGGTGTAAAACACCTGATGCAGAAAAATGGCGTACAAGTTTTTAACGGCCACGGCAAATTGGGCGCCCCCGCCGCATCGGGGCTAAACATTGTGGTGGAACAAACCGACGGCAGCACCCAGTCGCTGCACACTAAAGACCTCATCCTAGCAACGGGTGCTCGTGCTCGCACGTTACCCATGTTCCCTGTAGACGGCCAATCGGTGTGGAGCTACAAAGAGGCCCTAGTGCCTACGTCGGTACCTAAATCACTCACTATCATTGGTGCAGGTGTTATTGGTATTGAGTTTGCTAGTTTCTACCGCGCACTAGGTTCTGAAGTACACGTCGTAGAAATGAGCGATCGCATTCTGGCTTCTGAAGATAGCGAAGTATCCCAACACGTAGCTAAAGCCTTACAACGTGATGGCATACAACTGCACTTAGGTTGCCGTATCAAAGACGCCAAAAAGCAAGGCCAAGGCTGGACACTACAATTAGAAGGCGTTGCTGGTGCAAAAACCTTGCAAGCCGATGTAGTGTTAGTCGCCGCAGGTATTGTGGGTAATACCGAAAACCTGGGCTTAGAAAGCTATGCCGTGAAAGTGGAAAACACCCACATCATTACGCAAGATTTCAGTGCCACTGGCCACCCCCATATCTACGCCATTGGTGACGTAGCCGGTGCACCGTGGTTGGCTCACAAAGCCTCACACGAGGCCGTTATTTGTGTGGAACACATTGCGGGGCTAAAACCGCACCCCTTAAATGCAGACCGCATTCCTGCCTGCATTTACAGCCACCCACAAGTCGCCCACGTTGGCCTAACAGAAGAGCAAGCTAAAGCCAGTGGTCGTACACTGCGCATCGGTAAGTTCCCTCTAGCCGCCAACGGTAAAGCCCTAGCAATGGGCTCGTCTGACGGTTTCATCAAAGTAATTTTTGATGACCAAAGCGGTGAACTACTGGGTGCCCACATGGTGGGTGATGAAGTGACCGAACTCATCCAAGGCTATGGCATTGCTATGCAGTTGGAAACCACTGAAGCAGAACTGATGCAAACCGTGTTTGCACACCCTACTTTGTCGGAATCCATGCATGAAGCGGTGCTAGACGCTTACCAACGCGCGTTGCACCACTAACGCGCAGTAGGTGCAGCCAGCACCGCTAACGCTTGTTCCACTTTAGCGTTATCCAGTGCTGCGCTGCCCTGCCAATTGGCTTGCAACTGCTGCAACGCCGTTGTCAGTACAACAGAGTTGGCCTTGCCCGATAGCAATAACGAGCGCACCGCCATCGCACTACTATGCTGCTCTGATGTAGCAGATGTCTCCTGCAGCAATAGCGTCAAATGCTGCTGCAATAACCCTAACGCTTTCACACTGTACCCCCACGCCAAAGCATGGCCGGAAGGCGTTGCTGTTTCCACAGTCTGATAACGCGCCAACTTCAATACACCCAAACTCAGTTGGGCATACCACTCAGCTTTATGCACCTCGTTTAAGGGTTCAGCCGCTTGCTTTAACAAGGTACGGCGTACTTTGGTACGCAAGGTAGCAATCTGCGTTGTGCTGTTAGCGGGGAAAATCAGCCAAAATGCCACCATCGCCATGACTGGCCCCAGCACCACCGCAATACCGGCCTGCCACGCATGTGTCCAATCACCTACTAATGGCCAACCCGGTTGCACCAACAGCAAAAGCACCATATTGAAGTCGAAGCCCCTAGGCCCTGCCCCAACGCGGTGACCAAAGAACAATCCACCTATCAAAATAAACGGCATCAAACTCAGGATTTGCGTGACCTCGCTGCCCATATACGGCCAGACCAACCACCGGCATACCCATGCCGCCCCTACCCCTAGCGCCTGCCCTATCACTACTTGTTTCAACAACGGCAACGGCTGCGCCACAGTGGAAAACACAGACACCATAATGGCTGTTCCCACCAGCATGAAAGCACCCATTTCTATACCGCTGAGTAACCAGGCAGCACTGGCTAACGCCATCATCAAAAATGATCGAAACGCCGATCTACATGCCTCACGTGTGTCGTAATAGGCGGCCACTTCACGCGGCATAAACTGGCTATTAATACGCGATGCATCACTACTCAGTAACGCTTGCACCAGCGCGACTATTTGCCCACGCCAACGGCGTACACGTAGTCGTAGGCTCCACGACCCCGCCACCTGCGTTTCTAGGCTTTCTTCCATTAGTGCCAGTTGGCGCAAAATATGCCGTTTCTTTTCTTCCAGCTCAGGCATGGTTTGGCCTGCAGCCTGCTCGGCCCGCAACACCTGTTCGGTTTCTCTCACCAAGCCTTTAAAGCGTTTGGGGATACTCACGGCGTTAGCCAACGGTGCAAACCACCAGCCCACCAACAGCGCAATTAACACCCCTAGCGATACGGTGAAGATACGGTCTATACCAATGGCAAAAATCGACGAAAAATGCGTGCTTTTTAGTAGTGTCACCATGACAGCGGTATAGCCTGACAGCATAGCGCCATACGAGATAAAGCCGCGTATGCGATTGCCAGCCCATGTGCATAACCCTATCCATACGGCTAAACCAAAGGTCAGCCACACTAGGTTGCCATCAGTCAGCAATAACAGCAGCATGCCAAACACACCACCCACTAAGGTACCTAGCAATCGGAATACACTTTTTTCCGCCAACTGACCGCGCCACGGTTGTGATCCCGCCCATACTGTCATGCCTGACCATTGCGGGTGCTCTAACCCCAACAACCACGCAATCACCACCGCCGCACACGCTGCCAACGCTGTGCGCCCCGCAAAGGCCATACGTGGTTCGTCAAAACCCCATTTACTTAAGCCACGCGTCCAACTCATACCGTATCTGCCTTGCCTTCTTGCAAGGTACGTATGTTGGCGTCTATATGTTCCAGCATGGCGCTGAACTTTTCTATCTGCTCGTCACTCAAGCCAGCCAGCATCTCGTTTTCGGCGACAAATAAGCGCTTTTGCAAGGGGGCTAATGCCGTTTTACCCTGTTCGGTGAGGTACAGCAGCTTGCTACGTCTATCGGTTTCATCGGCACGTCGCTCTACCAGTGACTTGCTCACCAACACATCAATCAAACGCACCAAGGTAGACGCATCCAGATCTAATCTGGCCGCTAAGTCTTTCTGCGAAATGCCGCCACCACTGCGCTCAATGTGCACCAACGGACGCCATGTTGCATCTGTTAGACCAGCTTGCGCCAAGCTGCTGTCTACGCCTGCTCGCCACCGACGAGAAACGCCTACAAACATCATGCCGAAACGTTCTCTGGCGCTAGATTTCGTACTCATAAATTAGATGATATTAAAATGATTTGAATACCAAGTATATACAACCATCTGTAAACAACGCTAGCCCACATCGCCTATACAGTTCGTGTATGCTGCCTTTTCTTCTACTATTTCTTAAACGCCATGATGCAGAAATTCCTGCCCGTACTGTTACTGGTTTGTTCTAACGTGTTCATGACCATCGCGTGGTATGGGCATTTAAAATTCCCCCACAGCCCTATCGTGAAGGTGATTCTGATCAGTTGGGCGATTGCCTTAGTAGAGTATTGTTTAGCCGTGCCTGCCAACCGTTTAGGGCATACGGTGTATTCCGCCGCTGAGCTTAAAACCATGCAAGAGGTTATTACCTTGGTAGTGTTTGCAGTGTTTTCTGTGCTGTACCTAAAAGAAAGCCTGACCATCAATCATGCTGTAGGCTTTGCCCTTATTTGCGCCGGTGCATTTTTTGTTTTCAAAGGTCCGCTGTAAGCACTGTCACAACAACGGTACAACAACAGCGAACACCAACCCACCTGCACCTAGCAAGACAAACGGGTTCACTCGTCCAGACAGCAGCAACACAGTACTGCCTAACGCTACCGCCCACGCTAACTCTTTATGAGTGCTAGCATCCAAAATAGTACCGACGGCGGCAAACACCATGCCCGCCGCAATGGGCACTAAGCCTTTTTCTAATGCACGTACCCATCGTTTGTCCGCATGACGTTGCCATACCCGCACAATGGCATACATTAATAATGCCGAAGGCAAAAAGATCGCTATCCCAGCTACCCATGCCCCCCAAAAACCACCAACTTCCCAACCTATTACAGCAACTAACAAGCTTTTGGGGCCAGGTGCTAAACGTGACAATGCAAAAGCGTCTAAGAACTCTTGATCCGTTAACCAACCTTGCTGAGTGACCACTTGTTCGTGAATGGCCGGAATAACGCTTTGCCCCCCTCCGATAGTCAACAGTGACAGAGGAAGAAACACCCGTAACAACGCTAGCAGCAATAACCACATAGTCAGTCCTCTAGCGTGTAATAGGCATACCAAACAGATAATGGTGAGGCGATAAGAATCACTAACACCAAGTTGATTTGCCACACGTAAATAGCGGTAAATACGGCAAGCATTAACAGCAAACCAACTTTATCTGGCATGACACGCTTGGCAGCATGTACACCCATTTCCAATGACAACCCTGTGGCCGCAGCCGCAATTCCCGCCATTACTACAGGCACCCAGCTAATGGCTTTCATTGTGCCGTATAGCTGCGCCAATACCAAAATCAGCAGCAAAGCAGGCACCACCATGCCTACGGCGCTCCAGAAAGCACCTGCCCCACCACGTAATCGGTAGCCCACCCAAATGGCGAGATTCACCACATTTAAACCGGGTAGAGCTTGCGATAATGCTAGCCCGCTCAAGAACTCATCACGCGTTAACCATGCACGTTTTAGTACAAAATCACGCATCATCCAGCCGCTAACGCCGCCCCCAAAACTGGTTAACGATATGCGGGTAAAGATCCAGAACAATAGCCATAATGAAGGGCGATCAGGGGCATTATCGTTAGGCCGCAGCGGCATCCGCAGCCCTCCGACGTTGCCAGGCTTTCTCTTGACGCCAAGCAAGCCACAACACAATCAGGCCACTGAACGACAGTGCTGCTCCCGCCCATGCGGTAGATTGCAACCCAAAGCCCGCATCAATCACCACACCACCTAACCACGCACCCAACGCATTAGCGAAATTAAAGGCAGAATGATTCAGGGATGCGGCTAGAGTTTGCGCATTCGCCGCCACATCCATCAAGCGCACTTGCAGTATCGTGCCCAGTGCACCAATGGTGCCAACGGTAAAAATACCGATAAACAACGTCACGTTATGACGCATCATCAGCGGGAACATCAGTAATAAGCACAGCCCCCATAACAAGATGGCACCTGCACCTCGGAATAACCAACGGTCAGCCGCCCAACCGCCTATGTAATTCGCCACAATCATGCCCGCACCAAACACCGATAGTGCTAAAGGCACAACCTGGGTGGGCAAACCAGCTCCCTCGGTCACAATGGGGGCGATATAGCTCATCACCGCAAACATACCGCCACACCCAATGCCACCTATGGCCAGCGTCATCCACACACGCGGATTACGTAACGCGCTGAGTTCTTGGCGTGCAGAGCTGTGTATTTCAGGTAAATCACGGGGTACAAAACGGCAAATTAAATAAATAGTTAGCACGGCAATTGCGCCCACCAAGGCGAACGGCCATCGCCAGCCTGCCCACTGGCCTAACCAAATTGCAATGGGATTCCCCACCAACGCCGCGACGGTTAACCCCATCATCACCCGCCCCACGGCATAGCCGCGTCGGTAGGGCTCCACCATAGACGCTGCAATCAATGCCGCCACACCAAAGTAGGCACCATGCGGTAAGCCGCTCAAGAACCTGAACAGCATTAACCAGTTAAATGTGGGAGCCAACGCGCTGGCAAAGTTCGTGATGGCATACATCACCATCAAGCTGATGGCTAACCAGATACGAGGCAGTCTAGCTCCCCAGACCGACAATATGGGTGCACCTATCACCACCCCTAACGCGTAGGCGCTGATTAACCTACCGGCCTGCGGCTCGGTCATCTGGTGGTATTGCGCCACCTCGGGCAAGATGCCCATGATGGCAAATTCACCCGTACCAATACCAAAGCCACCTGCGGCCAAGGCGATTAACGCCAGCCACAGCGTAACCCCCGTAACGGGTCTGTACTGTACGGTTTCTAAAGGTTTTGCTGACATAAAACTTGTACTCCTGCGTTGTTGTTTACGCTGACGGCGACACCAACCAACGCATTACACCTTCTGCTGCCACTTTGCCGCTGGCAAAACTGGCGGTGAGTAAATAGCCACCTGTGGGAGCATCCCAATCCAACATTTCACCGGCACAAAATACACCGGGCAGATGACGCAACATCAAGTTGTCGTCCAGATTGGTAGCTGCTACGCCACCAGCGGTACTAATGGCTTCGTCCATCGCTTGCAGCCCTGTTGCTCGCAACGGCAAACTTTTGATGGTACGCGCCAAACGCTGCGGGTTCTCAAACTCGTCCCTGGGTAGCACTTCATACAACAAGCCCAGCTTCACGCCTTTTAGCCCCAACTGACGTTGTAAGAAGGTAGACCACGAACGACCTGAGCGCGTAGCGCTCACAGCTTTTTCCACCGCAGACAACTCACGATCTGGGGTTAAATCCACCGCAAAATCCACATAACCTTGGTTGCGCAATAAGGTACGTAGGTTTGCCGATAAGGCATACACCAAGCCGCCCTCAACGCCAGTCTCGGTAATCATGATTTCGCCACGTCGCCAGCTTGATTGCCCCGCTGTCTGCATAGCAACAGTTTTCACCGCCTGCCCTGCAAAACGTTCAGCAAAATGGTTGCTCCACGGTACGACAATGCCGCCGTTAGACGGCTCTAATGCCGTCATCTGCACACCCCGATCACCTAACCACTGCATCCATGCTGCATCACTGCCCAAGCGCGACCAACTGCCGCCACCTAAGGCCAGAATCACAGCTGGCGCGTGTAATGTCACCTCACCTTTAGGGGTGTCAAAACACAGTTGCCCATCATCATTCCACCCTGTGCAGCGATGACGGGTATGCAATTGCAAGCCTTGGCTACGCAAGCGATGCAACCAAGCACGCAACAGCGGAGCAGCTTTCATTTCCTTGGGGAACACACGACCAGACGATCCCACAAAAGTTTCAGCCCCCAACACGTCCGCCCACTGCCGTAACGCTGTCGCATCTAAGCGTTCCAGCCACGGTGCTACCTGGGCGGCAGACTCACCATATCGAGAAAGGAAAAGGGGAGCGGCTTCGCTGTGTGTCAGATTCAACCCGCCCTTACCCGCCAGTAGAAACTTGCGCCCCACCGACGGCATGGCGTCATATAACGAAACCTGTACACCTGCTTGAAGCAAGGTTTCAGCTGCCATCAGACCGGCTGGGCCTGCTCCAATGATGCTGACCGAATGCGTGACCATACTTGCACTACATAAAAAATGCCGCGACCTGCGACTACATCGCATTATATCGCGGCACGTGGTCTCGCTGTGGCGTGAGTCGTTTACTGTTGGTAAGGACGCGCAAAGTCGTTAGCGAGGAAATCCTTCAGTGCAATGGCCTCTTGGCCCACAAAACCAGACTGTGGCAACTTACCCTGACGGAATAAATCCACTGCCACACATAGGCCAGAAGTGGTGGTTTGCTGAATCGCACTTTCATACCCAAACGAGGTTTGTGCCGAATGCACACAACGCATCAGCTTCTGTTCTTGCAATACACCGTGCTTACGCCCGGATGCCGACACAACCACCAACACCATATCATCATAGGTACGTGGAATGGCCTTCATCAACAACGCTTTCAGCTCATCAGGTTGCGTGCGCAGTTGCAAGTCATCGAGCAAGAACTGCATATAGTTGTGATGCCCTGGGTAGCGTATGGATTTGTAATCCAGATTCTGGGCTTTACCTTTCAGCGTACTGCATAACGTACCCAATCCGCCTGAAGTATTAAAAGCCTCATACAACACGCCATCGGCATGCAAATTTTCCAACCCTTCCATAGGCATCACAGATACCGGCTCACCATCACGTAACGCCTCACACGGGTGGCGGTATTCGTTAATCAGCCCATCAATGCTCCACGTCAGGTTGTACATCAGCTTATTGTCTGGATTACGCGGCAATGCTCCCACACGTAGTTTCAAATGATGCACCTCATCAAACTCAGCCGCTAACGAGTGAGCTGCCACCCCAACGAAACCGGGCGCCAAACCGCACTGCGGCATCAGCACCGTACGCGCACTCTTGCCCAAGGCCATCATGTGCTGCGTCGCCTGTACGTCTTCGGTTAAATCAAAATAATGGCGGCCATGTTTCACTGCTGCTGCAGATACCTGTTTAGCCATGTGAAAAGGTAGAGCGTTAATCACCGTCTGCGCATCGGTGTCGCGTAACAGCGCATCCAACGCTTGCGCATCACCCAGATTCACAACTTGCGTTGCTATCCCTTGCTTGGCGACCTGCTGTAAGGCCTCTGCCTGCTGATCCACTACCGTTAATTGATAGTACCCAGAATGCGAGAGGTGATGAGCAATAGATTGGCCAATATGGCCGGCACCCAGCAACACTATTTTCATACACTGCCTCCTATGTGAATAGAAACAGTCTACGAATTTTGCTCTGCTATCCCAAGATCACTTTTATCGTCTTTTTGACCTGATTACGTCATAATGACGAAAAAACTCGTCATTATGACCAAAACTCTCATGAACGATTTTCGCTATTCCGAATTAGACAGTTTAGATAGACAACTGATCGCCGCCCTACAAATCAATGCGCGTGAGTCTGTCGCCAGTTTGGCGCGTACATTAGGGGTAGCGCGCACCACCATTTTGTCGCGTATTCAGCGTCTGGAAAAACAAGGCGTGATCCACGGCTATACCGTGCAATTAGCCGCTCCCTTCCATGAGCAAGGTTTACAAGCCTATGCCGGTATTATCGTGAAACCCAAGTTGGGGAATCAGGTACTACGACAGCTCAGCCAAATTCCTGAGGTGGAGTCCGCCGCTACCGTGAGTGGTGAGTTTGATTTGATGATCTGGCTACGCGCCCGCAGCACCGAAGAGCTAGACCTCTTGCTAGATACCATCGGTGCATTAGAAGGTGTGGTGCGTACCCACAGCGCTATTGTGCTGGCACGCAAGTTCGACCGCCGTCACCAGCATCGCTAAGTATTAGTTAGGCAACCAGCGCACAAACAAGCGGTGATCTTTACCTGCTGGCACATACCAAACTTTGCCTGCTGGGTCCCACATGGCTCCCAAGGCTTTAGCCTCATCTTTCTCGGCATAGGGCACCGCCAAGACCAAACGGCCATCTTTAGTAGGCTGTGGCTCTCTAAAGCTAGGCGCTGCTTGGCGAGTCACCGCTTGATAGGGGCGTGCTTGTTGGCGTTGCTGGTTCTGGCGCAGGGCCTCGTTAGCTCGCTGATCTACCTGTGTTAAACCTAGTCTGGCGACAAACGGACTTTGACTGGCCACCTCTTTCGGCACAATCAAACTCAACTGTTGTTGTGTTCGTGTGATGGCCACATAAAATAGGTTTTCCTCTTCCTGCGTCACTGCACCCTCAGCCGGAAACTCGCCCTGCTCCAACCACGGCAACAACACATGCGGGTATTCTTTACCTTTGGATTGCGCCACGCATTCCAACACCACCGCCTGGTCACCGCGTCGCTCAGGGGCAGAACCCGCCGTCCCTAACCAATCGTATAAAGCCTTTAATGACCAGTTGTGCTGTTCAGCAATAGCAATCAAGCCCTGTATAGATTTTTGTATCACACGGGCTTGTTCTTCATGCACAAACAACCGTCTAGCTACCATCTGCAAATCTAAGGCTTCGCACACCTGGTGCAATACGCTGGCTGCATTGGCTTCAGCCCCTTCCTTCGCTAGCAGCTCTATCGCCATACGCATGCGCTGCGCCGACATTTCAGGTGCAGTACGCTCAATCTGCCCATGGAAAAACGAATGCAGTAGTTCGGGGTACTCGGCGATCTCGGCTTGTGCTTGTTCTAGCGTGTGGTCATCCATGCTCAGCTCAGCAAAAAATGCCAGAGCCGCAACAATGTCGCCTCGTCTAGTGGTGTTTGGCACCGTTTCCAATGCGCCAATTGATAAGGCCAACAGCCCTTGAATGAACAGTATTTCTCGACGCTGCAAGTACGAGGTAAAACCTTGAATACGATACGGCACACCGGCTTGTAGCAAGGCGTTTTCCAGCACTACCGATTGGTGCGTGTCGCGCAATAAGATGGCACAGCTATTTAGCCCATGCCCCAACCCTACCCATTTACGCACTGCCCGTAGTGTTGCTTGTGCGGCAGCCTGCGGCTCATGGTGGTTGTACAAGCTTAGCTCTACGCCTGTGTGCTCAGACAGTGCCGAGCTCACTACTTTGTTTTTGAAATGCTCTACCGCAAAGGCCAGATGCGGGCCATGGCGGTACGTTTGCGTCAACGGCAGCGAACGTGTTGTCGGGTATCTATCCCTAAACCGTTCCAATAAGAAAGCCTCATCTGCACCCGCTGCACGGTGAATCACCTGGTCTTTATCACCTGCCCCCACGAAGAACACATCGCCCTTATCCAAGAGTGCACACAGCACCTGAAACGCCGACTCGTTCATGTCGTGCAATTCATCGGCAACGATTAGTCTGCATGTAGGTAGATAATCGTGCCAGAACTCCTCTTCTTGCAAATTCTTAGCCAGATCATAGGTAGCATCTTGCACACTGCGGAACATCACACCGTCGTAGCGACTATTGCGCAGTGCTTCAAACTCATGCGCACACAAATAATCGGTCAACGTAGTTTGTGCGTGTATTGCTCTGTCTTCCGCATCCAAACTTGCATCATCGCTTTCCAGTAGCATGCTGGCTTTTAAGCGTTGCTGACATTCCAAAAACTGACTTACCGCCACATGGTGCGTACGTATATCCAGATACTCATAACGCTGCGCGTATCTATTGCTCACCTGTTCCAGCGCTTGCAACACATAAGGGCGCAACGCAGCAGCATCCTCAATACGTGGCACCGATACCTGCTCACCTTTGAGCAAGATTTGCTCGGAAAACTGCTCAAAGGTTTGTACGGGAATCTGTCTGGCACGAGCAGGCGCCACACCTATTTCAAGTAAGCGCTGTCGCAACACTTGGCGCGCTTCTTCAGTAAACACCAACGCCAACAAACTAGAGGGAGCAGCCCCCCACGCCAACGCTTCTGCCAACCGTAACGCCAATGTTGTGGTTTTGGCAGCACCCGCATTCGCATGCACCAAGCACACCCTCCACCGCGCCGCCTGAATAGCACGCTGCTCGGCGGTAGGCTCAATACTGAGCGGATGAAAACGTGGGCTGCCCTCTGTGCGCATAATGTTTAATGCTGCAAACGTCGTTCTGCTCGACGCGCCAACGTTTGTATACGGTTCAACGACAGCTTGTGCTGTTCAATCAAACGCAAGAACCCATTGTGGAACATCTCAACAATGCGTTGGTCATCCAAATCGTTATAACCTTTGTCATCGACCACCCAGAAACCACCCAAGGTCTTATCTGGGCCCAACTCATCGCTTACCGTAATTTGTTGTGGTATCAGTAAACCCAACTGATGCAGTCGGTTTACAAACTGTTGAGTCGCGGCCATTTCGTTTTGATAAGCACGCAAGAAGCTCATGACTTGCTGCAGGTACTCAGTAGCTTCACCATCCTCAAAACACGCTACGCCTTCGGCATGACGTAACCCAGCGTAATCAGCATCCACCTGCACAGCCAACGCTTGGTCGTCCTCTGACGTGCCCAACATAAAGGGGTAACGGCGTACAAATGCCGGTACATAGGTTTCTGCTTCCCAGCGACCAGCGTTATCCACAAACAAGTTGCTATCAGGCTCCAAACCCGTCAATGCCATGGCATAAAACAGTTGATCAGCGCCTTGCACAAACACAATAGGATAATGCCCCGCCGCTGCACCAAACTCACTAATGCTCAACGGCATCACGTGCATGGAGCGCGCAAAAGCAAAATGGTCGTCTAGGGTTTTGATCTTCAGATCGGGGTGCTGATCTACATTCAAGGTCAGCAAATTGGAATATAAAGCGCTCATTCAGTCGTCTCTGGCAAACCCTGCTTACCGCAAAGCTATCACTAATCGTTAAACCTCTAGTGTAGCGATTTTTGGCGCATAAAAAACCCCGGAGCCACATCATACGGTTCCGGGGTTTTTATCATTTACTACGCTTACGTTTTTTGGGTAGAGAGCACCAAACTACGTACTAGCGCTACCATCACACCTAGAATCAAGCCGCCTATCAAAGCTAACAACACGATCAATGCGCGTTGTGGTTTCACTGGTTTCAGCGGCTCTACTGCAGACTGATCCAACCTTACCAAACGTATATCACTCAAATCCACACGTAAGCTTTCTAGGCCTGCAATTTCAGAGCGTATCTCAGCTTGTGCTTTCAAGAACACTTGCTCGTTCTCACGAGACTCCAGCATTTCAATATGGCGGTTGTTCTTCAGCAGCTCTAACTCTTTAAATATCTCAGCAATACGTGGTGCTTCAAAGTCGTCAGTCTCACGAGCCAACAGCGTTTCACGCTCCGCACGTAATGCGCGGGTACCCAAGAAATACAGCGGCTCTTCTTGTCCGGCTACACCTGTACTGATAACACTCGTTGCAGCACGTGACGGCGACATAATCTGCGACATGCCTAATAAAGTGGTCGGATTTTCTATGCCCAGTTTCTGTGCAATCTCAATGGCTTCGTTTAACGCCGCCAAACGGTTTTGACGTTGTATTTTCAGCTCTAGACGCAACGCTACCAACTCGTCTTCCAACTGCTGACGTTTCAGCATATCCAGTTCTTTCAAGTTTTCAATCTGCGACTCAATGGATGCATCATAGGCCACTTTTGCAGCACGCAGCTTACGCTGTAACTGCTCTATGCGGTTGGTGATCAGCACATCAATGTTTTGTTTGACGCGATCTTGCCCTTTTTGCAGCACGAAACGCACTAATTCGTTCAGAATTTTTGCACCTTCCAAACCTGACGGGTACGTCATTTCCAACCCTACGAACACATTGGTTTGTGTTGCGCCCTTAGGCGGAATAGGTGGCCACAACACCTTGAAGGCTTCATCGTTGAATTGTGCAAAGGCCTGTTCGGCTGTTAGACCGCCCTGCTTCAGCTTCGCGAAAAGATCAGGGTGCTCCTCAAAGAACTCTTGGCGCAGACTATACGACTCAAGCTCTTGACCCACCATTTCTAGGGCCGCGGCACCATCCAACTCCATCAACCCCAATGAGTTCAACCGATCCAAGTCTTTGAGCTGAGCAATTCGCAGAACACTCTTCACTTGATACTGTGGAGTTACGAGAAAGGCATACAATGCTGCACACACTGTCACAGCGAGAGTTATTACCAAGATTAATAAGCGCTGTTTCCATATCGCGCTAAATAATCCCAGCAAATCAATTTCATCTGTAGCCATACCGTTATTCGGCTGCTTTGTGTTGTGCTCACTCACTGTGCGTGTATACCTGAAACTTGTTATATGGGATGTAACCTACCGCATTGTTCTTTTTATAGTACATTGCGAAAGTATAAACGAATATATTTAACAAGGTTACGAATCATCTCGTTACCTTATAGACAATCATATTTTATGAACTGTAACGAACATCGCAATTTTAAATGGCTAATCAACGGACAAAACCATCCCTTCTTTATTTTTTACAATTGCAAATAATAACCATTCTCATATTTTCCGCTATAAAAAACCCTCTACCTCAAAGAGGTAAAGGGCTACCTAGCGAACCGCTGTAAACTAATATACTTACCGCTGTCGCAGTAGGCTACGCCCTAGTGCAACGCTCACGCCAAGTATCCCACCCAGTACCACGCTCAACAATAAAATCAGAAGGCGTTTAGGACGTACAGGTGCTACAGGTTCTACGGCCAACTGGTCGAAACGTACCAAACGCAAATTACCCAAGTCAGCTTTTAGTTCTTGCAACCTCGCAATATCTGAACGAATTTGAGAATTAGATTCTAAGAAAAGTTTTTCGTTATCACGTGCCAATAACATTTCCACTCTTCTATTATTTTTCAATAACTCTAATTCTTTATATATTTGCGCAATACGTGGTTCCATAAAATCATCAGACTCACGCACACTTAATATTTCTTTTTCAGCCAATAATGCTCTAGTTCCCATAAAATATAATGGATCTTTATTTTGAGCATTAATTTCTGTACGAATAACATTAGTGTTTAATCGCTGCTGTTGTTCTTGAGAAAGACTTGCTAACGTAGTTGGATTTTTAATTCCCAATTCTGTAGCAATATAAATGGCTTCGTTGAGTTTTTCTAGTCTATTCAAGCGCTGATTTTTTAACTCTAGTCGCAGTGCACTCAGCTCATCCTCGAGTTCATTTTGCTTGAGTATGTCTTGTTCACGCAGTTGTGCGACCTCCATCTCTACTGCTGCCTGGTAGCCCACCAAGGCAGTATTCAGTTGTCGCTCAAGACGTTCAATACGGTTATCTGCCAGCGCTGAGACATCGGACTTCACACGCTCTTGCTCTTGCGTATGCACATAAGACACTAAATTATTAAGGATTACTGGCCCATCCAGCCCTTCCGAGTACTCCATCACAATCTCTACGTAGCGGCTACGCTGCTGCCCATCTTTCAGTTGCTGCTCAGAACGTGTGACTTTGAAGGCATCCTCGTTGAACACATCAAATGACTGTTCTAACGAGCGAATAGGACTTTCCAGAGCTTTAAACAGCTCAGGGTTCTCACGGAAGAAGTCTAGTCGTGTGCTGTAAGACTCTAACTCGTTTCCTATCTGCTGTAATGCTACTTCCCTATCTAAAGAATACAGATCCAACAAATTTAAACGGTCTAAATCTCGTAGCTCAGCTACGCGTAGCACACTTTTTGCTTGGTATACCGGAGTCGCAACACTCACATATACCACTGCCAAGGAAAATACCACTGCCATAATCCCAGCAATCAATTTCCACTGCTGTCCCAAAGACCGAATTAATTCTGATAAGTCTATTTCTGTGGTGTTCTCTTTTTGATTTAAATAATTTTTAGTATTCACAACACTCTAGTCATTCAGGAAAAATGGGTAAAAAGTAAATTATACCTATTTATCTTGATTCATTCTGTAAGGCCATCGAAATCTTTACACTAATTTCTTACTAATTCCTTACAGGATCTCACTACTTTGTTGTGGAACCGGCGGCTCACTATAAAAAACCTCTTGTTTATCCAAGCCTTCCAGCATTAATACAATGTGTTTTAGCACCTCTACACGCGCGTAACGTTTGTCGTCTGCAGGAACCACATACCACGGTGCCAACATGGTATTGGTGTGTGTCAGCATGTCTTCAGTAGCTGTATGGTAGGCCGACCACTTCTTGCGATTGCGCCAGTCTTCCTCGGTAATCTTATATTGCTTAAAAGGAGAATCTTCTCGCTCTTGGAAGCGGCGCAACTGCTCCCCTTTGGATACTGCCAGCCAGAACTTAATCACTACCGTGCCATTGGCCACCATTTGTGACTCAAAGCTATTAATCTCGTCGTATGCCTGACGCCAGCGTGTAGGACTGATTAACTTCTCTACCCGCTCTACCAATACCCGCCCATACCAAGAACGGTCAAAAATGGCTACATGCCCATGACGAGGCAACGAGCGCCAGAATCGCCATAGATACGGACGAGCCAACTCTTCAGTGGAGGGTGCTGCAATAGGGTGTACTGCATAAGTACGCACATCTAAGGCTTCCGTGACACGACGTATCGCGCCCCCTTTACCAGCAGCATCCTGCCCCTCAAAGGCCAACACTAAGGAGCGATCTTTAAAACTATCGCTACGTACCACTTGGGCTAAACGCCCTTGCCAATGACTTAATTGCTCAGCATAGTTATCTTTTTTCAGTTGTGTGCGGTAATTCACCCCACTCAATGTGGCTTTGTGCGCTGCCATCGGCAAAGCAGGTGCCTCATCCAAATGAATGGCTTGCCCCAGCGGCTGTTGCAATGCATGCAACACGACTTCAGCGGTGCGCACAGCACGTAAGTTGTCATCCGCGCTGGGCACAATTACCCACGGTGCGTAGCTACGCGTGGTGAGCTCTAACGTGGTTTGTGCAGCATGGCGTAACCGCTCGAACTTCTTCTGCACTTTCAGATCAGCTTTGGTCACCCGCCAGGCGGTGGCAGGGTCAGCTAATAAACGTTGAGTACGCTCATACTGCGCTTGTTTGGACAAGTGGTACCACAGCTTCACCACCTGTACATTTTCTGCTGCCAACATGGCTTCAAAACGGTTGATCAATGTGGAGTACAACATGATTTTGTCGTGATCTGGGCGCTTACGTACGGCCTCACTCAGCAACGAGGCATACCATGAGCCAAACACCAACCCTATACTGCCCTTGGCAGGTAAATCACGCCAATACCGCCACATCGCCGGACGCATGGCCTCACCGGAAGTCAACTTACCGTAGGCTAAGGTATGCACATATCGAGGATCCAACCATGTGTTTAACTGGTTGATGGCACTCCCCTTACCGGCACCATCTATACCGGCCACCACGATCAGCAAGCTTTGTTTTTGTTCATGCAGACGACGATACTGCTGATGCTGCAAGGCGGTACGTAGTTCAGCAATGCGCTGTTGCGCCTCTTCTTTGCTTAAACAAGGGTCGGTTTCTGCATCTTCGAACATGGGGGGCTTCCTGAATGAGTGCACAAGACACATAATATACACATGTCATTTTAGGTATGTATATGAACTCCAGATCCAACCCCGCTCAGCGTGCCAGCCTTGCCCACTCTCATTGGGGAGTTGAGAACATTGTGGCGGCATTGCGTGAGTCTCGTGAAGTTACCCATAAAATTCGCTACTTGGGCCGTGTGCGTGAGTTACCTTCTCGTGAAGCCGTACAAGGCATCATCAAAGGCTTATCTGCAGCAATGTTTCCTACACACTACGGTCACGCCGATCTTACGGCTGAAACCATTGATTATTACGTAGGCACTACCCTCAGTTCCACACTGGCCATTTTGGTAGAGCAAGTTCGACGTGCACTCTGTTTTGTGCCAGGTCGTGAGAGCTGTGATGACGACAGCATAGAACAAGAAGCCATTGCCATTACGCGCGAATTCGCTGCCGAGCTGCCTGCGGTACGTGCATTGTTAGTCAGCGACATACGTGCCGCCTACCAAGGTGACCCTGCTGCAGGCAGCACCTCCGAAGTTCTACTGTGCTACCCCGGTGTGACCGCCACCATTGCTCATCGCATAGCGCACCCCTTGTACAAACGCGGCGTGCCTTTGTTGGCGCGTTTAATTACTGAGATTGCCCATTCACAAACCGGTATAGACATACATCCTGGTGCACACATTGGCGAAAGCTTCTTTATTGACCACGGTACAGGTGTAGTCATTGGTGAAACCGCCATTATTGGCCGTAATGTACGTCTGTATCAGCAGGTCACACTGGGTGCTAAACGCTTCCCTGTGTCAGACGACGGCTCCTTAGTCAAAGGTAATCCACGTCACCCTATAGTAGAAGACGACGTAGTAATTTACGCCGGCGCCACCATTCTGGGCCGCGTCACCATCGGTCGCGGTTCTGTCATTGGCGGTAACGTCTGGCTAACACGCGACGTACCACCAGAAAGCCAGGTTTCACAGGTGCAGTGCGCACAGGTATAAACGGGCTAGCTTCTCTACTCACGTAGATCCGCACTAGGCGTTATACAAGGGCAACCTTGATAACGCCTGTGCTTTATCTATCATCTGCAGTCACCAACACGACATTGCCGCAGTACTCCCTGCCGCTCCTTCCCCGTTCCACATCTCTTAGCGCAGATCAAAGCCACGACACGCCCTACCCCCTAGAATGGCTGAGACTGACTTCACACTATAAAGGTATGGTGACATGAATGTAGACGTAACCATTGTCGGGGCAGGGCCGACAGGATTGTGCTTGGCCTACACACTGGCTCGCGCAGGCATGGACGTGGCAGTACTGGAACGACAACCACGCGCAGCACTGGCGGAACCCGCATTTGACGGACGTGAAATTGCGCTGACCCACGAATCTCAACGCTTGTTGCAAGACTGGGGGCTATGGGAGCATTTTCCTGCTGAAGAGGTATCCGACTTACGTCACGCAAAAGTCTTGGATGGCCATGCACTCAAAGGCATGAACATTCGTTCTGACCTAAGCAAACAATCACAGTTGGGCTGGCTTATCCCCAACCACCTGATCCGTCAGGCTGCATTCAAACAATGTGCTACACAAGAGCATGTGCACATTCTGGATAGCATACAAATACGTCATACACGCACTCATTCACATGGTGCGGAAGTAGAACTAGAGGATGGCCGTACGATTAGTAGCCGTTTGCTCGTGGCTGCGGATAGCCGTTTTTCTGAAACCCGTAGAGCTCAAGGCATTCCCGCTCAAATGCATGACTACGGTAAGAGCATGATGGTGTTCAGGGTCAAACATGAAATCCCCCACGATCATGTGGCTTGGGAGTGGTTTGGCTATGGTCAAACGCGCGCGTTGCTGCCATTAAACGGCCAGCAAGCTTCTGTGGTACTAACCTTGCCCCACCATGCCATGCAGGCATTACAGCGTCTAGATGATGAGGCCTTTGATCAAGACATTAGCCAACGCTATGAGTATCAGTTGGGCTCTATGCAACGCATCAGTGAACGCAATGTATACCCACTAGTAGGTGCTTATGCCTTCCGTTTCCATAACCCACGTTTTGCCCTGATTGGTGATGCTGCCGTTGGCATGCACCCTGTTACCGCTCACGGCTTCAACCTAGGCGCACTCAGCGTCAAACATCTAAGCGAACGCGTAATCACTGCCTTCCAACAAGGTAAAGACATTGCCTCTGCTGAGCTGCTGCAAAGCTATACACATGCCCACAGACGCAGCAGCTTACCTTTGTACGCCGCCACAAACATGGTGATTGCGTTGTACACCAATGATTTAGCACCAGCTCGTTTCTTACGCAAAACAGTACTTAAAGCCGCTGATGCGCTGCAACCATTTAAGCGATTGGTTGCCTCTCAACTAACGGGCTAATCAGCATCACACGACCATTCTGACTAGCACATATAAAAACACCCCAAACACATCATCGCGTTTGGGGTATTTTTATCACTAACTACCGTTATAGCTACGCTATAGATTTACGCCTCTTTCTGAGTGCGATCAGGCAAGAACCAGTTCATCAATAGTGCACAAATACCGCCAGTGGCCACACCAGAACCCAGTACATTACGTACGCCTTCTGGCACATTTGCCAACAGCTCAGGTACTTCAGACACACCCAAGCCCAAGCCTAGGGATACCGCAATAATCAACAGAGAACGACGATCCAATGTGGTACCAGCCAAAATGTTGATCCCTGATGCGGCTACCGCACCAAACATCACCATTACTGCGCCACCCAACACTGGTTCAGGTACGGCTTGCAGTACGCCAGACACGACGGGGAACAAGCCCAGAATCACCAACATACCAGCAATCCAAATACCTACGTGACGGCTGGCCACGCCAGTTAGCTGAATCACGCCGTTATTCTGTGCAAACACAGAGCTTGGGAATGTGTTGAAAATACCGGCCAACAGCGAGTTCACACCGTTTACCAACACGCCACCCTTAATGCGCTGCATCCATACTGGACCCTCTACAGGCTCTTGGGAAATCTTACTGGTTGCCGTCACATCACCAATAGCTTCTAACGAAGTCACCAGATAAATCACAATCATAGGGATGAACAACCCCCACGAGAAATCCAAACCGAAGTGCAGTGGCACAGGGACTTGAAACGTAGCCGCTTTTTCTAAGCCACTAAAATCCAAACGCCCCAAGTAGGCCGCCATGGCATAGCCCACAGCCAATGCAATCACAATGGCTGCACTGCGCACCCACACCACTGGAATACGGTTCAACACAATGATGATAACCAGCACCGAGCACGACAGTAGCAAGTTTTCACCACTCGCAAAGCTGCCATTACCCATCGCACTATAACCGCCACCCATGCTGATAATGCCCACTTTAATTAGCGTCAAACCAATCAGCAGCACTACCGTACCCGTTACCAATGGGGTAATGAGCTTACGAATCACCGGCAAGATGCGCGATACACCAATCTCAATAAACGAGCCAGCAATCACTACACCAAAGATAGTCGCCATCACGGTTTCCACAGGTGTACCCTGCTTCACCATCAATGCACCACCTGCAATTAACGGGCCAACAAAATTGAAACTTGTACCCTGCACGATCAGCAAACCCGCACCAAATGGTCCGAAACGTTTGCTTTGTACATAGGTCGCAATCCCGGAGATCACCAAGGACATGGACAAGATCAAGTTCGTATCATGCGCCGAAACACCCAAGGCCTGACAAATCAGCAGACCGGGCGTCACAATGGGCACAATGATGGCTAATAAGTGTTGGAGTGCAGCGAAAAAACTGATCCAAGGACGGGGCTTGTCGTACGGACCGTACACAAGCTGCGTATCGTCAACCTGAGTGGATGTAGTGGGTTGCATGGCGATAGGGGCGCAAAAGCCATGATTCTACACCACACTATAGGGGTATTGGACGGCCCCACACGCGCATGGGGCCTAACCACAACAGGCTTATACGCCTAAAAACTGAAACGGCTTACTTTCTTTAAACTCAGCATTTACCATGCCGGAGTAAATCGTAGTCTGATCTGTGCCCAGCTCCAGCTTCAGCACTTTGCCGGTTTTTTCAGACAAATCGAACTTGCTCAGGTCTACCCAGAAAGTATTGGGAGTAAGGGCTGACTCAAAGAAGTAATGCAGACGTTTTTGGTCTGCTACGGTACGCCAGCGCGTAGACGAGATATTAGGTTGATCCGGTGTAGTAATACCGTAAGGCACCGACACGTTACGAATCACGCTAAACACACTAGCGATGGTTTCTCGCTGATTAGTGGTTTTAGGAATAGCATTCACATAGAACGACGCACGTGCAAAACGGTCTGCTGCACGGTTCGTACCTGGCAACATCACTGTGCCACCAATTTGCTCCCAGTATTCGTTCATCGCCAACTGCTTGTCATAGGTAGGCGAGTTAGTCATGACTTGGTATTCAGAGCCGTGGTGAATACGTTGTTTACCGTCAATGTATTCCACAATGGCGCTATCGCCGCTAGCATCAGAAATGGCCAAATGCAGTGTCGCCAAACGCTGCTCACCTGGCACGTTATCGGTAATCAGGGTGAAAGGCTCTTTTTCTAACTCAGCCACAGCTTCAGACACTGTCGCAAAGTTATCCAATACGTACTGAGCCCATGCAGCAATAGTCAGACCTGGCTTCCCGTCATCACGCACAGGGTACTCAGACTCCACCAACCACAGCACGCTGGCTGACAGGCCCGCTTCGTTCAAACCGTCAGTCGTCGAAATATCGTAGCCCGATGCGATCACGCTGCCATACTTAGACGTCCATTCCAACGAATTACTGCCCGCCTCACCAGAACGCTTCATCCCTTGAGGGAAAATCCACAAGTTAGTATCAATGGATGTTTTCCAATCCATAGAACGCGCTGTCACAATTTGATTGTCTGCACCGTGATACACCAATCGAGTACATGCGTGTGCTGCTTCAGAAAAGACAACAGGGCCAGCAACCAGAGCTGCCGTACACAGCATGGCCGATAAAGGTTTGCGTATCATGATGAAAACTCCTTGAGAAAGGTGGGATTGCGACAGATCATGCCACAATCCCCCTTCGTGTACATCAGAAAGTTACAGAGCGTTAAGCTTTACTCAATTATTGCGCGGTATAGCCGCCATCAATCACCAGCTCTGAACCGGTCATAAACTTGGACTCATCAGACGCCAAGTACAAAATACCATACGCAATATCATCTGCTTCACCCAAATGCCCAATAGGGTGCAGACTGACCAAACGCTTGTATTTTTCGGTTTGCTCACCATCCGACAAGCCTGCCACCATAGGTGTCCAGATATAGCCTGGGTGCACCGAGTTAATGCGAATGCCATAACCTGCTTGTGCGCAATGCAGCGCTGCCGATTTGGTGAAGATGCGTACCCCGCCCTTACTTGCGTTATAGGCTGCTAAACCAGGATCGCCAATCAAACCTTCGATAGACGACAGGTTCACAATCGAACCACCGCCGCTTTTGCGTAGGGCCTCAATACCGTACTTAGTACCTAAAAACACACCATCCAAATTAATTTCTTGTACTTTGCGCCATTCAGCAAGTGTAGTGTCTTCCACCGTTTTACCTAACGCAATACCCGCGTTGTTCACCACAATGTTCAACTTACCAAAGGCTTTAAAAGAAGCATCAATCGCTGCTTTCCACTGATCCTCGCTAGACGCATCGTGCTGCACAAAAATGGCCTCGCCACCTTGTGCCTTAATGCGCGCGACCACCTCTTCGCCCTCTTTCTGCTTCACATCCGTGACCACGACCTTCGCACCTTCACGAGCCAGCAATTCAGCCGTTGCACGACCAATGCCTAAAGCGCCCCCAGTTACCAATGCTACTTTTTCTGCTACGCGTCCCATAAGACTCTCCTAGAAAGGGTATTGGATAGTGATTGCTATCATGCCCCACAAACATGACAACATCTAGCGCCCTTAGAGCGCCAGCTCAGTAACGAGCTTCTACTTACACTGTAGACCATTTGAAGTTTGTAGTACTTGCTTACTATCAAGACGGTGAGCTTCTGGGGAATTCCCATGTTAGCGACTCTTCGCCTTCACTTCATCGCTTGCCATGGTCTTTGCTTTGGTCGCTGCTGGTAGGTAGCATTATTATGCTGCAGGAATGGATGCCGAGTAACGTTGTTAACACCTCTTTGCAGCGCCGCCACCCACACCAAAGCACAGCCCAAAAAGCACCACACTTTATCCACAGCCAGCTTCTAGAAACAGCACCTACAGAAAGGGCAGTAAATCCATCAACGATCAGAACCGTCGGGGGACGGAGAGGAAACTTTTTTGATTTGGTGTCTCAAATCACAAAAAGTATTCCTGCAGTCCCCAGCATGTGCGATGAATACAGCCTTTCTACGGCAACGTTCACGGCATAAATAAGTTATCAGCATTGACTGCAGAAGCTCACTGATCAACGACTATCTGCATGAGCCTGACGCCATAAACTCTGTATAACTTGCCCAAAAGAAAACCCCCAGCCAACGACTAGGGGTTTGAGAACTACTAGGTATCAGAGCCACTTAACCAGCCGCGTAAGCACCTGCTTGTTCTGCTTGCTGATCAGCATGGTAAGACGAACGCACCATCGCACCTACCGCCGCATGGGTAAAGCCCATTTCGTAGGCAGCTTCTTCAAAAGCCTTAAATTGCTCAGGTGTCACGTAGCGCATGACTGGCAAGTGGTGCTCAGACGGCTGCAAGTACTGCCCAATGGTCAACATATCAATATTGTGGGCACGCATGTCGCGCATTACTTCCAGAATTTCTTCGTCAGTCTCGCCCAAGCCCACCATCAAGCCAGATTTAGTAGGTACTGTTGGGCAACGATCTTTGAACTCTTTCAGCAGTTTCAACGAATGCAGATAGTCCGCACCAGGTCTGGCTTGTTTGTACAAACGAGGTACTGTTTCCAAGTTGTGGTTCATCACATCAGGAGGCGTCTCTTGCATGATATCCAAGGCTTTATCCAAACGGCCACGGAAGTCTGGCACCAATACCTCAATGGAGGTTTTGGGGGACTGCGTACGAATCTCGGTAATACACTCTGCAAAGTGAGCGGCACCACCATCACGCAAGTCGTCACGGTCTACCGATGTGATCACCACATACGACAAACGCATTTTGCCGATGGCGCTCGCCAAATTACGCGGCTCGTCTTGATCTAAGGGGTCTGGTCTACCGTGGCCCACATCACAAAACGGGCAACGACGGGTACATTTTTCGCCCATGATCATGAACGTCGCTGTACCTTTACCGAAGCACTCGCCAATGTTTGGACAGGTGGCTTCTTCACACACGCTAAATAGATTACTTTCGCGCAAGATTTTTTTAATATCGTGGAAGCGCGAATTAGGCGCAGCCGCTTTAACCCGAATCCACTCTGGTTTCTTCAAGCGCTCAACAGGCACGATTTTGATAGGGATACGTGATGTCTTGGCCTGTGCTGTCTGTTTAGCCGTAGGGTCGTACAGCTCTTCACGAGCACGCACCGTAGGTTTACGTTCAGCAGTGGTATCTAGGGTAGTCATAAAGCAAGCACCGCAAGGTATACAAAAGCAAAATTATGGGTTCTGCACGCACGTGCAAAACCAACTAAAAATCTAGGGTATCATGTTCGCCGCCCTCAGGCAGAGCAATACTCATGCTGCTTTGCGGCATCGGACAAGGCTTGTTGTAAAGTCGAAACGAGCAGTTCACTTACGTTGTCCGTATTCAGTTGCAAGCCACAGTGCTGTAGATCACTGGTTTGCAGCCCTTGATATCCACACGGATTAATCCCCAAAAAGGGATTCAAATCCATATTCACGTTTAAGGCTAAGCCATGGTAACTACAGCCATTGCGGATCTTCACGCCTAAAGCCGCTATTTTCACCAACTCATCTGGCAAAGCCACCACAGGGCTGACACAACTACCTGGTACATACACACCAGGAGCGCCCACTTTTCTACATGCTTGGTCCAAGCCTACCGACGTTAACACATCGATAATGGCTTGCTCCAGCATTGCTACATACGCTTTTACGTATAAGCCTATTCTGCGTAAGTCTATAAGGCAGTACACCACGACTTGCCCAGGCCCGTGATACGTCACCTGACCACCTCGGTCTGAACGCACCAACGGAATGCCTGCTGCATTTAAGACGTGGCTTTCCATACCAGCCTGCCCCAGCGTATAGACTGGGGCATGCTCTAGCACCCACAGCTCATCCGGTGTCTCTACCGTACGCTGCTCAGTAAAACGTCGCATGGCCTGCCATGTTTCGTTGTAACTGATATTCGTACCCAAATAGCGTATCACCGGCGTGAGCATATCGGCCATTACAACACCATGGAAACCAATGGATGACCGTGCAACGCACGGTACAGGTTATCCAATTGCTCACGTGATGTGGCCGTGATGCGGAAGGTCAGGCCTACGTAATTGCCATTTTTGCTAGGACGCGACTCAATGGTTGTGATATCAAACACAGGGTCGTGCTCTAGTACCAATGCTGTCAGAACCTCTGCAAACTCCGGCACGGACTTACCCATCACTTTGATGGGGAATTCGCTGGGGTATTCAATCAGTGATTCTTCAGGAGGAATGATTCCAGTCATAATATTTACTCAAACCACATGCGGACTTTATCCGCCATACGACCAAAAAAGCCTGCTTGCGGCACAGCTTCCAAGGCCACCAAATCATCCTGACGCAAAACGGTATCACCCAGCATCAATTTCACCTGGCCCACTTTAGCGTTATCTGCAACTGGCGCAATCAGGGGTTGAGCGTACTCAGCTACTGGCTGCAACTCGCCAGCACGACCACGAGGAACTGTAATCATCACTGGTTTGGTCACGCCCAAGCCTACTGACTCGGCTTCGCCTTCCCACACACGGGCACTGACTACAGGCTGTCTGGCACCGTACAACTCTACTGTTTCAAAGTTCTGGAAGCTCCAGTTCAGCAGCTTCAAGCTGTTTTCTGTACGCGCTGCGTCGTTCGCCGTACCTACTACTACCGAAATAATGCGGCGACCATCGCGCACTGCAGTAGACACCAAGCAGTAACCAGCAGAGTTGGTGTGACCTGTTTTCAGACCATCAACCGTATTGTCCAACCACAGCAAACGGTTGCGGTTAGGCTGTTTGATCTTGTTGTACTCAAATTCTTTTTGACCGTAGTAGTGCAGGTATTGTGGGAAACGTTGCACCAAATTTTGTGCCAACGTACCCAAATCACGTACAGAGGTCAGGTGCGTAACACCAGGTAAACCACTGGCGTTCTCAAAATGCGTTTGAGTCAACCCTTGTCTAGCGGCTTCCTCATTCATCAGCGTTACAAAAGCTTCTTCGCTACCTGCAACCGCTTCTGCCAATGCGACAGTCGCATCGTTACCAGATTGCACGATCACGCCTTGCAGCAGATCATTCACGCTCACTTGAGTATTAGGCTCCACAAACATGCGGGAACCCTCTGTACGCCATGCATACTCAGAGATAGGCACCAACTGATCTAAACTCAATCGCCCTTTTTCCAAGGCATCAAATACCAAGAAAGCTGTCATGAGCTTGGTCAGTGAAGCAGGCTCTACCTGATCATCCAAACCTTGTGCGGCAATGACTTGGCCGCTGTTAGCGTCCAAGCTCAGCCACGCGGTAGCGCCCAAGGTAGGAGCAGGAATAGTAGAAAGCTGGCCTACGGTCTGCACTACACCTGGCTCAATCGCAAAAACGGGCGCAACGGCAGCAGGCAAAGAAAAGCTCAGCACGCCGATCACAGCGGCTGCAACCTTTTTGCGCATAAATAGAGGAGTAATGGGCTGAGTGCGTGCACTCAGCTTGGAACGAATTCGGGACAAAAATTTCATGAGACTGGCGTAATTTCCGGATTAATTTCTGAATGGCCACGCCGGGCGGCTGCATCCCATTATAAGCAGATGACAGGAGCGCAGCACGCTTAGCGCCTGTCACGCATACAATTTTTTACACCCTGCTTTTTCTCAGGCAAATAATTGCAATTGCTGAGCGACCAACTCACGCAGTTGTACCAACTTGCCATGGAAAAAATGAGATGAGTCAGGCAGCACGGTCAAGGCCAGATCTTGGGCTCTGGCAAAGTCCATGGCTTCGGATAAGGGCACTACCTCATCCACTTCACCATGCAACAAATAGGTATGCGCAGGAATCATCAGCTCTCGGAAACGAAAGCGCTCTACAGCGGGGCCCGTCAGAATCAATGAATCCGGTACGCGCTGCTGCTCTTCAGCCAAACAGGAATACAGTTGAGCGGCTACCGAGGTACCAAACGAAAACCCCGCCAACGCCCATTTGCCTGCAGCTAATTCTGGATAGGCAGCTTGGAATTGCTGCACTAACAAACGCATATCAGCCGTTTCACCCTTGGCGTGATCAAAACTGCCTGCCGATGCACCGACTCCGCGAAAATCGGGGCGCACTACCACCAGACCATGCTGAGTACAGGCCTTGGCAATGGTAGTCACCACTTTGTTATTCCGTGCCCCACCATGCAAAGGATGCGGGTGTAACACCAGTGCCCAACCACGAGGCGTGCCTTCTGGCCAATCTACGGCACAATCAATAGCGCCCGCCTCTCCGTTAAAAACCACGTTCCTAATCTGTGTCATAGCTCACAAAATGCCATAATAGCGATACATGTATTCTGCATTCTAACGGAACTTCTACTTCTCGCTGTCATTACCATGTCCGAACATGCGCCTTCCTTAACTTCTCCCAGTCGCATGGTGTCCCAGCTACGCCAAGCTCTGCCTCAATTCCGACGTATTGAATGGGTAGACCGTACTGACTCCACCAACGCCGATTTACTGCAATGGGCCAGGGAAGATAATCCCTCGCTACGCCCATGGCTGCGTGGCGCTCACTTGCAAGATCGCGGTAGAGGGCGTGCAGGCCGTACGTGGAAGAACCGTGAAGGTGCACACCTGATGTTCTCCTGTGCTTTTGACATTTTTGTGCCGCCACCAGCCCTAGCTACCTTATCGCCTTTATGTGGAGTAGCCACGTGCGAGGCCTTGCGTAGCTTGCTGCCAGAGCGCCACCGCGTAGCACTGAAACTTAAATGGCCCAACGATTTGCTGTGGTATGACGCGAAACTAGCGGGCATTCTGACGGAAGTCACCAGAGCCAGTACGGCTCCTGAAAGCAAAGATCATCATGTGGTTGTCATTGGCATAGGGTTGAACTTGAATGATGCACAATCACTGAGCGAATCCTTACAACGCCCTGTCGCCGATTGGGAAAGCATTAGCAACGAATGTGTAGATATGCCTGCTCATCGCCCCAGTGACCTAGTCGCCGCCATGGCAGCAGGTTTGTACACAGCGATGAATGAAGCCACCGCTTACGGCTTTGCCTCACTGCCAGAACGTTTTTCACAAGTAGATGCGTTATTAGGCCAACACATCAATATCGTGCACAACGATAAAATTCTACAAACCGGTATTGCTCAAGGCGTGAACGCCCAAGGGCAATTAATGATGCGTAATGCGCTGGGTACACAGGTAGTGTCTGTGGGTGAGGTGTCGGTCAGGCCTTCTGCACCACGCTAATGGAAATAACAAACACCATGTACGTACTGATAGACATTGGCAACACACGCGTCAAACTGGGGCTACTGGATACAGGTAGCCGTGCACGGTTGCCGTTAACCTTGGCATGTCCACATACGGATCTTAGCCCTATTGCTACATGGTTAAACCAACACCTGAGTTCCCCACCAACGGGGGCCATCGGTGTTAACGTGGCCAGCGAAGCCTTGGCTGCACAAGTACAAGCGCTACTACATGCGCACCAGGTACCTACTATTCAGTGGCAAACTGGTGATACTCCCTGCCAAACCTTGCTCAATCGTTATCAGCACCCTGAACGCTTAGGTGCAGACAGATGGGTATCCGCCATAGGCTTACAGTCACAGGCACCACACTCTGCGTTCTTACACGTCAGTTTTGGCACTGCCACGACGGTTGACGCGATTGTGCCCCACCCCTGTGGACACGAATTCAAAGGCGGCCTGATTCTGCCCGGACCACAACTTATGCAGCATGCGCTAAGCCAAAACACGGCCAGACTAGATGCTATACCAGGAATGCTACAAGATTTCCCCGACCATACTACTGCTGCTATTAGTTCGGGGATCGCTGCCGCACAAGCTGGTGCAGTAGTGCGCCAATGGCTCATCACGCTCGAGGCTGTAGGGCATGCTCCATTGCTGTTATGTAGTGGTGGAGGTAGATCTTTAGTCGAAGCCGAACTAGAGCAGACACTCATGCGTATGCGTCATATAACGGCCTTATCATTGCCTGACCCTATATGGTGCGACACCCCTACCCTAGACGGCTTAGCGATTCTTGCCAATCGTCTCGCGTAGATTCATGCGATCATAAGCGCTACAATCCCCGACATTATTCATAGTCATCACTACTCTCTGATCGCCACATGAAATACATCGCCCTGCTCTGCCTGATTGCAAACGTGGCGCTGCTGGCTTACGGTCAGGGCTTTTTTGGTGTTCAGCCTAGTGAATACGGTCGCAGCATTAGCCCCGCTCCCTTTGTGAACGAGAACGCGGTGACTGTTGGTTCGGCCTTACCTCTGTCTTAACACCACATACTCTGGATGCTGTTATCTTTATGAAACCTGTACGCAAAGCTGTTTTCCCTGTCGCCGGACTTGGTACCCGTTTTCTGCCGGCCACCAAAGCGATGCCCAAAGAAATGCTTCCCGTTGTGGATAAACCGTTAATTCAATATGCGGTAGAAGAAGCGATTGCAGCGGGTGTCACAGAACTGATTTTTATTACAGGACGTAACAAACGAGCCATCGAAGATCACTTCGACAGCATGCCCGAGTTAGAGTCCGAATTAATCAGCAAAAATAAAATTGAATTGCTGGAACGTGTACAAAACATCATTCCTCCGTACGTGAGCTGTATTTACACACGTCAGCCCGCTCCGTTGGGGCTAGGGCACGCTGTATTGTGTGCTGCACCTATCGTGGGTGATGAGCCTTTCTTGGTGTTGTTGGCGGATGACTTGATCGACGCCCAAACGCCTGTAGCACGCCAGTTGGTAGAAGCTGCCCATCAATACAACGGCAGCATTGTAGCCACACAACAAGTAGACCGCCAAGACACTAGTAAATACGGAATTGTGTCTGGTACTAGCGTTGACACCAACACTACACGCTTGCACGGTATTGTGGAAAAGCCACGCCCAGAAGATGCGCCATCCACACAAGCGGTAGTAGGCCGTTACGTACTAGAGCCCGAGATTTTTGAACATTTGCGTAAAACTCAGCCCGGTGCTGGTGGTGAGATTCAACTGACCGATGGTATCGCTAGTTTATTGAAATCTCGTAATGTATTTGCACGCCAATACGAAGGCACTCGCTATGACTGCGGAAGTAAAGATGGCTTTTTTAAAGCTACCGTAGAAATTGGTCGTAAATATCACAACCTTTAAACGCTCCTAGTATTAATACCAGTAGCCTCTATTAACAATTTTATGCGTTAATAATTGTATTCGTATACGGGTTCTGCTTGACGTCAAACAATGCCCGTAATACGATTCGATTCGTAGGTTATCAAGTTAGTTGTAAGTTCGTTCAATGCGGTATCTATATACCAGTTGCCTGATTTTTACACCTTGACAATCTTTTTTTAGAGCACAAGCTCGTCATTTTTAGGGATTGCAACAATCATGCAAACAGAAACTGGTATTGTTAAATGGTTCAACAACGAAAAAGGCTTCGGCTTCATCACTCCTGAGAGCGGTGGCAAAGATCTGTTCGTTCACCACTCCGATATCATTGGTACAGGCTTCAAATCTCTGCAAGAAAACCAACGCGTTTCTTACGAGCCAGCTGAAGGCCAAAAAGGCCCACAAGCCAAATCCGTGCAAGCTCTGTAATTTAGCCTGACACGATATTCGTAAAGAATATTAAAAAAGCCCTGAATTAAATTCAGGGCTTTTTTTATTTCTTCTTAATCTATATCAATAGATTATTATTTTATTATTTATTTTCATTTTCCTGTTTGATATTCGCAACTGTTTTCTTTGCAACTCGTGTCGATACTTTACGTGCTTTAACAGTTTTAACAGGAATAGAAGTTGGGATAGATTTAGTTTCTTCTGTAACAGTTGATGTCAATTTGGCAGCTTGTTCCTGCTTTTCCAATACCGACCCCAATATCACAATGATGCGTTCCAGAGCTTTAGCTTCTGCTTTGGACAACTGGTTCTCACTACTACGCGCCAATCCCAACAAGAACTCTGCCAGCTTACGAATAGCGTCAGGGGTCGCATCTTTCAGTAGAGTAGGAATAGCTTCTATCGCTGCATTTTCATCCATGTGCAGCAACAAGGCTTGTTCGCGCAATAACTGACGAAATGCTGGCCGTTCACTGCCTTTCAGCCAACCCGCTTGATCCATCTGCTCAGCATAGTGAAAATGCCTGTCGTCCGCTTCGCCACGCTCCTTCAATACATAGAACATAGCACGTATAGCCGCTTCTGCCAGCCCACCCTCATCCATACGTTCAGACAAGTGCCGTAAGGTCGCTTCCACATACGCTTTATGCTCTGGCCAATCACCTGGGTGTGGTCGCACATCGGACGTATCGTCTAGCGCTCTCCCTGCCAACGCCTGCATCAGCGGTGAACCATATACCGAGTCAAAGAAAGCGGCATAGCCTTGGTCGCGATTATCTCTATAGTGATTCAGAAACCGAGTAATCGCATCAGACACCTGCTCTTGCCACAACAAGAAAGGATTATCAGCACGCACAGGAGCTCTATTCTCGCGTACCTGCTCGGCTTGCTCACCCAACCATGCTGCAAAAGGATGATTGCTACTCCACCACTCATAAGACGTGCGTAGTGGGTGTAATGTCTGCATCCAGTACGCCGTATAGGGTGTTGCAAATGCACGCACCCACGGCTGCAGTAGATTGCGGTACAAGGCTAAGTTAATCTCTGACACCTTAGCCGCCGCCGCGAAGCGTTTTTCAGACTCCTGATCTGGCTGCACAATGTCACGTACTTCCGCCACACTGCTACGACGCAGTTTCAGCATGTAGGGGTCATCCACAGGGCATGCTGCACGCACCTCATCACAATCCTCTACCGAAGCGTGATAAATACCTGCCGGCAGTAAATCGATAGTGTCTATATGGCTAGTGAATTCTCGGTATTCTTTGCTGCCCACCCGTGACGATACAAAAATCCCCAAATGGCCAATACTATCGTGAGTAGCATAGACAATTGTTTGGTCGTGGCTCAGTACTTCATCGTCATTTCTGTATAAATCAGTAATCCAGCCTAAGGCCTGACCCGGAGGCGTAATATTATCGCCATATGAGCAGAAGACCAGTATAGGTGAGCGGATATTACGCAAATCAATACGCAGACCATCAGAGGTCATTAAACGCGCTGTGGACAACTTATTACCGATGAACAGCTCATCGGCGATGTACTGCATTTCCACGTCATTTAAAAACACATAGCCGCCCCAATATTTCTCAAAATCCAAATATCGAGGGCCTTCAGTATCTACCTTTGCAAATAAGTTATATTGCTTATTCCACAGCGTATTGGCGGGATCTAAATTCTCAAAATTTTCTACCAACCACGCGCCATCAAAGCGGCCATCACCCAAATCGCTGGTCATGGCAGTGAGCCAACTGCCACCCAACAATCCCCCGGTATAGCGCATAGGGTTATCACCCGCCCAGTAAGAGAGCGGCGCACCTGCCACAATAATGGGGCCAAACAGTTCGGGCCATAACGCGGCGGTCATCAGAATCTGCCAACCCGCTTGGCAATTACCGATCACAGCTGGTTTGCCACCCTCACTGTGTTCATGCAGCTTACCTACATGACGTACAAACTCAGCTTCCGCGCGAATCACATCTTCTACGGTCTGGCCGGGTACAGGATCAGGCAAGAACCCCACGAAGTAGCAAGGGTGGCCCGCACTGAGCGCAGCGCCCATTTCGCTTTCCGCCTTGAAGCCGCCAATACCAGGACCGTGCCCCGCTCTGGGATCGATAATAATGAATGGTCGTTTATTCTCATCAACCTTTACACCAGCAGGCGGAATAATACGCATCAAAGAGTAGTTAACTGGGCGTGCCAAATCTTGGCCGCACAACAGCTGTTCATACTCGAACTTCAACACAGTAGGTGCATCTTCCTCCAAGTGCTCACGGTACTGATCACCGCGCTGACGTCGCACATCGGCGTACAAGACGCTACGCTGCCAGAAATCCTTGGCGTACTCCGCTCCCGCTTCGGCGGCATTCCATGCCCAAGAAAAGGGCGTGTTTTCGGAAGGTGGAGTGGGTTTACGACTAGCCATTTTTGCTCTCCCAAAGAGTAGTAAAGCAATCTGAAAAATGCCGCTGCACGAGACACCAAGGTCCTACGTTAACAACCCGCTACACCTTGCTCCCAACGGCCTTAAGCCATCTGATTGATCGTGCTTCTGAAGCGTCGCAACGACAGCAAAAACAGAACAATCCCAATTGCTAACAGGGCTAAGAATGCAGGCCACACCACGGCAAGCCCGGCGCCGCGAAAAAGAATAGCCTGTCCAATTTCTACAAAGTGCGTAGTGGGAGCCACTAACATGATTTTCTGCACCAGCAAGGGCATACTTTCACGCGGTGTCATACCACCGGACAACATTTGCAGCGGTAATAAGATCAACACCAGCAGCAAGCCGAACTGCGGCATACTGCGCGCCAATGTCGCTAAGTAAATACCTAACGATGTCATGGCAAACACACACAAGGCAGCCCCGCACAGGAATAAACCTATGGACCCCTCTATAGGTACCTTTAACAACCCCTGTACCACTAACATCAATGAGGTAAAGGTTGCTAACACCACCACCAGACCCATGGACCAAATTTTGGACACCATGATCTCTCCTGGTGTGACCGGCATAACCAGCAAGTGTTCAATGGTGCCGTGTTCACGCTCACGAATCAGTGCCGCGCCCGTCAGAATGATGGACAGCATCGTTACTGAGTTAATCACTTCTACGATACTACCAAACCAACTGCGCTCAAGCGTCGGGTTAAAACGCTGACGAATTTCTAGGTTAATAGGCAACGCCTCTGTTTTACGGTAACGCTGCAGAAATTCCTGCACCTCGCCATTCACAATCTGTTGGATGTAGTTATTGCCCGTGAAGGCTTGGCTCATACGCGTCGCATCCACGTTCAACTGCACATCTGGACTACGCCCTGCCAACACATCACGCTGGAAACCAGGAGGGATATTCAGCACAAAGGTGTAATCGCCCCTATCCATACCGGCATCCATATCACTCAGCGTAATACGTTGTGGTGTAGTGAACTGCGGTGGATAAAATGCCGAGCTAATACGTGTGGATAACGGTGATTCATCTTCATCCACAATGGCAATCACCGCATTGTGTAAGGTTTCAGGCATGGCTGTAGCACTGGTGTACACCGACACGCTGAAGATATACACAATCAACAGCAATAACATGGGGTCACGCCATAGGCTCCACAGCTCTTTACGTCCCAGCAGAAAGATATTGCGTAACTGTCGCATCTCAATGCTCCTGCTTACGTAGTAACAGCACCGACAACCCAATAATCACCGGTACCGAAATCAACAACGGCACAAATGTAGTCGCCAGATCGTGCAGATTCAGCCCTTTACCAAATACCCCTCGGCTGATGATGAACATATAGGTAGCAGGGTAAATATCCCCCACCAAACGCCCTACTCCCTCTAACGACGACACGGGGTTCAACATACCGGCGAACTGTACAGCCGGAATCAAGGTACCGATCAACGCCAAGAACAAAGCTGCAATCTGACTACGCGTGATAGCTGAAGCTAACAGCCCCATCCCTGTGGAAATAATGGTGAACAGCAAGGCCGCCAAAAACAGTGTTACAAAGCTACCTTTCATCGGCACACCAAACACCGTCACAGCCAACAAGCACATGCACAGGAAGTTCATCAACGCCAACAATACGTAAGGAATTTGCTTACCTAGTAAGAACTCTAAGCGTGTGACTGGCGTCACGTATAGGTTAATGATGGCACCCAATTCTTTCTCGCGCACTACGGCCAACGCAGTCAACATTGCTGGGAACATCAACAGCAGCAACGGAATCACGACTGGCACCATAGCGGGCAAACTGCGTACATCGGGGTTATAGCGATAGCGCGACTCTATACCCGCAGGCAGCGTGAAGTTCACCCCTGCCTGCTGAGCCTGATCCAACAACCAGTGCTGATGTATACCTTGCACATAACCTTGAATAGTTTCTGCACGTGTAGGCATAGCACCATCTATCCACACCCCTATTTCTGCATTCTGACCACGTTTAACGCTCTGCCCAAAACCGGGTGGAATCTCAATTGCCAACGACAACTCACCACTACGCATACGTTGATCTAACTCGTCATAGTCTTGTATGGGTGGTTGCTCGATGAAGTAACGCGAACCCGCCAAGCTCAGCGTGTAGTTCTGGCTGATAGAGGTTTGATCCCTATCCAACACCCCATAGCGTAAGTCCTCTACGTCTAGGCTGATCCCGTAGCCCATGATGAACATCATGATGAGTGAACCCGCCAACGCCAACGTAGCCCGTATAGGGTCACGCTGTAATTCCAGCGCTTCACGCCATGTGTAGCTCAACAAGCGCTGTAGGCTGAAGCGTTTCTGCTTATGTAGCGTGGCAGCTGCTGGCTCGGCCACAGCTTCGTGCAACGCTTCTGCTTCACTAGGCTTGCTACCCATGGTTTCGCCACTGGCTTCTAACAAATAGCCAATAAACGCTTCTTCCAGTGTTGCCGCACCACGTTTTTCTACCAGTTTCGCAGGGGCATCACTGTCCAGCACTTTACCGGCGTGCATCATGGACATGCGGTCACAACGTGCCGCTTCGTTCATGAAGTGCGTAGAAATAAAGATCGTGACTTTATCTCTACGTGACAGCTCTACCAACAACCGCCAGAAACCATCCCTAGCTACCGGGTCCACACCGGAAGTGGGCTCATCTAGTATCAAGAGTTCTGGCTTGTGTACCATCGCCACGGCCAATGAAAGACGTTGGCGTATACCCAATGGCAAACTGGACGGTAAGCTATGCCGCACTTGGCTTAAATCAAAACGCTGCACCATCTCATCAATACGCTCGTCTAGTTCCGCTTCAGGAACGTGGAACAATTGCGCATGCAGCACCAAGTTTTGCTCTACCGTCAGCTCGCTATACAGCGAGAACGCTTGGGACATATAACCCACACGACGACGCGTATCCAAATCATGAGGATCCACCTCATGACCAAACAGCCAGGCTTGACCACGTGTTGCCGGCAACAAGCCCGTCAACATTTTCATGGTGGTAGATTTCCCGCAGCCGTTCGAACCCAAGAAACCGAAAATCTCGCCGCGGCGTATACGAAAGGACACGCTATCTACCGCAACAAAGTCACCAAAACACATGGTGAGATCTTCGGCCTCAATAGCGATATCGTCATCGTCTACGTCTAACGGTGGAATTACCACCGGTGCGTGGCCTTGTTTTTTGGACTCTGGCAGCAGCTCAATAAAGGCCTCTTCCAGATTATTTTTGCCTGTACGCTCAAAAAACTCCTCGGGCGTACCCGTGGCCAGCACCTGGCCATCGTCCATTGCCACCAGCCAGTCAAAGCGCTGTGCTTCGTCCATGTAGGCAGTAGCCACAATCACGCTCATGCTGGGCCGATCTACACGAATACTGTCGATCAAATCCCAGAACTGCGCACGCGCCAACGGATCCACACCAGTGGTGGGTTCGTCCAGAATCAGGAAATCAGGATCGTGAATTAACGCGCAACACAAGCCCAGTTTTTGCTTCATCCCACCAGACAACTTACCCGCAGGACGTGACAAAAACGGAAGCAAACCCGTGGCTGCTGTCAGCTCATCAATACGGCGTCTACGCTCGGCAGCATCGTGGCCGAACAACCGGCCAAAGAACTGCAGGTTTTCTTCTACGGAGAGTGTGAAGTACAGGTTCTTACCCAAGCCTTGGGGCATATAGGCAATATTCGGGCACACATCATCACGGTGTTCTTTGCTGGCCATATCGCCGCCCAGCACATCGATACGCCCTTTTTGGATCGCCCGCGCACCCGCCAGCAACGACAGTAAGCTTGACTTACCCACCCCGTCAGGACCCAGCAACCCTACCATGCACCCGGCAGGAATATCCAGATTCAATCCCTGCAGGGCTACCGTTTCACCGTAGTGTTGCCATACATCCCGAACCTGGGCAACCACTGCAGGGCTACCTTGTTCAGCCATGGCTTACTCCGTTACTGAAACGACATTGGATAATGAGGCAGGCCAGGATGCATCAGCATCCAGCTTGATCCACGCTACACCTGGCAAGCCCACTTTGACTTGCTCCATGTATTTACGCAGCAATTCTGGTGAGATGTGCGCACGCACGCGGAACATCAATTTTTGGCGCTCATTCGCAGTTTCTACCGTTTTAGGGGTGAACTGCGCATTGCTGGCTACAAATGATACTTTGGCAGGAATCACCATGTTCGGTGCGGCATCCAACACAATACGTACGTCAGTACCAATGGCTACACGACCGGCCACCGACTCAGGCAGGAAGAAAGTCATATACACATCTTCCAAGTCCAGCAAGTTCAGCACTTTACCGCCTGCGCCCAACACTTCACCTGGTTGCGCAATACGGAACTGCACACGACCTGCACGCGGTGCTTTCAATTCGCTATCGCGTAGATCGGCATCAATACGAGCAATGGTAGCCTCAGCTGCTTTCACAGTGGACTGTGCACCAATCAGTTGTGCCTTGGCCGCTTCTACCGCCGCATCTGACGAGGCTGCTTGTGCTTTGGTCGCGGCCAGTACAGCTTCTGCGCCACGTACTCGTGCACGGTCATCGTCCAACTCTTGCACCGAGGCAGCACCTTCTCGGGACAGTGTGCGTGAACGTGCCAATCGACGTTGTGCGGCGTCTAACTCGGCTTCACGTTGAGCAATCAGGGCTCGAGCAGCCAACACATCGCTTTCACGCAGACGTACTTGAGCTTGTGCAGCGGCTACGCCGTGCTCAGCCTGCTGATAACTGGCTACTGCTTCGTCACGCTGTGCCAACAACACATCCACTTGCATGGACGCCAACGGTTGGTCTTTAGTTACAAAATCGCCTTCGCGCACCGCGATACTGTTAATACGACCGCCCAACTTGGCAGCCACATCTACTTCTGTCGCCTCAATACGCCCGTTTCCCTTTACGAAGGCATCGCCCAACCCATCATCGTTGTACCATTCCCAGCCCTTCCAGAGCAGGCCCAGGGCAATCAAAACACCAGCTACCACCACAATTTGCTTCTTCATTGTGCATTACTCTCTTTGACTCGCAACATTCTCTGAGGCAGGCGTTGCCTTAACCTCTTCCTTGGACTGCTGTGTGCCGCCACCTAAGGCGGCGTATAACCCTACCTGGCTAGCTAACAGTTCATAACGCACTTGCACCAGTTGCTGACCTGCGGCCAACAAATCGCGCTCTGCATCCAGAACTTCTAGATACGCTGCCGAACCATTGTCGTAACGTAACTGCGCCAATCGTGCTCTCTCTGCTTGAGCCTGTTCGGCTTTGCGCTGAATAATCAGCTGCTCGCTTAACCAATACTGAGCAGACAACGCATCGGACACTTCTCTAAACGCTGTCTGAATCGTTTTTTCGTATTCTGCCACCTGCATAGAATGTCGTACCTCGGCTATATCAAGGTTTGCTTGTCTACGCCCGGTATCGAAAATAGGTAATGAAATAACTGGCACAAATGTCCATGCTCTACTGCCGGATGAAAACAAATCATCTAACTCAGCACTCGCCGTACCCAAGCTGGACGTCAGCGCAATACGGGGCAAGAAAGCAGCACGTGCAGCACCAATATCGGCATTAGCAGCACGTAGCTGGTATTCTGCCGCCATGATGTCAGGACGATTCAGCAATAAATCAGATGGTAGACCAGGCGTGAGGGCCACCATTGCATTTTGTGTGTCTAAAGGTGGCAACGACCCAGGCAAACTAATGTCTGTGCCCACTAATTGATACAGAGCATGCCATTGTGCCGCACGCGCTTGTTGCAAACTTACATGCAATGCCTGAGCTTGGTGCAACAAGGTTTCTACTTGCGTCAGGTCTAGGCGTGAGGTTGCCCCCTCTTCATAGCGACGCTTAAAAATTCGGTACGACTTTTCGCGGGTTTCCACAGTGCGCTGCGCTAACGCTTCACGCTCATCCAGCCCACGCAATTGAAAATAGCCGTCAGCCACTTGCGAGATTAACGCCACACGAACGGCTTGCTGTGCGGCTTCTGTGGCTAACCAGCGTTGTAATGCTGCATCTTTTAGGTTGCGTACACGCCCCCAAAGATCGATTTCCCAACTATTAAAGCCAACTTCAGCACGGTACTCACTACCTACACGTGACCGCCCTGTTGGTGATAGGTCAGCAGGCACTCGCCCACGAGCACCTTGCCCACCGACGTTTACTGTTGGTAATTGGTCTGCACGTTGTATGCGAAAAGCAGCTTGTGCTTCTTCCATACGCAGGATAGCCAAACGTAAATCACGGTTATTTTCTAATGCAACCTGAATGAGCTGTTGCAGTTGAGGGTCCGTAAAGTAGCTTTGCCAAGGTAAACTAGCGGCTACCGAGGCGTTTAGATTCTGATCAGACTTCGTGTCTACAGGCCACTGAGCGGGTATGGGAGACGGTGGAGCTTCATAGTTAGGAGCCAGTGACATGCACCCACTTAGAGCCAAAACTGCCAACACCACTGTAGGTCGTTGCAGCCATTTAGCAGTGCCCGTACTCAACACAGGCTTTATTGTGTAAACCATGCTCTGTTTCACAGTATGAAAAGATTTGATAGAATAAAACGTCCGGTCGGTTGTTTTGTATTATACAGAAGTTCAGCATTATTATGATTACCAGCCACCATCCTTGTACGCCCAACCCTGACTCCTGTGCTACTTCGCCTACAGAAGAGGCGAAAACCACAGAGAAAAAGCCGCGTCGGCGTTATCTACCTGCTGCCAAGCGCAAGCAGGAAATTTTGGATGCTGCTCTCACTGAGTTCGCCAGCAATGGGTACTCTAGTACCACCATGGAAAGCATTGCGGCTACGGCCAAAATATCCAAGGCGGGTATTTATGCCCATTACCGCAGCAAGGAAGAAATCTTCCAAGCGCTGATGATGACGGTGCTTACGCCTGTTAAGCCTGTGGATTCTTCATGGATGCCAGAAAACGAAAATCCATCAGTTGAAGAAATTGTGGATGCCTTTCTGGCACAGCAATACGACAAACTGGAAGATCCAGCCGTACTGACTACCTTTAGATTGCTGATCTCTGAAAGTGTGCGTGTGCCTGAGTTGATTCAACACTGGCACTCTCACATCATTGATAGACGTGTTCAGCGAGATCAAGAGATTGTGGATGAATGTGTGCGTCGTGGCTTGCTACGTAAAAGCCCTATTACCGACAACTTCTTCTTGGCTGCAGCACCGTCCCTACAATGGGTAATTCTGGCCGTGCTGTTTAATGACACAGATACCGAAAGACTGCATAACCTGCGTCATGCACACCGCGAACTGCTGTTAGAGCTGTTACGACCTTTAGCAGTTTAAGGCTGTTGGCGCTGCAGGATCTCGTTAATCCCGCCAATCACACGCTGTACTGATCCCTTATGCTGCTGCACCCAGTGCAGCCCAGCATCGGACATGCTTTCTAGCTTGTGTCGGTCTTCTAGTAGCTCCATTGCCTGTTTAACCGCCATCGCTGCATTCGCTGCACGCAACGCCGCACCTTCCAAGATGGCATCGGTCACAGCTTGCTCAAAATTACGCGTATTGGAACCCACAATCACCGGCACGCCCAACGCGCATGCTTCAATGAAGTTTTGTCCGCCCAAGGGTGCAAAACTGCCCGCCACAATAGCCACTTGCGCCTGTGCATAATACCAAGGCATTTCGCCTAGGCTATCGCCCAAGACCACATCTGCCTCTTTGCACATAGTGACGGCAGAACTGCAACCATCGCCCGCTTTCAGCAAATCAGTACGACGACACACATTCAACCCTTGTGCATTCAACAAATCAAAGGCTGACTCAAAGCGCTGTGGGTGACGGGGAATTAAATAAAATAAGGTGCGCTGAGCGGGATCCAAATCCATCTGCTGCTCTTTGCGTATTTGGCGAGTAAGTTCGGGGATGAACATATCATCTTCACCCTCACGTGTACTCGCCACCAACACCACACGTCTGCCTACACTGCTTGCAAAGCTGCGACCTCGTTTGACTTGTTCCTCTGACAACTGCACATCAAACTTGAAGTTGCCTGATACCCGCACCGCATGGCCGCCTGCCTGCTCCAAACGCTGAGCATCGTGCAAGGTTTGCGCATAAATCTCAGTAAAACGTGAATACGCAACGCGCATCATGCTGCCTATACGCAAGCTTTGGCGCAATGACTGATCTGAAAAGCGTGCACTAGCCAGCACCACAGGCAAACGCGCTTTACTCGCGGCATACATCAAGTTCGGCCACACCTCACGCTCAATCATGACGGCAATGGCGGGTTGATAATGGCGTATAAACCGCTTGCACGCCCCAGGGAAATCGTAAGGCAGCCACTGCTGGAACAGACGCCCCTCTTCGATTTCCTGAGCAAACATACGCTTACCTTCGGCCCTACCTGTGTAGGTCAAATGCGTGAGCAAAATAATGTGATCCTGCTTTAGCAACGCAGCAATCAACGGCTGAGCCGCACGGATTTCACCCAAGCTAACCGCATGAATCCAAATAGGCTTGGATTGCCAGTGGGGCCCACGGTAATAGCCAAAGCGCTTAGCACCCAAGATGTCCCAACGTCCGCCTACACGCCGCGCCCGTAGCCCCATCCATCCCAACAGCAATGGTGAGAACAAACGCAGCAGTAGAGTGTAGAAAAAACGATTCACAGTTGGGTAATCATCGTGGATTTATGGCGTATAGAAGCCATCGGCTCCGGTGAGCATCTCATTTCTAGGCGAGCTTAAGGCTTGATTGATTGCACTTAAGACTGTTTCCGCAGAAGGCTCTCTGCCACGTTCGCCCAAACTTGCCGTATACGCTGATCCCTCTAGGGGAGTGCGTACTGGTGTAGACGCTTTATAAATACCAATAGTAGGGCGACCCAACCCCGCAGACAAGTGTGTTAGGCCACTATCCAAGCCTACCATTAAGGTTGCGCCTGCTAGTTGGTCCGCCACCTCAGACAACGCCATACGCGGCATTACCTGCGCATCTGGTCTGCCTTTAATGAGTGCTTCAGCTCTAGCACTTTCCGCCGGACTACCGGCCAACAAACGCAGCGATAACCCTCGGTTTTGTAAGTCGTCAAACACGCGCAACCAATTCGCGGGTGCCCACAACTTATCATCCCTACTGGCTGAAGGCATGATAATGGCATACGGCTGCACTGGCACACGTTTGCTAATGGCTTGCAACCCAAAGTCTGGGGCACCCTCGTATTGATAGCCAAATGTTGCGGCAGCCAACGTACGTTGACGTATAACCGCAGGTTGCCAGAATTCGACCCTATGCTTTACGTTATAAAACAGTGACGCTAAAGGCTCACGGGCAGATTTCCAATCCAAACCATGACGCACCCCATGCGTTTGGCGCACGATCCAAATGGATTTCATTAATGCCTGCATATCCAGCACGATGTCGTAACGCTTGTTAGCCAACTGCTGCTTCAACTGCTGACGCTCGGCGCGTACTTGAGCTGACCACCACCCTTTACGCCAGCGTCTATGCGCCACTGTGATGACATTACGCACAGCCGGATGCCAAGCAGGGATTTCGGCAAACGCCTCTTCCGCTACCCAGTCAATACGGGCGTCTGGCACATGCCTTGCTATGTCAGAGATAGCAGGCAGCATATGCACTAAGTCGCCTAGCGAAGAAGTGCGTACGATTAGAATTTCACAGGTCATCTTTGCATTATAGCGTAGGGGAAATGCAGCGATTCAACGTCCCTGCATTTCTTTTTCTCAACGTTTTTTCATCTTTTACAACATTCCCCACTCTTTTTACTAGGACCTCGGACAAGGTGTAGCAAACAAGGGATAATCATTTACATAAATAATAATTTCCACGACGAGACACCGCAGGAATCGCTTCATGGCTGCACCCAATCCCATCTTTGGCATTTTGCTTTTGATTCTTTCCTCTTGGTCGCTTTCTGGCCTTGACGCCAGTGGAAAGTGGATTATGGGGGCCGGCGCCTCGCTAATCTTACTCTGCTGGGTGCGCTATACCGTGCATTTGGGGTTGATTTTAATGATCACCCTACCCTCTAAAGGCTTGTCGGTCTTGCGTATACGCTACCCAGGGTTGCAGATGCTGCGCGGCACGGTCGCACTGGTAGGTACTTTTACCTTTTTCACTGCCTTACATTACCTGCCCCAAGCGGAAGCCACGGCTATCAATTTTCTGTCGCCATTACTGATGCTGGCGGTAGCACCGTGGGTATTAAAAGAACCTATGCGCATTTCTCGCTGGGTTGCAGCAGCAACGGGGTTTGCTGGTGTGTTGATTATTATTAGACCCAGTTCTGGCTTAGATATGGTGGGTGTAGCGTGGGGATTAACTACCGCCTGTTTGTTCGCAGTGCAGCATATCGTGACGCGTAAACTCGCCTTGGATGACGCGTTTAGCACCTTAATCTGGGGTGGTATTACAGGCTCTGTACTCAGTGCGGTGCTGGTGCCCTTTCACTGGCAAGAAATCAGCGGCATTTTGGCAGGCTTTGATCTCACCCAATGGCTGATTCTGCTCTCTACCGGTTTCTGGGGTGGGTTGGGCCACTTATTGCAAATACAGGCCTATCAACGCGCCCCCGCCTCGATGCTGGCACCGTTTTTATACCTGCAGATTGTGAGCGCTGCCACCTTAGGTTGGTTGGTGTGGGGACACTTCCCTGATGCACTAACCTGGTTGGGTATCGCCATTATTTGTAGCAGCGGCATTGTGATTGGCATCATTGAGTGGCGTCGCCAAGCACAAAGCTAAGGCTTATAGATAATGCCGCACCACCAGTTCAGGTAACGGTTCTGGGTAATCCCAGAACGCCTGATCCAACTCGTACATGAGGTCGTTATCTTCCTCTGTGATCAGCACCGGTAAATCGCTAAGCGCTACATTAGCGTCGGCTTGCCCATATGGCACCACTAATGCATACATCTGCTGCACTATGTGCAACATATCGCTAGAACCAATTACCTCCAACGCCCGGATGGCTGTTAGACAGTTTTCTTCGCCCCAATTACAAAAGAACTGCAAAAAACCACCATTATTCACGTCAGCCTCTAAACGCCACAACGCTACTAATTCCTGATCACGTTGAGGAAGTCGAGTGACATCCCACTCGTTATTGGCTACTTGCTTCAAGGCAGCATCGTACAAAGAGTCTTGCAACAGATCCCACACCGACACCATGCCCGTAGGAAAAGGCTTCCAGAGTTGCGGCCAATTCACACCATAACCGTCCTCGGTCAGCGCCCATTCTAGACGCTCTGCTGGTGATGCTTTCTCTACCCGTACATAGCGTTGTATAGGCGTACTGAGCGTACTCCCATTGTGCAAACTCAACACAATATCGCTATCTGTAATCTGAACCTCTGAAATGCCGTACGCGTCCATGCTTAGTCCTATTGCGGTATCCATACGCTGTTGGGTAGTGCCCTGATTATAAAGCGCGGTAATACGGATGCTGCTCACACTTAGGCATCGGGCATACATACACGTAATCTGTGCCCATCCAGATCCAAAGCCACAAATGTTTGGCCAAACACCGCTTGCATCAAAGGTTGCTCTATCACTACGCCCAACGCCTGCCATCGCGCAAACAGGGCTTGTACCTCTGCTTCCGTATCCACCATAAACGCCATTTCTGAGCGATGGCCTTGCCCACCCGAGACGAAATCCCTCGCACTTGTAGACCACAATCCAATGCTTACCCCATGAAACGAAAATGCTGCATACGTAGGAAACACGGCGTCTGGGGCCTGCTCAAACAGTTTTTCGTAGAACGTACTGCTACGCACTGGGTCGTTCACATACAAGATCAATAAATTTGGTATTAGCATACTGATGTCCTCAAAGACGCTGAAAACATCATGCTACTAGCTACTACTGCCAAAAAATGTCAGTATTGAATTATGCATAGATCTGAACGACTACTCGCCTTGCTGCAAGCCTTACGCCGCAGACGTCATCCAGTGAGCGGCCATGTACTAGCCCTCGAACTGGGCATTAGCCTGCGCACACTTTATAGAGACATTGCCTCACTACAAGCACAGGGTGCAGATATCCAAGGTGAAGCGGGTGTGGGCTACGTATTACGCCCCGGCTTTATGCTGCCACCGCTTATGTTTTCTCAGGCAGAGTTAGAAGCCCTATTGTTAGGGGTACGATGGACGGCCAAGTTCGCAGATGCTCAGTTGGTAGACGCCGCACACAATGCGCTTGCCAAAATATCCGCTGTACTCCCTGACAACCTTCAACACGAACTAGACAGCACGACGCTCTTGGTAGGCCCCCGCCACATCGACGATACGGAGGTTGTGGATATGGCAGCCATTAGAACTGCCATCCGGCAAGAACAAAAAGCGGTACTGCACTACCAAGACGCCGCTGGCATTCGTAGTAGCAGAATCGTCTGGCCCTTTGCGCTTGGCTATTTTCCCACCACTAGGGTGCTGGTAGCCTGGTGCGAAAAACAAAACGATTTCCGCCATTTTTCTACCCACAAAATTCTGAGCTTTGAAGCAATAGAGCTTCGTTTTCCTCAACATCGCTCAGCCCTGCTTAAACAATGGAGACAACGCGGCCTAGATGTGCGCCGCTCTCCGTAATCTCGCCGGTCATCACGCTATGAACCCTGTTTCGTACTTTGAAATCCCCGTACTGGATCTACATCGAGCCATGCAGTTTTACAGCACTGTTTTTGGCTCGCAATTCGAACAAGCCTCGGTAGACGGCAATGAAATGGCCTTCTTCATGTATGACGATGCGCTACCCGGCGCAAGCGGAGCATTAGCTCAGGGTGACAGTTATGTGCCCAGCCAATCGGGGGTGCGCCTCTATTTCAATGTCTCTGACATACAGCAAACCGTAGAACGTGCTCTCTCTGTAGGTAGCACATTGCTGTATCCCATTACGCCTGTAGGTGAGTTTGGTAGCGTCGCGGAAATTACAGACTCTGAGGGTAACTGCATAGGCCTACACGCTGCACCATAAAAAATAGCCCGTTTAACGGGCTATTTTCTTCTGCGAGTCTATGCGCTTACGCTCTGGACCAGCCTTGTACAAAGCTGCTCACTGGCTGACGCTTGCTGCCAGGACGCTGTAGTTCGGTAATACGCAAAACACCCTCTGCGGTGGCTACATCAATGCCGTCTGCTGTCGCCGCAAGAATCTGACCTGGTTCAGCAGCACCGTTAGCCACGGCAGGCAATGCTTGAGCACGCCACACCTTAACCAAGCCCTCTATGCCATCCAAGGCCATGGTAGAACCCAGCATAGGATCAAAAGCTCGTATGCGACGCTCCAATGCCACAGCAGATTGCGTGAAGTCCAAAGGCGCTTCGGTTTTCAGCAGTTTTTCGGCGTAGGTAACGCCCTCTTCAGGCTGCTTCACCGCTGTAGGTGCTGTGCCATCTGCCAGTTGCTGCAGTATTTCTACGATGCATTCCGCGCCCATCTGGGTAAGCTCGTCTTGCAAGCTCGCACCTGAGTGATCGGGGCGTATATCCATAGCGCGCACCAGCAACATGTCGCCTGTATCTAGCCCGGCATCCATTTGCATGATGGTGATACCAGTTTGCGCATCACCCACTTCAATCGCACGCTGAATAGGTGCAGCACCACGCCAACGCGGCAGCAAGCTCGCATGAATGTTCAAACACCCATACTTAGGCAAGTCCAACACCCATTGCGGCAAGATCAGGCCATAGGCAGCCACAACCATGACATCGGGCTGAACAGCTTGCAGCGTACGTAAAGCAGCTTCGGCGTCTTCGGGATATTTACCATCCAAACGCAAACTTTGCGGCTGGGCGACCTCTATGCCATGTGCCAATGCTGCTTCTTTCACAGGGCTTGGGCGCAGTTTCATGCCACGCCCAGACGGGCGATCGGGCTGCGTCATCACCAGAGGAACCTCGTGGCCTGCAGCCAAAATAGCCTCTAGCGCCTGACGCGCAAACTCGGGGGTGCCCGCAAATACAACGCGCATACTGATTTATACCTTCTCTGCTTCGCGTTTCTGCTTGCGTAGACGGGTACGAATGCGGTCTTGCTTCAGGTTAGACAAATATTCCACGAACACCTTGCCCAGCAAGTGATCCAGTTCGTGCTGCACACATACAGCCAGCAAACCATCGGCCTCGAACTCGTAGCTTTCACCTTTTTCGTTCAGAGCACGTACACGCACTTGTGCGGCACGTTCTACTTTGTCGTAAACGCCAGGCACAGATAAACAACCCTCTTCGTACACGCGACCTTCGTCGCTGCTCCAGATAATTTCAGGGTTAATCAGTACGTGTAAGTCATTACCCTCTTCGGATACGTCAATGACTACCACGCGCTCGTGCACGTCTACTTGGGTCGCCGCCAAGCCCACGCCAGGAGCATCGTACATGGTTTCAGCCATGTCCTTCACCAATTGGCGAATGCGATCATCCACTTGCGCAACAGGTTTTGCCACGGTGTGCAAACGAGCATCAGGATATTGGAGTATAGGAAGTAAAGCCATTTAGTCGGTACACAAAAACGATACTTAAAAAGGTATTTTAAGCCATCATGCGTTATGTAGACAGTCATTGCGTAGGTAACAGGCGCTACATCCTTACAAATACATGGATAATGGCAACACTTATGGCCATTTTTTGTGCTGATTTCATGGCACACTTCGCTACATGATGTCCACCACCGACCTTTCAAATTCCGAACTGTATTACTGGCTGCGTCTCAGTTTTGAGCCGTCTATAGGCCCAGCACAAGCACGTGCATTGCTGGCCCATTTTGGACTACCGCCCGATATTTACAGCCAGCCAATAGGTATGCTGAGCAAGCTACTGCCCAGCAATCTGGCCGCACAATTGAAAGCCTCGGCCAGTGCTGAAATAGAAGATCACATTCAACACGCCTTGGAATGGGCTACCACCACGCCCAATCACATCATCACCTTGGCTGACCCTGACTACCCACAAGCCTTGCTGGAAAGTCATGACCCACCGCTATTGATTTACGCCAAAGGTAACAAGCAACTGTTGAACGTGCCTAGCTTGGCCATTGTGGGCGCTCGCAGCGCCACACAAGCAGGCAATGAAAACGCCTATGCCTTTGCCAAACACCTCACGGAACTAGGCTGGAGCATTGTCAGTGGTTTGGCCAGCGGCATTGATGCCGCCGCCCACGCAGGCAGCTTGGATGCTGCTAACCCGCACGCCAGCACCATCGCCGTACTAGGCACTGGGCTAGATATTATTTACCCGGCACGCAATCGTGATCTGGCGCATCGTATTGCCCAACACGGCGTGCTACTCAGTGAGTTTCCATTGGGTACGCGCGCACTTCCCTACCATTTTCCACAACGCAATCGCATTGTGGCAGGGCTAGCCGCAGGTGTGTTAGTGGTAGAGGCAGCCTTAAAAAGCGGCTCATTAATCACTGCCAGACAAGCTCTGGAAATAGGTCGCGAAGTCTTTGCTATCCCCGGCTCTATACACTCCCCCTTAGCCAGAGGGTGCCACCAGTTGATACGCCAAGGAGCAAAGCTGGTGGAATCTGCCGAACATATACAAGAAGAAATCGCGCATAAAAACCCTAGCCTTTCCCAATACGCCATGCCGATTAAACCTCGCGCTCCTGCTCCTGTTCTACCCTCAGCACAACAGCAGATTCTGGATGTCATGGGCTTTGACCCCATCAGCCCAGAAGCCATCCAACAACTTACTAGTATGGACCTGGCTACGCTCGCCACCCATTTACTGGAACTAGAGCTGGCAGGTAATATTGCCCTGTCGCAAAGCGGCCATTACCAACGTATCACCGCTGATTAATCCCACTACACCTTTTTAGCTTTTTGCCTGAGCCGCCTCATGACCTCTCCTATTCCCGCTACCTTACTCGCTGAACTGGGCCCGTTACCCATACAAGGCAGAGCATGGCCCAAAGCCATCGCTTGGTTGGCATGTTTAGTTGTTATCGGGATTGGTGTACGGTTGGTGCTGACGGCATCTGGCCCACACGGCCAAGGTGTTAGCCCTATGATCATCGCAGCGATTGTGATGGCGTATGCGGGGATTATTGTGATGGCCTGGTACATGTACCATGGTCAGACACGCATCACTGAAGAAGGAATTAGCCAAAGCTGGCTATTCAAACGCCACATTGCATGGCAAGACATTCGACACGCCAAATTCGTGCCTATGCTGTTCTCTAAACGATTGATCTGCTTTCCTGTACGCGGCAGACCCGTCACATTTCAAGGCAGTGACCAGGACGTGCAAATCGCTTTTGCTCGCATCGCCCTGGCCTACCGACATAAGGCTTAGCGCACAGGCAAGCCGTACATCAAACCACCGTCAGTCCACAACGCGTTCAAACCGCGTTTGATCTGCAATGGGCTACCTTCACCTACAGTGCGGTTAAAGCTTTCGCCGTAGTTACCCACTTGTTTGATGATGTTGTATGCCCAGGTTTCGTCCAGACCCAAGTTTTTACCTGAACCTGCTGTCACGCCCAACAAACGTTGAATATTTGGGTTTTTGCTGTCCAAATGTGCATCTACGTTTGCGGAAGTTAGGCCCAGCTCTTCAGCATTCAGCATCGCTTGCAGTGACCATTTCACAATGTTCAGCCATGGATCGTCGCCTTGGCGTACGAAAGGACCCAGAGGCTCTTTGGAAATGATTTCTGGCAATACCACGTACTCTGCAGGGTTAGCTGTGCGTGAAATACGGATGGACGCCAAGCCGGATGCATCGGTCGTGAACACATCACAACGGCCAGATACGAACGCGTTAACCACTTCGTTGAACTGGTCGTACACCACTGGTGTGTACTCTACGTTGTGAGCACGAGCCCAGTCAGCCATGGTGTTTTCGTTAGACGTACCAGTCTGCATACATACTGTGGCACCGTTCAAATCTTTAGCGCTCTCTACACCTAAAGATACAGGCACCAAGAAGCCCTGACCGTCGTAGAAGTTAATACCAGCGCTGATCGCACCTACAGACGTATCACGTTGCTGTGTCACGGTTGTATTACGCGCCAGCACATCAATCTCGCCGGACTGCAATGCTGTAAAGCGCTGTTGCGCGTTCAATGGCACTGCTTTAAATTTTTCCGCATCACCCAAGGTTGCCGCAGCCACGGCACGACATACATCAATGTCTAGACCTTCCCATTCGCCCTTGTCGTTAGGAGCAGAAAAACCAGCAAACCCTGTGGTCACACCGCATGCTACGTAGCCGCGTGCTTTCACCACATCCAGTGTTCCTGCCTGTGCTGCCGACATCCCCACAACTGCTGTGGCTACTGCTGCCACAATCTGTTTTAAATGCATCTCTGATCTCCTTTCTTACCATAATGGTGTGCAAGCAAAATAGTACCGCAGCCTATGCGTCATTGCGGAAGTATTAGTTTATGGCTAACGGGTATTTATACGTAGTCACGATGCCCGAATAACGCCGATCCAATACGTAGCTCGGTACTGCCTTCCTCTATAGCCAGCACGTAGTCTTGACTCATGCCCATAGACAGCCTGTGCACGGCGTACCCTGCATCTAAGGCCAACTGTTGCGCCAACCTAGCGGCTCTAAAACAACGACGCACTTCCGCTTCATCATCGGTTTGCGTAGCCATGGTCATTAGACCCTTCACCTGCAAACATGGATAGTCTGTTTTCAGCTTCTGCAAAAAAGCGATTAACTCTGCGGGTTCCAAACCTGTCTTGCTCGCTTCGGCAGCCGTTTTAAGTTGCACCAGCACATCTAGCGTGCGCCCTTCTTGTTCCAAACGTTTATCTAGCGCCTCGGCTAAAGATTCTCTGTCCAGCGACTGCAACTCACTGACGTAGCGAGCTACATCGCGTGCTTTGTTACTTTGCGCGTGCCCAATCATTACCCATTCAAACTGCTGATCGGGCATGTTTTCACAACGTTGGCGTATATCCGGCAAACGATTTTCACCAAAGCGACGCAAGCCCAGCGCGGCTGCCTCTAGTACTTTAGTGTCATCAAAGGTTTTGCTGACCGGCAATAACGTCACTTCAGACGCATCACGACCAACGTTATGACAAGCTTGCTCAATATTGTGCCTAATGGCGGCAAGACGTTGCTGCATAGTGCTTTACCAAGAATATGTGTAATCAAATAACAGGACTGACCATGACTATTGAATCATAGGTCTGGGGTGTACGTATCTTGTACAGGGTTGCGACACACCACAAATGGCGTAAAAATGAAGCACTGCCCAAAGAGGCAGATCACAATCTTTACAACAACACTATTTATAGCACCGTAATGTCGCAACTTCCTTCTTACTTATCGCCAGATAATCCCGGCCCTTGGGCTGTGTATCTGGAACAGGTAGAGCGTGTCACGCCCTACCTAGGCAAACTATCCCGCTGGGTAGACACTCTAAAACACCCTAAACGCATTCTGACGGTAGATATTCCTGTCGAGTTGGACAATGGCACCATTGCCCACTTCGAAGGCTATCGCGTACAGCACAACATGGCACGCGGCCCTGGCAAAGGCGGCATACGCTTTCACCAAGACGTAACCTTGTCTGAAGTGATGGCACTGTCGGCGTGGATGTCCGTGAAATGCGCGGCCGTTAACGTACCATTCGGTGGCGCCAAAGGTGGGATTCGCATCGACCCACGCAACTACTCCAAACGCGAGCTGGAGCGTGTCACGCGCCGCTACACCAGCGAAATCACTGACATTCTTGGCCCTAACCAAGACATTCCTGCACCAGATGTCAACACCAATGCCCAGACCATGGCCTGGATTCTGGACACTTACGCCCAGAAAACCGGCCAGCTCAGCACCGGCGTCGTAACGGGTAAACCGCTGGCATTGGGTGGTAGCCTAGGCCGCGTAGACGCTACTGGCCGTGGTGTGTTCACTGTTGCCGCCGAAGCCGCACGCGATCTGGGCATCAACCTAGAAGGCGCACGTATTGTTGTGCAAGGCATGGGTAACGTGGGTGGTACCGCCGCTAAACTATTCGCCGAAGCGGGCGCTAAAGTGATTGCAGCACAGGATCACACAGGTACTATCTACAACGCTGCTGGCTTAAACGTCACCGCCGTTTTAGAACATGTACGTAGCACGGGGGGTGTCGCCAATGCGCCCGGCAGCGAAGCCTTAGCCAATGACGACTTCTGGACACTGGAAAGCGAGATATTAGTGCCTGCCGCTCTGGAAGGCCAAATCACCGCTAAAAATGCTGCCTCTATTCGCACACGTATCGTCGTGGAAGGCGCTAACGGCCCTACAACTCCTGAAGCCGATGACATACTCACCCAGAATGGTGTGTTTGTAATCCCTGACGTGCTGGCCAATGCGGGGGGTGTCACCGTGAGCTATTTTGAGTGGGTACAGAACTTCTCCAGCTTTTTCTGGGATGAAGAGCTGATTAATCGCCGCTTAGAAAGCATGATGCGCAATGCCTACAAAGATATCTCTACTATTGCCCGTCAACATGCCATCAACCTGCGTACAGCCTCATTCATTATGGCCTGTTCACGCATCTTGGAAGCCCAAGAGTTACGTGGTCTATATCCCTAAATAGCCACTGCAAAAGCGGTGCTTTCGCTGCATCTGAGCATGAAAGCACCGTAATTTCGGCAATAATGCCCCAGACTCTTTATAATTATCTGTTTGGCATTTATTTTCCGCCCGAGATTATCACGTGAGTACCCCTTCTAGCCCCTATGCCGTACAGGTTCATGATGTGCATAAAGCCTTTCAAGACAATGAAGTCCTGAAAGGAATTTCGTTTACTGCACAAAAAGGTGAAGTGGTTTCCATCATCGGTGCATCGGGTTCCGGAAAAAGCACGTTGCTACGTTGCATTAACCATTTGGTGGTCCCCGATCAAGGCGACATCCACATTGGAAATGACGTATTGCGTAGCAAACGTTTGCGCAACGGCACTATGGTGAGCGCGGACCCCAAACTGTTGGAGCAAGTACGCCGCCGCTTGGGCATGGTGTTCCAAAACTTCAATCTATGGTCACACCGTACTGTGCTGCAAAACGTGATAGAAGGCCCTGTGCATGTAAAAAGCATGCCCAAAGCCCAAGCACAGCGCTACGCCATGGAGTTACTCGACAAAGTAGGCCTTGCCGACAAAGCGGCGTCCTACCCAGCACAATTGTCTGGCGGTCAGCAGCAACGCGTAGCCATTGCCCGCGCGCTGGCAATGGACCCTGAAGTCATGCTGTTTGATGAACCCACTTCGGCCCTAGACCCAGAAATGGTGGGTGAAGTGCTGCGCGTCATCAACGATTTAGCACGCGAAGGCCGCACCATGATTCTGGTCACACATGAAATGCAATTTGCGCGCAATGTGTCTGGCCATGTCATCTTTATGCACAACGGTCGTATTGAAGAATACGCGCCGCCAGAGGAACTGTTTGAGAACCCGAAATCCGAGCGTTTACGTCAGTTTCTAACACCATCGCACTAAACAGTGGGTGCGATGGCATTCACCCTTTACAATGCCTTTTCGCCGTGGACGTCCCACTGCGCCTTTCAAGGGAGACTACACTCATGAAAATTCTGAAAAAAGCGGCCGTTTGCGCCAGCTTTGCCCTTTTGGGTCTGGGCAGCGTCAACGCCGCCACCATGAAAATCGGTACAGAAGGTGGTTACCCACCATGGAGCATGGTTGATGCTACTGGTACCGTAACGGGTTTTGATGCAGACGTGGGCGCAGCCCTCTGCGCACAGTTGGGTAACGACTGTCAATTTGTGGTTCAAGCTTTCGACAGTTTGATTCCATCCCTGAACGCTAACCGTTTTGATTTGATCATCTCGGGTATGTCTTACACCCCTGAGCGTGCAAAACGTGTGAACTTCAGTATCCCTTACGCTGTAGAAGACGCGATTTTCGTTTTGCCAGCTAACAGCGACCTGATCAAAGCCACTGACAGTGAAAGCATTTTCAAAGGCTTGGACGGTAAAACCATCGGCGTACAAGGCGGCACAACACACGGTGCGTACCTGAACAAAGTGGCTCCTAAAACCACCGTTCGCAACTACGAAACACTGGATCAGATGCAAATCGATTTGGACGCTGGTCGTCTAGACGGTACGTTTGCTGATCTGACATCGCAATCTCGTTTCCTGCACAAAATGGATAACAACGAGTACGCGCTAACTGAATACGTTATCAAAGGCTCTTCCGATCCTGAAACACTGGGCTACGGTATTGCGGTGGGTATTCACCCTGACAACGCAGAGCTGAAAGCTAAAGTCGACACCGCACTGTGCGAACTGATCAATAACGGCACCATGAAGACCGCAAGCGAAAAATGGTTCGATATTGATATCGCTAACTACGACGTCTGCAAAAAGTAGGTCTGAATTACCATGCTGGACACCATGCTGCGCATTTTGCAGGAAGGCTGGGGCACTATGCTAGTACGCGGTGCCATCATGACTGTATTCATTGCCTTTTTTGGCATGTTGTTGGGTACAGTGATAGGCATAGCGGGTGCCAGCATCAAAGTTCGAGGGCCACGGTGGTTAAGTTGGCTGATTAGCCTGTACACCACCGTGGTACGCAGCATTCCTGAGCTGCTGATTATCTACCTACTGTTCTTTGGTAGTATTCAAGCCGTTTCTGATTTGGCTGCTTTCCTACACTGGCAAGAAACCGTTAATAAGTGGTTCCCTGCCTTAGTAGGTATCTTGGCCATAGGCTTAATTGCCGGTTCCTATAGCGTTGAGGTCTTTAGGGGTGCGTTACAAGCCATTCCTGAAGGTCAGCTCGAAGCAGCACGCGCCATAGGCATGTCGGCCCGCAAACGCCTATTTCGCATTACCTTGCCGCAAATGTTCTGGTATGCCCTACCGGGCGCCAACAACGTGTGGCAAACCGCTCTCAAAGATACTGCATTGATCTCCCTAGTGGGATTGATCGAGTTGATGCGTGCCGCCGTATTAGGTGCTGCCGCCACACGCGAACCCTTAGCCTTATACCTAATGGCCGCTGTACTGTATTTCTTCATTGGTGCCGCAAGCCAAGGTATGTTTGTCTGGGCTGAGCGCCACTTTGGCCGTGGTATGAGGACAGTCGCATGATAGACATGGAACTGTTTGACTACACCGTCACCAATCTGCTGAAAGGCTTTGGTACCACCCTGCAAATTGGGTTACTTGGTATTGCCTTATCGCTATTAGTGGGTATGGCTCTGGCATTAATGCGTGTGTCTGGTAACAAGCTTGCCGTGGGTTTTGCCTTTGGCTACAGCACCGTATTCCGTGGCACCCCCTTGTTGGTGCAGCTGTTTATTCTCTATTACGGTTTGGGCACGCTGGGCTTCATCCGCCACACCCCTGCCCTATGGTGGATATTCAGTGATGGTACGCGTTGTGCCATCTTAGCGATTGCACTAAACAGTGGCGCCTATATTGGTGAAGTGTTTAGGGGCGGCTTTCAGTCCATCCCTAATGGCCAAATTGAAGCCGCCAAAGCCATAGGTATGCGCCCGTTCAAACGCTTCTGCCGGGTGAGCTTCCCTTTGGCCATACGCCAAGCGCTGCCTGCTTACAGTAATGAAATCATCTTGGTCATCAAGGGCACAAGCTTAGCATCCACCATCGCCGTGATGGATTTAACCGGTCACGCCAAACGCTTGATGAACCAAAGCTATGCCATCATCGAAACCTTCATGATTGCTGGTTTGCTGTATTTGGCCATCAACTTCACCCTGCTCGCCATTGTGCATGTCATCGAACGTTGGCTACACATTGCCAAGCGTTAAGCACACTTAACGCTTAGGTAACGCCTCTAACTGTCGCTGACTACGGAATTCCCTGTATTCACCATCCACAGGGTCTACAAACGCGATGCGACGTGCCAGTAACTGCAACGGCAGACTGTAATCGTCTATAGGTCTGGATTGATCCCAATACGGGTAGTAGCTGTCATTCAAAATAGGACTACCTAGACTACTCATGTGCATACGCAATTGGTGCTTACGCCCTGTAGTGGGCTGCAAACGGTAATGGCACCACCACGACCCATCTTCCATCTGCCAGCGTGATAACTCCTCTATGTAGGTCTCGCTGTTTGCCTCTAAGTCATCACGCTCACGCACTAGGAACACCCCTTTCAAGGCCTCTATATGGCTGCAATAGTGGCTGGGTAAACTAAGCTTTAGCCCTGCTGGTGCAATAGCCTCGTATTCTTTCTGTACATCACGGCTCTGAAATAAGCTTTGGTACAACCCTCGATACTCCGGCTGCACACAAAACAGCAGCACCCCTGCCGTATCCCTATCCAGACGATGTAGCGGCGTAATATCGGGGTTATCAAATTGTGCACGCAAACGCACCAAGGCTGTTTCTTTCAGGTAGCTACCAGACGGTGTAGTCGCCAAGAAATGCGGCTTATCGACAGCGATTAAGCGGTCATCCGCATACAGTATAGGCATCTCGAAAGGCACGATCGCCTCATCCGCCACCTCGCGGTAGTACCACAACCATTGACCCGGCATATAAGGCGCATCTAGTGCTTGCGGCTCGCCGCTATCGTTCACCACATCGCCACGTTCAATACGCTGCTGTAAGGCGTCGGGATCCAAGTATTCAAAACGCTGCAGCAAAAACTCACCCAAGGTGAGCCATGCACCTTCAGGCAACCACACTCGACTTGGAGAAACGCCTTCTTTAGTAGGTAAAGGCGCAATAGGCGCACGACGTCGTGGCCCATCGCGCGTAGTGTTCAGGTCCTGCATAACTTAGTTCTTCACCCAGCCTTGTTCGCGGAAATAACGTAATGCACCAGGATGCAAAGGCATGGACAAACCATCTTTAGTCATACGTTGCTTATCCAAATATTCTAAAGAGGGGTGCAGGCGTTTGAAATTATCCAAACCACCAAAGATCGCTTTGGTCATATCATAGACGCGCTGTTCCTCTACATCGGCACGTGTGACCACCGTCGATAACACACCGTATGTAGGTATATTGGCGGGGTTATTGGCATAAAGACCGCCCGGAATATCTACCTTGGCGTAGTAGGCGAAAGTATCCACCAATGTGTCTACCACCTCGCCTGTCACTGGTACCACTTGCGCACCACACAACGCAGCCGGGTCTTGTACCGAAGCAGAGGGATGACCCACACTCAAAATGAAAGCATCAATTCTGCCGCTACATAAGGACTCTGTCAGTTCGTCAGCACGCAGTTCAGTGGTTCTAGCAAAGAACCCATAATCTGTGCCCATAGCACCCAGCAGTTGGTCCACCGCAGCACGTGCCACCGACCCAGGGTGACCGATGTTGACACGCTGACCTTGTAAGTCTTCGAAGCTCTTAGCTTCTAACTCCTTACGCGCCACAATCGTGACTGACTCGGGGTGCAGCGAAAACATGGCGCGCAATGGCTCATAGGGCCCAACGGCCACAAACTGTGCATCGCCCACATAAGCGTGGTTCGCAATATCTGACTGCACCATCGCAAAGTCTAACTCGCCGGTTTTCAGGGCATTCATGTTAAATACCGAGCCGCCCGTCGCGTCCACTTTGCAGATGTATGGTGTTTCTAGTATGGCCCGGCTCAACATTCTGCACATTGCACCGCCCACAGCGTAATATACGCCCCCAACACCACCCGCACCTATACTCACCACTACCGCGGGTGTGGGCTGTGATGTAGCCTGCGAAATCACTGCTATGCCACTCAGAATGATGGCGAGTCCAAACCTTAAAAAACCGCTACTAAATCGTTGCACCATGATCTTTATCGTATTTGAAAATGCTGGTATCGTCTGTCATCGTATGAACGTATAACCTGTACATGCTCTACTCGCGCGTGCTCTGGGCCTTGGTACAGCCATGACAGTAACCTATCAATTTTGTCCGTCCCACCTTGTAACAGTAACTCCACTGAACCGTTCGGAGCATTACGAACCCAGCCAGTCAATTTGTGTAAATGTGCATGTCGCGCAGTGGCGGCACGAAAGCCTACGCCTTGCACCTTGCCCGTTACCACTACCTCTACTGTTTCACTATCCAGATCCGACTCAGACATTATCTCTACCCTTTTACTGCGCTTACGGTGATCGCTATTCCTACCACCATTAAATCCATACTTTACAGCGTATTATTATGCTTTAGTAGCGCATCCTGGGCCACTGCAGGCGATGCAGCGCACTCACATGTCTGGCTCTGGGGAGCCTGCCTAGTTTTAGGGGCTCTCTTTGTAGTCAGTACGTTTTTACTGCTGCTACAACACCGTACCTTACGCTGGGCACAAGCCGAGTCCAATAGCAATCTACAGCTAAAAGGCATTCTGGATAACATCGACGCCCTGATCACCATCAAAGACGCCAACCTGGAATATCTGCATGTAAATAAAAAAGCCTGCGACTTTTTTAACATTACTGCGACACAAGCCCTAGGTAAACGCTTTGATGATATTTATGCTTCGACGCAAGAGCAAACTAAAAACCGTAAAAGTGATCTACAGGTGTTGCTACACGGTGATCACCTGAGCATGGAAGAGCAGTTCATTAATGCACACGACAAGCGTATTAGTACCTTCTTGTCGGTGAAATTCCCGCTACGCGATAAGCACGAACATATTACTGCTGTCTGCAGTATTTCGACAGACATTACCGCTTACAAAGCCATACGTGATATCAATCATCAGCTGATTTTCTATGATCTGCTGACTGAATTACCAAATAGACGCCTGCTCTTGAACCGTTTGGAAAATCTCTTACTTACCGCTCGCAGAGATCAACAAACCAGTGCTATTTTGTTCATTGACTTGGATAATTTCAAACACATCAACGACGCCCGTGGTCACCATATAGGTGACGAACTGCTGAAAAAAGTGGCGCGACGCTTGATGCGCATGATGCGCCAAGATGACTCCGTCGCCCGCATTGGCAGTGATGAGTTTGTGGTAGTGCTCACCAAGCTTTCGGCAGACCCCGATGCCTATTACAGTACCACCGAAGAAGTCAGCACCCGCATACGTAGCGCGTTGGAAGCACCCTATTTTATTAATGGCCAAGCCTACCTACTAAGCGCTTCTATAGGGGTGGCATTTCTGACGACTCACAGTGTAGGTACGGAAGACGTATTGCGTGAAGCTAACGTTGCCATGCACCGCGCCAAAGATAACGGTAGAAATCAGGTCACTTTTTACGAACCCACCATGACGCAAGAAGCTGAATACCGAGTCAGCATAGGCCGTGACCTCAGCTACGCCATTGGCTCTGATCAGCTAAAAGCCTATGTGCAACCTCAATTCAATGCACAACAAGAAACCGTCGGTGTAGAACTACTGCTGCGTTGGCATCACCCTGAGCGTGGCTGGATTACACCTGAGCGCTTTATTCCCTTAGCAGAAGAAAGCCAGTTGATCTCTAAATTAGGCGACTGGTTACTGGAACAAGCTTGCGCATTACTGTTGGCGTACCCCACACACCATTTCACTGTCTCGGTGAATATCAGCCCATCGCAGTTTCGTGATCCCAGCTTATTGCAACGCATAGAACGCACGTTGGATGCGCGCAAAGCACCTGCCCATAGACTGATCTTTGAAATCACCGAAGGCATGTTAATGCAGGATCCCTACCAAACCACCACCTTGATGAATAGGCTGGTACAACGTGGGATTCGTTTTGCTATTGATGACTTTGGTACTGGCTATTCCAATTTGGCCGCCCTAAAACGCCTGCCATTGTACGAGTTGAAAATAGACCGCAGCCTCATTCATGATGTGGACACTGACCCTGATAGCGCCGCCATCGTTAGGGCCGTCTTAGCCCTAGGCCAACAACTGCGTTTGCATATTGTGGCCGAAGGGGTAGAGACCCAAGCACAAGCAGATTTCTTAGTTCAGCATCAGTGTTCGGCTTTACAAGGCCACTTATACGCAGAAGCCATGCCTCAAGAACAATGGCGTGAACTCTTATCTAGTAAACCGCAACCCTAACCCTGCACTATTACGCCCTATCATCGCCTTCTGGTGCACCAGGCTCTGGCTCAATACTGTCTAAACGGTAAAGCTCCACATCATGCTGTTGGCTATCTAACGCTGGCAGCATCTTGGTGCTACGCGCTGATAACTCTTTGAATCGCTGCAGCTTGCCATACACCCCTTGCTGCCCAGACAACGCCGTCACGGTACTGTTGAAATGGCCATTCATTTGGCGCAGACTTTCGCCCATACGCTTGAACCTATCTGCCAACAACACCACTTGGTCGTGCAAATCAGCAGCACGTAACCCTAGCTCATGCGCTTGTTCATTGCTACGCACAATCATCCACAAGTTCGCCACCGTACGCAGCACCGGTAGCAACGTGGCATGCGATACCAACATCACATGGCGTTTCATACCATACTCAAATAGCTCAGGCTGATGACGCATAGCCTCTATGTACGCCCCTTCAACAGGCACGAACATAAAAACAAAATCAGGGCTACTCAAGCCTGGCAACTGGTCATAGCGCTTGCCAGACAAATCATCCATGTGATGACGCATCGCCCGCAGCAAGTTATCCATATGCTGTCCACGCTCTGCATCGTCTTCAGCACGTACGGCACGCTCGTAGTCCACCAACGAGGTTTTGCTATCTAAAACCATATGACGATTTTCAGGCAGCTTGATCAAGAAATCAGGGAAGCGCTTATGCCCATATTCTGTTTGCAAAGCAGCTTGGCTAAGAAAATGCTCACCACGCACCAAACCTGCAGCTTCTAAGGTACGTTCTAACTGTAACTCGCCCCAAATACCGCTCAGCTTTTTATCCCCTTTTAAGGCTTTGGATAAATGCTTTGCCTCAGACGACATCTGTAAGCCTATATCCAGCACACGCCGAATTTCCGCTTCCAGATTTACCTGTCCTTTAAGTGACTGATCGTGCAGTTGGTTAACCCGCTGCTGAAACGACGAAATTTGTTCCCTGAAAGGTTGCAAAAGTGCCTGCAATGCTTGCTGGTTGCTCTGCTGAAAACGTTGGCCTTTTTCTTCCAGAATCGTGTTCGCCAGATTCTGGAACTCGGTTTGCATCAGTTGCTTGGATTGCTCCAAGTTGTGCTCCAACCGTTGATAGGCCTGTTCTTTTTCATCATGTCTAACTTGCAGCTCAGCGAGCTGCTTGTCTAACTGTCGCGCATCTGACTGGCTTTGCTGCCACTGCGCTTCCAGATACGCCGCCCTATCTAGGCTTTCATCCAGTCTATCTTGTACATGCTGAGTTTGTTGTCTGGCCAAGCGCAGGGCTGTGTGTCGTCCATACAGTAACAACAGTGCTATCACCAGCCCCACGCCTAGCAATGGAGTCCAAAAAGGGGCTAATGTCGCCAACCAACTACTCACGCTTATTCACTCACTGATAATTCAGGAAACGGATCATGTTCCTGCGGCAACCCACTATCATCACCAATAATAAAGCGCGGCACGCTTTCCACCACAAACTGGCGTAAGGCCTCGATCAATACAGGCGCTTCCGCATGTAAGGGCCTATCAATATGACTGATCACCCCTATCATGGCAGGAATGTAGTTTTGTATTTCTCGCACCACCACGCCATCCATGGGGTAGCAGGCAGCCAAATAGGGGTCCAATATACCAACACCCAGCCCCACCCGTACCATGCTCAATACGTTGACCGAACTTGCAGTTTCTATACGGCGCAGTTCGTTAGGATTCGCATGAGCACGCATCAATGCGGTAGCTTGTCGGTAACGCATACGATAACGATGGAACACTGACACCACCATCTGATCTTCAATGGTGGATAAATCAATCACTTCGTGATCCGCCAGCACATGCCCCTCTGGCAACGCCAGCATATATGGTGCTTGCCCTGACCAATGCAAACGGTTGGTGCCCAAATCTACTGGTAGGCTGGTCAACCCTATATCGACTTTGCCTTCGCTTACCTGTTTAATCACCTCATCAGGCAACAAACTATCTATAAACAGTTTCTGCTGGAAGAAAGGTTGTTGTTGCTCTAACAAAGCAATCACCTGAGGCAACACACTCAGAGACAGGGACGGTGTAGCCGCCACCCGTAACGGACGGCTTAACCCTTGTGCAATATCTCGTGCCCTAGCGTCCAACACTTCCAGACCTGCTAGGATTGGCCTTACTTCCTCATAGAACTCCCTGCCCTTTTCCGTCAGTTTGACGTGGGGACGGGTACGATGAAACAAGGTAAAACCCAGTCTTTGCTCTAAGTCTTGAATCTGACGGCTGACTACCGGCTGCGAACGCTCTAAGAGACGTCCCGCAGCCGTGACACTACCCGCCGTCAAAACCGCAGCAAAAGCCTCCAGTTGACGTATTTCCATGCGTTGATTGTCTCACCCTGACGGGTGATCATAGTTATTCAGCGTTACGTTTCACGCCAAAGCAATTTTCCAGCCCAGGGAAGCTGCCATTACGTACAGAATCTGCGTAGGCTGCTGCTGCACCACGAATTACCGCACCCGCATCAGCGAATGTTTTGGCAAAACGTGGAATATGCCCATCACCTAAGCCCAGAATATCTTCCGTTACCAGAATCTGACCATCACATGCTGGTGATGCGCCAATCCCAATAGTAGGAATGCGTAGATCTTCTGTCAGGCGACGCCCCAATGCTTCGGCCACCCCTTCCAACACTACTGCAAAAGCACCTGCTGATTGATGGGCCAACGCATCGTTATAAATACGCTGCGCAGCTGTATCGCTCATACCTTGAGCCTTGAAACCACCCATGGTGTTGACGTACTGCGGCATCAAGCCTACGTGCGACAACACGGGAACACCACGCTCCACTAAAAAGCGAGTGGTTTCTGCCAATGCTTCTCCACCTTCCATTTTAACGGCGGATGCGCCGCTATGTGCCAACATATATGCCGCGTTACGGAATGCCTGCTCTGGCGACTCTTGGTACGAGCCGAAAGGCATGTCTACCACCACACATGCATGTGAAGTGGAACGTACCACCGCACGTGCATGGGCAGTCATCTGCTCAACGGTAATGCTTAGGGTGTCATCCATGGCGTAGCCAACCATCGCTGTGGAATCCCCCACTAGGATCATATCCATGTAAGGGTCTAGCTGTCGGGCTATAGGCGCAATATAAGCCGTTAATGAAACTAGCTTCTGGCCTCCTTTGCAAGCCATTAGTTCGGGAACTGTACGACGCTTAATTTGGCTGTGTACACTCATGAATAACTCCTGTTGACTACATGTTTCTTGTTAATAGTGCCGATGCAAACCAGCTTCTGGTTTCGGCAAACAGTGCCATATTTCCGAAGAAATATGGCACTGCACAATACAAACCATAGCACCAAATTTGCAATACGACACGCACTCTCTACATCATGGGTGCCATGGTTAATCTCAGTCGCTCATATCCAACATTCACAGCAGGCTGCGCAATACAAACTGCATAATGCCTCCGTGGCGGTAGTAGTCTGCCTCGGTAGGCGTATCAATACGTACCACCGCCTCAAAAGAAACCTTGCCCGCTTGTACGTGCACTGTTTTAGGGATACGGCCCTCGTTCAATGCCCCTACACCGGTGATGCTAAATACTTCTTCACCAGTCAGACCTAGCGATGCAGCATTTTGTCCGTCAGGGAACTGCAGCGGCAACACGCCCATACCAATCAGGTTGGAACGGTGAATACGCTCGTAGGATTCGGCAATCACAGCACGCACACCCAACAATGCCGTACCTTTGGCTGCCCAGTCACGTGAAGAACCTGAACCATACTCTTTACCTGCCAAAATCACCAATGGTGTATTGGCAGCCAAGTAATGCTCAGAGGCTTCGTAAATGGTACTGACCGGCCCGCCAGCTAAAGTGAAATCACGCGTAAAGCCGCCTTCGGTACCCGGAGCCAGTTGGTTACGCAAACGTACGTTAGCAAACGTGCCCCGAATCATAACTTCATGGTTGCCTCGGCGGGAACCATACGAGTTGAAATCCTGCTGTGTCACGCCATGCGCCAACAAGTACTCACCTGCTGGAGACACTTTGCTGATGTTACCGGCTGGACTTATGTGGTCAGTCGTTACCGAATCGCCCAACAAAGCCAATACGCGTGCGCCCTGAATTTCTTGCACCGGAGACGGTGTCTTAGGCATATTCTCGAAATAAGGCGGATTACGTACGTATGTTGAAGCAGGGCCCCACTCAAACTGTTTGGTTTTTGGCGTAGGCAGATCACGCCAGCGCTCATCACCAGCAAACACATCGGCATAGCCTTTGCGGTACATGTCGGTCGCGATGACAGCACTTACCACCTCTTGAATCTCAGCAGTGCTAGGCCAGATGTCTTTGAGGTACACCGGATTCCCTGATTTATCCACAGCCAGAACGTCGTTCATCAAGTCGATGTTCATGGTACCAGCAATGGCATAAGCCACCACCAGCGGTGGAGACATCAGGTAGTTCATTTTCACCTCGGGGTGGATACGACCCTCGAAGTTACGGTTACCCGACAATACCGATACCACGGTGAGATCGTGCTCATTCACGGCTGCACTAACTTCTGGAATCAGCGGACCAGAGTTACCAATACATGTAGTACAGCCGTAACCCACCAAGTTAAAGCCCAACGCGTCCAGCGAATCGGTAAGTTTGGCTTTATCTAGGTAATCAGTCACCACTCTGGAGCCAGGTGCCAAACTGGTTTTCACCCATGGCTTACGTGTAATACCCAGCGCGTGCGCTTTTTTCGCAACCAAACCAGCTGCCACCATCACACTAGGGTTAGAGGTATTGGTACACGAGGTAATCGCCGCAATCACTACTGCGCCGTCATCCAGCTGGAAGGACTGACCATCTGCCAATTTCACAGGTGCATGACGAACCTCAACAGCCTGATTACGTGACTGATACAGTGCAGTCAGATCTTTGTGGAACGCAGGTTTTACGTTGCTCAACACAATACGGTCTTGCGGACGTTTAGGGCCTGCAATAGATGGCACTACTGTGGACAAGTCTAGCTCCAGACGCTCGGAATAACGTGGCTCGTGCTGAGGGTCGTGCCACAGACCTTGAGCCTTAGCATAGGCTTTCACCAGCTCAATTTGCTCGGCTGAACGCCCTGTCAGCGCCAGGTATTGCAGTGTGACGTCATCAATAGGGAACATAGAAACGGTAGAGCCGTATTCGGGGCTCATGTTCCCGATGGTGGCACGGTTAGCCAACGGCACCGCTCCCACGCCAGAACCATAAAACTCTACAAACTTACCCACCACACCATGTTGACGCAGCATATCAGTGATGGTCAGTACCAAGTCGGTAGCAGTCACACCATCTTGCAGTTGGCCCGTTAACTTAAAGCCCACTACTCGAGGAATCAGCATAGAAATAGGCTGGCCCAACATGGCTGCTTCAGCCTCAATACCACCAACACCCCACGCCAATACACCCAGACCGTTCACCATAGGGGTGTGCGAGTCTGTACCCACACAGGTGTCTGGATAGGCTTCTTGTATGCCATCTTCGGTACGGCTAAACACCACACGCGACAAGTACTCCAAGTTCACTTGGTGGACGATACCGGTACCTGGGGGAACAACACGGAAGTTATCAAAAGCACTTTGGCCCCAGCGCAAGAACTCGTAGCGCTCAAGGTTGCGATGGTATTCAATTTCTACATTACGACGGAAAGAATCATTGTGGGCAAAGTCATCCACAATCACCGAGTGGTCAATCACCAGTTCTACTGGTACCAGTGGATTAATACGCGTCGCACTACCGCCCAAGGCCGACATGGCTTCGCGCATTGCGGCCAAATCCACTACAGCAGGCACACCAGTGAAATCCTGCAGCACCACACGGGCAGGACTAAACGCAATTTCCTTATCGGGTTCGGCACTAGGATCCCAGGAGGCCAATGCTCGTATGTCTTCTGCTCGTACGTTCACACCATCTTCGGTACGCAACAGGTTTTCCAGCAATACCTTCAAACCGTATGGCAGGGTTTTGACGTCCAAACCGTCGCCCTTTACGGCATCAAGTCGGTATATACGATAATCCTGATCATTCACACGCAACGAGGCTTGCGCGCCAAAGCTGTTCACGTTACTCATACCGCATCTCCAATTTCTGGTTACACACTACTGGAAACCCTGAAATGTTCTGCTGCATAACACCACAACCGTGGTCGCTCAGGGCATGGTGATACCCAGAACTTGCAGGGCCAGCCTATGGCCACCGTTACTGCCGTAAGAACAACTGCATACTGTACGCACGTAATGCCACATCATGCTTGTTCAGACATAACAGAATCATCGCCACACGCTACAAAGTCTGGCTTGGACTACACCTCATCAACACGACTGTTACCCTACAGCCGTTTGTGGGTACATAACACCAAGCTATTCCTATATAGTTTATAGAAAAAACGGAGTTCTGCCCAAATGCCATACGCAAATATATGGGTTCTACCTGAGAGCTAACATGGAAATTATTACTTTTTAATACAATAAGTTAGTGCACCCCACCTAAAAACAAACGCCATACCCTTGCCACTGTCAGGGTATAGCGCTTGCTCTGCCATTTCCTACTCAGGTTCCGTCACACTGAACAAGGTATGCAAAGTCTGTAAAGTTACTCAAATGACAGCTTCGCTACGCTTTCGTTGCTACCTTTGCCTGCTTGCTCACCGTTTTTAATACTGACGTATACCGCACCAGTTTGAGGGTCCAACCGTGGTGTATTCGGGAAATCTGGCACAGCCACACTGTGTAGCTCCCTATCATTGTCGTTACGGTCGTATACCGTCACCGTGCCAGACACGCGGTTAGTCACGAACAGGCGTCCACGCTCTTCATCCAGCACCAAGTTCACTGGACCAGTACCTGTAGGAATGCTTTTCTCAACTTCACCCGTAGTTGGGTTAATCACCACCACACGGTTGCCCGTGCCACGCGGTTTGTAATCCAGCTTAGCAAGATTCGTACGCACACCATCTACGTTAGAACCGCCTTGGTCAATCGCCAAAATACGGCCTGCCTTGTTATCAAACACCATGTTCAACAACTGGTCGGCTTGTACTTCCATCACACGATCCAGCTCCAAGGTTTTGGCATCCACCACAAAGACTTGGCCTTGCATGTTGGCGACATAAACTTTGCCCAGTTTAGGGTCCATCGTCACGCCTGCTGCACCAAAGCCAAAGCCTGGCATCACTTTTTCTACTGCCAAGGTTTTGAGGTTCACCACGTACAGCGAGCTGTCATCAATCCAAATACCCGGTGCGAACAAACGACCTGTGGTGTTATCTACCAGCAGTTCACGCAGGTTGTGTGGATAACGTACGGTAGGTTTGCCATCAAAGCCCAGCGCACTCACTTTTTCAGCCAACTTGGCCACACCCACTACATGGTTAGTACGTGTATCAATCACCGTTACGGCAGCATCAAAGGCATTGCCTACGTATAAGCGGTTATTGTCATCATCCAGGGTGACGCCCAAACCGGGGAAATCCAACGCAATTTCAGCCTCTACCGCCAACGTATCCGGATTCAAACGGAAAATCTTCGGGGTGGCTGCACCTTCGCCCTGACCGCCCACCGATGCCACAAACACAGCACGCTGTTTAGGCGAGTAGGCCAATTCGTATAACGCTGGTGCAATGGCTGCACGCACCACTTTAGGAGCTGCTACTTCTGCCGTCATGGCACTTCCTTGTACTGAGGTGGCACGAAAATCTTTAGACCCCGCGCATCCTGCTATTAATGCTGCTACCACTACGGTAGAAATCATTGCTACTTTCATGTTTACCTCGATGTTTTGTTATGTCACCAACTGATCAACGCCTTTTCAGGCGTTCAATCAGAACAAAAAAATACAGAACCAACCCCGCCGCTACACTGGTATGCCCGCTATACGCCGCCAAACCTTTTCCCCATCCCAACTGCTGCACAGCCACTACCGCCGCTACGATCAACAGCAACCACCCCACACTGCGTAATGTACGCGTCACGCTAATGGGCATTTCGCGCTCAAATACGTCTTCTTGATGTCTGACCATGGTAAAACCCAAGCACAAAAATCCCAGCCAAGACGTCAGCAATAACACCACATGCGTACCCCACCATGCCTGACTCATCATGACTCCTGCGTGGTTAGTGCTGGCGCGGCAACAGGCGACCGTTTTTTCGCCACGGGACGCGGGCGAGGCGGTTGATGCTTGGCTACCCGCCATGCCATCGCCGCATGCACAATCGCCAATAGCCACAGGCTTAAATCAAAGCTTAAGAACAGCCAACCTGCTTGAGCCAAACTGGATTGCATGCCCTGCCCCAACCCCAACATATTCGCGATAGGAAGCAAAAAGCACAGCCCTGCAGCCATCGCTAGCAACTCAACCCAAGCTCGCTTAGCTGGCCGCACTAAGGCCCAGACCAAGGTTGCTAGCCACACTAAGAAGAAGCCATGTATTTCCCACTGCGCTCGTTCTAGCATCTCTACAGGCAACCAACGGTTGAGCCAGAAAAAAGCCACCATGGCGACCGATAACCCTGCAATGGAGGCAATATTGAGCCGCTCTACCAACCTAAAGCCAAAATATGGTTTTTCTGGATCAGGCAATTTGCTGCGACGTTTTACTGTCCACAACACGAGTCCCGACCCCACCATCGCAGTACCCACCAACCCCACAATGAAATACAACCATCGTGTTTCTATGTCAGCAAAACGCCCCAAATGCAGCCCGTAGAGCACGCCCTGTGTTGTCGCCACCGCGCCGGAGCCATCTTTGGCGTGCAATAGCTCACCCGTTACGCCATCAAAGACCACGTATTTAGGTGTTGTAGACACTTGTGCTGTCTGGCTTTGCACCATAGCCACGCGAGCATTGGCATCATTAATATTGCTCACTTGCACGCTACCAATGGTGGATTGCCCCCATCGTTGTTCAGCTTGCTCAACTAATGGTGCTAGTGCCACTAAGGTAGCGGGTACGCCAGCAGGCTTCGGTGCGGCCGGCTGCATAAAACGCATCTCACTAGTCACCGCTGCTTTATCGGCTGGAGTAGGTAAGCTTTGCAGCCCCCACGGCATATACAGCACCATTAGGGTGACCAAGCCACTCCACGTAATCATGAAATGAAATGGCAGCCCGAATACTGATAATGCGGCATGCGCATCCAACCACGAACGCTGCCCTTTTCTACGTCTAAAGGTGAAGAAATCCGTGAATATTTTCTTGTGTGTGATCACTCCACTAATGATGGCCACCAGCATGAACATGGCACAAAAGCCAATAATCCATCTGGCCCATAAGCCCGACATATAGTGAAAGTTGAAGTGAAAGGCGTAGAAGAAATCCCCACCACGCGTTGCCCTCGCACTGACTTCTTGCCCACTAACGGGGTCCAGCGTGACGCTTTTGAACCCTCGCCCACCGGCATTAGGGTCCCGCCACGATGCTGTGATCGTAGGCTTACGCTCTGTGGGCAACTGAATGCTGACTTGGGTTAACGCAGGCTGTTGTTCGCGTATGCTATCTACCGTACGCTGCACCAACGCAGACACATCACCAGAGTGATGCGGCACGGCCAACTCTGGCCGCATATATTGCGAGATTTCTTCCCGAAAAAATGAGGCTGTACCAGTTAGAAACACGGCATAGAGCACCCACCCCACTAACAGCCCTGTCCAAATGTGCAGGTCAGACATGGTTTGGCGAATACCACGAGGTTTGGGCGGTGCTTTCTTGATGACATCACTCATAGCATTGCCCCCAGATCAGGCCAATTTGCCATAGGCCATAGCACCACCACAGGAACAATTACCCCCAACCATGCGCGTTTTGCCGAACGTACAGCAAACACCCAAATCACTACCGCCGCATACACTAAAAAGCTATACAACATACCAAACATGGCCGCCTCGGCAGGCTCTTGTGGCAAGCGCAACATGGCAATAGAAAAGAAGGCAGCCACCACGTACCCTCCTACGATAGCTGCCACACACCGCGACATCAGCGGCAAATAACGCAATGCTTGCATGCCGCTTAGAAGTCCACGCTAGCCGAGAACATAATGGTACGAGGTGCGCCTAAACCGCTGCCCAATGAACTGGCCCAGTATGCTTTATTGCCTACGTTCAACACTTGCGCACGCAAAGTCACATCCCTACCCGCAATCACAGTGTTGTAGCGCGCACCCACGTCAAAAATGGTACGACCTGCCACAGACATCGAGTTATCTGCATTGATATATTGCTTGGACGTTGCCACTGCATTCGCCGTTAACGTCAAACCATTGAGGTAAGGGATATCCCATTCCACACCTGCTTTGGCCTGCCATCTTGGCGTAGAAGTTGCATAACGCCCTTGGTTCACGCCACCTGCTGTGCGTGTCAGTTTGGCTTGGGTATATGCCACGCCCCCTAACAAACGTACACCCTCACTTGGTTCACCCATAAAACCAAACTCTAAGCCTCGGTTACGCTGCTCACCATCAAACGAAAAAACATTCGTGACAGGGTCTGTATAGCTGCTGGGGCGTTTAATTTCAAAGGCACTCAGTGTCGTAATCAAGCTGCCACTGTCCCACTTCACACCCACTTCGTGCTGTTTGGTTTTGTACGGTGCAAAGACCTCGCCCGCGTTGGCCGCAGTCACTGGGGCAGTAGCGCCTTGGCTTAAACCTTGGATGTAGTTACCGTAAATCGAAACCTGATCCGTGACTTTAAACAATGCCGCTACCGTCGGCGTAAATGCCCCTTCGTCGTAGCGATTCGTGCGTCGTCCGCTATTAGCATCAAAAGTATCACTCACAATATTCTGATGACGCACGCCTACGGTTAGCTGTAAGCGATCATCAAAAAACGACAGCATGTCAGCCACACCAAAACTGGTGATTTTGACTTCACCCGTTTTAGGCAGGCTAGCGTATCTAAAACTTGTATCTACTTTTGGCCCCCACTGTGGATCGTAAATGTTCGTGATCCAATCGTTTGACATCATATTACGTTGAAAACCAAAGTAATAATCGTGATGATAATAAGATGCATTAAAAGCCAGTTCATGACCAATAGGCCCCGTATTGAACTGCGTGCGTATCCCTGCATCAGCGGAGTCTTTCTTGTAGATCATGCGCTGAAACGAGAAGTTATTCTTAAAGTCACCTTCTTCATTAAAGAGAGTGTTGGTAGAGCTGGCTAAGGAGTTGAACTTGGTTTTGCTATGACCAAAATTGGCATAGGCCATAGTTCTATTCGTAATGTCCACTTCCGCATGCAGCAAAGCAGCTTTGTCTTCGGTGGTCGTAAACGTCCAATCCGGCGCTAATAGCGTATCTGGCTTAGGCGGCTCGGGCACCTCCATGCCTTTGCCTAACGAAATGCCTCGATTCAGACCACTAATATGGTCTTTGTTCGTGTATAAATCGGCAGAAATACGTACGCGATCAGTACGCCAATCCAATCCCAACGATGCTAAATCTGCACGCTTAGACTGCCCTTTCACTGCGCTGTCACCATCTCTATACATGGCATTAAAACGTATACCGAACTGCTTATCTTCACCAAAACGTCTACCCAAATCTATGTGGGTGCCAAACTGTGATTTCTCTGCATACGTACCAGTCAGACGTGCCAGTGGCTCATCTCCTGCACGTTTAGGCACCAAGTTAATACTACCGCCTACCGACCCACCGGGAGGCATACCATTTAGCATGGCCGCTGGACCTTTTTGTACTTCTACCCGCTCAACGAACTCAGGGGTAATGCGCCAGTAAGGCACCATGCCATACAGCCCGCCCAACGCGATATCACTATTGCTAACAGAGAAGCCTCGCAAACTGAAACTGTCCCCAATCATGCCGGTAGAACCATTACTAAACACGCCTGGGTCTGTAGCCGCAATGATGCTAGACAGTTCTTGAGCTTGCTTGTCTTGTATGTAGCGATCGGTATAGCTGACTACGTTAAAAGGCGTATCCATAACGTCTTTATTACCTAGCAACCCCATACGCCCACCCGTGGCAACTTGCCCACCAGCATACGCCGGCTCTACATCTGTCGCTGCCTTACCGGCTACCCGTATCGCGCTTAATTGCGTAGTTTCACCTGCTGCTGATGTAGCAGCGCGTGACAAGGTCACATTTCGGCCTTGTCGACGATATTGCACAGACGTACCCGCCAACATGCGTTGCAAGGCTTGTTCTGGGGTCATGACCCCTTTCACAGCCGCAATTTGAATGCCGCTTACCACGTCTGGTGTATAGAAAAACTGTAACGACGTTTGGCGACCCAGTTCTATTAAGGAGTCGTCCAGCGAACGCGCAGGAATATCAATGGATACTGCAGCATCTTGCGCCTGCACCGTGGCTGCCACCCCCATCATCCCTACCGACATCACGGCAGCAGTAACTAACCTCAAACTTAAGACAGAACGACATGCCAAGCGGCGCGGTGCAATATTATTAGCAGTATGACGACTCACGATTCTACGCATCCTTAATGCTGCATGAAGGCACGACTGCTATCACAGCCATGCACAGTAAACAGATACGAGGTCTTCACAACCTCTTCATGCATACAGACGCTTTAGCCTCCCCAAAACCTGAATGAGATTTATTCTTATTTTGTTACTAATTGTAAATTTGATGTAGTGGGAAGACTTCAAACACCCGCTGTTGGACATTTTCTTTCACACCAACAGGAACAATATGGGGCAATGCCTCTAAGAAGGCGTGGGGGTCATCCACTCTGAATACACCCGACACCTTCAACTGACCCAATTGAGCAGTAGTCAGCCGTACAGACACATCACTATACCGTTTGAGCTCTTGAATGGCATCGCGTAGCGGCGTGCCCCTGAACACGACTTTACCCTCGCTCCATGCCACTGCTTTATGCGCATCGGCCGGCACTGCAGTTAAGGTTCCTTCTGTGACGCGCAATGCACTACCCGCTGCTAACGCTTGTTGCGCGCGATGCCAACGCGGCCCTGTTTGTACCTGTACAGAGCCTTCCAACACCGTCACGGTGAAGCCTTGATCCGCTTGATAAATATTGAACTGTGTACCCGTCACCTGCACAGAGCCCATCGCCATCTGCACCACAAATGGCGCATTCTCTACGGTTTGCACATCAAATAAAGCTTCACCCTGCTGCAACTGCACCAGGCGTTTGTTTTTACTGAACTGCACTTCGGCCACTGTATTGGTATTCAGCATCATGCTGGAACCATCGGGCAAAACGACATTACGCTGCTCACCTTGTGCCGTGGTAAAAACTTCTCGGTAGGTAATAGCACCGCCCCACTGCCATGGGCCTACCACTACGGCCACACCTGCTGCACCCGCCAACGCTACGCCATAGCCTAAAAATGCCCTGCGAGAGCGTGGTTGCTTCACTGGTTTCTGTGCGTTGCTAGCACGAGGTGTCGCATAGGGTTGCAGTGCCTGCTCAGTAGCCATCCACAACGCCTGAATACGGTCATACTGAGTTCTATGCTGTGGATCTTGCCTCAACCAGGCCTCAAACTGTTGCTGTTCTTCAGGCGTTACCGTGCCCGAGCGGAAACGCTCATACCAATACGCCGCAATATCGCGCGCATCTGTCAGGGTATTGGGGTCTAGACGGTCACTCATGGGCTCTGCCACCTCTATCAATACAAGACATCAAAACACTCATAGATGATCTTGTAAATGTCGGATGGTACGCATCATATAACGCTCTACCATATTGAGTGACACACCCATTCTCTGGGCTATTTCGCTATTACTGAGCCCTTCTATCTGGCGCAGCCTGAAAGCCTCTTGGCAAGACTCTGGTAACAATGCCAAAGCACGCTGCATGGTACGCATCAATTCGCCTGCCTCAAAGTGTTCCTGCGCGCTGGCAGAAGTAGGTACAGCCTCTTCGGCTAAGTCATCCACACTCTGCGCTTGTCGCACTTGCTCAGATCTATAGATGCTCACCGACTGATTCATGACGATGCGGTGAAAGTAGTGCGTGGAATTTCTGGGTGTTACTGACCCCATTTCCAACATTTTGAGTGCTGCATCTTGTACAGCGTCTTCGGCATCCTGCTGAATGTTGGCGCGCTTAACCCATCCTCCTAATAATTCAGCATAACGAAGAAGCCAGTTTTTCTCTGGCACCACAGGCTGGGTCATGGCCGCACACAATCACACTCAAAACATATAACGATAATAATTATCATTTATTAATGAGAAAAAACCAAGAACAACCCATTTCCGTCTCACTAGGCAAACAAAAAACAGCCATGGCAACTGGCGCCATGGCTGTTTGATACAACAGTAATAGAATGCGTAGGTATTACTCGGCTGGCGTAATTGCCTTTTTAGCTTGGCGACTTGCCATCCATTTACCTATCGCCACGATCAACACAGCACCAGCGATGTGTGCACCGTAGAAGACCACATTGCTTGGCTCACCAAAACGCTCGGTGTAGGCAATATCGGTCACCATCAAACCACCGGCAATCCAGCCCAGCAACGCAGCACCCAACGTCACAATGACGGGGAATCGGTCAATCATCTTCAGAACGATGGTGCTACCCCAAACAATGATAGGAATACTCACCAACAGGCCAAAAATCACTAGGCCCAACTGGTGACTAGGATCAGCCATTTGTGCTGCACCCGCAATCGCGATCACGTTATCCAAGCTCATCACAAAGTCAGCAATGATGATAGTTTTAATGGCGCTCATGATAGACACACCACTTTTGATATTGCCGTGCTCGCCTTCCTCAGGAATCAGCAGACGAATCGCCACCCATGCCAACAGCAAGGCACCTACAATTTTCAGATATGGGATAGCCAACAAGGTCAACGCAAAGGCGATCAGTATCACACGCAGGATAATTGCACCTGCTGTACCCCATAACACCCCTTGCAGACGCTGTTTAGCGGGCAAGTTACGACACGCTAGCGCAATCACTACTGCGTTATCCCCGCCCAGCAAGATGTCGATCATGATGATCTGAAAGACAGCCGCCCAACTAAGCGTTTGCAGAAATTCCAACATAAGCACTCCAAAAACAAAAAAAGCCTGATCCAAAAGGACAGGCTTTCTCGAATTGGAGTCGTACCTTGCCCTTTAACGGCAAGGTCTTGCTTGTAACAGTACAGCCAAAAGTCTGTGTGTTACCCGTGCACCGGGAGTACTCATGGTACTACCGTGATGACGATGCAGCGGAAATTAAGCTACTCCCCTTGATGGAGGAATTATAGCGAAGATTACTGGAAATAGTCATTTCCAGTGCGGCAATACACGAATAAAGACGCATGGCACTTGGTAAGACTACAACATATACCGTCAAACAGCCTGTTGTCAGCGCTTTCTTTGTACTCCAGCACCTAAACCGTACGCGCTGAAAAGCCATGAACTCAACCACATACCTAGAAAACATATCAGCCAGCGTCGCTACATAGCCGTCAGGTATAGTCTGATGCTTTTTTGATTCATAAATATATTGCCCATTCCAATCATACTTATTGATTAATTTATTATTTTTATATAGATAAAATTTCATTAGATAATCAACTATTCAATTCATTTACTTATTATTTGAGTCTACATTTTTAAATATAAATTACTTCTTATCTGAAATAATTTTATTCACCTAATATAAAAAATCAATTTTCCAAACCATGGAGTTTTTTATGTTGGGTACGTTCTTAGTCCGAGGGATCCTCCGCACATTCCCCTTGCTTATCAGTCTAGGATTCGCGACCGTCGCGCCTAGCCTCGCTGCCGAAACCCCTAAAGCCATACGCATAGGCGTTGCTACCGCAGGTGGCGGAGACCCCATCACATGGGGCGGATCCCCTGGCAGTGTAGTACGCGAAAACAAATGGTTGGAATCTGCCTTTGGCGATACCGAGGTGCAATGGTTTTTCTTTAAAGGTGCGGGCCCTGCTGTCAATGAAGCACTTTCTAATAAACAAATTGATTTTGCTTATTTAGGTGACCTACCCACTATTATTGGCGTTTCCAATGGCTTAAACACTAAAATTTTACTTGCTAGTGGGCAACGCACTAATTTGTATTTAGCTACGCCTAAAGATTCAAACATTAGCAACATTCAGGATCTTAAAGATCGCAAAGTCGCGATTTTCAAAGGCACCAATGGGCACTTAGTCGCTAATAATCTTTTGCTAGATAACGGCATCAAAGAAAGTGACCTGCGCAGCATTAACCTCGATACGGGCAGCGCCCAAGCCGCGCTGGTATCCGGCAGCATCGATGCAGCTTTTGGTGGGTTTGAATACATACGTTTACTGAACGACGGCTTAATCGCCGTGCCCTACTCTACCCACGGCAAAGATCCAAAATTTACGAGACAAACCTCACTGGTAGGACGTGAAGACTTCATCACCGATCACCCGGACCTCACCCAAAAAGTGGTGAATGAGTTTGTACGTGCTTCGCATTGGGCATCGCAAGAAGAAAACCGTGATGCCCTGCTACGTATCTGGGCCAAAAGCGGAACGCCCTATGAATCCTTCGTCGTAGAGTTCGAGGGCACTCCTCTCACACAACGTAATAGTCCTCTTTTGGACGAGTTTTTCCGCACCCGCTATCAAGTCGTCGCTGATGGCGCAAAAGATCTGCAATTCATCCGCCGCCCCGTCAACGTAGAACAAATCTTTGACGACCGCTTCTTGCAACAGGCATTGCAAGAGCAGCAGCTCACTGATTTTTGGGTAGCGTATGACGCCGATGGTGTGACTCCTAGCGCTAAGAGCACGCCATGAGCCTACTCCCACAGGAAAAACTGGCGCAACAGGTGGGTGGCTATCGCGCTAATCGTTACCCCTTTGCTTCCCAACTGAGTCGTGCCGCTACGGTGTATGCCCAAGCGTTGTTAGTACCTGTACTGCTCTTTGCCGTTTGGGTAATCAGTACAGAGCAAGGCTGGGTGTCGCCCCAAGTACTGCCCCCACCTGTGTATGTACTGGAAGCCTTACTGGATTTAGTACAGAGCGGTGAGCTCTGGCTACACATAGAAGCCAGTATGCAACGTGTGTTTGTGGGTTACCTAGCTGGGTCCGTCATTGGGATAGCAATAGGCATCGCGGTGGGGGTATCCAAACACGCCGAACGCCTACTCATGCCCTCCCTCAACGCACTGGTGCAAATCCCAGTCTTGGCCTGGTTGCCCTTTGTGATGCTGCTAGTGGGTATAGGCGAAGCGCTCAAATATATCTTGATCGCTAAAGCGGCTTTGGTGCCTACGCTCATGAGCACATTCCAGTTACTGCGCCAACAACCTCAGCGATTGCGAGAAGTTGCGTTGGTGTACGGCTACAGCCCATCGCAGCGCTTTCTACACCTGAGCTTGCCCGCTGGTATTCCTATCCTCTTTACCGGGTTGCGTCTGGGCTTCACCAAGGCGTGGCTCTCATTAGTGGTCGTCGAACTGGTGGCCTCTAGCGAAGGCTTGGGCTATCTCATTGTTTACGGACGCCAACTGTTTCAACTGGATTTGGTCATGGCAACCGTATTCATCGTGGGGCTGATTGGTCTACTTATAGACCGCCTGCTAGATGGCGTAGAACGACGTGTGTTGACGTCCTCTACCCCGAAAACAAGGATTGTGTAATGCGTCATTCTACAACGTGGTTACAGCACTCTCTGTATCGCCTTGAGCCGTGGATACTGCCGCTATCCCTACTATTTCTGTGGCAGTGGGCATCCACTCAACAGTTGTGGCATTCATCACTGTTAGTGTCTCCCTCTAGCGTCTGGCAACAACTGGTGGAGCTGTGCCGCACCGGCCAACTACAACGCGCTATTACCGCTAGCCTTACGCGGGAACTTAGCGGGTTCTTCATAGGCTCTGTGCTGGGTTTAGCCTTGGGTATCACGTTGGGCTTATCCACACGTTCTAGACAACTGCTAGGGCCTAGCTTCAATACCTTCAAACAGATCTCATTGTTTGCGTGGATTCCACTGATTTCTGTCTGGTTTGGGTTGGGCGACACCGCCAAAGTCGTGTTTTTATCATTGGCAGCCCTCGTACCCGTCACGGTGTACACCGCCGATGGTATTCAAGCCGTGCCGCTACGTTTGCTAGAAGTGGCTCGTGTATACCAATACAGCACACTACAAACCATCGCCCACGTCATTCTGCCTGCTGCGTTACCTGCCATCTTTACTGGTGTGTATCTCGCGCTGATCTACTCCTGGCTTGCCACTATAGGGGCTGAGTACCTGCTGGTTTCCGGACCGGGGCTAGGCACTATCCTAATTGAAGGCAGCGAGTTGTTCCGCATGGATTTAGTGCTGATAGGCATGACCACCATAGGGTTGATTGGCGCCGGCTTGAACTGGTCTGCCCGTCTCATAGAACGACGCCTGCGTCTGTACTTCCCGCAGTAGCGCATAACCTGAACGCCATTCAAGGATCTGTTATGACACTTCAGCAAAGCCCTGCGCTCACGCTGCAGCATATTACTAAGCATTTTCACCAGCCTGATAGCCAAAGCACCTTACAAGTTCTGAACGACATTAACTTGGCGATACGCCCGGGTGAGTTCATCAGCATTGTGGGGAGCAGTGGCTGCGGGAAGTCTACGCTACTGCGTCTCATACTGGGTTTAGATACCGACTTCACAGGCAGCATCACCTTAGGCGATGCGCCTATACGCGGCCCCGGTCTGGATCGCGGCATTGTGTTCCAAGATCACCGCTTACTCCCTTGGTTATCAGTGAGCAAGAACATCCAATTCGCGTTGCGCAACAGCAAACTATCTACTCAAGAACAACTAGAGCGGGTACAGCAGCACATTGACTTAGTTGGTTTACAGGGTTTTGAGCACCACCTACCAAGTGCCATTTCCGGTGGCATGGCGCAGCGTGTTGCCATCGCTCGTGGACTGGTGAATCGCCCTTCCATCCTGTTGTTAGACGAACCATTAGGCGCGCTTGATGCACTAACACGCACTCGTCTGCAGCACGAAATACAAAACATCTGGCAACAAGAACAGATCACCATGATTTTGGTCACTCACGATGTGGATGAAGCCGTGTTTCTGGGCGACCGCGTGGTCATCATGCAGCCTAATCCTGGCCAGATACAACGCATTGTGGACATCAATTTAGATCGCCCCCGCAATCGCAGCGACCCACGTTTTATCGCGTATCGCGATGACATACTACGCAGTTTTGTAAGTACCACCCCTTCCCTCCCGCCATCTCCTCCCACACCTCAAGCTCCGTTGTGGACCACCTTAAATGGTCTCAATGTAGCGTGGTAACTCGACAAGGAATGATCATGAGCAAAGCACAGAAAAAACAAATAAAGCTAGGTGCCTTTTTAATGCAAACCGGCCACCATATCGCTGGCTGGCGTCACCCAGATGCCGATGCAGAAGCCAGCTTCAGCTTCCAACATTATGCTGATTTAGCAAAACGCGCTGAAGCCGCCAAGTTCGACGCCGTGTTTCTAGCCGACTCTGTAGGGGTACGCCAACCTGATAATCCAACACTCTTTCGCAGTGCGCGATCCTTTCATTTTGAGCCGCTCACCTTACTGTCAGGACTAGCAGCTGTCACCGACAAGATTGGCGTTATTGGAACCGCCTCCACCTCATTCAATGAGCCTTACACCCTAGCCCGTCAATTTGCCTCGTTAGATCAGCTCAGCAACGGGCGTGCTGGCTGGAACCTTGTGACCTCCAGCAGCGGTGAAGAAGCAAGAAATTACGGGTTAGAAACACATTATGCCCATCAAACCCGCTACCAACGCGCGCAGGAGTTTCACGATGTCGTGACCAACTTGTGGAATTCCTGGGACGACGATGCTTATGTAGGCAACAAAGAAGAAGGGGTATATGCTAAACCCAACTCACTACGCGCCTTACATCATCGCGGCGAGTTTTTCTCAGTAGCAGGCCCCTTAAATGTGGCACGTTCACCGCAAGGCCACCCGGTTGTAGTGCAAGCCGGTGCCTCTGAAGCGGGACGCAGCCTTGCTGCCGCCACTGCCGAAGTGATTTTTGTCGCCCATCAAACGCTGGAAGAAGGCCAACGCTTCTACAAAGACATTAAAAATCGCGTTGCCGCTTTTGGACGCAATCCCGATCACACCTTAATCATGCCTGGTGCCTTTCCGGTGATTGGTGAATCCCGTGCGCATGCCCAAGAGAAATTCGAGCAGTTGCAAAACTTAATACACCCGGAGGTAGGACTAGCCTTGGTGTCTAGCCTATTGGGCATAGATCTGAAAGGCGTAGATGTAGACAGTCCACTACCCGCCATTCCTGAAACTGAAGGCGCTAAAAGCCGTCGCCAACTGCTGGTAGATTTGGCTGGTCGCGAACAGCTCAGCATACGTGACCTGTACTTGAAAATTGCTGGCGCGCGCGGCCATTGGCAACTGGTAGGCACCGCTAATGATATTGCCGACCAACTACAGCACTGGTTTGAAAGTAATGCAGCGGATGGCTTCAACATCATGGCACCGTGGCTACCCGGTGGCTTAATTGAGTTCATCGAGCATGTTTTGCCTGAGTTGCGACGTCGTGGGCTGTTCCGCACGGAATACAGTGGCAACACCTTACGTGAACACTTAGGTTTACCTATCCCAGCTGTGCATTCGTCCAGAAAGCTGCAAGGAGCAGTGGCATGAGCCAAGCTTATGATGTTGTCGCAATCTCTGGCAGCCCTAGCGAAAGATCCCGCTCTACCAGTTTGCTGAACTACTACTCAGCAGCCCTAGAACAGTTAGGCCTACACGTGAAACACATACGTCTAGGTGATTTACCCGCCGAAGACCTGATATTTGGGCGTTACGATGCACCGGCCATTACTGAGCTACATCAGCATATTGCCAGTGCTAAAGCCATTATTTTGGCTAGCCCTGTGTATAAAGCCACCATTTCGGGGGGGCTAAAAGCGCTACTGGATGTACTGCCTGAAAATGCCTTTGCCCAAAAAACCGTAGTAGCTCTGGCATCGGCCGGAAGTTCACTGCACCTGTTGGCGTTGGACTATAGCCTAGGTCCTATTCTGGCGGCACTCGGCACACCCAAAGTGCTGAAAGGCGTGTATGCCGCCCAAAGCCAGCTTACTGCTGTTAATAACAGTTTCGAGCCCGCTGCTGATGTACGCATTCGCTTAGATCAAAGCATCAAAGAACTACACCACGCGCTATCCCCTGTAGAACCTGCTCTACCCAACCAAGACGCGTGGATTAACCGTCACTTTATCGCTGTCTGACTTTACAAAGGAATTCATTATGACCACCCCTATCATCAATGCCAGAAACCAATTCAAAGGCACTATTTCTGCCATTAACCGTGGCCAAGTGGTGTCTGAGGTTGAAGTCACCACGCTGTCGGGCTTGGTGACCTCCGTCATCACCACCCGCTCTATTGATGAACTACAACTCACCATTGGTAGTGAAGTACTGGCTTTTGTAAAAGCCACCGAAGTGGCTGTAGCTAAGTTGGCCTGATAACAAAAAGCCCGGGTATCCCTACCCGGGCTTTTTGCCCACGTACTAGCCCAATTTCCCCAGTACCGGAAAAGTGTTATAGATCCAAATAGCGAAACGTGCCAGTTCGCCAGTAGCCATCGCTATACCCATAATGACCAGCACAACGCCCGAAAACCAGCGTACATATACACCCACTCGTTTAATACGTGCCATGCGCTGCATGAACGGTGTCATGAAGTAGGCTGCCAATACAAAAGGTACGCCTAATCCCAGTGCATATATCCCTAACAATACCGTAGCCGTCCCCGCACTTGCCGTGCTCGCTCCCATCATTAAGACCCCAGCCAATACTGGCCCTATACAGGGAGTCCAGCCAAATCCAAAAGCAAGGCCAATCACTACTGCTCTGCCTAACCCCACCTCTTTATCACTAGGCTGGAAAACATAGTACTGCTGCAACCGCAGAGGTAGCCGCAGCAAGCCCAGTACACTCAACCCGGCCAAGACCACAATCACACCCGCCACAATAGTTAATTCATAGCGATAGCTCAGTAGCACCTGCCCCAATAGAGATAAGCTAGCCCCCATCGCGATAAACACGATAGAAAAACCAAACACAAAAGCGCAGCTCAAGGCCAAGATACGTAAACGCGGTGTACGTTGTTCGGTAGTGCCTTGTTTAGTATGCCCAGAAAAATACGACACATACCCAGGCACAATGGGCAGCACACACGGTGATAAGAACGACGCCATGCCCGCAAGAAACACCGTAAGCAGCGTTAACACTCCTACATCCATCAGCATTCCTGTTGTCCTTTGTGACGCAACATACTGTTATTGACGTGACTCATGGCGTAAGGCCCTAACCAGTTTTAGCTCCTCGTTGATCTGCTGAGCAGCCTCAGAATCGACAGGATATTTAGACAACAAGGTTTCCCAATAAAAAACCGTCATGTCGTATTGCTGTGCTTGGTACGCAATGGCTCCGCCTAACATCAATGCCAAGGGTTCTTCGGGATTTAAATCCAATGCCCTGTTCACTAAGTTTTTGGGCAATCCCTGCAAATCATCTTTGCCTGCTAACAGCAACGCTTCGGCATACTGCGCGAGTGCAGTAGGGTCGTTATCCACAACAGGCATGGCCTTAACATAGGCTTGCACGGCCTCGTCGTGGCGGCCGTAGTAGGTATGCACGCGAGCCATCATCAACCAACTGGCGGGGTCATCAGGGTTCCCTTCCAGTCTTTTTTCTAAGCGCGCCACCATCTCTTCCACATTCACGGGCTGCTCGGCGGCCAATTGGCTGGTTAAGGTATCGGGTTCTACCATCAGCGGCGAGCCCCAGTAGGAATACAAGCCCAACGACAAAACTGGCACAGCAATCACTAACGTAATCGCCAACTTTTTTGCCCCTAGCGCACTGCCCCACTGCTCTTTATCTAAATATTCTGTTTCCTCTAGTACTCGCCGTTGCAGTTCTATATGCGCTTGCTCATAGTCACTTTCAGACAAATCGCCCATTTCCTTCTCTAGGCGTAATTCTTTTAACTGGCTTTTTAAAATTGCCAGATTGGACTCTCTGTATTCCACGATACGTTCGGTACTGGGGCGTTTAAACACGCGGTACGCCAAGGGCAGCACCACCAACACAGCGACCACCATTAACATTGCATATAACGCGATGACCATTTCAGTGCTCCTCTTGTTTTCTATTTAATAACGCGTCTGCTTGCTGACGCTCAGCCTCTGACAAGTGTTGCTCTGTCTCGTGTCTACGCTTTCGTAACGTCAGCACATAAATGGATAAACCTATAAATAACAATGCGATAGGCCCGAACCATAACGCCAACGTCGAGTTCTTAATGGGGGTGCGGTACAAAATAAAATCACCGTACCGCTCTACCATGTAACTGCGCACTTGGTCTGCAGTCTTCCCTTGCTGCAATAGCTCTATGATTTGCTGCCGTAAGTCCACGGCCAAGTCGGCTCTGGAAGCAGCAATGGACTCATTCTGACAAACTAAACATCGCAGTTCTGAGGCTATCTCCAACATCTGCGATTCATGATTAGGCGTTTGCGCCAACGCTACGCCCTGCACCCAAAACAACAGGAGAATCGTCACTAGTTTTCTAATCATTACTCCAACTCCAGTTGCCGTATCAGAGGTAGCAATTGGGTTTCTAACGATTCTCTAGAGACCGGCCCAATATGCTTGAAACGTATTAGTCCTTGTTTATCAATCACAAAGGTTTCAGGTACGCCATACACCCCAAAATCGATACTCACTTTGCCGTTTCTATCCATGACAGAGGCCTCATACGAATTACCATTACGTTGTAGCCACGCTTTGGCTGCATCAGGCACATCTTTGTGGTTCAACCCTATCACTGGCACCTGATGCTCTGACGCCAACGCATTAATGTAGGGATGCTCTGTCAAACAGCTGTAGCACCACGACGCCCACACGTTTACTACCCACACACGCCCTTTCATATCCACCGTACTTAGGCTTTGTTCTGGGTTATGCAATAAGGGCAGCGAAAACTGGGGTGCAGGCTTATTAATTAACGGGGACGGTAACTCGCTAGGGCGCAAGGTCAGCCCTAGACCCAAAAACACCACCAATACAAAAAAACCTATTACGGGGAGAGTGAATTTATTCATGGTGCCTCCCCAGACGGCTCTTTACGGTTGGTTTTTCGCATGCGGTATCGACGATCGCTAATTGCTAACCCACCTCCTAACGCCATCAAAATACAGCCTAGCCAAATGAAATCCACCAATGGCTTATAGTGCAATCGCACACTCCACGCACCATCGCTGACCTCATCCCCCAACGCGGTATAAATATGACGTAACCCAGTAGCGTGAATAGCGGCTTCTGTCATAGGTAACGCGGAAGACAAGTAGGTTCTTTTTTCGGGATATAGGGTAAAACGGGTTTGACCATTGGACTGTACGGCGAGTGTTCCCACTTGTGCCTGATAGTTGGGGCCCTTCGCGGCTTGTACACCCAAAAAGCGTACTTGATACGCACCTATAGAGGCCAACTGCCCAGGCTTCAGCACCATATCGGTTTCAGTTTCATACGTGCTCACTGTGGTTACACCCAACACAAACACAGCCACACCTAAGTGAGCGACGTGCATTCCCAACCAATGCCAAGGCTGTGCTGTTAGACCTTGTTTAGTCGCACGTACGCGTTGCACCACCTCCCACAAACTACCCACTGCAATCCATACAGCAAAGGTAGCTCCTATAGCCGCGCCAGGCCTCCACTCACCGTAAAGCAAGGGAAATGCTGCTCCCAGCACCAGACTTAACAACAACGGCCAGCGCAATTGCACGAACAGACTACGCAAGCTGGATTTCTTCCAGTTCGCCCATACTCCAAACACGATTAAGGCCAAAGCCGGCAACATCAATGGAACAAAGACACGATTAAAGTACGGTGGGCCTACTGATATTTTCCCTAAACCCAAAGCATCAATAAACAACGGATATAACGTACCCAGTAACACGGTTGCAGCCGCTACTGTGAGCAATACGTTATTCGTTAACAGCAGTGACTCTTTGGAGACAGCAGAAAACTTTCCTCCCCCGCTAATCTTGTTCGCCCGCCACGCAAACAACAGCAATGAACTCCCCACTACTACCGTAAACAACGCCAAAATAAACACACCTCGGCGTGGGTCTGTGGCAAACGCATGCACAGAGGTCAACACCCCAGAGCGCACTAAAAATGCACCCAAAATGGATAGTGAAAAGGTACTAATTGCTAATAACACCGTCCAATTTTTAAAACTGCCCCGCTTCTCGGTGACTGCCAATGAGTGTATTAACGCAGTACCTGCCAACCAGGGGATAAATGACGAGTTTTCTACTGGATCCCAAAACCACCATCCTCCCCAACCTAGCTCGTAATAAGCCCACCAACTACCTACCGCAATACCTAACGTCAGAAATAACCACGCAATAGTTGCCCACGGCCGTGACCACCGCGCCCACGTAGCATCTAACCGGCCTGCTAACAACGCCGCAATCGCAAAGGCAAACGTTACCGAGAAACCCACATACCCCATGTACAGCAACGGCGGGTGAATGATCAGCCCAATGTCCTGCAATAAGGTGTTTAGATCCAAGCCATCTACGGGAACGGGGAAAATACGCTCAAAAGGGTTGGAAGTACCCAAGATAAAGAGTAAAAATCCAGCGGATACCAAGCCCAAAATGCCTAACACCCTAGTTACCATCACATCGGGTAACGACTTAGAAAAACGGCTTACCGCAAATGCCCAACCTGTTTGTATAAACATCCATAGCAGCAGCGACCCCTCATGCCCACCCCACACTGCAGCAATTCTGTAGAAAACCGGCAGTTGTGAATTAGAGTTATAGGCTACATAGGACACCGAGAAGTCCTGAGCAATAAATGACCACATCAAGCACAACAAACTGATGCTAAGCAGTAGGAACTGCCCTGCCGCCGCAGGTCGTGCCAGCGCCATCCATGCCAGATTGCCACGCTGTGCCCCACACAGCACTACCACTCCCTGTATAGCTGCTAATACCAACGCCAAAATCAGGGAGAAATTGCCAAGTTCTGCAATCATGGGGCCTCCACTACAGTTCGTTGGCCTTGTGCTTGATCTATCGCATGCTGTGCTTCTGGAGGCATATAGTTTTCATCGTGTTTAGCCAGTACCTCTTGCGCCGTGAACACCCCATCACTACCTAACACGCCCTGCACCACTACACCCTTACCTTCTTGGAAAAGATCAGGAAGAATGCCGCTATACCGTATAGGTACTTGGGACAGCCGGTCGGTAACCACAAAATCAACATTCAATCTGTTCCCCTCTTCTTTTTTCTGAATGCTGTTTTCCAAAACCAACCCACCTACCCGGAAAACCTTATTACTGGGATTTTTCCCCTCACTCACTTCAGTAGGCGTGAAGAAGAACACCAAACTACTTTGAAAGGCATTCAACACTAAAAACGTAGCCACCGCTAAAACAGAAATCCCACCTACTATCCATCTCAATCTGTTCTGACGTTTACTCATGCTCACCTCCATCCTCAGTAATCAACTTCATCATTCGTTTGTTTTTTATCCTTAAAAACAGGACTTCCATTGCGATGAGCAGTACACAGGCGACAAAAGAGCCCCACACATACGTGGCATAGCCACCCATAGCGATAAATTCACTAAAACTAGACCAATGCATTGTTGTTATTCCTTAGATTCTTTACCCATGCGGCATGTGCGTCTCTTTCCAGAATGAGTCGTTTTGTCCGACTGAAAACCACCGCTACTGTGTAGCTCCACGCCGCCCCCACCATCAGCAACATGCCGGTAAGCATCACCGTTGCCATAGCTGGCGCTTGCACCAGCGATACCGATGCCCCTTGATGCAAGGTGTTCCACCACTGCACCGAGAAATAAATAATGGGAATATTGATGGTGCCTATTAAGGCAAGGACAGAAGCCGCTTGATCGGCTCTTTTTGGCTCTTCGATTGCACTGCGTAGCGCCAAGAAACCTATATAGAGAAATAGCAAAATTAGCTCGGAGGTCAGACGAGCATCCCATACCCACCACGTACCCCACATAGGCTGCCCCCACAGTGCGCCTGTCACTAACGACAACACTGTAAAAATGGCACCAGTGGGAGCAAGCGCTGCAGCTAGCAACGCTGCCATACGGCTATTAAAAATCAAACAAATAGCAGACCAGAACCCCATCGCCACATAGACCAACATGGACATCCACGATACCGGTACATGCAGAAAAATAATCCTATAACCTTCACCTTGCTGAAAATCGGTGGGAGCCAAGAAAAACCCCACATATAAGCCTGCAAGTAGAAGCAACACAGCCAGCACAGACAAAACAGGTATTAATCGGCTTGCTAAACCATAAAATTTATAAGGCGATGCATAGACATAAAGAAATTTCATTTAATTATTAATCCATCGATATTCTTAATGAAAACGAAATCACAAATGGTGAGAAAAAGGTAAAAACCAATAAGAACGCGAGCAAAATAGATAAGTTATCGAGTGGCGAAAATCCCATTTGCACCGCCCTCACGGCCCCTACGCCAAAAATCAGAATAGGAATGAAAAATGGAAAAACCACCAATGAAAGAATCAATCCACCCACACGTAAGCCCAGCATTAAAGCTGCTCCCATCGCCCCTATAAAGCAGAGCGATGGAATGCCCAATGCCACAGTGACAGCCAACACCAAAGCATCAGCTACTGAAAGCCCAAAAAAGACAGAGAAAAATGGAATGACGATCAGGAAGAGAAACGTCAAAATAAACGCGTGTGAAAACACCTTAGAAAACACCCAAAAAGCGAGTGGTATTTGACTCATCACTATCTGGTCTAATACGCCGTACCGGGCATCTTCCTCAAAGACTTTCGCGACTGATAACATGATGGCTAGGATCAACGCGATCCAAAAAATTCCGGGTGCCATCGTGTATAAAAGATCCCTATTCGCTCCGATGGCAATAGGAAATAAACTGCATACAATCAAGAAGAAAAATACCGAACTCACCCAATCATTGGGTTTACGTATACAGGAGTAATACTCGCGCTTCAGCACCGAGAAAAAAAACTTTCTCATCATGTGTCTAGCACCAACCGCTGCGTTTCAAATGCCCACGGTAAATACTGATGACTGGTCATCACAACTGCACCTTGCATCCGCAAATGGGCGGCAACCAGCTCTCCTAACAACTGCTGCCCTTCCTGATCTAGGGCAGTGAGTTGCTCATCCAATATCCACAAGGGTCGTTTGCTTAACGCTAATCGCACTAAAAAACAGCGTTTCTGTTGGCCGGCAGACAACTTCTGCACGGGCTGCTGACGTAATGAAAAAAGCCCAAAGCGTTTTAACGCTGATACATACTCACTGGGTTCTATCTCTATGCCGTCCATAGACAAAAGAAAATCTACGTTTTCATGCACGCTAAGTTCGCCATATACCCCCGCGCTATGCCCCCCATACATGATGGAATACTTATAAGAAGGCTCTACCTCCTCTATTTTTTTTCCGTACCAACGCAGCTCGCCTTTTTCTGGCTGAGACAACGTGGCAAGCACACGCAGCAAGCTGGTTTTTCCACTGCCATTTCTTCCCTCTATGACCCAACACTGGCCTGATTTCACATGGAAGCTCAATGGCGAAAATAGATCTTTCCCGCCCTTACGGCACGAAACATCAACAACCTCTAACATTGCGATCCCCTGCGCCGCCACGATCAACATGGATAACGCACGCAAAAATGCTGTCCGACCACTCAGGACTAGGCCACAAGCGCACCTATGCGCAATGAGCCAAACAACATCTATAGGTAGATAAACACGGAGGAAGACGTCATACGCCTTACCGCTCCAACTAGACTTTTATAAAAATGCGTTATGCGTCTTTAGCGTGGAGGGGGGGTATCAGGGCTATACGAGTATGCCACCGCCACCTGCTGGTAGCTAGCATAGTCGGGGCAGCTATACGACATGATGATTCCTGCCGCGTTATGTTCTGCTGGGACATTAATACAGCAAATATGTGCCCCACATTGTGACAACAACGTACTAGGAACCTGCGTAGTAGACGTGGTGCTCTCTATTATTTGAGTAGAAGAAACCACCGGAGCCGACACGTCTGTGTGTGCAACAGCATTAGACGACACCAACAGTACCAGCACTGCAAGCAGTGGGTACAGCAATCTCAAAACTGCATGGATTGTCGTGTGTGCCATAGTGATCAAAGAGTAGAAACAAACGAAAATGTGCTGTTGAACAGATGTTTGACAGACACTCTTCTGAAAAGTTCTATTCAACGTACCTCGTCGTACGAAGACACCTTAAGCACTAACCACAACACACACCACGGTGCTCTATCCCTCCTGTACAACTACCGTGTGCGATAGGTGCTATTTCCTGCTGTTCCAAGCCATCTAAAATAGGACAGTCAGACCTATGGTCCCCTGCACACGAAGCAATCAGTGTATTTAATGAGTCCACCATCTGCTGCATGCACTCTATACGCTGCTCTAGCGCCTGTATATGCTGTTTAGCCAGCCGTTTTACATCTGCACTCTGGCGTGCATGGTTATTCCACAACCCTAATAGCTCGCTAATCTCAGCGATAGAAAAACCCAAATCCCTTGCCCTACGAATAAAGTGCAACCTATGTATATCTGCCTGCGTATAGGCTCGATAGCCTGCGTAGGTACGCGAGGCCTTGGGAATAAGCTCTATCTGCTCGTAATAGCGAATCATTTTGGCTGATACGTTGGATAACTTGGAGGCTTCTCCAATATTCATACTCATAGCTGCTTTCCTTAGTTAATTTTGTCATCACACGGATATCAACTTTTTGATAGCAGTAGAACGCCTTCTATTCCTAGAACCACAACACAGACTTTACAGATGGCGTTTGCACAAATACCCCGTGTGCTTATCGCGGCACGTCACGCTCACACCTTATTCCTTACAACGGTTGGAAGGTCAAACACCTGTGAATACATCACCTCTTTTTGTCTGAGTTGCGTGATTCCCCCCTAGTGTCTGAGGCTTGACCTTCCAATCGTTGCAACTTCTAACGTGGCTCCATATTTATGCAGAAACGCTTCGGAAGGGCCGAAGCCCTACTGCAAGCAAAGGAGCATACCCATGCATCAAAAACTAAAAATTGTCATGGTGGTAGGCGTGATTGCAATTGCTGGAGGCATTACACTCGCTATCCGTGACTTGCCAGCCGCCACCGCTACCACTGCCGCATCAGCCACGGCGCCGCAGGTACCTGTTGCAACTGTGCTGTCTCGCACAATTTCTCCCTCCATAGAATTTACAGGCTCTTTGGCTGCTCTCAACACAGTGGAGCTACGTTCACGCGTAGGTGGAACCATTGACAGCGTGACCGTCCCAGAGGGTCAACTTGTTAACAAGGGTCAATCACTTTTTCAAATTGACCCTCGCCCATTTCAAGTTGCACTGGACACGGCCACAGCCCAATTGCATAAAGATGAGGTGTTAGCCAACCAAGCACAAACCGACGTCAATCGTGCCCAGCAACTTGTCACTACCGGGGCAATTTCCCGTAAGGCATATGACGATGCCGTGTCTGAACGCAATGCGCGTCAAGCTCAGGTACATGCCTCTAAAGCAGCAGTAGCTGCAGCCAGGCTAGATTTATCCTACGCGCACATTACAGCCCCTATATCTGGTCGTGTAGATCGCATACGCATTACCGAAGGCAACTTGGTCAGTGGTGGCACTACCGGAACTGCCACACTGCTTACCACCATTGTTTCACTCGACCCTATACATGTGTATTTCGATATTGATGAGGCTACATATTTACACCTCATCAAGCAGGCTAATCCAGATAAAGAGACAGCGACCTATACACTGCCAGTAGCTGTAGGGCTCAGTAACGATCAAGACTTTCCTTATCAGGGAAAGCTGGACTTCATCAGTAATCAATTGGATCGCAGCACAGGCACGATACGGGCGCGTGCTTCTGTCGCAAACCCGAATGGCCATTTAGTTCCTGGATTATTCGCCAGAGCCAAACTCACCACAGGCGAGCCTCGTTTAGCTACTCTCATTAATGATCAAGCAGTAGGTACCGACCAGGGCAAGAATTATGTACTCGTTGTAGATAACGATAACCAAACACACTACAGGTCCATTGAGCTAGGCCCGATGATTGATGGGCTGCGTGTTATTGAGTCTGGCCTACATTCTGGTGAAAGAATCATCATTAAAGGTCTAGTACGACCAGGCATGACCGTAGCCCCTCGTATGGTTGCCATGCACACCCTAGAAGAAGAAACTGCTACCCCTGAAGTCTCAGAAAACCTAGAGCCTGACCAGCACATCTCGCCTGATGCATCGGAAGGAGATAGCCAATGAAGTTTCCTCACTTCTTCATCGCACGGCCAATTTTCGCTATTGTGCTCTCGCTCTTAATGCTTTTGGCTGGGGCTATGGCATTCTGGCAATTACCACTTAGCGAGTACCCGGCCGTTACGCCCCCTACCGTACAAGTCACTGCTAGTTATCCTGGCGCCAACCCCGAGGTCATCGCCAACACCGTTGCCGCGCCACTGGAACAGGCCATCAATGGCGTAGAGGACATGCTGTACATGAACTCACAGATGGCCACGGATGGCAAAATGGTGCTGACTATTGCCTTCAAGCAAGGCACCGATCCTGACATGGCACAAATTCAAGTGCAAAACCGTGTATCACGTGCGTTGCCCCGCCTGCCAGAAGAAGTACAACGTATTGGTGTAGTCACCCAAAAAACCTCTCCTGATGTACTGATGGTGGTGCATCTCATTTCCCCTGAACAGCGATACGACTCACTGTATTTATCCAACTTTGCCATACGCCAAGTACGGGATGAACTAGTACGCTTGCCTGGTATAGGCGATGTACTAGTTTGGGGTGATGGGGAATACTCCATGCGTATCTGGCTAGACCCAGGTAAAGCAGCCTCTCGTGGGCTAACAGCCAGTGATGTAGTCGCCGCCTTACGTGAGCAAAACGTACAAGTAGCAGCAGGTTCAGTAGGCCAACAACCTGACACCTCTGCTGCTTTTCAAGTGACCGTCAATACACTAGGTCGTTTGAGCAATGAAGAGCAATTTGGCGACATCGTTGTGAAAAGTGGTGCAGACGGACAAGTGACCTACTTACGTGATATCGCACGTATTTCTTTAGGTGCAGACTCCTATACCTTACGCAGCTTGTTAGACGGCGAACCCGCCACAGCCCTACAAATTATTCAAAGCCCCGGTGCTAACGCCATTGATGTGTCCAACGCTGTGCGTGCCAAAATGGAAGAGCTGCAACAAGGCTTTCCACAAGACATAGAGTATAGGATTGCCTATGACCCCACTGTGTTCGTCCGTGCGTCATTACAATCGGTGGCCATCACTCTGTTAGAGGCTATTGCTTTAGTCGTACTGGTTGTCGTGCTATTTCTGCAGACATGGCGTGCCTCTATCATTCCCCTTGCCGCTGTACCCGTTTCCTTAGTGGGCACATTTGCGCTCATGCACATGTTTGGCTTCTCGCTCAACACCCTATCTCTATTTGGCTTAGTGCTTTCAATAGGGATTGTGGTGGATGACGCCATTGTGGTGGTAGAAAACGTAGAACGACATATGGCGCTTGGGCTTTCTCCTAAAAAAGCAGCTCGTAAAGCTATGGATGAAGTCACCGGCCCTATTTTGGCCATTACTTCTGTACTCGCAGCCGTCTTTATTCCTTCTGCATTTTTGTCTGGCCTACAAGGTGAGTTTTACCGTCAGTTTGCACTCACTATCGCCATCTCCACCATTTTATCGGCGATTAATTCGCTGACACTGTCTCCTGCTTTAGCCTCTATCCTATTAAAACCGCATCACGAAAGCGTTCATGCAGATTGGCTCACACGCCTAATGGACAAACTTTTGGGTGGTTTCTTCAAGCGGTTTAACCATCTCTTTGATAAAGCATCACACTCCTATGTAGGTACAGTCCGTCGAGCTGTACGCGGCAGCGCCATTGTTCTGGTGCTGTATATAGGTTTTCTCGGCATGACATGGCTTGGCTTTCATCAAGTTCCTAATGGTTTTGTGCCTGCTCAAGATAAATACTTTCTAGTAGGGATTGCTCAACTACCTAGTGGTACTTCGTTAGATCGCACGGAGGAAGTAGTAAAGCAAATGTCAAAAATCGCACTCGCCGAGCCAGGTGTAGAAAGCGTTGTCGCCTTTCCTGGGTTATCTGTGAATGGCCCAGTGAATGTTCCAAACTCGGCATTACTGTTTGCCATGCTCAAACCCTTTGATGAGCGTACTGACCCATCCCTCTCAGCAAACGCTATTGCAGGCAAACTAATGGCTAAATTCAGCCAAATACCCGATGGATTTTCAGGTATTTTTCCACCACCCCCTGTACCAGGTTTGGGTGCTATGGGCGGTTTCAAACTACAAATAGAAGATCGTGCCGGACTAGGATTTGAGGCCTTACAGCAAGCTCAAGGCATGATGATGGGCAAAGCTATGCAAACACCCGAGCTAGCCAACATGTTAGCCAGCTTTCAAACTAACGCACCTCAATTACAGGTAGACATAGACCGTGAAAAAGCCAAATCACTAGGCCTATCACTCACTGACGTCTTTGAAACCCTACAAGTTAATCTAGGTTCACTTTACGTGAACGACTTCAATCTCTTTGGTCGCACCTATAGGGTCATGGCACAAGCCGATGCACCGTTCCGCATGCAAGCTGATGACATCCCTTTGCTCAAAGTACGGAATACCAAGGGTGAAATGATCCCATTAAGTGCCTTTTCCACGATTACCCGCAGTTCAGGCCCCGACCGTGTGATCCACTACAACGGTTTCCCATCAGCTGATATTAGTGGTGGTCCTGCTGCCGGCTACTCCTCGGGGCAAGCTACAGATGCGATTGAGCGTATTGCTCGCGAAGTGTTACCCGAAGGTATGACTTACGAATGGACAGATCTGGTTTATCAAGAGAAACAGGCAGGCAACTCGGCCCTATACATTTTTCCTCTAGCGGTACTGTTAGCCTTCCTGATTCTTGCTGCGCAATATAACAGTTGGTCTTTACCTTTTGCAGTGCTGCTCATTGCTCCAATGGCCTTACTTTCTGCAATTTTAGGGGTCTGGCTGGCTGATGGTGATAACAATATCTTCACACAAATCGGTTTTGTAGTACTTGTCGGCCTGGCTGCTAAGAATGCAATTTTGATCGTAGAGTTTGCCCGTACTCAAGAAGACCAAGGCGTAGACCCACTAACAGCCGTACTAGAGGCTGCACGTTTACGCTTACGTCCTATTTTGATGACATCACTTGCTTTCATTGCTGGGGTTGTGCCGCTGGTCTTTGCATCGGGGGCAGGTGCCGAAATGCGGCATGCCATGGGGATCGCTGTGTTTTCTGGCATGTTGGGCGTCACACTATTTGGTTTGCTGCTAACGCCTGTGTTTTACGTCGTAGTACGCAAATTAGCTTTAGGCAAAGCACGGTGCGAGCCCCTTCCCACTTCCCGCGATTTACGCGCTTAGCCCAAGGAGTGCAGAAAAATGTACAAACTATTAGCCCCTTTACGGCAACCTCGTGCAATCGCTTTATTAGCCATATCAGCAGCACTATCTGGTTGTTCTATGGTCCCCACCTACGAACGACCAGCACTACCCGTGGATGCTCATTTTCCTTCTGGTGTAGCATATAGCACCGAACATACCAGCCTCATCCACGTCGGCGATATCGGATGGCGTGATTTCTTCCGTGATCCGCTGCTGCAAGAACTGATTACCCTTTCACTCTCCAACAATCGTGACCTACGTACCGCTGCATTAAACGTAGAAGCTGCTCGCGCGCAATACCGCATACAACGAGCAGATATGTTTCCTACATTACATGCAACCGCAGACAGTGCGTCTCAACGCCTCCCAGCAGACCTGAGCGTAGATAACGAAGCCGGTATTAGTCGAAGCCATCAAGTAACCGGCGCAGTATCGTGGGAAATTGATCTATGGGGGCGATTGCGTAGTCTCAACCACGCCGCACTTTCTACCTACATGGCCCTAGACGAAACCTATCTTGCTACGCAGCTTAGCCTGATTGCCGAAGTCGCTAATGTCTATTTGAGCTTACGTGCGAACCAAGAGCTGCTCGCCTTAACGACACAAACACTCACCACCCAACAACAGACCGTTGATCTAACCAATCAACTGCTAGTCATAGGAGAGGCGAATCAACTGGACCTGCAACGTGCTGAAATGGCGCTGCGTACTGCTGAAGCCAATACCGCACTCTATACAAGGTTGGTCGCACAAGACCGTAACGCACTTGTTTTATTACTTGGACAACCTTTAACACCAACGTTAGCAAACCAAGTAGATCACGCTGAGCACCTCTTTCATACCATCCTCCCCACGACCCTACCTGCAGGAACTCCTTCTGACTTGCTAGCCCGTCGTCCTGATATACGTGCGGCTGAACACCAGTTACGTGCTGCCAATGCACGTATAGGTGCTGCACGTGCCGCTTTTTTTCCTTCTATCAGTCTGACTGGAGCTGCCGGTACAGCCAGCTCCAGTTTAGATAATTTATTTGAATCAGGTTCAGGTATGTGGAGTTTCATGCCTAGTATCTCACTCCCTATTTTCAGCGGAGGTTCCTTACTGGCTACTCTGGATGTAGCCACCATACGCAAACAAATAGAAATTGCACGCTACGAGAAAGTTATTCAAACCGCTTTCACAGAAGTAGCAGACAATTTAGCGGGTAAACACACGTTGGACCTACAAGTACAGGCGGAAGAACAACGCGTTATTGCCAGCCAAAAAGCGTATGTTTTCGCTGAGCAACGCTATCTAGAAGGGTGGGATAACAGCCTAAGCCTGTTAGATGCACAGCGGACTCTCTACAGTGCCCAACAGACATTGATTCAAACCCGCTTGCTACGTTTCCACACCGTCATCAATCTGTATAAAGCACTGGGCGGTGGGTGGTCAGAACAAACAACGCAAGCTTATGTGTCCGCATATAACGCTATAACACCGTAATACACAGTCATTCACTCCCTATTTTCAGGCTCTTCCTGATCATAGATACAAAAACACGCTACCAAACAAAAATCCCAGTGTGCTTTTCAGCATCGCTGGGATTTTTAAGACCTACATCACCACAAACACACCAATACGCCTTTGTAGCGGGTAAGGAGAATTACTCTACCGTCACACTCTTCGCCAAATTACGCGGTTTATCCACGTCAGTACCACGCGCACATGCTACGTGATACGCCAACAACTGTAGTGTCACGGCGTGCAATACCGGTGACAACAACCCGTAGTGCTCAGGCATGTGGATCACATGGATGGTGTCGCTGCTGTTGATCTGAGTATTAGCATCGGCAAACACGTACAACTCACCGCCTCGTGCGTGCACTTCTTGCATGTTGGATTTCAGTTTTTCCAACAACGCGTCATGCGGTGCAATGGTGATCACTGGCATGGCTTGCGTGACCAGAGCCAATGGGCCGTGTTTCAATTCGCCAGCGGGGTAACCTTCGGCGTGGATGTAGCTAATTTCTTTAAGCTTCAGCGCACCTTCCAAGGCGATGGGGTAATGCATACCACGGCCCAAGAACAAAGCGTGCTCTTTGTTCGCAAAGCGGCTTGCCCAGGCAATCACTTGGGGCTCTAATGCCAACACAGCAGAGATGGCCACGGGCATATGACGCAATTTACGCAATAGATCAGCTTCTTGCTCTGCAGACAGCTGGCCTTTCACTTGCGCCACTACCATTGCCAACAAGAACAAGGCCGTTAGCTGTGTAGTGAAGGCTTTAGTGGATGCTACACCCACTTCCACGCCCGCACGGGTGATGTAAGCCAGTTTGCTTTCACGTACCATCGCACTAGAAGCCACATTACAGATAGTCAGCGTGTTTTCCATACCCAGCTTGCGGGCATGCTTTAATGCCGCCAAAGTGTCGGCTGTTTCACCAGACTGGGAAATGGTTAGTACTAGGGTACGTGGATTAGGTACGCTGTCACGGTAGCGGTATTCACTAGCAATCTCTACGCTCACAGGCACTTTAGCTAAGGACTCTATCCAGTATTTAGCTGTCAAACCAGCGTAGAAGCTAGTGCCACATGCCAAGATCAATACTTGATCAATGTTCTGGAAAATCTCTTTAGCGCCCTCACCAAACAATGCTGGGCTCACGGTTTCCACGCCTTGTAATGTGTCGCCTACTGCGCGTGGCTGCTCAAAAATTTCTTTTTGCATGTAATGGCGGTACGGGCCCAAATCGGCCTCACCAGCATGCAGATGTACCGTGTGTACTTCGCGTTCACAAGGCACACCCTGCACATCGTAAACTTGTACGCTATCCAAATGCAGATCCACTACATCGCCATCTTCCAGATAGATAATCTGGCTAGTTTCACCGGCCAATGCCAGCGCATCTGACGCCAAAAAGTTCTCGCCTTCGCCCAAACCGGCTACCAATGGCGAACCATTACGTGCACCGATCAAACGGTGTGGCTCGTCTTTAGCGATCACAGCCAACGCATAAGCGCCATGCAACTGTACGCAGGCCGCTTTAACTGCTTGCAGCACATCACCTTGGTACAGTGAGTCAATTAAGTGGGCAACCACTTCAGTATCGGTTTGGCTCTCGAACACATAACCAGCTTTGGTCAGTCGTTCACGCAGCGCTTCGTGGTTCTCGATAATACCGTTGTGCACCAAGGCAATACGGGTTTGACCGGTGTGGCCCGAGAAGTGGGGGTGTGCATTATGTGTAGCTGGTGCGCCGTGTGTAGCCCAACGTGTGTGTGCAATACCGGTCACTGCCTCTAGCTGCAGAGACTGTACTTGTTCCGCCAACACTGCCACCCGTTCAGTGCTACGCACGCGTTGCAATTCATCGCCATGAAAAACAGCGATGCCGCACGAGTCATAGCCTCGGTACTCTAGGCGCTTCAAGCCTTCTAGCAATACCGGGATAACATTTCGTTGTGCTACTGCACCTACAATTCCACACATAATACTTGCCCACCTAAGGTGTAAGATAATCTGGAAATTTTAATTTTCCTGAAGCCTGTTGTGTATCTTTTTTTAAGTCACATCATCAAATAACCGTACCGCACTTGCATCACTTTGCCAACAGGCTGCAACAGGCGTTCACAACTGTTTCTAAAGGAACGGTATTTATGGGCTGACCTGACTCGGGCACTATACACACGGCATTCGGCCTATCCCAAAACCACTCTGGCTTAGTTTCGTCAAAAACCGCTACTACAGGTACCTTACAGCCCTGCGCAATATGTGAAGGCCCACAGTCATTCGTAAGCACCAATGCCGATGCTTGCACTAACGCGCATAAATCCGGCAGTGGCGGTTTATCCCAAATCTCAGCTTTATCTGCTAAGTGCCAATGCGCTAGACGCTCGCGCTCTTTATGTTCATCAGGCCCCAGCACAAAACATACTTTATCGACTAGACCTCGCTGTAGACAGGACTCTGCCGCCGCTAAGAACCGCTCAATGCCCCATTTTTTAAACTCGCCTTCGCCAGCGCCTGGCATGATGGTCAAGCGCCGCTGTGACATCAATGTTGTTCGCAGCTCCGCATTGGCTAATGACTCCAGACAGGCGCAAGATACCGCGTAAGCATCTGCAGGCTGCAGAAGGTCTACAAGTGCCAAATGTCCCTCAGTACGGTACACACTAAAATCTTGTTTGCAGCGCTGCGTCCACACCCAATCTAAGCCAAATCGGCCACTATAACTTAACCGTTTAGCCGGTCTGCGTAGCAATGCTAATAAACAATGTTTCAAGCTCGTGGTGTGCAGAGACACCATCAGACTACAGGACGAATCAATGGCGGCAAGCTCATCCCTGAATGAGTCTGCTTGTATGACTTGATCTACCCACGGTAGCTGCTTCAAGAAAGCAAAAGCCCCTGCACGCACTACAATTTTCAATGTAGCGCTGGGATACAACTGCTTTAATCGCCACAATGTGGCAAACATAGTGACCTGAGCGCCAAAAAATGGACGATTACGGGCAAAAACCACTATGGTTTGTGGCTCTGTGGTTGCCATATATTCTCTTGGTATGAAGGATCTTATACAAGGTAGCGTATGCTGCCCAAAACGCTACCGCTATGATTGGCGCTCATGGTCATACAAATCACAATAACGGTCAACCATCAGCGGAATAGCGTGTTGTTCTACTACCCACGCTTCCGCCTTAGCCACCATATCTCTACACAGTGATTCGTCTTCCAATAGCTGATCGCAGGCTGTAGCGATCGCCTCGGCATCGCCTACATCACACAAGATACCGCGCCCAGCGTCTAGCAACTCGGGAATACCACCAGCTCGTGTTGCCACAACGGCTGCTTCATATAAGAACGCATCCAAAATGCTAGAACCTAAGGCCTCTTGCTTAGAGGTCAAGACGAAAACATGCATCAACCTATACATGTTTTCTATGTCACGCCTAAAGCCTACGATGTTATAAACCTGCTCCAAGCCCAGCTCTTGTATTAGCTGTTGAGCGGCAGCGAGTTCACTACCACCCGCACCAAAATGCAGAAACACAAAGTCTTGCCGCTGCTGCCACAATGCATGCACGGCACGTATAGTGGTTAGCGGGTCTTTTTCTGCAGTGAAAGCCGCACAGGTAGCAATCACAAATTTGCCTGCCAGATGCTGTTCTTCTGAGAACGCAATAATCTGGTCTGGGTCGGGAGGCACAAACTCTACCGCACTAGGGATGATGCTCACCTCTAGCCCCATTGAGACAGGTGCTTGTGCAGCCGCGTGGCTAATCGCCACAAACTTATCCACACGCCTCCACTTTGCCAAGGTGCGTGCTGCTTTGGCCGCTTTGACATCAAAGCTGGTGCGACGGGTATAGACAAGACGGGCTTGCAACCACGATTTCATGGCTGCCACGACTGTTAAGGCTCCAGCGGTCTGTACATGCACCACATCAAAGGCTTTACGGTGACACAGCAAGAAGAAAAACAAACCGCCGTTCCCGCTTACCCCCTTCACTCGTAAGCCTGCTTGTGCAGCGCGTTTGAATAGGGCTTCGCCTTTCCTGGCCAATACGGTCACGTGATAACCACGCTGTTGTAACTCTGTAGCGGTCAACAACGTCTGGCGCTCCCCGCCGCGCCATCCCCGCTCAAGGTTTACCATCAAAATCTGCATGGGTATGTTCTACTATAAAAAATCTGGATCTGTTTCCGGGTTGCGCTGGCGTACGATATTAATTCCCAACGCCACAAGAGCACACACCACTGCGGCCCCTATACCCCATACGGCACCTTGTTCTGGGCTAGCACCAAACACCAACGCCACCAACGCCGTACCAAAACTTTGGCCAAACACACGAGTAGTCGCCTGAAGACCACCAGCCACGCCACTGCGGCGTCTCGGTACCCCTGCCAGCATCGCTTTATTATTGGGTGTTTGGAAGAACCCGAAACCTACACCACATAACATCATGGACATCATGATTTGCCAGTCGGCGGCACCTGCGCCCCACCACAGCAAGCTGGACAAACCTATGGCCGTCACAATCATCCCCACCATACACAACACAGCCACCGGGAAGCGCCCTGACAAGTAGGCCGACAATGGCGCCATGACCACTACGCCTAAAGGCCACATGCCCATGTACAAACCTATGTCGGCATAGCTGGCTTCAATCACCTGCACAAAATAGAACGGCAAGCTCACCATCGCGGACATTTGTGTGGCGAAGGCAAACAACGACGCCAAAACGGCATAACCTACCGAGGTGATGCGCAGAATATCGACGGGCACTACGGGTGCTTCTTGCTGCAAGGAACGGGCTAACAATATGCGCGCGCTAAAGGCAGCAACGATCAAGCAACCCAACGACCATATAGGATGCGATGTAAGTAAATCTAAACCCAAAATTGCCAAACCAAATACTGCTGCGCTCAGCAAGCACGCCAACCAATCAAATTCACGGGATACCCGTGGGCTTTCAGGGAGGTATCGCACCCCTAACCAGGTCAGCGCACAAATCGGTACAGTGATAAAAAATATCCACCGCCATGACGCTACATCTAGCACAAAGGCACCAATAGACGGTGCCAACACGGCTGCGGTAGACACCACCACCACGTTCAAACTAATGCCCACTGCCAGTTTTTCCAGCGGATAAATCATCCGCACTAAACTGCCAAATAGACACATCAACATCGAGGCGCCCACACCTTGCATAATGCGCGACATCAGCAACATGGCAAAGGACTGCGAGAACGCTGCGCTACACGATGCCACCAAGAAAATAACCGTGCCAGCGACAAATAACCGCCGCAACCCTATACGTTCCGCTACCGCCGACAGCGGCAGTAGCGTCATCACAATAGTGAGGCTGTACGCGATAGGAATCCACACCACTCTGGACGCATTGATGTGTAGCTCTTCGGCAATAACCGGTAACGCCACGTTGGACATGGCTGCGTCCAACACCGAAATCGCAATCGCCAACAGCAACGTGATAACCGCAGGAATGCGCTCACGTAATGGCAAGCCATCAGGCCCTTCACAGCTTGCAGGGCTAATGACCTCGTCTTCAAGAGGAGAGTATTTTTCGCTTGGCACGCTAGTTATTTTTTGACCGGCCTTTTCCAGTTGCTAATGGTAGTTTGCGGCGTACGTGAGAGGGTAAGTTCTTCTTCTGGTGCATCACGCGTTAAGGTTGTACCTGCCCCCACAGTAGCCCCTCGGCCTACTCGTACAGGAGCAATTAACTGTGTGTCTGAACCAATAAACGCATCATCTTCAATGATGGTGCGGTACTTGTTCACGCCATCGTAGTTGCATGTGATGGTACCGGCACCAATATTGACACGTTCGCCTATCTGCGCATCGCCTAGATAGGACAAATGACTAGCTTTGGTCTCAGCACCCAAGGTGCTGTTTTTCACTTCTACGAAGTTGCCCACCGCAGCACCTCGTTCCAGCACAGCACCTGGACGCAAACGCGCATAAGGGCCAATACTGGTTTGCTCCGCCGCACGGCTTTGATCCAAATGGCTAAAGGCATGTACGACTGTACCTGCTCCTAGCTCTACGTTCTTCAGCACACAATGCGGGCCTACGCGTACGCCATCGCCCAACACTACCGCGCCTTCAAACACGCAACCCACATCAATATAGACATCACGACCACACTGCAAGCTGCCGCGTACATCAAAACGGGAAGGGTCCATAATGCTCACGCCTTGCTCAAGCAAGCGACGAGCTTGTTCTGCCTGCCATGCACGCTCTAGCTGAGCCTGTTGCACACGGCTGTTTACCCCTAAGGTTTCCCAAGGAAAAGACGGGTGTGCCGCATTCACTGTCACGCCATCAGCCACAGCCAAACCTACAACGTCGGTCAGGTAGTACTCACCCTGTGCATTCTTGTTATCAATGCGTGATAACCAATCGCGCAGACGCACAGTAGGCGCAGCCATAATGCCGGTGTTTACCTCACGAATTTGGTGCTCAGTTTCTGAGGCGTCTTTGTGTTCCACAATACGACTAATGGTGCCTTGTTCGTTACGAACAATACGGCCATAACCAGTAGGATCTTCCAGAAACTCAGTCAGAATGGCCAAACCATTCTGACGAGCTTCTAGCAGTGCTTTCAAGGTATCGCTCTGCACCAACGGCACATCGCCATACAGCACTAAGGTTGTGTCATCAGGATGCTCACCCAGCAGTACAGGCTCTGCCTGCATGACCGCATGACCGGTGCCCTGCTGGGGCTGTTGTAACACCACGTGTATGTCGGTTTGGCCTGCTAAATACTGCTGCAACTGCTCGGCACCATGACCAGCGACTACCACAATACGGCTAGGTTCCAGTTGACGCGCCGCTTCCACGACATGCATCAACATAGGTTTACCCGCGATGGGGTGCAATACCTTAGGCAATGCAGACTGCATGCGTTTGCCCATACCCGCTGCCAGTATTACTACATTCAGCATCATATTCCTGTATTCCTCAACCTAGTTATTACTTGCTACTTTTGCGTGCACTTTTACTCGCCGTGGTACCACTAGCAGGTGCTGTAGCGGCCTTCTTCACGACTTTCTTTACTGCCTTCTTGGCAGCTTTCTTAGCCGTAGCCGGACGTGCGGTACTGGTAGGTTTAGCAGCTCGGCGCATCGTGGAGTCGCCAGACACTGGCTGTACTACGCCAGCCATGCCATCCACCATATTCTGTGCACTTTGCATGGATGCTGCAGTGGCCGATGCTACAGCATTGAACTGCTTTTGCAGCAAATCCCATACCGCTTGACCAGCATCTTGCATGCCTTGCTCGGCTGCTTTTTTCAGACCTTCGTCCGTACCACTGGCCATACGCTCACCCGCCATTTGTGTGGCTTGCTGAGCAAAATTTTGTACAGTGCGTAATGTGGCTTTCTGGATTTCCAAGCCTTGAATCGTGCCTTCTAACATGGACAGATTCAATTTCAGCCAATTTTCTACAGCGCGTAGATCGCGTAGACGCTTTTCCAGCTCTTCAGGTGACAGCATGGCGGCAGACGCATCGGCAAAACTGCCAAAGCCAGCACCTCCCCCCATAGACTCCCAAGCAGTGCGCATCATGTCTAGTGACGCAAACAATGGATTCTGAGCAGAATCCGCATTCATACCACTTCCCATCATTCCGGGTATATCAAAAGGATTACGCATGGCTTTACCCCTTTTTGCAGGCCGTTATTAATGACTACTACGCTATGGTATCCGGTATTGAGGCACGGTGACAGATACTGTCTAAACTCACCAGCTCTGCCTCCAACGTAAACTCACCCGCCACCGACATTTCCCAGTACTCTTCTACGCTGATATGGCGTATCTCGCTGACTTCGCCATCTTGATTTTTCGGTTGTACATCGTGATCCAATACACAATCGTTCACCCATGCATTTTCCACCTGATAGCCTTCAGGCAAACGGCGATGCATGCGTGTGATCAAGCGCATAGGCTCTAGTGCATGTAAGTCTTTGGCGTATAAACCCGCTTCTTCTTCACTTTCACGCAGCAACGATACGTCTAGGTCTTCTTGCGCACTCACCAAACCACCTACCAAGGTGTCCCACATATCGGGATTGGTGGATTTGTGCGCAGCACGTTTCTGTACCCACAAGCGGCCTTCTGGCGTCCATGCATTTAAATGCACGGCTTGGGTCAGTACACCTAATGGGCGCACTGCACCGCGCTCTATAGCACCTAAGCAGCGCCCTTCTGCAAACACATCCAACAGTTCACCACGCCAGGCTTTCACAAAACCTGCTTCGTTCAATTTATTGGCAATGCGTTCCAGTAGTCGATTGGCTTGCACTGTGGGTAGTCGCATTTCACCTATGTGTACGGCATCACCGTCGCAACTTACCCCTTCTATGGTTAATAGTTCAGGGATAGCTTCTTTTAAAACCCAACCACAAACACGGCCACAAAAGGTCAGTGGACGACTACCTACCGGAGGCAACTCTTGTGCCTGAGCCAGCAATAGCTTGAAACGCTGCCGCATGGGCTTGTGCAATGAAGAAGAAATTTGAATTTTCATGTAAGAATTGTAGTGCATGCACTCTCGTCGCTGCACTACGCTATGCAGTTTTTTACATTAGGCACGAGTCCGCCATCCATCCTCGAATGTATAGCAGTACAGACACGGTACACTACCTTAATACTGATCCGCTTCCCTGCCTATCATGCCACCCTACTTTGCGTCCCTACCCCGTCTATTGTCTGTACTGTTACTCAGCGCAGGACTTGCTGCGTGCTCACCAGAACCTGAGCCACTGCCCTTTACTGGCAATGACATATCCACCGCCAACATAGGTCATACGTTAGAGTTAATAGATGGTAACGGTGAAACACGCACCCTGAAAGACTTCAAAGGGAAAGTAGTCGTGGTGTTCTTCGGCTTTACGCAATGCCCAGACATATGCCCTACCGCCATGGTGCAATTAGCCAGTGCTGTAGAAATGTTGGGCGATGATGCCAAGGACGTGCAAGTACTGCTGATTACCGTCGACCCTGACCGTGACACCCCAGAGGTCATGAAAGCGTATGTAGAAGCTTTTGATCCTACCTTCATCGGTCTCACTGGCACACCTGATCAAGTACGCAAGACGGCGCAATCCTTTAAAGCCTTTTACGTGAAAGTCCCCTCACCACAGGTGGGGCAATACACCATGGACCATTCCTCGTCGTTTTATCTCATCGATCAGGAAGGCAAGACTAGGGTTTTAATGCGCGGAGACGCCAGCGCTGAAGATATACAGCACGATTTATGGTTGCTACTGAAGTCTAACCCTACTTAACGCACATAAAAAAAGGACACCTGGGCAGGTGTCCTTAAAGCATCTACTTCTATCAGAGAGGGGGAAGAGGAGAAGCCGAAGTAGATGCACGCAGCGCCACACAGGGATATGAATAACGCTGCAGATACTACTTTGATGACTGTTCTTCCTATTAGTTCTCTCTCTGACGAATTTTTTATGTAAATGATTGTTACGCTGCCACCTGCAGGTAGGTGCGCATTTTTTTCATCGCTGCTACTTCAATCTGACGAATACGTTCTGCTGATACACCAAACTCGGCAGCCAACTCATGTAGCGTAGAAGATTGGTCGTCTTGCAACCAACGAGCCTCAATAATGCGACGAGAACGTGGGTCTAGTTTTTCTAACGCGCTTTCCAAGCCTTCGCCTTGCAACGACTGAGCGGCACGCTCTGCCAATACTTGGGTAGGTTCAAACGCACCTTCATCTGACAAATAGCTAATAGGTGCAAAACCCTCGTCATCGTCATCCATAGAGGACTCCAATGCCAATTCGCCACCTGTCAGGCGTATTTCCATCTCGCTCACATCTTGCGGACGCACATTCAATTCACGTGCGATATCATCAATTTCCGCAGGATTCAGCGTTTGCCCATCTTCTGGGCGCATACGACGCAGGTTAAAAAACAGTTTGCGTTGCGCCTTGGTAGTGGCGATTTTTACCAAGCGCCAATTGCGCACCACATACTCGTGGATTTCAGCTTTGATCCAATGCACAGCAAACGAAACCAGACGCACACCACGGTCTGGGTCAAACCGTTTTACTGCTTTCATCAGGCCAATATTGCCTTCTTGGATCAGGTCAGCCTGCGGCAGGCCATAACCTAGGTACTGGCGTGAAATAGACACCACCAGACGTAAATGGGACATGATCAATTGACGAGCAGCGTCAAGATCACTTTCTTTTTGTAGACGCTGGCCGAGGGCCACTTCCTCTTCTTGAGTCAGCACAGGCTGAGCATTCACAGCGGAAATATAGGCCTCTAACGTACCCAACGCGCCGGGATTGGATACGGCAGCAGCCAACTGGGTGGCAGGCGCGAGAGCCAAAGATTGCGATGTGTGGGTCATGAATAATCCTGTATCAAGGTTATCGTTCTGTGAAAGCCACAGAGTGATAACAAAGTTTCTGCATAAGCCGTTATTATTCTAGCACTCTAGCACACTGAGTGCTAAATAAGGAAACACATAATAAGAGGTCAAAATACGCAGAAAGTTCCGTATTTTTACGTGTTTTTATCAGATTTCTGTGTAAATTTCTTGCGCTGATACACTTTGCTGTAGCGGAAGAAAACGCCTGTCGCTTCGCCCACAGCAATCATCATGCCGCGCGAGCCTGACAATATGCCCAACTGCAAGAAATACGATCTAAAAAAACGGAATGCCGCTTTAAACACCACCACGGGAAAGGTATACAACCGTGCTCGTTCGGAATTGGCATACAGCTCTGAGTAGTATTGCGTTTTGACCAAAAGCTGACCTACGTCAGTCACTGCCTCGTGTTCTAGCCCGCCTTTTAATCGCACCACTTGGCTACGACCGTCCAGCTTCACTTTTTCATGTACCTGACTGTCGGTGAAACGATGCTGGCGACGGTTATACAAGCGGCATAACCAGTCTTTGCCCCAACCGTTAGTGCGTATATGCTTGCCACAAAAGTAATTATTGCGCAGCACTTCCCCTACTTTGCTTTCTTCTTCTAGGGGCCAATCTGCCAATGCATCCAGCAACTTCTGATTCACCTGCTCATCAATGTCCAACGACAGAATCCAGTCGGTTTCTGCGTGTGACGCTGCCGCATTCTTTGTAGGGCCAAAGCCCATAAAGCTGCCTTGCACCACTTTCACGTTGGGATACTCACTCAGCAAACTCAAGGTATCGTCTGTAGAGCCATTGTCATACACCACCACTTGCCTAAATGGCTTCAACGCACCAATGGTACGGCGCACATGCGCAGCCCCATTTTTTACAATGATGACTGGCGTAATGTGGGCGTAAATGTCCTCAGCCATTTAAGGAAGTTCCAATTCTGTCAGTATAGGAGCGTGGTCTGAGATTTGCTTCCAAGGCAAACCCTGCAGCACTTTCGCTGTACGCACGGCAAAGCCGCGCTGATAAATACGGTCTAATCTCAAGAAAGGGAATGCAGCTGGAAAAGTGCGCGGTGGCAAGGTCAGGCGGGCATTACCGCCCACACCCAATTGCGGTGTGTGTATCTCGCTGCCTTCTTGTTTGGACCAGCCTCGCAGCCAATTCATAGGCTGTCGCAGCTTGAAGCCTGGCCCAGTACGCCCCTTCACCATAGAGGCAAACGAAAACACTTCGTACAAGCCTAGTTGCTTCACGAAAATAGGGGCTAGCTTATTGTTCCAGTCGTTGAAATCCCCAGCGATAAGTAGAGGTTCATCATCGGGCACTAAGCGGTGAATTCTATCCACCAAGGCCTGCGCCTGACGCGCTCTACCACCACCAAACAAACCCAAATGCACCACAATACAGTGCACCGGTCTGCCTTCAATATCCACCACAGCATGAAGCAGGCCACGCTGTTCTAAGCGGTGATCTGAAATGTCTTCATTTTCGTGGTGCAAAATAGGGTATCGGGAGAGCAGTGCATTACCGTGATCGGTAAATTCTCGCACCGCATTACACCCATACGCATTACGCATGCGTAATACCGCAGCCAATGATTCGTGCTGCGCGTCCAGCGTTGCTTGCTGGTCGTTGCGCCCCTGAACCTCCTGCAAAAACAGCAGGTCCGGGGCCAGACCATACAGCCCTAGCTTCAACTCTTCTAGGGACTCACGACCACCTGTGGCCGTGCGCCCCTTATGAATGTTGTAGCTAACGACTCGTATGATTCCCATAGCCTTAGGCGGGCTTAGCTTCCTGTGGACGCAAGCGGATGTGCAACTCTTTCAACTGCTTCTCGTCTACACCGGAAGGCGCGTGAGTCAACAAACACTGAGCACGCTGTGTTTTGGGGAACGCAATCACGTCACGGATGGAATCTGCACCAGCCATCATTGTGATCATGCGGTCCAAACCAAAGGCAATACCACCGTGTGGAGGCGCACCGTATTGCAGCGCATCCAGCAAGAAGCCGAATTTCTCGCGAGCCTCTTCAGCATTGATGTTCAATGCAGAGAACACTTTACTTTGAACATCAGCACGGTGAATACGTACCGAACCACCGCCCATTTCCCAACCGTTCAATACCATATCGTAGGCTTTGGCCTGCACTTTGGCGGGATCGGTTTCCAAGAAGTCTTCGTGACCATCTTTGGGGCTGGTGAATGGGTGGTGTGCCGCGTAGTAACGCTTGGTTTCTTCGTCGTACTCGAACATCGGGAAATCCACAACCCACAGCGGTTTCCAGCCTGCTTCAACCAAGCCATGCTTGCGACCATGCTCGCTGTGGCCAATCTTGATACGCAGCGCACCCATAGCATCGTTCACTACGGACGTTTTGTCTGCACCAAAGAAGATCAAGTCGCCGTTTTGAGCGCCTGTACGTTCCATCACGGCGCGCAGTGCGTCGTTGTCGATGTTCTTCACGATTGGGGACTGCAGACCCTCAGGGATGTTCGCCACATCGTTTACTTTGATGTAAGCCAAGCCTTTAGCGCCATAGATGCCTACAAATTTAGTGTATGCGTCTATTTCGCTACGTGGCATTTCACCACCAGCAGGTACACGCAATGCCACAACACGGCAGTTAGGATCATTCGCTGGGCCGGAGAACACTTTGAAGGACACTTCGCGCATCAAGTCGGCCACATCGGTGAACTCCAGTTTCACACGCATATCTGGCTTATCGGAACCGAAACGCTGCATGGCTTCTGTCCAGCTCATCACAGGGAAAGGCTGAGGCAACTCAACTTTCTGTACTGTGGAGAACACATGACGCACCATGTTTTCGAAAATATCGCGGATTTGGAACTCGTCCATGAACGACATTTCGCAGTCGATCTGGGTGAATTCTGGCTGACGGTCAGCACGCAAATCTTCGTCGCGGAAACATTTGGTGATTTGGTAGTAGCGATCGAAACCGGCCACCATCAACATCTGTTTGAACAGCTGTGGTGACTGCGGCAAAGCAAAGAACTCACCTGGGTTCACACGGGATGGCACCAAATAGTCACGAGCGCCTTCTGGTGTGCTCTTGGTCAGCATTGGGGTTTCGATATCGATAAAGCCCATGCTATCCAAGTATTTACGCACTTCCATGGCCACACGGTAGCGCAACATCAAGTTGTTTTGCATTTGTGGGCGACGCAAATCCAGCACGCGGTGTGTCAGACGTGTGGTTTCGGACAGGTTGTCATCATCCAATTGGAATGGAGGAGTCACCGACGCGTTCAGGATTTCCAGCTCTTGGCAAACCACTTCAATAGCACCAGACGCCAAATCTGGGTTGGCAGTGCCTTCTGGACGTGCTTGAACAACGCCTGTTACGCGCAAGCAGAACTCGTTACGAATACGCTCAGCTGTCGCAAACACTTCAGCATTTTCCGGATTCACAACGATCTGTGCCAGACCAGCACGATCACGCAGGTCAATAAAAATGACACCACCATGATCGCGTCGGCGGTGCACCCAGCCGAACAACGTAACGGTTTGTCCCAAGTGTTGGGTATTGACCTCGCCGGTATAGCAGGTACGCATCTAGGATGACTCCCTCAGTAAACGAATCAGAGAGGCGGGCGCTCAGCAGGCACCACGACCCCCATAGAAACAATATATTTAAGCGCCGCATCCACGGTCATATCTAGCTTGACCACATCGGACCGCGGCAACATCAGAAAAAATCCCGAAGTAGGATTGGGCGTAGTGGGCACATACACACTCACACACTCGACGGGCAACTTGCCCACCACCTCACCACCTGGGGCACCTGTTAAAAAGGCGATGGTCCACGCCCCTTTTCGGGGGTATTCAACCAATACCGCTTCACGGAAAGCCTGCCCATTTGGGGCCAGCACCGTATCGCTCACCTGCTTAACGGAATTATAAATGGAACGCACTAACGGGATACGTCCCAATAGTTTCTCCCATTGCTCGAATAAAGTACGACCTATCAAATTGGCCGTGACCAAACCCGTAAGCACCACAACTGCCAGCACCAGTATGACACTGAAACCTGGCACCGAAACGCCGAATAACGCCTCGGAAGAGAGAAACTTCGGTACAAAGCTTTCAAGCGTATCGATCAACAACATAATGACCCAGACTGTGATCACCAAAGGGATCCAGACCAGTAAGCCAGTAATGAAAAATCGCTTGAAAAAACGCATAGCCGTTAGGAACCGCTACTATTGCCTGAAGAACTACTGGAAGACGAGCTTCCAGAATCAGAGGATTTTCCGCCATTGCGGAAGTCTGTCACATACCAGCCCGAACCTTTCAATTGAAAGCCCGCAGCGGTGACCTGTTTCTGATAGGTATGCTGACCACAGGTTGGACATACTTCCAAAACCGGATCAGACATCTTCTGCAGTACATCCTGCTCGTGATGGCAGTTACTGCACTTATACGCATAAATAGGCACGACGCAACTCTAAAACAGTAGGACGAAACACAATTAGCCCATTCTAACGTAAACGGGCTAAATTCAGATTCCTGATTTTAGCCCGTTTACTGCCATATCGCACTGTTTATGCGTAACAGCCTGCTTTACAGCGTCCTTTTTTGCCTTAAACCGGCAACAGGAACATACCTGCTGCGATCAAGGTAGGGATCGCAGCCGACAGCAACAAACGCAATGGCGAAATCGCGCCATCGGGGAATGTGCCTTTCAAAATAGAGAAACCTGCTGGGTTTGGTGCATTGGCAATCACAGTCAAACCACCACCTGTTACCGCACCAGCTACCAACATGTAGCGCCAGAACTCGTTAGTACCTTCCACCAACGAACCCAAGTAGGTCAATGCGGCGTTATCGGTAATAGCTGTCAAAGCCGTAGCGCCCCAGAACAGTACGAACGGAGGCAAGCCACCTAGTAAGTCTTGCAACCACCATTTCTGCAAACCACCTAGCACCACCAAACCCGCCAAGAAGAAACCTACCATCAGGCCTTCACGGATCATCAATGGATTCTGGTGACGTGCGTAAGCGTGGGCATAGCCGATGAACATCATCAACAACGCCATGAAAATCACAGGGTGGTGAGCAAAAATCACGACACCCGCTAAGAACAACATGTGAATCACCATAACCACTGGTGGTACAGGTGGACGCTTAGCTTTAGTCACTACAGTGCTTGGGTCAGGCTCAGGCATTACCAATGCGTCACGCGACAACCAGGTTAAAATGGCGGCGTTAATAATCACGGCCAAGGCAGCACGCCAGCCAAAATGCGTGAACATGTAGGCAGAATCCCAACCAAATGTTTGGGCTACCATCAATACCGGTGGTGCTGCGTACGCAGTTAACACCCCACCAATGGAGATGTTCACGAAGAGCACGCCCAAGGTCAGGTATTTAAAACCATCCAGATTGGACTTAGAGAAGTAACGATCCCTAATCATCAGAGCGGCCAGTGTCATGGCGGCAGGCTCAGTAATCAACGAGCCAGACAGCGGTACAAAAGCCATGATGATGAAGAACATGGCGTACTCTTGGCGCACAGGCACCAGACGCGACAACAAGCGCACGATCACTGACACCAGCTCCAGAATCGGTCGGCTGGCCGCGATCACCATAATCACGAACACAAAGGCTGGTTCAGTGAAGTTACGCGAATCCATGTACTGCACAGCGGTATCCAAACCAATGAATACGGCCACGTACACAAATAACACACAGGCCCATACACCGAAAACAGCTTCTACTTCAGACAGTAAATGCCATAAACCCGCGTGTGACCCACCGCGATTAGCGAGGCGAGCAAAAACGGGAACGGAAAACGTATGGACAATGGCGATCGCAAACAATATGGTTGCGACAACTTCCATGGTACTGGGCATGATCAACCTACTAAAGACTCACCCGACTGCCTAAGCAATTGAGGTTCTGATATGGATATGAAAGCCACTGATTTTACACAGCGAATTTCGTAGGAACGATCTTTTTAGGGTTTTTTTTAGTGTTTATAAGGGTTTACCCTAGCATCGTTCCAGCCAGTGCCGCTACGATCATCAGCACCCCAACAGTCATGTTGGCACGAAAAAGCCCTAGTCCAAATTCGGGACGTTTTGGATCAAAACGACTCACTTGCCACACAAAGTGCACAGCAATCACAGCCATGACTACAAAGTAGCCTATGCCCATTCCCATGCTGTAACCCGCCCACAGCCAGCACAGCATGGCCAAGATATACAAGCCACCAATCCATTGCTTACCGTTATCACCAAAACGAATGGCCGCAGACTTCAAGCCCAACTTCAGATCATCAGCGATATCGATGTAACCGTAAATGGCGTCATATCCTATCTGCCACAACACGGTGCCCCACCACATGGCAATCGCGGCCAACGGCACAATATTCTGGGTATCTGACCACGCCATCAACATCCCCCAGTTAAAGGCGATGCCCAGCACAGCTTGCGGCCAATAGGTAAAACGTTTGCACAACGGGTAGATCACCACTATAGGCACTAACGCCAACGCTAACCATCGGCTATAGCTATTAATAGCAAATAAGAACAGCGCTGCCACGACTAGCTGTGCGAACACAAACCACAACGCTTTTTTAAGCGTCAGTTGCCCACTAGTGAGCGGTCTGAATCGTGTACGTTCTACTTGATGGTCAAAATTTCTGTCGAAAATATCGTTGAAACAGCACCCTACACCACGCATTAGCAGCGCACCTAGTGAGAAAATCAGCAGGCGCCACCAATCGGGTACACCACCAGCAGCTTGCACCAATGCGGCAATCGTAGGCAGCAGAGTCAGCCATGTGCCCACAGGACGATCTAGCCTACACAGCCTCGCATAAGGCCCCCATGCGGCGGGCAGCCAACGCGCCACCCAATCGTTGTGGCGTATATCGTTTAAATCAATGCGTTCTGGCGTTTTTGAGGCAGACATGGCAAACAGTGGCAGTATAAAAAAGTACAGCCGTGCAAAACACGGCTGTGTGATGATAACGCGAAAATCGCCTTGCAGCCTTATGCCTGTAACTCTTCGCGTATTAGCTGACCTAGAATTTCTATACCCTTGCGAATTTTGTCTTCAGACACAGTAACAAAGCTCAAACGCAACGTATTATGTGGAGGATTCGCGCTTGCATAGAACGGAGCTCCCGGCACGAATGCCACATTACGAGCAATAGCTTTTTCTAGCAAACGTTCAGCATCCATGTGCTCGGGCAATGTTACCCACAAGAACATACCGCCCTCAGGCTTAGTCCATTGCACAGATGCAGGGAAATGCTGCTCCAGCGCTTCAAGCATGAACGCACATTGACGTTGATACAGCGCACGCACCACTGGCAAATGGCGGCTCAAAAAACCATCTTGCACCGCGTTGTACACCGCCATCTGCGTCACAATTGCTGTGTGCAAGTCAGTCGCTTGTTTGATCTGCACTAACTTATTAATGATCTCTACCGGTGCCACGATGTAACCTAAACGCAGCCCAGGTGCCAGCACTTTAGAGAACGAGCCTAAACGAATCACTGTCGCGCCAGCTTTACGGCCCAACGCCAGCAAGCTAGGTTGTGGCGTACCAGCATAGCGCAGCTCGCCATAAGGATCATCTTCCACCACAGGAATACCCGCCGCTGCACAACGCTCCACCAACTCTTGGCGACGCCCTGCATTCAGTGTGACCCCCATAGGGTTCTGGAAATTCGGCAGTGTGTAAATAAAACGTGCGCCTTGTGCTTTAGCAGCAGACACCTCGGCTGGCAGTAGCCCCTGCTCGTCTGTAGCAATGGCCACATACTCGGGCTCAAACATAGAAAACGACTGCAGCGCCCCCAAGTACGTTGGCGACTCCACCAACACCTTGCTGCCGGGATCAATAAACAGCTTGCCCAGCATATCTAGCGCTTGCTGCGAACCCGAGACAATCAACACTTCATCCGCAGAGACGGTCAGACTATCGCGGCTCAAATCGTTGGCCACCCACTCACGTAGCGGCTGATACCCTTCGGTAGGACCGTACTGCAGCGCTTGCCTACCTTGTTCAGACAAAACGTTCTCATACGCCGCGCGCAACTCTTCAATAGGAAAGCCGTCAGCGGATGGCAAACCGCCCGCAAAAGAAATCACTTCGGTACGTGTAGTGATTTTCAGAATTTCTCTAATCGCCGAACCCGTCAATTTTTGGGCGCGTTTGGAAAAAACAAAAGAAGGCGTATGTGCAGTCATGGCGCAAGGGTTAAAAAATCAGGGGGAATGCAGGTATTCCTGCTAGATACAGTACAGATTATCGTATTCATACCAATAGGCATAGAGCCTCATCACAACACTAGTTGCCAGTCCTCAACACATGTTGCATTCTTTGGCGTCGTTTGGCGTTTGGCGCCACGCCGTTGGTGACAACCCATAACGACGTCTAAATGCATGGCTAAATGCCGTGGCATCTCTAAACCCGTATTGATAGGCCAACTCAGTCACTGGGCGTTGATAATGCGGATTGGCCAGCAACTGCTTACAGGCCTCTAACCGTTGACGCTGTATGTAATCCGCAGGCGATAAGTTCTGCAACGCAAACAGCTTGTACAAATAACGACGTGAATAGCGGAAATGTGTGCAGAGCAGTTCTACGCCTAGCGCTGGATCAGTAAGGTTTTCAGCAATGTAATGCTTAAGCTTCATCAACTGCACATGCTGCACAGAGTCCTGCTCTTGTTCCAGCGTGAATTCTGCGCATTCACTCAGCTGCGCGCCGATCAAATGCAGCAATGCGGTCGCCACCCCACCTGCTGCCACATCCGACAACTGCGGGCGCTGATGCAAGGCACTGAGCAACATCTGACGCATGATTTGCCCGCTACCTTCTTGCGTTTCAAAGCGTCGCACCAATGCTGTTTGTAGGTAAGGCAGCCACGCTTGCATGTGACTTAACCCCAGTTGCAGCACCAGCAAGTGCGCTTCTGCATCGACATTGATGGTGTAAGGGCGTGTAGTATCGTACAACGCCCATTGCCCAGCTTGCAGCAGCACTTTACGGTTTTGTTGATGAATTTCGCTTACACCAGAGAGTTGCAACGACACCTTATACAAGGCTGATTCGGTACGATCCGCCAAGGCATGGGTGCGATCTACCTGCAGTGCTGTGCAACGCATTTCTGTCACCATCAACGAGCCTAGTTGATCGTTAATAGCAAGATTAGAGAACGGCTGATTACCTTGCGCTTTCACATCAAGTGGCACAAATGTCTGTGATAGAAACTCGCTTAATAACCCCACATCCTGAAAATGCAGTGGCGAAGCATGCAACAACATTTTCCTCTCCTCTTAGTGCTGCTTTATCTCATCCCCTACTTTTATTTATCGTTTTTTCTTTGTTCTGCCTAGACAGACAAACCCGCACTCGCAACTCGTGTTGCGCTTAACGACCGGCTTGCCCGAATAAGTATGGAGCAGGTTCCCAGCCCTGTTCAGCCATTTGTTGCTCTAGCGCCTTGCGCGCTGCGGCCACATCATCAAACTTATAAGGACGCGATGCCCCTACTTCGGCAGCACTGAACAGTCTGAACTTTCCATTCTCGTATTCCTCGGGACTAAATCGTGCCACCACATAGTTCAACACCATCGCCAGTTCATCGTTATTGAGCTGCGATTGTGAAGCACCAGGCACCCGTATCATATACGCACGACCATCTGGAATACGGCTAAACAAACCAATGGAATCTACAAAACTAGGAATGCCACGATTTTCCGCGCCACGCCCATCAAAACGATGGCAGCCCGCACATTGCAGCATATAGTCTTTGTACACCCCTTCATTATTCAAAAAATAGGCCAATTGTGCATCGCCATCTGTAGGCAATGGTCGCTTTGCAAGCGCTGCATTCGCCCCCAACCCTGACACACAGCCCAAGAGAACCAGTATCAACGCTTTCATTCTTGTACTCCACACCAAGCGGGTCGATAACCCATAGGCTACCGACCTCTTTTTCTTAGTTCTTGGCTAAACCTACCAACACGGATGTCGTGCAGTGGAAGGTGCTGTTGTCATTGGCCATGCACCAGTTCACGTCATTATGCAGGAAGAACTCATACCCAGGACGTTCACGTGTTTGGGTATTACATCCGCAACGGTTACACGCCGTTTTCCCACAACAATCGTTATAACTGATGAGGTAATCCTTACCATCGTAAGGATTATGGCACGTACCTACCCACGAAATAGGCGATGCTGTTGTGCCGGGCGGGCAAGACGAGGCTGTACCACCGCAGCATGAACACAAGAAACCGTCTACCGCGCAATGGCGCCAGTAGTCGCACGAGTTAAATTCTTCTTCAGGAATCTCGTTAGGATCCAAGTCCGTCAGCTTGGGTGTGTTGTTATTGGCGCGAGCCACAGGCAGCACGGGCAATATGGCAGCAGACGCCACCATCACTTTGCCCAAGCCGTTTAAGAAACCACGACGTGAAGAGCGGTGCGCCAAACGGCGAGACACCCGTTCACCCAAGTTATCCAACCAATGCATTTGTCTTCTCCTTACGTGAAACATTCACGTCTTTCATCTCTGTTGTACGCAGGTAATCCTGCATGGACGCTACACCCAGCTCTTTGGCTGTAAACAGACTTTCCAGCTGTTCGCGGGAATTGATCAACCCTTTGGCGCGGATCACACCGTTTTCATCCATCAACACGGCGTAGGGCAATTTGCTGATGTGAAAGCTCATGCCTAGCGGCGTGGACAGCACGTAAGGGAATGGGTCTAAACCAGCTTGTTTGTAGAAAGCCAAGTGCTCGGGCATTTCGCCATCGCTGGCCAACACCACGCGTAGCCACTGTTTTTCCGCCTGCGCGATAGAACGCAAAATAGGCAGTAGCTTTTTACATACTGGGCAAGTCGGTGACAGGAAAAACAGCAGTTGGCTGTACTGCCCTGGTACACCGATACTTTGTGCTCGGCCTACGATATCGGTCAGCTCAAACACGGGGGCCGCACTACCTACTTCTGGCCCTTTATCCATGGTCAACGCCCCCATCGGCGCAACGCGTTCATACAGCACGCCAATTTGTCTGGACAGCGCCAATACCAATACCACCAACATCAGCACAACTACCCACAACACGATATTTGAAATCACTAACGCACTCATTTAGATCTCCTTGAGTTTTTGTAATTTGCTATGCGATTCAATCAACAGATTCAATGCGTGATACATCCCTAACAACGCTAAAGTGGCCCCAAAGAAGGTCAATCCATCCACCCACCCCAATGCACGCTCGGGTTGAGTAACAGGCACCACAACGGCGCTAAGCACCACCAGCAATAGCAGATTACGTACCACTAACCACCATGACAGCCCTGCCGACTGGTCTTTTAAGCTGCCACAACCGCATGACACATCGGTGTGGCCACGCAGCAAGTTAATGGCCATTGCGGCGGTTGCCACCACCAACAACGCAGCGGCTACCCATGCTCCCAACACGCGAGCACTAGGCCATAACAGCAGCAAGGCTGCCGACAGCTCAGTCACGATGAATACGCCAGACACAGGCCGTACTAATACGTCAGGTACCAACCGGTAAGCAGATACAGCCGCTTCAAACAAACTGAAATGGCGGATTTTTTCTAGGCCGCTGGCCAGCAACAAAATGCATAAACTGGCAGCCGCCACATAGCCCAAAATCGGGTCCATACTAGCCTCCGTTTTTCATCACCACGTGAGGCTCTACTTGCAGCGCTGCCTCACCAGCATTTTCAATGGTGCGAATCAACGTAGGCGTGTCACCACTGATGTCGAAGATATGCACGTTGCCACCATCAATACCCAGCAGCCGTTTGCCCGGCTCATCTACAGAGATAGACAGAATCCCCATACCTGGCACACGTGCAATACGTTTTTTAGTGGGCAGGTCATAAACCCAGATTTCTTCGGCTGGTGATTTGTGTGTACCTTCGGCACCACCTGAGTGCATCAACACGTATAGACGCTCTTTACCTTCGTCCGCAGCCAGCAAGTTATAGCCGCCTGGCGTCCAACCTGCTGCTCTATCTTGTTCGTCTAGCAAGGACCAGCTAGGCTCAAAGCTCACTTTGTCACCGTTGAAATCAGCGGTGTACATCGTGCCGTAGAAAGACACGTAATGCGCTTTGTTATTCACCATGGCTTGTGCAATGAAAACAGGGTCATCTTGCACCGAGAACATGCGCTCACTACGGTACTGTGATGCGACTTTGCCGTTTTCATCCAAGTCGATGACTAACAACTTGCCATCGCCACACACGGTCATGAAGCTGCGTGGACGGTTAGGCAAAGGGTTCACACTCCAGCAACCTGCTACAGCCGTAATTTCTTCTACGTGCTCACCCTTCTCTACGTCTACCACCGCTACGGAAATCGCTGGGGTCGCATTTTGCAGAATGATGAATTTACCGTCTGTAGTCTGGCGGAACATATTGCGGTAGTTCAGACCTTGCACACGGTTGTTAGGCAGAATGATTTCTTTCTCGAAGGTCAGACCGTCAGCATCCCAAATCTCTACCACATCGGTACGTTTCCCACGGGTGACACGCTCGTGGTAAGTCGTCATGGTGTAGATTTTCTTACCATCATTGGACAACTGCATGTGACCATTAAAGCTGGTAGGAATCATCCCCAAGAAACGGCCTGTTTTACCGTCAAACACGTGCACACGGCTTTCGGTCATGTGCATAAATACTGTGTCCATGACATAAATACGGTCTTGTGCGTCAGACGATAAGGCATGCCCATCGGTCAGAGTTTCCAGCGGTTTGAATTGCTGAGCCTGTGCGCCAAGGGCGACACCACCCAACACCAAAGCCGCTACCCAACGAGCACTGTTTCGCCTGATATTTCGGGCTAATCGCATTGTCTTCTCCTGAGTTAATGCGCTAGAACGCATAGGCATAACGCAGCTGCACCCCATTTAACCGTGGTCCATTGCGAACCTCTAGGTCATGGATGTACTGCAGTTGCAGTTGATGCTGATTATTAAGTTGATGAGTAATTTCAGCGGCCAACTGGTGGCTGTTTGCAGAGCCCACCACTTGGGTACCATTCACTTTCTCTTTACCGCCCGTTTCATAGCGGTAACGCATCCCCACATAGGTGGATTCAGTCAAATTGGTGGAGACCAACGCCATCAAACGCATGGACGGGTCTTTTTTCAGTGTGGCGCCATAATAATTAGTGTTCTTGCCGTAAAACTCGAACTCTGCCACACCCTCAAAGTAGCTGCTCTCACCAAAGCCTTGTGCAAACGCAAAGTCTTGTACGGTGGTCCAACGGTTAGCACCTGGAGACAAATCGGCACGCGAGCCGTGATAGCGCCCGGTAGGAACAGTCACAAAAGGCTCCCATGCGAAATAGGTACGGCTTTCTTCGTTATTCACGAACCATACCGCCGCCCCCAAGCTCACATCCCCCACGCCCTGCATATGCTCACGGGGATTACCCATGTTTTTACGCAACACGGGCACGATGATCTCGTACTGCACGGTCTTCCCTGCCAACTCGCGATAATGCATCTGTCTATAAATAGCCATCTGCATATCCATGCCGGGAGCACCCGACACACGCTTACCGTTTTCGTAGATACCGTGCGAGCTTAAGCTCGCCATATAACCTACCAACAAATTGGTGCCCACTGGCGCAGGCAGCCAGTCCCGCGCACTGGGGTCTCCGGCCACACTGCTACCACTTGCCACCATCCCTGCAATACACAGCCATACCTTCACTGTTTTACTGGGAATACTCATGTCTCCTCCCTGTGTTTTTATGGATGCTGCGTTAGGGGGTTACTTCAAGAGGCATAGGCAACACATACCGATTTGGTGTCCAGATAGGACTCCACTGCCGCCTTGCCATGCTCACGCCCTAGCCCAGATTGTTTGAAACCGCCAAAGGGCATGTGTGGATCCAGCATGTTGTGCGTATTCACCCAAACCGTTCCCGCCTTGATGGCTGTCACCAAGCGATTCACACGGTTCAGATCATTACTCCACACGCTGGCGCCCAGCCCGTATTCCGTTTGATTGGCCAGACGGATCGCGTCAGCCTCTGTCTCAAAACGGTTCGCCACCAACACCGGCCCGAAGATTTCTTCTTGAGAAACGCGCGCCATAATGTCCACATCAGCAAACACCGTAGGGCGCACAAAGAAACCTTGCTCAGGACGATCCTGTGCTTTGGTCAGCAGCCTCCCCTCTTTCTGACCAATCTCTATGTACTTCTGTACACGCGCTTGTTGACGTGCAGAAATCAGCGGAGCAATCTGCGTGCTCTCACTAAAGCCATCACCTAGCACCATCTCATCGGCAATCTTGGCGATGCCTTGTACAACCTCTTCGTAAATACCGCTCTGAATGTACAAGCGCGAACCCGCCGTACACACCTGACCTTGGTTAAAGAAGATGGCGTTCGCTGCACCTTGAATGGCCTGCTCTAGATTGCAGTCATCAAAAATCAGCACAGGCGATTTACCGCCTAGTTCTAGCGCCACTTTCTTCATGTCTTGAGCGGCTTGGCGAGCAATGATGTAGCCCACTTCGGTAGAGCCTGTGAACGAAATCTTGTTCACCAACGGGTGCGCGGTTAAGGCAGCGCCCGTGCTATCGCCACGGCCAGTAATCACGTTCACTACGCCCGCAGGAAAACCAGCTTCCAATACCAGTTCAGCCAAACGTATGGCGGTTAACGGTGTTTCTTCGGCAGGCTTCAGTACCACGGTGCAGCCTGCGGCCAATGCAGGAGCAATTTTCCATACTGCCATCAACAGGGGGAAATTCCACGGCACAATTGCCGCCACCACACCCACGGGCTCCAAGCGTGTGTACGCGTGATAGCTGGTGTTTGGAGGAAATGGAATAGATAAATTCAGCACATCACCAGAGACCTTAGTGGCCCAACCAGCCATATAGCGCAACCACTGCACTGCCGACGCGACTTCCATACCTAATGAAAAGCGCAGCAACTTACCGTTGTTCAACGTTTCCAAGCTAGCCAACTCATCGGCATGAGCTTCCACTACATCAGCCAACTTGAGCAACAAACGCTCACGTTGTGCTGGCAACATGGTGGTCCATGCGGAATCAGTCAGCGCACGGTGCGCCGCTTGTACCGCCTGATCCACGCCTTCCACGCCAGCCTCTGGCTGCATTGCAATGACATCTCCGGTCGCGGGGTTATATACGGGGATGCGATCTCCATGGCTTTGCTCTACCGCCTTGCCCGCGATAATCATGTGCTCACGAATGCCCTTCACCTGTTGTACGGCCATGCCCAAGTCTCCTGTAGAGGGTAATTTTCACGGCCTGAGTATATCTACCCCTATTTAGGCTACTTGTGCCGTTGTGCATGAGCATTTGTGCTATTGGGCACACTGGCTGCAAAACAAGGGTATTCACCAAGAAAAAAGGTACATACTTAAAGCATGTACCTGATAGCTGGTGATAGTGGGCGGGATTTTGTTGGGGTTTTTTGAGGTGCAGGAAATATCTGCTGAAACAGTGCATTCATCGCACGCGCTGGGGAACTGCAGGAATACTTTTTGTGATTTGAGACACTAAATCAAAAAAGTTTCCTCTCCGTCCCCCCGGGGTCTGGATGTTGGTAGGTTTACGGCCCTTTCTTATGCCGCAGCCGTTTACTCCGCCAGTTCAATCACCACTGCACCACGCGGCTTGGAACAGCACAGCAGCACTTTGCCCTCGGGTGGCATGTCCAGTGGCTCTTCTACATAGTCCACTTCGCCTGATACCAAGGTGCACATGCAGCTATTGCACAGACCCGATCGGCAGTTGAAATACGGTTCTAAGCCTTGAGCTTCAGCAAAGTCCAGCAAGGAGACCTGCGCAGGATCCCACGCCAATGCCGCCGTTTTCCCAACGAACTCTACGGTCTCGCCTGTAACGGCTACAGGCTCTGTCGCCGGCACGGTAGATGCTGCCGTGTCAGCCGCCTTCGGTGCTGCTACATCGCTACTGACGGGCTCTTTTTCCAGCACAGTAGCTGTACCAAAGAACTCGTAGTGGATGCGATCTTGCGCAATGCCTAGGCTACGCAACATCTGCCATACCGCCTGCATAAAGGGCGTAGGACCGCAGACGTAGCATTCGTAGTCGTCTAACGGCAGCCAGCTTTGTAGATGCTCGCGCGTGAGCAAGCCTTCTACCTTGAATGCACCTTGCTGGCGGTCAGCATCGGTAGGGTTCAGGTAACAAAGATGGCTGTGCACATTGGCACGCTGTGCCACCAGTGCTTGAACTTCGTCAGCGAACGCGTGCAAGTCACCGTCTTGGCAGCCGTGTATGAAATCCACACGTCTATCTGAACCCAGAACTAACTGCTGCAACATGGCCAATACAGGCGTTACGCCTACACCACCGCTAAGCAGTAAGACAGGGCGTTGGCTGCTCTGATCTAAGACAAAATCACCCAGTGGGCCTGCGGCTACCAGCGTATCGCCTACGTGTACGGCATCGTGCATGTGCTGCGAAATAACACCGGCAGGTACATCTACCCCTTCAGGTGCACTTTCGCGTTTCACGGCAATGCGTAGCCCCGTAGGTTGCCCCGGTGCGGCCGCAATACTGTAATGGCGTAGGTACGATTGACCATCCAAATCAAATTTGAAGATCAAATACTGACCGGGCTGCCACACAGGCAGTACCGAACCATCTTCAGGCTCCAGTACAAACGATGTGATACAGGCACTTTCAGTTGCTTTAGCAACTACCTTATACCGTTTGAACTGACGTGCATCGCTTGCTGACATCTTAAGCACCAACCTCTGCCTGCTCAGCGTCTATGAGTTGCTGCAAACGACGACGGAAGCGCATAGGACCGGAATCAATAGGCAGATCCAACGCGGCTGGACGGGCATCCATGCCTACTTGAACCAGCTCCAAGATGGCTTTGTCTTCGCTGAACGCAAAGCGCACATCTTCGTTGAACTCACGCGATACTTCTTCGTCATTAGGGCTGAAGTTACGCAGCTGGAACCAGAAATAACGAGTGTGTTTTTCGTCTACTGGCGTCAGGAAGTTATAGGAATCCATCAAGAATACGTCTGGATGGTTCACGGCCTCTTCGCCACCGCTACCGGCAGGTACAAAGATAGCCTTGATCACGGCCAACGATGGAAAACGCACTTCGTACTGCTGTTTTCTATCGCAGTTGCCGTCAAATTTCACGAATTTCTTGTAGAACGGCGCAACATCTACGTCTTCTAACCAGCGTGATACCGTCACACCGTTTTCGGCCATGTCCACTTTCAGTGGTTTGCCGATCATGGAAGCACTACCAAACGAGGTTTGGTGCACCCACGATACGTGCGAAGGGTCTAGCAAGTTATCGGTCACATACAGGTAGTTGCAATCAATGGTCATAGCATCGCCACTGTTGACGCCCCACCCTTCACGACCCCATTCAGGAATGTCGATAATTAGGCTTTCATCGGCCAGCGCGGCATCGCCCATCCATACCCACACCATGCCGTAACGCTCCGCACAGGGGTACTGACGCACAACTGCTGCACGCGGAATTTGCGCAACGCCCGGTGCTTTAACGCATTGACCAGAACAGTCAAAGGTCAAACCGTGATAACCGCATTCCACTTCGTCGTTAATCAGACGGCCTTTGGACAACGGCAGACGACGGTGCGGACAGGAATCTTCCAAGGCCACGGGAGTGCCGTCCTGTTTGCGATACATCACAATGTTCTCATTCAGCATTTTCACCGCATGAAGCGCTTGCCCCAATTCCGATGACAATGCCCCTACATACCAGGTATTACGCAAAAACATGCTTAGCTCGTTTTCTATTCAGTCAGTGGGTAAATAGCCTGCCGTGGCAGGCCTTTTACGCTAGTTCGGGTACACACGCCCGGCGTTCAAGATATTTTGAGGATCCAGCAGCTCTTTAAGCTGACGCATCAGTGCCAGTTCTTCTTCGTTACGGCTGAAGTGCAAGAATGGCTTTTTAATGCGGCCAATACCGTGCTCAGCCGAGATGCTACCACCTACAGCGGCTACTTCTTCGTAGACCAGCTCTTCTACAGCCAGCAGGTCTTCTTCAGCGAATGGCCCGGTGGTTAAGTGCAAGTTGCCATCGCCCAAGTGCCCGAAGAATAAATTATGCGCTTGTGGATAAGTTTGTTCCAGACGCTGGGTAACGCGCTGCACAAAAGCGTCGCTGTGCTGCATAGGCAGACCCACATCAAACGCTACATACGGTGTCAACTCTTTAAGGATTTCACCACTGGCATCACGCATGTGCCACAGTTGCGCGGCTTGCTCGCTACTTTGCGGCAAGATCACATCGCTGATCAGCTCTTTTTCCAGTTGTGCTTCTAACCACTCTTGCAACGCTTCTTCAGCGCGCACATCCAAGTCGCCTTCGGTTTCTAGCAACACATACAGTGGATAAGCTTGGTCAAAAGGCTCTGATCTACCTATGGTTTTGCAGGCCATGCTCAGGTACTCGTGCCACATCAACTCGAAAGACGACAAGTTGGCAAAGGCAGCACGGGCAGCTTTCAACAGTTGTGTGACTGCCGAGAAGGATGGCGCAGCCACCAACGCGCTGTAGCGGGCTTGGGGTTTAGGGAACAAGCGCAGCACCAATTTGGTGACCACACCCAAAGTACCTTCTGCACCGATGAACAGGTGTTTAAGGTCTAGGCCAGTATTGTTCTTCAAACCTTTATTCAGCATAGACAGCACACGGCCATCGGCCAGTACCACTTCCATACCCAACACCAACATCCGGGTGGTGCCGTAACGCAGTACGCGGTTACCGCCAGCATTGGTAGAGACGTTGCCGCCTACTTGGCACGAACCACGCGCACCAAAATCCAATGGGAAATACCAGCCTGCTGCCTCTACGTGCTCGCACAGTTTTTCCAGCACCATGCCGGGTTGTACGGTGATGGTGCCGCCAATTTCATCGAATTCCAGCACCTGGTTCATACGTTCCATAGAGATGGCTACATCACCTGTATCAGGCGAGGCGCCGCCAGCCAAACCAGTCAACCCACCTTGTACGGTTACCTGACGCTGTTCAGCCGAACATGCACGCAAAATAGCGGCCACTTCATCTGTGGTTTGCGGTCTGAATACCATGTCTGGTCTGGCGCTTTTCCAACCACTGAAATCCTGCTCATAACGTTGCAGCCCTTCGGGATCCCTAATTGCTGACAACTGTTGGGCCAGCAAATCCAAAGATTCCGTTTTACCCGACTGCATCATATGTTTCTCCATCATCTAAACACGGTACGGTGCGACAGCATTCTTGCTGATACGCAACACATCCAGATCAATCCATTATTTTCTGCGAAGCGCACACGAATCACAAGTAAAGAAGCGCCCGCAAGGCTTCTACGCGGGTTCCTGAAGCTAAAAGAAGCGGCCTATGCACAAAAGCGTGGTAGATGTGCCCACCATACAAAAACGCCGCAAGCACTAAGGCATTGCGGCGTGTATGTTTACAGCATGTGAGCGGAACACGTCGTTAGGCGCTAGGTTCCGCTATGTTCGTCGCTGGTGCAGCACTGGCCGACGTATGGCTAAGTTGTCTATCTAACAGTGCCAAGCCTAGTGACACCACACCAATGGCTACACCTACCCAACCTACTACTGGCAAACCCATCCCCAAGCTTATGGGCAAACCGGCTAGCAATGGTGCAATGGTTAAACCAGCTTGGAAGGCTGACGCGTTTGTAGCTCCAGCCAACATAGGTGCATCTGGCGCAATCACGTACACCCGCCCCCAAACGGCAGGATTCAGCAAGAAACCTGCTATACCCAGCACGAACACCAACAGCACCGTTGCCCACAAACTGCTCGCCAACAACGCAATGGCCGCAGAGATCACGATTAAACCAATAATCCCCACCATCAAAGTAGCAAACTGATGCTTATCCGCCGTGCGCCCCCCAATGCTTAAGCCTATAAAAGCGCCTACGCCAAACAAGGTCAGCACAGCGGGTAGCCACTCTATCGACAACCCACTGACGTCCAACAGCAGCGCCGCCAAGTACCCGAAAATCCCCATGTAGGCTGCTGTGGTGGTCATGGTGGTGGCATACGCTATCCACAACACCGGACGTTTCATGGCTCGTAGCTCAGTTTTCAGGTCTGGTTCCTCAGCCCCTGCACCGGACGTTTTAGGAATGGCTAACCAGCCTGCTATCGCCGATATAGCCGTTACCACTACTACTGCCCAGAAACCGCCTCGCCAGCCCGTAACATCACTGATCAGTGTGCCAGCGGGGCCACCTAACACCATAGCGGCGGTAAGCCCACTCACCACAATGGACAAAGCCTTGGCATGTTTGCCAGCCGGCGATACTTGCACCGCTGTTGCTGCCGCCACGGACCAAAAACAGGCATACGCCACCCCCATGGCAAAGCGCGCAATCAAAATAGACCAATAACCTGCTGCCAACAAACTCATAGCCGTGGCCACAATAAAGGCCACTTGACTCGCAAATAAGGTGGCGCGCTTAGGCCAACGCATCGCCAGAATGGCAAACGGTGGCCCACCTATCAACGCCCCTACGGCAAAGGCTGAAATCAAGGTGCCTGCAGTAGGCAAGCTGATGTTTAAGTCGGCCGCGATCATGGGGAGAATCCCCCCCATTAGAAACTCGGCACTGCCCATCGCAAACAAGCTTAGGGCCAATAAATAAACGGCGGTAGGCATAGTGCTACCGGTTGCTGCTGTGTGCGTTTTCATCGCATTTACTCCTGCCCATCACCTACTACAGCGACTGAAGCACTACCGCTGTCACATACATACCCACGCCAAACACCGCGTGTGTCGCCACGCTTTGCAGGCGGCTTTTCCACGGAGCTGGCGTACGGGATGCAGCAATACCAGCACCAAATGCGGGTTGCATAATCAACCATGGCATGACCACGGTCACCAGACCCACTTTAACGGCCGGCCACAAGGTAGGCTCTTGCACCCACCCCTCGCCATACAGCAGTACTAGAGCTGCGGCAAACACAATGCCTACGGCATAGTGCACAAACCATCCCATCAGCGTTTCACCGCGTACTGGGGCGGCTTTACCTATGGGCGAGTGAAAGAAGGTGCCGTTGCTCCAGTGCCCTATCCATCTGCCTACAAAGGCGTAATTCAACGTAGGCATGCCAGCTGCTTTTAAGAGCATCGTCCAGACATCCATCACCAGCGTGGCGCCTATACCTATGCACAGAATCGTTACTAGGTTGTTCATCATTTCCATATCCTTAGGTTCATTGAAGTAACCATCGTTTATGGATATCATAGAAGTTGAAGTCAACTTCAAGTCAAGGGTATGAAATGGATATATCCGAAGTCGCAAAACGTACTGGTGTGCCCTCATCTACCCTGCGTTTTTACGAGAAAAAAGGGCTGATTAGTGCCACCAGCCCCTCTGGAGCACGACGTAGGTTTTCGCCGGATGTGATTGATCAACTTGCCTTAATTGCACTGGGGCAAGCAGGTGGGTTGTCGTTAGATGAAATACAAGCGATGTTGTCGCCAGACGGCACACCCCATGTGGATAAACAGGTGTTACTCGCCAAAGCCGAAGAAATAGACGGCACCATTAAGCGCCTACAAGCCATGAGTGAAGGCTTACGTCACGCGGCCCACTGCCCTGCGCCTAACCATGCACAATGCCCAACGTTTCAGCGCTTGCTCAAAGCCGCTGCCGCCAGCCGCTTAAAGCACAGTAGATCCACCACACTCAATAAGTAAGCCATCTCAATAGCCCCTTCGCATTGTGTAGGGATGAAAAAAATCCCCCTGCTAGAGGGGGATTCTTCATTCACGCGAGGGTGAATTAACGCATGCCTGCGCCAGCGTGGTTAGCTGGACGTGGTTTGCGATCACCGCGTGAGCTTGGACGTGAAGATGGACGACCATTTGCACCAGCTGGGGCGTGACGGTCACCACGATCGCTACGATCACCACGTGCTGGGCGGTCGCCACCACGGGATGGACGGCTATCACTACGACCAGCGGATGCACCTGCAGCACCGTTTGGTTTACGTGGTTTGCCAGAGAAACCACCAGGACGGCGTGAGCTAGAACCAGGGCGTTTTTTCTTAGGCGACAGCTTTTTCACTGGCTCTAAACCAGGAATTTCTGCCACATCAATCGTTTGCTCAGTAAAGCGCTCGATACGACGCACTTTGTGGTGTTCGGAATGAGTTGCCAATGTGAACGCTGCACCCTGTTGACCAGCACGGCCTGTACGACCGATACGGTGGGTGTAGTCTTCAGCTTGCATAGGCAAGTCGTAGTTAATCGCGTGGCTAATACCTTTAACGTCGATACCACGAGCCGCTACGTCAGTAGCTACCAATACACGAATACCGCCGCGTTGCAGCAGACCCAGTGTGTGGTTACGTTGACGTTGGTTCATATCGCCGTGCAAGGAACGAGCCGCAAAGCCTTCATCACGCAGATCGTCAGCCAGCAATTCAGCACCACGTTTTGTGGCAGTGAACACAATCGCTTGGTTCATGTCGGCGTCGCGCAGCAGGTGATCCAACAAACGGCGTTTGTGGGAATCATCATCCGCGTACAACAAGGTTTGAGAAATGTTCTCATGACGGCTCTTATGACCAGACACTTCGATACGCTTAGGTTCGTTCAGCATATCTTTGGCCAAACGACTTACTGTGTCTTCCAGCGTAGCGGAGAACAACAGTGTTTGACGTGTACGAGGAGTTTTAGCAACGATGGCATGGATGTCATCGATGAAACCCATGTCCAGCATACGGTCAGCTTCGTCCAACACCAATGTTTGTACGGTGTTCAGCTTAACGCGACCAGATTGCAGGTGATCGATCAAACGACCAGGCGTTGCCACCAGCACGTCTACACGACGGGACAAGGATTTGATCTGTGCGCCGTAAGGCATACCGCCCACAACAACAGCAACACGCAGATCACGCATGCCAGTACCCAGCAGTTTCACGTTTTGTGCAACTTGCAGAGCCAACTCGCGTGTAGGAGTCAGAACCAGAATGGAAACGCCAGAATTTTTAGCAGGTGGGTTTTCTAGCAAACGGTGCATGGAAGGCAACATAAATGCTGCTGTTTTACCGCTACCTGTTTGTGCAGAAACCATCAAATCTGAACCTTCCAGAGCTACAGGAATAGCCTGAAGCTGTACAGGAGTAGGCTCAGTAAAGCCGGCCTTGTTCACCGCCGACAATAATGCGGGATGCAAGGCTAAAGAATCAAAAGACATGAAAATCGTCGCTCTGAGGCGACCCACTATGTACCAGTCACTGATTAGTAGTGATGGCACGGGTTGATTGGAAACATCGTGCCGACCAATCAACCTGAAGAATTGCCTCTAGTGTGCAAGCTATAGGGCGTGGGGTCAGAAAGCGATGATAAGACGCCACTTACAAATGCGGCGAATCAATTAGTATAACCCCCTACTCGCCATACGCCTATTAAAACCTGCTATTTACCTTTTTTTAACACTGTGATGACGTGACAAGTACACACTACACCACACTTAAAGTGGTTTCGCACGGTGACGGAGCAAGGTACTCTTTCCAAAAAGACTTTGCAGTAAATCTACCACTAACTCTGCCGTCTGATTATGACTATCCAGCGCAGGATTTAGCTCAACCACGTCCAACGAACTCAGCAAACCCGTGTCGGCGATCATCTCCATACACAGTTGTGCCTCGCGGTAGTCTGGCCCGCCACGTACCCTTGTACCCGTACCAGGTGCAATGCTGGGGTCTAAGAAATCCACATCAAAGCTAACGTGCAAATGTATAGAGTCTGCATCTGGGCCATCTAACCCTCGCAAGGCGCGCTGCATGACCTCGCGCATGCCCAACTCATCTATCGCGCGCATGTCATAGGCTTCTATACGCAGAGAATCCAAAATACGCTTTTCTTGGTCATCCACACTACGTAACCCTATCAGGCACAGCTCATTAGGTTGTACGGCAGGTGTATGGCCGGCCAGCGATGTGAACGCCTCTGGCCCCAGCCCGCATAAGCTCGCCACAGGAATGCCATGCACATTACCGCTGGGTGAGCTTTCTGGCGTATTGCAGTCGGCATGTGCATCTAACCACAGCACTCGCAAGGTTTTGCCTGCCTGACGGCAGTGGCGTGCGACTGCACTAATAGAACCCAATGCAAACGCGTGATCGCCCCCCATCATGATGGGCAACTGATCAGCTTCTAAACTATGAAACACAGCGTCATGCACACGTTGGTTCCAAAGCAAATTGGTGTCAAAGTTACGCAGCCCTGCGTGGGCTGGATCGCGCTCGGTACGCAGATTAGGTGGGCCTGCTAAATTGCCGCTATCCGACACCTGTAGCCCCATACTTTGCAACGCCGGCTGTAAGCCTGCAACGCGCAAGGCGTCTGGCCCCATCGCAGCGCCTAACCTACCAGCACCGCTATCGGAAGGTACACCTATTAAGTGCACCGCATTTAGGAGGGATTGTTTTTCGTTATGACTCATGCGCTCACCTCAACATTCAGTAATACCAGTGTCGCCCGCCCAGCATTTAATGTAAATGCACAAAATTATGCACAAAACGCTATAAATTTAGCATTTTGAATACCCATTACTAGCATTATGCTAATTCAGTTTCAGCGTATTCAAGTGGATGCTGGTTTCGGTGGCCGAAATGCCTCTGATTAATCGTATACGACCCAACACGTCACCCAACTCATTTAAGTCAGATACTGAGAGCTCTGCCAATAAGTCCCAACGCCCATTGGTGTCATGCAACGCCACGATGGCTGCCTCGCCGGTTAAGAGCTGAATGATGCGTGGGGTTTCATGCCCTTCCACCGCGATACTGATCCACGCCACGATGCATTCCGGCTGTGAATCAGGGCGTACGCGCACGGAATAACCCAAGATCACACCATCACGCTCTAGCTTGGTGATGCGGTTGCTAATCGTGCCACGCGACACATCCAATTTCTTCGCTAAGGTCGCGACGGAAAGCCTTGCATCAGCACGCAGCAGTGCCAGAATTTTTCGGTCTAAATCGTCCATTTATTGTCTCTTTGCTAATTCTCTCTGCCATTTTGCTAGAAATATAGCGTTTTTTATAAAAAATTGTCGCTATGAATTGAGCAGCGGTTTTTCAATAATGAATAAAACAGCAATCACAACGGAGCCAAACATGACTATTCTCTTACGCCCACACGATATACGCCATATTGTTCAGCAAGTCGGCCTCGCTGCCGTGTTGGGCAAACTGGAGTCTTGCCTACGCGATGATTTTCTACGCTGGGAAGAGTTTGATAAAACTGCCCGCGTGGCGACACATTCATCCGTAGGGGTCATTGAATTGATGCCCGTTGCTGATGACTCGCTGTATGCCTTCAAATATGTGAACGGCCACCCTGGCAACCCAAAACTGGGCTTGCCTACTGTCATGGCCTTTGGTGCGCTGGCTGAAGTATTAACCGGTAAACCCATCGTGCTCAGCGAACTCACCTTGACCACCGCTCTGCGCACGGCCGCCACATCCGTCTTGGCGGCCAGAACACTAGCCAGACCCAATTCACGCACCATGGCGCTGATTGGCAATGGTTCACAAAGCGAATTCCAAGCGCTGGCTTTCCATTACCTTCTGGGTATTAATGAGCTACGTTTATACGATGTAGATCCAGCTGCCACCCAAAAATTGGTGCAGAACTTGTCGGCTATCTCAGGGCTACACACTACCGTGTGTCACAGTACGGCCGAAGCGGTAAAAGGGGCTGACATTGTCACTACCGTTACTGCCGACAAAACCAACGCCATCATTCTAGAAAAACACATGCTGGAACCCGGCATGCACATTAATGCCGTTGGTGGCGACTGCCCAGGCAAAACAGAATTAGCCACCGATGTGTTACTCAGTGCCACTACCTTTGTGGAGTTTGAAGAGCAGTCACGTATAGAAGGCGAGATTCAGCATATGCCCGCCGACTACCCTGTGAAGCTACTGTGGAAAGTGCTGGCAGGCGAACAAACTGGCCGCAGCAGCAATGAAGAAATTACGGTATTTGATTCTGTAGGTTTCGCGCTAGAAGACTACACCGCTTTGCGCCTGATGCAAGAATACGCACAGCAACATGGTTTGGGCGAGACTATTGAATTGATGCCAGATCTACAGAACCCCAAAAATCTGTTTGGTGAACTGCTAGGTTGCGTGGAAAAACAACCGATTTAACGTGGCAGGCACGTAGCAAGGGAGACACAGCATTGCGCGGCATGCCTCCCTTTGGGGATACAGTTAATACAGTTTTTTCTGCGGTGGGCCTGCAAAGTTCAGTGGGCCAATACTGTTCATGTCCACTTCCACCACTGATGGGCCTTGATGCGCAATCGCTTGCTGCATCACCATTTTGAACTCGTCTAATGACGACACCAGATGGCTTTGGCATCCCATGGCGCTACCCACATCGCGGTAACTAGGGGTGTGCAATTCGTTGTAGTACTGTCGGTCATCAAAGTAGCGCTTCTGAATGCCACGCATCACACCGTAACCACCATCGTTCATCACCAGCAATACCAAGTTGCTTTGCTCTTGCACCATGGTGGCCATTTCACCTATGCCCAGCATCAAGCCACCGTCACCCACCAACGCGACCACTTTTTTGTCGGGATTCGCTTTGGCAGTACCAATCGCATGAGCCAACCCCAAACCAATAGCACCCGCTAAGGAATGGATGTTGCGCAATGGCGCTTCTACTGGGAACAAACGGCTGCCCCACGTACTGCCAGACATGGTGATATCACGCACCAAAATACCATCTTCCGGCAACGCGGCGCGTAAGGCAAAACACAACTCAGCGTAAGGGCCCAATTGCTCTGTTAACTGCGCAACTGCTGCTGTTCGTGCCTGTGCAATAGCGACATCGTAGTCTGCATCCACAAAACTATGGCCTTGCAGGTCTGCCACCAACGCGGTTAATGCTTCGTTAGCATCGGCACACACAAATTGGCCTATAGCGTAGTTACGCTGTTGTGCTGCAGGGTTGGCATCAATCTGAATGGTGTTTTCTGGGAAACGAATGGAATAAGTTTTGGTTTCATTGCTACGCAAACGCGAGCCCACCACCAGCACCAAATCAGCCTCTGCCAACAGAGTTTCTACCTCTGCAGCATTATGGAAGGCTGCCAAACTACGTGGGTGGCTATCTGGCAACACACCACGCGCATGCGTAGACGACACTACAGGGATACCCATATCGGCCAACTGACGTACCGCTTCCCCTGCTTGTAAGGTGCCACCACCTATCCACAGCATAGGACGTTTAGCGGCTTTCACTGCCGACGCCAAACGTGTTCTATCTTTCTCTTGCAACGCGGGTAACTGTAGCGGTGCAACAGGCTCCAAGGACACAGGCCACGCAATCTTGGCGGCTTGTACATCAATAGGGATTTCTACACTCACTGGCCCCATAGGCACCGTGGTGGCCACACGAATGGCTTCCTGAATCATGCCCACCGCATTCTCTGGGCTGCTAATGCGATACGCTGCTTTGCTAGACGCGCGCAAGAAGCCCAACTGGTCTTTGGCTTCGTGGATGAAACTGGCGTCTCTATCCAAATACTCGCGCTCTACCTGACCCGTTAAATGCAACACAGGACTAGCAGCGTTGTAGGCTTCAATCAGCGACCCTACGGCATTACCCGCCCCTGCACCGGTGCTGGTTAAGGCCACACCTAAGCCAGTAAAACGGGATTCAGCATCGGCCATGGTGACACTGCCAGCTTCACCTCGGGCACACACAAACTGCACCGTATTGCGGCGACCTAGAGCATCGGCAATGGGCAAGTTGTGGATGGAAATCACACCGTACACATTACGTACCTGATGGATCTCTAATACACGGGCAATTGCTTCACCCACGGTAATGGTTTCTGTCATCTCTGCTTCTCTCATCCTTCGCACCACGGATCAGGCTGTGAACTCAGCCCCATATAAATACTTTTTTGCTGCATGTAAGACAAAATGCTCAGTCGGCCTTTTTCTCTACCCACGCCACTTTCTTTGAACCCACCAAACGGCGTAGAAATGGAGAATTTCTTGTAGGTATTGATCCAAACTGTGCCTACATCTAGCGCTCTGGCTAACTGCCATGCCTTGCGGTAGTTTTCCGTCCAAATACCAGCCGCCAACCCATATACGCTGTCATTGGCTTGTTGCAGTAAGTCTTGTTCGTCTTCAAACGGCAGTACCACCAATACCGGACCAAAGATTTCTTCTTGGCAGACGGTAGCGTGGTTATTCAACCCCGCAATAATGGTGGGTGCGTAATAGGTACCCTGCGCCAACTCACCTTCTGTCAGCCTATGGCCACCCGCAAGAATTTTCCCGCCCTCTGCCTCGGCTTTGCGCACATAAGCATCTACGGAATTCAGGTGTTTTTCGTCAATCAATGGACCCACTTGGGTGCTGGCCTGCTCAGGATGGCCCACGCGCAAGGCTTGAGTCTTAGCGACCAAACGCTGCATGAAGCTGTCATACACCTTAGCGTGTACAAACAATCGAGAACCCGCGATACACGCTTGTCCTGACGAGCTGAAAATACCGTAAATCACGCCATTGACAGCTAAATCCAGATCGGCATCTTCCAAGACTAACGTGGGCGATTTTCCGCCTAACTCCAGTGACGTACCTATCAAGCGTTCTGCGGCAATATGCGCCAACTGACGACCGGTACTGGTACCACCGGTGAAGGAAATTTTCTTCACCAAGGGATGCTGCACAATGGCATTACCCACTACCGAACCTTTTCCTGGCAGTACGCTTAGCAAACCTTGCGGCAAGCCAGCCTCTTCAAACAAACGCGCCAACTCCAACGCAATTAAGGACGTAGCTTCAGCCGGTTTCAGAATCACGGCATTACCTGCTGCTAACGCCGGTGCCAACTTTTGCATTTCAGACGCAATGGGCGAATTCCATGGCGTAATAGCCGCCACCACACCCAAAGGTTCATGCACACTCATGGTCAACCATTCGCGTGAACGGGCATTGGTCAGTTCGGTGTCCAAGGTTTCCAAACAGGCGGCGGTATAACGTGCGGTAGACGCTGCGCTCATGACCAAGCCTCGCGTTTCCGCCAAGGGTTTACCGTTATCGCGTGTTTGCAATGCTGCCAATTCGGCCGCGTTTTTTTCTATCAGCTCGGCCACTTTGTACAGCACTCGCGCACGCTCTACCGGTAAGCTGCTACGCCATGGCTCGGCTTGCCATGCCTGATGCGCCGTTTGAATAGCCTCGTCTACATCGTCCACACTGGCTGTGGAGAACTCAGCGTTCACGCTACCGTCTGCGGGGAAAATGCTGCGCGCAACTGTCCCCCGGCCTTGCCGCCATTGGCCGGCCAAAAATAATGCTTTCATGTTTGTTCTCCGCCTAGATGACTAGGGCGTCACCCAATTGATAGCAAGCGCGCACCACACTCAGTGCCGCCAAGGTAGAAGTTTTAGGGTTGCTGGCCAATGCCACACCCTGCATCTCTATTTGCATCTCGCCAAAAGCCCCTTCGGCGCGAATACGATGCTGATTGCGGGTCATGGCTGGGTCAGCGATAAGCTCTACTTCTGTCTTATCCATGCCTACACCCGCCAACGCAATGGTTGCTGCTACGTTGGCATTAGCAGGGAATCGTTGTGCTGCTTCACGCGCCGAGCCACGGAAAAACACCGTCGCTTCGGTGAGCGCATCCAAATCAACCAACTGTTCGGCATAACTACCTTTCCAGCTAGCAGGCTGCTTACGGCCCTGATACACCACCTTATTTAGCCCCATGGTACGCGCTGCGGCAATACCATCTATGCCGGCAATCGCACCTGGCAGAATCTGTAGCTGTGCGCTTTGAGCACTGGCAAACGCCCGTATGTCTTGCTCGAACTCACCATCCGCAAATGCTCCTACGGAAATTACCGCCAGCGGCAATTTCCGCTGCAGTACGGCTTTGGCATGGGCTTTTAAGCCTGGCTGTCCTGCCATTTCCAACACTAAATCTGGCGTACCCGTAATGGCATCTATGCTGCTAACCACCTGTACATCAGTACCCAATTCTTGCTGAGTAGCCGCGATGCCAGCTTCGGTCACAACCACCCACGCTAACTGAATGGATTCAGGCAACAGGGCATGCACCGTTTTTGCCATGGCTCCATAGCCTATAAACGCAACTTTCTTCATTGTTCTGCCCTAAATTTCCTGACTAAACCCGCCAGATACATCAATGACCGACCCCGTCGTGTACGAGGACAACGGCGAAGCCAAAAACACCAACGCACGTGCCGCTTCTATGGGCTTACCCAAACGTGCCATAGGAATGCCGCGCTTACGCGCAATAGCGGCCAACCAGTCTTCCCAACTTTGATCTTGATCGGAGCGATCTTGGTAACGACGCTCCCACTGACCGGATTCCACCATGCCAATCAGAATAGAGTTCACGCGTATGCCTGCTCCCACAAACTCTTTGGACAAGCCTTTACTTAGATTTAGTAACCCTGCTCTGGCTGCTGAGGTCGCAATCATGTGCGGCTCAGGTTTGTACGCCAATAGCGAATTAACGTTGGCAATAGAGGCAATAGACGACTGACGCAAATACGGCAGTGCCGCCCGTACGGGGTTTAAGACGCTGAAGTACTTCAGTTGCACTTCGGTCATCCACTCTTCGTCAGTGGTGTCTTCAAAGTTTGCGACTTTGCCTTGGCCCGCATTGTTGATCAACATATCCAGACCACCAAAACGCTGTGCCACATCGTCGATGAAGCTTTTCACCGCGGCGGCATCCAACACGTCGCAACACTGTATGTGCAAACGGTCTGGCCCAAATGCAGCCGCCATGGCGTGCCACGAATCTTGTAGCCTAGCGGCATCTCTACCGCACCACGCTACGTTTGCCCCTTGTTCAAGTAATAGTCGTACTGTTTCCAGCCCAATACCTGACGAGCCCCCAGTCACCACAGCGACCTTGCCGCTTACCTGAAAACTCATGTGTTGTTCTCCTTTTTGCCCTGCTGCACTTGACCAAACACCACCTCATCAAATGCCTGAGGCTGATCCACGTACAGCAAATGCCCCGCTTGCGGCACGGCATGTAAGCGGATTCGCGCATAACGCTGTTGCAGCGCTTGCATACCAGTTGGCGGGGTAATGCCGTCGTCTTCGCCATAAATGACGTCGATACTGTCGTGTATGGCAGGCAGGTAATAATCAATGCTGTCATAGGCCAACAAGTACGAGGCGGCGGTAAACCCTTCTAGGGTTAGCCGTTGCATGGCTTGCGTCACCAGCATCATGTTGGATGGCGTAGGCTGCCCCAACAAAAATGGCCCACGTTCACGTGCCATACCTTCTGGCCCTAGCTTGGCCAACAGGCTAGGCCGCTTCTCGTACACCTGTTGCTGCTGCTCGGCTGTGGTTTGGCCATAGCCTTGCGCCACACTCGCCAATACCAAACGCGACACATCCTCTGGGTACAGTGATGCATAAGCACTCGCCATCAACGCCCCCAACGAATGCCCCACTAAGGTAAAAGTGCCTAGCTCGGCCTCTTCCACCAACGCTTTTAAAGCACGAGCGTAATCGGCAGCGGTTGGAGTGGCCGAAGCCAAGGCGACACTGTCACCGTAGCCTGGCGCATCCCACGCTATCAGTCGATGCTGACCGACTTGGCTGGCAAACTGCTTGGCCCATAAACCCGCACCCGAACTAATACCGTGCAGCAACACGTAGGTATTGCCCTGCTGCTCTCCGTTGTCCCAGTAGGCTAAACCGCATGCGGTCTGGCGCATCGTACTGTGTGACATGTTTTGCCTCCTACGCTCATGCTACGGCTTATTTCTTGGTGCTTTGTGCTGACTCGTGCCATGGAATCACAACTTTGCGTAATGAACCCACTGCGAAATACAACACGAAACCAATCATGGCCAACAAGATCACTACCGCAAACAAGGTGTCTACTTCCAAGTCTTGCAGTTTGATCGTGGCCAAATACCCCAGACCACGCGAACCCGCTACGAACTCAGACACCACGGCACCAATGATGGCCAACACAATCGCCATTTCCATCCCTGTCAGGATGTACGGCAACGAAGAAGGAATCACCAGCAGTTTGAAACGTTGCCAGGTGCTCGCTTTACCCACCTGAAACACTTCCACCATGCCTTTATCGACGGACTTCGCACCCAAATAGCTGTTGGAGAAAACCGGGAAGAAACCTAACAAGGCAGAAATAATAATTTTGGATTCAATACCAAAACCAAACCACAAGATGAACAGCGGAATCAGCGCCACTTTAGGCGTCAATTGCAACGCAATCACGAAAGGTTTGAAAATGGTGTCCAGAAGTGCAACTCTACCCAGCAACTGGCCGAGGATAGTGCCCACGATCACAGCGATACAGAAACCACCCAAGCACTCCACCAGCGTGGTGTAGATATGGTAGTAAGTGTCATCGCGCTGCATCAGTCGTACTAAAGCGTGCAACACGTCTTCGGGTGGTGGCAACACCAACGGAGACACTTCGAAAGCAACGACATAACCTTTCCAGAGCAGGAAAAACACCAGCACGGAAATCAATTGAATAAGAAAACGATTCACTTACAACTCCAGATGCTGACGCAGCTCATCACATAAACGGGCAAACTCTGGATCACCCAGAAAGTTCGTGCGTGGACGCTCCAGCGTAATAGGAATTTCTGCCACGACACGACCAGGGCGTGCAGACATCACGATAACTCTATCGGCCAAATGCACGGCCTCACTGATAGAGTGCGTAATCAAGAACGCACCAAATTTTTGGTCCATCCAAATACGCTCTGCATCGGCGATGATCTTTTCTCGGGTCAGCGCATCTAGTGCCCCGAATGGCTCATCCAGCAATAACAAACTTGGCTGTGAAAACAGCGCACGTGCAAACGAGGCACGCTGACGCATACCGCCAGACAGTTCTGCAGGGCGTCTGCTTTCAAAGCCTTTCAAACCCACCATCTCGCACAGCAACAATGCTCGTTTTTCATCTTCAGCGCTGTAACTACCTTTTTGCATCAGCGTTGGCAGCAAGATGTTTTTCTGGATGTTCATCCATGGCAGCAAACGGTGCTCTTGGAATGCCACCCCAATATCGGGCGTGCTTTTATCGGCGCTGGAAGGCCAGCTCACCTCTCCCGAGGTGGGCTGTTCCAAACCACACAACAAACGCAGCAACGTGGACTTACCGCAGCCTGAAGGACCAATCACCGCCACAAACTCACCAGCCATGATGTGCTGATTGATACTTTGCAACGCAATGGTGGTGCCTGTAGGTGTCTCGAAATGCTTAGAGACATTATCAAAACGAACTATAGGCTGTGCGTCAGATGGCGAGGTTTTTACGAACTCAGACAACGGTAGACTCCCAGATTGCATTGGTGTAAAGCTGTCTGGAGGTTGCCTTCATCAGACCTGCTCCCTGTAACAGACTGGTAGCTTCTTCCCACTGTTCAGGTACGTTACGCAGTACATTTTCTTTGCCATGCGCCAACCACAATTCGCGGTTCCCTTTCAGGTCACTCAGCGCAATGTCTTCTTTTTCAATACCTGGCACATCGTAGCGACGGGCAATGGTACGAATCACTTCCAGCAACTGCGCATCATCCATATCGGCCATGGCCAAAATGGCATTGCGTGCGCCTTGCAAGAAGGCAACGTGCTGTTCACGGTTAGCTTCTAAGTCTTCTTCACGGGCAACGTACACCTGACCTGGCACACCATCATCCACATGCATGGACACTAATGGCAGGTTTTCAGCACGCAGTCGGGATACGGTACTGGCATTCCCAAAGAATGCAGCAATACGACCGGCTTCTACCATCGCAAATGACGCTGGGCCATCTGCTACACGTTCACGACGTACGGATTCAGGATTCACCCCAGCTTTAGCCAGCATCAAATTCAGCGTGGCTTCCATAGAACCGCCGAACGACGCCACACCCACCACTTTTCCTTCCAGTTCTTTTACGTCTCGGATAGGGTGGCTTTCGGATGAGATCACCACAAAAGGCGAAATCTGCGACACCGTAGCAAAAGCCAACACATCAGAGTTGTCTTGAGCGCGAGTAGCCAAATAGTTAGCACCGCCTGTACGGCCTGCCTCTACTTGTTTAGCAGCCACCAATTGAATTGCTTGGCCTGCACCACGACCCACCTCAACTTTGACGTTTACGCCCAATTTGTCGTAATCGCCGGATGCACTGGCGTACAACACGGGTGCAAACGCCAATGACAGCGTGAAAGGTGTGAGATATGTGTAGGTACCCGTCGCCTTGGCAAATGCAACACTAGACGTCAGGGGTAAGCTCATCGCCCCTACTGCGCCGGCACTATAAACCAGAAATTTTCTGCGGTTCATATGGGATGTCTCCTGGATAGGACTTATTTAGACTGATTGTTTTGCGCGGCAGCCTTAGCTTGCATACGCAGCTTTTTGGCGGCAGTCAGCGGGTGATCTTCTGGATACTCAGGCAGATCAGGGCGATTAGCACCCAACATTACGCACATCAAAGACTCTTCTTGGCCTTCATTACGCAAGCCGCGATACACACCTGGTGGCACAGAAATCACGTCACGCTCATTCAGAACCACCTCGCAGCGCTCACCGTTATATTCTAAGAACAGACGAATACTGTCGCCACGTAAAATGAAAAAAGCTTCTTCTACATCGTGGTGTACGTGCAGCGGGCCCTCACAGCCTGCCGGCAAAATCATCGTAGAAAAAGTGAAATGCTCAGCCGGAATAACATTGTCATCATGAGTCACACCCGCTGCACCTGTTCCGACGTAACGCGTTTGCGCACGACGGTAAGTAGGGTTCACCTCTGCTTGCCAACCCAGTGCGTTCCAATCGTACTGACGGGTTTTACGACGTGCAATGCGTGACTCAATCCACTCTTGCAAGCTTTTGTCTTGTGGACGTTTCCAGCTGGCAAACAGGGGAGATTCCTGATCAGGAATCGGTACGACTTTTTCAGTTGTCATATCACTCATGGCTTTTCCTTTTTCTACTTCAATAACATCAGATCAATCAAAATGAGTGCTGCAGACCTACACCAAACTGGTGTTTGTGCTGGTTCTCATCAATAAAGTGGTTACGCACGCTGTACACGTTACCCATCACATAGACGTTGGTGCGTTTGGATAGTTGATAGCGGTAGCCGGCTGCAAAACCGCCATTGTTCGACATCATGGCGCGCTGGTAGCTCAGCATGATCGATCCACTTTTACCCGTAGGAATAGAGGCACCTACAGTGAAAGCTCGGTCTTTATCTCTACCAGTTTCTACATAGCCTGGCGCTGGATTCAGGTTGATATTGCGCTGCTCGTTATAACCACTGAACACACGCACCATGCCGAAGTCGTATGACAACGCGAACTGATAGTTCTGTGCTTTGCGTTTGTTGCTGTCTTTAATGGGATCCAAGCGCTCGTAAGTCAGTGCGGCTTTCAAGGGGCCATTGGTGTAACGCAAGCCAGCTGTCAACACGCGGTTGTTGTTAGATGCGCCAAAAGACTGTTCATCAGCAGTAGAGAAGCTGTAACCAATACCTGCTTCAAAACCGCCCACGATAGGAGTTTGGTAAGTGAAAGCATTGCTCAAACGGCCATCGGCACCAAAATCGCCGCTTTTATAACCAAAGGTAGAACCGATGGAGTTACCCGACCATGCCACGCCAAATGGGCTGGCGATAAATGGAGTCCATGAATAACCAAAGACGGTTTGACGGCCCATTTTCAGCTCACCAAAACCACCTTTCAGCCCCAAGGTTGCTTGTCTACCAAACAAACGGCCTTGCGTGGAGTTACCTGTGGTGGTCAACAGCCCACCTTCCAATTGAAAGGTCACGGAATACCCGTTACCCAAATCCTCACTGCCACGTACACCAAAACGTGATTGGCCGGAAATACCACTGGCCACACCAAAGCGTTTTCCACCGTCTAGTCTTTTCTCTAACAGCATACCGGTGTCCAGCAAACCGTACAGTTGCACGTTGGACTGCTGTGCCAGTGCGGCGCCAGACCAAGCACACACCATAGCCAGCACACCTGCGACTGCTCCTAGTTGTTTTTTGCTCATCCCCATTCCTTTTTGTTCCACTAGTGGAACCATGTTTTATATTAGGAACACGAAGTATAAAATCATTTAAACTTTCAAATAAATGAGTAGAAACCCTTTAAGCATCAATTACCGGTGCGATCTGAATCGCTATCTGTCACAATTTCCTCCCCCCTCTTATACTTAGCCACATCAAATAAATCGCTGTGACCAACATCGAAGAGACCTTATGAGTACAACTTTGCCGGCACAACAAAACTACACAGTTCCAGGACTGGAACGCGGCCTGCGTTTGTTATTTGAATTCAACCGTAATGAGCAAACCCTAACGGCTCCAGAACTTGCAAAAAGACTGGATCTGCCTCGCACCACCACCTTCAGGCTGTTAGCCACATTGGAGAGCATGGGGTTTGTGCAACGCGTAGAAGGCGGCCATGCCTACAAATTAGGTATGGCGATTTTGCGTTTGGGTTTTGAGTATTTGGCGTCGCTAGAACTGACCGAACTGGGCACGCCCATTCTGGAACGAGTACGCGATGAAACCGGGTTATCGTGCAACTTGGCCATCCAAGACGAACACAGCGTGGTGGTGATTAGCAAAGTTGCTGCACCCACGCCTTTTGTTAGCACCGTACACGTGGGCACACGCCTGCCCTTACACGCCACGCTACTGGGTCGCGTACTCTTAAGTGACATGAAACCGGCTGATTTGTTGGCACTGTATCCCAACGATACGCTGCCCAAATTTTCTGAACGCACACCCTCTAACACCGCTATGCTCTACGAGCTGATACGCCAAGACGTAGAACGCGGTTATGGTTACGACGAAGGCTATTTCGAACCTGAAGTGGGTAGCGCAGCTGTGGCAGTACGCAACAAACACGGCCACATCGTCGCCGTGCTGGGGGTGACAATTCCGGTCAGCTATTTACGCTCTGGCAAACTGGACACCTCACAGTTGGTCAACACGGTACGCAACGCGGCGACAGAGCTGTCGCAACTGTTGGGGTACCACAGCCCTTCACCCTCAGCGGTGTAAATCATGCGCGCAGAGACTAGCCTCGCTGCCCTGCGCCGCTACGCCATTGCGCGCACCTTATTTACACCCACCACCTTGCCTGCTGCCATCCGGCGGCTAGGCTTTGTGCAAGCGGATCCCATTCGTGCACCCGCGCGTGCGCAGGACCTGACGCTACGTCACCGCGTTAAAGACTACCGAGCTGGCGACCTAGAACAGCGTTATCCACGCCTGTCCATCGACGAAGATTGCTTGGTGAACTACGGCTTTATGCCCAGTGAATACGTGGCTCTGATGCATCCGCGCCAAGCCAAAAAAATCTGGGATGTAGATACCCAGCGCAAAGCCGACGATGTTTTAGCTTTTGTGCGTGAACACGGAGCCACACACCCACGCGACGTAGAGCAACACTTCAAACACGGTCGCGTCATCAATGGCTGGGGTGGCTCTAGCAATGCCAGCTCGCGATTGCTAGACGGTTTACATTACCGAGGGCTGTTACGGGTAAAACGACGTGACAAAGGCACACGCATTTACGAACCTGCCTCATACCCGCCTGCGGACGATACACCCGCAGGCTGTGCCAGACGAGCTACCGCCTTAATAGAGTTAGTGGTACGCAAATACGCACCACTGCCCGCAGCCAGCCTCACCTATTTAGTGCGATTACTCAGCTATGGTGCCCCGCATCTGACAGAACAAACCCAACTCGCCTTAAAGCTGGCGCGCGACAACCTAGCAAGCTGCCGTGTTGATGGCGTCACCTGGTACTGGCCAGCTGGTGAAAACCCATGCTCGCGCCGTCATACTGTGGATGACCAACTGCGACTGCTCGCCCCCTTTGACCCCATCGTCTGGGATAGACGCCGATTCAGTCTGCTGTGGAATTGGGCGTATAAATTCGAAGCCTATACGCCACCAGCCCAACGCCAACTAGGCTATTACGCACTACCCATGCTTTGGCGTGACCACGTTATAGGTTGGGCCAATGTGTCAGTCAATGCTGGCAAGGTAGAGACTACCTTTGGTTATGTTGCGGGCGAGGCCCCAACGGATGCAGCCTTTAGGAATGCGCTAGACGAGGAAATCGCGCGCCTGACACTCTTTCTGACGCCCCGCGAACCATAGGTTGTACGGATCAGCTGTAGTGCGATGACCAAACGGCCTGCTACTCAAACAAAAAAGGGGATCATGTGATCCCTTTTTATTGCTACCTATGCCTTATGACCTGATTTCTGCATTCAATGCAGAGGTCACTGAAGGGTTAGGACGGCCCACAAACGCACTCGCTATACGTTCAATAGACACCGGTGTTTTAGGGTCCATCGTGATACGCAAGGTGCTTTTATCGCCAGTAGCAAAACGCACTACCGCTTTACATGATGCTTCAGGATCTTGTGTCATCAGAGCAAAACCCTCACTGCGACACTGAGTCATCATCTCTTCAGCCTCTTGCTCAAAGGCTTTTTCACGCTGCGACTTTGCGCTGCCCTCGCCTATCTGCACAGGCAAGTTATAGCGTTTATGCAAAGCAATGCCACGCTCCATCATGCCTCTGTCTTTGACCTTGATGTCCAGCTCTTTAATGCTGATACGTGACAGCATTTGCAACGGCCCCATAATACCGAAGCCCATCATGGCATCTGCTGGTAACTGCCCATTCGCTAAGCTTTGTAGTGCGCCAATTTCCGTCATGCTCACCTTGAAATCCAGATCAGCCATGTCTTTTTGCTCTACCGACAGCGCAATGTCTGCCTGGTTATCATCAAAACGTACATCGGCTTTCAGCACCACATCCATAGGTGGCAACTCTGCCCGACCAGAGGCCAAACCCAAGCTGTTACCCAGCATGGAGTGTGACTTACCATCAGGCAGTACCAAGCCTTTGACCGACAAGGCAATACGCTGACGTTTAGCGTCTTCAATCACATCGCTGATTTGCACTTCCTTGGCTTGCACTTGATCACGTGGCGACATGGTGACTGTCACATCTTTCAATGTCACTGTACCAAACGGCGAAGCACTGAGATCCGCCCAATGCACTTGGTCTTGCATGCCCATCGCGATCAGCTTCTTGCGTAAAGACTCTTCGGCGTTACTGCTGGCATAGCTAGACGCACCCCACCACAACACCGCTACCCCTGCAACGGCGGCAGGGATAATCCACTTCATTTTTTGCTTATCCATTTTCATCCCTTACCAAAAAAGGCCGCCACCTTCGGGCGCGCTGTCTATCACGGCTTGTGCTGCTTCTGGCGTCCAGTCTGGATCACCCAACTGCATACGCATCACCGCTAATGGTTCTAACAACTCGGCACAACCCTCTTTCTCACACTGTTGAGCCCCCGCAGCACCCAGTTGCACCATTGTCATCGGCAAGTCTTCGTCATCCAAAATACTGGAGTCCAAAGAACGTGTACCCTTAACCCAGTACCAGCCTTTCTTCAAATCAGACTGCCCAACTAGGCGCATGGGGTACGGCCAATCTACAGTCGCATCATCTTTCTTAGAGCCATCTACGCGCACAATGCGCGCGAAATCATCCGCTTGCCCGGCTACCAAACGTGCATAGGCATTTGCGCCTGAAGCGGCTCTGTACTGTATGTCTTCTTCCAGCATAGGCAGCAACGCGTCCTTACCACCGGCCTCTACACGTTCTTGCAGGCGCTGGTAATTGCTCAGGTTATTGCGTTCTACCCGAGCTTGCTGACGCAGTTGATTCTGGCGCTCGCGCTCTAAACGCTCTTCCTCGTAACGCTTCTGCTCAGCAGCGCGTGCTTCACGTTGGAACAAGTAGTTTTGTGCATGCTGCAGGTTGTACTGCCAATCGCCTTGAGGCTGACCAGTACGGTAGTTATAGCGACGCGATGCACTCACGCTGTACAACAACTCCGACGCATTGTTATTCCATATCCCTTGCGGCATGTCGCTAAACACCAAACGCACATCGGTTGCTGTAGGCATAATCAACGCCAAGCTCTCTAGCGCTTTATCTACTTCTTGGCGAATTTGAGCGGCCTGACGGAAAGATTCCGTTTTGGGCGTTAACACTGCCACTTCAGGCCCAACTTGCCATGCACCAATACCACCGCGGAACTGTCCCAGCGACGCTTTCAACAAGTAATGACTACCAGTGTCTGCATCGCTAGCAAAACCAAACCAACCGGTATTGTTACCGTTGAATGCCACCAAATCTGCTGGCTTCAGCCCTTGTACTGGCTTATTGAAAATCAAACCGTTGCTGAACCACAGATCGCCCGTGCGCATAATTTGTGCGCCGTCGGAACGCTCTAGCGTCAGTCTACCTTTGCCTTGTGCATAACCCTCAGCACTGCAGCTCACGCCTTCAATCACCAGATTCAAATACGCCGCATCCGTACCCAAATCAAACTGGGACACTAACTTGCAGCCATTCTGGTCTTTCAAGGTGCTCAAGAAAGCAGACAGCTCAGCACGTTGCGCTGCATTAGGTACTGCCCAATCGCCCACTGCAAACTCAGCTAAACCCACTGTTGGGGCGACTACAACTTCTGCTTCTACGACAGTGTCTGCTGCAGTTTCAGGCTCTGTTTTTTCAACCGTCGCCGCTGTAGCGGGTGCCTCAGGCTTGGTGTCTGCCTTAGCGGGTGTGGCTGCGGCTTTGTCTTTGTTGATTTCTACAGGCTCAGACTCAACAATCGCGGGTCTAACCTCGGGTTGAATCTCAGGAGCAGCAGCGGGAGCTTCCGCAACCTCAGTCTCAGGCGCAGCTGCCTGCACCGCTTGTGCAACAGACGCTTCTGGCGTTTGCACCAACAACGCCCAACCCGTCGCACCTTGGCTAATACCATCAGCCACTTGTGTGCCTTGGCTATTTACTGCACGCCACGTCGCGCTTTGTGCTTGCGGACATTGCTGGGCAAACAGTGCCCCTAGCTTAGGCAACAAGCGCCCCAAGGCAACAGTATCACCGGATGCACCGTACACAGCACGTAATGCCAGTTCTGGTTTGCACCAATTATCGGCCGACGCATTCTCTACAAAGATCTCAATATCTTCAGCTTTAGAGTACGCCAACCGGAAATCTTCGGCGGCTGCACTAGCTGCATACAGCCCCGCCCCCACTGCCACGATGGCAGCGCTAATCAATCGTTGTTTGAACATGATTATCCTATCTGCCAAGCGCCATCAACGGACTGGCATGCATCCACAGTTTTATTCTCGGTGCCCTTCTCGGTTTTCAACTCGTAGCTCATGGTGCGGCATGTAGTTTGTACCGCTACTGTTTCCGTCACAGGGCTAGCGGGCTCAAACGTATCCAAATCAAAACCCTGCTGACCGGCTTGTGCCACGGTAATGCTATCCAGATCAGTGGCTTGATCGGCCTTAGCTACCGTCACGGGTGCAGTCAACGGCGCGTGTACGTAGCCCACCAATACACCTTTGCGGCCTACTGCAATCCAGTTGTTCGGCGTTTTGCCTAAGGCAGTAAAGGTTTGGCCTGCTTGGAAACCACCTACTTTTTCTGCATTCGTATCAGGTGCTGCGCGCAAGTTCACCGAACGCAGGGCATGGTAAGACTGGTTCAACACCGTCAGATTTTCGGCTTTAGCAATCACCGGCGCACGTTTCACCTGCGCTTCCTGTGTCACAGTTTTGCTGGACACCGGACGAATCACCGCTGATGCACCACTGTGATCGGATTCCCAATTTACGGCTCTACCCGTTTCTAACGATTGCTGCGTGCTGGCGGCTAAGGCCTCGCGATCGCGCTCATCAAGGTTGTCACCAATCCAGTTACCCAATGCACCACCCGCCAACGCACCCAAAATAATAGCGATGGTGCGCCCGCTACCACCGCCAATCTGGCTACCTAATAATGCACCGCCCACCGTACCAATCACTGTGCCCCATGTTTGTTTGCTTCCCCACTCGCCCATGTTGGCACAACCCGATACGCCCAACGCCCCAATTAACGTTGCGACGACCAGCTTCTTGGATAAAGCCATGATTCTCTTCCGCCCTGAATAATCGTTTTTTTAGCCACTAAAGAGCAAAATTCTACCATGTGCAGAATGGCGGTTCACTTTCCTATAAACCTCAGCCCCACACCCGGTTCCGTCATAATGTAGCGAGGATTAGCGGCGTCATCACCCAATTTATGCCTAAGTTTTCCTACTAAGATGCGCAAATAGTGGGCATCTTCTTCATGGGTAGGCCCCCAAAGCTCTTTGAGGATTTGCGGTTGAGCAACCAACCTGCCCGCCTGCTCAACCAATAGCACCAGCAACGCAAATTCTTTACGTGTGAGTGGAACGCTATCCCCCTGAATGCGCACATCTCGCTGGCTCACATCAATATGCAAGTTACCATCGTCATAGATCGGCCCTGTAGGGCTGCGTATCTCTGCCACTCGTAGAAAGGCACGTATACGTGCCATGAGTTCTTCAATACCAAATGGCTTAGTCACATAATCATTGGCACCAGCATCCAATAGCGCGACCTTTTCTGTTTCATCAGAGCGGACGGTCAAAATAATTACCGGAACACGTGACCATTGCCGTAACTCTCGCAGCACCTCTTGCCCGTCTTTATCAGGAAGCCCTAAATCTAGCACTACGATGTCGGCACCCTTACCGGCTAATAGACTTAAGCCTTCATGACCATTTTCAGCTAGTAGCGTTGCATAACCCTGAGAGCGTAAGCTGATATCAATGAGTTTGCGTATATGCGGCTCGTCATCAATAATCAGCACGCGTGCAGCAGGTGCAGAATCCAACATATTAGTCATCCTCAAATTCATTGCTGGGTGGTCGTTCCCCGACGGGCAGACTTAAGCGTATGCATGTGCCTCGCTCATTTGGCCCTAACAAGGCTTCCACTTTACCCATGTGTGCACCCACTATGCCCTGCACAATGGTTAGCCCAAGTCCTGTACCTTGTTGCCCTCGGTCGCCACGCTCTACGCTATAAAACATATCAAAAATGCGACTACGCTCATCCTCGGGAATGCCGGGACCTTGGTCTGACACATCAATTTGGACGGTTTTGTCATCTACCAAGGCGACACTCACGTTGATGGCCACACCTTCTGGTGAGAACTTTGCGGCATTCTCCATCACATTAAAGATGGCCTGCTCAATTAACGCAGGGTGTACGTGAATGAAGCCCACACTGGCATCAATGTGCGTAGTCACGAGTACCTTGGGTTCGTAACGCTGCAGCCTATGCACCGCAGAACCCACCAACTCATCAACACCTATCCAATCTCGAGTTAGCGACAGGCCATGTTGCCCCAATCGCGTCATATCCAACAAATTCTGAATATAACGATCTAAGCGTTCGCCTTCTACACTAATGGTTTCCAGCAAACTGCTACGATCTTCTGCACTCATGTCTTTGCCATAGCGGGTCAAGCTATCCGCTGCACCAATCATGGAAGATAGCGGTGAGCGTAGATCATGAGAAACGCTGGACAGTAAGGCTGAACGCAAGCGCTCCGTTTCGCCGGTGACTCTCGCCACCTCTAGCTCAGACACCAACCGTGTACGAAGTGCTGCCTGCGCAATATCGTCCGCCATACTTTCAGCTAGGCGTCGCTGTTCAAACGACAAGCGTTCCATCTCGGCAGGAAACTTCAGCGCGATCACACCCAAACTAAGTTCACTGGAACGTATAGGCAGAAACCACCATGCAGATTGCGTCAGGGTATCGGTGTACCGTCCACTGGCTTGGCCATGTTGTTGCGTCCAGTCTGCCGCCATCATGTCTTTCTCTGACAACTGTCCCACTGGCGTTTTAGGGCCATATTCTGTTTGAATACGCATCCACGCTTGCACATGCAGTGAGGTCTGCAACACAGATGTGCCTGCCGCAATAACCTGCCCCAGATCAGCCGCTTTAGCGAGTTTACGCCCTAAGCTTTGCATCGCTGTAGCATGTGCATTCGCCGCGCGCAGCGCCATAACCTGCATACGTAATCTAGAGGCCAACCGCCCTGCAATCAACGCCGCGGCTAAAAACAGCAATACCGATACCAACCCACGATGCGCACTGATCAACAAGGTGTAACGCGGCTCTATAAAGAAAAAGTTATACGCCAGAAAACACAATACGGCGGTAATCACCGATGAGGTCATACGGGCACGCGACGCGACCAGCATTACCGCCACCAGAAAGACCATGGATAGGTCTTGCAATCCCAATACCCGTTCTGCCACAGCTGCAGTGGCAATCGCCCCCACGCTGGCTAGCAGAATAAGCCCCAACTCTTGCTTGGGAAACTCCGCTTGGCTCAAATCTGACCACTGCGATTCCCGTTGACGTACTAACGGCGTACTCACGATGGTCAGTTCGTAATGCGCACCACGCAGCAACAATTGCTGCGTTAACGTGCGATTAAACATACGTGCAATAGGTCGCTCGCGGGTACGCCCAATCACTATAGATTTCACGCCGCGTGTGGCGGCCATATCCAACAACGCCTGCGTCACATCGGTGTTGTGCAGTACCTCAGCTTCGCCTCCCAAGCTACGCGCCAAAGCAAAGGCTTTATCAATTTCTAGTAGCCGCTGCCGCTCTATGTACATACGTTTACTAAACATAGACGCCATACGCGCGTGAGTTGTAGACGCATCTGCCGAGCGACCGGTTTCCACTGTCACCACTGCCCACGGCACCCCGCGACGCTCAGCAATTCGTGCCCCTGCCCTAACCAAATATTCCGATTGCCCACGACCATCAATAGCGATCAACACCTGACATTGGATAGAGACGCCCTCTAAACCTCGGGCTGCTCTTTTCTCACGCAGGTCTGCATCCACATACTCAGCAACAGTTTGCATCGCCAACTCGCGCAGTGCAGTCAGGTTGGCTGGTGAGAAAAAGGCTTGTAATGCCTGTGCCGCTTGCTCAGGCAAATACACTTTGCCCTGATTCAGCCGTTCAATCAGTTCTTGCGCAGGCAAGTCGATGAGCCGTATGTCACGCAGCCTATCAAATACGGCATCGGGCACGGTTTCACTCACACGTATACCGGTGATTTGATGCACCACATCATTCACACTTTCCAAGTGCTGAATATTTACCGTGGTGTATACATCAATGCCCGCATCCAGCAGTTCCACCACATCCTGCCACCGTCTTTCGTGACGACTACCGGGTGCGTTGCGATGGGCCAGTTCATCCACCAGAACAATGGCGGGCTTACGGCTGAGAATCCCGTCTAGGTCCATCTCTTCTAGCTGTCGCCCTTGGTACTCCACTGTCTGACGCGGCAATAGAGGCAGCCCCTCGGTCATGGCTTGAGTCTCGCTACGCCCATGCGTCTCGACGATGCCTATGGTCACATCCACGCCTTGGCGGTGCAGCTCATGCGCACGCAACAACATGGCATAGGTTTTACCCACACCAGGCGCCGCCCCCAGAAAAACGGTCAAGCGCCCGGCATGCTGCCGTTGAAGCTCTCCTAGAATGGCATCGGCCTGTTCTGTTCCCATAACAAGGCTAGTCCTCACAATACGACGTTTGAAATACGGGCTTTTAGGTTGTCAGCACTAGTGCGACAGCGCATCCAAGGCCACATTCAGTTCCAACACATTAACGCGCGGTTGCCCCAACACACCCAATTGCTTACCGGCGGTATGCTGCGCAACCAACGCCTCAACCACACTAGGTTCAACACCACGCGCTTGGGCCACACGCTTGACCTGTATTGCCGCCGACAACGGACTAATGTGCGGATCAATACCTCCACCGGATTGCGTCACCATATCACTGGGTATCAAGGCTGGATCCACACCTTCCCGCTGTGCAACTGCTGTGGTTGTCTCAGCAATGCGTTGTCTTAACTCTGGGTTTGTACGAGCTAGATTACTCCCAGACAGCGCCATCGTGTCATATTCTGCGGCCGATGCCCGGGACTGGAAATAACGCGCATCCACAAAGGGCTGCGCCACTAGCGATGAGCCCACTATCTTCCCGCCTTGCATCACCAAACTGCCGTTTGCCGTGTCAGGAAATGCAAGTTGCCCCACACCCACAGCAGCCAGTGGATAGATCAAACCAACGCCTACCAACGCAATGGCAGCTAAACCGAGTGCACCACGTACTACCCCTTTATCAGAGGGCGGCAGCGACTGCTGTGTATCTGCTACTACTGATGTGTTGTTACTCAACATACTCTACCCCTTACACCGCAAACAAATACGTAATCGCCACGTCAATTGCCTTAATCGCAATAAACGGCAACACCACACCACCCACGCCATACACCAGCATATTGTTGCGCAACAGTTGCGTCGCACTGGATGGTTTAAAACGCACTCCTCGTAAGGCCAACGGAATCAACAACGGAATGATCAGCGCATTAAAAATCAGCGCCGACAATATGGCACTGGTTGGGCTGGCTAAATTCATGACATTCAGTACGGCCATTTGCGGAATGGCGGCAGCAAATAGCGCTGGCAAAATCGCAAAATACTTGGAGATGTCATTTGCCAGCGAAAAGGTGGTCAATGCACCCCGTGTAATGAGCTGCTGCTTACCAATTTCAACCACCGACAACAGCTTCGTAGGGTCACTATCTAAATCCACCATATTGCCGGCCTCTTTGGCCGCCTGAGTACCCGAGTTCATGGCTAGCCCTATATCAGCTTGCGCCAAGGCAGGAGCATCATTGGTGCCATCACCCACCATCGCTACTAAACGTCCACCCGCTTGCTCGGCTCGTATGCGTGCTAATTTGTCTTCTGGTCTGGCCTCGGCAATGTAATCATCCACCCCTGCTTCTGCAGCGATGCTGGCCGCCGTCAGTGGGTTATCTCCGGTGATCATCACCGTTTTAATACCCATCTCACGCAAGCGAGCGAATCGTTCCTTAATACCGTGTTTGATCACGTCCGATAGCTCTATGACGCCCAGCACAAACTTACCGTCACAAACCACGAGTGGGGTTGCCCCTTTACGTGCCACTTTGGTGACTTTTTCCTCTAGTTCAGACGTAATGGCACCACCCAATTGCCGCACGTGTTGAGTAATGGCATCAATAGCCCCCTTACGAATAATGTGACCATTAGGCAGGTCCACACCCGACATCCTAGACTGCGCCGAAAAAGGAACGAAAGTCGCATCTACGGGTTTCATCTGCTCGCCGTTTTCGCCTTGCGCCAACTGAACGATAGACTTCCCTTCTGGGGTAGGGTCAGCCAAAGAAGCCATTAACGCGGCATGGCTCAACTGCGAAATACCCACGCCCGATAACGGATGAAAGGCCGTGGCTTGCCTATCGCCATAGGTGATAGTGCCGGTTTTATCCAATAACAGTACGTCCACATCGCCTGCCACCTCTACCGCTTTACCGGATTTCGCCAATACATTGGCCTGCAAGGCACGATTCATCCCCGCAATCCCAATAGCAGGCAACAAGCCACCGATGGTAGTAGGAATCAAGCACACCAGCAGCGCGACCAGCAACACGATATTGATCTCTATACCTACGAACGCACCAATAAACGGTAAGGTAGTCACGACAATCAAGAAAGTGATGGTCATCACCCCCAACAGCAAACCCAACGCCACTTCGTTAGGCGTTTTTTGTCTATTGGCGCCTTCAACCAACGCAATCATCCGGTCTAGGAAACTATGACCAGGTTCAGCTGTGATACGCACGACAATGCGATCTGACAGCACTTTGGTACCGCCTATCACCCCTGAACGATCCGTACCGGCTTCGCGCAATACCGGTGCCGACTCACCTGTCACCGCCGCTTCATTCACCGTTGCCAAACCCTCGATCACCTCACCATCGGCGGGGATCTGCTGCCCTGCTTCCACGACAACAAAATCACCGGCATGCAACTCAGAGGCAGGAATGAGCTGCTCACTGCCAGATGCATTGACTTTTCTTGCCATCAAGTTCTGACGTGTACGACGCAATGATGCGGCCTGCCCCCGCCCCCTAGACTCAGCGACGGCCTCGGCATAATTACCGCATAGCACCGTCACCAATAAAATCAGTGTTACCGACCAGCCAAAACTAGACTGTGCCCAGCCTGCCATGGTGGCCACGGCAGTCAGTACTGTGCCTAGCCATACCACCGCCATCACCGGATTTTGAATAATGTAATGCGGGGCCAACTTCATAAACGCCGCCACTAACGTAGAGAAAAAGCCCTGCAATGTGTGCGTTGACGACGCAGTGCTAGCGTGTTGTTGGGATGTTGTATTGCTCATGATGTAATCCTCAGCGAGCGATCAGAGTCAAATGGTCAGCCACAGGGCCAAGCACTAACACGGGCATAAATTGCAGCAATGTCAGCACCACAATCACAGCCACCAAGGTCAGCGAGAACGTAGGTGTTTCGATTTGCAGGCTGCCGCTACTTTCTGGCGACTGACGTTTACGTGCCAACATTGCAGCAATGGCCAAAGGAATAATAAAAGCCGGATAACGCCCTGCTGCCAGCATGAAACTGCAGGTTGTGTTCCACCACACTGAGCCATCGCTTAAGCCTTCAAACCCAGAACCGTTATTGGCAAAGGCAGACACATACTCGTAAAACACTTGGCTAATAGCGTGAAAGCCAGGGTTGGTCGTACCCGCCAAACTGGGGAACGACAGTGTCACGGCAGTCAGTGTTAATAACACCAAGGGATGCCACAGTAGCAATACACCGAGCAACTTAATTTCAGGTGCCTCAATCTTGCGTCCGAAGAGTTCAGGAGTACGTCCCGTCATCAGCCCAGCCAGAAACACGCCTAGCATCAAATACACGAGGAACTGCTGTAGACCGCTACCAATGCCACCCCAAATTGAGTTAATCAGCATGTCACTCAGAGCCACCAAGCCGGTCAGCGGAGCCACCGAGTCATGCATAGAGTTCACTGAGCCGTTTGAGGTCTGTGTGGTCAATGCCGTCCACAACGCTGAAGGCTCTGCGCCCAACCGCACCTCTTTACCTTCCATCAACGCTATATCGGTACTGGTGGATGAGTAACCCTCGGACCAAAGTGCCGCACCCGCTGACACAAGCGACATCAACAACATCGTCCCAAACACAAAAGCAGCAAACTTCCTACGGCCAGTAAAAGGGCCAATCATGAACACCACTGATACCGGCACCAAAATTAATGCCAATGTCTCGAGGAAATTAGAAAGCGGTGTAGGGTTCTCTAGCGGCACCGTGCTGTTTGGGCCATACCACCCACCACCGTTAGTACCCAACTGTTTGATAGCCACCATAGGCGCCACCGGACCCAGTGGAATCTTCTGCTCTGTCATTTCTACGATGCTATCTACCGGCGCGACTACTGGCCCACCATCAAAGGTCGCTGGTACGCCCTGACTGGTCAGCAATACCGACCACACCAAACACAGCGGCAACATGAAACGGAAGGTAGGGCGAATCACGTCAGCCCAGTAATTACCCACATCCACAGGCTCATGGCTGTGCTCTTCCGCTTGACGTGTTTTGGCATTACGCCCGCCAAACAGCCCACGCAATGTAGCCGCCACTAAGGCAAGCCCCATCATGGGCGTGATCACCTGCAACGCAATAATGCCCATCATGTGGCTCAAGTACGAAAGCTGTGCCTGACCCGCATAGTGTTGTTGGTTGGTATTGGTTAAGAAGGAAACCATGGTGTGCAGTGCCAAATCCCAGCTCATATTGGGCGCATCATTCGGATTCAACGGTAACCACGCTTGCGTCATCAACATGACCCACACAATGATGGCTAGCACCACATTACTGAACAAGAACGCACCGGCGTAACCACGCCAGCTCATCCCTTGCTTGGGATTCGTACCTATCAACGCGTACAAGGGGCGCTCTAACCAACTAAACAGCGCATCGCTACGCATTGGTTCCCCACGCATCACCGCCGCCAAATACCGACCTAGCGGCCAACCCAATAAAATGGCTAAGGCAAATACCAGAAGAAATTCAGTCATGATCTGCCCCCACTACGTAACATCAGTGATGGGCATTGAGTCGCCTGTGCATGCCCGTTAACCGGTAGCACAACGACAAAGACACCACCGCAACCTGCGATAATGCCTACTCGTTTTTTAGAAAATGTAAGGCGCATGTTCTTTTCGCTTCAGAATGGCGAAATTGCCATGCACAAATAGTAATCAGCCCCCTTTTTTCTGATCGTAACTTCTGCGTAAATTTTGAGTGCACGCTACGGCTAGCGCATGTTGTGAGGCACAAGAAAAACCCAGCGCGAATAATCGGCTGGGCTTTGTGTACTGCGTGATAGTGACGAAACCTTAAAAAGGAATATCGTCATCCATATCGGCCAAGTTATCCACAGGCGCTTGGTATGGATTAGCAGCTTGCTGCTGACGTGGGGCTTGTTGAGGAGCCGCTGCACGTTGTTGCTGTTGTTGTGGTGCACGGGGTGCGCTGTAATCGCCACCGCCGAAATCAGCATCGCCACCACCATCACGGCCACCCAGCATTTGCATTTGGTCAGCGATGATTTCAGTGGTGTAGTTGTCTTTACCGTCTTGGCCTTGCCATTTACGTGTACGCAGGCGGCCTTCTACGTAAACCGATCTACCTTTTTTCAGGTACTCGCCAGCGATTTCAGCCAAGCGGTTGTAGAACACTACGCGGTGCCATTCGGTTTCCTCACGACGTTCGCCGCTGTTGCGATCTTTCCAGTTGGAGGTAGTGGCAATAGAGATGTTGCAAATGGCATTGCCTTCTGCGCCATAACGTACTTCGGGATCACGACCCAAGTTGCCCACCAAAATTACCTTGTTTACCGATGCCATGACTGTATCCTGTTCAAAAAATCTATAACCCGTATTATCTACGATCGTCCCCACTTAGACTACGCCACCCCACATATTTACGGATGGCCATAGTCGTGCGGCCTGCTATCTGTTATTTAGTCTGGTGTTTGCAGACCACGCCCCAGCACCAACCACGAAATGGCCAATGCGGCGCCTAACCACAATACGATTTGAGGGCCTTGTTGGGCAGCTAATATACCGCCCATTACACCACCACCAAATACGCCCAACGATTGCGACATGTTGTAAAAGCCTAGCGCCAACCCTTTGTATTCAGCCGGTGCCTGACGCGACACCAACGAAGGTTGCAATGCTTCCAACACGTTAAATGCGACAAAAAACAGCACCAGTAATGCCATCAGCCCCCAGAAGTTGTGGATCACCACGGGCATGACTAACAATACCAACGCTAGTAACAGCACCATCTTCATCAGAATAGCTTGATGGCACTTACGCGTTTCAGTGTAAAACACCACCGGCACCATAAACAGGAAAGATACCAGAATCACCGGTAAATACACTTTCCACAACGTTGCTGTCTGTAAGCCGCCTGTCTGCTCCAGCAAACCTGGTACCACCATAAACATCATCATCAAGATAGCGTGCAAGACAAACACACCGTAGTTCAGGCGCAGTAGGTTACGGTCTGACAGCACATCGCTGGCTTTGGCGGATTGCAGTACCGGGATAACTTGCTCGGCCGCTGGCACCACAAAGGCCGCCAGCAACATACAGATAAAGCCCAAGATACTGATCGCCCAGAACAAGCCTGATAGCCCGAACTGCCCTACCAACACAGGCGACAACACTAGCGACAGAGCAAAGGACAACCCTATAGACGCCCCCACCATCGCCATGGCTCGAGTACGTACCTCGGGGCGTGTCGCATCGGCTACCCAGGCTGTAATCGCGGCAGACACCGCACCCAGACCTTGCAACACCCTACCCACAATAATGCCGTCTACGCTGTCAGACAGCGCACAGACTATGCCCCCCACGATAAACAGCAGCATACCTGCCACTATTACGGGCCGGCGACCAAAACGATCCGATGCCATACCTAACGGGATTTGCATAATGGCTTGTGTCAGCCCATACGCCCCCAAGGCCATCCCCACTTTCATGGCATCGTGCCCACCCACCAAACTGCTTGCCGCCACGGCAAACACCGGGGTCAGCAAGAACAGACCCAACATGCGTGTCGCAAACAACCATGCCAACATGGTGCTGGTACGACGTTCCTGTGGGGTCAAACTCAAGCGCTCAGGGCGACTACCTATTTTTTTATTTTCTGTATGACTCATGCAACACTCTATTCTTACACTTCTTTGTGCAGTGCTATGCCAGACTTTTGGCACAAAAATGGCCTAACAGGCTATAGTAACAAGTTACCCTTTTTAAAGCCCTATACCCACGACGATGGACGCAATACGTATCCGGGGTGCGCGCACGCATAACCTCAAAAACCTGTCAGTAGATTTGCCCCGCCATGAATTGGTGGTAATTACCGGTTTGTCCGGCTCAGGCAAGTCTTCCTTGGCATTTGATACGTTGTATGCGGAGGGCCAGCGACGCTATGTAGAAAGTTTGTCGGCCTACGCCAGACAATTTCTACAACTGATGGACAAGCCTGATGTTGATTTGATTGAAGGCTTATCCCCCGCTATTTCCATTGAACAAAAAGCGGCAGGGCACAATCCGCGTTCTACGGTTGGTACCACGACCGAAATACACGATTATTTGCGCCTATTGTACGCTCGTACGGGCACTCCTCATTGCCCAGAACACCACTTGCCGCTGCAAATGCAAAATGTCAGCCAAATGGTGGACCAAACACTGGCTTTGCCTGAAGAAACTCGTATTGCGATTTTGGCTCCGGTATTGCGTGCGACGCATGACGAATTCGAACAACAACGTCGTGCTCTGCAAGCCCAAGGTTTTGTGCGTTTGCGTGTAAACGGTGAAATGGGTGCCATTGAAGACATTCAAGCGCCAGCCCCGGATAGTTCTGCTCTGGTCGAAGTGGTGGTAGACCGCTTGCGCGTCAAACCTGACAGTGCACAGCGTTTAGCTGAAAGTTTTGATACCGCGTTAGAGCTATCCCAAGGCCGCGTTACCGTACTGAATCTGGATACCTCGGACGAGCTACTGTTCAGCAATCACTACGCTTGCCCACTGTGCGATTACCAGCTAAGCGAGTTAGAACCACGTCTGTTCAGCTTCAACAACCCAGCTGGTGCCTGCCCAGATTGCAGCGGTTTAGGTTTGGTGGACTTTTTTGACCCCCAACGCGTGGTCGCGTTTCCTGACCTAAGCTTGGCAAGCGGTGCCATCAGCGGCTGGGATAAACGTAATGCCTTTACCCACACGCTGCTGACTAGCCTAGCGGCTCACTATGACTTCGACCTAGACACACCGTTCGAAGAACTACCTGAAGCCATACGCCAGTGCATTTTGTACGGGTCAAACAACGAAGAAATCGCCTTCTTGTACTTAAACGAGAAAGGCAAAACTACCGTAAAACGCCATGCGTTTGAAGGTGTAATCCCGAATTTAGAACGCCGCTGGCGCGAAACTGACTCGCCTGCTGTACGTGAAGAGCTATCTAAGCTGCGTCGCACTCAACAGTGCCCCTCTTGCCATGGCTCCCGTCTACGCACCGAAGCACGTAACGTGTTGCTAGGCGAAAATGACCCGCGTGCCATCTACGAAGTAGAAGCCATGTCGTTGGCCGACTGCCAGCACTGGTTTGGTGCGTTGCAATTGAGTGGCGCGAAAAAAGAAATCGCCGAACGCATTGTGCAAGAGATTCTGGCGCGACTGCAGTTCCTCAATAACGTGGGGCTGAATTACCTGTCGCTAGACCGCAGTGCCGACACCATTTCTGGCGGTGAGTCACAACGTATTCGCCTTGCCAGCCAAATAGGTTCTGGCCTAACTGGTGTGATGTATGTGCTAGATGAACCCTCTATAGGCTTGCACCAACGCGACAACGACCGCCTGATTGATACCCTCAAACGTTTGCGTGATCTGGGTAATAGCGTAATTGTGGTGGAGCATGACGAAGACATGATCCGCCAAGCTGACTTTATCGTGGATATGGGCCCCGGTGCCGGTGAGCACGGTGGTCATATTGTCGCAGCCGGCACGCCAGACGTTATTTTGCAGTCGCCTAAATCCCTCACCGGACAATACTTGAGCGGCCAAAAACGCATTGCCATCCCTGCGCGCCGTCCGGTCACACCCGATATGCCTGAGTTGGTGTTGCGCGGTGCCAGTGGCAACAACCTAAAATCGGTAGACCTGCATATTCCTGCCGGCCGGTTTGTATGTATCAGTGGCGTGTCTGGGTCGGGTAAATCTACCCTGATCAACGATACGTTGGCGACGGCTCTATCACAGCATTATCACCGTGCACAAACGGAACCAGCACCTTACCTAAGCTTAGAAGGGCTGGAGCACTTCGACAAAGTGATTAACGTAGACCAAAGCCCTATTGGTCGTACGCCACGTAGCAACCCCGCCACCTACACCGGTTTATTCACCACTATCCGTGAACTGTTTGCAGGTGTGCCTGAAGCGCGTGCCCGTGGCTACGACCCAGGCCGTTTCTCATTTAACGTCAAAGGTGGTCGCTGTGAAGCATGTCAGGGCGATGGCGTGATGAAGGTAGAAATGCACTTTCTGCCAGATATCTACGTACCTTGCGATATTTGTCACGGTAAACGCTACAACCGCGAAACCTTGGACATTCAATACCGCGGCAAGAGCATCAGCGAAGTGCTAGACCTAACTGTTGATCAAGCGCTGACCTTCTTTGGTGCCGTGCCTGCCATTGCACGCAAACTGGAAACCTTGATGGATGTGGGGCTGTCGTACCTGCGTTTAGGTCAAAGCGCGACCACCCTATCTGGCGGTGAGGCTCAGCGGGTGAAACTAGCGCTGGAATTATCCCGACGCAGTACAGGCCGTACCTTCTACATCTTGGATGAGCCCACGACTGGTCTGCACTTCCAAGATATCGCGCTGCTGCTGGATGTGTTGAATAAGCTGGTGGATGCGGGCAACACAGTGGTGATTATTGAGCACAATCTGGACGTCATCAAAACGGCTGATTGGGTTATTGATATGGGGCCAGAAGGCGGTGCTGCAGGCGGTCAGATCGTCGCACAAGGCACGCCTGAGGTGATTGCCTCCACCCCCGAAAGCCATACTGGACGTTATTTGCAGACACTACTCACAGTGCCTGCCTAACTACCCATTACATGTGGAACAGTTGCTGGTGTTCACGGATCGCGTAGCGGTCTGTCATGCCAGCAATGTAGTCTGCAATCGCACGCGCTTGTGCTTGTGGGCTTTCGCGTCGGTGCTCTGCTGTCAGCAAGCGTGGATCTTCCATATACGCCACAAATAACTCACGAATAATGCGACGCGCTTTGCTCATCATGCGCAGCACTTGTGGGTGACGATAGAGGTTTTCGCGCAAGAATTTCTTCAAATGGTCAGCTTCTACACGCATTTCCATTGAAAACGCCGCCATTTTCCCTGCTTGGCGTAATTCATCCACGCTACCCGGTCTAGCCATATCCAGATTTTGCTGAGTGGTGAGCGTCAAATCTTGCACAAAGGTATTAATCATCGTGCGTATGGTTTCAGCCACCAACCGCTTTTGTGACACAGCAGGGTACATTTGGCGCGCGGCCACATAGTGCTGGAAGAAAATAGGCACTTCGCACAGCTGTTCTAACGTAATCAGTTTTGAGCGCAAACCATCATCAATATCATGATTGTTGTAGGCAATTTCGTCGGCCAGATTGGTCAACTGTGCCTCTAGGGAAGGCTGTCTGCGCAGCAAGAAGCGTTCACCTACGTCACCCAACAAATGGGCATGGCGCAAATTACAGTGCTTCAAAATACCTTCACGGGTTTCAAAACACAGATTCAGACCATCAAACGCTGCATAGCGCTCTTCTAAGGTGTCGACAATACGTAGGCTTTGCAGGTTGTGTTCAAAGCCACCTGCTTGGGGTACTAGCTCGCGCATGCAGGCGTTAAGCTCTTCTTGGCCTGCATGCCCGAAAGGGGTGTGCCCCAGATCGTGCGCCAGAGAAATCGCTTCTACGAGGTCTTCATGCACCTGTAGGTTTCTTGCCAGCGAACGGGCAATTTGTGCGACTTCAATGCTGTGCGTCAGGCGGGTACGGAACAGGTCACCTTCATGATTAATGAAAACCTGCGTTTTGTACTCCAGCCGCCTAAACGCTTGGCAATGGATGATACGGTCTCGGTCTCGTTGAAACTCATTACGCCGTTCCGGACTCTCTTCTGGGTGGCGTCTACCTCGGCTATGTTCTGGAAAACATGCATAAACGGCCAGTGACACCATAACGATCCCCTTATTTATCGGTTATTTGAAACCTTCCAAGACCGCTGCCACTTTCTCTGGCGCTACGGCCTGTACATGACTCTTACCAATGTCGGACATCAGCACAAAGCGCAGTTGCCCACCTTCGGCTTTTTTGTCTATACCCATCAACTCAATCCAGCGCTCAGCAGGCCAAGACGGTGGAACAGTTGGGCAACCAATGTTCTTCACCAGTTCACGCACTCGCTGCACTTTTTCTGCAGGAAAGCCGCAACATGCCACCGACAACTCAGCAGCCATAATCATGCCGCAACCTACTGCTTCGCCGTGCAGCCACTTACCATAGCCCAACCCTGCTTCAATCGCATGCCCAAAGGTATGACCCAGATTTAGCAACGCACGTAGCCCTGATTCACGCTCATCAGCAGAGACCACTTCGGCCTTCACTTCGCAAGAACGCTGCACCGCATAAGCCAGTGCTTCGGGGTCACGCTTAACCAGCGCTTCCACGTTTTGCTCGCACCATTGGAAAAAGCCTTCATCTACAATTAGGCCATACTTGATCACCTCTGCCAATCCCGCAGAAATTTCACGGTCTGGCAGGCTTTGCAGCACATTGATGTCTACTTCAACCGCAATAGGCTGATAGAACGCACCAATCATGTTTTTACCCAAGGGGTGATTCACGGCAGTTTTACCGCCCACTGAAGAATCTACCTGTGCCAGCAAGGTGGTAGGCACTTGGATAAAGCGGATGCCACGCATAAAGCATGCAGCAGCAAAACCAGCAATATCACCCACCACGCCACCGCCCAATGCAACGATTAGCGCTTTGCGATCCAGTCGCTCACCCAACAAGCGGTCAAAAATACTATTTAGCGTATTCCAATCTTTGTACGCTTCGCCGTCAGGAATAGACACTTCCAGCACTGGTTTACCGGTTTGGTTCAACGCTTCCAGCACTTGCTCACCGTACAACCCCATCACGGTAGGGTTGCTGATCAACGCAATACGGGTCACATCCGCAGGAATGCTGTCTGCCAACTTGGCTAAACGCCCCGCCGCAATATGTATGGGGTAAGAGCCGCCAGGCGTCTGCACCGATACTACTCTCATTGTTTAACCTCACATTTATTCAGTAATTCAGCCGCCAAATCGCGCACAGCAGTAGAGATGGGTGCACTTCCAGTGTCGAACACAATGTCTGCCACTTCTGCGTACATAGGTTCGCGTTTAGCTAATAGCTCTGCCAAACGTTGACGTGGATTCGCGGTTTGCAACAAGGGACGACTTTTATCTTTGGCGACGCGTTTGAATAGTTCTTCTGCGCTTGCTCGCAAATACACAACCAAGCCACGCTGTTTCAGAAAATTGCGGTTTTCAGGCAACAAAATGGCCCCCCCGCCCGTTGCCAACACAATACCTGGTAACCGAGTGCAAGCATCTAAGGCCGCTGCTTCACGTCTGCGGAACCCTTCTTCACCTTCTATGTCAAAGATATCTGCGATGCGTACTCCGCAGCGTGCTTCCAGTTCGTGATCCAAATCTGTGAAACTGCGATTCAGGCTGCGTGCCAGTTGTTTGCCTATAGTTGTTTTACCAGCACCCATCATACCGACCAGAAAAATGGGGCGTTGATCGGGTTGCCGTAAATGTTGCAGTTCTCTTTCCCCCAACGGGGGTAAAGGGTCAATTTGCATGAGTTCTGTGGGTAAAGAGTCTGTCATTTGTGTATTATCCCATTAGCGCACCCAAAAAAAAGTACACTATCCGAGTTTTATGGCGTCTGTTAACACAGTAAACTGGTACACACGCTCTACATTCTGTTCCTAGGGCCTAAAAATCACCCGCAATGAGTTCTTCCGCCCAAACTTCTACTAAACGTTCCGGATCCTGGCTACGCCGGTTCATCGTGAAATCTATCGTGGTACTGACTGGCTTGGCCGTCAGTGGCGTGCTGCTGGTTGTGCTAGCGCTCGCCTTGGCATGGCCTAACCTGCCTGACCTTACAGCCATGACAGATTATCGTCCTCGTATCCCCTTGCGCATTTATACCGCAGACAAGGTGTTGATTGGTGAGTTCGGTGAAGAACGGCGTAATGTTATGCCGTTCAACGAAATCCCCGACGTCATGAAATCTGCTTTGCTGGCTGCTGAAGACGATCGTTTCTATCAGCACGGTGGTATTGATCTGCGCGGGGTTGCTCGTGCCGCGATCATGAACATGGTCAACATGCGCAAGTCACAGGGCGCAAGTACCATCACCATGCAGCTGGCGCGTAACTTCTATCTGTCTTCCGAGAAAACGTACACACGTAAGTTCTACGAACTGCTGCTGACGTTCAAGATTGAAGCCACGCTGACCAAAGATCAGATTCTAGATCTGTACATGAACCAGATTTATCTGGGTCATCGTTCCTACGGTTTCCCTGCTGCATCACGCACATACTTCGGCAAAAGTCTGACAGAAGTCACACTGGCTGAAGCCGCCATGTTGGCCGGCATCCAGCGTGCGCCTTCTCGCTACAACCCAATCACCAACTTCGCCGAATCTACCCGTCAACAACAGGGTGTGCTGCGTCGTATGCTTGATTTGGGTTACATCACGCAAGACGAATACGAAACGGCACGTGCACAGAAAATTGAAATCCGCTCTGCTCTAGGCACACCTGCGGGTGGCTACGCGATTCACGGTGAATACGCCGCTGAATTGGCACGCCAACTGCTGTACAACGTGTACCAAGACAATATTTACAGCCGTGGTTTCAACATCTACACCACCATCAATTCCAAAGACCAAGAAGCCGCTTACCTCAGCGTACGTGACGGCATTCTGAACTACACCCGCAGAAAGCCTTTCCCAGGCCCTGAAGGTCAAGTCAGCTTGGCAGAAGGTATTGAGCAAGATGCTGATGCACTGAATGATATTCTGGACGACGTACAACGCAACTACCCTGACACCGGCGATCTGCTGACAGGTGTGGTGTTGTCAGCTAGTCCAACCAAACTGACTGTCGCCCGTAGTGCCGATAACATCATCGACATTACCGACAAACGTGCATTGGGTATTGTGGCGCGAGCATTGGCACCTAATGCCAGCGAAGGCCAACGCCTAAGCCGTGGTTCTGTGGTGTACCTGTTCAAGAACCCTGAGTCTTGGGAAGTCGTGAATATGCCTGCTGTACAAGCAGCGCTGGTCGCTATTCGCCCTCAAGACGGTGCGATTCAAGCCATGGTGGGTGGTTTCCACTTTGCCGATGGTAAGTTCAACCGTGTCACCCAAGCATGGCGTCAGCCTGGCTCCGCATTTAAGCCCTTTATCTATGCATCATCACTGGAAAAAGGCTTAACTCCTGCTACTCAAATTGCTGATACCCCGTTCCAATTGACCAAAGAACAAACGGGCTCCAGAGCATGGAATCCTAAAAACTATGGTGGTCGTTACGAACCTATGCTGACTATGCGTCAAGGTTTGTACAAATCCAAAAACATGGTTTCCATCCGCATCATGCAAGCGGTTGGCCCACAATATGTTCAAGATTACATCACCCGCTTTGGCTTTGATCGTGAACGTAACCCTGCCGTATTGCCGTTGGCATTGGGTGCAGGTAGCGTAACGCCATTGCAATTGGCGGGTGCATACTCAGTATTCGCGAACGGCGGCTACAAAGTACAGCCTTACCTGATTGATTACGTGACCGACAGCAATGACCAAGTCATCATGCGCGCCAAACCGGTAGTCGCCGGTGATTCCAAAGCACAGGTTATAGACCCACGTACTGCATATGTCATGAACGACATGCTGCGTGGCGTAGCTACATCGGGTACAGGTGCTCGTGCTTCAGCAACGCTGAAACGTAATGACATTGGCGGTAAAACCGGTACAACCAACAACTCGTTGGATGCGTGGTTTGCTGGCTATACACCAGACCTAGTCAGCATTGCATGGATGGGCTTTGACCGTCCGCAATCACTGGGCTCAGGCGAGACAGGAGGCGGTGTTTCTATGCCTATCTGGATCAACTTCATGCGCGAAGCACTGGCTGGTAAACCCAACAAACCATTAGGCCCAATGCCTAGCGGTCTGACTAAAACCAATGGGGATTACTACTACAGTGAGTTCCCATCTGGGGTAGCCATTGAACGCGTGGGCTTGCCTAGCGCCATGGATAATTTCGTTTCCGATGTTCCTGACGATGGCATCAACTCATTGCTACAAGGTCTGCAAAACGATGACAACGTTTATGACGATAGTCCGCAAACGTTTGCTAGACCGTAATTAACAACACACAATGGTGCCTTATGGCACCATTGTTGTCTGGAGGTTTGACGTCTACACATAGGCTGTCATACTTCAAACTTAAAGCTTAAAACAGCTCATAACACCACCATGCAGCCAAAATTCTCACCTAAACGTACGGCTCTTATCCTGTTAGTAGGAGCAAGTGTTGTACTTGGAGGTTGTGGCTATAAAGGCCCCCTCGTTTTACCCGAACAAGCTGCAGCGTCTAGCGTCAACACTAACGCTGCACCTATTGCCTGACCCGGTGACCGGATCAGCCCCCTGCTTTTTTTCATGACCTCTATTTACCATCATGACCGTAGCTCCGAATTTTCAATTTCATAATGGCGTACTGCATGCCGAACAATGCTCTCTGGAAGACTTAGCCAAAGAGCACGGCACTCCTTTATATGTCTATTCGCGACAAGCGTTGAAAGACGCTTGGGACAGCTATGAAAAGGCTAAACAGGGCCGTGATGTATTAGTGTGCTATGGCATGAAAGCCAACTCCAACTTGGCCATTCTGCGCGAACTGGCTAACCACGGCGCAGGCTTTGATATTGTGTCTGGCGGTGAATTGGCGCGCGTGATCGCTGCCGGTGGCGACCCACGCAAAGTGGTGTTTTCTGGCGTAGGCAAACAGCGGTGGGAAATTGAAGCAGCTCTGGATGCACAGATCAAATGCTTCAACGTGGAATCCAAAAATGAATTGCTGCACATTGCGCAAATCGCTGCGGATAGAAATTGTGTAGCGCCCATCTCGCTGCGCGTGAACCCTGATGTAGACGCCCACACCCACCCGTACATTTCCACAGGCCTGAAAGACAACAAATTCGGTATTGCTATCGAAGATGCGCCTGACGTCTACGCGCTGGCAAAACAACATCCACAACTAAAAATCGTTGGTGTGGACTGCCACATCGGCTCTCAAATCACTGAGATCAGTCCCTACTTGGATGCGCTGGATAAACTGCTGAACCTGATTGACACCTTGTCACAGCAAGGCGTGCAGTTGTCTCACCTTGATTTGGGCGGCGGCTTGGGCATTCGTTACACCGACGAAACGCCTGCTACCCCAACCATGCTGCTGACAGAAGTCTTCAAAGCACTGGATGCTCGTGGCTTGTCTCACTTGCAGTTGGTGCTGGAACCTGGCCGCTCTATGGTAGGTAACGCCGGTGTGTTGCTGACCAAAGTGGAATACCTGAAACCCTCAGAAGCCAAAAATTTCGCTATCGTTGATGCGGCCATGAATGATCTTATTCGCCCCACACTCTACGATGCGTGGCACGATGTAGAAGCTGTACGCCCTCGCCAAGACGGCACTACAGCCTTGGAATACGACATTGTTGGCCCTATCTGCGAAAGCGGTGACTGGTTAGCCCGTGGCCGCAAACTGGCTTTAGAACAGCACGATCTATTGGCAATTATGTCAGCAGGTGCGTACGGATTCACCATGGCTAGCAACTACAACACCAGACCACGTGCAGCCGAAATTATTGTGGATGGCAAGACTGCACATCTAGTACGCCCCCGTGAAGAACTACACAGTCTCTTTGCTTCGGAACGCCTACTACCTTAAGCATCACCACTAAGCCCTGATTTTCAGGGCTTAGTTTTTAAAGAACGCAGACGCCTCACCGTTAACAAACTATAACAATTTGCCGCGACAGCTGATCCGTGTCTGCCGTGGTGATCAAGGCTGTCTAAATTCATGATGGATTCCACTACCACACTCAATGATCGTACACGGTCTGGCGCAAGCCAACGTATCACCGAAGTACTCAGCATCTATGTGCTGCCGCTGTTTATTTGCCTGCTTTCGCTGGTGGCATTGTTGCAACTACCCGCACACTATCCCAGTGCTGCGGGTTTTTCGTTAAGCCTGCAAACGCTGCCGGCTCCCTACGCACACACACCTCCATCATTGGCAATACAAACCGCACTGGCAAAACAACCCTCTGAATTACGCCTTTCTACACACGATTCTTTTTGGCTGCAGTTCTCTCTACCAGAAGACTTCGACAACACCGCCCACGACATACGCTTTGCTACCAGCCCCCTACTCGGGCTGCACTGCTACGGTACCCAACCTGAACAAGAAGAACTCAGCCAACTGCCGACCTCAGCCTTAGGCTCTAATCACGGTTATGCCTTACAAACTGATGGCTTGGCCCCACTAGGCACGGTGTACTGCAATGTATTGCCTAGTGTTTCCGGACCATTCAGCATCCAAAACTGGACTAGCTCCGAATGGGCACAGGCCAGCCAGCGCTACACGCGTTATATCGCGCTACTAGAAGGCGGTCTGCTCACCTTGGCAGCATTGCTGTTGGTGATCGCCTTAGTAAATAAACAAAGCCTCTACCTACTGGTTGCCGTCTGGCTGGTAGGCAACCTACGTTTAGGCGCTATGGCCATGGGTTGGGATAACCTCTGGTTAGGGCATGAACTGCCCGCTGCCTGGCTACCTACTATCCGACAGGCCACCCTCGCCGCCTACTTCTTGGTGAGCTACACCCTCTTTACCCAACTGCTGCGCACCGTCGTACAGCCACTACCTTTTTCGCTGCTATTACGCGCTCTACAATGGGGCGGACTCGCTCTGTTGCCCGCAGCCTTCCTGTTAGAACGCACCCTCTTTATGCCTGCCATGCTGCTATTGAGCGGCATAGGCTTACTCAGCTGCATTGTGGTCGTGTGCTATGGCATGATGCACTCTGAGCAACAACCCGCTCCCTTGTCACTCTGGCATATCATGCTGCTCAGTGCATCGCTCTGCGTGCTGGTCTTGATGTTGCTGATACTGCTGGGACTATCCAGCAACTTCCTAGATACCTTCCAAAGCGTACTAGCGCTGCCTCTATCCAGCCTGATGGTGGCCACTTTGTTGGGCGAACGTTTACGTGAAGAACGCTACAGCCGCACCGTAGCTGAGCAAACCCTCATCGCCAATCACTGCATCAGCCCCTTTGGGATTTTCACACTGGATGAGAATGGCCAGTTCGTCTATGCAAACAGTGTGTTCTACGCCTTTTTAGGGCTATCTGAACACGAAGAAATCGAAGACTACCAGTGGGAACAATTCTTTGGCACTACCGACTGGGAAGCCATCATACAAACCAGCTTAAGTGGCGAAGATACAGACATCAGCCGCTTATCTGCAGCCTCTCACCCCGGTTTGCCACAGCAGTTTGGGTTACGTGCCTTACGTACAGCAGGAATGATTGAGGGCTCTCTACAAGACATTAGTAAACGGTCAGAAACCATCCGTAAGCTGAAACAGATGGCCAACCATGACCCCATTACCGACGTACTGAACAAACGGGGCATAGAGAAAGCCTTATCTTTCTCGTTGGATCAGGTACGCGAAGGTAATAACTGTATCTTGGCCTACCTAGATCTGAATTACGTTAAACACGTAAACGATGCGTACGGCCACGCTGCAGGTGACGCGCTGCTTAAAGAGGTAAGTCATCGCATTGAAACCACGCTGCATCCGGGCCAAGAATTAGGTAGATTGGGTAACGATGAGTTCCTGATTCTGTTTAATGACACCACGCCAGAACAAGCCCAAGCCACGGCCGAGAAGATCATTAAATCCCTAAACCAAGGCAGTATCTATGCAGGCAACCGTAGTTTTAACCTGCAAAGTGCCATTGGCTTGGTAGAGCTGTCTGCCGACACCCGTGCAGAAGATGCTCTAGCCGCTGCAAACCGAGCTTGCCGCGATGCTCGCCGTACCCAACTGCCTTCTGTACTGTACAAACAAGGGTCTACCGAGCTGTACCAACACGCTGAAGAACTGCGCTTGTTCAAAGAGTTGGAAAGCGGCGCCTCTGGTGGTCTGTATTTGGAAATGCAGCCGTTAATGGCTCTGCAAAACCCCTTAAATTCGTTGAATGTAGAGGTACTGCTACGGGTACGTGACTCGCAAAATAACTTGATGCCCTCAGGCAAGATTATTGCTGCTGCCGAAGAAAGCGGCACAGTGTCTATTATCGACAAATGGGTGTTCGCCGCGACTTTAGAGTGGCTAGACAAACACCACACACAGTTGCCACGTACCCAGCAAATCAATATCAACCTCAGCGGTGTGTCCTTAAATGATGACAAGTTCATTGATGAGCTATTCACCATTTTGGAAAACTTCGATCACCTTGCCAATAGGCTGTGTGTAGAAATCACCGAAGGTGTGGCACTGCAAGATTTAGAACGCACCCGATTGTTCATGCAACGCTTACAACACAAAGGGGTACGCATTGCGCTGGACGACTTTGGTGCAGGCTATACCTCATTCTCGTACCTGCAAGAGCTGCCTACTGACGCTATTAAGATAGACGGCTCACTCATACACAACATGCTGTTGAAGAACACCAATGTGGCCATCGTACGCACCATCGTAGAGCTGGCACGCAACTTGGGCATGGTGAGCATTGCGGAATGGGTGGAAGATGTAGAGACGCTGCATATACTGCGCGATATAGGCGTAGATTACGTGCAGGGCTTTGTGGTGTCTGGGGCTAGATCGCCAACTGAGATATTGGCTGCCCGCGATATACGAGACTTAGTACAGTCACCGGAAGTGCTGTCCTTCATTGACAAACACTCCCGGTAATACTGACTAACTACAACCTTCTAGGTGCTTTACAACTCGCCGTATGAGTGTAAACCGGACAAGAACATGTTCACACCTAGGAATGCAAAACTGGTGATCAGTAAGCCGCCCAGTGCCCAATAAGCACCAATAGTACCGCGCATACCTTTCATCAAACGCATGTGCAACCATGCCGCGTAGTTCAGCCACACGATCAAGGCCCATGTTTCTTTAGGATCCCACTGCCAGTATGTGCCCCATGCATCCGCTGCCCACAGCGCACCCAAAATGGTGGCAATAGTGAAGAACGCAAAGCCGATGGCAATGGCGCGGTACATGATGTCATCCAGCACTTCCAGATCAGGCAACTGACGGGAAATTGGGCCACGTAGTGCCAGAATAGCCCCTACAATTAGCGCACTAATACCGAAGAACAACATCCATGTAACGGAGAGCTCACTGCGTGAGCCAAAGATCATAGGCTCGGCACAGAGCAACATGCCCAGCACAAATACCGGCCACAACTTGCTCCATGAGCGTGTTTGACCATTTTCTTTAATCAGGTAAGCAAAGCCCACCATCGCTGCTAAGGCGAAGGTGCCGTAACCAATAAAGTTAGCAGGCACGTGAATTTTCATCCACCAGCTTTTCAGTGCAGGAACCAACGGCTGAATCTGGTGCGCATCGCGAGCAAACGAGTACCAGAGTAAGAAGATCACCGAAGCATTAATCACCATCAGCACAAAACCACCCAAGCTACGGGTCGCATAACGACGCTCGTAATACAGGTAGAACATGGCTGTAATCAACGCAAACATCACAAACACTTCGTACAAGTTACTGACGGGGATATGACCCAAGCCAGGCCCCAACAAGTGGCCTTCGCGCCAGCGTACAAACATACCTACGGTACCAGCGTACACCCCTGCCCATGTTAGTGCTGTACCCAGCCATGCTGCTGTTTTGCTCACATACCCTATCCAGTAGCACACCATGGCAATCATGAACAACGCACACATCCACAAAATAGCGGACTGAGACGAGAACAAGTAACGCAACAAGAAAACGCTGTCTGCACGAGAGAGATCACCGCTTAACAGACTGCCATCTGGACTGTAGAGCCAAATAGCCAAAATCGCTGTTAAACCGCTTAGTACGGTTAATGTACGTAGTGGACGCCACAACCAACCCATCCAGACCAGCAGTGGCACAGCACCACAGAGGATGATCTTTTCGTAGCCATCCATAAAGTCGGTATAGGCGGTCAGACAGTAAGCCACCCCAAGCGACAAAACAATAAAGTACAGATAGTCACTCAGTTGCAAGCGACCACGCACACCACGGGAATCCCCGCTTGCTGCCATGGAAGCCTGCCACTGTTGTGACTGTGAAAGCATCGCTGACTCAGACATTTTTAGACTCCTCTCTATGCGGACAAGCGCTGGAAACTCTGTTTGAACTCGTCAAACTCGCGGTTGAAATCCAAATTGCGCCGTTGTGAGGTCATTGCAGCCTGCATAGAGCTGCCACCCTCTTGTGGTCGTATCCACACCCAAATGCGTCGATCACGAACATAGAACATCGTAAAGACGCCAATCACCAAGAACAACGAGCCGGTATACACAATGTACATACCTGGACTACGTGCCACTTGGAACACACTAGCCTGTACATGATCAAACGAACGCAGGCCTAACATTACCGGAGCGGGGTATTCTGGCAAATTGGCCAAGGCTAATACGGCAAGCTGTGTCCACTGTTGGGCACGCATACCTTCATCGCCTTCATACACAATTGCTTTTTCGCCAGCACGCTCTCGCAGAATATCACGTAACTCAATCAACGAAAGCTGAATCATGGGCACAGTGAAGCCAAGAATCTTCTCGCGCTCAGCTTCTGGCACACGACCAATCAAACCGTTAAAACCTTCACGTGCAAAACTAGTTAACGCATTCTGTGCAGCAGTATGCAGCAAAGAGTCTGGCGCGGCATCACCGTTACGCTCCGCAAAACGCAATGCAGCTTGTCGCACTAAAGAAGGGTCTTCCAATGCGGCACGCAAACGCATGAACTCTTGCATAGATAACTGATCATCCGCAGGAATACGCACATAACGGAAACCCACTTGGGGCGACACATTCATCCCCGCCAAGAACACAGGGAAACCATCCAATACCACTGGTGACATGTAATGCGTGTATTCACGTGCCTGACCACTGCTATCTGTCAGCTTGTAGTGCACACTAGGTCCAACGTTCACCAGATTCTCGTTACGCTTCCCTGCGGCACTACCCGCTACAGCCGCCACATGCTCAGCCAATGCTTTAGGCTGAGGATCACCGTCACGCATATCTTCCACGTTGATGGTGCGCAACTCAGTAAAGTTCACGCTGACTTCAGTGCCTGCGTCATCCACAACAAAGCGTGTGCTCTCGCCTATTTTGCCTGATACAGGGAACGGACGGCTTTGCGTACCGTGCAATGGGTACGCCAACAGCTCAACCGTAGAACCACCATCATCAAAACCAGACTGATACACCGTGACGCCTTTGTAGCGCAGAGGCTCGTTCACCTCGATTACTCTGTCAAAGCTGTCGCCCGTATCAGGGTCAGTAATGCGCACTTCACTCTTGAAGCTGCTAGGCATACCCGTGGAGTAATACTCGATCAGGAAACGTTTGAGTTCCAACACGAAAGGCATGGGCTGCACCAATACACCTTCGTCCACGTTCACTACTGCTGTGGCAGTACGTACACCTTCAGGCACTAGCAAGTTAGCCCTGAAACTAGGGTTGGCAGCTGGCAAACGCCCTTCAGGCGGCACTTCGGAAATCAAAATATTTTCAGTGATAGGCTTCTTCCCGCCCAGCCATACTTGCAGTCGTGTGGGCAGTTCACTGTCCATCAAACCGCCAATACAGATCACAACGATGGCAACGTGAGCAAAAATGTAGCCCAGTCGATTGGAGCTGCCTTTTTTGGCCGCCAACATCAAGCTGCCATCGGCATCTTTACGTACTTTGTACTGGTAGCCTTTAACTTTCAACCACGCTTGTACATCGTCAGCATTTTTCTCAGGATTATTGTGATTGCTAACTTCTACTTTATGGGGGAAAGCACGCAAGCTGTTGCCGCGCACATATTCTTTGAAATTGCGCGCATCTTTCAGCATCTTGGGCGCATGACGGATCACACAGACCGTGGTGGACACCACCAAGAAACCCATGATGACCAAGAACCACCATGTGTTGTAGATAGTCCAAACGGAGAATCTATCAAACACACCTACCCAAAATGGCCCGAACTGGTCCACGTAGGTGTTCATAGGCTGGTTTTGCGCCAGCACAGTACCAATGATACTGGCCACACAGATGAACATAAGCAAGCTCACTGCGAAACGCATGGAACCTAGCAGCTCGAACAGTTCAGAAGCGCCAAATTGACGTTTGTTAGTCACAAAAATCTCTGGAAGAAACTAAAACAGGGGGATTCAGGGCTTATAAGTCAAAGCTATTTAGAACCACTTTAAGACTAAAGGTTCCTGTCCACACAACAAAAACTCCCCGTAGAGGGGAGTTTCGTCCTCAACACTACAGCCTGTAATCGTTACAGACTGTAATGTCGAATATAGCAGTCGCTAAAAACAAGCGTTTTGCTCTAGCGCAAGCCAGCAGCGTAATCCGCTACGGCAGACAAATCGGCATCATTCATGCGATCAGCCAACTCGTGCATCGCTGCTTCGTTGTTACGGTCACCGCTACGGAACAATTTCAACTGTTCCTGCAAGTAAGAAGCGGGTAGACCGGCCAAACGTGGATATTTACCTGGTAGACCTGCGCCGTTAGGCGAGTGACAGGCCGCACAAGCCGCTACGTTACGGTCAGGCAAACCTCCGCGCCAAATTTGTTGGCCGCGCTCAAAAGATTCTTCGTTGGTTGCACGGGCAGCCAATTCCCAATCCACTTTTTGTTGAGATACGTAAAACGCCACATCACGCATTTCTTGCTCGGTCATGCCAGTCACAATGCTGGTCATTACAGCAGGGTTGCCATTGGCAGCACGGCGCAGTGGAGGGGTATTTTCTGCACCAGGGCGGAAATCATGCAGCTGTTTAACCACATACTCAAATGGTTGTGCTGCAATGCTAGGGTACATTTCAATGACACTATTCCCTGCTGCACCGTGACAGGTCACACAGGCCAGTACACCACGGGACAGTTCACCGTTCAAGTAGAGTTGCTCGCCCTTAGCTGCATCAGGTTTTGCAGCGGTATCTGCAGCATGCGCCAAAGAGAAGGTGGAACAGGCTGCCACAAGGCCGCTGGCAATAACGATTCTGGAAAGCACGCGCTTCAGCTTCATGTAGTCCTCGACGATCGCGATTTAGACACAAATACCGCAGTATTTGTAAGTCACTGGTCGTCGTATACCGTATTATTTCTGCTGTAAGGGATCTGCACGGAACACGACGGTTACTGTTTCAAATCCCAAGATTATACAATAGAGCTTGGATTTAAACGGGAAATTGCCTTAATCATGTCAATCTTACATCGCGCCAGCTTCACTATTTCTGCTGCAAAGCTGGACCAACTCCCGCCCCCCGGCCCGCCAGAGGTCTGTTTTGTGGGTCGCTCCAACTCGGGGAAATCATCGTCTATTAACGTACTGGCAAACCAAAAACGTTTGGCGTTTTCCAGTAAAACGCCGGGTAGAACTCGCCTGATCAACATGTTCGGCATCCCGGACCCATTAGAACCTGAAGAATCTTTAGGTTACCTCGTCGACTTACCTGGCTACGGTTACGCCGCGGTAGGGCGCCAAGAAAAACAAGACTGGGATGAAATGCTAGGCGGCTACTTGCGCCAACGCAGCTCTCTGGCAGGTGTTGTATTGATGCTGGATATACGACGAGGCGTTACCGCATTAGACGTGCAATTAGCACGCTGGATCGCTCCTACAGGCAAGCCATTGCTGGTACTACTCACCAAAGCGGATAAATTCGCGTATGGTAAACGTATACAAGCGGCTGCTGAAGCCCGTAAACAACTCGCTGCCATGGGGAATATTCAAGCCATCCCTTTTTCGGCCACGCACCGTATTGGCATTGAGGAAGCGACATTACTTATTGAAAACTGGATCTCTCCAAAGGTTGTGCCATGACTCAATTCTTACCCCCCGTTAACTACCCTCTTAGCCGCCCCCGCCGTAATCGTCGCGACGACTTCACCCGCCGTTTGGTGCGTGAAAACGTATTGACCGTCAATGACCTGATTTACCCGGTGTTCGTGCGTGAAGGCAACAACATACGCGAAGCTGTGGACTCCATGCCCGGCGTATACCGCTACTCGCCTGATACCATTCTGGCGATTGCTGAAGAGTGTGTGAAACTGGGGATTCCAGTACTGTCACTGTTCCCTGTGATCGACCCCAGCCTGAAAACACCGGATGGTAGCGAAGCAGCCAACCCCGACGGCCTGATCCCTCGTGTAGTGAGCAGCTTGAAACAGAACTTCCCAGAATTGGGCATTCTGACCGACGTTGCGCTAGACCCTTACACCAGCCACGGCCAAGACGGCATCATCGACGAAGATGGTTACGTGCTGAACGACCCTACGGTAGAAGTACTGCGTGAACAAGCACTGACACAAGCCAACGCAGGTGTAGACATTGTGGCACCTAGCGACATGATGGATGGCCGCGTAGGCGCGATTCGCCACACCTTGGATGAAAACGGCCACATCGACACCCGTATCATGGCGTACTCCGCCAAATACGCCAGTGCCTTCTACGGCCCATTCCGTGATGCGGTAGGTTCGGCCAGCAACTTGGGTAAATCCGATAAAGCCAGCTACCAAATGGACCCAGCCAACCGCGATGAAGCCTTGCGGGAAGTCGCTGCCGACATCCGCGAAGGCGCTGATATGGTTATGGTGAAACCTGGCATGCCATACCTAGATGTGCTGCGCGACATCAAACAAGCCTTTGGCATGCCTACCTTTGCGTACCAAGTAAGTGGCGAATACGCGATGATCAAAGCCGCTGCCGCTAATGGCTGGCTGGATCACGACAAAGTCATGATGGAATCCCTGCTGGCGTTCAAACGCGCTGGCGGCGATGGCATCTTGACCTACTTCGCGATTGACGCTGCTAAGCAACTCAGACTGCAAGGCAACTAAGTAGTATCTGCATTGGCCCCCTATCCCGTTAGGGGGCTACATACACCTTAAAATACTGTAGCTCCAGCTCATCAACCTGCTGTAGCAGGTCAGTCTCCCACGCCAAATATTGCAGCGCCGCCTGTCGGTTACCATCATGCCGGTCATGCGCAAAGAACACATAATCAATGCAATCGTCATCGGCTGGCTGCTCAGGACTACTCTCAAGCACTAACCCTGCCGCTAACCACTGAGCGGTAGTGCCGTCATGCCAACACACGTGCTGCACACCCAACCCCTGCAACTCTTTGGCGGCCAACGCTGCACTGTAAGGGTCCGAAGCGATCACTACTACCAACTGATTGATCTTCAGCGTGGCATACCTTAAGTGTGGTCGTATAGACCACTGTGCACCTCGCAAATGTGCGGCACGATACTGTTGGCTAGGACGTATATCAATCAGTTGTGCAGCGTTAAGACGCACGCTGGCTGCCAATTGCTCCACCGTCATGTGCGACAACTCAAACTCCACAGGGTCATCTGCTACCACACCCTGCACGCACCCCAATAGTGCACCCGCATCGCGTTCCAGCACCGTCACGTCCCAACCCATTTGCAACAACCAACTCGCTGTCACCCATGAGCGTACCTGCAGGTCATCCCACAGAACAATTCTGGCACCCCGAGTACCTATGTATTGATCCGTGGCCTGCACCAACTGCCCACCCGGCGTATGTTTTGCTACAGGCAAGGTATTACGCTGATATTCTGCTGCCGTGCGCACATCGCACACATATGTAGTGCGATGCGATTCAGTTAACCACTGCTGCACCTGCGCAGCCGTCACCAGCTTTACTCCCATTTCTTGAGCCACACGCTGAGCCTGCTGCTGCAACCCCCATACATCGGCAGCATCGGGCTGCACGGCCTCACCTTCACGCATAGCCCCCTGCTCTAGCACTAACCCCTCTAGAAACCAGCCTTGCGTACCATTTTCCAGTGCCACAACTTCATACGACACGCCTAAATTAATCAGGGTCTGAGCGCCAATAATGCTGCGAGTACGGCCAGCGCAATTCACCACAATACGTGTAGCGTTTGTTGTTCTCAGCAACGTGGTGGCGCGTAGTGCTAGCTCGCCGTTTGGGCAACATATAGCACCTGGAATGGTTTTCTTTTGGTATTCCCCAAACGGACGTCCATCTAGCAGCAATAACGATTCTGCCGTCGCTTGGCTCGCAGCAAGATCTTTAGCCTTAATGTGTGGCGTATGGCAGTGTTGTTCCACTAACTCACCAAAGGTTTTGCTAGGTACGTTTACCCCTGCAAATACGTTATGCCCCGCTTGCTGCCACGCCTTTACACCACCAGCTAACACATACACCTGCGTATAGCCCATGTCCTGCAAAATCTGTTGCGCCTGGCGTGCAATACCGCCCCCTTGAGCGTATAACACCATGCGCACAGAACGTCTCGGTACCAAGTGCAGTACACGATATTCCAGCACGCTATAGGGCACATTCACGGCATAAAACAAATGGCCGCTACCGTACTGCCCATGCTCTCGCACATCCAGCAAAGCAATCTCAGAGCCATCGGCCAACCACTGCCGCAAAACCGCTACCGATACTTCTGCATTCATCTGTGTTGGCTGCATCATAGTAGGTCTTAACGTCTGGTTTGAACGCCCACAGGCATCACGGCGCAGGTGCCTTTTTCTACATCAAAGGCCAAACGCTGATCCAGGGTTTCTAACGCCAAACCATACATATGCAAATGGCGAATCACGTTATTGCCCTCGATTTCCACGGCGTGGATATCATCTGGCATTAAGGCAATGCCTGTGCCCGGTTCAACCACGACTTTCGCTGTGCGTTTCACAATCCCAACCCCAGGCACTTGCGCATCATCAGTTCGGGTATACACATAGTTGTATTCCACCCCCTCTACAGCCGCGATACACGCCCACGTCGTGTGATTATGCGGCACGATTTTCTTACCCGGACGCATCACATTCAAGTACAACGCGTACGAGCGATCCTCCTCTTCAGAGATCAAATAGCGCGCTTGCAACTCACCCTCTTCAGGCGCAGGAAAATACGCTTCAGACCACCACTCTTTATGCTCAGCCAATACCAGTACCTGCTGCAATATCTGCCCTAACGACGCCGTAGATAGCCCTTCTTTTTCTACAATACTTCTTATGTTTTTGATGCGATGATCTACAGCCTCAGCACGAACCTCTGATACATTCATTTCTATCCCCTGCCTTATTGTTTGTTTTCAGCGAAATTGATGCTACTTTACTTATAGACAAGCCCTCCAACAATACAGAGTTTTATGCAAATACATTAGAAAAACTAATATGATCAATTTGGATATAGAACTCTTGCGCACTTTGGTCGCCATTGCCAAACACGGTACATTTGCCAACGCAGCAGAAGCTGTTAGCCGTACGCAATCGGCCATCACGCAGCAAATGCAGCGACTAGAAAACCTGACGCATAAAACCATTTTCAGCAAAGAAGGACGCAATAAAACACTGACAGAACATGGCGAACTGCTGCTACGTTATGCCCAGCAGATTCTGGCCTTGCATGATGAGTGTGTACGCACACTGCACAGCACAGACCCCGAAGGCATAGTACGTATAGGCGCGCCGCACGACGTGGCTGACTCCATCTTTCCTACTGTCTTGGCACACGTGGTTCGCAACCTGCCACGCATCAAGCTAGAAATACAGGTGGATCGCAGCCCCATCTTGATGGAAGCTCTGCACAGAGGGGAGCTAGATCTCACTATCTCTAGCCGATTCGATTCGGAACTCGCTGGTTTTGTCATACGCCGCTCGCCTACCGTCTGGCTAGCCTCTGCACGCTACGTACACGACCCTAGCAAGCCCGTACCCTTAATACTGGCGGATGAGCCTAGCCTATACAGAAAAATCGCCCTGACGGCGCTAGAGCAAGCACACGCCACATGGCAAACCAATTACGTAGCGCCCAATCTATCAGGCATTAAAGCCGCCCTACATGCGGGTTTAGGTATCACGGCGCGTAACATCGAACTCATCAGTACGGATTTCCGTGTGCTAGGCACCAGTGAACAACTACCGCCACTACCCGACGTGAGCTACTTCCTGTGGATGCGGCGCGCGCCACTGCACAACCACACCCGTCATGTTTACGATTTACTCAGCCAACACATGGCGCTAAACGCGGTCACATCCCCGCTATAGCTCCATTCCACTCACCGGTTCACAGCTGGTTAAGTATTGATTCGTCAAATAAAAATTCATTCTGTGCTAGGCATTCAGTACAGTTAACCAGAGGCTTATTCCAATCATAACTATTCCTGGAGACAACAATGCCTATAAAAAAAGTACTGGCCGCTGCCCTTATGGCAGCCACCTGTTTCAGTCTGCCTGCACTGGCTAACCCCCTGATTATCAAATTCAGCCACGTCGTCTCCCCTGACACACCCAAAGGCAAAGGGGCTGACAAATTCAAAGAGTTGGCTGAGCAATATACCGATGGCAAAGTGCTGGTAGAGGTGTATCCGAACTCCCAACTGTACAAAGACAAAGAAGAACTCGAAGCACTACAGCTAGGAGCCGTACAGATGTTGGCGCCCTCCCTAGCCAAGTTTGGCCCCCTGGGCGTGCGTGCTTTCGAGGTATTTGACCTACCATTTATCTTTCAAAGCACAGACGACCTGAACAAAGTGACCCAAGGCCAAGTAGGCCAAGACCTAATGGCCATGCTAGAGCCTAAAGGTATTAAAGGCTTAGCCTACTGGGATAACGGCTTCAAAATCATGAGCGCCAACTCGCCCTTGCATACGCCAGATGATTTTCTGGGTTTGAAGATGCGTATACAGTCCTCCAAGGTGCTAGAAGCTCAAATGCAGGCGTTAGAAGCCATTCCACAAGTGATGGCATTTTCTGAGTCCTATCAAGCACTGCAAACTGGCGTAGTAGACGGTACAGAGAACACACCGTCCAACCTCTATACCCAGAAAATGCACGAAGTGCAGAAACACGCCACCTTATCCAACCATGGCTACATAGGCTATGCCGTCATCGTGAACAAGAAATTTTGGGATGAGTTAGACCCCACTCTGCGCGAGCAACTAGAGCGTGCTATGGCAGACGCCACTACATACGCGAACGAGATCTCACAATTAGAGAACGATGATGCGTTGGCTGCCATACGCGCCGCTGGGCACACTACCATTTACGAACTCACCCCTGAAGAACGCAGTGAATGGGTAGCAGCACTGCGCCCTGTACACGAACAAATGGCCTCTCGCATTGGGCCAGAAGTGATTGAGTCCATTTACCAAACGCTGCAAAACTAATCCGTAGCACCAAAACAAACAGGCCATGCAAAAGCATGGCCTGTTTTGTCATCACAACGCGCCTTAACGTGCTGAGTTCAACACCTGCAAGAAACGCTCTGCAGGCATAAACCCTACAACGCGTGCATCGGTTAACTCCCGTCCTTGTGCATCAAACAGAATAATTCCGGGCGGCCCAAACAAGTTAAACCGTTTAAGTAAGGCACGGTGCTCAGGCGTATTAGCTGTCACGTCTGCCTGCAACAGCAACATCGTGTTCATTTTCTGAGCCACAGCCGGATCACTGAAGGTAAATTTCTCCATTTCTATGCACGACACACACCAATCGGCATAGAAATCTAACATGACGGTTCTGCCACCACTATTCGCCAGTTTTTCTTCCAACTCAGCAAGGCTTTCTACTTTCTGAAAAGCAGGTGCTGTGACGGCACTACCTGTTCCTACACCGCCACCTTGCCAATGTGCTAATGGCTCCAACACGCTGCGCCCACCGCTGGCCACACTCACCAGAATCAACACTGCCCAACACAGTGACAGCCACCCCAAGGCTTTCAGGAATAGCTTACCTGCCGATGCAGCGGCGTCATGCGCACGCCCTACACCCAACAATAAACCTAGCCATGCTGCCAACACTGCCCAGCCCAACATGAACCAGACGGTGGGTAGAACCGACGTCAACATCCACAGTGCCGTGGCAATCAAAAACCAACCAAATATCTGCTTCACGGTGTTCATCCATGCACCCGCTTTAGGCATTAGCACACCTGATGTTGCCCCCACCAATAGCAGCAACACACCGGAACCCCATGCCATGGCAAACAACGCCATAGCACCAATCAACACATTACCGGTTTGCGAGATAAACAGCAGCACACCAGCAAGCGGCGCAGCTACACAAGGGCCAACAATCAAGGCTGACAACATGCCCATCAAGAACACGCCGCTGTAACGTCCGCCAGGAATACGACTTAGCACACCTTGCAAACGCGACTGCATACCCGACGGTACCTGTAACTGGTACACATCAAACATAGACAGCGCCAAGATGAATAGCAGTACTGCAAATATGCTGAGTATCCATGGATTCTGCAGCCATACGGCTAAGCTAGCACCCAACAGCCCCGCCACCACGCCTAACGCGGTATAGACCAACGACACACCTAACACATAGATGGCTGCTAAACCCAAACCGCGTTGACGCGACACGCTTTTAACTGGGGTTCCCTGACCTGCAATAATCCCCAACAAAATAGGCACCATTGGTAGCACACACGGCGTAAAGGACAGCAGCATACCCAAGCCAAACGCCAGCAGCATAATCTGCCACCACGACGCATCCAGCAGGTAGGCCGCCAAGCCTGTATCACTTAAATCCAAAAAGCTAGTTGCGGAAGCATTCGCAGCGGCTTTAGTGGCTGCCGTATCTTCCGTCACCACCTCAGTTAGCGGAGCCGGTACGCTTTTCACCACGCCCTCACCGCTGACCTTATAACCACCCTCTGCGGGTGACAGGGTGAGTTCATGTGTGCTGGGTGAATAACACAACCCAGCATCCGCACAGCCTTGGCTAGTAACCTCTAGCTGCAAAGGCAGCATAGAGCCTTCTTTTATAGGCAGGCGGATAGTGACTTCACGGCGATAAATCGCCATGTCTTTTTCAAAGGTAGGATCGTACACAATCGCAGCGGGAGGATAAGCAGCCTCACCCAGCCAATCGCTGCTAGGCATCGCTTCAAACACAAAGCGATCCCTGTACATGTAGTATTCAGGAGCAATAACGAAGTGTATATCCAGCTCGGTAGGACTATGCATTGCTGCACTGAACTGAAAAGCGTCTTCAGGGTCTAGGTAATCCTCTTCTGCTCGTGCGGGCTGCATCAGCATTGCCCAACCCACGATCAGCAGCATTAACCACCCAACCACTGCGCTTAGTTTGTTTTTCTCTCTACCCGTCTTTGCCGCTACACACTGCATGTGTCACTCTCAGTTATGATTTTTTCAACACAGGAGGGGCTGCAGTTTCATCCTGAACCCACTTGATGTAACTACCCAACCCCGCCACGACTGGCACCACAAGTACCTCTGGCACTTCGTAAGGGTGTAAAGAAGCAATGCGTTGAATCAACGCTTCTACACGGCGCACCGTCGTTTTGAACTGCAACGGCACCTCTGTCGCCCCTTCTAATTCCCCCTGCCACATGTACATAGACAACGAAGGTGTGCCAAGGTTCGCACAAGCGACTAAACCTTCTTCTACTACATAGTGTGCAATGCGTTTTGCCAGCAATTCATCGGGTGCATTGCTCAGCACCAACACAACGGCATCTGGGCTAAACGACGACAAAGCATCTTGCGTTAAGGGCATCATACGCTTACCTGTATCCTCTTCATTCATAGAATCTGCCTATAGTACCTCAGGCATGAGGCACAGGCTTTAGATGCTATTGCAGTATTGTCAGGCGTACAGCTTCTTAGTACCTTGCGTAACGAGCAGGCATAAAAAAACGGACCTGATTAGGTCCGTTTTTCTTATTCTGTGTGCCGTATTACTCAGCAGCTGCTTCGTCAGCAACAGCGTCAGGACGGTCTACCAATTCCATGAAAGCCATGGGAGCGTTATCGCCTTGGCGGAAGCCCATTTTCAGAATACGTGTGTAACCACCGTTACGTACTTGGAAACGTGGGCCCAAGTCGTTGAACAGTTTGGTCACAGCGTCGCGGTCGCGCAGACGTGCAAAAGCCAAACGACGGTTTGCAACTGTGTCATCTTTAGCCAAAGTGATCAGAGGCTCGATTACACGACGCAGCTCTTTAGCTTTAGGCAAAGTTGTTTTGATTGCTTCGTGAGTAATCAAAGATACGGACATGTTGCGGAACATAGCCAAACGATGGCTGCTGGTACGATTCAGCTTACGTAAACCATGACGATGACGCATGATATTTTCTTCCTAAAAAATAAATCTTGAATCAGATGAAGGATTTCATCTGCGTTGGCTCTTCTATCAGTATTGCTGCGGGCCAACTAAGACATGGGACTTTAGCACGTTTTTATACGCCGCTAAAGCCCCAGTTACAACTATTTATGGACGCTCTAGCCCTAGAGGAGGCCAGTTTTCCAGTTTCATACCCAAGGTCAAACCACGGGAAGCCAACACTTCTTTGATTTCGTTCAAAGATTTGCGGCCCAGATTTGGTGTCTTGAGCAGTTCGTTTTCCGTACGCTGAATCAGATCGCCGATGTAGTAAATGTTTTCGGCTTTCAGGCAGTTTGCGGAACGAACAGTCAATTCCAGATCGTCCACAGGACGCAACAATACTGGATCGATTGGAGGTGTAGCGCGCTCTGGAGTTTCTTGGGCTTCTTCAGCACCTTCCAAAGCTGCAAACACAGAGATCTGGTCCATCAGGATGCGAGCAGCCTGACGTACAGCTTCTTCTGGGTTCAACACGCCGTTGGTTTCGATGTCCAGAACCAGTTTGTCCAAGTCAGTACGCTGTTCCACACGTGCGCTTTCAACTGCATAGCTAACACGGCGAACTGGGCTGTAAGATGCGTCCAAAACAATACGACCAATCGTATGTTGGCGGTCATCAGACAACGCACGCACGTTACCTGGAACGTAGCCACGGCCTTCTTCCACACGAATAGTCATTTCCAACTTACCGTCGTCGGTCAGGTTGGCAATAACGTGATCGGGGTTCAGGATTTCCACGTCGTGTGGCAAATCAATGTCGCTAGCCAAAACTTGGCCCAGACCGGATTTGCTCAGAGTCAGTGTCACTTCTTCGCGACCGTGCAGTTTGAACACAATACCTTTCAGGTTCAGCATGATGTCTACGACATCTTCTTGTACGCCTGGCAGTGTGGAGTATTCATGTACCACGCCTGTGATCTGCACTTCTGTAGGTGCAAAACCAGTCATGGAGGACAACAGGATGCGACGCAGTGCGTTACCCAGAGTGTGGCCGTAGCCGCGCTCGAAAGGTTCCATAATCACGCGAGCGTGATTTTTACTAACTGCTTCAACTTCAATGGAACGAGGCTTCAAAAAAGCTTGAGACATGTAGATTCCTTTTCAATACCCTCGGCTCGTTACACCGATAAGGCTGATGGGAAAACGCTGGAAATTCCAGCTCTAAAAACCAGCAACACCCATTATCAGTACAAAACCAATAATGGGTGCTTAAATCAGATACGTAATGTAGCTGATTAACGGGAGTACAACTCAACAACCAGTGATTCGTTCACGTCACGGGCCACGTCAGCGCGGTCCGGAGCTTGTTTGAACACACCACTCAATTTGTTGCTGTCAACTTCAACCCACTGTGGGAAACCTGTGCTAGCAGCCAATTCCAAAGATTCTTTGATACGGCCTTGTGCACGAGATTTTTCACGGATGGAAACTACATCACCGGGTTTAACCAACATGGAAGCGATATCAGCGGTTTGACCGTTGATTTCGATTGCACGGTGAGTAACCAACTGACGAGCTTCTGCACGTGTGGAGCCGAAGCCCATACGGTATACAACGTTGTCCAGACGGGATTCCAGCAACTGAATCAGCGTTTCACCAGTGTTACCACGGCGGCGATCAGCTTCAGCAAAGTAGCGACGGAACTGTTTTTCCAGCACGCCGTACATACGTTTCAGTTTCTGCTTTTCACGCAACTGCAAACCGTAGTCAGATGTACGGGCACCAGAAGTGCGACCGTGCTGACCTGGACGAGAGTCCAGTTTGCATTTGGAATCCAAAGAGCGACGAGCACTCTTCAAGAACAGATCAGTACCCTCGCGGCGCGAGAGCTTACATTTAGGTCCAATATAACGAGCCACGTAGCTTCCCCTTAAATGCGACGACGCTTGGGCGGACGGCAGCCGTTGTGCGGAATCGGCGTGATGTCAGCGATGCTGGTGATTTTGATACCAAGAGCATTCAACGCACGCACCGACGAATCACGGCCAGGACCGGGCCCTTTAATGCGAACTTCTAGATTTTTGATACCGTATTCCATTGCTGTACGACCGGCGGCTTCAGCAGCAACCTGAGCAGCAAATGGAGTGGACTTACGCGAGCCTTTAAAGCCCGCACCACCAGAGGTCGCCCAAGACAACGCGTTGCCTTGACGATCGGTGATGGTAATGATTGTGTTGTTAAAAGTAGCTTGGACGTGAGCGATACCGTCCGAAACGTTCTTTTTAACTTTTCTGCGAGCGCGCGATGCGCTAGAAGCTTTAGCCATCTTCTAATCCTCGATTATTTCTTCAGAGCCTGCGCTGCACGACGTGGTCCCTTACGGGTACGTGCATTGGTACGGGTACGTTGACCGCGTACAGGCAAGCCACGACGGTGGCGCATGCCACGGTAGCTACCCATGTCGATCAGACGTTTCACAGACAGTTGAACTTCACGACGCAGGTCGCCTTCAACCAGAAACTGAGAAATCTGCTCGCGGATTTTTTCGAGTTCCTCATCTGTCAGATCTTTCACTTTTTTATCGTGAGCGATACCGGAAGCATCACAAATCTGACGAGCACGAGTACGACCGATACCGAAAATCGCGGTAAGACCGATTTCGGCGTGCTGATGCGGCGGAATATTAATGCCAGCAATACGGGCCATGGTTTTTCCTTGTTAAATCGGTTGCGTTTCGGCGTATCAGCCTTGACGCTGCTTGTGGCGGGGGTCTGTGCAAATTACACGTACCACGCCATGACGTTTAATAATTTTGCAGTTGCGGCAAATCCGCTTTACTGATGCCATTACCTTCATGGTTTGACTCCTAGGTTCCTTTATCCGGGCCGCTTATTTGGAGCGGAACACAATTCTGCCCCGGGACAAGTCATAGGGCGTGAGCTCCACTGTGACCTTGTCGCCCGGAAGAATCCGGATGTAATGCATACGCATCTTGCCCGAAACATAGCCCAACACCACATGGCCGTTTTCTAGCTTGATACGGAATGTTGCGTTCGGCAGGTTTTCTAAAACCTGCCCCTGCATCTGAATGACGTCGTCCTTTGCCATCGTGTTTATTTATCGCATTGGCAAACCCGCACCCTTGAAGTTGGCCTTCTTGAGCAACGAGTCATATTGTTGAGACATCATGTAGGCCTGAGCCTGTGCCATGAAGTCCATAGTAACCACCACAATAATCAGCAAAGATGTACCACCGAAGTAGAAAGGTACGTTCCAGTGCATTTGTAGGAATTCAGGTACCAGACACACGATCGTGATATAGATAGCACCGGCTAGCGTTAAGCGAGTCAAAATACGATCAATATAACGAGCTGTCTGTTCACCTGGACGAATGCCTGGCACAAACGCACCGCTCTTTTTCAGATTGTCTGCAGTTTCACGGCTGTTAAACACCAACGCCGTATAGAAGAAACAAAACAGAATAATCAGTGCTGAAAACAGCGTTATGTACAACGGTTGACGAGGTGAAAGCGCTGCTTCCAAGTCGCGCAGCCAAGACAGACCTGGCGTTGCGGAGAACCAGCTAGCAATAGTCGCAGGCAGCAAAATAATGGAGGAGGCGAAGATTGGAGGAATCACCCCAGCCATATTCAGCTTCAGCGGCAAATGCGAACTTTGTCCACCGTAAATGCGGTTACCCACTTGACGTTTTGCGTAGTTAACCGTGATACGACGTTGCCCACGTTCAACAAACACGACAAAGTAAGTAACGGCAGCAACCAGCACCAAGATGAACAATGCCGACAAAATAGACATTGCATCGGTACGGACCAGATCCAGCAAACCACCCATTGCACTGGGCAGACCTGCAACAATCCCGGCAAAAATCAGAATGGAAATACCATTCCCTATGCCTCGTTCGGTAATCTGCTCACCTAGCCACATCAAGAACATCGTACCGGTCACCAGTGTTACCACTGTGGTGAAACGGAACAACATACCTGGATCAATGACTAAACCTGGTTGTGTTTCCAATGCAATAGAAATACCTACTGCTTGGAATAACGCCAGAAACACTGTCCCATATCGGGTAAATTGCGTAATTTTACGCCGACCCGACTCGCCCTCTTTCTTGATTGCTTCAAGCGTGGGCACCACTGCCGATGCCAACTGCATGATAATCGATGCAGAAATGTAGGGCATAATCCCTAGCGCGAATACGGAGAAACGCTGCAGAGCACCGCCCGAGAACATGTTGAACAAGCCCAAGATACCTTCTTGGTTTTGTTGGAACAGCTCGGACAGTGCATCAGGATTAATACCTGGCACAGGAATGTGTGTTCCCAAGCGATAAACAACCAGCGCGAGCAGCAGGAAAATGATACGACGACGCAAATCGCCGTAACCCGAACCTGATTTACTCTGTGCCTGTGCTTTTGCCACCGTAACCCCTTTTATTCAGCCAACGAGCCGCCCGCTGCTTCAATTGCAGCGCGGGCACCAGCTGTTGCACGAATGCCTTTCAGCACTACTTTGCGAGACAGCTCACCAGACTTGATGACTTTGGCGAAACGTACCAATTGACCAACTACGCCAGCTTGTTTCAGAACGTTGATATCAACTTCTTCAACAGTCAAAGCTTGCAAGTCGGACAAACGGATTTCAGCATGCAGGTGACCACCAGGAGTCGTGAAACCACGCTTCGGTAGACGGCGTTGCAAAGGCATTTGACCGCCTTCAAAACCGACTTTATGAAAACCACCAGCACGTGATTTCTGACCTTTGTGACCGCGACCTGCGGTCTTGCCCAGGCCGGAACCTGGACCGCGACCAACGCGACGAGCAGCGTGTTTAGCGCCCTCTGCGGGTTGAATCGAATTTAGTTGCAATTCTGACATCGCGATTCCTTTAGGCTTCCGAAACCGTAACGAGGTAATCAACCTTACGGATCATACCGCGCACTTCGGGCGTATCAACCAGAACGCGACTGCTGTTTACTCGGCGCAAGCCCAAGCCGCGTACTGTGTCGCGGTGGTCTTGTTTAGTACCGATAACAGAGCGCACGAGTGTGACCTTGATTTGCTTCTGTGCCATGATTTACCCCAGAATTTCTTCAACTGTCTTGCCACGTTTAGCAGCAATTTCAGATGGTGTGGAGCAAGCACGCAAACCGTTCAAAGTTGCGCGAACCATGTTGTAAGGGTTGCTAGAACCCAAGCTCTTAGCAACAACGTTACGCACGCCCATTGCTTCGAACACTGCACGCATAGGACCACCAGCGATAACGCCAGTACCTTCAGCAGCAGGAGAGATCAACACTGTAGAAGCACCGTGTTTGCCCACAACTGTGTGGTGCAAAGTACCGTCTTTCAGAGCAACTTTGAACAGACCACGACGGGCTTGTTCCATAGCTTTCTGAACAGCAACTGGTACTTCACGAGCTTTACCCTTGCCCATTCCGATACGGCCATCACCATCGCCTACTACTGTCAATGCAGCGAAGCTCATGGTGCGACCACCTTTAACGACTTTACTGACGCGGTTAACCGCGATCATTTTTTCACGCAGGCCGTCATCGCGCTCTTGTTCGGCATTATTTCTGCCTTGTGCTTTAGCCATTTGACAATTCCTTGCTTAGAATTTCAAGCCGGCTTCACGCGCGGCATCAGCCAACGCCTTGACGCGGCCATGATAACGGAAGCCAGAGCGGTCAAAAGCAACGGATTCGATACCGGCTGCTTTCGCTTTTTCGGCTACGCGCTTGCCAATCAAACTGGCTGCAGCGACGTTGCCGCCATTGGCCAGTTCTTTGCGTACTTCTGGTTCCAGCGACGATGCGCTGACCAAAACCCGATCGCCTTCTGGCGAAATGATGTTGGCATAAATATGCAAATTCGTGCGATGCACCGCCAAGCGATGAACGCGCAACTCGGCGATTTTTCGACGGGTTGCCACTGCACGACGCAAACGGGATTGTTTCTTGTCCATAATTCGTCCTTGCCTGTGCGATTACTTCTTCTTGGTTTCTTTCAAGACGACGCGTTCGTCAGCGTAGCGAACACCTTTACCTTTGTAAGGCTCTGGTGGACGGTAACCGCGAATTTCAGCGGCACACTGACCAACAACCTGCTTGTTAGAACCCTTCAGAACGATTTCTGTAGGAGTCGCACATTCTGCTGTAACACCAGCAGGCAGGTCGTGAATAACGTCGTGAGAGAAACCCAGTTGCAGTTTCAATGCGTTACCTTGAACTTGAGCGCGGAAACCCACGCCAACCAAGTTCAGTTTGCGAGCAAAGCCTTCGCTCACACCAGTAACCATGTTGTTTACCAAGGAACGGATGGTGCCGGACATTGCATTAGCGTGACGTGAGTCATTAGCTGGTGCAAATGTCAGTTGACCGTCGTTCAGCTCGATAACAACATCACCTTTCAGTTCTTGGGTCATTGTGCCCAAAGGACCTTTAACGGTGATTTGATCTGCTGCAATAGTCGCTTCTACGCCTTTAGGCAAAGTAACTGGGTATTTAGCAATACGTGACATTGATGATTCTCCTTACGCCACGTAGCAAAGTACTTCGCCACCCACGCCAGCTGCACGTGCTTTGCGATCTGTCATCACACCACGGGAGGTGGATACGATTGCAACGCCCAAACCATTCATCACCTGAGGGATGTGGTTGCTGCCTTTGTAGACGCGCAAACCTGGACGAGAAACGCGGTCAATGCGCTCGATCACAGGACGGCCTGCGTAGTACTTCAATTGAATTTCCAGAACTGGCTTCGCGGCTTCGCCAACGATTTGGAAATTTTCGATATAGCCTTCATCTTTCAGCACAGCAGCAATAGCTACTTTCAGCTTCGAGGAGGGCATGCTAACCGACGTTTTATTGACCATTTGTGCGTTACGAACGCGGGTCAACATGTCGGCGATTGGATCGCTCATGCTCATTTATGTTTCTCCTACCAGCTAGCCTTGGTCATACCGGGAATTTCGCCACGCATAGCCATTTCACGGACTTTGTGACGTGTCAAACCGAATTGTTTGTACACACCGCGTGAACGGCCTGTAACAACGCAACGGTTACGCATACGAGTTGGGTTTGCGTTGCGAGGCAATTGCTGCAACTGCAAACGAGCTTCGTAGCGCTCTTCGTCGGACTTGGACTGGTCATCGATAATTGCTTTCAGCGCTGCGCGCTTAGCTGCAAATTTCTCTACCAGTTTTGCGCGTTTAATATCGCGATTGATGAGTGAAAGTTTAGCCACGTCATCACCCCTTAGTTACGGAACGGGAAACTGAAGGCTTTCAACAGCGCTTTAGCTTCGTCGTCAGTCTTGGCAGTAGTTGTGATGCTGATGTTCAGACCACGCACTGCGTCAATTTTGTCGTACTCAATCTCAGGGAAAATGATTTGCTCTTTCACCCCAAGGTTGAAGTTACCGCGTCCATCGAACGCACGACCTGAAATACCACGGAAGTCACGAACGCGAGGCAGAGCCACAGCGATCAGACGGTCCAGGAATTCATACATGCGTTGGCCACGCAAAGTTACTTTGCAGCCAATTGGATAGTCTTCGCGGATCTTGAAACCAGCAATAGCTTTGCGGGTTTTTGTGATTACAGGCTTCTGGCCAGAAATCTTAGCCAGGTCACCAGCAGCGTGCTCGATCACTTTGCGATCGGAAACAGCTTCAGATACACCCATGTTCAGAGTGATCTTGGTGATGCGTGGCACTTCCATTACGCTGTTGTAATTGAATTTGCCTTGCAGCTCAGCCTGCACTTTTTCACGGTAAAAATCTTGTAAACGTGCCATGTCTATGCCCCTTAAGCTTTCGCACCAACAACTTTGCCAGTGGAACGGTACACGCGTACTTTCTTGCCATCTACTTCGCTAATGCTAACGCGATCGGCCTTTTCGGTCTCAGCGTTGAACAGCGCCACGTTAGAAACGTGGATAGGCATAGTTTTGTCTACGATACCACCTTGAGAGCCAGCCATTGGGTTGGGTCGCACGTGTTTTTTCACCACATTGATGCCTTCCACGATTACGCGGTCGCCATCAACGTTCAGTACTGTGCCACGGCGGCGTTTGTCGCGGCCTGTCAGTACGATAACTTCGTCGCCTTTGCGGATTTTTTGCATATCCTCGGCTCCTTACAGCACTTCTGGTGCCAAAGACACGATCTTCATGAACTTATCGCCACGCAGTTCGCGTGTAACGGGTCCGAAGATACGAGTGCCGATTGGCTCCAGTTTTGCGTTCAGCAAAACGGCGGCATTGCCACCAAATTTGATCAGCGAACCGTCTTTACGGCGTACGCCTTTGGCAGTGCGAACTACCACAGCGTTATAAATCTCGCCTTTTTTGACACGTCCGCGCGGTGCCGCTTCTTTAACAGTGACTTTAATGATGTCACCAATAGCGGCATAACGGCGCTTGGAGCCACCCAACACCTTGATGCACATTACGGAACGTGCACCAGTGTTGTCGGCCACATCCAGCGTGGTCTGCATTTGAATCATGATTATTCCTGTTCCAACTTAACCGCGATAAACCCAACAAGCAAAAAACCTGCTAGGCACGCAACCAGTTTTGGTCCCGTCAGGTTCGGTAACCCTTCAACCAAGCTTGTGTGCTTAAAAGGTTTTTACCGTACCCTGGGTTGAAATCTTGCGATATACAAAACGTGTTATTACCCGTACCTTCGCGAAAATATACGGGTAAGCATTCAATAATACCAAAAAACTGCTTTTACAACAAGCACATCAATCACTTACTGTTGGTATAGGCTCACGATTGTAGGATTTTTTGTGCCTCTACCGGAATCTCGGTAATCGGTGCATTCAGTTGTATTTGAATGCCCAATCTTGCGCAGGTATTGCAAGCAGCAACTAGCAATTCCATCCCGCCTGGGCTGACGACCATCTCTTTGATGACATCGGCAGAGAAGCTCACATAAGACAACGGCAAAGACTGCAAATGACGTAAAACACCGATGTGCTCCAACAATCTACGCAAGCCTACACGCACGCCCATTTCCTTCATGGCTGAACAAAATACCCCTAATTCCTCGCCGTGCGCCTCTACCCCATACGCATCTAACTCTATATAGAGACGAGATAGATCTACATTGCTACGCGACAAGCACGATTGGATCTCTTGCAAGAAGCGTGGTTGCACGATGGTAGGCAGTGACATACGTATCACCAAATCACCGTGATTATCTGCCAGCCACTCTAGCGCCAACTCTACCGCACGCAAGTCGCACACGGCTGACAAGCCCAGCCTTGCCGCTACAGGCATGAACAGGTACGCCGAAATAGGTTTTTCGTCTTGGCCTGCACTGTGAGCCGTGTGTCGCAACATCAATGTAGCTTCATAGCGTGTGTAGCTATGCTGCTTCAGATGATCAGGCTGTTGACGCACCGACAACAAGAAACGACGCTCAGCCAAGCCTTCTTGCAACAACTGACGCCACTGTGTTTCGCCTGCCACATTCAAACCTGCCCCGCCATCGTCGCTACCGGACACAAACTCTACGGTGTTATGACCTGAGCTTTCGGCACGCATCAACGCCCTATCCAACCGGCTCAATACAGTAGCAATATCTTCCTGGAATCTATAGTCAGTTAACGCTAGCGCCCATCGACAAAACTGCCCAGACGGCAACTGCACACGCAAACGTGCTAATACAGTCAGCAGCATATCAGTGAGTGGCGCGATCTCTGGTCCTTCCAGATTAGGCAATAGGACAACAAAGTCAGAACCATTCAACCTCGCCAATTGCACTGGCTGACTGTGATCCTGCAAAAAGACTTGGCTTACCTGCTCACCCACATTACGCAGCCAATTATCGACATTAGCGCGTGTCATGATCGTATTAATAGCGGCCAAATCACGCTGACGGAACAACAGCACATAGCCGCCGTTCTTGTCTTCATCCAACACACGTCGCATTTCGTTGATGAAGTACTTACGGTTAGCAAGGCCAGTCACTTCGTCTTGGTGCAGCTCTAACTGCAACGACTCTATACGTGCGCTTTGCTCTTGCTGCGTCACCATGACTTTCTCACGCACTTCATCAATAGTGCGGGTTACTTCACGCAGTTCGCTAAAACGAGCACGCTTCCAATTACCTATCTGCACTTTATTGGTTAGCATGCCCTCTACGCGCATTTCTATTTCTTCGCGCAGTGCTTGGCGTAACCAGCGCATTAGCACCCAGACAAAAAATGCCCACACTACGCCGGCGATCAAGACCACCATCAAGATTTGTATGAAACTGGCCCACAGCGTATCGCGTGCCTGCCCAGCATCAGCCTCTATCACTAGACGACCCGTTTGTCGCCAACCATCACTCACCTGCGCCATAGAGACAGCCTGGCGCAACGGCAACATATCGGTAAACCAGGCTGGTGCACCACGCACTATCGTAGGCAGACTGTCATCACCCACTCGGGAGACTATTTGCTCACCCTTAGTACCATACAACTCTATGCGATAGAACTGCCCTGTATCGTAAAGTGCAGTAATTAATAGCTCTTGCGTAACGGGGTCTTGATTGAAAGGCTGTGAAAGCGTCAACGCCAATGACGTTGCAGCTGAATCGCTTTGTGCTTGCAACTGCGCTGATAAATACGCTCTTGCCGAGTCCACACTCAACCATACCGTTCCGACCAGAATCACCGTAATGGCCAGACTCACGCTTAACAGCAAATGCTTCAGTAATGACATACTCCACCTTCCGTGGTCTTCAATATTTCTGCGGGATTTATCTTGGAGAACGAGTGCCTCAAGGATTAAACCCCTCACGCCGCATTTTTTCCAACAACCCGCGCCAATTACTAATTTTGTCTACCGATGACGCTGGCGCACCTGCCACATACACCCCTTCCGAATTAAAACTAAATACGGGGGTGAGATCCGGACGCTGACTAGCTGGACGAATAATACCGGTCAAATTATCCAGTAGCAGCGGCTCAGCGTCGGGAGTCGAATAATAGCCTAATACCATATGCGCAATACTGCTAGTACCCACCTGAGCACGCACATAAATCAATCGTAATTTGCTCGCAGGAATACCCGCATGTAACAGGGAAAAATACTTCCCAATCACGTAGTCTTCACAGTCTCCAGCTTGTTTGGTAAGGCTTTCCAGAGGTGTTGCCCAATAATCTGGTCTGCCCCAGATTGTAATATCCTCACCACCCATTACATGGGTGTTCCAGAAATCGTTAACGACTCTTAACAATTGTTGATTAGGTAGCCCGTCTAGCTGCGTCAACAAATCTAGCCATTTTTCTGCGTTCCGCACCCCTGCTGCGCCATACTGATGCGGTATGGATTGACGTACTTTTGCTTCATCAAAGGTCAGCCTCCCCTGCACCCACGGGGCAAAGCACAGCATCAGGCCTGCCAGCAAGGCAAACAGCACAACGATGATGCGACGTGTTAAGCGGGACAACATGACTATAACAACAGATGGCTAAATAATTCTTAACGACTACGAAATTGGCTTTTTTATGGTTGCTACTAACTAAATCAGTAGGGATAGCTGTCTACTGACGCACTCTTATCGTACAGCCACATTTCCCCTAGAATATCAATATGATAGTCAGAAAACCTTTTTGTAGCCTATTGTCGTTGACGACAGGTTGTTTTAAAAAAAAGCCCCACAACTTAGCATGAAGTTGTGGGGCTTAGTTCACTTCTTTTTACTGCGAGCAGAGTTCAGTAAAAGAATTAGAAGTCACTGGCTTTCAATGTACCGTCTTTTAAGGAGCTAGCAATTTTCGCTGCTTTCTCTTCATCAAAATCTATATTTTCCAGAATGATCTTCTGATCAATACCAGATGCGCCTTTACCTTGCGTGCTGATACCAATTTCTACTTTTCCTTCTGCCGAGCGCGTTACTGACAAGTAGTCATCCAAGGTTTGATGAGTTAGACCTTGCGCTGGCAACAAATCACTGATGTCCAAGGTGTCGTTACCCACACCGAAGTCCATCACTTTATCTACTGCCGGTTTAGCGATAGTGCCTTCATCACCTTTATTCCACAGGAAGATATCATCGCCTTCGCCACCGAACAAAATATCGTCACCGGCACCACCGATCAACGTGTCATTGCCACCCTGACCGTACAAGATGTCGTTGCCGTTACCGCCGTCAAGCGTGTCATTACCACCGCGGTTATCACCGGCAACATTAAAGTCGCCATGATTAGCCTTGATGTAATCGTAGATATCCTTACCTGTTGTTGGCGCACCACCGTTCTTCATCTGCAAGAACACCTCCAACGCTTTCATTCCAGAACCATCAAGCAGGTTAGTAGGACGACCACCTACTTCGTGCCATGGCAATACCGTTCCGTCAGTATTGATCGTGTCACCGAAGATGATGTCATCACCGTCGCCACCACGAATATGATCATTACCTACAGGTGCTGGATCATTCGTGACAGAACCTCCTTTCAGGGCAGCATCCAAGTCTTCCTTGGTATGAACAATCTCAACGTGGTTAACCTCTTTCCAATCGCTTGGGTTACCAGAGGTCAACAGTGTGACGTCATCAATGTAGACCTTAAAGTTATCGTTCTTGGATTTATCATCTACCAAGAACTCAAAACGATACTGGCCTTCACCCACAGGTTTAGTTGTGATGGTACCGCTGCTACCTGGGCGGCCACCTTCTTGAACAACTTCCCACTGCCCTGTTTTCACGTTGAACTTCTGCAACTGCCACTTAAATACGTCTTGGCTATTACGGCCACTTTCCGAGTAATGGAAGCTGAGTTTGCCATAGTGATCCGTTGCCACCGTCATGTCTGGGCCACGAACTGTCGTTGATGTGTCATTATGTTTACTATAGGTGTCAGTGATTTCCAGACGATTCTCAGGCCACCAGCCAATACCTACATTCTTCACGCCAACAGAGCCACCACCATCAACCTTAGTCCAACCATCGTGATGGCCATTCTCAAAGTCAGTAATTTCCTTCGTACCACGGATAACGTCAATCACCTCAGTGCCGGTGTTGTCGTACTTACGCAGAACATCCACGCTCACATCGTTACCAATACCTACGGCATATACCTTGCTACCCGACGCGGTAACTAGGCTGTCGTAAGCGGATTTCCCGCGAGCATCAGCAGTAGCATCGTAACCGCTACCTGCACCTTGGCCTGTACCGTACTGGGTTGGATTACCGTCGGTCAGGAAGTACGTAACGTTTTCATAGGCGTGGCCGTTCTTGTCCACGGCAGGAGCCGCATCTGTCTTGAACCATGCTTCAGCCGCCTTGAAGGCTGCTTCGTAGTTGGTACCACCAACGCTGGAGTTCCAACCGGAGTTGTAGCCGTTCAAAGTGTCGATCGAGTTCAGCAGCTGCACCAAATCCGCATGCGTCAGATCTTTGAAGACAATAGGATTATCTGCATGGGTACCGAAGCCAATAATGCTCAGGTTCACCGTACCGCCTTTATGGTTAGCCAAAGTATCTGCTAACGTCGATAATGCGGCTTTCAGCAACTGCATACGGTTCATGTTATCCGTACCAGAAGCATCTTTCATGCTGTTGGAGCGGTCAACCAGAATCGCAACGTTATAGCTCTGACCATGAATAATATTTTCCTGCACGCCGCCACGGTCGCCGATGATGACATCATCACCCACACCACCACTAGGATTACCGCCGCCGTTACCATCAATAATTAGCTGATCGATATCCAATGCGTATGGGCCTGTATCGTTAGCAGACGCACTATTACCTGCAGAGTCTGTGGTTGTAACTTTGGCATCAACCGTATCGTTCTTCAGTAGGTCCTGTACAGACACAGGAATCTTGAAGGTCAGATCATTGCCCACCGTACCGGTGTACTCGTTGCCACCAATTGTCAGGGTGACGGTATCACCAGGCTGAACATCCTTACCAACTGTACCAGTGATATCAATAGTGCCTTTGCCATCACCCGCTTCCGTATGGTCAAGCACACCATCACCCGCAATAGGATCTAACGTGATCTCAGCCTCAGGCAATGTGGTCTGCACACCGTAGTCACGATCCGCTTCTGCGCTGGCACTATTACCCACACTGTCTTTAGTCTCAACTTTCGCGTGTACGTTGTCATCCAACGCTAACTCAGCGCCCGGCACATCGACGCTCCAAGTTTTGCCGTCAGCGTTAACAGTCGTTGTGTAGTCTTTGCCGTTCACTGTCACGGTGACGGTGTCGCCTGCTTTAACATCTTTACCTACTGTACCGGACAGCGTGATGTCTTTTTCAGACTCAGCCTTGTTGATAACGTCATCGCCAGCGATTGTGTCGATGGTGATGGAGGCTTCTGGCAATGCAATCTCTACACCGTAGCCACGGTCAGCTTCAGCACTAGCTGGGTTACCAGCGGCATCTTTAGTGTCTACTTTGGCATGCACGTTGCTGTCTTTCGCCAGTTCAGCGCCTGGAACATCCACGTTCCATGTTTTACCATCGGCATTAACGGTCGTTGTGTAGTCTTTACCGTTCACAGTCACGGTGACGGTGTCACCTGCTTTAACGTCTTTACCGACGGTACCGGTGATGGTCACATCAGACTCGGACTCAGCCTTGTTGATCACATCGTCGCCCGCAATGGTGTCGATCGTGATCGATGCTTCCGGCAGATCAGTGTCTACACCGTAGCCACGATCAGCGTCAGCTGAAGCAGGGTTACCCGCTGCATCTTCTGTTTCTACCTTAGCGTGTACGTTGTCATCCAACGCTAACTCAGCACCTGGAACTGTGACGTTCCACGTTTTACCATCAGCGTTAACGGTCGTTGTGTAGTCTTTACCGTTCACAGTCACGGTGACGGTGTCACCTGCTTTAACGTCTTTACCGACGGTACCGGTGATGGTCACATCAGACTCGGACTCAGCCTTGTTGATCACATCGTCGCCAGCGATCGTGTCGATCGTAATAGCCGCTTCAGGCAGATCAGTGTCTACGCCATAACCACGATCAGCCTCAGCCGACGCTGGATTACCTGCGGCATCTTTAGTTTCTACCTTAGCGTGTACGTTGTCATCCTGAACCAGTTCGGAGCCTGGAACATTAACGCTCCAGACCAGACCGTTGTCGCCAGCCACCACCTTGGTCGTGTAGTCCACACCATTGACCGTCACCGTCACGGTATCGCCTACCTTCACATCCTTGCCAACCGTACCAGTGATGGTCACGTCAGATTCAGACTCGGCCTTGTTGATCACATCGTCACCTGCAATGGTGTCGATCGTGATAGAAGCTTCTGGCAAATCAGTATCTACACCGTAACCACGGTCAGCTTCAGCACTAGCTGGGTTACCAGCAGCGTCTTCGGTTTCCACTTTGGCATGCACATTGCTGTCTTTTGCCAGCTCAGCACCTGGAACATCCACGTTCCAAGTTTTACCATCGGCATTAACGGTCGTCGTGTAGTCTTTACCGTTCACTGTCACGGTGACGGTGTCACCTGCTTTAACATCTTTACCGACGGTACCGGTGATGGTTACATCGGACTCAGACTCTGCCTTGTTGATCACATCGTCGCCAGCGATCGTGTCAATCGTGATAGAAGCTTCTGGCAAATCAGTATCTACACCGTAACCACGGTCAGCTTCAGCACTAGCTGGGTTACCAGCAGCGTCTTCGGTTTCCACTTTGGCATGCACATTGCTGTCTTTTGCCAGCTCAGCACCTGGAACATCCACGTTCCAAGTTTTACCATCGGCATTAACGGTCGTCGTGTAGTCTTTACCGTTCACTGTCACGGTGACGGTGTCACCTGCTTTAACATCTTTACCGACGGTACCGGTGATGGTTACATCGGACTCAGACTCAGCCTTGTTGATCACATCGTCACCAGCGATCATGTCGATCGTAATAGCCGCTTCAGGCAGATCAGTGTCTACACCGTAGCCACGGTCAGCCTCAGCATTGGCTGGGTTGCCAGCGGCATCTTTAGTGTCTACTTTGGCATGAACGTTGCTGTCTTTAGCCAGTTCAGCACCTGGAACATCCACGTTCCATGTTTTGCCATCAGCGTTAACAGTCGTTGTGTAATCCTTGCCGTTCACTGTCACAGTGACAGTGTCGCCGGCCTTAACGTCTTTACCGACAGTACCAGACAACGTGACATCTTTTTCGGACTCAGCCTTGTTGATCACATCGTCACCTGCAATGGTGTCGATCGTGATAGAAGCTTCTGGCAAGTCAGTGTCTACGCCGTAACCACGGTCAGCTTCAGCACTAGCTGGGTTACCAGCAGCGTCTTCCGTTTCCACTTTGGCATGAACGTTGCTGTCTTTAGCCAGTTCAGCACCTGGAACATCCACGTTCCATGTTTTGCCATCAGCGTTAACAGTCGTTGTGTAATCCTTGCCGTTCACTGTCACAGTGACAGTGTCGCCGGCCTTAACGTCTTTACCGACAGTACCAGACAACGTGACATCTTTTTCTGACTCTGCCTTGTTGATCACATCGTCGCCAGCGATCGTGTCAATCGTAATAGAAGCTTCTGGCAAATCAGTATCTACACCATAGCCACGGTCAGCCTCAGCATTGGCTGGGTTACCTGCGGCATCTTCCGTTTCCACTTTGGCATGAACGTTGTCATCCAACGCTAACTCAGCGCCCGGCACATCGACGCTCCAAGTTTTGCCGTCAGCGTTAACAGTCGTTGTGTAGTCTTTACCGTTCACTGTCACGGTGACGGTGTCGCCTGCTTTAACATCTTTACCTACTGTACCGGACAGCGTGATGTCTTTTTCAGACTCAGCCTTGTTGATAACGTCATCGCCAGCGATTGTGTCGATGGTGATGGAGGCTTCTGGCAATGCAATCTCTACACCGTAGCCACGGTCCGCTTCAGCATTGGCTGGGTTGCCAGCAGCGTCTTCCGTTTCTACTTTGGCATGCACATTGCTGTCTTTGGCCAGCTCAGCACCTGGAACATCTACGTTCCATGTTTTACCATCGGCATTAACGGTCGTTGTGTAATCCTTGCCGTTCACTGTCACAGTAACGGTGTCACCCGCTTTAACATCTTTACCGACGGTACCAGTAATGGTCACATCAGATTCCGACTCAGCTTTGTTGATGACATCGTCACCAGCGATCATGTCGATCGTGATCGATGCTTCTGGCAAGTCAGTGTCTACACCGTAGCCACGATCAGCCTCAGCATTGGCTGGGTTGCCAGCAGCGTCTTCCGTTTCTACTTTGGCATGCACATTGCTGTCTTTAGCCAGTTCAGCACCTGGAACATCCACGTTCCAAGTTTTGCCATCAGCGTTAACAGTCGTTGTGTAATCCTTACCGTTCACAGTCACAGTGACGGTGTCACCTGCTTTAACGTCTTTACCGACGGTACCAGTGATGGTCACATCGGATTCAGACTCGGCTTTGTTGATGACATCATCGCCTGCAATCGTATCGATCGTGATCGATGCTTCTGGCAAATCAGTATCTACACCGTAACCACGGTCAGCGTCAGCACTAGCAGGGTTACCTGCGGCATCTTCCGTTTCCACTTTGGCATGCACGTTGCTGTCTTTAGCCAGTTCAGCACCTGGAACATCCACGTTCCAAGTTTTGCCATCAGCGTTAACAGTCGTTGTGTAATCCTTACCGTTCACAGTCACGGTGACGGTGTCACCTGCTTTAACGTCTTTACCGACGGTACCAGTGATGGTCACATCGGATTCAGACTCGGCTTTGTTGATGACATCATCGCCTGCAATGGTGTCGATCGTAATAGCCGCTTCCGGCAGATCAGTGTCTACACCGTAGCCACGGTCAGCTTCAGCACTAGCTGGGTTACCAGCGGCATCTTTAGTGTCTACTTTGGCGTGCACGTTGCTGTCTTTCGCCAACTCAGCGCCTGGAACATCTACGTTCCATGTTTTACCATCGGCATTAACGGTCGTTGTGTAATCCTTGCCGTTCACTGTCACAGTGACAGTGTCACCAGCTTTAACGTCTTTACCGACGGTACCAGTAATGGTCACATCAGATTCAGACTCAGCTTTGTTGATCACATCATCGCCTGCAATCGTATCGATCGTGATAGAAGCTTCTGGCAAATCAGTATCTACACCGTAACCACGGTCAGCTTCAGCACTAGCTGGGTTACCAGCGGCATCTTTAGTGTCTACTTTGGCGTGCACGTTGCTGTCTTTCGCCAACTCAGCGCCCGGAACATCTACGTTCCACGTTTTGCCGTCAGCGTTAACAGTCGTTGTGTAGTCTTTACCGTTCACAGTCACAGTAACTGTGTCGCCTGCTTTAACATCTTTACCAACGGTACCAGACAGTGTGATGTCTTTTTCAGACTCGGCTTTGTTGATCACGTCATCGCCTGCAATGGTGTCGATCGTGATAGAAGCTTCTGGCAAGTCAGTGTCTACGCCATAACCACGATCAGCCTCAGCCGACGCTGGATTACCAGCAGCGTCTTCGGTTTCCACTTTGGCATGCACATTGCTGTCTTTAGCCAGTTCAGCGCCTGGAACATCTACGTTCCATGTTTTACCATCGGCATTAACGGTCGTTGTGTAATCCTTGCCGTTCACTGTCACAGTAACGGTGTCACCTGCTTTAACGTCTTTACCGACGGTACCGGTGATGGTCACATCAGACTCGGACTCAGCCTTGTTGATCACATCGTCGCCTGCAATGGTGTCGATCGTGATAGAAGCTTCTGGCAAGTCAGTGTCTACGCCATAACCACGATCAGCCTCAGCCGACGCTGGATTACCTGCGGCATCTTCCGTTTCCACTTTGGCATGAACGTTGCTGTCTTTGGCCAGCTCAGCACCTGGAACATCTACGTTCCATGTTTTACCATCGGCATTAACGGTCGTTGTGTAATCCTTGCCGTTCACTGTCACAGTAACGGTGTCACCTGCTTTAACGTCTTTACCGACGGTACCGGTGATGGTCACATCAGACTCGGACTCAGCCTTGTTGATCACATCGTCGCCAGCGATCGTGTCGATCGTAATAGCCGCTTCAGGCAGATCAGTATCTACGCCATAACCACGGTCAGCGTCAGCTGAAGCAGGGTTACCCGCTGCATCTTCTGTTTCTACCTTAGCGTGCACGTTGTCATCCAACGCTAACTCAGCGCCAGGAACTGTGACGTTCCACGTTTTACCATCAGCGTTAACTGTCGTTGTGTAATCCTTGCCGTTCACTGTCACAGTGACAGTGTCGCCGGCCTTAACGTCTTTACCGACAGTACCAGACAGCGTGATGTCTTTTTCGGACTCAGCCTTGTTGATCACATCATCGCCCGCAATGGTGTCGATCGTGATAGAAGCTTCTGGCAAGTCAGTGTCTACGCCGTAGCCACGGTCAGCTTCAGCACTAGCTGGGTTACCAGCGGCATCTTTAGTGTCTACTTTGGCATGCACATTGCTGTCTTTAGCCAGCTCAGCACCTGGAACATCTACATTCCATGTTTGGCCGTCGGCATTAACAGTCGTTGTGTAATCCTTGCCGTTCACTGTCACAGTGACAGTGTCACCAGCTTTAACGTCTTTGCCGACAGTACCGGACAACGTGACATCTTTTTCGGACTCAGCCTTGTTGATCACATCGTCACCTGCAATGGTGTCGATCGTGATAGAAGCTTCTGGCAAGTCAGTGTCTACGCCGTAGCCACGGTCAGCCTCAGCCGATGCTGGGTTGCCCGCTGCATCTTTAGTTTCTACTTTGGCATGAACGTTGCTGTCTTTTGCCAGCTCAGCACCTGGAACATCCACGTTCCAAGTTTTACCATCGGCATTAACGGTCGTCGTGTAATCTTTACCGTTCACAGTCACAGTAACTGTGTCGCCTGCTTTAACATCTTTACCAACGGTACCAGACAGTGTGATGTCTTTTTCTGACTCTGCCTTATTGATCACGTCATCGCCTGCAATCGTATCGATCGTGATGGCAGCTTCTGGCAAATCGGTGTCTACACCATATGGACGCTCCGCCTCTGCAGATGCGGAGTTACCAGCCGCGTCTTTAGTCTCAACCTTGGCTTCTACTTTGGCATTACCCAACAGATCTTTACCGGGAACGTTCACACCCCACGTTTTGCCGTCTGTATTAACCGTAGTCGTGTAGGTTTTGTTGCCAATCGTGATCGTGACCGTGTCACCCGCTTTAACGTCTTTGCCCACAGTGCCCGACAGCGTGACGTCTTTCTCAGACTCAGCTTTGTTGATGACATCGTCGCCAGCAATCATGTCGATCGTGATGGATGCCTCGGGTGGCAAGGTATCAACGGTAGTGGTGTCGTGACCGCCCAAACCTGGTACGCCAGCTTCGTTGGTGTAGCTGCCATCAGGCACGCTGACCATGATGTCGCCTTCGTAGTTGTCTGGCACGATTAGGTCTGCCACCCATTTTGTAGGGTCTGTTGGGTCTGGGCGCAGGTTTTCAATGCGGCCACCATTAGAGACTTTCACATCAGACGAATCAAAACCTACCGGCACTTCGCTAAATTTGAAGGTCACGGAGCCATCATTGTTGATGGTGACTTTTAATGTTGGAGTCGTTGCTACTGGCTCATCGGTATCCGCTTCACCATCACGCCCATAGCCACCCATGCGAGGCAGCACATCAGTTGGCGTCACTGGTTTTGGATAGGCCAATGCCAATGGTGTGGTGCTTTCTACAATGCTCATCAGGCGAGTGAAGCTGCTACCACCCGCGCCATCACCGCCACCGCTAGTTACCGCAGCGGTTGGATCTACCTGTTCAAATGGATCCTCACCCGCTTGCAACGCAGCCAATACGCGTGCGGCTTCAGGATCTAACTGTGCGGGGATGATTTGACCGCTAGGGTCTACATCGACATTCACTAGGTCATCAGTCACTTGGAACTGACGGTTCTCACCCACTATCAAAGGCTGCATGCCGTCTGCTTGCAACTGCACACTTGCACCACTATCTGTAACCACTTCGGCATTTACTGGAACACGCATTCCAGCACGCAACGCCAGCAATGAACCATCTGCTTGGCGAACCCAAGCATTACCAGAAACATTGTTTACTACAACCGTATCAATAGCCATTTGCTATGCTCCGTAAGGGTTACGCCAAGTGGTGAGTGGGGAAAGCGGCGTCAAATAAACCCACAGTATTTTTATTGATTCTACGAAGTACAAAAAGCGTTGAGTATTGGCGTCGACGACAGGTACTTATTAAAAATTGTGACAAACACCACATTTATTTTAAAAAAATAGCAGTTATCACTTTTTACGAATAACCAAGACTGCTCTGGCTTATAACAAGTTTCAGGTATATGCCCACACAAATGCGAATAGGAAAACCTCCTATTTGTTACATGAAAAAAGCCTAGGGCCACTTTCGTGGCCCTAGGCTTCCTAGTTAGCTACTTATTGCAAAAAGAGAGCTTAGATTCCTTTGTCTTTCAACGAATCAGCTACTGCTTTCAACAGCTCAGCGTCGGTGGATTCGATAATCAGTTCACCTTTGCCATCAGCGCCCTTGAAGGCAATCTTATCGGCTGCAGATTTACTGTCATCTTTAACCCATCCGTCACCCAGAGTGATCTTGTCGCCATGATCTGCTCTGATAGTCAGCACGTTACGGCTATCTGTCATATCCAGAACATCTTTCACACTCAGGTTCTCGATAGAGTGATCAAAACCTTCGCGTGTTAAGTCAAAAGTTTCAATGTTCTTGAACAAGTTTTCAGGCTGACCTGTTTCACCATACTGACCGAAGTCGATATCTTCACCAAAACGCAGCCAAACGGTATCGTCACCGGCGCCACCATCCAACAATGTTTTGCCGTCAAACAGCAAGTTGTCGTTGTCTGCTGTAGCTTTCTGGGAGCTTAGGTTGATATCAAACTCACCTGTTACTCGGTCAGAAACGCTATCACCGTCTTGTGTCCATGCTTCGATCGTCACTTTACCGTTTTGATCTACAGCACTACCGGATTGAACCAAACCAAGATTCAGCACTTGCTCTTGGGTCAAACCAGACAACACGTAACTACCGTCTTCACCACGTTCGATCTGATCTTCTGACAACAATACCCACTTGCCATCAGCATCCATGGTGTAGAACGCAGCGTGCTCACCTAGGCCATCCAACTTCAACGACACAGTTTCTTGTGAAGAGTCTTGGGCCAGCACATTGCCGTCCTTGTCTTTCACAGTTGCATCTGTACGGTCGTGCATGGTCAAGTTCAGATTCAATTTCACAATAGAACCCTCAACACCAAATGCTGCTGCCGCTTCCAAAGAAGCAATGCCGTCAGCAACAGGAGCCACCACTAGATCAAACTTGGCTGAGCTTTCGTTTTGATCTTTGTCTTTCAGTGATTTCTCACCAGACAAGACTGTCAGTTCCAGATCAGTCAAGGTGCCGCTCCAATGTTTTGGAGGCAGAATGGAGATCTCGGGCACTTTGCCATTCACAGTTGGGATAGTCCACATACCGTCAGCATTGGTCGCCAATACTGCCTTACCGCTTGCGTCGGTGTAGTACACCAAGAAGTCATTTGGCAAGTTATCCAGACGTACGCTATGTACCTCTTCGTCAGCATCCAACAAGCCTTTACCTGTGATATCCAGAGTAATTGCACCTTTAGGCGCATTGTTAGCAACTTCTTTACCGTTCACGATAAAGTTACCGCCTTCGACTTCCTGTTTACCTACGGTCACTTCGTAGCCGTTGTTAACGATCTCTATAGTCTCTTTACCGGAGCCTGTAGAGCCTACCCACTGCTCTGTACCGTCCGCTGCTGTGGCACCTTGTTCTTTGGTTTGCACAGAAACGTCAAGACTGATTTCTTTACCGCCTTTCAATGGCGCATCAGGCGTGAACACCAGGTCGAACTCCAAGCTTTCGCCTTGAGACAAGCCGGCTTTCTGGTCATCAGTTAATGGCAAGATCCAGTTGCCATCTTGGTCTTTGGACAGCACTTCACCATTGAACGTGAAGGTACCATCTACGTCTGCTTTCAGCAGTACGGTGTCACCAACCAAGATGAACGAATCCACCACGTTAGTCACGGTAATGGTCACGCCCAAGTCTTTACCTTCTTGAGGACCACTTTCTTTACCTTCATCAACGGTATAGAAATCTACAGACACAGCCGCTTTATCGGTTTGAGGAGCAACAGGAATATCATCCATTTGCACCTCACCAGAACCTTGTTTGCCGCTAGGCAGAACAACGTTAACGGTTGCATCGATAGAGAAGTCACCGCCTTTCTGGCTGTTGAAGTCCTGAGGAGGAGTCACCACGATCTGACCCAACAGGTCATTCAAGTCTTGCGGCGTACCAGTGGACTTGATGATCCATACTTCGTTGCCATCACCGTCTACGGATGCACGGAAGATTTCCACGCCGGCAGGAACCTCGAACTCGGTACCTGCTGGTGTAGTCAGCACGATGCTGTAGTCCGCTGTAGGCTGACCTGCAGGCAAGCCCAACTCAACGTTCAACAACTCGCCCAACTTGAATGGTGTGTCTTCAGTCGCTGCGAAGTCTGGGTTACGTGTGACATCCAGATCAATGATCTCTACGCCTGGGCCGCCTGTACCTTCTACGGTAACTTTGCCACCTACAGAAGCAGACTCAGTGTTATGAGCACCTTTGTCTTGGCTGATACCAGTCACGGTCAACGGCTGATCTTTAACACCAACCACATCACCTTTCACGTCGAAAATTACATTGACGTTCAGTTTGCCATCGGCACCGAAGCTTGGACGCTCATCGTTAGACAAGGTCACAACCCATTTACCTGGGCCAACCAATGTCGCACTACCGATTACCTGACCACCGACCTCAACACCATTCACGACAACGCCATCAGGCACACCGTCGATCACAAACTGAGTCAGTTGCTCACTACCGTCAGTGTCATCGTGTTTAGTCAGAGTGACACCAACTTTGGTCTCGCCGTTGTTGCTCAATACCAAGCTGTTATCAGGATCAGCCGCAGTCCACTCGCCTGACAGTTTGTCAGTCACAGGGGTCACGGTGATGGCATATTCGCCATCAGACTGCACAGGTTTGGATGTCAATTTGCCATCGTTACTGTGGTCAATCACGTCAAACTTGATGTTCAGTTTGAAGGAGCCGCCATCGTTGTGCGCAAAGTTAGCACCTGCTTCTGCAGTAACTTTACCCAACAGATCCTGAGGGATCTTGTAGTACGACTTACCATCAATAACTTCTACATCCAAGCCGCTGTCAGCAATAGGTTTACCGTTGATGAACAACTGCAAGCCGCCTTCTTGTGCGAACTGCGCCAACTGAGCGATATCCAAGTAAACCGCAGAGACTTCTTCGTTGTCATCACCATTGGCTGGGATTTGCAGTGTGAAGTCTAGGTTGCCACGTGTGTCTTCATCAAACGTAGCGCCTGGGTTCAACACAGGGTTCGCTTCAGGAGTAGGTGTGATCACTACTACATCACCAAATGGTTTAGTGATGGAAGTGGAGTCACCGTCTTTCTCTGTAGCAATCGCTGTCAACGAACCTGGCAAGTTACCGCTGTAGTGTTCAGGTGTATGAATCTTCACGTTTTGCAGCTGTTCTGCTGTGAATGTCCACACACGTTGCTCACCCTCACCACCGGAGAAGGTCGCGCCTTCTACCCAGAAGCCATCAGGCAAACCGGAGATCTTGAAGCTCAGCGTTTCGGAACCATCAGTGTCAGTCAACTCGGCTGTCACGAAGTCTTTCAGAGCAATCGCACCCGGAGTGGCCGAACCATGGCCATCCAACGCACCTTCTTCGTAGGTAGTTGGTTTCAGCACCAAGGTAGGCATGTCCGCAACGCCTTTGACGTCTACAGACAAAGTCTTCCCAGCACTCCACTCAGATGTGCTTTCGTAACCGCCCCACTTGTCTTCAGTTTGTGCCTGTACTTTCAGGTCAAACTTACCGCTTTGGTCTGCAGGAGGTGTGAATACCAATGGTTTGGAGCTGTCGAAGTTTTTAATCGTCGCTACACCACCAATGATTTCCACAGGCTGACCGTCGTAAGTCAGTGTAGAACCTGCTGGCAAATCAGAGATCTTGACGTTGAATGTCTCGCTAGGATCCTTGCTTGTAGGATTGATAAACAATGGAATACCACTGTCCTCGTTACCATGCGCAGGGTTCACACCAATACTCTGGATACCGTCAGCAACAGGTTTCACCACTATGCCATTCAGCCACTCTTGACCAGAAACAGCGACATCGTACCCACCGTCGTTATCCTCGTCGTAGTCTACCGTTTGAGCTTGGAAACCAATTTTGAACTCACCGGATACATCTTCAGGTGCTCTAAATTGCAGCGTATCTAGGTATTGCACAGGGATTGCTACGGGGTTCTCACCGTCGTAAACCACTTCAACCCATGTGTTGCCACCGTCAGTGGAGTAACGGAAAGTAGCGCCTGCAGCAGACTCACCCGGCTCACCATCTACCAACACAGGAGTGAAGAGACCGTAAGTATCTTCGGAACCACCATTTTCTTTACCATCTTCGTTTTTCCAACCATCGCCCAATGCAATACTGCCTTGGTTCAAGTTGAACCATGTGTCTTCATTTACAGCAATATCGCGGCCATAACCCTCACCCTCGCTGTGGCCCGCAGTCATGGTCAAATCAGACTTATTGTTGCCATCGGAATCTTTACCGATTTCTTCAGCAACTGGCGTTACTTTGATGTGTACTGGCAGGTCTTTAGTAACGGTACTTTCTTTCTCAATACCATTCACAACGTTGGTGTCTTTGGATGTCACACGCAACGTGATGTCGGCATCTTTACTGCTGTGAGCAGGCGGCACTACGGTGTAACCACCCCAACCTTCTGCATCCACAACGCTTTGAGGAACATCAAAACTGAAGGTGTCGCCATTTTGGGTCAATGCCACTTCATTACCATTGGCATCTTTAACGATCCAACCCTCAGGAATACCGTTCACCGTAATAGCAGTGATGTGCTCGCCATGACCAGCAGGAGCATCGCTGTTGTCGTCAGTGACTTTCAAACCAGCCATGAATGCAACGGCTGTGTCTTCTTTGGTGGTCACATCAGGCGCCCATACGTCACCCGCTTCTGGGTTCACGAACAGTGTCAAGTCGATGCTGCTTTCTTCGCGTTCGCCCTTAGCATCAGTCGCGTCTGGATCGCGATCCTGAGCCACAAAAGTGACCGTCGCTTTCACATCACCACTGAAGTCTTTAGGCAACTTCACGTGCATATCAGGCACTTTATCTGGCGATGTGCTCAAACCATTTGCAGGCACCTTGATCATGCCATTGGCATCGGCTTTGTACGTTGTACCACCGCTAACAATGACAGAACCCTCAGGCAAACCAGTCACTTCGAACCAGCGCTCTTCACTACCGTCAAAGTCACCCTTGCCATTACCATCACCTGGGCGACCATCTTCGTAGTCATTAGGGAACGATACTTTCAAGTAGTCTTTAAGGTTCAATGGGCGGTCTTCAGTGACTTCCATCGTCAATGCTTTGCCGGGAGGCGTGGAGTCATTACCAATTTCCAATTTAATTGGATCAGTAACAGCTTGTACCTCTACCTTCACATCAGCGTGTGTTGTAGCGCCCGGGACATTTGGCAATGGTCTGCCATTGTCATCAACCTCGTAGCTGGTGACTTCTGTACGTACAGTGAAGTTCTCACCAGTTTCTGCTGGAGGTTGAATCTGGATACTTTCGAACTGCTCGCTGGTGATCTTCAAGTAAGAAGGGTCATCCAAGCCAGAAATGTGCGAACCATCAGTCAACACCACTTTCAGAATGCCTGCATCGCCACGAATGTTCACTTCGTGACCACTAGGATCCTTAACAAGGGCACCATCTGCAGTCATGGTGATCGTAGTACCGTCGCTTAGTTTCAGCACGGAACCCAACGGCAAATCACGCAAGGTGATCGCACCCAACAACTCTGGGTTATCGCCCGCACCTGCACCGTTATGATCAACGTCATCGGTCACTTTAGGTGCTTTCAGCCCTAACGCTACCCACTCGTCTTCATTCACTTTTACGACGTCATTTTTCGCAGTGTACTCAGGCGCATCGGCAACTGGATTGATCGTGAAGGTCAGTTTACCTTCAGCAGTCAGGCCTGTTTCTTTGCCATTGTTAGGCTCTTGCACCACGTAAGTGATAGGAGGCACTTCACCCGAGTAATTAGGCTTCGGTGTGAACTCGTAGCTACCGTCTTTATTGATGACGAAAGTACCTACTTCTTTACCATCAACGGTAACAGGCACAGCTTTGCCCACATCACCGTCAGTGTAAGTTTTACCGCCTACTGTGAAGCTGATAACGGTAAGCTCACCACCTTCTGGGTTCTCAGAACCATCCAGAACGTTACCCACTTTGGAATTGTGGTTTACGCCTTCAGTTGGATCTTCGTCAAAGTTCACAGTCTGATCTTTAACGGTAGGAGCATCGTTGGTACCGTTGATCACCACAGTGATGGTTTCTTTGTTCCACGCACCTTCAGGGTCACGTACCAGCACTTCAAATTTCTCTTCGTGCTTGTCACCCAGACCCAATGCTTGTGTCGCTTTGGAATCGTTATCCAGCTTGTACGTCCACAGACCTGTTTCACTGTTCAAGGTCAATGTGCCGTATTCAGTTTTGATGGTTTGCGTTGTGCCTTCCAACACCTTGCCATCTTGCTGCAAGTGCCAGGTCAACTGCTCTGTATGGCCGTTATCAACGTCCGTACCCACCAACACACCACTCACACTAGACTCGCCTGCTACAGGTTTGCCATCTTGGTCGTGACCAGCCTCAATGACCTCACCGCCCAATACGGATTTGTCAGAGATTTCTGGACGATCGTTAGTACCCTGTACATTGATAGTCAATGTAGAAGAGCTACTAGCCTTGCCATCGCTGGCTGTGTAGTTGAAGACTTCTTTAACTTTGTCAGAAGAAGTCAGGCTCTGAGTGGCTTTACGTGTGTTATCCAGCGTGTAGGTGTACGTGCCGTCAGCGTGAATCACCAATGTACCGTAGATACCATCTACAGTAATGGAGCCATCGCTACCTTTAGTACCCTCTTTGCCATCTAAAGAAGCACCAACAATAGTCAGCGTGTCGTTGGCGTCAACGTCAGTCACGTGATCTTTAATCAGATCGCCAGTAGCTGTCTGTGTACCTTTGAACTCGGCGTTTGGATCTTTGCTGCCATCCGCTTTCACACCGCTTTCCACGACATCACCGGTTGCTGCTGTCGCAACAGGAGCATCGTTGGTACCGTTGATGGTCACGGTGATAACTTTGGTGTCTGTACCACCATTGCCGTCATCAACAGTCACTTCAATCGTTTCGGTCAGTGTCTCGCCTTCGCCCAACGCCTGTACTTTAGGATCGTCGTTGTTCAGCTCGTACGTCCATTTACCGTTCTGGTCGATCGTGAACTTACCGTGGTTACCCGCAGACTCAGTCGTACCTTTGTTGCCGAAGTACCAGTCGTGGGTGTCTTTCAAATCCACGTCTTCTTTGGTCAACTGGCCACCTGTGGTCAGTGCGCCGTCTTCGGTCACTTCACCTTCCACTACACCGCTCATGATTGGCGCATCGTTTGTACCAACAATGGTTACAACGATTTCCTGGGTCACAGAACCACCTTTGCCATCCGAGATGGTCACGGTGTATTTCTGCTCCAGCGTTTCGCCTGCCGCCAAATGGTCTACATCCGCATCATTCACGGTGAAGGTCCATGTCAGCTCTTTAGTGGCTGGATCAATTGGGCCCAATGTCAGCTTGCCCAAGAAGTCTTGGCCAGCTTCTGGGTTTTCAGACACAGATGCTGTGTGTGTGTCGTTAGCATCGGCATCGGAGAACTTGATCTTGCCACCGGTGGTCAGATCGTCAATGTTCTCACCTGGCTGTTTGTCACCAATCTCTACTACTTCACCTTTATCGTCAGTACCGGAAGCGTCAATCACTGGCACATCATTAGTACCGTTGATGGTCACGGTGATAACTTTGGTGTCTGTACCACCATTGCCGTCATCAACAGTCACTTCAATCGTTTCGGTCAGTGTCTCGCCTTCGCCCAACGCCTGTACTTTAGGATCGTCGTTGTTCAGCTCGTACGTCCATTTACCGTTCTGGTCGATCGTGAACTTACCGTGGTTACCCGCAGACTCAGTCGTACCTTTGTTGCCGAAGTACCAGTCGTGGGTGTCTTTCAAATCCACGTCTTCTTTGGTCAACTGGCCACCTGTGGTCAGTGCGCCGTCTTCGGTCACTTCACCTTCCACTACACCGCTCATGATTGGCGCATCGTTTGTACCAACAATGGTTACAACGATTTCCTGGGTCACAGAACCACCTTTGCCATCAGAGATGGTCACGGTGTATTTCTGCTCCAGCGTTTCGCCTGCCGCCAAATGGTCTACATCCGCATCATTCACGGTGAAGGTCCATGTCAGCTCTTTAGTGGCTGGATCAATTGGGCCCAATGTCAGGCTACCCAAGAAGTCTTGGCCAGCTTCTGGGTTTTCAGACACCGATGCTGTGTGTGTATCGTTCGCATCAGTATCGGAGAACTTGATCTTGCCACCGGTGGTCAGATCGTCAATGTTCTCACCTGGCTGTTTGTCGCCAATCTCTACTACTTCACCTTTATCGTCAGTACCGGAAGCGTCAATCACTGGCACATCATTAGTACCGTTGATGGTCACGGTGATAACTTTGGTGTCTGTACCACCATTGCCGTCATCAACAGTCACTTCAATCGTTTCGGTCAGTGTCTCGCCTTCGCCCAACGCCTGTACTTTAGGATCGTCGTTGTTCAGCTCGTACGTCCATTTACCGTTCTGGTCGATCGTGAACTTACCGTGGTTACCCGCAGACTCAGTCGTACCTTTGTTGCCGAAGTACCAGTCGTGGGTGTCTTTCAAATCCACGTCTTCTTTGGTCAACTGGCCTCCTGTGGTCAGTGCGCCGTCTTCGGTCACTTCGCCTTCCACTACACCGCTCATGATTGGCGCATCGTTTGTACCAACAATGGTTACAACGATTTCCTGGGTCACAGAACCACCTTTGCCATCAGAGATGGTCACGGTGTATTTCTGCTCCAGCGTTTCGCCTGCCGCCAAATGGTCTACATCCGCATCATTCACGGTGAAGGTCCATGTCAGCTCTTTAGTGGCTGGATCAATTGGGCCCAATGTCAGGCTACCCAAGAAGTCTTGGCCAGCTTCTGGGTTTTCAGACACCGATGCTGTGTGTGTATCGTTCGCATCAGTATCGGAGAACTTGATCTTGCCACCGGTGGTCAGATCGTCAATGTTCTCACCTGGCTGTTTGTCGCCAATCTCTACTACTTCACCTTTATCGTCAGTACCGGAAGCGTCAATCACTGGCACATCATTAGTACCGTTGATGGTCACGGTGATAACTTTGGTGTCTGTACCACCATTGCCGTCATCAACAGTCACTTCAATCGTTTCGGTCAGTGTCTCGCCTTCACCCAACGCCTGTACTTTAGGATCGTCGTTGTTCAGCTCGTACGTCCATTTACCGTTCTGGTCGATCGTGAACTTACCGTGGTTACCCGCAGACTCAGTCGTACCTTTGTTGCCGAAGTACCAGTCGTGGGTGTCTTTCAAATCCACGTCTTCTTTGGTCAACTGGCCTCCTGTGGTCAGTGCGCCGTCTTCGGTCACTTCGCCTTCCACTACACCGCTCATGATTGGCGCATCGTTTGTACCAACAATGGTTACAACGATTTCCTGGGTCACAGAACCACCTTTGCCATCAGAGATGGTCACGGTGTATTTCTGCTCCAGCGTTTCGCCTGCCGCCAAATGGTCTACATCCGCATCATTCACGGTGAAGGTCCATGTCAGCTCTTTAGTCACTGGGTCGATTGGGCCCAGTGTCAGGCTACCCAAGAAGTCTTGGCCAGCTTCTGGGTTGGCTGTCAGCGTTGCTGTGTGACTATCGGTCACGTCTACATCAGTGAACGTAATTTTGCCGCCTGTAGTCAGGTCTGCAACATTTTCACCAGGCTGGTTATCGCCGATCTCAGTCACAGTACCTGCAGCATCGGTATTAGCTGCATCGATCACTGGAGCATCGTTCGTACCAACAATGGTCACAACGATTTCTTGAGTCGCAAAACCACCGTTGCCATCGGCAATGGTCACGGTGTATTTCTGTACTAACTTCTCACCTGCTGCCAAGTAATCAACGTCAGCATCATTAACAGTGAAAGTCCAAGTCAGCTCTTTAGTCGCTGGATCAATAGCACCTAATGTCAGGTTGCCCAAGAACTGTTGGCCAGCTTCTGGGTTTGCTGTCAACGTTGCTGTGTGGCTATCGGCCACGTCCACATCGGTAAACGTAATTTTGCCGCCTGTAGTCAGGTCTGCAACGTTTTCGCCCGGCGCATTGTCCTCAATCTCGGTCACAGTGCCTGCAGCATCTGTATTCGCTGTATCAATCACTGGAGCATCGTTCGTACCAACAATGGTCACCACGATTTCTTGAGTCGCAAAACCACCTTTGCCATCAGAGATGGTCACAGTGTATTTCTGCACCAGTTTTTCACCCGCTGCCAAGTGATCTACGTCAGCATCGTTAACTTTGAATTCCCACGTTAACGTTTTAGTCGCTGGATCAATAGCACCCAAGGTCAGTTCGCCCAAGAATGTTTGGCCGGCTTCTGGGTTTGCTGTCAACGTTGCTGTGTGGCTGTCGGATGCATCTACATCGGTAAACGTGATTTTGCCGCCTGTAGTCAGGTCAACAACGTTTTCGCCCGGTGCATTATCTTCGATTTCAACTACAGTGCCTTCACCATCTGTACCTGCACCGCTAATCACTGGTGCATCGTTAGTACCAGTAATAGTGATGACTAGTTTGGCTTTATCAGTACCACCCTCACCATCGCTGATGGTGTACTCGAACTCAACCGTGGTGGTTTCGCCTTCGGCCAAGTAATCAAAATCAGTACCTGGAGTAAAGGTGTAGCTACCGTCTGGTTTTACAACCAGCGTGCCGCCGTTGCTACCAGGGATAGGCGTACCCGGAGCGACGCTCAGACCATCGGCGTTTTCGATACCGGTAACAACCAAATCATCGCCATCAGGGTCAACGTCGTTGCTTAACAGGCCTTTATCTTTAGGCACTTCCAGTACGGTATTTTCTTCTGTTGTACCGTGGTCATCTGCCGCTTCTGGAGGAGGGTTCAGCGCTGTCCATGTAAATGGCAAATCTACGCTGCCACCGTAAGGATCTTTGGCAGTTACCACAACGGTGTACACGCCCCCTTGGCCACCTTGGCTAGCGCTACGATCCAACGTACCGGAAATCACACCAGTGTTAGGGTCAATAGTCAGGCCTGGAGGCAAACCAGTAGCAGTAAAGGTCAACGGATGACCATCTGGGTCGGAGAAGTATTGACCAATATTCAGGCCAGTCACTGTTTCGCTGTCGTTGTTGACTTGTTTCAATTCCAAGTCAGCAGGCAATGTGTATTCGGGGTCGTTATTGCGACCGTAGCCAGCCAAACGTGGCAGCTCTTCTTCTGGGCGAATTGGTTTGGGGTAAGCCAATGCCAAAGGTGTTGTAGGCTCGATAATGCTGGCCAAGCGTGTAAAACTGCTACCACCATCATCACCGCCAGCGCCACTGTTCACAGCAGCAGTAGGATCCAACTGTTCAAATGGATCCTCACCTGCTTGCAATGCCGCCAATACGCGGGCTGCTGCAGGGTCCATTTGGGCAGGAACTGTTTGCGCACTTGGGTCAACATCATTGTTGGCCATGTCATCGCTTACCTGCAACTGACGGTTTTCACCTAAAGTGATAGGCTCCATGCCATCACCCTGCAGTTGTACAGAAGCACCGCTATCTGTCACAACTTCAGCGTTCGCTGGTACACGCATGCCTTCACGCAGCTGCAACAGCGAACCATCTGCTTGGCGAACCCAAGCATTTCCAGCAACTTTTCCTACAAGAACTGTATCCATAGACCTTCCCGCTATGCTCCAATGAATATGCGAGGTGGATTACCTCGCATACCTAGAATCAGTGATAGTAATAACCCCAATATACGGAGCACTGCAGCGGCTGGGTATTGTCGTCAACGACAGGTTCAAGTTCAGTTATCATTTATTGACATTGCATTGTCATAAATGCCTTGTGCTCATCCGTCCAATTCTGGACACCACTCATTTTTGCAGTCTTGCTATGGCTTTTATTCTTGTTAGCTCCTGTTTGTTGGGAAGCCCCGTGCGGTATGACGCTTCCCATAAACGCTCTCACCATGATGCTTTACAACGCTGGATTGCCGACGGAAAAGTCATTGCCGTGTGCCCTGAACTAGCAGGTGGCCTACCTGTACCGCGCCCTTCTGCAGAAATTTCTCGTGCCGCTGGGGGCAAAGCTGTATGGCTACAACAAGCACATGTGGTAGATAACCAAGGAGCCGACGTCACCCCCGCGTTTGTTACTGGGGCAGAAGAAGCACTACGTTTGGCTCAGCAGTACAACATTCAAATTGCTATCTTGAAAGAAGGCAGCCCCTCCTGTGGATCATCACAAATCTACGATGGTTCATTTAGTGGCAACCGAATTCCCGGTGCGGGAGTCACTACTACTCTATTACGCGAAGCTGGCTTGCATGTGTTTAGTGAAGAGCAAATTGACCAAGCACACACCCTGCTACAGCAGCTAGAACAGTTATCTCAAGACAAGTAGTAGGCCAATACCCGCCCCCACACATCCTTCAGATACAAAAAAACGGGCCACCTTTTGAGTGGCCCGTTTTAATTCAATACTTAGCGAATACCGTGTACTTTCAGACTCAACATTAAACGATCTGTTACATGGAGCTTCTCAAAAACTGCGGATAAGTGGGCACGAACTGTGCGCTCACTAATACCGAGGTCATCAGCAATCAACTGATTGGAGTGACCTAATGCAGCACGCTGTGCTACATCAATTTCTCGTGCCGTCAAACCAATATGCCAAACAGGGTTAGTGTTTTCTGGCAATTGATGACCAATAGTGCTCAGCAGTCGGCTTAACAAACTTTGGCCTACCCACACTTCACCGGCTTGTACGTGCTCCAACACGCGTTCCAACGTAGGGATAGGTGCATACGCATGAATGTAGCCACGCGCACCAGCGGCCAACACCTGTTGGCCTTCCACATCATTAGGCGATGTGCTCGCCACCACACACTGCATACCCGCACTTACATCGGCCCACTGACTGTCTTGCCACAGTTTCAAGGCATGATCGATCACCACTAACTGACGGCCAGACTGTTTCCAACGCTGCAAATCTTCAAGGTTATGACCTCTAGCCAGCATCCAGTGAGATGCCGGTAAAGCACGCCAATGCTGCCAAAGATAATCATCGTTGCTGAGCATTAAAACAGAAACTACTTGCTGCATGCGGCAATTCCCTCGTTCAAAGATCGTGACGGTTCTTGATAACCGCCGCTAATGCCTGTTTTATATAGAACAGGCTCTTGGCACTACCTTAGCGTTCAGTAAACGCGTTGGCTCGTGCTCGCAAAATAGGCTTCAACAGATACTGCATAACCGTACGCTTACCTGTCAGGATGTGCACCTCGGCTACCATCCCTGGCAAAATGGGGCGTTTATCTTCACCCACATAAGCCTGATCAGTACGTACTTTGGCAATATAGAAAGCGTTGCCCTTTTCATCGACTATCGTGTCAGCACTGGTTTGCTCTAGCTCACCCGACAAACCGCCATACACCGCAAAGTCATACGCCGTGAACTTCACTTCTGCTTTCTGTCCGGCATGCAAGAAACCAATATCTTTAGGATTAATACGTACCTCTAACAGCAACGTATCGTCGGATGGCACAATCTCAATAATGTCTTTACCTGGCTGCACCACACCACCTACGGTGTTGGCGTACAAACTTTTAATTGTGCCGCGTACTGGTGAGCGCACTTCAGCCAAACGCACACGGTCTACCAGCGCCAACTGACCTTGCTCCAGCGAAGACAACTTGCCACGTGTGTCGGCCAACTCGGTACGAGCTTGGTTGCGGAAAGTAATTTCCACTTCGCTCAACCGGCTTTGTGCTTCTTCAATAGAGGCTTCGATCCTGTGAATCTGTGCCGCTGCTGCTTTTTGCTCACCACAGTAACGCGCCACATCACGTTGCAAACGTAGCAAGTCCACTTCAGATACCGCACCGCTTTGCAACAAGGGGCGTGTCATCTGTAACTCACGCGATGTCAGGCCACAGCTAGATGCGGCTTGATCACGGTTCGCTTGTGTCTCGCGCAGTTCTTCACGGCGTTGACGCAATTGATCGTTAGCCACTTGCAAGTTGGTGCGCAGCTCTTCCGTGCGCGACATCCATACATTGCGCTCGGTTTCAGCGATGTTCGGGGCTTTCTCTAGCACCTCTTCAGGCATCTTCAATGGCTCACCCGTCGCAATTGCCTCTAAACGCGCGGCCTTCGCCATCAATGCCAAACTTTCCGCTTGGTTTTCACCCAATGAAGACGAGTAACGCGTAGGGTCTATGCGCAGCATAACCTCGCCCTCTTCCACCATCTGACCTGGGCGTACCAGAATTTCTTCCACTACCCCGCCATCCAGACTTTGAATCACCTGCACCTGACGAGACGGCACCACTTTGCCCTCACCACGTACCACTTCATCAATCCACGCAAACGATGCCCAAACAACTAGCACGACGATAACGAGCAAGGAGATCCAGACCAACAAACGTGATCCTTTCACATCCTGATGCTCCAGCGCCCACTTGGCGTTATCTGCCATGTTGCGTGATGGTGGCGTTAGTTGGTCTTGGCCTAGCTTCTTAAACCACTTGCGCATCTTATGCAGCCCTCCGGGCACCACCAATACGACCTTCTTTCAACGCAGTAACAACTTGCTCTTTTGGTCCGTCCGCCACAATGCGTCCGTTATCCATCACGATCAAGCGATCTACCAAGTCCAGCAATGCAGTACGGTGGGTAACCAGAATCACCGTTTTATCCACACAAATATCTTTTAGACGCGAGCGCAATGCCATCTCGCTTTGGTTATCCATATGGCTGCTAGGCTCATCCAGCAGCAATACCGATGGGCGATTCAATACGGCACGCGCCACAGCAATAGACTGACGCTGACCACCTGATAAGGACTCACCACGCTCACTGATGATCATGTCGTAACCATCAGGGTGTCTGGAAGCAAACTGATCTACACCAGAAATACGTGCTGCCGCCAACATTTCCTCATCGGACGCGTATGGCGCCCCCATCGTAAGGTTGTGTTTCAAGGTACCGTAAAACAGCACTGGATCTTGCGACACAAAACCCATTGAACGACGCAAATCAGCAGGATCAATCTGGCGAATATCAATACCATCCACCAGCACAGTACCTTCGGTAGGTTGGTACAAACCCAAGATCAGTTTGGACAACGTAGTCTTACCCGACCCTATACGACCAATAATGCCTACTTTCTCGCCTGGCTTAATAGATAAGCTGATCTGACTTAGCACTTTCTGATCGGTACTAGGATAGACAAAGCCCACATCTCTGAACTCTACAGCCCCATCCAATTGTGGACGCGGCACAAAGTTACGTTCTATAGGATGTTCCACAGGCATTTTCATGTAGCCATCAATGGAATCCAGCGATGTACGGGCATTCTGGTATTGCATCATCAAACCAGCCACTTGCCCCAGCGGAGCCAAGCAACGGCCAGCAATCATGGACGACGCAATAATTCCCCCCATAGACAGCGCGGCATCTTGTACCAAGTACGCACCAATTACCACCACACTGATGGTGACCATCTGCTGCATAGTCTGTACAAAACCTACCGTACTTGAGGAGGTCAATTTAATCTTGCCGCCAATAGAGGCCAAGAACTCTGTGGAGCGTTCCCAGTTACGCTGCGCATGACTTTGTGCGTTCAATACTTTCAGAGTTTCCAAACCAGACAACGACTCTACCAAGCCAGCATTACGTTGTGCCGCTGCTTGGAAGGTTTGTTTGGTCAGCGTTTCCATGTGTCGCTGTGCAAAGTACGACACCACCAAAACGATGATGATGGCCACAATTGGTGGAATCAGCATGTACGGCGAAATCCACGCCAACACCGCAAGGAACAACAAGACAAAAGGCAAATCCACCAACGTGGTCAAACTGGCTGATGCAATGAAGTCTCGCACTGACTCAAAAGAGCGCAAGTTAGCCGCAAACGACCCTACGGAACCGGGACGCGCTTCCATACGCAAATCCAGCACACGCTCCATAATAAGTGCCGACAACCGCACATCCACACGTTTACTTGCCGCATCCACCACGTACGCCCGTACAGTGGTAAGAATGAAGTTAAACAATAGCACCAAGCCAATGCCCAGCGTCAGCACCCACAGGGTTTCAGTCGCGTTGTTTGGCACCACCCGGTCATACACGTTCATGGTGTAGAGCGGGATCATCAGTGCAAAAATATTAATCAGTAACGCTGCGCCAATCGCATCGCGGTACAAACGCCAGTTCTCGGTAATGGTAGCCCAGAACCAATGTTTATTTTTTAATTCAGCAATGCCTTCTTTGGCACGTGCTTCTACTCGGTACAACGGTTGTACTACTGCTGCCAAGCCAGAATAATCTTCTAGCAATGCCTCTAGCGGCATTTTTACCGGCGCAGGTGATTCGGGATAATGCACAACAGCATCATCACCATCTAGAGACAACAACACGCATGCTCTATTTTGTTTAAGCAACAAAATAACAGGCAATAACGCGGTTGGAAAATTCTGCAATGGACGACGTACCACCCGCACAGAGCTATTCGCTCTGGCTGCTGCTCGTGGCAGCAAATGCGGAGTAAGACGATGGTCAACCAGTGGTAACCCAGCACTTAAATGCTGTGCTGAACAAGGGTTGCCATGCAATCTGGTGATTTCTACCAGACATGCCAGAAGCGGATCATCATGAGTGGTATGCGGCGCAGGCATACCCTCAACGTTCTGGCTCAGATGCGGATCAGAGGAGTCCATCGTCGTCGTCATTAATCAAATCAAGCGAAGTATTACGCAGACGCTGACGCGTCTGTTTGCGGGCATGCAGTTTTTTGAGTGCTTCGGGAGGCAAATCGGTCATACGGATCGTGCCATTACTAATCAGCACGTCGATCAAGTCCTCCAGCACACGGATAAAGTCAGCATCCGATGCCGACAGCTCTTGTTTATATGAACGATCATCTTTCATGTGTGCTTACCGCCCTATGCCAAGTTGGTCGCTGCATGACACGAATGTGTCATGCAGATTCAACTTATTACTACATATTACACCACGCTTAGTTTGCACTTACTTGACGTAGAACAGGAGGCTCCATGTTGTTGCGATACTCCACCATCACAGGCTGCAGGTTAGCTGTGTCAGGCACAGGCTCCATACATACTTGCAATGCTTCTTGTGGGAATATCAGGTCTTCAGCTTCCTCAGGAACTTGGTCATGAGGCTGTTGCAGACCCAATGCTGGCAACAACTGGTGAGAGAAGGTCAACCAGCGCAGTTCGGCCAGTTTCAGATCGTATTCCGCGTTACGTAGTGCTCGACGTGCATCGAACAATTCGTTCTCGGTATCCAGCAAGTCCAGCAAAGAACGCTGACCAATTTGGAACTGCTGCATGTATGCTACACGCACTTTAGAAGTCGCCAATTCGTGGGCACGCAGGAAAGGAATCTGTTCACGCAGACGCACAATGTTGTTCCATGCGATGGACAGCTCTTGCTGCACGTTGCGGCATGTGTAATCACGTACATCACGTGCTGCATACGATTGCGCTTTGGTCTGACGCACACGTGCGGAGTCAGCACCACCGCGATACAGGTTGTAGGATGCTACCAACTGCACGTTCGACGCTTGTGCTGTGTGGTGACGGCCTGTCAGTTCGTTAGGACGTTCGTTGCGATCACGACCTGTGGACGCACGGAATTCCAATGTAGGTGAGAAATTGCCACGCGCAACATCCACACCTTTGTCTGCTGCTTGCAGCAAAGCTTGTTTAGACAGAATCGATGGGTTGGCCAGCAAAGAGTTATCAAAGTTCTCTGGGTTGCTTGGCAATTTTTCATCAAAGGTCGGTGCATCTACCAATACGGCTGGCGCAGGCTGGCCAACGATACGGCGGTAACGTTGCAGCACATCATTCAAGTTACCGGATTCTGTCATCAGGTTACTTTGTGCCAACGCTTGACGACCCATGGCTTGTTCCAAGTCCACACCACGGCCAACGCCAGATTCGCTGCGCTCACGTACTTGCCCCAATGTGTTCAGGTGCATTTGGTAGTTTTCACGTGCCAGCAATTCCATTTCACGGTAACGCTGAACGTCAATGTGAGCCGCCGCCGCTTCCATCGCTACGCTATCAATGGTGGAAACCAGATCGTAGTATGTGGAGACTTTTTCCAAGCCTAGCTGACGTACGGTATTCAGTGTGGAATTACCATCAAAAATCAACTGACGCAGTTGCAGTGTGTAGCCTTTGCGAGTCCAGTCGTGCGATTTGCTCAGTGACGTACTACCGCGCCACTCTTTACCAATCCAACCTTCCGCATTCACTTCAGGCAGCAACCCGCCCTGGGCCACATTTTGGCCTTCTAAGCTAGATTGGAAGTCTTGAAATCGTGCACCCAACTCAGGGTTAGAGGTAACAGCTTTCTCTACGCTATCTTGCAGAGACAACGCTGTTTGCGCAACACTTGCGCCAGAAAATACCATGGCTACAGCCATGGCCATAATGGTTAGATTTTTTACTTGCATCTTCGCAGCTCCTGCATGTTTTTAGGTTTTTACATGAACAGTTAGTGCTGTTCATTGATGTGTACTACACATTGCGTCTACGCAATAAACCAAACAGAGGCGGGCTACCGGAACAAACCCCATCGGTAGTCGTACTCTGTTTAGAGGGGGTTAGCTATTCCGTGTAAAAGTGGTGCTTGGCTGACTCAGCACAGACCGCGCTGTCAACGGCAGCGTCCAAAACAAATTAGCGAATGTACGTAACGCCATTGCATTGAGAACATTGGCAAGGCGGAGCTACAGGCTTCTGACCTGTATTCTTGGAGCATGACCTTGCGTCTTACAGTTTGTAAGTAAATTGAACCACTAGAAACGCATTTACAAACTATTTTGCATTGTATCTAGTGCTGACAAAAGTTTAGGAATAATAAATGTTAATAATCTTCAATATTTCAATAACATTTTTAACAATTTATTTTAAATCAACTAGTTAGGGTATATACCTAAGCTGCAACATATTGCGACATAATACAACAGTGCTTAATAGACTCTTTTTGCTTCCCACCTTGGTTATATAGATATAGAGAGATAACTAAATAAGTTTTACGTCGTTCTGCGCGCCGCGTGTCATACCTAGAATCAATAGCATCACTGCCGCACTTTTTGACACTGAAACTTATGAGCACCTTCCTTTTCCCTCTCTTCACTAACCTCGCTGGGCGCGCTGTCGTTGTTGTAGGTGGCGGCGAAGTGGCATGGCGCAAAGTGCAATTGCTCGCAAAAAGCCAGGCAGCTATTACCGTTGTTGCGCCAGAACTAAATGCATCGCTACAGCAATGGGCAGAGCAAAACAAAATACAGTGGCATGCACGCCCGTATGCATCCCACGATTTAGATAACATCTGGTTAGTGATTGCCGCATCTGACGATACTGCGCTCAATACGCTAGTCTCACATGAGGCAGAGCAACGCCGCATTTTCGCCAACGTCGTTGACGATGCCGAACTCTCTTCATGCCAAGTACCGGCTATTGTGGATCGCGCCCCTATCACGGTCGCTATTTCCTCTGCCGGCGCTGCACCCATGGTGGCCCGACGCATACGAGCACGCATTGAAAGCAGCTTGGATCACTCTCTAGGTACGCTAACCAAGCTATTACAACGTTATAGGCAAGCCATCAAACAGGCATTCCCCCAGCTAAAAGCACGACGCAACTTTTATGATTGGGTGATGGATGGCCCTGTTGCCAATGCCATACAAGCACAGCAAGCCACATTGGCCGCTACATTGCTAGAGAGCGCTTTAGTGTCACCTCCCTCTACCAATACTGGTGAAGTCTTATTGGTAGGAGCGGGATCCGGAGATCCCGGTTTGCTCACCCAGCATGCGCTACGTGCACTGAACCAAGCCGATGTCATTCTCTATGACCGCTTAGTAGACCCTGCTATTTTGGAGCTAGCTCGACGCGATGCCCTGCAAATATCGGTAGGTAAGCAAGTCGGTGAAGATCACCATGCCACTCAACATCGTATCCATCAGCTCATGTTGGAACATGCTCAACAAGGCAACACGGTAGTACGTTTAAAAGGTGGAGATGCCTTTATCTTTGGGCGTGGTGGTGAAGAGCTAGAATTTCTGCGTGCCCATCAAATTCCCTATAAAGTCATTCCCGGCATTACTGCTGCATTAGCATGCGCAGCCTACAGTGGTATACCGCTCACCCATAGAGATTACGCACAGTCTGTACAGCTAATCACCGCTCACCGCAAAGATGATTCACCAATAGAAAACTGGCATGCGCTCAGTGATCCCACACAAACCGTGGTGGTCTACATGGGCTTACAGCAAATTTTGCACTTCATCACACGGTTACAAGCAGCAGGACGCGCCGCTGATACACCTTGCGCACTGATTGAAAACGGTTCACGCCCGGAACAGCGCACGTTGCTGAGCCGCATTGACTCGCTGGCACATTACGCCGGGCAACATCACTTTGCATCGCCTTCGCTATTAATCATTGGTTCTGTATGTGCCCTAGCCCCTACCCTGCATTGGTATGGCGAACAGATCAACATGTTAGAAGACACTGCAGACACTACACCACTCAATTCTGCACTAGAACTGCTTAGCTAAACTACAACGACCCAGAGTAAAAAGTCACATGTTCCACGACAGGCAAAAGACCTTTTGCTACTCTGCTAGTTTAGTTAATGGAAAGTGACCCTTTTGTCATGGAATACTCGACGCAGTTCTATGTGATCTTTGTTGTGGCTATTGCCGTAGCAGGTGTAGTAGCCGGTCTGATTGCTGGACTATTAGGGGTAGGCGGAGGACTAGTATTAGTACCTGTGCTGTTCTACCTATTTCACCAAATGGGCGTTGACCCATCTGTCGCCCTACACGTTGCTATCGGTACCTCGCTGGCTACCATTATTGCTACCGCAATTTCCTCATCTAGCGCCCACTACAAAAAAGGGGGCGTAGACACGGAACTGCTAAAACATTGGGCACCTTGGTTAGTGATAGGCGCATTGATCGCCATGAGCTTATTTAGCTCTATCAAATCCGCTGAGTTGGGCATCATTTTCTCGGTAATGACCTTCTCCATTGCTATGTACATGCTGTTTGGCTCATCACGTAAAAATCCCGATGACTCAGTAGGCAATATGCCCCAAGGGCCTATACGTTGGATTACCGGCCTTTTAGTTGCTGGCTTATCAACCATCATGGGGATTGGCGGTGGCAGTCTAACTGTGCCGCTACTAAGCTACTTCAAATACCCTATGCGTAAAGCTGTGGGTACATCAGCGGCCGTAGGTTTACTGATTTCTTTGCCTGGTGCCGTCGGTGCTGTATTAGCTGGCTTAGGACAGGCAAACCTCCCTCCTTTTAGCCTAGGCTATGTCAATATTGTCGCCTTTGCTATTTTGATTCCTATTACCGCATTTGTAGCTCCTTACGGCGCCAGATTAGCCCACAGTGTAAACCCACGATATCTGCGTTATGCCTTCGCAGCATTCTTACTCTTCAACGCTTGCAACATGCTCTACACTGCTGTCTCATCCTGATCACACAAAAAGGGACCAATAATCAAGTTGGTCCCTTTTTTAATTAGTGTTTACACCAATAAATCTGCAAATTTACAGATGAACACACCGATTGAGACCAATTAAATAAATAATTACCGTTTGGTCTCTTAATAAGGTGTATTGGTCATGGAGTTTTCAGTAGAAACCATGCTGTATTTTGCTCTGGCAATTGCCGGTGCAGGTGTAGCCGCCGGTTTGATTGCTGGTTTATTAGGTGTAGGCGGTGGCATCGTCTTAGTACCAGTGCTGTTTTATTTGTTCACGCTGATGGGATTGGATGACAACGTGCGTATGCATATGGCAGTAGGTACGTCACTCTCCACAGTAGTGGCCACAGCATTATCATCATCCCGAGCGCACTACGCCAAAGGCGCAATTGATGTACCCCTACTACGTAGTTGGGGACCTGCTCTGTTAATAGGAGCCATCATAGGCATGATGCTATTCAGCATGCTTAAGTCCTCCTACCTGACATTAATCTTTGCGGTCATGACCTTACTCGTAGCAGCGTACATGTTGTTTGGTCCCAACCGTCAAGATACCGACACAGGTCAATTACCCACTGGTTTCTTACGTGCAGTCTATGGGGTAATCGTAGGTGGGCTGTCATCCATTATGGGCATTGGTGGCGGCACACTCAGCGTACCTCTCCTGACACTTTACCGCTACCCTATGCGTCGTGCCGTAGGTACAGCAGCGGCCATTGGCTTGATTATTGCAATCCCGGGAACTATTGGTGCATTTATTGCAGGAATAGGATCTCCCGGACGGCCACCTTTCAGTGTAGGCTATGTCAACGTTTTGGCTTTTTTACTCTTAATACCCATTACTGGTTTAATGGCTCCAGTTGGAGCCCGTATTGCGCACAGCATTAATCCTCGCTACCTTCGTGTAGCGTTTGCGCTTTTCCTAATCTTTAATGCTAGCAATATGCTATACACTGCATTCCGTCATTAATCGCTTACATCCATGACATCTACTTCCCCTCTACTTACGGGTCGTTCCGCACATGTTCTGCAGTCTTTACGCCAAATGCTGGAAAGCTCAAGCTATCAGCCAGGCAGTAAGCTACCGCCTGAGCGCGAGTTGGCCACATCCTTAACAGCCAGCCGTCGAGTACTACGTCAGGCATTGGACATTTTGGAACAAGAGGGGCGTCTGGAGCGCGTGCCTGGGCGAGGTACAGTGGTCTTAGCACCGCGCACGCCGCTGCACTCACTAGAAAGCCTAACGCAACACACCAGCCCTATTGAGCTGATGGATGCACGCTTTGTATTAGAACCAGCTATCGCGGCTGCAGCTGCCGTACATGCTAGTTCACACGACCTGGAAACGCTTTCACACTGCTTTGAGCAAACTAAACAAGTACGTTCTCACGCAGAATGGGAGCAGTGGGATAGCGCACTGCATAAGGCCTTAGGCTTAGCCACGCACAATACGCTACTGGTGCATTTCTACGATGTACTGACACAAGCACGCGCGCAAACAGAATGGGGCCGTCTACGTCGCCATGTACTAACACCTGAAGTACGTGCTCGTTATACAGAGCAACATTCACGCATTTTAAATGCCGTACGTGAACGATCCCCCGAAGAGGCTGCACAAGCAATGCGCGAACACTTAAGCCTAGTACGTCGTACATTACAAGAACAGCTAGAAGCTATAGCTCCTATTATTCGTTCAGAGGAAGATTAAGTAGGCCTATAGCTAGAGATAGCACTACTAGAAACGCCTGATGGATATTTCATCAGGCGTTTTGTTTTGTGGATCTATGTATCGGATATGGGCATACGCAAGAGAGCTGTGTAATGACAATAGCTACAACTCTGCATATCAATGAAACCTACCAACAAGATAATCCAAGAATCTCCAGCTTAGTATCTTGTATCTGCTAGCTGCATCCAAAGAAAATGAATAGGTGGATCTATCGATAGGCAGCCTACGCTAAATGGAAGCTGCCTCAGCACACAGCATCGTAATAGTTAATTGGTGATTAGCAAAGCTCTAGCATTTATCTATAGATAGACTCCTCTTCTCATGCTCGCATTAGTAAGCGACTGCCTAAATAGTAGAGCGCACTGTTGCTATCTTAGAGAATCAAGCCGTGTAAGCCGCTCACGTGAGCGATACAGAGTAGATAAAACGTCTACCTTAAGGGGAATAGAGAAGGTTTTCGTGTACGTTACGGACATCCTTCTCCACGTACAGAGCGAGTCTCTCGTCTTTTCTTGTACTTTTTGCCCTCATCTTAGTGCGAAATTGGTCAGCAGCAGCTTTATAGAGATTCTGAATAGCGCTTAATTGGGTCTTTGCAGAGGGGTTTTTACGTTTTGTCCAGACGTAAAAAAGCCCCGCATCGGTTGGATGCGGGGCTTTTGGTGTAAGAGCCTGACGATGACCTACTTTCACACACGAATATGCACTATCATCGGCGCAAAGGCGTTTCACGGTCCTGTTCGGAATGGAAAAGGGGTGGTTCCACCTTGCTATGGTCGTCAAGCGTAACTGGCTTGCTCACATGCTTCACACGAAGCATGTCAACTAAATCTGGAATTAGCACAACTACATCAACAGTATGATGCAGTGTTTCATGTTTGGGATTGCGTTATTGTACTGCTAAATTTGTTTGAACGACACTTAAAACTTATAACCTTAAGAGTTATAGGATCAAGCCGCACGGGCAATTAGTACTGGTTAGCTACGTGCATTACTGCACTTCCACACCCAGCCTATCAACGTCCTGGTCTAGAACGACCCTTTAGGGGAATCAAGTTCCCGGGATACCTAATCTTCAGACGAGTTTCCCGCTTAGATGCCTTCAGCGGTTATCTCTTCCGTACTTAGCTACTCGGCAATGCCATTGGCATGACAACCGATACACCAGCGGTACGTCCACTCCGGTCCTCTCGTACTAGGAGCAGGCTCCGTCAAGTATCCAACGCCCACGGCAGATAGGGACCAAACTGTCTCACGACGTTTTAAACCCAACTCACGTACCTCTTTAAATGGCGAACAGCCATACCCTTGGGACCGGCTACAGCCCCAGGATGAGATGAGTCGACATCGAGGTGCCAAACACCGCCGTCGATATGAACTCTTGGGCGGTATCAGCCTGTTATCCCCAGAGTACCTTTTATCCGTTGAGCGATGGCCCTTCCATACAGAACCACCGGATCACTATGTCCTACTTTCGTACCTGTTCGACTTGTCAGTCTCACAGTCAAGCACGCTTATGCCATTGCACTATCAAGACGATTTCCGACCGTCTCTAGCGTACCTTCGAACTCCTCCGTTACACTTTAGGAGGAGACCGCCCCAGTCAAACTGCCCACCATGCACGGTCCCCGATCCCGATAAGGGACCTAGGTTAGAACCATAAACAGACCAGGGTGGTATTTCAAGGTTGACTCCACGCGAACTAGCGTCCACGCTTCAACGTCTCCCACCTATCCTACACAGGCCGGTTCACAATCCAATGCAAAGCTACAGTAAAGGTTCATGGGGTCTTTCCGTCTAGCCGCGGGTAGATTGCATCATCACAACCACTTCAACTTCGCTGAGTCTCAGGAGGAGACAGTGTGGCCATCGTTACGCCATTCGTGCAGGTCGGAACTTACCCGACAAGGAATTTCGCTACCTTAGGACCGTTATAGTTACGGCCGCCGTTTACCGGGGCTTCGATCAAGAGCTTGCACCCCATCACTTAACCTTCCGGCACCGGGCAGGCGTCACACCCTATACGTCCACTTTCGTGTTTGCAGAGTGCTGTGTTTTTAATAAACAGTCGCAGCCACCGATTCACTGCGGCCCTTTCATGCTTTGCGCGCAGGCGCATCACACTACCGGGGCATACCTTCTCCCGAAGTTACGGTATTAATTTGCCGAGTTCCTTCTCCTGAGTTCTCTCAAGCGCCTTGGAATATTCATCCCGTCCACCTGTGTCGGTTTGCGGTACGGTCTTGTAAAGCTGAAGCTTAGAGGCTTTTCTTGGGACCACTTCCAATCAGTTTAGAGCCGTAGCTCTATCCAGTGACATCCTTGAATTCCGCGCCCGGATTTGCCTAAGCGCCTTCTTCGATGCCCCAACGGAGATATCCAACACTCCGATGACCTTCTGCAATCCGTCCCCCCATCGCACTTTACAACGGTGCGGGAATATTAACCCGCTTCCCATCAGCTACGCATCTCTGCCTCACCTTAGGGGCCGACTCACCCTGCGCCGATGAACGTTGCGCAGGAAACCTTGGACTTACGGCGAGGGGGCTTTTCACCCCCTTTATCGCTACTCATGTCAGCATTCTCACTTCTGATACCTCCAGCATTCCTTACGGAACACCTTCGCAGGCCTACAGAACGCTCTCCTACCACGCACAGTAAACTGTGCATCCGCAGCTTCGGTAACTGGCTTAGCCCCGTTACATCTTCCGCGCAGGACGACTCGATCAGTGAGCTATTACGCTTTCTTTAAAGGGTGGCTGCTTCTAAGCCAACCTCCTGACTGTCTATGCCTTCCCACTTCGTTTCCCACTTAGCCCGTTTTAGGGACCTTAGCTGGCGGTCTGGGTTGTTTCCCTCTTGAGTCCGGACGTTAGCACCCGGTGCTCTGTCTCCCGTACTGTACTTGTTGGTATTCGGAGTTTGCCATGGTTTGGTAAGTCGCTATGACCCCCTAGCCAAAACAGTGCTCTACCCCCAACAGTAATATACGAGGCACTACCTAAATAGTTTTCGGAGAGAACCAGCTATCTCCAGGCTTGTTTAGCCTTTCACTCCAATCCACAGTTCATCCCCTAATTTTTCAACATTAGTGGGTTCGGTCCTCCAGCACGTGTTACCGTGCCTTCAACCTGACCATGGATAGATCGCCTGGTTTCGGGTCTACACCCAGCGACTGAATCGCCCTATTCGGACTCGCTTTCGCTACGCCTCCCCTATTCGGTTAAGCTTGCCACTGAATGTAAGTCGCTGACCCATTATACAAAAGGTACGCAGTCACACCACAAGGGTGCTCCTACTGTTTGTATGCATGCGGTTTCAGGATCTATTTCACTCCCCTTCCGGGGTTCTTTTCGCCTTTCCCTCACGGTACTGGTTCACTATCGGTCGATCACGAGTATTTAGCCTTGGAGGATGGTCCCCCCATATTCAGACAGGATTTCACGTGTCCCGCCCTACTTATCTAACGCCTAGTACCACCGATTTGATTTCGCTTACGGGACTATCACCCACTACGGTAAAACTTTCCATTTTTTTCAGCTATCAAATCGACTATCACGTTAAGGCTGGTCCGGTTTCGCTCGCCACTACTTCCGGAATCTCGGTTGATTTCTTTTCCTCAGGTTACTTAGATGGTTCAGTTCACCTGGTTCGCTTCGCTACACCTATGTATTCAGTGTAGGATACAGTATCGCTACTGTGGGTTTCCCCATTCGGACATCTACGGATCAAAGCTTGTTTGTCAGCTCCCCGTAGCTTTTCGCAGACTACCACGTCCTTCATCGCCTGTGATCGCCAAGGCATCCGCCGCATGCACTTATTCGCTTGATCCTATAACACTTAAGGCTACAGGATTATGAGTTTTAGCAATTGTGCCGTTCATCAAGTTTGCTTGGATTCGATTTTACTCGAATTCAAAAAAGAACTTTGTTTGAACAAAATTGTTGATTTGCAATCACAACCCGTCTATTCATACAGCCAACAATTAAGTTGGTGTATACATGAATACACTTCGTTGTGCTTTTTCCAGATTGTTAAAGAACATAACCAGCGATGAGCTTTATCAGCCCAACGAGTAACACTGTCATCAACAATGCTATTCGTTAAACTGTCAGTACCCAAGCAACTCGACATTTCAAGCTGCACTTCACTGCATTTCATGACCAAACTTCAATCACCACCGTAAAAATCTTGGTGGAGGATGACGGGATCGAACCGACGACCCCCTGCTTGCAAAGCAGGTGCTCTCCCAGCTGAGCTAATCCCCCGTGGTATTCGTGGTGGGTCAAGTTGGAATCGAACCAACGACCCCCGCCTTATCAAGACGGTGCTCTAACCGACTGAGCTACTGACCCAATTCGTTACTGCTTCGTTGGTGACTACCTTGGTCATGAACTTTCTAACAGCCAATAAGTGTGGACGCTTTCGCTTTGTGAACCTTCGCTCTTAAAGGAGGTGATCCAGCCGCACCTTCCGATACGGCTACCTTGTTACGACTTCACCCCAGTCATGAATCCCACCGTGGTAAGCGTCCTCCTTACGGTTAGACTACCTACTTCTGGTGAAACCCACTTCCATGGTGTGACGGGCGGTGTGTACAAGACCCGGGAACGTATTCACCGCGGCATTCTGATCCGCGATTACTAGCGATTCCGACTTCACGCAGTCGAGTTGCAGACTGCGATCCGGACTACGATCGGGTTTATGAGATTAGCTCCCCCTCGCGGGTTGGCGACCCTCTGTCCCGACCATTGTATGACGTGTGAAGCCCTACGCATAAGGGCCATGAGGACTTGACGTCATCCCCACCTTCCTCCGGTTTGTCACCGGCAGTCTCATTAGAGTGCTCTTTCGTAGCAACTAATGACAAGGGTTGCGCTCGTTGCGGGACTTAACCCAACATCTCACGACACGAGCTGACGACAGCCATGCAGCACCTGTGTTCCAGTTCCCTTGCGGGCACTCCTAAATCTCTTCAGGATTCTAGACATGTCAAGCGTAGGTAAGGTTTTTCGCGTTGCATCGAATTAATCCACATCATCCACCGCTTGTGCGGGTCCCCGTCAATTCCTTTGAGTTTTAATCTTGCGACCGTACTCCCCAGGCGGTCAACTTCACGCGTTAGCTGCGCTACTAAGGCCTAACGGCCCCAACAGCTAGTTGACATCGTTTAGGGCGTGGACTACCAGGGTATCTAATCCTGTTTGCTCCCCACGCTTTCGTACCTGAGCGTCAGTATTATCCCAGGGGGCTGCCTTCGCCATCGGTATTCCTCCACATCTCTACGCATTTCACTGCTACACGTGGAATTCTACCCCCCTCTGACATACTCTAGCCAGGTAGTTAAAAATGCAGTTCCAAGGTTGAGCCCTGGGATTTCACATCTTTCTTTCCTAGCCGCCTGCGTACCCTTTACGCCCAGTAATTCCGATTAACGCTTGCACCCTACGTATTACCGCGGCTGCTGGCACGTAGTTAGCCGGTGCTTATTCTACAGGTACCGTCATCTTCAGAGGTTATTAACCCCTGCTATTTCTTCCCTGTCAAAAGTGCTTTACAACCCGAAGGCCTTCATCACACACGCGGGATGGCTGGATCAGGGTTTCCCCCATTGTCCAAAATTCCCCACTGCTGCCTCCCGTAGGAGTCTGGGCCGTGTCTCAGTCCCAGTGTGGCTGGTCGTCCTCTCAAACCAGCTACGGATCGTCGCCTTGGTAGGCCTTTACCCCACCAACTAGCTAATCCGATATCGGCCGCTCCAATAGTGAGAGGTCTTGCGATCCCCCCCTTTCCCCCGTAGGGCGTATGCGGTATTAGCCACTCTTTCGAGTAGTTATCCCCCGCTACTGGGCACGTTCCGATACATTACTCACCCGTCCGCCACTCGCCACCAAGAGAGCAAGCTCTCTCGTGCTGCCGTTCGACTTGCATGTGTAAAGCATCCCGCTAGCGTTCAATCTGAGCCAGGATCAAACTCTTCAGTTTAATCTCTGTATATTTGCCTTAAGTAACCGAAGCTACCTAAGACGGAGTAATTCGTACTCAAAGAAATTTAGAGTTGTTTGCACAAGGCAAAAACCTAATTTTCTTTATGTGAGCACTTGTCAATTTAGTTGGCGAACCTTCGTGAGAAGGTTGGTCCACTCATTCCAAGCGCCCACACTTATCGGCTGTTAAATTTTTAAAGAACACTTGCTACCGAAGTAGCTAGTCGCTGCCGTTGCAGCTAAACCAGAGAAGTGAAATTATGAAGTATTTTGTTTTTGGTGTCAAGCGTTTTTTTCAAAACATTTAAAACCGAAACCACCTCAAAACCCACTCACAAAAATTAACTCTCAAACCTGAAAACTAAGTTTTGTGCTCTTCAGCAAAGAAAGAAACTTTAACATGGTTTTTTAAAACTTGTCAAGATTTATTTTCTTGCCGTTTCACCCTTTCGGATGAATCGCAGCCTCCCGTAGAAGACCGCCGCCTTGTGAAGCAATTCGCTTATCAATCAAGGGAGATGAACTATAGCGCGTATTTAAGAACCTTGTCAAACACTTTGTTAATAAATTTTCGCAGAGTTACAAAATAACCTAAAAATAGCTGCTAACCCCCTGCCAACCCTAGGTATCTATAGATAGCTACCCGTAGAGGGCAGTGATGATTTCCCCACCCGGCACGTTCTCTACAACTGAAACAATACAGCCCGGTCGGTTATCTACCTGAAAGTACCCAACAGAAGTGCCGTCCGAACTAGAGAGAGCTCTCTATATAGTAGAGTCTACGTCCTATATAGACACCCTTAGGTAATAGAGCAAAGGTCGTGCCAACTACTTACCCTGATATTAAGGATGCGAACAGCAAGGTAACCACTATCCAATGCGCTACATCTACGTTCACTATATATATGTACTATTTTTGAGACTGCACACCTAGTATGCAGTAAAGCAGAGTGCACCTAGCGTTGAGAGTTACGTAGTCAGTACTCACGAACACGCCTACCTGCTCATATATGCTCTAGTACATCAAGGTTCCTAGGACTCCGACCTCAACAATACTCCGCTCACTCGCTACAACTATATACATACTCCCCTTCTATATAGATAGCGTTGTTGCACGTGACTCCAGTACACCCGGCCCAATAATCAGGAGATGTAGTTCATCACGAAGAGCCTAGTCAAATCGACACTCTATATATAGAGAGCGAAAGAGTGATCTATAGATATATAGGAATACGGATGGCCATATGTGGGATAGCACAGCAACTCCGCTATTGTGGTGATCTCTACCTACCCCACATATAGAGCCAATTCGAATAGAGATACGTGATCGTCTTCATTTTTAGATCAGAGAGACAGACTAGACTAGTACCTTCCACTCTTTCATCAGCATTCATTTAGTGCTGTGCTCAGAGCAAGTGCCTCTTCTTGTATAGCCCCCTCCCTTTTCTACTCCTACTCCTTCTTCTTTTTGCGCCTTCAAGTTCTTGGTTGATTTATTTTTGTGACTACCTAACGATCTGCGACTCACACAACCATAAGTTTTTTTCTATGCCCACAAACTGAGTGACATACCTGTGCTCTATTTCTGTGCAACTGTCACCGCAACAACAACAACAACAACAACAACAACAACAACAACAACAACAACAACTCACTGCCCTTCGGTAGCAAGTCAGCAGAACGCGGTGTGTATGTGGATCTATTGGCGAGAGATGAGTAACCATCATCTTGAATACGCTCTACACGGAAGACCACCATGAAGAAAAACGATACAACCAAGGTAACTTGATATAGATCTGCAGATTGCAGCCTCTATATATAGAGGGTCGTCACTTACGCTTCACCTGGCCACCGACATGGCGCACTTAGCATGGGTCCAGAGTTTATTTGCTATCTATATTAGAGATAGACGGATAAGTGGCAGCTAGGTGAATTGATAGAAGCATCCACTCCATGCATACACTGCCTAGATAGAACAATCATCTAAGACCTAGCTCTTTCTGTTCACGATGGAAACAGACATAAAAAAAGCCCGGCTCTTTCGAACCGGGCTTTTCCACGTAACCGAAATTACGCTATACGCATTAGATCGCGCGAGATGCTGTGACCAGGCGAACTACAGACCACGATTTACCGCGGCTGATAGGACGACCTTCAGCAATTTCCACTACATCACCTTCGTTGTACTGGTTTTGCTCATCATGCGCTTTGTACTTGTTGGTACGAATCATGATCTTGCCGTACAAAGGATGTTTTACGCGACGCTCTACTAGAACGACAACGGTTTTATCCATTTTGTTGCTGACCACGCGACCTTGCAAAGTACGCTGACGCTTTTGCGTTTGGGTTGTTTGCGTTTCGCTCATCTTACTTTCCTGCGTTCTCAGCCATTACGGTACGAACACGAGCGATGTCGCGACGTACTTTGGATAGCTGGCTGGTGTTGGAAAGCTGCTGAGTTGCACGCTGCATACGCAGACTAAATTGTGCTTTCAGCAGACTCTCGAGCTCTGCATTGAGCTCGGCCGTATCTTTAGCACGGAGTTCACTGGCTTTCATGAGATCTCCTTAAGCACCAATGTGGCGCGATACAAAGGTCGTAGAAATAGGCAGCTTAGCGGCAGCCAGGCGGAACGCCTCACGTGCCAACTCTTCACTTACACCTTCCATTTCGTACAAAACTTTGCCAGGTTGAATTTCAGCGACCCAGAATTCCGGACTACCTTTACCGCTACCCATACGTACTTCAGCAGGTTTCTGCGAAATAGGTTTGTCAGGGAAAATACGAATCCAAATACGGCCACCACGTTTGATGTGACGGTTGATCGCACGACGAGCTGCTTCAATTTGACGAGCAGTCAAACGGCCACGGCCGGTTGCTTTCAAGCCAAATTCGCCGAAAGACACCAGGTTGCCACGAGTGGCTAAACCAGTGTTACGACCTTTCTGCTCTTTGCGATACTTTCTGCGTGAGGGTTGCAACATAGTTATTCTCCTTCAGGCGCAGGAGCAGCAGAATCGCGACGTGGGCCACGGCCACGACCTGGACGACGACCTTCTGGACGTTCGCCACGAGGACGGCGGTGACGGCGCTCTTCTGGAGCAGCAGCTTCTACTGGCATTTCGCCGTTAGGAAGCATGTCGCCTTTGTATACCCATACCTTGATACCGATAATACCGTAGGTTGTGTGAGCTTCTGATGTTGCGTAGTCAATGTTGGCACGCAATGTATGCAGAGGCACGCGACCTTCGCGGTACCATTCTGTACGGGCAATTTCAATACCGTTCAGACGACCAGCGCTAGCAATCTTGATACCTTGTGCACCCAGACGCATTGCGTTCTGCATAGCGCGTTTCATGGCGCGGCGGAACATAATACGTTTTTCCAATTGCTGGGCGATGGAATCAGCGATCAACTGAGCATCGGTTTCTGGCTTGCGAACTTCTTCGATGTTCACGTGAACAGGAACGCCCATCAAACGCTGAAGGTCAGCCTTCAAGCTTTCGATGTCTTCGCCACGTTTACCAATTACTACGCCTGGACGGGCGGAGAAAATAGTAATACGGGCGTTTTTGTTTGGGCGCTCGATCAGCACACGGCTTACCGAAGCGTTCTTCAGTTTTTTCTTCAGGTACTCGCGTACTCGGATATCGTCAGCCAACATGCCGGAGAATTCGTTGTTATCAGCGTACCAACGAGAATTCCAGTTGCGGTTAACGGCGAGGCGGAACCCAATTGGGTGAACTTTTTGTCCCATTGTGACTCCTTAACCGACCTTAACCACGATGTGGCAGGTCTGCTTCTCGATACGGTTACCGCGGCCTTTGGCACGAGCAGAAAATCGTTTCAAAGACTGTGCTTTGTCCACAAAAATTGTGGTCACGCGCAGTTCATCGATATCGGCACCGTCGTTATGTTCAGCATTAGCAATAGCGGACTCAAGCGCTTTTTTGATAATGCCAGCGGCTTTCTTTGGCGTGAAAGTCAGAGTATTCAGAGCGTAAGAAACGCTTTTGCCACGGATCATGTCCGCAACTAAGCGAGCTTTTTGCGCTGAAATACGTACGCCACGAATTGTTGCTGTGGTTTCCATCGCTTATCTCCGAGACTTCTTGTCCGCAGCATGACCCTTGAACGTACGGGTCAGAGCGAATTCGCCCAGCTTATGACCAACCATGTTCTCGTTTACGTAAACGGGAACGTGTTGACGGCCATTATGCACGGCAATAGTCAGCCCAATGAACTCAGGCAGGATGGTTGAACGGCGGGACCAAGTTTTGATCGGCCGTTTATCGTTGCCCGCGACAACTGCATCGACCTTCTTGATCAGATGCTCGTCTACAAATGGGCCTTTTTTAATCGAACGTGACATGTGTACGCCCCTTACTTGCGCTTACGACGCGAGACAATCATGTTGTCTGTGCGTTTGTTACGGCGGGTACGGTAGCCCTTAGCAGGGGTACCCCATGGACTGACCGGCTCGCGACCTTCACCTGTACGACCTTCACCACCACCGTGAGGGTGATCGATCGGGTTCATGGCTACACCACGTACGGTTGGGCGAATACCACGCCAGCGTGTCGCACCAGCTTTACCGATTTGACGCAGGCTGTTGTCTTCGTTACTTACGGAACCGATAGTTGCACGGCAATCAATGTGCACGCGACGAACTTCACCGGAACGCAGACGAATCTGAGAGTAAGCACCATCACGTGCCAACAACACAGCGGATGCACCAGCGGAACGAGCCAACTGAGCACCTTTACCTGGCAACATTTCGATGCAGTGAATTGTTGCACCGATAGGGATGTTGCGGATAGGCAGTGTGTTACCAGCGCGGATAGGAGCATCCTGACCGGATACAACAGTTGCACCAACTTCCAGACCACGTGGAGCAATGATGTAACGACGCTCACCATCGGCGTAGCACAACAAAGCAATGTGGGCTGTACGGTTAGGGTCGTATTCCAGACGTTCTACTTTCGCAGGAATACCATCCTTGTTGCGACGGAAGTCAACAATACGGTAATGCTGTTTGTGACCACCACCACGGTGACGTACAGTGATGTGACCGTTGTTGTTACGGCCAGCTGTACGTGATTTTTTCTCCAGCAGGGGAGCGTAAGGTGCGCCTTTGTGCAACTCAGAGTGCACAACTTTCACCATGCTGCGACGGCCTGCCGAGGTAGGTTTTACTTTAACGAGTGCCATTAGTTCACCTCAGTAAAGTCGAGTTCCTGACCCGCTTTGAGCGACACGTATGCTTTGCGCTCGTTGCGGCGGCGACCTTGGAAACGGCCAAATCGTTTTGCTTTACCGTTCTGGTTCAGAACCTGAACAGACTCAACCTCAACTTTGAACAAGTGCTCAACAGCAGCCTTGATCTCAGGTTTAGTAGCGTCAGCGGCAACGCGGAAAGCGATTTGCTGATTCAGCTCAGCAACCATCGTGGCTTTTTCAGTCACGATTGGAGCTAGGATGACTTGGTATAAACGCTCTGTGTTCATCCCAGGATCTCCTCGAGTTGAGCGATAGCTGCCTTAGTGATCAACACTTTTTTGAAGTGGATCAACGAAACAGGGTCAGCATAACGCGGTTCGACCACAGCAACGTTTGGCAGGTTACGCGTAGCCAGATAGAGGTTTTCATCAAATGCGTCAGTAATGAGCAGCACAGAATCCAGACCCATGTCTTTCAGCTTGGAAGCAGCCAATTTTGTTTTGGGAGCATCCACAGCGAAGTTTTCTACTACGGCCAGACGGTCGTCACGAGCCAACTGAGAAAGAATAGCGCGCAGACCTGCACGGTACATTTTCTTGTTAACTTTGTGGCTGTAGTTTTCTTCGCCAGTGTTAGGGAACGCGCGACCACCCCCACGCCACAGCGGGGAAGAGGACATACCAGCACGAGCACGGCCCGTACCTTTTTGTTTCCAAGGCTTGCGTGTGCTGTGAGAAACAGTACCACGTGTTTTCTGCTGGCTGTTGGCGCTACGAGCATTAGCTTGGAATGCAACAACGATCTGGTGAACCAGAGATTCGTTGAATTCGCGACCAAATACTACATCCGATGCAGCAACGGTGGAAGCAGCTTGACCCTGATCATTCAGGAGCTTGAGATCCATGATTAGGCTCCTTTAATGGCGGGACGTACAACTACGTCACCATTTTTGTGACCTGGAACAGCGCCACGTACCAACAACAAACCGCGCTCGGCGTCTACACGCACGATATCGAGGTTCTGTACTGTACGAGTAACGCTACCCATGTGACCAGCCATTTTCTTACCTGGGAACACACGGCCTGGATCCTGAGCCATACCGGTAGAACCGGGGGCACGGTGAGACAGAGAGTTACCATGAGAAGCACGCTGACTAGAAAAGTTGTGACGCTTGATAACACCGGCAAAACCTTTACCGATTGTGGTACCAGTTACGTCAACCTTTTGGCCAGCTTCAAAGATGCTGTCCACAGCCAGAACAGCACCAGCGGTGTGCTCAGCTGCTTTTGCAGGGTCAAGACGGAATTCTTTAAGGATGCTACCAGCTTCAATACCAGCTTTAGCATAGTGACCAGCGGCAGCTTTAGTGACGCGCGTTGCGCGGCGAGTGCCGTATGCCACTTGAACAGCAGCGTAGCCATCCACTTCAGGGGTTTTGACTTGTGCGATGCGATTGTTGGACACGTCTAGCACAGTTACTGGCACGGATTCACCGTCTTCAGTAAAAATGCGAGTCATGCCGACTTTACGCCCAACAAGTCCCAACCGCCAAGCGGCAGGCACAGGTGTCGAGTTCGACATCTTTTTCTCCATTCCCGACTGCGATTGGTCGGGGCTAATGTACTTTATGAATGTACCAAAAAACTTGGCTTTTATAGCCAAGCCCTAAATATTATCACCAAAGCAATACTCAAACAAGCAGGATTTTGTCAAGTGTGGTATTCAACGAGACTATTTAGCGTATTGCAATCAATCATCTACCAACTTTGTCCACATCCCACGAGATCATCGCCCAGCGCGTGTCTCCCCCACCCTGCTGAGCACGCTCATCGTCTTCGGCATACCACTGACGTAGATCAGAAAGTTGCTGATCGTTCAGGTCACCAAATGTCCAACGTACTTTCTCGATGAACTCTTCTACTGTTTTGGTCCCCGCTAATCTTCCGGGAAAACACAGGTACTCTACCCTAGGGTGAAAGCCCATAGAAAACAGGATATTTACGATATAAATGTAGTCAGGCAAAGCACGTTTGTTTTTACCTAAGACCTCGGCAATGGCAGCATCGCCAAAGTGGCCATCTACCAAGTGGGTCATGTAGCAGCGTTTGGTCGCTTTGCTAGTCATCTTCTGCAGAGCTTCCTGCATATCAGCTACCAAGCTGGAACGTGAGGCCACCACAATGTCACACTCAGGCACATCAGCCCAATCGTCGTACCACGACTTACACAGGGTTTGCACATTCGTTAGGCCAGCAGCTTCAGCGTGCTCTTGCATGCGCTCTAACATTTCTGCGCTGTAATCTAGACCTATCACATGCTGTAAATGGGGTGCTACGGTGATACCGATGGTACCGGTGCCACAACCTACATCTAGCAGCGTCTTAGCCCCCTCAAGATTCATGTGCGCCACAAATTGCTGCGCATACTCACTTTGTAGTGGCTTGCCCTTTAATTCTTTGGCGCGTGCATCCCAAGCACTGGCCGACTTGGCTGATCTATCGCTTTGAAGCATATGCTCGCGGTACATCTGCGCAAAATCCACGTCATGAATCAGCATGTGGTTTCCTTTAGTTAAAATACAGTAGGCAAATGCTGCCTAACCGTAGACTCATCCAGATCATACAACGTCGCTAAATGGGTAGCAGTCATTGTCTGGCCAGGCGTCCCCACTGCTAGCAAGCTACCGTGCTTGAATAACGCCACGCGGTCTGCAATTTGCAATGCGTGCTCAGGTTGATGTGTGCACAGCAAAATCCCCATGCCCTGCTGTTGCAGGGCCTGTATGTGCGACAACACCCGTAGCTGATTACCGAAGTCCAAACTAGCTGTAGGCTCATCCATGACCAATAAAGCGGGCTGCTGTGCCAACGCACGTGCAATCAACACCAACTGACGTTCGCCCCCACTAATTTGCGTATAAGGCCTATCTAGTAAGTGCAGCAGGCCCACTTGCTCTAAACACCGACAAGCGAGCTGTTTATCATGCGCAGACGGACTAGCGAACAGCCCTAAGCTGGCTGTGCGCCCCATTAACACCACCTCTAAAACGCTGAAGGCAAACACGGCAGCATGCGCTTGCGGCACATAGGCGATGTGTTTCGCTAACGCCTGACGTGTCCAAGTGCATAGAGGCTTCCCCATTACGCTTACCTGCCCAGCTAACGGCGGCAACAACCCTAACAATGTTTTGAACAGCGTAGATTTACCACTGCCATTTGGCCCTAGCAAACACAGCACTTCTTGCGGCCAGACTTGCAGGCTGATGTCGTCTCCCACCTTTTGGTGTTTACCGTAGCCGATGCTGACCTGAATCAACTCAACAATAGGTGTGGTCATTTTTCTGCCGTGCTAGTACGCGCTAAGAGAAACAGAAAGAAAGGCGCACCCACTAACGAGGTCAACACTCCTAGTGGCAACTCGATAGAAGCCGCCGTGCGTGCCAAAGTATCGGTTAGCAGTAAAAAGATACCGCCCAACAACAACGAGGTGGGTAACAAGCGACTGAAATTTGGCCCCACCAACAGGCGTGCCACATGCGGAATCACTAACCCCACCCACCCTATGATGCCGGTAAACGAAATAGCACTGGCCGTCAGCAACGTGGCCGCCACAATCAGCACCACACGTAAGCGTTGCACAGGTACGCCCAACATCTGCGCCTCTTCATCTGGCAGGCTCAACAAGTTGATGCGCCAACGTAGTAATAGCAATGGCACTAAACCCGCCAGCATCCAGGGCAACGCCCACAACATTTCGGTTTGGTTGATGCTATTTAGCCCGCCCAGTAACCAGAAAGTAATCACAGACAACTGTGAATAGGGATCAGCCAACACTTTCACTAACGAGATACCCGCACCCAATAAAGAGCCTACAGCTACACCCGCCAAGACCAGCACTAAGACAGGATCGTGTCGCCGTACCATCCGTGCGATTACATAGACAAACAACACTGCCAACAAGCCGCCCACAAAGGCCAGCATTTGTACCCACAACAGTGACAACCCTAAATAAATGCCAACTACCGCCCCCAAGCCAGCACCAGCGGACACGCCCAAGATATCGGGTGACACTAAGGGATTTCTGAACATGCCTTGGTATGCTGCACCGGCCGCAGCAAGCCCCGCCCCCACCAGTATGGCGGCAACAATGCGCGGGAAGCGCAGTTGCCAAATCACGGTATAGGCTGTGGACTCGGCACTATCTGCACTAAAAGGAGCCGAAATAGCAGCCGCTAACTCTGCCCATGTCAGCGGGTACTTACCTGCGAATAAGGCAATGACAACGGCAATCGCTAATACACACAGTAGCCAGAACCAATGCCAATATCCCGTGCGATTGCTGAGGTTGTGCCGTGTCATTTAGTGTGCCTTATGGCGGGTTGCGCCAATAAGCCTTGTAGCTCTTCCATCGTTAATAAGCGCTGATAAAAGCGTAAGAAGAACTCGCGTACCCTATCAGGTAGCCACAGCTGATCTTGCTCCAACGTGGCTTTTACCCAGAGTAATCCCAACAACCTATTAATGCCCGGTGGCACATCTACCCACCCAAACGGCAATGACGGCACTAATAACAAGCGATCTTCTCGCACGGCACGTAAACTGTTCCACAAGGGAGAAAGCTTGGCCATCTCAAAAAATGTCGAGTCTTGGGCAAAAACAAAATCAGGATCCCATGCTAGCAGCTGCTCCATAGAGACCTGTGCTAGTCCACCCGTACCTGCGGCAGCCGCCACATTACGCGCACCTACATGGCTGATCACTTCGGCATGTATAGAACCGACCAGACCTGTTTCCAACCCATCTATGCCTCGTGCCAAATACACACTAGGTGCTTGGTTAGCCACGGCATTCGCGGTTTTATTCAGAATCTCGGTAGCATGTGCAGCCAACATTGCAGCACGTTCAGATACCTGTAGCAGTTCTCCGGCATACAGCAACTGTCTGGGGGAGTCAGCCAAGGTACCGTTTACTAATACATAGGGAATACCTGTTTGCCGTGCCACGTTTTCTGCCGCTGACTGATGTGTCTGGTTCACTACCCCAGCATCCAGAATCACGTCCGGTGACAAAGCCAACAAACTTTCCAGCGGTATGGTGCTACCTCTACCTGCTAAGCGCCCTACAAAAGGAATCTGCTGATAGTCTGGCGACAAATAGAAACGAGACTGGTCGCTCAGGTTATAAGGCCAGCCCAACATTTTCTCAGGAGCTAAACAGTACAACAGCACAGCAGCTGGTGGCCCAGCAGCAAACACCCGCTGTACCGCATCAGGTGCAGGTAACTGACCATAGTGATACAGCAACTGCGGTGAGGATGCCAACACTTTTGGCACCCAACCTGCCGTGAGCAGGCTGGCACCAAAAGCGTGTAATAGGCGTCGTTTAGCGTGATCCATTAGAAGCGATAAATAGCATTAGCGAACCACACACGACCAGGCATTGGATAACCTTCCGACAGCTCGTAGTATTTATCACCTAGGTTACGTACACCCGCTTCAATAGACAGATCGCTACGTGGTGACCAAATGGTTTTCAGACCCCAGATTCCGTAACCAGACAATTGCTCGTATTTATCCACTACACCCTCATCGTAGCGACCATTCTCTGCTTCTAATGTAGCTAAGAACTCCCACTGAGCATGGGGCTTCCACCCTACGTGTGCAAATAGACGGTTGCGTGGCAAACCCGTCAATTTTACATCTGGCTCGCTGCGGTTTTTGCTATTCAAATAAGTGTAGGCCAAACCAGCGCGCCACTCAGGGCTAAACTGTTGCTCTAACGAAAGCTCTATACCTTGGTGGCGTGCTCTATCAATATTCTGATATTGCCTACACTCGTACTTGCCACATACTGTGCCTGGCACATCCACACGGTTATGCGCATCACGCAAGTTACTGCGGAACAAGGTGAACTCTAGCTCCCCGCCTTCCCATGCTTCTGTACGTAAACCCAACTCATAATGCCACGCTTTTTCGGGCCGTAAATCTGGGTTAGGTAGGGCCTCACCAAAGCTTGCAGAATAGCGATCTTTAATGGTCGCAAAGTGCGTTTTGTGTGCCACGCTACCAAATAACTCGGTAGTAGGTGTCACGTTATGCACTAACTCTAATACGCCATTGGTAGCTTTATCTACTGCGCCAGAATCCCAAATATTGGCATCTTTGGTTTTGCGCCTATCATGGCTCAAGCCAGCACGCATTCTCCACGTATCGGATAGACGTATATAGTCCTCTATAGCTAATGAGTAGGTGATGTCTCTATAGTTCTTCGTGGCATAGCCTTCTTGTATGTCTTTGTGCCTATCGTCTTTATAGTTGAAGGCCAAATGCACCTCGTGATTAGCCCAACGATCTATGACCAGTTCGGCAGCAGCACCATAGGTTTTATCATCGTACTTACTACGGGTGTCTTGCAGGGTTGTGTAAGACGCATCGCTAAAACTGTCCATGCCGTTTTTATAGGTATCGGCGTAAGCACGTAGACGCAAGGTGTAGTCTGAACCCAGATCAGTACTGCTCATGAAGTACAAGCTGTCTTTGTCCCAATACGGCCACTGCCAGAAACGCCCGGTAAAACGATTACCTTTACGTTCACCCGTGTACACAGGCTGACCTTTTTTACCTTCTTGACGTACGTAGCCAAATACGTACTCATCCGTAGCGTTAGGTGTCAGACCCAACTTAAAAGAGAGCTTCTTGTCAGTGTAGTGACCATTCTCGCGGTAGCTACCTAAGTCCGTAGGCGATTTTTTCTGATCATGGAACCCCTTGGGCAGAGGAAAACCATTCGCATCCAAATACGACGCACCAAATTGGAAATACCATTGCTCTTGTCTAGAGCCGACGTTTACCGAGAACAAACGCTCTTGTCCCGAGGCGTAGCCCATGCGTACATCGCCCTCAAACTCACGTTCGGGTTTGCGAGACACTAAGTTGATCGCGCCCCCCATCACATTGGGACCATACAGCAGTGACGCATTCCCTTTAGCCACCGTCAATGTGGATAAATCGAAGGTAGTAAAGCGATTTAAATCCACGTTACCGTCATACGGCACATACTGTGGAATACCATCCATGAAAATGGCGATACGACGCGAATCAAAGCCTCGTATGGAAACGGTTTGTTCGTTACGCTGCCCACTAGAGGCCAAAGTCACGCCCGGTATCATGGTGGCCGCGCTACCAATATTATTGCGATTAAAGCGTTCCATCGTGGTTTCGTTCAAGGTGGTTTCGCCCAACAATAATGAACCACCAATGTCACCACGCACTACCACTTCACCCAACTTAAAAACGGTGCTGTTATCCGTGTCTTCGGCATACACCATGCCACAGCATGACAATGCGGCACACAGTGCCGTCAAACGCCACACCCCACGATTTTTCGCACAGCCTAACCACGTCTTGGTGGTCGCTGGGCTATGCGTCATAAAGCTGTTCATCTGCCTCTCCCAATTTGTTTCTATTCGTTATAAGCAGAGGTATATTACGACAGTGGGAATTGAATCAGCAAATCACATCTATAGAAAAAGGATGATGTGCGCAGAAGCGCGACACTACGCACAAAAAAGCGGCTTTTTTACGTCTATCCCTTGCACGCTGCACATCTCGTACATCGTGCTCATGGATAGGTAAAAAAGCCGCTAGCAATCAGGCCGTAGCAGACCTTTATCTACATCACGCCACCCGCACCAACTGGCTAGGTGTTCTGTCTAAGACATTCAACACATCGCCCACTGCATCAAACAGCGTGTCTAGCTCAGCCGCTGTTGTGGTAAAGGTAGGGCCGAACTGCAACGTATCGCCCCCAAAGCGTACGTAAAAGCCTTTCTTCCACAATGCCATACCTGCCTCAAAAGGCCGCACCACAGCATCACCATCACGAGGCGCTAACTGAATTGCTCCAACTAGGCCGCAATTACGTATATCCACCACATGGTTTGCATACCGTAAACCGTGCAAACTGCGCTCAAAGTGTGGAGCTAGCTCTGCTGCTTTTTGGGGTAGGTTTTCACGCTCTAGAATATCCAAAGCCGCCAAACCGGCTGCACACGCTACAGGGTGAGCAGAATAGGTATACCCATGCCCAAACTCCACCATGTAATCGGGTGTGTTTTGCTGCATAAAGGTTTGGTAGATCTCGGTAGAAGCAATAACAGCACCCATAGGGATGGCACCGTTAGTCAACTGCTTGGCGACGTTCATGATGTCAGGTGTAACACCAAAATACTCAGCCGCGCTTAACGTACCCAACCTACCAAAGCCTGTAATCACCTCATCAAAAATCAACAGAATTTGGTGCTGATCACAAATCTCGCGTAAACGGCGCAAGTAACCCTGTGGTGGCACCAATGCCCCCGCCGACCCAGACACAGGCTCCACAATCACCGCAGCGATGTTGGACGCATCGTGCAATTCAATGAGTTTCAGCAACTCGTTCGCTAGCTCTACACCGCCTGTTTCGGCTTGGCCTTTGGTGAAGGCCATACCGGGCTGCAAGGTGTGAGGCAGGTGATCAGCATCCATCATTTGCCCGAACATCTTACGATTACCACCTATACCCCCCAAACTAGTGCCGGCCACGTTCACACCATGGTACCCACGAGCACGCCCTATCATTTTTGTTTTGGATGGCTGACCTTTCAAACGCCAATAGGCGCGCGCCATCTTAATAGATGTGTCCGTACACTCTGAACCTGAATCTGTGAAGAACACATGGTTGAGTGGATCAGGCAACAGCGAGGTAATACGTTCTGCTAACTTAAACGACAGTGGGTGGCCAAACTGGAATGCAGGGGAGTAATCCAACGTACCCAATTGCTGACTCACGGCATCACGTATCTCGCTACGGTTATGCCCTGCACCACAACACCACAAACCTGACAAACTATCAAATACCTTGCGGCCATCAGCATCAATCAGCCAGTTATTGTCAGCGCCCACAATCATTCTGGGATCACGATGAAAATTGCGGTTCGCACTAAACGGCATCCAATGTGCTTGTAGATTCAATGCTTCCATGACTTGTCTCCATCCTTTATTAGAGGGGTATACAGGGATTGTAGAGAGCTTATTTGATCAGTACGATATGAATCTATTGATAGAAACTTAAGTATTTACTGAACTATGGACAGAGCTACTCTTAATCAAGTCAGTGACTTTGATCTGCGTTTATTACGTGTATTCAGAACCGTCGCCAAAGCGGGCGGGTTTGCAGCCGCTGAAAGTATTTTAGGTATTAGTCGGTCTGCTATTAGCATGCACATGAGTGACCTAGAAAAACGCGTAGGGATGCGTTTATGCCAACGAGGTCGAGCTGGGTTCAGCCTAACCGACCAAGGACGCGAAGTGCTACGCGCCAGTGAAACGGTACTGGCCGCTATTGAAGGTTTTCGTAGTGAGGTGAACCAACTGCACCACAGCCTACGCGGTGACTTCAATATTGGCTTGATGAACAGCTTAGTGACCCAGCCAAAAATGCGCATCACGACGGCATTACAGAACTTGTGCAGCGCTAATAGCGGTATACGCGTCAACATCAGTATGAGCACGCCTGGGGAAATTGAACGCGGGCTATTGGACGGGCGCTTACATGTAGGGGCGCTACCCTTGATCACCACACTACCCAGTTTGGACTACCTACCGCTATACGAAGAACAATCGTATCTCTACTGCAGCAATAGGCATCCATTATTCACACAGGCCACTACTGTAGAGCTGCCCACGCTCTACACAGCACGAGCCATACAGCCCAGCTACCGCATGCCCTCAGAAGCGATACAGTTGCATCAGCCGTTACAACGCACGGCCACGGCATCCGATCGCGAAGCCATCGCCTTCCTTATCCTGACTGGTGAGTACATCGGTTTTCTGCCTGACCATTTAGCCGCTAACTGGGTAAGCCAAGGGGTGATGACGGCGCTACGCCCAGACTTGATGCACTTTTCTATTACCTTAGCCGCTGCCACCCGAAAAGGCAGACGTCAGAATTTGATTGTGGATAAGTTTCTGGATGCGTTGCAGACGCAGACTGCATAAATACATTATTAGTACCCATCTGCTGTTTATGTGCAAAAAAGGCGCCAAGTTGGCGCCTTTTTATTATCGTTTACTTCGCTGTGGGCATCGCGAACTCTGCCCCTTTCTCTATGCTTTGCGGCCAACGTTGCATGATGGATTTTTGTTTGGTGTAGAAGCGTACACCTTCCTCGCCATACACATGCATGTCACCAAACAAGCTTTGCTTCCAACCACCAAAACCCTGCCATGCCATTGGCACTGGAATAGGCACGTTAATACCTACCATACCTACCTGCACACGACGGCCAAACTCACGGGCCACGTTGCCATCGCTGGTGTAGCACGACACGCCATTACCAAACGCGTGGTTATTAATCAGCTCTAATGCCTGAGCAAAATCAGGAACTCGCACGCATGACAACACAGGCCCGAAGATCTCTTCTTGGTAAATGCGCATATCTGGAGTCACATGGTCAAACAACGTGCCACCGGTAAAGAAGCCTTGTTCATGACCAGCCACTTTCAAACCGCGACCATCAACCACCAGCGTGGCACCTTCCTGCACTCCCGTAGCGATATAACCTTCTATACGCTTTAGCGCTTCGCGGGTCACGATAGGACCCATCTCAGCTTCAGGATTCATACCATTGGTAATTTTTAGTGCGCGAGCACGTTCTGCCAGCTTGGGGATAATGCGCTCAGCCACATCACCCACTAACACCGCCACGGAAATCGCCATGCAACGCTCACCAGCAGAACCGTAAGCCGCGCCGATCAATGCATCTACAGCTTGCTCTATGTCGGCATCAGGCATAACTACCAGGTGGTTTTTGGCACCACCCAATGCCTGTACACGTTTACCAAAGTGTGCCCCCTGCTCGTAGATGTACTTGGCTATAGGTGTGGAACCCACAAAGCTCATCGCAGACACATCCGGGTGTGCCAGCAAAGCATCTACCGTAGGCTTACCACCTTGCACCACATTGAATACCCCATCAGGCAAACCGGCTTGTTTCAGCAAATCAGCCATAAACAGAGATGCAGATGGATCACGCTCGCTAGGTTTCAGGACAAAGCAGTTACCCGTCACCAAAGCGATGGGGAACATCCAACATGGCACCATGCAAGGGAAGTTAAACGGTGTCACCCCAGCCACCACACCCAACGGCTGACGCATCGTCCAGTTATCCATGTTCGTAGATACCTGATCGGTGTAATCCCCCTTCAACAATTGGGGAGCGCCACACGCAAACTCAATAATATCGATACCACGCATCACTTCGCCCTTGGCATCGCTAAACACTTTCCCATGCTCGGCGGTGATGATTTCAGCCAAGGTATCAATGTGCTCATTCATCAGCTCAAGAAACTTCAACATGATGCGAGCACGACGAATAGGGGGCGTATCGGCCCATGCAGGGAAAGCAGCAGTGGCTGCAGCAACGGCTGCATTGATATCTGATGCCGTACCCAAGCGCACTTGGCGTGTAACAGCACCCGTAGCGGGGTTATAGACGGCTTGCGTCTCTGTGCCATTGCCTGCGGTCAGTTTGCCACCAATGAAATGCTGCACTTCCTGCTGTTGATCTGTCATGATGTGGTCTCCTGTGGATAATCATTTTCATACAGTGTAGAAAGTGTGCCCTGCTCTGCCTAGTCAAAAACACTTGATTAATTGTTTAGTATTCTGAACAATCAGTGTATGGACATAGAAAAAATACAATCTCTTTGGGCCCATTTACATTGCTTAAGCGTTCTGCAACAGCAAGGAAGTTTTACAGCTACGGCAAAACGGTTGGGCATCAGTAAAGCCGCTGTGAGCCAACGTATAGCTGAATTGGAAAAAGCCTGTGGACTACCTTTGGTGCGTCGTACCACACGCAGTGTGCAGTTAACGGAGGCCGGCTATAGGTTGGCAGAAAACACCCGACAAGAGTTTGAAAATATTGCCCATCAATTTGCGACGGTACAAGAGTTAGCTACCCACCCACGAGGCTGGTTACGCATCACCGCACCATTAGCTTTTTCTCGTCAACAATTAATTCCCAAGCTGCAAGGTTTTATGAGTCGTTACCCTGACGTGCAGCTGGACTTAAATCTTTCAGATAATTTGCTTTCTCTGGAACAAGAAGCCGTAGATTTGGCCATACGCCATACCAGCACACCACCGGATACCTATGTAGCTTGGCCTCTATGCCAAACACTGTCGTTGTTGGTAGCGAGTCCAGACTATCTGAGCAAGCACGGTGTACCTTTACACCCTGATGATCTGTTGCAGCATCGGTGTCTGCATTATCCGCGATCGCAACGCACTGCTACGTGGACATTTGAACATGCTGATAGCAACATTGCTCAGCGTTTAACTGTACCGATTACGGGGGCGTTTGTAGCAAATAACAGTGAAGCTCTACGTGACATTGCCTTGCAACATCAAGGCATCGCCTTGGTCCCTGACTTTAGTGTGCAAGAAGCTCTACAAACAGGCAGCTTGGTACAGGTAATGGCTGATTGGCAGCCATCCGGCGCGTTTGGTAACTGTGTCTATGCACTGCGTCCCTATTCTGCGCAGGTACCACAGACGGTGCGACTATTTGTGGATTATTTACGCGACGCATTCAAACATGGTTTCAATGTGAGCGGTGACCTAGACTACAAAAAAACAACCCCCTGAAGATCACTTCAGGGGGTTATCGTATTCCGTGTTCTGTCAGTAATGAATTACTGCAGAGCAATTTCCACATCAACGCCAGCTGGCAAATCCAGACGCATCAATGCATCAACTGTTTTATCAGTTGGGTCAACAATATCCATCAAACGCTGGTGCGTACGGATTTCGACCTGGTCACGCGCTGTTTTGTTCACGTGTGGTGAGCTCAACAGGTCGTAACGACGGATACGTGTAGGCAGAGGTACAGGACCACGCACAACAGCACCGGTACGTTTAGCCGTATCAACGATTTCAGCCGCAGACTGGTCGATTAATTTGTAGTCGAAAGCCTTAAGGCGGATACGGATTTTCTGGTTTTTCATGTGATTTCCTAAAGAACGAAAAGTTGCAGGGGCAACACCGCGCCCCTGCATCCAGCTATATCAATAGCTTATTTGATGATTTTGGCTACAACGCCAGCACCAACAGTACGGCCACCTTCGCGGATCGCGAAACGCAGACCTTCTTCCATAGCGATAGGCGCAATCAGCGACACTGTCATGGAAATGTTATCGCCTGGCAGAACCATTTCTTTGTCTTCTGGCAGTTCGATAGTACCGGTTACGTCAGTTGTACGGAAGTAGAACTGAGGACGGTAGCCTTTGAAGAATGGTGTGTGACGACCGCCTTCTTCTTTGGACAGAATGTACACTTCAGCTGTGAAGTCTGTGTGTGGCTTGATCGAACCTGGTTTAGCCAATACTTGACCACGCTCAACGTCTTCACGTTTGGTACCACGCAGCAATACACCAACGTTATCGCCCGCTTCACCTTGATCCAACAATTTACGGAACATCTCTACGCCCGTGCATGTGGATTTTACTGTGTCGCGAATACCAACGATCTCGATCTCTTCACCAACTTTAACGATACCACGCTCGATACGGCCAGTTACCACTGTACCGCGACCGGAGATGGAGAATACGTCTTCTACTGGCATCAAGAATGCACCGTCTACAGCACGTTCTGGTGTTGGGATGTAGCTGTCCAGAGCTTCGGCCAAAGCCAATACTGCTTGGCTGCCCAATGGGCCTTCGTCGCCTTCCAGTGCCAACTTAGCGGAACCTTTAACGATTGGTGTGTCGTCGCCTGGGAAATCGTAGTTCGACAACAGCTCACGAACTTCCATTTCTACCAGTTCCAACAACTCTTCGTCGTCAACCATGTCGGCTTTGTTCAGGAACACGATGATGTAAGGAACACCAACCTGACGGCTCAACAAGATGTGTTCACGTGTCTGAGGCATTGGGCCGTCAGCTGCGGACACTACCAGAATCGCGCCATCCATCTGCGCTGCACCAGTAATCATGTTTTTAACGTAGTCAGCGTGACCTGGGCAGTCTACGTGTGCGTAGTGACGTGCAGGTGTTTCGTATTCTACGTGAGAGGTGCTGATGGTAATACCACGAGCTTTCTCTTCAGGTGCTGCGTCGATTTGCGCGTAGTCACGTGCTTCACCGCCGTATGCTTTTGCCAAAACCGTGCAGATCGCTGCGGTCAGAGTGGTTTTACCGTGGTCAACGTGACCAATTGTACCTACGTTGACGTGCGGTTTAGTCCGTTCAAACTTACCTTTTGCCATGATTTATCTCTACTATGTTTTCAGGAAAACAAAAATTTATAGACCAGCCCGTTTATACAACAGACTGGCCTTAACGTGTTATTTATTTTGCACGCGCGCTGACAACTTCATCAGCTACATGCTTAGGAGCTTCTGAGTACTGCTTAAACTCCATGCTGTACGTAGCACGACCCTGGGTCTGAGAACGCAAGCTGGTTGAGTAACCAAACATCTCGGCCAGAGGAACCTCTGCCTTGATGATTTTGCCACCACCAGGAATGTCTTCCATACCCTGAACCATACCGCGACGGGAGGACAAGTCACCCATCACTGTACCGGCGTACTCTTCTGGCGTTTCAACATCAACAGCCATCATGGGTTCCAGCAGCACTGGATCAGCGCGGCGCATACCCTCTTTGAACGCCATGGAAGCAGCCAGACGGAAAGCGTTTTCGTTCGAGTCCACATCGTGGTACGAACCGAAGAACAATGTTGCTTTCACGTCAACTACTGGGTAACCAGCGATCACACCAGCAGGCAGTGTTTCGCGGATACCTTTATCAACGGCAGGAATGTATTCACGTGGAACCACACCACCTTTGATCTCGTCAACGAACTCGTAGCCACCACCTGGTTCCATTGGCTCGAGTTTCAGTACCACGTGACCGTATTGACCACGACCACCGGACTGACGAACAAATTTGCCTTCAACTTCTGGGCAAACTTTGCGGATAGTTTCGCGGTAAGCCACTTGTGGTTTACCAACGTTAGCTTCCACATTGAACTCGCGACGCATGCGGTCAACCAGAACTTCCAAGTGCAGCTCACCCATACCAGAAATAATAGTCTGGCCAGATTCTTCATCACTTGTTACGCGGAAAGAAGGATCTTCCTGCGCCAAGCGAGAAAGGGCCACACCCATTTTCTCTTGGTCGGATTTGGTTTTTGGTTCAACAGCCTGAGAAATCACTGGCTCTGGGAACTCCATGCGTTCCAGAACGATATGGTTCTGCATGTCGCACAGTGTTTCACCAGTTGTAACTTCTTTCAGACCCACCACCGCAGCGATATCACCCGCTACCAGCTCTTTCAGTTCAGCACGGTTATTAGCGTGCATCTGCAGAATACGGCCGATACGCTCACGCTTGCCTTTCACTGAGTTGTACACAGTGTCGCCAGAGCGCAGAATGCCGGAGTACACACGCACAAACGTCAACTGACCAACGAAGTTATCTGTCATCAGCTTGAATGCCAATGCGGACAATGGAGCGTTGTCGTCAGCAGGACGAGCAATAGGATTGCCGTCATCGTCTTCACCAGCCACGTCAGGAATATCCACTGGGGATGGCATGTAGTCGATCACTGCATCCAGCATGCGCTGAACACCTTTGTTTTTGAACGCTGTACCGCACAGCATTGGCTGGATTTCGCCAGCAATGGTACGTGTACGCAGACCCAAAGTCAGGTCGGCCTCGGACAGGTCGCCTTCTTCCAGGTATTTGTTCATCAACTCTTCGCTGGCTTCAGCTGCAGCTTCAACCAGGTTTTCGCGCCATTTGTTGGCTTCGGCAACCAAGTTAGCTGGAATATCAGCGTATTCAAATTTCACGCCCAGGCTGGCTTCATCCCAGATGATGGCCTTCATTTTGACCAGATCAACAACGCCTTTGAATTCATCTTCAGCGCCGATTGGCAAAACGACTGGCACAGGACTAGCTTTCAAACGCAGTTTGAGCTGGTCGTACACCTTGTAGAAGTTAGCACCGGTACGGTCCATTTTGTTGATGAACAACAAACGTGGCACACCGTATTTGTTAGCTTGGCGCCATACGGTTTCGGACTGAGGCTGCACACCGCCCACAGCACAATACACCATCACCGCACCGTCCAGAACACGCATGGAACGCTCTACCTCAATGGTAAAGTCCACGTGCCCGGGGGTGTCAATAATGTTGATACGGTGCTCTGGGTAATTGCCAGCCATACCGCTCCAGAACGCTGTGGTAGCAGCAGAGGTAATGGTAATACCACGCTCTTGCTCTTGCTCCATCCAGTCCATGGTTGCGGAACCCTCGTGGGTTTCGCCCAGCTTGTGGCTTACACCAGTGTAAAACAGGATGCGTTCTGTCGTTGTGGTTTTACCGGCATCAATGTGTGCCGAAATACCAATATTACGATAGCGCTCGATGGGGGTTTTGCGGGCCATGATTTTGTCCTTTGATTACCAACGGAAATGGCTGAATGCCTTGTTGGCTTCGGCCATTCTGTGCGTGTCTTCACGCTTTCTCATTGCACCACCACGGCCTTCTGCGGCATCCAGCAACTCGCCGGCCAAACGCAGGTCCATGGATTTTTCACTGCGTTTTTTAGCAGCTTCGCGTACCCAACGCATGGCCAGAGCCAAACGACGTACAGGACGAACTTCAACAGGCACTTGATAGTTAGCACCACCAACACGGCGGCCTTTAACTTCAACTACAGGTTTTACGTTATTGATAGCAGTGGTGAACACTTCGATCGGATCTTTGCCGGCTTTTTCCTGGATTTGATCGAGGGCACCATACACGATGCGTTCGGCAACAGCTTTCTTACCGGACAACATCACGATATTCATGAATTTTGCGAGTTCTACGCTACCAAATTTAGGATCTGGCAGGATTTCTCTTTTGGGTACTTCGCGACGGCGAGGCATAATATTTCCTTGTGACTATTCAGTTGAGCCGCTTTTCACGGTCTTGGCCATTCATGACAAATGACCACTTACATGCCTTTGCATCAGGACAGCAAAGGCTGCACGGACACGGGCCAGATTATCCGGCCAGCAGAAAGCAGTAAATTACTTCTTAGGACGTTTCGCGCCGTATTTGGAGCGAGCCTGTTTACGATCTTTCACGCCTTGCAGGTCAAGTGCACCACGAACGATGTGATAACGCACACCTGGTAAGTCTTTTACACGACCACCACGGATCAGAACGACCGAGTGTTCCTGCAGGTTGTGGCCTTCACCACCGATGTACGAAATAACTTCGTAACCGTTGGTCAAGCGAACCTTGGCGACTTTACGCAGAGCAGAGTTAGGTTTTTTAGGGGTTGTAGTGTACACACGGGTGCAAACACCACGACGCTGCGGGCAGTTCTCGAGGGCAGGACTTTTGCTGCCTGGACGAGATACGGCACGCGGCTTGCGTACTAATTGACTAATGGTTGGCATAGCCTCGACGTATCCTTTACGTACAAAAACGAACATATCCTTGCGACAGTATTCGTGTCGCCGGGACGACTTGCACAGAACCGCCCACAACGAACATTTACGTAAAAGAGCGGGCCTGGCAACAAAGGACCACAGAGCAGGGTTTACCGATTAACGTATTGCCATCACAATACAACTCTGACAGCACATGTTGATACGAACCGTAGCAACATGAATTAAAAGGTGTAGCTAAAACAAGCTTTTTTGGGTCTATATAGATGCTTCTATATAGACAGAACCCCGTGCACTGGGTTTATTTACCTAGGAATACCGGCAAAGGATCCCATGAGTAAGCTAGCCAATTTACCACGCAAATGTTTTCTGGGTCAATAGTTTATGCACGGAACGCTAGTGTTTGCGCGGGCTTCGTGACGCCAAAGTAACGGGTAGTTGCATACGATACCCGGCCCCCTAGGGGGAAAAGTTATACTTCCTACAATTTATTGCTTTTAATATTAATGCCCATGAATATTGCCTCCTTGGAAGACGATCCAGTACAAAGCGAAATGATCGTCAAGACACTGGACTCAGCCGGCTACACCTGCTCGCCCTTCCATACTGGAAAATCATTGTTGGCAGCATTGGCTAAGCCGCACGATTTCAATGTGCTGGTATTAGACTGGGAGCTCCCTGACATGAGCGGCCTAGATGTATTACACTGGGTACGGTCTAAATTGGGTTATGCCCTGCCCGTGTTGTTCTTAACCAGCAGAACTGCCGAGGAAGACTTGGTGGTTGGGTTGCAAGCTGGTGCAGACGACTATATGGGTAAGCCCATTCGGCCTGCTGAGCTACAAGCCAGAGTTCAAGCCCTGTTGCGCAGGATGAACCCTGTTACACCTTCTACAGACTCTTTTGAGTTTGGTCCTTACTGTATTGATCCTGCTGCCGGCACCATTACGTTGCACGGTGAAGCGGTAGAGTTGGCTCCTAAAGAATTTGAGCTAGCTCTGTTGTTGTTTCGCAATCCTGGTAGGCTGTTTTCTCGTGATGTACTCAGTACGGCTGTATGGAACCGTGAAATTCCAGCTACCTCGCGTACATTGGATACGCACCTTTCTAACATTCGACGCAAGTTACAACTGCGTCCCGAAAACGGTGTGCGTTTGAACGCTTCTTATGCACTGGGCTATCGTCTGGAAACCGTTAACGAGCTCTAAAATATAAACGCTATATAACAACCATGCTTAAACATCTCGCCCTCGCTTGTTTCACTACATTTAGCTTGTTAGCCGGCACTACCTGTGTGGCCCAACCCTCTGGCGCCGAGGGCGACGATTTTATCTATAACGTACGGTCAGGCGACACACTCTCGGCCCTATCAAAGTTATATACCGGTCAAAGCAACCACTGGCGTACATTGCAAAATCTGAATAATGTAGTGGATCCATTGGCATTACCTATTGGTAAAGCACTACGTATTCCATTTTCGTTAATCGCCGAAGTACCTGGCCAAGCGCGTATTAGTCACTACAGTGGCGACATCACCATCAATGGCCAGCGCCCTCAAACTGGTGGCATGCTGAAAGAAGGTGATTCCATTGTGGTAGGCAGCAACGCTTTTCTAACATTGCAGTTAAGCGATGACAGTACTATCACGCTGCCACCTTCCAGCAACCTGAGCTTGAAACGTCTGCGCGACTTTACCCATGCAGGTTTGACTGACTCTATTATTGAATTGGAAAAAGGCGAACTGGAAACCCGCGTGGCTCCTGACCATCGTGGTGTAGGTCGTTTTGAAGTACACACACCGATTTCCGTTACTGGCGTGCGTGGTACAGACTTACGTGTACGCAGTCACGATGACCGCAGTATTACTGAAGTTATCAGCGGTAGAGCCAAGTTACAGACTGATGCCTCTAACCAAGCCATGTACATAAAGCCCGATCAAGGGACTATCGTGAATGCATCTGGCGAAGTCAGCACCGGTAACTTGTTGCCAGCGCCCGACATGAGCGAACCCGCCCGTGGCCCTAACGGTTGGCAAGTGTCTTTCCCTGCACTGCCAGGTGCGGATGAGTACTTGGTACAAGTAACACTGGATGAAGAAGGCTCACAGATCTACTCTCGTGAAACAACCACCGACACTACCGTTAGTTTCCATGCTGGCGGCACTGGTACTCACTACGTACGCGTAAGGGGTATTGCTGCAGACGGTCTGATGGGACGCGATGCGGTAGCAAGCTTCCCAGGCCAAATGGTCTTACAAAGCTCTGACGGCTCACCCATTATGAGTAGCTTCGACCTGCCAATTACACTGCAAGAATACTAGGCTGAACATTTTGTATGCGCAAGACAGCCTTGCCTCTACGTCCACCTTCGGGCTCCAGTTCGCTGGGGCGCCAGGTGCTACTAGAGTGGCGGATTATGACGTTTTTTTTGATCCTGCTGACTATCTTGCTCATACAGTTCAAAGACGTGCTCAAGCTATCCCAAGTTGATAGCACTTTTTACGACTTCTACATGAAACTGGCGTTGCCAGTTGCAGAACCCGATCCTGATGTTGCTCTCGTGGTCATTGACGAGGGTAGTCTGCAGCAAATGGGATACTGGCCTTGGCGTCGTGCTGAACACGCAAACCTCTTGAAAAATCTCAGCCAAGCTAAGGCCGTAGGCTTCGATATCCTCTTCCAAGATTACAACCCAGCCTACCCACAAGACGATCTCACCTTTGCGAACGCCATCAAGAACCATGGTCGCACCGTGCTGCCTACCATAGTCAGGCCTGACAGCACCCCCACCACGATAGATAAGCCTGTCTCACCACTCGCTGAAAGTGCTGCGGAGTTGGGTTTCATCAATATTTACCCCGATCCGGACGGTGCTGTACGTCGCATCTCGCTGTACACCACAGATGGTGCACAAAAGTTTTCACATATTATTCCCGCCATGCTCAAAGCTGGTGGTGAAGAGCAGATTGCCGATAAGTTACTGACCGCTAAGCCTGCTGAATACATGGTTAATTTCTCAGGGCCACCGGATCACTACCAGACCTATCCCTATTCGGCCGTAGCCAATGGGCTAATTCCAGCTGAAGAATTCAAAGACCGCTACGTCTTGGTCGGAGCATGGAGCAGCGGTCTAGGCGATTACTACCCTACCCCACTTTCATGGGTAGACCGTACCAGCATGGCTGGTGTAGAAATTCTTGCCAATGCGCTTAGCAACGCTCGTGATGACGATTGGATTAAGCCTCTACCCACATGGTTAGTCATCGTCTTAAATATCATCCCCATCTATTTGGTATGTTTGATACTAATACGGTTCTCACCTCGTAAAGCCTTTCTAACCACTACTGCACTGTGGTTGATACTCGTAGGCTTAGACTGGGCGTTACTGCAGTTCCTACACTTCTGGCTGCCCATTTCAAGCAGCTTGGTTGTCATGATGCTAGCTTACCCTGCATGGCACTGGCGCAGCCAAGAAACAGTATTGCGCCATATTAATCATGAACTTTCAGTTCTCAGTGCTCAAGACTCCGCCTTACGTTTAGCCTTAGAGGCCAAAGCACCCACAGAAACTCTGCCGGCACGACTAAGCTTTCTACACCGAGGTATTGAGCTTTTGCGCGAAGCACAACAACGTCGTGAACAGACGCTGCGATTCATTTCGCACGATATGCGTGCACCGCAGAATTCTATTTTGGCATTGGTATCCTTACAGCGTTCCGGCCAAGAAGCGCTGGATGAAAAACAGCTGCTGGGCAAGATAGAATCGTATGCCTCTAACACCCTAGAGCTTGTGAATAACTTTATGGACTTGGCGCGTGCTGAGGCCATGGAGATTGAATTCCACGACGTTAATCTGGGCGATGTGCTGGCTGATGTGTACGACGATGCGTGGTCACGCGCCAAAGCCAAACACATAGAAATTGCATTCGACACTACCGAAGAACAACTGTACGTGTACGGAAACGCCACTATGCTGCGCAGAACATTTAACAACTTGGTGGATAATGCCATCAAGTACAGTTCGGCCAACACCACAGTGCACTGTACACTTACTCAAGAAAACAACTACGCTGTGGTCAGTATTAAAGACCAAGGCTGGGGTATTCCTGATCACCTGCAACCTACCATCTTCCAAGCCTTTAATCGCGCCCACAGTACCGCTGAGGATGCTCCGATAGGCAGTGGTATAGGTTTGGCTTTTGTACAAACAGTAATACAGCGTCACCGCGGCTACATCACACTAGAAAGTGAAGAGGGCAAAGGTAGTACCTTTACCGTCAAGCTGCCCATCAGCGAAGAAGAAACAGCCTAAGCCTGTGTAGCCCATACGCCCTACAGTCATGCCGTCTACATAGACTGGCTTTACTACTCAGCATTCTTTTCAGCCCCCACAAACAACAACCCCCTGTACTCGAAAGTAGCAGGGGGTTGTTGATGCAGTCTATAGACAGCTAACTAGGATTATTCCTCGTCGCCTGTGTCTACCGATGCAGAGGCTTCAGGTTCCGTTGAAGCAGTTTCTTCAACATCCATGAATGGATTGTTGTCGCTCATGAACGGGTTTTCCTGTGCACGTGCTGCCTGACGCTCAGCCAGTTCGAACACTTCCTTGTTGTGGCGGGCATTGTGATATGCCATACCTGTACCAGCAGGAATCAAACGACCAACGATCACGTTCTCTTTCAGACCACGCAGTTCATCACGTTTACCCATGATGGCTGCTTCGGTCAGTACTCGTGTGGTTTCCTGGAAGGAAGCCGCAGAAATGAAGGAGTCTGTGGACAGAGAAGCTTTAGTAATACCCAGCAATACGTTTTCGTATGTTGCTGGGATCTCATCTTTAGCAACTACTCGGTCGTTCTCATTCAGCAACTCGGAACGTTCTACCTGTTCACCAGTAATGAACTCAGTATCACCAGCATCAGTAATGTGAACACGACGCAGCATCTGGCGAACAATCACTTCGATGTGCTTATCGTTAATCTTCACACCCTGCAGACGGTAAACGTCCTGCACTTCGTTAACGATGTAGCTAGCCAACTGCTCAATACCTTTCAAACGCAAGATATCGTGCGGATCAGCTGGGCCGTCAACAATGGTTTCACCCTTGTTCACAACTTGGCCGTCGTGTACCAGAACCTGTTTCTCTTTAGGAATCAGGAACTCGTGACTTACGCCTTCCAAGTCAGTGATGATCAGACGCTGCTTACCTTTGGTGTCTTTACCGAAGGAAACCGTACCAGTAACTTCTGCCAGCAAGCCAGCATCTTTTGGTGAACGAGCTTCAAACAGTTCAGCCACACGTGGCAGACCCCCGGTAATATCGCGAGTTTTCTGGGATTCCTGAGGAATACGAGCCAGAATTTCACCCACACCCACCTGCTGCCCGTCACGCACTGTAATCAGCGCGCCCACTGGGAAGGAGATGTTTACCATGTGGTCTGTACCCGCAATCTTGATCTCTTCGCCTGCTTCATTCAGCAGTTTGATCTGCGGACGTACGGATGTTTTACCACCGCGAGTCTTAGGTGTAATCACCACCAATGTAGACAGACCAGTAACTTCGTCAACCTGACGAGCTACAGTTACGTTCTCTTCGATGTTTTCGAAGCGTACGGAACCGGAGTACTCGGACACGATTGGACGAGTCAATGGATCCCAGCTAGCGATACGTTGACCTGCTTTAACGCTTTCACCATCCGCCACGGCAATGTTCGCACCGTAAGGGATTTTGTGGCGTTCACGTTCACGACGGTTGTCATCATAAATGATGATTTCGCCAGAACGGGAGATAGCAACTTTCTCGCCTTTTCCGTTGGTCACATAGCGCAGGCCAATGGCAAAGCCAACTTGACCAGCAATTTTGGTTTCCACTGTGCTGGTTGTTGCTGCACGAGACGCCGCACCACCGATGTGGAACGTACGCATCGTCAACTGTGTACCAGGTTCACCGATGGACTGAGCAGCGATAACACCCACTGCTTCACCACGGTTAACCAACACACCGCGACCCAGGTCACGACCATAACAATGTGCACATAGACCATGACGTGTTTCACATGTCAGTGGTGTACGGATCTTGACTTCGTCAATACCCAGCGCATCGATCTGCTCAACTTTGTCCTCATCCAGCAATGTGCCGGCAGGGATTGCAGTTTCTTGTGTATCAGGGTTGATGATGTCAGTAGCTGCCACACGACCCAAAATACGATCGCGCAACGCTTCAATAACTTCACCACCATCCAGTACCGCTTTCATGGTGTAACCGCTGGAGGTACCGCAATCGTCTTCAGTGATCACCAAATCTTGGGTCACGTCTACCAGACGACGAGTCAGGTAACCAGAGTTAGCCGTTTTCAGCGCCGTATCAGCCAGACCTTTACGAGCACCGTGAGTGGAAATAAAGTACTGAAGTACGTTCAAACCTTCACGGAAGTTCGCGGTAATAGGTGTCTCAATAATGGAGCCATCGGGCTTAGCCATCAGACCACGCATACCAGCCAACTGACGAATCTGTGCTGCGGAACCACGAGCCCCGGAGTCAGCCATCATGTAAATAGAGTTGAAAGACTCTTGACGGACTTCATCCCCGTGACGGTCAATCACTGGCTCAGTTGCCAGTTGTTCCATCATGGCTTTACCAACGCGGTCACTGGCTTTACCCCAGATATCTACCACGTTGTTGTAACGTTCCTGTGCAGTCACCAGACCGGACGAGTACTGTTTATCAATCTCTTTAACTTCGTTACCGGCTTGCTCAAGGATTTCAGCCTTGACGGTAGGCACCACCATGTCACGCATAGAGATGGAAATACCACCACGCGTAGCCAGACGGAAACCAGACTGCATCAATTTATCAGCGAAAATCACTGTAGCGCGCAGACCGCAACGACGGAAAGACATGTTGATCAGCTTAGAGATCTCTTTTTTCTTCAAAGTCTGGTTCAGAACTTTGAAAGAAAGACCGTGAGGCAGAATCTCGGACAGCAAAGCACGACCAACGGTGGTTTCAAAGCGTTGCAGCCTTTCAACCCACTCACCTGCTTCGTTTTTCTCGTACTCAGGCAAACGCACGGTTACGCGCGATTGCAGCTCAACTTCATGGTTGTCGTACGCACGCTGAACTTCAGCAACGTTGGCGAAGAACATGCCTTCACCTTTACCGTTGATGCGATCACGCGTCGCGTAGTACACACCCAGCACGATATCCTGAGAAGGAACGATAGAAGGTTCGCCGTTAGCTGGGAACAATACGTTGTTCGATGCCAGCATCAAAGTACGCGCTTCTAACTGAGCTTCCAAGGACAACGGCACGTGTACCGCCATCTGGTCACCGTCAAAGTCAGCGTTAAACGCCGCACACACTAAGGGGTGCAACTGAATCGCTTTACCTTCAATCAGCATTGGCTCAAAAGCCTGAATACCCAGACGGTGCAATGTAGGTGCACGGTTCAGCATCACTGGGTGTTCACGAATCACTTCTTCCAGAATATCCCAAACTACGGGTTCCTGATTTTCAACCATGCGTTTGGCGGCCTTGATGGTCTGCGCCAAATCCATTTTTTCCAGACGGTTGAAAATAAAGGGCTTGAACAGCTCCAGCGCCATCAATTTTGGCAGACCACACTGGTGCAGTTTCAATTGTGGACCCACAACGATCACGGAACGACCGGAGTAGTCAACACGTTTACCCAACAGGTTCTGACGGAAGCGACCGCCCTTACCTTTAATCATGTCAGCCAAGGACTTCAATTGACGCTTATTAGCGCCAGTCATGGCTTTACCGCGACGGCCGTTATCCAGCAGCGAATCTACGGACTCTTGCAGCATACGTTTTTCGTTGCGCAGGATGATGTCCGGAGCTTTCAGTTCCAGCAGGCGTTTCAGACGGTTATTACGGTTAATGACGCGACGATACAAATCGTTCAGGTCAGAAGTCGCAAAACGGCCGCCATCCAGTGGTACCAAAGGACGCAGTTCTGGAGGCAACACTGGCAGCACTTCCAAGATCATCCAGTCTGGTTTGATACCAGACTTCTGGAAACCTTCCAGCACTTTCAAGCGCTTGGAAATTTTCTTGATCTTAGCTTCGGAGCCAGTGGCTTTCAGTTCAGCACGCAGAGTTTCTACTTCTCTATCGATGTCGATAGTACGCAGCAACTCACGAACAGCTTCCGCACCCATCAGGGCTTGGAAGTCGTCGCCGTATTCTTCTGTTTTCGCGTAGTAATCGTCATCAGACATGATCTGACCGCGTTTCAGCGGAGTCATGCCTGGCTCGATCACGCACCATGCTTCAAAGTACAGTACACGCTCGATATCGCGCAGAGTCATGTCCAGAACCATACCCAAACGGGAGGGCAAGCTCTTCAGGAACCAGATGTGCGCAACCGGGCAGGCCAACTCAATGTGGCCCATGCGTTCACGACGTACTTTGGATACGGTTACTTCAACACCACACTTCTCGCAGATTACGCCGCGGTGTTTCAGTCGCTTGTACTTGCCGCACAAGCACTCGTAGTCTTTTACTGGGCCAAAGATTTTGGCGCAGAACAGACCATCGCGCTCAGGGCGGAAAGTACGGTAGTTAATCGTTTCTGGCTTACGGACTTCACCGAAAGACCAGGAGCGGATTTTCTCAGGAGACGCGATACCGATGCGAATCGCATCGAATTGGTCATCCTGAGAGACCTGTTTAAAGAGATCGAGTAGCGCTTTCATTATTTACGCTCCAAATCCATGTCAAGCGACAAGGATCGAATTTCCTTGACCAGAACGTTGAATGACTCCGGCATACCGGCATCAATCACATGATCGCCCTTGACGATGTTCTCGTAAACTTTGGTACGGCCAGTGATGTCATCAGACTTCACAGTCAACATTTCCTGCAACGTGTAGGCTGCACCGTAAGCTTCAAGTGCCCAAACCTCCATCTCCCCGAAACGCTGGCCCCCGAACTGTGCCTTACCACCCAGCGGCTGCTGAGTAACCAAGGAGTACGGACCAGTGGAACGAGCGTGCATCTTGTCGTCAACCAAGTGGTGCAGTTTCAGGTAGTGCATGTAACCTACGGTCACAGGACGCTCAAACTGTTCACCAGTACGGCCGTCGAACAAAATCACTTGAGTACGGCTGTTGGCCAATTGCATTTTCTCGGCTACGTCATCTGGGTAAGCCAATGCCAACATCGTTTGGATTTCGTGCTCAGTTGCACCGTCAAATACCGGAGTAGCCAGAGGCACACCGTTGCGCAGGTTATGCGCCATGGAGATCAACTCAGCGTCAGTCAACGAAGCGATGTCTGCATGTTTGCCAGTGGTGTTGTAGACTTTTTCCAGGTAAGCGCGCAGCTCAGCAACTTGATAACCTTTCTCGTTGCTCAGCATTTCGTTAATACGATCGCCCAGACCTTTAGCAGCCCAACCCAAGTGAACTTCCAACACCTGACCCACGTTCATACGTGAAGGCACACCCAGAGGGTTCAGCACGATGTCTACAGGAGTACCATCAGCCAAGTGAGGCATATCTTCTACCGGTACGATGCGGGAAACCACACCTTTGTTACCGTGACGACCAGCCATCTTGTCACCAGGTTGCAGACGACGTTTAACAGCCAAGTACACCTTAACCATTTTCAGAACGCCAGGAGGCAACTCATCACCTTGGGTGAGTTTCTTGCGTTTTTCTTCAAAGGCCAGGTCGAACTGGTGACGTTTCTGTTCCAGAGAGTCTTTGGTATGTTCCAGAACCAGTGCGTGCTCTTCATCAGCCAAGCGGATGTCGAACCACTGCCAGCGATCTAGATCAACCAAGTACTCAGCAGTGATTTCACTGCCTTTAGCCAGACGACGTGGACCACCATTCACAACCTTACCGGTCAGGAATTTAGCAGTACGGTCGAAGGCATCGTCTTCCACGATACGCAACTGGTCATTCAAGTCTTGACGGTAACGACGCAGCTCATCATCGATAATGGACTGTGCACGTTTATCGCGCTCAATACCTTCACGAGTGAACACCTGAACGTCGATCACAGTACCTACCATGCCGGATGGCACGCGCAGGGATGTGTCTTTCACGTCAGAGGCTTTTTCACCGAAAATCGCACGCAGCAGTTTTTCTTCTGGTGTGAGCTGAGTTTCGCCTTTAGGCGTTACTTTACCAACCAGAACGTCATCTGCACGCACTTCAGCACCGATATACACAATACCGGAGTCATCCAGACGGTTCAGCTGAACTTCGGACAGGTTGCTGATATCGCGTGTGATATCTTCAGGTCCCAGCTTGGTGTCACGAGCAACAACCGTCAACTCTTCGATGTGCACCGAAGTGTAGCGATCGTCAGCCACAACTTTCTCGGAGATCAAGATCGAATCCTCGAAGTTGTAACCATTCCAGGTCATGAAGGCAATCTTCATGTTTTGACCCAGAGCCAATTCACCCAAGTCTGTAGACGCACCGTCAGCCAGAACGTCACCACGAGCCACTACGTCACCACGTTTTACGATAGGACGTTGGTTAATGTTGGTGTTCTGGTTAGAACGTGTGTATTTAGTCAGGTTGTAGATGTCTACGCCCACTTCACCCGCAACGTTTTCGTCATCGTTTACACGAATAACCACACGCTCAGCGTCCACGTAGTCTACCAAGCCGCCACGAGTGGCCATCACGGTAGTACCCGAGTCAACTGCAACAGTACGCTCAATACCGGTACCGACCAGAGGTTTCTCTGGACGCAAGCACGGTACAGCCTGACGTTGCATGTTGGCACCCATCAGCGCACGGTTAGCATCATCGTGCTCTAGGAACGGGATCAGTGAAGCAGCAACGGACACGATCTGTGAAGGAGCAACGTCCATGTACTGCACGTTTTCTGGTGCAGTCATCAGCGTTTCGCCCGCTTCCCTACATGCCACCAGATCATCCACAAAGCGGTGATCGTCATCTAACTCGGCGTTAGCCTGAGCGATGATGTAGTTGCTTTCTTCAATAGCCGACAGATACACGATCTCGTCGGTAGCCTGACAATCCACAACTTTACGGTAAGGAGTCTCTAGGAAACCATACTCGTTCAGACGCGCATACAGCGCCATGGAGTTAATCAGACCAATGTTTGGACCTTCAGGCGTTTCAATCGGGCACACACGACCGTAATGGGTTGGGTGCACGTCACGAACTTCAAAGCCTGCACGCTCACGAGTCAAACCACCAGGGCCCAGAGCGGATACACGACGTTTGTGTGTAATCTCGGACAGAGGGTTGGTCTGATCCATAAACTGGGACAACTGGCTTGAACCGAAGAACTCTTTAACCGCAGCCGAGATAGGACGCGAGTTGATCAAGTCGTGAGGCATCAGGTTTTCGCTTTCAGCTTGACCTAGACGCTCTTTCACGGCGCGCTCAACACGTACCAAACCAGCACGGAATTGGTTCTCAGCCAACTCACCAACACAACGTACACGACGGTTACCCAAGTGATCGATATCATCGATCTGGCCAATACCGTTACGCAGATCTACCAACAGTTTGATGGTGTCTACGATGTCTTCGTCGGTCAGTGTAAGTGGACCTTCAATGCTTTCGCCACGGCCCAAACGGCTGTTCACTTTCATGCGGCCAACGCGAGACAAATCGTAAGTCTCGTCGCTGTAGAACAGGCGTTGGAACAGCGCTTCAACCGCTTCTTCGGTTGGAGGCTCACCAGGACGCATCATGCGGTAAATTGCCACACGTGCTGCCATCTGGTCTGCTGTGTCGTCAGTACGCAGTGTCAGAGAGATATAACCGCCCTGATCCAAATCGTTGACGTACAGAGTTTCCAGCTCACGGATGTTTGCATCGCGAGCTTCGGCCAAAATGCCTTCAGTGATTTCGTCGTTTGCCTTAGCAATGATTTCACCTGTTTCTGGATTAACCACGTTCTTGGCCAAGGTGCGGCCCAGCAGGTAATCTTCAGGAATGGAGATGTAATCAATCTTGGCATCTTCCAGCTGACGCAGGTGACGGGCATTAATACGTTTGTCTTTTTCAACAATAACGTTGCCATCGCGATCGGTCACGTCGAAACGCGCCACTTCGCCACGCCAGTGCTTAGCCACGAATTGCAAGCGACCGCCTTCACCCAACAGTTCGATGTGATCGAACTCGAAGAAGTGCGCCAAGATGGCTTCAGGGGTCATGCCGATAGCTTTCAGCAAGATACTGACAGGCATCTTACGACGACGGTCAATACGGAAGAACAGGATATCTTTTGGATCGAACTCGAAATCCAACCATGAACCACGGTAAGGAATTACACGAGCTGAGAAAAGCAATTTTCCAGAGCTATGAGTTTTGCCCCGATCATGCTCAAAAAACACCCCAGGTGAACGGTGTAGCTGCGATACAATGACACGCTCAGTACCATTGATCACAAAAGAGCCGTTGTCAGTCATCAAAGGCATTTCGCCCATGTAGACTTCTTGCTCTTTAACTTCTTTGACTGTGGGTTTACTAACTTCGCGGTCCATAATCACCAGTCGTACCTTGGCACGCAAAGGCGATGCATAGGTCAGACCACGCATTTGGCACTCTTTCACGTCAAATACGGGCTCACCCAGCGTGTAGCTGACGAACTCCAGACGTGCCATGCCATTGTGGCTTACGATAGGGAAAATGGAATTAAACGCTTCTTGCAGACCTTCCGACTTACGTTCAGAAGAAATTGTTTCTCGTTGAAGAAACGTTCTGAAAGAATGTAGCTGGGTCGCCAGCAAATAAGGAACCTGCTGTACGTCTTCACGTTTGGCGAAGCTCTTGCGTATGCGCTTTTTTTCGGTATACGAATAAGGCATGAGCACTCCGACTCAAGGGTTACACGGGCCGTCAACCACGACCCTGGTTTACGACTCTAGAGAACCTGACTCAAGTAATAAAACTAGCTTACTAAAATCACAGGTTTTCTAGAGACGCGAAAGCCCGGGAAGGCAAAAAAGACACTTCCCGGGCATGTACTAAAGTCTTACTTAAGTTCGACTGCAGCACCAGCTTCTTCAAGCTTTTTCTTGGCGTCTTCAGCGTCAGCTTTGGACAGACCTTCTTTAACGTCTTTAGGAGCGCCGTCAACCAGGTCTTTAGCTTCTTTCAAGCCCAAGCCAGTCAATTCACGCACAACTTTAATAACGCTAACTTTGTTTGCGCCAACTTCTTTCAGGTGTACTGTGAACTCTGTTTGTTCAGCAGCAGCTTCGCCGCCTGCAGCAGCAGGAGCAGCAACTGCAACAGCAGCAGCAGCAGCGGATACACCAAATTTCTCTTCCATGTCCTTGATCAGTTCGGACAACTCGAGAACAGTCATGTTTGCAACTGCATCGAGGATTTCAGCTTTAGTAGCCATGTTTCAACTCCAGATATTAGATATAAATGCCAGGTTTGGGTATCGTCCGATACAACAAAATTCCCTAAGGAAAGTAGCGCAATTATGCAGCTTCTTTCTGATCGCGTACGGCCGCCAGGGCACGTGCGAACTTAGTTGGAACTTCGTTAAGCGTACGCACAAATTGCGTGACAGGTGCTTGCATCGTGCCAAGCAGTTTCGCCAACAACTCTTCGCGAGAAGGCATTGTTGCCAATGCTTTAACGCCGTTAACATCCAGCAGGCTATTAGGCATAGCACCGCCTTTGATGACCAACGCGTCGTTAGTTTTAGCGAAATCTGACATGACTTTTGCCGCTGCAACTGGGTCAGTACTGATGGCGTACATCAGAGGACCAACCAGTTGGCTAGACATATCTTGGAAAGATGTGTCTACCAATGCACGGCGAACTAACGTGTTTTTCAAAACACGCAGATACACGCCCGACTCACGCGCTTTTTTGCGCAATACGGTAACGGAAGCGACGTCCAGACCACGATACTCAGCGATAATGATCGATTGTGCCTGTGCTACTTGAGCAGCGACATCTTCGATAACTACCGCTTTCTCTTCACGATTGAGACTCACGGTTTGAACACTCCTATAAAGATGTCCGGACTTCTCCGGGACATCAACCGAATGCGGCGCACCTGGTCGAGTTTCTGAAGTAGAAATTCTTCCGCGGGCGCCGTCTACGTTGGATGGGATAATCCCGATTAAGGTTGCACAACACAGTTGTACAAAGCCTCCAACGGTCTTTGACAGCAGTAGCTGCTATATCAGCCAGCTACGCCCAAAGTTCTGTTTTGCTTTTCTGCTAGCGATTAAGCTTGCAGAGTAGCGATATCTACACGAGCACCGCCGCCCATTGTGGACGATACGGCTACTTTACGCATGTACACACCTTTAGCTGCAGCTGGACGAGCTTTGTTCAGCGCGTCAACCAAAGCTACCAGGTTTTCCTGCAACTTAGCTGTGTCAAAAGAAGCACGGCCAATCGTTGCGTGGATAATACCTGCTTTGTCTGTACGGTATTGGATCTGACCAGCTTTAGCGTTTTTCACAGCTGTAGCAACGTCAGGAGTTACTGTACCAACACGTGGGTTTGGCATCAGACCACGTGGGCCCAATACTTGACCCAGCGTACCAACGATACGCATTGTGTCTGGGGAAGCAATAACTACGTCGAAGTCCATTTGGCCAGCTTTAATTTGCTCAGCCAAGTCTTCCATACCAACGATTTCAGCACCAGCTGCACGAGCTTCTTCAGCTTTCTCGCCTTGTGCAAAAACGGCTACACGCACGCTTTTACCTGTACCGGCTGGCAGAACTACGGAGCCACGAACCAATTGGTCGGATTTACGAGGGTCAATACCCAGCTGAACAGCAACGTCTACTGACTCGTCAAATTTGGCAGTTGCCGTTTCTTTGATCAGGTTCAGCGCGTCGGAAACAGGGTACAGCTTGTTGCGATCGATTTTGGCAGCAATAGCTGCTGCGCGTTTGCTCAATTTAGCCATGACTGATTACACCCCTTCCACGATAACGCCCATACTGCGTGCAGTACCAGCAATGGTACGTACAGCAGCGTCCATATCTGCAGCAGTCAGATCTGGCTCTTTGGTTTTGGCGATTTCTTCGGCTTGAGCACGTGTCAGCGTAGCAACTTTGTCTACGTTAGGACGAGCGGAACCGCTTTTCAGACCAGCAGCTTTCTTGATCAGAACAGTTGCTGGTGGAGTTTTCATGATAAAAGTGAAACTTTTATCAGCGTAAGCAGTAATAACAACTGGAATTGGCAGACCTGGCTCTACTTGCTGAGTCTGGGCATTAAATGCCTTACAAAATTCCATGATGTTCAGACCACGTTGACCCAGTGCTGGACCAATTGGTGGCGATGGGTTTGCTTTACCAGCTGGAACTTGCAGCTTGATAAACCCGACGATTTTCTTCGCCATGATGTACTCCTTGCGGGTGATAGTGCTATGTCAGATGACGTAGCTCCCCGGGGTTAAAAATCAAGTCTTATCGACTTGGTCAAAATCCAGCTCTACAGGTGTGGAACGGCCAAAAATGGTAACCGAAACACGAACCTTGCTTTTTTCGTAGTTAACTTCTTCTACGTTGCCATTGAAATCAGCAAATGGGCCTTCTTTAACACGCACCATTTCACCCACTTCAAACAACGTTTTAGGACGTGGCTTCTCGCCGCCCTCTTCCATTTGCGACATAATTTGTCGCACTTCACGCTCAGGAATTGGTGCCGGACGGTTACCAGAACCTCCCAAGAAACCACTTACACGGTTAGTGCTACGCACCAAGTGCCAGGTCTCATCGGTAAGATCCATTTCCACCAGCACATAGCCAGGGAAAATACGTCGCTCAGTAATTGTTTTTTTGCCGTTCTTTACTTCTACGACTTCTTCGGACGGGATAAGAATATCACCAAAAGCGTGCTCAAGCTCGGCACGCTCAATCCGCTCTTTCAACGCTTTCTGCACACTTTTTTCCATACCGGAATAAACGTGTACTACATACCAACGTTTGCTCATGTGTGCCCTTTATTTCCAGCCTAAGAACAGGCTATAGATGACCCACTCAAGGCCTTTATCAATCAACCAGAGCAGAATAGCCATTACCGTCACGAACAGGAACACAATACCTGTCATTTGGGTAGCTTCTTTACGAGATGGCCAGTGTACGCGTCGGACTTCTTGATAGGAATCGCGAGCAAAACCAATCAATCGCTTGCCAGTTTCGCTTAGGAACACAATGAGGGCTGCCACGATTAGGGCGCCCACGAAGACACCAACCCGTACAAAAGCGGATTGCCCCTCTAACAAGGAGTAACCAACTATGCCAGCAGCGAGCACTAACACTGCAAGGCCCAGCTTTAGACGTTCTGGACCACGATTTACGGTTTCTACGTTGGTATTCGACATAATCCGACGATTAGACGTCACCAGAGTGTGACGAGTGACTGGGTGGCAGGGGCAGAAGGAATCGAACCCTCAACCTTCGGTTTTGGAGACCGACGCTCTGCCAATTGAGCTATACCCCTATACCTTGAAAACCGGTATGCATGAAACCCATACCGATAAGTGCAAAGAGGAATAATACCCTCTTTTGCACTTTTTGGCTACTACTTTATTTAATAATTTTGGCTACAACGCCAGCACCAACAGTACGGCCACCTTCGCGAATCGCGAAACGCAGACCTTCTTCCATAGCGATAGGCGCAATCAGCGACACTGTCATGGAAATGTTATCGCCTGGCAGAACCATTTCTTTGTCTTCTGGCAGTTCGATAGTACCGGTTACGTCAGTTGTACGGAAGTAGAACTGAGGACGGTAGCCTTTGAAGAATGGTGTGTGACGACCGCCTTCTTCTTTGGACAGAATGTACACTTCAGCTGTGAAGTCTGTGTGTGGCTTGATTGAACCTGGTTTAGCCAATACTTGACCACGCTCAACGTCTTCACGTTTAGTACCACGCAGCAATACACCAACGTTATCGCCCGCTTCACCTTGATCCAACAATTTACGGAACATCTCTACGCCCGTGCATGTGGATTTTACTGTGTCGCGAATACCAACGATCTCGATCTCTTCACCAACTTTAACGATACCACGCTCGATACGGCCAGTTACCACTGTACCGCGACCGGAGATGGAGAATACGTCTTCTACTGGCATCAAGAATGCGCCGTCTACAGCACGTTCTGGTGTTGGGATGTAGCTGTCCAGAGCTTCGGCCAAAGCCAATACTGCTTGGCTACCCAATGGGCCTTCGTCGCCTTCCAGTGCCAACTTAGCGGAACCTTTAACGATTGGTGTGTCGTCGCCTGGGAAATCGTAGTTCGACAACAGCTCACGAACTTCCATTTCTACCAGTTCCAACAACTCTTCGTCGTCAACCATGTCGGCTTTGTTCAGGAACACGATGATGTAAGGAACACCAACCTGACGGCTCAACAAGATGTGCTCACGTGTCTGAGGCATTGGGCCGTCAGCTGCGGACACTACCAGAATCGCGCCATCCATCTGCGCTGCACCAGTAATCATGTTTTTAACGTAGTCAGCGTGACCTGGGCAGTCTACGTGTGCGTAGTGACGTGCAGGTGTTTCGTATTCTACGTGAGAGGTGCTGATGGTAATACCACGAGCTTTCTCTTCAGGTGCTGCGTCGATTTGCGCGTAGTCACGTGCTTCACCGCCGTATGCTTTTGCCAAAACCGTGCAGATCGCTGCGGTCAGAGTGGTTTTACCGTGGTCAACGTGACCAATTGTACCTACGTTGACGTGCGGTTTAGTCCGTTCAAACTTGCCTTTAGCCATGGCAGACTCCTGAAGGGAATAATGCAGAGAATAATGAGATGATTGTGGTGCCCATGACGCGAATCGAACGCGTGACCTCTCCCTTACCAAGGGAGTGCTCTACCCCTGAGCCACATGGGCACTTCTTTATCGAGTATCGATAAACTTGGAGCGGGTGAAGGGGATCGAACCCTCGTCTTAAGCTTGGAAGGCTTCTGCTCTACCATTGAGCTACACCCGCAGGTGATCCGTCTACACCCATACAAAAGCCTGTTGCTCTTGCATATAAATATGGTGGTGGGAGTAGGATTCGAACCTACGTAGGCGTAAGCCAACAGATTTACAGTCTGCCCCCGTTAGCCACTTGGGTATCCCACCGTTTAAAGCGAACTTCGTATTATGGACATGTTTAGAATGTAAGTCAAGCACCTGACGAATCTAAGTGACTTGTTATTACCACATACGAAGCATGCTATTGTGCACGGTCTATAAAGCTAAGTCAATAAAAATGGCGGACATTTTGTACATTTATGTCCGCCATCTGCATAAAAGCATAGAAAACGCTTAGAAGTAGGTCAGACCGATAGAGATAATCACACCAGTGACAAACAACTGGATCAAGCAGAAGCCCATGATGTCTTTAGCTTTTAGGCCTGCAATCGCCAATACGGGCAATGCCCAGAATGGTTGCAGCAGATTAGTCCATGCATCGCCCCATGCTACAGCCATCGCTACGCGAGGCATATCAGCACCTAAGGCTTGTGCGCTGGCAATCACTACAGGTGCTTGTACAGCCCACTGACCACCACCGGATGGCACAAACATGTTCACCAAACCCGCACTCATGAAAGTCCAGAACGGCAAGCTGTCTACCGTTGCAAAGGATACGAACCAATCAGACAAGGTTTTAGCCAAACCTGAATCCACCATGATGGCCATAATCCCAGCGTAGAACGGGAATTGGATAATGATCCCTGCCCCACCCTTTACAGCCTCATTCAGTGAGTTCAGCAAATTACGAGCATTCCCGTGCAACACAATAGCCAAGAACAAGAAAGTGAAGTTAATCACGTTCAGGTTCAAGCCACCTTGTTTGATCACATAATAGTTGAACAAGTATGCCAAGCCGGCAATACCGATCAACATCGCGAGAATGCTGCTATTTTCTAAGCGTGCTGCAGGACGGTTGTCTGCTGCATTTGCTGCTTGTTCTTGAGCCTTGGCATCTTGCTCCAACAGCTCAGGTGAGATGTATACGCTTTCTTCCTCAGAAGGCATCATCAAACGGTTAACCAACGGTACAACGATGAACAGTGCCAGAACAATCAGCAGATTGAATGTGGAAAAGATAGTTTCGCCAGTACCGATAATGCCGATTTTGCTTGCTTGGAAGTGACCTTCGGTAGCGATAGTTAGCGGTACCGAACCTGCCAAACCACCATGCCACACGATAAAGCCTGAGTAAGCACTTGCCACTAATAGTCGATAGTCTACTCGTACCTTTTTCGCAATTTCTTTAGCAAAAAGAGCACTCACCACCAAACCAAATCCCCAGTTGATCCAGTCAGCAATCAGCGCAACGAAAGTAACCAGAATAATTGCCGCACCAGGACTACGTGGCAACGAAGCAAGCGCCGACAAAATAGCTTTCACTGCTGGGGTACTTGCCAGCATGTAGCCAGCCATCAACACCAACAGCATTTGCATGGTGAAAGACAGCAAGCCCCAGAAGCCATTACCCCATATATCGATTACCTCCATGGGAGTTTTACTTTCACTCCACATGGCGGCAACACCTGCTACTAAGGTCAGAATTACAACAAAGATATAAGGATCTGGTAAATAACGCTCAACCAGCCTTACAGAAAAACGAGTAATGGATTTAAACATTCAGATACTCCAAAAAAGTATTGTGCGAATTTCAATCCTTAGCCGTTTTTCTGCCTATCAGTAATAACCCTTGGTCTCTTGTTAAGCTTGATCTAAAATTTGTTGTAATCCTTGTTTTTCCAACAAACTATTCAAATGCTCCCAGTCGTGGAAAGCAATCTGCAATTGGCCTTTATTTTTTGCGCCAACCTTAAGCACAACTTTAGTACCTAAGTGTTCAGACAATACTCGCTCTACACGTTGAATATCACCATTTTTTTGTGTAGAAGGCGATTCACGACTATCTTTATCGTTTTCTTCTGCTTCACGCAGCGTCTTGGCCACTAGCTTTTCGGTTTCGCGCACCGATAAGCGCCTAGCAATTACTTCATTTGCCAACATGATCTGGGTTGCTGGGTCAGTAGCCAGAATGCTACGAGCATGCCCCATATCAATATCACCCGCCAACAGCATGATTTGTACTGGCTCAGCCAGATTCAGCAAACGTAGCAAATTGGTGGTAGTAGAACGAGATCTACCAATGGCTTGAGCAGCTTGCTCATGAGTCATTTCAAACTCTTCCAACAACCGTTTCACTCCGTGAGCTTCCTCAAGCGGGTTTAGGTCTTCGCGCTGGATATTTTCGATCAACGCCATAATGGCAGCATTTTCATCAGCCACTTCGCGTATTAATACTGGAACTTTATCTAAGCCAGCTAATTGCGCGGCACGGAAACGGCGTTCCCCCGCAATAATTTCATACTTCCCTTTTTGTTTGCCTTTTAAAGGTCGAACCAAAATGGGTTGCATAATGCCTTGAGTACGAATGGATTCAGCCAACTCATTTAAGGCACCTTCATCCATACGTGTACGAGGCTGGTACTTACCAGCAATCATTTCTTTAACGTACAGTTCAGAACCCGGTGCGGTGCTGACTTCTTTACCTAGGCTACCAATCACATTTGCATCTTCACCCAGTAATGCATCCAGGCCTCTGCCCAGCCCTTTAGGCTTACGTGTTGCCATGATGAATCCTTTTATTCTTTATCAACCTAATATTACGCAGCACTTTTTGCGCTTTTCTTCAGCTGCTTCACTAGTTCTTTGCCGAACTCTACGTATGCTTTAGCGCCACGTGAGTTTTTGTCGTACACAGTACCAGGCATACCGTGACTAGGAGCCTCAGCAAGCCGCACATTGCGCGGAATAACTGTTTTGAATACCCTGTCACCAAAGTGCGCTTCAATTTGCGCTGAGACCTGCTGTTGCAGCGTCACGCGAGCATCAAACATCACACGCAATAACCCAATAAGCTGCAGCTCAGGATTAATGTTGCGATACACACGCTTAATGGTGTTCACCAGGTCAGACAGACCTTCTAAGGCAAAGTACTCACACTGCATGGGAATAATCACACCATGTGCACTGACCAAACCATTTAACGTCAACAACGAAAGCGTTGGCGGGCAATCAATCAAAATGATGTCGTAGTCTTCAGAGGACTCTTGCAATGCTTTTTTTAGTTGTTGCTCACGCTCTTGCATCTGAACGAGGTCGATTTCGGCACCAGAGAGCTCTCTATTGGCCGGCAAAACATCGTAACCACCTGATTCTGAACGTTTTTTTGCTTCAGAGACCTTGTTTTGGCCTATCAATACCTGGTAAATATTGATGTCAGCTGCATTTTTATCAACGCCACTGCCCATCGTAGCGTTTCCTTGAGGATCCAAGTCTATTAACAGCACTTTTTTCTTCAGAGCAGCCAAGGCTGCCGCTAGATTAATCGCTGTCGTTGTTTTTCCTACGCCGCCCTTTTGGTTCGCAATACAAAAGACGGAGGCTTTTTCTTTTTTGGCAGAAGCAACAGACATGCTCAAGACCCTTTACGTTTTAAATAAACTAAACAACGCTGGGCGTCCAATTCAGGAACGTCTAACGCTTCTATTGTCTCTACCACCCAATCGGTTTCTTGTTCCAATTGGTTGATTTCCTCTTCCGGCTGTTTTCCCTTCATCGCCATGATACAACCCTGTGCGGACACATGACGACCTGCCAATGTGACAAAATCAGTCAAGGATGCAAAAGCGCGTGAAATAACCACGTCGGCCTCATAGCAATCCCCTACTTCTACACGCCTATGAGTAGCTGTCAGATTGGGCAATTCCAACACAGCAGACATTTGACGCACAAATGCCATTTTCTTTTCCACAGCATCTACACAGGTAATGTTCCACGTGGAACTCGCCACAGCCAACACTACCCCTGGCAAACCAGCACCGGCACCCACGTCTACAATACGCAGTGATTCTTTTTTTTGTTGTTCCATATACCGCGTCATCGCAGGTACTACTGAGAGACTATCAAATATATGCTGAATCAACATCTGCTCTGGATCACGCAAAGCAGTCAAATTATAAGTTTTATTCCAACGCTGCAATTGAGCGATGTAACGCAGCAATTTTTCTTGCTGCGCTTCACTCAATGCTACGTCTAGCGCATTACAGGCTGAGAGCAGCCTTTGAGAGAAATCCATTACGACTGTTTACTTAAATGTTTGGCAAGCGAGTGCCGTTTCAAATATACCAATAACAAAGAGACTGCCGCTGGCGTAATGCCAGAAATACGGCTAGCTTGGCCTACAGTGGTTGGCTTCGCTGCATTGAATTTTGCCAATGCCTCGTTAGACAGGCCTTTGACCAAACTATAGTCCATATCCTCAGGGATAGGCTGGTTTTCAAAACCTGCTTGTCTTTCAATTTCGATTTTCTGTCTAGTCACGTAACCGGCATACTTCACTTCAATCTCTACTTGATGACGCAGCTCTTCATCAAGTTCAGGATTGTCTTGCAAAATACGTTCTTGATCTACGCTGACTAACTGCAGTAAGGATTCATAGCGTACTTCAGGGCGTTTCAACAAATCATAAAGATTGTACTCACGCTCTATGCCTTTCCCTAAGACTTCGCTCAATGTTTCACGTGGAACAAGTCTGGGGTTAACCCACGTTCCACGTAGTCGTTCAATTTCTTGAGCCAACGCATCACGCTTACGATTGAAAGCATCCCAACGCGCGTCATCAATCAGCCCTAACTTTCTACCCGTCTCAGTCAATCGCTGATCCGCGTTATCTTCACGCAAACTTAGTCTGTATTCAGCGCGCGAGGTAAACATACGGTAAGGCTCAGTCACACCGCGGGTAATCAAGTCGTCGACCAACACACCTATGTAGGCTTCGCTCCGTTGTGGTGTCCACCCATCTAGACCACGGATTAATTGCACTGCATTTAATGCCGCCAACAAACCTTGAGCCGCAGCTTCTTCGTATCCAGTTGTACCGTTAATTTGACCAGCAAAGAACAAACCACGAATCGCTTTGGTTTCCAATGTGGGTTTCAATGCACGTGGATCAAAGTAATCATACTCGATGGCATAACCAGGGCGCAGAATTCTAGCGTTTTCCAAACCGGGGAGACTGTGGACAATTCCTAGCTGAATATCAAACGGCAGGCTTGTGGATATCCCATTAGGATAAATTTCTGTACTTGTAAAACCTTCAGGTTCCAAAAATACTTGATGGCTAGACTTGTCAGCAAACTTGTGAATTTTGTCTTCGATAGAAGGACAGTACCTTGGGCCTACACCTTCGATAGTACCTTCAGGACTATACATAGGTGAACGGTCTAAACCCGAACGGATAATGTCATGTGTTTTGGCATTGGTGTGCGTAATCCAGCATGGCAATTGTTTTGGGTGCATAGCGGCATTACCCATAAACGAAAATACCGGCACAGGATTGGTATCACCATGCTGCTCTTCCAATTGGGAAAAGTTAATGGTGGTTGCATCAATACGTGGAGGTGTACCTGTCTTTAATCTACCTTGTGGTAGTTTCAATTCTTTTAGACGTTCGGCTAATGTAATCGCTGGAGGATCTCCTGCTCTACCACCGGAGTAATTTTCCAACCCTACGTGTATACGACCATTCAAAAATGTACCCGCAGTTAGTACTACTGCCTTGGCTTTAAACCTAACGCCAATCTGCGTAATAGCACCTACAACTTTATCCCCTTCTAGGATCAAGTCATCCACAGGCTGTTGGAATACCATTAGGTTTTTTTGATGCTGCACCATCTGACGAATGGCAGACCTGTACAAAGAACGATCGGCTTGCGCACGGGTAGCTCGCACAGCTGGACCTTTAGACTGATTCAGAATCCTAAATTGAATCCCAGCTTTATCAGTGGCCAGTGCCATTGCCCCACCTAAAGCATCTACCTCTTTTACCAAATGCCCTTTGCCAATCCCACCAATAGAAGGATTGCATGACATTTGACCCAACGTGTCCATGTTATGTGTGAGTAAGAGTGTAGAAGCCCCCATCCTAGCAGCAGCCAATGCGGCTTCTGTTCCAGCGTGGCCACCACCAACGACGATCACATCAAATTCGTCTGGATAAATCATTCTTGTATCTACAAAAAAACGTAAAAGATCATTATACGACTGCGTATTGCTTATTTTGTTTCAAAAACCTTTTTACTTGCAGTATCTTTAAATTTGTACGCATCTACCACAATGTTTCACGTGGAACATAAAACAAAAAAGTGTTCCACGTGAAACACTCATTGGTTGTACAGATGTACTTTGCCCACACTACATCCTCTCCCGATGTAGGACTCATGTTTAGCGCATATAGTTATAACAATGTGTAGGCAGCAGATCGCTTAAGATTTTGATAACAAATTTTCTAGTGCATACAAAATGAATATCGTCTCTAAACTCCCAGATGTGGGAGTGACTATTTTTACTGTGATGAGTCAGCTAGCAACAGACCATCAAGCTATCAATCTTGGGCAAGGTTTCCCAGACTTCAATACAGATAAAGCATTATTGGATGATGTCTATGAGGCAATGCTTCAAGGCTACAACCAATACTCGCCCATGAGTGGTCATCCTCTACTGAAAAAAGCCATCACAGAAAAAACACAGCTTCTTTATGGTTCTGACTATGACCCTAATACAGAAGTGACAGTGACCAGCGGTGCAAGTGAAGCACTAATGAGCAGCATTCTTGCTTTTGTACATCCCAATGATGAAGTGGTCGTCATTGAGCCATTTTATGATTTGTACTTGCCTGTCATTAAATTGGCGGGGGGTATTGCAGTTCCTGTTTCTATGGAAGCCCCAAGTACATCTGAACAAAGTTTCAGCATTGATTGGGACAAAGTAGAAAAAGCCATCACCAATAAGACGCGTATGTTAATTATCAATACGCCTCATAACCCTACTGGTGCCATACTGAAACCAGAAGACTTAGACGCTTTAGAAAAAATTGTCGCTAAGTGGAATATTTTGATTTTGTCAGACGAGGTGTATGAACACCTGGTTTTTGATGGAGCTAAACACTTAAGCATGGCTACTAGGCCTGCACTGAAGAAAAATTCCATCATTGTTTCTTCATTTGGTAAAACGTTTAGTGCTACAGGTTGGAAGATAGGCTACTGTTTAGCTCCGCCAGAGTTAAATACTGAAATTCAAAAAATCCACCAGTTTTCAGTGTTTTCTGTACCTACCCCGTTGCAAGTAGGTTTAGCTGTGTACATGCGTGATACTAATACCTATTTAGACCTGCCTAACTTTTATCAACAAAAACGTGATCAGTTGTACCAAGGGTTACGTAATACTCCATTTACTCCCTACAAAAGTGAAGGCACATTTTTCTTATTGGCTTCATATGAGGGATGGTCTGACAAATCTGAACTCGAGTTCAGCAAATGGTTAACCACCGAATATGGTGTAGGGGTGATACCTGTTTCAGCGTTTTATCGAAATCCTGAATCTAAAGAAGCAAACCAAAATCTCATACGATTCTGTTTTGCAAAACAAGGGCAAACCTTAGCTACAGCCTTAGAGCGTTTACCTAAGAAATAATCCTTCCACAGTTCATTCACATCGTCCCCTATCAAGTTTTTGGTAGGGGATTTTTTATGCACAGGCTTCAAGTGTAAGGAAGCAAATAGCAAAAGACAAGGCTGCTTTGGCCTGTGCAAAGAGTGCATGATGTTAGTAGTTATTCACTAATATTTATATATATTTGGTAGTTAGTATAAGGGGTGTGGATAACTAGGATAACTCTGTGTAGCCCTTATTCTATGCACTTCTACAGAGTTTTCCACCACAGGCAAAACTGCATAAGTCTAGGTGTATAGATTGGGCATAAAAATAAGGATCTCTGTAAACAGTCAGGTTATCCAACAATCATCCACAACTAATCCTCAAGTCCTCGCTCTAGGGCTTATCCACAGAAAATATATTTGCAGTCACGTGTACCTAAAACAACGTTAGGTTTTCAGTAAAGACCATCTTGAAAAACTGTTGTCAAAAGGATGCTTTCAAAAAAAAGTTCGGCAGCTCTTTCCTATTGATGTTGTTAACTATCATATATATCTATAGATGATTAATAATGGGTGTCTGTGGATAAGTGGTACAATCGCTTGAAAGCCTGATTATTCAACGCTTTAACCTATATTTTTGCTTGTTGATGGCTGAGCGTTTTGTTGAGGATGGTTTCTGGATAATTTTTGTGTATAAGTTTCAGACCCAAGTTAAGCCTTTTCACTCCACAACTTATCCACAAGCACTTCCCCTGCAACTATCCACAGGCCTTGTTCCTCAAGAGCCTTGCAGCGACATTGTTTAGATCAACATGTGCAAGATATACTCGCTGCATACCAGCAGTTTTTCTTACTTGATGTTGTATTAGCATGTCTAATGTCGCGGTCTACCGCCTTGCCTCTGACTGGCAAAAAGCTCTTAAAAAAATTCCTGAGCACATTCGCTGTTATGTGAAAGAAGCGGCAAACAGCCATAAAGAGCTACTGGCGTCGTATTTTTATGCCAGCTTGCTGAATGACCAGGCGGCAAACGTGTTCTTAAGCCATGATGAAGTGCAGAAAAGATTGTCTCGTTCTCTGCAAAAATGGCTAAGTGAGCTTTTTTCGGTCGCTCCCGACGATGATTTTGTGGCGTTAGTTGAGTTACAGCGCCAAGTTGGTGATGTACACGCTCGTATAGATCTACCGTTGTATCTGGTCTTAAGTGGCGCTAGGCTATTGAAAGAACGATTTTTTGAAATTGTTCAAGAAGAGCCAAGCTTAGAATTGATAGATAAGATGGCGGCGCAGCAATTTATCGCTGAATCCATAGACATTGCTATTGAGTTTATGAGCCGTGCCTACGCGGCATCGTACGACAGAAAATCCAGAGCGGAAGAGTCCTATAGAGTATTTGCAGCTGTGCATAACTCTGCTGCAGAGCGGGGGCGTCAGCGAGCGGCATTGTTAGACTGGGAAAACAATCTGATGTTTGAGTTAGCCACAGGCATGGTGGATAAACAGTTATCCACCATCAATAGCTCAGAGTTTGGGCTGTGGTTTCACCATAAAGGAGCTCATGCATTTGAGAACCTCAAGGAAACTCAAGTTATACAGAACACGATGGAGCACATTGATCAAGAAGTACTCCCTCGTTTTACACAGGCTAACTCGGCGAACCAGTTAGATGTTTTACGTGAACTACGTACCCAAACGCGTTTGATTCTACTGAGTATGGATTTGCTGTTTGAACAGCAAAATGAAGTAGAAGCAGGGCGTGACACACTGACCAAGTTACTGGGACGTAAATATTTGCCAGTGGTTTTGGGCAGAGAAGTGGCTTATTCACGGCGTAGAGGCGTGAAATTTGCTTTGTTATCCATAGACTTGGATCACTTCAAGCGTGTAAATGATGAGTATGGTCATGAGTCTGGCGATGCTGTATTGCGCCAATTCGCCGAATTATTGAATGCACAATGCCGTGCGGGCGATTATATTTTCCGCTTGGGTGGCGAGGAATTTCTTGTTCTGCTTGTGGATGTGAACGTGGACACTGCTTTGCGTATCGCCAAAAAAATTAGCGAGCGCATACAGCGAGAAAAATTTATCCTGCCTTTTGGCCATGAGTTGAACCTAACGGCAAGTATGGGTTTAGCGCTTTATGATGGTCATCCCGACTATACTCCTACGCTCAGGCGTGTGGATAAAGCCTTGTATCAAGCTAAACATGCCGGGCGTAATCGTATTGAGTTGATGACTTAAGCAATACATTGTGGACATCTTTTAGTGTGTCCCAACTCTTTTGAATGTGTATAAACATGGTAGAACGTCTGGCCATTTGGCTACAGTATTTATTGCCTAAACGCTTGTTAACACAGGCTGTGGGTAAGTTAGCTGCTCACCCTGGTGGAGGCTTAACGACGCGAGCGATTGAGTGGTTCATTAAACGGTACAAGGTGGACATGAGCGAGGCGAGTCAGCCGAACGCCGCTGCCTATGCGACGTTTAATGATTTTTTTACTCGAGAACTCAAAGCCGGTGTGCGCCCTATTGCACAATCCGCCTTAGTGAGTCCTGTGGATGGCGCTATTAGTCAGTTGGGTAAGATTCAGGCACAGCAGATTTTCCAAGCCAAGGGTCATGATTATTCTGCACAAACGCTGTTAGCGGGTGATGCTACGTTAGCGAGCGTATTTGAAAACGGGTTGTTCGCAACGTTATACCTGAGCCCTAAGGATTATCACCGTATTCATATGCCCTGCACCGGCCGCTTACGTACAATGACTTACGTACCTGGCGACTTGTTCTCCGTGAACCCATTAACCGCTCGTAATGTACCTGGTTTGTTTGCTCGTAATGAACGTGTGGTGTGTGTGTTTGACTCCGAACGAGGTCCATTTGTGATGGTATTAGTAGGGGCCACCATCGTGGGGAGCATGAGCACCGTGTGGCACGGCCAAGTTAACCCACCGCGTTATGGTGAGGTTGTGCATTGGCAGTATGACGATCAACAGATCATTTTGCAGCAAGGCGAAGAAATGGGACGTTTCTTATTGGGTTCTACTGTTGTACTACTCTTTCCCGAAAACACCTACCAATTCGATTCAGACTGGTCCGCTACCGGAAAAATCTGCATGGGCCAAAGCATGGGCTCTTACTGCACACTGAATAATCATGATTGAAAAAAATTCGTGGGCCGCATTGCTACGGGGGCGTAATGGTTTGCGCTCCGTGGCTTTAGCCGGCGGCGTAGCGCTGCACGCTATTAATGTGTATTTGGTGACCACTATTTTGCCATCGGTGGTGGCCGACATTGGTGGGTTGTCGTATTACACGTGGAACATGACCTTGTTTGTCATGGCATCCATCATTGGTTCTGTCCTATCACCTAAGTTATTGGAGTTAGTGGGGCTGCGCCACGCATTTGTGGTTGCCATGCTGGTCTTTATGGTGGGGACTATTGTCTGTGCATTGGCATTTTCTATGCCGGCTATGCTCGTGGGCCGTACCGTGCAAGGCTTAGGTGGGGGCTTCTTATTAGGCCTGTGTTATTCCGCCGTACGTTTAGTGTTTCCCGAAGTATTATGGCCCCGCGCCATGGTGCTGGTTTCTAGTATGTGGGGTGTATCTACCCTGATAGGGCCTACCATTGGTGGTGTCTTTGCAGAAAGTGGGCATTGGCGGTTGGCGTTTTGGTCAGTGATCCCCGTTATTGCTTTGCTGATGTTCTTAGTATGTACCCAGATTGAAGCGGGGAAATCGCAAGACAGCAAAAAACTGAAAGTGCCTATGGGCAAATTGCTAGTGTTGGCTATATCAGTACTGTGTGTGTCGTGGGCTAGTTTGTCTGTGAGTTGGATGGTCAATGCAGCAGGCTTGTTAGTAGCAGTGATGCTAAGCGTATTCACAGGACGCGCAGACAAGCACAGCGATGCCAATCTATTGCCACATGGTACATACCAATGGGGTGGCATTTTGGCTGTCCTATACGGCTGTGTAGCGCTGTTAAGCTTGGCGATTACGGTAGAGGTATTCATCCCCTATTTCTTGCAGACCATACACCATCAAAGCCCTCTGGTTGCTGGTTATTTCATGGCGTCATTGTCTTTTTCGTGGACCGCAGGATCTTTCTTGAGTGCAGGCCGTTCGCCCGCCACTACACAGCGTTATATGCAATTCGGGCCATTGGTGTCGGGGTGTGGTTTGTTAGGCCTTGCCATCATGATGCCTATGGGCTTTGGTGACAGCAGCACGATGTACTTCTTGTTGATACCGCTGATGGCAGTAGGCGGTGGTATTGGTGTGTGTTGGCCGCACGTGTTGACTCGCGTGTACCAAGCAGCACCTAAAGGTCAGGAAAACATTGCGTCTTCTGCCATTATCACGGTGCAATTGTATGCGTTGGCTCTTGGGGGCGCATTTGCCGGTATGCTGACTAACTTGGCTGGCTTTGTGGAGCCCGGCGGCTTCGAAGGTGCGCGCCAGGCTTCCGTTGTACTGTTTAGCGTACTAAGTATTGGCCCTTTGTTAACAGTATGGCTGATTTACAAAGGCTTGGCCAAGCACTGATTTAACCGCTAAACCCACCTTCTTTTATGTACTCTATTTCTTCAGGGGTAGAGTCTCGACCCAGAATAGTGTTGCGATGAGGGAAACGGCCAAAGCGTTGAACGATCTCACGATGGTGGTGAGCAAACTCCAACCCTTCGCCTGTTTTTCCTCGTTCGTTTAGGCGCACGGCCAGATCCTGATCTTCTAGGTTTTCAGAGTGTGTAAAAGGCAGATAGCAGAACACTCTCAGTTCTTGTGGCAAGGTGAGGTCACCTTTTCTTTCTACCAGTAATCGAGCGTAGTGACGGGCTAAACCATCGGTGGCATACATGTGACCACTTTCTCTAAAGCAGTTGCGTGGGAACTGATCCAGCAAGATCAGTAACGCTAAACCGCTGTCATCATACTGAATCCAGCTTTCCAATTCGCGACGAGCCGCTTGCCAGTGCAGGGCTTGGCAATGGTGATGAAACTCACGGTCAAATTCGGTACTTTTATTAAACCAGTGATCTTCGTTTTCCGACCAAAATGCTAGAACATCATCATGAGCAATGGCGGACATAGGGTTCTCCTGAATGGATGGACATAAGAAATCCTAGCACAGTACCTAATTTTGGGTATTTACAAGCTGAAAAACTATGTTATAGGCCTGCACGGAAGGCTGTTCATGCCATAGTAAACATTATCTTCATACGATAGGGCTAAAACGTTTGAGGCGTAAACCATCGGTAAATATCTTTAATGTCTTTAATGGCTTAGCGTCAATATCATTACTTTTCATGTTTCCATTATGCCTACTACATGTGTTTGCTAGGTGTAACAGTAGTTATGGGGTGATACGCTTGGACAAAGTAAATTTCAGCTCGGAAACAGCTGTACAGGATTTAGAAAAAACACGGCAGTAAACAGACAAAGCGTTACATATTCCCGATGTTAATTATAAAAAGCCGTATTTTGGCGTGGGAGCCATGTATTTGGAATATGTGTAATCGCTACTATGACGGGTTTGTGACAATAGCGGTAAACGTGTAACTTTTTCGTGCGAAAAAGCAAAGCGACGACGAGAGTCGTGTTGTACTGCTAGGATTTACGTAAAACGCCCCAGCTCTTACTTTTTTGATGCAGCGCTCACCATGTCTAAACTTTCTACTCAGTTGCTACTTATAGGCTTCATTTTGCTGCTGATTACCCTTGGCCTAAATATCTACAGTAGCGTGTCTGCAGACGTGCAGCATGGTGAAACCTTGTTTTCTACCACATGGTGGGCGCGTTGGTTTCCGCTTTATGGGACAGGGGGCGGATTGATGGTGGTAGGGGCTGTATTGCGATGTACAAGTAAAGGGCGCTAGTTGGGGGCTTATTAGTCATGCCTCCTACATAGAGCACGACAATGCTTGTGTAGGAATTACTTCCCAATACAGAAGCTAGAAAAAATTTCGCCCAATAAGTCGTCGCTAGTGAACTCACCGGTAATAGAGCTTAGCGACTCATGTGCTAAGCGCAGTTCCTCTGCGAACAGATCCAATACCTGATCACTGTGTGAAGCATGTTGTGCTGCAATGCTAAGGTGTTCGTTGCTGTTTTCCAGTGCGCGTAGATGGCGTTCACGAGCCAACCACGGAGATTCACCGCCCCCGGTCCACCCTGCTATGTCTAGCAGTGCGCTACGTAGGTTATCTAAGCCCTGCCCTTTCTTGGCTGAGATATGCAAGGTGCGGGCTTGTGGATTGTGTTCAGGTAACGCTGCAGAGGCTGTGTCGTCTAACAGATCGCACTTGTTGTAGACGTTCAAGATAGGTACGTCAGTAGGCAAGCGTGCGGTGATGGCATCATCAAGCTGATCGTTGGGTTGTCTGGCATCGTGTAGATGCAAAATCACGTTAGCTTTGGCGATTTCAGCCCAGCTACGCTCAATACCAATGCTCTCTACGGTATCTTCTGTTTCACGTAGACCAGCAGTATCCACAATATGAATAGGCACACCGTCTAAGTGAATCAGTTGTGTCACGCGATCGCGGGTGGTTCCGGCAATATCGGTCACGATAGCAATGTCGTCGCCTGCCAGCGCATTCAGCAAACTGGATTTACCCACGTTGGGCTGCCCTGCTAACACTACGTGCAAACCATCGCGTAAGACCATACCTTGTTTGGCTTGGCGCATTAGGTCGTGTAGTGTTTGTTGTATGGTTTGTAGCTGTGCTGCCGCTTGGTATTTTTCTAGGAAGTCTATTTCTTCTTCGGGGAAGTCTAAGGTGGCTTCTACCAACATGCGTAGATGTACCAGCTTATCGGCCAACTCGTTCACATGCTGTGAGAACGCCCCCGACAACGATGCCATCGCACTTTTTGCTGCAGCACTTGATGAGGCATTGATCAGGTCAGCGACCGCTTCGGCTTGCGCCAAGTCCATGCGGTCATTTAAGAATGCACGTTGCGTGAACTCACCCGGCTCAGCCAGGCGTAAACCGTATTCTTTACCTACTTCTAAGCAACGTTCTAGTACGCGACGTAATACCGCTGGGCCGCCGTGACCTTGTAGCTCTAGTACGTCTTCGCCGGTGTACGAGTTAGGCGCAGCGAAGAACAGGGCTATGCCTTCGTCTATGCTTTGCCCTTCTGCGTCGTTGAAAGGGATGTAGTGCGCATGACGGGTTTTAAGTTCGGTATTCAGCAATGCTTGAGTAAAGGCACGCAGTTGTGGGCCGGATACGCGAATAACACCGATGCCGCCTCGGCCAGGAGCTGTGGCGATAGCGACAATGGGGGAATGGGAGGTATAGGACATAAGTGGCACACAAAACGGCTGAAAACATCGTTATTGTAAGCCACCCGCCCCCATCGCTGTATGCGTGATGGGGGCGAGGATGCGGTTATTGTTGTGCGCTAGCCTGCACCAGCATATTGGTAGAGATATCTGCAATGCTGCGTGTGCTAGTTAGCGTCATGGCTACGCGCATTTCTTTTTCTATCAATTGCAGCAGGTTGCGTACCCCTGCTTCACCGGCGGTAGACAGTGCGTACAAGAATGCACGGCCAATCATCACCGCATCAGCACCCAGTGCCATCATGCGCACTACATCTAGCCCAGTACGGATACCCGAATCAGCTAGAATTTTTAGGTCGCCTTTGACGGCATCGGCAATAGCAGGCAATGCACGGGCGGATGACAATACGCCATCCAACTGACGGCCACCGTGGTTAGACACCACAATACCGTCGGCACCAAAGCGTACCGCATCGCGAGCATCATCAGGATCCAGAATGCCTTTGATGATCATGGGGCCTTTCCAGAAATCACGAATCCATTCTAGGTCTTTCCATGAAATGGAAGGATCAAAGTTATTGCCTAACCAACCTATGTAATCTTCTAGGCCAATCTTCTTACCTAAGTAGGCGGACACGTTACCTAAATCGTGAGGCTTACCGTTTAGGCCTACATCCCATGACCACTGAGGGTGGGTGACGGCTTGCCAGTAACGGCGCATGGCGGCATTAGGGCCACTCATACCGGAGTGCGCATCGCGGTAGCGCGCACCAGGTACCGGCATATCTACCGTGAATACCAAAGTGCTGCAGCCTGCAGCTTGAGCACGTTCTAAGGCGTTTTTCATGAACCCACGATCGCGCAGCACATACAACTGAAACCACATAGGGCGATTAATCGCTGGGGTGACTTCTTCTATGGGGCAAACAGATACCGTAGACAGGGTAAATGGAATACCGTGGGCGTCGGCGGCGCGGGCGGCTTGTACCTCGCCACGTCGTGCAAACATGCCCGTTAAGCCTACGGGGGCGAGCACCACCGGCATGGACAGGGATTCACCAAATAACTCAGTACTCAAATCTAGATTAGACATGTCTTTGAGTACCCGCTGACGCAGGGCAACATCCGACAAGTCTTCTACGTTACGACGCAATGTGTGTTCCGCATATGCACCACCATCGGCATAGTGAAACAGAAAGGGAGGGAGCCGTTTTTTAGCGGCTTCTCTGTAGTCGGTAGCAGCAGAAATAATCATAGTAGCGGGTCCGGAAGAGAGAAACGGGTTAAGCGCTGGCGACGAGCCAGGTTGTCGTCGTTTTCGCGAATGGTGTCTTGTACATAGTGCAAGTGCTGACTAATAGCGTGTTTAGCTTGTTCTGGATCACCAGCCAAAATGGCATTCATGAGGCTTTCATGCTGGTGCGTCAGGTTTTTAAGCACATTAGGCTGCGAACTTTGGAACATGGTATTGCGGCTTTGGCTAACCACAGAGAGCAGCACATCAAATAGCCCGCGCATGAACTGTATAAGCACAATGTTGTGAGAGGCTTCGGCAATAGACATGTGAAAGCGAGCATCGGCGCGCGAGGATTGCTCGGCATCACCTTGCTGCTGGTAATTCACCATGCTGTCAAAACAGCGCTGTATGTTGGCTTTGTCTTGGTCAGTAGCGCGTAAAGCGGCATACCACGCGGTACTACTCTCTAGTGCGTGGCGGGCTTCCAGCATGTCGTAGTTATAGGCTGGGTCAGCCACGACCAATTGTGCCAAGGGTAATAAGTTTTTTTCTGGCCAATCTTGTATGGGTGACAGCACAAAAGTACCGCCGCCTGGACGAGTGGCTAATAGGCCTTGGCTGGCCAGTGTACGGATGGCTTCACGAATGGGCGGGCGGGACACATTTAACTGTGCCGCCAATACGCGTTCAGCGGGCAAACGCTCGCCTGGCTTTAACTGTTGATCCTGTATCAGTTGTTGTATTTGTTGTGCTATCTGGTCAGACAGGCGCAAAGGAGTGGACATCTTGTGGGCCCAGAATAGTGGAAATGTGGCGTAGTTTGTTTATTTTGGTAATACCAGATTATAACGTTTGTACGGATTTGTGTATCCCTACAAGGGTAAATACGGGTTTCGTGTAAAGTGGTATTACCAATATGATTCAGGGTGTTTATTTTTTAGCTAGGTAAGTGAGTGGTCGTAGAGTGGGATGGATGTAGGCAAAGAAAAACCCACCATTACGTGCTTGCCGATTATTCAGAAGAGTATTAACTATGAGTTCTTTCTACATGCTACTGGCGTTGGCTCCAATTGCTGTAGTGTTCTTGTTGATGGTTGTACTAGAACGCTCTGCAAAATTCTCCATGGGAGTTGCATACGTCGTTACCGCGCTGCTGGCATTGTTTGTGTGGAATGCCCAAGGTACGGTGGTGGCGGCAGCTACTGTGCATGGTTTGATTACAGCCATTACCTTATTATTCATTGTGTTTGGGGCAATTTTGCTGCTGAATACACTGAAAGAAAGTGGTGCCTTACAAGCTATACGCCAAGGATTTACTGATGTTTCCCCTGACCGTCGCATACAAGTCATTATTGTGGCGTGGTTGTTCGGTTCGTTGATCGAGGGCTCTTCTGGTTTTGGTACACCATCAGCGGTAGGCGCTCCGTTGCTCTTGGCTCTGGGTTTCCCTGCCATGGCTGCTGTGATGTCGGTACTGATCATTCAATCCACTCCAGTATCGTTTGGTGCTGTGGGTACCCCTATGTTGGTAGGTGTGCGCTCCGGTATTGATAACAAAGCGGATGTGGCAGCACTGATCTCTCCTAGCACTCCTCTGGAATACTTGCAGCAGATCGTGGATAGCGTAGCGTTAGTACACGCGCTGACTGGTTTTGTGATTCCTCTGATTCTGTGTGGTTTGCTGACACGCTTCTTTGGTGCGAAACAATCCTTCCGTGAAGGCTTGGGTGCATGGAAATTTGCCTTGTTTGCAGGTTTGGCCTTTACGGTGCCGTACTACTTCATCGCTACCATCTTGGGGCCTGAGTTCCCATCTATGTTGGGTGCGTTGATCGGTTTGGCGATTGTGGTACCTGCTGCGAAAAAAGGTTTCTTGATTCCTAAAACCACCTTTGACTTTCCTCCTCGTGATTCATGGGAAGAAAAATGGTTGGGTACGCTGCGTACCGTAGACAATGATCCTAACGCCAAAAAGTTCTCCGTATTGCGTGCGTTCTCGCCTTACGTGTTGGTTGTGGCTTTCCTAATCATCACTCGTACTATTCCTGCCGTAAAAAGTGCGTTGACTGGCCCTGATGCCACCATCACCTTTGCGAACCTGTTTGGTACAAAGATTTCTAGCTCTGCACAGTTCTTGTTCTCGCCTGGTTTTATTTTGATTGTGGTGTCCTTGCTGTGTATTGGCATCTTCAAAATGAACATGCAGCAGTTTGCTCGTGGTATTAAAAGCTCTGGTATTACCATGCTGGATGCTGCTCCTGCCTTGTTGTTGGCGGTGCCTATGGTGCAAGTGTTTATTAACTCTGCAGCGGCAGATGGTTCGCTAAACAGCATGCCATTGGTACTGGCTCAAGGTGCGGCAGGTTTGGCTGGTCACAGTTGGCCTAACGTCGCTCCATGGGTAGGTAGCTTGGGGGCGTTTATTGCGGGTTCTAACACTGTCAGTAACATGATGTTCTCGTACTTCCAGTTTTCCACAGCACAGCACATTGGTCTGGGTATTGATGCATCAGCCATTGTGGTAGCGTTGCAGGCCGTCGGTGGTGCAGCCGGTAACATGATTTGTGTACACAATGTGGTAGCAGCTGGTGCTGTGGTAGGTATGATGAACCGTGAAGGTGAGATCATTCGTAAAACACTGATCCCAATGGCCTACTATTGTATTCAGGCTGGTTTGATCGGTCAGGCTCTGATTACAGGCAGCATGGGCTGGTGGATTGCCGCCTTGGTATGGTTGGTCGCATTCTTCGGAATTCTATCCATCAACAAAGGCAAAGCTTTGAAAGTAGCAAACGCATAACCCGCCTTGCCTATTTAGCCATCCATATGGCGACATTAAGCCCCACGTATTGCACGTGGGGCTTAATGCTTTTTGGATACTGCACGTTAATTGGCAACAGCATAAACCTTATCCACAGCCATAAAAAAAACCGGAACAGCATTAACGCTGCTCCGGTTTTTAGTGTGTAACGATTACGCTTTTGCTAGGGCTTTACGCACACCCTCTGCATAAGCAGGGTCAGCTTGGTGGAAGTGCTCCAGTTGTCTGTCGATGATGAGCTGAGGTACTCCGGCCATAGCAGCGGCAACGTTATCAAACAGTTGTTGCTGTTGGGCTGGGCTCATCAAGCGGAACAAGTCACCGGGTTGGGAGTAGTAATCACTGTCTACACGGTGGCTCCAGTGGTCAGCCGCTTGACCATCCAGTGCCAGAGGAGGTTCTTGGTAGGTAGACTCTTTCCATGTACCCGCACTGTTAGGCTCGTAGTTAGGCTTGTTACCTTGGTTGTCGTCTACACGCATAGCACCATCACGGTGGTAGCTATTGTGGAATGGACATTTGGGTGCATTCACTGGGATCTGGTTGTGGTTGATCCCCAAGCGGTAGCGCTGTGTGTCACCGTAAGCAAATAAACGACCTTGCAGCATACGGTCTGGTGAGTAACCAATACCTGGAACCACGTTGCCGGGTGTAAAGGCGGCTTGCTCGACTTGGGCAAAGTAGTTGTCAGGGTTACGGTTCAGCTCCAACACACCTACATCAATCAGAGGGAAGTCGCCGTGTGGCCATACTTTGGTCAGATCAAAGGGGTTAAGGTGGTAGTTCAGTGCTTGATCTTCAGTCATCACCTGAATGCGCAGTGCCCAGCGAGGGAAGTCGCCCGCATCAATGTGCTCGTATAGGTCACGAATAGCACTTTCGCGGTCTGCTCCCACCACTTTGCTGGCTTCGGCGTTGGTGTAGTTCTCAATACCTTGCATGGATTTGAAGTGGAACTTCACCCAGTGGCGTTTGCCTTCGGCGTTGATCAGGCTGTAGGTGTGAGAACCAAAGCCGTGAATTTGACGGAAGTTTTTAGGCAGACCACGGTCACTCATTAAAATGGTGACCTGGTGCAGAGATTCGGGATTCAGTGACCAGAAATCCCATGCATTTGTCATGCTACGCAGATGGGTTTGTGGATCACGTTTTTGGGTGTGAATAAAGTCAGGGAACTTCAGTGGGTCACGAATAAAGAACACAGGAGTGTTGTTCCCCACCATGTCCCAGTTACCTTCTTCAGTGTAAAACTTCAGCGAAAAACCGCGCACATCACGTTCAGCATCGGCAGCCCCTGCTTCACCTGCTACCGTAGAAAAACGGGCCATTACTTGGGTTTGTTGCCCTTTTTTGAAGACATTGGCACAGGAGTACTGGCTAATGTCGTGTGTGGCGGTAAAAGTACCAAAAGCACCAGCGCCTTTGGCGTGTACTACACGCTCAGGAATACGTTCACGATTAAAGTGTGCCAGCTTTTCCAACAACCAAGTGTCCTGCATCAAGACCGGTCCACGCGGGCCTGCTGTCATGGAATCATTGTTATGGCTGACGGGGGCGCCAGCTGCAGTGGTCATGAGGTCTTTCTTCATTGAAACTCTCCAATTCGGGTGTATGTACAGGGAATCTGTATTGCACTCTATATGTGATCTATTCTAGGAGAGTTTGTTTCTTAGTTGAAATTGAATATATTGAAGAAGGCTATAGCTTTACTTTATCAATACTGCGTATTCGCTTTTACTGGGGCAGAAACACAATCCTGATTTCGTCCGCGGATTTTTGCGGTATAGAGAGCTGTATCTGCAGCTTTATACAGATCCTCAAAAGAGCATAGCCGAGTGCTACCAACCAAACCAGAGGAAAAGGTGTAATAAATTATGCTCTGCGCAGTGGTGAACGGGTGTTTTTGTAGATGTATGCGTAGTTTTTCTAGCAAATCTTGTCCACAAGTAGTGGGAGAGTTGGGCAGTACTACCAGAAACTCTTCTCCGCCGCTGCGCCCTATTACGCCACCAGCAGCACGAATAAGGTTATCAGCTTGTGTTGCGAAATGACGCAATACAGCATCACCTACGGCATGGCCAAAGTTGTCGTTCACCGATTTGAAGTGGTCCAAATCGATAATAGCTAGTGTTAGGGGTTGGCTTTGCCCCAGACTGAACTCATAGAGTTGATGAAAGCGCTGAATGATGGCACCACGGTTAGGTAGCCTGGTGAGGTCGTCTGTTTTGGCTGCAAGTAGCGCTTCGTCGTGGGCTTTTTGTAGGGCGAACTCTTTATTTTTGATGGCGGTGAAATCGGTGATTTGCACCATTGTCCACTGATTCGTAAACGTGACTTCTGTACCCCACATCCAGCGTCCATCTAGCATGACAACCTCAAATGTACGTACGGGAATAGAACGGCGTTTGCTTTGTACCATGTTCACCCATTGCGAGAGCGGCGACGTAATACGTGGGCCTACTTTATGGTGAAAGCAGTGGCTAATGATGCTATTAAAGGTTTGGAGGCCGGGCTGGACCGCATAGAGTGTCAAGAAAGACGGGCTGGCAAAATGCAGTTGATCTTCGGCATTGAAAATGGCTACAGCGGTGTTGCTAGCGAGTACCCATTGCCCTAGTTCTTGTTGTTCTGCCTTGCCGGCAGTTGTGGATAGGAAGGGTGGCGGGAGAAAGGAAGAAGAATCAACCATACGTTCCAGTTGCGAAAAATGTTCGAGGGCGCGATGCAACTGACGCCGTATTAAGAGAAACTAGCTTAAGGTGTAAGCACTAAAAAGGGGCTGACGTTATGTCGGCCCCTTTAGGATAAATCAACGTAGCTTAGCGTTTAGCTGCTGCTGTTTCTTTGTCCAATTTGTGCATGATGTAGCGTTGCTGAGCGATGGACAAGGTGTTGTTCACGCACCAGTACAGCACCAGACCAGCTGGGAAGAAGAACATCATCCCGCCGAATACTAATGGCATGATCATCATGATACGAGCCTGCATTGGGTCTGGAGGTGTTGGGTTCAGCTTGATCTGCAGGAACATGGTAGCCATCATCACTGCTGGCAAGATGAACCATGGGTCACGTGCGGCCAAGTCTTGTACCCATAGGATCCATGGTGCACCGCGCATTTCTACGCTGCCCAACAGTACCCAGTACAGAGCAATAAACACAGGGATCTGTACCAACATAGGCAAGCAACCACCCAATGGGTTGATTTTCTCGGTGCGGTACATTTCCATCATGGCAGCATTCAGCTTGGCTTTGTCGTCACCGTATTTGGCGCGCAGAGCTTGCAAGCGTGGTGTCACCAGTTTCATTTTGGCCATAGAGCGGTAGCTGGCTGCTGACAATGGGTAGAACACCAATTTGATCAGTACAGTCAGTGCCACAATAGACCAACCCCAGTTACCTAGGAAGCTGTGCAACAGCGCCAACAGGTAGTACAAGGGTTTAGCCAAGATAGTCAGCCAACCGTAGTCGACGACCAGATCCAGACCTTCAGCCAAGGAACCCATTGCAGCTTGGTCTTGAGGACCAACCCACAGGTCAGCAATCACGCTTTGGCTTGCGCCTGGAGCAATGCTACCTACAGCTTCGATAGTGCGGATAGCGTACAGGTTATCGCTGACACGCAGCACTTGGTTAGTGCGTGCACTGCCTGCTGGTGGAACCCATGCTGTCGCGAAGTAGTGCTGTACGAAACCGATCCAGCCGTTGTTGGCTTGGGTAGCGTAGCTAGCTTTGTTCTTGTCGATGTCTGAGAAAGAGATTTTCTGGAACTTGTCTTCGCTGGAGTAAACCACTGGGCCAGTGAAGGTGTTGTACAGACGAGAGGAATCAGGTGGGTTGTTACCATCACGAGTCAACTGCAAGTACAGAGACGGTTGGATAACGAGATCGCCCACGTTGAAAATATCGTGTCGTACTTGGATGGCGTAACTGTCGCTACCCAAAGTAAAGGTTTTCACCACACGCACACCGTCGGAAACCGCCTCAAACACCAACGTACGCACATTGGCGCTGTCTACGGTGTTGGATACCAGACCAAACGGGGTCAGGTGAGTAGGATAGTTCTGACCCGGGGCACCCACGATACCGCTCTGTACCATGTACATAGACTCAGCGGAGTTATCCAGCAGCACCATAGGTTGATCAGGAGCGTCGGGAGAGGTGTACTTCAACAGCTCGGCTTTGACCAACTGGGCACCAGTAGGATCAAAACTCAACTTATACACATTGGTTTCAACCTGTACAAGTTCGGTGCTTGGGGTAACCGCAGGACTGACAGGCAATTCAGCAGGCGTGCTGGCTGTCGCTGGTGCGGCTGATGGGATGCTAGCGTCGGACGAGCCGTTTGCTGTAGGTGCACCATCAGTGGTGGCCTGTGCCGTGGTTTCGCTTGCAGGGGTACTGGAAAACAACGAAGGTTTGCCATTGTACTCTTGCCAGTTATTCCATAGCAGCAGGAGCGAGAAGGAGAAGATCATCCAAAGGAGGGTACGACGAATATCCATAGCGCCTGTTTCACAATATGAAGCTGAGCAAACTTAGAAGTTTAACGCAGCTTGATGCTGGACTGATAATTTATGTAGATGTTACAGGGTTAGTGATGACATCCAGGGTGATTATCATGGGAAGTCTGCCCGGAATCTGGCTTTTCAGGGGGAACTGACAAGCGGTTTTTAGCCGGGGGAACGGGATCATAGCCACTACTGCCCCAAGGATGGCAACGGGCAATACGGCGAATGCCCAACCAGAGCCCTTTGAGGGCTCCATGTGTTTGGATGGCTTCAATGGCGTAGGCGGAGCAACTGGGACTGTAACGACAACAGCGGCCTAACCAGGGGCTGATCACATACTGGTAAAAACGTATGGGTGCGATCAGCAAGGCTTTGATCATTGTTGTACCCGTTTGAGGTGTTCTTCCGCCTCGTTTCGCACCAGTTCTTTTAATTGGCGTAGCGAAATATCGGGTACTTTGCTGTGTAATCTGAATACATAGTCGCGAGCAGGAAGTTGATGACGCTGTTTCCTGAAGGTGTCGCGCAATATGCGTTTGATCTGATTACGAGTGACAGCGAGTGGAGCCATGCGCTTGGGGATAATTAATCCCAGACGGGCTTGCTCCTGTGGAAAACTCTCAGCAGATGAACGTGGAGTATTTACAACGAACAAAGCCCCTCTGGCGATACGCCGGCCTTTGAGGGCCTGCACATATTCGGAGGGGCGTTTTAGACGAGCTGTGGCTGGAAAGGTGGCGTCCATGAGATTTCAGGCACTAGCACTGTGCCAGCCATGTCCCGCTAATTTTATACGGCCAGACGTTTACGGCCTTTACCACGGCGTGCGTTCAGAACAGCACGACCAGTGCGGGTTTTCATACGGATACGAAAGCCGTGAGTACGTTTACGGCGTGTAACGGAAGGTTGATAAGTGCGCTTCATGGGGATTTATCCACAAATAAAGGTGCCGCCAGAAAACGCCTAAAAAGGGCCTACCTCCGGCAACCATGCCGGCCTCTGGCAACAAAGAATTCTTGAAAAGCTCACCATTTCAGCAAACTTTTGGCTTTTAGTCAATTGTTTAGGCCATCAATTACAATGTAATTTCTACTGTCTGTGGATAACTGGGTGCCACACGGGGTAGAATCGAAGTTTACACAAGTGAGAAAT